>NZ_JADOBG010000002.1 GCF_016786215.1 Legionella bononiensis | reverse complement strand
TATTTATACCAAACCATTTATAACAAACCACTTATATCAAGCGGCGTCATCCTGAACGCAGTGGAGGATCTCCCTCAATGTGGCATTGATTTCATTTCCCAGCCACATTCAGGAGATCCCTCGTTTCACTCGGGATGACGAAGAGATATTAATTAGTTCTATTTATACCAAACCTTTTATAACAAACCACTTATATCAAGCGGCGTCATCCTGAACGCAGTGAAGGATCTCCCTCAATGTGGCATTGAATTCATTTCTCAGCCAGATCTAGTTGATCCCTCTTTAAATCGGGATGACGGTAAAAGAGTTACAGCCCAAACCGGTGATCTGGGCTCAATTGCTTTTAGGCACAAAGATTCCTCAATACGTACTGAAGAATACCACCGTTTTTGTAGTATTCCAGTTCGTCAGCAGTATCGATTCTGCACAGTGCATTAAGATGATCAACTCGACCGTCTTCGCGCTCAATTTTAACAGCTACTTTTGCGCCTGGAGTCAGGGAGTCAGATATCTCAATGCTGACTCGTTCACTGCCATCCAATCCCAGTGTTTTACGTGTCATACCGTCCATGAATTGTAGAGGCAGAACTCCCATGCCAATCAAATTAGAACGGTGAATTCGTTCAAAACTCTCTGTAATAACTGCTTTTACACCCAGTAAATTGGTTCCTTTGGCTGCCCAGTCTCTTGATGAACCTGTTCCATACTCTTTACCGGCAATCACAACCAAATCATGATGCTCAGCCTGATAGAGCATTGATGCATCATATATAGGCATCACATCTCCAGTAGGAATGTAACGAGTTATGCCACCTTCCTGACCAGGGGTCATTTCATTGCGAATACGAATATTGGCAAAAGTACCTCTCATCATGACTTCATGATTTCCCCGACGTGAACCATAGGAGTTGAAGTCTTTTTCACTAACTCCTTTTGATTTTAGATACAGTCCAGCAGGAGAACTTGCTTTGATGGAACCAGCAGGTGAAATATGGTCTGTTGTTATGGAATCACCAAAAAGAGCCAGAATATAAGCCTGTTTAATGGGTTTAATCGCATCAGGTTTCGCTTTCAGGTTTTCAAAGAAAGGTGGGTGCTGAATGTACGTTGAATCAGGATTCCATTCATACGTTTTACCTGTACTTGTTTTAATGGCTTGCCAATGACTATCACCCTGAAATACCTCAGCATATTCTTTACGGAACATTCCACCAGTTACTTTTGCAACTTCAAGAGCTACCTCAGCGTTAGTAGGCCAGATATCCTTCAAAAAGACATCTTTGCCATCGGCACCTGTTCCTAAAGGGTCCTTGCTTAAGTCCATACAGGTTGAACCGCATAACGCATACGCCACGACTAATGGAGGTGAAGCCAACCAGTTTGCGCGAACCTGAGGATGAACACGACCTTCAAAATTGCGATTTCCAGATAGAACAGCAGAAACAACCAGATCATTGTCAGTAATACAGTGAGCAATTGCATCAGGTAGCGGACCAGAGTTACCGATACAGGTAGTACAACCATAGCCAACCAGATTAAAGCCCAGTTGATCCAGATAGGTTTGCAACCCCGCTTGTTTCAAATAATCGGTAACTACTTTGGAGCCGGGAGCTAAAGAGGATTTTACCCAGGGCTTACGTTGTAACCCTTTTTCAATAGCTTTTTTGGCAACGAGTCCCGCAGCCATTAGTACGCTTGGATTAGAGGTATTAGTGCAACTGGTAATTGCGGCAATGACCACATTACCATGTTTCATTTTAAACTCTTTGTTTTTAACGTCGAACTCAGAATTGCTCTCTGATTCTTTACCTGTTTCTTTTAAGAAATGATTGAACTCAACAGGCAGGGAGGTTAAATTGACTTTGTCCTGGGGTCTTTTAGGACCAGCCAACGATGGCTCAACTGTATCCAGATCCAAATGCAGGGTATCCGTAAATACGGGGTCTTCGCTGTCTTTGTCATACCACATGCCCTGGGCTTTTGCATAAGCTTCGACTAAAGCAATAGTATGGTGATCGCGTCCTGTCAGTTCCAGGTACCGGATGGTTTCTTTATCGACAGGGAAGAAACCACAGGTTGCCCCATATTCTGGCGCCATATTGGAGATGGTTGCTCTATCAGCAAGTGGCAAGTCATTTAATCCAGGACCATAAAATTCTACAAATTTACCGACTACTCCTTTTTTTCGGAGCATTTGAGTGACAGTGAGTACTAGGTCGGTAGCGGTAATGCCTTCTTTTAATTTACCTGATAACTTAAAGCCAATAACTTCGGGAATTAACATGGAAACAGGTTGTCCCAGCATTGCTGCTTCAGCTTCGATACCTCCAACTCCCCAACCAAGAACCCCTAAACCATTGATCATGGTTGTGTGTGAGTCTGTACCTACTAATGTATCTGGATAGGCGTATAAATGACCTTCACTTTCACTGCTCCAGACGGTTTTCCCCAAATATTCCAGGTTCACCTGATGGCAAATACCTGTACCTGGAGGGACAACCTGAAAATTGGAAAACGCTTTTTGCCCCCAACGGAGAAATTCATAGCGCTCATTATTTCGTTCCATCTCAATTTCAGTATTTATTTCAAGGGAGTCTTTTGTGCCAAATTTATCCACCATAACGGAGTGATCTATGACTAAATCTACTGGGGAAAGTGGAGAAATTTTATCGGCGTTTCCACCCATTTTGACAATCGCAGTACGCATGGCTGCCAAATCAACTACAGCAGGAACTCCAGTGAAGTCCTGCATGAGAACGCGTGCTGGTCTGAATGCAATTTCATGCTGTGAGGTTTTCGTTTGCAACCAGTCTGCGATAGCTTTTATATCTTTGGTTGTAACGGTATTATCATCTTCGAAGCGTAATAAATTTTCAAAGAGCACTTTAAGCGAATACGGTAAACGGCTAATCCCTTTGAAATTTTTGTTTTCAGCTTCTTTCAAGCTGTAATAATGATAGGTTTTACCATCAACTTTTAATTCACTTTTTGTTGATAGACTGTCATGACCTACTTTCATAAAAGAACTCCCAAAATCAAAAAAATAATAATAGCTTAAATTTAGGAATTTTTCATGAGGTCTTTTAACCTATACCTTATCTATTTCAGAGCAACGGTACAATTAATTGTCTTTGCGATCATTAGCGTGTCAATCAGCACGGTCAACCAAGATGGCGTCACTATCTCTTACGATGCATAGATTGGAGAGGAAGACTCAGGTATGTCACATTCATCGGTAAAAACAAGATCGGGTCTCATGAGTTGAGCAGCTAAATGGAATAGAGTTCTTTCTTCAGCTTTTTTCCTGGTTGTATCTGGAGATTCAGGAGTCATTAGATAGAAACAGCTTGGAAACAAAAGGGTTATAGCCATGGAAAGGAATATGGCGCCTATAGCCGGATTGAATATAAAAGCAGGTATTGTGGCCGCCAATAAAGCAACTCCAATTCCCATTGTGGCGATTGCTGAATTCTGCAGCAAAGGATTAGGTTTCATCGTGTCTTCTATTCCCACAGGATAATATTTAAATCGGTGGTAATTGATAATTGCGGCGGATGCATTTTCGGGAGATTTCAGGCAATGTAATAATGTTTTTGCAAATCTGTTGTATTGGATTAATACTTGTACTTTCTCATAAATACTGTGTTGTTCACTTAATAGTTCTTTTTCAAAATCGCTTATTCTACTCTTTAGTTCACTCAGAAACAGTGCTTTTTCCTTTGAAGGAATGTTTTTGAGTAAGTTGATTGCTCTGCTGATTTTATCATCAACTTCTTGTTTGGTGAGCGCAGGTGAAAATAAAAATCCATTCATATTGGAATACTCATAAGCTGTTTTTAGATGAAGGCTATCACTAGTTTTTCAGGTACAGTAGATGTCTTTACAGAGATTTACACCGAAGAAATATTACTTAACGTTACTTTGATTTTTTTTGCGTAATGTTTGCAATTGGTATGAATATTGCAACTAATGGGAACAGAAGACAAGGAGTGTCAATATGATTGATTTGAATAATCTTATTCTCGATTCATTTAAGTTATCCGATGTTAGTGGAGCAGCTCAGGAACAAATAAAATCAGTTGAATCACTGGAGACTAAAGAAGAACAAAGTGATGATCAATTAAACGAGACAATAATTGACCCTGGTTCGTTTATATTATTGTTTACTGAATTATTATTAAATGATTCTGCTAAAAAAGATGCTCTTCCCGAAGGAATGAATTCTAAAAATACCGATTTAATTAATGAGAATGTGAGCGAGGCCAAAGTAGATACTGTGAGTGTGGTTTTTTCAGGTACTAAAGATCAGGCTGTATTGGAAGGTATCAGTCAGGCTCTACCCCAAGGCGATAAATTGACTGAATCAGTCAATTTATCGCCTTTACCAACTGACAGTCTGGATTCTAATATTGCTCTTACCTGGATAGATTCGGACCAATTTGAACCACCATTGTCTGCCTCTACAGATCCAGAGATGTATGATGATTCCGAGACCAAAGGTGTCGAGCAGTTGTTCGTCGATAAAAGCAACAAGCGTTTGGAGCAACAGTACTTAAATGATCAATTGACTCAAACTGATTTAATGTCTAATGAGAATATTGATTCTCAGCAGGTTGAATATGCTCCAGTTATTGAAAGTAAAGATCGTTTTATCAATGATTTAAAAAATGGTTCTATTAACTCATTAATTAATAAGCCAGGCAGTGACCGGTTCATTGTGGATCAGAACATTCAGTCAGAACATACTTTATTAAATAACAACCAGCATGTTACTCCTCAACCTGAACTATTCAATAATCAGTTTTCTAATTATTCAACAGATGCAGATAAAACGAAACATATTGACATATCATTGCCCTTAAGTAATGCTCAATGGGCTGATAAATTTTCTGAGCACATCATTTGGTTAGGGCATCATGGTGTTAAAAGTGCTGTAATCAAACTCAATCCTGAAGATTTAGGGCCATTGGAAATTAGTGTTAAAGTGGTTAAGGATTCTGCTTCTGTGAATATTACCAGTCATAGCAATCATGTACGGGATATTGTAGATCAGGCCTTGCCGCGATTAAGAGAGCTGATGGCGGATCAAGGGCTGGATTTGGCAGAGGTCACTGTAGGAATGGATGGGAATTCACATCAGTCAGAACAAAACCCAAATGGTTTTGTGAAAGAAGAAACGCGGCAGGAGATTGAAGAGGGGGCATTAATTACTCCACTTAAAAAGCAATCTTCCAAAGGAATAATAGACTATTTTGCATGATGCAGTTGGTCTTTACGAACGAATTGATGTTGTTAAAAGGGAGTTTACAACAATGCGCAGTAATAAATTTCGAGATTGGTTGAATCAAATGGGTAATCAGCAGTTTTTTTTCAACCCGATTTGTTCAGAACAGCTTGATATTGTATTAACAGATAAAACAGTTCAAAAATCAATAGCCAGATCTAAAAAGAATCAACTGTTGTACAGTTATGTTGAAAGTAAAATTGTATCTGACTATGCGTCGATTATTGACTGCAAGTTAAGAGAAGTATTTTATAAACTGAGCTTAGACGATTTCAGAGATCCTAAAGGGTTTGAATGTAAGGATAAATCCAGCTTCAACCAATTTAATTATTTCGAAATAAGAAACAAGTTGGAGTTTTTTCTAAAACAGGACATCCAGCAACATCATGCTAGACCCGATGCGAAACTGAATGCGTTCAGGCGATGGATCGATATATCGGATGTACTGTTAAGACGCCATTGTTACGAAGGCTTTTTGTTGGTTTTTACTAATTTGCAATTGATAGCAAGCCCCAACTTAATTAAAGGTTTACCTCAGGGAACTCAAAATACTTATCATGAGTTATGTCAGTTAAATTCACCCAATAAAAATCATCTTGCTTTGAGACATTTTATTAAAAACAATTCAAATGAAACCGATTTTTCACCCTTAATTTTTACTTATCATGCGATTGCTGTGATCAATGAATCCATCCTTCACATCAGAGAACAGGATATTGTATTGAAAAGCAGGAAGAAGGAGGTACGCAGAGAAATTCATCGTTTGCAAAAGGAAATGGATACCGACGACTTCAAAAAACTCCATAAGTTAGTCGAGAATCGAGAGCATATTCCTAGTTATTTGAAATATGGGAATCGTTATATAATCAGTTTGTTGCGAGAAATCAAAAGAATACCTAAAGACCTGGAAAATAATCAAAAGATAGTGTGTGAGCAAACAGAACAGCGCACGAATTTAATCAACACAATAGCAAAAGAACAGAGGTTTAAAGGTAAAACTTTGCCAGATTATCTTGAGAAGACCTGTAATCGTATAAGCTTTCGTTATAATAAGCAAAATCTTGAGCGAAATCTGGGTATAGTAACCAAGGAGCCAGTTAGCCCTCGAGATACCGCTCCATCCAGGTTATATTCTCACTCGTTACTGCCTTCATTTTGGCACAGAAAAGGGAAGTCAGCTGAGCAACATTGGAATGAGACCTTTACACCAAGTTGTTTACATTCCAGGTAAGCTTGGGACTTAAGAGTTTGAGGATTAAAATCAATTTGGTTAACAACGTTGTCTGCATTGTATCGTGAGCCCCGTCCATTTATCGATCAAGCAACGTCGCTGACAGCTATAACCAATATATTTCCATCCCGTCCAGTAAGCGCCTCGTATGGGTTGTACAGGCGCAACATGGATCACCGCTGGATTTCTGCTGTAACTATGATATCCAATAAAATAAGCCAATTGGGTGCTTTGGGGTATTAGAGAATTGGTGTTAGCCCGTGCATGATCGCTATAAAATAAATTGATTAAAAGAATAATAAATACAATATGACTGTATTCTGCTAAGGACATAAACTTATTATTCATTGTTTCTGCCTTAAACTTATTATTTTATCAAAATTATAGACTAATCCAGCTCAAAATGCGCAATATATGTTCACATACCCCGATCTGTAGCGAGGCTTGGAAACACCATTACAAAGCATAATAAAAGTATTTCTTTTCATAGCCGAGACGAGTAGCATAACTTCATTTAAAATTTAAGGTGATCAGCATGCCAGGGAAAATCATTTTTATTACTGGATGTTCGAGTGGAATAGGATATGACGCTGTTTTTGCTCTTAATAAAAGAGGGCATCGAGTTATCGCTTCATGCCGTAAAAGCACGGATGTGAACAAATTGATAGCGGCAGGTATAGAAACACTTCTTATGGATGTGAGTGACTCATCATCCATCACAAGCGCATGTTCTGAATTATTTAAACTCACTTCAGGTCGTATCGATGTTTTAATTAATAATGCAGGTTATGGTCAGGCAGGTGCCTTGGAGGATATCAGTCGAACGGTCATTCGCCAACAGTTTGAAACCAATGTCTTTGGGTTATTGGAACTTACAAATCTGATTGTGCCTGTAATGAGAAAGCAGGGCAGTGGACGAATTATTAATATAAGCTCAATCCTGGGAATTATCAGTATGCCTATGCGAGGCGCTTATAATGCTTCGAAGTATGCTGTTGAAGGACTAAGCGATACACTTAGATTGGAACTCCAATCATCTGGTATCGATGTCATTAGTATTGAGCCTGGCCCAATTGACAGTCGATTTAGAGATAATGCAGTCGATCTAAGTTTGCAACATATTAATCAAAATAACAGTTTTTTTAAAAAACAATATGAGGTGATGCTAACAAGCTACAAACAAAATAAAGCCGATTCAGTGTTTACCAAAAAACCGGTTGCTGTAATTAATAAATTGATACATGCCATTGAAGCAAAAAGGCCAAAAGCAAAATATCCGGTGACTTTTCCTGCGTATTTATTTATCTTTTTGAAACGAATTCTTAGTACCCGCTTGCTTGATAAAATAATACTTAAATTATCGAAGAAGGAATTATCCTAGCTTGAAATGGAGAGTAGTACTCACTACCAGCTTAATGATTAATCATTATTAAAGTGAATATCAGTGAAAAATCTCTGAAATTGAACCATTATAAAGGCATTTGTGATTTTTGGTATTCCAACTCCGCTTTTTTGGACAGGCACGGAAATTTATTTCTGAATTTGATGCATCAAGTTTATTCCGCAGAAAGACCTGTTTAAATTCCATGGTAGAGCTCGGAGATTAATCTAAAAAAACCTTAAAAAGGTTTGATTTATTCATGTTTATAAATGCAGTCAAGCCTTCAAAAATCATATGGTTTATTAAGTACCCAATCTAATTATTAATTAATCAAAAAAATTTATTAAAAAAGGAAGAAAAATATTGATTTCTTTGCTAATATCTTAATGGGTCAAAATAAAAACCTTTAACTATCAAGGAAGTAATATTATGAAAAAATCAACAATGGCTGTAGCTGCACTGTTAACTGCTTTATCTTCAGCTCCTATGGTTTCTGTAGCATATGCTGATGATACATCTACTCCTGCTGCTGCTACTTGTACTGGCTGTAAAGGCTGCAAAGGTTGTCAAGGCTGCAAAGGTTGCAAAGGTTGTAAAGGTTGCAAAGGCTGTCAAGGTTGCAAAGGTTGTGGCGGTTGCAGTGGTGACTAGTAATTAGTTTGTTCAAACAAAGAGGTAGTTTTAACTACCTCTTTCTTTTATGTAGCAATAAATATGACAACTGATTCAAATTTTGTTTTACCCCAGTTAAGTAAATGGAGGAAGAACGTTTTTTTGGGTTATGCAACCCAGGTTCTTGAAGCCCAACAGCAAATGATTACTCCGAAAGGAAAAAACATACTTCATTATACGCTCAGAAAGAAACGCAAACATGAGCGAATGAGTCATTACCCAAAGGGTGATCGAATAGATCATTCAACAGGTTCTCAGTATTTTTATCATTGCCATAGAGAAAATTATGAAAGTACTGAACATGGTCACTTCCATTGTTTTATCCGATACAAACACATACCCAAAAGAATTAAACCGGCTGCTTTGCCCGATTGGGATAAATATATAGATAATCCTATGACTCATCTGGTCGCGATCGGGATGAACAAATTCGGATTACCTATACGACTTTTTACGGTTAATCGATGGGTTACCTCTGAAGTATGGTATGACGCAGAGCATATTTCCTATTTTCTGAAACGTTACAAGATGACTTTGACGGACGATCCATATTGGCAGGTTTTAGATAGATGGCTTGAAGGAATGCTGCATTTGTTCTCTCCTCAGATTGAGTGGCTGCATAAAGCTCGAGATGAACAGATGAAAATTCATCAGGCTAAAGATCCAACGGCTAATCCTTATATGGATTATGAGCTTGAAGAGTTATCAGAAATACCTATTGATTTGAAAAAACAGATTGAATGGATAATTAGTTGAATAGGTGATAAAAATAGTTACGAAAAATCTGAAATTTAATTGCTTCAAACCCAGATAAACCGATACAATACGCACAAATTCCGAGATAAATAAAACAGTATTGTTTTTCTGGGTATTATCAGAATGACTTTATCGTTTGAATATTGGGGGAGCGATTAGTCAGACTAATCCTTCATAAGTTAATACTTTCTTGTCTAAGGGATTCATGCAAAAGCCTACTGAAACTCTTGATTTTTCCATGTTATCGCGAGAAGAAATCGCGCAAACACTTCGTGACCATAACCTTAACCTCTCTGTTGATGAAGCTTTAACCATTCAAAACGAATTTCTTAAACGAGCACCCAGTCATGCTGAATGTGTTTTATGGTCAATTCAAGGTTCAGAACACTGTTCTTATAAAAGCAGCCGCGTTCATTTAAAACAGTTCGTTACAGATGCTCCGAATGTAATCCTTGGCGCAAAGGAAGACGCCGGTATTGTTTCAGTAGTACGAGACAATCAAGGTCATCGTTACGGCATTATTATCAGTCATGAGTCTCACAATCATCCTTCTCAGATTGTGCCTTATGAAGGTGCAGCTACAGGAGTTGGTGGAAACGTGAGAGACGTTTGCTGTATGGGAGGAGAGGTTATCGCTGTAGCGGACAGTTTACGCTTTGGGGATATTAATCGCTCTCATACGCACTGGATTCAAGATGGTGTAGTAGCCGGTATTGCTGGATATGGAAATCCATTAGGTATACCCAATATTGCTGGTGATGTGTATTACGATGCTGCATACAATGAAAACTGCCTAGTTACCGTGGTCACTTTAGGAATAGTAAGAGAAGATCATATTATTCACTCTTACGCTCCTGAAAATGCAGATGATTACGTGTTTATCCTTGTTGGGAAACCAACTGATAACAGTGGATTTGGAGGCGCCAGTTTTGCTTCAACGACTTTGGAAGAGGATTCCCGTGAGAAAAACAAGGGAGCAGTACAAGAGCCTAATGCTTTTTTGCAACGCCATATACTCAAAGCGAATTATGCTTTGTTTAAAATACTTAGGGATAAAAATCTGATTGATCGAGTAGGATTTAAGGATTTAGGCGCTGGAGGTGTCGCGTGTGCCAGTATAGAGCTTGCTGAAGCCGGTGGTTCATATGGCGCTGAGATTGACTTGGAACAAGTACCAACAGGTATGCCCGGTTTATACCCATCCGTTATTTTGTGCTCTGAAACTCAAGAGCGCTTTATGTGGGTTGTGCCTCCTGATCTGGTTGATATGGTATTGAATCACTACAACCAAACTTTTGCACTTCCAAAAGTATCTGAGGGTGCTTGTGCTGCAGTAGTTGGTAAAATTCGAACTGATGGCCTCTATGTAGTCAATTATCAGGGAAAAGAATTAGTCAGGGCAAAAGTACCTGATGTGACCAAAGGCATAGTGTATAACAGACCTTTTGTTTCCAGACAGCAGAAATGTACAGAGCCAGATTTGCCTAAACCAGTAAATTTGAATCGGATTTTATTAACATTATTAGCGCATGAAAATATCGCCTCAAGAGCGCCAGTATTTGAAACTTATGACAAACAGGTACAGGGACGAACCTTTATAGAAGCAGGTTGGGCTGACGCTGGCGTAATGCAACCCTTTAATGAGGATAAATATCCTGAGGAAATTCGCAAAACAGGAATCGCATTATCTCTGGATCAAAATCCTCGTTATAATAAAATTGATGCTTATTGGGGAGCAGTAAACGCAGTTATTGAGTCAGTTCGTAATATTACTGCGGTTGGCGCTAATCCGGTAGCACTTACTGATTGTCTGTGTTTTGGTAATCCGGAAAAACCCGAACAGATGGGCGAGTTTGTCGATTCGGTACGCGGTATTGTTGATGCCTGTGCTGCAATTAAATTAAAAGAATATCCTGACTCTTCATTACCGGTGATTGCCGGTAATGTTTCTTTATATAATGAATCCTCTAAAGGTTCTATACCGCCCAGTCCAATGATCAGTTGTCTAGGGGTTATACCTGATATTGAATGTTCCATTACTTTTGATTTTAAAAAGAGTAGCAGCCTGCTTATATTAGTTGGTGAACGAAAAGATGAGTGCGGTGGCAGTGTGTATTATCAGTTGTTTGATCAGTTAGGGTCTCAAGTACCTCAACCTGATTTAAAGACAATTACTGATGAAATTCAGGCAGTATCAGAAGCCATTCAGCAAGGACTGGTTTTGTCTGCACATGATATCTCCGAAGGGGGTGTAGCAGTAGCATTGGCTGAAATGAGCTTTAAGAATTTAATCGGACTCAACGTCGTAATCCCTGGAACTTTACCTGTTGAAAAACTATTATTTTCCGAAAGTGGTGGCTTTGTTTTAGAAGTAGCTCCGGAACACCGCACACAAATTGATACGATTTTTAGCAAATATCAGATTGCCTACATGACTATCGGTCATACTGTGGAGAAGCCTTATATTTCCATAAACTCTGAAATTAACCTGTCAGTTAATGAAGCAAAACACGCCTGGGAACATGGTCTTAGAGAGAGATTATTATAATGACTACTATCAATTATAAAACTGCCGGTGTTGATATTGAAGCGGGTAACGAGGCTGTAAGACGAATCAAACGTAATGTAGAGAAGACTTTTTCACCACAGGTTTTAACAGGTATTGGCAGCTTTGGGGCTATGTATGATTTAAAGCCATTGATGGAGCATTACAAACATCCCATTATGGTTCAAAGTATTGATGGCGTTGGTACAAAAATGATAGTAGCTCGAATGATGCAAAAATTTGACACTATTGGCATTGATTTGGTAAGTGCTACAACAAATGACATCATTGTACTTGGTGCTAAACCTTTAACTCTTTTGGACTATATCGCAACAGATCGTTTAAAGCCGGAAAATATCGAAGAAATAATTATTGGCATGACTAAAGCCTGTCTTGAAAATGAGATCTCTCTGGTTGGTGGCGAAACTGCTGAAATGCCAGACACTTATTTAAAAGGTGAGCATGATTTGGTCGGCATTATCACGGGTGTTGTCGAAAAAGAGGCCGCTGTTCTCGGTACTGATATTGTACCCGGTGATGTAGTAATGGCCTTCTCATCCAGCGGGTTGCACACCAATGGGTACTCTCTTGCACGGAAATTATTTTTTGATTTAGGTGGATATACTGTTGATTCTAAAATACCTGAATTGGCTCAGACGGTTGGTGAAGCATTATTAGCACCTCATATCAATTATACTAAGCCTGTCCTTCATATGTTAAATCAAAAAATCAACATTAAAGGGATGGCTCATATCAGCGGTGGTGGCGTATTAGAGAATATCCCCAGGATTTTGCCTGCACACTGCGCGGTAGAAATTCAGAAAAATAAATGTCCGGTCTTACCTGTTTTTAATGTATTAAAATCTTTGGGCCATCTGGATGATCATGAATTGTACCGAACTTTTAATATGGGGGTTGGTCTGGTAATGATAGTAGCCCCAGATGTAGTTGATGAAATGCGAGCCGTATTAAAAACGTATGCTGATTTTCCACTATTCGAGATAGGTAAAGTTGTATCCGGTACTTCTGCTGTGAGATTAATCTAATGAAGATTGCTATAGTTCAATTTCCTGGATCCAATTGCGAAAGGGAAACCATGCTTGCTGTGAAACGAGCAGGAATGATACCCATTGAATTTTTATGGAATGAATCACATACCAAATTGCGAGAGATGGATGGCTATGTGATAGTGGGTGGCTTTTCTTATGAAGACCGCTCCCGAGCAGGAATCATCGCTGCTCTGGATCCGGTAATGAAGGAAATTCGAATACAGAGTGAGCTGGGTAAACCTGTATTGGGAATTTGTAATGGCGCTCAAATTTTAGTTGAAACAGGAATGGTGCCAGGATTAAAAAATAATCAACCAGGAATGGCTCTTACTGAAAATCGACGTATTCTTGATGGAAAGATACTGGGAACCGGCTTTTATAATAACTGGATACATATGCGTCCAGCCGCTCATTCCCCAAGTAATGCGTTTACACGACATTTAACGGAACAATCGATATTATCCGTACCGATAGCACATGCTGAGGGGCGATTTGTAATTCCAGAACAACTGGCGCAAGAAATTGTGAATGAAGGACTAAATGTATTTCAGTATTGTGACGAAAAGGGAGATATTATTGATAACTTCCCAGTCAATCCTAATGGATCAGTGCTTAATACAGCAGCAGTGATGAATAAGTCAGGGAACGTGATGGCTATGATGCCTCATCCCGAACGAACATCGGCGGGAGATGCTCTATTTTTATCGATGAAAGATTACATACTAGAGCATAAAGAATTTGTACCCAGTGAGTTGGCTTATATTCCTGAACCAATAAAAGTACCTACCTATTCAAAAGAACAGCAAGGATATGAGCTCTTGGTACATTATATTATAACCGATAATCATGCTTTAACTGTACAAAATACCTTAAGGCAATCAGGCCTACCAGTGCGGGTCAGCAGGATTGTTCATTGGCAAATTAATTGCCAATCATCTGAACTTGTAGAACAAATAAAGCAAACAGGTGTTTTATATAATACGCGTAAAGAATACCTAGTTGAGCCTGAACAAGTATCCAGAGAATCCAGTATCGCTCTTTTAGTTAAACCTAAAGATGATCTGTACGGACAGCAAAAAAAGCAGATGCTTTTGGATCATTTTTCACTTGATGGTATAGAAGAGATACAGCACGGTATTCTGTGGATTTTTGAAACTGAACACGATAAGATTGCCGACCTTAAGGAATTGATATTTAATTCAAATATTATTTTTAATCCATATGCCCATGTCTGCTATGAATATTAAAGCTCCTGATAAAAATGCGATAATTGCTGCAATGCCCTATTGTTTGACCGAAACGGATTTTACCTTTGGTACAAAATATAAAGGAAAAGTTCGTGATACTTACGACTTGGGGGATAAATTAATTCTTGTAACTACTGACCGGCAAAGTGCATTTGATCGATTACTGGCCTCAGTTCCTTATAAAGGTCAGGTATTAAATTTGACTTCAGTCTGGTGGTTTAAGAATACTCAATCAATAGTTCCAAATCATTTAATCGCTGTTCCCGATCCCAATGTGGTAATTGCTAAAAAATGTAACGTTTTTCCTATCGAATTTGTTGTAAGGGGATTTATTTCTGGCACAACAAGTACTTCGCTGTGGACTCAATATCAAAAAGGAATCCGCGAGTATTGTGGTTTGTCTTTTCCAGAAGGATTACAGAAAAATCAAAAATTACCGGTACCCATTCTGACTCCAACTACTAAAGAAAATGACCATGACCGTCCAATAAGTCCAAAAGAAATCGTTTCAGAAGGCTGGATGACTCAAGCCGATTGGGATGAAGCCAGTTCTTATGCATTGAAATTATTTCTACATGGAATGGAAGTTGCTGCTCAGCATGGTCTTATTCTGGTTGATACCAAATATGAATTTGGTCGTGATCAGGAAGGCAATATTGTTCTTGTCGATGAAATTCATACGCCTGATTCAAGTCGTTACTGGTTGTCTTCCAGTTATAGAGAGCGATTTGATGCTGGAAAAGAACCTGAAAATATCGATAAAGAATTTCTGCGATTATGGTTTGTGGAGCATTGTGATCCTTATAACGATAAAGAATTACCCAAAGCTCCAAAAAAATTAATTGTTACTTTGGCTGAGCGGTACATTCAGCTTTATGAAATGATTACTCAAGAGACGTTTGTTTATGAAAAAACTCCTGGCCCGGTGCAGCAGAGAATAATCAACAATATTGAGCAGTGGCTAAGTTAGTGTTTTCAAAATAGAACAGTTTGGGGGATGAAGAGCAGGGCGTAACGAACAACAAAATTCGGAACATTATTGAAATCCATTCCGAATGAGCATGAAACCGCTTACTGACATTACGTTAAAAAGATAATTTATCCTATTGTAGCCCGTATTAGCGTAGCGTAATACGGGGAGTCAATGGAATCTGTTATCACTTCGATCTCGTATTTCGTGACGCTAATACGGGCAACGATGTTACTTAATCGCAGTGGTACGATTTGTTCATCAATATTAGGCAGGATGTTTCTATCTGAGGGGAAAAGACTTATGTGTGGAATAGTTGGTATTTACAGTCATGAACCCGTTGCTGCTGAACTTTATGATAGTCTTATTCATCTCCAGCATAGAGGACAGGATGCCTGTGGTATTTTGACCTGCGATGATCGATTTTACCCTAAACATGGTCTAGGATTGGTAAGAGAGTCTATTTTTTTGGAGGATCTTCACCGCCTAAAAGGTAATGTTGGTATTGCTCATGCTAGATATCCTACCGCGGGTGGTTACAGCGAAGCCGATATACAGCCGTTATGGATAGGTAGTCCAAGAGGCATCGCTTTGGCACATAATGGGAATCTGGTTAATTACCAAGAGCTGGTTGATGATATTTGTGGCAAACAACACCGTCATTTAAATTCTACTTTGGACTCTGAAGCATTATTATTACTTTTAGCAGACAATCTGGCAGTAGGTTCTTACTCAGATAATGATGAGGAACAGTTTTTCAATTTATTGTGTAATGCAGTAAACACGATTTATGAGCGTGCAGAAGGATCTTATTCAGTAGTCAGTTTAGTAATAGGGAAGGGATTAGTCGCCTTTAGGGATCCTCATGGAATTCGTCCATTGGTATGGGGGGAACGAGTACGGCAAGATGGCACTAAAGACTATATTTTTGCGTCAGAAACAACTTCATTTTATGCTTTGGGTTTTGAGCCTAAAGGGGATATTAAAGCCGGTGAAGTGGCCTATGTAAATAACCAGGGACAATTGTACCGCAGAGTACTGACTGATAAAAAATTCACTCCTTGCATTTTTGAATACGTCTATTTTGCCAGACCTGATGCTACTCTTGATGATGTCAGTGTCTATAGGGCACGATTACGCATGGGACAAAATTTGGCGAAAAGCTGGAAAGAGACCTATCCTGACTTAATTCCTGATGTTGTAATTCCTGCTCCGTCGACTGCAAATACCGCCGCGCTGGCTTTTGCTAATGAGCTTGGGATTCGATATTCCGAAGGTTTATATAAAAACCCTTTTATTGGTCGAACGTTTATCATGCCAAATCAGGAATCTCGTTCTCGGCAGGTACGTTATAAATTAACACCACAAAAAACTGAAATTAATAAAAAGAAAGTTTTAATCGTCGATGACAGTATCGTACGCGGAACTACTTCGCGTGAAATTGTGAAAATGATCCGTGAATTTGGCGCTTTGGAAATCTATTTTGTATCCACTTGCCCACCAATAAAAAATCCTTGTTTTTACGGTATTGATATTCCCTCACGAAAAAAATTAATTGCAGCTCATAAAAACGAAGAGGAAATCAGAGCGTTTTTGGGTGTAGATAAATTATTGTATCAACGTCAGGACGATCTTATCGAAGCGGTTACACGACGGGGTATGCATCATATGAGCCGTCCTTGTATGGCGTGCATGGATGGCAATTACATTTGTGGAAAAATAACCGAAGATAAAATTAAGTCGCTTGAAAAAAAGAGAATAAAGGAAAATGGCATTGAAGCTGAAATAGGAGAAATATCGTAGTGAATATTCTTATTATTGGTTCTGGTGCACGTGAGCATGCCATAGCAAAAGCATTGAGTATGTCAGTGCATAAGCCTTCCCTATTTTGTTGTGGTACGTCCTATAACCCCGGGATACAAGGTCTTTCTCAGGGGTTTTGGGTAGGTGATAGTACTGATATCGAACGCATCACTGATCAAGCAAGACAATGGCGGATCGATTTTGCGATTATTGGCCCTGAAGCTCCTTTAGAACAGGGCTTAGCTGATGTTTTATGGGATTCGGGCATACCTGTCGTAGGACCTAAAAAAGCATTGGCGCAGATAGAAACCAGTAAAGGGTTTGCCAGAGATTTAATGCAAAAATATCAAATTTCTGGTTTACCCAAGTATCAAGTCTTTTCAAATCCTGAAGGAATTTCCGAGTTTTTAGCTGAATTGGGTGAAAATAATTATGTCGTTAAAGCAAATGGCTTAATGGCTGGGAAGGGGGTTAAGGTCGCTGGAGATCATCTTCATTCTTTTGCAGAAGCACTTGTTTTTTGCAGCGAAATTTTTGCTCAAGGTCAGACCCTGGTTATTGAAGAAAAATTGATAGGACAGGAATTTTCTTTTATGTGTTTTTCTGACGGCACCTCTTTAATTCCTATGCCTCTAATACAGGATAATAAACGGGCATTTGAAGATGATAAAGGCCCTAATACGGGGGGAATGGGGAGCTATACCGCTGCAGACCACCATTTGCCCTTCCTGAGTCATTCTGATGTAGAACAAGCATTTAAAATAAATCAAAGTGTTGTCAATGCATTAATGACTGAAATGAATGAAAAATATATAGGAATTATATATGGAGGCTTTATTGCAACAGCCACTGGTGTGTCAGTAATTGAATTTAATGCACGATTTGGTGATCCTGAATCGCTTAATGTGCTGAGTATACTCGAATCTGATTTTGTTGATCTGTGCCGTGCCATGATTAAGGGAACTTTGCAATCAGAGCAGGTTCTGTTTTCTCAAAAAGCTACTGTATGTAAATATGCGGTACCTGAAGGTTATCCGGATCACCCTCTTCGTCATGTTGAAATTGATATTTCATCGGTTGTAAATGATCATTATTTATATTTAGCTGGAGTAAATGAAGAGAACGGACTGCTTTATGCGACGGGCTCTCGAACGGCAGCTTATGTAGGAGTGGCTGATAATATTCCCGCAGCCGAGCAAATAGCCGAACAGGAACTGTCGCAAATCAAAGGTCCTGTATTTCATCGCAAGGACATTGGTACCAGCTCATTAATTAATAAGCGCATCGATGCCATGCGTAAGTTGCGCTCATTATGACTCGATTAGGTATACTGGGTTCGACGAGAGGCACCAATCTGTTACCCATTATTGATGCAATTAATCAACATAAACTGCTTGCGACTATTGAAGTAGTCATTAGCAATAAATCAAATGCCATTATCCTTGAACGTGCTAAACAGTATGGTCTTCATACAGAATATTTAGGTCACGAGGGTTTGAACAGAGCGCAATACGACATGCAGATTAGTCGTATACTGCAGCAACATAAAGTTGATTTGGTGGTTCTAATTGGTTATATGCGTATTTTATCCGAAGAATTTGTCGCGCTTTGGAATAACAAGGTAATCAATGTTCATCCTTCATTATTACCGGATTTTGCAGGGAAAATGGATTTGGAGGTACATCAAGCCGTCATTCAAGCCGGTGCCCGGGAAACGGGATGTACAATTCATTATGTAACCAAGGATGTTGATGAAGGGCCTATTGTTCTCCAAAAAAAATGTCCTGTACTAGAAGATGATACTCCTGAGTCATTGAAAGAGAGAGTGCAACTTTTAGAAGGCATTGCTTTGGTAGAAGCAATACAGAAAATCGCATCTCAATAAGTGATCGCAACTGATTATCCAATCCACATCACCTACGTTTAGAAAATCTGTTCTGTTTATAAGGGGTATGACAATTGTTCTATAACCCCTAAGTGGCTCAGCTTGTCTTCGCCTAACAACTGATCTGGCTCCTGCTACATTCATTAAAATTATTCCGACTGAACCGCTTATAAATTCATTGAAAATACCCGTATGCAGTAACATTTCATTATTTAACTATTGGATTAATGAATAGCTTTATAGCTCTGCGCTTTGTTAAACTCTCGCTAGTTTTTTATTATGTTTCATGTTAATTATTAAGAAGATCAAGGATGATCTGGATGTTGAAGTCATTGTTCTTCAGCATCATACTATGAATAGGAGTTGTTATGAGATTAATAGTTTCTTTGTTAATGCTATTCCCGTTTCTGGTTTTTTCAGCCCCCTCTGAGCCGAATATCTCATCCAAGCGTTCACCACATGAACCATTCGCTCAAGCATTAAAAAGAGTACAAGCCAGCGTTTCTGCAGTTCAGAGCAATTCATTAATAGCCAGAGATACACCTATTGGAAAAAAAGTCCCCATCAAGCAGATGGATTTCACTCTGGTTCCGACAGTAGTTGCTTATGATGAAATGATGACTCTATTTAAAGTAGTTCGTGATACACGATTTCTTTTCACTGATGATAACCCCGAGTTTGAACGAAGAATCAGTTGGCTTTATCCTGATGACGGTTGTTTTGCACGGGCTGCACTGTCGATTATTAAACTTGAAAAGGAGAATTTGCTTAAGCCCGCCAAAATTTTTGCTTTTGGTGATTTGATTCTCCAAACATCATATTCTCCTGATGGATACGTCAGTTGGTGGTATCATGTCTCAACAGCTGTAAACTACATGGGCTCAATCTATATACTTGATCCGGCTTTAAACCCTGCGGGACCGCTGCTTGTTGATGAGTGGTACAGTAAAATGGGTAACGAGATGGAGTTAAGTGGCGTTATTTGCAGTTCGTATACTTATGGCCCTTTTGATAATTGTTATCAGGTAAGTGGAACTAGTGATGAACGAGCAATAAAGGATGAGTCACGGTACTTGGGGCTGGAATGGGATAGAATCAGTTCCCTTGGCTTCGATCCAATCACTCTATTAGGTAATAACCCTCCCTGGATAGTGGAGCTGTCTCGTTAATTTTAATTACTGCTCTTTATAGTTCAAGAGCGCTTTTGTATTAGGGTATTATGTTGTACTAGGTCAACTACAAGGAGGCACAACTTATTATGCGTTTATTTCTTATTCTTTGTTTACTGTGCAGTGCTCATTGGGTATCTGCAAAACCTTATTGGGATCCGAATAAGGTGCCCTCTGATAACACGTACCGCCATTTAAGTCATCCTGAGCTTAAGCTTTCCTCCTTGAAATCAGTCAAAGAACAATCTGGTATTCCAGTATTGCGAATTCAGGTTGATTGGCTGGGAGATAATGAACTCTATGCAATAAGTGGTTTAGTGATAGAAGCTTCCGGAACACCAGCCGTATTGGCTCGAAGCACCCATAAGCCTAAGTGGGGTAGTTATCTGGGAGTTTTGAAAAACAGTAAAACCGGAGAAGCAGTCTATTTCGACTCTATTGGAACAGGTAAAGAATACCGTAAACTTGCCAGAGCTATTAATTTACGTTTTCCCCTTCCAACTGAAGACATGATCTTTGAGTTGTATGCTGAGAACCCTCAGTCAGGTCATATGGAAAAAGTAGTAGAACAAAATATCAGCCCTGATGAATTTAAGACCGCAGATAAAGTGTTTAATGAACTGGAGATCAAAGAGCTGGGTCGAGCGACTAAGAGTCCTTCCTTAAGAGTTAATATTTATGCGGAAGGGTATGGGCGTGATGAAAAATCTTTGTTCTGGCGGCATGCTGTGAAATCAGTTCAAGCCTTATTGGACGCTAATTTTCCTGGTGTTGAGTATATGGATTTTTATGCAGTATATAATCCCTCTGAAAGTAAATTGGGTGAGGCCGAAGATTTGGGTATCCCAGTTCCAGAGTTCAATTCGTTTTTAGGACTGTATTATCCTTATTGGGATAATTTTGGACGTTGGTATCATATAGTATATCCGACTCGGGAAAATAAGTTTCGTGAAGGAATTGCCTCTGCACCCTATGATTATCCAATTGTACTTGTAAACAGCAGTCGCTATTGGGGTGTGGGTAACTATATGTCTCATACGGCAGTACCTGCTGGAAACTCCAAGTATTTTATTTATATTTTATTGCATGAATTTGGACATTTTTTTGGTCTTAATGAAGAGTATGAAGGAGGGGGACGTACAGAGCTGGAGTTTGCCGCGGATATGGAAGAGCCCTGGTCGCAAAATATTACTTTTCTAAAGGAACCCACTTATTCAGCTATGAAATGGAGTGAGTTTCTAAGTCCACAAGTGACCATACCAACCCCATACAGTGATTGGCACTCAAACCCTCCAGTTTATGGAGCCTATAAAGGCGGTTACGCTGAATCTCCAAGTTCAAAAGGGCTGAGTCATAAACCCGGAATGAACTGTGTCATGGAGTCTCATGAATCTTTTTGTCATATCTGTACCAAAGGTATTCTGGATGTGATTCGTTATGATTTAGGGTTAGAATAAATCGTTGGAGGAGATTGCGCTTAGTGCTATCTCCTCCTGAATTTTGACCAGGTCAGAGGTTTAGTCTTTATTCTGTTCTTTTGTGATTCATGCCTTTATAATCTGGATTTAGTCCATGAATAGAACCCTCTCTAAAGTTGACATCGTTCTTGTTTTGATATATTGCTTTATCATAGATTTAAAATAATTGAGCAGTGTATGTGTCTCGCATTAATCGCCATTGATCAACATCCCTTATTTCCATTAATCTTATTATCGAATAGAGATGAATTTTATAAACGTTCCAGCACACCGGCAGATTATTGGCATGATAATCCAAACATCTATTCAGGAAAGGATCTGGTTGGCAATGGAACTTGGTTAGGAGTGCATGGGTTGGGTCATTTTTCTTTGGTTACTAACTACAGAAACCCAAAAATGCATCAATCATCAATGAGATCAAGAGGGCATTTAGTTGCACAATATTTATTGGAAAGTGATCGGATTTCACCTGAAGACTATTTAGAGTACATCAAGTTAACCGCTGATCAATACAATCCATTTAATTTGCTCGTTGGGACTATGCAGGATGTTTATTATTATTCGAATGTCTCTGGAGAGATAAAAAAACTCTCCTCTGGTCTTTATGGACTTAGTAATCATTTATTGGATACTCCATGGTATAAAGTGAGCAGAGCAAAAGAGTTATTTAATAATACAAAACATCAACTGACAGCATGCTCTGAGCCTGAGCAAATAATCGAACTGCTTTTTCCCATTTTATTTGATACAAAAAGTTCACCGGAGCATTTATTACCAGAAACGGGTATTGAACATCATTTAGAACAATTATTAAGTTCTATATATATCGATATTCCGGAGTATGGCTATGGTACTAATCAATCTTCAGTTGTTGTATTTGCAAAAAATAGGATTGCTTTTTCAGAAATAAAAATTGAAGAAGGGCGCGCATTACCATTAAAAACGACAAAAATAAAACCAGCTCTATATCGTTAACGTGTACAATGTTATCGAGATCTCGCAAGAATTTCCTTCTCCCTCTGGGAGAAGGTGCCGACAGGCGGATGAGGGGATCCTAAACCATTAAAATTTTCAATTAAAATACTTAGCCCAACCAACAATGAATTCAATGCATGGAATTTAAAAAAGCAAGTAGCAACTGTTTTGACTTAAAAATTCAAGACAGTTACTACTCTAGCTATAGTGTAGATTTTCTATGTATCGAAAAAAGTTAATTATTGAGATAGATGGTGGTCAGCATAATGAGTGTAGGCAAAATGAATAGGATAATAGAAATATTAAATATTTTAATAATTTAGGCTATGAAGTTTGAAGGTTTTGGAATAATGAAGTAAAGCAGCAATTTAATTTAGTTATGGATGCTATCTATAACTATTTAATGAATGATGTTTGATCCCCTCATCCGCCTGTCGGCACCTTCTCCCTGAGGGAGAAGGCCATTTTTGCGAGATCTCGATAATGTTTGGTCTTTAGTCAAGAAAACATAAGGCTAGTTTCTCGAAGAGGGCGTATAAAAGGGATACGATGTGACACGTAGGTGTGAGGAACAAGGTAATAAACTATAGCCTTGTTTGACATATAAGTTCCAAGGTGTATTGATGTATAAAAGTGTACCAAGAAAAAACACTGTTTAATTTATGGTGGGTTAAAACCCACCAAAAATTACTTAATTAATTACCATTCGTAACTGTAATTTCAGAGGCTGCGCCTTGAGCTTTAATCATTGGGTTATACATTGACTCTGCAAAAGCTGGAGGAACGATGTATTTTCCAGGATTGACTGCCTTGATTTTGTATACGATTTCTTTGGCTGTAGAGTCGATACTTCCAAAGTAATTTACTCTATCTTCTCGGGCATCAGAATAATCCATAGTGTCGGTTTTGACAGAGTCTCTAACTACCTCAAATCCACCAGGCAGCAGATCTTCTATTACAATATTGGAGTGATAATTGTCATCCAGAGAGCGAATTTGAATATGAACCTCGATTTCACTGCCCAAAGCTGTTGACTGGATCACATTACCTTTATCATCTCGATATTCCCGATAGAGTTCCATGCCTTGTTTTACAGGTGTTGAAGGTAAGGATTTATCAAAACCCGCCTGTACCAGTTGATAAAAGAACGTGAGCTTATCAGGATTATTAAAACTGATTTGTTTGACGTCAGAGTCTATAGCCAGTTTTTGATAGTTAGCCTGTTCAGCCGGTATGGACTTGGTTTGATTATTTGTTAATAGCTCGCTGATCGTCAGGGTCGGTGTGGTGTTTGAATCTACCTGAGGATAAGCTGCCAAAGCCAGGCTTGCATAACCGGATAATACTGTATTGATGTCATCATTACTTATTGCCTGCACCAATTGCATTAATAGCTTATCGCCCACTTGTGACAACAGGTTGGGGAAGTGTTTTGCTACTATATATAAATATTGTGCGTCTGCAATATTGCTGTCATAGAAATCAGTATCATAAGGTTTCTTGTTTTGCGGTTGATACAGACTAATTAAGCGAGATGCATCATTGTAGCTTTTTAGTATTTGATAGGCTCCTGCAATATAGACTGCGGTAATGTCTTTTTTCCAGGCTTGAGAACTGTCCTTTTGTAAGTACAGTTGCAGATTCGCCAGATAATTGGTTGTAACAATCTCATTCCTGGTTAAAATGTAGATGGCATAGGCTTGAATTCGTGCCGCATCCATATCAGATACATTTTGACTGGCCAGTTCTTTCAGATAATTGATACCATTAAAGAATAGTTCATTCGGAACATTGAATCCTTGACCTCTAGCTTCAGTCAAAAAGTGCATGGCATAGACTGATGCAAAACTGTTGCCTTGATTATCGCCCAATCCTGGCCAATAACTAAATCCACCGCTGGACATTTGCCTTTGGCTCAACATCTGAATGGTTGTATTCACCTTTTCATTAATTTGACTGCTGTCCTTGGTAAACCAGCTCTGACTGTTCATTGCAATTAAAGGCAAGGCTTTGCTGGTTAACTGCTCAGTACAACCGTATGGGTAATTATCCAGATAGCGTTGCAATCCAAATACAAGAATTAAAGGACTAGTCGACATTGTCGCATCAACAGTGCGGTATTCTGGATATAGGGTTTGCATGATATCCAGAGTTTTTACAGCGTCTTTGGATTGACCGCTCTCTATATGTGTAAAAAATGGTGTTGCTGGTCTTACACTCAACGTTGCATCCATTGAGCTGGTTTTATCACCGGCACTGGCTGTAAAAGTAACCTTGGACGCGCCCAATGCTGATTTTGCACGCAATTTAAAGTGCACTGATTGTTCATGTCCTTCCCTGATTTCCAAGGTTTTTTGGGCGTCACCAATAATTTCCAGTTCAGGGGTAGCGGTTAAACTGACGGTAATTTTAGTATGATCACCTGAGTCCTTGATATTATTTGCAACACTGGAGCTGATTTCAAATTCGTCACCGGGTGCAACAAATGTAGGTACATTGGGATTGATAATAAAATCACCTCTGACTTCTGATGTAGCATCATTTGCTCCAACGGAATCCGCTGAAACGGCTACAGCCATAACTTTTATTGCCCCATTAAAATAATTGGGAACCTGATAAGTTAACTGACGACTGGTTGTGTCCGTATCAATTATTCCTGACCAGTAGACTACTGGTAAATCAGTTTTTCTTTTGAATGGATTGAGACGGCTGGCTAAATCAGCTTCGCCGTCATCTCCGCCTGCAGCAGACAACTCTCTATCTTGTATAAATTTAGGCAGGATTTGATCTACTGTTTGCTGAGTAAATACCTCCAACGCATGCTTTTGAAAAAAGAAAGACAGGGGATCAGGGGTAATGTATCTTCCAACCTGTAAAATGCCTTCATCAACAGCATAGACGATGATTTTGCCGGGTTTATCCGTATGATAGTCAATAGTTAAGGCTTCACCAGGACGAACTACCTTAGGGGTGTTCAGTTCTATTTTAATGTCATGATTATCATGGTTCACTGTGAAAGGTACTACGCTGTAGCTTAGCGGGCTGATAAATAATTCTGGAGATTCCCAGTCCCTAACAAATGCGACATTGATGTACCCATTTCCCTGGAAGTCTGCTGGAATATGAATGGTCTGCACTGAGTTTGTTGTTTCAGTTTTAAACCATTGTGTCGCATACACTTTATCTCGCTCAATGGTGATTAAGCCTGATCCCGTGTAGGGAGCAGTAATTTGAATTTCAATATCTTCATTAGCCAGATATTCATCTTTGTTCAGTTTTATTGATAACTCCGCATTTTTCGCAAGAGGTTGTTGGCTTGAGCCTACAATACTGAATTTTAATTGGCTCAGAACAGTATTGTCTTTATCAAGAATATTTAATGAATAATCACCGATCTGTTGTGTAGGCAAGGAATAATCTGTTCCTTGCTCATTTACAGTGAATGGTTCTGTGCTGACAACAGTCGACTGAATAATGGATTGATATTGATAGGTACCGTCTGCTTTTTTAACCAGGGTTGTAACTGGATGTAACGAAACGAGCTGAACTTTTAAATCCTTAACTTCTTCTTTGGTTAATTGAGGATTAATGGCTATATAATGTACCGTTCTGGTACCATTTTGTTTGATAAACGATAAGTCACCATCAGGTTTGTACCCAATAAAATAGGCGAGGGGGCTGATTAACGCTTTTGACTGAGTGGTTACACTTCGACCGCCTTCAGCTTCAAAACCTTCGGCAAAAAAGGTCAGTTTATAGGTTGCCTTGTCAAATCGTTCAAGATTTAAATCAAATTCTGCATCACCTTTATCATTGGTTGTTACATCAGGCAAGGATTCCGTAAAAACCTTTGGCGGTTTTTTGGGGTCGAATAGTGGATCTGCGAAGATATAGTCTGGATAGTCATCAAAATCAATTTCCTGTGGGGTCAACACAATTTTCGCACTGATTTTTCTATCAGTTGCAGGAGCACCATATAAATTCCAGAGGCTGACATGGGCTTTCAAATTATCGGGTGAACTCCAGCCATCCAGGGGTTTGGGTGTTAGCTCCGAGCTAATCCGCATCCTGTCAGGTTGAAACTCTGACACATTAATACTAGTTGAACCCAAAAGATTCTGTGGATGTCCGTCTTTTACGAGGAACAGATTAACCATATATTGTCCCGTAGGGGATGTTTGTGAGGTTGTGAAATCAAGTTCCATATACCCTGTATCATTCAGGATCAAGTGTTCATCTTTTATTGTTGTTCCCCGCGAGTCCACAATGGTTGCCTGTAAGGGAAGACCTGCTGGTTGTGCCTGAGCATAGGCTTGTTTGACTATCATGCCCACATGCACTGTGTCACCAGGTCTGTAAATACCTCTGTCTGAGAATAAATAAGCGCTTAAGCTTTGCAAATCCTGATTGTAGGTATAGATACCACCGATATCAAATTTCGAAAAATTCAATTGACGATTGTAATTATTGTATGGAATAAACGAAACATCGTTATTGAGGTTAGCAAGGTATACGATGGGTTCTCTGTCTTCCACAAAATCCTTCAAAGAGGGGAAGTTGACTCGTCCTTGATCATCACTAACCCGGGTCAAGATAGGTAAACCATTTTTACCTAATACCGTGACTGTGGCTCCAGCTACAGGAGTTCCTTGAGTGATGGAGTTAATAAACACATCATGAGTTCCATCGTTGTTATCTTTTACTATCATTCCCATATCAGTAATTAAGATTAAACGACTGGCTTTTACATCAAGGGCATATTTATTAGCAACATCCCATCCAGTTGCCTGTAATAAAAAGAGACCCTGTGGACCAGTAGCGTTGGTATCAACAGTTAAATACTTACTCAAATCAAGAGCGGTGTATTGTTGTTTGGTTAAATCGCTGCTATCAAATTGTTGAACTTCAGAAAAGATCTGGCTGATATTCTGCTGATTGAACGTTGGGTTAATGAAGTAGGGATTATTAAAATCACCTTGAGTTTGTGTCACTAATTGATTGATGTTGTCAGGTAATACTCGGGCAAAGTCAAACTTTACAGCGGGTACACCACGAATGAGGACGGATAATTTTTTCTCTCCTGCCAAGGCTAACAAAGATCCTTTATGAAGAAAACTGATTTCTTTAGGGTATTCTGGAACTGCGATAACGGCTGAATAGTCAGTGTTTAAGGTGAAATCACCAAATCCTTTCATTCCTTTATCTATTTTAATATAGATATATCGAGGGGTTTGCGCTGCAAATTTGAAACTGTGCAGGGTTGAGTAATTTTGCTCTGAAGGTATGGCTACTTTTGATAAAGGGGTTGCCAGAGAGAGGATGCTATTGGTTACTTCTCCTGGATTCTGCCATTGATAGTTGGGTTTGGACGCTTCTAAAGAGGTTGCTGGATAATCTTGTGGAAGCAAATACATGTGAACTGATTTATTGAAGTCATTTTCATTAACCCCCAGGCTTGTTTCTACCGTGAGGACCTGTTCAGGCCGATCTTTCTCATTTCTGATGATCGACGCTGATGCTGAAAGTACTTTGAGGAAGTTGCTTGCATCGGGAATAATCAGACTTGAGTCCAATTTAGATTCAAGTGTTGCTGAGTTGGTCGAAGAGGCTACTTTTTTATCTAAAGTTAAAATCACTAATTGTGCATTTTTTTTGATTTTAATATTTTCAGAATGCAGATAAGCTATGCGTTTGTGCTCATCATAAGTATAGGTGAATTTAAGGGGTTCACCACCTTTGACTGCAGAACCTTGTTGATTATCCTGAATTGTTAGAACAGTATTTTGTTCAAGACTTTCCGGGTTGACTGGAAAATTAAATTGCAGGGTCGCTTCTGCTGTTCTATGTTCGGAATTGACTGGATCCTGGTAAAATCTTAACTCGGAAATTGAAGCTTCAAAAGGTTTTGTTGAAAAAGATACATCATAGTGTTCCATTTTTGTATTGGTCGAGAAGAAGTTTTTAGCAAAATGGATGGTGTATTTTTGACCTGCAGGCCAGTCTTCTGATGGAATAAATACTAATTGACTGTCACTATTCCAACTCCATTCACCAGGCATTGCTGGAGTCATTTCTATACCTTCTGTAACTGTTTTTCCTATCAAGTTGATAGGTGCCACAGATTGGGTAATGAATTCATTGGTTTTGATACCGAAATCGATGATAAGATTATTAGGTACCAGTGTTTCTTCATTTGCAGTGATATCAGGTATCGTAATCGATGCAGTAGTATAAACGGGCTTAGGCAGGTTTTTATACCAATAAGTTGCATAGGCGCCTGTACCGATTAACGCGACAATGATGACGGTTGTTCCCCAAAACGACTTGGGTGATTTTTGGGCTTTTTGGTGTAGGTTGACCAACCATGGTGGACTATTCCAGTTCAATTTACCGAATACAGTCGTAAAAATTGAACCTATAACGTTCAAAACTGAAGAAATTGGATTTTTGTTCATGATTTAAGTTTTTCCCACTTGGTCTTTCTGGTCGTTGATTTGGTATAAGCAATGTGTATAAATTAATTCCCATTTGACTTTTATTTGGTCTAGCGGGGTTCTATTTCGTGTAATCGATATAAAAATTGATTATAATTCAACCTTTAAAATGCACAATATCAATTATGAAGAAAATAATCAAAATTATAAGCATAATCTTAGTTTCACTGTTTGTCAGTGGCTATTTGATATTATTTTTTTCACCCAAGCCTTTATTACTTGATGGAATCAGTTTTTCAAACGCGGTGTACGATGATCACCATCAATTATTGAGATTGACTTTGAGCAAAGATGATAAATATCGTCTGTTCACTCCTTTGTCTGATATCTCCAATGAATTAGTTGAGGCTACTTTATTACAGGAAGATCAGTATTTTCGCTGGCACCCTGGAATTAATCCGTTTTCATTATTCAAGGCTGTTTGGCAGACTTATGGTGTTCAATCGCGTCGAGTTGGCGCTTCAACGATAACCATGCAGGTAGCTCGAATGCGATTTGGAATCAACTCCAGAAACATTTCAGGTAAGTTAATGCAAATATTCAGGGCATTACAACTTGAAATGAACTACAGTAAGGATGAGCTGCTCGAAGCTTATCTGAATCTGGCTCCCTATGGAGGAAATATAGAAGGAGTAGGGGCGGCCAGTCTGGTTTATTTCAATAAGTCAGTAAACAAACTCAGTCTACCAGAAGCATTGACTTTAAGTATTATCCCTCAGAATCCAGGGAAAAGAACTCCCGATAATAAAAGCTTGAAAACTATTCGGGATCATTTATATGCCAGATGGCTGCTCAAACATCCAGAGGACGGTAATAAAAGAGAGACTTTTGGTCTGCCCCTGGTGATGCAGCAGTTAAGTAATTTACCATTCAGTGCTCCACATTTTGTAAATATGGTATTGAGTGATCCGTCAATACACCAACAAAGTATCGATACTTCTCTAGACTCAAGAGTACAAGTCATTATTAATCGAATTACCAAAAATTATTTGGCACGGAAAAAATCAATCGGTGCTTATAATGCCTCTGTATTATTAGTCGATACACGAGATATGACCGTTAAGGGCTTGCTGGGATCTGCTGATTTTTTTAATAAAAATATTAGTGGACAAATCAACGGTATCGACATTAAACGTTCACCAGGCTCCACATTAAAACCCTTTATTTATGGTTTGGCTTTAGATCAAGGATTAATTCATCCTGATACTGTTTTAAAAGATGTTCCTCACAGTTTTAATGGATATAATCCGGAAAATTTCGATTATGATTTTATGGGGCCAGTTAAAGCCAAAGATGCCCTGGTATTCAGCCGTAACATTCCTGCTGTTTATCTATCCAGTCAATTAACCAATCCAACCTTACACCAATTATTGGAAAAAGCGCAGGTAAGTCATTTAAAACCGGAGTCTTATTACGGCTTATCACTTAATCTCGGTGGTGTCGAATTAACTATGAGAGAGCTGGTAGGACTTTATGCCATGCTCGTAAATGATGGGGTGTGGTATCCAATTCGTTTTCACAATAAGGAGCAAAAAGGCTCTGGTCGTAGATTATTAAGTCCTGAAGCAAGTTTTCTGGTATTGGATATGTTAAAAAGTACTCCTCACGGAGATTTTGGCAATAAATCGGCTCTACATCTCCCTGTATCGTGGAAAACAGGTACCTCATCAGGGTATAGGGATGCCTGGGCTGTAGGTACCTTTGGACCTTATGTCCTGGCTGTATGGATAGGTAATTTTGATAATAAAGCCAATCCGGCATTTGTAGGTAAGGACATAGCGGCACCCTTATTTTTTGAGTTAATTGATGCAATCAAGCATGAGCGTGGTCCTTTATCCATCATTCCTAAAAATACGGCTTCGATGAATCTCGAGAAAGTAGAGGTGTGTAAAGCTTCGGGGATGTTACCTACACGTTATTGTCTCGATACGGAGTGGACCTGGTTCATTCCGGGGAAATCACCTATTAAAACAGATACAATTTTTAGAGAGGTGGCAATTAATAACAGAACCGGATTGCGTACTTGTCATATTGATGAAAATACGCGCTTTGAAATATTTGAATTCTGGCCTTCTGATTTATTAAAAATTTATAAACGGGCAGGCATACAACGTCGTACCCCTCCATTTTTTGAAGCAGATTGTGCTTTATCTGGCAACTCTGGAATTAATCCGCAAATCACATCACCGCAGGCTGGAATCAGTTATGTGATTCGCGCCAATTCGCAGTTAAATAATAAAATCCCCCTGTCAGCAGTTAGTGATGCGGGGATCGCTCATTTGTACTGGTTTATTAATGAAACATTTGTAGCCAAGACCAAAGCGGGACAAACTTATCTTTGGGATGCGAAGCCAGGTAAATATGTAGTGCGGGTTGTAGATGATCATGGTTTATCCGATGCGCGTGATATCCATGTTCTGTTGGATACATAAAATAGTCCTGGCAATTGCAAAAAACAAAGGTCTGATGATCTGAGTTTTGATATGCAGCTTCTTTTTGTTATCAAGAACGATCCCGATTCATTCTATAGCATAGGGCTTTCAATTGGGAGCAACGCTGTTTGAGCATAGGAGTATCTCACATTGAAATGCTCATTATGTTCATCGAACTCAATTGATTGTTCTGAGATCGTTTTAATGAATTCTACCATTGCAGTTGACAATGGAGTTGGTTTCGACATTGCATCAGTATGATTCTGAATGTCCTGAACAAGCGAATAGATCCCTTTAATTGTTAGTATAAAGGCTATAAAGTCCAGGACATAACCAAGTTTAGGTTCGATCATCGCAAAAAAAATGAACCAACGAGCCATTTCAATAAAAGCAAGAGTATCTATTGCTCGGCCAATATAACTTGCTGGAAGAGACTCTATTCGATGTCGAAAAAAGGACGACTGCTGAAGATACATTTTGTAATCTGACTTATCAGACTTTTTTGTAAGTAAATTTTGAGTCGTATTCAGTAGGTCTGTACACATTTTTAAACGGTGAGGGCGTTTATCGACGCGACGGAGCGCTTCTTCAACGATGGTTTGAGTATGAACCCGCAGTTTTGGATTAGTTTCTTCATCAATGTGAGTGTGTAATTGATTAACCAGGTTGGTAAAATGAGTGGTTATCGGACTGCTTTGCAGTTGCAGCACTTTATATCGTCTGGCAGCGTCAAATAAGGTGAGTGGCGTCAAAGTTACACCTGGAATTCTTAAAATGTAAGATGTCTCAATAAATCGTCCAAATTGAATTAGAGGTAAATCCAGTTTAATGCCCGCCAATTGTAGTGCGAAATGAGCCCCATTAGCGCAATTATGAGTCATCTTGCGATACATTTCAGGATCATTGAATTCTGAATCAGCAAATTGTTCGCAGAATGTTTTAAACGGTACTGAACTTTCAAAAGTGACGCAATTATCATTATCGTATTGGTGCTTCGGTAAAGTGCCCGGACTCAGACTGGGCTCGTCCTTATTATGCCATATTTTAACCATATCCAGATCGTTATATAATGGCTCTTTGGCATCGGCTTGAGCATAAATTTGTGCACAGGTACCCTGACTTACAACATTCAGCATAATATACAATGAATAAATCCTTCAGCTATGAAAATAAAGGGTCGCATAATACAAAAAAAGCTCAATTTAGTCAATTTTTGTAGATTTAAATGGGGTTCGTTGATTTAATGTTGAGTTGGAGATGAATTATTCTTCAGTACTTGGCTCTATCCGTTGAACTGATATGAGCCAAGTAGGTGCTTTATATTCAAGTTAAAATGGCTAAAGTCCATTGAACTTGATAATGATTATACTGCAGGCGCGGGCAATGGATCGTATGGTTCTTTGGAGAATTCACTCGGAAGCCAGCCGGCACCCAAGGTACCATCGTATAATACTTCCAAATACAATGCAGCCAAACACAGATCTCTATGAGATGATAATTCACAGGTTGTGCCATTAAAGAGTAGCGCGGTTTGAATCCCTAGTTCTGCGCCAGCTATAGCGAATTGTAAAATATGGATAACTTTTTCAGGAATTTTTGTATCAGCACGAAACAGGGAATAGAAGGAAGCGATGCATTGTCCTAATTTTGTAGCAATCATGGCATAGGGTTGCTTTTGAAAGGTGTATGACGCCAGCTGAGCACCCGCATTTACACGTTCTGCATTGCGATGACCAGTAGTTGAGGTATAGGGGTTAATCGACATAGCTCCTAAACAATCTGTTAACCATTGGGGCATATTAATCCTTAAATATGTATGTAAAACGAATTGGCACATTATCATATTGGAGTAAGTTTGCAAGATCAGATGATAGGTAACTTGTTTGTTTATTCAGTTCTTTTTAGAAAAGGAAATTGTGTATTTTCTATTGAGTCGGCGTGTACTTTTTAAGTAATTTATTCAGGTTGAAACGACGAATAACTTTAGGCTTTTCCAGATAAATAAGCCTGCTTACATAAATCGTAGCGATGAGTTGAATTATTCCCATAATAGTAAACAACATTTCGAAAGAGCTGTTCGCTATGATCAATCCCCCACAGAGCAGAGCAATACCTGTATAGATGCTTGCCAGTCCATTTGCCAGACCCCAGGTTAAGCCTTCGTGTGTTTTATCTTCGCAGCGAGCATATAAGGCATACCAGGTTGTCGTAGATAATCCCCCCGAAATTCCCAAACCAATTTGTAACAGAGCCAATTGATGTTTTGTACTCACAAAGACATAGCAAAAAGTAAAAATAGTTTGTAGCGCGTATCCAACAATTAACAGTTTTTCTTTATAAATAAAATCAGACACATAACCTAAAGCGATAACTACTATCCCGACTGAAATTAAATAGAGTGCCCATACCCAGGAAATATCCAATGGGGACGATTGAAATTTAGCACAGAAAATTCCAAAGAGTGGTCCTAACATTCCCTCGGATAAATACCAGAGATTATTAGCAAATAATAAGGTACGTTCTTTTTTATTAAACATGTGACTAAATCAAAATTATAGTTAATCTTAACATACAAGGTTCATTTCGTTTTTTATATAGTATTTTGAAATTAAATTCCGGCTCTATTGAGCCTGGCTTTTTATCTGATCTTTATAGTGATAATCTATTCATTTTTAACATGCTCAGGACTTGCGAAAAATTCTAAGGTCGAAGTAAAGATTATTTTTAATAAGGGAGGATAGGTTGACTCCGGTGTATTGACAATTACGAGATCGACGTCTTGCGATGTTGGAAACAATTAATCAATAGCCATATCCCTAAATGACCGAATTTAAATGTTCTCTTAACGAAGAGATCGGACTTTTTTCCCCAAGTATTGACTTTGATTAAACTGTAACGAGAGCTTATGACTGTCAAATCAACCTCAACGCATCGAATTGCATCCCTGGATGTGTTTCGTGGTCTCACGATTATTTTGATGATTTTAGTAAACAGTCAGGGAAATCAGTATCCGTACCCGATCCTTGAACATGCATCATGGAATGGTTGTACTTTGGCTGATCTAGTATTTCCCTCGTTTCTGTTTATCGTTGGTTTAACCAGTGTTATCAGTTTAAACAAGTATAGAGCGAATCAGGATAACCATGTGTATAGGGCTATAGTTCGGCGTAGTCTTTTATTGTTTGCGTTGGGCTTATTTTTAAATATTTTTCCGATTCATATTTATTTAAGTTCTCTCAGGGTGTATGGCATTTTACAGAGAATCGCCTTGTGTTATCTGGTGAGTAGTATGATTTATTTAAAAACCAGTACCAAAACACAAATTCTGATTTTCCTCGCAATTTTGTGGGGTTATTGGTTTATGATGACTCAGGTACCCGTACCCGGATATGGAGTGAATCAATTAACAGTAGAGGGGAATTGGGTTGCCTATTTGGATCAAATGATTTTTTCAAGTGCACACCTGCTTGGAAAGGTTTATGATCCAGAAGGTTTTTTTAGCACGATCCCATCAATTGCAACCACTTTATCCGGAGTGTTAACGGGCAGTTTGTTGCTCGCTTCAATGTCCAATCTAAAGAAGTTTTACTTGATGATGATGCTTGGCATTATTTCTTTACTGTTGGGATGGTTTTGGAGTTACAGCTTTCCAATTAATAAAAATTTATGGACCAGCTCTTTTGTTTTATGGACCAGTGGTTTTGCTCTTGTCGTTTTTGCATTATGTTTTTTGATTATCGACATTTTGAAATATAAGCGTTGGTCACTACCTTTTAAAATATTTGGCATGAATGCGTTATTTGCTTTTACTGTTCATGTTGTTTTATTAAAGCTCCAGTTTGTTTTTTATTTTCCTTTAAATGATGGCAGCAAAGGTAATATGAAAGCCATGCTTACAGAGTATTGGTTTGGTAGTTTCAGCAATCCCAATGCGGCATTATTTTATTCTATTCTGTTCTTATTTATTAATTTTCTGATGGTTTTATTTTTATATAAGAGAAAAATATTTATTCGTTTATAGGATCTGTTGGTTATTACGTTACTTCATCGATCTGGAACGGCTTGATACTGATACTTCCTTGAACACTATACAATAGTACATTTCAAAAATTCACGAAATCTCAGTAAAATTGCCTTCTCCCTCAGGGAGAAGGTGCCGTAAGGCGGATGAGGGGAGCAAACATCGTTCATTCAATAATGAGTCATAAATGCATGACTAAATTACTGTTGTACTCGATTGTGCTCTAAGTGAGTACATATTTTAATTTCCGTACGGGTATTGTTTTTACTCATGTTTTTTGCTTGGTCAAATAATTTCAAGCATTTAACTCTATGTTGGTGGGGTTAAACCTTTTAATGGTTTTAAGATCCCCTCATCCGCCTTCGGCACCTTCTCCCTGGGGGAGAAGGCAATTTTTATGAGCTTTGGATAATATTGTCGATGTCATATTGTACATTTTGCTAAGAACAACTTAAGACTAATAGCAAGGAGCCGTGAAGCGTTTCGTGAAGATGATAGGCTTATACAAATCGCAAATTAAGATTAATTAATGAGCATTTTTAATTAGTAACATTTTCTCCTGCTTGTTATGCCGCATGCAGAGAATGAATCTTGTGATTAAAATTATCACAAAATCACTTGTTTAGTTTAATTGTAGCGAAGACTGCTCGCTATCTGCATTCTCATCCTTTTTATCTATGCTTTGATTGGGAAAAAAGCCATCTTCCAGGTTGATAGTTGTTTGACTAGATGGTTTATTATCAGGCAATGGTTCCTTGGGGCTTGCGTTAATCTGTTCATAGAATTTAGCAATCAGAGGTTGCAGTCCATCAATATGTTCCTGAATTTGAATTTTATAAATGATTCCAAATATGGTGTCCAAATGGAAATTAATATTAACAGAAACCAAGCTTGAATTGGCCATTATCGCGTCGCCCAGCATTTTGAATTGTTCAATGTTGGTTTTCTGAACAAATCCGAGCTCCTCCAATTGACACTCAGGATCTTCTAAAAATGAACAAAGAGCGCTGATTGTTTCATTTGAAAGACCGTATCTGCAATTATGCGACATGCTGATGGAAGTAATTTGCCTGTTGGTTTTGAGTAGTTCGATAATTGATTGCAATCCTTCGTTTTCAATATAATTGTAATCAATAATCAATTTTTGGATCTTTTTATTATTGGCCAACGCTTCAGCCAGTTTTTTAGCATCACTGGCCATATACGTATTATGGGTCAGATCAAGTTCAACAAGATTTTCGGGAGCTTTGGTCAGATAGACGCATAAATCATCGATATTCAAACGACTCAGATTATTTTTTGATAAATCAAGATAAGCCAGATTAGTGCAGTATTTGAGTGAGTTAACGAGCTGAGGACTGGCAATTTGGCCAATATTGGTATTTGACAAAGCCAGTAGGGTCAAGTTTGCATTTGATTTGAATACATGTTCCAATAAGGGAATATCGCTTGCTTCAAATAACATGTCATCCAGTACCAAGACTCGTAGCGCCTGGGTACTTTGAAGGCACTGCACAATATCTTTGCCATACGACATACTCCGTAGCTTTAAATCAACCAAAGTAGTATTTGGAACTTTTTTATTCAGAATGGGCAGCTCTGCATTTTTATCCACTGCAAAGTTTAAATCCAAAAATTTTAACGGCGACTTTTGCAGATTTTTAGCGAAGTTATAACATTGGCTAGTACTTGCCGAAGTCTCAATTAATTCTAAATTAACAAATAGTGTTTCAAGCTGTGGTTTGTCCTTAACCATATTCACCAGTGCATCATAGACTATGCCGTTCATCGTTCTTACTTGGCTGTTACTAAAATAATTTAAAATACTAAGAATAAGATTATCACGAGATCTGAGATGAAATTCTGTGCCTTCTACAGTGAATTTAAGTTTGGTCAACTGAGTATTTTGACGGACTACCTTGCTTAACTCACTTAATCCACTTACGTTTTCTCCCGTTACATCCAGAGACAGATCAAGTTCAGTAAGCGGTGTAATTCTTAAATACTCAGATAAAAAAACCATATCATCATAAGTTAAGGGAGAGGCCAGTTTTAGATCAGATGTTTTGAACGAACCATTTTTAGTCGCATTGAGACACTTGGCAATTGAAATCGTTAACATAATTACTCCTCACAAATCCTTTTGAATTGAAATAATATAGAACAGATCTATCATCTACTTGGAAGGATGTGAATGTAAATAGCTGGTAAGTATTTTATCAGTATTTATTTTTTGAGAAGAGGAACTCTTTAAATAGAACGAAATCAGCCATGAGACTATAGATTGGGTGTTGAAAGGTGGCTGGTTTGTTGTGTTCAAATACAAAATGGCCTATCCAGGCCAATCCATAACCTGATATTGGACCTGCAATAAGCCATATAACATTTGAAGTGATTAAGAACATGATAAGACACAGAATAAATAAAGAAGTGCCGGTGTAATGAAGGGCTTTACACACCGGATTCTGGTGTTGGCTTAGATAGAAAGGATAGAATTCTGCAAAATTCTTAAATTTAGTCTGCTCAGGCGATGTTTTATTCATTTTCATCTCTTGCCTCGAGTAGCTCCTGAATTGGTTTTGGAAGTATGGTTCTTATTTTATGAGTTAGTATCTTTTCATTTTTTTGCCACAAAATGCCTAAATAAATAATTCCAAATCCTATTGCGGTTAAGGCGACTGGGAATAAATAACTCAAATTAAATACTTGAAAGGCAAGATATCCTAAATAAAAACAGAATCCTAAAGCTCCAAAAATAACGAATACTTTTCTGCTGAGTATGACGCCAATCAGAATCATGAGCACATTGATGCACATATATAAAAATTTTGACAATTCACTATCTGAGTGTTGGCAGGTAAGTCCACCCCAGAAAGTCATCACTCCAAAAATATAAAGCCAGAATGCATAGTCTGCTGTTTGACTGGATCGGACATCTACCCAAAAAGCGATTAATACGGTAATAATGCCAAAATACATAGAGACCATGGCACTGAGCTCATAAGTATAATGATCCCCACCAATCATACTGGTCAAATCCATAGTCATATACCAAAGCGTCACTGCTATGGGCATGATCATAAAAGGGTAGCGGTATATCCATGCCAGAATAACGCCGACAGCCAAAGTACCCAGTTCCATAAAAATCCAGTTCCATTTAATATAAACATTATAATCATGATAAACGCTATTATCAGGCCACCACCCCATGCCTTGTTGTAAACCGTATATAGCCAGCGGAGTAAGACAGATGACAAAGGTTGCGCATATACCGGCGGGTATATAATATTTTTTTTCATCCAATGAATGGGTTAATGCTATGCCCAGAATGGCATAAGATACAGATAAAAATAAAATTCCCCATCCTCCATACATTTCCCAGCCCAAGTTCATGAACAAGGTCATGGCTCCAATCGCTATGAGACCGCCAAAATAATACAGCACATTAGTCAGGTTAAATCCGGGGCTTTGTTCGGGAAGATTTTTTACGAATTCAATTAATTGTTCCGCTTGTTCCTTGCTGATAATATGGGCATCTACTGCTTTGTCCATCATAGTCCGTGATATTTTCATCGTAGCTCCGTAAGATGCAGTATCTAATGTATTAATTATATTATAGATGACACATTTGGAATTAGAGATCCTATCTTGTTGATATTGCACTCATTGTGCGTTGTTCATGCTTCCAACCAGCTGAATTTTTTTCTTTGAGTCCAGACAGGGATTAAAACGATGAGAATTAAAAATAACCCGCCAGAGAGCGCATAGATGAATTGAGATTGAAACTGTAAGGACGGAGGTGGTGTGAGGCTTACAATAAGGGCTATTATCACTCCGAACAATCCAAAACCAGCAGAACCAATTATTTTAATTTGTGAGGAGAGTTCTTTTGTAATGACCAATTTAATTGCGCTGATAAAAAGTAACAAATACATGAGTAAATTAACCTGAGTCGCCGCATTGAGCATGATCCAGTATGAGGCGTTCAGTGAAGGTACTATTAAAAATAAAGTACTGATAATCGAGACGCAAAGAGCCTGGATGATCAACAATCTCGCCGGTGCTTTATTTTTATTAACCTCTGTAAGCCTACTGTCCAGGAAGCCTTCTCCTGCAGCAAATCCTAAGCCTTTGATTGGAGCGATCAGCCAGTTGTTAGCCGCGCCTATGCAGCCTATCGCAATAAGTCCATTGATAATAACCGCCAGTTTGCCACAATGCATTTTAGTAAAAAATAATTGAATTAATTGGGGAATACTGCTGATGAAACTCAATTGTTGTGGTGGAATGATCATAGCCAGTATTATGGAGCCGAACAGCATGGAAAGGAATACCACAAAAACTGAAATAATTACTGCTTTGGGAAATGCACCTGGTTTACTGTCTTCGGCATGAACGGCCGCTAATTCTATGCCGCAAAATGAAAGAATTATAGCCGTTAAAGAGGTCCATGAGTATGAGGTATTCTGAGGAAGAATGGTTTGTTGAGGATGTGTTTGTGTTAACCACCAATACAATCCCATAATGATGATGATACTGAAAGGAACCAATAATCCCGTGATGGAACAAAACGAATTAAAGCGACTGGAGAGTTGAATCCCCTTTAAATTAATCCATGTTAATACCCATATAAGCGAAATAATAATGATAAAAAGTACGGTTTTATTATCAACCAACTCGGGGGAGATGCTGTAGAGCAGGGTACCTGCAATAAAGCTCAATAAAGTAGGATATATCAATACGTTTTGAATGCATTGAAACCATATGGCTAAAAAAGCCGAACGTTTTCCCAGACCCTTTTTAACCCAACCATAAACACCTTGTTGTGATTGATTTGAAAACCACATCGATACAATCGCGCAGGGAATTAAGAAAAAAATTAAAGCCAGAGTAAAGTAATTGACTAATTGACTGCCAGCCAGAGCGGCAGCTGGCAAATTTCGTATGCTATCAACAGAACATACGGTGATAAGCGTCAGGCTAAGTACCGATAATCTTTTCTTCATTAAAATCTCAAAGACAAACAGCTTAAACCACCATCAATTTTTTTGAATTCACTGACGTCGAGTTCAATACAGGGAAATCCAAGCGCATGGATTTGTTCTTTTGTTTTTGGATAACCTTGTGCCAACAGAACCGTCCCGTTAATCATGATGCAATTGGCGGCATAAGACTCATCTGGATCGATGATGATCTGTTTTAAATGATTGAAGGCAGGATGATTCACTAATTCACCACTGACCAGCAAATACCCCTGATCCAGGTAACTTACACCGGTTTTTAGATGAAGAAATTCAGTTAATTGTATGGTGGAAGCCGAATACCCTCGTTGGGTCAGCTCATGAATCATTTGACTGGCGCCATCTTTATTCGTTCTGGCTGACAATCCTATATAGAAATGATTATTCACATTGAGGATATCACCAGCTTCAAGTGTTCCTGGAGCTTCAATTCGAACACTGGCACTTTTGTAAAAGGCATTGATGGTTTGTTCTATTTCTTTCACTTCTCCTTGCCTCGACACAGCTCCTGGTCGTGTAAGAAACGCTGTTTGATGCGTTAACAAAGCAACATCTTCAACAAAACAACTATCCGGGAGGTGATCAATCGGAGGTAGCACGGTGACTTCAAGTCCACATTGAGCTAAAGCATTAATGTAGTTTTGGTGTTGAATGAGCGCTAACTCATAATCAGGGACTCCTAGTGTCGCGGAGGTTGTTAAACCATGAATCAATGACGCCGATGGGGTTCTGACAATAGCATTATGAAACATGATTAACTCCCGGAAGTAAAAAAAATATCTTATCATATTTTTTAATCGGTTAAACAGTGTGCTTAATAATTAGTTTAATTGCCAGTTAAAGAGCGAGAAATTGAGAATTCTTTGTTGAGTATGGATTTAGGTCTAAAAGATGGTTATGCTAATTTTTTTGCTGAATGGATTTCGTCAAATGACTGCCAGTGCTTATGATATTGTCTTGCTGACTCAAAGAGCGTACGTCGATCCTGTTGAAATAACACCTTATATTAATAATGTGCTCATTGAAGACAGGCTATTAACCGAAGCGCTCGAGCAAAGAGGCCTTCGGGTTACGCGAACTTTTTGGGATGATTCTGATTTTGATTGGAGTAATACTCAGTTTGCACTGTTCAGGGCTACATGGGATTATTTTCATCGATTCACGGAATTTCATCAGTGGTTGAATAAGCAGTCCAGGAATATTAAATTCATAAATCCCTATTCAATCATCGGTTGGAATATGGACAAACATTATCTGGGTCTATTGCACAGCAGAGGAATCAATATTCCTCCAACCATTTTTCTAGAGAAAGGAGATGCAACTTCGTTAAAACATCTGCTGCAAAAAACAGGTTGGGCTAAAGCCATTTTAAAACCCGCATCACTCGGTGCGATCTCCCGTCACTCGGTGCGATCTCCCGTCACTCGGTGCGATCTCCCGTCACTCGGTGCGATCTCCCGTCACTCGGTGCGATCTCCCGTCACTCGGTGCGATCTCCCGTCACCCGGTGCGATCTCCCGTCACCCTCCGCGAAGGCGGAGGGTCCATGAATGGTAAGTCCAATACTAAAAAACCAGAAACAAATATTCATACCAGTACATTGCAACATATAAAAAAGGGAACCTTATATTCTGGTATAACATCAAGTCTCATCAAAAGTGTTGGGGAACACACGAATAATGTGATTATGAAATTCACAAACAAAATAATAAAGATTGGACCCTCCGCCTTCGCGGACGGTGACGGGGATAGCATGCGGGACGTTGGGAATCATTTGATGAATTGTCGCCCCCTCTGGTATTCAATAATTTTAATTACATTATATTTTTATTGGAACCAGACAGTGATAACATCCTTTGCGTTAACGCTATAAATAGGGATATCAGATCACATGAATAAGGGAATGAATTCTTTTGTATTGGTCGTCGCCGTTATCGCTGGTTTTGGTGGCTTTTTATTTGGTTTTGACTCCAGTGTTATAGCTGATGTAAAAGATCAGGTGATGGGACAGCTGGCACTTTCTGAACTGCAATGGTCAGTGGTAGTGAGTATCAGTTTATTGGGTTGTATATTCGGGATTCCGTTAAGTGGGATTTTTGCGGATCGTGTGAGCAGGCGATCTTTATTAAAAACGGTGGCTTTGGGGTTTATTGCAGGAACCGCGATTTGTGCTTTAACGCATAGCCTTTATCCTTTATTAATCGGTCGCTTTATCATTGGCGTTTGTATCGGTATCGCTTCTTATATTGCTCCTTTATTTATTTCAGAAATTGCTCCACCTCATCGTAGAGGGACTTTGGTTTTAATCAATGGATTAACGATTACTTTTGGTCAGGCAGTAGCCTATTTAATCGGCTATCTACTCCATGATTATTCATCAGCCAGTTGGCGTTATTTATTTTGGATGGGTAGTATTCCCGCCCTGATCTTATTTCTTGGAATGTTTTGTGTACCCCACTCGCCACGATGGATTATGAAAAAACAGGGCAGGGATGAAACTTTGAAGGCGCTCAGTCGCATTAGACCAGCAGAGTACAACATTCATAAAGAGCTGGACGAAATCAATATCCATTTAGGTAGTAGTAAACCCAACTTCAGCCTCCTTTTTAAGGTTCCAATTGTATCTGTTTTATTAGTAGGCATAGGTCTTGGTATATTTCAACAGTTCTCCGGTATCAATGCAGTGATGTATTATGGCCCGGTTATTTTTGAATCCGCAGGTTTTTTTCCTGTTAAAAATGCAATCCTGGCAACTTTTTGTATGGGAGTAATTAATTTTCTGTTTACTCTAATTACCTTGTTTTGCATTGATAAATTAGGCAGAAGATTTTTACTTTTAAGCGGCACCTTTATTGCCGCTCTGAGTTTATTTGCGGTGAGCATTGTTTTTAATTACAGCTTACCGGGTCAAAAATTCTGGATACTCGGTTTATTCTCCACCTATGTTATCGGTTATTGCATCAGTGTTGGTTCTTTATTTTGGGTATTAATCTCCGAGATTTATCCTCTTCAGGTTCGGGGGATCGCTATGAGTATCGCAACAGTAGTGCAATGGGGCGCCAATTTTGTGATTTCTATTTCTTTTCTGGCGGTGTATCAATCGTTTGGTCAAGTTCTTACTTTTTCCATGTTTGGTTCGTTTTGCCTGCTTGCATTCGCGTTCGTTTATTATTTTGTACCCGAAACAACCGGTATTTCTCTGGAGAAAATCGAAGAACAACTGATGGCTGGCAAAAAAGTTAGAGACATTGGACAACCGGTGTCAGATAAAAGAAAAACCAAACAATTTGAACTACTTATGGATTAATAATGATGAATAATAAATTATGTCGTATTGGGATAATCGGGGCGGGAAGAATAGGTAAACTGCATGCTGAGCATATTAAGTATCATTTGCCACAATTTGATTTGAAAGTAATTGCTGACCCCTGTTTGGATAAACAGTGGGCTCAACGACTCTCTATCCCCAATTTATCCCATAAAGTAGAAGATGTTTTGTTTCATCCAGATCTGGATGCGGTTTTGATTGCATCACCGTCTACCATGCATTTGGAACACATCAAGGCGGCGAGTGAGTCCGGTAAAGCAATATTTTGCGAAAAGCCTATAGGTTTGGATGAGAATGAAATTATTGATGTGCTTCAGCTGGTCAAATCCAATAAAACTTTGTTGCAACTTGGTTTTAATCGTCGATTTGATCCCAGTTTTGCCAACTTGCAAAAAAGAGTCCATGCAGGTGAAATTGGAGCAACTCATATCGTCAAGATTACTTCGCGTGATCCGGCCTGCCCGCCCAAAGAATACGTTGCTACATCTGGCGGTATGTTTATGGACATGACCATTCATGATTTTGATATGGCGCGGTTTTTAGCTCAATCTGAGGTTACTGAAGTCTATGCAACAGGAGCTGTGCTGATAAACCCTGATTTTGCAGAATATGATGATGTCGATACTGCAATTATCCAGTTACGCTTTGCCAATGGCACGTTGGCCGTTATCGATAACAGCAGACAGGCTGTTTATGGTTATGACCAAAGAATAGAGGTTTTTGGTGAGAAAGGCATGTTATTAGCTGCCAATCAACTGGAACACTCTGTACATCATTATTCTAAAACGGATACAGGTCATGCTAATCCCCAGTATTTTTTCCTGGAGCGATACCATCAGGCGTTTATTGGTGAGCTGGCTTCATTTTATGATGCCTGGGCAAATAATAAACCAAGCCCAGTTTCTGGAGATGATGGCTTACAGACATTGCGTATTGCCAAAGCGGCAAAGCAATCATTGGAAACCCGATTGCCAGTATGTCTTGATTGAGGAAAAAAGATGTATAAGAATTTTTACTATGACTCAAAACGACCTGTAGACCTAATCTGCATGGGGCGCGTTGCGGTTGATCTTTATTCTGAACAAATTGGTAGTTCATTAAAAGATGCCAGCAGTTTTAAAAAGTATTTAGGTGGTTGTGCAGGGAATATTGCGGTAGGAACTTCGCGACTGGGGTTAAACACCATGATGTTTTCTTGTGTTGGCCAGGATGAAATGGGTGCTTTTTTAAAACAGGAGTTAAGCAAGGAGGGAGTGAATATCGACCTGCTGTATGAAACCGCACAGCATTTAACGGGACTGGTTCTTTTGGGTGTTAAACCACCGAATGATTTCCCGCTGATATTTTACCGTACTCAGTGCGCCGATATGCAGTTGATGCCACACCACATTTCCAAATCAGATTTGGAGAAATCCAAAGCGATTTTAATTACTGGAACAGGATTATCTACGGTCTCTATGCGAAAAACCACAAAACAGGTTATCAATCTCGCGAGAAATGCTGAAACCTTAGTGATCCTGGACCTGGATTATCGACCGGTTCTGTGGGGTTTAACCGCTTTAGGGAATGGCGAGACACGCTATTGTCATAGTCTTGAGGTAAGTAAAACCTATCAGGAGATACTGACTCATTGCGATTTGATTGTTGGAACTGAAGAGGAAATTTGCATCGCAGGAGGACACGATGATCTTACTGCTTCACTGAGTCACATCAGAACATTTACTCAGGCACCTGTCGTAATTAAACTGGGTGAACAGGGTGCCTCCGTGGATTTTGGCAGAGATTCCAAGGTTTTAAAATCGCGATCATTTCCGGTAGAGGTACTCAATGTACTCGGTGCTGGCGATGGATTTATGTCCGGCTTATTGTCAGGACTATTGCAAGGGAAATCCTGGGAAGAGGCAACTACTTTTGGTAACGCCTGTGGTGCATTGGTTGTTACTCGACATGGATGTGCTCCTGCCATACCTTTTAAAGAAGAGTTAGACTACTTCATTAAGGAATACGACAAGGATCCTTTCGTTTGGAAAAGCAGTTATTTATTGCAACTGCATGAACAGCATAACCCGGTGGAACCGTCCTCTTGCCTGATAAAAAAACCGCTTGGTTTTATCAATGGCCGAAATTCTATAGTGAGCATGGATCAGTCCCAACACAATACTGGAATGAATTTTAGTTCAGTCAAACTCACTATGGGGCAACAGTTTCATTTTAATAGTCACTATGAATTTGCCGCCTTATTGCTTACAGGCAGAGTACTATTTCAGTTTGATAATCAAAGTATCGAAGCAGAACGATCTGACTGTTTTTCACAGGCACCTATGGTCCTGCATTGCGCAACAGGTGAAATTGCTTCTGTTGTCGCGCTAAGTGATTGTGAAGTGTTACTGATTGAAACAATCAATAATCAATATTTTACACCAGTACTTTTTAATGAGACCAATCTATTGGAACTGGATGATAGAGGAAAAGATATTCTGGATGATACCTCGTATCGCATTGTCAGGACCGTATTTGATAAACGGAACAGACCTGATTCAAATCTTGTTGTTGGAGAAATTATTACATTTCAAGGGCGATGGTCGAGTTATCCTTCTCATTATCATGATCAGCCAGAAATATATCATTACCGATTTTCTGAACCACAAGGATATGCTTTTGGGGAAAATGGGAAAGAGGTATTGCGAATTGAGCACTATGATACATATCAAATCGCAAATGGTCAGGAGCACGCTCATTGTACTGCTCCAGGTTACGCTTTATATACCCTGTGGTTCATCCGCCATTTAAAAGATAATCCTTATGGTATACCTACTTTTAGAAAGGAACATGAATGGACCAGGACAAACAGAGCCAATCAAAGAGTATGGAACAATAAATAAGATTCAGGAGTTCAGATAATGAAAGTCAGATTAACTATGGCTCAAGCTTTATTGAAGTTTTTAGCGAATCAATATGTGGTTCTTGATGGAAATGAGTTTCAGTTCGTTAATGGAATGTTTGGTATTTTTGGTCATGGCAATGTAACAGGACTAGGTGAAGCGCTGGAATACGGTAATTATGGAATTACTTATTATCAAGGTCATAATGAACAGGGAATGGCCCATGTTGCAACTGCTTATGCCAAACAAAAAAATCGGTTGGGTATCATAGCCTGCACTTCTTCTATAGGTCCTGGCGCTACCAATATGATTACGGCTGCTGCCACAGCGACAACCAATAGAATTCCTTTATTATTATTACCTGGAGATGTGTTCAGTTGCAGACAGCCTGATCCGGTATTACAGCAATTGGAAGTTCCTCATGATTACACCGTTTCAGTGAATGACTGCTTTAAACCAGTGAGTAAATACTGGGACAGGATTACACGACCTGAGCAATTAATCACTGCGTGCATGAACGCAATGAGGGTGTTAACTGATTCAATAGAAACGGGGGCCGTAACCTTATGTCTACCTCAGGATGTGCAGGCTGAATCCTATGAATATGATAGTTCTTTCTTTGAAAAGCGACTTTGGCATATTGAACGAGAGAGCTTAAGTGAGCGAGCACTTGTTGAGGCGACCCAACTCCTATTGAACTCTAAAAGACCGCTGATTATCTCAGGTGGTGGAGTACATTATTCTCTGGCTACACAGACTCTATCTGAATTTGCCCTGCGCCATGCCATTCCTGTTGCTGAAACGCAGGCAGGTAAAAGCAGTTTATCAAGTGAGCATCCCATGAACGTAGGGGGTATCGGAGTAACCGGATCTGAAGTTGCAAATTTATTGGCTGCGCAGGCTGATGTTATTTTGGTAGTTGGTTCCCGCTTACAGGATTTTACTACCGCGTCAAAATGGGGATTTAAAAATACTCAGTGCCGATTGCTTCATTTAAATGTATCACGACTTGATGCGATGAAAATGAATGCATTAATGTTAAAAGGGGATGCCAGAACCGGATTGGAACAGTTAGACATCTCCATGGGCAATTATCAAACTCCTTCAGAATATCAACGAATAATTCAACAGTACAAGTCAGAATGGGAGCAAGAGCTGAAACGTCTGTGTACGCCACCTGATTCGGGCAGCAAAGGCTTACATCAAACTGCTGTGTTGGCTGAATTGAACCGTTTTGTCACGGAAGACGATGTCATTATAGGTGCAGCTGGAAGTTTACCAGGTGATTTGCATCGAATCTGGAAATCAAGGAAACCTAAAGACTATCATTTGGAATATGCTTATTCGTGTATGGGTTACGAAGTTGCGGCAGGTTTAGGCGTTTCATTAGCTAAAGAAAATTCACCTGGTGAGGTTTATGTATTAGTAGGTGATGGCAGTTTTATTATGATGCATTCTGAATTATTAACCTGTATTCAGGAGCAAAAGAAAATTACGATTATTATTTTTGATAATCATGGGTTTCAGTGCATCAGAAATTTACAGGAAGGTAATGGCAGTAATGGATTTGGTAATGAATTTCGTTACAGAAACTCAGAAACTAACAGTTTAACAGGTCAGTATTTACCTATCGATTTTTGTCAATATGCTGCCGGATTAGGCGCTAAAACGTATTTTGCAGATACCTATCAGCAGCTGGGAGAGTCTTTAAAAAAAGCAAAAGAAGAACCGGTCGCTACCGTTATTGTTTTACCGGTATTACCAAAGACTATGAGTCAGGGTTATCAAACCTGGTGGCGAGTTGGAGTTGCGGAAGTATCCAGTTCCGATGCTGTGACTAAAGCTCATCATCAAATGAATGAGCAGATCGATCGTGTTAGGTTCTATTGAAATTAATGCACGGAAATGGGTGGTTCAACCTGGAATGATCTGTATGGGTCACTCATGTCAGGTGAACGTTATATTATGGGTTGATAAACTGAATTTGTGAGCTCAGATCTCTATTGTTAAGGAATCTAGAATGAATATTAAATTAGGTATTGCTCCAATTAACTGGTGCAATGACGACGACCCCAATTTAGGTAAAGACATCAGCTTCGAGCAGTGTATCAGGGAAATGTCTTTGGCTGGATATGTTGGTACCGAATTGGGAAATAAATACCCACGAGACGTCACAATGTTAAAAAATGCTTTAACAGAGCAAGGACTTCAGTTATCGAGCGCATGGTTCAGTACCTTTTTTACCGAGCCTAATCAATACCAAAGTACCTTATCTCGATTTTTGGATCATTTGAGTTTTATGCGCGCTATGGGTGCGTCTTACATCAATGTGTGTGAATGCGGTCATGCAATACAGGGAACACAATTAGCAATAATGAGTCCTTATAAACCAGAATTCAGTCAGGAACAGTGGGGACATTTAATTAATGGACTTCATGCAATAGGTCGAATAGCCTATGATTTTAATATGAAAATTGTCTATCATTATCATGCCGGAACCGGTGTTTATAATGAACATGAGATAGATTACCTGATGCAGAATTCCAGTCCTCAATTGCTTTCTCTTTTACTGGATACGGGTCATGCTGTATTCGCAGGGGTAGATCCATTAAATTTAATCGCCAAATATGGAGACAGAATTCGCTATGTGCATCTTAAGGACATACGTCCAGAAGTATTAAAACAAACTGAAGTAGAACAGTTAACTTTTATGGATGCTGTCAGAGCAGGGGTATTTACGGTTCCGGGAGATGGATCTATTGATTTCGCTCCAATTTTTAGAGCATTGAATAGTATTCACTATGAGGGATGGATGATAGTTGAGGCAGAGCAGGATCCTGTGAAAGCACCGCCATTGGAATATGCCAGAAAAGCTTTTGACTATTTAAGCGCTATTCTATAACTTAAATACCGTAGTAACTTTATAAAGTTGTAAGGATTTTTTGATTCAGGTACAAAGAGGCATTATTAATTTAATCAGGAGGTTAGGGATGACACAGTTAGATAAAATTATTCATACAGCCATGGCAGCATTTTTTGTACTGGTCTCAGCAAATAATGCTTCGGCAGATAGTACAGCTGCGGCTCCAGCTACTGAAAAATGCTACGGAATCGTCAAGACCGGTATGAATGATTGCGCGACCGCTACAGCATCCTGTGCTGGGTCAGCAACGAAGGACAAACAAAAAGACGCGTTTTTACTCATGCCAAAAGGATTATGTGAAAAAATCGTTGGCGGCTCTCTTGAAGCTGGAAAATAAATCACATTCAATTTTATTTTAATAATATATAAGGAAATCCAAATGAAAAGATATCTGTCGTCTTTAATCCTTTCCATCCTATCTATGTGGACTTGTTTTAACGTAGCTTATGCAGCTCCAGAGACTTTTACTTTAGATAATCAACATACCTATATATTATGGACTATCAAACATTTGGGTTTTTCTACTCAAGCCGGCAAATGGTATGCTAGTGGGGAACTTGTTCTTGATAAGGAGCATCCCGATCAAAGCAAGGTTAATGTGACGGTCAACGTGGCTGATGTTGTTACGGGAATTCCTGAATTGGATAAACATTTGAAAGGGAAGTTATTCTTCGATGTGGCGCAATTTCCCAAGGCAACTTTTGTAAGTAATAAAGTAGATGTATTAAGTGATACAACAGCAAAAGTAGAGGGTACATTGACTTTACATGGAGTAAGTAAACCACTAACTCTTGATGTGACGCTTAATAAAGTCGGTGTGAATCCGATTAATAACAAAAATACAGTAGGGTTTACTGCAACGGGGACTATCAAACGTTCTGATTTTGGTATAAACACCTTACTGCCTGATCTGGGTGATGAAGTCACCTTGCAAATAGGAGCTGAGGCGTATCAGGATAAGAAATAAGGGAATGTTATGCACATTAAAAACACCAGTTCAGGTTTTGGAATAGTTGCGATCTCATTACACTGGATTATCGCATTTCTTATTATTGGATTATTGATATTGGGTTTGTATATGGTCAATCTTCCAATCAGTCTGGAAAAGCTGAAGCTCTATGGATGGCATAAGGAATATGGATTTCTGGTACTGTTCCTGGCAATAATCAGAATTATATGGCGTTTGAGCAATCAGATGCCTGAGTTAGCATTACCGTTATTGGAAAAAATAGCTGCACGAAGCATGCATTGGGCTTTTTATTGTTTTATGTTTGCCATGCCAATAACCGGATGGTTAATCACTTCTTCAGCTGGATTACCCGCATCATTTTTTGGTCTGTTTACTTTGCCAAATCTAGTAGCACCAGACGAGCACAATAGAGTATTGTTTGAATGGATACACGAATGGTTAGGGTATGCTCTTATCGGTGCGATAATGCTGCATACTGCCGCAGCTTTAAAACACCATTTTATAAACAAGGATGATATATTAAGGAGAATGTTGCCATGAAATCAGGTTTATATAGGCTTTTAGGACTATTGTTTGTTTGTTTCTCGTTTACTATTAAGGCAGCAACTCCACCTCAATGGGACATAATCCCCTCCGAAAGTGAGCTGACTTTTACTGGTACACAAAATAATGCTCCTGTGACAGGCTCATTTAAAAAGTTTACGGGCGAGATTTTCGTTGATCCTGATAATTATAAGGCAAGCTCAATTCATATCGTTATTGATATGACTTCAATCACTGCTTCATATGCTGATATTACTACCACCTTAACTGCTCCTGACTGGTTTGATGTGAAAGCGTTCCCTAAAGCGGAGTTTAAAGCGACCAAATTCAACAAGATTGGTGAGAAAACCTATGAAGCGGATGGTATCCTGACAATTAGGGATAAATCATCTCCAGTTACTTTAACATTCACTGCGGAAGAATCACCGAAAAACCATGCTGTGGTGAATGGTAGTACCTCTATAAAGCGAAGTACATTTGGTGTGGGGCAAGGTGAATGGGCCAGTACTGATCAAATCAAAGATGAAGTGACAGTAAAATTCAAAATAACTGCAAATCGTAAAAATTAGAGTATTGCTTGTATTGGGGACGTTGCCAATTCATTGCTCAATAGTTCATCTCAAAATGTATTGAGATCTTGCTACAATGTCCTTCTCCCTCTGGGAGAAGGACATTGTAATGGGATCTCGATGCATTTTGAACGAACCATTGCGTCTAAAACAACTTAAGGCTCATGGGAGATCTCTAGTTTTCTCACACCATAACCTGAAATCGCGCCACGCTGATCAATGTTCAATACACTACCCTATGAATTAGGAACTATTTAATTAAATAACTAAGCTAAACTTTAAGAAACAGAATGAGAACCAAGAGTGTTATTATGACTGTTGTAAATAAGCTTGGTGGAAGTTGCTTGCGTTCAGCAGAGGATTATCTAAAGGTTGACCAAATAACCACTTCTACGCCCTGCATCCTAGTGGTTTCGGCATCTAAAGGTACTACGGATGCTTTATTAGAGTGTCTTCGATTAGCTGCTACTGGCAAAAATTATCTGACCAAATTGCTCCAATTGATCACCTTTCATCAGTCACTAAACAAAAAAATAACCGATGACGTGACGATTCAGAATTTATTGTTAAAAGACAAAGAAGATATTGCGTCCTTACTGCATAGTGTATCTCTTTTAGGGGCTTATTCAGAAGAACAAAAAAACTGGTTATTGGGCTATGGCGAATACTGGTCAAGCAAAATAATTGCCGCTAAATTGGCTGCGCCATGGATTGATTTAGGACAAATTATAACGGTTGATTTTCATGAAGGGCTTATTAGCATTGATTGGGTAGAAACTAAAAAAAGACTGCATCGACTGATGAAAGGAACTGATGCACCCATCGTAGTAATGCCAGGATTTGTCGCTCGCACCCATAACGGGTTGAGGGCTTTGTTAGGTTTCAATGGTACTGATTTTAGCGCGGCGATTATTGCCAAACTGGTGATGGCAGAACGATTGTATAAATGGACGGATATTGATGGAATCTTTACCGCGGATCCTAAATGGGTAAAATCCGCATTTGCTATTCCTGATTTAAGCTATCAGGAAGCATCTGAATTAGCCTATTTTGGCGCAACGGTACTTCATCCTCAATCAGTTCAACCCGCTATTGAAGCCAATATTCCTATTCATATTAAAAATTTTTTTAAAGTAAACAGTCCTGGAACGATAATCAGTTCTTCTTCAGAGTGTTCTGAATATCTTATTAAAGGATTGAGTTCTATATCTGATTTGGCACTTATTAACATTGAGGGTACTGGGTTAGCCGGGTTGTGTGGCGTAGCGGGGCGCTTATTTCAATCTTTGGCTAAAGGCAATATTTCAGTAATCCTTATCAGTCAGGCAAGTTCTGAGCATTCAATCAGTATTGTTGTGAATGGAGCACATGGGAGTCACGCTGTTAAACTCATTCAACATGAATTTATATTTGAATTAGCTCATGGAGTAATGCAAAGCGTTGAATTAATCGAGCATTGTTCTGTGGTGTCAGCTGTAGGAGATCGGATGTCTGGTACTCCTGGAGTAGCAGCCAAATATTTTGAAATGTTAGCTAAGGCCAATATCAATGTTCTTGCGATTGCACAGGGGTCTTCTGAACGAAATATCTCAGCGGTAATTAAAGCAGAACAAACCCAAAAAGCCCTGCGTGTGTTACACGGCGGCTTCTATTTATCGAGTAAAACCTTATCGATTGGTTTAATCGGCCCCGGCGGAGTTGGAGCAGCCTTGTTAAGCCAGATAAAAAAAAACAGAGTGCGATTAAAAAGAGAAATAAATGTTGATTTGAAAGTCAGAGGTTTAATGAATTCCCAACATATGATAATTCATGAGCAATCCATAGACTTAAAAGATTGGGAGGAGCATTTAAAGTCACACTCGGTAACTAAAAATATAATCGACTTTGTGACTCACATAGCCAGTCCGGAGATTCCCCATGCGGTAATCGTTGATTGTACTTCATCAGCAGAGATAGCGAGTCAATATACTCGATTCATTGAATTTGGTTGTCATATTGTGACCCCAAATAAAAAAGCAAATTCCTCGGAATTACAGAACTACAAGCAGTTAAAAGACATAATTAAATCGAATAATCGACATTATTTATATGAAACAACAGTCTGTGCCGGGTTACCCATATTAAAAACCATTCAGGATTTGATCGCGACGGGTGACAATATTAAACGCATCGAAGGTATTGTATCGGGAACTTTATCCTATATATTTCATCAGTGTGCCAAAGGATTTTCTTTCGCGGACAGTGTGATTCAGGCTTATGAATTGGGATATACAGAACCCGATCCAAGAGAGGACTTAAATGGTCTTGATGTTGCCAGAAAATTTGTCTGTCTGGCTAGAGAGTTGGGCTATGATTTAGTCCTTGAGGATGTAAAATTATTGGATATGGTTCCCAATGCCTTAAAAAACGTATCAATACCCGATTTTTTAAAGAATTTGGCACTTCATCAAAAAACAATTGAAAACAAGATTAAAAGGCTGTTAAAAAATAATGCGGCCCTTGCTTATGTTGGCATAATTGAACATGGGAAAATAAGTATTCAATTAAATGCATATCCGGCTTCACATCCCTTTGCAAATACAACAGGAACAGATAATATTCTGTTAATTCAAAGCCGAAGATACAATAAACAACCTTTGATAATCCAAGGACCAGGGGCAGGTAAATATGTGACTGCAGCTGGAGTTTTTGCAGATTTGTTAAAACTGGCGTCAATGCTATGATGAATCAATTAAAGACCGTAAAAGTTTTTGCCCCTGCAACCTGTGCTAATGTGATTGTAGGATTTGATATCCTAGGATTTGCAGTGGATGGAGTAGGTGATGAACTTACTTTAAAAAAATCACACGTGCCTGGTCTTGAAATTGAATCGATCACTGGTATAAAAAACATTCCTTTTACAGTAAATAAAAATACAGCAACAGTTGCTTTGAATGCGATGCTGGAATTTTTAAAAATGGAACAAGGCTTTAAAATTAATATAAAGAAAGGCATTCCATTAAGCTCTGGCTTGGGAGGATCCGCCGCAAGCAGTGTTGCCGCATTGATAGCCTTAAATCGTTTCTTAATCAAACCTTTGCCGATTGAACAATTGGTTGAGTTTGCATTATTAGGTGAGCAAACGGCCTGTGGAGCGAAACATGCTGATAACGTGATACCTTGTCTTTATGGCGGGATGACCTTGATTGAATCTACTGATCCCCTGCGGTCTATAAATTTACCATTATTACCCTTGCATGTCGTGTTCATTCATCCTCACATTCAACTAGAAACACGTGATTCCAGAGCTGTCTTACCTGAGTCAATCAGTTTATCTTTATTTACAAAACAAAATGCGCGCATGGCATCATTTATTAGCGCTTTATATGAAGAACATTATGAACGATTAGAATTGTCCTTGGTTGATGAGTTAATTGAGCCGATGCGAGCTCATTTGATTCCTTGTTACTATGATGTTAAATCAGTGGCATACCAATATGGAGCATTGGCTTGTTCTATTTCAGGATCTGGACCAACACTTTTTGCCTTTGCTAGAACAAAACAAATTGCCCAAAAAGTAGCAGATAGAATGGTGTGGAAATTTAAAACAAATGGGGTTCAATGTGATTCCGTTATCACTTCCATAGCTAAAATTGGGGCTAGAGTAGTTGATGAAGAAGAATAATATGCGCAGTACCCGAAAAAAAGATCATGCAACAATTGACGAGGCCATTTTGTGTGGATTAGCTCGGGACGGAGGGTTATATGTACCAGAGCAATTTCCTAAAATACCCATTGAAGAGTTTTATGGATATTCTGATTTAATTGATTTTTCATTACATCTCTTGAGGCCATTTTTTGGGAATAGTGTACTTAACATAGACTATGAATTCTGTAAGGATGTTTTTTCATTTCCATTGCCACTTAAGGCATTAACAGAAACTCACTATGTACTTGAATTATTCCATGGTCCTACTCTTTCCTTTAAAGACTTTGGAGCACGATTTTTTGCTCAATGTTTGCAGTATCTTTCTCAAAACAAACCAACCAAGGTGCTGGTGGCTACCTCTGGTGATACCGGTAGTGCTGTAGCAAGTGCTTTACATGGAAGATCAGGAATAGAAGGTTATATTTTATTTCCAAAAGATAAAATCAGTCTAAGGCAACAGGCTCAAATTACGTGTTGGGGGGATAATATTCATGCTCTGGCCGTTAAGGGTACTTTCGATCAATGTCAACAATTAGTCAAAATGGCGTGTTTAAAATATGAGTTCAAGGGTGAATTGACTACAGCGAATAGCATTAATATAGCCAGACTACTACCACAAATTGTGTATTATGCTTACTCCAGTATAAATCTGGCGAAACGTCATCAAAAATCCGTAAATTATATTGTGCCAAGCGGTAATTTAGGAAATGTTACGGCTTGTTATTGGGCTAAGTTTTTAGGCTTTCCAATCGATGAAATATTGATAGCCAATAATGCGAATAGAGTGTTAACTGATTACTTGACTTCTGGGACATATAAGGCGAAACCGAGTATAAAAACTTTGGCAAATGCAATGGATGTAGGCGATCCAAGTAATTTAGAGCGTTTAATGGATTTATTTGGAGACTTTAATCAATTTAAAAAGAGCATCAATGTCCAATCCGTATTAGATAATGAAATTATACAAGCAATTGTGGACTGTTATAATCGGCATCAGTACATTCTTTGTCCTCACACAGCCACATCCTATTATCGATTGAATGAAGTTGATTCATCTAAAATATGGGTACTTGCAGGAACGGCACATCCAGTCAAGTTTAATGAATTGATTGAACCATTATTAAACATCAGTATCCCTGTTCCTGCTCAATTAAAGTCGATGCTTGAAAAAAAGCATTGTTTTAATGAAATACAGTTTGGCTTCGAGTCATTTTGCGAGATTTTAAATCAATAGTTCGTTACCATTATTCATTAATTAACTGTTTCAAGGTTTGGGTTTTGAATTCTGGATGCTGTCTTCGATTTCGTCCAGCTTTTTGGATGAGTCGGTTTGATGTACGGCCAAAAAGCTTTTATTATTTGCCAGATTGACGGCACCTTTTATAAGCAATCCAATCCCTAAAGTTGTGACCCCTATTGCTAAATTAACTAGAAACTCAGACCACCCTCTATGTTGATCGAGGACTGTTCGAGCGGTATTTATATGTTCTTTGCAGTTTTTTTCAAAATGCTCATAGCTTTCAGGTGTTATTTTTTTAAGGTATGTATTTTTTTCTTCATTCAATTTGTTGTAAAGCGTATTGGCACTGAATCTTGCATTCTCTAATAATCGGTAATCCTTTGAGTCAGGCTTATGGTGATCTCGTCGCGCTATAAGATTATCAATTTTATCCTTAAACAGATTCATTTTTTTGTTAAACTCTTCTAATACAGGGGACTCCAATGTACTTTCAGTCCTTTCTTGCAATAAAGAAGAGTTCGATGGGGTTGTAGTATTTAATACTACTTTTTCTTGACGCATAGTGGATAATATCGGGATGTTTCGTTGTAATTGCTCTATCAGAAATGTTCTGTGTCGATGATGTTCCACACAAGGAAGCAAGTGATCTATCATGTTTTTGTATGTCGTGTCCTTTTTATAGATATTTGCTCCACGATCGACAAGATTATTAATAATCGCACATGTTTTTTTTAATTCTTCTAAATCTTGTGTTGAACCTATTAGACGCGCTGCCTCAATCAGAGCGGTTGTTTGAGGTTGATTCCGTGAAGGAATACTTGGTCGGCCGGGTAAGTAGACATTATGTTCCTGATCTAAATTAACCCTTTTTCCAATAAGATAGTTTACGACATCGAGTCGATTATGTTGGACCGCTTCAACCAGGTAACTTTGAGCTTTAGAATTGAGTTTTGAGATATCTATAGAACCCCGCTGAATTATATTTTTAATTTCATTAATGTCTTTATTCAACTTAATTGCCAAAGATAACTCTAATTCTGGATCTGTTTGTGGAGCTGAGGTTGATTTAAGTGTTTGTTTAGAAGGAGAAGCATTGGTTGATTTATTTCTCACTACGTGTAATAAATAGTTTATTACTTGTGGATTTCCTTCGTTTAGGGCTTGCTCCTGTGCAGTGCGATTCAAGCTATCTTTCATCATGGGATCGGCTCCATGAAAAATTAAAATTTTGATCATATTTAAATCATCAACTTCAATGGCACGCATTAATGCGGTTGCACCATTCTCATATCGCTTGTTGATTATCTTGGCTTTTTCTGTTGAAGGGATTGACAATAAAACCTTAGACAATAGTTCATGATTTTTATCCAATAATGCCTTTAAAAATTGTTGTTCAAATTCACTCAAAACCGGTTTGCTTTGTGATTTTGTTTTAGGGAAGGGTGGAGTTATTGTGTTGTTTAATGGTGCCTTAGGGGCTTGTTGAAGGCTTTGTGGTGTAAGGGTAACTGAAGATGAAGAAATTGTATTCGACTTAGTGGTATGAACCGCAGTTTTAGCGACTGGTTGGGGTTTTACTAATATCTGGGGTAGTAGAGAATGCCCCGTATTATTTTTTTCTAATGCAGCGTGTTCTGCAGACATTAAAATACTTAAAATGTTTGAATGCTTTTTTGAGCTTGCCCATTCTGACGCTTTCAAGCTTGGTATTGGAGGCATACGAAGTTGCGCCTTATTTTTATGCAGAGGATCTGCTCCTGCTTTCAGAAGATCTCTGACCATGTGTTCATTTCCTATGACTGCAGCAGTAATTAATGCATTGAAACCTTTATTATCAACATGATTAACATTAACGTCCTTTGACATTAGTTTATCAAATAAGGCGTTATTATTTGCAGCAATTACAACCATTAAGAGAGAAATACCGTGATTTGAAACACTATTAATATCCGCTCCAGCATCAATGAGACTGTTAATTTTGTTTAAATCAAGAGGTTCTTTTACCATTTCCGTTCGCAGATCTTTATCGAGAATTTTTTGATTTTCTTCATTTGGTTTATTACTGTTTAGCCCGTTATAAAATTCTGAAGAGGTTTGATCGTTCGGCATTTCTCATTGCTCCTGATAGGAATCTTAGCACCTTTGTTTAGTAGGCCACCTTGGTTTTTGTGTTGCGTCTATGTATTTGATGTCAACAGTATCAGGATAAATTCTGCTGATTGACTGATGACTGCTCATACATCAGGCGTAAAAATTCAAGTTGCTATGACTCTTTGTTAATGAAGTCCTTATAAGAATTATAGACGTTTTGGTTTTATATTCGGGTCTGTTCACTCAAAATTTATTGCAGTAAGAACTGTCATGTAATTTAGCAACAAAAGTCCATTTGAGAGGATTTATAGATAAGGAATGATTGAGATTATTTTCGATGCAAGGAGAAAAGCTCAATAATAACCTATACTTTTTAATATCAGATCCCGTCATTTCAAAAATCTATGATGAGCTACAGGGAATTGTTGACATGAAGCGTACTGTTTTATGTATCATTTTTTGTTGTGTTATTAACGAAAATGGATGGACTGAAAAAAGAGTTCCGGAACTCAATGACCTTTATCGTATCGCTGATGTAAGCGAACCAGCTATTTCACCCGATGCCCAATGGGTGGCTTATAGCGTTTCTCAATTAAATGCGGAGACTGATTCGTCATTTAGTAATATATGGCGAGTATCTATAGATGGAAAATTCACGCAACAACTTACTGCGTCTCGCGAATACTCAAATTCTCTTCCTAAATGGAGTCCCGATGGTAACTGGCTTGCCTATCTTTCGGACGCAGGTGATCAAGAAACCAGCCAAGTTTGGTTAATGCCTGCAAAAGGGGGAAAGGGACATCAGTTAACTCATACTCAGGGTGAAATCAATGATTTTATCTGGTCACCGGATTCTAAAAGCATTGCTTTTGTTGGTAATGAATCTCAAAGTTCCGATGATGAGATAGTGGATAAACCGATTGTAGTTAACCGATTTCAATTTAAAGCCGATGGCAGTGGTTATCTCACGGATGTTTATGACCATTTATATGTAATCAATATTGCAACGGGAACTACAACACAACTTACTTCTGGAGAACATGATGAATACTTACCTTCCTGGTCTCCCGACGGTAAATACATCGCCTACGTAACTAAACGAGGAACAGATGCTGACAGGCATCTTAATTATGATATTTACATTATTGAACCGACTTCCCATGCAAAAGAGCGACAACTGACTCATTACATGGGTAGTGATATGGATCCCGATTTGGAGTCCAATTTATCATGGAGTCCTGATAGCACGAAAATTGCTTACCTACGTAGTAAAGAAGATAAATGGATTTATTATTCACCTACACAACTGGCTGTTGTTCGTGTCGCTGATGGGAGTGAATCGGTTATTGCACCTATGGATAAATGGTTTTATAAACCAAAATGGTCGCCAGATGGATTAACTATTTATGCCTTGATAGAAGAGAGTAGAACGACTTATTTGTATAAAATAGACAGTACAACAGGACAAGCAACCAAAATAACGCAAGGCCTACGTACCGATATCGATTTTGCATTAGGTAAAGATAAACTAATTGTGTTAAGTACTGATGATGTACATCCCGCGGAATTGTTCCTGGTCGGTACACGCCTGACTCCTTTAACTCAACACAATAAAAAACTATTGAGTGAAGTCACATTTCAACCAGCAGAGGACATCCAGTTCAAGAGTTTTGATGGAGTCCTTATTGAGGGTTTATTAGTAAAGCCTATTCAGTACCAACAAGGTAAATCCTATCCTGCACTTTTAAATCTTCATGGGGGTCCAGTATATCAATTCAGTCATGAGTTTAATTTTGAATTTCAATGGTTTGCTGCAAATGGGTATGCAGTTATTGCGCCTAATCCTCGTGGCAGTTCGGGTCGAGGATTTGATTTTGCCAAGGCTATATATGCTGATTGGGGGAATCTTGATGTTAAGGATGTTTTGGCAGCCGTAGATTATGTCGTTGCTTTAGGAGTTGCTGATCCGGCACGATTGGCGGTAGGTGGCTGGAGTTATGGTGGAATGCTAACTGATTATGTCATAGCCAGTGATACTCGTTTTAAAGCTGCATTTTCTGGTGCAGGAACTGCAAATATTTTATCGGGTTATGGGGTTGACCAATATACTTTGGAATACGAATTGGAATTAGGGAAGCCATGGGAACGTACGGATTTATATATGAAGTTAAGTTATCCTTTTATGAAGGCGTATCGGATTAAAACAGCTACCTTGTTTTTGTGCGCTAAGCTTGATTTTAACGTACCTTGTGAGGGTTCAGAACAATTATATCAGGCATTAAAATCATTAAATGTTCCTACCCAATTAGTTATTTATCCTAATGAATATCATTCTCTATCTGTTCCCAGTTATCTGATAGACAGACTGCAACGATATAACGATTGGATGAATAAGTATCTGAAATAGACATCATTTATTGTATTGATAACTTCGTAAAATGAGTGAATAGATGAACCCGGAGCAGCATTTAGAATGCCTGGCTTCTCAAGGAACAATGCTATGAATGGAAGTCGCGAGCCTCATAATACTGTTGGTTTGTAAACATTATGCAAAAAATAATAATGTGATCTAGACTAAATTATATACTTACAGGGATTGTGAGCATTGATATGGAAGAACTGCAAAATAAATATCATGAATTGAGCAAAACAGAATCTAATGTTCCCCACCATCATATTTTACCCTCATTATTCGAAGAACAGGTAACCAATAACCCAAATCATACTGCACTTATATTTAATAAAGAACATCTGACTTATTCTGAGTTGAATGCAAAAGCCAATCAACTCGCCCATCATCTACGTCAGCTGTGTGGTAATAAAAAATCAGTGATCGTCCTGTGCATGAAACCTTCCTTTGATTTGCTCATTAGTATATTGGCTATACTAAAAGCGGGCAGTACCTACGTGCCCTTAGATCCTGACAACCCCGTTTCACGCATCCGATTTATTTTGGAGGATACCAAGGCTGATGTGATTCTTACTCAATCCACTGAGAAAAATCTGTTTGATGACATTAATGCGCATATCTGGTGTTTTGATAAACAACGTTCCGAATTAAGTAATTATTCATTAAATAATCCGGTTCCTATTAATCAACCCGATGACTTGGCTTATATAATTTATACCTCTGGCTCAACTGGAGTTCCTAAAGGGGTCATGATTACACACAGTAATGTTTTGTACTTTATTCACTGGTTCAGTAAAGCATTGGGAGTACATCATGATGATATTTTTGATTTTTCTTCTTCCATTTCATTTGATTTTGCCGTAGCCAATACTCTTTTTCCCATGATGCAAGGGGCACAAATAGTAATATGTCCTTCTCAAACGAAAAAGGACCCGTATTTATATAGGGATCATTTAGCGCACCATCGTGTGACTATTATGAAAACGACTCCAGGTCATTTTAGAAATTTAAAAGAGGCCGTTTTAAATGAAAAAACACACTTGTTTTTAAGGTATATCGTATTTGGTGGCGACTCACTTTTTGTTAAAGATCTTGAAGATTGGTTACAACAATTTCCTGAACAAATCATGTTTTGTGAATATGGACCAACAGAGGCAACCGTTGCGACATCATGGCTTAAAGTCGACATAAACACTATTGATCAGTTTAAAGATAAAATACCTATCGGCAGGCCGGCTTTGAACACGCAACTGTATATTCTTGATGATCATCTCAATCCTGTTCCACCAGGTGAAATAGCGGAGCTGTATATTGGTGGAAAAGGTGTAGCAAAAGGGTATTTAAATCGTAAAGAGAGCACTGAACAAAATTTTATCAAAGATCCTTTTAGTGATAATAGTTCCGATCGCCTCTATAAAACAGGGGACTATTGTCACTTTTTGCCCGATGGAACTATTGAATTTATTGAACGTAAAGACAATCAAGTTAAAATTCGAGGTTTTAGAATTCAAACAGAGGAAATTGAAGCGTGTTTGATGACTTATCCGGGTATGAAGGAAGTAGCTGTTGTTGCAAGACAATTAGACAATACGCCAACCTCTGAAAAGCAATTGATAGCCTATTGTGTTCCGCAAAATTCAATCGAATTAAAGCAGAGCAGTTTACGACTTTACTTGAACGAACATCTTCCTGAATACATGGTTCCTTCATTCTTTGAGATTTTATCGGCGCTTCCATTGTCTTCCAATGGTAAAATAGAACGGCAAAAACTGCCGGAAATTAACTCAACAATCACTCATCAGAACTTGTTTACTGGTACCGAGTTAGAGTTCGGTCTTAAAACGATCTGGGAGCAGGCGCTTCATGTAACCAATATTCGTATTGATCATAATTTCTTCGATTTGGGTGGGAATTCGCTGGTTGCTGCACGTATTCTTACCAAGATAAGATCCAGCTTAAAAAAGGATATTACATTAAAGGATATTTACACGTTTCCAACCATTGCTGAATTAGCTCAGTGGATTGAAAAAGCAAATCCTACTTCTGACCCAGATGAGATCAGCGCTGATGCAGCATCAGATTATCACATCATTCCTTTAAGTGAATTACAGTTTTTATTTTGGTTAATGAGAGCATTTTATCCTAAAGCCAAAATACTCAACATTATTGATAGAAAACGTTTTCGAGGTGCACTCAATATAAATTGTTTGAATGCCGCTGTAGGTTTTGTATGTAAACATGATCCAATTCTTGGGTATCGTATTCCCCGTTTTGCTCCAATCCAGCAAGGACAACAATTGCCTCCTCCTAAAATTGAGGAAATTGATATCAAGGATTTGTCTCCAGAGCAACAGGAAGATGCCTTAATTCACTCTCTGGATGTATTGCAGCATTGTTCTTGGAAAAAAAATAATCATCTATTCAGACTTCGATTATTTCGATTGGGGGATGAACGTTTCGAACTGCAGATAGCGCTGTCGCATTTAATCAGTGACGAAGTATCTCCCGGAATATTTTTTAGTACTATGTCCAATTATTATTTAGCCTCGTTGCACAATAAAGAGATACCAATATATTCGGATAGAAGTCAGTTTAAAGATTATGTAGTGAAGGATATTCACAGAACCCAAAATGAAATGAAAAAAAATATGGACTTCTGGGAGCGCTATCTGGACGATATACCGTACTTATATTTTCCTGAAGAACACATCATTAAAAAAGGGAATTCGGTAAATACCTGTCAGTTTGAGATATCTGATGCACTGATTGAGCAACTGGAAGCATTCTGTTCTCAACATCGTCTGTGTCTGACGGATAGTTTGACTGCGGCCGCTTCTTTTTGTGTAAAACCTTATATATTAAAAAACAAGAACCAACTGGTATCTATTAATCTTGTTAAATCCACACGTGATAATGAAGAATATGATAGGGCTATAGGTCTTTTTGTCCGTTCAGATATCCTCAAGATCAATTTGAACCATGCCCCTGATTTTCTTGCATTATCACGGGAAGTACAACAAGCAATTACTGATACATCGCCTTATCAATCGTGCCCAATCATAGTAAAACTGGGGTGTTTATTAAAGAAAGGATGGAAAAATAATAAGATAAGCAATGCATTATCCAGTGGTTTATCCAGGATCTATACGCGATTTTTCTCAAAGTATCGATTGGATTATCGAGTATTGAGAATGTTCTTCAGAGTGTTCACAGCCAGTAAAGCGAATTGTTTTTTTATCAATGTTAATATTATGAATAATTTTATTGCAAATCAGAACGATACAAAAATATTTGCTTTAGATTTGGAACCAGTACAATCACATCAAGGTGATAGAATGGTCGATAAAAATATTTTAAACATTTGGTTCGAACGAGATAAAATGAATAAAGCACTTCTGATTATTTCAGGTAATCTTAGCGCTCCGTTTTTAGAAAGTCTGGGGCAGGATATTATTCAGATCATGACACATGCTAAGCTATAAAAGCATACTAAATGGTCAGGGAAGTTAAAATTCGGCGTTTGCCTTTAAAAGGTGCTCTGCCATGCATTGCAAGAATATTATCCAATACCATTACATCACCATTTTGCCAGGGATAGGCAACGGTTTTTTTATCTAAAACATCGAGAATATGATACAGATAATGACGAGGAATAGGGCTACCGTCTCCAAATCGTATTTCATGTAGTGATGTTGAGGGGCGACAATAGAGAATTTTCGCTCCAATATAATTCAACAAACCGAGTAATCTGGGATTGAAATCAAAAAGATGTGCCTGATTAAACCATACCGTTTCATGAGTGGTGGGATGAGCCATCACTGCTGGTCTATTTTGTTTTAACTCAATCCAGTCAGAACGTAACCATTGGAAGGAAACCTCATTATTACGACAGATGTCTTCAACCTCAGATTTATCATGTGTCTCAAATACCTCTACCCAAGATTTGTGTGAACGGGCAAATCGATTAATCGTTCTCATTAATCTGTCTTTGTAGTAGTAATGTGATACATAGGTTAAGCCCTTTTCCTGAAAGCACTGGATAATCTCTGGATTAAGGGACTTATAAACCTCTCGTGCATCGGCAATAATGGTCTCCCCCTGATGCTTTGGGGCAATTTGACAAAAAAAGTAAATATGTTTAGGAAACTTTTTAATATATGAAAGCTCTTGATGCAGGGGGAGATGGATTGCTGCCGGAGTTTCTGTAGAGGTGTAGACTTTGTTTATTACCTTATCGCGAGGGCTGTCCCCAAGGAGGTAATTTACAAACTTACCTAGTTTGAGTGTTTCTATAAAATGGGAAAACTGATCCGGAGTATTGAGTGGGAAGCCTCGAAAAAGTAATGCGCCATTCTTAAGAAGTAATTGTTCTATCTTAGGCTTATTGGCTTGAAGTTCCTCAATAAGGTCATTAAATTTTAAGTGTTTTCTAGGGGTAATAAGGGTTGGAAAAGATTCTTCGATCTGGAAATCACTCATTTAATTAATCCTTGTTCTTTTTCTTTTATTTGTTCATAAACTATGGTTCAAAAATTTCCATAAATCAAAGAGTGTTTTTACATAAGTTTGTGATTGTATTCAGATTATGAACATTTATCTACCCGTCGTGTAAGAGTCGTTTTTTCTAATAAATTTATTAATTCTATAGCTTAATTGTTGAGAACGTTACCATTTCATGAATTATTTAACCAGCAACATTCATTAAAATGCAGTGACTCAGTGATTATTATTAACACGTGTTGATGAAAATGAGGTCACATTGCCGATCTCCAGTCTATAATTATATTATCAGAGTGGGGAGACTAAAGAATGCCCGATACAGATGAAATAGGCACTTCGGATGATGTTGCTAAAACAGAACCAGGAGTCGATACAAATAAACCGGTTGATTCTCCTCCTGTAGTTTTAACATTGGCACAGAAAATTAATAAAGCCAGAAACTCATTACTTGTAACTTTGCAAAATCAATTAGAAACCTGCCTTGCCGACAAATTAATACCTCAGAAACAAGGTGCTCCCTTTATTAATTTTGCAGATGATCCCGGACAAATTGCTGCAATAAAAAAAGTCATTAATGCATTGTATCATGCTGAGGAAGCATTAAAAATCTGGGAACATACAGATAACTCTACTCTCTGGGCCAAAACAAAATCAGCTCCGAAGCATGCTAAAGCCTTGATTCAGGTATATAAGTCTTTAGCCTCTCTTAATGACGCCACCCCAGAAATTCAATCATTAATTGCTGAAAATTACAGTTTAATTGAACCGGTGTTTACGGCAACTTATGATGCAATAAAAAATTCGGGTTGGGCTGAACAATTTGTTGAAATGGAAGTTACTGAGCAAGCCAGTTACATTATCAATCAGGGAACAGAGTTAATCGGACCTGTTACAACAGGTACAGAGACAAAACCAAATCCACTTTTAGATGCATTGTCCAAATTTTCTCGAGTTATGAATTTTGCAGCTGATCCTAAAAAATCGCAATTAACTCCGCAAGAAAAGCAAGAAAGAGCTGATTTGGTGATGGCATTATTAAAGGATCTTGAAGGAAATCCATTTCTCCAGAAATTAAGCTTGACTTCGCTCAACGAATCAAAAGCTATTAATGATTTATTAGAATGGCTAAAAACAATCCAGGAGGATGATTTTGAATTCACAATGGATTCAATGCAAAAATACACTTCATGGGCAAATCATTATTTAGGTCAACTCATTACAAGTATTGATCAATTCGAACGTCAGAATTACTTGAAATCAGGTTTACTCAGTAATGCCTTATGTGAGTCAGCGGATCGGATCGCGAATGAAATAAACAAACAGTTATCTGAATCTTCTTTTGGCATTGATGATCGATTACAGACTATAGATTCTTTTGCACCAGTCAGAGAACAAATGATTGAAGCCAGTCAGGTTGAACATTTACAGGCAATTTCCGTTGCACGTAATAATATGGCATCAATTAGTCGGTTTTTTACAATTTTGGAGAACTACCAAGGAAAATCATTCTCTGATATTACAGAGGCTGATCGTATTGAATTAAGACAATTGTATCCCGACATTCAAATTGCGTTAGCTCACTCTAATCTGGATCTTGAAAATAAACTCACCGGTATTTTAAATTCGGTTGGCCCAACAACCACATCATGGTGGAGCATGGCCACCGGGGCTTTATCTAAAACAGCTGCAGCTGTTACATCTATAGCTGCTTCATCCTTTGTTTCCAATGCAATATCTAACGGAGAGGCCTCTTTTGGTGTTTTAGCTATTGGAGCTTTAGCTACAGGTGCAGCGGGTTATCTTGGAGGTTATTACGGAAAAGGCGATATTGATAGTCTATTTGCGCAAGAAGAGTCGATGCATCATTTTTTTATGGAGAAAATTCGAACAGAGCAATTAAAATTTACTGTGGCTGAATCTGCGCGTGCGACATTGGAGGCACAAGCAGGATTGACAACAGATACGACCCTTGCTGATCGAGTCCTGGCTCGAACTAATCATTTACAAGAACAGGTACATCAACCTCCAGTTAAAGACATGGTTCATCCTGGGGAATTGATTGCGTTCAAGGCAACCTCCTTGAACAATTTACGCGGCAATATTACTTACCTACAAGAGTTACATTTAGCTGAGAAGGTGGATTCTACCAGATCAAGCATCAGAACATTAATGAATCGCCATTTGTCTGAAGCAGATAGAGTATATTTTAGTGAGCAACCACCTCATACGATTAATCCTGATGAACCAGAATTGGTTGTACATATTAAAAAGCTTGAGAATGCATTATTCAATTTACACAGTTCATTGACAAACTTTGAACATGCGAACAACAATTTTGGGGTTGTGAGTCAGGCAAAATTATTTATTGCTATTACTAAAGCCGCCTATCAGTTAAAAAATACGGTAACAGCACTTTCACCGGCAGCACGCAGCGCTTTAGCTCCTGTTATTAGTCAAATTACTGCTTACAGTACTGTTTTATCGAATATCAATTCACGCTCTGCCGATATGTCTGAAGTAGGAAGATTAAATCAATTAGACAATACCTTGCCACAAGAACTCACCCAACCTGTTGCTACTCAGGATGATATAATTGAAGTAACTCCGATTGAGGCATCGTCAACTGAAGGAGCGCTAACAGAAGGAGCGCTAACAGAAGGAACGCTAACTGAAGGAGTAGCAACTGAAGGGGCACCAACTGAAGGAGCACTAGCTGAAGCGGAAGAACAGACACAGCTTCCGATCGCCGTAGATTATGCCAAACAAATTGCTGAAGCCAGAGCAACATTGTTAAATCATCTTAAATCTTCGTTATCAGCTCCATTGGCTCAATCTCTAAAACCTCAATCAACTGGGGTTCCCTTTGTTAATTTTGATAACGATCCCCCTCAGATAGCTGCAATTAAAAGAGTAATAAACAGTATGTATTATGCGGAATCCGCCATTCAAATTGTCAACAGGATGAATACTAAATCTGTTTCAACAATTGATAAAATGGTGTTGGCTCATCAAGGTATGTCTGCTGTATCACAGGTTTATAAGTCAGTGGAACTATTACGTGATGCCACTCCAGAAGTTAGCAGGATCATCCAGAATAATTATGACTATATTGTTCCAATGATAAAAGGAGCGGAGAATCTTGTCCAAAATACAGGCTGGATAAATCAATTTAATATTCAAGATGTGGTGAAAAAAACGGGTAGTTTTTTGGGTAGAGGTCTGAACTTATTACAATCCAATGATCCTAATGCATCTGATTCTTCTACTTTAATTAAAATGTTGTCTGAAGTGCCGATAATGTTAAACTCTTTATCGCGGACTTTGGATCCAAACATGATAAGAGATGAAAGTAAGGTTAAAATAACTCAATCTCAAATTGATTCGATTACCTTGGTTGCTGAGCGGTTATTCGAAAATAAGGGCAATCTAGTTAACTTTTATCGAGGTGCGCATGCCCTGGTTTCGTTTATTGAATTGGCTAAAAAATTAAATCATGAAGGAAATCGACTTCAAAAAAATACTATAGAAGCTTATCAACAATGGATGGAGAGAGACTATCCGCAATTTATATCACTACTTGATGAACTAGAGGTTCGTAATTATCTGAAGCCCGGTCTTCTTTCATCGACTATTGTGAAAGAAATTGATGCCATAAATCACAAAGTAAATGAGAAGATTGCTGCTATGGATGATCCCAATCTGAATAGTATTCCGCTTTCTTATGATTTATCCAGTGCACGAGATGAAAATCTACAAAGAATTAAAGAACAAATTTGGGTTGAACTCTTAAAAAATGAAAACCAACAGGGAGCTGCACGAAAATTTTTTGGAATCCTGCATCAATATGATGGGAAATCCTTAAACGATATTGACACAGAGGATCTTGCCAAACTAAGAGTAGCCTTTGCTGATATTCAAGAATCAATGTCTCATATCAACATGGAACTATCCAATGAGTTTGTTACTGTAATTAATCAGCTTGAAACTGGAACTATGGAGAGTGCTCAAGAGCATAAAATTTCCATTAAACAATTATTGGGACAGGAATCATTAGTACACAAATTTCTGGAAGATCAAAATAAACTACACGCTTTAAATGTTGAAGTTGCTAATGAAGCAATAGTTCAATTGAGACCGGATGTTAATCTGAAAGAGATTCTTAGAATAGATACCGAACAAAGACCTATAATTCAGGCACGTTATATTATTAATCAATCCGATCACTCCCCGCCGAAACCAGGTGAATTAAAACCAGTTCAATCTTCATCGATTAACTCTGTGCGTGGTATTTTTTCATCAGTACAGGAGTTGAAATTATCTTCATATGTAGGGTTGATGAAGGATAAGTTTACATCAATGACTAAAACTCAATTTTCATCTCGCGTGCAAAACTTTTTAATAAAACCCGATTCACAACCTTTGCATCACATCAAGGAAAGCGAACCGTTGATTGTTCGTCAGATTAAAAAGATCGAAAACGGTTTGTATCATTTCGAACACGCTTTAATTCGATTTGAGCAATTGAGCCAGAATGATAGTTTGGTATCTCAGATAAGACTGATAATGGAGATACAAAATGAAGTAAATCAACTTAAAGAAGTGTTGAGCAATAGTCCGCCAGAGATTAAAGCGCATTATGGTGCTTTAATCAATCAAATAGCAAATTTTAGTTCAGTAGTACAAACTATTGATTACGATAAAGCAGATACTGAAGAACTACAGGATGTATTGATGCGTGCCAAAGTAGAAATATTAAAACCAGCAGAGTCGAGTCTTCCTGAGGCGTCTGCTAGTACAAAGGAACAACAGGCACCAACAGAAGAAGTTGAACAAAGCATATCAACAGCGGTGAGAGGTCTAAAACTAGGAGCTAAATATTTACATGCCGCGTCACCGCAGTTAGAAAAAGCCAGAGCCTATTTGTCTGAAAAGTATAGTTTTACATTTGCTGGGCAACGAGCTGAACTGCGGAATTTTTCCAGAGCACAATTGGCAAATCCTGAATTCATGCAAAATGAAGCAACTCGTTTAAATGAATTATTGAATGACGAGAAACTGTTTACAGTGGAAAATTATAGAGTAATCAAAGAATTGTCAAAACAACTATTCAGAGTAGGAGCACAGACCGGCGAAATAGCGGGTATGCTGAATACACTCGTGACTCATGAATACAGGACAATTAAGGAAGTTGCTTATAAAGAGTATTTACTCAAATTATCTCAGGAAGAAGATTATTTATGTTTAAAACCAGGCACTTTATTGAACCAGGGAATCTTGACAGTTAATCAGTTTTTTTTATCTGTTGCTCTGGAGTTGAATATGTCTCTTGAGGACAAGCTTGCATTAGTAGATGAAGGGCACTTCCTCAATATCCTTTTGGAACAAACCCAAAAAGATCTGGAACACCTGGAGATGAAGATAAAATTAATGCCTTCGAGTCCAGAATTCGAAATAGAAATAGCGATTAAAAAAGACAAAATAGAACTATTGAAACAACAGATAGAGTCTTTTGAAGCCAGAGATCTCAAAGATATAGTCGGTACATTAGTTGATGAGCAATTTGAAGTTGAATTAAGGAAAATACTGGTGAATTCATTTTTGGATTCACCCATAATTCAGCAATATGAGCGAGCCATAAGAGCTTTTTATGACACTAATAAACCATCGATAATGGAGGTAAGCGATATTGGGACTGAACTTCATGATCGTTTACATGCTTTTGACCAACAATTGGTACAACATTATATGATCGTGTATCAAGCTCATTATCGATTAAATAAATTTAGTTCACAATTGCCTCCAGAAAATCAACATGTAAAAGATTATATTGAAGGTATTAATAATGACCTGACCAATGAACAGACTCCTATAGAGCAAAGATCTCAGTTAGTTAAATCCTTACCTACTAATCCTACATTTGTTGAAACCATTGGCTCTGCAGTAGAGGGAGAAGGTTTCTTAACCAAGTTTAAGCGATTTGTAGAAAGAGTGGTTGGCTCTGTCCGTGAAGGACTTGTCACCGGAGCGAACATTATCTCAAAATACCATGAGATAAAATTAGAACAACAAATGAGGCATATCGAAAAATCACTTTCATTTAAAGCCGGTTTAGCTGATATGAAAAATGATCGGACAGAACAAGTGCAGGAAATAAACAGTCAGCAGGAACAGGATTCTGAAGTTAATGCAGACCATGATATTGGTAGTAAGCTCACTTCCGGTTAATTATTTAATTGGTTCTATCTGGAGAAGATGACACACTTATAAATAACGCAGATCGTTCAGGATCAAGTTGCAGGACGTTGGAAATAGGTCGATCAATTGTTAACATACTCTGGATTATTTTATAAAAAAATGGAAAAAATTCCCATTAATAAGAAAATAAAAGCGGCAATGTAGTGAACTACTTTCATAGGGATTTTTGTGGCAAATTTATTTCCGATATATACAGCGGGTACGTCGGCCAGTAACATTCCCAAGGTAGTTCCAGCAATGACTAATAGCGGAGCACTATAATGAGCCGTTAGAGCAACAGTTGCAATCTGAGTTTTGTCTCCCATTTCAGCGAGAAAAAAGGTAATAAACGTCGCGCCTAAGACTCCCAGGCTATGACCTAAATGCGTTTCATTTTCTTCAATTTCATCTGGTATGAGCGTCCAAATTGCCATACCAATAAACGAAAGACCGAGTATCCAACGAAGAACGGACGGATCTACTAATAGAGTAATCCACATTCCAACAGCCCCCGCCAGCCCATGATTAATTAAGGTCGCAACCAATATCCCAAGAATTATTGGAACAGGTTGCTGGAAACGTGATGCTAATATCAAGGCAAGTAATTGAGTTTTATCGCCTATTTCAGCCAGAGCAACAACACCAATTGATACAAATAACGCTTCCATGTATGGGTTCTTATTGATTAAAAATTCCTTATTATACTGACATTTACTAATAAATGTGAAATTCCAGCCCCTCAATTGTTCATTTACCGGATAAAATCTGAAAAGAGTATATAATTATAGTATTGTTCGGAGGTAATTAATCACTTTTTTATGGAGATGAGTATGATTAATCCAATGCATTATACGCCTAAAGGCGATAAGGAAAACTCTGACTATTTTAATGAATATAAATCAAAAATTTATGAAAGACGTATCGCTACAGGGCTTGAGCAACTATTTGGTGATATGTGTGCCGTTGTAATTCAGGTACAAACGGGTGATGCGATTAAGTATTTAACCGAACTATACTCTATGACCCCATATCGTTATACAAAGAGTTACATCAGTGACACTCATAAAATATATTGTTTAACGAATACGAAAGACTCTCCCGCACTCTTGGTTCTAGAACCGCTCGATCCTAATTTCAAGGATGATATTACTCGTTTTAATAAAATGTATCCCAACTCAAGAGAAAAATTTAATGCTCGTTATGTTGGGGAAATCTATCAATGTAAGGATAAAAAGGAAACCATCCGTATATTAGGTTCACATGGATTCAGATTTCATGATCCAGCACTTACCGAAAATAAATTTTATAGTAATAAAAAAATGATTTTTACTCGAATGTCCGATTTTACTTACAATAGCGTAGGATACATTGAAGGTTCCATTTTTGATCTGGATAATTTAGAACTTGGTCAGCGTTTTTATTTAACAAAAGATCAGGAAAAAATATTAAATGACGCAGATCAAGTGAGTCAGGATAATGGCACAAAAGGTCTGATTAAGGGTATTGACCATATGGCAACGCGTATACTGGCGGGGGAAAGAGAAGATGCTATATTGGAGTTTTTATGCCTTTCCAAATATTATTTCTGGGGTGCTTATAATATCGCTGATATGAACTCTTCAACTAACGTCAATAGAATTCCCCACGAGGATGATATTAGATCACCTGCCAAGGTGTTTACAGCAAATAACATCTCATTTATGGTTAATTCCTTTCAAAATCTTCCTATGCCAACAGAGACTTTTGTACTTAATTATGGCAGAAGAATGCATCATATTGCGTATGAAGTTGTTGATGGTGATCACGTTTCAGGTAAAAAGAATATTGATTATGTTATAGATACCTTGCGCGATCAGAATCACATCCAGTTTTTAGCACAGGTTTTTGGTGCATGCACTGATGCACCTGATTTAAAACAGATATTCTCGAAACATTCACAATACTCATTGTTAATCACAGAGTATGTTGAACGATGTCATGGGTTTGATGGGTTTTTCACAAAAGAGAATGTTGCTGCATTAACAGAAGCAGCAAGTCTTGATGAGACTCTGGCGCAACATCATAAGAAGGAAAGCATTATTGGTGATTAAGGAATCTATTAACTGGAGTAGCGCATTATGACGATGTTGAATAACCGGTTTATCTTATTGATCATGTTATTTGTTATGACTGTTGCACGAGCTGAAACTCAACTGGATTTAAATAATGAGGCTTGTGAGGCGCTTCAGAAAGCGGATAATGAATTGAATCAGGTGTATCAAAATATTTTAGTGAAATACAAAACAGACCAGGTATTTATTGACAAGTTTGTAAACGCGCAACGTAAGTGGATTGAATTTAAGGATGCTTACGTTGATTCCATGTATATTCCTGAATATCAAGATACTTATGGCTCCGTATTACCGATGTGTAAATGTTACTTTATTGAAAACATTACTGAAGCGCGCACCAAACAGCTAAAAGTCTGGATTGATGGAATAGAGGAAGGGGATGTTTGTACTGGCAGTGTGAATCAATAAGAAAGATATCGATACATCCTGCGAAGCATTTGAGTTCCAGGGTATTTATTTTGTTTTATAATGCCAAAATTTGGGTAATGCATAACAGGACAGACTCACTCCAATAATACATAATATTCCACCTGAAATCAGGGCTGTACTGATACCAAAGCCTGCCGCTACAAGTCCTGCTCGTGTATCACCTAACCTTGGGCCGCTTAAGTAACTTATCATTTCAATTCCTGCCAGGCGCCCTCTAAGTTCTGGAGGGATGGTATTATTCCATAAAGTACTTCTGAAAATACCGCTAATTGCGTCAAAGGCGCCCGACAAAGCCAGAAAAAGTACTGCCATCCATAATGAGCTCGAAACCCCAAAACCAATGATTGCTAATCCCCAAAATGCCGCTGCTATAGCAATGGCTTTTCCATCATGAGTTATTCTGGAGGTCCATCCACTTACAAAAGAAATAATCAGAGAGCCAATTGCAGGCGCAGCATAAAGTAATCCAAGAGTTCTGGCACCGCCGTACGATTGTGCTATTGCAGGTAAAAGAGCGTTAGGCATGGCAAAAACCATGGCAAAAAAATCGACGAAATAACTGCCAATTAATTCTTGACGACTGAATGCGAATGAAATCCCTTGCTTTAACGAGGAGAAAATCGACGGATGATCCTGTTTGACAGGCTTGGGTATGCTGTGCATTAAACTTAAATTAATTATTGAGACAATAAAAGTCACTAAGTCAATAAGATAAGTAATGACGATTCCATATTGAGCAATGATGAGTCCAGCAATTGCGGGACCAACAATCATGCAAAAACTGAATTTGAAACTTCCAAGCGCACCTACATTTTTATAATCTTCCGGTTTAACTATTTGCTGTGTAATGCTGTCAAAAGCAGGGCGATGAAGACCTGTAATTGCTGACATCAGTGAAGCCACTATGAAAATAGTAATTAAATCCGGATTGCTGCTGTAGGAGTTCAATGCCAGACAACAGCATCCAGCAACAAGCAGTAATTCGCTAATAATCAGAAGGGCACGTCGGTTATAACGGTCAGCAAATACTCCACCAACAAGAGCTGTAAATAATAACGGTACGAGCTGAGCAAGACTTAAAAGTCCAACCATTAATGTAGATTCAGTTATTTGGTAAATTTGATAGGGCAGTGCAACAACTGTAATCATCGTTCCGATAAATGATATAAATTGTCCTAAATACAACAGTCTAAAATCGCGATTTCTTTTTAGCAGCGATAAATCGATTATATGGCTCATTTGAACATCCGTAACGACTGTGAAGGGAATCAAATTGGGTAATCAGAGATTCTATGTTTTTTTTATTATTTTGTATAGAACATGTACTGGTAAATTAAATGATACTAAGCTGTTCAGTGAATTTTTATTAATTGGCTTGCACGTCCCAGAAATTTTTGAATGCATAACGCTAAACTGAGCACTTAACGTTCATCTTGCCTCGATCAGCCCACTCTCCCGCGTAAGGAGTCAGAATTGCATGATAATCCCTGTTCGCGGGAAGAGGGTTGGGGAGAAAATATTGGTATGAAGACAACATGCAAATACTACAAGGACTTAGTCTATTGGTTTTGAGATAACCAATATCGAGCGATATCAATTCGTTTGGTTATCCATAGTCCTTCATAATCCTGAATATAACTCAGAAATTGTTTCACGGCACCACTTGGTCCCGGTTTACCGCTTATTCGTGGGTGCAGCCCAATAGTCATCAACGAGGGTTTATTTTCATGATAGAGAACATCAAAAGTACTTTTTAGCTGATTAAAAAAATCATTGGAAGTTGAGAAACCTGGAGTTGTTGTAAACCGAAAATCATTACAATCCAGAGAGTAAGGGATTACCAGGTGTTCTTTGATTTTATAAGGCAGATCATCTGCATAGCTGTCAGAGTCATAAATAAAACCACCCATATCCACTAATAAGTCGCGTGTATTTTTGCTTCTTCTACCTGTGTACCATCCTTGTGGTCTTTGTCCAGTAAGTTGCTCAAGCGTTTCGATGCATCGATAGATATGCTTTTGTTCAGTGTTTTTATTTATTTTGGAATAATCAATCCATCTCCATCCATGACCCGCGACCTCATGTATACTTTTTGCCAGATAATTAGAAAATAATGGATTTAGAATAAGTGCGTAACCCGTTACAAAGAACGTGAGAGGAATTTGGTGATGATCAAAAAGATCGGTTAATCGCCATATTCCCACACGACTACCGTATTCATAATATGACTCTACACTAAAGTTTCGTTTGCCTTTCGTTTTTTTACCAAAGGGAAAATCGCAACCGTATTGTTCCGCTTCATTGTCACCATTGACAGGACTTAATTCAGCCCCTTCTTCGTAGTTAATTACGAAATTAATAGCAAGCCTCGCTTTATCAGGCCATTCAAAAGCGAATTGTTTGTTCCCATAACCTACTAAATCACGCGTCATTGTTTACCCCAGCTCAAATGTGGTGATCCCATAAATGTGTTCCGCTGCTAATTGAGGTTCATTTTTTAAATACATTCTTGCGGTAGCAAAGATTTTGTTCATTTTATGTTCGTTTACCAGATCAATAGCTAATGGATTGTTTTCAGGAATATCTAAAAAAACTTCATTTCCTTGAGCGTATTGTGCCAGATTGAAAAATAATTGATGCGCTATTTCAGGTGTCTCAGCAAACAAGGGACCAATCTTATATCCTGATCTGCAGGCTCTTATGACTCCATAACCTTTGACTGTGTTATTTTGAACACATGCTAAAGCCAAACCATTTTTTTGATTGATCCAGCATTTTAGAAACTGAGGGCGCAAAGCTGGAAAATGTAGCCTGTCATAGGCGCATAATTGAGCAAAATTCAGAGTATTGGCTGATTTGAGAGTTTCATCCGATCTAACTGCCTTTAGAGGTTTATCCAATTTATACCGTGCATTATTGTGAGCAAATTGATAACCAATCTGTGCATATTTATCCTGCATATTTATGACACCATCAAGGCCGGCATTTCTATCCCCGATATAAGATAATCGAGCACGAGTTAGTTCCAATCCATAACCTTTAGATCTATAGTTCTTATCAACAATATAAAATCCACAAAATGCAAAATATTCATCATAAATTACAGCTGAACCTACGGCAATTATTTGTCCATCAAGTTTACCGGCAAAAAAACCGTGTGGATCCGTCTGATAAAAACATTCTGCATCGTTTAATCCAGGATTCCATTGCTCTTTTGCTGCCCATTCTATGGCAGTATTAACTTCTTCTCGACTCATTTGTTCAATTATGAATGGACCCATAATGAAACCTTTGGTTTTGGTATTTTATAGATAAGTATAGCAATTAAAATAAGCACATCAGGCAAAGTGATTTAGTATATAGAGTGATTCATTGATTATTAATCAGGCCTATTGAAATAGGATCTAATGCTTTAATTCCATTAATATTGAAACATGCCTGTAAATGATTTGCAGGTATGTTTCAATCGGAAGGAAAATTAGATCGACGCTCTAATTTACAGTTGGGAGTGGTTCGGGAACAACTCCTAGTATATTTAATACGAGCAGGACTACAAATATAACGATAAACAGGAAAAAGAGTATCTTTGCAATTCCTGTTGCAGTAGACGCTACTCCTCTAAAACCAAATAATCCTGCGATTATTGCAATGATGAGAAATACGAGTGCCCAGGTCAACATAACTAACTCCTTGTTTTTCAATAAATTCAATGATTATAGTGATTAATTTTAGTACTGGTTTAAGTATAGACCCTAATCAGTGACATTTTTTAAATCTTGATGCTACCTGTAACTTTATGAAGCGGTCTTGAATATTTTAATCTATTTATTTTATCCAGTGGAACTACTTCGGTAAATTCCGGATTATTTAGTATGTTCTCCGAGAAGTCAGTTTTAGTATTCATTTTTTTAATACCTGTTATTCATTATATTAATAGTTTGATAAAAATTATTATTTATCAATAGGTTGAACATTGTCCATCTGTCAATATTAGATTTCTATGATTCTGCCTTTTTTACAAAGCACAATAGTTTGTTGATATAAATTTTACATTGTGATAGATTTTCGTCCTGTTCTTGGTGTAGTAATTCATTGGCTTGTTAATGACATCAATAAATTAATAAAGAATTTTCAGGAGATTGATATACATTCTTTAATTCGACATAAACCTGTTCTTGTTTTTTTTCGAGTCACATTGAAATTCATTCAACTTGATGAGAGCGTGTAATGAGAATTATGATGGTACTCGATAGTTATCCGCCCGATTTAAATGGTGGCGCCTATTTTACTCATCGTTTAGCGCAATCCCTTCAAGACAGGGGGCATGAAGTCCTGGTTATTTGCCCATCAAGAACTTTGCGGCAAAATTATGGCGAATATCATGGAGTGAGACTGTATCGAGTCCGCTCATGGCCCATTCTTCTTTATAAAAATTTTCGAGTGTGTTGGCCTGTTTCTATTAAAAAAGGAATACAAAAGGCAATAGCAGAGTACAATCCTGAAGTGATGCACATCCAGGGGAAATTCTTCCTGGGTTCCATTTGTCACCGTACTTGTTTAAGTATGGGGATTCCGATGCTTGCTACCAATCATTTTATGCCTGAAAATTTCTTTCACTATACCTTTTTGCCAAAACGGTTTGAGAGCTGGTTTAAAAATTTGTGTTGGAAGAACATTGTTGCCATGCTGTCTACTGTTGATGTGGTCACTACACCGACTCAAACTGCAGTAAAACTCCTGGAACAAACGCAGTTAAAAAAAGAAATTTATCCGGTTTCCTGCGGAATCAATTTACAGAAATTCAAACCAGCACAAGACGCCGATTTCTTGCGTCAGCAATTCAATATACCCGTTAAACCCACACTTCTTTATACCGGCAGGCTGGATAAAGAGAAGAATCTTTTTGTTGTTATTCATGCTTTTTCTAAGGCCGTTCAACACATTGATTGTCATTTGGTATTAACCGGTAATGGAACAGAGAAAAAACGACTGGAAACTTTGGCGAAGGAACTGAATATTTCCCGGCATATAACTTTTACAGGCTATTTAACCGATGATGATTATCCCAAAATATATGGACTGGCTGATTGTTTTGTTCATGCGGGTACGGCTGAGTTACAGAGTATTGTTGGTTTGGAGGCGATAGCCTCTGGTCTTCCTCTATTGGGTGCACATGCTATGGCTCTGCCTGAATTGATACAGCACGGTGTCAATGGCTATCTTTTTAGACCTGATGATACGAATACACTTAGCAGATATATGATTGAATTGCTTGAAAATACAGATAAGTGTCGCGAGATGGGGATGAAAAGCAGAACACTGGCTTTAACTCATGACATTGGTAACACTGCAATACAGTATGAACAACTTTATCAGCGGATTTGTAAAAAATGAAAAATGTAGCGATTTCTTATGGTTCATTATTTCAGGAACGACGTTATGTGCAGGGACTGATTAGTGGTTTTTGTGTTTTGATCTTAAGCTTTATAGTAGCCAATATTGCCGGAACCTATGCTACGGAAGTTGCAGGAAATAGTGTTAATGACTTAATTCTGAATAACTTGAGAGTCCGTGATGTAACCTTTCTGCATGTGTATGCTAGCATGCTCTTTTGGTTTATATTCTCATTTTATCTTCTGCTTCGCCCTGAAACACTGCCTTTTGTTACAAAAACAGCAGCCTTATTTATCTTTGTACGAAGTGTCTTTATAAGTCTTACACATTTAGGCGCACCTGCGAATAATCTTACCATACCCGATAATTTCACTAATTTTTTTCTATTTAACGGGGATCTGTTTTTTTCTGGTCACGTTGGTGGGCCATTTTTACTATTGTTGATGTTCTGGAGCAACACCATAATCCGTTATATCTGCGGCAGTGCCAGTATTCTTTTTTCATACACTGTTCTCGTTGGCCACATCCATTACAGTATTGATGTGTTCGCGGCCCCGTTCATTACTTATGGAATCTATCAATTAAGTCGTTATTTTTTCGCCAGGGATTATGATTTTTTTGAAAAAAATCATAGGGCTTACCAATGACCAATTTTTTTAAAGTGAGACAGTCTATGCCTGCCATAAAAATCACAGGAACTGGTAATTATTTACCGTTGAAGACAGTATTGTCTACTGAACTGGATGAGCGCCTGGGATTATCTCCAGGTAGCGTAGAAAAAAAATCGGGACTTATTTCCAGACATTTTGCGTCTCCAGAGGAAACTACTTCTTATATGGGCGCTAAGGCAGCATTAGAAGCCATAAAACAGGCAGGGATTAATTTAAGTGATATAGACGCCATCATCAGCGCCAGTGGAGTAGGGGAACAGCCCATTCCATGCACCGCGGCATTGATCCAAAAACAATTGGGTCTTGAAGATTCAGGAATCAGTTGTTTTGATATCAATAGTACGTGTTTAAGTTTCATTACAGCTTTGGATATTGCTTCTTACCTCATCGAGGGTGGTCGTTATAATCGAATATTAATTGTTTCAAGCGATATCGCTTCTTCCGGTATTAACTGGGAGGATATGGAAACATGTACCATTTTTGGTGATGGAGCCGCGGCTTGTCTGGTGGAGCAAAGTGATGGTTCCCATCGTATTTTGAGTTCACATTTCATCACAAACAGTAGTGGTTCTACCTATTGTCAGATAAAAGCGGGCGGAACTCGAATTCCACCATTGCAATCCTGCCATGTTCCACTCTCTGGTTTGTTTTACATGGATGGTAAAAAAGTATTTAAATTAGCCAGTAAATTAGTAGGGCAGATGACCGATGAGTTAATGGCAAAAGCTCGTGTGACAATGGCTGATATTCACTGGGTTGTTCCCCATCAAGCCAGTTTGCTTGCGATGCATCATATTCGAAAACGACTTAATATTCCTGAACATAAATTTGTTGATATCTATTCTCGACATGGTAATCAAATAGCGGCCTCAATACCGACGGTATTGAATCACTTAGTGCGTTCTAAAAAAATTCAACGGGGCGAACTGGTTTTTTTACTGGGCACAGGCGCCGGATTGAGCGCAGGTGGAATTATTCTGGAGTTCTGATATGCGTTGTGTAGTCACAGGGAGTACTGGGTGTCTTGGGATGAATCTAACGCGACATTTGCTCGCTCTAGGTCATGATGTTATCGCGTTGGGACGAAATAAAGTGTTAGGCAAACTACTCAATCATATGGGCGCAGAATTTATTGCCCTGGATTTGAAAGAGCGAGATGCCCTTAAAACCATTACACGAAATACGGATGTTATTTTTCATTGTGCTGCCTTATCCAGTCCCTGGGGATCCTACAAAGATTTTTATGAAGCCAATGTATTGGCTACCCAACATGTAATTGAAGCCACACCATCTGAGGCTCGTCTTGTCTATGTCTCTTCACCCAGTATCTATTTTGATTTTAACCATCGTCATGATATTAAAGAACATGCACGATTACCTGAAACTCCAGCAAATCATTATGTCAGAACAAAATTAATAGCTGAGTCTGTAATTGATGAAGCGTATAAAACCAAACATCTGAAGGTGATTACATTACGTCCAAGGGCTATATTTGGACCTTATGATCGCTCAATCATCCCACGCATATTAAAATCAGAAAAAAACGGCGTGCTGCCCATTATAGGCTCTGGCGAAAACCTGATTGATATCACTTATGTGGATAATGTGGTGGATGCTTTGATTCTTGCGTCTCATGCTGATCCGCAGTTTTTTGGAAATAAATATAATATTACTAATGGTGAACCAAAAACGTTGATCGCCATACTTGAACTCTTGTTTAATGCCTTACAAAAACCATTAAATACTCGAATGATCTCTTATTCAAAGGCGAGAGTTTTTTCCCAATGTCTTGAATTAGTCTATGGCATTCCTTTCATTAAAAAAGAACCGCCCTTAACCCGGTACAGTGCGGGAGTCCTTCATTTCGGTCAAACATTAAACATTGATGCGGCGATCAGGGATTTAAATTACAGTCCCAAAATAAGTATTGAACAAGGCATCGCATTGTACACGAAATGGTGTAATCCATTATGATTGAATACCGTTTATTTGAAGCCGGTTATTGCCGTCACTGCGAGCGAATGACTTTAAAAAGTGGGCGTTTGAAACAGTCAGAGTATCCAGCACTCTGTGCTCTGATAAAACATCCTCGTCATGGGTATATATTATTTGATACAGGATACAGTGATCGTTTTTTTCATTTAACAAAAAAACTCCCTTTCTCTCTTTATCGTCATTTAACACCCGTAGTGTTACAAAAGTCTTTAAAAGAGCAACTGTTACAACACAATATTCTTCCTGAAGAAATCAATTATATTGTGATTTCTCATTTTCATGCGGATCATATTGGCGGAATAATTGATTTTCCTAATGCGCGATTTATGTGTCATCCTGCTGCAATTGAGGATATTAAAAATAAAAAAGGAATAAGGGCGTTACTACAAGGCTTTTTACCTAAACTATTACCAGATGATTTTTATCAGCGATTAATCGTGTTAAAAAATGAAATCCCTCTTGCTCCCAGTTTGTTTCCTTTTACTTCTGGCTTCGACTTGTTTGATGATGGTCAACTCATTGCAATAAGTTTACCTGGTCATGCAAAAGGTCAAATTGGTTTGTATTTTAACTCAATAAAAGAGACTTTTTTAGTTGCTGACAGTTGTTGGCATCAAGAAACATTTAAAGATTTGGATTATCCCTCAGAGTTGACCTATCTAATCCACCACGATAAAAAAGACTACCTTCAAACCATAAAGAATTTACATTCTTTAAGCAAAACAAATACGGAAATAGACATCATTCCATCCCATTGCAAAAAAATCGCTGGAGCATTACAAGGTAATTCTAAATGATATTGCGGATAGTGTATTACTATTTTAAAACGCTGATTTTGCAGCGGTCTTTTAAATCAAGAGAGCAACTGCTTCGTTACCAGCAAAAAAAATTTAAGGCACTGGTAAAAAACACATTATCAAAATCACCATTCTACAAAGATTATTTGGATAAACCCTTTGAGCAATGGCCTATTATTAATAAACAAATAATGATGGAACATTTTGATTCAATCAATACTGTTGGAATCAAAATGAATGATGCGCTCAATCTTGCTCTAAAAGCAGAACAGTCACGGGATTTTACCGCTCTGATTGATGATATTGCGGTAGGTTTGTCATCAGGAACAACCAGTCAAAGAGGTCTCTTTCTTGTAAGCAGCAAAGAACGAAGTATGTGGGCAGGGATATTGTTGGCTAAAGTACTTCCATCCGGTTTGAAGACCCATGAACGAATCGCATTCTTCCTTAGAGCAAATAATAAACTCTATATGACGCTGAACAAAAGCAAGAAAATTCAATTTACTTTTTTTGATTTACTTGAGGATTTTGATACTCAGATCGATCGATTAAACGCGCTACAGCCAACTATTCTTTCGGCGCCAGCTAGTGTTTTAGTTGCTTTATCAAAACAAATTAATCGTCTGACCATATCACCAAAAAAAATATACTCAGTAGCAGAGGTACTTGATCAATACGATGAAGCCATTATTAAAAATGCCTTCAAGTGTGACGTATCACAAGTGTATCAATGTACGGAAGGGTTCCTTGCTGTAAGCGATAAACGAACTAATCGTTTAACCATGAATGAAGAATATCTGATTATAGAAAAAGATTGGTTGGATGAGCATCGCTTTATTCCAATTATTACTGATTTGTTACGTACTACTCAGCCGATGATCCGATATCGACTGGATGATGTGTTGATTGATGCTCAATCGGGGCATCTATTTACTCAGTTATCCGCAATTGAAGGACGAGTGGGAGATATTTGTTATGGCGTGAAAGAAGACACGGTCATACCTGTTTTTGCTGATTTAATAAGACAACAAATGGCCAGTTTTCCTATTATTTTTGAGGACTATCGAATTACACAGAGTGGTTTGTATGAGTATAATATACAAACACTTCCTGAGCTAAAAGAGAAAGAAGCGCTTATCCTTCATCTGAATCAATTGTTTGTATCAAAAAACTGTACGCTTCCAGCGTGGACATGGAGTCAATTCGAACACAATCAAAAAGGAGTTAAGACTCGTCGCATACAGTGCATGATGGATGTTAAACCTCTTATGAGCGTTTAAAGTACATCAGAGTACAGTAAAAAATGAATAGTATTATGGAGTAACCTGTTATGCCTACAGCGCACTATCGAAGTGTTGTAAATGAAAGTCTTGAAAGTATTAATTCGTTACCTTTATGTGAAGCAAAATATTATTTATGGTTAACTGTTAAAACACTTCAAAATGAAGAAACAGAATTAAATTACCTGCTTTTAAAAGAACTTGTTCGTTTTAGTACGAGTTTGAGCAATTTAATACAGAACATGAATGACCCTGAACACATAGAGCAGCTGATTAGCAACACCATGCACACTTACAATCAAATGGTGAGTTTATCTCAAACCAGAACTCTAAACATTCAACTCGCTTATTATATTATTAATATTGGCTCCACTTTTTTAGCAATTTTAACAGGAATTATTGGTGGCTTAATCGGTGGGGTGGCTGGACTTGCAAGAGGAGTGTGGAATTTAGGTAACCCGCTCAGTTATTTTTTGCTTGGCATATTAACTGGCTTTTTAATTGGTGCTGCGATTGGATTCAGATTACCCAAAAAAATATTAATGGATGATTTAACTCGAAAATTGAAATTTTGTATGGATGGCATCGGTGAGTGTTTACAAAGTATCGATCGACAGATGATCAAACCAACAGCCGAATATGAACATAAAGTAAAAACCATGCTGTTGGAGCAGTATTTTGATGGGAATGAAGAACTATATCAATTGTTTATTTCACAAAATACTATTAAATACACCATTACAACCTTTAGCGCGTTATTTGTGGGTACAACTCTCAAGGGCTATTTGGGAAATCATGCGTGCATTATTATAAAAATTGATGAGGACAAGAAGCCAATTCTAATTGAATTTACCAATGGTCCTTCCGATCTGTCTCAAGTGCCAACCCAGGTAGAACACCGTACGGTCAGTGGATCACAAATTTTTGATATGCTCGTGTTACATGAGCAACTTCAAGAGACCAATGCCTGTGATCTGACCTTTACTTTTACGAAAGCCAAACCAGGAGATAATGATTGTTTTACCTATATCAATAAGCTATTAAAAGGAACTAACCAGGCCGTGACCGAATTGAAGCGATTTACCGAACAGGAAACCTGGGTTGGTAAGAATATTGTTGGCTATTCCATACAGAATCTCAGTTTATTCAGCCACAAGGAACTGACAACACAGAATATGGATGCTGGTAAGCATCATTCACTGAACTACTGCTAAGTAACTACTGTATTAATAATATTACAGAGCTGGCTTAGATCTGGCAAATCCCCTCATTGTTCTAGTGAGGATAAACAGTATTAATGTTCTTCTTTGCGAACGAGGTGCAGCATATCCAGAACATATATCCAATACAGCTCCGTTATGGATTGCTTTGTGTTGCTCAAGAAGACGGGTATTTATATGTCCATGGATGCATATATAAATACATTTTCAGTATATAAATTATGAGGGATTGCCCAGGGTTAAGACAGCACATATTATTCCTCAATGGAATCAGAGGGTTCTGATTTATTGTTCACGTTATGGCTTGTTTTATTTACTTTTTTTTCTTTTCTTTTTTCTTGCCAGCTCTCCAATAACACATAAAATACTGGAACGAAAACCACAGCAAGACAAGTTGACGCAATCATTCCACTCGATACAGCAATCCCTATAGATCGTCTTGCATTTGCTCCTGCGCCAGTTGCAAATACCAAGGGCATTACCCCCATTATGAAGGCAAAAGAGGTCATTAAAATGGGGCGAAAACGAGTTTTAGCTCCAAGAACCGCTGATTCAAATATCGACTTATGATGGATTTGGCGTTGCTCGTGAGCAACTTCTACAATCAATATTGCGTTTTTGGTTGCGAGAGCAATCAAGAGTAATAAGCCTATTTGGGTGTACATATTATTATCCATACCGAGACTGGATAAAGCCAGCACCGTTCCAATCAATGTGAGTGGTACACTTAAAATGATAGAGGTGGGTATGAGCCAGTTTTCATATTGGCCAGACAGGATTAAATATACAAGGACCAATGATAAGGCAAAAATAAAATAGCTCATGTTTCCTGCTATTTTTTCCTGATAGGCTGTACTGGTCCATTCATAAGACATACCAGGAGGCAGTTGATCCTTCGCGAGCTGCTCCATTGTTTGAATTCCTTGTCCTGAGCTGTATCCTTTTGCCGCAATCCCATTCACGTTACTCGAGGGATATAGATTGTATAATGAAATAATCGCTGGTCCTACGGCTGGAGATACATTCGTTAATGTACCTAATGAGACCATTGAGCCGGCCTGATTTTTTACATAGTAATTTCTCAGATTCTCGGCTGTACCTCGTGAAGCAGCATCAGCCTGGACATAAACTGGGAAAACTTGACCAAATTTTGTAAAAAGATTCACGTAAGAGGAGCCTAAATAGGTTTGTAAGGTATCAAACGCGTCACCTACATGAACTCCCAAAGCTTCAGCCTTGGTACGATCAATCGGGGCTGAAACCTGAGGTACATTAGAGCGAAAAGAAGTCATAAGATTTTGTATTTGAGGCTCTTGGGCTCCGTAATTGATAAACTGGTCAGTAACCTGCTGAAGCTTGTTATAATCAAAAGTGCCATCTTGTAATTCAATCTGCATTTGAAAGCCACCTGATAGTCCTAATCCCTGGATAGAGGGGGGAATCACTACCATTACTTTTGCATCCAGAGTTTCTTTGGCAATCGCATTCAATTTGGTGTATAGCGCTAAGAGATTTTCTGATTTTCCGCGTAAACTCCAATCTTTAAATATCAGATACATAACACCTGAGTTTGCAAGGCTGGAATTGTTATCCAGTAGAGATATGCCATCAATGGCGATCACATTTTCAATGCCATCAATACGTGAAACTTTCTTTGTCAATTCGTTTAACACGGCATCTGTACGCCCCAGGCTGGAGCCATCAGGTAATTGCACACTCAAGACGAGATATCCTTGGTCTTCAATTGGAATGAAGCCAGTCGGTATACGAGTCAAACCAAAAATTGCCAAGGCCACCAAAAGGGCTCCTATCAGGCAAACAGGACCACTATGATGTACTAATCGATTAATAAACTTGAGATAGGCAGCCTCTAAAGGATTGTAAATTCGATCAAATGTTTTAAAAAAAATATTTTTAGGTTTCGATTTATCGACAGGTTTTAGCCATAGGGCACATTGAGTGGGTTTCAAGGTCATGGCATTGATAGCACTGATAAATGCTGTTGCTGCGATTACCAGAGCAAACTGAGCATACATGGCTCCAGTCAAACCCGGCATAAAACCCGCCGGAACAAAGACTGCCATAAGAACCATGGTTATACCCAGAATGGGGCCAAAAAGTTCTTTCATGGCTTTGATTGATGCTTCTTTCGGAGGAATTCCATTTTCTATATGTTGCGTGACTCCTTCAACAATGACAATAGCATCATCAACTACAATACCTATCGCGAGTACCAATCCAAACAGCGTCAATAAGTTGATTGTATATCCCAATAATAATAAGGCGAAGAAGGTGCCAATAATGGTAACTGGTACTGTTGTCGCTGGCACCAGGGTTGCGCGAAAATTCTGTAAGAACACAACAATTACCAGCAAAACAAGTATGCCTGCTTCAATGAGCGTTTTATAAACTTCTGTTATTGATGCCCTGACAAACATGGTTGTATCGAAGGGGATGTCATATTGTAATCCCGGGGGGAAATTTTTGGCCATTTTTTCCACAGTTTTGCGCACTTTACTGGCAACATCCAAAGCATTGGCGCCAGGTAATTGATAAATACCAATGGCTGCGGTCGGTTTACCGTTAAATTTTGCGAGCTGACTGTAACTGGATGACCCTAATTCAACTCGTCCCACATCTCGTATTCGTACGATCTGAGCAGTACTGCTTGCAGACGCGTTAACATCTGGTGCGGTTGATATGGTTTTGATAATAATGTTGGCAAATTGATTGGGATCAGCGAGCTGACCAGGAACGTTCACTGTGAATTGATAGGATTGGTCGCCCACAGTTGGTGGAGCTCCTAGCTGACCTGCTGAAACTTCTTTGTTTTGATAACTTATCGCATTGATTACATCACTGGGATTAAGGGAGTATGCCTGCATTTTTCCTGGATCAAGCCAGATACGCATTGCATAACTTCCCGATCCAAAGACCAAAACATTTCCTACTCCTGGTAAACGTGATAATTCATCCTGCATATTAATTTCAGCATAGCTGTCAAGAAAAACACCATCATATTCATTATTTTTTGAGGTCAAAGTAATGAACTGCAGAATGGCTGTGGATTTTTGTTGAACAAGAACGCCTTGCTTTTGAACGGCATCCGGTAGTTGCGCCATTGCCGCTTGTACCCGGTTCTGAACCAGTACCTGGGCGTAATTAAGGTCTGTTCCAATCGCGAAGGTAACGATGAGATTATAATTACCACTATTGGTACTGGTAGATTGCATGTACAGCATATCTTCTACGCCATTGACTTGCTGTTCAATGGGCAGAGCAACCGTGCTAATCAGAGTTTTCGCGTCCGCACCTGGATAGTTTGTAGTCACCTGAATAGTTGGTGGAACTATAGCGGGGTATTGAGATACCGGTAAAACATAAATGGCAATTAATCCTATAAAAACAAGGAAGAGAGCAATTACATTCGCCAGGACAGGACGTTCTATGAAAAATTTCGAAATCATTTATGTTGCTACTCTCCCTGTATAACCCTGGTGATAAAATCGGAACGTGTGATTTTATCAAATCCGGTTATTTTAATTAGATCAATTGTCTTGCGTTTTAGGCGTTACTTGATGGCTCGGTGTCGCATTTTGAAGTCCTGAAACAATGACATTGTCCTGGGCATCAACTCCTTTAAGAATAGCGCGCATCCCGTTATTTAAACTACCAATAACCACCCGTTTCAGCACTACATTATTATTTTTATCTACCACCAGCAGGTAGGGGCCAATTTGATCGTATTGTACTGAAGTATCAGGTACAGTTAGTTTCTTAGACGGTTGAGAAATCGGTATCCGTACTTTAACAAAAAGCCCTGGAACCAGGTCAATTTGGTCATTAGCTAATAAAGCTCTGAACTCCATTGTACCTGTAGAGGAGTTCAATCCGGTATTCACAAAATCCATAGTGCCTTTGTGGGGAAAATCAGTCTCAGATTGCAGGCCTACATAAACTGGAATTTGAGAAATATCAGTAGAATTATATCCTTTCTTTCTTGCGGCTGCTCTTATTTTGATTAAATCCAACTCATTGAGATAGATATATACATATATAGGTTTTATCTGTTCAATAGTCGCGAGTTCTGTAGCTGTTCCATTTCCGACAAGGTTTCCTGGATCGACTAAATGACGCCCTATGCGACCATCAAATGGCGCGTTCACATGGGTATAGCTGTAATTAATCGCTGCTATTTTGGCATTGGCCTCAGCCTTATCAATTTCTGCTTTCACCTCATCTTTTTTGGATGCCCATTTTTCAACACTTTTTAAAGAAGTAGCATTTTGCTTGTACATGAGTTGTTGACGTTCGTATTCTGTTTTGGCATACACATAGGCTGCTTTTTGTGCTGCGACTGTAGCTTCAGCGGCCTTTAGTTGTTCATAATAAGGTTCAGGTTCGATTACAAATAGTTCTTGTCCCTTTTTCACAAATGAACCGTCGACGAACTTCTGTGAGTCCAGATAACCCTCGACTCTCGCAACCAAATCTACCGAGTTATAGGCAACGGTGTTTCCCGTTTGAGTGATGTATTCGGTGACTTCCATTAGTTTGGGTTTCTGGATGACAACAACCGGTGGAGGAAGTCCGGGTTTGGCACTATTATTATGTTGATGTGTCAACAGGTAAATTACGAACAGTACGGCAACGGCAATTGCTGCTCTTTTTATAAGTTGTATTTTTTTATCTGAATTCATAAACATTACCAGGTTGGTAGATAAAGTTGTTTTATTCTTTGCTTGTTTGTAGCCGGTTTTTGATGATTCGGTTGTTTTAACAAACTACCCCAATTGGTTCGTTCAGCCATTTCATTTTTTACCTGATTTGAAACAATATCATTACCATCTCGGATTTGCCAGCCTCCGCCAAGCGCTCGATAAAGAGCTACCAAAGATTGAGAAACATCACCTTTAGCATTGGTTAATGAAGTCTGGACACGAAGTTGCTGCTGCTCGGCATTCAAAACAGTGGTGTAATCAGACTCTCCCTCTTTATAACGCACAATGGCTAATTTGGTAGATTTGATTGCTGAGCTATTCGCTCTTGTAAGTAAATATTCTGTTTTTTGAGACTCAATGTATTGGGTAATGTTATCTTGTACTTCCTGTTGAACCTTAAGCACAAGGTTTAGGTACTTTAATAATGCCTGTTGAAATACAGCATCCTGCACACGAACAGAGTTTGTGATTTGCCCGTAATTCAAGAATGGCCAGACAACTGAAGGACCTGCGGTAATGGTTCGATTGGACCAGTTAAACAGATCGCTGATTGAGGAGCTGCCAATATTGTTGGAAGAAAATGAAAAAGTACCGTTTAGTGATAAAGAAGGGAATAGGTTTGCCTTGATTGCTCCTATGGCCTCTGATTGAGCAATCGCTTCCATTCTGGCTTGATAAATATCAGGTCTGCGCGCAACAGCTTCTTTGGGTATGCCCACAGCAACTTTGGTAGACGCTTTAGGGATTCCATGACTTTTTTGAAGCAGAGCATCTACTTCATTCGGTGTTGTTCCCAATAAAACACCCAGATTGTCTTTTTGATGCTGTAGCTGACTAACGAGTTGTGGCAGTTTTGATTGTGTTTCAGCCAGCTCTGTTTCGGCTTGCTCCACATCAAGTAAACTCGTTTGTCCTCCTTTATAACGTGCTTTTGCAATTCGTAGACTTGATGCCTGCACCTGGATGTTCGTATTGGTTATTCGAATCAACTCTTCCTGGGTACGGATGTTGATGAAGGTACTGGCAATATCGGCTGTAAGTGTTACCAGGGCTTGATCATAAGCTGCGAGCGAAGCCAAGAACGCTGCATCATTAGAAAGAATGGCTCTGCGGTATTTTCCCCAAAAATCAAGTTCCCAACTTGCGGAAAAACCTAGTGAGGCAGTCAGGAAATCGGGAGGTAAAATAGACTGCAGTTGGTTGCCCCCAATTCGCCAGTAGGTATAGCTCCCATTCAGAACCTGCTGTTGAGGATATAACTCACCGACTGATTGAGCGAGTTGTGCTCTGGCTTGTAATACGCGTACTCCTGCAATTTGCAATGACAGATTGTTTCTGTACCCTTTCTGTATTAAAGAAGTTAAAGTCTGATCATGAAAGACTTTCCACCAATTTGCATTTTGAATAGGGGTTTGTTTTACTGCAGCGTTATTTTGCAGCCAATGATCGGCAATGTTTTTTTGAGGCTCTTTATAATTAGGTCCAACCATACAAGAACTAAGTAAAAAGCAAATGATTACTGTTAGAGTCCTCAACATAAGTTCCTGAATTTCCCTATTTAATGATGGCTGTTGTCTAAATCAATTGATGCCAGTTTGTGTTAAAGTGATTTATTAGATAGATAATAACGATGAATGTTCCTCGGAACAAGTCATTTTAATCACTGAATTTTTATTTGTCACGAATTCCAAAAACTGATGTTAACCACTGACTTAACGTCTAAATTTTCGATCTATTCGATACGGCATTCTCAAAAGCTTTGAACACTTCAAGTTCAGTTTAAAAGAAACCGAATTTAGTATCCTGAAAAAACGTCACTTCACCCGTCGAAATATCATGACTGCCCCCAATGATTCCACAGGCGCCGGTCTCAATAAGTTCTTTTAATATAGGGCTGCGTTCCATAACAGCATGTACTGTTTTGTGTACATTTATCGTTGTAACTTTTTCCACAAACTCTTCGTTACTTGAAGTCCGGTTTTTCAATACTGTTTTTTCAGCACTTACTGCCGGTTGTATTTTAGTTAACAGGGCGGTCAGATTACCCATTTCTATATGATCACATGCACCTTTTATCGCCCCACATTTTGTATGGCCTAAAACAACAATGATCTTGGCTCCTGCTACTTTGCAGGCAAATTCCATACTGCCTAAAATATCTTCGTTGATAATGGTTCCTGCAATACGTACGCTAAATACATCACCTAAACCCTGGTCAAAAATCAACTCAACTGAGGTTCGTGAATCAATACAACTCAAAATGATTGCAAAGGGATGTTGTCCATCAGAGGTTTCATTCGCTTGTTGCAATAGGTTACGATTAACTTTCAAGTTATTTATAAATCTTTTGTTACCTTCTTGTAATAAATGCAATGCAAGTCCAGGTGTAATCGCTTCTTGCATCTCTTTAGTTAAAGTTTTCATTGTTCATTTTCCTGTATAGGGTGTGAGTGATATCTGGGTTCAATAAAATTAATGGTTCAACAGGACTATTGTTCAGTATTCTGCTCTTTGAACGTATTATATAGCCCTCACTGTGACTCTTTGACTTTTATCGAAAATCGTTTAAGGGTGTGAAGCACATAATTTTATTAATTTGATTCCTTAGCCTTATAAAGAACATCTGGGGTATGGCTCCAAATGGCTTTAACTTCCTTAACTGCTGAGCGGATGTTTTCATCTGATTCTAATCCTGCTTCAAGATAAGCTAGTCCTTGAAGGAGCCAATCTGCTAATTCTGGTTGAGCCAATTGATAAAATACCCTGTTTCCTTCTTTGCGTTGTCTGACTACTTTATGAGCTCTGAGTGTGGATAGATGTTGTGATACAACAGAATGACTTGTTCCCAAAATAGCTTGTAGGCTATTGACGTTTTGTTCACCTGTATGCAGTTCTTCGATAATTCTTATCCGGTGTTGATGTGCAATAGCACTTAAAAACTCTGCCATTTTTTCTGAAATTAGTTTTCTAGCGGGCATAGTAAGTTTCCGTGTAAGTATATTATTATATTTTAATATTCTAATTTAACTATGCAACTCAATTTTAAAACTTTATGTTGATGTTTCTCGTTGTTAAATTAAACGCATGCTCGTGAGGAGATGCTTTTCTTATGCTTAGGCTAGCTGACTTATTTTTTAAGAAGAGTGCGACAGCTGTTGTGTCGCACTAGTAGGGTTTATTGTAATGCTTTATTCATTATCTTTTGAAAGACTGGAGCAGTCACTAATCCACCATCATTTAACACTTCCTCGTGTTTTATAATTTTGTCGTCTTCAAGGACAACAACGACTCCTCATCCCACTCCCCGTCACCTCCGCAAAATTCGTCACCCTCCGCGTAGGCGGAGGGTCCAGGGATGTAACGTCTAATGATGGACAAAGAATTTCGGGTATGAAAAAGAAATTTGATTAAATCTGTCAATTCGGAATAGAGCGAATTGTAGTTCAGTCTAAAGAGTGGACCCTCCGCCTGCGCGGAGGGTGACGAGGTTGTGGTGAAGCGAGATAATCGTTATAAACGTCGTCATCAGCTAATTTCGTCCTCTTTAGTAATTTTCGTAACCCACCACAAAATTCGTCACCCACCGTAACCTTCGTCGCTCATCGCAATTTTCGTCACCCATCGCAAAATTCGTCGCTCATCGTAACCTTCGTCGCTCATCGCAATTTTCGTCACCCTCCGCGTAGGCGGAGGGTCCAGGAATGTAACGTCTAATGATGGACAAAGGACTTCGGGTATGAAAAAGAAATTTGATTAAATCTGTCAATTCGGAATGGAGCGAATTGTAGTTCAGCCTAAAGAGTGGACCCTCCGCCTGCGCGGAGGGTGACGAGGTTATGGCGAAGCGAGATAATCGTGATAAACGTCGTCATCAGCTAATTTCGTCTTCTTTAGTAATTTTCGTCACCCACCGCAAAATTCGTCACCCACCGTAACCTTCATCGCTCATTTCAATTTTCGTCGCCCTCCGCGTAGGCGGAGGGTCCAGGAATGTGAAGCCCGATTGTGAATAAATAGTTGTGAGTGCCGTCGTAATTGGGAAAGACCCAAAAAATGATTCCTCACTTTTTAAATATGCTGAATGACCTGATAAATAGTCCATTTAAAGTTTTGTCATCGCTTGGCAAAAAATTCTGTCAATGGAAGGAAGAGATAGTACGTATGTGGCGTTTTAGGAAGTCTAATGGGATTACAGAAGGGTTTCATAGAAAGATGAAGTTAATACAAAGAAGGGCTTATGGCTTTAGTAACTTTGAACATTATAAAACTCGTGTTAGGGTTCTTTGTTTTTTATTGTGAGTGCCCCGTAATTGGGAAAGAAACCTTTATTAATTATAAAATTTAAATGGCGCGCCCGGAAGGATTCGAACCTCCGACCCTTTGGTTCGTAGCCAAATACTCTATCCAACTGAGCTACGGGCGCGTTGATTGGCGGAGAGAGAGGGATTCGAACCCTCGATGGGATTTCTCCCATACTCCCTTAGCAGGGGAGCGCCTTCGACCACTCGGCCATCTCTCCAATCAATGGTTGCGGAGTATATCATGTATTTAGACGTCGTCAATAACTCTTTAGATATTAGTGAATAAATTTATGAGGAAGCATGCAAAATAAGCTATATGCTCATCTAGATCGCATGGCATTTTTTTTTACAAAGTTCTGTGATATTACATATGAATCACTCATTATTGTGCCTGAAATCATGTGGTATATTAAATTCCTCGAACAATTGGCAACAACTATTTGTGCTTCTGATGCAACTGCCGCAGTTGCCTTCATTAACCAACTAATGGCATTAGTAAAAAAGGAAATTTTTGGAGATGAAGACCTGGAGCCGTTATTTCTCCTTGGTTTGATAAAAGATCTATTTAAATATTCAAAAACCACTAAGGATAAAGACATCACCTTATCGGAATTTGCTCAAAAATGTATGGGTTTAGTTATTCTTCATGCTAAAAGTTCTGATGATGAATCCATATATTGCATTGATTTTATTGATATTTTAAAGGACAAAACAATATTCAACGCACTCAATATCAATAAAGATTTGGCTGTTTTAACGCAAGAGTGTCTTGATGGCAAAAGAAAAAGCGAATCGATAGTACCTAGTTCAGAATTAAAATCAGTTAATGATTATATTGCCAATAGAGTACAACTCACGACTTACACCCAAAATTACATGCTTAAACTCTTTGAACGAAAATCTTTCGCTGACTTAAATTATTTAGTTAAAGTTGATCTTGGATATTCGGTATACGTATTAACGGTGTTGTTAAATCAACAAAAAAATCCTTATTCATTATTAAAAAGCCTTCATTCATTTTTGTTGCCTTTACAATATAAAGACAAGAGATTTGACTTACTGATTAGTTCTATTGAAAAGGAAATTAATACCATGGAACAGTCGGAGAAAAGTTCGATACGATGCACTTTATCGTCAGTTTTTAATAAGTCTGCAGTAATAAAACGTTCACGATCTCTAAATTCAGAAAGTGAAAACAAGGAAAATCATTCTGTAAAATCCATCAATGTAAATAACTAAAGTTTATGTGAAATTAAAGTGCAAGGGATGATTTATAAAATAATAAAGAAATGGACATGAACCCAGTTAAATCAAAATCAAAAATTAATTTTTCTCATAATAATCAATGAAAAATTTCCAAATTTAGAGGTTTACTGCTACTCTTTGTGTCTATTAATTTATGTAAATACCTGTAATTCAGGCCCGGATAAGGAGGACTAATGAAACAGCAGTCGAATTTAAGTGGTCGAGATGTATACGTGGTTGATGGGAGTCGAACTCCGTTTCTCAAGGCCAAAGGAATTGGTTCATTTACAGGATCCGATCTGGCTGTGGCTGCCGGAACGACTTTGTTGAACAGACAACCTTTTTCTCCATCAGATTTGGATGAAGTCATCATTGGTAGTGCCATGCCCGGACCCGATGAAGCAAATATAGCTCGTGTTGTTGCATTACGGTTGGGATGTGGTGAGAAAGTTCCTGCCTTTACCGTAATGAGAAATTGTGCTTCCGGAATGCAAGCTATAGACAATGCCGCAATGCAAATTGCTAGTGGTCGTAGTCAATTGGTATTGGCTGGCGGCACAGAGGCCATGAGTCATGCTCCTTTACTTTTTAATCAAAAAATGGCTGGTTGGCTCGCTAATTGGTTTTCAGCAAAGACTTTGGGGCAAAAAGCTGGATTAATCACTCAGTTTAGACCGTCTTATTTAGCACCTGTAATTGCGTTGCTCAGAGGGTTAACTGATCCTATTGTTGGTCTCAATATGGGACAAACAGCTGAAAAAGTGGCCTACAGATTTAATATTACCCGAGAGCAAATGGATGAGTTTTCAGTTCAAAGTCATCTCAAACTGGCGAATGCTTATACTGAAAATAGAATGTCCGAAGTTTTGCCAATTATTGATTATAAAGGCAAAGTGTACTCCCAGGATGATGGGATTCGTGCTGATTCTACAGTTGAAAAATTAGCTCAATTAAAACCATTTTTTGATCGAAAATACGGTATGGTCACTGCGGGAAACAGTTCTCAAATAACCGATGGGGCCTGTTTACTCTTACTGGCAAGTGCTGATGCCGTTAAAAAATATAATTTAAAAGTTCTTGGCAAAATTGTGGATTCACAGTGGTCTGCTTTAGACCCATCACAAATGGGCTTGGGGCCTGTTCATGCAGTTACTCCTATATTGTTACGACACAAATTAAAACCTCAGGATATTGACTGTTGGGAAATAAATGAAGCATTTGCAGCACAGGTATTAGGATGTGTGGCTGCATGGAATGATGAAGAGTATTGCAAGACACAACTCGGATTAAATGAAGCCATTGGTGGCCCATCAATGGATAAATTGAATCGGGAAGGTGGCGCTATAGCTGCAGGTCATCCCATTGGAGCCAGTGGAGCTCGGATAGTTTTGCATGCATTAAAATCCATGGAACAAAGAAATGAGTCCAGGGGTATGGCTTCCATATGCATTGGCGGTGGTCAGGGTGGTGCTATGTATCTTGAACGAGTGACTGAGGTGAAAGGACATGAATAATTACAAACATTGGGATCTTCAACGCGATAAAGATGCCATTTTATGGTTAGGTATCAATAGAAAAGATGCCGCCGTTAACAGCATTAATGAAGAAGTATTGGATGAATTAAATAGCCTTTTACAAGAAATTGCCCAGGATAAAAAAGCCATCGGTTTGGTTATTTATTCATTAAAAGATAAAGGCTTTATTGCTGGTGCTGATGTTAACGCATTCTCTCAGTTTGAAAATGCTGCCCAGGCTGTAGATTTTTTACAAAAAGGTCAGGCTGTATTTTCTCGCTTACAAAATCTGGCAATTCCTACCGTTGCAATGATCGATGGTTTTTGTATGGGAGGTGGATTTGAATTGGCTCTTGCGTGTACCTACCGAATCGCAACAGATGAACAAGATACACGTATCGGTTTGCCTGAAGTGATGTTAGGTATACATCCAGGTTGGGGCGGAACTGTCAGATTACCTCAATTAATAGGTGGTTTTAAAGCGTTGTCACAAGTGATTCTCACCGGCAGTGGAATATCCGCTTCTCGGGCTAAAAGCCTGGGAATGGTTGATGAGGTAGTTCCTGTTCGACAATTGAAAAGAGCTGCAGTGTACTTTATCAAGAATAAACCCCCTAAACATAAACCTTCTTTTATTGATGGTTTAACGAACAGCTCCTGGTTGAGAAAACCCATTGCCTATTTACTGCGTTATAATGTCGCGAAACGTGTTCGTAAAGAACATTATCCAGCGCCTTATGCTGTAATTGATCTTTGGGAAAAAGAGGGTGGTTTTGGCGACAGGGCTTTTTTAAAAGAAGCAGACTCAGTAGAGCAACTCGTTTCCAATGGTGATACTTCTAAAAACTTGATTCGTGCGTTTCATTTGCGTGAACGGTTAAAAGGTTTTTCAAAGGACAGTAATTTCAGGGCTAAGCACGTACATGTTATAGGTGCTGGAGTTATGGGTGGTGATATTGCTGCCTGGTGTGCCTTACGCGGTATTCATGTGACTTTGCAAGATAAAACTTATGCACAAATAGCGCCAGCGATTGGTAGAGCACATGCATTATATAAGAAAAAATTACGCAAACCTCGTTTAATTCAAGCTGCAATGGATAATTTGATTCCCGATCCGGAAGGGCATGGGGTTGCCAAAGCAGATGTCATCATTGAGGCGGTTTTTGAAAATTTAGCTGTAAAACAGGACATTATGAAATCTGTTGAAAAGGCTGCCAAGAAAGACGCCATTATTGCTACGAATACATCCAGTATTCCATTGGATGAAATTAGTGCTGTAATGACGGATCCCAAACGGTTAGTAGGAATACATTTCTTCAATCCTGTGGCTAAAATGGATCTTGTTGAAATCGTGAGCAGTTCAACTACTGCTAAAAAGGTACAGAACAATTCCTGTGCTTTTGTTGGTCAAATCGGAAAACTCCCATTACCTGTTAAATCGAGCCCTGGCTTTTTGGTTAACAGAGTACTTATGCCTTACTTAATGGAATGCGTACAATTGTTAGATGAGGGTTATAGTGCGGAAACAATTGATGAAGCCGCTCTTGAATTTGGAATGTTCATGGGACCTGTGGAACTTGCTGATACTGTTGGCATGGATGTTTGCCTTGCGGTAGCGGAGAATCTGACCAGCCATTTTGGTGGTTCTGTTCCGCAGAAATTACGTGATATGGTTAAAGCAGGTAAACTGGGTCGTAAAACAGGTGAAGGGTTTTATCGCTATAAGAAAGGGAAAGCAGTTAAAAAACGTCCTGGTTCGAAAATTGATAAAACCATTGCCGACCGATTGATCCTGAGAATGGTAAATGAGTCCGCTGCCTGTTTACGTGAGGGTGTTGTTGCTGATTCTGATTTGCTTGACGCGGGAATGATCTTTGCCACTGGTTTTGCTCCTTTTCGAGGTGGCCCAATGAACTATGCCAATGATTTTGGTAAAGACAAATTGGAAACTTTATTTAAAACATTCGAATCTAAATTTGGTGAACGCTTTAAAGTGGATACCAGTTTGTGATCTTAGTCTTAAAGGCAAAGCATTGATGCTTTGCCTTGCTGTGTCCAAGAATTCCACGAACAGGTCTGGTTAAGAGTAGCCAATGTTGAACAAAAAATTTGTCCCATTAATTTTTTCCTTTATCGTTTTATCAGGTAATTATTCATACTCCGATACTTTTGTTTTGCCTGCTGCAGGGGATGTAGTAGGTGAAATTCAATATACTTATTCAAAGATTGATGAATCTATTGATGAAGTAGGGCGACGATTTAACGTTGGTTATTATCAAATGGTCAGAGCCAATCCTTTGGCGGATCCCGTTCACTCGTTACCTGAACATACTCGTTTAATTATCCCATCACAGTATATTCTTCCTGATGTACCCCGAAGAGGTATTGTAATTAATCTTGCTGAATATCGATTGTATTATTTTCCTGATGATGAAAATGTGGTCATTACTTTTCCTGTAGGAATAGGCAAAGAAGGGTGGAATACCCCATTAGGGCTTACCAAAGTTACAAGCAAAGTGGTTAATCCGATCTGGAGGCCGACTGCAAAAGTACGAGCCGCTGCAGAAGAGATTGGTGCGCCCTTACCAGAAGTATTTCCTGCTGGTGCTGATAATCCTCTTGGAAAACATGTTTTACGACTCGGATGGCCGACGTTTCTTATTCATGGAACGAATAGAGCAGATGGAGTCGGAGCGAGAGTCAGTGCCGGATGCATCCGTATGTTGCCAGGAGATATCGAGCATCTTTATGATCTGGTTACGATTGGCACACCAGTTCGCGTGATTAATGAACCTGTGAAGATTGGAACTCAGGATGGCAAGATGTTTATTCAAGTCCAACCACCATTAAAAGGTCAAACAAATTCAAGCCTCGAACGGTTAACCGAAGCCCTATTAATAAAAAAAAATCGGCATCAATTGAGTACTAATCAAGTAATTCAGAATGAGCTTTCAAAACCTACTGGAATGGTGAAAGAAATCAGTAGTCGTTAATAACCTGTTCCTTTTTATATTCGTCATCTCGAACGCAGTGAGAGATCTCCTATAATTAGCACGGTGTCTGCATTTTGAGATCTCTCGCTGCGTTCGAGATGACGATTTTTACACTGTTATTGAGAAATTTAAAGAAGATACTTGCTATTCACTCATTGAGACTTCGCAGGTCTTGATTTAGTCAGACTTAATAAATAATAACCTCCCGCAGCCAATATAAATCCTCCAAGGATATCTATGGGATAATGCCAGCCTAAAAGGACACATGAAGTAATTAATAGGACATTAATGACTAATAAAATAATGCAAGGGATGATCCATTCTTTAAGTAAATAGACACAAAATAGGGCCCAGACGGTATGGAATGAAGGTAATGCGATTAAACCTCCTTCGTTTGTTGTCGGATTAATATAACTATGAATTTGATTAAATTTATATCCTGTAGCGATTTGTTCAGGCGAAAACAATGAACTGGAAATAATGCTTGCGGGAGCCGTAGTTGGAAAGAAGTAATAAAATGCAAAACCAATAATTGCAGTAACGAGTAGTAGAAAATAATAGTCCCTAAGAAGATAAAATCTTCCTGTCGCAATGATAAGTAACGGTATTATACTCATTTGATAGTGTATGCTACTGTATATAACGTTCAGCAGGTATTTAAACCACGGGTAAGTATTTGTCCATTCCAATATCCGAACCATATTAATATTTAGTTTGGATTCAAAACGTACTATATATACATCAATCGGAGGAAACGGGGTCAGTTGTACTGCATTTGTGGCGAGGGCGATAAGACACATTACGCCAAAAAAATAGAGTAACTCTTTACCAGAATTACTTGCCCTTGTATTTGTTCCAAAGAAAACAATCAAACCTAAATAATTAATAAATAGAATTAAGGCAAGAAGGGGCGTGTCTTCCGGGAAATAATTATTCCCCGGAAATTTAAAAAAATAGCTGTTAATAAGCAATACACTTAATGACAAGCTTATTATTAAACCCGAGAGAATCGGTACGTATCGACTCGCATTATTCTGCATGGGTAAAATGTTATTCTACTGAATTTAATAATTCTTTTTGTTTAATAGCGTGGAAAATTTCTTCTCTATGTATATTAATGGTTCTTGGCGCTTCAACTCCAAACTTAATATTACCATGCTCTTGAGTTTTAAAAGCAAGAATTTTTACAACAGTATCTCCAATGCGTATTATTAAGGGTTCTTCAAATTGAAGAGATATAATATCCATTAAAAAACCTCATTATTTTATAATTAGTTATGTATTAAGGTTAACTGTAAATCTTTGGCTTTTGATATGTGGACGGTAACCTAATTCAGGGATGCTTGTCACTATAAATTCTTCCAAAATTAAAGAAATAATTACACTTCTGAATTTTAAAAAAACAAGTGATTTTTAAAAGAGCACAATAGTGTCTTCAAGTACACTTTATGTGCGTTAATAATCGCAGGTGAAGCTAATCATATAAAGAACAAGGAGTCTCTAACTGCTTAGTCAAAGTAGCCTGTATTAGACGAAGTCGTAATACAGGGTGTTTTCCCAAATGCGATGAACTCAAGCTATCATCAATCATTCTGTGTTTAATCAGTCGTTGTATACTCAAATAATTGTACCTAATATATGAGAACAGTGGAGTGTTGAAAAGATTGATCCTGTATTACGACTTCGTCTAATACAGGCTACTCCTGCTATGCTTGAAATTTGTGTGGATCGATCCGGACTTGTTAGCGGGACGTCGAGGTCTGCATGATTAACTCGCTTGTATCAAAATATTTGATCCATATTATCTATAAACGCGTTTAAGCGTTTCCCTGGAAATAATTTATTAATTGAACAATGAACTGTTTTAATTGTAACTAATACCTAAACCAGTTATAATTGGCAGCTTTTTAAAACCTTGCCTTACTGGTTCTAATCAGAATTAGAAGGCTTTATCCACAAGGAGAAACCATGAGACATTACGAAATTATGTTTCTTGTGCACCCAGATCAAAGCGAACAAGTACCAGCAATGGTTGAGCGCTATGAAGGGATCATAAGCAAGCACAATGGCATTATTCACCGCAAAGAAGACTTAGGTCGTCGCCAATTAGCATACTCTATAGATGATGTTCATAAAGCTCATTATATTCTGTTGAATGTAGAGTGTAATCTTGAAGCACTGGAAGAAATTAAAAATGCATTTAAATTCAATGATGCTATTTTAAGAAATTTAATCACTGTTCAAAAACAAGCGATTACAAGTGAATCCGTGTTGATGAAGAAAGAAAAAGAAACCAGAACAGCTTAAGAGGAGAACATTTATGTCAGCTTATTTCCGTAGAAAAAAAATGTGCCGCTTCAGTGCTGAAGGTGGAAATGAAATTGATTATAAAGATATTAATTTATTAAAAAATTATATTTCTGAAACAGGCAAGATTGTACCCAGTAGAATCACCGGTACTCAAACTCGTTTTCAAAGACAATTAGCCAAAGCAATCAAGCATGCTCGATTTATTGGTTTATTGCCTTATTGTGACAGCCATAGATAATATAATGATGCGTGCAGGCAATTTTATAGTTAGACAAAGTAAAATATTGCTCGAGAATAAGCAGCAGGCCATAATGTTTGCTGTTATCTTCTCTATTTTGCCATTTGCTTCCTGGCTATCCGTAGCTTTAGTATCTTTAGTTACCTTGAGAAAGGGAGTAAAACCTGGCTTTGAAGTAATGTTACCTGCGCTTGTAGTCCATTCTGTTCCGTTGATGATGCTGGTACCCGTAGAAAGCGCTTTGATAAATACCCTAATAACTTATATACCCTGTTTTATTGCAGCGTTAACACTACGCGCAACAACCAGTTGGCAATCAGTATTTGGGATGTTTTTTATACAGGCTTTTATTGGATTTGTAAGCCTCCAGCTTATAGCTCCCGATTTTGTTGTTGACCAATTCAATCAGTTTAAACATCTATTGGTTCAATTTCAGGAATACAATCAAGTTGTAAACAACAGCACAGATGGCTTGAGTTCATTTATTTTGGCTCAATTATTTTTTGGCTTGCAAATTCTGAGTGTGATTTTCTCCGCAGTGATCTCCTTATTATTTGCACGATCAATTCAATCAAAATTATTTTTGCCGGAAGGATTTAAAACAGAAGTACTGGAGTTTCGAAGCGGCAGATTGGCCTTTTTAATTATGGTCATAGTATCAATCGCATCCTATTTTGAAGTGTCTTATGCGATTAATTTGTTACCGCTTATTCTTGGATATTTTTTGTTATCAGGTTTTTCTTTGGCATATTTTGCTTTTGCACGCAAACGACAGGTTAGAGTTGTTATTTTATTATTACTAATAATATTATTAAAACCAACTTTTGTCCTGTTTGCATATATTGTTTTTGGCGCATTGGATAGTTTATTTAATTTTAGATTATATCTCCCAGCTAGGGTGAGAGAATCAACTTAAGGGGTTATTAAGATGGAAGTAATCTTATTAGAAAAAGTACGCAACCTGGGAAATCTGGGTGATAAAGTTAACGTGAAGTCTGGTTATGGTCGTAATTATTTAATTCCACAAAATAAAGCAGTATTTGCTACAGCTAAAAGTATTGAATTATTTGAAAAAAGACGTGCAGAACTGGAGAAAAAAGCGCAACAAGCTTTGGCTTTAGCAGAGCAACGCGCTGCAAAACTAAATGATATTACTTTAGTTATTAGCGCTATGGCGAGTGACGAAGGTAAATTATATGGTTCAGTCGGTGTTAACGAGATTAAAGATGCCTTGGTGGAAAAAGCAATAGAAATCAGTAAGCGTGAAATTGTAATGCCCGAAGGTCCATTGCACTCTATTGGTAATTACGTTGTAGAAATTCATGTTCACAGTGATGTAATTGCTAATTTACAGCTTGAAATTATTCCATCCAAATAATTGTCATTTATACGCTGACACTTAAATAGTGTCCTGTCGTCTTTCTACCATTCAAATCTAACTTGTGCGGTTTATACTGCACAAGTTACTTCTTAATACCTTAATTCAATATGTTTTACTATTTAACATATACACCTATATATCAGCACTCAATCTCTTTTTTTAACAATTAGGTGTGACTTTTTAAATAAATGTGTATATAATTAAGGCATATTAACTCTAGGTGTACTAATCATGCCATTAAACGACAAAACATTTAACGATAAACTATCTGAACTACGACAAGTAATATCGGATATTAACCGAGATCGTTATACACTTAGTACAAACAATGTTGATAAAGTTTTGAAACTTACTACCCGATTCACTGAGTTATCCTCATATTTCGACAAGTACGAACTCACTGAATTACAACAAAGAACTTTGCGGGAAGTTAAAGCAGCTTATCCAAAAGAAGAGCGCAGTCCTGTAAATAGAAAAATTCGTACTCTTATGAAAGAAAAAGAAACCGCTGCTCAAAAAGTTAAAGTTGAATTAGATGCTCGTGAAAACAGTGCGGCAGAGGCTAGGCAAACTGTTAACACTTTGTTTCCAGAAGTACGTCTCGCTGCAGATAAAGTACTAATGTCCAATACTACAACTATTACTCCTTTACTCGAGAGTTACCGATTACTGGCTGCTGAGCTGCGTAGGGCAATTAATTTATTACCGAAAACAGAGCGTGGAGAACAGACCAGAGCACTTGCTTCTCTTGCGGAGAAAGTGAACCTACATGAAGAAAAAATAAATGAACAGGATCGTCAGGTACGTAGCCAAATTGAACAGGCCATCAAGAAAGCACGAGAAACTGTTTCAAGCATGACGGTTCAGGATATGGTTGTTAGTCTTATCGGTGGCACTTCCAAACAAGAACTGACAAGTTTATTGGAAAGTACGCGCATCCAAGCCATTACCGATGGAACTGATGCTGGTACTTTAGTTGTAGCTGAGATGCCAGTAAAGGCTCAAACCGAACTCGTCCGAGTGCTGATGACTGAATTAGCTAATACCAAAGCAAGCAATACAGGTGCTTTAGGCCAAATTATTAAAGCAATGGAAAAAGATGTCGAGGCGTTAATGAATGGTAAGAAAACTCACTTATCCGTTCTATATGACAATGGTAAAGGTAACGTTGGCAGCGTTCATATTGATATTCGTGACTTCATCAGATCTCCGCAATCAACAATTAATGGGCTTTTCTTCCATTTATACAAACAAGGCGTAAGTGGAGGTTTGGTTATGTCTGTTACATCTCCTGATGAAGTTGGAGCCTTGTTGCAACTTCAGGGATTCGACATGCAGAGTGTGCCAGCAATAGAAAATCTGGAATCGTTAACTGCCCTAGTGATTCAGAATGCGAATAATCCACAAGCACTGTCTCGTATTATGAACAGAACTGTATCTGAAAATGCATTAGCTACATCGCTAAGTCAAACTCTAGAGGCAGCAAAAGGAAGAGCAGGCTTCAAGCCTCAAGAAGTAATCAGCTTCATTGGCGCTATGGCTGTCATGTTAGAAGCAGGTAAATTACTTGTTACAACTCCAACAAAACAGCAGCAACGGGAATTAGGATTGGTAGGACTTACTGGCACCATGCAAGGTTCTATTCAATATGTTCAGATTCCTTCACCTAAAACAGCTGCTGTTACGACTTCAATAGATCCAATGATTGAACCTTCCAAGCCAGATAATGTTGTTATGAGTATTCCACCAATACCTCGTGAAAAGAAACAATCGGTGGAATCGAAAATTGATTTGTCAAAAGAGCGCGATCAATTTAACAAATTATTAGATGATTTGGAGGCCATTCACGCTAAATTGGATAAGAAATTCAAAAGCGGTAACTCAAAATACGAAAATGCAGCTAACCTAACTGAATTAGCACACATCAATATTAAACATTTTGGTGAGCAGTTCTTTGCTAATCCCAATAAAGAAACGCTGCGAACATTAAATCAGGTGACAAATAATTTTGTTAAACAGCTTGATCCAGTGTTAAAAGAGCATCGCGGAAATTCCTTTGTACATGCTCTAGTAGCGACTCTTAAAGGTATCATGGGCGTTATTGCGGCATTGACTGTTATTCCCGCGTTGGTTGTTGAAGCTACAACCAAGAAAGGTTATACAGGAACATTCTTCTCAACTCCCGAAACTGCTTCTGCAAAAGCATTTAAACCTGTTGAAGAGGGTCTATTACAACAGGAAGATGAGATTGAGAAAAAGATGCAAGGTCCTAAATAACTTCTGATAAATCCAGAGAAGCTCGAATTTTTAATTCCAATTAAAATTCGAGCTTTTTTATTTGTACAAATAATTTCAAGTCTATTTAGAAATCTACTCGAACTACTGGATGCAGCGTTTTATGAGTGATAGATGCTAATAAAATCGTAGCATCATATTATTAGCGCTTACGTACCGCGCTTTATGCGCGGTATGTAGGTTTAATTCTTAAATATTCAATTGAATATGATTACGCCGATATATTCAAAAACCGCTCTAAGACTTTATGCACAGCATCTAACGAAAGGGAATTTAACTGTCTGTAAACCCTAGACTGCCTTCCATTTTATATTACATCCCAGGCTGGGTTTTTGTACGATATTTAAAGGTTTGTTTTCGATCAGGCAATTCAGTGCCATTCTAATAGAATCTCCAGTTACAGGAATCGCATTACCTGGTCTTGAATCATCTAATTGCCCTCTGTATATCAAAGACAGATTCTTATCAAATACAAAAAAGTCAGGTGTACATGCTGCATGATACGCGCTAGCAACTTCCTGAGTTTCATCGTAAAGATAAGGGAATGGATATTGCTGTGTCTTTGCTGTAATGATCATATTCTCAGGTGAATCGTCGGGATAGTTTTCAACATCATTTGAGCTTATAGCTAAAAATCGAACTCCCTTGGGTAGATAATCATTGGCTAATCGCGTTAATTCGGAATTGATATGTTTCACATAAGGGCAATGATTACATATAAACATAATCACTGAAGCTATGAAGTCAGGTGATTGGTCAAACTTGACCTGTTTGCCAGTGGATACATCCAATAGCTCAAAATTAGGTGCCACTGTTCCCAAGGCCAGCATGGTTGATTCTGTTCGGCTCATAATGATTCCAGATTAATAAAAAATTATCTTATACAATGCAATTAATGAAAATATGGTATTGAGTATTGCCCAGATGTAAGAAGCGTATTGACCTCTATATGCACTATAATAGGCATAAATCGCGACAAAAGAACTTCCTGAAAAAAAAATCCATTGATTGTTAAATGCAAAACCAAAAGAAAGGAGGGCGATGCCAATAATTCCAATTAACAATAAAAAAATATTTTCTTTACCAATCATTAAATAAATAATAAATAACTGGAGACATAAAAATATTGGAAGCGCAAATTGGGTATTGGGTCCTATGCCCAGTAATATCGCAGAATGACCTGCTGCCAGTATTAATTCTAAAGCAACGAAATATACCAGTCTGAAATGGATCGCGGTAAATAGCAAGGTCAGAGAGCCAAAAATATAGTAGGGCTGTGGGTAATTCTGATTGTGCCCATACAATATGATTAGCGCTCCGATTATTCCTGATGTGATGTAGTGATAATCATGGTTAATTTTAGACACTGATCACCATTTTAAATAAATACCTTTAGCTACAGAATCCTGGATTACTTCATTTTGAGTTTTATTTGAAGAAATCCAGTAGTTGCCCATATTACTCAGTGCAAATCTGACTCTTGGATACTGACAGACCTCAAGTACATCGCGACAATCAACTGTCGTAGTATTTTCTTCTATATGTTTATAACATTTAAAATTTAAATTTTTAACATCAGAGGCAAAAGCGGCCCAATTCAGTGGTTCTAGAGTTGCCTGTAAAGGTGGACTCATAAATACATCACCGGTTTCATGACGTTCCAGTTCAATTTTAGCGTCCGATCTGTTCTGAATTAAGTAATAGGATTGTTCTCCTGTTTCATTCAAAATCAAAAAATTTTGCTGGTACCCGAAACCAGATACCTCACATCCTCTTGGAAAAGCAGAAACAGCCTGAGCTGAATTGATAATTAATAAGGATATCAGTAGTATTTTATTAATTTGATTAAATAATGTCATAATTTCCTCTAGAAACAAACTTTAGTTGCTATTTTAATCATAATATAGCCAAAGTCTATCCTGGAATGAAAAAATAGAACTATAAATCTCTATTTGCTGATATTTTAGCTTTTATCATCGGTGAATAGGTTCTATAAAAACTCAAAAATAAATACATGGCTATATAACCCAGGGACAGTGTGAGCCAGATAGTACTGGTATTAGGATAATAAATAAGCAGGCAAGCTGAGCTGACGCCATAAATCGCTGAGCAGCAATGCATGAGAATTTTAAGTACTCTTGAATCAGTAAGGTAATCCAGCCGCGAAGGATAAACGTATTTGACTGGAACAAAAATAAGGACACAAAATATTGACAAGAGTATGGCATTTAAAGTCATTGAAGTATTGAATATAAACATATAAAAAACGGCAATATTCCAATAACAAGGGAACCCTTTAAAGAAATGATCCGGTGTTTTCGCATCATCCTGGCAAAATTGGTACGCTGAAGTGATGGTGATCGCTCCAATGATGAGTGCGGAATATTCCTGAGGGAGCATCCCTGGTTTAACCAATAAGAAAAAGCATGGTGTTATCACATAGTTCAGATAATCAACAATGTTATCCAGCAAGGCTCCATCAATTTTTGGTAAAACTGTTTTAACATGAGATAAACGAGCAAATGTTCCATCGACAGCATCGATAAAAACGGTTAATGCCATTAGCCATAATGCAAAGACGTATTCCTGTTGATAGATTTTGGCTAAAGTAAAAACCCCGATAAGCGCTCCACTGGCAGTAAATATATGCACAGCCCAGGCTGCCATATATTGCATAGGATTAAAAGGTGGTTTTATCTGCTTCATTAATTATCCCAGGGTTAATTAATTAAATTAACATCTTGATTTATAGTACTGTTCTTTACATCAAAACAGCATAGAATATAAAAATAGTATCAACAATCAAAAGTAAAGTGCAAGGAGAGTTGCAAACTTTAGCTAAAATAGTATCTAGTGAATGGTCCAAACTTATAATATTGTATCTTACACATGGTGATTAAATGAAAATACAGACTATTAATCCGGCAACAGAACAACTTTTGGCGGTATATGATTGCCTTAATGATGATGCTATAAATACTAAAATTGAAGCAGGACATAATGCTTATTTATCCTGGAAAAATTCTCCATTTATAAAACGACAGGGATTAATGCTGCAGTTGGCCCATATATTGGAACAAAATAAGGAAGAACTGGCTCATTTAATGAGTCAGGAAATGGGAAAACCTATTACATCCGGAAAAGCCGAAATTGATAAATGCTCCTGGGTATGTGAACATTACGCTGAACATGCTGAGTCGTACCTTGCTTCGCGAACAATAGAAACAGAAATGAAAACGGCAAAAGTATGTTATAGACCATTAGGGATCGTTTTTGGGATAATGCCCTGGAATTTTCCATTTTGGCAGGTTTTTCGTTTCGCGGTTCCAACATTAATGGCTGGAAATGCAGCATTGTTAAAGCATGCCCCCATATCATCCGGGACAGGAAATCGAATCGAACTCTTATTCAAAGAGGCTGATTTTCCACCGAATTTATTTCAGCATATCATTATTGACAATGAGGGAGCGGCAAAAGTTATTCAAAATCCTTATGTTTCCGGAGTAACTCTTACCGGAAGTGAACGTGCGGGTAGTTCAGTTGCATCACAGGCAGGTAAGTATTTAAAGAAATCAGTATTGGAACTGGGAGGCTCTGATCCTTATCTTATTCTTGAAGATGCTGATACCGATCTGGCCGCTCATTCAATAGTCGCTTCACGATTAAATAATTCCGGCCAGGTGTGTATTGCAGCAAAACGTGTCATTGTAGTGAAAGCCATTGAAAAAGAATTAACCCAGAAGATCATGGAACACATCTCTTCATATAAAATGGGCAATCCTCTAGACCCTAAAACCAATCTTGGACCTCTTGCTCGTAAGGATTTGCGTGATAATCTGCACAATCAAGTAGAAAAATCCATGAAACAAGGTGCTAAATTATTGCTTGGTGGTATAATTCCTGAGGGTAAGGGGTTTTATTATCCACCAACTGTATTAACAGATATTAAACCTGGCATGGCTGCTTTTGATGAAGAATTATTTGGTCCTGTGATTTCAATCTGCGCTGTTGAAAGCGAGGAAGAAGGGATTTCTTTTGCTAATAAAGGTAAGTATGGCCTAGGGGCTGCTGTATTTACTCGAAATGTGCAAAAGGGCGAACGGATTGCTTCAAATGAGATTGAAGCAGGAGTGTGCTTTGTAAATAGTTTTGTTGCATCCGACCCACGAGTACCGTTTGGAGGAATTAAACACTCCGGTTATGGTAGGGAGTTATCTCGTGAAGGAATTTTAGAGTTCGTTAATACTAAAACAATTGCGATCAGTGATTCATAATATGATAAATAACGACAAAACCCTCTTTATTTCTATTGCAGAACAGGAAATGAAGGGTTTCGAAAACGAAAGTTTGGCTTTTACTTACCAGGTATCTACTGGAAAAAATGGCGCTGGTGAAATTAAAAACAGCGAGTGCACTCCCAGAGGGTGGCATAGAGTCTATTCTATAATCGGATTAGAACATCAAGTTAATAGTGTTCTGGTTGCCAGAGAATGGACTGGTGAAATTTATTCAGAGCAACTGGCTGAACAATTTCCAGACAGAGACTGGATTTTAACGCGAATAATACAATTAGAGGGTTTGGAGCCAGGAAGAAATAAGGGCGGTAATGTAGATACTCTGGAACGATTTATCTACATACATGGCACTCCTGATTCCACGAAGTTAGGTATACCAGGTTCTCATGGTTGCATCCGGTTAAATAATAGATCGGTTATTGATCTGGCAAATTGGGTTACAACAGATACATTGGTATATATTCAATAATTTAAACAATAATGAATGCTGCAGAGCATATGAAAATCTGACGGGGTGAGCTAATGTCCTATAAATTTGAAGAGGGTAAAGACGTAATAATTGAAGCTGTTGTGGAAAAAATAAAACATTCTATGGCAGGTGAGCAAGCAGGATTTTGTGCCGAGTTTGCCAAACAATTATATGGAACTGTTGCCCTGGAAGATCTTCGTGAATGGGATGTCGATGATCTATATGGTGCGGTAGTTAATTTCTGGTCGTTAATCGTAGAACGTTCCCCACAGGAAACCAAGATCAGAATTTATAATCCAGATTTTGAACGCCATGGTTGGCAGACAACGCACACCGTTGTTGAAATTATTTGTGATGACATGCCCTTTATTGTTGACTCACTTCGTATGGTGATTAACCGTATGGGGCTGACTTCTCATCTGATAATTCATATGGGTGGTATTCGGGTAAAAAGAGACAGTCACAATCATGTCTGTGACATTTTACCGCGTAATGGAATGAGTTCTGAAGAAAACAACGTCCTGCATGAAGCTCCTATTTTTATGGAAATTGACCGGCAGACCGATCCTTTAATGCTCGAAGAATTACATAAAAACTTTGAACGTGTTTTAGAGGATAATAGAGCAGTTTTTGAAGATTGGGAAAAAATGAGGGCCGAAGTTCGAGAAGCAATAAAAGAACTGGACCATGTATCTAAGGTGGTTGACTCTAATGAGCTTGAAGAAACAAAGGCATTTTTGAACTGGATAGAAGATCATCATTTTACTTTTCTGGGAATTCGAGATTACGAATTGATACAGAAGGGAAAAGAAACCATCTTACAGGCCATTCCTGACACTGGATTGGGTGTTTTAAGGGAATCTTCAAATAAATCATCCACGCGAAGTATCTCTGCAATGACGCCAGAAGCCCGGGAACTAACCTTATCTCCCAGAATATTAGTCATGTCAAAAACAAATACATTGGCCAGCGTTCATAGAGATGCTTATACCGACTATATCGGTATTAAACGATTTAACTCTAAAGGACAAGTAATCGGTGAACGACGAATTATAGGACTATATACCTCAGCTGCATATCATACCAACCCGAAACATATTCCATTTTTGCGCCATAAAGTCGCGTTAATTATGGAGAATTCCAAGTTAAATCCTCGCAGCCACGCAGGAAAAGTACTACTCAATATACTTGAAACTTTACCAAGAGATGATTTGATTCAAGGTTCAGAAGATGAGCTCCTTGAAATTGCCATGGGCATTTTTTACATGCAGGACAGGAAGAGAATCCGTCTCTTTGCACGGATGGATGTGTACAGGCGATTTATTTCCTGTCTGGTCTATGTTCCTAAAGATCGCTTTAATACAGAATTACGACATGCCATGCAAAACATATTGGCAGAAAGTTTTAATGCCGAAGAAATCACGTTCTCTACCTTATTCTCTGAATCAGTTCTGGCGCGTATTCATTTTATTATTAAGGTGAATCCCCAGGATTGTCCTGAATATGATTTGAAAGAAATCGAGAAGAAACTTATTGATGTAGGGCGTTTATGGTCTGATGATCTACAACATTACTTACATGAAACATATGGCGAGGAACAGGCAAACGCTTTATTTGCGCATTATAAAAATGCGTTCCCTGTATCGTATTGTGATAATTTTTCTCCGCGCACTGCTGTGAATGATATCAAACACATTGAAGTCCTCACTCCGGAACATTCTTTGGGAATTAATTTTTACCGACCACTTGATGAATCTGAGAATAATTTTAGATTAAAAGTATATCAACATGATTCAACTATAGCATTATCAGATGTACTGCCTATATTGGAGAATCTTGGGTTAAGAGCCATTAGTGAACGCCCTTATGTTCTCAAGTTTGAAGACGGTAAAGTTACATGGATTAATGATTTTGCCATGCAATATACTAAGGAATTTGAATTCAATATTGATGAGATCAAGGAATTATTCCAAAATGCTTTCGCCAGAGTATGGTTTGGCGACGCCGAGAATGATGGATTTAATCAACTGGTTTTAGCGGCAGGGCTTGATTGGCGTGAAGTTGCTATTCTCAGAACTTATGCAAAATATTTTAAGCAGATTGGTTTTACATTCAGCCAGGACTATATGGAAACGGCGTTAAACAATAATGTAAAAATCGCGAAGAAATTGGTACGGTTGTTTGAAATTCGTTGTAATCCTTCTGAAAACAGTAAAAGAGAAGCACGTTTCAATGATTTGACGGCTGAAATATTAAATGATCTTGATAGTGTCTCCAATCTGGATGAAGACAAAATTATCAGGCAATACGTACAAGCCATTAATGCCACACTTCGCACTAATTTTTACCAGGTGGATTCGAATGGCAAACCTAAAAGCTATATATCCATCAAATTAAACAGCAAGATGATTCCAGGTGTACCTAAACCTCATCCAATGTTTGAGATATTCGTTTATTCTCCACGTTTTGAAGGGGTACATTTACGATGCGGCAAAGTGGCTCGAGGAGGGTTACGTTGGTCGGATCGCAGAGAAGATTTCCGTACTGAAATTCTTGGCTTGATGAAAGCGCAACAGGTTAAAAATTCCGTTATCGTACCAAGCGGTGCTAAAGGTGGTTTTGTACCAAAACATTTACCGGTTAATGGTACTCGTGAAGAAATTATGGCTGAAGGCATTAGTTGTTATCAACTATTTATCAGAGGGTTATTGGATATTACTGATAATTATAAAGACGGCCATATTGTTAAACCTCAAAACGTTGTGTTTTATGATGAAGACGATCCCTACCTGGTCGTTGCGGCTGATAAAGGTACGGCAACGTTTTCGGATATTGCAAACTCAATTTCCCTTGAATATGGTTTTTGGCTGGGAGATGCTTTTGCCTCAGGTGGCTCCATCGGATATGACCATAAAAAAATGGGGATTACAGCGAAAGGTGCTTGGGAATCTGTTAAACGTCATTTTTATGAATTGGATATTGATATTCTCAATAATGATTTTACCGTTGTGGGAATTGGCGATATGGCTGGTGATGTATTTGGTAATGGTATGTTGTTATCGAAACACATCAAGTTAGTTGGCGCCTTCAACCATATTCATATTTTTATTGATCCTAATCCTGATGCAGCGGCAAGTTATAAAGAGCGCAAACGATTATTTAACTTACCACGATCAAATTGGACTGATTATGATCCAAAATTAATTTCAAAAGGTGGTGGCGTATTCAATCGCAACGCAAAATCAATTCCGGTTAGCCCTGAAATGCAAAAAGTATTTGGCATCAAACAAACTGAAATTGAGCCTAATGAATTAATTAAAACCATTTTAAAAGCTAAAGTTGATTTACTTTGGAGTGGTGGTATCGGTACCTACGTCAAATCAAGTCTGGAATCGAATGCCAGCGTTGGCGATAGAACCAATGACTCAACTCGTGTTAATGCCAAGCAATTGCGTTGTAAAGTAATCGGTGAGGGTGGTAATTTGGGACTGACCCAGTTAGCTCGAGTAGAATATACCTTGCAAGGTGGAATGGTTTATACTGATTTTATTGATAATTCGGGTGGAGTTAACTGCTCTGACAAAGAAGTTAATATTAAAATTTTACTTAATACTATTGTTGCTTCAGGAGATTTAACTCCTAAACAACGAAATGAATTATTAAGTGAAATGACTGATGAAGTCTCTAAACTAGTTCTCAGAGATAACTTTTTACAAACTCGCGCCATTAGTTTATCCGCATCACAGGCAATTCGTTCATTGGAGTTACAGTCACGCTACATCAATGAGCTCGAGAGAACAGGTAAATTAGACCGTAGTCTTGAGTTTTTACCCGATGATAAGGCTCTGCTGGAGCGTAAATTGATGGGGCAGGGACTGGGTCGACCTGGTATTGCGGTATTGATGTGTTACAGCAAGACCTTGTTAAAGGAACAAATTCTTGCGTCTGATGTTCCTGAAGAAAGCTATATGAATGAGATACTGATTAATTCATTTCCCAAACCATTACAGGAACGATTCAGCAAGCAAATGCAGGATCACCCATTGAGACGAGAAATTATTGCTACACGATTAAGCAATATTATCGTCAATGAAATGGGGTTCACTTATGTTTACAGACTGCAAGATGAGACGGGGGCACCAGTTTCTGCTATCGTCAGAGCCTATATGATTGCGCGTACTGTTCTTGATTTGGAGTCCATCTGGAAACAAATTGAAGAGTTGGGTACCAAGATTAGTGCGCAACAACAGATTGACATGATGATGCTTTATGTTCGACTTTCAAGAAGAGTTACGCGATGGTTTTTACGTAACCAACGAAGAACATTAGATGTAGGTCATGCAATTAAACTGTATTCAAAAGGCGTTGTAGAATTTAAAAAATCAATGCCTGCTGTGTTTGGTGAGCAGGGTCGAGCTCAATATGAAGAGCAGTATGCAGAAAGGATCCGAGATGGAATTCCACCTGCCCTGGCACATGAATTAACGGTAACGCGCGGATTATTTGCAGCGACTGATATAATTGAATTGGCAAACATTAAAAATTTGAAAATTGCCCAGGTTGCAGAAATTTATTTTGGCATAGGTGAGTTCCTGGATCTGTCCTGGATTAGAACACAAGTTATTATCCATCCAACTGAAAATCACTGGGAGTCATTATCCAGAGAGGCTTTACGCGATGATTTGGACTGGCAACAGCGTCAACTAACTTCAGGAATAATGAGTTTTCAATCTAAAAATGGTGATCTTAAAGCCAGATTGGATTCCTGGGGAGAGGCTCATTTAGGCTTAATTGAGCGATGGCGTTTTATCCTGACTGATTTAAAATCCAGTACTGCTTTAAATTACACCATGTTCTTTGTTGCAATAAGGGAGCTGCTGGATTTAACACAGACCACGCTACAATCTTATGCAAAAACAGAGGAAGTGTATTAATCAATTGTCATCCCATGTTATAAACGTTTAAGTGATAACATGGGATTTTTATGGTCATCTGATTGATTCAATTGATAGTTCAAGGAGAGATTAAGTGGAAAAAAAAATTGATGCAGGTTATTCATCCATGTCCAAATGGTTTCATTGGATAATAGCTCTGGCTGTTATAGGAATGCTGTGTATGGGATTTTTCCTTGATGAAATTCCTGAGCAATACCAGGGCACTGCATACATGCTTCATAAGTCGACAGGTATTACCATATTATTTTTGATGCTCTTACGTTTTGTCTGGGTTCATGCCAAAGGAAAGCCTCCCTTACCTGATTCAGTTAAACCGTGGGAAAAAGTATTATCCCGCTTTGTACAATACAGTTTTTATGTTCTTTTACTTATTATGCCCCTGAGTGGCTGGATTATGTCAGTTGCGGCTGATTATGTTCCTACTTATTTCGGTTTATTTAAAATGCCATTACCCTGGATAACTCCTGACAAATCATTGGCTGAATTTATGGAGGAGTCACATGAAGTTATTGCATGGATCCTCATTGCATTTATTTGTCTGCATGTTCTTGGTGCTTTGAAACATCATTTTATTGACAAAAATAATGTATTAAAACGCATGCTACCTGGGCAAAAGCGATAGACTTTGCGATTGAAAACCCTTTTTTTTGTAATCAGTATTCAGCCTATTAAACCTGAAAGAGCTTGATAAAACTTGAGAATTTCTCAATTTGTCCAAAGATCAAGTCATGCTGAACGAACTAAGAGATCTCCTGAAACAGGCATGATGCCTGGAATTGGGAGATCCTCCACTTCGCTCAGGATGACGTTATTTTTGGACTTACTGCGATGCGATAGAACCCTCTTGTATTAGGCGTTCACTGATAGTCGGCACCCAAACTTTATTTTATCAATCAAATTATCTGTGTACAGAATTAAAGAACAGGTATTTCAAGGGCAACCTCTTCTTTTTGTCCTTCAAATCGAACAGACGCAATCGGCTCTTTAAGCAAGCTTACGGCAATCAGATATCGATTATTGCCTAATTTTGAATAGTCAATTAACTCACCAACTTCTATTTCTTCATTGCATTTAAATAGTTTTTGACCTGAATGGAGGTCGTGTTTTACTTCGATTACAAAAATTTTTAATTCATGCTTTATCGTTGCTCGGTATTGGGTTCTTGCTATAATTTCTTGTCCTTTATAACATCCCTTGTTAAAGCTGATGTATTTTGTGTCATGTAAACCCAGTCTATGGGGTAGAAACAATCCTCTGGATTCAGGATAGATATCGACCTGTTTCTGTATTAGTCTCAGTGTATGCCAAGGTAAAGAACCCAAATATTGATTTCGTGATTTAAATAACTCAGAACAACTTATTAAATCGTTTTCTGACACTATGAAAATGTAAAATCCATTGCCTAAATGGTAATAACAATAATTGGAATTAAACGAAAGAGCATACAAATCAGGTGAGAAAAACGTGGTATCAGGTAAAATATCTTTAGTATTTTGTAAATAAAACCCTAAAATTCTGAATTCAGTACGTTCTTGTAAAGTAACTTTTGATAACTGAGCTGTTTTGGTGAGTGAGTTAACGGTAGCCTCAATCATATCTTTGGGAAGAACTAATTTAACTCCTTGCCAGTTGATGATATCCAGAAGTGAAAGGATGCGTCCTTTCAAATTGCATTGAGCTCCCTGGATCATTTGTATATCCGATACTGCAGTTAAGTCACAGGTCAATTGACCTTGAAGAAAATCAACTGCTTTTTCGCCTTCCAATCCGATTATTCCGAGATAGGATAAATCAAAAAGATAGTTTTTGAGTGGTTCAGGTTTAAACTTAACAGTATTCAGATCAACTGTTGTTAACGTTCTGTTATTAATAGTATGTTGCTGATGTGTACTCATGGTCATATCAATGTTTCCGTTTATAATTTGACTAGTGTATCATCAGCACGGATGATTTTAGAGTCATTTTAGAGTTTAAGATTTTTATTATCTTATGATTCAACAATGATAAAATAATAATGACACACTAATTTTGAGATAATTCATGCTAGATGCGCGAGAAAAGGCCAGAATCACGTGGCATTGCCGACGTGGTATGCTCGAGTTGGATCTTATTCTGCAACGATTTTTGGAACAGGGGTTAGATCTTTTAAATGAGAATGAACTCAAATCCTTTGATTTGCTATTAAGTTGTACGGATCCTGAGTTGTTTTCGTGGTTAATGGGACATACTGAACCAGAAGATACTGAGCTGAATGAAATTGTCACTATTATCAGAAATAATACTTAAGCCTGCTAAATCAAAGGTATATTTTCGTTTGATTTTAGTTTTATACCTGCTAACCGTGGCTCTCATCAGTTATTCGTCCGTGATTATTCTGCTTAAACTGGTTTTGACTATAACAATTACTGTTTGTATGAGTTTGGAATTTAAGAATCAAAATCCATGTCACTTCATCGATGAGATGTCTTATCGAAACAAACAATGGTTTGTTGCGATGCGAAATGGAGCAACACATGACTGTGATGATCTCCGAATTATTGTTCATAACACAATATTTCACCTCATACAACTATCCATTCTGGATAAAAAAAAATTATTAGTACTCTTTAATGATCAGATTCCTGACAATCAAGTACGACAACTTCATCTTATATCTTCAAATAGATAGTATATAATTATACATAATGAATAAATTATGCCCCAATCTCAAATGGTACTGTTATTATTTTTCATGATATGCAGCAACGAATAATGGACTAAAGAGGACGTTATGAATAGAGACGGATCAGATACTGATGAGTATTTAGTGGAACTGGCTAGAGATGGGAATTCTGTTGCATACAATAAATTACTTGAGCGATACGATCATAAAGTGCAACGAATAATATATTTCTATATTAACGATCAAGCTTATGCTAAAGACTTAACACAGGAAGTGTTACTTAAGGTGTATCGTAATTTACATTTTTTTAAAGAAAAAAGTCAGTTTTCTACCTGGTTATATAAAATCACACAAAATACAATCAAAAATTATTACCGTTCAATCAGTTTACGTTTGGAGTCAGAGGCTCATTTTGTGGATGAGCAGTATTCCTCATTTTATAACTCACCTGAACATCAATTAATTAACATGGAATTCACTGATCAGATCGAGTCAGCAATTTCCAGATTATCAGAGGAATTAAGACTTTGTTATGGAATGCATATTTTTGAAGGCCGGACCTATGAGAACATCGCCCAGGAATTACACTGTCCCATTGGGACAGTGAGATCGAGAATTTATAGAGCAAGGAAGTTGGTGACACATTTTGTGGACAGACGTAATCAGGATTTAACGGGGTAATAAGTCATAACAGGGATACTCTTGTGTCCTTTATCAATTTCCCGTTAAACCGTTGCTGGGTAGAGGTCAAAGCCCAACGATTTAAGGGGAAATTAGGACAAAATATAATCAACTGTAATTATGGAGAAACATTCTGTTCACGTTTCTCAACAGAGAGAACGGATGTACAGTCCTGTTTCAATCAGGATTACTTTAATTTAGCGATAATTTTATGCATTCGAATCCAGGTCATGGTATTCCGAGTTTCCGCCAAATCGATCAGTTCATGAGTTAATAAATCAATCTCTGCCTGTGACGCGATGTGCAAATCGATCAGTTGAGGTGTCAGATCGTGTAGTGCCATTGAGTAGATTAATTTTTCCTGGGCTGTACGGAGAATCGGCTGATATAAAGAATGGTGGGTGACATTAAGATTACATGATGTAAATTCCTGTTCCAGTCGATGCGCAATTTCGAAGTCGCGATTATTCTTGGCAAAACAAGATCTGACCCATTGAGTGAACTGGTCATATGCTTTAGAGGGAGGATAGCAAAAAGTTGAGTCAAATATAGACGGCTCTTCACAAATGATCATGCCACCTGGTTTAAGGCAGCGGGTCATCTGTTGAATTACAGAATGAGCATCAGCAACATGATGAAGAACCATGCGACAGTAAATAAAATCGAATTGTTCGCCTAAGTCTGAAAGATGATTTACATCCCATAACTTGAATCGTATCGTACTGTAATCACTCGTTATATTCTGTACATGATCCAGTTGTGATTGACTTAAATCAATCGCGAGAAGAGAACCATCAATCCCAATAAGCTTGGCCAGTTCAAGAGTCATAGCGCCTGAACCGCAACCAATTTCGAGACCACTCATACCACTTTTGATTCCAGCTTCCTGTACCAGACTTCTGCTGCTTTGCGCATAGAGTTGATGTTGTAACGAAAGACGTTCTCTTGCTCTGTCGTTGGTATTTAGAATGTAAGTTGCTGTCATAATAGTCCTTTATTTCTGAGTCAATTATTCATTAATTTCAAACAGGGTTCTCTATAGTTTTTAAATGTGGGAACAAACTCTGCAAAGAGTGATTTAACTGTTGAGCCTGGAGTTTAAACATACTGTCTAAATTTTCTCGAGTAGAACTCCCCATGTGTGGTGATAAGACCACGTTATCCAGCTGTTGCAACTTTAGAGGTACTTCAGGCTCATTACTGTATACGTCCAATCCTGCTCCTGCGATAACTTTATTGGTTAGAGCATCAATAAGCGCGTTTTGATCGACGATGCTTCCCCTAGCGACATTAATGAGATATCCATAGGGACCTAAAAGTTCCAAAACCGATTTATCTACCAAGTGATGCGAATCCGCATTAGCCGAGCAACAGATTATAAGAAAGTCACTGTTACTGGCGAGTGTTTTAACATCAGGGAAGTAACGATAAGAACATTCTTTTTTATTACGTGCAGTGTATGAAACATTCATGTTCAACGCATCAGCAAATTTAGCAATGGTTAAGCCAATTTGACCCAATCCTACCAGTCCTAGTTGCTTTCCAAACAAATGGTTTCCAAGAAACTTGGGTTTATTTTCAATCCAATGATTATCGCGAGTATAACGATCGTTAACTAAAATCCTGCGAGCAAGAGTTAGCATTAAGGTAAGAGCTAGTTCTGCTGTATCATGAACACCTGCATTGGGTTGTGATAAAAGTGTAATATGGTGTTCTTTCAGATACTGTTTGTTAATGTTATCAGTACCTATTCCCAGATGACTGATTAATTTTAAATTGGGGAATTGGGATAAATAGGGTTCATCAATACGATCCCACACTGTGGTTGCTAAAGCTGAAACCTTTAATTTATCGAGATCAGCGGTTGAATCCCATCCTGGTATAATATGCCACTCTGGAAGTAACAGGGGAATAATCGGTTTAATAAATTGATTGGTTAGATAAACAGTTGGGGTCATTCAATATCCTATATTAATGAGTATTGTTTAAATAAAACTAATATGAACTAAAAAAACAGAACAGGCAATTCTATAATAGAAATAGAAATTAATTTTCAATAACCTGGAACTTCCCCATCCTGAACACAATAAAGGAGTGCCAAATGTAGACACCGCACCCTATTCAGGAGATCCCTCGTTACACTCGGGATGACGATTCAATTTCGTCATTCTGAAGGTAGTGAAAGAGCTCTAGATGCAAGCACCGCAATACTTTTAGGTACCGCACCCCATTCAGGAGATCCCTCGTTACACTCGGAATGACGGTTCAATTTCGTCATCTTGAACGTAGTGAAAGAGCTCTAGATGCAGGCACCGCAATACTTTTAGGTACCGCACCCCATTCAGGAGATCCCTCGTTACACTCGGGATGACGGTTCAATTTCGTTATCATGAACGTAGCGAAAGATCTCCAGATGCAGGCTCCGCAATACTTTTAGGTACCGCACCCCATTCAGGAGATCCCTCGTCACACTCGGGATGACGGTTCAAGCTCGTCATCCTGAACGTAGTGAAGGATCTCCAGATGTTGGCACAGTATCATTTGAGGAGATCGGCATGACGTTTCCTGGGTTGTTGAGAATCCCTTGATTATCTGATTCAATAAATCGAAACAGAGGTCTACCTCTCCAGAAAAAAGGAAATATAATGTGGCTAAGGATTATTTTTTTTCTAATTACGTTACTTGTTAACGGTACAGTGCACTGCGTGCACGCATCTTCAGATAGCCTGAAAGCGAATATTATTCAGCAAAGAATAAATCAATTATCGACATTTTTAAACAGCAATAAATGGATGACCCACCCGGTTAGTCCAATAAATTTACCAGAACCTTATAATGATTTACTGACACAACCGTTACTAACTCCAGCCATTGAGAACTATTATAAAAGAACAGCAATCATTCGTGTGATTCATACCCATCAAAGTTCAAATGAACATACCTATTCTCGCGTCATCACCATGCACCTGGATTCTAATAAAGAACGGAATGATGCAAAACTGGCGCAGAATATCAATGAAGATCTCATTGTAGAGCTGGCGCTTATAACCATATATTATAGGGAATTACCACAGCAGTTTATCAGAGATATCATCTATTCAAATATCCCGTTTGGTACGCTTTTAAAAAACAATCATATCAATACATACTCTACAAACCGATACTATTTTTCAACCTCATGTAATCCTGAATTAGTACAACACATTAAATGCCGTTTAAACACAACACTTTATGGTCGGCTCAATACTATTGTCAGGGTCGATAATCAACAACAGATTGCTCAGGTAGTTGAACTTCTGTCAGGACTTAAATGTACTAATCAACAGTGCGATTTAATATCAACAGAGCAATATTTTAAATAATTCCTAAAAGAAAGCTGATATTAAAAATACATATGTTAAAATGTTTTAAATTCGGGTGAATCTAATAAGACTCTTATGCTGGAAAGTGATCGCTTAATCAGTACCCAGAGTATTGTCTCTGAAGAAGCAATAGATCGGGCAATTCGTCCTTTAAGTCTCAATGAATATATTGGGCAGGATGCGGTAAGTTCTCAGATGCAAATATTCATTGATGCGGCTAGAAAAAGAAAAGATGCCTTGGATCATGTGCTCATCTTTGGGCCTCCAGGTTTAGGTAAAACGACCCTGGCAAACATTATCGCTCATGAGATGGGCGTTAATATTCGTCAGACCTCAGGGCCGGTTATAGAGCGTGCTGGAGATATAGCTGCCATCTTAACCAATCTTCAACAAAATGATGTCCTTTTTATTGATGAAATTCATCGACTTAGCCCAGTAATAGAAGAAATTCTCTATCCTGCCATGGAGGATTACAAACTCGATATAATGATTGGGGAGGGGCCGGCAGCCCGTTCCATTAAACTGGAATTACCGCCTTTTACGTTAATTGGAGCCACAACCAGGGCTGGTTTACTTACTTCTCCGTTAAGAGACAGGTTTGGTATTGTTCAACGACTTGAATATTACTCTATTGATTCGTTAACTCAAATTGTAACTCGATCGGCACAATTAATGAATGTAATGACTGAGCCAGAGGGCGCCAGAGAAATTGCTATGCGTTCAAGAGGGACTCCACGAATTGCCAATAGACTATTACGACGCGTACGGGATTATGCAGAAGTCAAAGGACGTGGCATAATTAGTCTCGATATTGCTCAAAAAGCATTGGTCATGTTGGAAGTCGATCAACATGGTTTTGATCTTATGGATAGAAAGCTGCTATTAGCAGTTATTGAACGTTTTAATGGCGGCCCAGTGGGTGTTGATAGCATTGCCGCGGCCATTGGTGAGGAAAAAGGAACTATTGAAGATGTTTTAGAGCCTTTTTTAATACAACAAGGATTCCTAATGCGCACTCCACGCGGTAGAATGGCTACTCCGAGGGCCTATCAGCATTTTGGCCTGGATGTTATTAAACAGGATTAATAAATGAAACTTACACCAAGTCATCAATCCAGTGTAAGAGTATATGCTGAAGACGTGGATTATATGGGCATCGTTTATCACGCAAATTATCTGCGTTATTTTGAACGAGCCAGAACGGAAATGTTGCGTTCTAAGGGATTATTATTAAGTAAATTGATGAATGAAAATGTTCTGTTTGCTATAAGTGAGCTGAATATAAAGCATCTTTTCCCGGCAAAACTGGATAATTTATTAACTATATCAACTCGGATTGGTGAGCAGAATAAGTGCAGCTTTGTGTTTAATCAAATGATGCACAATGAAAACAACAATTTAATTTGTGAAGCAAATATTAAAGTAGTCTGTGTTGATGGTCATTTAAAACCGAGACGACTACCTGAACTATTTGCAGCAGCAAATGAATAACAAAAAACTTCGATACTGGAGATAAAAAAGTGGGTAATCAAGCAAATGTATTGATGTATTTTATGCAGGCAGGTTTAGTCGTTAAATCAGTAATGCTGATATTACTGACTGCCTCAATAGTATCTTGGACTTTAATATTTCAAAGAGCATGGTTTTTTAACCGAAAAAAACAACTGACTGATGCATTCAACAGAAGATTCTGGGACAGCAGTGATTTAAGCAAACTCTATGCAGATGTGGACAGTAATTCTGAAGAAAATCAGGGTATGGCCGCAATATTTCATGCAGGATTCAAAGAATTTGTACGTGCCAGGAAGCAGGGGACTGTCACTCTTGAGCCTATCCAACGGGTCATGCAAATCAGTCATGCAAAAGAAGCGGAAAAACTAGAACAGCATTTACCATTTTTTGCCTCAGTTGGTTCCATTTCTCCCTATGTGGGGTTATTTGGTACAGTATGGGGTATAATGACCTCATTCCAGGCCTTAGGTCATGCGCAACAGGCAACTATTGCCATGGTTGCTCCAGGTATTTCTGAAGCCTTGGTTGCTACAGCACTCGGTTTATTTACGGCTATTCCTGCTGTAATTGCATACAATCGCTACACAACTCGAGCGAACACTCTCCTAAATCGATTTGATTTATTTCAGGAAGAGCTTATTTCCCTGATTGAACAACAAACATCGGGTACCTCAAGAGGATAATACTCAAATGATTAGAGCAAAAACCAAACGTGAGCGTCCAATTTCTGAAATCAATGTTGTGCCTTATATTGATGTTATGTTGGTTTTATTAGTTATTTTTATGATCACAGCGCCTATGTTGACCCAAGGAGTTACTGTTGATTTACCCAAAGCGGCAAGTCAAAATCTGCAACCAACAGACAGAGAACCCATTATTGTTTCTGTAAATCAACAAGGTACTTATTTTCTCAATATCAGCAGTACTCCCGCCGATCCAATAGAAGCGCAGGCATTGGTGGTGCGGGTTGCCGCAGAATTGGAGCTGGCGAAACAGTCGGGACAAAAGCTCAATGTGTTAGTAAAGGGCGATCAAGGAGTAGCTTATGGTAAAGTTGTCCAAGCGATGGCATTACTGAAGCAGGCGGGTGCAGAACAAGTAGGATTACTGACTGATTCATCGGATGAATCTTCAGAGGGTCAAGCATGATAAGTACAAACAGTTATCGTAAAGCATTTATTTCGGCAATAGCACTTCATCTTTGTTTGGTGATTTTGTTGCTGACTGATACTTCAACACAGCGTCCCGTATTGACTGCCGAGAGTAAAACTACTCCCGGCATGCAGCTTCCTGTAGCAAATGTACCCCAACAGGAAGTAGTTAAAGCAGTCAGTGTCGATAATAAACAAATAATGGATACAGTGAATCGATTAAAACAGGAACGTGAACAAAAGCAAAGAGCAGAAATTAATCATCAAAATGAACTGAAACGTCAGGCGGAAGCTGCAAAACAGCAACGTATCAAAGAACAACAACATATTGCCAAACTCAGAGAAGAGGCTAATAAAATAGCGATTGCACGCAAAAAACAAGCAGAAGAAGAAAAGAAACGTTTAAAAGAACTTGCAGAACAAAAGGCTCTTGAAGCGAAACGCATCGAGGAGTTAAAAAAACAAAAAGAAACGCTGGTTAAACAACAAGAGCTTGAGGCAAAAAAACTGGCTGAACTGAATAAGAAAAAACTGGAAGAAAAAGCTAAGGCAGATCAATTGAAATCAGAACAAGCCAAAGCAGAGAAACTTCGTGCGGATCAAGCACGTGCTGCACAGGCAAAAGCAGACATGGAACGAAAAAAACAAGCGGAGGCAGCTGCAGCGCAACAAGCAGCACAAAATGCAGAAAATCAGGCACGAATCGCAGGAGAGGTTGATAAGTACAAGGCGCTCATCGTTAATGCGATAGGTAGAAACTGGATTTTACCTGAAAACGCTGACAGTAGCTTATCCAGCCAATTCAGAATTCGCCTCGCTCCTGATGGAATGGTATTAGAAGTCACTTTAACTCGTAGTAGTGGGGATCCGCTTTTGGATAGATCAGCACAAACTGCAATCTATAAAGCTTCACCACTTCCTGTACCAACAGACGCAGAAACATTTAATTTGTTTCGTGAAATCAGTTTAACCGTTCGACCAGAACAAGTTAGGGGGTAAAACTCGTGATTAACCGAATTATTACACTTATATTGATGTTATGTACCAGCCAGATTTATGCTCTGGATCTGGAGCTTACTCAAGGCATTAATTCTGCCTTACCCATTGCAATCAATTCATTTGGCTCAGATGCTGGCGCAGTGGAAATAGCTCATGTTATTGAAAACGATTTGACGCTTTCTGGTCAATTTAAAATCGTTTCAGGCCCTCAGAGCGCAAATGCACAATCCTCTATTGGTGTTTTGCGTCAGCTTGGTGCTGACAGTGTCGTTACAGGACGTGTAAATCGTGTTGGCAATCGTTATGAAGTCAGCTTTACTCTCGCAGATGCTGTTGCTAATGGAACTATACTCCTTACCAAGACGTACCAGATAGGTGCAAATGAGATCAGGCCACTGGCTCATCATATCAGTGATGAAGTCTATCAGAAATTAACTGGTGAGCGCGGAATTTTTTCTACTCGTATCGCTTACATTTCGGTACAAAGAGGCGGTCCAAGAAATCGTTACTCACTTGAAGTGGCTGATGCAGATGGACATAATCCTCAAAGTTTACTGGTATCTTCAGAGCCAATCATGTCTCCTTCATGGTCTCCTGATGGCAAATCAATATCTTATGTGTCTTTTGAAAAGAAACGCGCACAGATATTTACTGTTTCTGTAGAGTCAGGTCAGCGTCGATTAATTACCAGTTTCCCTGGTATTAATGGTGCACCTGCATGGTCACCTGATGGACGTCAATTAGCGGTTGTGTTATCAAAGACAGGTACACCCAAAATTTATAATATCGATTTAAGTTCTGGCTCCATGAAACAAATAACATTTGGTGATGCCATTGATACAGAACCCAGATTTTCTCCTGATGGACGCAGCTTACTGTTTACATCTGGTAGAGGTGGATCACCTCAGGTTTATCGCTTATCACTCGCTGATGGTCAAGTCAGTAGAGTAACGTTCGAAGGAAACTATAATGCCCGAGCATCTTATACACCTGATATGAAAAATATTGTGATGCTGCATCGTGATGATCGCAATTTTACTATTGGTTTACAAAATGCTTCAGGTGGCCCAATTGCGAGCTTAACTTTCTCTGGTCTGGATGAGTCTCCTTCAGTGTCTCCAAACAGCCGTTTGGTTCTTTACGCAACACGAATTCAAGATAAAGGTGTTTTAGGTATCGTTTCTATAGACGGCAGAATACGTATGAAGCTTCCCGCGCGCGAAGGTGATGTACAAGAACCAGCTTGGTCTCCTTATTTGAGTTAACTATGATGCGATTTATTATTACATTTTTTTTGGTGTTAAGTAGTTTTACCAGTTTTGCATGGAATGCAATGGGACACCAATTGGTTGCTCAAATTGCTTATGATAATTTAACACCTGCTGCAAAAAAAATGTGTAATAAATACAATCACACTTATGATGCAGATTCTTCAGGCTCAAATTTTGTTGTGGCAGCTACATGGTTGGATGCTATTCGAGCAAATGACATCCATTGGTTTGATTCACTGCATTATATTGATATTCCTTTTTCATTTGATGAAACCCCGCTTCCCCCTGTACAGGAAATTAATGCCTTATGGGGGATTAAACAAGCAATTACAGTTTTGTCTTCCGAAAAATCAAGTTTGGCAGATAAAGGATTAAGCCTTCGTATACTGACTCATTTAGTTGGTGATGTACATCAACCATTGCACACTGTTACCAAAGTCAGTAAACAGTTACCACGAGGTGATTTGGGAGGGAACCTGTTTAAATTAGCCCACAATCCAATCGGTGATAATTTACACAAGTATTGGGATAATGGAGCCGGCATCTTAAACGGACAAAGTACGCAATTCCAGGTAAAAAATAAAGCCCGTCAATTGGAACAAAAATGGGCCTGTTCTGAAGCAAATAAAGAAAAAAATCCCAGGAAGTGGATTAATGCATCGCATAAACTTGCCTTAAACAAGGTATATAAGGTAGTTCAGAATAAAATTCCTGGCAAACGTTACCAAATGGAAGCGCAAAACATAACTCAAAAACAAATATTATTTGCTGGATGTCGTCTGGCCACAGTACTTAATGGTATTGCAGCGCAACAGAGGAATCATTTAGCGGATAACACTTAGAACTTCCTTTACGCCGGGATGAGTGTTGATTCATGCATTGAAAGGATGTCTACACGTTATTTTAGAACGTGATGCATAAAGCTAATACAAACACATAGAATATAACAAACACCACACAGTCATCAGAACTCTTGATGTTTGTTATTAAATTAATGACTTATTCTTGCAGCGGTATCCTTACCCTCAGTGTTATCTTTAACACTTTTACATTGTATGTCGTAAGTGTTTTCAATTGCGTCGCGTAATGTTGTTTCTTGGGCTTTATCTTTAGCACAATCAATCAGTTTTAAGGCATTTTCTGGTGTTAATAGGCGCACGGTCAGTAGGGCATTCAATCCATGAAAAATATTTCCGCCCAGGGATACCATTTTTTTAACCTCCTCAAAATGTTGTCCGGAGGCATATCCTTCAATTGCTGAATTTATTAAAGCCAGTTCAGAACTTGTTAAACCTGTTCTGGAAGCATGTGGATTAAATTGTAATTGTTCGAACAGTTTATTGACAAGATGGATGTGCTTGAATTTAGCGGCTTCTTTGATGGCTTCGTAATAAAATCGTGTACCTTTTATTAATGGCAATAACGCGGTATCATTACCTTCTTTTGCCAACGTAAGAATATCTTCTTTCATATTATAGTCCTGTGATTTATATACAAACATTATTTGTTCATTATATCCGAGTATTTATATCAATCAACGTGTCAAAGATTTGGAGTTCTCTGCTTCTTCCTCATGCGCTGTAACATGACCTGATTGTTCTAGAATAGATCTGACAGGAGCTTTAACAACAGTTGCACCTGTTGATAATGTACTTTCCTTTTCATCATTTAAATCTTGTGCCTTAGTTGTCGGCACAGATTTAACTCCAAGACCTATAACCAGCGCCGAAGGACCATTATTATTGGTGACCTTTGGCGATTCTTGTTCTTGAATTTCTCGACCCTTTTCGGACATCACAACACTGCCTTTAGTTGCACCACCAAATAATAGTTGTCCGAATGTCATATGACCATTCCACCAGGCACGAAGATTAGGGAATAAAATTCCTCTATTATCCATCCAGGCATTAAAATCAGCAAACAAGGAACGTTCTCCTCGGAATACAGCTCGTAACTTCTCAAAGGGGCGAGTATATAATACGGCTTTACCATCATGCGCTGGATCGTATTTGTCATAAACCACTGTCTTTAATGGAGCAATTTTTTCAGGACTAAATCCGGTCAATATTGTTTTTGCTTTCTCAGAAAGGGCCAATGGTCCAACATCCGCGTTCAATAGATCCGTAGGAGAATCCATTGTTTTACCTTTTAGATTCAGTACTTTTGTTTCATCTTTTAAATCATTCCATTTTGCTTGAACAATATTTTGATAATTATCAAGATGTTTATTAATGACTGCAACATCAGGATTAATATTATCCATTTCCCCTTTAATTGCCTGCCATGTTTCAGTCCATTTCTTATCAGTTTCATCAAAGAATTTTTTCCATGGCGTGCTTAATTGGGGCTGTTGGTGAGGAACAACTTCTTTAAATAATTGATCAAAATAATTATTTGTTAAATCGCGTCTGAAATCAGCAACAGTAAATTTAATCATCCTTTCTACCTGAGCTTTTCTATCCATAATGGCATGTTGTTGCTTAATGTAGGCTTCTGTAGCCGTATAAAAGCCATCATTGAGACTTGATTTTCCAAATTGTTTTTTCAAATCTACCTTATTGAGAATAAGACGTGTATCGCCTTCAGCGCCAAACCGACCGGCACGACCTATAATTTGATTGAGCTCACGCTCGCGAGGTAAATAATTTACAAGTACTTTCAATCCATGTTCTGCAGATCTACCTTGCAAGGGAATATCTGTTCCACGACCAATCATGCCTGTTGATACAGTAACCATTCCAGGTTGTCCAGCATGTTTTTCTATATGCTCCGCTTCATCATGGGAACTTGTTTGTGAACTAATACGTACAATATCGGGGTTATTGGCGTCAATGGGAAAAACCTTACTTAGGTAATCCATCATTGCCTGACTTTCTATATCATTTTCACAAATAATCGCGACAGGTTGATTTGCAGCACGAGCTTCTCGAATTTGTTGTGCAAAAAGTTCCTGTTGTGATTTTTTATCTGCGGCAAGGTAAATAGGGTAGTCAACTCGATTTAAACCTCTATGTCTTGGAACTGTAATGAAGCTCATTTCTTCATTATCTTTACTACTTCCATATAAAGCCTTTGCTTCCTCTTGCTCGCGGATTGAACCGGCAGTTCCTGTTACAGCACAAACAGTACCCTGTGCATACTCATCTAACATGGATTTACTGGTTGATGAATAGATAATTTGCTTTTCATTATCAATAAAAAAGTCGTTTTCACATTCCGATAATCGTGCTATTAATTTTTCATCTCCTGGTTTTGCAGTATCTGGTTTGTTTTTCAGCATATTCAAACGAGCATGCAAGCATTGATGTACACCAAAAGAAAACTTGGAGCTGCGATCTTCGCGGTTACCGATTAACAGACGAGCCTCACTGACCATCAATGGGCCTTTCGCTGTTTCAATCTCAATATCCGGTTTAATCACAAAGTCTTTATCCAGCTCCAGTACTAAAGCGGTTAAGGCTGATTGTTGCCAGGATTCCAGTTGAGATTGAGCAACCGATTCAAGACGTTTTGCATTTTCTGGTCCTACTTCTTTATAAGCATACTGAATTAATAATTTATTGCAGGCATCAATATCTTCTTGATATAACCTCATTATTTCGGGATTATCCTGTGAGAAAAATCCAACTAATACTTCATAGGCCCAAGGCATGTCGCGTATGGTTGCATCAGCCATCGCGGAATAGTTAAATCGTGTATCAGCCATATCGAAGTAGGTTCTGTCTGCCTCATCAAGCATCATGGCTCTTTGCTCAGGATTTTCAGCAATAACCAGATTTGCTCTACCTTCACTTCGTGCTTTATTACGGAATAAGCTTAAATTGGCAGCGTCGGAGAAATTAATACCATCCAGCGCATATTCATTTGCAGGCGTGTTTTGATAAATAATGTTTGTTTTAGCGCCTACAGATTGGAACAGTGATCTGAATGATAAGTAATCTCGCGTTGCGAGTTGGACATCAGCTGTTACAAAGTCAACTGTTTTTCCTTGAGCATACTGAGCCAGGATCATGAGCATCATAATTCGTGACTTACCTTCACCTGTGCCAATTTCACTTGTTACGTGAGTACCCGATTTCAGCATGGAGTGAATTGCTAAATATTGCGTCGTATGGATTTCAAAAGATCGCCCCAATTTTTGCTTGCCATTATCAAAGACAGCAGGCATTCCTTTGGTGCGATACATCAGTTCAGCGGATAATGCGACCAGACGTTCAGTACTTAATTCTTTTGTTTTATTTCTTAAATCAAGTAATTCATTTTTGATTTCATCGGTCGATAAATCTCGTACTGCTTTAACTTCTCTGTCAATTGACTCTAACTCTTCATTGCTGTAGGTTACACCACCCATTTTGGCTGCTTGATCTTTTGCAAAAGCCAGGTTAAATCCATTAACAGTTTCTCGTTTACAAGGTTTTTTATCAAATTTTGCATAGCATTCAGCAAGATGTTGTGCTAAATCACCATCCTCAGGACAACTGTTTTCCCATTTTTGAAATTTTTTAAGAGTCGGGTAGGGTGCTGATTTATAGATGTTTTTTAAGGTTTCAAGAAGAATTGGCCCCTTTTTCTCATCTTTGCATCGATTCATTAAATCGTTCAGTTCATTAAGCGTACAGGGCTTATCGTTGTTAATTAATGAAGTTAACAAATTTAAAAACAACTTTTTCTCATCTTTGGGAAATGCTGTATATTCCGGTGAAGACAATAACTTTAACAGCGACTCATGGGTAAATTCACCTTTATCACTGCTAAAATGATTGCATAAAGAACGAACAATATCTGGATCATCCAAAGCGATAAACTCATTTTTAATTAAGTTAATGTTATTCCATGAAAAAACAATTTGATCATCGCTTGAGTAATTATTAGAAAGAAAGTGTCTCAGGTAATTGATAATTGTAGTTTTATCACCCGGATAATGTTCCGCTGCTTGATTGATGCTTTTAAATAAATCAACAAAAACCTGATCGAATTGCTTTCTTTTTTCGATAACAGTTGATAGTTCGTTGCTGGCTTTAGTTAAATAGTCTGTCTCAAAATCTTTAGGTTTTTTGATGACCACAGTTATCGGTTGAGTTGATTCAGCTGCCGGGGAAACTTCAGTTTTGTTACCAATTAATTTACTGAAAAAACCACCAACGGCCTTGATTCCTCCACCAAGAGCAGCGCCTATCCTTCCTAATACGCCTGCATTTTCTGCTGGTTTAACCGGTTCAGGTTTATCGGCTACAGGTTCTGGGCTGTTCAACTCCTCTAAATGGTCCTTCAAATTCTTCAGTGCGGCAAGTTGATTTGCTCCAGGAACCTTTTCAATAAAGGATATAATTTGTGTTTCAAGAAGTTTGGGATCTACTTTATCCGGGTCTACTGTAAGTTGATCTCTAATCTGTAGAAAATCGTCATCATCTGGACGTTTTACATCGGGTGAAGAACCTAGTTTCTCGGGATTAGTTGTTAATAATAAATCGATAACCAGATTCAGAGAGTCCATTTTGGATACTACTTTGCTCTTCATTTGTTCCATTGAAGGCAGTATGGTATTCAAATAAACTTGGGTTTTTTGCATTAGACCATTAAGTTGACCTTGGAAATGTTCCGCTTTGTTAAGGAAGAATAAGAAATCATTGGGGGCTCCACTGTTTTTTATACCTTCCAATAGCTGATCTAAATTATTTATTGTTGTATGTTCGAGGAGAGCAGGTGAATTTATTTTTTGTAAAAACGTTTCGCGTTCTAATTTTGATAAATCGCGAGTAATGACTACGAGTTTTTTAATTACATCCAAATACTGTAAGGCGTCTCCAGGCTCAGTATAATGCGATACTAATTGTTCAATCAATTTACGTTCATTGTCACTAAATTTGGCGTTAAGTACCTGTTGCGCCTCAAGAGGCATACCTTCGGCTTGCAGAAATTTAAAGTAGTTATTTGGAAAGTAGTTTTCAAATCGGTCTTTGACCAGATTTTGGATTTTTGTAATTTCCCTTGAACTAATGTACTCATTACTAAATTGACTGATGAACTCATATAAATCGTTAGGAGTAAGTGGAGGTGGTCCATTTTTATCCATGGACTGCATTATATATAGGGCTTTATTAATGGCGGAGTTGCTTTTCATTAATGCGGCATCAAAGATAGTTCTTATTTTATAAGCAGTGGCTTGATTGTCTTCTTTATTACCATTTGCCAGCCCAAAGGTACTGATGAGAGACAGTATTTTTTTACCGTATTCATTATCGTCGAAGGCCCAGCCATTCGGTCCGTTTAAAAGAGCTACTGCGGTATCCAGATGTCTGTAGAATATTGATTCTCCTGGTTCTTTATAAGTATCCTCGGTATAAAATTTCATACCGGTATAGATTGAATCTCCCCAATTTCGGGTTATTTGCTCAAGAATACTACAGGTATGGTTGAGTCGCTGACCTTTCTCTTCCAATTCGCTTACAGCACGGAAGTAATTTTCAATTTTTAAAGCGTTGCCTATTAAATCCAGAAGTTTTCTCAACACGGGTAGTGCTGGTGCATTACCTAAATCAAATAAGCGATCGACTAATTGTTCTCTTATTTTACTTTCAAATAATTTTAGGGGCGCTGACAACGGTATATTATTCAATGAGTTAACAATATGATTCCAGTTTTCTTTTGAGTGCTCTATATCACTTGATAGTTCAGCATTGGTTAAACCAGTAGTACTATCCGCCAGCAGTGCAAACAATTTCGCTTTTTCTGTATCAGTACATTTTGACGATACAATTTTTGCATCCATTTCACGATAAAAATCCAGAGGTAACCTGTCTTTTTGGTGAGCAACAAAACGATAAAATTCTTTTCTTGTTTCAGCCAGAGTGTCTTGTTTCGCAATGGATTTCCATTTACCTTTTGCTGAATAATCAGTATTGTTGTATTCAAGTGGGGTAACTCTCATTTCAGGGATAACAAATACTTTTTGTACTGTTTGTTTTCCCTGCTGAACTGGTTGAGTAAATTCACGAACGGCGCCATTTGCCTCTAATGAAATGGCAGTAATCTCCTTCCATTGTGCTTCTCGGTCAACTGGAGCTGTATTTTGTAAAATGGTTAAAATTCGACCCAACACTGTGGGCATACTTTTAACATCCGTGAACGATACATTGGGATAAAATTTTAGCCCCATTTCCTCAATTTTTTTGACAAATGAATTAAAGGCACTTATGAGTTCTGGTAAACTGTCAGATCCTACAGCTGAAGAATGTTGCGCTAACAAGCTAGTCCACCAGGCGTATTTGCTCTTATCCTGACTTAATCCACTCAGAACTTTTAATGCATCCTGCATTTTTTCGTTCTTAATCATGGGTACAAATGAATCTGCTTGTTTAAATACGGTATTACTTAATTGTTTCAGCAGTTCACTATCAATATCCTTCCATACAGAAAATAATTTTGATAACCCTGCGCCAGAATACTCAGTGTATACCTGTAATAGCGCATTCATTTGTTTGTCATCAAAAGCAAGTTTTTTTGACCAACTTTCGACTTGCGTTTTAAGTTCAGGATTATCTGCTAATAAAGTCAGGAGAATATGTGTGCTTTTATCTGGTGTTGTAGTCGTGAGATTATGTGATAACTCAATAAAGCTTTTGGCTAAGTCTTCAGATCCATGAAATTGTTTTATAATACTGTCTAATGCAACAGAATTGTCGTCTGTTCTATCTGCGTTCCCTTTAAAAAGTGATTCAGTGCGTTGAGTGTTTTCCATGATGTAATGCAATATTTTTGCATTGAATGTTCCTTCTGAGTTGCATAGACTAAAAACCTGTTCGAGTTGATCTTTATTCAGAAGTAATAATTTGGAAAATTGACCTCGAAATTCAAAAGTATTTTCTCGTGAATAAGTTGAATCATTGATGAGATTCCATTGTTTTAATAATACTGCGTCCCGAGCATTATCATTGGGTTTTAATGAACTGATCATTTCACCAAAAACATCTGCTGATGGGGGTTTTTTGGAAATTTGTTCCTGCAGTTGAGGAGCTATATCAGTACTGGATGGAGCTACGTCTTTATCATAATGTAATACAAGGATTTCTGAATTTGAGCGATCGGGTACCAGAGCAAAGCCAGGTGGAAGAAAATCAGGATTAATTCCATACTGAAATTGTTCTCGATGGTCCATTAATTGTTGTACTGCTTCAATACTGATTTTCCCAAACTGGGTACCGCGTATAATGACCTCGTTTCCCTGGGGCACATTATCTGATTTTAGTGAGTCATAACGAACCCCATTACTTTCCACATAGACAATATCTCCCATCCATGTATGCCAGTTTTTCTTTAACTCACTTTTGGAGATCAATTGGGCTTCTGGATTAATCACCAACATGCCTTCTTGAGAAAAACGTCGCATCAATTCGTTTAAATCAAGGGCATTAATTTCGCCAAAACCAACTTCTTCCTCATTTGATTCACGAGTTTTTTGAACAGCTACGGCCACCTCAACCTGTTGTTCTTGTTGAAGTTCAATATCAATATTTATTCCTGCTCGAGCGTCTTTTAATGTGGGTCTCTTGCGAATCCCTTTATGTTCTAGATCCAGCGCTTTTCGTTCTTTTTGTTCCATACCCAGTTCATTCTGATTTTTCATGCGCTGGTTAACAGAAACAACATCATCAAGCTGGTGTTGTAATGTAGAGTTTAAGAACTCCTCTGGAAGAGTAATAGCGATTGGAATTTGTTTCTTTTCAACAAAGTTATAGATTTGTAACCAGTGTTCTTCTTTAAGAACTGTTCCTTTGTCGGCGATAACGAGTTCTGCTAAATTATTTTCTGAGAGGTTATTCAGTGCTAATTTTAATTTGGCGACAAAGACCTCTGGGTTGACTGATGGATCGAGATCGATTTTAAGTTTATCAACTCTTATTCCTGCATTTAATCCACAATACGCATTCAATCCATCTAACATCTCGGCATTGCAGGGCGTCAAAGTTAGTAATTTGAGATTAATGTCTAATCTATCCAGTTTTAGTTGAAGTTGAGTAAACAAATTTTCAAAATCTGTCGCGCTTAATGAAGGATCACTTGTCCCGGGAAATGAAAAAACGGATGAAAACCCATTTAGTTTATTAACAGCCTCACTTACTGCTGGATTAACCAAAAAGCTGGGATCCTCTGTAACAGTCGGTTGTTCCTGAGTTAGAATTTGTTTTAAAGCAGTGTTTTTAATACGCTTTTGATCATGATCTGATTCAAATAGTTTGCGTTGTTTGTGATTGATTGCATCATACACCGATGCGTCGATTACTAAATTCTCAAGTTGTGCTTCATAAAATTCTTTGACTAACGCGCTGCTTTCTTCAGGAGCAATACCCTCTTTACCTCTGATTTGTTTATAGCTTTTAGCTATTTCATTATCACCAACCAGTCCTTCGATTTGAAATAAATTATGCAGTGCCCTATACCCACAGGAAAAACCATCATTTTGATTTTGACTTATAACGTCTTTATCGGATCGTTTAATGGTCCAGCCTTCGTTTGCGGGAAAACCTTTAAATGAAATAAGATCGGGAGCGTTATTTTCCTGATAATTAATGGCATTTTCGATCAGTTTTTTATAAGCCTGTTCTTCGTTTGCCGACAATTTCATACTGTCTGTAATCTTATAAGAGACGGTACGAGCTGTTGGATCAACTACTATGTTTGCAGCAAGCCAATGTGATCCCTGATTAGAGGCATCACTTCCTTTATTGAGTAACATTGGAATCGAGTAAGGTAGACCGTCAGTATGCTTTTCTCGTTCAAAATGTAATGCTGTACCTATGGATTGTGGATCAAAAGTCAGGATATGAATTTTGTCCTGAGTTCCAGTTAATTCGAGCATTCGTTGTAAATCAAGATCAGTCAACCATTCTGATTTAGTTAAGTTACCTTTGATTAGTTTTTCCCTTAAGCCCTGGTTTCTGGTCATTCCATGGATTGATATCAAGGAGGTATGGACAATTTTTTGTTCTACCTTGATTTTCTCTAACTCAGCTCTATTGGTATCAAATTTAAAATTATTTTGTGCTGGTAAACTGGCATCAAATATTTGGCATGCAAAATCCCAATGAGATTTATGATCTTGAAATGTTTCCTCTTGGGAACTGCTTAAGGCAAACAAATTAACAAAATCTGATTCAAATTTTCTTTCAATATATTCAACAGCGAGTTTAAATTGTTTTCTAGATGCATCAGTGGCTGGATAATTGGGATTTTTACTCCTGTAACGACCAAATAAAATTTCGAACTGTTCTTTATTTAGATTCATTGTAAAAAACCAATTAAGTGACTTATAAATTGATTATAGACCTTAATTATTAAAGAATTATTAACCGATGTGCATAATAAATCGTCTTTAAGTGCTCTTTATTAATCCAATATATTCTTGAATTGCAAAAGTGAAGTTCTAATACAGTAGTAATTCATCTAGTGATGGGTAAGTATCAACATGAGTAGGGGTACATGGCTTTAGGAGATATATGGGTGATTGCCGCTCTCAGCACTATTTCGAACCGAGAGCAGATATAAAAAGATCAGGCGTTCTGTAGTGATTCTATGACTGCACCAAGGAACCGAGTTGCCTCACCTCCAGTTACAGCTCTGTGATCAAAACTGAGGGAGAGTGGAAGCATGTTGTGCGCTTCAATTGAACCTTCAGGAGTAACAACAGCACTTTTATAGAGTCTTCCTACAGCCAATATTGATACCATCGGAGGAACTATTATCGGGCTGGCAAAACGACCAGCAAATTTACCGAAGTTGGATAAGGTTATTGTTGCACCTTTTAACTTATCTGCGGTAACAGCTCGATTTCGTACCGATTCTTTGAAGTCATTGATGATTTGGCGTAATTCACCATCTGAATGCTTATTGGCGTCGTGTATGACGGGCACAAATAAACCTTCATCATTATCCATAGCCAATCCAAGATGAACTTCTTTAAAACACTGGCGGGCACCATGTCGGGTATCAAACCAGGCATTAAGAGCTGGTTCCATGTTGGATGCATGTACAATTGCTCTAATTAACCGAACAGTGATGTCCGTGCCTTGTTTCCAGTTATTAATATCCGCTTCGTCAAAAATACTTACTGGTACTATTTCCGCATGTGACTGAACCATACTGTTTAGCATGGCTCTTCTAACCCCACGCAATGGTTCAAAACCAACAGGGGGTTGGGAGTTTTTATCTGCCTGATTCTGAACATCAAGGCGGGTGATGACTCCATGCTCTCCTGTGCCTTTTAAGGTGTTCAGATCAACACCCAGTTTTTTAGCCAGCATCCGTACCGCAGGTGTTGTCTTAACACGTGTTCTGTCTGAATTCTGCGAGCCAATTACAAAGTTATCTTCACTGATTTCGGTACTTTCTTCAAGATTACCTACTACAGTACCTTTATCAGCAGGTTTGGCACTTGTTGAAACGAATGCAACTAAAGGTTCACCGGTTTTAATAACATCACCAGGTTTGCCAAAAAGTTTGGCAATAGTACCGCCTTGAGGGCAGGGTACATCAACTACAGCTTTAGCTGTTTCCATAGAAACTAAAGGTTGATCCGCTTTTACTGTATCACCTTCTTTAACAAACCATTCATGAATTTCAGCATCAGGTAATCCTTCACCTAAATCAGGTAGATTAAAAATATTCATTATCACTCCATTATGCTCATAACACTGTTTTTAATACGTGTAACACTTGGTATGTACTGTTTTTCAAGCTGGAAGTAAGGCATTACGGTATCATAACCAGTGACCCGCTGAACCGGGGCAAGAAGATCAGCCATACACTGTTCCATAATTTGAGCAGATATCTCAGCTCCAACTCCACAGGTTTTAGCTCCCTCATGGACAATTACACAACGTCCTGTTTTTTCTACGGAAGCGATTATGGTCTCAATATCTAATGGTTTGATTGTCGCCACATCAATCACGTCACAGGAAATGCCTTCATCACTTAATTGTTTCGCTGCTTGCAGGGTTTCGTGCATACTGGCACCCCAGCTGACTAGAGTTAGATCATCACCGTGCTGCAATGTAAAACATTTTCCTATTGGTAATGCCTGTCCATCATCTGCGACGGGTTGTTTGACTAAACGATAGATACGTTTTGGCTCAAGAAAAATAACAGGATCAGGATTTCGCATAGCGGCTAGCAATAATCCATAAGCACGTTTGGGAGATGAGGGAATAACTACTTGTAAACCGGGTATATGAGCGAATAAAGCTTCTGTACTTTCAGAATGATGTTCGGGTGCTCTAATTCCACCGCCAAATGGCGCTCGGTATACCAGTGGGCAATGCAGTCGTCCACGAGTTCTGTTTCTCATACGAGCAGCATGAGAAATGATTTGATTCATCGCAGGATAGATAAAACCCATAAATTGAAATTCTGCTACAGGCTTTAATCCCTGAATGGACATTCCTATTGCCAGACCGGCTATCATGGATTCTGCAAGGGGAGTATCAAAAACGCGTTTCTCTCCAAAACGCTCTTGTAATCCAACGGTCGCACGAAACACGCCACCGTTTTTACCCACGTCTTCACCAAATACGACGACGTTTTCATCATGGGCTAACTCATAAGCCAGAGCCTGAGTTACTGCTTCAATTAAGGTTATATCAGGCATGACCTGCTTCCTCCATGGCTATTGCGCGTTGTTCCACAAGATATTCAGGTAACTCTGCATAGTGATAATCGAAAATACTGCCTATAGATTGAGGGGCAGTACTTAAATATTCATTAACTGCTTGTTCTACCTTTTCGGAACATTCCATAACTAATTGTTCCTCTTCATCTGAAGACCATAGTTTTTGTGCCATCAGAAAATGTTTGAATCGAGCTATGGGTTCTTTAGGTTTGGCCTGCTCCACTTCTTCCGAAGGTTGATATCGTGTTGCATCATCAGCAGTAGTGTGATCGCAAAGTCGGTATGTTAATGCCTCAATCAATGTTGGGCCTTCCCCGCGGCGTGCTTTGTCAATGGCTTCACCAATGATTTGGCGGGTTGCGAGCACGTCATTGCCATCGATCTGTACGCCTTTAAATCCAGCAGCTATGGCTTTTTGGGCAATAGTTTGAGTACTTGTCTGTTTGTCTCGAGGAACAGAGATAGCCCACTGGTTATTATTTACTACAAAAACAACGGGTAAATTCCAGGTTCCTGCTACATTCATTGCTTCATAAAAATCACCTTCAGAAGTACCGCCTTCACCAATACAGACTACAGCAACACGGTTCTGATTTCGATATTTAAAAGCAAAGGCAACTCCTGCGGCATGAAGGCATTGAGACGCTATTGGTACACAGATAGGTAAATCCTGGGAATTGCCGGAAAAATTACTGCCACGCTCATCTCCACCCCAAAAGGCAAGAATTTCGGACATTTTTACACCGCGCTGCAACTGAGCGGCATAATCACGGTAATAGGGGACGAAGACATCATCGGGTTTCATTGCATGGCCAATTGCCGTTGAAATAGCTTCCTGACCATTAATAGGAGCATAGGTTCCCATTTTGCCAGTTCTTTGCAAGGCAATTGCTTTTTTATCAAAAGTACGGGTAAGTACCATTGTTCTGTATAAATCTTTTAAAGCGGAATGATCTTCTGCAAAGGAGGGTAGTTTACCTACTAACTCACCTTGCTCATTCAAAAACTGCGTGAAAGTAATATCAAATTGAGCAACTGTTGTCATTACATGGCTCCTTGTCAACAACGCGTTGCCATAGAATACTCACAAATTGATTTAAAAACCAGTGAATTAAATTGAAATTAAGTAACTTCCTAATAACTGAGGTAGACGTTATATCGATCCTCTGTACGAGGTGTTGTTCCTGAATTTGGAGATCCTTCACTGCGTTCAGGATGACGGAACTTATCCGTCATCCCGAATGTAAAGAGGGATCTCCTGAACGTGGTGTGGTGCCTGAATTGTGAGAGCCTTCACTGCGTTCAGGATGACGGAACTTATCCGTCATCCCGAATGTAAAGAGGGATCTCCTGAACGTGGTGTGGTTCCTGAATTTGGAGATACTTCACTGCGTTCAGGATGACGAAAGTTAACCGTCATCCCGAATGTAATGAGGGATCTCCTGAATGTGGTGTGGTGCCTACATTTGTAGATCCTTCACTGCGTTCAGGATGATGAAATGTGACTCAGAAATTAAAACATTAGATTGAATATGAAGTTGAGTTGGAGGATGAGGCTTGATTATGAGCGTGTTCCTCATCTTTAGTTAATGAATCCAATTTCTCCTTTAATACTTCGCGAACTACATTATAAATCTCTTGTTTCAATTTTTCAGGTTTCATGCTGTCTTTTTTATTTTTATTAAAAAGTTGCATTTTATTGACAAATTTCGTGTCCAATGCACCTTTCCATTCAGGGCTAATATATATATCGGTATCAGTAGGTCGGAGAGTATGTGATATAAATTTTGCTGAAGTGGAGCGAACGTCTCCATTAGTTGACTCAAGAAATAAGGGTTGAGTTAATTTCAAAGTCTCTGCAACTAACTCAGATATACCATGTTCTTTTAGTTTTGTTTTAGCATCAGGATGCAATGCAGCTTGATACCATGCATTGATCATCGACAACAGTGAGGATAAAACTGGAGGAAGAGTTAATACGGTATCTTCTGGGAATTTATATTCTCTATCCAGGCGGTCGAGCGCGTATTTAAGGGTGGTTTTACCTTCATGCATCGATTTGATCGCGGCAACAAGCAGGTTAAAGTGTAGTTGTCCATTACAAATTATTGAATTTAATTGAAGTTGCTTGTAGTCATGATCCATTAATCCAGAACAAATAATTGATTGTTCGAGAGACAAGAGAGTCGTATTGATTAACTCCCAATTCTTGGAACGAAGGGAGCGTTCTCTAACTGTTTCTTCATCAAGATAAATATGTGCCTTAAATTCATGAAGCCATTGATCTAATTCAGGATTACCCGTGTCTGAACTGGATGAATAATCAATAAAATACAATAAAGAAGATAACATTTCTCTAGCATAAACAGCACGAACCTCATAGTTCGATTTAATAGGGATTGGTGTGCTCTCCAGAATGAAATTGGTTTCAAAAGCAGTATCTTTACTGTTGTAAGTGGTATTAACCATGATGTTTCGTACAGCCAGCGCAAAATAGTCTAAAACAAATTTAGGTACAGGCTTACCATTTTGAAACTCATGAATTGCAGGTATCAGTTCATCATCAAATAGTTTCTTCACCATGCTGATTTGGTGTTGGCGCAGAAAATACAAATTTACATTTTTTAAGACTTGTATGGTGAGATTGACTGAGCCGACAGAATGTACACCAAGTGACGATAGTTTTTTAAGATTGCTTAAATTGTTAGCAACTATATTCGGTTCGGCGTCAACATCGTATACAAGGGTTTCACCTGGATAGGATGAAAGCAGGGACGCAAATGTCAATGCAAATCGAACTCCTCTGGGCGTCCTTGGTGGTGGAGGTGGGGCTGAGTCTGCTCTGGGCGATATACTGGATGATGAGGACATCGGAAGATTTTGGTCTGAACCACCTCTATAAAATGTAGTTCCTCTGATTGAGCTTGGACTTATTTGAAGCTGTCCTTGATCTTCGAGCGGAAGAACAATATTAAAAGGATGACGAATTCGAAACACTTGGATATTAGATACAGTTGCAATACCGTCTATAATTTCTATACCTTCGATTCCTGCTAAAGCATCGTTAATTAGTTGGTGATCAATGGGATCTTTTTCCCCTGCAAATTTATAAACACAATCAGCTGAAGTTGAGCCTTCGGGGAAAGACCATAAGATGTGTTTGGTTTGACAAGTAATATCTTGGAAGTAAATGAACATAAGGCTTATAAAATCAGGGTTTATGGAAAACAACACTGTACAATTTATTAACTTTTATGTAAAGATATATTCAAAAAAAACAGTATTAATAGGGGTTATTTTGAGCAAATTCGTATCATTAGAACTAAATTATCATCTTTTTTTGCAAGATTCATATAAAAAGTTCTGTGATTTACCAGGATTTGTATTGCTCGAAAGCACCGACAAAGCGCGTGGACGCTATGATATTTTAAGTGCTTATCCCTATGATCGTGTTGTAATCTGGTCAAATCAAGAGTCAAAAAACTCCTCTCCAGATACATTACGTGATCTCCTGTTAGACCATGAATCAATCAATGATCTTCCATTTCAGGGCGGAGCAATAGGGTATATTTCTTATGATTTTGGAGCCCAGCTGCTCGGGATCAAAACAATGCCTCAAGAGTCTCTATCAGACATGCCGCTTTTGGATATGGGACTTTACGATTGGGCGATTATCGCGGATCATCTTTTGAGAAAAGTCACATTATTTGCAGCAAATCGTCATTCATCAACAAAAACTCTAATTGAAGAAATCATTCAAATATGGAATCAATCTCCAATTGAACCTCAGAAATATGAATTAAACAGTGAGTTCATACCGCTCGTTTCAAAAGAGAATTATCAACAATCTTTTTCGGCAATAAATAAATACTTGAACGAAGGGAGAGCATATCAGGTTAATTTGACCCAGCCATTTCATGCCAATTTTTCAGGCGATTCCTGGGAAATTTATAGAACGATTACCGATAAGAACCCAGTTCCATTTTCAGCCTTTTTAAGGAACAAGGAAGCGGATATACTTAGTTTTTCACCGGAGCGATTTCTCCAATATGATCAGGGGACTATTCTTGCATCCCCAATAAAAGGCACTATTGCACGTTCGATTGATCCGAAGATTGACGAGCAATTGAAAAATCAACTGATTTCCTGCGAAAAAAATCGTGCGGAAAATGTGATGATTGTCGATCTGATGCGTAACGATTTAGGAAAAATTGCGAAGCCGGGTTCTGTGAAGGTTACTAATCTTTGTGAAGTACAAAGCTATAATTCGGTACATCATCTGGTTAGCGACATCGAAGCACTCTGCATGGATCACTTGAATCCATTTGATATTTTTCTTTCATGTTTTCCCGGTGGATCAATAACTGGCGCACCAAAACTGGAAGCAATGAACATCATTAATGAACAAGAACACTATGCTCGAGGCATTTATTGCGGCAGCATAGGCTATTTCTCAAGCCATGGTCGATTCGATACCAATATTGCTATTCGTACCATAACCGCAAAAAAAAATATTCTTCATTTGGCAGCTGGTGGCGGAATTCTTATTGACTCCAAATGCGAAGATGAATATCGTGAATGTTATACTAAAATTGCAGCGATAATTAATGGACTTAAATAAATTCTCAAAAAATGAGACCACACATTCAGCTGTAATCGTTTTGCATGAACTCGCAACTGATTCTTTAATTCTAACAAAACGTAGCGAACAGTTAAGGAATCATCCTGGAGAAATCAGTTTTCCAGGTGGATTATGGGAAGAGAATGACCTAAATTTTTCAAATACAGCATTAAGGGAACTCCATGAAGAACTTGGGATAATAAAGGAACGCGTTACTCTGATTAAGGAGCTAAAAGATGAACGCACTCTGTCCGGTATTATTATTCATCCATGGTTAGGTCAGATTGAATCTATAGAACCCTATGTTTTAAATTTTGATGAAGTAACAGGGCTTATCACCATTCCTATGTCTTTAGTCCATAGTGCCGCGAATTATCAGAAAATCACTGTTGAGCGGTATGGTGTTCAATTTACGACATGTGAATTTATAACAAACAATGATTATATCTGGGGTGCTACAGCCAGAATCATGAAACAATTAGTTATTGATTCCAAATAATTGTACAAAAATAGAAATTTATACCATGCTTATGGTGTTATTAATGCTGCTCTTCCAAGGTAAAACTTATGAAATCATTCGTTTTATTGATATTGTGTATCTCGTCTTTATTGTGTCATTCCCAATCCATAACGATTGGTTCGTCCAAATTTAATCCACCATTTGAAACATGGACCAGTCAAGAGTCTGCTTATTACGGATATGATATTGATTTGATGATGGAAATTTGCAAAAGATTAAAGATCACTTGTAAGTTTAAAGCGTACACTTTTAATGATCTCTTTGGCGCTACTAAAAATAAAAAAATTGATTTAGTCATCTCATCAATGATTATTACCAAATCGAGAGAAAAACAGTTTTTATTCAGTATTCCTTATTTACAGAGTTATTCGCAGTACATTACCTCAAACGATAATGCCTCAATTAACACGCTTGAGGACCTTTATGGAAAAAGAATAGGCGTAAGAGAAGGAACGCCCTATGGCGATCAAGTACGTTCTGACAATAGAAACAATACCATTGTCACGTATCCAATGATTAATGACATATTTGTTGGGTTACAGAACAATGAAATTGATGCATTTATATTGGACTACGAGTCAGCTAAATATTGGATAGCAACAAATCCAGGTATTTACAAACTTATTGGCAGTAAAAAACCAGTAGGGGAAGGTTATGCAGTTATGACCAGTTTAGATAATAGCGAATTAATTAAACGAATCAATCAAGTGATTTTGCAGATGGAGGATGACGGTACATTCATTCATCTTTATTCAAAGTATTTTGAATGGAAAAACCCTGATTAAATCAATCGGGGTTAACGAATCCCGATTGATTTAAACAATTAAAGCAAAGATATTTTAAGCTGTTACTATAGGCTTTTTATTTTGTTGCGCATCATTTCCAGAAGCTCCTTCTTTTAATGATCTACGCATTATTTTGCCAACATTGGTTTTAGGTAACTCATTAAAAAACTCGACTATCTTTGGCACTTTATAAGCGGTTAAATGTTCTCTGCAATGAGCGATTATTTGTTCCGCTGTCAAATTCGGATCTTTTTTAACTATGCAGGCTTTGACTCGCTCACCAGATTCTTCATCAACAACTCCAACAACGCCAATTTCCAGTACCCCTGGGTGCATACCTATTACTTGTTCTACTTCGTTGGGATATACATTGAAGCCGGACACTACGATCATATCTTTTTTCCTGTCAACCAGATAAATAAATCCTTCTTCATCCATTCTGGCAATATCACCTGTTTTTAAAAAGCCATCTTTAGTGAAAACCAGAGCTGTTTCATCAGGACGCTTCCAGTATCCAGGCATAACCTGTGGTCCTTTAATGCATAACTCTCCACTTGTGCCTATTGGAACTTCCTTGCCATTATCATCGCGGATAGATACATCTGTTGAAGGTAAGGGCAAACCTATACTGCCGTTATATCCATCCATATACATTGGATTCATCGTTGCAGCAGGACTTGTTTCAGTTAAACCATAAGCCTCTAACACACGTGTTTTAGTCATTTCCGCCCATCGAAGTGATACGCTTTTTTGAAGCGCCATTCCACCAGATAAGGCCAGTTTAAGTTTACTGAAATCTATTTCTTTAAATTTGGGGTGATTTAACAAAGAGTTATATAGAGTATTAACGCCTGTAAAAGCTGTAAAACCGGAGTTTTTAATTTCATCAATAAAATGACTTAAATCTCTAGGATTGGTAATTAGTATGTTTTTGGCACCAACTTTCATAAAGGTTAGACAATTCGCTGTTAATGAAAATATATGATAAAGAGGGAGGGCTGTAACAATAATGTCATTATCCGAAATACCTAGGGGTGCAATCCAGGAGTACGCTTGTAATACATTGGCTACCAGGTTTCCGTGTGTGAGCATTGCTCCTTTGGCAACACCTGTTGTTCCTCCTGTATATTGAAGGAACGCAATATCTTCATGATTTAATTCAACATGATGCAATGTTGCTTGCTTGCCTTCGAGTAACGCATAGTTAAATGCTACCGCGTGAGGAATTTTGTAAGCAGGAACGAGTTTTTTTATATGCTTTACAACAAAATTAACGATTAATCGTTTAAATGTCGGGAACAGGTCACCAATTTGAGTAACAATCACATGTTTGACTGAGTTCATTGAAGGTAAGGCTTTCTCTATGGTGTTTGCAAAATTGGCAAGAACGATAACTACTTCTGCTCCAGAATCATTCATTTGATGAATTACTTCATCCGTTGTATAGAGTGGGTTTGTATTTACCACAACAAAACCTGCACGTAAAATTCCAAATAATGCTACCGGATATTGAAGCAAGTTTGGCATCATGACGGCAATGCGGGCGCCTTTTTGTAGGCCCAGTTGTTGCAGGTATGCAGCGAAATCTCTGGTTAAGTGATCCAGTTGAGCATAAGTAATGTCGCTGCCCAGATTGGTGTATGCTGTACGATTGGCATAAAGGCTACATGATTCTTTAAATAAAGATACTAGGGATAAATATTGACTGGGGTCAATTTCATGTGGCACGCCATTTTGATATTGTTCAAACCATCGTTTATCCACTTTGATATCCTTCTGTTATTGGTTCCCACATGCTAGTATAAACAAAAATATCAGTTATGGATATCATAGAAATGAGTGAAAATATAACTAAAACTCAAGCATTTAGATTAAAAGGAAGGCTTTATACCTTTACAGTTTTACAAGTGATGAATACAGATATTGATTTTTTTTCACAGCAATTTGCAGAAACTGTAGTTAAAGCCCCTAAATTATTCGAAAAAACCCCAGTGGTATTTGATCTGTCTTCAGTGAATCAGTTGGAGTTTGATCTTATTGCTTTATTTCAAATTGCTCGAGAGCATGGGATGATTCCAGTAGCAATACAGGGAGGCAATGCGCTACAAGAAACTCTGGCTCAATGTAATGGTTTAGCGGTTCTAAATGCCTCTGCTTCACAAGATAAACCTTTAGTTGAACAACCCGTTGAGCAGCTCACTGCGGAACTAACTACAACCAAATTGTTGACTACACCCGTTCGTTCCGGACAACAAGTTGTAGCCAAAGGCGCTGATTTAATCGTTACATCCTCAGTAAGTCATGGCGCTGAATTATTGTCCGATGGAAATATTCATGTGTACGGAGCGTTAAGAGGAAGAGCTTTAGCAGGAATATCCGGTGATGTACATGCAAGAATCTTCTGTCAATCTCTTGAAGCAGAGTTAGTATCAATAGCAGGTTTTTATCGATTAAGTGATGCCATAGAACCAATTAACGGTCCTTGCCAGATTTATTTATCCAATCAACACATTGTTATAGAGTCCTTATGTTAGAGGCTGTATTTATATCAGATTTACATCTCCATCCAGAAGACTCCGAGATTCAAGAGCGTTTTAATCAATTTATAAAATGGGCGCGAATTTCAGTCAAAAAAATATATATTCTTGGTGATTTTTTTCATGCTTGGGCTGGAGATGATTCGATTAATGAATGGAGTCAAGGAATAGCCAGGCAATTATTTGAACTGACTTTGCAAGGCATCTCCATATACTATATGTGTGGCAACCGCGATTTTCTGCTGGGTAAAAAGTTCGCTAAACTGGCTGGCTGGACTATTCTGCAGGAACCAACCTTAGTTAAATTGGGTGGTGAAAACATATTATTAACCCATGGAGATCGCTATTGCACTAAAGATATAGGTCATCAAAGGTTGAGACGTTTAACTCGTAATCGCTTATTTGTACTGTTGTTTTTAAGTTTTTCTTTAAGATTTCGCGAGAGTATTGTTAATAAAGTTCGTACCATCAGCTCCAATAAACAAAATAAACCAATGGAAGAAATGGATGTTGTTACAGAATCCGTATTGGCTCATATGGCACAATATCAAGTCCGTATTTTAGTTCATGGTCATACTCATAAGCCAGGCCTTACCCAATATCAGAATAAGATGCATCTAATGCAACGATTTGTGCTTAGTGATTGGGATGACACGCCACAAGTATTGTGTTATGATAATACAAAGGGATTCTATTTTACCCATGCATTGTTACAAGAGGAGTACAGTAATGTCTAAATCAAATGATGAAATGCGCGAGGAGCTCGCCAGAATACGTAGAGAAGAAGAGCAGAAAGCACTGACTCGAGAATATCAAGAACGTGAAAGGGCAAGAGCTGACGAACGTGCTGCGGCTATGGATAAATTACATAAAGGACACAAAACGACTGATCCTCAGACTGGCAGAGAGGCAACTCTTTGGGAAGTAGCAATGAAAGAAGCTGATAGAGCACTAGAAGCTGATGTTAATGCCTACAATGACTGGCGTTCTGCGATGATGAAACTATGGAATATTTATGGCTCCATGGCCAAAGCGTTGCATCAATCAACCAATGAAACAATTTGGGCTCCAGCAAGTAACTTAATAGCCGATAAAGTATTATTGCCTGCATCTGATATTCTTAGAGAACTCTTTAGAAAAAATCCAGAGATTGATCTTCCAGAACTTCAGCATTTGGTTACATGTTCGGATGATGGAAAATTATCTATACAACCACTTACCCGTTCAGATAATAATCAAGAAACCAGTCCAGTACTCGATCAATTATTCGAGAAAGGGGTGCGGATGTGGCTTGAACAGCAAGGTTATGTAGCAACTCCAGGCGATAAATCCAAATTTGTTGATGAACATGGTATGGCTTTAGACAAAGATACCTTCAATAAATTAAAAGATGATCCCGACAATGGATTAGACAACTTCCTGAAAGGTGAATCAGAACTTGATTTCAGACCTCGTGGTCCATAGGGCAAGTTTAGTTGGTATCCGGCTGTATGGATTTGATCGCTCATTACTTTATATAGCTCATACCCACTTAGACGGGTAAACACCATTATTAGGTTAAGAGTTTCTCCTCGAACCGTTCGGGCCGAGGAGGCTACGTTCTAATTGTGTCCATCACACCCGGGGATGCCACTATGAAACCGGAACACAGTATCTTTGCTTGAAATAAAAGCATTTTCAACCGTTAAAAATCTATCCAGACGATCATCAATTGAACCGCCATATAAATTGGCTAGGTATAAGTAATCCTGAAAGTGGCGAGCCTCAGATTTAATTAAAGTTTTATAAAATTTAGCTAGTTCCAGATCATTTAGGAAAGGAATAATGGCATTGAAACGCTCACAAGATCGTGCTTCTATAATCGCGCCAATAATTAGTTGATCACATAAGCGTTCAATTCCATCTCGTTTTGTAATGAGTTTATGAAGTTTAGTGGCATAATCTGAAGGTTGCAAAGGACCATAAGAAATACCCTTTTGTTTCATAATATGCATTACTTTTTCAAAATGAAGTAATTCCTCTCTGGCCAAAGGTGACATGATGGCAACTAACTCAGCTTTTTCAGGATATTTGCTCATAAAATTAATTGCGGTAGCTGCTGCTTTGCGTTCACAATGAGCATGATCAACCAATAATAAAGGTATATTGGTTGATGCGTGCTGAAGCCATGAGTTTGGTGTCGAAACCCGTAGAAATGCATTTAAAGTTTGTAAATCAGTATCTAATCGTTTTAACATCATTGAAATACACTATAATTTCAAATAATAAGCCTTATATCACAGACGCTAGCTAATTTAAATTGGATGAATTATGGACGAGCTAATACAAGACGAACAATTGAGTAAATGGTTTTCAACTTATGGTTTAATCACTGCGGAACGATTACTGGGTACCTATCACATTACCTTACCGCAAAATGAATTAATCAGCGCGATTAAAAGTCCATTCAGTTTCTATCATCAGTTATTAAAAATTCCATTAAAAAATGTATTGAATGGAATCGTGCTTCAGCAAGCCGGCGACTATCACATTTATGCCCAGAAACTATTCATTGATTATTTATTATCTGGTGAAAGCGGGAAAAGTGAAACTTCTCCTGGAGCACTAACTCGAGAATCACTGGAAGCTGAGCGACAAAAGTTAGTAACCTTGGGGGAAGATTTTCATCAACTACAATTAGCACAAAATAAATTAATTGCTAACGCCCAGGCACGCCTGATAAAAATTGCAGAGGACTGGAGAAAAAAATTTGAATCGGTACTCACACTTATCAACACTACATTAAAAAGCAATGGTTTTGAAATTAATAAAAGCACCATACGTTCAGCAGTCAATTATGCAATAATTCATTGTGATTATGTCAAGGCAGCGTCACTTGGTAATGAGCTTCTAATTGTGGAGGAATTTAATAAAATTACCAAACTGAAGTTGAGTGATGAGTTAAAAAAAATAATTTTAGGTAATATGTCGGATATCCTGGAGATATTGTCTCATTTCGATTCACAGATCAGCTCATTTTATCAAGAGAATAAGGTGTTGGGTGAGCAAGCAAAATCCTATAGATCCCAATTTTACGATACCATACTGCGCGTAGCTGAATTAATTAAATTATTACCAGAGTACAAAATTGATCCGCAACAAGATGCCATCAACAAAGAATCCTTGTATTTTGATAAAACTATTGGAGAAAAGTAATTGTTAATTCGCCCTAATATAAAGCGAGAATAAAACTGATTATTGGGAAATTAATCTTTTTGTTGAGTCTATAGATTTATCGCTTCGAAAGGATTATTCATTTTTGATGTACGATATTTACAAACACCCAAGATATGATTATAATTCGCTCACAAAGAGTAAAGATAAATCATTTATTGTGACATCAAATACACAATGTATCACCGATTTTAGGTATAAGCATAATGAGTAATTCCACAAACCAAGAGCAATTTGATTCACTAATTAGGGAATTAAATCTATGTCTAGTACAGTATAAAACAGAGAATAATATATTATTAAAGCTTAAATATAATAGTTTAAAGCTTCTGATAGATGAAGTGCAGATAGTTTATCCCAAGCTTAAAAAACGATCATCTTTGCGCACGCTTGAAGAAGTACAACAGATTATAATTGATCTCTTGCAAAAAACTAAAATAATAGCTGAGTCTGATATTCAGAGCCCTCAGTTAATGGATAATCTTTTGGATGCTCAAAATTTAGCAAAAGAATTAGACAGACAGGAGAGACGATCTATTCCATCTAAAGTAATAACTAAATCCTTACCGTTCGCGGCATTATCTCTAGGATTTTTAATCTGTGGTGTAATAGTAGTAGCAGTTTTCAATTTGTTTTGGTTATTTGGGGTAATGGCAGCGCTCTCTACACTAATTATGTTCGCTCTTTCACAGAATAGAGAAGATGAAAACTGTTCTCTCATCTTGGGTATAAATCGCCCTTTCCGCTTTTTTCAAGAAACATGTACGGCTAATAATGATAATTGCTCTGCCTTGTTGACTAAATATAATAACCTTACAAAGAAAGAACAGAAAAAAAGACAATCAACCTCAACAACAGAAGGCTCTGCAATAGAAGATGTGCTCAGTTTTTATGGAGCAGGACCTTATAGTACTATGCCTGCGCATGGGGGGTAATTTGGGTGTTCATTGAAAAATCATCATTCAAACAATCACTTGCATGGGTTGTATTGTAATACAGAATGCTCAAAGAGATGATCTTTATCCACTAACTGTTCTATCAGAAAGAGTAACAGGCAGAATCGTCGGTAAATGCACTCTAAAAATAAGCATATTCTTCCTGCTAAAAGTAGGGCGTGTTGTCAATTGTTCTCAAGATGAATTTATATTAGCCAGAGCCCTATATATTCATGTATAATAACGCACTTTAAAACAAAACCCTTGGAGTACATGATGGCGATAGAACAAACACTGTCTATTATTAAACCAGACGCTGTAGCAAAATCTGTTATAGGTCAAATTTACACTCGTTTTGAAAATGCTGGCTTAAATATAGTTGCCGCAAAAATGATGCAATTGTCCAGAGCTCAGGCTGAAGCATTTTATGAAATCCATAAAGCTCGTCCTTTTTTTAATGATCTCGTTGAATTTATGATTTCTGGCCCAGTAATGGTTCAGGCTTTAAAAGGTGAGAACGCTGTAATTAAAAATCGTGATCTAATGGGCGCAACAAATCCTAAAGAAGCGGCTCCAGGAACTATTCGCGCTGATTTTGCTGACAGTATCGATGCAAATGCAGTCCACGGCTCAGACAGTGCTGAAAATGCAGCCCGTGAAATAGCATTTTTCTTTGAACCTCATGAAATATGTGATAGATAAGGTTGTTTTGGAGTCACTATGGCCGATCAAAAAGTTAATTTATTGAATTATAATTATCAGCAGTTACGCGAGCTGCTGACTCAATGGGGTGAAAAACCGTTTAGAGCGCAACAATTAATTCAATGGATTCATCAGGCCGGCCTGACTGACTTCACTCAAATGTCTAATATAGGGAAAGCATTAATTGAGAAACTTTCTCGGCTTTCCTATATAAAATTACCAGAAATTGTTGCTTGCCAAAAATCCAGCGATGGTACTCATAAATGGTTATTAAAACTGGATTGTGGTAACTGCATTGAAACTGTTTATATTCCGGAGGCCAATCGAGGTACTCTGTGTGTATCTTCTCAAGTAGGATGCGCATTAAATTGTTCTTTTTGCTCAACTGCAAAACAAGGTTTCAACCGAAATTTGAGTACCGCTGAAATAATCGGCCAGGTGTGGTTGGCTGCCAGAGAATTATCACAGGCTCAGGGCGCTCATGATAAACGAATCACGAATGTAGTGATGATGGGTATGGGTGAACCTTTACTTAATTTTGATAATGTTGTTTCTGCAATGAGTATTATGATGGATGATTTTGCCTATGGATTATCCAAGCGACGCGTTACATTAAGTACTTCAGGAGTTCTGCCTGAGCTGGAACGATTAAAAGAAGTTAGTCCAGTTGCCTTGGCTGTATCGTTGCATGCTCCCAATGATGCGTTACGAAATGAACTGGTTCCAATCAACAAAAAATATCCCTTGGCTCAACTCATGGCTTTATGTAAACGGTATTTTAAAGACGAACCCAGAAGAAAAGTCACTTTTGAATACGTGATGTTAAAAGATATTAATGATCAGCTTGAACATGCGAATCAGTTGATCAAATTACTTCGAGACGTACCCGCTAAAGTCAATCTAATTCCCTTTAATCCATTTCCCATGACTCAGTATCAACGTTCATCTCAGGACACAATTGATGCATTCAGAGACCGATTAATTAAAAACGGTATCAATACGATCACTCGTAAAACGCGAGGTGATGATATCGATGCGGCTTGCGGTCAACTGGCGGGTGAAGTAAAAGACAGAACCAGTCGCTCCGAGAGATGGCAAAAACTTCATTTTATTCCCAAAAGTACCAAAACTGATGAGAATAGTCTCTCTACGAATTAATTAATTCGAAATGAGATGACAAAACATTTTTAATTTCTCATTAAGTGGTTATAATGCGAAATCATTTCTAACGTTAAGTGGTTGTCGTGCGAATAGTATTACGGTACTTATTAATCAGTATATTCGTGTTTCTCCAAGCGTGTAAACATGCGGATGAAAATACTGAGCCAGAAACTAAAAAAACCGACCTGAGCAAGGCAGCCAGTTACAATATGCAATTGGGTTTAGGATATTTAAAGCAGGGTGATAGACCACGAGCCAAGAAGAAATTGCTTACTGCAATGGAACAAGAACCAAACTCAGCTGATGTTAATGCCGCTATGGCCTATTATTTTGAGCAGACGAATGAGCTTGATGAAGCTAAAAAATACTATTTAAAAGCCATCTCATTATCCTCAGGAGGCGGTGCGCAATTAAATAATTATGGGACCTTTTTATGTCGCCAAGGTGATTATAAAAAAGCTGAAACATATTTTTTAAAAGCAGTTAAAGATGTCCAGTACATTAATACGTCTGCCGCTTATGAAAATGCAGGACTTTGTGCATTGGCTATTCCTGATAATGATAAAGCAAAACTGTACTTTACAAATGCTCTGGATCAAGATCCTTCAAGAAAGGAATCGTTATACGAACTGGTAAAACTCGAAAGCAAAATGGGTCATGATGCAGAAGCTTATAGTCTCTTGCAAAAGCACCCTGATTTGGTATTAAACGATCGATATTTTTTACCTTTAGCTAAAGACATTGCCATTAAAACTGGCAATTACGCTGTAGCTGCACAATATGAAAATAATTTCAGGAAAATGGAATCAACTACTGATAATAGTGGAGTAAATGATGAATACAACAGCCACAATGGATGATGCGAATCCTAATGAGATTGACAATCCAGGAAAACAACTAGCGAATCTACGTCAACAAAAAGGTTACACAATTGAGTATGTTGCCAGTAAATTGCATTTAAGAGTTCGGATTATCGAGTTAATTGAAGCCGGTGATTTTCAGTTATTACCCGAACCGGTTTTTGTTAAAGGCTATTTACGTGCTTACTCAAAATTATTGGGAGTATCTCCCGAACCTTTTTTAGTAGTATTTAATAATCAATATACTTACGAAAAGAAGCCTGAGCGTGCTCTTTGGCAAAGTAAACGTGAATCTCATAAAGCGGAATACATCATCAGATTAGTGACTATTTTATTTGCGGTTGGGGTAATGGTAGCTGTAGGTGTCTGGTGGCAAAAAAATCGAGATACACAGCCTGTATTTTCCAGTAAAGAAAGTCCTGCTAATTTATCTTTAAATGATAATACTACAGAACTTAAGCTAACTGATTTATCCAAAATGCAGTCATTATTAACCCCTAACTCACAAATGACGCCTCTGGAGAAAGAAGGTGGCTGAAAAAATTCAAGCAATACGTGGTATGAATGACATTTTACCTGATAGAACAAGCATTTGGCGCCACATAGAACAAGTTTTTGTACACTGCTTATCTCGATATGGTTATCAGGAAATTCGTTTTCCCCTAATAGAAAGCACCCAATTATTCAAAAGAAGTATTGGAGAAGTTACTGATATCGTTGAAAAGGAAATGTACACTTTCAACGATTTAAATGGTGACAGCTTGACATTGAGACCTGAAGGTACTGCAGGTTGTGTACGCGCCTGTGTGGAACATGGTTTATTACATAACCAGCAGCAAAAACTCTGGTATATGGGGCCCATGTTTCGTCATGAAAGGCCTCAAAAAGGACGATACAGACAATTTACCCAATTCGGTGTAGAAGCATTTGGGATGCCCAGCTCCATTATTGAAGTTGAACTGATTGCCTTATCTTATCGTATCTGGAAAGAGCTTGGATTTGAACGAAATGTAGAGCTGCAAATCAATACATTAGGTGAGTTGTCGGAGCGTCAGGCATATAAGAATATCCTGGTTGACTATTTGCGCGATAATTTTGATCACTTGGATGAAGACAGTAAAAGACGCCTGGATAGAAATCCATTACGCATTTTGGACAGTAAAAATCCGGATTTACACCAATTGATTGCAAATGCTCCAAAACTGATCGATGTTCTCGGAGAACAAAGCAAAGATCATTTTAATACTTTTCGTGAAGGTTTGCATACGCTGGATATACCTTATACCATTAACCCATTTTTGGTACGAGGTCTAGATTACTATGGACATACTGTATTTGAATGGGTAACCGATAAGTTGGGTAGTCAGGCAACAATTTGTGCGGGTGGGCGATACGACATACTGGTTGAACAGATTGGTGGAGCTCCAACGCCTGCGGCAGGTTTTGCATTAGGTATAGAGCGAATTGTATTATTGATGGAAACATTAAATCTATTGGAGCAACACAATCCAAAACAATCCTTATATATTATTACAACAAATCAAGAAGCATCAATAAAAGGTCTTTTGATGGCCGAAACGATTAGAGATGCGTATTCAAATGTTGAAATAATCACGAACACAACCGGTGGCTCGTTTAAAAGCCAGTTTAAAAAAGCAGATAAGAGCGGGGCTCGTCTGGCATTGATTTTAGGCGATGATGAAATAGCCAATATGAAGGTCAGCATAAAGGATCTGCGAGTTGAAACAGAGCAGATTACAATAGATCAAAATGCTATTATTGAATTCTTGAATAACTATCTTGGGTGAGTGCGGGAGAACTATATGTCAGTGTATATGACTGAAGATGAACAATTAGAGGTTATAAAAAAATGGTGGAAACGTTACGGTAATTTAGTAACTGTTTTTTTATCACTTATTCTTCTTTGCATAGCTGGATATAGGTATATGCATTGGCATCAGGATAAATTGAAACAACAGGCATCTATAACGTATGAAAATATGATGGTTGCATTTTCGAATCAGAATATAAAATCAGTTCGATCATTCGCAAATGAATTGATAAAAGATTATGACCATACTGTATATGCAGATGTTGCTCATATGACTTTGGCAAAAATCTATGTAACTAAAAATAAACTGGATAAAGCTCAAAGCGAATTACAATTGGTAGCTGCAAATAGTGATATGAACGCCTTAAAACAAATTGCAAAAATTCGGATTGCCCGTTTAATGGCTGCTGAAAAATCGTACACAAACGCTTTAAATGAACTCAGTTCTATTGTTGATGAGACTTATTTGCCAGTTATCAATGAATTAAAAGGCGATATTTATGGAGCAACAGGTCAATATCAAGAAGCCATTAATGCTTATCGTTTAGCAATTGATGAAGTAAAAACAAACGGTATGGGCAATTTATTTTTAGAAATGAAAACTAATGAATTAGCAATTAAAAATCAATCGACAAATATCAATGAAAAGAAAGTCCAATCTGCTTAATGCTGTTGAAAATAGGATTTATGGTTTATGAAAATTAAAATATTAATATTATTACTGTGCACAATGCTCCAGGGATGTACTCAAGTTGATGATTATCTGTTAGGTAAAGATAATACACCAAAACCTAAAAACCTTGAGGAAATTCAACCGAAGATTAAAGTATCCCAAAACTGGACTGCTCCGGTAGGAAAAGCACGAAAATACAGTGAGTATTTAAAGCTTAAGCCTGTTATCAGAGGTGATATAATATACACGGCAGATACCAGCGGTATAGTTCAGGCTGTTAATAAAAAAGATGGTCAGGTTAAATGGTCAACTCAATTAAATCATGGAATTCTTAGTGGCCCAACCGTTGCAGAGGGATTTGTTGTTGTCAGTACGAACGCTTCTACTTTAGCTTTATTGAATCAAGCTGATGGTAAAGAGTTGTGGCAAACCAAAGTATCAGGAGAAATTTTATCTCCTCCAGCACTTTCTCATCATAAAATAATAGCAAAAACTGTTGATGGAAAAGTGTATGCTTTCGATGCTCAAAATGGAAAGCAATTATGGTCAGCAGAACACGGCTCACCGAGTCTGGTTTTAAAAGCCAGCTCTTCACCGGTAATTATGGACAATCTGGTTCTTATAGGGTTTTCTGATGGAAAATTGGATGCTCTGGAATTGGATTCAGGCCGACTTGTATGGCAAAGAAGTATTGCTTATGCAACAGGGGCTAGCGATGTTGAACGATTAATTGATATTGATTCAGATCCCATTATAAAAGATAAGGTAGCCTATTTAGGCAGCTACCAAGGATATATTGGTGCTTTATCTTTGACCGATGGTCAATTTATCTGGAGAAAACCAGGATCTGTATTCAAAAATATGGTATTGAGTGCGAACACGCTCTATCTTACCGATAGTAATGATGTGGTTTGGTCGCTGGACAGGCTAACAGGTCATGTCAACTGGAAGCAAACTGCCCTAAAAGCCAGAGGACTTACGGAACCAGTACTCGTAGGTGAAGATATCGTTGTTGGGGATAAAACCGGTTATCTGCATTTCATGGATTCGCAAACTGGTGAATTAATGGCACGATCTCAATTATCTGCGGGAGTCAGTATTTCTCCAACGGTGGCTGGAAGGAATCTGTATGTATTAACAGACAATGGACTGCTTAATCAACTGTCTGTGAGTTAAAATAATGATTCCAGTAATTGCTCTTGTTGGACGCCCTAATGTTGGTAAGTCGACATTATTTAATAGACTTACTAAAACTCAGGATGCTCTGGTAGCTGATTTTCCTGGCCTGACCCGTGACAGGCAATATGGCCAGGCTTTCCATGATAATAAACCGTTCATCGTAGTGGACACCGGCGGAATTGGGGTTGATGATATTGCTGTTGACAGTTTAATGTCGAAACAATCTGCGATAGCACTCAATGAAGCAGATGCAGTTCTTTTTCTGGTAGATGGCCGTTCAGGTTTAACCGGAATTGATGAACAAATTGCAGCCAATCTACGAAAACTGAATAAAAAAATTCACCTGGTGGTTAATAAAACAGAAGGATTGGATGATGATATTGCCTGTTCAGATTTTCAATCTTTAGGTATCACTGACGTTCACTCTATCTCAGCATCTCATGGAAGTGGTATCAGCTCCCTATTAGAGACAATTTTATCACCATATACTATACCTGAAGTTGATGATATTACCCGAGATAAAACAATTAAAATAGCCTTCGCTGGCAGACCTAATGTTGGAAAATCAACTCTAATTAATAGAATACTGGGTGAAGAACGTGTTGTTGTATACGACATGCCTGGAACAACCCGTGACAGTATCTCAATACCATTTGAAAGAGATGAGCAGAAGTACGTTCTTATTGATACTGCAGGCGTACGTAGAAAATCACGTGTGGATGAAAAAATCGAGAAGTTTTCTGTAATTAAAACATTGCAGGCAATCAAAGAATCGAATGTATGTTTGCAATTACTGGATGCAAAAGAAGGCATTACCGATCAGGATATGAATTTATTGGGTTTTATTATTGAATCGGGTAAAGCACTGGTTATTGCTTTTAATAAATGGGATGGCCTTGACGAAGAACATAAAGAACGAGTTAAAGACGAATTATCCCGACGCTTACATTTCGCTAATTTCGCTAAAATCCGGTTTATTTCAGCTCTTCATGGCAGTGGAGTTGGTGGATTATTTAAAGACATCAATGAAGCTTATGAATCTGCCACGCAATCATTCTCTACTCCTAGATTAACCCGTTTATTACAAGATATCAGTACCAAGCATACACCTCCCTGTGTTAGTGGCAGAAGAATTAAACTACGTTATGCGCATATTGGTGGACATAACCCTCCTGTAATTGTTATTCATGGTAATCAACTTGACGCATTACCAGATAGCTATAAACGCTATTTAAACAATGAGTTTATTAAACATCTTGGCTTGGTTGGTACTCCCTTGAAAATTGAGTTTAAAGGCGGATCGAATCCATTTGCCGAGAAAAAGAATAAATTATCTCAACGCCAGGTCAATAAAAAGCGACGATTGATGAAACGAGTTAAAAGTAAGAAATAGAGACACCTCTGATTTTTAATTTCTTACTTTATTGATTATCGTTCATAGGATTTAAGCTCTTCTTATATTGCTAGGTATTTTGAATCATTAAAACCTAACGTTATCAAGAATAGGGAACAAGCATATGCATTCTTTTTAGGCTCTATGGCTATTTCGCATAAACCCAACGTTTAAGGATAAGCCTCTTTTTTGTATTGAATTTCCCTCAAATTGATTAATATTGCACCATGTTCTATTTTTATACTATAAGCACATTTATAGAGATCGATATCATGAGTGACACCAACAGATTAAATCATATGAATTTGGAGGAGGAATATATTAAGGCAAGGAAAGCTTATTGTGATGCAATGATGGGCCTGGTGGTTAGAGCAAGCGAACTGATCAACGAAAGTCCAATAAATGAAACGATGAAGCAGGCTATAATAAAGTCTAGTGGGGTACCGATCCATGTTGGTGAAACACAAGATGACTTCGAGGAACGTTTCGAAGACACAATGGGTCAGACTGTAGACGAATACGTTGACTTTGCTCTTACAATTTTAGAACAAAAATTAGAACCAGCCAGGCGTTCTATAATTTTTGCTGCAAATAAAGAACTTGGTTCACTTACTTCTGGGGTATCTGGTACTGCAAGGAAAGACTTTCAAGAGACGATCCATGAAGGAGCCGAAGCTAAAACTACAGGGGTGGCGAAATGTCTCCCTGAACATGAACTCTGTGTGCAAGCTTTTAACCGAGCTAGAGATGCGTACAGAGATTCAGCTACAAATTTGATAGAAGGGATGAGTTCCGATGAGCTTGAAGAGCAAGAGAATTTGAATAACGGGCCGAGGTTTTAAAGCACTGACTCATTCCAATGCACGATGATAATCAATTAGAATGATAAATATTTAATATATGAATAACCGTATTCAACAAGTACTCAGGAACAATGGGCATTTTTGATATTGTCCCCAATTGAGAATTGCTTGTTTTAATGTTTGCAATCGTTCATAGGATTGATAAACCTCTAACAAAATGACATAAAAACATCAAAAATTGATAGGCGAATAGCTGCTACAAGATGCATTCGATGACACGGTTAACTTTTGTATACAAAATTGATTCTAGACTTAACAACTTTAGCTTATTGATAACGTATCAAATGATTACCAATAGAGATTGGATAATTTTCTATTAAGATTGATCGTATATAATAAATTAATGAAGTTCTGTTTGAGAGGTACTATATGCCTGATCTATTAAATGACGAAAAAGCAGCTGCAAAGGCTCGATATGAAGAGTTTTTAAATGCAGTGATTGCAATGAATCTTCGTAATGCAAACATGCAATTTCAGATATCCCCTAATCAGTCGCTATTCGCGCACATGCTAAAAAATAATTCTGTTTCTCCATTACATATCGAATTCAAATCACATAATACAGGCGCTACATTCATGGTTGATAATAAATTTTTTCCAGCCAGCTGGGTTTTGACTGTTCCAGAGAACGCAACAAAAGAAGAAATGGATTGCATGAGAGATATCATGTTGGAAACAATAGCACATCCAGTTGGCGCTCATAAAGACTATGAGCCTAAAATGATAATATGTTTCTCAGAAAAGACTCCCGAGGAAGAGATTATTCAATTTGTTGAAGCCGCTCAAGCAAAGGGGATTGAAGTTCACTTGTATATTGGAAAACCAGCTGATTTCGAAAAAATAAGTTTAGAACATCAAAAGTTATCGAAGGAATTGGTTGCAGCTGGAGATATTGACAAGGTACCTGGTTGGGCTGGATTGTTGAATACCGTCTCAAATACAGAAGGAGGACGAAAGGGCGAGGAACTGATGGAACGAATTAACTCAGAACAAAGTATTTCTCTTCGCTGTTGAACTAATCATTCGAAAAAAGGGACATCCCTTAATTTTCATATAACAGCGGCAAGAGAATATGACATATCCATTGATGCACTAATCGATTCACAATTCATCTTCTATACACTAATTTTTACAGAATATGTTCGAAAACAATATTACCTATTAATTAAGGGTATGTTTGTATTCATACGCAGGATAAAAGAAATAGAATGGGAATATTTTGATTAGGTTATACACTAAAACAATGGGTGCAAAAAAAACAACCAGTAGAAAAAACACTCTTGGGAGATGTGCAGACCAAATCATTATACATATCGGGGCTATTAATGACGCTAGAGTTAAGATCCGCACGAAATATATTTTTAAGGTCAATTTCCAGTTTCCGATGGCCAATTTAATTGACTCTCTCCAGGCAAAATAAGGTGCAGCGTTGTTTGTTACGGTTAATAACGGTGTAAAAATAATACAGGGGTAAGTAATTAATATTATGGGCAATTTAAGAAATTTAATATAAACACCTATCGCATTTACAAGAGCAATTAAAATCATCATAACAAATAAGCCAATACCAGTATTCGCAGAGTTGTATAAATCGTTAAAACCCGAGTTTTCATCGATTTCTTCACCATCCAGATAAGAAAATATTGCTTTATATAATCCGTCAAGCAAAGGAAATAATGTAAAAAATACGAGGGTGCCAGCTAAAGTAAGATAAATAAAATTCAATACTGGGTGTTTGAACGTAATGAATCCCAGGCTTTCGAGACCCAAGGGAATAAGTACTCCAAAAACAATCAAGGCCGCCAAAGGCGTTAACAGTAAAAAACTTAATGGCCACCATAGCTTGCTGCGACATTTATTATAGGATTGCCATGCTGTAGTAAGTGAATTCATGTTTTTATCTTGTAAATCAATGGATTAATTGTGTGATATTAACACAATTAATCGGTTGTTTTTAACAGTTTAAATAAATATATTTTGATTCCTAAAATAAATTAAGTTCTTGTTTAAACTCTCAATGTTAGAACATCACATGGCGCATGATTTACAGTAGCATGAGCGGTACTTCCGAGAAAAGTTTGGATCCCCTTGGATGAGTGATTTCCTATAATAATCAATTGGCAATCTAGTTCTTTAACTTTGCTGAATATATGTTCTTTAACGGAACCAATTTCCACAAATTGTTGATTAGAAGGAACTTTAAGATTTTCACCAATTAATGACAAAACAGTTTGAGCATCATCCTTGGCTGGGTTAGCTAATTCAGTAAAGCCCAATCCTTGAGCCAATTGTACACTGGCTGGCAAGTCGATTACGTGTAACAGATATAATTTTGCATTGAATTGTTTGGCGATATTGGCAGCTTTTTCTGCAAGATGGTAATGCTCATTAAGTAAATCGGAAGCGAACAGAATATTTTTGTACATATTAACCTCATTTTAAGTAGAAGCGTTAAATTAAATTGTAGCCGATTAATGACGATGCAAATTGGAGTTACAAACTCATTCCCGGATTAATTTCTGATAATGGGTGTATTACAAAGTCCCTTGATAAGTAATGTGGATGAGGAATAGTCAGATTCTTCTTATGCAGTGATCTATTTCCATATAATATTATATCGATATCAAGAGTTCTTGGACCCCAACGTTTTTTTCTGACCCGTTCATGTTGGTCTTCAATTTTTTGACACCATTTTAATAGTAGTTCGGGTTTTAGTACTGTGGATATTTTAACTACTGCATTACAAAAATCTTGCTGACTTGTCAGTCCCCAGGCCTTTGTCCAGTATAAACTGGAGTGTGACAAGACTGAAGTATCAGGTAGAACACGCAGATCCTTAATTGCCTTTCTAATCTGACGTTCAGGTGCTTTTTGATTCGAACCAAGACTTAAATAGCAGATATTCATTTGACGGCTTTGGGCTTGCGTCTTCGTCGTGGCTTGGATGAAGACGCGGGTGTAAGAAGGGCAACCATTTTTGCCTGTTCAATTTCATCCACTTCTTGAAAATTCGTCCACCATTGCGCCAACTCAATGGACTCATCTCCAGCCAAAGCTCTTAACGCCATGAAATCAAATGCAGCCCTGAACCTTGGGTGTTGGAGCAAATTAAAAGCTCGTCCACCCAATCTTTTCGAAAATCGATATTGTAACAACCATATTTCCCTGATTACCTGGCTATAACGTTTCGGGATGGAAATAATTTTGTTTTGCTCTGCTATTGTCAGAGACATAGCCTTCTCTATTGCTGGTAAAGGATCAAGCCCTTCACTTTGTAATTTTTTCGAGATTTCAATCATGGGAAACCATAATAACACAGCAAATAGAAATGCTGGCGTTACGGGTTTATTATCTCTGATGCGAGTATCCGTATTTTCCAGGGCGATACCCAGCAAAGCATGCACTGGATACTCACTTTGAAACAATACAGAAGTCTGGGGACACAGATGTTCAAATAAACCATATTGGATTAATAGTTTTTGTACCGTTTCTGCTTCACCACACTGGTACAACTTGGTCATTTCATCAAATAAACGCGAATTGGAAACATGTGTAATCAAATGACTGATATCAGGGAAGGGTGCTTCTGTTTCCGGAGCCAGTTTAAATTGTAATTTAGCACTAAATCTGATAGCTCGCAGCATTCGAACGGGATCCTCTTTATAACGGGTTACTGGATCTCCAATCATTCGAATTAATTTCTGCTGTACATCATTAACCCCACCGGTAAAGTCGATAATCGTTGAGTCATCAATGTTATAGTATAAAGAATTGATGGTGAAATCTCGACGCCATGCATCTTCATCAAGTGAGCCATAAACATTATCGCGAACAAGCATGCCGCGCTCATTGGTTTGTTGGCTGGCGTCTACAGCATCATGTCCTCTAAATGTTGCAACCTCAATAATTTCTCTATGAAATAAAATGTGTACCAGTTTAAAACGACGACCAATTATCCGACCATTTCTAAACAGGTTTTTAATTTCATTGGGCGTTGCATTAGTAGCCACATCAAAATCTTTGGGCGCTTTATGAAGTAATAAATCACGAACACTACCCCCAACAAGATATGCTTGAAATCCGCTGCTTATCAAGCGATTGAGTACTTTGATAGCATTAGTACTAATATCTGTTTTGGATATTGAATGCTTGTTTCGTGGTATTATATAAGCTGAATCTACAGGGGGTTTATGAGCCCTGTTTTTCTTTAACAGCTTTTTGATGAATTTGATGATTGCTGATTCTCACTTGTTTGATTAAACACAAATAATTATAACGAAGCAAATGAATAAAGTGAATCATTTACCTTTACAAATATTTTAGAGAGAATGGTTTAACTGAAATTTTACAGGGATAGGATATGGAGTTTATTGATGTATTCTTGAGTTTAATTGCATTAATTATTCTTGAAGTTGTTTTAGGTATTGATAACCTGGTTATTTTATCGATACTAACCGAAAAACTACCACAGGAAAAAAGAAAAAAAGCACGAAGATGGGGGCTTACCTTTGCCTGGATGACTCGATTATTATTATTAGCATCAGCAGTGTACATGGTAAAACTAGTAAAACCTTTGTTTTCAATAGGCGGTTTTTCATTTTCAGCGCGAGATATATTTCTTTGTTTGGGTGGTGCGTTCCTGATTTGGAAATCAACTGATGAAATTCATCAGGACGTCACCAATGAATCCAGAACATCCTCCATACCTAAAAATTCAAATTCAGCAGCAACTTTCAGAGGAGTCATTATCCAAATCGCATTACTTGATGTTATTTTTTCACTGGATAGCGTATTGACGGCGGTTGGATTAACTACACGGTTTTGGGTAATGGCGCTTGCTATAACCTGTGCCATCATTATCATGATTTATGCCAGTGAACCAGTCAGTGATTTTATCTCGAAACATCCTACTATTAAAATGCTGGCACTAAGTTACTTGATCCTGATTGGTACAGTTCTGGTGGCAGATGGTTTTTCATTCCATGTTCCAAGAGGTTATTTATATTTTGCAATGGGATTCTCTTTAGGGGTCGAATCTTTGAATTTATTGAAACGTACAAGAAAAAAACGAAAAAAAATGACGAGGAAGTAGTATGTTATTAATCAAAGCTTTTCACATTATTGCACTTGTTGCCTGGTTTGCTGGTTTGTTTTATCTACCCAGGCTATTTGTATACCACTCTACAGCAGAGGATAGTATAAGCCTCGATCGATTTAAGATAATGGAACGCAGGCTCTATTATGGAATTACCTGGCCCGCGGCTATTCTGACAACGGTGTTTGGTTTGTGGTTGATCTATTACAATATGGACTATTATCTAAAAGCCGGATGGATGCATGCCAAATTATCTTTAGTTCTGCTTTTATGGATTTATCATTTAACCTGCGGTTATTATCTCAAAGTTTTTGCTCAGGACAAAAATAAAAAATCATCCCGGTTTTATCGGATATTCAATGAATTACCTACGCTATTGCTTATTTCTATTGTTATTTTAGTTGTGGTTAAACCCTTTTGATATTCAGTGAACGACAAGACCATCCCTGTAATTATATTCATTAGAATAAACAGGGATAGCAGGGCAGAGTTCATTGATGAATTTAATATCAATCCATTTCAACCATATCAAAATCTTCTTTACCGGCTCCACAATCAGGGCAAAACCAGTTTTCAGGAACATCGTCCCACAGTGTTCCCGGTTCAATTCCATCTTCTGGCCAACCTTCAGCTTCATCATATATAAATCCGCAAATGACGCATATGTACTTTTTATACTCTTGCATAATGAATACTCTTTAAAAAAATGGGTAATTTATCTACTGTTGCGCATTAAGTAAAGTTAAACCTCGAATCAGTACTGTTTTTTTTGCTAATCCAATTAAAAAATTGTAACATCAGTACATGAAAAGTGCTTCTAAATGAAGCATCAGGTGGGATTTGTCGACAATTGCTCAACAACTTATCTGTGGTGTGCCCTCCAGGAGCAAACTGAGTACCAAGGACATGATGAGGTTAATCAGAGTTTATACAATCTTGGAACTATTAGTTGTTAACAACTCCTGGTACTTTGCATTAATTGTTTTTATTTCTAATATAGATTTGTGAGATATCCTATGTCCCGTTCATCCGATTTATTTGTTCAGGCTCAAACAGTTATTCCAGGTGGTGTTAATTCTCCTGTTCGAGCATTCAAAGGTGTAGGTGGCGATCCTTTGTTTTTTAAACAGGGTGTTGGCGCTTATCTAATCGATGAAGATAATAATCACTACATTGATTATGTGGGTTCATGGGGACCTCTTATTCTCGGTCATTGTCATCCGAAAGTAATTGAAGCGGTAAACCAGGTTTTACATAGTGGAATGAGTTTTGGCGCACCAACAGAACTTGAAATACTTTTAGCTAAAAAAATTATATCGCTGGTACCTTCAATTGAAAAAGTACGAATGGTTAACTCAGGTACCGAAGCAACAATGACCGCGATCAGACTGGCTCGAGGATATACCAATAGAAATAAATTCATCAAATTCAATGGATGCTATCACGGTCATAGCGACGGCTTGCTCGTAAAAGCGGGTTCTGGCCTGCTTACTCTAGGTATCCCCTCAACTCCGGGAATTCCTGCAAGTATCACTGAACATACGTTAACTGCTGACTTTAATGACCTTGATCAGGTCGCTCAACTATTTGAAAAATATCCTGAAGATATCGCTACAGTTATATTGGAACCCGTTGCTGGCAATATGGGATTTATCCTTCCTAAACCCGGTTTTTTACAAGGACTGCGCGAGCTTTGTGATAAATATCATGCTGTATTAATATTTGATGAAGTAATGACCGGATTTAGAGTAGGTTTACATGGTGCTCAAGGATTATTTGGAATTAAACCGGATATTACCACTTTTGGTAAAGTGATTGGTGGTGGTATGCCTGTTGGCGCATTAGGGGGAAGTTCGGAAATCATGTCTTTTCTGGCGCCAGAAGGCCCTGTTTATCAGGCCGGAACTCTTTCCGGTAATCCGCTGGCTATGGCAGCAGGATTGGCTACCTTGAATGAAATAGAACAACCTGGATTTTTTATGCACTTGAATGAAACAACCACTCATTTGATTGCAGCGCTGTCTGATGTTGCCGAATCAATGCAAATACCGTTATTCACCGCATCATTAGGCGGAATGTTTGGATTTTGTTTTACTGATAAATCCGAAGTCTGTGATTATGGTGATGTCGCCTCCTCTGATGAGCCATTATTCAAAAAGTTCTTTCATGGTATGTTGGAACATGGAGTATATTTTGCTCCTTCCATGTATGAGGCAGGCTTTGTATCCAGTGCGCATGGCAAACAGGAAATACTTAAAACTCAAAGCGCAGCAGAGCGCGTATTGAAGCAATTAAAAGGGTAAAAGTGTTAATTTAACTTGCACTAATTTCAATTGATTATTCGTGGACAGTTTTAATTTTAAAATACTAGACAGTCGTTTTTCTCCATGTCATTCTTGGGTATAAATCAGCTGGCTAAGGAAAGCATATCATGTCGATATTGGGTAAACAAAGAGCACTATGGAGTACCATTCCAGAGGGAACTATTGCGCTTTTTTTCATACAAGTAGTTTCAACGCTTAGTTTTAGTGTTCTTTACTCGACATTGGTTTTATACATGAAAGGAAAACTGGGGCTTCAGGTTACTACTGCAAATAGCATTATGGGTGTTTTTATTGCATTTAATTTTGCTCTGCATTTACTTGGAGGTTTCTGGGGTGGGCGATTATTATCGAACAGATCGCTGTTCTGCGTTGGTATGATAGCTCAGGTTGCAGGCTGCATCTTATTATCAGTTGGTGGCATTAATTCCTTATATTATGGTCTTGCTGCGTTTTTAACAGGGTCAGGATTGAATGTAACCTGCCTCAATTGCATGCTCACTCAAAGATTTTCACCTAATGACACTCGACGCGAAACCGCATTTTTATGGAATTATGCTGGTATGAATATTGGCTTTTTCATAGGATTCAGCCTAAGCGGTGTATTTCAAATAACCCAAAATTATCAAAGACTGTTCCTGCTTAGTAGTCTTGGAAATTTATTTGCCTTGCTTATTTGTCTTTATTGTTGGAACCAATTGGCGGATAAGGAAACAACCTATTCCAGAAAAGATAAACGCTCTCAGAAGAAAGCCACGGCTCTGGGGGTTGGTTTCATTATGTTACTTCCTTTTTTGTTAAGCCAAATGCTGCAATATGCTGATTGGGCTAATAAACTGGTCATTGCAACAGGTATTTTTATGCTGGCATTGACCTTTTATATTGCATATCAACAACCTACAAAAGAAGCGAAGGATAAAATATTAGCTTTTGCCATTCTGATGATTGTTGGTGCTATTTTTTGGATGTTGTACCAAATAGGGCCAATGGGATTAACGGTATTTATTGATCATAATGTGCAAAGAGAATATGGTAACTGGATTATTCCTCCCCAATGGTTTCAAAATATCAACACTGTAGCTATAGTCATTGGTGGCCCTTTATTGGGAATAATGTTTTCCAGAATGCGTTCGAAGGGAGTTCAAATCAATATACCCACGCAATTTGCTCTCGCTTTATTTTGTATTGGACTGGCATTCGCGATACTCCCTCTGGGAATTGTTTATGCAAATTCCGCAGGAATGGTTAATCCTGGCTGGATAGTAACCAGCTTTATTTTGCAGAGCATTGGAGAACTGTTAATCTCCCCAATTGGTTATGCCATGATAGGTTATCTGGCTCCGACATCACTTCAAGGAGTAATGATGGGGATGTGGATGCTGATTACTGGAGTAGGGGCAACCTTGTCTAGCTACAGTTCAAATCTAATGATTATAGGACAGAACAGTACATCACCATTACTGACTAATACAGGATACAGTAAAGTATTTTTATACTTAGGCTTATTTGCTATCGGCTCTTCATTTATACTATTAATGCTTGTTCCTAAGTTAAGGAAGTTAATTCAGGAAAAAAAGCATGAAATTCTGCAAGATGGTAATGTTAATGTAACCAAGAGAGTGACTGTATTTGAGTAGTCCATTTGTACCAATTGAAACGGCAGATCTTGAGTGGCTCAATGATTTGCCTTATTCTAAACACTTCAATGATGTATATAACTCCGCTGAAAGTGGGATCAAACAAAGTCGTTACGTATTTGTTGATGGGAATCATCTCCTTGGTAGGTGGTCAGAACTTCCCCAAAATACTTATTCACTATTTAATATTGGAGAAACTGGGTTTGGTACAGGTTTAAATTTTCTTCTGACTTTAAAGTTGTGGGAAGAATACGCACCCAGTTCAGCACATTTACATTATTTTTCATGTGAAAAACATCCTCTAGAATTGAACGATATAGAACACTGTTTAAATCTTTGGCCTGAACTATCGATACACACCAGACAATTGCTGGAACAATATCCTGTATTGACACATGGATATCACTATTTATCATTTTGTAATGGTCGAGTTAAGCTGACTCTGATGTTAGGTGATGCACTGGAGTGTTTTGAGCAATTATTAGTTTGTGGTGACTCTCAACTGGAATCAAAAGTACGGTCTGGTTATATCAATGCCTGGTATCTGGACGGTTTTTCTCCATCCAAAAATGAAGAGATGTGGTCATACTCTCTCTTTTCAGTAATTGCCATGTTATCGCAAGAAGATTCCACTTTTGCAACATACACCGCAGCCGGAATTGTAAAAGCCGCTTTGACCAAAGCAGGTTTTACAATTGAAAAGAAAAAGGGCTTTGGTCCCAAACGGCACATGCTTTCAGGAACCTATAAAAAGTCACAACCTTATAGAATAAAGAATCGTCAAACACCCTGGCATACAGGTTCTCCTTTTAAATCTGCAAATAAATCAGTACATATAGTAGGAGGCGGACTTGCTGGGTGTTTCATTGCTCATTGTTTAGCCAACCGGGGTTGGAGGGTAACACTATTTGAGGAAAAAACGACGGTTGGTGCAGCTGCTTCAGCCAATCATCAAGCAGTATTATTCCCCAAATTGTCGGCTTATAAATCACCATTAACTCAGTTAATGCTTTCATCATTTCTTTATGCGAGTCGAGTATATAATAATCTGATGAAACACCATCCAGATCTAGGCTGTTTAAGCGGTTCTCTATTATTAGCTTATAATCAAAAACAACTACATGCCCAACAAAGTCTTAAAAATTGGCTTCACTATTATCCCGAACTTGGGGAGCTGGTTGATCCCGATAAAGCATCCGATTTGTCTGGCTTGAATATCAGTGAATCAGGTCTTTATATTCCTCGCTCAGGATGGATTAACTCACCGCGTCTTTGTCAGATTTTAGTCGATAGAAATGAAATCACTGTGAATGAAAATACTTTGATTGATTCTATACACTTTAATGGTTCAAGCTGGATAGTCAATAATAAAGACGCAGACGCTTTAGTCTTATGCACTGGAAACAAGATAAACTCGTTCAGTGAGTTAACAGATTTACCGATGAAGCACATTCGAGGACAAATGTCTTCAATTCGCTCAACACCAAACAGCTCTAAACTTAAAATTCCTCTATGTGGAGAAGGGCATGTTTTACCTGCCATAGAGGGAATGCATTATTTTGGTGCCAGCTATAACCTTGGTGATTCCTCTGAACACACTAATACAGAGGATGATATAAGCAATTTAAATAAACTGGTGAAAATCTCTTCACCAGATTTATGGTCCAAAGAAATAATTGATCATTGGGCCGCGGTCAGGGCTTCTACCCCGGATTATCTACCTGCGGTAGGCCCTGTTGCAAAAGCAAAGGAATTTATTGAGCTGTTTTCAGGTTTAGAATCAAATTCCAAAAGATGGATAGCACAACCTGGCCCCTATATTCCCGGGTTATTCGTTTGTGCAGGATTTGGCTCCCGAGGATTAACTACTATCCCATTATGTTCGGAATGGCTGGCTTCATTAATCAATAATGAAATCAGTTGTCTGCCAAGAAATCTTATCCATGCAATAGCACCCAGTCGATTTTTGCGAAAAAACATAACTCGAGGAATATATTGATTTTATTAGGAAAAATCAGAAATTGTTCCACCCGATGTGTTGACGATTCAGTGATAAGTTATTAAATTGTCAGAGGTTTTATTTTATTAATAACTCAAGCTTAACTTGAACTTTCTTTATCAGCTATAATCAACATTTTCATCATGTGAGCGGATTGTGCATAGTATTGACTTTTTTCAAATTGATGCGTTTACTGATAAAGTATTTCATGGTAATCCAGCCGCTGTATGTTTACTTGATGATTGGTTGAATGACGAATTGCTTCTGGCAATAGCCGCGGAAAATAATTTGTCAGAAACTGCTTTTATTATTGAAGCCCATAATGGATTTCATATTCGTTGGTTCACCCCAAATGGAGAAATCTCCCTGTGTGGGCATGCAACCCTAGCTGCTGGCTTTGTCTTGTTTGAATTAGAGAAATGTTCAACTGATATCATCACTTTTCATAGTATGAGTGGGGAACTTTTTGTATTAAGAAAGAAAGACCGACTTACCCTTGATTTTCCCAGGTTGAGTTATATTAACTCCCATTCTTCAGAGAATATAGCACAGCTTATAGATCAACCTGTATTAGAAACATACGACAGTGATCTCGATTATTTAATTCTTCTTGCAAATGAGGCACAGGTGATTAATGCACAAGTTGACTTAAAAAAACTTATGAAGTTGCCTAAACGAGGCTTAATAATTACCTCTGTATGTGCTGAAGCTGATTTCTATTCTCGTTGCTTTTATCCAAGGCACAGTATTTCAGAAGATCCCGTAACAGGCTCTGCTCACTGTGTTTTAACACCATTCTGGGCAAATAAATTAAATAAATCGAGTTTACGTGCTATCCAGGGCTTACACAGAAAAGGGGAGTTATTTTGTGAGTTAATGGATAATCGTGTGTTTATTTCTGGTTATTGTCGATGGTATCTCAAAGGACATTTAGTAATTTAGTAAAATCGATTGAGATGGACTTCTCATTAGAGCATAATAATAACCCTTTAGGTCAAAGGAGTAATATGGAATGACCAGTTCAATGGGAAAAGCGTTCAGACTTGCAGTGGAGGATAATAGACCGCTACAAGTCTTGGGTACCATCAATGCTTATACTGCAATGTTAGCTGAATCAGCTGGATGTAAAGCCATCTATCTTTCAGGTGCTGGCGTAGCGAATGCCTCTTATGGTTTGCCCGATCTTGGAATGACTAATTTATCGCAAGTTCTGGAGGATGCCCGCCGTATAACCGATGTCTCTCCATTACCACTTTTAGTAGACGTCGATACTGGATGGGGACATGCCTTTAATATTGGTCAAACAATCAAATTAATGGAAAAAGCAGGTGTAGCAGCCATTCATATCGAAGATCAGGTGTTAGCTAAACGATGTGGACATAGACCTAATAAAGCTATTGTCTCAGAAAAGGAAATGGGCGATCGAATTAAAGCCGCGGTTGATGCCAGAAAGGATCCGAATTTTGTCATTATGGCAAGAACTGACGCCTACGCGGTTGAAGGAATGAATTCTGCGATAGAGCGTGCTCAACTGTGTGTTGAACTGGGCGCTGATATGATATTTCCAGAGGCGATGACGTCTTTGGATGAATATCGAACTTTTACTCAAAGTATTAAAGTACCGGTTCTGGCTAATATTACTGAATTTGGTAAAACACCATTATTTACTCGAGATGAACTCAATGATGCAGGCGTTTCATTAATTCTTTATCCGTTAAGTGCATTCAGAGCAATGTCGAAAGCGGCACTAACAACCTATGAGACTATAGTCCGACAAGGAACGCAAAAATCAGTTCTGGATACTATGCAAACACGTGAGGAACTGTATTCTATTCTTGGATATCACAAATACGAAGAAAAACTGGACCAACTGATGGAGGAAGAAAATGAGTAGTAAGAGTGGAGGTTTAGCCGGTGTTGTTGCTGGACAATCAGCAATTGCTACTGTTGGCCTGGCAGGTAAAGGTTTGAATTACAGAGGTTATTCTATTGACGATTTAGCTGAATATGCAAGCTTTGAAGAAGTTGCTTATTTATTGCATTATGGCCATCTTCCAACACAAAGTGAATTGGATAAATACACTAAAAAACTGATAAGTCTGAGAGGAATCCCGGAACAATTAAAAACGGTATTGAAGTTGATTCCCAAAAACACACACCCTATGGATGTATTAAGAACCGCCTGTTCTTTTTTGGGTAATATTGAACCTGAAGAAAATTTTTCTCAAGAACATGAGATTGCCGATCGGCTTTTGGCCTTATTTCCTGGAATTATGTGTTATTGGTATGCCTATCATTATGAAAACAGGGAAATTTCCGGTTACAGTGATGAGAATACCGTCGGCGGGCATTTCCTAGCCTTATTGCATAATAAAAAACCCAGTAAAATCGAATCGGATATGATGAATGTTTCTCTCATACTTTATGCAGAACATGAATTTAATGCATCAACCTTTGCCGCACGAGTCACGGCAGCTACATTGTCTGATTTTTACTCTGCGATAACCAGCGCGATTGGAACTCTGCGTGGGCCTTTGCATGGTGGGGCTAATGAAGCGGCTATGGAATTGATTGAACAATTCAAGACACCTGATGAAGCTGAAGCCGGATTAAAGCAAATGCTGGCGAACAAAGCATTAATCATGGGATTTGGGCATAGAGTCTATACAACAAGTGATCCACGTTCTGATATCATTAAAAAATGGTCGTTCAGATTAGGTGAAGCGAAGGGTGATCTGAAGTTGTACCACATTTCTGAACGCATAGAAGAGGTCATGTGGAGTGAGAAGAAACTATTCCCCAATCTCGATTTTTATAGTGCGTCTGCATATCATTATTGTGGCATACCTACCCATTTGTTTACCCCCATTTTCGTTATGTCCCGGATCACAGGTTGGTCTGCGCATGTATTTGAACAGAGAGCCAATAATAAACTAATCAGGCCTACCTCAGAATATATTGGACCAGAACCCAGAGCATTCACTGAAATTGAGAAAAGAGGTTAATATGAGCAGTTATGTAGAAGATAATGTTAAACCTGATTACGATCAGGTTATCGTAGATATTGCTGATTATGTTTTAAATACTAAAATTGATAGCGTTCTCGCTTATGAAACAGCACGTCTCTGTTTAATGGATACTTTAGGCTGTGGTCTGTTGGCACTAAATTTTTCCGAGTGTACAAAACTCATGGGCCCCATAGTCCCTGGAGCCACACTTTCAGGCGGAGCACGTGTTCCTGGAACCCATTATGAACTGGATCCAGTTCAGGCTGCCTTTAATATTGGGACTATGATACGTTGGCTGGATTTCAATGATACATGGCTTGCAGCAGAATGGGGTCATCCATCGGATAATTTAGGTGCTATATTAGCTGTTGCAGATTATTTATGCAGAGAACATTGTGGTAAGGGAAGAGCGCCAATTTTAATGCAGGATGTACTCACCGCAATGATTAAAGCCCATGAAATTCAAGGTTGTCTTGCTCTGGAAAACAGCTTTAACCGTGTAGGATTAGACCATGTTTTTCTGGTTAAGATTGCCAGCGCAGCGGTTGCAGCGCAATTGTTCGGCGCCGATCGTGATATGATGTTAAGAACTTTGTCCCAGGTTTTTGTTGATGGCCAAAGTTTAAGAACTTATCGTCATGCGCCTAATGCAGGCTCCAGAAAATCATGGGCCGCAGGAGATGCCACATCACGAGCAGTTCGTCTGGCTTTGATCGCTAAAACAGGTGAAATGGGGTACCCCAGTGCATTAAGTGCTCCTACCTGGGGATTTTATGATGTTTTATTTGACAAAAAACCGTTTAAATTTCAACGTCCGTATGGCAGTTATGTCATGGAAAATGTCCTGTTTAAATTATCTTATCCTGCAGAATTTCATGCACAAACAGCCGTTGAATGTGCGGTTGCTTTACATCCTTTAGTCACTCAGCGATTCAATGATATTGCGCGAATTGAACTGGTTACACATGAGTCCGCTATACGAATTATCAGTAAACAAGGCGCGTTGCATAATCCAGCTGATAGGGATCATTGCCTGCAGTATATGGTGGCAATTGGTTTGCTGTTTGGTGATTTAAAAGCGGAACATTATGAAAATACCGTAGCTGCAGATCCAAGGATAGATGCCTTAAGAGCCAAAATGCACGTCACAGAAAATGAGCGTTTTTCTCGTGAATATCATGATCCTGACAAGCGATCTATAGCAAACAGCATCAAGCTTGTTTTCAATGACGGTACGGAAAGTGAATTAATCACTGTTGAGTATCCAATTGGTCATAAACGACGACGTGAAGAGGGAATTCCTGTATTGATATCCAAGTTCAAGAACAACCTGAGTACCCGATTACCCGCTAATCGAGTAGAACAAATCATGAATGCAATGAGTGATACCAATACTCTAGCTGCAATGAAGGTCAGTGATTTTATGGCGCTATGGGTTGTGAACTAATCGCTTGTGAACTCAGGCAATGATTTTATTGCCTGAGCTAAACCTAAAAGTCCTTGAATTGTTTTGTATTAACACCATAAACCAATAATGTTAATCGTGATAATGTAAGGGTCTGCTACATTATCGCAATAAGACTTCTACAGGGACAGGGTATTCCTACAGCCGCTCTGCTTACATTGAAGATACTTCAGTCACCGTTTCATCTAAAGTAGTATTAAAATAGTTCGTTAATAGTGGCTCACTCGGTGAAAAAGAGCGAACTGGAGAATCTTTATTTTATTCAATGAATTTCAAATTCCAGGGTAACAAGGGGGCTTATCAGGTATCTTGGATTTTTTTGTTGACTCCAGTTTCCCAATCAATCCAATAAAGAGACCTATTATAATTAAAATGGTTCCAATAAGTTGTGATTTATTGGGAAGATTATTCATTATCTGATAAGAAAAGAACAATGAGAAGATAGGTATTAATGTAGAACTTATCGATATTTCATCAATTTTTGCATACTTTAAACCTAGAAATTTAAAGTAGGTATTAAAAGCCACTATAATCCCGCCATAAATCAACATCCATCCCCATAAGAATTCGGAGAATATGTCACTAAAATGCCCCCAGCCGAACATAGCCAGGGCAATATAAAAGAAAAAGACAACCCCAAGACCCATGCGAAACAGATTTAAAATCCCTAGTGGAATTATTTTACTTGTATGAAACCCAATTAAACCAGAGATAGTACTGCTGAGCACAGCTAGCAGTACGCAAATCTCCCCGGAATAGTGATGGGATTTCAGGAAACTATTTAAAGCACCTTGAGTTTGAGTGGCCGAAGTCAACACGCGTGGTGCCGTATCTGATGAAAAAACCCATTTTTGTAGGACTGCAATAGTAATCAGGCCAATGAGGGTAAATAAAGATCCAATCAGTACTTTGGGCAGTGGTTTTTCATTTAAAAATAACCATCCAAAAAATAAAGTTAAAGGAATTTGGAATGTTGAAATAATAACCACATTAACAACGTCAGTATTCATGATTCCAAGGAAATATAATGTTGGGGTAAGAACGCCGGATGTGAATGCCGACAAGGTCATCCAAAACCAATTTCTTCTTGATATTGACTTCATTTTAAATGATCTGTTCTCCTTAAAATAAAGAAGATAAAGCGTAATAAGTGCGATTAAATTACCAACAAAGAGTACATTACAAAAAGAAATAGGGTTATGTCCATTAATCAGGTGCTCATTGCCAGTTTGAATTAATTTTGCAGTAACAGGGGTGGCTGCACTCGAAATAAGGGCGCTGAGGCTAATATATATCATCCCCTTATACTTGTTTTGTGTATTCAAATTATATCCGGATAATTGATTGTATTATGTACTAACTATATCGTTATTTTTATTTATATAACAGCCAATTTGCCTTATACATGAGAAGCGGGTCTTATCATGGGATCAGGTACCTTTTAAGCCGTCTTTTTCATCAATTCCTAATGGGCTTCTTTTAATTTCATTTCTATAGCCACTCTTTTATATAAAGAACTCTCCTGAAACAGGCAAAATACTTGTATTGAAATGTTCTTGGCTGCATACAAAATGAAGAATTTCTTGAGATACAAAACAATTTCTACTTTAGGCACTAATTAATTTATGATCTAAATATGACCTATAATATTGATACAAGGTCCATTTTAATGATGTTCCACGGTACTGTTTTCAGTTAACTACAATCCGATAAGAGGTAGTATATGAAAAGCAAAATAGAAGATATTTTTTTCTATCGCAGCAAACAATTTCAAGATCAAACTAAAGCAACATGGGGAATGAGTTTATTTACTGAAAACACCCAAACCCCTCAAACTTTTTCCACATTTTGGGACAATATTCATGCAATCCAATCGACTAAGGGAAAAGAAGAGTATGCCAATAGCCAATGTGCTGTATTAAAAAATATAAAAGTTAAAGATATGAACATTGAATTTATCCCAAATAAAGGTTTGTATATCTCGGATAAAAATGATGAGGATGTTTTTGCTGTACTTGATTACCGAGACAGTTTTAATGGAGAACTCAGAGGCTCAACTCTTAAAACTGTTCTGGAACACTACTCCACTACCAATTCAAATGAATCGGTTTACGATGCACTGAATAATATATTGCACAGTCATCACAATCCAACTTTTAGTGGAGCAGTTAAACTACTAAAGATTGGTGAGCAGGTCCAGAGTATAGTGTTTAAAGCGATCGATACTGTGCTTGGTTGGGTTGATAAACTGCAACCTGCAAAAGCATACTCTGATGAGTGGACTAAAAACGAACAATTGGTCAATGAACAATTCCCCAAATTTCTTACAGAATTAGATAAAGCCAATCTGGAGCAACTTCAAGAGCGTTTAAACAGCAATGAGTTTCTAGATGAACCCTACTCATCTGCACGTGAAGATGCTATCAGACAATTACTAACTTACAGAAGGACGCTATTTAAAGAAACAGATACGGTAGGTATTAATTTAAAAGATGAGCGTAAAGCCAGTAAATGTCATTTTAGTGAACAAATGATCAATGCTTTGGTAACGACAAAACCTGCAACCGGACAAAGTTATAAAGCCTATATAGAAACCTGCATAAAGAAAGCAGAACAACAATTGACTCCAGAAGAAGTCAATGATTGGCCAAAAGGTGTTTTTTCTCATCGTTTGAGGGATATTGTTAGTGAAATAAAGGATAAGCCAGCTCAATCAAATGAATTTAGAATTCAACCGGAATAGAATAAAGCTCCATTGTGGATTGCTTCGTTTTGCTCGCAAAGAAAAAGTGAGGTACATAATAAAGGACGTGTTCGTGAGATCCATACAGCTGACAGACTTTGCTTACTAATAATACTGGCTCTGTTAATCCCGCAAACAAGTCGCGGGACGATTGGAATAATTTAATGATTTGTCTATATACTCTATATTTTTCGATGCAACCCGGCTGAAGCCAACACTTTTGTTGCGATCTCCTCAATGGAGTACTTCGTGGAATTGATATAGGGAATTCCTTCCTTTTGATACATTGCTTCGACTTCAGTAACCTCCAATCGGCATTGCTCTGAGGACGCATACTTACTATTTGGTCTTCGCTCCGATCGAATTTGTTGTAGTCTATGTGTATCAATAGTGAGTCCAAATAACTTATGCTTATAAGGTTTTAATACTTCAGGTAACTGAAAACCTATAAGATCATCCTCTGTAAAGGGATAATTCGCAGCCAAAATTCCATATTGCAAAGCCATATACAAACAACTTGGTGTTTTTCCGCAACGTGAAACACCAATCAATATGATATCGGCTTTATCATAACCTCGAGTTTTAACACCATCATCATGGGACAAGGCAAAATCAACAGCTTCTATTCTATGGGTGTATGATTTATCGTTAGCTACTCCATGTGTTCTGCCAACGGTATAGGATGATTTTTCATTTAATTCATTTTCTAATGGGCCGATAAAGGTACTGAACAAATCAAATACACAGGCATTAGCACTTTTAAACAATTGACGAATTTCAGGATTTACTAAAGTCATAAATACCAGAGGTTTAATTCCTTGTTGATCGAAGGATTGATTCACGCGCTGGATCACACTCTCAGCTTTTTGAAGCGAGTCAATGTAGGGTATGGTTTGTTTTTCAAATTCAATATTTTCAAATTGTGTAATAAGACTGTTTCCCAACGTTTCAGCAGTAATGCCTGTTCCATCAGAAAGCATAAAAACCTGACGCTTCATAAAAATCCTTAAAGAATAAGATAAGTTATAAATTTTAAACGAAATATGAAATATAACCAGTAAGTGTACTTATTTGTACCTATCTGCTATCTTAAAATTAGATATACTTAGTATAGATAACTCTACGGAAGGGTATCATGGAGCAAGACAGATATTCCATTAATAACAAAATGTATGTATTGGGAATTATAAGTTTAATCCTGGCTTTGGGATTATTTTTCTTCAGCATGTACATCCTGCCATTTTTAATATGGAATTTATACTATGATGTACCTGATTTGGTTAGTAATATAATCATGTTTTTTGAAAATCGATATGAGTACAGTGAAGCTGCGAGTAGAGTAATTACCTGGTTGATTTTCTTTTTGCCCAGTTTAATGGCTGGTTACATCTCATACTATATTTCCAATTACATAGATGATCAAATATTAGGTCTTGCTAAAAAAGTTAATCCTGAACTTGAAAAAGAAACGACTATAGAACATCAGAAAGATGTTAAAGAATCGTTGGGATTAGCAGCAAAAATAATTTTATTAATGATATTAATTGTTGCTGTTATATTTTTATTACAAATAATCATTCAAAGCACCGCATAATAATGACAGGAGTATTCATGTTCAATATGAAACGCTGGAAAATAAAACGGCTGACCAAAAAGATTAAAGCCATGCAAAACAACCGGGTTAATAATCAACCTGGAGATGAAGTCATAAAAAGAGAAATTCTTTGCTATTATGAATTGGCCGGATTATTCAAAAAACTAAAAGGGAACAAAAACTTTCCTTATTCTGAAATCATGCTAATTGAATGTTATCGAAAAGCAGCCGATCTGGATGACTCCGCCGCTCATTATCAATTAGCCCAAATCTTTATTGATGAAGCTAAATACAGACAAAGTTTAGATAATGAAGGAATTTTTAATAGTCCTGCAAACCTGAAAAGAAGTCAGCAACTCTATGAAGAAGCGCATGCACATTTATTGGCAGCTGAAAAATTAGGCCATATTGCTGCCAAAAGACTCAGGGGTCTCTGTCTGATTAATGGCTGGGGGCTCATTGTGGATAAGGATAAGGGCTTTGAGTTGATTGTTGAAAGCATCGAGCAGGAAGGAAGCTGGGATAAAATTCCACAAATTTTCGCCTCTATGGGATTAAATAAACCTGAGTTTTTCTCTGCAATTATGCAGAGAAGAAAAGCATCCAGTTAAATACTTTCTATTCTGGTAGATCATCGACTTTAAATCTACCAGAACGTACTGGAACAAAGCGTTAATTGATCACCTAATTTTGGCCAAACTTGATTATATTTTGGCTTCATCATACAATATGCAATCATTTTTTGTCGAGTTAAATTGATATGCCCCAGTTTAAATTAAACCAAGCCGTTACTTTGGATGAGTTCAGACTATTAACTGATTGGATTCATCGAATGAACAATCAAAGAATTTATCGTGAAGATCTTTCTAATGAGACTTTAGAACAGATATTCAGTACCATAGGCAAGATCAGATTAATACGATGTAATACATCATTTCACACGCTGACAAAAGAATTTAACGGAACAAATGATTTAGTTAACCTTAAAATTGGTGTCAATCCTGTTTATAAAAATACCGTTGAACTGCGAGCGCTATCATTGGCTTGTCAAAATAATGACCCCCTCAACAAGAGTATGGTACGCGAGAAATTAATTATTGGTAGTGACTACTATCCAATATTGAGAAAAATACCCAGTCAAGAAGAACTGTTAGAATGGGTTCAAGATGATGAGGAGTATAAAAATATCCTTGATAATCCGTGTTTTACATATCGTATTCCTTTGTTTAGAACAACCATTCCCCTAGATCCTTCCATTCCAATAAGCAAGTTTAATGATCTGGTGGCCTGGATACATCGAATACGTGATGTCAAACAGACTCCTGAAGATATTGCCACTGATCAATTGAGGGAAATGTATAAGCTTATTGGAAAAATTCGAATAGAAATTCTAACTAAAATCCATAAGTACAGCACAGGTACTTATCTTGATGGTCGTAGTCCCAGGGGAAACATGCTCGTTGGTGCTCATAAAGAATATGCAAATCCATCACACTTATTTAACTTGTGGCAAAATAATACTAATAGTGTTCTAAGTGATATTTTAGATGACTTTTCACTCAAATATTGGGACTATAAATCAATAGTTGAGAATTTACCTGATGAAAAAGAAATTAATTCATGGGCTTCATTTTTTGATTTGACTATTCAAAGAAAATTAACTGCCGATGGTATTATTGTTTACTATAAAGACGTACAGGCGGAAATAAATACCACGATCGGGGATTTTTTGAAAAAAATTCAATTACTGGAACAAGATAAGCACAGAACGCCCAAAGTACTCCAAGAAGCACAGCGATTAGCAAATACAATATCCTTGGCAGCCAATGATTATTTGGAATCTGTTAAGCATTACCCCGAGAGCAGGGGGAATGCTAGGAAGCTATTTATTAATAAGTGCTCTGATGCAATACACAAAGCAAAACCAATATTAGAGAAAGAATTGGGTTGGGGAGATTATTTAACTAATTTATTAAAATCCCTTGCAAATGCATTAATACACGTCAGTAATTATCTGACTGGATCTAAATGTAATTTATTTGCTTATGCAACCACGCCATTAGTAACTGAGTTCGAAGAACTTGGAGAGAATTTACAGATTAATTTAGCTGGCAGTTAATAAATAATAAAAAGTAACAATTTAGTATATTCTGAAGGTGTCATTTCGAACGAAGTGAGCGAAACCTTAAATCCAGCAAAGTGCCAGCAGCGGGAGATCCTTCACTGCGTTCAGGATGACGAAACTCAACCGTCATCCCGAATGAAATGAGGGATCTCCTGAATGGGGCAGTGTGCCTGCATTTGGAGATCCTTCACTGCGTTCAGGATACGAAACTCAACCGTCATCCCGAATGCAATGAGGGATCTCCTGAATGTGGCACTGTGCCTACATTAGGAGATCCTTCGCTGCACTCAGGATGACGAAACTCTCAAAAGAACGTCATCCCGAACGGAGTGAGCGATACCTTAAATCCGGCACAGTGCTAGCATCGGGAGATCCTTCACTGCGTTCAGGATTACGAAACTCAACCGTCAGACATGAATGGGGTCGCTACCCCATATATGACGTTTTATCAAGGGGTCGTTTAGCAACTGAATAATCAACTTTTTATCAACGTCTTTCAATTTTCGTTTTTTAATAACTTCCTGGTGCGAATTTATAGTCAAACACCGCCAAGCAACTTTTTACCATCTGCCCGTAATTCTCCATTTGGAGCTACATGCCTATATAAAGTTTGCTTCGTTATGCCCAGCTCTTCACACAAAGAGCCAATTTTAGTTTCAGGCTGCCCTAGAGAAACCATCGCTAATCTAAGTTTTGCTTGAGTCATTTTATAAGGCCTACCACCTTTTCTCCCTCTTGCACGAGCAGACGCCATTCCTGCGAGAGTGCGCTCTTTAATCATTTCACGTTCAAATTCGGCCAAAGCTGCAAAAATACCAAATACTAGTTTTCCCGCAGCAGTTGTTGTATCAATAGCGGCGCCATGGCCAGTTAATACTTTAAATCCAATTTCTCTAGCTGTTAAATCATGAACTGTATTAACAAGATGACGTAAATCGCGGCCCAGTCGATCCAGCTTCCAGACTACCAAAGTGTCATTTTTACGTAATGCTTTTAAACAATTAGCAAGTTCAGGGCGATCATCCTTTTTACCTGAAGCAAAATCTTCATAGAGTTGATTCGGTTCAACACCTGCTTCCAAAAGAGCATCACGTTGTAAATCCGTACTTTGTGAACCATCAGCTTTTGAAACCCGCATATAGCCAACTAGCATTTTTCTCTCCATCACTTGCGTCACATAAACGTTCGATTATGTGACTAATAGGATTGATTACTAATAATATAGATAAAATGGTAACTTAACTGGTAACATAAATAAAGTTAATTAAATAGTTGAAAATTAGATTATGTGACCAATGTTTTTAGGTTCCTTAATTTGGTATGATACATACTATATTTTAAGGACTTTTTTCAATCATCATGCAAATAACAAAAATCACAATAAGAGAAAAGATTTATACTGTACGTAACCTTCAAGTGATGCTTGATAGTGAGCTTGCAGAAATATATGGAATTGAAACAAGAACTTTTAATCAGGCAGTAAAAAGGAATGAAGCAAGATTTCCATCGTCTTTTAGATTTCAGCTAACAACAGATGAGTATGAGTCTTTAAGATCACAAATTGTGACCTTAAACAAGTTGTCACAGGGACAGCATCGAAAATATATGCCTTATGTGTTTACAGAACAAGGGGTTGCCATGCTTTCTGCGGTATTAAAGAGCAAAACGGCAATTGAAGTGAGCATTCAAATCATTGATTCTTTTGTGGAGATGAGGAAATTTTTTGCTACACATAACGATTTAGTCATGAAAATCCAGCAAGTTGAGCAAAAGCAAATTTTACATGAGGCTAAAACTCAAGAAAAATTTGAGGCAATATTTTCTGCATTAGAAGAAAAACCAATTGTTCCTAACCAAGGTGTTTTCTATGATGGTCAAATTTTTGATGCATATGTATTTATATCGAAATTAATTAGAACGGCGAAAAAATCAATAATTTTGCTCGATAATTATGTTGATGAGACTGTTTTGGAGCATTTGTCCAAATCTGCACCACAAGTTAAAGTTTATATACTGACAAAAGCAATCAGCAAACATTTGAAATTGGATATTGAAAAGTATAATGCGCAATATAAAAAGATAGAGGTGTTTCAATTTGATTTATCTCATGATCGATTTTTAATTATCGATGAATCTGAGATATACCACATTGGCGCGTCCTTAAAAGATTTAGCCAAAAAGTGGTTTGCTTTTTCTAAGCTTGAGCATAGTAGCTTTGGTTTGATGGAGCGAATAAATGCCATTATTCAAAGTAAGTAACTTTAAGATCACAATTTGTGATCTTAAAGTTACTTAGAGCAATAGTGAATGGCATCGAAAATTGATGACATTTTATAGAGTGAAACCCAGATGAATTCTTTTGTCATAAATACGGAGTTAGATAAAGCCGAAAAGGCTGTAGCTCGGGTCACGATGGGTTGGGAAGCTCCTATACCCTTTGCAGTAACCACGCAGGAAGAGTCAGCTTATCCTTTGCAAGCGCTTCCAGCTATTTTACAGAAAACAGTTTCCGATTATCAACAATATGGCCAGCAACCGATTTCACTAATTGCTTGTGGTGCATTGGCTAATGTGTCTTTGGCTTGCCAGTCTTTAGCGAATGTGGCAAGAGATAATTATTTAATTAGCCCTGTTTCCTTATATTTCATAGTATTAGCAGCGAGCGGTGAAAGAAAATCAGCATCAGATAATTTATTTTCACAAGCTGCCAGAAATTGGGAAGAAAAAGTACACTCTCAGCGTTTGCCTATGGTCAATGCAGCGAAAGTGTTGCATCGCGCTTGGAAAATGCAATGTGACGAGCTGACTTATCGATTACGCTCTGGATCTTTTTCTGACGATTATGCAGATACTCGGGAAGAGCTCGAAGAACTTATGATGCATGAGCCTGAAATACCGTTGCTTCCAACATTATATTTTGAGGATGTCACGCAAGAAGCACTAGCTCATAGTTTAGCCCATGGTTGGCCAAGTGCCTCTCTTTGGTCTGATGAGGCTGGTATTATTATTGGTAGCCAGAGTATGCAATCAAATCCGACTCGATTTGTCGCATTACTCAATCGCTTGTGGGATGCAAAACTTTTTACTACGCATAGAAAAACATCCGATAATTTTGTCTTAAAAAATCGGCGTCTTACTTTAAATTTACTGAGCCAACCCATTTTGATGCAACAATTGTTAGGCCAATCTCAGCATATTGCGCGCCAGAGCGGTTTTTTGCCACGGTGTTTGTTGGCTTATCCTAAAAGTCTCATGGGAACACGTCTATACCAGGAACCCAATGATTCTTTATCCTGTTTTAGCGCCTATCACGAGCGGATTACTTCCTGTCTTTCTCAATCGGAAGAGCTGGGGATCAAAGGATGCATTAATTTGCCAACATTAGTTTTTAGTCCACAGGCTAAACAAAAATGGATTCAGTTTTTTAACCATATGGAATCAGGGCTGGTTGATGATGGCCCATGGTCGGCGTTAAAAGATTTTGTGAGTAAAGCTGCTGAGAATTCCGCAAGGCTAGCCGCTCTTTTTCACCTGTTTGAAGGTAAAGTTGGGGACATAAGCACCGAGCATATTGAAAGTGCTATTGAAGTCGTGCGCTGGCATATGCAGGAGACTCGGCGGTTATTGGCTACTGAAAGTTCTCAAAGTGAGGTTCAGGATGCACAAAAACTGCTGAACTGGTTGATGGTAAAAGATCATTGCATTGTTAGTGTAAGAGAGATTCAAAGATTGAGTCCTTTAAGGGATAAATCCAGAATGAATAAGGCGATAGATATATTAATGGATCATCATGTTATCAGAGAAACAACGCAGGGTAATAAAACTATTCTGGAAATAAACCCACATTGCTCTCAATAAGTTTTGCGACACTGCGACAATTGCGACAAATATTGAATGATAGGGGTTATTGTAAAAACTAGCTGTCGCAATTGTCGCAGTGTCGCAAGTAACGAAAAAATATAAGGCAGTATACTATGGCTATTTTTGAAGAAATTGAGCACCTAGAGCAGGAGGCTGCTGCTTTTGGTTTGCAGTGGGAAAACAAAGATCAAATCATGACTCAGATTCGTAATGAGTGTTTAGAAATAGAGGAACATCTGCATTCCCCGAACAGAGAGAAGCATTACAGGATGAAATAGGCGATCTTTTGCATGCAGCCTTTTCGCTATGTGTATTTAGTAATTTTTCACCTGAGCTTACCTTACGAAAAAGCCTCGATAAATTTGAACATCGATTGAATGCGATGAAGGATATAGCCAAAGAACAAGGCTTGGCCGATTTGAGAGGAAAATCGTTTGATGAATTAATGCAGTATTGGGAACAAGCAAAAATAAGAACTAAGTTACCTCAGAAGGGCATGGTTCGCGGTACTAAAAAGGCTTTAGACATTTGGGAATCGAAAGTGACTCAAAAGGAGTTGATTCTAAACAATGTTTGGTGTGGTAAATGCCGTTCTTCTTCTACCATTAAGGATCCTATTGCCACAGTAGTTGGTAAGAGCATCGTACTTAATGGAAATTGTGCAACATGCGGTGAAAAGGTAGCGAGATATATTGAGGAAAGTTGAAGATTTTTCAGCAGGGAAGCATTTGCTAAAGACTAAACTTGGAGTTTTGTGTGCATTTTGAATCAGATCAAATTATTTATTCTCCTTCTGACTTAACGTTGTATATGGAAAGTCCATTTGCTTCCTTAATGGAGCATTTGGCTTGTATTGAGCCATGCACGCTTGATTTGGTAGATAAAGAAGATCCTTTGTTATCCGTATTGCAACATAAAGGCTTACAGTTTGAGCAGGCAATTTTAGCATCATTTAGATCGCAGAGTTTGCAAGTCGTATCTATTGAAAGAGGAAAGAATGCCTATCAGGATACACTGAACGCCATGCATAAAGGTGTAGATATCATCTATCAAGCAGCTTTATCACTGCATCCATTTAAAGGATATGCTGATTTCTTAGTTAAAGTTGAGGGAGACAGTGATTTAGGGGCGTTTCACTATGAACCTTGGGATATTAAGCTTTCAAAAACAGTTAAACCTCAATTTGTTATTCAATTATGTTGTTATGCAGAAATGCTGGAAGTGATTCAAAATAAAAGACCTAATAGGATTACTGTTGTTACGGGTGACAAACAACAGGTGCAGTTAGCAACAAACGAACATTTTTATTATTACCTGCATCTTAAAGAGCGTTTTCTTGAAGTGCATGGCCATTTTTCAAAAGAAGATTTACCCGACCCTGCCGATTCTGATCGCTTTGGTCGTTGGTCTACCTATGCCAATGAACGTCTTATCGCATTAGATCATCTAACTCAAGTTGCAACGATTACCAAGAGCCAAATCAAAAAGCTAAACAAGGCTGGAATCAAAACAATGCAATCCCTGATCGAACTGCCCCAATTGAGAGTTAAGGGAATTCAGACGGAAGTGCTTAAACGTCTTCAGTTACAGGCGAATATTCAAAAAATGAGTATGGGTAAAGAAAAACCTTTATACGAGTTATTGCCACATGACAATCAAAAGAAAAGTGGTTTGGCTTTGCTTCCTTCTGCATCTCCATTGGACGTTTATTTTGATATTGAAGGATTTCCTTTAGTAGATGGGGGATTAGAGTATCTTTGGGGCGTTGCCTATTTTGATGAGAAAGGGGTTCGGCAATATAAAGACTTCTGGGCGCATGATAAGGTGCAGGAGCAAACAACGTTTCAATCGTTTATCGAATGGGTATTTGAGCGTTGGCAACGTGATCCGCATATGCATATTTATCATTATGCGAATTATGAAATAGCCGCATGCCGGAAATTGATGGGACGGTATGGCATTTGTGAAGCTATGGTGGATACCTTATTGCGCAACGAGGTATTTGTTGATTTGTACAAAATTGTTAAAGGGTGCCTGCGCCTAGGTGAGCCGCGTTATTCAATAAAAAATGTTGAACATTTATACAGAGGGAAACGTGATACAGAGGTTGGTTCCGGTGGTGATTCTGTGGTGGTGTATGAGCGTTGGCGTGAAGATCCTGATGGGGATAGCTGGGAGAGCTCAAGCATTTTAAAAGCGATTCGGGATTATAATATTGATGATTGTCATTCTACCCAAGAGTTGGTTGATTGGTTGCGAGCTTGTCAACAGGAGAATGGAATATTCTACCTTGGAAAAACGGAGATAGTACCTGATCCTGAAAATGAAACCATTACAGAGTCTATTCGGTTACATGACAAACTACTTGAAAAAGCCAATCACCTAAAAACGCAAGCACTAGAACAACAAAGCAAGGTTGCCAGTCTTTTTGCCTGGATCCTGGAATTTCATCGCCGTGAAAAGAAGCCGATGTATTGGAGATTATTTGACAGACTGGGATCAAGCTTTGATGAGTTGTTTGATGACATTGATTGTCTTGCCTATTGTGTACGTACTGATAAAACCCCTTATAAGCCTACACCTCGTTCCAAAAACTTAGCTTATGAATATCGGTTTGATCCTAGCCAGGAGTTCAAAGCCGCTGCTGATAAATACAAAGTATTAGGAGAAGAACGTCCAGATGGAAAAACATTAAGTGTTACCGTAGTCAAAGAAGATTCAAGATTGAATGAAGGTATTATTGTTCTACAGACAGGAGTTAACTTAAGTGAAGTTGTGACTTTAATTCCTGATGAAGACATCAATGCAGAACCGCTCCCTACGGCGATCATGCACCGTGCCGAACAATTTTATCAAGGCCAATTAGAGAATACCGCGATTCATGATTTTTTGATGCGTAATCCACCTAGAATCACAGGAAGATTGCCCGATTCTCCTATAGCACCAAGCCATGAGCCAGCTACTCGCCTTACTCAAATTATTTCTGCCGTCATCAATATGAATAACAGTTATCTTACCATTCAAGGCCCGCCAGGATCAGGCAAAACGTATACCGCAAAACATATTATTGCCGAACTTTTAAAACAGGGAAAACGAATAGGTATCTCGTCCAATAGCCACAAGGCGATTAATCATTTATTGATAAGCACCGCTGAATATTGCAAAAAAGAAGGCATATCAGCTTATTTTGCTTGCACAAAAGAAACAGACGAGTCACTAACTAAACTTGGCATTTCTATCTTTGAGAATAAATCTATCGCAGACAATTTGCGACCAGCATGTGTTATTGGAACAACTGCATGGGGATTTGCAAGGCCAGATTTAGAAAATTCATTCGATTACTTATTCATTGATGAAGCAGGACAGGTGAGTGTCGCGAATTTAATCGCGATGAGCCGTGCTACCAAAAATATCATCTTAATGGGTGATCAAATGCAGTTGGGACAACCCTCTCAAGGCAGCCATCCAGAAGAAAGTGGTGCATCAATTTTAGATTATTTATTACATACCACACCAACAATCCCTGAAAGCATGGGCGTATTTCTAGGAACCACCTATCGTATGCACTCAGCTGTCAATCAGTTCATCAGTGACGCCATTTATGAGGGCAAGTTGGAATCAGCAGTAGAAAATGATAAACAACGCATTGTAGTGCCTGAAGGTTATCAAGGTATTTTAAATAAAGAAGCAGGTATCATTTCTGTGCCGGTTATGCATGAAGGCAATACTCAGGCAAGTGATGAAGAGGTAGATCAAATTGTCTTATTAACTCAAGCTCTTCTTGGTCGAACATTTATTGATAAAGATGGGAAGGAACGCCTCATTGATTGGCAGGATATCCTATATGTTGCGCCTTACAACCATCAGGTAAATAAACTAAGAAATGTTTTAGGACAACAAGCCAAGGTTGGTAGTGTCGATAAATTTCAAGGCCAGGAAGCGCCTATTGTATTTTTGAGCATGTGTGCAACTAGCGGCAATGAATCCCCACGTGGGATGGATTTTTTGTTTAATAAAAACCGAATGAATGTTGCTATTTCCCGCGCACAATGTATGGCAATCATAGTTTATAGCCCTATGTTGCTAGATACCTATGCCAATAATTTAGACCAAATGGAAATGGTTAATTTATTTTGTAGGTTATTGAATAGTAAAAAATATACATAATCCGCAAAGTTCTATTGTTAAAAATTCAAATTGTCTAATATAAGTCTATAATGAATAATAAAATACCATAGGACTTTAGGGGTCACCATGGAAGGTATTATTCAGTTGGAGCATTACTATCATCGTTCAAAAGAACGAGTAAAAGACTTAGGCGAGGTATTTACACCAGAATATTACGTAGAGGAGATGCTAAAGCTTCTTTCTACTGAGAATGATTTTTCCTGGAGCAATGAAGAAATCGTTTTTTTTGAACCCTGCTGTGGTAATGGGAATATCGTAATTGCTATTTTTCTAAAAAGAGCGGGAGCGTTTTATACTAACTCTATTTTACATAATAAGAGAGAATATGCAGCTTACTATGCTGTAGCAAACACGATTCATTCCTTATGGGCGATTGATATCGATCCCGAAAATATTGCGGAATGCCGTACTCGTCTTTTTAAGGCATCAATAAAGTTCCTACTAGATAAACTACAACTTACCGATTTTAAGATCCTTATCGGTCGAGATAGAGACTATCTTGCGCATTTACTATGCGCTATACAATGGCATATTCATGAAAATGAAATGTTATCTGCGGTAACACACCAGTCAAAATTATCTCGTTCTAATGCTCAAAAAACTAAATTAAGTGCCGAATGGGTGGCATTAAACAAACACCATCCTATTGATTTTGATTTGACTTGGATTGATTTTTTCGAGAAGAAACTAAACAAAAACATTATCCCCTTGGTTTTTAAGCAAGCGATTAAATTTCTTGAATCTCAGAACGGACAGGGTAGCGATAAATTCGATTTTGCTAGAACTATATTTACCAGTGATCAAATCGTCAGAAGTGAAAATCAATATGTTGCTAACAAAGGTGAGGCAACATGCAGACAAATTTAACACTAAATTCAGCTCATGCATTGGATGTTTTAGGAAATGTAGTAGGGCGCGATCAACAAATAATGACTATTGATAAAGCTGTGCATCTGGTCTCACTTTTAGATAAACCAGATTTTTTGGATGAAAAAGTAGTTTTCTTCGATCCATTTTGCAAAGCAGGAGAGATTCTTTTGGGTTGTGCATACTTAAGTTGTCTGAATAAAAGTATAGCCAAAGAAGCGCCGATAATGCTTGAAGATATAAAAGCAGAATTATATAGATCAGGTCGATATTTTGGCTTGTCGCCTGATGAGAGGCATCATCGATTGAGTTTACGCACATTTTTAGGAAATAAGCTTTCGCATGATGAAAAATATAATCAAATCATTAGGAATGGGAACTATTTATCAGAAATTGATGGGCGATTAGACGCCCCAAAATTTATACAGGAGTTTAATAGTATGCTTGATTATATAAATTCCAGTAAGAAATATAAAAAAATTATTGCTGTGGGGAATCCTCCTTATCAAGAGTCTGATGGCGGAGCGGGAGCAAGCGCTAAGCCAATTTATAATTTTTTTGTAGAAGCGCTAATCCAATCGAATGCCGTACATGAGTTTATATTTGTCATACCCGCGAGATGGTTTTCTGCTGGAAAAGGCTTGGATAATTTTAGAAAAACCATAATGACTTGTAATCAGATCAAGAGCATAACCTATTTTGAGAAAGCAGAAGATGTTTTTCCTACAGTACAAATAAAAGGCGGAGTGTGTTTCTTACATTGGATATTGAAACAAAGCAATTTAAAACCAATTTTTATCGTTGGAGACGAGAAAACCACTTTAGATTTAAATCAATATGATATTATTCCTGATGATCCTTACTCTACATCAATTATTGGCAAGGTTTTAAATAGTGGACACGTGAATCAATATGTATCTTCAATTGCCTGGGCAGGAAAACCCTTCGGGCTTAGAACTTTCTATTTCCAGAGAAACGAGAGCATTTGTGACAAAGAGCCTGATGCAATCAAATGCTATACATCTGGGCGTAGGATTAAGTACATTAACAGAAATATTGTATTGAAAAACGCTGATAATATAGACAAATATAAGGTAGTAGCTCCTAAGGCATATGGTAAAGGTATGAAGAGATGTACCTTGCCGAAGCAGCATATCTTTATAATCGGTAAGGGTGAAATTTGTACTGAGACTTATAATGTTATTGGATGTTACGAATCCAATGAGGAGGCTGAAAATTTCCAACGATATCTTCAAACAGATTTTTCTCGCTACTTATTGGGTTTAAGGAAAATAACACAGGATATACCAAAGGATCGATGGAGTTGGGTACCCTATATTGATGTAAAGAAAAAATGGACGGATAAAGAATTATTTTCCTTGTTTCATATAACGCTCGAGGAACAATTACATATTAAGAAAAAAGTTCAGGAGTGGTCATAAAATGGAGTTCCTGGAGCTATATGCCTATGCAACGCCGTCTGATTTGGAAAAAGGGCGCGTGAAAGTTGGTCATTCTAAAGTGGGTTGGTACAAGGAAAGAATTAAACAACAGTTTGGCACCAGCAATGCTGAATATCCGGAATCAATCTTGATTGGTACACTTCCACTCGGTAAGCGTGATCATCATGTTCATGCTCAATTAAAGAAAAATGGTATTAAAAAAGTAGATGGTGGCCCAGGAAAGGAATTTTTTTACGCAACGTTTGATGATGTAAAAAGGGCATACAATGAAGTAGTCCATGGAAGTCCGAGAAGGGATAATTATCCCTTAAGGAATGAACAATATTTGGCTGTTCAAAAAGCAAAAAAATGGTTTTTAAAAGAATATCCAGAAGAAATTATTCGAGCCTCTACTTATCCTAATCGATTCTTAATTAACGCAAAAATGCGTTTTGGAAAATGCTTTACTAGTATTCACTTGGCCAAAGTATTGCAAAGCAAGAGAGTATTGATTGTTACTTATAAGCCGGATGTTATTGATGAATGGCTAGATACCGTCAATGAACATATAGACTTTAAAGGTTGGGTTGGTATACGTGCCAAACCAAAGTCCAAAATATCTACAGAGCCTAACTTAGATACTCATGCAAACTTTACTAAAAGTGAGCAATCGATTGTAGTATGCGTATCGCTTCAAGATTTATGGATTGATGTAAATGGGAAAACCAAGAGTCGCTTACAAAACATTCCCAAAGTAGTCTGGGATTTAATTATTTTTGACGAAGTTCATTATGGTAGCAAAACAGAAAGAGCCGCACATATTCTTAATCAACTTCGCTTTATTCACCGATTGGATCTATCTGGAACACCGTTTAAGTTAATTGAGCAAGACGATTTTTGTGCTCAGCAAGTCTTCACATATAGCTATTTAGATGAACAAACAAAAAAGCATCAGGAAATAGCAAATGATCCCGAAAATAAAAAAGATAAAGTCTATCGTCTAATGCCGGATCTTAATATTTCTGCTATAGAAATAACAGAGCGAGATATTGCTGAACAAAGAAATATATTTGAAACGGACAATATCGATTTTTCCTTAAATAAATTATTTCAGACTGATGAAAATGGTAATTTTACATATGAAGACGCTGTTGATCATTTTATTGATGGTCTAACTCGCTCGGATCATAATGCCCGCTCAATTAGTGTTTTTGGTAAATTAGGCCAAAAACTAAATTGCCCTTCAAAGCGACATACGGTGTGGTGGTTACGACGTGTAGATTCAATTAAAGCATTAATCAAAAAATTGTGTAGCCATCCCTACTTTACAAATTTCATTTTAGTCGATGCCTCTGGTTCAGATGCAACTAAGCAAGAGTATGATCGAATCATTGCACGTGATAAAACCAAGGTCGAGGAAGCTATTATAAGTGTAAAAGAAGACCCCACGAAGTTGGGAACCATTACATTAACCTGCGGAAGATTTTTAACAGGAGTAACCATTAAAGAATGGGAAAGTATCCTAATTCTCAATGATACGCAATCCGCTGAATCTTACTTTCAAGCGATATTTAGAGTTCAGTCTAGATGGGTTGATGAAAAAAGAATGGAATCACTCAAGCCTACGGCATGGGTTTTTGATTTTGCTATTACGCGATGTCTTTCAGTTACTTATGATTGCGCTAATAATATTGCGGATCAATTGGATCAGCACGAAAGTAGTGAGGGCAAGATAAGCGTAAATAATCTGGATATGGTGGCACAAAAATTATGCGAAACATTGGATATCAAGCGATTTTACGAAGGTGATTTAGTCAGTAAGCCTACTACAGCTAAAGATATATTTGAGGCATTCAACCATGAGGGATCAAAAATTGCCTTGGCAAGGAGAATTACTTCCAATTTATTAGTGAATTTTGCTCAGTTAAAATTAGTAGATGAGAGATTAAAGGATATTCTGGGAAAAATAAAAGGATACCGGACACAGAATGTAGCTGACATTAGTACGGAAAAATTGATTCAAATTGGGATTGATGCTGAGATATTAAATAATCTTAAATCTGATCCTAGTCAAAGCGATGAAGAGAAAGAGGCTCTATTAGAAGAATTTTGCGAAAAAGAACAAGATAAAGAGCGCAAATCATATAAGCAATGGTATGCCACTCAAATAAAACGACTCGCCATCTGCATGGCAGATTTTATATATATGACTTATGAGCGTGAAATGAATATTGAAGATGTCATTGAAACCAAATCACCACATTTTTTTGAAGTGATGACGGGTATCACGAAAGAAGATTTTTCTGAGCTTTGTACAAAGGGTTTTATAAAAAAATCGCCTCTTAATAGAATAGTCAGAGAATTCAAAGATCAGGAAATGACTTCGCTTAATCCAGATGAGTATATTTTTTCCAATATTGTTCAGCAATGGCGATATATTAATTAAGGAATAGCGCAGCAAGTTATAAAAATACTAAAAAATTGCAATCTTTAATAAATTCTTTTGCTGAGTTTATTTAGACCTGTCATTAAATGTTATAAGCCTACTATCTATTCCAATAATCAAATGAATTAAATTGATTATTGGAATGCATACTGCTAAAGCTGGAATGATTATTAATATGATGATGCATGGAGTGATTGAAATTAAAACCAAATGGGCTCCCTCCCGCATCATACGAGCCAATCATGGGCAAACCAGTAACAGGATTTACTCTAAAAGTATTATGAGGATTATTATTAATTAACTGCTGGTGGTTAATAGAAAGATGCTCACTCTGATTTAATATACCATGTCCTTTAATCATATTAGGTAAAATATGTCGTTTAAAGAATTCATTTTCCATGTAATTAAAATTAGCATCTTTGGATGTAATGGCTTTTTGATATTCGAGATAGCCTGGCGGTGGTTCTAATACAAAATCCTTAATTCGAATAAGCAATTGTATTAGTTTTTTTATATGATCAATTAACGCATCCTTTTGAAAAAATAGTTTCATTTTTTTATTCCACTTTATAATTAATCCCTTCACAAATGCGCAAAGGTATGCGCTCTTTATTTATTCTCTAGTCCAATATTCTAACTATACTAATAGTAGTACTTCATAAGGATTGTGCCTAGTTGTATTTTCTGAATCTACACACACCACGCAATGTGATTGCTTTAAAAAGCTTGCACATAACCATATGATTTATATATAAATAATTCAATAACCTTAAAAAACGAGTAATTTAAAGTAAAACCCTCATGTATACAATTGTATACATAGACCCCTTGTAAATCAATGGATATCAACTTAAAAATACAGTTGTATACATAAATAATACTATTGTATACTTGTATTGATTCAATAAATGAGCCCTCTATGAAAGAAAATGATGTCATTACCCTGCGTATCTCAGAATATGAACGGGAGTACTTAAATAAAATTGCACATCAATTTGATTTACAAAAACGAGGCTCATCAGACACTTCACCAGCAAAAGCATTAAAATTTCTTTTAGAATTTTGCTTACATAATGAGATTTCACCGCAGAGAAAAAATGAAAATCCATTACAAGATATAAGAAAAATGATTGAACAAATTCATGCATCCATACCTCATTTGATGTATCACAATCATTATCAAAGTTTAGTCATTTCATCCAATATTAATGACGATTCTTTGAAAGAAATAAAACAAAAAACCATCGAATATTTAAACGATAATTTTTCAGGATTTCAGAATAATTCTTATAAAGAAGTTCGATTTAAAATAAACGGAATTGGCCTTAAAACAGTACCTATAGAAGAGGGTGAATCGTTATGGAAGTAACTATTGATATTGGCGCAGATACTCTTCATTCGTTGAATAAAATAGCAAAAATGAATAACAACGAATTAATTGTAACTGCAGCAGAGATGCTGTCATTTGGCGCACGTATTTATCTGCAATCTTTAGAAAAAAAAACAGATGAATCAACCCAGTTATTGCTCGAAAATAGTGTTCGCTCGATACAAATTATTACTGAAATTTTATACAGCGTATACAATAAAGACTTGTCTAAAATGGGTGCTTATGATGCGGAGACGGCATTAGCTATGATTGAACGAATGATTCCAAATATATTAAAAGGGGTTTCTTAAATCGCTCTCTTCATTTCATAATTCCATGGATATTTTTGGGTGGAAAAAGCGAATTTATTTCCCCTTTCAAAGAAATAACTGACCTGTTTTATGATTAAACCAAATCACTTTGAATGAACATCTTTGTAAGATAACATGTCGAATAATTGTTCTTCTTTTTCAGGAATAAAGCCACAGGTTTTGCTCCATTCCTTGGGGTTTTCGTAGGTACCAAATAACATATCCCACCATACAATATCCCCATAATTATTTTTATGCCGATTGAATTGATGGTGAATTCTGTGCATCTCTGGACGCTGAAATACATACCCTATCCACTGAGGTGTTTTAACATTGGTATGGTAGAAAAACTCACCTATCGCGGTACAAGCGGTATAAACCATACCCGCCTCAATTGATAGACCAAGAACTGTATATACAAGTAGGCTGCCGATGATAGAGTTCACAATCATTTCGCCAGGATGTTTGTAAAACGACGTGATGACCTCGAGCCTTTGTGGACTATGATGGATCTGATGAAACCCAACCCATAAAAAATCAAATTCATGACGTGCTCTATGCCACCAATAGAACACAAAAGTTGCGATAAAATAGGCAATAAAACCACCAGCGTAAGGAGGTAAATAATGTGACAGATGAAAAATAGACCAAGCAGAAAACCATAATTCCCATGTATAACCTGCCAATGTAACAACTCCAATTTGCACTAGATTAAGCAATACCACCCTAATAGGCCATGTTTTAACATGAGGTAACTTCCAACCAGGAACTAATCGCTCGATCACAAAGCAGATTAAAAACAGTGCGAATACAATTTTTAGCATAATAAACTCCGTTAAGCATAAATAGGTTGCATAGAAATACCCTAATGAAAAAATAGTGCAGAACATGTATGATTCAATTCTTACTATTTATTTTTAAAGCTCACGCTCCATTTCTCGATTAGGCTGTGATTTATTAAAAGTACGATTACGTTCTACAAGTTCTCTGTGATGCACACGTTCTTTAATTCCATTAATTAACCCTTGATTGAGCCGTATAAACTCATTGTCATTTTGTGTATTCAGTTTGCGATCTTGCTTTATCAACGATTGAATTTGTTTATCTTGATTTATTTTTTTGAGCTCCGGTTCCTTGTTTTCTAAGGCACATTGTTTTTTAAATTCCTCTAAACTCATGAGCCGGTTTAATTGTTTTTTTAGCTCGTCCTTTCCTTCCTTAACAAGCACATCATTTAAATCGGTATTTTCTTTTTTAGGGATCATAATGGATATGTGAATACCAGAATCGTGTAATTTCTGAGCGGCTTTTATAATCGTATTGGTTTGTTCATTTTTTGCATATTTATAGGTGTCTTTTCCATCATTGTCCAAGCAAATAACCACTTGTTTGGGTATATCTTTTGGATCAATATTTGAAAAATTTGCTTTTCCCAATACAGCATACACACGCGCATGTTCATTGGCTTGAAGTATACTTAATCCTGTCTCAACCCCTTCGGTAAAATAAACCAGATTGCCTTTACCCTTCTGATTTAAGTTGACAAAATAATTGCTGATTGAACCAAACGTTTGTTTCACCGGAACACACGACTTATCTTTATTAGCCGAGTGAGGGTCTAGTTTGGTAACCTGAACATGGTGTATGTTACCTTGTTCATCTTTACTAAAAGCCAATAGTGCGGGAACATGCTTTTGCCCATCTTGGGTCTTGGTGTATACCGAACTACAATACCGTAGATCAGCATGCTCATAATGAGCCAATCCGCGATGAATGATTAAGTATTTTTCAGCGATGGTACCTTTAATAGGCTGTGATTTTTGAAATAATGTTTGGGCCAATTGTCGCTTCCCTTCATTCATTGGTTTTTCTTTTCGTTCACTCGATTTTTGTGGTTCCTTACGATCGTGCTCAGGGATGTAATGGATAAATCGCGCAGCATATTCCAAGGTTTCTTTAAAGTCGGACAGTACTTGTTCTCTTTCAATTAAATGGAACAGATTGCCAGATTCTTCCGTTTCGAAGTTATGCCATAAACCCGAATTAAGCTCTATTTTAAGACTTCCTAGAGATCCATACCGATATACATTTTTAGTAGAGAGTTTAGGATTTGGTTCTCCTAAAAGGCTTTTAACTAAAGAATCAGATACGTTCAACAAGCCATTATATAGCTCTTCTGCATTAATGGACGGATTTTGAGCAGACTCATATTTTTTTGTGGGTCGAGAATCGTTTCTCTGTTCCTTAGATTCTTCCCGAATGTGTTCTTGAGCTCGATCCATTAACTGAGTACTGATTCTTTGCTGTTTCTGTTGCTTCAAGCGATAAGCCTCTTCGGTCAATACAGCAGAGGTTTTATCCGCATCGCGTTGTTCCAAGGAATCTTCAAGTCTTTTGACTAACCCCTCAAAATTATCGGTATAAAATGTTGCTTGATGGCTGGCGCGAGTTGCATCAATTTCATGAGATCTATGGGTGGTTACAACAAGACGGTCCTCCAATTCCAAGGCAATCATGAACTTAGATGTAGCACCCTGACTGGAATAAGCCGTATTCGTATAGGAATAGTCCCAATGAAGATCTGATTGTTTTTTTAAGTTAAGTGTGACCTGATTTTTATTGTTGCTTAAGCCTACTGTTTCACCAAAAACCTGTGTGACCGTATATTCTTCATTGGCAATAATGCCCCGAGCGTCATCATTTCGTTTTAATCGAATCCGATCCCCTGAGGCTAAAGGCCGTTCATGCAATTTATAGAAGGAAGGCATTGTTTTGGGTAAAATAGAAGCGCTGATTGTAAAAGCAACCTGTGACTCATCAACACAGAACAATTTATTTGATTCACTATTAATGGATTTGATGGTGAAATAGTCGTCCTTTTTAGCCACCGAATAGTTTTTACCAAACCGAATAACATCACCTGGTTCAAAAGAATGTGCTTGTACTTGATCCGCTTGATCCAAGCTGACTGGAAATAAGCGCTTACAAAGTACATCTTGACCGTGTAGTTGATGTTGTTGGTGCAACCCTTCACGTATTAACACTTCAATGGGTGTTCTGTCCTCATGAGCATGAGCAACTATTAGCGTATTTTTTTGACTCTCATGAGTCCGGCTGAGAAAGTCTTCAGCGATTGCACGATAAATGGATTTATAGTCCTTCTTTCCTTCCTCATCAATACAATTAATTTCAACCAGTGATGAATGATTCAACCCCTGTACCGGTGTCTTTCGCTGCACGTACTCTTCTGGATTAATGTTTTTTATGAGTTCAAAAGCCTTCCCAATTTCTCTACGTGATGCAAACTCCGCTGCTTTTTTTAATTCAGGATTCGGGTTCTGGCGCACAATCTCCGTCATAAACGCTGTTTTTTGCGATTGGCTTTTGATGGTAAGCTCATGAGGAATCCCTGAGGCCAGCGATTGCAACTGTGTAATATCCCCTGTAAACACCATTCGTGATTGGGTGTCAATACACTTTTGCTGTAAAGCATGGTACTTCTCATTATCAATCATGGAGCTCTCATCCACAATGACTAAGTGACTAGCACCTAACCCACTATCATTGCGTAAAAAACTATCCACGGTTTGCGCCTGGATGCCATTCGCGTTGAGCTCTTCTACGGCTTTATGCGTTGGAGCAAGTCCTAATACTTGAAATTGATTGTTTTGCGCAATATCTTTCACATGCCGCATCATCGTGGTCTTGCCCACACCAGCAAGCCCTTGAATGGATACAAACCGGTCGGAAGTGCTCACCACCAACGTGATGGCATCTTTTTGCCCCTGCGTTAAAGTTTCAGGTAAAGACAATAACTTTTGTGCAGACGGCTCAATGGGTTGTACCGTATTTTGCTCTTGGTAATTCGCCTTAAGTATTGCCTCTTCAATGTGTAACGCCTCTTTGGTCGTCCAATAGGTATCCAAATACACCAGAGAATCGGCCATTCGCGCTTTCAGTAATGGAGCGATGTCTTCGAAATCTGCTTCTCCTAATGCATGCATTAACGCATGGGTCATTAAATCACTGTGTTTAAAGGCTGCATTACGTTCGGTGCATTTAGCAAGCGCATACGTGAGCGCTGTAGCTGCAATGCCCTCTTTGTCTTCTGATTTAAGCTCAAGATGGTGAATTAACGAGTTGATTTCTCGCGACAAAGCCTTATTGGCATAGGCTATATCACGGTAGACTAAATCGGGCTTTTTTTGTTGCACCTCATAGGCAGTCCATTTCAATTGCTCACGCTCTAAAAAACGCTGCGCCTTTGGTTCGTCATCCGTAAATAAGAGCACCTGTTGCGCGTTTTCACCAATTTCTCCGATGAGGTTACGGTTGAGCTGGTACGGTTTTGCCGCCACAAGCACTTGAGTGGTTTCTGGTTTTATCTCATGCGGTTTTTTACAATAATCATAATTAAAATGGTGTTCGGATAGCACTGTATTAGTCAAAAATATGATGTTGGACTCATGGCGTACATAAATGCCCTCTTCAGTAATTTTTGACACAACAAACGAACTTTTGGGCGCATATTTAACGCGCTGATGGTATAAAGACTGTTCATTGATTAACCGTTCACCAACAGCGACTTCCAATACATTTTCTCGTGATACACGATAGTCTTCTTTGGTGTCATAAGCAAAGAAGCTTGTCTTGCCTTGGGCATTTTCTAACTGCAGCCCATTGGCACCAACACCACACACCTTATAATGTTTCGGTGTTCGCCCTTCGTTATAAAACGTAATGTTATCGCCCGCTTTATAAGAGTGGGCGTATCCTTTTTCCGTTTGAGTTAAGGAAACTGTCGCAAGAACCGCTACCTTTTTCATTTGCCTGGATAACTGCCCTTGTTGCACCAGCCCTTCTCGTATCTGGCGCGTTATGGTCTCTTTTTGTTTGCTATTCAAAACAACCAACGCACTTTTTTGTTGCTGTTCTGGCGACAATTGAAGCCAAGCGGCACTCATAGATTCATTGATTTGTTTTCCAACTGAGAGCTTCAGTTCTCCTTTGATAGGGGTTGATAACGATTGATACGAATGAATGCCCTGCTCTTTTAAAACCTTAATCGGATTTCCTGCACTAAAACCCAAGGTTCCTGCCGCGTTATTCAATAAAATGAGTTTACTTTGACTTGCTTGAGTCATATCGCTTAACGCAGATAAATCATCAAAAGAAAGTTTTTGTGCATCATGAACAATCACTAAATCTTGCTTTATTTTCGTAAACGGTGACGCTTTGATGCGTTTTCCATAATGATATTGAAACCCAGATACCGTGTGCACAATATCGTCTTTAAACAAATTTTTAATCCTGGAAATGAATCCTGTATCTAAATGTTTGATGTCTGCTCGAAGTTGCTGTGTTTTTAGGCTACCAGGATGCAACACATAGGAATTGAGTTGGTTGGCTTCTGCAAGATGCACCATGTCTTGAATCAGCTCTTTCTCGCACCGAAAACCGGCTACATCAATGATTTGAATGCGCTCGTTATTTTTAAATACCGAAGAGCTGAGCCCTTGATTGGGCACTGTAATCGAAAAACTTGCTTTTAATTCGTTGGTGGTTTTTGTAATAAAATTCTTTTCGCGAGCAAGAAGAGACGCCGTTGTATAATACTCCAAGGATTTCCCCTGGATAGTCTCTGTAGACAGCAGAGATTCAATTTCCTGTTCAATGTCCTCATGCCCCACAAGACCTGCTGAAAAAGTCATAGCCTGGCGCACCAAAGCCCCATGCTGGATTTGAGTGGAATATTCGGACAAATGAGCCAATGCGTCATTCACGGCTTTTTGTGCATCAGGGCTTAAAGGAGTAATGTGCGTGTTTTTAACCGCTCCTCGTCCAGTATTTAATTTGGAGTCCTGGATTATCCCCCTCAAATCAATACCAAGTTCTTTAATCTCGTCTACCCACTGTTGATGCAGCGCTTGGCTATCTATTTCAGTTTTGGGGTTACGGGTTGATAAATTGGATTTTTCAGCAGCCTTCGCACTTCTTGTGCCGCGTTCCTTCATATCATCAAGGATCTGTACGCGCCTTTTGGATGTAGCAGTAATAGCCTCTTCACTAATGCCTACCACCTCAAAGTTACCGTACCGGTCTTTAATGCGGATATCGTAGCCCAACTCCTTAACTTTTTTCGCTAAAGAGGACATGTACACCAATCCCAAATAATGCTGATTGGAATAAATTAATTCACGAAAACCATGATCCAGATGTTCTTTATCATTTTTTGCTCGCGAGGATAAAGAACGCCATAATCCATCCGAACGTTCGGTCATGTTGAGTATGGGTACATGCGTGTGCAAATCAGGATCTAATTCACGTGACGTTGTATGGACAAACATAGCTGCTACTAAATTACGGGTTTTTTCAAAGGTGGTTTCACCATTAAATGTAATGCGTGCTTCTGCGGCGAGTTGTTCAATGCGACCAAAGGTAATGTTCACAGATTCTTGATGGGCTTGAAGCAAGCGCTCGTCCTGTCCCACCAAGGCTAAAATGGATACGGACTTAGGTGCAGATAAAGTCACATCGGTCCCAGGACGATGCTGACGCTCGCCCTTATCGATAATACCCAGTAATTGCCCACTGGGTAATTGTCCGTCGAGTAATTCCAAAAATTGCGACGGCTCAATTTGACCGGACAACTGTAACTTTTGTGCGCCATTGCCAATCCATCGTGACAGACTATTAAGCGAATCTCGATCGCTTAAATAATAATTATCTTGTGTGGTGTAATAATGCACCGCGTCTTTGGCCGCACTTATTTTATTTAAGGTCAGCATCATACCTCCCTGGATGACTTAAAAAATTTCTTTTATAACAATGGATGCCTCACGCAACTCAATCGCATCGGTGTCGTTTTTATTCGCTGCAGATTGATCTTTGGGTTCCGCATACGGTGATTCAGGAGGCACTAAATCCTTATCCGATACCTCATGCGCCAGTGTTTCAAATTGATGAATTTTTTTAACGTCATCATTTCGTTGAGGATTATTTTGAACCATCAATGCACGGTGATTTACTTTTTCCAATGCATCAAAATTGATAGTTCGCTCAATAAGAGGTACGCAAATTTCTTTACGCTCAATGTATTGGTTTTTCAAACGTGTAATGGGATGATTGCCTACCAAACGAACATAGCACTCCATGTCATCAAGAGTCATAATATCGCCCTCTTCGACCGTATTTCGCTTGGTACGTTGCGAGCCCACCGTATTCCCATCACGAACAGAATCAGGACCATAAGACTGACTTTCTTTCATCTCGTTAATCACTTGTGGGCCTAAGTCTTCGGAAACCCACTTAGCGACTTTCGATTTTGGACTCCTAAAATAAATGGAAGTATTGAGTAGATCCGCAATGGCTCCGGCTTCATGGGCTCCATAGATAAAATCTAATTGCGCAATGGATTGAATGCCAATGGCAACACACCCACCAAATTTACGAATGTCTGCCAGAGTGTCTGAAATGGTTTCTAAACGATGCAAGCTCGCTAATTCATCCATGACCAGCCATATACGCCCCTTATTATTAGCCACCAAGGATTGCACTCCTTGCATAGCGAGTCCTAACCATAAAGAAATCAAAGGCTTTATTTCTTTATGATATTTGGAACGTGACGTAATAAATAACCACCCTTTATTGTATTTTTTAGGATCAGCTGTATTTTCAATCCACTCTTTAATCGAAAAGTCTTCTTTACCCGATTTCTCAAGTCCCTCAAGAAAACGCAGCGCCTTAGTATAGGTTGCCAACACGGACTTAATGGAAATGGCTGTTTTTTCAATTTCCTTACTCACCAGATTTTCAGATTCAGTCCCTTTGAGAATATTCCTGATTTCCTCCAAGGAAGTAGTAAGTAATAACTGCAGAAGAAACACGGGATCTTTTTCTGCATAATCCCTGATTTTCCATGCCATCGAGGTGAAAATGGTTCTTGCTGAGTCCACCCAAAACGGATCGCTGCCTTGAACTGATTTAGGAATTAAATACGTGGCAAAGGAGCCAAACTCCAACGGGTTGGCACATTCTCGCCACATTTTCCAATTGGCACATAAATTTGAAACGGGATTAAGCTCCACATCAATACGCTCATCAAAAAAATACGGTTTGATGGTGCATTCTTTATCATAAATGATTGCAGGCTCGCCCAGCGCCCTAATTTGCTCCAAAAGCATCATCATGGCTTGGGTTTTTCCAGCACCCGTTGTGCCATGAAACAACATCCCTTGCTTTTCAGAATACTTAGGCATAGGTAAGCGATTCAACAGTTTAATTTCTGAAGCACCACGTTGTGATTCGTTGACTGATTTGATGGTTTCTTTAGGCGAGTCAGCCAAGCGCGTACCGGAAACAAACTGATCTTTGGTGTATTTTTCACCTAATTTAATAAAGAAGCGAGAAAACAACAGCGTAATCAACAGATACACCGCCCCACCAAAAATTAAAGAAATTTGCGCTTTTCGCCAAAGAGCCTCTTGAGCCAGATGTACGGATGCTTGAATAAGAGGGCTTTTTTGATAAAAAAGCGCTGTAATTTTACTCCCATTGAGGTTAGTCCATAACACATACTCCCCATTATGGAATTTCACGAGAAACCTTGAAATGTGGTGAAGCGCCACCAGTTTTAATTCAGACGAGGCATAAAACACCATAATCAGCGAAAAAAGCACGACAAAACCTAAGACAGCCCAGTGAAAAATACGGTTACTCACCTGAATCATCATTTTGGTTTTATAGTCAAAAATCTGACCGCCACTCATAAATTGCCACATATTTTGCAAGGAACTTTGTTTCATGATTCTAAATCCGCCCTTCCTTAAACCCGCGATCATTGTCCACATAATCCTTTTTTTGTTGTGCTTGCCGATGTGCTAAATCCGCTTCAGATGCCTTAATCTCCTGTTGTGTACTGCTCTCTTGGTGTTGGTAGGCTTTTGATAAATCTTCTCTATTATCCATACGCAGATCGTGCGCTTGCTGGATGGTGTTATCTTGCACCTGGCTTAAATGCCGCTCTTGCGATTTATTTAAAACGCCTCCAGAACCCTCCTGATGAGCCTGGTTGATGAGTGTTTTTTGATGGGTATTCATCGAAGCACGTTGCGCTTCAAATTGGTTTTTCACGTGCTCAGGTGATGAGTGCATCATACGGCTTACTTGCTCTTTGACTGCCGATTGTCCTTGGGAAGAGCTCATAAATTGATCGGCCAATTGTTGTTGTGCGCTTAAGCTCGAAGCATCGGTCCCCATCAATGCTTTTTCTACCTGGACCCCATGATGCTGCACCGCCCAATCATGAAACGCCTGATCCAAGACTCTATCCATACCGTCGGAGTGCTCTTTCACACGGTTAGCCATATGTTGATAATGTTCACCCTTACTGTATTCAGTTGAGGCCATATCCGATAAAGCATGTCCTTGCGATAAGTTGGCTGCGATTTGTTCGGATTTTGACAAATTAAACGAATCATTGGCATCCAAGTGGTGCGTCTTGGCTGTAGACTCCATGTGGCTCAATGCGCTAGAGAATGATTGACCTTCACTGGAGTTAAAAAAGGCTTGAACCGAGTTAGAAGCAGACAAACCTGTTTTCAAACTCGTGCTCGCTTCTCCAGAAATACCCGTGACTGCATGGGCGAACGATCCAAATACCCCTTTGCGTGTATCAATTCTGGCCGAAACCGCCGCATCCCAAGACACTTGCCCTGATTTATCATGATGCTGATTGTATTGGTTAACCGCATCTTGCATTTGACGAATATCTTGATTTAGCGCATTACTGAGCGTTCTATTAATGCCCGTTCCTTCCCGTACCTCACTGGCATCGCTTTCATTAAATTGAGAAAGGCCACTCAACGCTTGTTGGTAATGAGAATCAGCACTGGTTCGATGCGACTGGGCATTTTGGAACGATTGGCTGGCACTGTCTTGTAATGAAGAGCTGATTCTTTCGGATGCGTGTAATCGCGTGGCCATCTGACTCATCGCAGACTGTGCGTTAATCACGCGTGACCCATCCATTCCTTGCGAAAGCAAGGCACCGTTATCCGCTTGAACAGTAGCCCGCCCTTCCATATGCTGATAATTGGTATCCCATTTATTCGCATGCGTATTGTTGTAGTTCATGTTCCAACCACTGTATGAGGCCATGGAAATATTGCCTTGGGTGGCTGATTGCGCTTCTCCTGTCGATAAGGATTGCGCCATGCCTCCCAGATGTTGAGACGCAGCACTTAATAAATTAGGTAATCCTTTGGCAATAAAAAGGGAAATCACAGGCACACTAATGGCCAAGCCCCCTGCCGTGTATGCAAAGCTGCTTTGAATACTGGCGATGGAATCAATGGTTGAAAAAGTAACCCCTCCATTTTTAGAACCAAATAAAGTCAGTGTGGTAGAAGACGCCAACGACACAAAGAAATGAATAATGATAAACATCGGAGGCCAAGACCATAAAAACACCTGAGTTTGCATGTAGATTAGGTATACCCCGTGCATAGCCGGCACCAGTGCTAATAACATCACTAAAGGGAAAATACACAGCGTCAGCATCCAAAAGACGGTCATATAATAAGGAAGCCGATAGCCTGCAAGCCAAAAACTATTCGCTTCAGCCACGTGCATTTTTTGCAGACTGGAGCTGTTGGTGTAATTCATCAGCTCCGCATCAGCGCCAGCAAAAGCAAAGGCATCAAGGGCGGATTCACGAGTGGCATTAATTAAAATATTTTGCGTAAGTACATTGGCTGCATCTTTGGACACATTCATAAAATAGGAATGCGCTGCCGCCAAACCATCACTAAACTTCTCTTTATCGCCCTTGGTCATAATATTCGACAAATGAACGAGTTGTTTTTCTATTCCCGTATTCAATTCTGGTTTTAAACGTGCTGCTGCATCAATACAGCTCAAATTGGATCCATCATGAAATAAGACACGATAAATAGGAGAAGGATGCTCAAAATACAGGCGAATTAAATCCGAGCTGTGCTTCATTTCATTGGGTGAAATTTGCTGACTTCCCAATAGTTTGGCTGCAAAAATGCATTGCCTGATGTAAGTGGACAAATCACGAGAGAGCTCAGGCGACAAAGACAAATTAGAACTGGTAGAGGCTAAGAACGTGCGTGAACCAAACAACATACCAGTTCGGGTGTAATCTAAATCCTGTGGCATATGAAACACATCACTAAACACTTGAGTAATCCCATACCCAATGCCACTAATAAGTGCTGCAGGTAGCCCTACTCCTAATGGCACATTATCTACAGTAAGTGCAGGCCCCGCTGAATCAGCCGTTTGCATATCAATAATGGCAACCGGGGTTTTGATGCCTAAAATACAAAACAAAAAGACAAACGTACACAGAACATAACGACTAATGGCTTGAATCCTTTTACCACTGACATATTGAAACCCAACCACCCCTACAGCAAGAATACTCACGATGTCCTGAGCCGATTGGTAGGTTGAGGTGCCAAGCAGCGTAACCATGGCATCCAGAACTGTTTTGAGATACTCTCCATTTTGTGGCGTATAAATGGTTAAAAGACTCATTGCGCGTCTCCATAATAGGCTGTTCTTAAAGTGGGTGTTAATGCACTTAATGCTTGTTTGACGTTGTTGCGAATTAATTCATTGGTTTGTAACGCTGCATTAAACCGCTCACGACTCTCCGTACTAAAACGTGCTACAAACTGTTGTGCTAGTTGCAGGTTTTTGTATAAACGCTCTTCATTGTGAGCGCCAAGCTCACGCCCTGAGAGCGAAGCGCGAATAATATCGAGGGAATTAGAAAGGTATTGTGCTAAAAGGTCCGTTGCCACACTTTGAGCCAGCTCATAACTGCCTTGAATACCCGTGTTTTGTTGTGCATTGGCAGAAATAAGATTAAAAACGGCAGGTTGTGTTAACTCAATCAGTCCCTTTTGCTTATCAGATAACTCTTTGCCCATTTTAATGTTGTCATAAATTCCCTGCAGTAATTCTTGTACCTGAGCTACTAAGGCTTTTTTAGCACTGATTTCTTGTGTGCTTGTGGCATCAATGGATAAACAATGTGACTGTGGCCCTGTGTCAGTGCAGTGGTAACTGGGTAACTTTCCTCCGTACAACAAGGCTTTAATAAAATCTTGATTGGTTGCAAGTGAGGGGTAAGTCATTAGCGCCCCTTTCGCGTTAAAGACAATGGTTCCCGAAATGGACATGTACACTTCTGCTAATTTGGGATCTTGAGCAATAAACTGATTAATTTGTAAGGAGTCCCAAACAATATTGGTATTGATTAACACGCGGTCCTTGTATTCAGGATTATTTTTAGCTTGAGCCAATATGGAATCGGCGTCACCACCTGTGGAACATTTTTGGCGTGCCATGGCCCAATCCGTAAAGGTTCCTTGGTGACGACCTAAATCTTCGCAAAGACGCTGTTGTGCTGCCCTATTTCGTGGCCACACCGCAGCACTTAAATTTTCACCCATTTCACAGGAGTTAAAATTAGTGCCATTAATTTCATTCGCCAGTTTTTGCATAAACTGCATCGCATGCGCAATTTCAGGAAGTTCCGTTTCTAAAGCCAGATTTAATGCATATCCTGCTCCTCCCGATAAGATATTTTGCATGAACTTCACAATCTGATCCGACTTGATGAAGGAAAAACCGCCTGCAAAGAGATCAATGCCGCCACAACCAGAGCGCATTCCAGGCACATCCACATGCGCAAGGCGGATGGTACGTACTTGATTACGGGCATACACCGAACCAAGAGCGGCATAACCCGCTGCTTGTGTTTGATAGGCATGCGAGCCCGTCACATTGGCATCAAACCCCAAATTATTAAAAAAATGGGATAAATCGGATTCTGCATTCGCAAAGAGCTGACTGGTCCCTAACAACAATAAGGCGGCAACAGTTTTTTTAAACAGTGTCTCTCGCAAGATAGTGAATCTATTCATCATGAAATTTTTCCTCCAAATGCGTCATAAGTTCATCCACGCGGTTTGCAAGTTGTGCAGGCTCTGCCTCACCAAACAACACGGCATACGCTTGATTCGTAGGACGATTCACAAGATACAGGGCAGGCACTACAGGCTTGTATTCGCCAGACACATATAAGGTTTGAAACAACTCAGGCGTTAAATTGGCTGAATCAAATCCATCTAAAGACTCGCCATCCAAACTATACGCCTCTACAGGGATATGAAAACTGGATGCAAAATCACGAAGTATTGGCGCAAATTGATGACAATGAGGGCAGGTGGAGCGGTATATAAAAATAAAGTAATGTTGCTCCGACAGCGCGCTAATTCTTTTGTTCTTGGTGCGCGCCAGTTCTTCTTGCTTTAAGAGTTGGGTTAATTCATCCAATGCCACATTAGCAAACGAATGCGTACTAAGAAGGAATAGTACAATTAAAAAGAATCTTTTTTTCATTCATTCACTCCTTCATAACTGAATCGTTTAAACTGAGTCATCACATCAAAAATGCGCTGTTTCAACTCTTCTAAAGATAAAAACCCATAAGACACAGGCGACATCTTATTGCTCTTTAAGTCCACGAAATAAAGCGCTGGCATGTACTTCGCCTCAAGTGCTACTTGTTTTTGAACCGTTTCCAGAGGGATTGATTTAGGATTAGGAAGCCCATCAATGAGTTGGCCATCCGTACTGACTGAAATCATGGAAAAACCATATTCTTTAATGAAGGGCAATAAATGCATGACCATTTTTTGTGAAATGGAGCTCGTGCCACGATAAAATAAGATAAAGCCATAGCGTGCACTGCTTTCATGAATCACTTTATTGATTAATACTTTTTGTGCATCATTACGTACCGCAATCGCTGAGTTGTCGGTTGGAAAATTCAGCGTGCTATCCAACTCAGGATGGACCAATAAGACTTGTTGCCAATAGCGCACAAATTGCTGATTATTTTTTGAATAATCCATTTGCGCTTTCATATACTCGTGCGTTGCACTAAAGGATGGCGCAATCAAAGCCTCTGCCAATTTATTCAGAGTCTCCTTACGCTTATCCATTAGGCGCTCATAGGGGGATTTCAGCACGGGCGCGGGTCGTGGCTGTGGGATTTTTTTTATCGGCTTGGGTTGCTCTTCAACGCTATACCAATGAAATCCTTTTGCATGCTCCTGCACAATATCCGCATGAAGCGACGTCACGACCAATCCCCATACCAACAGCATTAACAGGCGGCTCATAATTCACCTGCCTTTTTCTGCATTCTTCGTGTCACTTCATCAATGGACTTTTTAGGATCTTGAGATTTGATCTTTAGATCACCTGCAATCCCTGCCGATTTATTAGGTGTCCCATGACCAAAGGGATAGATAGGCGTTACAAAATCAACCCGCCCCAAATCCATTTTCTGCAGTTCTGCCACACTCATTCCTGCACAGGTTGGATGCTCTGCATCACCCAAACCACGGCCATTCACTTGTGTAAGACGGGCCTCTTGTATAATTCGGGCCATTTTGCTTGGAAAGACACAATAAGAGCGTTTATGTTCTAAACAAACCCCAGCCACTTTTTCACTACAATATTCGCCTAGATAATGAGCCACATAATTTAATTTAGCGCGCCCCAGCGCTTTGTCTTCCTCACGACAATGAAGCAAATCAATGTCTTTTCCCCATCCTTTATCATGGCAACAATCAATAAGATCCAAGGGCCATATTTTGCATTGCACGGCTTGTCCCCCAAAAAGAGACGCATTCGGTTGTTGGCTTAATTCATGCCCCGCTTCTCCTACAACTGCTAAAGAAGAAACGCTTTGCCCAAAATCACTGTTTTGAGTTTGGGAATGCTCCGTGCACTCACCATCAGCGCAAAATAAGTCTTTAATGCATTCGATAGGGGCTTCACACACATTTTCCTGGCAACTGTACGTCTGCTTATACAAAGCACAAGTTTGCTCATCAAAACGCGCACACTCTGATGCTGTTTGGAAACACCCTTTGTTTTTCTGTGCCAGGCATTCATCAGCGGCAGCACTGGAACAAGAATACGTCAATTCTTTTGCCCAACACGCACGAGATATGGGAAGACCATCAATTACTTTAGGGGACTGAGTATCCGTGCATTTTTCTTTTTTGATTCGACACAGCGACCCCTTATTTTCAAAGCTCGTACAATGATTATCCCAATACTCTTGGCTGATGTAGGGTTTGGAGTGTGCTGTGACCGTCAAGGCGACTTGAATGGGATAAACTCGTCCCCATCCTTTATTAATATAAAAGGTCAATAACCCATTATTCGCACACGTTGGAGTGCCAATTACCTGAACCCAATAAGCATTCGCACCATTATTTCGTATCGAATGAATGGTGGCACTCATGCCATCACAAGGATGCTTCATCCTAATGGGATAAGGAACTGAGCCGCCCACAGCATTAGTGATTGCGCCAGTCACCAAATTTACGGTAATCACTCCGGTCCATTTTTTAGCAACATAAAATGAAAAATCAGCGCGTTGCACTACTTTTTCAGAATCCACCAGGACCTTAAGGTTCTGGGAGCAGGTTTGATCGGGCAATGAACGAGAGCTGAAACATTGTTCTTCATGCGTCTTCATCGTGCAGATAGGCTTTTGATTCGAGCATTGAACGCGATCATTGGATTGTCCATGCGTAATCGCATAACTTTCAGCCTGAATCAATTGGGATTGAGCCAATACGGAATTGGCTTGATTGAGTTCAAATTTGTTTGTTCCAAAATGATCAATAATGGTTTGAGCACCAGGATCATTTTTAATCGCCGCATTAGCCTGACTTGATAAATCCGTTTGTTCCTTTTGAACCCCTTGATAATATCCTTCTTGTGCGGGATGCTCTGAATACTTTTCAAAAATCGCTTGAGGTTCAAACCCACGCATAGCCTCTTTGGGTTGGGCATTTAACGATTTAGCATACTTTTTAAAGCCATTAAAATCGGTCCCTGTTTGATTCGCAAAACAGCCCATAGAAAGTAGTGCCATCAACACACCCCACTTAAGCATTAGCATTCTCCAAAAGAGCCTGCGCCACCTCATTGGCACTATCCCCTTTCTGCGCTATAAGTTGTAAACTGTTTTTTATAGACGCATTGCCATACACCACATCATAAGTCTGTTCAGGACAAAGTAATTGCTGCCCACAAGAGCTAGGCCTTTTACTTACTACCAATGCAGGTACTGCAGTAATATGAAATTGTTCAAACCATAAAGGATCAACCGACACCCCATTAAATGCCCATTTGGATTCTTTTGCCTTAGCATGAAGCTTAGAAAAAGCCGTAATGGTTTTTTTAAAATCCCCCTCAATCAAACCATTAATCACTACTGGAATTTTATAAGAAGCTGCCTCATCGCTCAGTGAAAACAACAAGGATTCGGGCATGGAAAAAGACACAAATAATACGGCTCCATCAACGGTTTGGCCTTTTTGAGCAACAGGGGTGCTTTGGCGTGATTGCTCAATAATTTGATCAACCAAGGTCTTATTTTGGGCAATGGATTGATTGGATGCTACATTCCAATGCGCCAAAGTATCTTGGCTTACGGATTCGTGTGCTGTCTTCCCTATTGCCGATGCCTCATTAAGAAAATCATTCACATTGGCATGACTTGAGGTGACTAAAAACAGGCTACTTAAAAAAATTCCAAATGCATTCATGATTCATCCCCATCATTTAAAGAAAACAACAGTTTCTTTTCTTCCAAATCAAAAACCCAAAATTGTCTCCGTCACCTGGATAGGTGTGCCCTGCTTCCCAGCTAATCACCGATCGTCCAAAGGGATGGCATTGACGCGCTTCTGGTAAAGTGTTCACCAACTGATAGCGATAACGATCTTTAGGCATAATGCTTGATGCATAGGTATGACACACAGCAGGCCAATCTTGGCCTATTGAATCGCGAATCGCAGGGGTTGGAGGTCGATGCAATTTAAAATCAACGCGTTCGGCAAGTAAGGCTGCGGTACTTATGGGACTTGCCTGGTGTGCAACAAAACCCGTTAATGGATACGTAGAGCCTTGTGCACCCTGACACCAAAAAAGGCTGTTCACGGCGGTGCCTGCAAGTGCTTTACTCGCATCAAAGGCACAAGAAGCTCGTGCAGGAGGCGAGGTAAATAAAACAGCTTCAGGATTTAGAACAAAAGCCAGTTCGGAGTCATTCCAGGTAGGGTCTAACTCTGATGGATATAGGATGTCAAAATCTTCCGTTTCCATACACCCTAAGGACGTTAACACCTGCAGCCAATACACCAGAGGGTATTTGTACCAATGAACGTAATAGAATGCACCGCGCCCATCCACCTCTGGCATCTGGGAGCCGCCTAGCCCTTTTTTTGTAACATTCAGCTGCACACCTAAATTGACCATGCACCAGGGCTTGGGCGTCACATCAACCAAAGCAGCAGGCTCCCAATAACCAATAGTGACGCCTAAGCGCTCGCCAACGGGTGTGGGGCATAAACATAAAGGATTGCCTGGATTGTTTGTATCAGGATAACTGCTTTTAACCACATCACTGCTGCCAATGGTGAGTGGAAACAAACAATTCCAGCAGACATCCGTAATTGGATTAACAAAGTGTCCTTTGCACTGAGAGGCATAAACGAAGTTCAGCGAACTCAATAAAAAAAGCACTATAAATCGGGTAATCAACGTTTTTTTATTCATAGTACTTACTCCTATTTACGTAACTCGTGTTGTCCAATTTCTTGAATACGCCAAACCAAACCCTCTTGGCTGACCACAGAAGGCACGTACTTTAAGTGAAAATAACGACTCAAGCGCCCTTCCAAATCAAAATAAACTGAACCCAAAACTTCGGAAGCCGCCTTAACATCCCCTCCGGTTAAAATAAATTTCACCTGGTCAAAATGCGTGTAATGCGTTTTGACCCAAGCAAGTTGCTTCCGATCATCCGCATCGAAAAAAAACAGCGTTTTAGAAAAGGACACCCGCTCAAACGGATTAAGATGCGCCCCTTTCCTCGCAATCAACGTCCCATCATGAGCATAAAGCGTTTGATTCACGACAATACTTGGATCTAACTCATGCGTTTTAGGAGTCGTTGTCGTGGGTAAATGAAGAGGCTTAGGCCTTCTTACGTGATCTTCCACTCGCGCCACTATTTTTTGTTGATGCTGTTTCAAGGCGCCTGATTGTTCTAAGCGATGCAGCTTCGTCATGATGACCTCGCGGATGTCTTTCTCAACCACAGGAAAAAGTTGTCCGTAATTGCCTAAGTTTTTGGCATACACCGGAGCAACGTTCATTAAAATTGCCACAACCAACCCCGCTACGTTCTTCATAATGCACCCAGCTGGTCCAAGGTTGCGGCAATCACCTCATCCGTCACATCAAACCGTCCACTGGAAATCACTGTTGCAGTGATTAGGGTTACATGATGAGAAGCCCCATACTGTGATAAGACCTGAGGCAACAACGACGAATACTGCTTTAATATCTTTTTTTGTTCTTGTTCTGATAAGTTACTTTGACTCAATAAAACTGCAGGCTGATTGAGTAAGCGCTGCATATCCACGACAGCAATCAGTGTAGGCTTGTGCAAGCCCCATAACACCATGCCAGACAAGATTAGAACCGCTAGAATTAAGAGTTGAGCCTTATAATTACGCAGCATCGGCAAGCCCTCCTTCTACCAACACGTTTTTGGATAAATCATAATGTTTGTTAGCTACCAGCATCGCGGCATGAATGTATGAATACCCTTGCTCGATGTAATTCATTACTGCTTGATAATCACGTCCATCAGAAGACAATAAGACCTTCGTAAACGGATCAACAAAAAGCCGATGAAAGGAAGAAATGCCGTCTGCACGAACCAGAACTTGCGAAAATCCAGCATCCTTCGCTTTAGGAAAACCAGAAAGTAATTTAAATTCAAAATCAGAAAACGTGTTATGCTTCTGTTGGTGCTTGACGAGGGAGTCTCCATCTTGAAGAAAAATGAGTTTGATTGCCGAGTTTTCCCAAGCAGCACGTGCTTCAGGAAATGCGTAGTAATCATCAATACCTTGCGTGATTGTTACAAAGGACGCATTATGCCGCCGTCCAGTACGAAACCCTCGATTAATGAAATTCACTGCAATTTGATCACCAGAGAATAAAGACCAGGCCTCATCAATAATGCACATTTTTTGACGGCTGCGATCGGAATTAAACATCCGGCCTTGAAACTGAGACAAAATAGACAGCAATACCGGTGCACGAATGTGTTCATCGTCCTCAATTTCTTTTAAATCCACGACAATAATGCGGGCATCAGGCGCTAATTTAGAGGGTGCATTAAAAACAGTACCGTGCTCTGAATGAGTGCAATAGGGATCAAGATTTTTCGCCAGAATTTTCCCTGTAGGGTATTTTTCTCGGTCGTTTTGATGCAATTCCAAAAGCTTACTTTGAACGTTGTCAATTAACGTGGTTTGTTGATGTTCAGAAAACGCCTGCAGTATGGCCTCACGTAACGTCCCGCGATCATCATCACTGGCTCCATCCTTAGCACACGCTAATAATTGAAACAAGGAAAGAATATGCTGTATTTCTTTGCCAATATTCGTGACATGAGTAAAGGGATTCATTGCCAAATTGGAGTATTCCAAATACACGCCACCTAAAGCATGGCATAACTTCTTATAACTTCCTCCAACATCGACAATAAAGAGATCCCCTCCGTTGAACAGCACGTTGAGCATCAGCATTTGTATAAAAAAACTCTTTCCCCCGCCTGAGGTGCCGGTCACAGAAATGTTGTAGTTTGTGCCTAGCTTCCCTGAGAACGGATCAATACAAGAAAATTGATTACGTAATGTCGGCAATAAAATACCCGATCCCGTCCCTGACCAATCTGACAAAAGTGGCATGTATTGAGTCGCATTCCATGAGGAAATGGGCCACATCATCGTGGGTAGTTGAAATCCTTTTTGGAGATGGTTCGTAAATAAAAAAGGCAATGTTGCCAAAAAATAAGGGGTTTGCATCCTGCGGCTTAACGCAAGCTTAATACCGTTATAAGAAAAACAAGTACGGGCTGCCTCCACATCTCGGGCATATTCAGCACGTCTGGAAAACAACACGACGTTATAGAGCATCTTACAAGAACGCGTCTTTCCTGAAGCCAAATCATCGCGAAAATGACGCCATTCACGTGCTTTTTTTTCTGTCCCTGCCACATGCAACGCATAATCGCCCTTCGCTTTTTTATCCAAATCACTCGTTTTGCGATTCGCACGCCCTTGAGCTTTATTTTGTTCGTCAACCAGGTAGGTCACAGAAATAATGTGATTACAGGGAATGCTTTGCTCTGGATTAAAAATATTGGCGCTGTTATTAATATTATCCCAAAGATGGTATTCACCTGGTAAACCATCGATGGTCATCACGGAAGCCACCGTTTCAAAGGCCATTCCTTGATTATTAACCCCTTTAAAAAGTAAGCCTTCTTTGGCCACCTCTACATCAAAATCACGGCCAACCACCTGATGTTGAATGAGTGTTTTTGGATCATAAGAGGATATTTTTGGGTAAATATTATCGGGTTCATGAGCCAGATAAAAATGAAGTAAACGTAATAACTCTTCAGCATTACAGGTTCTAAAACCAATTTTGGCTGACATGAGCGAGGCTTCAAAGGCGATACGAAATTGAGCAAAGCAGGCTTTAACCTCTTCCTCATTTTTTCCCTTGATTTTATCGACAACGACATAACATTCGGTTTGTGTAATTCGAGGATTGACATTGGTATTGGTTTTAAATCCATGAACTGCCGCCTCACCATAAAACGAGCGCAGACTTTTACCCATCACACTTAATTGCTCAAAATCTGGATTCATGAACTGCTTTGAAAAAGCATCCAGCTCATGCCCCACTTGATTGTGTTTGACTAAGATGAGCTGCAAGGTAAATTCATCAGAAACCTTGGTTCTTAAAATTGAATCCAACTGCTCTGCAATTTTTTCATTCGCACCGGTTAACGGGGTAATGCGGTACAATAAGCCTGTATTCCAGCGATTAATAAATAAATGCGATTCCTCATCATAATACTGATAAGGAAGCTCCTTACAAAAAAGAGGATATTGGTGATCGCCTACATTTAAGGTATTTTGAGAAGACGATTCCTCTTCTCCATCCACCAAATAATCATCAATTGAATTCCTAAAACCCTGAACGTATTTTTTTAGTGTTGCGAACATAGTTAATCCTAAAAAAGTTTCCGTTTCATTTATTTTGAATAGGCGCTGCAGCCTACACATTGCTCTTGTTGCACGTATTGCCCATCCGGTGTAAATCGCCGCGCATCCACCATCCGATTGACCTGCTCCATGCTTTGGCACCCACCACGCTCGACAAAGGGACAGCGAACATCTTGATGATCAAAAATGGATCGAGAACATCCCGTAAGTGCCACTGCCGAACAACAGAACAAAATAAGCCATGCCTTAACCATGTACGTCTCCTGTAGGATTAACTGTTGAAAAGAGGGGTTGATTAGACATCCCATTCTGATTTAAAAATTGCTGCGCGGTTTGCGTATCGGATTGGAAGGTGGACTGTGGGGCTGAAGGCTCACCACTGCCACTCTCTCCTGCTTCACCGCCTGCTCGGCTAATGTTTGTGGTAATTGCAGCCTCATTTTGAGCCGATTGATTATCAATGGATTTACCCGATTCAAACGATTGGTGCGCCCTATCAATCCAAAAGCCTTTGGTAAACATGATGGATACACGCCGCCCTGCACGCGCCACCACCAAAGGATGATAAATATCAGCGATTTTCATGATGTAGTCGGAGATTTTATTGGCCGGATTACTCACCGCCCCTCCTGCTGCGGATTGCATCAACGTGGAAGCCTGACCATAAGTCGTAATGGTGCCTGCGCCTGGATTAATGGTCTGAGCCGTATTGAGGTTTTTAAGTCCATCCCCAAAACCTGCTAAAATCCCAGCAGCCGCACTGTATTCTAAAAGAGGTTTGGTTTTTAAAATGGACGTACCGCGTAAGTCTTGCATCGCATCCAAATCATACACAGCCCCATACACCTTTTGCTCAAAACTTAAATTAGGTTTTGCACACGAAAGGGTTTCAAGGTGCATCACTACGGCATCATCGGACAAATCTCCATAAGTAGAGACAATAGCCAGACAACCATTAAGACGTGAATGGCGGTTATTGGGCATAATGCCATTAGAATCCAGGCGAATGAGTGCCGTTCCCATATTTTTAGCACCATTAATCCCAGCATCCCCTTTAGCTCCGCTCAGTAAAATCCCTTCAGCATGGGTTCCTGCCCAAACGTAATTATCCGGTGTACGCTCCTCTTTTTGTTGACGGCGGTAATTAAAATGAACCGTTTCAAGACCCGCTTTGCCATAATAGGCTTTTTCATCCTGTATGCGTTGTTTATGACGCGCCTCGATTTCTTCACGTGTAGGGGGTCTTGCAGCCACTGCCGCTAAACTGGTTTGTGAGTTTTTAAGAAGGGCTACTTGTAGTTTTCCGTTGATTTCTTTATTTTCAAGCGCAAGCTTCTCTAATTGTTTTTGCATAGCGCTTAATAAGGCTTGGTTCTCCGAAACCAAATTGTCTGATTTATTAGGTGTGCTCTTTTTATTTTTTTCTACCACCGCTTTAAGTGCATCAATTTGGCGTTGTTGTTTTTCAAGTACCGCTTCATCACTTAATTTGCTAAAGGCACTGTCTAACACCCCATCAAACACCGGTTTTTTATTGGTAGGAAGTGTAGGTTGTGGCTTTGACGAATACAGATAGAATCCATAACACAATCCACCCAACAGCAAAAAAGCCACTCCATTACGAAGCTGCTCTATTTTGGCACTTTGATTCGGATTGGCTTTTTTATTTTTATTCATTAACTTTTTAAACGATTTCATCATGACACGCCTCCTTATTACCCCATGTTGGATTGTTCACGGTAAATGCCATAAAAATAGGCGGTTTGACTGGGCTGCAGCATTTTTTCGGACAACTCCATCGTCATTAATTTGGGGTGTTCGAATAATGTTGGTGTTAATTCCATGGGTTTATTGGATTGATTTTCAATGCGATACACATAGCCAGAAGACTCTTTGCCTCGGACTTGTTTCACCAGGGTTACTTTTAACTGCTTATGCAGCCGAAAGGTTGTGGGTTTTATGCCCACTTCTTGAAAACCGGAAGGTATAGTTCCCTCCATAAGCGCCGTCATTAAATCACTTTGTTGGTATTGGATCTGCTCTTGCGCCTTTGCATAATCAAACCCTTTTAATTTTTTAGATACTAATTTAATGGTTTTACCTAAATCATCAGTCGGAGAAACGGTGGCTGAAAAATGATGATTTAGATTGGTTGTGAAATAGACGGTTAACGGAATATGTGCTAAGGGCTTTAAAACCACAGCACCATCCAAATCATCCTCAGATTCTTTGCTTTGTTCTATGATAAAGGAGTGCTCAGGGAAGCTGACTTTAACAATGCGCTCCCCTTCTACATCAATGCGATTAAAATTAAGCGAAGACAAAGACAGCGTAAATCGCTCCCCTTCCTCAAATTTAAGTGTGTCTACTGTATTGCCAGCATGCAATGAGGTAGTAAACACGCTACTTAACACGAAGAGTCGAAGTGCGTTCATTGACGGATCTCCTTAATCGCTTTAGGCCACATCATCCCGTTTGAATGAGCAAACTGGACTAAATAAATTTTCTTTTGTGGTTTCACTTCAAGACCATGACTGGTTCGATTTAACGTTCCGTCTACCTTGGCTTGTAGGGTGGATTCATCAATGTGAATGTTCTTTTCATAAAATACGGAACTAATGTTTTTTTCTTTCACAACGGCTGACTCTGAGTCCAGAATGGTTTTGAATGCCTCTTGATGCGACGCAGGAATTAAATGGATTAGTGATGCAAATCGCGCAGCAACCGTGTCTGGGTTGTAGGTTAATCGTAATTGAATGACCTTCTTAGTCATGTCTTTAATGTAAGAAGGAGAAAAGGAAGAATTACTTAAGAAGTACCCGTCCTCGGTACAAATGGGCAACCAATGCGTTTCTTGATTATTAACGACATGAACACAAAGCCCGCCTAAAATGAATACAGCAAGGGTCGCAGTAACTGCCCAACCCAAGGTCAGATGAAGCAACACTTTATTTTTTGAAAGCACATTGTCACGAAATACACTGTTCATAAACTTACCCCACGTAGATTCGATGCGCAGAATTAGGGAAGGACCTAAAAATAAGCGTCGTCATGACATGAGGTAAGGACCAATAAATAATTCCTAACAAAACCCGTAAAGGCAGTCCCCCAAATTGAAAATGCATGATTAAACTTAAAGTGGCCCCAATCACAAAAAGCTGTGGTGCTAAACCTACGAGCAATCCAATACCTGTGAGCAAATAAACAGGTAATCCAGTAGTCAAAGGAATCCCTATAATGCGTGGTTCCTCTGACAACATAAATGTGGAATAGTTATGCGACATAACTTAAACCCCAATTGGTGAACATCATGAGTATCGGTAATCCTATAAATACCCAAGGACTCTTTTTTTGCCACCAGAGAACCCCAGCCCCCAAGGTTTCACCTAGATATATATAACCTGGCAAATCCGAATTCTTACCAAAGGTGGCACTGACACTCCCTTTTATCGGGCTTAAATAATTTTGACCTTCTGCATGACCTGTGCTGGTAAGGCATAAAACAACGACCCAGCTTAAGACCAACAAAGGCACTGACCACTGTATAAATTCATAAAGCTTGATACTGCTTTTTCTGATTACTACTCTGACATTCATAATGCTCCCCTTTAGTTTGATGAACGCTGATTGAGTGAATCCAATTCGTGAATTAAATGATTTATTTTTTTGTGCAAAAGACCGTGTCTTTTTTAATGAATCTCCGTTTTTTGGGTAAAAAAATCCCCTGAACCCCAATTTGTGCTCATTTTTTATTCTTTTTATTTAATAAATCGCAGTTTTAAAAAGAGTGCTTAAACATAAATATTTTAATTGCGTTCATTAAGAACTCCTCTTTATCGGCTTATTTTTATCTGTCAATGCACTGTTTCATTCTCGATCGGATACATTAAAAACAACTGCTGCCTTCTTAATAATGAATAAGCATATATTGCTGCTTGTGCATGTTTATCAAAATCAAAACCACCTATGTTTAGAGCTGCCTGCTGCAAACAGGAAATACAATTTTCCAAAATATCAAATACTTCTTGTTCTACATTCATAATGGATTATTTTGATAAGTGATAAGGTTATTGAACCATCATTTAAATGAAGGTGCATTCACCTAGGTGCAAGGATAAGAAAAAAGTGGAATTTTTTTCTTAGAATGAATAGGCTAATTAAAATAACTATTGAAATCGTAGGTAATTATCAAATATTTCATCAATTTTACATAGTCGGTAAAGAGTTGTTCTAGGTTAGACTCATGCAATCCCATGTCCTTTAACCAGTTAAAAAAATCCTCTCCCTTTAACAAGTTATGCTCCTCTCTAAATTGTTCGACTTGATATATAAGCTCGTATTCTGTAATTGTGTACGTTTGTTGATCAAGAAGAGACAGTAAGTATTGATAATTGAGCCTATTTTTTTTTGTTTCAGGAATGGATAATAATTTAAGAATATTTTCCGTCCTCTGTAGAGAAGGCGAACCCTCTGTCTGCTCGTACCTCGGAGCATGCAACCAAACAGGAGACAAAGTAGACTCAATTAATTTTTTTTCAAAAAGAGTAAACTCTCTTTTTTTTCTATTTAAATCAGAAACCGTAGAAAGAATGTGTTGTTGGTTTAAAGAAAGCAATAAGGACTTTGCATCCTCTTTTTTTGCGTCTATATAATTTGCTTTAATCAAATGATAGTGATCTTCTGACACGTGTTGGGCAATTTTCTCCCAAGTTCTTTCAGCATAAAAAATGGATCGGATTGAATTTAAAACAGTTCCGTTATTAATACTATTTAGTCGTTCAAGCGTTAGGCGGATATTGATTAAAGGAATAGTTTGCACGTTATTGAATTTAGAATAAGCAATTGCCACTTCATCGTCACCATCTACCTCTTCATTCTTGTACATCTCATATATACGCCCATGTCCCCGCATGCCAAAAGAATCCAGCTCGGCTGCTCTCAAAGCCCCCATTGAAGCTGCACCCCAAACCTCAATACCGTAGTCTAATGCTGTTAATATTTCTTTATGCCACACAGAAGGAACCCAGGAAAAATTTCCATCGATGATAACTATCCGTTTATACCCTGATTTTATTGCTTTAAGTACATCTCCTTTTTTGATTGAAGGTAAATAAGCTGCATGAGGAAGTAGATGCATCGCCTCTTGGTGGGTTAACGAAGTTTCTAAGAAAACTACGGTTTCATACATGACTTATCAAATCCATAGAAATTAGTTTTACTTTTAAAATGCATATTTCTTTGTCATAGTATTTATATACTAAAATATCCTGATTGTTTCCTTTAATCTTTTTAAATAGAGCCGAAAGTGCATCTTCTATTGTCTTTACCGAATAATTAGGCAACTCACAAAAATCCTTCTTATCTTTGACGACAGGAAACTCACTAGTTTGAAAATCATACTTTGTATGAATCAAGTCATCACGGGAACCTGCTATTGTAGTTACTCGCGATTGAATAGCCTCAGTCAGTGCACGATTTAAAGCTATTTGTTTATCGAGATGGCATCCACCGCCTTTAAATAGAATTTGATTTTCAAAAAGATTTTTTGATTTAATCCATACCTCAAACGAAGGAATTTCATAAATATTTTCCTGAAAGTAAATATGACAATCAAATTTTTTTGTTATATTTTTGGCCATTTCGCTATTAACAAAAGCAGTATTGGATATCTTTAGAGCATTTTGTCGTTCTATTACCTCTAAAATTCCGTGTAAAAGGGCCTCTTTAAAGTTATTTCCTCCAGCAAGTCCAGTGGTATCAGGAGAGTAAATCAATACTTCTGGCAAATAAGAATTTAGTGAGAACTCAGCAAAAGGCACAAGAATGGATTTTTCTGCAAATACCAATTCCGCTTGTACCCAATTCATTGGCCGTGATGAATCACTAAAGTGTACAGACTTTGAAAGATCGTTTAGTGGTATAAAAATACTTTTGTCTTGAGCTAGCTCAAGCTCTGACTTATTAGTCACTTGTGGGATTAATTCTTCTGCAAAATATACTTCAATGGACTCCATCAATGCCGAGCACTGAGCCGCCTCTTTTGTTAATCCTTTCCCCTGACTCGTGGTTAACGATTTTGCTCTAGGCCTTATTGCAGTATAGACAGGTAGAGCGGTGTAATCTAAATGGGTTAAATCGGCTAACCGTGTAATTCCTGCCTGTTTCTTGAAAGAAGTCAATACGCCTAGTGTTTCGCAGTAATTACGAACTCTTAAAGACGTTTCTTGGTGCTCAAAAATCATTTAGAAAGCCTTTCATTAAGATAATAGGCATCAACACCTAAGTTTCTCAGTTCTGATACAAACAATTTACTTCGATATCCTGATGCACAATAAAATACCAACTTCTTATCTTTATAGGATAAGAAAAATGAATAATCAGTATTCTCTTTAATAGGAAAAAATAGATCATCTTCTAACTTAGTAACCTCTCGTTCTTCTTTTTGCCTTATATCAACTAGAAAATGTTTTGTTCTATCAAGTTGCCCCAGAGAAATTCCATAATCAGCGCCTTGATTCTGCAGATAACTTAAGCTGATTTTTCTTTGTTTACATGCAAAACAGTTATTATTTTGCTTTATAGGCATGGAAGAGATGTTGAAGTTTTTCGCATCTATTATTCGTATCTGTGGTACATTCTCATTCTCTATCTTGAGTAAATAATTTAATGCCAGATTAGCAGCCATGGTTCCTGCCATTCCTGTCACGGTTCCTAACACGCCCGCTTCCGAACAATTAGGTATTACACCTATAGGTGGTGGATTGGGGTATAGACAACGATAACAAAGGTGCTTTGTATCAAATAAAGCAAGCTGAATGATATTGACCAAAATACTACAGCTGATAAATACTTTATTCTTTAAAACACAAATATCGTTAATAAGGTATCTTGTTTCAAAATTATCTGTTCCGTCAATAATCAAGTCGATATCAGATACTAAGGAATATCCTAAATCCACATCAAACCTTTTAGTGTGAGCCTCTATAACAATATTTTTATTAATTTTACTTAAAACATCCCTTGCCTTTTCTGCTTTATAGAATCCTATATCGCATTCATTAAATAAGATCTGTCTATGCAAATTAGAAAGGTCTACTTTATCATCGTCGACAAGAATTAACTTTCCAACACCAGCTGCGGCAAGATATTTAGCTACTGGACTGCCTATCCCGCCGAGTCCAACGATCATAATTGTTGCGTTATTTATTATTTTTTGACCTTGCTCTCCAATAACGGAAATTTGACGTTTGTATCTATCCACTCTCCTACCCTCCTGAAATAGAAGTCACAATACACACTTCATCATTTGGGTTAAGAATAATGTCTTTAATGGATGATATCTGTTCTGAGTTAACAAATACGGAAATGTATCCCTTTGAACAACCACAGTCGTCAAACATCTTTTCAAAATTTTCTTTATAAAATTCTGCTAATACTTGGTGCAAATTTGATTTACTGGAAACCAATTGGATTTGTTTTCTATCTGAATTAAACTCTATTAATTGATATTCATGCATTCTTATAACCTGTAGATTTTTGTATAAACGACATATATAATTTACTTATATTTTTAACAATTGTGACGAAAATATGAACGAACAACTGTTTAAAGACCTTACTAAAAACTCATCAGCAGCCAAAATGAGGCTATAATCGATTTTTAGAATTAATATATTTCTACAATATCTTGCTCTGCAAGAAAGCTACCTGTTTGATTTATTTCAGTAATAGAGTCATCCCAACAAATCACCATCGCTGACTTAGACATATGTGCCATTTGCTCACTAGTATCATCAGGCCTAACAAAAAGTATCCACTCGTTTTGTACAGAAAGCTCTGGCTTATGAATTCTTTTTATAACACCGTTCTTTCTAGGAAAATAACCACAAATGTAATGGCTTTTATTCTTTACCAAGCGAGGAGGCTCAACCTCACAAACAATACAACATAAAATTGTTTCAAGGCTTAAAGAGTATTTCTTTTGGTATAACTTATTTAGACCAATACCCGGAGGTCTAGCATTAGTTTCAATAAACTGAATACAACCATCCTCACTCATGAAAAACTCGGTGTGAAGCACCCCATTATTGAATTCTAATAACTGGCAAACCTTAACTGAAGCATCCGAAATTAATTGTCGCTGATGCTCATCTAAAATATTCAGACTAAATATAGGCAAATTTTTACTGACCATTAAATGGTTAGGATGCGTATATTTTCTGGCTTCTACAAATAATATATCCCCATCATATACTGCCAATTCTGAATGATATAATTCATCTGCAACATAAGCTTGAACGATATATTTTTCCTCACTCTCTTTTTTACTGATCAAAAAATCACAAAAATCCTTCTCGTTTTTAATATGATATGTCTCATAAGAACCTGATGAATTAATAGGTTTAATAAATATTTCTTGAACACCTATCCTTTCTTTGATTAATTTTAGGTTTGAAGATTCAATCAATGTAGTTGTTTTAGGATATAAAAATAAACCATCCAATTTTTGATACATAAGATCTTTATGACTTAATAGCATCGATGTATTCAACCCCATGCCTGCAATATTTAGTTTTTCCCTGACTTTTGCTACATCAACAAACATATCTTCCGAAAAACAGACTATATAATCAGGGCGAATCGAATTACAAATAGCGAGCAGATCTTCAAATGAAAACGAGCTTATTAATACATTTTCTCTGTCTTTAACAAACTTAGATTCATCTTTAATCAAAAAAATGGGGGAAATTCCTAGCTGAACGAGTAGATCACAATCAATTAGTTCATAATCCTGGAGGGGATCAATGCATAACAGTGTCTTTATTTTCATTGTATTTAATACCAAAACATCCTACTAAAAATGTTGTTTTCGAAGGGAACTGATCCACTGAATAACCAAGTTTCTCTGTTACTTCTAAAAACCGAGAATCGTAAGAAAAAATTGTCTCTCTAGGCAATTTAAATAGATTATTAGTCACTTGATTATTCTTTTCATGAAAAAGTGTTAAATCCAGATTAGTAGCACTTTCAAAAAACGGGGTACTCTTGAAATGACCTAACTTCCTTATATGATCCGCATATTGCAAATAAGTATCGTATATTAGTTCACAGCGTTGTGGTTTATTTGAAAATGATGTTGGTTTAAAAGCCATCTCTTCTTTGAGTATTGAATAAAAAACAGGATTGTTTTTATTTTTATTAAAATGCACTGGTTCCATAACAAAGGGAGTGTATTTGGATTTATATATATCGCGATATACCTCAACAATAAAATCTAAAGGTAACAAATCATCACCAACAGCTAATCCGTACCCAGGAACTTGTCCTGTCCCTATAGTAATTAATTGGCTAATCGCATTATTAGTGAATTCATTTTGAGATATTTCGGGACTATTTGCCCGAACATAGGCCATTAGATAATTATAAAAAGGCAGATTTGCGTAATATCCTGTCTGATTAGAATCAAACTCCATCACCAAACTCAAAAGAGTAGGTAATTTATTCTCTTTTATTAAGGTTACAATTTCAGAGGGAAATACCAATAACCTTGAACGCCAGTTACAATTAGCTGCATCGCATAAGCTTTTGAAGGTTAAATAATGATTTCCAAGATCATCTGGAACAGGAATATCCGCCTTAAAATATTTTTCTAAACTAGCATGAGGCCTTGCATCCGCTACAGGACAAAGTAAGAATGTATTCCTTGCGCCGGACGATATTTGCAATATATCTGTTGGATGATGAGTATTTGAAGCATCATAAAGTGAACTAACGCTTAAAAAATCTCCCTCTCTATAAACCTGATGCGTACTTGACTTCCCTTTAAACTCAATAAACATTTCAAGATTTTTTTCTAAAACCATTGAAAACGGAACTGAAGAAAGTTTGCCGCCAGTATTTGGTAAATAAAAGTGGTGTTCATCTGCTATGATCTGCCCATACTGATATTCAAGTACAGTAAAAAGCATATTTTGAATGCCGTCTATCGTTTCCAATACTTGATAGAGGCGTTTGTTAACCCGAGCGATGTCCGTTTTTACCTTATCCCAAGATAGTTCACTCATATGATGTCAATATAAAAGTCCTATTAATTAGCAGCATCATACAAGAGAACACGGGTATATTCAATGAAACTGCATTTCATGTAATAAAATTTATCGGTAAAAATTAATATTTTTATTGCATTAATGCATTTCAAGTTATAAATTATGTCACATGGAATGCGTTTATATAAAAACGGAGTTTTAATGACAATCGACCATGTGGATAATCAAATCATAAAAATGATAGTTAACGGCTGCCATGTGAATGACATTGCTGAAGATACAAAGAAGTCAAAAAGGTACATTCTTTATCGACTTAGTGACCTAAAAACAAGTTTTAATTGTAAAACCACGCCTCAGTTAATTTATATGCTGACCACATCGGGGTTAATTAAGTAATTTTTTTCACATGGATGTATTATGAATAATTCAATTTATTATTTAGGCTTTAATAAGCTTCTTTCATTAACAAAATGCCCTAAAGAAGCACTTCTCTTAGATAAAATAATCTTTCATCATCAAGGCACCCTTTTAAAGCGTGACAATAGATTATGGTTCACAAAAAAAATCCCTGAGCTTGCAGCAGAGCTTGGGTTTAGTGAAAGCAGAATATATATCTACCTAAAGAACTTAGAAGAAGAAGGCTTCATTATCAGAAAGCGATTTAAATATTACGGCGTACCTCGATCGTTTATAACCATTACAGAAACGCTTCAACGAAAATTACAATTAATACCCAAAGAGCCCCAAAACACTATAGAGATAAAAGAAAAAGAGCTCGTTACCGAGCCGGATATAAACGAGAGAATGGATTATCTTGTTTCAACAGATATCATTAATAAAGATAAAAATAGAGTAATTAATAATATTACTATTTCTCATTCAGATACTAAATTACCACTTAACGAGCTCAATATCGCTAAAGGGATGTTGTTGAATGTTCAAAGGCAACACGGAATAAAACTATCTTCACCACAAAAGGTCTTGGATGAGGTTGTATTTTCATTAAGCAACCAAGAACAATTCCAAAACATTGGCACTTTTCAACACAAAATTAATATCATTTCTCAACTTCTTCGCTCAAATCGCTGGAGAACCCCCAAAGGATTTGATAAACATTCTCCAGAAGGTAAACGTTACAAGGAAAAGCACGATCTGGAAAATGCTGTTCGACTGCAATTGAAGAAGGAAGAATGCACTTATTCTGGATTAGATGAGATCACTACAAATAAACATTTATCCAATGTTTATGAATTGGTTTATCCCTCATGTACTAACATGGAATTACAAAAGTCACTTCAAATTCAACAAAGCCTTATTAATGGTATTAAAAAAGATATTAAAACGATAAAAAACCCTAATATATTGGACAATTTTCTAAAAATACTAGCTCAAGAAGAAACAAAGCTATCCAAATTACGGGCTGACTTATCGGTATAATAGATTATGCCATTCCTTCGATCGCTTTGACCGAAGTTTTTTGTATACTTTTCTCAATTGTTTTAGAACAAAACCAGAGAATGAGTGCACCAAAGATGGCATAAAGACCTAGTTGGGTAAATGCGCTCAAATAATGTTCATTGCTAACAAGCGGATTTAAAGATTCCGATTGAGTCATTAAATTAGAAAAATAATTGGATAATGTGGCTGCTATTCCTGAAGCCATCATCCATATCCCCATCATAAGCCCTTGCAGTTTTTCTGGTGCAAGACTTCCTATCATCGCGTAACCAACTGGACCAATTAGCAACTCCCCTATCGCTTGAAGAAGATAATGCGCGATAATCCAAACCATGCCAGTCAATCCCTCAGTGCCACAAGTCATTATGCCAACAGTCAATATCAAAAACGACAATGCAATAAACACTAAGGAACACATAAATTGTTTTGATATCGAAATGGTGATTTGTTGCTTTCTTAGTTTATCAAATAGAGTGATTGCTATAGGTGAGCCAATAATTACAAAAATTGAGTTTAAATTCATTAACCATTGTGGAGGAATATAATAAGAACCTATATAAATATTCACGTTATACTTCAAGAATTGAGTCACACCCATAGGTCCTACAAAATAAAGCATCCAAAATACAATTGAACTTATCGTTAAAAATACAAAAGAATAAATTTTTTTTCGTGCATTTTGTGTACTTAAACTTCGTCCAAGTAATGTTATATAGAATAAAGCCGCAGCTCCAATAAAGAGTATGAGGCCATTTGCTAACCAAGAATAATAAAAACCTGCTAGAAGAATAGGTATAATAAATATGATTAATATCAGTCCTAGTCGACCCCTCTTTATCTCCTCCCTGGTATTTACTTTATTTTTTTCGAAATATCTCCACGATTTAATAATGAAAAACACCGTAATTAGATTAATCAAATTACTTACTTCAAATAAACGATCGTATCTATCGTGAATATCAATAAATCCGCTCATAACATAACCAGAGAGGAATCCTATATTCATAGCACTGTAATTATGAAAAAATGCTTTTTCTCTTAATTCATTTTCGTTACTTGTAAATTGTTGGGTAATAAGGCAGTTAATACATGTAGATCCTAATCCACACCCTATTAGAAACAAGCTTAACCCTAGATACACAAAAGAATCAGAAAAATTAAGCACTATTAACCCTAAAGTTTGTATGAGCGTTGAAATGGCAAATAGCAATCGATTACTTAAAAATCTATCCCCAATGTACCCCGCTACAAAATGTAAAATAAAATTTGATGCCAGAAAAAATCCTACGATTCCATTGGATTGCATTTGAGTTAAGCCAATGTTCTTTGTTAAATAAAGGGATAATGATGAAAATAAAATAGCAAAACTGAATGTAGTTATTGCATTTAGCCAATGTAGATAAACTATCCCTTTTCGATCACCCCTTACAGCATGCATTTCATTTCCTTATTAAAAACTTTTACTGTTACATCACACAATCAATTCTTCAGATTTTGCTAGGACTAAATCACTCAACAATTTTTTAGGTTCAACTTGCACGGAGGGAATAGCTGTTTGCTCAGCTGTTATAAATCCACTTTTATTACAATGCTCCATAAAACTAAATAGTTTTATAAAGTAATCATCAACGTTAAGAAAACCTATTTTTTTGTCCAGCTCTCCAATTTTTATTGCATTCCATGTTTCGACCGCTTCTTCTAATGTTCCTAAACCACCAGGCATAACGATAAATGCGTCAGCCAGATGTTGAAGCATTTTTTTTCTTTCTTGCATGGTGGAGACTATATGAAGTTCATCTAGAATGTCTAACGGTTTTTCTTTATCTAAAAGATGTGTGGTTGTAACCCCGATCGCTTTACCGCCCAATTCTTTTACCGTTTTTGCTAATAAACCCATCATACCTAAACGTGACCCACCATAAACTAGTGTAAGTTCATGAACCACTATTTCATGAGCAAGCTTAATAACAGCTTCTTTGAATGCCAGATTATTTCCAGAACTAGCACCAAGGTATACACAAATTGTTTTCATTACTAATTCTCTTCATCAATTTCTTTGTATCATACAAACTACGCTAGATATGAAATAGGCATAATAATTATGGCACTATCATTTCCTGTAAACGTCCCACCCAGCAATAAAACAATAGATCCCCGTAAATGTCCCATCCTTAAAGTTTATAGCTATTCTTAATTGCTATTGAACTAACTCAATATAATCTTCCATTGATATGATAGTACCTATTTCACTATGTCTATTTTCTTTAATGAAGCTATGAAAAGAGGCTTTGGTTGCAGGGTGATCTAGACCATGCTTTTTATACCAATTTTTGAGAATACTACTTTGTACCTTTATGAATTTCTCAAACTCATTATTTAAATCGCTTTTTTGATGCTCTGTTAATTTCTCTAGGTATGTGTTTATCTTTTTGTTTACATACTGTTTGTAGCGATCTGATTGCTCTTCCAATTTTTCTTTCTTTTCTTTTTCTTTAGCTTCTGAGATCTTGCGACGTTCATTAATTACAGCTTTACTTGATCTGCTAAGCTTATAATCTTTTTTTAATGCTTCAATCAAATACCCAGCTAAGCCTCTAATTTTCCCAGCAACAAAACTTTCTGATTGAGTAATAATTTCTACTTTCTCTCGAATGTACTCACTATCATACTTTGCATATGTCTCATCAATCATTTGAGTTGAAAATCCAAATGTATTAATCAATACTTGTTTTAATCCTTCGTCAATCGATAAGTCATTAAGTGGGATTGGAGATTCATCAAACTGTTTTTCTAGCTTGAATCGAACTCTAGTTACTTTCTGATTAACTCGTTCTATTTCAGGTAAAATACGAATAGGTGATACGGCATTTACTTCATTAACCCCAACATCAAGTACTCTTTTCTTAAAATCCTTAAATACTTGATATTTTCCATCAAATACGCCCATTAACTTTCTAAAAATCTCTATTGGAAACCATGGTGTCTGTGCAAGGCCTTTGTATCGAATACAGTTCTCGTATAGTGCTAAGCCATACCCTGATTTAAACTTTGAAATCAGATCAATATTTATTTGGCCATAAATCTCGGGTTGATACATAAGGTCTTTCATTACCTGGCTGTATTCATAGATACAAACCCCATTAGAAAGCTCCGCAGACGCCAATATTGAGCTGGCTTTCCACCTTTTTTCTTGCCCAGTTGTACAGTCAATAACGTTCCATTCAATAGCTATTGTTATTAATCCAAGTAAAGCTTCTTTTAGCTTTGCAGTATCTTTGCTATTGTAGCCAATCAGCTGATATAGATCTTTTCCTCTGATTTCGAATTGCTGTTTGTAAGGCAAATCTGGATACGCATTAAATAGTAAAGCATTAAAAAGCTTTCGCTGAACTAATGACAAGTTATTAGAACAATGTATCGCGTTAACATGTTTTTTAAGTTCAAGACTTTTATTATTTATTGCTACGCTTCCCATACGTTTCTCCATGCTACCAAACAAGTAATCCGAGTACTCGGATTCACTCTCAATCCGAGTACTCGGATTCTGCTATAATTTGCTCTAAATAATTTGAAACGTGCTCACACATATCTTCCACATTAACAAAACTAGCAATCTCTTTATTAAGAACAATAGATGGAAGTCCTCGATAATCTGACTTGCAAGTAAATAATTTCTTCCCATTTACAGAGATATAAGACTTAGCATTACTTATAGTTTTAGTTTCATTTTTTTGTGGCAAGGCCTTCTCTTCAAAAATTTTTTCTAACTTAGCTTGTGAGGTGATTGTTTTACCTAACTGATTGGCAATAGAAAGCATTTTACTGTAGTTTTCTTTAGACTTATTAAGTAATTGAACAATCGTTACAGCAAGTTGTTTTGAAAGGGCATGTACATCAGGGATAGCACTCACTATATCGTCTGGAATTTTAGAATAAGCCATTAATTCGTTGAATGTAGAATAGGAGATGCGTAATTTTTCGGAAAGTTCCTTCTCGGTTTTAAATACATTATCTAATAACAGTCGTTTATAAAGCATCGCATTAGAATAATTACTAACATCATTCCGTAACTTATTCTCTGCATCTTGCGATGCAATAGCATCTTGTACGTTGGGAATATCTTTTCTAATTACAAGAAACGGGATTCCTAATCTCATACAGGCGATGTGTCTTCTTCGACCGAAAATAACCTCATACTTTATTTTCCCATGAGGATTAGGATGATTTCTTACTAAAGCTGGCTGCAACTGCTTATTTGATTTAATAGAATCAATTAGACCATCAATATCACCTAATTCACTTTCTTGGCGGTTAGCGTATTTCCATGGCTCGCATTCTTCTGGATTAACATAAATTAACTCCTGTTCAGCAAATTCAATTCCAGATTGAGTTTTAAAATAAGATGGAGCCTTGGGAGTAGCTGGTTTTAAGATAACTTCTTCAGTAGTCTCTATTTTTTTTACTTGACCACTTTTCATGAGCATGCCTAAGGGGCCAGAATTATGAACGTTACGTTTACTATTATCCATGTTATTCTCCACTTACAAAGGATGCTTTAGCTTGTTTATCCCAGATTTCTTTAAAGTTATTAATAATTTCAAGATTAACATCATCTAAATGTTGCAAGGCTCTGCGATAAGCTTCTCGACTGCCACGCGGCTTTGAAACATCATAGATGGTTCCAATCTCATTAGCTGCTTTTGCAACTTCTACTGTTTCACACATATGATTAGTGAGAATATATCTGCCAAACTGCTCTCGCATCATATTCTCCATCTGTAACGCTTCATTACTTCCGCTGTGCTTAGAAATGAGTATTCGTAAATATTCCAATTTTTTTGAAGGTAATTCTTTAAACATATTTCGTAGGGTAGCTGTGTACATAATGAAACTTGAATAATCATTCATACTAGGAGGGATAGGGATAATGATGCCATCACAGGCAATGATTGCATTAAGTGTTAGTAAACCTAGATTGGGTCCACAATCAATTAAAATTACATCGTATTGATTTTTTATAATTTTTAATGACTCTGATAATCGTATGAAGGGTGAACCTAGACGCTCATGATTATTTTCTTTTTCATTAGGTAAAATCAGATCACAATCTTGTATCGCTAAGTTAGCTGGGATGATATCAAGACCATCAAAATGGGTTTTTAATATTACATTTTTGATATTGTTAGGATTGGATATTAACACATTGGTTATTGTATCTTCATAACGCAATTCTAAATCAGGTATTAATCCAGAACTAATTAAAGTTGCTGTTCCTTGTGCATCAAAGTCTAAAAGTAGGACTTTTAAACCTTCTATAGCAATTTTTTTTCCTAAATCAACTGTGGTTTCAGTTTTTCCAACTCCACCTTTTAAGTTAGAAACCGCTATGGTTAAACCCTTTGAGCCCTTTGGTCTTTTATATCGGGTTTCTGCTTTATCTCTAAGCACATTAATAGCTGCCAAAGTATATTTTTTAACTTTTCTGCCATTTTCAGAGTCTTCAATTACAATTCCAGGGATATCATCTGAAGATTCTAGCAATTTTCTGAACGTAGGATCGGAAACTTTAACCATTTTTGCGGCCTCAATAGCTCCCCAAGTTCTAGGTTTTTTTCTTTTCTCAGGACTAATTACAAAATTTCTTAATGTTAGTAACATTTCGTTACCTGCTTGATAGAACTTATCCATTAACTGTTCTGGATTATCTGTACCATACGTAATGATTTGAGGATCAAGCATGATTTCCCTTTTATTAAATTAAGTAATTTTCACATTTTTTATAATTTATCTATGATTTATTGAAAATGCAACAGAAAAATGAAATTTCTATTTACTATAGAAACACAACGTGTTTTAATTTTTTTAAGATCTTTTTATTAGTTGTTTAGAAACTGAATGATTCAATGTTCTTAAGGATTGTAAGAGGACTAGAGGGACTTTTACGGGGATTGGTAGGGACGTTTGCAGGAATGGTTGAGACAGTTACGGGACAGGGTGAGACGTTTTCAGGAAGTAAAAATAAGAATAATAACAGAAGGTGCGACGTTTACAGGTAGGGTGGGACGTTTGCAGGGAAATTGAGGAGAGACACTCGTGTCAAATTTAGAATTGAAGGGATTGAAGTTGCTTCGAGCCTTAGACAATTCATTCCAGGATGGAGAATCTATACCCCGCGAATCTATTACACATTTAGCTGTTGAGTTATTAATTTCTGGCAAATACCAGCCTCGAAAACAATTTGACGAATCTATTTTAGATGAGCTCGCAAACTCCATTAAAGTTCAAGGGATTATCCAACCCCTTATTGTTAGAAAGATAGCAGAAGATCGTTATGAGATTATTGCTGGTGAAAGACGTTGGCGAGCAGCGAAAAAGGCTGGATTAACTTATGTACCTGTTATCGTCAGAAATATTGATGATAATGTTGCCCTTGCATTTTCACTGATTGAAAATATTCAACGTGAAAATCTAAATCCAATCGAAGAGGCATTAGCATTGAATCGGTTTCGTGAAGACTTTCAAATGACTCATGAGGACATGGCACAGATGATAGGGCGTTCTAGGGTTTCGATTACTAATTCGCTTCGCTTATTATCTTTAGAGCCTAGAGTAATAGAGATGTTGAGCGAGGGTAAGATTGATATGGGGCACGCTAGATCCCTTTTGAAACTTTCCCAAGAACAGCAATATCAGGTTGCATGCATCGTTATTGATAAACAACTTAATGTGCGTGATACCGAGGCCTTAGCCAATCGATTGAAGTCCTCCAGTGATGAGGGGCATAACAAAACTATTTCTTCGGCTATACCTCATGATAAATGTGAGGAGTGGAGTACTTATCTATCCCAACAATTTACCACTAATGTTTCTGTAAAAGTAAATGCTGAAGGTAAAGGAAAAGTGATTATTGAGGTGAATTCTGCTAGTGAGGTGGATTGGCTTATTAAGCTAATGAGCGAAAGAGGTTAGTTATCCACAATATCTGTTGATAACGTTGTGTAAAGTTCGTGGGTTATAACGTAATTATGCCTATTAATGGGAAAATATTTGCAAAACAAGCAACGGATCATGTTCTCTGGTCTTTATAGCAATGTTCTGGTTGCTTATAAACTTTTCTCTACTCATGCCACCAATTAGAATTATGAGCATTGAATCAGCATTTTAAAGACAATGATTTTTGACTAAAAAACTATCCATTTCTGCTCTCTATCCCTAACAATTGAAAAATCTAGTGTCCCCAAGTCATTTTCTTAGCCTAATACTCGATGGCTAACGTTGCGATTATTCCGACTATACTCATTCTATGCATCTTAAGAGGGTAAAGGCATGTGTGGTCGATTTGCTTATGTGGCTTCTTATGAGAAGTTAAAGTATGAATTTCATTTATCTAATTCTGTTGAAATTACTCCACGATTTAATATTGCTCCGGGTGCCGATGTGGTTTGCCTTGTCAAAACCAATACCGATGAATTGCAAAGTGTTGTATTGCGCTGGGGATTAATTCCTTCCTGGACAGCTGACAGGAAAAAAATTGGAAGCCTTATTAATGCACGCGCTGAAACTCTTTTTGAAAAACCAGCTTTTCGAAATGCCATGAAATCTAAACGATGTTTAATGCCGATGAGCGGATTTTATGAGTGGCATGTGGAAGGAAGTGTAAAGCAACCCTATTTCTTTCGCAAGATCAATCAGGAGTTGCTCGCTGTAGCAGCTCTTTGGGATACGTGGCAACTTAGGACTGAAGTGATTCATTCGTGTTGCTTAATCACCACCGATGCCAATCCACTGATGCAATCAGTTCATCATCGAATGCCTGTAATTTTAGATAGGGAGGCCCAATCTCTTTGGCTAGATAATTCACAATGCCCAAAAGAGGATCTATTGGCTTTGTTAAAACCATATTCTTATGACGATTTAGAAGGGTATCGCGTGTCGACTTTAGTCAATAAAGCCGATTTCGACCATCCTTTGGCTATGGAGCCCTTGCCCCAAATAAAAAGATAAAAATATTTTTCCTAATATTCCCGTTGACTTAAGTCATCTTCCCCCACTTTTGTACCTTTGGTGATCTTTACAGCATAATTTTCCCTGTCTATGATATTTGTAACAAAAATCAAAAAAGAGGGTATCATGTCACCACGAGGTGGAACAAGAGCAGGGGCAGGTCGTCCAAAAGGAGAACCTACTAAAGCGGTTCGGATACCTATGTCGCTATTGGCGGAGCTTGAGCGATTAAAAGAGAAGCCTAACTATCAGCTTCCGGTTTTTTCCAGTAAAGTCCAAGCCGGATTCCCATCACCTGCCGATGATTACATTGAAGGATATTTGGATTTAAATACCAAGTTCATTAGGCATCCTTCTGCGACTTTTGTGTTGCAAGCCACGGGAGACTCCATGGTGGATGCGGGAATCTTTTCAGGCGATTGGTTATTGGTGGATAGAAGTAGGGGTGTGACAATCATTGGAACGAAAAGGTACTCTAAGCATTTTGTTCATGGCATTTAAAATAGTTAGTACCTAATCTAGGTAAAAGCTGATCAGAAAAAAATGGTTCTTCTACGTTCCAAAATAGAATTGAAGCACCTAAGTATTCTTTCGAGAAAGAATAGAAATCAGAAAAACTGTAAAAATCACCGGTACTTGGGTTTTTATAAGTGTAATCAGGTTCTTGGATAGCTATAGCCGTCAATAGTTTACCTTTAAATTTATGAAAAAAAGGATAGCTATTTTTCATTTGAGAATCTTTATAAGGTACAACATCAGGGCCACCTAAACCAATGTGGTGATTCATGGCGAAATCAAATAGCCTACTCATATAATGATGGTCATTGTTCCATTCTCCTGGAAAAAAATTGACATACTGGATAACGCTACTTTTTTGAAAAGCATTTTTTAGGTAACTAATATTATCAATTACTGAATAAAAATACTTATCTGATGTGAAGTCTTTAGGCATATGGTCAGGGTCAAAATCAGCCGATGTTTCTGGTAGGTTTATACCGTAAATTTTCCCATCAAATTGAGATCCTAATTTTTTTATTAATAATTGAAAACGAGCTTTTACAGCAGGATCCCATGTTCGTGCTACCCATCCTGTTGTAATAGGTTTTCCTTCCCCAGGAAAATCATATTGCATTTCCACTCCACCATGATATATGTCTTCTTCGCGGATATAGTCAGGAACGTTAAATACATCGGGAGTAAATGATCGGTCTTGTATTTGGATAAAGAGTTTTTTATGGACTTTATTAAGAAATTCTAAGTCATTTTCAATTTTTGAAAAATCATAAACGCCTTTTTTAGGTTCTAATTGTTTCCAAGAGTAAACAATTTGCACTCCATTTATACAGTTATTCTTGAGGACATGTTCATATGAAATTGCCTCGTTTCCACCCAAAAACAAAAATAATTTTGGTAACCCACCTTCTGCGAAACTAGTGCTACTAAAAAATGATAGAAGCCCTAAAAGCAATATTTTTCTAATTTTCCGTTTTACATATTTCATCAATGAGGTATCTGGCCAGCATTTCTCACGGCATAAGTCTCTAGTTAGTGAAATAATCATTTAATATCTTAATTGTGATTGGTTTTAATAACTGGCTACCGAATGGTTTTAAACTACCATCCGATTTATCTATGGATGCTTGTACCTTTTTGTCAGTTAAATTACTTACAAAAATATATTGTTGATTACCATTTTGAATAAATCCGACAAACCAGCCATCACGCAATTTACTGGGATTAGTTAATCGCTCGTTACGACCATGTCGACCAGAGCCTGTTTTACCAAAATAATCAGCACCGTTATCTAGTTTTCCGAGATATAAATTTTCCTTTGTATTTAACACGACTTCAGTTGAAACGGGCAGCTCATTGCTGAACATTGATTTTAAGAAATTAAGTTGTTCCATAGCAGAAATTTTTAAGCTGCTACCTAACCAGGCATGAGTGATACCATTATTCTCGCCTTGATCGCCATTAAAATTTTGATTGCCATAATCAAAACCTGCTAAATAGTGTTTGATGCGAGCATAGCCCAATTGCGGAGTAATCTGTTGAGATACCCAAAGAACCGAATATTTCAGCCAACTATTAGGGGTTTGATCTTGTTCATGTTCAGGTATTACACCTTTTTTGCCATCCCATTTAAAGACTGTCTTCTGGTTTATGACTCCTTGATTAAAAGCCATTAATGATAAAGGAATTTTAAATGTTGAATCTGGAGAAATTCTCTGGTTACAATAATTATTCGGATTATACTCACTAACTATTTTATGCTCATTAAGGTTATAAAGAATAAAGCAGGCATCGTAGTTTTTAAACAATTCAGAATATTCTTGTGTGGTTTTTGCATTAACATTTATGGAAAGTGAGCTAGTAGCTAATAGAAGAAATAATAGTTTTTTCATTTTTTAAATACTTATAATGTTAGAGGGTTATGAATGTGCAATATTACTCCAAAGATATATACCGATAAAAGCTAGCCCGAGAAATTTTTAGGGTTTTGCAGATATCATCAACACTCATCCCATGATTTTTATGCATGCGCTTAGCTGTAAGCACTTTTGGATTGTCTGGTGCAATTTTCTTTCTTCCTCCGCTTCTGCCTCTGGCACGCGCTGCATCTAAACCGGCTTTGGTTCTTTCTTGGATTAATCTTCGTTCAAATTGAGCAAGAGAGGAAAAAATATTAAAAATTAACTCTCCTGAAGCTGTTGTTGTGTCAATAGCGCCGTCGCAGAGAGAACGAAATCCAATCCCTTTATTTCCCAAATCCTCAATTAATTTCACTAAATGAACCATTGAGCGACCCAATCGGTCTAATCGCCATACTAAAAGAGTATCACCAACTTCCAATTCTTCCATGCACTTATCTAATCCAGGTCTTTCAGTACGAATACCTGAAATTTTATCGATAAATATTTTATTTTTTGCACAGCCTGCTGACTCAAGTGCATTGAGTTGCAATTGAACATCCTGGTCATTTGTACTAACGCGGGCATACCCTACTAATTTTGGCATGTATTTTCTCATTATTGATTGATAAATTGGGAAAATAATACTTTGTTTATTAAGATGGATAGATGATACACTTATGACCGCTTTTATTCTATCAATTTTTTCTTCTTAACAAACGAACGTTTTATGAGACATTCATGCCTGTTGATTTTTTAACCGATGAGCAATATCAGTCCTATGCAAAATATCCTGAAACTCTGACACAAGATCAACTTGATAAATATTTTTACTTGGATGATAAGGACAAAGAATTAATCAAGGCATGTCGCCGTGATTACAATAAACTGGGATATGCAATACAATTAACTACGGTTAGATTCCTTGGTACTTTTCTTGCGAACCCAATTGATGTGCCCAATCAAGTTGTCCATTACATTGCAAAACAATTAGCGATTGAACTTCCAGTAGTACTCGCATCTTATATGGATCGTAAAGCAACGCGATTAGATCATTGTGGTGAAATAAAGACTGTATTTGATTATAAAGATCTTGGCGGCATCTGGGGCTATCGATTAACTCGCTGGCTGTATGATCAAGCATGGTATGGCAATGAAAGACCAAGCATTTTGTTTGAACGTTGCACGCTGTGGCTCATCAGTAGAAAAGTTCTATTACCAGGCATAAGTACATTGACCGTTTTAATAGCAAAAGTTCGAGACCGGGTTTCAAAACGGCTATGGCAGCGACTGACTTTGTTGGTAGATATCAACCAGAGGCAGCAACTCGAAAACTTATTGTTGGTACCTGACGGTAAACGTTATAGTAAACTTGATGAATTAAAAAATGGACCAACACATATCAGCAGTGCTGGATTAGTGCAGGCACTAAAACGTTATCAATACATACGTGACTTAGGCTTAGGTCAAACAAACATTGGCAATATACCCAAAGCAAAAATTAATCACTTGGCCAGATATGTCACTGTCTCATGGGCGCCATCGATTGCACGAATGCCTGATGATAGACGCATTGCAGTGCTGTTTTCATTTGCATATGTTTATGAAATCAATGCGCTTGATGATGCATTAGATCTGTTGGTCATGTTGATCACAGAAATTACTGCTGCAGCAAAACGATTAGGTGAGAGAAAACGTATTCGTAGCTTGGGTGATTTGGATAAAGCTGCATTAAAGCTGTCTGATTTTGGTGACTTGTTTTTACAATATGATGGGGAACAAAACTTGCCAGCTGTAATTTACAAAGCTATTTCTAAAGATACAATATCCAATGCGGTAGAGATCATTAGGCAAATTGCCAAACCCCATCATGACAAATACTACGATGAGCTGCTTGAGCAATATAAAACCGTACGTCGATTCCTGCCAACATTACTTAGCACGGTTAAATTCCAAACAACTAAAGAAGGCAAACCGGTACAAGCAGCAATAGAATTTTTAGCGTCTATAGAAGGGAAGAGAAAACCTTCATTTCAAAATGCGCCACTTGATATTATTAATACTGGTTGGCGAAATATTGTTATCAACCCTAAGACCAAGGAAATTGATAGACCAGGTTATACCTTATGTGTCATGGATCATCTACAAACTAATATGCGCAGCCGAGATATGCACGTAGTACTTAGTGAACGATGGTGTGACCCTCGCACTAAATTGTTAAGAGGTGCTGCCTGGGATGAACATAAAATTCCAGTATGCCGATCACTCAATTTAAGTATTGATTTTGATAAGGAGTTTGGTTACCTGTCTTCAATATTAGAAGATAAATACCAGAATGTGCTGCAAAGATTACCCCAAAATGATGCGATTGAGATTGTGAAAAACAGTAAGGGAAAAGATAGAATCAAATTATCCAGATTAGAAAAAATTGAGGAACCAGAAAGCCTAAAAATATTGAAAAGTAAAATCGACAAGCTGATGCCTCGCATTGATTTTCCAGAATTATTGCTCGAAGCCAACCGTATGTCTGATTTTACAGATGAGTGCACTCATATTAGCGATAATAATTCACGCATATCTGGAATTGAAGTCTCATTATGTGCAGTCATTATGGCGGAAGCATGCAACATTGGTATTGAACCATTGATTAATGAAGACAGCCCAGAATTGACACGCAATCGATTAAGTTGGATTCAGCAAAATTGCATCCGTGCTGAAACAATTGCTAGATCTAATGCGAAATTGGTAGACCTGCACTTCCAACAACCACTTGCGAAAAAGATGGGTACTGGTAATATTGCTTCTGCTGATGGCGTAAGATTTACCTGCGCTGTAAAAACAGTAAATTCTGGGCCTAATAAAAAATACTATGGGCCAAAACGCGGGCTAACTTATTACAATTTTGTATCGGATCAAAATGCAGGATTTCATGGAATTGTAATTACTGGTACTCTTCGTGATTCTCTTTATTTATTGGATGGCATGCAGGATCAACAAACAAGTCTCGATATAAAAGAGATAATGACTGATACGGCTGGTGCTAGCGAAATAATCTTTGCGTTATTTTGGTTGTTGGGATACCAATTTAGTCCAAGGCTTGCTGATGTTGGTGGTGCACGTTTTTGGAGAGTTGATTCTAAAGCGGATTATGGGGTGCTTAATGATATTTCAAATCACAAAATTAACGAAGCATCAATACGCAAGCATTGGGAGGATATTCTACGAGTCGCTGTTTCCTTGAAATTAGGTCATGTCAGTGCTTCAGATTTAATACGTTCCTTATTTCGAAAGAATAGACCATCTGGCCTGGCCAAAGCCTTAATGAACTTAGGTCGTATTATTAAGACGTTATATCTGCTCAATTATATTGATAGCGAAGAGTACCGACGTCATATTTTGATACAACTCAATAAAGGTGAAAGTCGCCACAGCTTGGCACGCACCGTGTATCATGGAAAACGTGGTGAAATTCACGAAAAATATCGCGAGGGGCAGGAAGACCAACTCAATGCATTAGGATTGGCAACCAACGCTATTGTATTATGGAATACGGTTTACATGCAGGCTGCATTAGATTATTTGCGCGCACAGGGTGAAGTGATAAATGAAGAAGATGAAGCAAGGTTATCGCCATTAGGGCGGAAACATATTAATTTCTTGGGACACTTTTCATTTATGTTGCCTAAAGTTGTGGCAGAAGGTCAATTGAGACCATTAAATGTTGCTGAAAAGCTAGAGCTGGCTTAATGATTTTTGCTTAGAGTACCTTTTCGTTCCAATGATTGTCACACCCCAAGTATTGAAGCCAGCGACGGACGCATTGTGATTGCTGCGGTTAATGGGGAGCTAACTGTCAAGCGCCTTTCTAAAAAAAAGGGGAGGGTACAATTACTTCCAGCCAATTCCAAATTCAAACCCATTGATATTACACAAGATTGTGAAATGGTGATTTGGGGTGTCGTTACTTTAGTGCTTCATGAGCCGGCCTAACATGTTTGCCTTAATTGATTGCAATAATTTTTACGCCAGTTGTGAGCGGTTGTTTCGTCCTGATCTACGAGATGCTCCCATTGTAGTGTTATCTAATAATGATGGGTGTTGTATTGCACGCTCGAATGAGGCCAAAGCATTAGGCATTGCTATGGGTGAGCCCTATTTTAAAATCAAGAGCCTATGTGCCAAACATGGAGTTAAAGCCTTTTCTTCTAATTACACTTTATATGGCAACATCAGCCATCGCGTAATGTGTACGATTGAAGAATCTTGGCCCCATGCAGAAGTGTATTCAATTGATGAGGCTTTTTTGGATTTAAGTAGTATGCCTGTTGAGTCGCATGCTTCCTTTTGTGCGATGTTACAAAAGAAAATCCTAAAACATACCGGGATTCCAACTTCTATTGGTATTGGTCAGACTAAGACCCTGGCAAAACTAGCCAATTATTGTTGTAAGAAGGTGTTTAAAATTCCTGTGTTTAATATCACTGCCAATCGCGAGCAATTACTAAAGCAGATATCCGTAGGTGATGTTTGGGGAGTAGGTCGGCAATGGGAAAAGAAATTAATAGCGCGTGGTATTTACACAGCTTATGACTTAGCAAATACCAATCCGCATCATTTGAAAAAGGGGTTTAATGTAGTGCTTATGCGCACTGCGATGGAGCTTCAAGGCATTGCTTGCGGTGGGTTGGAGGAGGAAGCGCCCAAGCAAAACATTATGTCATCTAAAAGTTTTGGGAAGATGCAAACTGATTTTGAGTGTGTGGCACAATCGGTCAGTAGTCATTGTGCGCGTGCGGTGGAAAAAATGCGCGGGCAAGGTTTGGTAGCCCAACGCCTGTACGTGTTTGTGCATACGAATCGATTTCGTGAGGATTTAGCACAGCATTTTCAAGCTATGGAGTTTCGCTTGGTCAATGCAACGGATGATTTGCGCTTAATTACCAAAATCGCCAAACGCTGTTTGCGACGTATTTTTAGATCAGGATATTATTATAAGAAAGCAGGGGTGTGCCTTGAGGATTTAATTCCTAAAGACCCCCGCCAGTTGGATATGTTTCATCAGCCAACGGATGAACAACTACAACATACCGAACAACTGATGAGTGTGTTGGATAAGGTTAATCAGAAATACGGACGAAGTACGATTCGATTGGCTGCTGAGGGCTATTCCAAACCGTGGGATATGAGAGCGCAACTTAAATCACCTGCTTACACAACTCGCTGGAGCGATGTACCTCAAGTGAGTTTTTATTAAAATGAATGTTTTGCTCGAGGACGAAGCGGAGCTGGAAGCTGTGCGAAAAATTATCCATATTGATATGGATTGTTTTTATGCGGCGATTGAGATGCGCGATTTCCCAGAGCTTGCCAACAAGCCCCTGGCAGTAGGTGGGCTTGCAACTCAGCGTGGCGTTATTTCAACCAGTAATTATGCGGCAAGAAAATATGGTGTCCGCTCTGCGATGTCCACCGCAAAAGCCTTGAAACTTTGTCCTCATCTCATAGTGCGACCTGGGCGAATGGATGTATATAAACAAGAAAGCCAATACATTCGAAAAGTATTTGCAGACTACACTGATTTGATTGAGCCGTTATCTTTAGACGAAGCTTATCTTGATGTTACTCATTCCCCCAACTGCAAAGGCAGTGCGACCTGGATGGCTCAAGAGATACGAGAGCGAATTTTTCAAACACGACGACTCACGGCAAGTGCTGGCATTGCACCGAATAAAAGTTTGGCGAAAATTGCCAGTGATTGGCATAAGCCCAATGGGCAAATGGTTATTAGACCAAGTGAAATATCAGCCTTTATGAATAATTTACCCGTGCGTAAATTATTTGGAGTGGGACCAAAAATGGAAGAAAAATTAAGTGCATACAATATTAAAACATGTGCTGATGCGCAGCAGTACTCAGCTGAATATTTATTTCATGAGTTTGGCATTATGGGACAAAGACTTTATGAATTAGCTCGGGGTATCGATAATCGCCCGGTTAATCCGGAGCGTATTCGCAAATCAATTAGTGTCGAGGAAACTTATTTAAATGATTTACCCAATGTTGAGGCATGTCTTGCCGCTTTGCCTGAGCTTGTCACGCGTCTTGAAGCACGCATTCGACGTGCAGGAGAGATTTCAGGAATTCATACGCTTTTTGTTAAATTGAAATTCAATGATTTTCAACAAACCGCGGTCGAGCAAGTATTTCAACAAATTGACCTCCCTATTTTATGTCGATTAATCCAAGAAGGTTATTTACGAAAACGGCTTCCTGTAAGACTTTTAGGGGTGGGGATTAAATTAAAACAAGAAAAAGTCTATGAGCTGAGGCAGCTGCCTTTATTTGATTTGTAAATGACGAAAAATACTTGTTGGATTGAAGAGGTGATAGAAAATAATTAGCGACTTTGCGGTCATTGTATGAAAAAAGAGTATAACGCATGGATCTTATCGAACAAATAAATGGGCAATTGCATAATCTACTACCTTATGAAGGTACAGTGCATTATTATTACCCTGGCGTCTAAAAGTTGATTAATCCCATGCAGCATATTTAGTCTCATTTTTCTTAAAAAAATTCATAATTTTAAACGCATTAAATTGTATTTTAGTCAGGTAAAGTCTGATGTTGATGAGTAAATCCGCGACATTTCTGACTGGTTTAAATAAGCAAGCGCTAGCCTTCACATCCTGATTAACTAATTCTTGGGGATTTAGCTCTGGGGAATAGGGAGGCAAAAAAAATTTCTATCTCTCTTTTAAATTTCTCAACATACTGCATTACTTTCTTGCTGTGATGCATACGATGATTATCTACAATCAAAAAAACTTTTTGTTTTACCTGACGGCGTAACCGCCCCAAAAACTCCATGAATTTCTTACTGTCGCAATTATTCTCAAAGACCATCCAGTTCATAAATCCCTGTGGGCTAATTGCTGCAAGCATATTGACTTTAAAACGACTGCCTGTTTTCTTTATCACAGGTGTTTGGTTCACAAGGCCGTAGGTTCTCCCACGATTGTCGCAAGATTGAAGCCCCATTTCATCTGCCCAGTAAATCCTGGCTCCTTCCTGCATCGCTCTTGCTTTGATTGCGGGATAAGTCTCAGTTAGCCATCGGTTCACTTTATCAGGATCACGTTGATATGCCTGTTTTATTGGCTTTTGTGATGAAAAGCCCAGACGCTTTAGAAAATCTCGCAACCCACGACCTGAATACCTGATTCCAAATGCCTTTTCAATGTAGACGCATATCGCTTTACTGTTCCACAAGGTGTAAGCAAGGCCAATTTCATCCGGAGTTTGATTCAGCAACGTTTTTAATAACGCCTCTATTTGCTCTCCAGATAAAAAGCACCGCTCAGACTCTTTTACACCGCGCTTTTTATAGTGAAAACTGGATTCGCCATTGAGTTTAAATTCACGTACGTATTTGCTTACTGAGGTCAGGCTAAAACCGAATAGCTTCGCTGCTTTCGTCTTTTTTATGCCTTGCTCTACAACTGCGTAAACCACTTTTTTCCGTAATTCTAATAATACTTCTACTGATAATTCCCTGTTACTCATCTTAGACAAATTCATTTAATCAAAAAACAGTAGAATATCACATAAAATCAATAACTTTTAGGCGCCAGGGTAATACGGCTCTATTATGTCATTAGAAATGGCCAATGATTTCTATAATTCACTAATAAGAACTATTCAATGGGAAAATGATGAAGCAATTATCTATGGAAAAAAGATAATTACTAAGAGAAAAGTAGCTTGGTATGCAAACCAACCTTTTTCATATACCTATTCAAAGATAACTAAAACAGCAAAGCCTTGGATTCCTATTCTTGATGAGTTAAAAGCAATTGTAGAAGGAGAAAGTGGCGAAATTATAACTCATGCCTTCTCAATTTATATCATGATGGGAATGAAGGTATGGCTTGGCATAGTGATGCTGAAAGAGATTTAAAGAAAAATGGAGCAATAGGTTCACTTAGTTTTGGGGCGGAACGAAAGTTTTCATTTAAACATAAAAAAACAAAGGAAACGATCTCAAGGGTTCTTCAACACGGTAGTCTGTTGATAATGAAAGGAACAACACAAAGTAATTGGCTTCACCGGCTCCCACCCACAAAAAAGGACTGCATTCCCAGAGTGAACTTAACTTTTCGAACTATTGTTGAAGTCTGAAAGAATTTAAACATTAGATGAAACCTTTAATAATATATAGGGGTAGCGACCCCATTCATGTCAGAATTTACGGTTTGCTATTCTCCATAATGAAGTTTGTTAATTTTACTCCCCTAATATCCACATTTTGCTGTTTTACAACTTTAAATCCTTTGGCTTCAAAAAATGGTTTTGCTGTGATGCTTACTTCAGCAAATACCCTCTTTATGTTCAAGTCATTTGCCTTCTTAAAGATTTCATTCATCAACGAAGTGCCAATACCAGCGCCTTGATATTCATGATGAACGTAGAAGCAATCGATGTGGCCATTCGGTTCAAACTCAGTAAATCCAACTATTTTATTATCCATTAAAGCAACCAATGGTGTAATTGTTTCCCATTTTTTCTTCCAGCCGGTTAATTCTAAAGAGGAAGATGGTGCCCAGGCCTTAACCTGCTCTTCAGAGTAATCTTGAACATTAATATTATGAATAGTGTAATAATAAATATTGACTAACTGTTGTGCATCGTCAGGTATATATTCTCGAATAATAATAGGGGTCATAATAATCTCTATATACTGTCAGCCTGAAGTGTACTCTATTCTAACGTCAGGATAAAACGAAATGTTTGTCAATTTAGAGTTGGTAATATCAAACTTAAGCGTCAAACCGTAAATTCTGACAAAGATGGGGTCGCTACCCCATATATGACGTTTTATCAAGGGGTCGTTTAGCAACTGAATAATCAACTTTTTATCAACGTCTTTCAATTTTCGTTTTTTAATAACTTCCTGGTGCGAATTTATAGTCAAACACCGCCAAGCAACTTTTTACGATCAACCGTTAAGGCTTCCCCTGCTCCTTCGGCTGTCTGCATGTCAATAATAGCCACAGGCACTTTAATGCCCAGCACGCAATACATGACTAAAAAGGTGGTCAGCATAAAGCGAGTTAATGATTCGAGCTTTTTCCCCATCACGTACTGATAACCGACCATACCAACGGATAGAATCATGATAATGTCACACGCCGTACTAAAGGTAGATTCAGTAAGCAAAGTGGCCATACCATCAAGCAGCTCTTTTAAATAAATCCCATTTTGTGGGGTATAGATTAATAATGGGCTCATTGTGCGCCTCCGGTATAGGATTGTCTTAAGATGGGATTAAGGGCATTAAGTGCCTGCTTCACGTTGTTTTGAACCAATTGATTGGTGGTCAGTGCCGCATTAAAACGTGCTCTTGATTCGCTATTAAAATTATCTACAAATTGTTGTGCCACCTGTAGATTTTTAAATAGTTTTTCTTCATGGGCATTTCCTATATCACGCCCTGCAAGGGATGCTCGAATCACTTCAAGTGAGTTTGCAAGATATTGGGCAAGCAAATCCGTTGCTACACTCTGGGCAAGCTCATAACTGCTTTGTATGCCAATATTCTGCTGTGCGCTGGCTGAAATAAGCTGAAATACGGACGGCTGGGTGAGTTCAATTAACCCTTTTTGTTGGGGCGTTAAGGCTGTCCCTGATTTGATATTCTCATAAACTCCCTGCAGGATGGCCTGTACTTGAGATACCAGAGCGTCTTTGCTGCTAATCTCCTGGCTTCCTTTCACATTGATGGCAACACATTTTATAGGCTTGTTCGAATCAGTGCACTTATAGCTGGGTAATTTGCCTCCATAAAGCAAGGCTTTTACAAAATCCTGATTAGTCGCTAAAGAGGGATACGTTTGCATCCCTCCTTTGGCATCAAATACCAGCGTTCCTGAAATTGACATATAGACTTCTGAAATTTCTGTATCTGATTTGATGAATTCATTCAGTTGTAATGCATCCCAAACTACGTTGGTATTCAAAAGAGCCCTGTCTTTATATTCTGAATCGTTTTTTGCCTGTTCTAATCGCTTTTCAATCTCCCCTCCTGTCGAACATTTATGTCGGGCTTCTGCCCAATCGGTGTATACATTACGGTTACGCCCGATGTCCTCACACAAACGCTGATGTGCCGCTCTATTTTTGGGATAAAGCGCTGCAGTCAGATTTTCTCCCATCTCACACGAATTAAAATTAGTTCCATTAATGTCATTTGCCAGCTTTTGCATGTACTGCATGGCATGAGCAATTTCAGGCAGCTCGGTCTCGAGTGCCAGGTTCATTGCATAGCCTGCCCCGTTACTTAAAATGTTCTGCATAAATGAAACAATCTGCTCTGATTTAATAAAGGAAAAACCACCTGCAAAAATATCAATTCCGCCACATCCTGAGCGAAAACCAGGTACATCAACGTGAGCTATCTGAATGGAGCGCACCTGATTTCTGGCATAGACTGAGCCTAATGATGCAAATCCTGCTGCCTGTGATTCATAGGAATGGCTACCTGTGACATTCGCAGAATAACCAAGATTATTAAAAAAATGATTTAAATCGGCACTGGCTGATGCATGAACACCATTTCCTGCAACACAAGTAAAAGACGCAACAACGGCTAGCACAAGAGCTCTAATCATTAAATTTCTCCTCAATGTGTTGCTTTAATTCATGAACTCTTTGTGCCAGCTGATAAGGTGAAGCTTGCCCAAACAAGACAGCGTAGGCTTCCAGGGTATGTCGATTGACTAAAAACAAGGCGGGAACCGTAGGCTTATACCCTCCTGATACATAGAACGTTTGAAAAAGTTCAGGTGTTAATGGTGTGGTATCGAGTCCATCCAGGGATTCTCCATCCAGGCTAAAAGCACGAACCTTAATATGGAATGTTTCTGAAAAATCCTTTAAAACAGGGGAGAATTTTTTACAATGTGGGCAGGTGCTTCGATAAATAAATGCAAAATAATAATTTTGGGATAAATCTTTAGCTTCAGCTGATTCCTTCTGTGCAAAAGCTTTAGGGGCTTGCTTTTTCAATAACAGTGCATTGAGTTCTTCAACTGCGACATTGGCGTGCAATGGATTAATTACAGAAAAAAGCAGTAAAAAAATGATGCGGACAATCATGCTTCAAACCCCTCATAGCTGTATCGTTTGTAATGAGTCGCCACATCCAGCAGACGTTCCTTTAGCTCGGTTGTGGAGACAAAACCGTAGGACAAGGGCGACATGTGTTGTGTTTTTAAATCAACAAGAAACAGTGCTGGCATGTAGCGTGACTGCAAATTCATTGTTTTTTGTATTTCATGAAGAGGTATGTTTTTAGGATTAGGCAGACCTTCAATAGGTTGCCCATCTGTCGTGACTGAAATCATGGAAAAATGGGTCAAATTGACGAATGGCACAAGATGAGTGATGAATTTTTGCGAAATGGAACTGTTCCCTTTGTAAAAAAGGATTAATCCATAACGTTTCGCCCCTTCTTGGACTACCCTCTCCATTAAAAGATTCATTGAATCATTGCGAATGGCCACAGCCGTATTGTCGGTTGGAAAATTTAAGGAATGATCCAGCTCAGGATGAGACAACAGCACCTGTTGCCAGTACTGGACAAATTTCTGATTGTTTTTGGCATACACCTGCTGGGCTTTCATGTACTCATAGGTTGCATCAAATGATGGAGCAATTAATGCCGTTGCGAGCTTATTCATTGTGGCTTTGCGGACTTCCATGAGCTGCTCATAAGGAGTCAGCAAAGGCTTTGATACCTTTGGATTTTGAACAGGTTTCACCTGAGGCTCTTTGTTTTCTGTACTGTACCAATGAAACCCATGAGCGGGTGGACTTACTAAATCAGCCATGACCGGCATGGAAAGTAACATTAAAATAATAGTGAATAATCTCATTTTTGTTCCGCCTTTTTCTGGACTCGCCGTTTGATTTCATCCATGGCTTTTGAAGCGTCGGGGCTATTTAAAACGACATCGCCTACAATTCCTGCTTCTTTTGTTGGCTGTCCCTGGGGAAATGGATACACAGGGTTTAAAAAATCGATGCGTCCCATATCAAGGCTTTGTAATTCATTCACACTGAGCCCCGCACAGCGTGTATGCTCTGCATCTCCTAAAGCGTTGGGATTTAATTGTCTTAAACGTCCTTCGGCCTGGATAATGCGCGCCATTTTGCTGTCAAAGACACAATAGGTGCGTTTGTGCTCCAGACAGGTGCCAAAAATGGGATCTTTCTGGCTGCAAAACTCGCCTACATAATGAGCCAGGTAATTCAATTTGGCTTTGCCTAAAGCCTTATCTTCTTCACGACACAAATCGATATGGAGTTTGTCAGCCCAGCCTTCATTCGAACAACAATCAATAATGTCCCAAACCCAGATTTTGCACTGCACAGGATGGCCTGAAAATAAGGTAGCCTGCGTTTTACCAAACTCAGCGCCAGCAGCCCCTGCAACGGCCATGGGTGCCATGGCCTCTCCAAAACCATCATTCTGAGTTGCTGCATGTTCCGTGCAGTCTCCATCGGCACAAAAGAGATCACGCACACAGGCCACAGGCTGTGGGCAGACTGTCTCATCGCAACGATATACCTGCTCATAGAGCGAGCAGGTATTATTGTTCATTAATGTGCAGCGCGAGCTTGCCTGTAAGCATCCTTTTTCCCGTTGCGTTTTACATTCATCGGCTGCAGCGGATGCACACTGGTATCGTGCATTAAGCTCCCAGCAATCACGGGTGACGGGCAGACCATTAATGACACGGGTTGGATTGGAATCAGTACACTGCTCTTGTGTTTTTTGACATAGGTTGTTTGTCTCAAGAGTGGCGCATTCATTATCCCAGTGCTCTTCTTCCACATAGGATTTGGAATGGGCATTAATCGTCAATGCCACCTGAATTGGGTAATAGCGACTGAACTTATCTGAAATATACAAGGTGATTACGCCTCCATTCTGGCAAGTTGGGAGTCCCACAACATGCACCCAATGAGCAGAACCACCATTATTTAAAATGGAGTGAACCGTGGCTTTCATTTCTTCACAGGGATGATTTAACTTCACAGGATTGGTTAAGTGCCCGCCTGCGCTATTGGTCATGGCGCCCGTTATAAGATTAACCGCAATAAGCCCCGTCCATTTTTTATGAACCCATACCTCAAAATCAGCTCTTTGACTTAAACGCTCGGTATTCACGGTTACTTTACGTTTTTTAAAACACTGCTGCTCGGGCAATTGCCTTGATGTATGACAGATTTCCTCATGCGATTTAATTTGACAAGCCTGTGGTTTTTCATCACATTTGACTCGCTCATTGGATTGTCCATGAGTAATGGCATAACTTTCTTCTTCAATTAATTTAGCGTTTTTAATCGCTTCATTTTTGGTATTGATTTCAAATTGGCGCTGACCAAAATGCTCAGTCACAGTACGTCCACCGGCATCATTGTGTAAGGCATTGGCAGCAAAGGTACTTAAATCGGTTTTTTCAGTTTCAACCCCCTGATAATGAAGCGATTGCGAGGGAGTTTCCGTATAGTCTTTGAAGGTATTCTGGGGCTTAAATTCATTCATGGCGCTCAGTGGTTGATTCCCCAAAGATTTTGCGTATTCTTTTAATTTCTGAAAGTCTTGGGCTGTTGTATTGGCAGCCGAGAAAGTGCAAAAACCAAAAATACAGGCGATGGTCAACAAACTTCTAAACATGGCCTTTCTCCAAAATGGTGGCCGCTAATGTCGCTCCTGCGTCTCCTTTCTGGGCGATGAGCTCGAGTCCTTTTTTAATGCTTGCATTGCCATACACTACATCAAACGGTTGATTGGTGCAGTGCTGCCCTGAACCGCAAGACCTGGAGGGCTCTGTTACTACAAGCGCTGGAACCGTTGTAATGTGGAATTGATTAAACCAGACTGGGTCAATAGAAATTCCCTTAAAGTTCAAATGCTGCTTTTGGGCTTCGCTATTAAGACGTTTAAATGTTTCTATGGTCTGTTTAAAATCACCATCCACTAACCCATTAATGACCACGGGAATATGAAACCGTGCTGCTTCATCGCTCAATGCAAATAAAAGTGAGTCGGGCATGGAAAAGGATACAAATAAAATGGCACCTTCAGCTCCCTGCGGTTTTTGATTGCTTTGTAAACCGTCTGTGCTGCGTTGCATGATTGTATCAATTAATAATTGGTGCTCTGATTGATTCCGTGAGGACGTGCGCTTTAACGTTTCAATTGTCTTATTCGAAATGGTTGATACCTGGTGAACCCCCTCCTCTTGATAATGCCTTAACTCATCATTAGTGTTTGCAAGGCATCCGCCAATCCCAGTTAGAAACAGAATAATGATTTTAATGTAGTGCGCCATGAAAGGCCTCCTTATAAAAAGCAACAATTTCTCTTGCGCCAAATCATGAAACCAAAATTATCCCCATCCCCAGGATAGGTATGTCCGGCTTCCCAGGTAATGACTGAACGGCCAAAGGGCTGGCAGCGTTTTGCATCAGGCAATGTATTGACTAATTGGTAGCGATACCGGCTTTTAGGTAAAATGGAAGAGCGATAGGTGCTACAAAGTGCAGGCCAATCTTTACCAACGGAATCTTTAATTGCTCCAAGGCGATGAAGCTTAAAGTCGGTGCGTTCTGTCAGAAGCGTTGCGGCACTAATGGGACTTGCCTGATTGGCAACAAAACCATTGAGAGGATAGGTGGAACCTTGTGCGCCCATGCACCAGAATAAAGAATCCATGGCCGTCCCTGCCAATGCTTTGGTTGCATCTGCAGCGCAAGATGCACGCACTGGCGGTGTGGTAAATAAAGTGGCCTCAGGATTAAGAACAAAAGCAAACTCAGAGTCATTCCATGTTGGATCAAGTTCACTCAAATACATCACATCGAAATCTTCTGTCTCCATACAGCCGATGGAAGTGAGTACCTGCAGCCAATACATCAGTGGGTATTTGTACCAATGCACGTAATAAAATGCGCCCCGCCCATCGGTATCAGGCATTTGTGAACCACCCAGCCCCTGATCTTTAATGTGTAATTGCACCCCAAGATTCACCATGCAATAAGGCTTTCGTGTCACATCCACTAACGCAAAGGGTTCCCAATAACCTATAGTAACTCCTAAAAGTTGTAATTTGTTTGGGCAGGAGCAGATAGGGTTGCCAGGGTTTTTCGTATCAGGATATTGGCTCTTTACCACTTCGGAGGAGCCAATGGTTAATGGGAACAAACAATCCCAGCAAATGTCGGTTATAGGATTGACAAAATGCCCCTTACATTGTGATGCATGCAGTGAACCTATGAAGAATAAGCCCACAACAATCGAATAGAAGAAACGTTTATTCATCGTTCACTCCAATTTCTTTAACCTGCCAATCAAGACCTTCCTGGCTGACTATGCTTGGGACGTGTTGAAGGTGAAGCCTGGATGAAATGTTGCCGTTCACATCAAAATAAATTCGACCAAAAAGCTTTGCAGCAACTCGCACATCCCCACCAGTCAAAATATACTTAACGTGCTTAAAGTCGGTGTAATGTTTTTTAACCCAGGCAACTTGTCCTGTATCATCTGCATTAAAAAAAATCAGGGTTTTAAGGAAGTGAACACGCTCAAATGGATTGATCCGAGTTCCTGCTTTTGCAATTAAATGTCCATCAGGTGTCCAGATATCATGAGATACAGTCACTGCCGGTGAAATGCGAAACGTCTTAGGCTTGCGAGTCGTGCTCAATGCCAAAGGGGTTGGCCTCATCGCCTGACGTGCAGCTTTCTGCTCTAAATCGCGTTGAACATGCTCTAAATCACCGCTTTGCTGCAATGCATAGAGTTTGTTCATAATGACTTTCCTTATATCCTCTTCATTGACAGGGAATGTCTGACCATAATGACCTATATTTTTTGCATGACTCACAGGTTCTAATAGACAGAAAAAACCTAGAATAAGGAGAAACAACTGTTTGTTAGCGTGCCTCATGTTTTATCCTTGTTATGGTCAAGGCAATAAGCTCATCCGTCACATCCACAGGGGACGGTTTAAAACTCGACAATACGGACGCACTCACAAGGGTTACCTGATGTGACGCCCCATAATCCTTGATGACTTCTGGGAGGGTGCGTGAAAAGCGCTCCATTATTTTTAATTGTTCTTCATGAGTCAGTTTGGAACGAGCAAGCATTACCGAAGGCGCTTCAATGGCACGATTCATGTCAACCACCAAAAGAGGTAAAGACTTAGGCCACATCACCCAAATACCCGCCAGGATTCCAATTAATCCGCCAATTCCTGCAAAGACCCAATGCATGGTTTTGATCTGGTTAAGCCGCATAAGCCCTCCCATAATGCTCCTTTGCCACTTGCGATACGGCATCAAGAAATAACAGTCCCTGTGCCACATAATTAATGACTGCCTGATAATCATCACCATCGGAAGATAAAAGCACGCGAGTAAACGGATCAACAAACAAGCGATGAAAGGAGGAAATACCATTAGCACGCAGCAAGACTTGAGAAAAACCCGCTTCTTTCGCTATTGGGAATGATTTGAGAATAGTCATCTCGTAGTCTGAAAAAGTCTCATGCTTTTTTTGATGTTCTAAAAGCGGTGATTCCTCTTGTAAAAAAACAAGCTTTAATGCGGAATTTTCCCAGGCGGCGCGCGCTTCTGAAAATTCGAAATAATCCTCAATTCCCTGGGTAATCGTGACAAATGATGCTTTATGCCGCCGACCAGTACGAAAGCCTTTGGTAATAAAGTTGACCGCAATTGAATCTCCTGTAAAAAATGACCAGGCTTCATCAATGATGCACATCTTTTGTTTGTTCCTGTCTGAGTTGAACATACGTCTTTGAAACTGGGAAATAACGGACAGAAGAACCGGGGCGCGAATACTTTGATTGTCCTCAATTTCCTTTAAGTCCACTACAATCATACGGGCATCAGGTGATAGTTGAGATGGCTCATTAAAGGCTTTGCCATGCTCTGAGGCAGAACAGTAACGCTGGAGGTTCTTAGACAAAATACGCGCTGTAGGATAGGTTTCGCGGTCGTGCTCGTACAACGATAATAAGACTCCTGCAACCTCATCAATGCGTGTTTGATTCTGAGTTGCTCCAAAAGCAGTTAAAATAGCTTCTCTTAAAGTGCCTCGGTCGTCATCTGTAGCACCGCTAGTAGGGCAGGTTAATAATTCAAACAAGGCAATAATGTCATCAATCTCTCGTAAAATGTCCGTTACATGGGTAAAGGGATTCATCGCCAAATTGCTGTACTCAAGATAAGTCCCACCGAGCGCCTCACACAGTTTTCTATAGCTCCCACCTACATCAATAATGAAAATATCTCCGCCATTAAACAGGATATTGAGCATCAGCATCTGAATAAAAAAGCTTTTTCCACCGCCCGAGGTTCCGGTGACAGCCATGTTGTAATTGCTGCCAAATACACCAGAGAAAGGATCGATGCAGGCAAATTGATCGCGCATGGTAGGCAACAAGATACCCTTACCTACTCCGCGCCAGTCAGAAAGAATGGGCATGTATTGAGTTGCATTCCATGAAGAAATTGGCCACATCATTGTGGGAAGAGAAAAATCCTTAACCAGATTTCCTGTGAAAAAAAACGGCATCGAGACTAAAAAATAGGGACATTGCATGCGTTTACACAATGCCAGTTTAATGTCATTAAACGCAAATACTGTGCGAGCAGCTTCTACATCACGCTCTTTCTCATGAGGTCTTGAAAAAAGAACCACGTTATAAAGCATCTTTACAGAGCGAGTCTTTTGTGAGGATAAATCATCACGAAAGGTACGCCATACCCGTGCCTGCTCCTCTGTTCCCGCCACATTTAATGCGTAATCACTTTTAGATTTTTTATCCAAATCACGGGTTTTACGATTCGCCCTACCCTGAGCGCGTCCTTGCTCTTCGACCAGATAGATGACCGAGATGATGTGATTGCAGGATATTCTTTTATCAGGATGAAAAATATTGCTGGTATTATTAATGTTCTCCCATAAACAATACTGGCGAGGCAGGCGATCAATGGTCAGAACAGATACGGCTGTTTCATAAGCACGCCCAGATTCATTAACCCCTTTAATCACTACTTCATTATTTTTAAATTCAATATCAAAGTCATGAGACAGTGCCTGCTCTTTGAGTAACTTGGTTTTATCATAAATTACAGGGCGTGGAGTAATGACATCAGGACAATTATCCAGATAAAAATGAAGCAAATGCAAAAAATCGGTTGCATCCGCTTGCTTGAATCCAATTTTTGCAGCACTTAAGGATGCTTCAAACGAAACGCGAAACTGGCCAAAACAGGCTGTTAAATTACTCTCGGATTCTTTTTTGATTTTATCAATAACGATATAGCAATCTGTATGCGTTAATCGCGGTGCAAGCATCGTGTTGGTTTTAAAACCATGGATGGCGGCTTTTTGATAAAAGGCCTTAAGGTTATCTCCTAACAGGCTTAAATTTTCAAATTCGCTTTTTGCAAACTGAGAAGTAAACGCTTCAATATCATTCCCAACTTGATTGTGTTTGACGCAAATCAACTGTAAGGTGAACTCATGCGACACTTTAGATTGAAGCAGCGTATCCAGTTGTTCCGCTATGTGTTCATTCGCACCTGTTAAAGGAATAATGCGATAAATTAATCCTGCGTTGTATTCGTTAAAAAATAGCTTCGATTCCTCATCAAAATATTGATAAGGCAGTATTTTTTCAGTAAACGAAGGATATTGATGTGTCTTGAGGTCAAAATCGGATTCATTGCCCGTTAGCCCTTTGTCATTCCAGGTCTCCTTTAGCAACTCATAAGTATCTTGGACCCATTCTATAGCGTTTGTAAACATGGCTTCTCTCCTGTGAACTGGTCAGCGCCTACTTATAACCTGAATAAAGAACCTGGCTTTTTGCCTGCTGCACGAATTGACCATCGGGTGTGTAGCGTTTTTCCTGTACCATGCGATTCACCATCTCCATGCTTTGACAACCACCCCTGTCAGCAAAGGGGCATCTGGCATCCTCGTTGTCCAGGATGGATTTGGAGCAGGCAGATAACTGCGACACTAAGAAAAGGGTACTCAATAAAAATAGAGGTTTAATCATGAAGTGGCTCCTCATTTTGTACGGTTGAAAATAATGGAGTAATGGGTTGTCCTGGTTGATTTAATAGTGGATTCTCAACAGGATTAACGGTTTGAACCATGGGCTCTTGATTATTGGACTGCATCAATGAAGCGCCATTCACTGGGTGTGTATTTAATTCATAGGCACGGCTTACAGTGGTTGTAACCCCAGACTCGTTTTGGGCACGTCCTTCATTGATGGCTCGTCCTGACTCATACACCTGATGTTCTTTGTCTATCCAAAAGCCTTTAGTAAATAAAACTGAAACACGACGACCCGCACGTGCCACAACCAGTGGATGGTAAATATCGGCAATGCGCATTACATAATCTGAAATACGATTGGCAGGATTACTAAGCGCACCACCAGCAGCCGATTGAGCAAGGGTTGATGCCTGTCCATAGGTCGTAATGGTGCCAGCCCCTGGATTGATTGTTTGAGCGGTATTTAAATTCTTTAAACCATCACCAAATCCTGCCAGCATGCCTGCCGCTGCCGAATAAGTTAACAGAGGTTTTGTTTTTAAAATGGAAGTCCCGCGTAAATCCTGCATGGCATCCAAATCAAATACAGAGCCGTAGGCCTTTTGTTCAAAATTGATATTGTTTCCTGCGCAAGACAGTGTTTCTAAATGCATCACCACGGAGCTTCCTGATAAATCACCATAAGTGGATACCAGTGCGACACAGTCTTCCAGATGAGAATGCTGGTTGTTAGGCATGATTCCTCCGCTGGTAAGGCGGATTAAAGCAGTTCCCATATTTTTTGAGCCGTTTATTCCTGCATCACCTAAAACCCCAGTCAGCAACACCCCTTCAACAAAGGTTCCCGCCCAAACGTAATTTTTAGCGGTTCGTACTTCCTTGTTTCTTTTGTTCCGGTTGTTAAATTGCACTGTTTCCAGTCCTGATTTTGCCAGCAGTTCGCGCTCTGCCTGATGCTTTTTCTTTTGCTGTGCTTCCATTTCTTCACGAGTTGGCGGCCTTACGGTGACCAGGCTTGCCTGACGGGTAGAAACCAGTGCAACCTGTAATTGTTCGTTCATTTTTTTATTTTCTTCTTCAAGGTGTGCAAGCTGCTCTTTCATGGCCTGGATCAAGGCTTTTGTTTCCGAATTTTCTGTATTCACAGGTGCTGCTTCCTGCTGTTTTTTATGATGTTCTGCCACTAACTCTTTTAAAGAATCAATTTGTTGCTGCTGTTGCAGAAGGAGTGCTTCGTCACTGCCCTGGTTAAAAGTACTTTCAAAAATACTCTCGAACGAAGCTTCTTCCGGGTGGATTGGCTTTTTTTTCTCAGCCGATGAGTAACAATAAAATCCATAGGACGCGCCACCCACCAGTAATAGAATGGCTGCATGCTTCAATTGTTCCTTTTTAGCGAGCTTATTGGCGTTTTGAGGCTTTAGCGTCAACCATTGTTTTATTTTTTTAAACATTACCTACTCTCCTTCCAACTCATTTTAAGCCGCTCCTGGTTTATCCCTGATTGCTGTATAACCCGTATAAATAAGCGATTTTTTTAGGTGGGAGTGCCTCATCACTTAATGACAGGGACTCTGCATCCTTATGGGCAAATAAGGCTGTTGTAAGCGCTAGTTCATGATTTGATGTATTTTCTAACCGATAGACATAGCCCGTGAAACGCTTACCCTGATATTGCTTTTCAAGAGTTACCTTAATGTTTTTTTTAATGTAAAAAGGACTTGGAATAACCCGTTTCTCATTAAATTCTTTGGGAGTCTCCCCTGCTTTCATGGCAGCGATTGCCTCATCTACTTCGCTGGCATCAGGGGTATCCAGTTTCACAAATTTCAATTTTGTTTGAGCGCGAGGCACAAGTCTTAAGGTTTTTCCAACCGATTCATCAGGTGTCAAGGTAAGTGATACGTGATGTCCTTTATCTGTAGTTAGGAACAGGGTAATGGGAACTTGAAAATTGGGCTTTATATACACCGAAGAATCCGTGCTTTCGGGATTATCCATCTCACTTTTATCTACTGTAATAGCATGCTCTGGGTAACTTAATTTAGTGATCGATTCCCCTTCAACAAACACACGATTAAAGTTAATACTCGATAAGGTCAGATTAAACTGCTCTCCTTCTTCAAAAGCGATGATCGAAGGAGCTGTGCTTGCACCAACAATTCCTGAGCACAAACAACTTATAAGAAAAATGGTTTTTTTAGCTTTATCATAAATTGAGTTAGTCATGGTGTATCTCCTGAATGGACACAAGATTTAAAAGGCCTGATTGATGTGAAAACTGAACTCGATACATTTTGTGTTGTGGCTTTAATTGAAGTCCATGGCTTGTGCGATACAACTGCCCTTCGATTTGACCTTGGTTTTTAGTGACATCCACCGATACTTTTTCAGCGTAAAATACTGAGCTTACGTTTTTGTCATGTACTGTTTTTCGCTCGGCATCCAATAGTTTGGAAAACGATTCCTGGTATTTCGCTGGAATCAGATGAGACAGCATGGTGTAGCGTGCATCAATGGTTTCAGGGTTGTAGGTCAGGCGTAAGTCGGCTGCTTTCTGCGTCATTTCTTTCAGGTACTCGGGTGAATAGCCTTTATCACCAATGCTAAACTCAGAACCAGTGCACACTGGAAGCCAGTGAACCTGCTTATGCAGTAAGGTATAAAAATTTAAGGCACAAAGAACAATAACTGCAAACGTACTCGATAGCGCCCAAATCAGCGTCAGCTTGAATAACAGTCTGTTTTTTGCAATCGCATTATCACGAAATGAAGTATCCATTAAATCACCTGATATAAATTCGGTTGGCAGAATCGGGCAAAGCTCGAAATAAAAGGGACGTTAACCGGTGAGGCAGCGACCAGTATACGATGGCAAACAGACTCCGAAGAGGCAGTCCGCCATACTTGATATGCATCGCAACGCTTAGGGCTGCGCCTATCATAAAAAGCTGATAGGCAAGTCCTGTTAAAAGCCCAATTCCCGTGAGTAAAAAAATGGGCAGGCCTGTGGTAACAGGAATACCCGCAATTTTGGGCTCATCAGAGAGCATAAAGGTTTGGTAATTGCGAGCCATTATTTCAATGCCCAGTGAGTAAACACCATCAATACCGGAACACCCGCAAGGACTGCGATATTTTTGGTTTTGATGTAGGCATAAGCCCCTGCAAGCCCTTCTGCTAACAAAAGAAAATAAGGGAGATCTGAATCCGCTCCAAAGGTTGCCTTTACTTCCTCTTTTAATCCAGAAAGCCGATTCTCAGCAGCGAAACAAGAGTCAGGCATCAAACACAACAGTGCCAAACCAATCATTAAAAAAGGGAGCAGCTGCCTGGCATACAGATATCCTTTAATGCTCAAATCGTTCATTGCTGTTCTATAGTTCATCACATTCTCCTTTTTTGGTTAAAAAAATCCCCTGAGCCCCAATTTGTGCTCATTTTTTATTCTTTTTATTTAATGAATCGTGTTTTTGTGGTTTTATAAAGAGCGTTTATCCATTCATGGTTACTCCTTTATCGAGCATGCTTTGACTTAATAGGTGGTTGTTCTTTTTAAGTTCAACTAAAATTTGTGTCAGTAGGTGATTTGCAGAATCCAGTTTTTTGAACAAAGCCACATACTCAACTGCTTTGGCTACGTCAGGAACCTCCTTATCCATTGATAGCAAAAGCGTAAAAAGCGCTCCACCGGAAAGAATGTGTTTAAAATATTCGACATCCTGTTCATCATTTTCAGTTGAAACGGCAGTCAGATTCTGATTAATCTTAAAGTTGTTTTCAGGCAGTGTTGTGGGCTCTGCGTGAATAACTCCAGTCACAACGATGAGAGTCATCGACAGCATGAGTGTTTTAATCGGGTTCATTAAGAGCTCCTTTTATTTTTGTTATGAACTTAAGCCTTTAAACTTAGTCCGATGTTTGGTCTGTTTCTGGCATGTCGATGTTCTCAAGTTCACTTTTCATCACAATGACTCGTGCAAGATAGGGTTTTACCTTCGGTGATAAATGTGTACAGTAGCTTCTTACATTGCTGATTGCTTTTAATTCATTGTATCCATAAGCCATAGAAACAACTGCTCTGTCTTTTTTATGATGCTGCAATTGCGCTCCTGCTGATTCCAGGTAGGCTGCAGCAATTGCGACATCTCCAGAACATAAATCGGAGTTGTTTTCTTCGGCAATCTGGTTTAGTTGATAAGACGTCTCAAAAATTCGTCTTTCTAAATCGTAGTGATTCGAACTGGTTGCAACAGCACAGGGTGAACCCAGTGCGGTGATGATAAGTCCTGCTATTACATTGATTCTCATTACTATTCCCTCTTTAACTAATTATTGTTTTTTTAAATCCTATGCGCTTTTTTTCATGAAGCTCTAATCAGGCTGCATCAAAAAATGCCCGCTAATGTTTTTACCAGACCTTGTTCCAGTGCTGGTCTTGCCTCTGCAAAACTCAGATTGACTTTATCGGCATTGGATACCACCCGCGTTCTATAGCGTTGGTAATCACTGTGTTTGCTCAATGTCTGGGTGGTTCCAGATGCAGTGCCATTTTGAAGGTTGGAATTAAACTGTTCATGAACGGCACCCTTTCCAACGCGCTCAGAAATTTGTACATCGGTAATCATCGTGTAATTCACTGCCTTGACTAGAGAATCTGCAGCCAAACCAATAATTCCTCCACCAATACCTGCACCAATCATGGTGCTTGAATGACCGCTTAATGCACCCAGTGCAGTTCCTGTTGCAGCCCCCGCCAATGCACTGCCATACCCGCCACCTAGCGCAGACTGACTTGCAGACACGCTCATTTTTCCAACCTTTAAAATATTGGCTTGTAGCAGGTAATGGGCTTTGGATGGATTTCCAACCACTTTATAGCCATGTTCTTCTAATGCCTGCTTTAGTGACTTATCAATGGATAATGACTCTTGAGAAGTATTCTTAATTGTGATGTAAATCGTTTTTTGACTTTGAGCCACAGGATCAAGAAAAATCGTTTGGCTGAGTTTTGTATCTGTTTCTAAGTTACGATGTTCAATTACTGTTGATGTAGCAGCACAGCTCACCAACAGGGCAAAAGATCCAGTTAAAGCTAAAGTGGTAATTGCCTTTTGTATCTGGTTAATGCATGGTTTCATTTTATTCCCTTAACTCGTTAGTATGATGATTTGATTGGTTAATGAGTCTGTACGCCACGCTCTTCCTTCCACTTACCAGGCTTATTTAAAAACAGAGATTGTTCATTTTTAATTTTTTGATGTATTTCCTGACGATGAATAATTACATCTTGTGGTGCATCGAACCCTAAGCGGACTTGATTCCCTTTAACACCGAGCACGGTGATATAAATGTCATCATTGATTAGTACGGTTTCGCCTATTCTACGTGTAAGTATTAACATGCTGTGTTCCTTTTATTGGTTAGTGAATTGAATATTCTTTTTTTTGTGAATCAATTTCGAATCGAAGCGCTTCGCATGCCAATCGTGCCTCCATCGCAATGTGCCAGAAATCGCATTCAGGGATTTCCTGATAGGCCAGAGCCAATGACTCGGAGCAGGCGTTTAAAAGACAGTACAGCTCTTCCTTTGTAAACAGTTTTAAACATGGAATTTGTTTCATCATGCAACTCCCAATAACTGGCGAATTTTCGCAAGGTGTGTTGTTGCAATGTCCTTTGATTGAGGCAAAGCGCACAAGACCTTCTCTTTAATTTCCGGGATCTGGTGTCCTTGTCTCATTAAATGACATACCTGTTCATAGGCTTCTTTAAATACTGCAAAAGAATGGCCTTCATTATCAATTTCCAGAAATTTAAGCCCCAGTCTTTTAGCAGTAAATTTAACCACTGCATGACTCCAGTTTGGGTTCGTTGAATAAGCGCTGTTTAATACCTCCCTATGCGCCTGGGCAGCAGAAGGCAGTCGCAAATCACTATAAAAGCCAAGACACAAAGCTCGAAACTGCAGGCAATTGGGTGGAAATTCACAAAACTTGTCGCCTTTATTCAAAGCCATTAATCGTTCCACACCACTGTCTAATGCTTTTGGAGTTAAATCTTTAAGTGCGGCAAACCAAACTCCCGTATCTTTCACTCCATGCTTACTGATAAAAAGTTGCCCGTATATTGCGGTCAGCTTCATCCAGAGGCTGGACAAGTGTTCCTTCGATAAATGCACCGGAGTTGAGTTCACTGTCCTGGGTGTCCCAGAGTGAGTCGATTGAAATGCCATGATGTTCGCTGACTCGTTCAAGTGCTGTTTGGTTAAGAGTGCTTTGATTGGTACCACGCTCATTGTGATGACTCCTTAATTGTCCTTGTGCCTTTTGTTGTTTGTTTTGGGTATATTGGGAATCTCTTTCCAACCAGTTAATGAATACTGGATTAAAATCAGCCCATTGAGTGTTGTGTTTTTTGTTATGTTTTATGAATGCCTGAATTTCTTTTAAATCGGTGACTTTGGTGAGTCCCATGGAAAATGCCATTTCGATGGTTTTTGGGTTTGGATAAAAGTCGTCATGAATTTGTTTTTTGCTGCAACAAAAATCATTATTCGCAGTTTGAGTTTGTTTGTTTGAGTTAGTTATATTAAATATTTTAATATTCTTTGCAGGACTTTTGAGTGTGTTAGCTTCTCTGTTAACTTCTATGTTAGATTGTACCTCCAACTTTCCTTCTATATCAGAATCCATAAGGGATTTAGGTGAATTAAGATCTGTGTTAACTTCTTTCTTTCTAATCAATTGATTATAGATCTGAGGAGCCTCAGGGAACATAAATTTTAAATTTTGCCCTTCAGTTATAACTTTAAAGTATTCACCACACTCATGTTCTATAGACTTTATGAAATTTCTGATGGTTTGCTTGGATGGAATACCACTGTTGATTCGACCTGGAGCGGATTTAATCTCCAAGGCTTTTGATAGATCACGATAACTAATATCAGATACAATGCCTGTAAGAGGATTTGCAAGATTTAATAGCTCATAAATAATTAATCTAGGACCATAGGGCAATAATTGAAACTTTTTTTCTATTTGTTTCCTAGCATTAATGTATAACTCAACATCCAACTTCATCAACAAGTCCTTTTATTTACATAATTTATTTAGATAAGAGTATCAGTTTATGGTAAAAATTACAATGATATTTTTACCATAAAGGTAAATTTATAATGCTTTATCACACCTAGAATGCTATAACGCATTGTATTTTGATGTTTTTTAAACTATTTTTTTGGTAAATTCTTACGAAGATTTATTAACCATTTTGGTATATCATAGAATAAACATGTATCTGACTGAATTATTTAAATATGAGCAATCCTGTAATAGACAATGTTTCATCCCCCGAGTCTCGGGGCAAAAGAATAAGATTCATACGCGAGCATCTTCTGTCTTTTACACGAGAAGATTTTTGTCGCGATTCTAATTTTACTGCTCAATCATTAAAGGGATGGGAATTGGCTTGGGGAGGGGGTTTATCCCAACAGGGGGCTGTAAAAATCGTTAAGCGATCTAAAGAGTTAAATATTTATTGCACAGAGTCATGGTTAATGCATGGCATTGGTAAAAATGCCACAAGAATCACAAAAGATTTAGATATCCAAGAGGGTGACGAAAGCCACATAGCTAAAGAATTACTACTATTCAGAGAACTACAAAACTCTATTGACACTGTCATAAAAGATGATGGCATGATACCTTTCTTATACCCTGGCAATTATGTTGGCGGTATAATAGTCAACAATATTGAGAGTGCCATTGGCAAAGATTGTATTATTATTGCGGACAATGATGAAGTATTCGTTAGGATCTTAAAGCATGGAGAAGAACCAGCTCGCTATGACTTAGTTTGTTTAAATGAAAAAACCACATTAGTGAAAAAAGAAATAAAAAATACCGCTATTAAATTTGCTGCCCCAATTGTATGGATCCGCAGAATATTTCGAGAAAGTAATTAATGAAAGCTTACAAAAAAGATATTTTGCCACATCAAGAATTTTATATAGTCAGATTTACTAAAAGCTCCAGCCTACCTTATGCTCTTTTCATTCATGGTGGTCCTGGCCTTAATTGTGGAACCATAGAGTATCTTATTGAGCATCATAATTTATTTAATCCTCTGCAGTGCAATATTATTCTATATGATCAACGAAATTGCGGTAAATCTAATAAAATTAAAAAGCTAGTACTACAGCAAGATAATATAATTGATTTGCAAAAAATAATTCTATACCTTGCTGACCATTTTAATCTTAACATCAATGCATTGATTGGACATAGTTATGGTGCAAAACTTCTTTTTGATTACTACAAAAGTTATGAGTCTACCATCCCTGGCGTTTTTGTTTCTACCGCTAAATCAATACTAACGCCTCGTTTGAATAATTTAATGCTTGACCTATCCTATTTGAAAAAAAGTAATTTAGACCTATATAACAAAATATTAAAAGAAATTAATAATCTTGATCTTAATAAAATCTGGGAACTATCAGAACAATTAACTCCAGTTTTCCAAGAAAATAAAGACAGGCCTTATCTGTATTGGGCCAATTTAGAATATTATAATTTGGTCCAAGATATTCAAAAGCATATCAATTTACCATTAAATACAAACACGTTTATCAGTGTAAGAAAAGATCTTTATTCAAAAGAGGCGAATTTTTCTGTTAATATTGATGAGCTTAAAATCCGCAAATTATGGATAAATGGTTTTCATGATTTTGTCATTAACGGACACCAAATAGTATTGTCAAACAATCATGAAATTATAACTTTCAATAAATCTTCCCACTACCCACATCTAGAAGAGAATGATCGTTTTAGTGAGCTTTTAAATGAATTTATTAAGTAGCTCTAAGGCCATCATATTATTATTTTCTATACTGATATCCACTGTTGTTTACGCACAATCTAAAATTAAAATATGTTTAACCGGAAGAGTTGTTGAAAATTTAAAATCATATGGCCAGTCTTTTTTAAATGCGGCATATCTTGCCAAAGAAGAAAATGATCCTGCTAATAAAGTTGAAATCAAGAGTTATTTTTATAATAACAGACCATTGGAGCCAATGCATATTTATAATCAAATGGTAAATGACTCCTGCTCCGCAATTATTGGGTTTGAATATCTTTCCGACTTGTTATTAGCTGTAAAAGAACAGAAAAATGACACCATACCTATTTTTACTTCTTACGCTAGCACCACTAACTCTGATCAATTACCCAAGAATATTTTTATCTTTATGCCCAGCTATAATTACCAAGCTGATAAAATGATGAGCTACTTACAAGATCGTTATAAAAATATAAACAACGTGTTACTTATAACGGAAATTAACCGTGATGAGATGCTAAAGTATAAGGAAGTGTACTCCAGCACTCTAAAAAAAGAACACATACAATATTCTACATTCGATTTTCTAGAAAATGACAGCGATATAGAGGGAAAACTGAAGAAATTTTTGAATGAGCGAAAATATCAATACGTTTTTTTATTGTCAGGTGCAATAGCATCAGCAAAAATTGCCAATATTATGAATAACCATTGTACTGTTTTTATTGGCACAGAAAACTTTGGTTCTTCAGTCAGTCAAACATTTTTTATGCGACTAAATGATAAAGTCATTCGTTCTCATTTTATCCGTAATTTGGATTTTATACAGCCCTATGATGCTTTAACCAGATTTGAAAATATTTATGTTCAAAAATACCATGAAAAACCCACTGTATTGGCAGTATACACTTATGATTCAATGAAGATCATTTTAAAAGCATTGGATAGAACCGGTATCGTCAATACAAATAGCATATTAAATACTAATTATACAGGAATTACTGGAGCTTATTTAAAAAACGGTCAATTTTATCGATCGACCAATTACGTTATTTTATCAGTTAATAGCAATGGATATGCTTATGAAAAATAAAAGCTCTTCAATCAAAGCAATTTTTATCAAGAAAATGGCATATTCTGCTCTAATCCAATTTATTATTTTTGGATTTATACTCATGCTTGCAAAAGATTATTTTCATAATCAGATGAGTGTTTTTTCCAGAAATTTAATTATTAATGACTCATTTACCACTGATGAAATTGGTAGGTATCAGCTGCTTAATAATAAGGATGCTCTTGATTTAGTACTATACAATTTAGGTAATGAACGCAAACTAGACTCAATAAAATTTGTTCCTTTAAAAAATAAAATAGAAGATGTAGGTACTTGCGAAGAAAACAGCAAAAGCAATTACCTTCTATGCAAAAAAGATAATGGGCAAATTTCTGGTATAACATTAATTAAAAATGATGAAAAGATATTGGGCTCGGTGGTTGCAAGTAAGCAATATAATTCCATCTATACTTTGCCAGTATCCTATGGTCTTTTGTTAATTTTATTGATCGTACTTGGAATATTTCTTTTTAATTTCTTATTTTTATTCCTTTCCATGAGAAAGAAAATAGCAAACAATACCGAATACTTGCTCGATTTCATTTCATCACATCAAACTAATAATGCTGTTGATTTTGCAAAAGTTGAAATTAATGAATACAGACAAATTGCTAATAAATTTATTGATGAACATCGACAAATAATCAATTTACAGAAAGAAAAAGCCTATTACGAGGTAAGAAAAAATATTGCTGAGCTTGTTGCTCACGATATTCGATCACCATTAGCGGCAATAAATACCGCAGTAGCTGATGTAACATCAATTCCTGAAAATAAACGCATTATGATCAGAAATGCAGCTAAAAGAATCAATGATATTGCTAATAACCTACTCATACAATCAAAAAATAATTTGCTTGACTGTAAGAGTAGCGAAATAAATATGAATAATTCTCCAGAATTAATATTTGTTGTTTTAGATAATATCGTTGCAGAAAAAAGATATGAATATTACGGAACCAACATTCAAATCAACTTACTTGGGTCGGACTACTCATATAATTGTTTTTCTAACATACACCCTGATTCTTTTAAGCGTGTTCTATCCAATCTCATTAATAATGGTATTGAAGCAGTTAATTCTAATGGCTCTATTATTATCTCTCTAACCTGCAATGCTACCCATGTCGAAATTATTATAGAAGATAATGGCTGCGGCATTCCTCGCGATATCTTGCCAAAGGTTACGGAGCAAGGATTTAGCTTTAATAAGAAAACTGGTGCTGGTTTTGGCTTATCTTATGCTAAACAATATTTAGAGCAAATCAATGGTTCAATGCATATTCACTCCGAAGAAAAAGTTGGAACAAAAATTCAGATCACTCTAATTCGGTCTACCCCTCCTAGCTGGTTCTGTGATTCAATGAATATTAGGCATGGTACTAATATTGTCGTATTAGATGACGATATATCCATCCATGATGCATGGAATGAACGGTTTTCAAATATTTCACACGTTAAAATGTTTCATTTTTATAACGCGATCGACTTATTACAGTATAAAGTTGATCCAGAAATCCCAGTATTATATTTAGTAGATTATGAGCTGCTCGCTGATGTTAAAAATGGTTTAGATGTGATTGAAGAGCTTAATTTAAATGGCAAAGCTATTTTAGTTACCAGTTGCTTTGAAGATATTGCTATACGAAATCGGTGCGAAAATATTGGTGTAAAAATCATACCAAAATCTTATGTACCCTATATTAAAATTATTGAAACTCCAAAGAAAGAACATATAAATACGGTTGTTTTTATTGATGACGATGAAATGATGCGAATGACTTGGATCTTTGCTGCTGAAGAGGCTGGACAATGTATTTCAACTTATTCTTCATTTGATGAGTTCATAAATGAAATAAATAATTATGGTGAGAATACTCTTATTTATATTGATTCAGATCTAGGAAACAATGTTAGAGGCGAGGATTGTGCAAAACTCCTTTTTGATAAGGGCTTTATTGATGTTCATCTTGCCACTGGCCATTCAAGAGATCGATTTAGCCAAATGCCATGGATTAAATCCATTGTTGGTAAAGAACCACCTTTTCGATTTGCACACGGGAATTTAACATGAACTCAACGGATAAAGATAAATTAAAACACGATTTTTTAAACTCAATTGTTATCATCAACAGCATGACAAAATCGGCTTCGAGTTTCATTAATACAATTTCACAGTCAATGGAGACCAGCGATATTAATCAAAAACAGATGGAAAAATTTTTATATTCCATGAGCACTATTCGTGAGCAGACTGTAAAGATTGAAAATTATTTTCTATCTCTTTTGAATGAATAATTCTGCCAAATTATCTCTCTGCTAGATATGAGGAATATGAAACCACCCTTCCCCAATTTATAGAATCAGTTAAATGATCTTTGGTAATACTGTAGTAGTAATTGTTATCTAGCTTTTTCGCATCAAATAAATAGTTAATCCACTCACTTATTGGTTTTTTATATTCTTTTTCTGATAACAAGAATAATATTTTCTCTTTTTTTGCAACAGCGGCTATAGTCTGTTTGGGTAGTTCATATCCCTGCATTAAATCTAATTGATCAGATAGCTCTTTTACATGTCTAATGATAAGCCATGTAGGTTTGGCATCTTTATCAAGAAATAAAACACTCCCTGAATTATCAACTAGATAATATTCAACAGCCTGTGCTTGCAGTAAAACACTGGCAAATAATTGTTGATATAATTCATTACCAAATAAATCACTAATGGAGTTTTCATACGCATTAACTATATTCTTTGTTAACTCTCTAAAATAGCGCTGAGTTAGGTCATCGACAGCTAATGTAATTTCTGGATATAGATTTTCGCTTGTCTTGAGTATAAATTTATCAATTAAACCGTTATTGAACGCGCTGATCGCTGTATCTTTATCTGCTTCTGCCGTTAGCATAATTTTAAAGATTTTTTTCTCTTTAATTTTTTTGCAAAATTCAATTCCATTAATAACGGGCATTTGATAATCCACTACTAACAGTGGGGCATGCTCAAACCTTGCTTTATCATAAATCAGGTTTAACATTTTACTAACATCAAAGCCAATAACCCGATCATTAGTAGTATCTAGATTAACATCATTCATCAATTTGAAAATTGATTGGGTAACATCCTGACTATCATTATCAATCAGATGAAAAGCCATATCTGAGCTTGTAAGTGTCAGTATATTAAATTTTTCGCCAAATTCTAAATCTAACGCATCCAAAAATGCACGGTTATCATCTAAAAAAATGACTTTTATCGGATGATAAAAACAGGTAGGTCTTGCATCAATAATAGTCATATAGTAATTCCTCTACGTTACAGCTTTAATTGCATCACACCCATGATAAATCGCCAATATTTCAGACTCCTAATTTATACTGTATTGTTCCATTATCATTGCTGTTAAGGAAAATTAAACTAACATGGATGTCGCTTTGTATAATAAATGATTATTCAAATTTTTTCCTCCTCAATTTTATATTTTGTCACTTAAGTTGTAGTTGTTTATATTTTGCGATTAAGTTTGAATACTTTTCCTGTTAATTTTTTTTCTCTCAAACGTTTGTTAATTTGTAATCACCATAATTTGCTTTAAAATTTGCCGCCTCATAAATCTACACCATTCCATAACCCCCATGTGAATTACAGAATATTGTTTATTTTTATTGTTTATAATCAATAAGTTACTAAAATTATCCCCCGGGGACAATTTATGAAACCGATAATTCCTAGTAGAAGTCTCGTAAAATTAAAAGCGCTTGTTGAAACAGAGACAGGATCGAATTTAATAAAAAATTCAACAGTCCAAAAACAAAAAACATCATCCTAAAGATAATTAAGATTATCATAAAATTAGAATGCAACCCTATTAATTAATATTTGTAGATAATTAATTCGTCACACATTTAGTATAGGTTGATTACTTTAATATTTAAAAAACAACAAGCTTTGCTTAAATCAGGAATAAATTTCTTAGATCTATAAATGAGTTAAATAAATACTGCGAGAGAAAAGATCTTATCGTTAAATGGATTATTGAAAAATGTTAAGCGATAAACCTATTTAACTTGATAATAGATACATAGTTATAAAAACTAATTTATCCATTCAAGTAGAGAAGCTAATCTCAGCTCCAACAACACCAGCGATCAATATTCGTTAAAAAAATATAATCTTCGCTATGGACAAAGACAAATAAGCAACCATCCATAATCTTTTATAAAACATAAAGATAGTGTAATGTCCGCATCAACTTTTAAGGAGTAGCTGAGTTTTAAGGATGGGTAAAGCGATAAAAGTGATTATCACGCAAGAGCAAAAACAAACACTTCTAAAACTAAGAGGCTCGCGAACGGGAAAAAATATAGGGGAGCGAGCGTATTATGTTTTACTGTCCTCATCAGGCAAAAGTATAGGTGAAATCTCAGCGCAATTGAGTCGTAATCCACACACGGTGAGATGTTGGATAAAACGTTATTTACATTTTGGCATTTCAGGATTAATAGATAAAAATTCAAGCGGTCGACCGAATCAATTGAGAGAAAAAGTCAAGGAAGAGCTCAACCAATTGCTAAGTGTATCGCCCAAGGAGTACGGTTACCAACAGTCTGGATGGCAAATTAATCTTCAATTAGATCAATTGACTAAAACGGTTGGCTCTGTGAGTGCGACAACAGTAAAGCGAGCACTTCATGAGCATGGATGGGTATATAAACGCTATTCTAAAAAGCCCCCACTGAATGCGCCGAGTAAAGAAGATAAAGCAGCTTATATTGAAAAAATGGTTGCATCGCTAAGTAAACAAAAGTTAGAGCATGAAATAGAAATATTATTTGCAGATGAGTCTCACTTCTCAAACGAACCCTATGTAGAGAGAGGTTGGTTTAAACGTGGCGAAAAAAAACCCGTCCACACCAACAAAATGAGAGAAAGTAAAACATTATTTGGTGCTCTGAGTTTAAGCTCACAAGCTTTTTATTGGAAACAAGCCGAAAGAGGAACTCTAAGATATTTATTCAATTTCTACATCAATTACATAAAAGCTAAACCCAACAAAAAGATAGTGATGATTATTGATAATGGCTCTATTCATCGCAGCAAAAAGGTTTCAAAATTTGTGAAAAAACACGAATGGGTGGAGTTATTTTTTTTACCACCATATTCACCTGAATATAATCCAATTGAGCTATTTTGGAAGTGGTTGAAGAGGAAAATATATGGTGCGAATGGATTTACTTGTATTGAGCAATTGATTGCTCGTATTAGAAAATTTATCTGGCATTACAATGAAAATAAATTTGCTTGACCCTATTCAATTTGAGTTTAACGCATATCGGGAGTTGTTATAAATGTTTTTGGATGGTTACTTATAATAGATTTAACTCAATACGTGGACCCTTATTACGGGCATATATAGCTGAATAACCAAGATACTTAGCAAGAATTAATCACAAACTAACACCGCTACAAAGTAGCAATTGGTATGATTATTTAATCGCAAATGAAGTTATTCTGTTACAACTAGAAATGAAATCTAGAATATGGAAATAACATTCGTTTATATCTATTCCCGAATTTATTCTATTATCAAAGTTAATCAATGTGCGACTTATTCGAGCAAACGCAAAAAGTATAGTGTGGTACTATCCAGTTAAACATATCTTATTGCAGGGTAGAGATTTAATACAAAAGATAAGTATACCCAAACAAACATCAGGATAATCTTTTACTGAGATTCGCAATACCACTTGCCACTCCGAATTTTCAAAGTTTCTAGAGCAAAAGATCCAGCCGCCTAAAATCTAGCATTCATTGCATTAGGTAGATTATGGATAAAAGTTAAAATCTCTCCCATAAATCTACACCATTATCATATAACTACACCACAATACCCCATAAAGCTACACATATGATTAAAAAACCTTTTGAACCCCATATTACTACACAGAAAAACTCATAAACCTACACTATCACTCCCAAATAGATACACAATTATCCTTTCATAAATCATTTAAAATCAATTAGTTACTGTGTTTTATATAAGGAATCTATGAATAGAAGAAAAAAGATATATATTTTTCTTTTTTATAAATTTAAAAGAATAGTACAAATTACCGCTTGCAAATTCATTTCAAAGAAGATAGCCTAATAACAAATAGTACAAAACACCTTATTGTAAGAAGGGGGATGGATGAAAGTAATTACAACAGCCGGAAACAAAGGAGGGATTGGCAAATCAACTATTGCACTCACTCTTGCACAATATCTAGCTAAATGTAAAAACATGAAAGGGGCATTTATTGATTTAGACCCACAAGGTAATTCTTCATCTAGCCTAATTCCAACTACCAGAGATCCTGCTCACCCAACGGGTTATATGCCTAAAGCGCATCCAGAGTGGGATCCTAATAACTTACCAGAAGATGATCCACATTGGGATGGTGTTAGTAGTATTGCAGATATATTCATAGGTAAATCTATTTATCCATACCCAACATGGGTTGACAATTTACATTGTTTCCCTTCTTTTGCTTCATTACTGGAAGATGCACAACGTGTTCTAAAAGTTGATGTAAAAGAAAAAGTTATAAATCGTCTTAAAGAATTTACCGAAATGCTGTCAACCCACAGTGATTACCAATTTGTTATTATTGATACGAATCCACAGTTTGGCCCACTAACAATGGCAGGGTTGCGAGCAGCAACTCATGGACTATTGCCAACCGAACTAGAACAATATGGTATTAATGGAACCATAGGTATGATCCAAGCAATTTCACAAGAGCAACTTAGAAGAGTAAAAGATGACACAATCAAAATAGCGGGAATTTTACCTAACCAAGTTCGTAAAACAGCAGTACATACTAAGTTCCTTAATGACTTGCGTTCGATAGAGAAATCAGAAGAATGGTTGTTACCTCCGATCGCCCAAAGAACTATTTATTCAGAATTGGTAGTAGAAGATGCAAAACCTAATTGTGTATTTAATCTACCGCAAACACATCTAGCTAGAATTGAGAGTGAAAAATGGTGTTCTTATGTATATGACAGGGTATTTCATAATGTATACAACAAAATAGAAGAAAAGGAGGCTTCTTATGGTTAGTAAATTCAAACTAAATCCAGTCAAAACCGGAGAGACAAAGGAAGCCATATCAAGAACACTGGCGATTGCCAATGATTATGCTGGGGAACTGTCAATAGAAGTATTATCCTTAGATAAAATAGAACTTGATCCAGAAAACAATCGTGAACTAGCACTAACTCTTCATGATGCTATGAATGGAATAGATCCTTCTGATCCTGACTATGCAAAAAAGAAAAATGATTGGAAGTCACTTGAGTCATTAGCAAAAACTATACTAGATGATCAGTTAATTAACCCCATATTTGTATACAGGTTTGGGAACAAATGTCGTTTAATCGCTGGTGAACGTAGAACCTTGGCCTCAGCGATTGCTGGTAAAAAGGAAATTATAGCAAGAATTGCAAGTCAACGACCTGTTGGTACAAAGTTAAGAGTTCTACAGTGGATTGAGAATAATGAGCGTGTTGACTTATCTCTGGCTGAAAGAGTTGCGAGCATTGAGGCTATTGTTAAGGAATATTTAAACGAAAATAAAGGAAAAAATGATAACGAGAAAATAACATCAAAAGTTTTAAGTGACTTAACAGGAATGTCCATAACACAATCTCGAAGATATATTCTGATTCTGCAAGCTAGCCCAGACATAAAACAAGCGATTGTTGAAGGAAAAATAGAGAATATAAAGTTAATTGAATTAATTATTTCAGTTGAAAATGCAGAACATCAACAAGTTCTTTTAAAGGCTGCCATAGAAAATCTATCCTTTGAAGCAATTGTTAAGCTAAAAAAAGAACTCGAATTTTCATTAGTTACAAAAAAAGAAATAAGAGGACGTAAACAATTAAATGTTAGTTTAGGTAAGGTAAAACCCAATATTGCCAAAATTATCTTTGATGCCTTAGTTTCAAGCAACATTCTACACGAGAGCATCGTCGAGCAAATGAATATGTTAAGCAATAATGTCCAATGGAATAATGGTAAATCAGTTGAGGAGTGCTTTAAAAAAATAATTCCTCTAATTGCTCAGGAAGTGTGATTAAAATGAATAAACTGAAACTCAATAATAATGAAGACGATAAGAAAATTATTACATTTACTATTAATAAAGAAATTAAAGAGTCACTCAGAGAAATTCTGTTAAATTCTGAAAAATATAATTTAAAAAAGAAAACTGATTGGGTAAACGAAGCCATCATAATGTTAAAGGAAAATCCTGATTACAAAGAAATGGTACTCAATGCAGAAGGGAATAGTGAAAATTTTGTATTTGATAAAATTTACATGACATTTAAGCAACGATGTTTTTTTTCTGATATGAGAAGTGAAGTTGTAAAGGAATATCCTGATATAAGAGGCCCTCAAACTGCCATAATACGCGCTGCTATTTTGAGTAGAATGATGAGGAAAAAATAAGAAAAAAGGCCAAACGGAATGGGTAATGTTCGCTGAAAAAACAATACGTAAACATGTAACAATTATTCATGCATACTCTTTAATGAGTGTATTGCAACGGAAAATTGTCAATGTGCTTTTGTATGAAGCAATAAAAGGAGATGGCCGCATAAATAACCATCAAAATTCGGTCGCTGTCGAATGCAATATGCCTTTTTCTAAGCTGTTAAAAGCAGTTAAGTTCAATAGTAATAATACCCAATATCTAAAAGAGTCCATTGATGGGTTGGCATCATTAAAAATAGAATGGAATTTATTGAAAGATAAGGTACCTACAGATATCTCTTTTTTAAATTTACGAGTTTTACATGGTGCACCTACGTTCTATCAGGATAATACCATCAATTTTTCTTTTCATAAAATCATGCTTGATTTACTAGTTAATCCATCTATATACGGTACTATTGACATTGATCTGCAATCTGAATTTGAATCGAAATATGGTCATGCTCTTTATGAAAATAGTACACGGTTTATTAACTTACAAAAAAATAAAATTATTTCGTTAGATACATTTAGAAAAATTTTAGGAGTTCCTGAAGATAAATATCCAAGTATGCGGGAACTTACAAGAAATGTCATTTCGCCTTCATTAGAAGAGGTTAATGATCGAGCTAATTTTGCTGTTAGTTTGGATCCAATAAGAGTTGGTAGAAAAATTACTGGATTTGAGGTGTTAGTCCAGAATAAAAAAAATACAATAAAATCAGAAGTCAGCTGTATTGATTATGAAAATGAGAAGATGCATAAAGAAATAAAAGTAACTTTTGGTATATTAAATGAGTCTATATTAGAAAATATTATAAATAACTACTCAGAAGAATATATTCAAGAGAAGATTAACTATACCAAGAAATATGCAAAAAAAGAGCGCACAGGTTTTTATCCAATTCCATATTTTATTAGTGCTTTAAAATATGATTATAAATTCAAGGAAGAATCTAAGCCAGACGGTTCTCAAGAAAAAGAATCTAATGAACAAATTGAGTGGGAAAAGAAATTATTCGCTTTACAGGCAGAGCTTAATCATTGGGAAAAACTATCAGGTTATACTAAAGCTGGAGATAATCAAGAGCATGTTAAAAACATGCAGAAATTTGTTCTGGAAACCCGGGAAAAATTAAAGCAACATTATTTAGAGAAGCCCATTAAAATGGAGGCGGTTTAATATGAAATTTCCTGCCTTTGAACCAATTAATCTAAAAAATGACATACAATCCTTGGAAGCAATTGATCTGTGTTTATCAAAAATTTATCCAGATCAAAATCAGGCTAGAAAGTTTTTTAGCGATGCTTCACTAGAAGAACTGGCCTCGTCAATTCGACAGCATGGGATTATACAGCCTATTCTTGTCAAAGAAAGAGATCATAATAGGAATGAATATCAAATTATTGCGGGTGAACGGCGTTGGCGTGCAGCTAAAATAGTAGGATTAGAAAAAATCCCTGCAATCATCAGAAAATATAATAAAGCAAACGGGATGGCAGTTTCTTTAATTGAAAACATTCAAAGAGAAGATTTAAACCCATTGGAAGAAGCACAAGCTATACAGCGGTTAATAGAAGAGTGTTACATGACGCATGGTGAAGTTGCTGAAACTTTAGGTAGATCGCGAACAACAGTTACTAATCTTCTTAGATTGCTTACTCTCACGGATGAAGTAAAAGAAATGTTAAAAATGGGATTACTAGAAATGGGGCATGCCAGAGCTTTATTAAGTTTGTCGAGTATACAACAAGCAGAAACAGCAAAAATAATTATCAATAAGTCTTTATCCGTTAGGGAAACTGAAAAATTGGTTCAGCGCTTAAATATGCCAGAAGATAAACAAGAGTTTTTTCTAGATCCCCAATTTGAACAAAAAACGAAAGATTGGATGGCACAATTATCGAAAAAACTTTCATCCAAAGTTAACATGCATTTTAATGATGGAGGAAAAGGTAGGGTGGTGATAAGTTTTGACTCTTTAGAGGAAGCAGATTGGTTAATGGCCCATCTTAAGGTGGAAGGGTAGGGCTATTTTTTTATTCACAAAATTAGTGGATAACTATGTGGAAAAATTAGAAGATGTTTGCCCTCGAGTCTGTAGTTATAATTTTACTGGTATACTGGAAAAAAATGACCTCCAAATTTTACCTTCAAGAGACGATTGGACTACGGCGAATGGTAAAGTGTGGCAAGAGCTCAGCTTCTTTCTAATCACTATTAGAGCGCTCTTAAATCGGTCTGATTATTTAATGATCACTTTTCTTTTTAGAAATTAAAAAAATAAGTCAAGTTGGAATGCTTTTGTATGAGATAAGTTGTTTTGAACAGTCGTGGAACAATTATTTTGACTCAACTCGGATCTTGGTTTTTCCTTCCTTTTGGCATGGGTTTTATTAGCATATTTTTGTGATACTAAAAGAAACAGCAGATTGTGAAGGGAAAAAATATTTTCACTATACAAAATTTTAAGTCGATAATTATGCTGATAACGGATTTTTATCATGATTAAGAATTGAGCAAACGCATTTGTGTACGTTGAAAAATCCAATATTCTTCTTTGTCCCAACTTGGATTTTATTCGTCCGTTAATAGCGGTGATTGTCCAATCATCTAGTAAATCTTTCTCTAAACGAAGTACATAATAGCGTTTGTCTTTTTCAAAGCGTGCCTCATGGTAGACTTCATTGTAGGTAAAATCCAAATAGTGTAACCAAGGTAAAGTAATAAACCATGGTGTCATTTAGAAAATAGCCAAGTTAGCAATACGTTTCAGGCGATCAGGGTTGTCTTCAACATAAATTGCGGTGGTGACAATGTTGGCATGACCTGCAAGACGAGAGACTGCTTTAATATCAGCGCCTTGCTCAATTAAGCGGGTAATGAAAGTACGTCGACCAGAATGGGAGCTTGCCCCAATGATTCCTGCCTTATCATAGAGTGACTTGAACCATTTTTGCAAACTATTGGGTGTAAAGCGACTTTTACGTTGGGTCTGAAATAAGGGTTTGTCTCGTGCAACAGGTTTTAGGGTATCGAGATGAGCTTGGAGTGCTTTACGGATTTTTTCATTGGCAAGATAAGCGTAACGCTGCTTTTCACCTTTGGTCATTGAGCGCTTCAAACAAATCTCTTCAGTCAATTGATAGTTGTAATCGGCTACATCTGCAATAGTGAGAGAGGCGATTTCTTTCACTCGCAATCCAAGTCCAAAAGAACAATACACAAGGGCACTATTTCTTATAGCGAATTGCCCATCTTTGGCAACAATAAGCAGTCGCTTAAACTCTGCTTCACTTAAGACTCTGGCCTTTCCTTCTTTTGGCATAAAAGACTCAATATTTTCCTGTTATAATGGTATTCTAAATAAATCAGGCTGTCTTGGCAAAAGCAAAAATAAAATTGTGGTTTATAGTAGAGCTTTAGTATGAATACACTCATCGATGCAGCAATAAAATATCTTTCCAATCATTATTGCAGTGAAAAAGAGCTCATAAGGCAATTAGAGAGGGATTTTTCGCATGTACCCGAGTTAGATGCTCAGATTCATGCAACCATAGCTCGCCTTCGGGAATTACATTTAATTAATGATAATCGTTTGGCTGAATCATTAAGTGCCCGTTATATCCATAAAGGAAACCGTTTTATTCAACAAATATTAAAACAAAAGGGCGTTAAAGAAGAGGTGATTGAGCAAATCTTAGAACATATTGAACTGGAAGAAGTTCGCGCCCTAGATGAAGCTCGGAAAAAAATGCGTGGATTTAAAAATGATACAGATGAGACGATAAATACAAAATTGGCTCGTTTCTTAAGTGGCCGAGGTTTTTCCCATGCTACGATAAAAACCGTACTTAAACAGTTAAGTGAAGAACAGACTACTTAAAGTTTTAGATAGTGTAGTGGATGAGTACAACAATCATTTGCATCCTTAAGAAAAGAACACAGTAAATTAAACTCTGAATGAAATGATAAACTTACAACGCATCATGATTATTGGTCGACCAGGAAGTGGCAAATCCACTTTTTCTGTTAAGTTGCAAAAGAGTCTAAATATTCCCTTGTTCCATTTAGACAAATATTTTTTTATTGCCGATTGGGTGCCACGAGAATATGAGGATTTTTTGTCACTCCAAAAAGAATTAGTTGCTAATCCTTGCTGGATTATTGATGGTAATTCCAGTAAATCATTCGAGATACGTTATCGCGAAGCCGACATGTGCTTGTACTTTAATTTACCCAAATGGCTATGTTATTGGCGGGTATTTAAACGCTTGTTTTATAAGGCTTCAGAAATCGATGATAGAGCCGCTGGTTGCAATGAAACGGTACGATGGTCGCTATTAAGTTATATGTGGAACTATGAACAACGGATTAACCCTTTATTAAATGCTTTAAAGAACCAATATCCAAAAGTGAAATTCATTGAGCTGCGTAGTCCATATGATGTGGCGCACTTGATGCGTGTGCTTACACATAAAGAAGAGTACAGTATTGTGACAGGATTTTAATAAATGATGCCGACGAATATGATGATACTCTTGATGGGTATTGCAGGTACCGGTAAAAAAACCATAGGCGAGGCAATTACAACACTGGCTTCTCAGTTTCGATTAGCGCATCACCATGCTTGGATCGATCCGGTTCTAAAACTTCTAGGTAACGATGATCAAGTATTTTGGTCTCTTGATGATAAAGGATGGGCAGCGCTTAACAAGGCCCGAGATGTGATTTTTGATACGATGACTGAGGTTTGTTCTAAAGAAACGAGCTTTGTTATTACCTATGAGCTCTTAGCGAATAATTCTTGGCATCAGGAGTTTTTTAATCAAGTACAAGCCGTTGCTCAAAAACGGGAAGCTATGTTTGTTCCTATCCGATTGATTTGTAATGGTGCAGAGCTTGTTAAACGCTTAAAATATTCAGATCGAAAAGGCTATTTTAAAACACAGGATGAGGCACTCATTACAAAAAGACTGTTTGAAGAAGACGTTTATTTTAGCAAAGAGCCGTATGAAATGACTCTAGATGTTAGCTGTCTTTCAGCAGAGGAGTCAGCGCGTCGTATTTTGGATTGGACTTCCTTAGTTTATGGGAGTAAAAATCAGAATCTTGAATTTAAACCATTGGGTCAAAGAGATTTGAACTTAATGACCCAATGGTTTGCAGAGCCTACGGTAAAACAAGGATACGCACGAAATCAACAGTTTTCTTTGGAAGATATTAGTGCAAAGTACTCACCCCGAATTGAAGGCATTGAGTGTATCCCCAGTTTTATTATTTATTTAAATCAAAAACCAATTGGTTTTATTCAATATTACTGTCTTTCCGACCATTTACCCGAAGGAATTTCAGGACATAATGCTTCCTTGTTTGACGAGGCAACACCTGAACAATTGGCTGGTATCGACCTTTTTATTGCAGAGCCATCGTTTCGTGGAGTAGGGTTGGGCAGACAAATTATAAGGCGTTTTATTGCCGAACAACTCTCCAAATTTAAAGCCGTTGTGGTTGATCCACAAATTGGAAACGAGCAAGCCATTGCGTGCTATCAAAAGGCTGGTTTTCTTCCCACGCAATACAGTGAAGACGCTAATTACCTACTCATGATAAACATGCTTTCTTATAGAGGCTCCTATGAATATTCTTGAAACTTCCCGTCTGATTTTACGTACTTGGAGAGAAGCTGATCTTGATCCTATGTCACTTATTGATCAAGATAAAAAGGTATGCCAATTTTTACCCGGAATAGGGAACAGGAGTGCTACAAAAGCAGGCATTGAGCGGATGATTGCACATGATAAAGAGAAGGGATTTTCTTTGTATGCTGTTGAACTAAAAAATACTGGAGAAATGATAGGATTTTTAGGGTTAATGACCCCTTCTTTTGAAGCGCACTTTACCCCTGCTGTTGAAATTGGCTGGAGACTTTCCTCAACGCATTGGAATCAGGGTTATGCTACGGAGGGAGCAAAAGCGGTTTTGCATTATGCATTTACCTCTTTAAATCTTCCCGAAGTAGTTTCATTTACAGCAGTGAATAATCTAGCTTCAAGACGTGTTATGGAAAAAATTGGTTTACAACATAATACAAAGGATGATTTTGATCATCCCAAATTGGAGCACAATAGTCCATTGAAACGACATGTGCTTTATCGATTATCCAGAGCTGATTATCTGAACAGTAAGAGTATCCAAAAATGATTTGGGAGACCACATTAAAAAAAATTACGGATGAAACGGCAAATCGTGCTGCTAATAAGTGGGTAAAAAACCCTACCCATCTTAAGCTTATCAATAATCAAATTAACTGTGTTTATCGATTTGAATCTAAGAACCAAGGCTTTTACCTTCGCATGACGCATGAAAAAATACGAAAAGCTCATGAACTTTTGAGTGCCATTGATTTTCAGAAGCATTTATATTTGCATCAGGTTCCTATTTGTGAACCGGTTGTATCCCAAGAAGGAAATGATGTCGAAACGGTACACCAAGATGATTTGGAATTTTTTGTTCATGTTTGCCGTGAGGTGCCAGGGCAAATCATGAATTTTGATTATCCAGATAAAAAAGCTTATCTAACATGGGGCCGTGCCCTAGGTCTATTGCATCAAGCCTCGCAAAGTTATGTTGCATCGGAACATCATTTTTTAACTTGGGAAGATTTGTGGCGTGAAACTTGGGATTATGCGCGTCAAGAAGAGGCTCTGATCCAGGATTTATACCAAACCATCACGACACGCTTCAAAACTTTTTCAATCAACTCAGCACATTTTGGCCTAACCCATGGGGACCATCGTCCTGGCAATGTGCTTTATGATGGTGAGAGCGTTCATCTGATTGATTTTGATGAGCCAGTTTATCATTGGTATCTTGCCGATATCGCTAAACCTTTTTTGGACTTATGCAATAAGCCATGGCCTCTCTGGAAACCCCTGTTTGAATGGTTTATAGAAGGGTATAGGCAAATCCGGCCATTGAGTTCAGACGAATTAAAAGAAATGAATCATTTTTCGCAAATGAAAAGCTTGGATATCTACCTTTGGTGTAAATACAACTGGTTTGAAGAAACAGCGCCAGGAGGAAAGCCACGCAATGAGTGGCTTCATGACTTAAAAACTATGGCATTAACGCCTTTGTTTTATGTACCATAATCGATTAAGGCGATTTATATTGGGGTGGGTAATGAATAATATCATGGATGCGCGATAGTTCATTGGTTGGATTCCGGTAGCCATGCGGTTGATTGGCATTAAAACGAAGCCCTTCTCCTTTAGAAAGTTTTTTCCAGCTCCCGCCTAACAAAAGCTCAATGGTTCCATCCACAACAATGACATGCTCAATGACTCCATGTTTATGGGGAGGTGAAAGATGTTCACATTCGGGCAATAACTCAATAACAAACAATTCAAAATGTAACTGCTCATCAAAAGGAAATAGAGGCAGTACTCGTATTTTTTCATCATCTGGATGCAAGGTTTCAGCATGTCCCGCCCTATAAACAGGATTGGTTGAATTATCCAGACTGTCTTCAATAAACGAAGAAAAGGAGGCTTGAAAGCCGCTCGCAATTTTCCATAAGGTAGAAATCGTTGGACTTGATTCTTCTCGTTCAATTTGCCCGAGCATCGCTTTAGAAACGCCGGTTTCAAGCGCTGTTTTGTCTAAACTCCAACCTCGTTCTTGTCTTAATGATTTTAATGTTTTTGCAATACGTTTTGAAATTTCTTGCATGATATCTCTTAATAAAAAAGCTTGTGCGTTTTAGCGCACGGGCATATACTGGTTTATTATGCGTTATAACGCACGAATTGGGAAGTAGATTGTGGAGAACTGTATGGTTGAACACCCTTTTAAAAACAAACTGGTTGCGGTACTTAATAAGCGTATTGAGCCAGGCAAAGTGATGAATGCGCTTGCTCATATGTGTATTGGTTTAGGTTCCGTAATTGGTGAAGAAGAGCTGCGTTTAACCGATTATCGAGATGCAGATGGAGGATCTCACCCTTATATTTCAGAAATACCTTTTATCATTCTTTGTGAGAACCCCAACAAAATTAGAACATTACGCCAGAATGCTTTAGCAAAAAATGTTCTTTTTAATGATTTTACCGATACGATGACTGTGGGTACCTATCAAGAGCAAATTGAAAGAACGGCACAGGTTAAAGAGAATGATCTGATTTACTATGGCATTGTTTTGTTTGGAGATTGGGATGTGGTGACAGAGCTGACTAGAAAGTGTTCTTTGTGGCGATGATGGGTGGGTGATAGCGATGAATGAAGGTAAAAATTTAAGTAAAAGCGCGCAAATCATACAGGATTTTTTATCTCAAAAGGGGATATCGTGTGAGGTCAAGGAACTTGATTCGAGCATACGCACTGCAAAAGATGCTGCTGATACTTTGGGTTGTGGTGTTGCTCAAATTGTGAAATCACTATTATTTTGTACTGAAAAAACCAACAAGCCGGTATTGGTATTAGCAAGTGGTGTTAATCGTGTGAATGAGAGCCTGATTGGGAATCTCATCAATGAATCTATTGGGAAGGCTGATGCAGATTTTACACGAGAAATAACTGGTTTTGCGATTGGTGGGATCCCTCCAGTTGGCCACAAAAATGTTATTAATACGGTTCTTATCGATGAAGATTTGTTATGCCATGAAGTCCTCTGGGCCGCAGCAGGAACGCCCAACGCAGTATTTTCATTATCTCCAGAAGCACTTAAGCAGCTAACCAATGGGATAGTGGTAAAGATTAGAGAGTAAGTTATGCAAAAAATATTTTGGGATAATCCCTATCAACGCCAATTAATGACTAAGGTGGAGTCGGCAAATGAGAATCGACTACTTTTTGCAGAGACTATTGGTTTTTCGTTTTCCGGTGGTCAAGAAAGTGATACAGTTCGCGTGAATGGCCTGATGGTCACTCATTCTGAAATAGAAGATGACTTGATTTATTATACATTACCTTCGGAGCATGGGCTTTCTGAGGGCGATGTTGTCCTTATGGAAATTGACTTCGTTCGTCGCTACAAATTGATGCGTCTTCATTTTGCTGCTGAATTAATCTTTGAACTTGTCCAAAGAATGTTTCCTATTGAAAAAATAGGTGCTCATATTGCTGAGCATAAGGCTAGAATCGATTTTAACTATCAGCACAATATCTCGGATATCTTTGACACTCTCTTGCTTGAATACAATCAAATTATTGCAAAAGATATGTCTATACGCACTGGGTTTTCTGATGAGAAGAGTCAAAGACGTTATTGGGAAATCGAAGGATTCTCTAAGGTTTCTTGTGGTGGAACACATGTAAAATCAACCGCGGAAGTGGGCTATATTACGTTAAAATGGGCGAATGTGGGTAAAGGTAAAGAGCGAATTGAAATTTATCTGGTACAATAAATCAGCCTAAACGTAGAGTGTTGGATGTTAGCCAAAAAAGAAGTTTTTAATACCATAGGAATTACGTGTGAATGCACAAGAAATTACAGTCTTAAATGATTTAAAAAACGACATAAACCAATTGCTGGGATTTCATGAAGAAACACCAAGGATTAATTATGGTCCTTGTGGTGCGTTTGCCAAATTATTTTTTGATGCGTGGAATAGCCGATTTAAGGATAAAGTGCATATTGTTTTTGTGATGGTGACATCCCATGAAGAGTGCTGGCATATTGCATTACGTATGCCTTCAGGAGAACTTTACGATGGTGGAATTGGCCTTCATTGTGAAGAAGTTTATGGAGAAGGTTATTTATTTGAAGACATGATCGAATATGACCATGAACGTTTGGAAAAATGGTCTTATGGTCTTGAACGTGACTATCCACGATTTTGTCCTGACTTTAATAAAGAAGTGGTTAATTCATTGATTACTCATCATCTAGATCGATTGCAATCTCAAGGAATTTGACTTAATGCGTTATTTACCTCAAGAAGCAATTCAAAAATTAAGTAATGAGCATCAACCCGAACCGCGTGCTATTTTTTGGCTGGCTCTGTTTCTCGAGAGGAAGGAATGCAAGCTCAGATATTTGATGAGAATATCGCTATGAAACAAGAACACCAACTGATTTATGAGCTAGAGATTTCTCTTTTAAATCCGCAAACGAGAAAATCGATTACACAACTGAAGCTACTGATTGCTGATGAATTTATTGAGTATGGTGCTTCTGGTTTAATTTACAATAAGAACGACTTACTTGATTCTCTCCCTGAAGAAGAGCCACAGAGCTATATGGTTAATGATTTTTCAGTTTTAGAGGTGTCGTCCGAAGTCATGTTGGCAACTTATAGGGTCACTGTTGCCTCAAAAAGTTCTTTACGTTCTTCTCTCTGGCAATACAAACACAATCGTTGGCAAATGGTGTTTCATCAAGGCACGCCTTGCCAAGAGTAATAATTTATTTTTACAGGTATTATGATGATTACAATAGCCTATTTAAAACATCACTCAGATTGCATACCAGAGCTTGCTAAGATTTGGCATGAAGTATTAGGGCAAATTTGGGTTCCTGATGTGCCCACCTCACGTGTAGAAGAAAATTTACGAAATCATTTAAACATCGAACAGTTACCGCTCACTATCGTTGCCTTTGATGAAGATAAACCTGTTGGGATGTGCTCTTTACGCGTGAATGATGGAATCCGCCCTGAATTAACCCCATGGCTAGGCTCATTAGTGGTATCACCAAGCCATCAAAAACAAGGTATTGCAAGACAGCTTATTCATCGAGTAAAAGAAGAAGCCCAAGCATTAGGGTTTAAAAATCTTTATCTTTTTGCTTTTGATCCTACTCTTCCAGAATATTACAGTCGTCTTGGTTGGTGCATGATTGGCATGGATGAATTTAAAGGACATCCTGTAACAGTTATGGAGATAATGTTGTGAAGATTAGACAGTTGTTTGATACGGATTGGCATCTATGGAAAGAAATTCGTTTGGAAGCTTTGAATAATTCACCAGAAAATTTTGGCTCTTCTTATGAAGATGAAGTGCATATGTCCGATGCTGATTTTCAAAATGGATTAAGTAAAGGATATGTATTGGGCGCATTTGTTGACGATTTATTGGTGTCTTGTGCTGGATTCTATACACTTAACTCAATTAAAACAAAACACCGTGGTGTGCTTTGGAGTATGTATACTCGTCTTGAATACAGAGGGAAAGGTATTGCAACAGCATTAATTCAGACCCTGATCCAACATGCAAAAACCAGCGTTACTCAATTGCACCTAACCTGTGTAGTAAGTAATTTTGTGGCTCAAGCTTTTTATCAAAAGCAAGGATTTCGAATTTATGGTACCGAACCTAAAGCACTTAAAATTAATGATACCTTTTATGATGAATATTTGATGGTATTGGATTTCAATGAGGAACCCATGAAAAAACTGGATACTTATCAGAGCCTTTGTACTGAAGTATATGATTTAAGTAAACCTAATGCACCACAAGATGAATACTCATTCTATCGAAGCTATGCCGCAGAGGTTAAAGGCTTGATTTTAGAGCCTATGTGCGGCACAGGTCGATTTTTACTGCCTTTGGCTGCAGAAGGATTTGATGTTCATGGCTTTGATGCAAGTCAACCAATGCTAGAACGACTGCATGCAAAAGCGAAGAGCAAAAATCTTAAGCCAAAAGCCTGGCATGGTTTTATTGAAGATTTAAATCAATCCGCTAAATATTCTTTAATTTTTATACCCAGTGGTTCATTTGGTCTCATCACAGAAAAGGTGGATATCCAAAAAGCCTTAAAAACCATTTATGAACATATGGAAGATAAAGGACTTTTTGTATTTGAAGTAGAAACACGCTATGCGGTTCCTAAAGAATTAGGTATATGGAGAGGCACAAGATGGCCAAAAGAAGATGGCACAATCATCCTACTCAGCCAATTAGCTATGCTCGATGAGGAGATTTGTTACTCTATAGGTAAATATGAACTGATTGATAACAACCGTGTCATTCAAACAGAGGTTGAGGAATACAAAATTCGAATTTATCAAGATCTTTCTTTCTTGCTCAATTTGCTCAATGAGGTTGGTTTTAGCAATGTACGAACGGTTAAAGCATTTGACCGAAATGCATCGCCTAATGAAACAGACGAAAGTATTGTTTTTGAGTGCAGAAAATAATTGAGGTAATAAATGAATATTCTATGTCCAGAACCACTACAAAGAGGAGATATCGTGGGGCTTATTTCTCCCTCGAGTCCTATTACGGAAAAAGCAATAGAAGTAGGAGTTCATTTATTAAAGTCGAATGGATTTAATGTAAAGTATGCAAAGCATATGTTTGCATCAGAACGATTTTTAGCTGGTAAAGACCGTGACCGTGCACAAGATGTGATGGATTTCTTTATAGACTCAGAAGTGAAAGCAATTATTGCAACCCGAGGAGGACAAGGTTCGCAACGACTTTTACCTTTCTTAGATTATGAATTGATTAAGAAAAACCCAAAACCATTATTCGGGTTTAGTGATACTACAGCGTTGCAATTAGGCCTATTTAAAAACACTGGCTTAGTAAGTTATACAGGGTTTACTTTGACCATTCATTTAAGTACCCAAGTTAAAAAAACATTATTTTCTTCTTTGTTAGGCCAAGAGTACACAATTCGCAAAGGAATAAAGGTTCATGGAGGCGTTAGCCGAGGTACTCTTCTTGGTGGCAATTTAACCCTTATGACTAATTTAATGGGCACGCCTTACATGCCTACTTTTAAAGGATGTATTTTGTTGGTAGAAGATGTTGGCGTCGAGCCCTATAATATTGATGGCATGTTCTCACAATTAGATTTAGCAGGAATTTTTGATGAAGTTTCCGGCGTTATTTTTGGTACATTTGAACAATGTAAAAGTAAGAAGTCGAATCAGAGCGATGGTACGGTAGAAGATGTAATCAATGAATGGGCTTCTAAATTAAAAGTCCCTTGTATTAAAGAGTTTTCCTATGGACATGGTAAGCAAAATTGCATTCTTCCAATTGGCAAAGTAGTTACTTTAGATGCAGATACTACTTGCGTTACGATTCAAAATTAAAAATGAAGAAATAACCACTTGATAAAACTGATGAGAGCATTGGTTTAATAGAGGCATAAATGAATACACAAGAAATACCCAAAGAATATCAACACACTTCACCAGCAGGAGCTGAAGTTCGATTGCTGATGAATAATCATTTAGGTGGAATGGCTCACTGTACTTTGAAGGCAGGCACAATTTCCAAAGCAGTTCGTCATAAAACTGTATCTGAATTTTGGCATGTCCTTTCTGGTGAGGGTGCAATTTGGCGTAAGTTGAACGATGAAGAGAGCATTACCCCTTTAACTGCTGGAGTCAGCATCGATATTCCCTTGGGAACACATTTTCAATATCGAAGTGATGCAGCAGATTTGGTGTTTATTTGCGTTACTATGCCACCTTGGTCAGGCAGTGATGAGGCAAGTTATGTGGAGCATGGTGCCTGGCCTCCTACAGTGGAATACATTAAATGACTTTAAAATTATCGTTTTTAGAAAATCCAAACCCTGATGATGTTCAAATATTAACGAATGGGATTAAGGCGTACGCCAAACAAGCAAGGGGCTTCGAGTCCTTAGATTTCTTTGCATGCTTTATTCGTGATGCAGACAATAGCATTGTGGGTGGTTGTAGTGGTGGAACACTCTATGGAGGACTTCATGTCGATAATCTTTGGGTGAGTGAGTCCATCAGGCATCAAGGATGGGGAACAAAGCTTATGCAAGAGGCATTGAAGTACGGTAATGAGAAAGGCTGTGCTTTTGCAACAGTTAATACTATGGATTGGGAAGCAATAGAATTTTATAAAAAATTAGGTTTCGAACTTGAGTTTGAGCGGCATGGGTTTCAGAAAAACTCTATTTTTTATTTTTTGCGTAAAGAATTTCAGGGAACAAGAGACATCGGGCTCTTAAATGATGATTCAGTCTCGGACTTAAGTCAAAATCTAAAATCGTCTATATCAGAATCTGTAGTGAGAGAAGAGGTTGTCTCAATAAGCAATGCGCCTCATTTTAAGTGGGGACAAAATTGTGATGCATGGTGGTTAAAAAATGATGGTCAGTTTAACGTTCTTTATGAAACGATGCCCTCAGGCAGTTTTGAGGTAAAACATTATCATCAGGAAACAGAACAATTTTTTTATTGTTTGCAAGGACAATTGGTTATTGAGTTTGAAGACTATGAACAGGTGTTACAGGAACAGGAAGGAATAAGTATTAAAGCAGGGATAACCCATAAAGTGAAAAATAGTTCCGGAAATTTGGTTTCTTTTTTGGTAATTTCATCTCCTAATCTAATCGGGGATAGAGTCAATCTGGAGTCATAAAGTGTCTTCTGAACTGATTATCCGCAAAGCATTAATTGATGATGTTCAACATCTTCACCCTTTAATGGAGCAATTGGGTTATCCACAATCGTCTGAAGAGTTGCAAAGACGACTTGAGCTATTTACTAGTGAACTGCATTACGGTGTTCTTCTTGCGGAAATTGCAGGAAAAGTTGTTGGTTGGATTGCTTGGTCTAAGAGCTATCTTTTTGTTTCCGAAACAACAAGATTTCATATTGAAGGCCTTGTGGTCGACCAAAGTTATCGTAATCAAGGAATAGGTAAAAAGCTTATGATTACTGTTGAGGAGTTTGCCAGGCAATTTAGTCCCTGTATCATTGATTTGACATCTGGACTTAGGCGAGCGAAAGAGGGCTCCCATGATTTTTACAAATCGCTTGGATATCAGAATGAAGGTCATATGGCGAAACTGTATTTAAGGAAAATGCTGTGAACATCAAAGAATTACAATCTGCTTTAAAAGTTGAGACAGCAACATTAGATGATTATCCTACCATCCAAAACATGGCACGATTTTATGTATATGAACTCTCGCGTGACTGTGGTTTTATTTCAGATGATTGGGCTTTGCCTTCCGATGGCCTGTATGAAAGCTTCGATTTTAAAAAATACTTTGAAGAGCCGACAAGAAAAGCCTTTCTGATTAAAGTTGGTAATAAATTAGCTGGTTTCGCTCTATTAAATCACGAAGGAGTTTACCCTGATACTGCATGGAATATGGGCGAGTTTTTTATTACTGCTAAGTTTCAAGGCAAAGGTTTAGGTTATTTAGTTTCCTCTGAATTATGGAAAATGCATCCAGGCTTATGGGAGGTTTCTGTGATTCCAGAAAACAAGCGAGGACTTAGTTTTTGGCGCAAGGCTATTTCAAGCGTTACAGCGGGCAATTATCAGGAAGAAATTAAAACAATCAATTATGATACGCACCAACCACAACGAGTTATTTTTCGTTTTGATAGTACAGCACATGAATGCAGCGAGCCTTTAGAAAGCGAGAACGAATATCAAATCCAATTTGTTGATGAGCTTGATGAAGCCACAGAAAAACGCATGACAAAAGGATTTATTGCCTATGAAGCTCAGCATGGTATTGACGTCAATTATCGACGTTTTTCAGTGACCATCTCTTCTGCCCAAGGAAAAATTTTTGGTGCACTTAATGCCTTTACTGCATTTGCAGAAATTTATGTGGATGATATTTGGGTAGACAGTGCTTATCGTGGTAAAGGGTATGGCAAGCAGTTATTGCTTGCTCTAGAACATCACTTCAAAGGCCAGGGCTTTAATAATATCAATTTAGTGACCAGTGCTTTTCAAGCCCCAGAGTTTTATAAGAAGTGTGGCTTCATAGCAGAATTTACGAGAATAAATAAAAAAAATCCCAAGTTAAGCAAGACATTTTTTGTTAAATTTTTTAACGAGGAATCAGAAACACAAGGCACTCTTAAGGCAGCTCATGGTGAATAAAAATCAACTGGAAACAATCTGTAAAAAATTAAAGATGAACCAACCTTGCGACTTGCCTCAAAGAGTTCACGGTGGTCTTTTACATAAAATGTGGTATCTGAAGTGCAATGGCTCGCAATTTGCTGTAAAACAGCTCAATAAAAGGCTTCAGTTAACTGAAGAAGTTAAATCCCAATATGAATTGACAGAAGAGATAGCCTTCCAATTTTCCCAGTGTACTATTCCCGCAGTTCATGCTCTAAAATTAGAAAATAATTACTTAATCCTTTCAGAAGATGAGGCCTTTCTTGTTTATCCTTGGATAACAGCAAAAACATTGGATAAAGACGCTATATCTGAGATGCATGCGCTTAAAATAGCCACTCTTTTGGCTAAAATTCATCGTATTAATCTTAATGTTCCCCAGCTAAGTGCTCAAGAATTTGATATTCATCCCAATGAAAAAATTAGTGTGTTAATAGACCAGTCAGCAAGCAAAAATTTGGTGTTTAAGGAGCAATTAAAAAGTAATCAACGAGTTATAATTGAGCTTAACGATATCTATCAAAAAGCAATACCTATTTTACAAAGTAGTAGTGTAGTAAGCCATGGTGATTTGGATCAAAAAAATGTTTTATGGGATAAAAATGATACTCCATTTCTCATTGATTGGGAGTCTGCGCGAAAACTTAATCCCACTTATGAAATAGTCAATTGTGCTCTTGATTGGAGTGGAATTACTACTCCGCTGTTTAATAAAACTTTATTTATAAAAATGCTAAAAACATATGCGTCTTCTGGAATAACAATAAATCAAGATCATTTGGAAGCTGCTTTTTATGGTGTTCTTGGCAATTGGATCAATTGGCTAGTATATAATATAAACCGTTCTTTTAGTTCTGATAAAGAGCAGCAGGACATTGGTATTGAGCAGGTGCTTCAGGTTTTACCTACTATTATTCAAGTCAAGGCGAGTATTCCAGAATTAACTCAATTAGTAACACATGAATTAGGAATAACCTTTTAACTTTCGCCAACTTTGATTACCATACCGCACGAAAGTAACTTAAGTTTCAAGGAATGCTTCATGACGAACATCAACAATAATAAAGCTGCATTAGTGACCGGAGCCAGCCATGGAATTGGTCTTGAACTTGCTAAAATTCTTTTAGGTGACGGCTGGGTTGTCTATGGAACAGGGCGGGATGTGAGCAGCTTAGAGGATACTAAAGCGCTATTTCCTCGTTTTGTTCCCATTCAATCGGATTTTACTCGCAATAGTGATATCGAACAGGTTGCTAAAACTATTAATGATTCTGGAATACCGCTTCATCTTTTAGTTCAAAATGCAGGAATGAAAAGTCCTCCACGTCCGTTGACCGAATACGATTGTGACAGTATTGACGAAGTTTTTCAGGTTAATTTATTAGCTCCAATGAAACTTACGGCACTACTTGCCGCGCAGATGCCTGAGAAGTCTCGGATTTTATTTGTTACATCAAGAGCAGCTACTCTGAAACTTAAAGAAAGTTCAACATACTGTGCCAGCAAAGCAGGTTTGGATGAAGTAACTGCTATTGTGAGAAAAGAGTTAGCAGAGAAAAATATTGGTGTGTCTTGTATTATTCCAGGAGAAGTGGATACAAGAATTCAAAAAATTTTAAGAGAAACGACTTCATTTCATTTACATAAAATGTTTGATGAAGCTTATCAGTCCGGTCAATTAATAAGTCCGGAAACTTGCGCGGAATTCCTTAAATGGTTTCTTTGCGACTTATCTTTTGATGAATTTAAGCAAAGCAATATGCCCGTTTCCATTTATGAAGAGTGGCACCATCCATTCTGGCTTAAAGATAGGAATCAGTTACCTCCTTTTCCTTTCTAATTTATTTATGAATTTTTATGATTAGTTCCAATAAAAATTCAACTCTGGAGAACAGATGCTTCGTTTCTTCTGTTCCTTTTTCAAGGCATACTCTCTTATGGGGGATATGCCCCACTCTTTCTACAATTGTTTTCTAAAATAGATCCGATCATGTCCTTCTAAATAATTTTTAATTGTCCCTATGTGCTGATAACCTTGTTTTAAATAAAATCCTTCTGCTTGAAAAGAAAAAGTATCTAATGTTGATGCAGGAATACCTCGCTTAATTGCTTCGGCTTCAACGCTGCGTAATAGTTCAGCACCGATACCAAGGCCACGGTATTCTTCCTTAACCCAGAGGACATCAACGTATATTGAGCTTTTATGAGCATACACAATAGCTCCGCCAATAATATTACCCTCCTTACCTTTCACATAGACTGAGTAACGCTCTGGTTTAGTTCCCGTAAAAGGAGCATTATAATTTACTATCCCATCACGAATAATTTTATCTTGCTGTTCCAGTAGATTGGTGTCTATAACAAGCTCTAGTTGGTAATTTATTTGCGATTGATTCATGAGTTATATCTTCTAAAATTAGCTTGAATACAATAAATCATTGACCACTTCCATAGTAATTTCGGGTAGTTTTTGTGTTTGATCAATACACTCTTGGATGGTTATAACCGCTTTTCTAATTTCATTGGGTAACATCTCAGATGGTGCATTGTCGCCTGGCCAAGAAGCATCTCGAGTAGCTTTATCGGGCCAACGAGAATAAGCAAGCCACATACCATCGTTAGTTTTATGCAGGCAAGAACCTAAGGCACCGCGATATTGCACAAAATAGGAAGCAACCTGATGCCAAGCTTTTTGATACTCCATCTCAAGTCCAGGCTTAATAAAGGCTCGGTAAATAACAGCAAAACATTTTTTTGAAAGCAGCTTAAAATGTTCAAGCGCTTCTTCAGGTGTTAAATCCTGGGTACCCAAAACCTCCTCTGCTTTGAATATGTTTATACCTTTGGGAATTGAAAATTGGGAAGTAAAATACATCTGATCAAGGCCTATTCCGAAAGCACAATCCTCATAGCCTAGAACACGAAAGTAATTAATTGATTGCTGATTTTCATTAGTTAAGACATAGTTTCTGAATTTGGGATTATAAAATCCATAAGTCATGTAGTAATGAATACCTTGGCTTTCAAGATGTTGAATGATTTGCACCAAATTCTGGTGCAGTTTTTCAGGCGAATAAAGTTCAATATACATCCCAGCTTTTTCAAGCGTCGAATGTTCATTCTCTGGATAAGGAGGATTCAGCGCCACAAAATCACCAGGTGACGCAATCGAAATCACTTCCATAAAATCCCCGCTTTTGAAGGTAACCCGATTAGCATTGAGTAGAATAGATACTCGGTCAATTTCACTTAAAAACATTTCCAAAGACAAGTTCGCTTTCTCAAGAAATCTATCAGCCTTTTTTCCTTCAAATAGTTCACCTTCACGGTAGATAATGTTTAATTCCTTATCATAAAAAAGGATTCCACCCCATGAATGATTAATGATAAAAGGGAGCAGTAATGCTTTTTCTTCATCAGTTATTTGGTTGTAATTCCTAATCACTTCAAGGAAAAAATCTTTTTTTGATAATGAGGCATCATATTTTTCTACTAATGCTGCATAGGGCTCTTTGATTAGATCTGGTTTGTCTTTAATTAATTGAAGTGTATTAATAAGAATTTTATTGCTGTCATTGATGATATATTCCTCTGCAAGACCGATCTCCATTGCGGCCATACTCCAGGAAGCAGACCCTGCAAAAGGTTCGATTGCTTTCTTGTATTTTTGACCATTATTATTTGCCAATAATACAGAGAGATGCTCATTCAACCAGCTAGTATCAGGGGACATATGCCCTGTCAAATCTGGAAGAGTCAGGTACCTATTTCCGAGATAATGGAGCGGTCCCCCATGATTTTGAGTTAATTGAATAGAACGTGGATTCATAATGGTCACTATGTGGTAAATTTATTTATAAAGCTGCACATCTTAACATGAAATAATAAATTTTTTATTGTATTGAACAAGCATATCTTATTTTTTAATTATTGATGTGGCTCATTATTGTGATATTAAAACATACTATTTGGATTAGCTGATTTTACCGGAATATCTTGTATTGCGTCCCAATGCTCTATGATTTTCCCGTCTTCTAATTTGAATAAATCAAAAATAGCTCTACCCCGAGTGCCAGGCTCACGAATAGAATGTACATGAAGAATAACATAGTCCCCCTCAGAAAAAATTTTTTTAATTTCACTATGAGAATTAGGATAATATTCAATTAAATATTGAATAAATGCTTTTAAACCTTCAGGTCCATCAGCGGCAGCAGGATTATGTTGTTTATAATTTGTTCCCAGGTACTTTGATGCTGCTTCAAAATTTTTTTGATTAATTGCTTTTTTATAAAACTCAGTAACTATTTGTTTATTCATTTTTTGTTGCTCATCAATAAATGCATAGCTATTGTTAATAATTGATAGAAACAAACTTATAGCAAAGATTTTTGATTTATTAATAATCATAAAACACCATTGGTTATTTATTCTCAGGGTTTATCTTGAGATAGCCATCAAAAAATTCGGGTAAATCTTTCAATGCTTGTGCTCTTGCTGCTTCATTAAAACCAATATGATAATGTTCTCCTTTTTCGTCAATAACTTCTTTTGAAACTGGAAACTCAAAGTTATCAAATCCATGCAATGCATTTTCATAAATTTGGATGGAAACATTTTGATTGCTACCAGTACTTTGGTTGACTAACTGAATGCAATCTTGGGTTGTTGCACGATCATCATGTTCTCCAATAAATAGTTTGGTGATTGCCCTTAGTTTTGTTCCTTCTTCAAGTCGATGACATACGCCATAAAAAGAAGCCGCTGCTTTAAAAGAGAGCTTTTGGTATGGTTTCGGATCTTGTTGTGATAACGCCATGATTTTCAATACATCAAAGCCTCCCATAGAGAATCCCAAAAGTCCTATTCGGTCAGGATCAACAGAAGGAAGCTGCTTAAGGTATTCATAGGCAGGAACGATATCATCAAGTTGTGCTTGTGTTGCTCTTTCCCAGCCTACTGAGCGACGATCTTCCCAACCTCTGGGTTTAAAACTGTCTATCATATAGACTACGTATCCATGCTCTTTTAATCGGGTGGCCCAATCATAATTCACTTTTTCGATACCGGTACTCGCGTGCAATAATAAAATAGCAGGGGATCTCATCGTTGCATCAGGAATATAAAGACTGTGATGTGGATCATTGGGATCAAAGATATAATCTTCATTATGTGCTAGTACTTCAGTACACACTAATAAAATAAATAACATAAAAAGCATTTTGGGATGGAAAAACATAATTTTAATTCCTTAGTTTTAAACAGTTAGCTTTAGACTGGATGCCTCATTATTTTCTAGCTTTTCCATGTGCTCTTTTAGATTGCAAATTTCATCAAAACGAGCACCTTCATGAATTCGAGTGAGGGCAGCCGCTTCTTTTTCCTTAATCTCTTCCGCTTTATTAATAGCATTAACTGCTTCTTCTTTATTCATGACAATAATGCCGTCTTCGTCAGCAAATATCAGCTCACCAGGATTTACCTCAACAGAACCACAATTGATTGGTTTTCTTATACTGCCAATTTTATTTTTACTTCCTGATTTGGCGCATTGTCCCTTAGCAAAAAAAGGGATATTTGTTGTTCTGACTTCAGAAACATCTCGACAATTTCCATCAGTAATAATGCCACCAAAACCCTTCGTTTTTGCTACATCTGCACACATGCCACCTGCTACAGCAAGCTTGGTGCCGCAGGAAGCGATAACCAATAAAATGGGAACTCTATCATCATAACAACCAAGGGCAAGCATAAAATCAGGCAAGTCATCCAAAGCCTGCATGGTAGATAAAGAATCTTGAGCCGAGTTAACAGTATAAGCTCTTCCTACAATTCTTGTTTGTGGCGATGTGTTAAAAGAATGAATATCTGAATCCATGAGACGCACACTGGGTAAAGCATCACAGATTAAGGGCGTTGTCAGTTGAGATAATCGCTTACATAGTTCAACATAGCTATGTTCGATCTTTAGTTTCATAATAATCCTTAATATATCGATTCAGTTCTATCCAATTTGTATGAGGTTTTAGGGATAAAATAGGTGAAAATCTCCCTCATTTAATAAAGTTGTTATTTGTTGATAATCTAAAGTATTTGCTGTTTGAGAAGCATTTTGGAATTTCAATCCGATGACGGATGCCATTGCTGACCAGGAGGAGGGTTTAAAATTGTACTGTGTAACATAGCCTTTCTCATAAAGGTTTGTTGTTACAAAATAATCATAACCTCGAGCAATATTATCAGGTTTCCAAAGTATTTCTTCTCCAGGTGCTGGGGTAAGGATAATTTGGTTTGCTTCTGCTATTTCTTTTTCAAGATTGTAATTATCAATACCATAGGTAGATAATAATATTTGTATTTGATATTGCTTGAGTAATTCCTGAGTCAAGCTTTTGAGTTTATCTTTCTGGGATTCGGTGTCTAGATAAACAATATCGGGATCATAAACTTGATTGTCAATTAAAAGTCCACCGCTTTTGATAACAGTACTTTTCCAATATTCATATCCTCTTAGCATTTCACGACCTTTAGAACCATCCTTCCCTGTCAATGGTAAAGCAACTCCCATGCGCAGTTTTTTGTGTGTTCTTTGGGTAAACTCAGGGATGAATGCTAAACCATTTGGTCCAGCATGGGTTGGAATAGAGATGAGTTCAAAATTATGCAAATCTATTTTAGATAAATGCTTGTCTGTTGCATTAGATACATAAGCATATTGACCCTCTGGGTCAATTAAAACGTTAATCGGATTTAATCCGGTGACTAATCGTTTTATCACTTGGCCTGAATGAACATCAATCACTGCAACTTGGTGATCAAAGGGCGCCGGTGCTAATATATAGTTTTGATCAGGAGTAATATCTGAGTAAAGAATCGGTCCTAGATTCAAATTAGTGAATTGTTTTTTAATGGCGAGGGTATCGGGATCAATAAAGACGATCTGATTGACAGCTGATACCATCAAGGAACGATGATCTGGCGTATATTTTAAACCCCGTACAGCTGAGGGCAATGTGAGGTTTCCAGTAATTATTCCTGAATCAGGATCGATTCGAATGACGCCATCTTTACCCGCCATTAACCACAAGGTTTTTCCATCATTAGAAAAAAACAGATTATGTGTATTAGGACTGACCGCAATTTTTTTGACGATGGTTTTGGTATCAACATCAAAGACGAGAATCTTACCGCCTTTTTCCACATTCACAAAAAGTTGTTTTTCAAAAGGAGGTCGTAACTTAACACCATGAGGCGCACTATCGATGTCTGCATAGTCTTTGTTCTCTAGTGATTCAAAAGTAAATAGCCGATATTTCTCGACTTGATTTAATAAATCGATAACAGAAATGGACACACCAGGTATACCAGAGCCACTATCGTAGTCTCTAATGCCGAAATTGCTGACAAAAGCTGTTTTCCCATCTTTTGTAACAGCAATCTCATGAGGGAGGAAGGCAAGTTTCAGGCTACCTTTTCTTGCACCTGTATCGGGATTATAGAAACTGATACGATCGGCATTTTCTTCAACAACAGCTAACGTGGTGTTGATAGAAGAGGAATAAGTGAGGCCATTGAAAATCGATAGAGCAATAAATAGGCTGCTAACTTTTTTGAACATCATTAAATCCCTTTATAAACACAAAAAGTGCCGCCATGATAGTAAGGGAATACGATATTGTCAATATATATAGGTGCCTATATAATAGCGCAAAAAGGAACTATCCATGACATTTAATTTGAATGAACATACTGGTGTCTTGATTAAAAAGGCAGCTCGCTTGTTTGAACGTGTTTCAAATCTCAACCTTGAAGAACTTGGTGTGACCTATAGTCAGACTATTTTTCTGGTTCGCTTGTGGGAGCGGGACGGCCAAACGCAAATGGAACTCACAAAAAGTGCGGGACTGAAACAACCTACCGTAGTAGGTATACTTGATAAGATGGAAAGAGACCAGCTTATCACACGTGTTCGAAGTGAACAGGACAAACGTTGCTATCATTTTTTTCTTACTGAAAAAGCGAAACATGCTTGTCGCGAATTAGAAAAGCAGGGGATATTGATGCAGAATTTGTCTGCGGGTAATTTACCCAATAAAGAAGTTAGCAAGTTAAATGAGAATCTATTATCAATTATAGAAAACCTAGAGCGTTTTATTGAAAAAATTCAGGGGTAGACTTGATGGCCCCATGTTCAGTCACCTGAAATGTAGAAGCAAATTGATCCATCACCAAATCTACATCACGATAAACCATAAATGAAGAATGTGGTGTAGGAACAGGATGATTGTAATTTGCTACAGGCCCTATACAAACTAGATTTTCATGTACCTTTCCGTATGTATCGATCACTTGATAATGATCCGTTAAATGGATGCCACCATAAGGCTTAGTGCTTATTAATCCGGTTTGTGCCAACTTGTCTAATAACATGGGCTTGACACTATTGGGATCTGGTTTGTAACGATATCCAGTTGCATCAATAAGAGTTGCAGCATGCAAGACTTCGCCTGATGTAAATAATAATTGGAATCTGTGATTTACTTCATCATAGCTTACAGAAGCCAAGCTATGATGCTCAATAATTCTATTTTTCTCATAGAGATGGAGCATGATTCTAGCATTCACTGGTGTGATACCAGTCAAATAAGCCATTAAAAGAGAATAGAAGTATTTTAGAAATTGTTCTTTGCCTTCAACATTCAAGCTTTGCCACATGTGAGTATAACAACCACTAAAATAAAAAGTTTTAATAAATGCTCGTAGCTCATCAATATTACCCAGTATGGGATTGTTTTCTGGCAGATGATCAAATTTATTCATTTGATAACGTAAAGTCTCAAGAGCACCAGGGGAATGGGTAGGAGTAATAGGATTTTTAGCATCATTTTGATAAGCATTCCAAAATAATGTTTTTGCTTCGGAAAAGGTTAAACTGTCAGGAAAGCGTTTTTGTAGACTATTTGATAATTCCTGTTGTTTCGTAGTGTCACAACTATCTGTATTGCCTTTGGTTGTTAATATATTAGGATTTCGCGTGACACTGTGTATTTTTCCTGAGTACTGCTTTTTCATAGTTAACCAAAGTGCGGCATCAACAAATGCTGCCTGACCACCAATGATATAAACATCATCTGCTAAATCCCATGCATCTGGATTTCCTGTTGTGTTTTCAAAACGGAGAAAACCTGGTTGATTCTCGACAGTATGAAAAAAAGGATTTGTTAAATGTCCAGTTGTTATAAAAAGTCTATCAGCGATATAATTTTGATCCATGCATGCTATCTGATAATTCCCTTCTTTTAGTGGACAAATATCTGAGATTGGCAAAAAAATTTCTTTGACTGTTATCCCTAGTGATTTAACCAGTGTTTTATGTTTTTCATATTGAGCGCGTAAATAATGACCCACTACAGCACGAGGAATATATTGTTTGTCTCTATGTGGATAATGATCTTGGAGCAACTCTGGATTAGCATCTATCCATTCTGTTAGGCTATCTGTAGTAGAAGTAAATTTGAAACCATCAGCTGGATTATTTAAAGTCCAGAATTCTGGGCTATCAATAGAATAAGCAAATCCTGTAGCAAGGTATTGTGGATTTTGTTCAAAGATTAAGATAGTAATGTCATCGTCAGAATATTTCATTGTTGCAAGCAAGTGACTTAAACGGCAAAAAATAGCATTTCCGCAGAGTCCCATTCCCGCAATAGCAATTACTTTTGGCATTATATCAAGACAATTGTTGGATCAGAGGAAAATTCTAGGGTTTAACCTCGATACTGTCAATTTGTAGATTTCTTATCTTTAAATGACAACAGATTGATCGATCCACATCCTTAATTTAGAGCTAAATCGTCCCTGACGGCAAAGAGTTTTGACGGCCTTTGTAGTGATGCTTTTAATTAAGCGATATTCCCCCAGTACTGCATGTATAGACCAACATTGGTTAATAATTGTATAGTCTATTATTCTTCAGTTTCACTGGTGTAAAATTGAAAGTGTCTTTTAAATAGGAGTCCTTAATGCAGGATGCAATAACGATTGAGAACAATTGGCGCTCTCGTGGCTTTAGTTTTGAGCTTTGGGAAGATCCCCCAGGTCAAATTTGGAAGGATTTTAAGCATGAAACGGATGAGTTATTCATGTTGCTTGAAGGTGAAGTCATTTTAACCGTGGGCAATAAAACGTTAAAACCTGCTATTGGAGGTATTGATTTCAGGAGGAGTAGATCATACGGTTCAAACCAGTTCCACCACAGGAAGTCCTTGGTATTATGGTTACAAAATAAGAAGGTAAGGGAATGACACAAAAGAAAATATCACTAGAAAATGATGCTGTTCTGCAATTCATTGTTGATGAATTAATATCTTTACATCATTGCCATACAATTATTTTATATGGCTCGCGCGCACGAGGAGACTTCACAGTAACCAGTGATTATGATTGCAGGGATTAGGGAAAAAGGAGATAAGCAACGAATTGCACGCTTTGATGAAGCACATCAAGTTTATCATGATATTTTTGTTTATCCCGAGAATGCTTTTGATTCAATTTCTGATGAACATTTATGTATGTCAGATGGCATCGTTGTTCTTGAAAAAGCTCATTTTGGCACAGAGTTATTAAAAAAACTCTCTGCTTTTTTAATATTGCCTGAGTCCCTCCCTCCTGATGAAATTACAGCACGTAGAGTGTGGTATCAAAAAATGCTGGCAAGGGCGTATACTAGAGATTTAGAAGGAAAATATCGCCATATTTGGTCAATCTTCACAATTCTAGAGGATTATTTTGTATTCAAAGAATTGCGTTATCAAGGTCCAAAAAAGCATTCAAGTATTTAGAAACACACGATCCAGAGACTTTATCATTATTTGATGAGGCCATAACGAATATCGATAATTTGGATGCCTTAAATAGGCTAATTACAAGAGTTATAAAGATAGACAAAACGTAGGATAATTATGCCAGAATTAGATATTGAAATTATCAAAGATAATCCAGAGTACTTTCTTGTGAAAAGGCATCTATTATTTTTATTTAGAGTGCCTAGTAATGAAATTTAATATTTATATTAAAATTTTGACTGCGTTCTTTGTGATTTTTTTAATTCTTGTTTTGGCATTTTTTAAATATTTAAAGTCAGTTGAGACAAAGATAGTTGTTAATGCTGGAAAAACGACCTCGCAAGGGCTTTTAATTAGTTTAGAAAAAGAGTTAATTAATAACCCGAAATCAAACTGGGATGCGATAATAAAGAAGAAAACAGATAATGTTATTCATCTTATAGCAATCGACAGTCTAAAACTCACCCTGGTGCAGAATAATCAATTAAATAATGATGAAATCATTTTTTTATCAGGTACAACCTATCAATTTCTAAACGAGGTCATTGTAGAACATACTGCGTATAAAAAAATTGGTAATACCCCATATGCATTAGCTTACAATTTTTCAGATCCTGGCGAAATTATTTTTAATTATATGAATCCTGTTTTAAAACAAGTCGTTCAACATTTATTATCAAAATCAAAAAATACCTGGAGTAATGAACTATTACATTTAGAAAAAATATATGGTTTCCCTCTTCATGTTTATAAAACTAAAAGTAAATACTTACCAGGTAATATAATTAATTCTTTATCAACAAAGCGTCTAGTATTTGAAACAAATAAAAACTCGTCACAAATTGTTATTCTCTATTATCGTTTTAGTGGTGGAATACTCAAAATTGGCCCACTAAGCTATCTGCCAGTTATGGCAAGAATCAGTGATGTTATGTATTATTTTATAGGAACTTTCTTTTTTATATCCCTTTGTCTTATTGCCTTATTTTCATTGCTTTTTGTTAGAAATATGAAAAAGGTGTATCAGATAACTAAAAATTTCAGTCAAGGGAACTTTGATTTTCATCGGAAAATAGGTACTACCTCTGTTTTGTATGGGCTGTATAGAAATATCATCCAAATGGGTGAGCAATTAAAAGAACTGATTGAATCACATAAACAATTGTGCCGGTTTGTCGCGCATGAAATTAGGACCCCTTTGTCAACCATACAAATGGCGACGGATAGTATCAAAAGGAAAAACGCTGAAGATGCATTGCTCAATAAACAGATAAACAGCATACAAGAAGATATTGCAGACATAAATCGCATCGTCAGCACTTTTTTGATTTACTCAAAAATGCATTCAAACGAATTGAAATTAAAACAGTCTGAGACCGATATAATAGTATGGTTAAGAAAGTTATTAGAGTCTTATTCTTCCTCAACATTTGAAATTACATTTTATTCTAATGAGTTAAATTCTTTGAAAGCATACATAGATGAAAATATTTTAAAACACGCTGTTACCAATTTGATTACAAATGCCATGAAATTTGCAGAGCACACTATTTCTTTAACCATTTCGCTGGATAATAGTCATATTTTACTTCACGTAGACGATGATGGCCCAGGCTTGCCGGAGGAGGGTGCGGATGACATTTTTTCTGAATATACAATTGCTGAAGACGCAGGAATTGGAGATAAACATATTGGGTTAGGATTAGCTATTGTTAAAAAAGTTGTTAATCTCCACGGAGGAAAGGTCATGGCTACACAATCACCGATATTAAAAGGTGCTCGATTCACCATAGTACTTCCAATATATTCTTAACGATTAAGATTTTAGTTTTGGAAGTTGGTCCTCAACTGTAGTATCTTTTGAAGTATCCATCTCTTGTTTCATCCCAACCAGTGCGTCGATAACCGCTGTTAACTGGAGTTTTGCATTTTCAAAACGTTTAGGGATAAATTCATCTTCCTCACCATCAATCGCTTCTCCAGTTCCAATGCCTTTTTCAAGAGCGCTGATAACCACACTAAGCTCTGATTCAAACGCCGATAATAGTTCATTACTCCCCGTTGCAGATTGCAAGATTCCATGCAATTTTTCCACTGCATCTTCAGGAATATAAAGAGTGCCCTCACTGCATTTGCTATATTCACGTTTCGCAATAGGTAATGAAAGTAGTTCATCAGCCTTGTGTTGACTCATCTGAAATATTTGTCTAACAGATTGTTTTAGTTCTATGGGAGTTGGTGGCGAATTGCTAGATTTCAAAGATGCGAGAAGCTTATCACTAGCAGTTACTCTTCCATCTTTGCTATGTTCTTGCGCTGTCTCGATAGGAGTCTGTCCTTTTTCATTTCGCACTTCAAGACTAGCACCACACTCTAATAACTTTTTAATGAGATGTAACAGCTCTTTTCTATAATTATAAAAATTCTGTACCGCATAGTGCAAAGCCGTCATGCCTTTTTTATCAGCACTATTAATATCAGCGCCATGTTTTAATAATAAAGCAATGACGCTATCATTACTTGGGTTACCAATAAGGACTTTTCCACAACTTACCATTGCCAGGTTTAACAAAGCTTTATTAGCTAGAATTGACTCTAGCAAGTCTTCATGACCTTTAAATACAGAAGGTTCTTTTAAACCTAAGAGAAGTTCTAGTACATCTCTATCTGTCAGTTGTTCTATAGGGTCCGCCCGACCTAAGATATCACGGACATGTGTTAAATAATTTTCTTGTTCTTTACCTAATATTTGATTTTCCTGTTCAACAAACTTTGCAACATCTTCTCCTTCAAATCGCAATTCTGGAAAACCCTCAATTTTCTTTAAATCTTGAATGTTTAGAATATCTCGATTTAAAGCGATTTTTGCTATCAGTTCATCGGCTCCGTCTTTACCTAGAATTGCACGGGCATATTCTATGGTGTTAACTTTTAGTTCTTTAGCTGTTTGTGTTGAGGCAAATAAAGATTTTCGAACGGCAACTTGATATTCACCATGATGAAAAATAACACTGTTTCCAGCCTTCCAAATATTTCCTGCCATCGATGTGATAGGGGATGCCGGCGAAAGGGATCGGAAGCCGGTCTGTACATCTTGCGCATTCCATGGTCCAGTTCCACCAAACGTGATTTCTGGATGTTTCACTGATACTCTTTCTAAAAATGTTTTTTCCTGTGAGTTTGCTGCAGCATTAAGTTGATTGTCTGTATTACAACCTTCTAAAGTCACAAAAACTTCACCATGATGTGCGGGCAATGCTCGTTTAAAACCATGTAATAAATTATCAAAATTATCATCATATAACTGCTCACTTGGGCCATGGCAATTACCCATACCATATTCGCCACCACCAGCATGGCCCATAATAAATAATTTTGGGTTCTTCTCAAATATATTGTCTAGTTCTTTCGGTAAGTCTCGTTTGAGTTCATCCAAACTACTATAGATTTTTGGGGATTTATCACACTGATCGAAAAAATAATACTTCAAATCAGAGCCTTCTAAATAGACGCCAATTGGAACAAATTGCTTGAACCGTTGTTTTAAGTGAGGATTTATCACCACACCTCTCTGATTTTCAGGCAGTGGATGATCTGGATCTGGTTTATATATTAAGATTTCTATTGCAGCGTCTTTCATGACTCATCTCGACTATTACTTAAAATAATAGGTTGATTTTATCAAAAACACTCGGCTCAAATGTATATATATTGTACAAACGTTCTAAAATGATACTTTTGTCGAGGGCAAATGATTATAGATTTGCGATATATTTGGTGAAGCTTTCATAACTGGACGAAAAATCTCAAGATCGAGGCAAAAGAATTTTTTACTATTTTTCATAAGTCTTACATAAGATCGGTGGCTGTGATCTGTATTTATTCCCAAGCCGCTGATACAAATATATATCCTTTTTTATGGATTGTTTTTATACGATAGGGCTTTTTATTATTATCATTCAATGCTTTTCTTAAACGTGATATTTTTAAATCGATACCTCTATCAACCCCATCATATTCATGCCCAGAAAGAGCATACATAATGCTATCTCGACTCAGCAACCTATCATGGTTCTTAACCAACAAAGCAAGCATTTCAAAGTCACTGGTGCTTATTGAAATTTCTTCATCAAAGAGATGAACACTCTTAGTACTAAAATTGATAGAAAAATTGCCAAATTGAAATTGATTTTGATTATTAACTAAATTGGGTCGACGTAACAATGCCTCTATTCTTGCTTTCAAAACCTCATCTGCAACAGGTTTAGTTAAGTAGTCATCTGCTCCTAAATTTAAAGAGGATACTTCATTTTCAATATCATTAATTGCTGTTAGCATGAGTATTTTCCCCAAATACTCATCTCTAATGGTATGGCATATTTGATCTCCATTCATGCCAGGAAGCATTATATCTAATATGACTAGGCAAGGTTGCTCACGAATGATGCGATAGACCGCTCTATCACCACGTTTTTCAATAGAAACATCATAACCTGCTTCTTGTAAGCTTTCTTTGAGGTAATTGGCTAACTTAACGTTATCTTCTACAAGCAATATTGATTTATCTTTCATTCGTTCTGTCTAAGCCTCTTTAAATAAGAAAACTCTCTAAACAAATTTAGTCTGAATTGATTTTTAAGTTCAGTGTTACATAGATATCAGTAGGTAAGCAAACACACGGCGCATCCGTACATTTTATATACAATTGATCTGTTTTAACTCGATATAATGATAGCTAATGGGCGAATCTGTGGAGATAAATTATGAGCGCTTATGTTAAAAATTTTGATGAACATAAAGAAATCAAGTCTTCACGTGACATTTGCAAATCATTAAAACCTGTTCCCACAGCATATATGGACAATAAACATTGTGAGCATTGCTATCCCGAAAAACGTTCTCATTTTCGAAGAAAATTTTTTAATTTATTCCATTATTTTATATTCAATCCATTTATCTATCTTTTATCTAAACTCTTTCTCCTATCAGAGCATGATTTTTTACGATTCAATAACCTATTAAATCAGTTGGTCATTAATATTTTTCAAAAACTAAAACTATATACCAAGACTCAGACCATTGATAGGAAACAATTCAATAACAGTGTCCTTGCATTTTGGGATGAAGCACAAAAAAGAGGGCTAGAGCTGTATAATTTTAAGGAATCTAACTTGCATACTCTGTATTTTAAGTTGGTCTACAATAAGAAAAAATATTATTTCATACAGACTCCAATCTCTCTTATTTCTCAAAAAAATACACGCTTTGATGAGGATACTAAATATGATAATAAATGGATCTTCAAGAAAAAATTATTAGATAGCCAAATTCCCTGCCCCTTAGGGAGGGTTTTTATTTCCAGCAAAAAAGCCTACAACTATGGCATTTCATTGGGATTTCCTCTTGTGGTTAAGCCATTATCTGAATCTCTAAGTATTCACACTTCATGTACTATTCAAACTCCAAATGAATTAAAAGAAGCGATAAACATAGTAAAGCAAGTTGATTTTCGCGTGCTGGTTGAAAAACACATACCTGGGGATGTTTATCGGTCATTAATTATTAATGATTCATTAATCGCTTGTGTGAGGCGACAACCTGAGAGCATTGTTGGCGATGGTGTCACTATACTTCAAGAGTTAATTGATAAAAAAAATAAAGTTACGTGGAAAGAAGGTCATGGTAAATATCCATATAAAATTACTCCAAATAGCAACTTGATAAACATTTTGTCAGCCCAGGGAGTTGCTCTTAATACGGTAATAAACAAGGGACAACAAATCTTTATTGCAAAAAAAGTTACTATGAGTAGTGGTGCAAAAATCAGTGATGTTACCGATCTGATACATCCTGAGAACAAACTATTATTGGAAAAAGCACATAAAATCCTCAATATACCGCTTACGGGTCTTGATTTTATTTGTCAGGACATTTCTCTTCCATGGCATAAGCAACAATTTGGAATTATTGAAAATAATAGCTTCCCTTACATTGAATTACATCTCAATCCGTCTGATGGGAAAGGAATTAATGTAGCAGGTAAAATTTGGGACTATGTACTCGATGTTTTAAGTCAAAAAAACGAGTAACCCAATAAATGTACAATTTATATACAATTGGGTTTTTTTAACTCGGTATAATAACAGATAAGTAAATCTTTATTCGGATGAAACCATTATGAACTTGCACTGGAGTATTCTCATGAAAAAAGACAAAGAAAAGCATCAGCCTGTCCTTGAATCCATAACGGCAGATGAACCCAAAACCTCTTCTATAGCATTAGCTTTACAACAATTTAGAAAGGAAGCAGAAAAAAAAGAGGCTGCTGAGGAAGGTGCAAAAGTACGCTGTCCGACTTGTTTTAAAGAAATCGCACCTAAGCGCCTTTGTTCCGGACATGGCGCAGGTGGTAGCGGAGGTGATAGTGCCACCTCTGATAAGAAGACATCTGAGGAAAAAGCGAGTCCTGGTGAAGATAAATTCCTAACTAAATCAGGCAAAGTAGTTGGGTCTGAAGATGAATTGGTAGGAGTGTTTGGTTCAGAAGAACTTGATTTAGAGTCTGGTTTTGACCCAGAAATAATTGAAAAATTAATTGCTGATGGGAAATTGTTGGTTGATAGTGATCGTGAATCAATGACTCTTAAGCTTGAATTACAATGTGATCCTAATGAATTAACTCCAAAGCAACGACATGAATTAAAAAAATTCATGGAAGCGATTATAAACGAATTCAGTGAATTTAAAGAAGAAAATCATCTTTCTGATGATTGCATACAAATCCTTCAGGATGAGGAGGGAAACATACATTCTCTTCGCATTACCATGCCCACATTAGCTTTATACGATGCATTTATCCAACAGCTAGCAAATAATTTAGTACCCGTACCCAGTCCGAAAGCACAAGAAAGAGATGAGGTAACAAAAGAGCAAAGCTTTGCTCCAAATCCACTTTCGAGGGAACCCAGGCCGTCTAATAAAGATCAATCCTCCACACAAGAAGCTAATGAGATACATACTAAATCTGAAGATGGGGAACAAGAAATTTTTAACCCATCTCCTTTTAATATGAAGCCGTGGTAATAAAGAGCAGGGGTTTATTGATTATTGAAAAGAACTATTCAAGATCCCCTTTCGTATCCAATAATACGATTACGTAATTGGGAAATACCATTTATGCTTTCTCCAAGACGGAGCCCTTAAGTCTTGGCACAAGAGCGTTGAGGTCATTGGTTGTAGTGTTGATGCTCTTCAGTGGGGCGTCGATTTATAACTGATATTTATTTTTCTGGTTTTCCTATTTATCTGATTGAATGGTGTAGCTTTTTAGGCTATGATTGAAGCTTAGTTGGCTTCAAAATAAAAATCATGTTTGATACTTCAATATTGTTTTCTGAATATCGGCGGCGTGTGCTGGCACTTTTATTGCTTCATCCTGATGAGCGTTATCATGTCCGAGAGATTGCGCGGTTAACGAATACCACAGCGGGTACACTTCATCGAGAACTATCCAAACTTGCTAAATCCAAAGTACTTCTGCGCGAGCAGAGTGGTAATCAAGTTTATTACCAAGCAAATCGAAATTTTCCTATTTATATGGAGCTTACAAGCATTTTAAAGAAAACGTCTGGTTTGGTGGATGTGTTGTTTGATTTTTTAACTCCATTAGCTGAAAAAATTGAAGTGGCTTTTTTTTTGTTCGGTGGCCAAAGGAACTGAAAACCTTGGAAGTGATATTGATGTGCTTATTATTGGTGAGGTTGACTTTACAGAAGCAGTTGAGGCTCTTTATGCTGCTCAAGCTAGTTTAGGGCGAGAAATTAATCCCAAAATATATTCCAGGGAACAATGGAAGGCATCTTTACAAAAACAAGATCTTTTCATTCAGGAGGTTTTAAATAATCCCAAGCTATTTATTATGGGAGCTGAACATGACCTTGGATAATTTAATTGGCATCAGCCTGGAACAAATGGATGTGTATCAATCCGATGAGGTGCAGGATTCATTTGATGGTGTTAAGCCAAGCATTAATGGGTTTTATGCAATAAAAAAAGAACCTCCATTTTTGTCTGTCCCTACCCATGGAGTTGCGATGGTCGCTGTAGTAAGTGGAGCTATTTTTCTTGAGGACTGTGTTTGAACAGGCATTGGCTTTAAGATTAAAATGCCCGCATAGGGAAAACCCATCAATTAATGCTTTTTTGCAGCATTTATTTTGAACTAAAACGAGTAAACTAACATGGAAATAAGAACCGTAGCCTTTGAATCCGATTTAATTATTACCCTGGAAGGCAATCAGAAGGTAGTTATTACTCCCTTTAAGACTCTTGAGCCTGGCAACTTTAAGTTGGGTATTGAGGCTCCTAAAAATATATCCATTAACAGACAGGAAATCCATTTAAGAAAACAAGAACAATTAAAGAAATATGAGGGTTAGGGAAGACTGGTGCTATTTTCGTAATCTGCTGCATCGCAAAGAGGTGAAAAAAATTATTCAATAGGTAGAAAGTAGATTGAATTAAAAGGAGGTTCCTCTATATTGATATGATGGTGATCGTGTTAATGGGTATTTTTGAGCATTAATTGGGAACAAGAAAAGGCCATTCTAATATGTCAGTCAAAATCACACTGTATCGTTGGGAAGGACAATATGGGGCTTTCAAAATCAAAGTCCCTTGTGGTGAATGTTCGCTCACCAAGGATATTATCTTGGATGCGATTGCAACGGATTTAAAAGACATTCCTGTCGAATTGGACATTCATGCCTGGCTTAATGAGTGGTGGAAGCCGTTATTGAAAGGGGCGTGGCATGCCCCTATTGTACTGGTTGAGGGTAAAGTGATTAGCCAAGGCCATGCTCTGAATCGTGGGGTGTTAACTCAAGCGGTGATTGAGGCCCATGCAAAACAAACCACATTAACGGGGAATCATATTTTTGGTAAACCCCATTGCATCCACTGCCAGCATGCCAAACAGTATTTCGAAGAAGCCAAACTTTCTTATGAATTTCACGATGTGGTAAAAAATCCAAGGGATTTGTATGAGATGCTGGCACGGGTTAAGCCCATTGTTGGTGCAAAAACACCGATAACTGTTCCTCAAATATGGCTTGATAGTCAATACGTTGGAGGAGCTGAGGAATTAAGTGCCATTCTTGGGCGAGAGGTTGAGCCTAATCCTGAGCGAGGGATTTGCTCTCTTACCGCAAAAGGCCATGAGAAAAATTAAACCACTGATTAAATCAGTTCAACGTCTTCTGCTTGCAAAGACAATGTGATTAAAGATACCAAAGACTGGAGAAAAAGTAATTATTTTCTTGTGCTGATTATTATTGCACCGCCTAAGATAATCATAGTTCCATGTGAATTAGTCATGATGATTCTCCTTAGGCTCCAATGTGGTGAAAAGAAGGGCAGAGGTTATTCGGTCGATGCTGTTTACACGGATGCAGTAAGTGCTGCAATGCCACCTTTAATCGCCTTAACTCTTCAATTGGTGGATATCATTATTCTGGGGATTTTCCAGCAAGATTTTTATGAATTTACTGTAACTCCAAACGGAACAAACAGTGTTTTCCCATCGATTTGCACTTGGGCGAACATTTTAATAAATCCTACTTTGTTAGGTTTTATATGAAATAGCAATTCAGGTCCTCCTCGTTCCGTATTATTTGTAGGCTCCTTGCCCATTGGATGAACATGAGTTACTGTTTTAAAGTCCTCATTAAAACCAACGATGTGGGCATAAGCACCCATAATGGGCTCTAAGGTATGAACTGGGTTTTCCTTTGCATCGGTGATGTCAATTTTGCCCATGACTGCTTGACCGACGTGCAATGGTGTTTTATCAAAAGACAATTTAAAATGGTAGCCATCAACACTACTTTCAAATAATGGTTGTCGATGAATAGGATTTTCCAATTTCTTTTTTGTCTTTGGGAAAGGTAAATCGGCAACTACATATTCTTGGGTTTTTGTATTAGTCGGTATAAGATCAGCCCATGCTCGATAGGAGGCACTCTTAAGCGTAGGCTGCCATTCAAATTGATAGATGCCTGGTATCGTTGTTTCGACTGGATGGACATGACTATAGTCAAGGAGGCTATCATCGATAATCAACAAATGAATCTTTTGTGTATGTGCTTCAATAAGATCGTTTAAGGTGATTGGTTTATTGTTTTTTGTGTCAATTAATTTGATGAACACCAGTTTCTTGTCCTTTTTATCCATTATCTCTTGAATAGATAATTGCAAGGTATTTTTTGATTTCAAAGAATGTGTTGCTTGATTGTTCATCATGCGCTGATTAGGCTTTTCCGAGAAAGCAGTGGGATGATATAAGTTAATGAATATCAAGCTCATTAGGGTGATGGCAAATTTCTTCACAATATTTTTGTCTCCAAGAAAACCAATTGGTTATAAAATAATTTCTTATAGTCCTATTCTGTAAGCTATTTATTTTGATCAGCATATAGAATGATATCATGATTGTCCTTTTAAGACAGGCATTAAATATAAGTAAAGGTATCTTAAATGTTTATTAGGAGCGTCATCGATGTAATTGATTGGGATGACGAAATTGATGTGATATGTGTCAATTAATAGTTTAATATTTCAAAAAACCAGCTCAAATTTTGAATCGGTTTAGGATACGAAAAAAGTGAGCTAAAAACAATTCAACTATCATTCAATTAATTCAAAACAAAGGGACAAAATTTTCTTTTGCACGCTAAATCTTTTTAGGTTTTTTTGAGGACACATCAAGACATTTTAATTGGGTTTCTCAAAGGTTATTCTTAGCTAACTGTCTGTCAAAGCAGAGAACACTTTGTTTTGACTTATCCATACCAAAGAGTCTATATTGTAATTATTTCCCTTTAAAATCAAGGATAGAAATCATCATGAAACAAAGTCATTGGATGGTTTTGGCGTGTTGTTTTATTCTTACTGCATGCATGAGCAGTGGCACGAGCAGTAAGAATACTAAGAGTCTGGAAGAACATGTCGCTCAAGGCCATGTTGGTCATGGTGGCGGTGGTGGTCGCTAACACTAAAATCTTTTACTCAATCCTAAAGGTTAACATGAGCGCTCACTCTATTAAATAAGAACTATTTGGGCACTAAAAATTGGGATAAAATGATGCGCACCACATCATAATGGATGGCGAATGCAAAGGATGGCTGTTATGGCAGAACAGTGGCACGAAAAATCACCTGCAGATATGGCATTGTTGTTTGAAACTGACTTATCTTTAGGACTATCTGAGAAAGAAGCACAACAGCGGTTAAAAGAAGTGGGACTCAACCTGCTGAGTCAACAGAAAAAAACGTCTCCTTTCCTCATTTTTTTGCAACAATTTGCAAGTGTGGTCACCTGGGTGCTTTTAGGTGCTGTTGTTGTGTCTTTTTTGTTGGATGAAAAAGCCGATGCCATTGCCATTTTGGCCATTGTCATTTTAAATGCCATCATTGGATTTGTTTTAGAATATCGTGCCGATCGCGCCATGCTTGCTCTTCAACAAATGGCCGCTCCTAAAGCCACCGTGTTGCGAGATGGCCGCGTGAGGGTGATAGCTGCTTCTGATATCGTACCAGGAGATATTCTTCTATTTGAAAGCGGTGATTTAATCGCTTCCGATGCTCGCCTTTTTGAATTATCAGCGCTTAAAGTCAATGAAGCACCACTCACCGGAGAATCGATACCAGTCGCTAAAAACCTAGAGATTTGTGCTAAAGAAACGCCTCTAGCCGATCGTAAAAACATGGTGTTTATGGGCACCTCTATAGCCGATGGCACAGGTCGCGCGCTTGTCGTGGCGACTGGTATGCAAACGGAAATGGGGCACATTGCCAAAATGCTGGGTGAAGCATCTCGTGATGAAACGCCTTTGCAGAAAAAACTCAATCAAGTGGGTTCTCGTCTATTGTGGCTTTGCTTTTTCATTATCATTGCCATTTTTGGCTTAGGTCTCTTACGTAACATCCCTATCTTCAGTTTGTTCATGAGTTCAGTCAGTCTTGCAGTGGCTGCAATTCCTGAAGGATTACCTGCTGTAGTCACAGTGGCTTTAGCGCTTGGCGTGCAGCGTATGGTACGGCGTGCCGTACTGGTAAGGCGATTATCGGCGGTTGAAACACTCGGCTGTTTACAAGTCATTTGCACCGATAAAACAGGAACGTTGACGGTAGGGGAAATGACGGCGCGTAAGCTTGTGACAGCAAGTGATGTTTATAGCATTCAGGGAGAGGGTTATAACCTGACAGGGGGATTTTCACTACAAGGCCAGGAAATTAATGTGTCTGATGACACGTTGTTGCAAGCTACCTTACGAGCAATGACAGTTTGTAATAACGCAGAATTTAGCGAGCAAAATGGACAGACGACAACCGTGGGAGACCCAACTGAAGTGGCTCTTTTGGTTGCTGCAGCCAAAGGAGGCGTTTGGCAAGGGGAACTGCGATCCTCTTATCCTCGCATCAAAGAGTTACCCTTTAGTTCCGAACGCAAACGCATGACGGTTGTGTGTCGACAAGACCATCAAAACATCGCTTTTGTTAAGGGAGCACCCGAACTCATTTTGGAGCGCTGCACCTATATTTTGACCAAAACAGGCATTAAAAAATTAACACCTAATGATAAAGCGCGCATGAAACAATCCTGCGAACTCATGGCCAGCGAAGCATTAAGACTGTTAGCTTTTGCTGAGCGTCAAATAGAGCCTATAGCTTTAGAAAAAGAAGAGGAAGAGATTGAAAATAACCTGGTTTTCTTAGGTCTTATTGGTCTTCAGGACCCCCCTCATGCGAGTAGCAAGGAATCCATCAGTCGCTGTAAAAAGGCTGGCATTAAACCAGTGATGATTACAGGAGACCATCCTGATACAGCAAAAGCCATTGCCAAAGAGCTTGGCATTTTGGAGGCAGGGGATCGATTGCTCACTGGCAACGAACTTGAAAACATGTCAGAGGAGGAGTTTAACCATTGCGTCAAAGACATTGCTGTTTATGCTCGTGTGACTGCGGAGCATAAATTAAAAATCGTACGGGCCTGGAAAAAACAACAAATGGTGGTGGCGATGACAGGCGATGGGGTGAATGATGCACCTGCTTTAAAAGAAGCATCTGTGGGGATTGCGATGGGAAAAACAGGCACTGCAGTTACCAAGGAAGCCTCTGACATCATTGTCATGGACAATAATTTCACCTCGATTGTGGCGGGCATTGAAGAAGGCCGGACTATTTACGATAACATTGCCAAAACACTTGGCTTTTTATTAGCAGGCAATAGTGGGGAGTTACTGGTTGTGTTTGTAGCCCTTTTAATTGGTTGGCCATTGCCGTTGCTTCCTATCCAATTATTATGGATTAACTTAGTAACCGATGGTTTACCGGCCATTGGCTTAGCTACCGATATGTCAGAGCCAGGGATTTTGAATCGTCCCCCCAGAGCCACGCAAAAATCCATGATGGATATGGCGTTTTTCAAACGAGTAACCTTTGTGGGTTGTTTAACGGCTTTAGTCACTCTTGGTGTGTTTGCTTATGAATATTTAATCGATAAGGATTTAGTCCAAGCCCAGGATGCGGCGTTTTCTGTCTTAGTAACCGCCGAACTTTTACGGGCCTTTGGAGCACGAAGCGACACGAAGAACATCTGGCAAGTAGGATTGTTTTCCAATTTAAGACTCTTTTTTATTGTGAGCATCAGTTTTTCCCTGCAGGTCTTGATTCATCATATCCCGGCGCTGCGCGAATTATTTGGCATTGAACCGGTCTCACTCACTCAGTGCGTTGTTTGGATTCTATTAGGCATGGTGCCTTTGTTAGTGATAGAAGCTCAGAAGCGGCTAAGGAAGGCACCAAATGAAGCATTTTAGTGTTAAAAAAATGATTTGGACTATTCTCTTAGGTTTTTCATGTTTTACAGGACCAGTATCTTATGCCAAGATACCGCCTGCTTTATCGCAGCTAATCAATGAGGCCACGCAAAACAATCCTCAAATTCGTGCGGCACGCGACCGACTGCTGGCAGCAATCCATGTGATTCCACAAGCGCGTGCGTTACCTGATCCCAAGTTGAATGCAGGGTACATCAACATGTCTGAGAATATCCCTATGGATGTGGATCCAAGGCGAGAGCAAATGTTGGGTGGCCAACAAGAAATTCCTTTTCCTGGTAAACTCATTGTGCGAGGAAGGATAGCAACGCTAGAGGCCAAAAGAGCGGAAGCAGAATATCAAGCCACTAGTTTCGCCGTTATTGCTGAATTAAAACGGCTTTATTACGACCTTTATTTTGTCAATAAATCCATTGAAATCGTACAAAGAAACCAAGAGCTTCTTCATGAAATGGAAAAGAGTTCCGAAGCCAATTACAGTGTGGGGAAAACACCACAACAAGATATTTATCGTGCCCAAACTGAGATTTCTCGTCTGCTGATGCGTTTAGTCATCTTAAAGCAACAACGGGGATCCCTGCAGGCGGGTATCAATCGCCTTTTAAATCGTTCTTTAGAAATTACAATCCATACACCAGCAGTGCTCCCTGTAACGCCAATGTGTCATAATTTAGAGTATTTTTATACGCTCGTTAAGAGCCGAGCGCCGCAATTAATCATGCAGCAACGTGCTGTTCAAAAAGGACGGCAAGCCATCCGCTTAAGTAAAATGGAGTATTTCCCGGATGTGGAAATCGAAGGGGGACGACTTCATGATACGGGAATGCACACCAAAGGCTATCAAGTCTTGTTAAAAGCAACCGTGCCTCTTTATTTCATGCAAAAGCAAAATCATGCCGTGCGCGAATCACTTGCGCGGTATAATGCGGATATTGAGGATTTGCAGACCACCTATCGTATGCTTTCTTTTCAAGTGAAAAATGCTTATTTGTTGGCAGAGCGCTCTGCAAAACTCATTCATCTGATTCAACATACCATCATTCCACAAGCCAGCTTAACATTTACTTCATCGCAAGCCACCTACGGCGTGGGCAAAGTGGATTTCTTAACGATGCTGAATAATTTATTGACGCTGCAAGAAAATGAATTGGAATGGCACGGTGAACTCGCTGAACATGAAAAAGCGATAGCACAAATCGAAGAAAGCACAGGGACGTTCTTATGAATTTTAAGATGATAATCAAGGGTGTGGTTATCTTGAGTTTACTTTCGTTGTTGCAGGTAACTCAGGCGCAACAGGCCATGGATAATCATGACAAGATGGACATGAAACAGTCCACTCAAGGAAATGAGATTGTGATTGATCCGGCTCGTTTACAAGCCATTGGCATTACGTCAGAGCCGGTGCGTCGCCAAGTGGTTGAAAAAATAATCCGTACCGTGGGGCGTGTTGAAGCCGATGAGCGGCGTGTTGCCCATATTCATGTGCGCTTTGATGGGTGGATTGAGAACTTATTCATTAATTTTACTGGAGAAAAAGTCAAAGCAGACCAAGCTCTTTTCACCGTTTACAGTCCTGAATTGGTCGCCACCCAGCAAGAATATTTGCTCGCCCTTAATGCCCAAAAAATATTAAGCAAAAATACGACATCGAGTGCGGCTCGTGGTGCGCAGTCTGCTTTTCAAGCAGCCCACCAAAGGTTGTTGCTGTGGGGGATTTCCGAAAAAGACATTGAGCAATTAAGACGTACGGGCAAAATCACTCGGACGATGACGATTCATTCCCCCATCCAAGGTACGGTGCTTAAAAAAATGGCGCTGGTGGGCATGCGCATTGAGCCAGGAGATGAACTCTATACCATTGCTGATTTATCACGCTTGTGGGTTTTAGGGGACATTTACGAATATGAGCTTCCTTATATTCGTCTTGGTCAAATGGCTGATTTGACCCTTACCTACTTGCCCAATGAATTATTTAAGGCCAAGCTTGATTTTATCTACCCTACGATTGACATGAAAACACGTACAGCCAAGGTTCGCTTTGAAGTGGACAACCAGAAGGAGCAATTAAAACCGGGCATGTATGTGAATCTGGAACTCAAAGTACCTTTGGGTGAACGTCTTGTGGTCCCTAAAAATGCTGTTCTACTCACAGGTGAGCGCGCAGTGGTGTTTATTTACCATGGTAATGGCAAAATTGAATGGCGGGACGTGACCTTAGGGGTTAGGGCAGGGGATTTGCTTGAGATAATCAAAGGGGTTAAAGAGGGCGATCAAATTATTACGTCTGCCAATTTCCTCATTGACTCAGAGAGCCAGTTGAAAGCGGCCATGGGAGGCATGCAACATCAATAGATTTTCTTTCTGAACCGCTATAATGGGAAAGAAGCTCTAATAAAGAGGCGTGATTTGGCCTTGGAATAAAGGGATTTTATGGTCGAACGGATTATTGAATTTTGTGCACGCAACCGGTTTATTGTGTTGCTTTTTGTGCTCGGGTTTTCTTTCATGGGCTACATTGCCTTGAAGAATACCCGTATGGACGCATTGCCTGACATTTCAGACACTCAAGTCATTGTGTATACGACCTGGATGGGGCGCTCGCCCGATCTGATGGAAGATCAAGTCACTTATCCCATTGTAACCGCCCTCTTATCTGCACCAAAGGTTGTTGCTGTGCGGGGATTTTCTGATTTTGGCTTTTCTTATGTCTACATCATTTTTGAGGATGGCACGGATATTTATTGGGCGCGCTCTCGGGTCTTGGAGTACATGAGTCAGCTGGCTGGAAAATTACCTGAAGGAGTGACTCCTCAATTGGGGCCTGATGCGACACCGGTGGGTTGGATTTATCAATACGCCTTGGTGGATGACAATGGCAAGCATAACCTGGCTGAGTTACGCACATTTCAGGATTGGTATTTGCGCTATTGGTTAAGAGCGGTTCCTGGGGTGTCTGAAGTAGCCAGTGTGGGAGGTTTTGTCAAGCAATACCAAGTCAATTTGGATCCAGTCAAAGTCCTTGCCTACAACCTATCGGTTCCTGAGATTGTTGAAAAAATTCGCATGAGTAATAATGACACCGGTGGTCGAGTCATTGAGTTTTCGGGCGTGGAATACATGATTCGTGGTCGCGGGTACATTAAGTCTACTGAGGATATTGAAAAAATTGCCGTGGGCACCAATGCCAATGGCACACCGATTTTATTACGTGATGTGGCGACTGTTCAGCTTGGCTCGGATATGCGCCGCGGGGTGGTCGATTTAAATGGCCAAGGCGAAGCCGTGGGCGGTATTGTCATCATGCGCTTTGGTGAAGACGTGTTGCAAGTGATTGGCCGCATCAAGGATAAATTGAAAGAATTAGCTTCGGCCATCCCGGAAGGGATAAAAATGGTTCCTGTGTATGACCGAAGTAACTTAATCAGAGAAGCGATTTCCACGGCCAATTGGAACTTGATTGAAGAACTGGTGGTGGTTGGGTTACTCATTATTGTGTTTTTAGGACATTTTCGTTCCGCACTCATTCCTATTATTACCTTGCCGCTGGCGATTTTGATTTCGTTTATCCCCATTTATTTCTTACATGTTGGACTGAATATTATGTCCATCGGCGGCATTATTGTCGCCGTTGGTGATATGGTCGATGCGGCCATCATCATGGTCGACAATGCCCATAAACGCTTAGCGGATTGGGAAGCAAAAGGAAGCCCAGGCGATCGCACCCAGGTGTTAATCGATTCGGCGAAAGAGGTGGGGCCTGCCATTTTTTCATCCCTTTTGGTCATTGCCATCTCTTTTATGCCTGTTTTTACTTTGGAAGCTCAGGAAGGGCGGCTGTTTTCGCCCTTGGCTTATACTAAGAATTTAGCCATTTTCATGAGTGCTTTACTTGCCATCACCTTAATTCCTGTCCTATTGCCTCTTTTGGTGCGTGGTCGAATCATTCCTGAACAAAAACATCCGATTACGCGGTGGATGCAAGCCATGTACGCGCCCGTGTTGAGGCTTGCTTTGAGATATCGCCAATTTGTGGTGGGAATTGCCATTGTATTGGCTATGGCCACCATTCCTCTTTATAAACTCATTGGCTCTGAATTCATGCCCCCTCTTTATGAAGGGACGATTTTGTATATGCCGGTTACTTTACCAGGTATTTCAGTCACTCAAGCGACGGGTTTACTTCAGGAAATGGATAAGAAATTAAAAGCATTTCCTGAAGTGGCGCACGTTTTTGGCAAGACGGGAAGAGCCGAAACGTCCACCGACCCTTCTCCATTTAATATGATGGAAGTGATTGTGGAGTTAAAGCCTAAAGAATTTTGGCGCAAAGGAATGACTTATGAAAGCCTGGTTGCCGAAATGGATGAAGCGTTGCAATTTCCAGGTGTGAGTAACGCTTGGACCATGCCCATTAAAGCACGCAATGACATGCTCACCACAGGCATCCGAACGGCTGTAGGGATTAAAGTTTTTGGTCCTGACATTAAAAAGATTGAAGCCATTGGTAAAGAAATTGAAATGGTGGCCAAAGAAGTGAAGGGCACCAGTACGGTCTATGCAGAGCGGGTGGCTGGAGGTTACTTCCTTGATTTTCAAATTAATCGGGACCAGTTGGCTCGCTATGGCTTAACCATTATGGACGTCAATCGCATCATTGAATCCGCTGTAGGTGGTGAAAACATTGCTACCACGATTGAGGGGCGTGAGCGCTACCCAGTGAATGTGCGTTATTTGCGAGAATTGCGTGATGACCCCGACAAACTCAATCGTATTTTAGTCAAAACACCCAGTGGTGCGGAGGTACCCGTTGCGCAATTGGTGACTTTAACCTTTCGTTCAGGACCTGCCATGGTTCGCGATGAGAATGGCATGTTAGCAGGTTACGTCTTCATTGACATCAGTGGCCGAGACATTGGTGGCTATGTGGAGGAATTAAAGCAAGTGGTCAACGCCAAAGTGAAATTGCCTCCAGGCTATACGCTTGCTTGGTCGGGACAATATGAGTTCATGCAACGGGTCTATGAGCGACTTAAAATTTTTGTGCCACTGACCTTGGCCATCATTTTTGTCTTATTTTACTTTACTTTCCGCACCATTACCGAGACCTTGATGGTGATGCTTGGCGTACCCTTCGCTTTATTTGGCGGCTTTTTGCTGCTTTATATATTAGGGTACAACATGAGTATTGCCGTTTGGGTGGGGATGATTGCGCTTGCTGGTGTTGCGGCTGAAACCAGTGCCGTGATGCTCGCTTACCTTGATTCTGATTACAATGAACAAAAGGAAAAAGGGTTGCTCAAAACATTGCCCGATTTAATTCAGCTGGTACAACTTTGTGCGGTCTCCCGCATTCGTCCCATGGCCATGGCGGGTCTTGCTAACATCATTGGCCTATTACCGGTGATGTGGGCTACAGGCATTGGGGCTGATGTGATGAAGCGTCTTGCAGCACCCATGGTCGGTGGGGTTTTTTCTGCCCTTTTATTGACTTTAATTGTGATTCCTGTGGTTTATGTGATGTGGCGTTGGCAAGTGGATTTGAAAAAAACAGCAGACTTAACGGAGGCAAGATGAAATTAACTTTTTTAGGAGCAACTGAGACGGTTACTGGTTCTAAATATCTTTTGACCATTGGTTCTAAAAAAATCCTGATTGATTGCGGTCTTTTTCAAGGCTACAAAGAATTACGATTACGTAACTGGGCGCCCTTGCCAATTGATCCCCATGATATTGATGCGGTGATTATCACTCATGCGCATATTGACCATTCAGGCTATCTTCCCTTGCTCGTCAAAAACGGATTCCAAGGCAAAATTTATACAACACCGGGTACCAAAGCACTGTGTTCCATTTTGTTACCCGACAGTGGTCATCTGCAGGAAGAAGAAGCACGCTTGGCCAATAAGTATGGATTCTCCAAACACCAACCTGCTCTTCCTCTTTATACTGAAAAAGAAGCTCGGACAGCATTGCAGTATTTTGAAACCATTGATTTTGATACCCCGCATCAATTATTCCATGATTTCAGTTTTGAGTATCATCGTGCCGGTCACATTGTGGGTGCGGCCATGGTCAAAATAAAAACCCAAAAGGGTTCCATTGTGTTTACTGGAGACATTGGCCGTCCTTATGATCCCGTTATGAAAGCCCCTGCCTTCATTCAAGAAACGGATTATCTGGTGATGGAGTCCACCTATGGTGACCGATTGCATGATGCCACAGATCCCTTACCCCAAATGGCTCAGGTGATTAATCAAACCGTTAAACGAGGGGGCTCAGTCATTATTCCTGCGTTTGCAGTAGGGCGTGCGCAAAGTCTTCTTTATTTTATTTATGAACTGAAACGACAAGGGCAAATTCCCAAAGACCTTCCTGTCTTTTTAGACAGCCCCATGGCCATTGATGCCACTCATTTACTCTGCGCTTATAAAGAAGACCACCATTTAACTGCAGAACAATGTCGTGGACTATGCCATGTTGCCACCTATGTGAACACACCTGAGGAGTCCAAGGAGATTGACCGTCATCACATGCCGCAAATCATCATAGCGGCCAGCGGCATGGCGCAAGGCGGCCGCATTCTGCATCATTTAAAAGCCTTTGCGCCTAATCCTAAAAATACTCTACTTTTTACTGGCTTTCAGGCAGGTGGCACTCGTGGTGCTCGAATTGTGAATGGGGAGAAGCAAGTCAAAATTCACGGGAGTTTTATTCCGATACAAGCTAAGGTCGTAGTCATGAGCAGTACATCGGCTCATGCCGACTACCTGGAATTGTTAGAATGGCTAACTCATTTGACTAATCCGCCTAAAAAGGTTTTTATCACCCATGGGGAGCCTCACAGCGCCCAATCGCTAAAACAGAAGATTGAGAAGCAATTAGGTTTTTCTTGCACCATTCCTTCTTATCTGCAAACGGAGGAATTGTGGTGAGTAAGAAAACCTCTCATGGGCTTCGGTTAAAACATTTAGGGATTAAAACTTATCACGAAGCTATTATTTACATGCGCGAGGATTGTCATGTTTGTCATTCGGAAGGATTCGAAGTACAGACGCGTATCCAAGTGACTTTAGGTCAGCACTCTATGATAGCCACTCTTAATGTGGTGACCTCAGAGCTACTTCAGCCTGGTGAGGCTGGTTTGTCGGATTACGCCTGGGAGTCTTTACATGCCAAAGAAGGCGATGAAATTCAGGTCTCCCATCCAAAACCCTTGGAATCCTTAAGCTATGTGCATACCAAGATTTATGGCAAAGAACTGTCTTATGAACAAATGAAGATCATCATTGATGATGTGTTAAGCGGTCGTCTTTCTGATGTACAAATCTCCGCTTTTTTAGCGGCAAGTAGTGCAGGACGTCTAACCCGTACGGAAATCATGAAACTCACCAAAGCCATGATAGACAGTGGTGATCGCTTATCCTGGTCTTCACCTCTGGTCGTCGATAAACATTGCGTGGGAGGATTGCCGGGAAATCGCACAACTCTGATTGTAGTTCCCATTGTGGCCGCTTTTGGATTGATGATTCCAAAAACATCATCGCGTGCCATTACATCACCCGCGGGGACTGCGGATACCATGGAGACTTTAGCTCCAGTCCACTTAAGTCCCCAAAAGATGCGCCAAGTGGTTGAACAAGAAAACGGCTGTATCGTATGGGGTGGGGCTGTGAGTTTAAGTCCTGCTGATGACGTGCTCATCCGTGTGGAACGAGCCATTGATTTAGATAGTGAAGGGCAATTAGTGGCTTCCATTCTTTCTAAAAAAATTGCAACAGGGGCCACACACGCGGTTATTGATATCCCCGTAGGACCTACTGCCAAAGTGAGGAATCAGTCTATGGCGCTCCTTCTGAAACAATTGCTTGAGGAGGTAGGTAACGAGTTAGGGCTTGTTGTCCATACTTTATTTACGGATGGGACGCAGCCGGTAGGCCATGGCATTGGCCCGTCGTTAGAAGCTCGCGATGTATTGGCAGTATTACAAGGGTTGCCTGATGCGCCCAATGATTTGCGTGAACGAGCGTTGACGCTTGCAGGTGCTGCGTTAGAGTGTTCTTCGAAAGTACCAACGGGTTTAGGTAAATCCATTGCGACGCAATTATTGGATAGTGGACAAGCGTTTAAGAAATTTCAGGCCATTTGTGAGGCTCAGGGTGGGATGAGGGAATTGACCAAGGCACGTTTTACTTATCCTGTTGTGGCTGCAAAGGCAGGAAAAGTCTCCCTCATTGACAATCGAAAGCTTGCAAAAATAGCTAAGCTTGCTGGTGCGCCTAAATCGAAATCGGCGGGTATTGACCTCCATTCCCATGTCGGCGAATCCGTTGAAAAAGGCGAACCTTTGTTTACAATTCATTCGGAGTCTTCAGGGGAGCTCCATTACGCCTGTGATTTACTTCGCGATAAACAAGACATCATTATTTTAGGAGAAAATTCTTGAAGCCTCTGTTATGTTCATTATTTGATTCTTCAGAAATTGCCGGACAATTACAAAAGACACTTCAAGTGGAAGTGGGTAAGGTCACATTCCACCGTTTTCCTGATACAGAATGGTACTTAAAAATTGATTCAGAGGTTAAAAGTCGCAGCATTATGGTAGTGGACAGTTTAAACCAGCCGGATGAAAAAATACTGCCTTTGTTGTTTTTTGCCAAAACGGCTAAAGAGTTGGGGGCTAAAAAAATCGGTTTGATTGCTCCTTATCTTTCCTACCTACGGCAAGATAAACGTTTTCACGAAGGAGAAGGAATTACTTCACGTTATTTTGCGGACATTTTATCGACTTCATTCGATTGGCTCATGACGATTGATCCGCACTTGCATCGCTATCACTCTTTAGATGAAATCTACTCAATTCCCACTTTTGTTTTGCATGCCACATCGATGATTGCCACATGGATTAAACATCATGTTCCTAAGCCAATTCTTATTGGTCCTGATATGGAAAGTGAGCAGTGGGTTGCCGATATTGCAGAAAAAGGTCGTTTTCCTTATGCGATTTTGGAAAAGATTCGGCATGGTGATAAAGAGGTGACTATTTCAGTACCCTATATTCCTGAGCTCGAATCTTCGACACTCGTGCTCGTCGATGACATCATTTCCACCGCCAGAACCATGGTAGAGACGGTGAAGCATTTACAACAAGCAGGGAGCAAGTCCATCGTTTGTATTGGTGTGCATGCGCTGTTTGCAGAAGACGCTTATTCTCTATTATCTGCGATGAAAGGGGTGCAAGTCATCACGTGTAATACCATTCATCATGTCACCAATGCGATCGATGTGAGTGGTTTGGCTGTGGACGTTTTAGTCCAAAACAAACTGGCCGCTTTAAAAAGTAAGCGTAAATGAGTTGATTATTAACAAGGAGTATCCATGTTGAAAGCCTTTAGAATGATTGCAGTGCTTATTGGGTTAATCGGAGGACCATTCTTTTTGAGTTCCTGCGATGGAGCAGTGAAGCATGGCTCCCAAGAGGTCGATGGCGGCTATGGAGGACACAGCGCGGGTGGGCATGGTGGTCATGGCGGTGCTGGGCATTAAGCCCATTCGCTGCATTGGTAAATCAAGCCAAAGCATACTCACACTTAACAGGTAGGGCAAACCATGAAACACGACCACCATCAAGGACATACCCATTCTGGTAAAGGACATGCTTGTCCTCACGAACATAATTCTCCCAAGACTCAGCAAGCCTCTTCCAAAATGGAGGGGCCTATTGTTTATACGTGTCCCATGCACCCAGAAATTCGCCAATCTGCCCCTGGTCATTGTCCTCTTTGTGGTATGGCTTTAGAACCGGAAACGGTGACGGTTTCGGAGGTTGTGAGCCCTGAATATCTTGATATGAGACGTCGATTTTGGATTGCATTGATGTTAACTATACCTGTTGTGATATTGGAGATGGGTGGACATGGTTTGAAGCATTTTATTTCTGGTAATGGTTCCAGTTGGATCCAATTGCTTCTTGCCACGCCAGTGGTGTTATGGGGAGGTTGGCCTTTTTTCAAGCGCGGTTGGCAGTCTCTAAAAACAGGCCAACTCAATATGTTTACCTTGATTGCCATGGGTATTGGTGTGGCGTGGATTTACAGTATGGTGGCTGTCCTTTGGCCAGGTGTATTTCCCCATGCGTTTCGAAGTCAAGAAGGAGTAGTTGCTGTTTATTTTGAAGCGGCAGCAGTGATTACTACGCTTGTCTTGTTGGGGCAAGTGCTGGAACTAAAAGCTCGAGAACAAACGGGTAGTGCCATCCGTGCCTTGTTAAAATTGGTCCCTGAAAGTGCACACCGAATTAAGGAAGATGGCAGTGAAGAGGAAGTGTCCCTGGATAACGTTGCCGTTGGTGATTTGTTGCGTGTTCGGCCTGGTGAAAAAATACCAGTGGATGGTGAAGTGCAAGAAGGCCGAAGCTTTGTCGATGAATCCATGGTGACGGGTGAGCCCATTCCAGTTGCTAAAGAGGCCAGCGCTAAAGTTATTGGTGCTACGATTAATCAGACGGGTAGCTTTGTCATGAAAGCGCTGCATGTGGGCAGTGATACCATGCTTGCACGCATTGTGCAGATGGTGAGTGATGCCCAACGAAGCCGTGCGCCGATTCAGCGACTAGCCGATACCGTCTCAGGATGGTTTGTGCCCGCTGTGATTTTGGTTGCGGTGCTGTCTTTTATTGTGTGGGCACTGTTGGGTCCGCAACCAGCGCTTAGCTATGGTTTGATAACTGCTGTGTCAGTACTCATCATCGCTTGCCCTTGTGCGTTAGGTTTAGCAACGCCCATGTCCATTATGGTCGGTGTTGGAAAAGGAGCACAAAGCGGGGTATTGATTAAAAATGCCGAAGCGTTGGAACGAATGGAGAAGGTCAATACCCTGGTGGTCGATAAAACGGGCACGCTTACTGAAGGTCACCCTAAATTGACACGCATTGTGACCGATGATTTCGTGGAGGATAATGCTTTAGCATTAGCTGCGGCACTTGAGCATCAAAGTGAACATCCGCTGGCCAATGCTATTGTGCATGCTGCAAAAGAAAAAGGATTGTCCCTTGGAACAGTCGAAGCGTTTGAAGCGCCCACTGGAAAAGGGGTTGTAGGTCAGGTAGACGGCCATCATGTTGCTATTGGTAACGCCAGATTAATGCAAGAGCATGGAAGCGATAATGCCCCTCTTTTTGAAAAGGCTGATGAACTTCGTGGTAAAGGCGCCTCAGTCATGTTTATGGCGGTTGATGGTAAAACAGTAGCTCTCTTGGTGGTTGAAGACCCTATTAAATCGAGTACTCCAGAGACCATCCTCGAACTTCAGCAAAGTGGCATTGAAATTGTCATGCTCACCGGAGATAGCAAAAAAACAGCAGAAGCGGTGGCAGGGACCCTCGGCATTAAAAAGGTGGTAGCTGAAATCATGCCTGAAGACAAGAGTCGCATCGTGAGTGAATTAAAAGACAAAGGTCTTATTGTTGCCATGGCAGGAGATGGGGTGAATGATGCCCCAGCGCTTGCCAAAGCTGATATTGGTATTGCCATGGGAACAGGCACTGATGTGGCCATCGAAAGTGCTGGGGTCACCTTGTTGCATGGAGATTTGCGTGGTATCGCCAAAGCGCGACGTTTGTCAGAAAATACCATGAGCAACATTCGCCAAAATCTTTTCTTCGCATTTATTTATAATGTACTGGGTGTGCCTTTGGCTGCTGGGGTTTTGTACCCCCTAACCGGCTTGCTCTTAAGTCCTATGATTGCAGCAGCGGCGATGGCGCTTTCTTCAGTGTCAGTGATTATCAATGCGCTGAGACTAAAGAGAGTGACACTATGAAAAAAGGATGGTCAGATGAGCTTAAGATGTGATTAGTCTTTATTGTATTGGCTAAACAAAAATCATCACGATCACTTCATTGAAGAAAAATCAAGTCTATACTAAAAAAATAGTTCAGACTGTATTTAAGGCAAAATCATGGTTATCCCAGTTGTTATGATAGTGTTTGGTATTGTCTTTCTTGCTAAAGGAGCTTATTTAATCAATGGATTAGTGCAACAAGGGAATCACTATCGGCGACTAAGGTTTGTTTCTCTTTCTTTTATTGGCATTTTTATCCTCAGTTATATAGCCAGCATTTTTTATGGTTTATTGGTCGACCCTCACTGCCTTAATTATTTTTATGGCAGTGTATTTTTGTTAGCAGCGACTTATACTTATTTTTCGTGTCATTTGGTGACTAAGACCATTCAAAAAGCGGAATTAATGGCTGATTTTAAAAGTCGCTACGAACTATTAAGGCAGCATGCTCAGTATGATTCGCTAACTGGCTGTCATAACAGAGAGACCCTTTTTGAGGTTTTGAACACAAGGCTCCAACAAATTAAGATGCATGGAGGATGGGTTATCGTTCTTTTTATTGATATGGATAAATTTAAGACGGTCAATGACCGTTATGGTCATGATGCGGGAGATAACACGTTACAAACATTTGGGCAACTCCTAACGCAGCGATTGCGAAAGGATGATATCGTGGCTCGTTATGGTGGGGATGAGTTTATTGCCGTGATGGAAAACATCTCTATCGATGAGGCGAAAAAGATTGCTGAAAATCTTATCACTGTGACGAGACAATCGTTCAAAGAAGGTATTTTATCGGAGCTTAATCTAGGTTGCTCTATTGGCATCACTCAGATGAATCCTCACTCGGCCTCAGTGAATACCGTCATCAAAGAAGCGGATTTGGCGTGCTACGCGGCAAAACAAAGAAAAATCAATGGCTCGGTTTGTGTCTATAGTCCAATGCTTGCAACAACAAACCATCTCATCGACACGAGTATCCATCCAATCGCTGACTAGAAAAAGAGAATGCATAAAACAGTCATCTTACTGCAGAAGCAGGTACGACATCATCTATTATTTTACAACCCATTGTTTAATGGCATTGGGTGGGAGATACTAGAAAATAAAAATAATAAAAAGAAGGGATTAATTTATGACTCATTATCTGATGAAACGCACCCTCCTGGTGATAATTCCCGCCTTTCTGGTGGGTTGTTCCTATAATGCCAAGTTAACCCCTGAAGGAGAAAAAGTAACCATTCTCCAGTCAGGTCAGCTCTCAAAAGGCTGTACTTTTTTAGGGGAAGTCAGAGCCTACGATCGCAATGGCATGAGCCAATCCTATCAATCACACGAGCATTTGATCAAGGACGAACGAAATATCCTAAGAAATGAAGCGGCGTTATTAGGTGCTAATACGGTTTTGGTGAGTCAACATCAGCAAACTTATGAAGGCAATCCCAAAAATGATTTCGTGGCAGACCATTGGATGGTAGGTCGAGCCTACCGATGCAAGATAAAACAATAGATAGACCTCTTTGAGCCATTGTTTATGGAATATCATCGTGCTTGGCGGTTTTCTTATAGGGTCGTTCTTCTGTTGCTGTATGCCTCTTTGGCAACAGCGGGGAAGGCATGGACTCTTCAGGAAATAACTCAAATGGCTTTTGCAAACAACAAGGATTTAAAAGCCGCTCGTTATAATGTGGCTATTGCCAAGGCCCGTTTGCTACAAGCTGGCCTTTGGCCCAATCCAAGCCTCAACCTCTCCAACAACGACGATCGCTTATTTAATGATGAAGGGGAATATTCACGAAGTGCTGGGTTTAATCAAGCATTCCCTATTTCTGGGCGTATTGCAAAGCAAAAGACAGTGGCGCGTTTAGATGTATTGAAAGCCATGGCAGAAATCAGGGAAGCAGAGCGCCAATTAAGCGCCAAAGTAGCAAATGCATTTTATGCCGCGATGATTACTGAGCGTCGCACGCAACAGGTGAATTACTTATTACGGATAAACCAAGAGCTTGTTGATGTGATTCATAACCGTTATCACGCGGCTGAAATTTCAAAGCTGGATGAGAATGCGGCACGCATTGAGTATCTGCGTATCGGGCAAGAAAAGCACCTGTTGCATAGTCTTCGTATTAGCCAATATGCGCTACTGAATCAATTGATGGGGCGAGAAGCCAATTCACCCTTATCCCTTAAGATGGATTTTATCGCTGAGAGAACGCTCCTTAAATTACCCCGCTTAAAAGCCTTAGCGCTTAAAAATCGTCCAGACCGTCAATCCATCGCATTATCGATTGAACGCGCCAATGCCGATCGCCGTTTGGCCAAAGCCGAGCGTTTTGCTGATTGGACGGTAGGGCTTGGGGTACAACAAGATAAAATTGTGGTCGAAGAGGGCCCACCTCAACCTGCCGATAGGACTTTGGGTGTGACTCTTTCCGTGCCTCTTCCTCTGTTTAATCGTAATCAGGGGCGAATTTTAGAAGCAAGTCACACAGGGACTCAGGCAATAATGGCTTTGCGTGCTTTGAATTTAAGTATTGAGACGGAAGTAACCAGTAACTATGGGCAATTAAAAGCGCTGCAAATGAGTCTTAGGGAAACGCAACAGGTTTCTCTGAAATTAGCGGTTGAGAATGTCACACTGGCTCGTGACTCTTATGAGAATGGACAAATTTCTTTTTTGAATGTGCTGCAAGTACAAAAACAACAAAATGATTTACAAACGACTTATCTCAACACGTTAGAAAAGTATTTGCAAGTGTATGTGGCTTTATGTACAGCTATTGGTCCTGGTAAAACCAATGGGTTTTGCCCTTATTTAGCGTATCAAAGGAATGGGGATAGTAAATGAGATGGCAACAGCGCATGAGAAGGATGGCATTAATTAGTCTGTTTCTTAGTCTACTCTTTCCTATTCAAGGGTGCTTTGCCCATGGAGAAGAAATTGAAGTGAGTGAGGGAGGAGCTAAAGGCCCAGTTCATTTAACACCCCAGCAAACCAAGATGCTTGACATCAAGGTGGTGGAAGCAACCAATCGTCCTATGGCGCAAATGCTTGGTTTAAATGGCCAAATTCAATTGTTACCTGATGCGCAAGCGGATGTTAGCATTCGGATTAGCGGAAGTGTGACGGCCATTGATGTGAATTTAGGAGATAATGTCAAGGCAGGACAACGCTTAGCCACAGTGCAATCAAGATTAGTGGGTAATCCTCCACCAAGTGTTGCGGTCACGGCACCCATTGCGGGCATCATTGATGCCAGGAACATTAACTTAGGTCAAGCCGTTGAACCGAACACCGTTCTTTTTCACATCAGCAATCGCGACAAACTGTTAGTCATCGCTCAAGTGTATGAAGAAGATTTAGATAAGATTAAGGTAGGGCAAGAAGTGAATGTTCATGCCCTAAGTTACCCCAAGCGAACTTTTCCAGGCCAAGTGACTTTAATTGAACCCAATCTTGACTCCTTAACCCGTACCGTGAATGTGCGCATCACCTTGGATAATGAAGAGAAACTCCTAAAGCCCGGAATGTTTGTACGCGCCAACGTCATTTTAGCGCGTAATGAAGCAGCACTTGCCGTACCCAATGCGGCCGTGTTGCAGGCAGATAACGAGTCGTTTGTTTTTGTGCAAAATAAGGATATTTATGATCGCGTCGTTGTTCAAATGGGTGCCGTGGATGATGAGTATTCAGAAATTAAAGACGGGCTAGTTCCTGGCGACCTTGTTGTGACGCAAGGACATCGTGAGCTTTATACTTTGTGGTTGAGTGGGGGTAGTAAGCCTCATTCAGGCCAAGAGGAGCCTCACTAAATGTTTACGCACTTAATTGCCTGGTCGTTACATAATCGCCCCTTGATTTTGGCCTTAACGATTATTCTTTGTTTGCTGGGTGGTTATACTTTAAAACAAATGCCAGTAGATGTGTTTCCCGAATTTGCCCCACCGCAAGTGGTGGTGCAAACGCAAGCGCCTGGCATGGCCACGCAAGATGTAGAAACTTTAATTACTTATCCTTTGGAAAGTGCGATTAATGGCACGCCAGGGGTGGTTAGTGTGCGCTCTAAAACGTCTGTGGGACTGTCCACCATCACGGTGGTGTTTGACGACCAAACTGACATTTATCGTAATCGCCAGTTAGTTAATGAACGCATTCAACAAGTAGTCAATCGCCTCCCTCCTGGCGTTGAGTCACCCATCATGTTACCGGTTACGTCTGCCGTGGGGTGGTTGGTCAAATATGCGTTGGTGAGCCGCACCGAAAGTCCTGAAACCTTGCGCACTATTTCGGATTGGACGATTCGTCCCAGGATTCTAGCATTAGGTGGCGTAGCTTCTGTAGTTTCCCTGGGTGGTGAGGTCAAGCAATACCAGGTGCGCCTCATTCCTGAGCGTATGCTCGCTTATCGAATCTCGGTGGAAGACGTGCGACAAGCGCTGACATCGGCGAATCAAAACGTACCCGGTGCCTTTGTTCACCAGGCAGGAACCGAATTCGTAGTGAGTACCCTTGGGCGGATTAAGACGCTTAAAGACATCAAAAAAACATTGATTGTGGTTCGTAATGGGGTACCTATTACCATGAATAATGTGGCAAATGTTGCTTTTGGTGGAGAAATTAAGCGAGGTGATGGAGCTTATAATACCCAAAATGCGGTGATTGGGACAATTTCTAAAGCCTATGGGGCTGATACGGTCACGACCACAGAGAAAGTCGAAAAAGCACTTGCGGAAATTAAAAAGTCCTTGCCTCACGATGTGACCTTAATGACTAATGTGTTTCGCCAAACCAGCTTTATTGAATCTGCCATTCACAATTTAACTCGGGCTTTGCTTGAAGGGGCTGTGATTGTTATTGCGGTTCTTTTTGTTTTTTTGATGAATTGGCGCGCTTCGTTTATTACGTTCCTTTCGATGCCCGTTTCGTTCGTAGTGGGTATTCTAGTGCTTCATTATTTTGGTATTGGCATCAATTCCATGACCTTAGGTGGTATGGCCATTGCCATTGGAGAAGTAGTCGATGACGGCATCATTACGGTGGAAAACGTGGTGCACCGTTTACGGATTAATCGTCAGGAAGCCCATCCTTTACCCACCATACAAGTAGTTTTTGATGCGGTGCTTGAAATTCGAAGTTCAGTGGTTTATGCCACGATTATCATTAGTTTGGTTTTTTTACCCATCTTCTTTTTATCGGGGATTGCTGAGCATATTTTTAGCCCCTTAGCCATTGCCTACATTGCCTCGGTATTGGGCTCTCTCGTGGTCTCCATCACTATGGTTCCTGCTTTGTGTTACTGGTTACTGGTGTGTGGTCAAGAAAAACAGCAAGATGTTGAAGTGAGTCTGCACGCTTTATCGAATAAGGAACGGCATTATGCCGTAGAAAAGGAAGGTAACCATCAGGCGGAGTCCGAAACTCGCTTTGTCTTGTGGCTTAAAAAGCATTTTTTAACAGCACTCCAATGGTCTATTGCCCACTGCAAAATGGTTCTTGCGTTTGCATTATCGGCTTTTGTCTTTGCACTGGCGTTACTTCCTTTTTTTGGCACGTCTTTTTTACCGGAGTTTCATGAAGGCAACTTTATTGTCGTGATGAGTACCTTGCCGGGAACCTCCCTTAATGAATCCATGCGTTTAGGTCAACAAGTACAAAAAGCATTGCTTCGCTATCCGCAAGTGATTTCCATTGCGCAGCGGGCAGGGCGCAGTGAGCTTGATGAAGATGCGCTACCACCCAACATCAGTGAATTTGATGTGCTTCTTAACTTTGATAAAGACAAGTCCATGAGACCTGATGAATTGCTGCGTCGCATTCGTGCGGATTTGGCGAATATTCCTGGAGCCGTATTTAACGTGGGGCAATTCATTGCTCATCGTATGGATGAAGTGCTTTCTGGGGTACGCGCTCAAGTGGCCGTTAAGATTTTTGGGGATAATTTATCCACACTCAATGAACTAGGACAATCGATGGAGACCCTGTTAAAATCAGTACCAGGGGTGGTGGATGTGAATAAGGAACAACAGATTAAAGTCCCTCAATTGGTGATTCAACTCGATCGCGAAAAAGCAGCGCGCTATGGAGTCAATGTGGGGCAGATTTCGGAAGACGTGCAAGTGCTTCTGAATGGCGTGAGTGTTTCCAGCGTTTTAGAGGGGCAACGCACGTTTGATTTGTATCTTCGAATGGATAAACCAGGGCGTGACAGCGTCAAGAACATTCAAAACATGCTGATTGATGCTCATGGCGTGGGGCAAAATACCATTACGCAAATCCCATTGCGGGCTGTGGCTGAGATTGCATTGGAACCGCAACCTTTTGCAATTAATCGTGAGAACGTGCAACGGTTGCTGGTGATTTCTTTTAATGTGGAGGGGCGGGATTTAGGTAGCGTGATTGCTGAAGTGCAACAAGAAGTGCAGGAAAAAATCAAACTACCCACTGGTTATTTTATTCAATACGGCGGCCAATTTGAAAGCCAGCAACAAGCCTCCAGAGTGATTTTGGTTTTTGGTGGCTTGGTGATTTTTGTGATGCTGATTTTGCTGCATAAAGCGTTTGGGACGTTTCGAGAGGCTTTATTGGTGATGTTTAATTTGCCCTTGGCACTTATTGGTGGGGTCATTTCATTGTTTGTGGTGAGTGGCGAGATGAGTGTGGCCGCCATGATTGGGTTTATTACGCTGTTTGGAATTGCGGCGAGAAATGGCATTATTTTGGTGAGCCACTATAATCAATTACGATTGCAGGGAAAAACTCGGGAGCAGGTGGTCATTGATGGCACCATGGACCGCTTGGTGCCCGTATTAATGACAGCTGCTACAGCGGCACTGGGCTTGATTCCTTTGTTGTGGGGTTCGCCTGCCGGAAAGGAACTTGAACGACCTTTGGCCCAAGTGCTTTTAGGTGGGTTATTGACTTCTACGGTTCTCAATATGTTGGTAGTACCTACGGTGTATAACGCCATTGAAGTATGGCGAAAAAAACGGATGCAATTCAATGAAACAGAACAAGGAGAAATAACATGAAGCACATTACTTTGAAACAAAAAAACCACTTCTGGTTGGGGCTTATAGCCAGTGTTTTGATGGTTTTCGGGAGCTCCCAGGTTTTTGCTAATCCAACTGAATCTATTCCTAAAACCGTCCCAGCCATTTGGGAAGCAATAGACAAGCATTCTGCATCCATTAATCAAATATTAGGCGGGGATGATTTAACGTCCATACACGAGCATGCGTTTGCCATTCGTGATTTAGCCAATGCATTACCTGCTTTAAGCAAGGATTTATCAGAGGAGCAGAAAAAGACACTGCAACAAAATCTAAGCTATGTTGGTCAATTGGCGACTCGTCTTGATAAAACAGGAGATGCCAATGATAAAGAAGGGACGCAAGCCAACTGGCAAAAATTGCAAAAAGTGTTAGCACAGCTGCGTGCGCTGTATACTCCCAATGCCCCTAATTAATCAAGGAATGAGTCATGAGGGGTGCAGGAATTCAATGGATTGAACATTTTTGTAAAAATCTGTCCACAACAGATAAAGATGTGGATTATTCAGGATGGTGGTGACGCATGGACAAGGAAAACACCGATTCGCCTTATCAAATGGGGCATGATTTTATTTCTTATCAACTGGATTGTTGGCAGCGTTCTATTTTATTTTGGGATACCTTGCGTGAACGCGCCAATAATATGATGGAGCACGAACAACAAGGGTTGCCACCACTGCTTAATTTCAAATATGAATTAGTTTTGGATGGGAAATCATTGGAACCCAAAACCAATTATGCATTGGTTAAAATTCTTGAGGTCGGTGATGTGTGCTTTGAAGAGTGTTTTGATCCTCATGCTCATCCGGTGATTATTGTGGATCCCAGATCAGGCCATGGGCCAGGGATTGGTGGTTTCAAACGGGACTCTGAAGTGGGCGTAGCACTTCATAGTGGTCATCCTGTGTATTTTGTTATTTTTTATCCTAATCCTGTGCCTCATCAAACGCTCGCCGATGTCCTGATGACTTTGCGCCATTTTGTTGAAAAAGTCCAAGCCTGGCATGAAGGTAAAGCCCCCATTCTTTATGGCAATTGCCAAGCCGGTTGGATGCTGGCTTTATTGGCCTCTGATTGCGCGAGATCGGTTGGCTTGACAGTCATGAATGGCTCACCGGTTTCTTATTGGTCCAACAGCGAAGAAGAAGCCAATCCCATGCAGTTATTAGGGGGACTCTTGGGTGGCTCCTGGAGTGCCCGTTTTCTATCGGATTTAAAAGAAGGGATCTTTGATGGGGCGTGGTTGGTCTCTAATTTTGAGTTACTCAATCCCACCACAGCCATTTGGGATAAGTATTATGGCTTATTTGATGAAATTGACACAGAGCAGGAGCGATTCTTGGAGTTTGAACGCTGGTGGAATGGGTTTTACCAATTTAGCCAGGAAGAGATAATGGCCACCGTGAATAATCTTTTTATTGGCAATCAACTAGAGCGCGGTGAAATGCGGATTCATAAAGGATGTGTTTACGATTTGAAACGCATTCAAAGCCCTATTGTTCTCTTTGCTTCCCAAGGCGATCAAATTACCCCACCGAGGCAGGCTTTACATTGGATAAGAACAATTTATCCTACGACACAAGCATTGAAGAAGGCCAAACAGCGAGTGGTGTATCTGCTTCATCCTTCCGTTGGGCATTTAGGAATCTTTGTATCGGCTAAGGTCGTTCGTTTGCACCATCGTGCTATTTTAGAGCATAGTGATGCCATTGAGCAATTGCAGCCAGGGCTTTATGAAATGATAATCGTTAACCCAACAGGCGATCCCGATTGCAGTAAAGAACAATATCATGTGCGTTTTGAAGCGCGCGAACTCACAGAACTTTGCACAACGAGCTCCACGCAACAGTTTGACAAGGTTCGTCAAACATCCGAAGCCAATGACTCGATTTATCAAAAAGTTATCCAACCTTCCGTGCAGAGCTTAAGTAATCCTTTTTTATCCTGGTGCCTTGAGAAAACGCATCCCATGCGCCTAAGTCGCTATGTGTTTTCTGAAAAAGTGAATCCGCTGATGAAAGCAATCGAACTATTAAGCCCACCCATTCAAGCCAATCGCCGCATGGCTACACAGAGCAATTGTTTTAAAAAAATAGAGCATGGTGTTGCGCAGATGATGAGGGATTCGTTGGAATCCTCCCGAATCATGCGTAATGACGTGATGGCAAATTGGTTTGAAGCCCTTTATAAGGATCCCGATTAACAGGCGAGGAAATTAATTCATGGAGCGTATGGCATCAAATTCCTCGTCAAGGTTCATTTCACTCTCTAAGTCCGCTTCATGAACCCCTTTCTCATCAAAAAGAGGGTTAGTTTCTCGAGCTTTTTCTTCGTAGTCATTCTCTACAAAACAATCCTTAGCGTTCATAACAATTCCTTCAAAATGATTGTTCTTGTCCTTGCCAACGACTAAAGACAACCCGGTTTATTGTTGCTATTTTCATCTCTGACATTTAGCATAACGGATACGATTCAATGAACAAAAATAAGAAATAAAAAGGGGTCAACTGAATAGCCATTTGGCTATTTTTTTATAAGAAGAAACGAGGGAATGGGATGTTGGTTCCCCAAACTGGAATAAGGAACGCATCGACCATGATAGAAATTATCCCCAATTGGCACCCCATTTTTGTCCATTTTACCGTGGCCTTATTTACTGTTTCGGTGATTCTTTATGCCCTAACCTATGTATCCTCTTACATTCATTGGAACACCAAGCCATTGATTGTCGAATTGGAAATTGTGGCGCGTTGGTGTTTATGGCTGGCCGCATTGAGCACGATGACCACCGTGTCCGCTGGGTTTTATGCCTTTTATACGGTAAAACATGGTGCTATGGCGCACGCCGTAAAAGTGATTCACCGCAACTGGGCACTGGCTACTGCAAGTGTCATTTTACTTATGGCGTTTTGGGTTGTTTGGCGTTATATTAAACACCAAAAACCGACGCTGCTCTTCTTAATGGCTTTATTCCTTGTGCAAGTGCTGTTGCTCACAACCGCTTGGTATGGGGCGGAATTAGTCTATCGGCATGGGTATGGTGTTTTGCCTGTCACAGCAGAAAAGACGGTATCACCGCATTAATACGATTTTTATGGAAGGATGGAAACATGTTACAAAAGGATTTGCGTTGTTCAATTAGGAATTATTGCTTTATTTTTTCCTTTTTACTGCTCGGTTCTTCTGCTGTGTTTGCCCAGCATGAGCAACATGGTGCCTCAACACAACCGTTAACTTCCTCGAAGAGTACACCATCTCAATCGAAACCTGCACAATACAAAATGGAACAACCTACCACTAAAAAACAATCTCCTAAAGCGGTGACGCCTCTAACTATTACAGGTGGAGCAAAGCGTACGGTTAATTTGGTGGTTGCTTATAAAACGGTGAATTTTGCAGGCAAACCAAGACGCGCCATTGCTGTTAATGGGCAAATTCCAGCACCGACGTTGCATTTTAAAGAAGGGGACGATGTCACCATCAATGTGTATAACCATTTGGATGAGGGAACGTCCATTCATTGGCATGGTCTTTTAGTCCCTTGGCAAATGGATGGGGTGGACGGGGTGAGTCAAAAACCAATTCCCCCAGGAGGCGTGTTCCATTATCGCTTTAAGCTTTACCAACGAGGGACCTATTGGTACCATGCCCATGCCAAGGTTCAAGAACAAGAAGGCTTATACGGGACTTTTATTATTGACCCGCCTAATCCTCCAAGCTATCACTACACCAAAGATTATGTGGTGGTGTTATCCGATTGGAGCAACACCCCTGCGGAACAAGTACTTGCGAATTTAAAAAAAGACGGCGACTATTACGGTCCTCGATTTCCCCTACAACCCTCGCTTATGAAGTTTCTTCATGATTATCGTAAAGCGTCATCCGAAGAGCGTAAAAAATTAATTGCTGATTATAAAATGATGCAACAAATGCGCATGAGTATCTATGACTTAAGTGACGTGGCGTATGATGCGTATTTATTAAATGGTCACCCTAAATCTCATCCTTGGACCGCCCCTGTGAAAGTAGGGGATAGGGTGCGGCTACGCTTCATTGGCGCAGGAGCAAGCACCATCTATCGTGTTAAAATTCCTGATGCCAAAGTGGAGATGGTGCATATTCAGGGAAATGATGTAACCCCCTATCCCATTGAGGATTTTTGGATTGCACCAGGTGAAACCTATGATATCCTGGTGACCATTCAAAAAAACGAGCCTTACATTATTTATGCCGAGTCGATTGACACGCTGGGCAAAGCGTATGGGGCTTTAGTGACTCATCCTAATCAAGTCGTCAACTATCAGCACGTGACTCCTTTCCCTGAGCCACTTCCTGTCACAAGAGAAATGATGGCCAACATGATGCAGTCTATGAATAGCGGGGGGATGAGTGGAAATCAACAACACGCCTTGATGAACAAAAAAACATCATCAACGGCGATGAAACCCTCCATGACCATGCCTTCGCACTCTCAAGCAATGAGTTCGCAAAGTGCTAATCATTCGATGTCCTCTAAGACTATCCAAAAGAAAATGGACAATGCATCCAATCATTCCGCTCACACCTCATCAATGAAGTCCAAATCCTCATCGACCTCGATGAACAAGAGTATGGACATGCCAGGTATGAATCATGGGGCAATGAGTCAGAGTAAGACGCCTAACTCTGCTCAAATGAAATCTGACCCCTCGTCGACCTTAATGAACAAGAGCATGGCCATGCCGGGCATGAATCATAGCGCAATGGGTCAGAGTAAGAAGTCTCACTCTGCTCAAATGAAGTCTGACTCCTCGTCGACCGCAATGAACAACAGCATGGCTATGCCGGACATGAATCATAGCGCAATGAGCCAGAGTAAGACATCTCACTCTGCTAATGACATGTCTATGAATAGGAACATGAAGTCAGATAGGCCTATGGAACATGGCATGTCGATGAATGATTCCATGAACATGCAGATGCCTATTGAGCCGACCATCATAGGCGATAAAATAGAGCCGCCTGATTCAGCAAAAGCCACCACCTTAGGAACCAAATACCAAGAGTTAAAAGCAGCAGTGAAAACCAATAATCCGAATAAACCAGTCGATGGGATTATTAAAATGGAATTGTTTGGTTATATGGACCGTTATATCTGGTTTATTAATGGCCTACCAGAATACAAGGCCAAACCGATTTTGATTGAGCCAGGCAAGCGTTATCGGATTATTTTTACCAACAATTCGATGATGCGTCACCCCATGCATATTCATGGTCATTGGTTTATTTTACGCAATGGTCATGGGGCTTACGATCCCTTATTACATACCATTGAGGTGGCTCCAGGAGCTACTGCCGTTGCCGATTTTGATACTGAAGCCAGCGGCCAATGGTTTTTCCATTGCCACCATCTTCTGCACATGACCGCAGGCATGGCGCGGGTATTTCAATACACCACCATCATTGAGATTGCCAAAGGCACTCGAAAGCCAGACAATTACGCCTATCAGCAAGCCTACATCAATCGGCCGGTCGTACGAGAAGACGAAGTCATGCCACTGGATGCTTCTCTCATCAAACACCCCGCAGGGCATCATCAAGGTTTCTATCGTTCAAGCTATATTGAACTCGGTGAAGATCCTTTTCATAATGCTCAGGAAATGACGTTTAGAGGCCTCTATGGCCCAGATTACAATAAGCTCCAGTTGTATACTGAGGACGCTGAAATTTATAAAGGAACCGTTGAAAACGCAGATATCGATGTGTTCTATTGGCATTTGATTAGCCAATTTTGGGCAGTTAAAGGAGGAGTCAATTATTTTTATCGCCCCGGAGGCCCTTATTGGCAACCTGGTATTGGTATTGAAGGGTTAATGCCTTGGTATATTGATACCAATATTAGAACGTATTATCGTGATGGCAGTGTGAAGTTTGACATTCAGTTAGCACGGGCTAACCAACTGACCAATAACTTCTTCTTCCTCACTGGGCTTCGCAGCATTCTGGCCACTCATACCGTCGTCAAAAACGAGATTGGCAATGGCTTAAACCAAATGCGTTACATCCTTAGGCCTTATTATCGTCTTAAGCCAGGGCTTAATATTTTTACAGAGTACGAACATGATGAAGAATATGGTGCTCTTAAGAGAATTCTTCGAAGTCAAGGAGAGCCTACCACTCAAGATACAATCACGTTAGGAGTAGCTGTTCTTTTTTAAACGGTCACGTGAGTTGCTTATACCAGGATACTGGAGTCCTGGTGCACTAGATAAAAGTACCGGTTTAAGCCCACGCTCTTGCTCATGGGTTTGAAATTATTTTGAGTTCAGAGTAGGCCAAATAACAAATAGTTAGTACCCATGGTTTGTCCAGAAGAAACCTCGTGAATGCACTAATTGGAGGAATGTATGTATTTAGATGCTCTTTCACGGCTTGATAAGGCCGCTTCATTTTGTCGTATTGATTCCGAAGCTTTAGAGAAACTGAAACACCCTAAATCCTGTCTGGAAGTATCTCTCCCAGTTCGGATGGATAATGGTGAATTAAAAATTTTTACAGCTTATCGAGTCCATCATAATGACAGCCGTGGTCCTATGAAAGGGGGCATACGGTTTCATCCAAAATTGGATTTAGATGAGATAAAAACTCTTGCATTATGGATGACAATAAAATGCGCTGTCGTCGACATCCCCTTTGGTGGTGCAAAAGGTGGGGTAATTGTTGATCCAAAACAATTATCTCGCATGGAGTTGGAGCGATTAAGTCGAAGCTACATTGAGTTAATAGCGGATTTTATTGGACCAGACAAAGACATCCCTGCTCCTGATATGTATACCAATGAGATGATCATGGGCTGGATGATGGATGAGTATGCCACCATTGTTCGGCAAAATAGTCCAGCGGTAATCACAGGCAAGCCTATTTCTTTGGGAGGGTGCTTGGGGCGTGAGGGTGCGACCGGTCTAGGTGCCTACTATTGCATTAAAATTCTTGAAAAAAAGAAAAAATGGCAGTCTTCTGAGCTACGAGTTGCTGTTCAAGGATTTGGTAATGCGGGACAAAGTATTGCTAAGCTGCTTTACGACAATGGCTATAAAATTGTTGCGATAAGTGATTCGAAAGGAGGAATTTATAATACCAAAGGCATCGATATACCTCGCATGATTGAAATAAAAAACAGCTCTAAAGAGGTGCAGTCCATATATTGCAAAGAGTCTGTTTGTAAACTTGCGAAGGATGCTACCATTACGAATGAAGAGTTATTGGAACTCGATGTCGATTTACTTATCCCAGCTGCTGCACAAAATCAAATTACCCAAGAAAATGCAGCCAGAATTAAGGCGCCAATAATCATTGAAATTGCAAATGGTCCAATAACCTTAGAGGCCGATGCACTATTGCAGAAAAAGGGAGTATTAATTGTACCCGACATATTAGCCAATACGGGTGGGGTCATCGTAAGCTATTTTGAGTGGGTTCAAAATAAATCAGGTTATTATTGGAGTATGGAAAAAGTTCAAGAAGAATTACAGACTATCATATCCCGTGAATTCAAGAATATTTGGCAGCTGATGGAACAATATCAAACAGATATGCGGCAAGCGGCATACATTCATGCCTTGAGTCGATACGATAAAGCAGTTACAGCCCAAGGAACTCGCGGATATTTTTCAAATTTAAGCCTAAGCCTATAAGGAGAGTTATCCTGCTTGAATTTCATGCCTCTTCTTACTGGGGCTCATTGTCCTATTATTGGTGTTGATTGGGGTATTAGGCTTACTCTCCCCAAAGATTAGAAGGTCCTTCCCCACGTCTTTATGACGGTGACTGATTTACCTGACTGAATATATTTGGCACAAAAAAAACCTCTTAACAACATGTTATTACAGTACCACGCATCAAGAGAATGAGCTCCCTTCTTCTTAATGTCCGCTGCCATGCCCGCCTTGCCAGCCGTGTCCACCTTGTCCACCGTGATGCCAGTTTTGTTGGTGCCAATTTTGATGCCAGTTATGATGCCACTTGTAGTGGTATTGAATCCAATGCCATCTATGTCCATCCCAATGCCACTTACCATGTCCACCATGAGGTGTCCAATGAGGTGGATGATGGACACTGGCAGCCAATATCATAGAACCTAATTGGGAATCATTTTTGACTGAGGTATCAAAAGCAGCGGCTACAGCAGTTGAGCCTATCAAAGCGGCTACAGCAACAAACCGCTTCAACGTCTTTAAAGTCCACATATTGCCGCTCCTTGTAAAGGATGTGATAGCGTTATTTCTAAGCTAGTCTAAATCCAATACTTATCAATCTAAGTATAGACAAGATAGCACTTTAGTTCGAAATTTGAACAATATATGGGTGATACTTTACTGGCGCAATCTTTTATCAGGATGGACTATACTAATAAAATTTAATGAGCAAAGGAGGGCACATCATGTCGCCTGAACCTAAGCATCACCCGCAGTCATCAAAACCACAAAAAGAGATGCACTTTTGGAGTTCTCCTTCTGGTATGGTGGCCATCATCATTATTGGGATTATTGGCTATTTCTTGATTGTAGAGCATGGTGCTCACATTGCGAGTTTTCTTGGGGCTTCGCCTTTTTTGCTGTTAGTCTTACTCTGTCCACTAATGCATCTGTTTATGCATAGAGGACATGGAGGTCATGAAGAGGAGCATCATCATAAGTCTGATAATGAGGACGACTCGTCTGAGGATAAGGATTAATCGAAAATGGAACATACTTCGTATGCCTATGGTTTGTGGTTATTGGTCATTGTCAATTCGGCTATTTTCATTTTGTTTGCGTACAGTTTTACCACCACGTTTAAAACAAGGCGAGATTGGCGCGCCTTTGGTGCTTTTTCTGCGTTTGTCATCGCTTATTTTACCGAAATGTATGGTTTTCCTTTAACCATTTATTTTCTGTCAGGATGGCTTTCTAAATATTATCCTGGAGTAGATTTATACGGTCATGACAGTGGTCATTTACTCCATACCCTGCTTGGCTTGAAAGGTGATCCCCATTTTGATGTCTTTCATATCTTAAGTTTTGTCTTCATTATCGGCGGTCTTTGGATGATTGCATCCGCCTGGGGTACTCTTTATCGTGCTCAAAAGAAGCATCAACTTGCAACCAGTGGGCTGTATGCCAAAATTCGTCATCCGCAATATGATGGGTTTATTCTGGTGATGATTGGTTTTTTATTGCAATGGCCAACCATTCTGACCTTAATCATGTTTCCTATACTGGTTTATATGTATGTTCGTCTCGCACGTAGGGAAGAAAAAGAGGTTTTGGCGGAGTTTGGTGAGGAATATCAACGCTACGCTGCGGTTACTCCTGGGTTTATACCTCGTTTTGGTAAACAACAAGACAGTAAAGGAGGTGCACCATGATGTTTATGTTTCACAGTGCCGAGATGCTCGGCCTTATCGCAATAGCGCTTGGAATCATGTTGGTCGTCTGGGCATTACGTAATGAAGGCAACAGTACTGGATTAAGCAAAGTATTTGGATGGCTGATTGTCATTATTGGGATTTTAGGGGAATTATGCAGTTCTTATTACGCAATTAAATACTGGTATGCAGGCTATTTCCAGATGCCAATGATGTCAGGTGAAGCATTCCTATTTCATGTGGCTCAGATGTTGTCTTTGATTGCTATAGCGTTTGGTATTATTTTGGTTGTCTGGACTTCACGTCACGAAGGTTTCGGTATTTCGTTGGCAAAAGTTTTTGGTTGGCTCATCGTTCTCTTTGCGATTTTAGGAATGATTTGTAGTGCTTATTATGCCACTGTGTATTGGCATAAAGGATATATTCAAACGCCTACTGGTATGCCTCTGTTGATGCAACATCAAATACCGATGCAGAAACAGTCACCCAATCAATAGTCCTGGTAAGTGCCATAATAAATTGTTATGGCACTTATAATTTTCCATTGTAGAGAAGGAGTCCCTCAATGATGCTTATAAAACCCAACTCCTTTAATATCAGTCCACAACGTGGTTTGGTGGCAAAGGAAGCATTGATCGACACGGGCTTCATGCTCATGAGCCACTTTTTTTGAAATCATATTAAAATGCTCCATATAATGACTGGGTGGCGCTTGGTGGCATTGAGCACAATCCATTGAACTCGGAGATGGGTGCCTAAATTCAGAGAGGCTCCAATGAGCCGTTTCATGACAAGCAGAACAATCGTCGCCAAATAACTTAAAGTGCTTGTCCTTGTTTTGATGACATGAGGCGCAGCGTAAAGTCAGTTCTTGAGGTGATGAATGGGGGTTGACCCGTAATGTGGACTTATTGGATTCGTTCTGCGCTAAAAAGAGCATAACTTGATTAATAATCAACTGTTCTTCTTCATCATTTGCATTTGAAAAGGCACGAAGTTGCTGAAGTCCTAACGAAACCAAAGCATTGTGATCCATCTGGGTGATACGTGCTGTTCTGCCCTGGTGCTCTCTATGACATTCAACACAACTGCCTATGTTGGCATGAAAGGAGGTCGGCTGGCGTTTTAACAGAGATTCGTTGTTGGCATGGCAGACGTTACAGTTCGCTGCCTCAACCCCTTTCACAGGCGTATGACATGCAGTGCAGTTGTGACTTAAAAACGAGTGGGCTTTGGAAAGTTCTCCGGGGCTTGCCATTCTTTGCCACTCCGCTACGTTCGTCAAACTGCTCACCTCATCTCCATGAGAAGACAGATAATAGGCCATAAAAGACAGTGCCGCGATTACGGTAAGGGCAGCGAGGGTAGCCCAACTCAGCTTCATTGAAACCACCTTAATCCAAAATAAATTCCAGACCAAACGTGCAAACCCAGCAGAACATACAATACCAGTGCTGTAATAATGTGACAGGTTAACCATTTTTGAAACAGGCGCTTGAAGTGCTCGTGAAAACGAATGGCGTATTCCAGCTCAGAGATGGCATCTGCTAAACACAAAGCGCGTACTTCTGCTGACTTGATTAACTGACCATCCAGTGCGGTGTCTTCAAGAAGCCAGGAAAGAAAGCGAGCTGTCATAAGATGTAATTTCCCGATGTTTTGCTTGGGGTGTGCGCTTGCTTGTAATTCTTGAGCTACGATTTGGTATTGCTGTTGTAATCCCAAGAGGATTGTCTTTTTTTCATCGATTTCCTGAGTCATAAAGCCCATGAGATAACGGCCAATAAAACCACTGAGCGTGACAATGAGCGTCATAGCAGTCAAAGCAATGCCTAGCGCGCTATTAAATTTATGTCCTGTATGAATCAAGACTAAAATCGAGCCGATAATACCTGTGTAAATATGCCACGACAACAGCGTATTCATGGACACATAGTGTGTTACCCAATTTTTCAAAAATGAAATGCGTTTAACAAAGAGGTAGAGGAGCGGAATCAGCATCAATATCGAGCCACTCACCCCAAACACACCACCCCAAAAACTCCCGGCAAAACGAGAAGACGTATGGACTGCAAAGCCTAGCCATGTAATAAGCATTAGAAGTACTAACCCCAAAACCATCATACGTCCTTGCGCATTCATTAAGCATCCACCTCAATGTTTTGAGTCGCTTTGGCCTGACAGGCTAAGATAAGCCCCTGTTGTTTGTCTTCCTTGGAAAGTGCATCTTCACAAGCCATGGTCACTTCCCCCGACAGCAATTTCACTTTACATAACCCACATTGCCCGGTTCGGCACGCATTATCAATCGCTATCCCATTGGCTTCAGCGATTTCAAGAAGGGTACGGTCCGGCAGAATTGGAACCATTTTTTCGGATTTCCTAAACGAAACCATCGCACGGGTATCGGCTTTGATGAAGTCTTCTTGGACTATTTCTGGTTTCTTTTCTGGTCCAAATGCTTCTGTTAGAATCAAATCAGCGGGCACGTTAAGCTCTTTTAAGATACCAAGGATAGCTTCCATCATCGCAGGAGGACCACAAACGTGGATACGATGAGAGGCAATATCAGGGACAAGATGGCTGATGATATTCTTGGTAAATAGGCCTTGTAACCCCATCCAAACGGTTCCCTCTGAACGCAGCATCGACGCATACACATGGAGATTCAGGTATCTTTCTTGAAGTTGCTCTAATTCTTCGCGAAAGATAAACTCACTTGTCGTGCGACAACAATACAGCAAATAAATGTCATTGTGCCATCCAATATCGGTGAGATAGCGGATGATACTCATCATGGGGGTAATGCCGACCCCGCCACAAATCAGTACAATGCTCTTTGCCTCTTCCCCAGTAAAAGTAAATTTACCATTAGGTCCCATCACCTCCAGTAAATCCCCTTCCTTAATTTCGTCATGCAAATAACGGGAAAACACGCCTTGTTCTTCCCGCTTGACCGTGATGGCACAATAATGCAATTGGGTTGGGGTGGACGCCATGGTGTAACTGCGTCTTATCGTTTTACCATTAATTAAGGCGGTGAGCGTAATGAACTGGCCAGGATAATAGGTAAATGGCAAAGCCACCTCATGGGTTGATGCCAAATGATACGTTTTGATTCCTGGTGCTTCTTGAAAGATACGGCAAACACGAAGTTGTCCTTCCCATTTCTCTTCCGGTTCGGTGAGCGATCTCATGACCGGAAATTGGGGGACTGGACATTTATGCGCGGGGCAGGTAGGAGGGGTAGTTGGGGCTGTTTCTGATGGCACTTTAGAAGCTTGAGAGGATTTAATGGGCTCCACTGATGTTAAGGAAGGGGTTGGTTCAGGTGTTTTTGAGAATTGGGGTGAGGTATCCAAAGGAGCAGCCGTATTTTGTTGGATTAAGCGATCGAGCAAAGCAGCCGCTCTTCTCATTTTGAAAAAATACATCCAAATCATGACCAAAAAAAACAGAGCAAATAGCGCAATAATCGTTAAATGAAAAAAAGGCCCCCCTAAGACATTCTCGGCTTGCGGACTAGTTGGAAGAAGATTCATTTCTCGTTTAAACCACTGCAAGGCGATGTCGCTTGGATTTTTTCCTTCAGAAAGGGCGCGAAGTGCGGCCAGTGCACTCTCATATTGCGCAATCCCTTCTCGTAATTTCTCTAAAGCTTCCTGCATTTTAGCGTAATTGTTAGTGCTGGATGCCAACAAAAGCTCGTTAAGCCCACCTTTCATGAGCGCGATGCCTGAGGTGATGCGCTGGTGTGCCTTTTGTTGAATTTCAAGGCGTTTTTCAGGGGATAATGTGGGTAAACTCATTAAAGAAGGGTAAAGCTCCTTAGAGGGAGTCCCTATATTTTTCATCATGCCACTCATTCCCTCGCCTTCTTTCTCCTTTTCTCCTGGATGATGTGCGGCATGCTCATCCGCTGTGGGTTGTGCAAAGGAAACAGAGGCCATCGCCAACAGGAAAGAAATGGATAATGTTCGAACCCATCGAAGTAAGGTAAACTTTTTAGTGTATTGAAACAGCATCCTTTCTCTCCAAAAGCTCACTTAACATGACGATTCAAAAAATGGTTAAAGTGGAGCAGTCTGCACGAGTGTTTTCCCGCCTCATATGAGTTTATTCACTATTCTGTAACCGATTTCCAATCACTCGAAAGGGATGACTACGAATTTATAGAAAATTCATTTCATTGATTAGAAACCCAGTCCAATCAGTATATTATAGTTTACCTTGTCTTTCTATGTGAGCTCATGACCAATAATCGCTTCGGCGCTTTGTACAATATTCTGAATTTCTTCGGTAATTTCTTCTTGGCGCAGTAAATTGAGACGATGGTTTAATGCATTTTTTTTATTTTCTAAGCGATCTAATGCCTGGTTTAAGTGAAACAGTCTTTGATGATTCTCCGCAAAAAACGATTGATATAAAATCGAATAACACATGGCCAGTAAATAATGCTCCACCAAGTCAGCGAAAAACTGGTCTTTGGAACCATTCAAAACGGGTGGCACAGAAAAATAAGGCGCAGGACTTGTATCCAACTCTTTAAAGGGTTGCCAGGTTTTTGCTTGAATTTGATTGTGCTCTTCCTCATTGAAGAGAATAGTCCATTGCCAAGAATGCCATGTCTTATTTCTTTGCAATAAGGCTTTTTCTAATGTTTGTAACACGTTTGAAATCACGTCTGGGATTTCTTCAATGGCATTGGGTCCATCGATTGTTGCTATGACACGAGGGTCATTAGGCATTTTTAATGCCAGTTTATGCCCTACAAGAATGAGTGCTGGTTCCAATTCAGAATGGTGCTCTTTGTGCACGTCTAACTGATGAAGCACATTATCATTAAAAGAACCACAAAAGCCGCGTTCTGAGCCAATAAGAATAGAAACTAAGGGAGGATTTTCTTGTTGATTCATGGGGGGCATGGGATAGAAACTTAAAAAATCATGACTCACCTCACTAATGGTTTTAATGACGTTGTCCTGCATGGAAAGACATTGAGTGATTTTGCCCAGTTCAATTAAAGAAAGATTTTTCATGGCCGTCATAATGTGGCCAATTTCTTCTAAAGTATGAAGATGTTCTTTGAGTTTGGTTCGTTTCGTCATGATACCATCCGGGTATTAAGTGATACTCATTGCTTTGGAGTGGATAATGAGTCCGTTCTATGCCATTAGCCATTCTTTTATCGCTTTTTCCCATTGTTCTCGTGGGTTTCCCAAGGATAAAGTGCTCTGTTTTATTTCTCCCTCTATTTTTTTGAGAATTTTGGGGATGTCTTCTAAATTCAATTCGTCAAAGAAACCCTCATTGTAAGCAATTAGCCATGCGAGTTGAAATTCAATGGGTAGTGGTGAAAAACGTTCTTGTTTTAGAATTTCTCTTAAAATTCTCCCTTTTTGAATCTGCTTTTGCATTTTGGCATCCAGTTTCGCCCCAAAGCGGGTGAACAGTTCCAAATCAAGAAATTGCAGGTAATCAAGTTTCATTCGACCGGATTCTTTTTTAATTTGTGGATGCTGCGCTTTACCACCGACTCGTGAGACCGATTTGGTGATATCAATGGCGGGAAGAAATCCAGAAGAGAATAAGGATTCATCAAAAAAGATTTGCCCATCGGTGATGGAGATGAGATTCGTTGGAATATAAGTAGCCATTTCACCTTCTTTGGTTTCAATAATAGGCAACGCGGTCATACTGCCGCCGCCCATAGCAGGGGAAAGACAGGTGGAGCGCTCTAATAAACGGGAATGCAGATAAAAAATGTCCGCAGGAAATGCCTCACGTCCAGGAGGTCTACGCAGTAAAAGGGACAGTTCACGATAACTATTGGCATGAGCACTCAAATCATCATAGACCACCAGGGTATCTAAGCCCTTTTTCATCCAGTGCTCGGCAATGGCGCACCCTGCAAAAGGAGCTAGATAAAGTAATCCTGGTAAGGCCGTCGCTTGGGCCACCACAACAGTCGTATAGTCCAAGGCATTGGCTTCTTTTAATAATTGAATGGTAGAGCTTACTGTAGAACGTTTTTGGCCAATCAACACATAGACACAATACACATTTTTATCTTTTTGATTCATCACAATGTCAAGGGCTAAAGCACTTTTACCAAGCCCATTATCCCCAATCAGTAACTCCCTTTGTCCTTTTCCGATGGGAATTAGATTATCAAGCATCTTATTTCCCGTGTACAATGGTCGATTCACAAAGTCGCGGTGAAGAATAGGTGGGGACAGCCTATCCAGTAATCCTTGTTCTTCATGGGGCGGAATCTCACCGCCGTCTAATGGATGGCCTAGAGGATCAATCACCCGCCCAAGCAGTTTATCGCCTACTGGAATACTCAATACGCGTTTCAGAGGAAAAATAGGGGTGCCTGCCTTTAATTTTTTGGTTTGTACCAGCATCACAGCGCCAACCAGATCTTCGGTGAGATGGAACACCATGGCAATACAGCACTCATCTTCTGAAATAAGAATTTCATCGATGGCAGCCCTTGGTAAGCCCTTAATCCAGATAATCCCATCTCCAACAGAAACCACCCGCCCTTGTTCGGATACCTTGATTTGAAATTGATAGCGCTCAAGGCGTTGTCGTTGCTTCTCAAGAAAAGAAGGGGTGTTAGGCCAATTCATTTTTTGTCTCTGTAAAGAATTTTAATTCATCACGAAGATTGGCTTGCAAGCACATGGGGCCCATTTGCAGGGTTAATCCCGCGAGAAGCTTTGGATTTTCCGTGAAACAGACGGTAAGTTTTTTAGGCGACAATTGTTCAATGACTTGCAAGAGATCCTGTTTCTGATGTTCTTGGATGGGGTAGGCCGTTTGTATCGAAATGGTTTCTTCTTCCGGCACAGTATTGAGCCATTGCCATTGTTCTACCGGAAAATGATTCAGATCCTCAATGGTTTTTTTAATGATGTTCTCTTCAAGATGGGCATCCGCAAAAGGCATTAACAATTTTTCAGCAAATTTCCCAGCCAATAGAAACGCTTCCTTGGCATTGTTTTCAATGGTGGCTGCGGCTTTTTGCATTTCATGGGAAAAAACCTGCTCTTTTTCTTGACGCAATTGTTTTTCAAACCGGAGTCTTTCTTCTGATTTCCATTGCTCCATCGCCTCATGCCACTCGTTTTGTAGGGTCGCTTTCTCTTGTTGCCAATCGGCAAGGCGATGTTCATAGGTTGTTTGCAATTGCGTTGCTTGCCTGTGCAGTGTTTGTGCAGTCTCTAATTGTTCTTGCACTCTTTTTTTTCGTTCTAATATGGTTTTTTGTATGGGCTCATAAAGAAAGCGTTTCAAAATCCAAATGAGAATAAGAAAATTAATGAGTTCTAATGAAAAAGTGGTCCAAGAGAGTTCCATTGGTTTTATCCCTGTTGCGTTACAAAATAAGACAATAATGGATTTCTAAAGAGGATAATCAAAACAATCACCAAACAATAAATGGCTAACGACTCGATCATGGCCAAACCAATAAATAAGGTTCTGGTGATGGATTTTTCGGCTTCAGGTTGCCTTGCCAAAGCATCTAAGGCGTGACTAATCGCGCGCCCCATGGCCAGAGCTGGCCCTATAGTTCCTATGGCAATGGCTATTGCTGCAATAACGGTTGACGCTAAACTAAACCAACTTATGTCATTCATAACGATTCTCCTTGGCTTTTAAGCTCATGGGCTTGAATGCCCCCAGCAATGTAAATTAAGGCCAGCATGCCAAAAATATACGCTTGGATGATGGCTTCAATAATATGTAAAATGAGTATTGGAATAGGAACTAAAAATCCGGCAATCATGAGGACAATCAGGGCGGTTAATTGCAAGCTCATGATATTACCAAACAAGCGGACGGCCAATGCTAAGGTTCGAGAGATTTCGCTGATTAAATGAAAAGGCAATAAAAAAGGAGTTGGCTTAATATAATGTTTCAAATACTCTCGCCACCCCTCGGCACGAATTCCAAACCAGTGTACCGATAAAAAAGTTATTATCGCAAGGGATGCCGTCACCGATAAATCCGCCGTTGGTGAATAAAATCCCGGGATAACACCGATTAAATTGGAAACAAGGATAAAAATCCACAAGGTGGCTACAAAAGGAAATATCAACTCAACGTGGTTGGGCAATACTTCTTTTATCGCATCGTACATGGTGCTCAAAACACCCTCCCAAAGGAGTTGGTACGTGCTTGGCTGTAGGAGAGAGCATTTGTAAGTGGTACTCCATGCCATGATGAATAAGGAGATCATAATGAACCACGTGGTTAAGACGCTTTGTGTGATGGGTAATCCACCGATTGAAAAGGCAAAATGCGCTAAGAATCCTTCTTCTCCCACGGTTAGTCCTTAATTAAAAGATACACGTTAATGGCACCAATAATCACCCCAAGGAGGATTAAATTGATGGTCCAACTCATGGAATACCCTTTTATTTTCTCATCGAGCCAAACCCCGAGATAGGCTCCTGCAATGATGGGTAACACAAAAACAAAGCCTAAAGTACCCAGGTAAACTGTTTGGGCTAATAACGTTGATTTTCCCTTTTTAGCTTTATTGATTTTGCGGACGTTTCGTTTCACTTGTTGTTCCAGTTCCTTGTTTGAATTTTTAAATTCCATAGCTGTTCTGCCGGTTTAATTCCCATAAACGCTTTAACATTTCTTCATCCAAACGATGCACGCTTTCTTTAGTGCGCAATAGATTGTTTTCTTCCCAATGTAATTCTTCCGCCAGGACCCTTTGTATGGCTTGGTATTCTTTATGGCGCACATAATGTCGTGTCGCAATATGCAATTGATTGTCAATGAAATAAACCACGGCACCTGGCAATGCTAAGTATTCCGTCTCTTGATTTTCATCACGAAACCAGGCCAAGCCGAATTTTAAGCACGTCATCATTCGGCTATGATGAGCTAAAATTCCAAATTGCCCAGAAGCATCCTCACCCACAAAACTGATGACCTTATCGATTTTTTCATATTGTGTGGCACTCTTAAGATGGATAGTAAAAAGCTCCATGTCCGTCGTTATCTCCCTTTATCCATGGCACCTCTCATGTAACACTCTTCTTCTGAAAATTCATCGTAATCGCCTCTTAGAAAGGATTCGCAATCGGTTAATGTGTGTTCTAATGAAACCGATTTCCCTTCCATTCCTGTTTGAAGCTTGGTGACATGAAAGGGTTGGCTAAGATAGCGCTGCAGTTTACGTGCTCTTAACACAATAGCACGGTCTTTAGGAGAAAGCTCTTCAATCCCCATCATAGAAATCATGTCTTCTAATTCTTGATAATGTTCAAGGTGTTCTCGTACGGCTTGTGCAATGGAATAGTGTCGCTCGCCCAATAGGATTTTATCCATAAATTGACTCTTGGAAGCTAAGGGATCTACGGCGGGATAAATGCCTTTGCCTGCTTGTGCGCGAGAGAGTACGATGATGGAATCCAAATGAGTAATAATCCCGGTCACCGCCGGATCGCTCATATCATCAGCCGGAACATAAACCGCTTGTACCGAAGTCACTGCTCCTTTGGCAGTCGATGTCATGCGCTCTTCAAGTTCCGCTATCTCAGTCATTAAGGTGGGTTGATAACCGACACTGGCCGGCATTCGGCCGAGTAGGCCTGAAATTTCACTGCCGGCTTGCACAAAACGATAAATATTATCCACAAGAAAAAGAACCTCATGGCCCAACGTATCACGCAAATATTCCGCATAAGTTAATGCCGATAACCCTGTGCGAAAACGCACTCCCGGTGATTCGTCCATTTGACCAAACACCATGAGGGTTTTATCCATTACGCCTGCGGATTTCATCTCATGCCACAATTCATGTCCCTCCCGAATACGCTCGCCAACACCAGCAAAGACGGAGGTTCCTTGATGCAATTGAATAATGGCATGCATCAATTCCATCAGGAGTACGGTTTTTCCAACTCCTGCACCACCAAACAATCCCGTTTTAGAGCCCCTGACGAAGGGACAAAGTAAATCAATGACCTTAATTCCTGTCTCAAGAATGGTTTCTTGAGTGCTCGTCATTTGAAGTGGTTCTGATTTGGCTAGAACATCACGATATTCATTGGTTTCTAATGGTGGGCCGCCGTCTAACGGCTCACCAAAAATATTTAAAAGGCGGCCCAAGCATTCTTTTGAAACGGGAATTTGTAACGAAGTGCCTTGGTCATAAACTATTAAACCTCTTTGCAATCCTGAGGCACGGTGGAGCGTGATGGCTCTCACATGATGCTCATCAAGGTGCTGACACACTTCCAAAATGTATTCATCACTGTCCGTGTAAGTTTTAAGAGATTGATGCAAAGGAGGCAGTACATCACAATGTATCCTGACAACAGGGCCATTGATTTCGATTATCCTGCCGATGGGAGTTCCATGACTTTGAGCAACAGCCGTGTTTTTATCCATCATTTTCCAATTGTATTCATGACCCATGAATTAGGTGTCGTCCTATTCTCTCTATTTTTACATCACTTTATGGAATTTTAATATAACAGAGTTTGAAAACAGAGAGCAAAATGCTAATTAATAACAGCCCGCCTCAAATCTAAAAAACAAAAGCTATGTAGGAGGTCTCATCAATCTGCACACCCATGTCACTGGGTTATATGATGATACACCAAACCATCCCTTTATAGAGTTCAATGAAATAGGTAGGCTCTGAATAGGCCAATCTTAATGGGCTACTGACAATAGGGCTCTTAGACATCTCATAAGAGCTCAGGTGATTTGAGTCAATTACCCTAGGATAGGCCTCTCTTATAGAGGAGTTATTGGTTTTTCATCATGGGACATCCCATCATTTGCCTATCCATCATCATCTGCATCATTTGCGTCATCATTTGCATCATTTTCATACGTTGATCCATCATCTCGGGTTGTTTTGCTGTATCATCGTGCATACTTTGCATCATCTTCATGCCTTTTTGCATGGTGTGCATGCCTTCTTCCATCATGGGCATTTGTGTTTGCATCAACGATTTCTTTTCTTCCGTTGTTTTTGCATTCATAAGCTTATCATGCATCTCCTGCATTTGTTTTAGTGCTTCTTGCATTTGCTTCATTTCGTCTTGCAGTTGGGTTGACTGCTGATTAGAGCTTTGCATTCCCATATTATTCATTTGAGAACCAGAAGGCATATCTTCTGCGAAGAGTGGCGTGGCAACCAAGCTGCAAGCGGCCAATAAAATGAACGCATTCCTTTTTAACATAATGAAATCTCCTTATTATTTTTTCAATGAATTGTTTGGACTGAACATCCTACTATAGCACTACATGAACAGGGGATGAAAAGCAAAAAACATACTTGTTCATGTTAATGCCAACCTATTCCTCCCGTGTTGTGTCCTTCATAAGTATGAGAAACACGGTGTGAATTATTGGTCGTTGTTGATGGGGCGCAAGAGATCAACAAAAGTATCGCGCTCATTATCCCAATAACTGCTTTAATAAGTCTCTGCTTTGGCATATCTATGCTCCTTGCAATGAAATAAAGTGAGAGAGAATCAATATAAAAACAACCCACCTCATTTTATAAATCATTTATATAATATAGCACCGTTTAGAAATACGCAGTGCCAGTCATGACTACTTGTTGAAAAAATCAGTTGTCTTTTGGAATAGGGAATCTATACCTCCCCAAGCTTAATATAAGTTCAAATTATTATTTGAATTCACTGCCAAGGATGTGAATAGATGTTGGAGTTAAGGAAGACGATAAGTAGGGTATTTAATTATTGCGAAGATTCTACCATTCTTTTATGAAGAAATTTTAAGATGATTCAAAAGGTAACATGCCAGTTAAGAAGCGATTTGGTGGCTATCATCACCACAGACATGGGCATTGACACCATTAGAAATGATCCAATGAACACTCATTATTAGTGATAATTAATGCCTGATATCGTATGAAAATATTGAGTATACGAAGACAAGTACTTTTGTTATAACTTTATTAATTTTCCTTATCCTGCAGGCATTTTTTACATGGGTTTTTATTTCAATTTTCCACTTCTTTATCAAGCATTAGATTAGCCCCTTACTCATCATGGTTTATGAGGCTGAGTTTTTAGTTATTTTCCTCTTCAAGCTCACATAAGTTGAGGGCGGGAACAACTCATTTGGTGTGACATCTAATCCTTTAAGAATTTTTAGAAGATTTAAAATGGTTATATTGGCTTCGCCACGTTCCACAGTCCCGTAGTAACCCCGATTCATTTCGATGAAATTGGCAAAACCCTCTTGAGAAAAACCTTTCTCTTTTCTGATTTTGCGAATTTGCTTGCCTAGTACAATTAAGTCGGTTTGTTTTTTCATTCAAAAAGCATATGTGCTATGCTTCATATATAGCCACACGGTATGTCTATCATTTTTGAGTTTTGTTTAGGAAATGGTAATAAAATCCTATTTTGTTATTTTTAACATTGTTAATTTTTAACACGGTAAATAATCGTTATTTGAACTATATTGATACGATTAGGAGAAGAAAATAATACCTGACTCACTGGATAGTTATCAGGAATTAAAGTAGGTTAGAGTTCTTTAGTTAAATTGAGCGGACTCATGAGGAATTCATCTGTAGGTAAACCAATTTTAGTATTGAGAAATGACGTGCTACTTAATTAAAAGGGATTTAAAGATTTGTTTTATGCTGGAGACCATAGATGAAAGGTATCGTTTTTACCTCCTTAAATAACATGATTATAGAACAATTTGGCATAGAAACCTGGGACCAACTCGTATCCTCACTAGACCTTCCAAGTGGTGGAAGTTATACAGCAGGCGGCACTTACTCGGATACAGAACTTCAGCAATTGATTCAGGCCATTGCGAAGAGGACCAATCAGCACGCTTCTGTTTTTTTAGAGGCCTTTGGTGAATACATGTTTCCTATCTTATCGAGTAAGTACGCAATTTTTTTAAAAAAGGACATGACATTAAAAGAATTTTTAAAAAGCATTGATGGAACAATTCATGTGGAAGTAGAAAAGTTATACCCAGATGAAACATTACCTACCATTAGCTATGAAGAGCCTGCTGCAAAACAATTGGTTATGTTATATCGATCACATAGAAGGCTCTGCCATTTTGCAATAGGTCTCATCCAAGGAGCCGCTCAACATTTTAAAAAGAGAATTACCATTAAGCAGACTCACTGCATGTTAAAAAAAGATGATCATTGTCGTTTGGAGATTACCTTTGAGTAATGAGAACAAAGCAATATTTGAGCGCTCTTATTATCGCGAAAGAAAAGCACGCGAGGAAGCCGAATTATTGTTGGAAAATAAGACAAGGGAACTTCATTTACTGAACCAGGATTTGGAAAAAAAGAATGCTGAACTGCTAAAAACGCTAAAAGATTTAGAAAGCGTACAAAAGAAATTATCGAAATTAGCCCATTTTGATGTATTAAGCCGATTACCCAATCGATTGCAGTTTGAACTGGATTTAAAACGTGAGATTGCCAGGTCAAAAAGATACGGTCGTCATCTGGCTCTGTTAAGCATCGATTTGGATTTTTTTAAAAATGTGAATGATCGCTTTGGTCATGATGTCGGTGATGGTCTATTGCGTGAAGTAGCGAAGCGTCTTTGCTCAAGTCTTCGCGAAGAAGATTGTGTGGCTCGATTAGGAGGAGATGAGTTTGCTGTTATTTTGACAGAAATTAATAATCCACAACAGGCAAAATTAGTGGCCAATACTATGATTCAAAAGATGGGTCAACCATTCCTTATTAAAGGTCATACCGTCATGATTGGACTAAGTATAGGAATTGCTTACTTTCCTGATGCCGGTGAGGAGGCAGTAACCCTTCGTAAGAATGCCGATATTGCTTTATACAACGCCAAAGAATGTGGTCGAAATAATTGCCAAATCTTTACACCGTCTCTTAGAAAACAATATTCAAAACGCTTGGGAATAGGGACCGAGTTGCATCTTGCTTTGGAGCGACAAGAGTTTTTTCTCGTTTATCAGCCTCGGGTTGACTTAAAAACGAATTCTATGGTTGGGATGGAGGTCTTATTGCGTTGGCAACATCCCAAGCGAGGTGTTGTTTTTCCTGATGAATTCATTTCCGTTGCAGAGCATTTTAACTTGATTATTCCAATTGGTGAATGGGTCTTACGAACCGCGTGTAGGCAGTATGTGGATTGGAAAAAGAGTTACGCTCCTTTCAACTGCACCCTGGCGATTAATATTTCGCTTCATCAATTTCAACACAAAGGGTTTATTTCTTCTGTGAAGCACATTTTACAAGAATATCAAATGCCATCGGATTGGTTAGAGCTTGAAATTACGGAAGCAACGGCAGTCAATTTTTTGGGAAAGATTGAAGATACATTAAGTACGCTTCGCAATATGGGGGTAAAGCTTGCTTTTGATAATTTTGGCTCAGGCTATTCTTTTTTATCTCACTTAAAAAATTCACCAGTCCAATCCATCAAACTGAAACAAACCTTAATTGAAGATGCTCATCTCAGAGAAAATGATAATTTAATTATCAAATCGACGATTGCTTTGTCGCAAGAATTAGGATTGAATGTGGTGGTGGGTGGTGTCGAAACAGAAGAACAACTCAATTTTTTACGGTCAAGTCACTGTTTCGAAGTGCAAGGTTATTACAGCAGTAAACCGTTAACAGTAGGACAGATGACGCAATTTATCGAGGAAAGGAACTCCAAAGGGCTGTAGCTTTATGTTATTTCATTCCTATCAAAAAATAACACCAATTAGGTTACCAAAAATAATTTAGCCTAAAATGGATAAGTTAATAAGCCCCGCTTTATTGACCAAAATCTATGAGAAAATGTTTCTTGTAGGAAAGTAGGAGCGCTGTTTGGTCAAGGAGACAGCAAGGGGTGACTATTTAGCCTTTCTATTTCCGAAGAGAGACTCCTTAAACGGAATTGATGGGTTAAATCTTGTGCTATGCTGTATTATATCGTGTTGATTATAGGGCATAATGCCAGGGATGTCGTGGCCATGAAGAGATCAGAAAAACAATGTTGTCCTAAGGAAAGGATACTCACTCAGAGTCAAGAATTGCAAGAAGGGGTAGATTTCTCGTGTTGTGCACAGGCTGATAGAGGTACTTCCGATAACTTCTTTCCATTTTTCACTCGATTAGTGCAAGCCAACTTGGCTAAATGGACGGCAGGAATAAGTCCTGCTGCCATCGGCTCTTCTTATTCCACCTGGCTTTGGCAATTGGCCCAATCCCCTGGGGTTTTGTGGGAACTTGCTTTTTATCCGTTTTTTCATGCCAAGGATTGCATTAATAATATCGTTTGTGTTGAACGTGCTGCGGATGGTAAAGACGTGCGTTTTAAAAAAGACAGTTGGCAGCCCATGCCTTGGCGTTTATTCGCCGAAGGATTTTTGCAGATGGAGGATTGGTGGCGACGCGCCACAACGGACGTACCAGGATTGCCCAACCAGGTGGAACGTATTGTTTCGTTCTGGGCACGTCAATCCCTTGATGCCCTATCCCCTTCCAATTTTGTTTGGTCTAATCCTGATTTATTCCATGAAGCCAGGCGCACTGGGGGCCTTAATCTCATCCAAGGAGGCCAAATCGCATTCGAAGATTGGCTAGAAAAGCTAACCGGTGCACCACCTACAGGTTCTGAACATTTTATCCCTGGGAAACAAGTGGCTATTACCCCAGGGCGGGTGGTCTTTCAAAATCATTTAATTGAGCTCATTCAATATGAGGCCCAAACGAAAACAGTCTATAAAGAGCCGATACTTATCTTACCAGCCTGGATTATGAAATATTATATTCTCGATTTATCACCACATAACTCCTTAGTGAAGTGGCTCGTAAGTCAGGGGCACACCGTATATATCATTTCTTGGCGCAATCCTGACAAAGAGGACCAGGATTTGGGGATGGATGATTATTATCGGCAAGGAGCTATGGCTGCATTTGATGCGGTGTCGACCCTTTTGCCAGAAACTAAAATCAATCTGATGGGGTATTGTTTAGGGGGCACCCTGGCCATGATTACCGCAGCTGCGATGGTAAGAGACAAGGACGAACGTTTAAACAGCTTGACCCTCGTGGCAGCCCAAGGGGATTTTACTGAGGCTGGGGAATTAATGCTTTTTGTGACTGAAAGTCAAGTGGATTTTCTTAAAAGTATGATGAGGGAGCAAGGGTATCTGGATACCAAGCAAATGGCCGGTTCTTTTCAGATGTTGCGTGCTTATGACTTAATTTGGTCCAAAATGGTTCAAGATTACATGCATGGCATGCGGCGCGGGATGATTGATTTAACCGCTTGGAATGCGGATGCTACACGAATGCCTTATAAAATGCACAGCGAATACCTTGAAAAACTGTTTTTAAAGAATGATTTTGCCGAAGGGCGTTACACCGTTGAAGGAAAGCCGGTGGCTGCTGAAAATATTCAGTTGCCTGTTTTTGCGGTGAGCACTGAAAAAGACCATGTAGCCCCTTGGCAATCCGTCTATAAAATCCATCTTATGACAGAAGGGGATGTGACCTTTGTTCTCACTGGCGGTGGGCATAATGCGGGCATCATCAGTGAACCTGGCCACTCAGGACGTTCTTATCGTGTTCATGAGCATAAACAAGGCGAGGCTTACTTAAATCCTGGGAGCTGGCTTGCGATGGCAGAGAAGCGGGAGGGCTCCTGGTGGCAAGCATGGCATGCGTGGTTAGTCCAGCAAAACACTAAAAAACGCATTGCATCATCGGTCATGAATCCCTCACTGCCAGCGGCACCGGGAACTTATGTGCTTCAGAAGTAGAGCGTTCTTCTTGAACAATAAAACAGGAGTCAAGGACGGATGAAGAGTAAAAACGCTTGATTGTCGATTTTGCTAATCCGCATTCTATTGGTGCTGCTCAATAGGGCAATGAATTGGTCATTACTTATCAAAATTGAAAAACCAGGGAATAGGTACAAATTTTTAGCCCCCCATTTTCATGCCGCTGGATATTATTAAGCATCTGATAAAGCCGCACCCATTGCTGGGCAAATCCTTTATGTGGATGGCGGCTTTAAAATATAAACGCTCAATGGACTTTCGAGTGAGTTACATGTATTGCCCACCATTGACATCAAAATTGGCGCCGGTAATAAAACCACTTTGCTCTTCTGCAAGGAAAGCAACAACACGAGCAATTTCCTGGGGTTTGCCTAATCGTCCCACAGGAATTTGAGCAACAATCGCTTCTAAAATGTCATCCCTCAGAGAAGCAAGCATCTCGGTATTAATATAGCCAGGGGAGATGGTATTCACTGTGATGCCTTTCTTTGCGACTTCTTGTGCCAGACTTTTGGTAAAACCGTATAATGCGGATTTAGTGGCCGCGTAATTACACTGGCCAAATTGACCTTTGCGTCCATTAACGGAAGAAATGGTGATGATACGTCCATAACTATTATCCAACATGGTGGATATCACGGTTTTCGTCATATTAAAGACACTATTTAAATTGGCATGGATGACATTCTGCCATTGTTCTTGAGTCATCTTTTTCAAAGTGGCATCGTTTGTAACACCGGCATTATTCACTAGAATATCGATCTTGCCGTATTTTTCGATGACCAATTCGGTCACTTTCTCACAATCATTGAAGGAAGAAATATCGGCGTAGACAATGTCGATATCAAAGCCTTGCATGGCCTGTTTTTTCTGCCATTCTTTCGCCAAATCATGATTGCCTTGTTTAAAATAACAGGCAATGACTTGATAATCTAACTTTTGCATTTCCTGGCATATGGCAGTACCAATACCACCAGTGCCCCCTGTGACTAAAGCAACTCGTTGATTCACTTCTTTCCTCCTTGATGGTTTCATACAGTAAAAAAATAAGTGTTATTGTCATCAGAACGGTTTTGCCTAGATCTAATAGTGGTCATTTATTAGATAACTTCTACTTCCTCGGCCTGAGGTCCTTTCTGTCCTTTTCCCATTTTAAAAAGAACAGTTGCCCCATCAGGAAGTGTTTTAAAGCCGTCACTTTGAATTGAACTAAAGTGGACAAAGTAGTCTTTGCCACTGCTTTCAATAAAACCAAAACCCTTGTCTTTATTAAACCATTTGACTTTACCACGAATTTTATTGGCCATTTTTGTTTATTTCCTTATAATCAAGCAGGTTACATAGTGTCATGCCACGTTGTTCTTTTTGTCAATACTTGTTAACCAGAGAGCTCTTAGTGATTTAATGGATTGAATCAGTGGACTCTCCAGTGTTTCCCTTTGTTTTTTTCAATGAAACCACTTTATCACATTGAATCTCAATGGTATTTGTTTTAGCAGCAGATACTCCCCAACATCGTATTCTTTTTCCCTCTTTCTCGATGAATAGCACGTGAATAACCAAATTTTTCCCATAAGTGTTGTCGATGGTGATGCCTTGAGTCTCATTCGTTTTTGTCAGGAGTCTTCCCAGTGAATTGCCACTACGGTGGAACTCTATTAATACTTCAGTATTGGATAAGGAAACATTGTTTATTTTGGAGTCTTTGTGGTATTTGATGTGATAGGATTGCAAGCCAGCATAGGCATTGAGTGTCGTGCAGGAAAAAATTGCCGCAAAAGTAATTTTAAGAAGAACTATTTTTTTTATTTTAAATGACTTGATATCGTTCATGTGATTCCTATCCTTATCTTTGTCCATGTACTTTTACTATTTTGTGTCATAAAATTTTTACATGCCCAATCTTTAATAGCAAACGGATTATCTGCTTAGACGTTGCACTTCTAACCTTAATATGTATAATTCTCAAAAAATTTACATTTCATTAAAATTTAAAGGCATCCATTAAATGGCTCATATAAGCAAATTTTTACCCCAATCTATTGAAGAGGCAAGTAAAATAACCACCGATCCTTTTAAAATTGGAGACCGTGTATATTTTGTAAATGATCAAACAAATGAAACATGGACAATTGTGAATTTTTCATTGAGCTCTATTGATAAAAAACCCGTGGCTATTCTCAGAAGCGATACTTTTGATACCTATTCTTCCCTGGGAAATATCAAATTAATTTGTTAATTGGGCTGATTTCAAAATTAATCAGCTAAATGCTTTACCCAATCAGCAAAAGCCTCATCTTCGAACTGATAAGTTCCAAAATCAATTTTAGTAATCAAATTTTTATTCGATAATCTTCTTAGTGCATTATGAGTGGTATTTTTATTAACACTATCAATTCCAAGGGCTTCACCGAGTTTTTGCAAAGCTAGTTTTCCATGTAAGTCACTTATTCCATTGGCAATCATTGACATTATTATTTTATCGGCCGGCAATAACGTTTCCCATTGACGCTTAAAATTATCATCACTAAATACCCTGCTTTTAGTAGCCGCTAAAGCTGCAGCCGTGCCCTCCTCCGGATTACTTAAATAGTATTCTATGTATCTTCGAAAAAACTCAGGAGTCTTCTTCAGTTTTTCAAATGCATCAAGAGCGTCATGAATACTCATTGGGTATTTCGATATTTTATTTACCCTTTCGACCATAGCCAATACGAAATCTTTTCCTAATAATTCGAAGGGTTCTAGAGGCGCCCAGTTATAAAATGGCTCTGATGCAACCCCAAACATACGTCTTAGAGTGGTTTCCGAACTGCCAGCAAAAATTACTTTTATACGCTCTTTCCTGATATCCAATGCTGCTCTTAGAGCATGAGCAAAATGAGAGTTCTCTTCATATGCCAAAACTTGGGCTTCATCTATTACCAAAATCATTTGATCTTTTGTTTTATCGAAAGCATTCATTGCTTCCATTAATAAAGTACTGGTTCCTTTTTTTGTTTCTGCTAAATCTGTCTCAAGAGTCCTTTCCCCTAGACCTGTAATTTTTCCTGAGGCCTTAACTTTTTTAATATTTATAGGCTTGTTTAAACTGGTCCAAATTTTATTAAATCCTTTTGGCTCAATTGTCTTATAAAATTCGGAAACCAAAGCTGTTGCAGGATCAATTTCTAATTCCCAAAGATTACTATAGACGACAATATAACCTGCCTTTTGAGCTGCAGGTATAAAATCTTGTTTCAAAAATTCGGTTTTTCCCATTCTTCGTCTAGCAAATAATCCTCGGGCAGAGGTTAGACCTATTTCAAATAGATCGAGATATTTTTTAGCTAGTTCGGGGCGGGCATAATGCCAATTGTTGTGTTTTTTCATAAGTTCTTAATAATTCTTAAAGGATTTAAGAATTATTCTATAGGATAGCCTAATCATTAACAATGAAAGTCTTAAAAATTCTTATCGTATTTAAGACTTTTTAAGAATTATCAGAAGTGTCTTAGTATGTGCATAAACCTTCGTGGTCTATTTCTTGCTTTAGAAAATGTTTACTTTTGGGTTGATTGAATCTCAAACATTTTCTTTATAATCGATATATCCTTTAAGGATCAAATATAGACTCTTATTCGCAAAATGTCCTAAACAATTTGTCATTTAATGTATTTGCTACATTGCTACACGACCATCAAATCATTGAAACCTGATGGATAAAATTATCCATTAAATCATAGGGTAATTCGGTTTTTTCTGTTATAAATCCGATTAATTAATTGTAGCAAAACTCGTGCTACTGTATTGCTACATAACGCTACACTAAGAACACCGAAAAAACACATCCTGAAATAGGCAAAAGAGGGTGTCCTCAGTTGTGGCTTGGGTTTCTTCATGTTTTGTTTTTTTAAGTTCTTTTGTTTTTTGCAAAGAGTTCCTTATTTATAATAATTTTCTATAAATAAGGAAAATGGCAGAAACAAGACGTGATCCAGTGAAATTTATTAATCTCTGAAATTGTAGCGATATGTAGCATTTATGTAGCAATATATTGCTACATAAATGCATTCATTTTGATGCGATGAATATTGTTATGATCCTTGTGAACACTGTATTATCTGATCAATATAGGTATGCTCGTTTGTCAACGAGTAGCAAAAGTAGCATGGTGCTCAATGGGTGAATATTAGAATAACGTTTAAATCAAGGGGAAGTTAATGCCTTCTGAAAAATCTCGGTACCTTAACAGAGGACCTAAATCACCTGTGGATATGCATCAGCTGAAAAAGTATTTAAACTCTTTTACTAAAGAACATTTGGCTGAAATTGTTCTTTTAAATGCACAATATAATTCTGTCTTATGGAGGGCTTTAAGTGCATCTATTGGAATGCGACTTGCCAATGGAGACTGGGAAGAGATAAAGAAAGCCATTGACTATGCATTTTATTTCCCTGAGTACATCCGTTATACAGAAAATGGGTATGGATTCATTATTTATGAAATGATTAATGCGCTTGAGTTCTTGTATAAAGATAGAGACAAGCAATTTATTTTGCAGGTTGCTGATTATATGTTTGAGCAGGCAGAACAGGCTCTTGAATCTTTTGAAGAAGGTTGGGATTGGACTTGTGCATTAGAAAGCCTTAAAGACTGGATAAGAAATAAAAAATCAAATGTAAATGAAGGTGTAACTTAATAGAATTAACACAGAAAAAACAACTTTTATCTCATTGGCTTTCTCCTAAATGAAAGGGATCGCAAGCAGGCGCACAATCGTGAAAGAGATGTTGCTTAAAATTTTTTCTTAGGGATACTTAAATAATCTTTTGATTCAACTTCCCTAATCCCCTTTATAAATTTCGTGATGATTGACCTTTTATTATAAAAAGCACTATAATTAAGTCATAATAAAGGTATTTATTTAGGTCATTAAAATGCAAACTTTATATGCAACACAAGTCGCTAGCATTAGCGAATTAAAGAAAAATCCCACAAAACTTATTAATGATGCGCATGGGATGCCCGTGGTGATTCTTAACCATAATGTAGCTGCTGCTTATTTAATTCCAGCAGAAACTTTTGAAAAACTGATGGATGCTGTTGACGAAAGCGAGCTAAAAAGCATTGTAGAACAACGCCTTTCAGAGCCCTTTACGCCAGTTAAGGTTGCGCTTGATGATCTATGAGTTACATTTCCATCCGCTTGCGTTAAAAGAATGGAAGAAACTATCGAAGGAGTTGCAGGAACAGTTTAAAAAACTATTAAAACGGCGACTGGAAAATCCGCATGTTATTTCTGCCAAACTTAGTGGCCATCTTAAAGATTGCTATAAGATAAAATTGCATCAGGCTGGCTATAGATTGGTCTACCAAGTTAACGATAATAAAATGATTCTCCTTGTTGTTGCTGTAGGCAAGCGAAACAAAAATAAAGTCTATGAGTCAGCAGAAGATAGGACTTAAGCTGATGATGAATAGGGTATTTGATGGTGTGCACCTGAAGTGATTCTTAAAAATAACAACTACAGAAACTTGCTAATTTAACTTAGTTTATGCAATCAATTTGATGACTGGATTAATGGTCGTTTTAACAGGTTTAAAAAAATTATTATATCTATTGACCTTGCCGTTACGTCAACCCTTATCGTGTATGTTGTCAATTAGAGGAGAGCAAAATGGCATACACGATTAATCAATTGGCGAGGCTTTCAGGGGTCAGTACCCGCACTCTGCGATTCTATGATGAAATTGCTTTATTAAAACCTGCCTACTATGGTGGCAATCAATATCGTTATTACAAAGAAGAGCAGCTGCTTATGTTACAGCAGATTTTATTTTTTCGTGAGCTTGGTTTTCCTCTAAATGATATCCAACAGATTATGAGTAGTGATGATTTTGATAAAATAGAATCATTAAAAAGACATAAATCTGCTTTGGAATCTAGTCTTGAACGAACAGCAACGCTCATCAAGACGATTGATAAAACCATTTCACATTTAAGAGGAAAAATAATTATGCGTGATGCGGAAATGTATGATGGCTTCGATCCCATCAAACAACAAGAGCACGAAAAATATATGCTCGAAACAGGAGTGATATCACAAAAGCAAATTGATGATAGTTGGACGCGTGTTTCTCACTGGAAAAAATCAAATTGGGAACAGTTTAAAAATGCGGGTGAAAAGCTTAATCTTGAGCTGGCCAATGCATTAGCAAAAGGAGTTAGGACTGATTCGGATGAGGTTCAGGCATTAATCCAAGAACATTACGATTGGGTTAATAATTTTTGGACACCAACAAAGGAGACATATTTAGGACTTGGAAAAATGTACCTGGACCATCCAGATTTTCGATTATTTTATAATAAATATCACCCTGGTTTGGTTGATTATTTGGTAGCTGCTATGAGAGTTTTTGCTGAACGTAAGCTATCGTGATCATCTTGCTCTGCTGATAGAAGCATCAGTAGAGCACTATCTTTCTGGGAAATTATTATGAATACCAAAATTTGCTTTACTAATTCTACTATTCTGTTAAACGATGGCAGAACACTTGGATATGCTGAGTTTGGAGATCCAAAAGGAGAGGTAGTTTTTTATTTTCATGGACTTCCAGGTTCTAGGCTTGAGGCTGGGCATTGGGAAAATATAGCATGTTTAAATCATTATCGATTAATTAGTATTGATAGACCAGGAATGGGTTTATCTTCTAAACATCCAACGCGCACTATTCTTTCATGGGCTGATGATGTTGAGGCTCTTGCCAATTACTTAGGTATCCCTAAATTTTCTATTATAGGTCACTCTGGTGGAGCTCCTTTTGTTGCAGGATGTGGATATAAAATACCTCATCGGTTAAATAAAATAGCGATTGTCTCAGGTATGGGGCCTTTTGAAATACCTGAGGCTACAGCAAGTCTAGGACGAGGACAGCGGTTTATAAATAAAATGATTAAAGCAATACCCCCAATTGCTACCGTCATGGTAAATCTCATGTTTTTGATGCTGAAAAAACCCGGGATATTAAAAAAAATGACGAGTAAAATGTCAGAGGTAGATCAGCGTATTTTAGGTGACACAGAAGCTGGTGATTTATTTATCCAATCATCGTTAGAGGCTTTTAAAGGTGGTATTACAGGCGTATCTCAAGAAATTCAATTAAGCCTAAAGCCTTGGGGATTTGATATGAGCCATATAAAGTGCCCTGTTGTCATTTGGCAAGGTAGATTAGATAAACAAGCTCCGTTAGCTCATGCCAATCTTTATGCAAAATTAAACCCTAACGCCTCACTAAAAGTTTTGGATCATGAAGGACATATCTCGTTGCTCATTAACCATGGTGAGAAAATTTTGCGCAGTGTTCGTGAATAAAATTTTGCATCGTCGCTACTATTTTAGGTTACAACCGTATTGGAAGTAACGATCGTGATAAAAGTGGCATACAAGAGAACATTTTTATTTATATTAGAGCGTTAGATTCAACGATTTTCCCCCAATTTCACAATTGTCGCTATTGCCTGTAAGATAAACGTAGCCCATCGTTTTAAGTTCTGTTTGCAATCCCAATAAATTATAAAACTGCTCACATTCAGCAAGTTTATTAACTGCTAGGGCTATATGTCCCAAACTGGCATTTTTGGGTAACATTTTTTAGGTCCTTATTTGAATGTAAGTTGGTTCATATTGGAAGCATTGTTTATTATTAGATACTCTCAACCCGAAACGCTTGATAAGAAGGTGATTCATAGGGATGAGCCTTCTTTAAGGCCGCAACAGCCACTGTGATTTGCTCTTCAGTACAGATAATTTCTACTTTATATTCAGGTACTCTTTCAAGCTGATTGATTTCCCCAATAAAAGCATGGCTTCCAGGTAATGGCATAAATTGCCCCTCACCCAATGTTTGCCAAGCACAATGCTGATAATGATCAACACTCCCTGCGCCTGTAGCAAAAATAGCATTTTTAACAATTTCTAAATGGGTTTCTGGAACACAAAAACAAAGCATGTACATGATATCACCTATGGGGAAATTAATTCTGATTTCCAAGAATCTTCTATCTTCGTATAGCGAATTACTTCAGAAAAAGAAATAGAGCCGACCGTGTAGAAAATCCATGTTTCTGGGATAAAGCGAAAACCGAAATAATACTCGCTCATAGGGATAGGAAGTCCTGCAAATTGATCACTCAATTCTTTTTTCCTGGTTTCCAATTGGTTTAAATCTTTAATGACAAGTCCTGAAGTAGGAGCATAAGCAGAGAATCTCAATTGGCGTTCACGAGGAAGAGTACTCCAAAAAGCTTCATTTTCTTCTTGAGAAATGGGGATTGCTGTACTTTCTAAAATAACTTGTCGGTTCTGCATCGCAAATAAAAAATTTAAACAGGATTTAGGGTTATTTAATAATTCAGCAACCTTGCGTGTTTTTTGCTGCGTAAAAAATAAAAGACTCTCTGTTTCAATTTCCCGAATGGCCACCACTCGACTATGAGGTTCGCTAGAGCTGCTACAAGTACTTAAAACAGCACAGGAAGGATCCTCAATCCCCCTTTCTTTTTCCTTGTTCAACCATTCTTTTAGCATGTTAAAGGGCACGAGTTTCTCCTGTAAATTGGTGTGATAAAGTTAAAAGTATTAAACAAAACTCATGTTGGCACTTTGCATGCGCGTGGATTCACTTCCACCATCGTTTTTGAACCTGATTTTACAATGCGTATTTGATTGTGCTCCACTAATAATTCAACCGCTTGGTCGCGTTTTATTTTATCTCGCAATGGACTTAATTGTTGAATAGTTCGTAAGGTTGTTGAACTAATATTTTTTTCAATAAACCAGTCCATAAGTTTTAGGGCATCGGAAAACTGCAAAGAAACGGTTTCAGTAGGCATAATTCGTCGTGCTTCTTGCAAATGCCAACTAATTATTTCAATGGCATTTTCGGTATGCTCTACACCAATATCCCCATGGCGTCCTTCAAAAAGATGAAAGAGTGCTGCAAGCCGCGCTGTATTTTCAGCGGCCTTTGACGCGAAATCAACGACATCGACCCACTGGCCTTGAGGTTTTAACCCAGCTTCCACTGCATTAAAAAATAAAATCCATTGTTGTTTTGCGGCCATACTCATTTTCAACAATGGAAGTTGAATACAACCTTGATGGCTTAATTGTTCTGACTGGTTTAAGCAGGCAGTGACGCGTTGCTCATAATGGGTTAGAGAATGTAAAGAGGCAGGCGGCTCTTGGTAAAATCGATTTCCCATACTATTGGCAGGATAAGCCATAAGGCAACGAGCTAAAAAACCGCTTTGTCGGCTAATACCGGATGCTTGCTTGGTAAGTTGTTGTAAGATAAGCGGTTGCATCATCAAGTTAAGTGTTAAACGCCGATTTTCAATGGTAAATCCTTGCGTTGTCTTACGATGTGCTGTGAACGTCTTACCGTCCCACAAACGATTAAGCAATGCTACAAAACGAGTTGGATTGCCTTGCATGCTATGGCTACCCAAGATGATGCCTGCCTCATCAGACCATAAGGATGCAGAAGGCCAACCTTGGGCTAAATGAATAGCCAGTGCTTCTTGGGTAGCATCTTCAAAATAAAGAGTGGGTTGCAAAGGAATTTCCGGTTCTTGATGAATTAACTCATCAAGCATTTCTTTGGCATAATCCGAGTCTTCTCCCGTATAGGTTGCACGTTTGATTTGGGAGAATAAACTGTCTTTTTCCATTTGCCATACTTGGTGTTGCGTTAGCGCTGACAACACTTCAGGTTCGCGCCTTTTACGAATAAGTGTTTCCCAGTGACGCGCTGCCCTCGAAAAAACATTATCTGCAGCAGTTTTTCGGGTGCCAGAGCCGCTGGCAATTAAAAAATAAAGCGATACAGGACTAATTAAATAGTTGTCTCGCGCTACATTGGCAAGTGATTGACATGATAAAGACATGTTAGCCAAGGCGCTGCATGCAATCAAAGGCAGAGGTTGCTGTCCATATTGTTGATAGTCTACTACGGCTTTTTTAACAATTGAGGGAAGTGCCTCAACTGGGTAAGGACAGTCAGGGGCTAAGATTGGGGAAAGTGGAATAGGTTGTCCCCATGTAATGCTTTGATGTAGATTATTTTTAATCTCTAATTCATTCTGTTCAATAGTCATTGTTTTAGAGGATAAAGTTTTGGTTTTCGATTTTACCAGTAGCCTCAGTATGATGTAAAATTAGTGGCTGAAATATACTGATGATGCTAAATACTGGCTCTATGGCGATTCGGATATAGCGCTTCTATTAAAAATTGTTAGGGTCTAGATGATTGTAAAATGTGTACGAGCTGGTGTCCATGAATTAAAACAGATCAATGAGTTAATGTATCGCTCAAAATCTTATTGGGGATATGATAAAGCATTTATGGATAAATTCATGCAGCTTTTTCAAATGACCACAGACTATCTTGAAAAAAATACAGTGCAACTTTTTTGTGAAAGAAATACTGAAAAACCCGAAAAGGTGATGGGTTTTTATAGTTTTAGCATCAGAAATAAAGAGTCTGAACTGGATAATTTTTTTATTGATCTAGATTATATTGGTAAAGGCTTCGGTAAAAAAATGTGGTCTATGATGGTAGAAGATTTTAAATCAAATGGTGTTAGTAGATTCAAATTATGGAGCGATCCTGGTGCTGAACCATTTTACAAGAAAATGGGATGCATCAAAATTGGTGTTAAAAAATCTCCTATGATGCCAAATAGATATCCCATTATTTTTGAGTATAAGATTTGAAGAAGTTTTTTTCATTTTACTCTGGAGTAATGTGGTTTTTTTGAGCAACCCAAACAGTTGCTTCCCCACAATCAGGATCCCTAATGTTATGTACAAGGACTTTAAAATGGCACTTTAGAAGAATTTGAGTATATTCTTCAGACGAAAGGGATGCATGATATAAATCATATCCCCCATTATCACCCCAGACTTCCCCGTACTCGGGTCCGGAAGTAAATATTAATAAACCATTTTGCTCTACCAAAGAAGCAAGAGATTTTAATGTTTTTCGTTGATCATCATGAGGTAAATGAAAGAAACTATGCCAGGCAATGACCGCATCGAATTTCTCTTGTAAATCTAAAGTTCTCATATCAGCAAGTAGCCATTTTGCATCTGGGAATCTTATCTTGTATTGCTCAATCATTTTTTGACTTGCATCAATGCCCGTTACTTTATATCCTTGTTTAATTAAAAATTGTGCTATGGGTTCGCCTGTACCGCAGCCATCCGATATTTCAACTGAACAAAACCACCGCCAATACATTTGGTTTCAAGATGCTCCAGTTCAATGTCTTGTGTCAAATGTACAAATAATGAACGACCAGAACCTAGCAAGACTGGTGCGATGGTTATTGTTATTCATGGATTAAATTCGCGGCTATAAAATTTTGGACAGTTATTCCTCCATCAATATAAAGATGCTTAAATCCTTCATCAGTTAACCGCTTAACGAGCTCGATGGGTGTTTCGGAAGATGCTGAAACATATTTTAAATGAGCAGGAATTTCTATAGGTTTGCTACTCATCACTATGACAGGAAGCTCACCATAAGGCCAAGGGTCGAATGATAAGACTTTCTCAAAAGAATGCCTCCCCATAATGAGTCCATCGACCGTAGATATGAACTCTTTATAACCACCATCCTCACCTGGGGGCACAAGCTCATTTGCTTTCATTAGCCAATCAATAGAACCATTATCTCTTGCAATAAAGCCATCAAGACTTGTAGCAATAAATACAGAACATTTAGCAAACATCATCATTTATCCTTTGTATACAGACTTATTGATTGAGCTCATGCAGTGTAATAGCATTTCCTTCAGAATCGATGATAATTGCCATTCTACATACGGGTGATGAAAAAGTATCCAATTTGAATGTTACCCCATTCTTTTTTAATTGTTGCGTTAAGGAATCCAAACCTTCCACTTCAAAAGCAATACTACCCCCGGACACAGCACTTGGTTTAACACCTTCCGCAAGGGTTGTGATTGCAAAGCATCCGCCTTGGGGTAAGTCGTACTCTATCCAATGACCATTCGCAGATATTTTGCTAGGTATTAAACCAAGATTTTTTTTATAAAAATCCATCGCTCGATCTAAATTTTCGACAGGATACATGGTAAACGCTACTTTTTTAACATGGTTTCTCCTTTAAATAATTTTTCCCATTATTATAAGCTCACATGCGCCCAAATGTCGTCATGGTGAAAATGATCGATTATTTATCGAAGCGGTTTGCTGGATTATCAGGACTGGCGCGCCTTGGAGAGATTTGCCACCTGATTATGGAAAATGGCAAAGTGTTTATGGTCGCTATAATCGATGGGTTAAAAATGGACATTTCAATGGAATACTTGAAATTTTAAAAAAAAGATGGCGATCACGAATGGCACATGATGGATGGTAGCGTTATTCGAGCACATCAACATGCGGCTGGAGCTCAAGGCGGCCAAGAGAAACAAGCACTAGGCCGAAGCAAAGGTGGTTTTAGCTCAAAAATCCATGTAAAGGTTGATTCTTTTGGATTGCCTTTGAGTTTTATTTTAACACCTGGACAAGACAGTGAGATAAAAACAGCAAAGGAATTGCTCGGTGATGAACTATCCGAGTATTTATTAGCCGATAAGGCTTATGATAGCAATGAATTTCGCGGGGAGTTGAAAAATAGAGGAATCACGGCGGTCATCCCATCCAAAAAGAATCGCATCATACCTATAGAGCATGATACACATATATACAAAGAGCGTAATTACGTTGAGCGTTTTTTTAATCGAGTCAAAAGTTTTAGGAGAATTGCTACACATTATGATAAAACAGCTATCATGTTTCTAGGAGCACTAACTCTAGTAAGTATTATATTGTGGCTGAAACTTTAAAAACACGCCCTAGTATTAAAGTGCCATTGTTACCTAAAAATAAATTTTTTTAAAGAATTCACTCTAGACATTGAATAGAACTATTTGTTTTTCTAGCAGTATTTGGAAAATTAATTACTAATAAAGAAAGACTTTGGTTATCTATCTGTATGAAAATACTATAACAACTTTATGTCACATGAACATCATGTATTTATTCAAGCATTTTTGGGACCCTTTTATTAAAAGTTCACGAGAAGTTTTCAAAGAAATTTTTGGCTGGGTATTTATTGTGTGGGATATTTTGCGATTATCTGCCTTTATTAGCCTCTATTTTACAGAAAGGAGGTTCTAGTTCACATTTGCTCCGTTTCTGTAACTTAAGCATTCAAATTCTTAATGCTAACTATATGAAAACAAATTATTTTGTTAAAATAAGCGCTAACTTTTGATGGTAAGTGGCCTAGCGCTCCGGAACTTGCGCCCTGATGCAAAAATCTAAAATATTAGATTGGAAAATCTCTTATGACGTCATTATATTTATCTTGTGCATGCTAAGCCTTCCTTGGATTTAAAAAACAGGCAGCATTGCAGGCATCAGCTGATTCGTGATGGCTCTTGGGATAAGGATAGAGGATGTCAAGTCTTAAATTTCTTTAAGCTTAACTTAAATAGGTTGGCTGTTTTATTTATTGAAAAATTTTAAATGTTGCAGAATTAATAACTCTAGTTCTCTTATTCAAGGATATATATTTTGCCAGAATTAGCATCGATGCGTAATTTAATTTTTTTATCCTCTGTACCAAGGGCCTTTGCCTCATACTGACTGCCGTGCGCTTCAATTTTGAAAATAGTATGATAGCCAGCGCCCTCAATTCTCTGCGCCGCTTCAAGCATTGAGATGGGGTATTTCTTGGTTTTTAAATTGGTGTTGATAAAGTCCCCTGTATTTGGGTTCATTCGAATAATAAGCTGAATCCCTTTTTCATCAAAGGCTTCCACCTCATATAAACCATCATCAAATTCAACTTCTCTTATTACGCTATAACCGCGAGTCTGTAGAATTTTCAAGATTTCAGACATAGGTAAGGTGCGACTGGGAATTTCATCGGCCAGGATTGTTTGTGTGGATAACGAAAAAATAAGGCCGCCACAGATTGAAATAAAAACCTCTTTTTTCATATTCGCCTCCTGTGCGGTGTTGACGGGAATAAAATTTCATCAATTTAACTCCGTTTTTTTTATATTGAATGAATATAAAACCAAAGGAGTACAATTTACTTTTATTTCATCCATAATAATGATATTAAAAAATAACAGCAAGTGAGTTATTCCAAGGATGCGAATGATGAAAAAATCTAGTTTGGTAACCCCATATGTATTAGTGCTCATTTCTTTAATGTTTTTGTTGGCTTCCTGCGCTTCTTCTATTAATAAGGAAGATTCAAAAAACAATAAACAGCCTAAACGTGTATTTGGTGGGTATCACCCGCGTGGTCATGGTCACGGACACCACTAAACCGAATTAAATTAAAAAATTGACATTAAGATAACCGTTAGTGATTCATATTTTAATGCATGGGTATGGTGTGAAAATATTTTTGATATAAAGATAAATAAAATCCATTTTTTTCGATATGTTTTAAGGCTTGATTGATTTGGTTCATTAGCATCTTAGAATCCATTTTGGCCATGATTCCATAACCGATGCCGACGGGGAAGGGTTTACCTAATCCTTTAAACAAGGTGTTATTATTGGCTATCCAATAATCAGCCGAAAAGTCATCCATAAGCAAGGCATCCACTTCCTGTTGATTTAAGGCAGTGATGAGTTGATTAGTTGAAGGATATTCTCTAACCCTATTGGTTTTAAATTTCTGAGTAATGAGTTGTTTGAAGAGAGAGCCTCTGATAATGCCTATTGATCTATTGTTGAGTTTTTTAAGAGATGTAATTGAGTCGTTTTTTGTGGTCATAAAACGTGCTGCACTTGCCAGATAGGGAAGACTAAAGAGAAAGGTTTTCTGTCGTTCGTCGGTGATGATAATTGCCGCTATCCCCAAGTCAATTTTACTCGCTTTTAATTCTGTAAACAGCTCGTCAAACAGCATGGGTTTCAATTGACACTGAGCTTTAATTTGCTTGCAAAGCTCTGTTATGAGCTCAACATCAAATCCAAAGAAATGATTTTTGTCGGCATTCATTGAAAACGGCGGGTCATACGCTACTATTCCAATAGTTAATGACTGAGCCTTAAGTTCGGCAGTCAAGATTATTAAAAAAACAAATAATAATCGTAGGTGCATAGGATAAACAAGTTAATGGATTATAAAGATCAGTGTATACCAGTTTGGTAATCATTTCAGTGACTTAATGCTATGATTTTCTGGTTTTTTTAGCAATAAGGTGTATCAAGGCCCAAAATCAAGGTACACTGGAACGAAAGGTTTGACAAGGATTTGATAGGGTAGGGAATGCGTTATTTATTTTATTATGTTGTGTGGAGTGCAATGAGCCTTGTAGCGAGTGAGGCACTCGCGGCCACCCCTTTGACATTCAAACAAGCCCTGGGCATTGCTTATCGCAATAATCCCGAATTACAGGCCGAAATAGATAAAGCACAAGCCATGCGCGGTTTTTTTATCCAAAGTGGGCTTTATCCCAATCCTCAAGTGACTTTAACCGCAGAAAACTTTGGCGGCTCGGGGAGTTATTCAAGTTATGAGGCGGCAGAAACTACGGCATCAGTGACCCAGCCCATCCCTTTGGGTAATCGGTTGCAGTATCTGAAAAAAGCAACCTATTCAGATTACTTAGCCTCTCTTGCCCAAATTCAAGTACAAAAAGCGATACTTTATGTGGCAGTTGGTGTGGCCTATGTGGATGCACTTTATGCGGGTCAATGGCATCAAGTCACCCAAAAACTTATTCGCCTCAATCAAGACATCGTAAGCGCAATCGAGCGTCGAGTTAAGGCAGGCGCTGGAGCGGAATTAGACTTACGTTTGGCCCAGGTGCGCTTAGGCGAAGCGCGTATTCAAGAAAATAAAGCTGCAAGGGATGCATTATTTCAGCGTGCGAAATTGGCGCGTCTATTAGGTGATGGATTACGAGTTGATGGACAATTAGTGGATAAAGGTCTTCCTGGAGTGACATTGAACTGGGCTGTGTTACTTAGAAAATTACCGCAAAGCCCTCAGTTAGTACAGCTTCAACAGCAATTACACGCCAAGCGTGCGACTATTACTGCAGTTAAAAAATCTGTGTGGCCGGATTTAAACATTCAATTAGGCGGTCGTCATTTCTCTGATGATGGCAGTAATGCCGCAGTGGCTTCAGCCTTTGCAGAAGTCCCTGTTTACAATAGAAATCAAGGAAAAATCATAACCGCTGAGGCACAATACACCCAAACGGCTCATGAGCTTCAAGGTACACGCCTTGATGTGCGTCAAAATGTCTATGGGGCTTTTCTACAAGCCGAACAAAGTCATTATGAGGCGAGCTTGGTGACGAATTCGTTATTACCTTTGGCGCGTAAATCAATCAAATTGGCACAGGATGGCTACCAAATGGGACGTTATACGTATATTGAATTATCCACAGCCCTTAATTCGTTGTATGAAGAAGAGCGTCATTACCAACAAGCTCATGCTGATTATCATAAAGCCTTAATTCAACTGACCGGGCTTTTAGGATTAGCGCCTTCTAAGGAGAGTAAATGAGAGTTTTAAAGCCATTCCTATCCTGCATGCCCTTTATAATTCTGTTATTGGGGTTGAGTTCCTTTTCGTTATGGGCAACAAATGAAGAATCCCATGGCGATGAAGAAAAAAATCATCAAGAAACCATGGAAAAGGGTCCGCAAGGTGGGCGTTTGTTTAAGGATGAAGATATAGCCCTTGAGTTTTTAATTTTTGAACGGGGCATGCCACCGCATTTTCGCGCTTATTTGTATAAGAATGGTGAGCCTATCGCGCCTGGGAAAGCGCAATTGACCGTTCAGTTAAAGCGATTTGGTGATAAAAAAGAAGCAATTGCGTTCACTCCTGTCGAGAATTTTTTACAAAGCGTTGAGGTGATTGAAGAGCCTCATTCTTTTGATGTGAGCATTCAATTAGAGCTTCAGGATAAACGCTATACCTGGCATTATGCGACTTATGAAGGCCGCATTAAAATGGTGCCAGCCATTCTAAAAGCGGCAGACATTCAAACGGCTAAGGCACAAAGCCAAACAATTAAAACTCAACTTAAAGTCGTAGGTAAAATTGCTCCCAATCGAGACACCTTAGCTCCCATCTATGCACGCTATTCAGGCATTATTAAATCAATGACTAAGAATTTAGGCGATGAAGTCACCAAAGGGGAGGTATTAGTTACGATTGAGAGTAACGAAAGTTTACAAAATTATACAATTAATGCACCCATGAGCGGAACCATCGTGCAAAAATACGCAACCAATGGGGAGCTTGCGCAAAGCACCAAACCTATTTATGAAGTGGCTAATTTGGCTACTGTGTGGGCTGATTTTACCTTATATCGTAAAGAGGTGCCTTTAGTAAAACAAGGAATGAGTGTGGTGGTAACTGGAGATGAAGGAACACCAAAATCCATCAGCACCATCTCCTACATTGCGCCCTTAGGCATTGAAGACAGTCAAACAACGCTCGCACGAGCAGTTCTTTCTAATGAGCCTCGTGTTTGGTTGCCTGGGATGTACATTAATGCCGCAATTACCATTAAAGAAAAAACGGTTCCAGTTGCCATACTTTTGTCGGCTATTCAGCGCATGGATGAGAAAGAAGTAATTTTTATCCAGCAAGGAGATTATTTTGAGGCAACGCCTGTTATTTTAGGCCAAAGGGATGATGAATGGGTCGAAGTGGTTTCGGGGCTTGATGCAGGCCAGCGCTATGTCAGCAATAATAGCTTTTTTATGAAAGCAGAGTTAGGAAAGGATGGCGCAAGCCACGAGCACTAAGGATTGGTAATGCTTGAAAAAATAATTCGTTTTTCCCTAAAACATCGATGGTTTGTCTTATTATTTACGACAATCATTGCTCTTTATGGTGTGTATAATTTTCAACGTTTGCCTATTGATGCGGTACCTGACATCACCAACGTGCAAGTGCAAATCAATACTCAAGCCTCAGGCTATTCACCCTTTGAGGTGGAGCAACGAATTACTTTCCCTATTGAACTGGCTATGAGCGGGTTGCCTAATCTGGATTACACTCGTTCTTTATCACGTTATGGACTATCGCAAGTCACGGTGGTCTTTAAAGATGGCACGAACATTTATTTTGCGCGTCAATTAATTAATGAGCGCTTGCAGGAGGTAAAAGACAAGCTCCCACCAGGAGTAGAAACCACTTTAGGCCCAATCTCTACAGGGCTTGGTGAGATTTTTATGTACACGGTAACCAATAAAGCCAATGTACCAGCAAGTCAACGTTACAATCCAACGGAACTGCGTACCATTCAAGATTGGATTATCAAGCCGCAACTGCGTAATGTAGAGGGAGTGGCTGAAGTAAACACCATTGGGGGTTATGAAAAACAATTTCACATCACTCCAGATCCCATGAAACTGGTTCGTTATGGGTTAAGCTTAAACAATGTGGTTGAGGCATTAGAACGCAATAATGCCAATGTGGGTGCAGGATATATTGAAACTAATGGCGAGCAGAACTTAATTCGCGTACCAGGGCAGGTGCAAAACATCACTGATATTGAGAACATTGTTATTGCAAGCTTTGAAGGAACACCTATTCGAATTCGTGATATTGCAGAAGTGGCTTTAGGCAAGGAGCTACGAACAGGAGCAGCAACAGAGAACAGTAAAGAAGTCGTTTTAGGCACAGTATTTATGCTTATGGGCGAGAACAGTCGCACAGTGTCTGAACGAGTTGCGGCCCAAATGAAAGTTATTAATAAATCATTGCCGGAAGGCATTGAAGCAGTCACGGTTTATAACCGAACCTTGCTTGTGAACGCTACCATTAATACGGTGAAGAAAAACTTGCTCGAAGGGGCATTGCTTGTTTGTGTTATTTTGTTTTTGTTTTTAGGTAACATTCGCGCAGCACTGATTACCGCGATGGTGATTCCTTTATCCATGCTCTTGACCATTACAGGGATGGTATCTAATAAAATCAGTGCCAATTTGATGAGCTTAGGCGCTCTTGATTTTGGTTTGATTGTCGATGGTGCGGTCATTATTGTTGAAAACTGCATTAAGCATTTGGGTGAACAACAGCATGCCTTGCATCGTGTTTTAAATTTAGAAGAGCGCTTGAAAGTCATAGCTTATGCCACAACAGAGGTGATTCGGCCCAGTATCTTTGGTGTCTTTATTATCACGGTGGTTTATTTACCGATTTTAACGTTAACAGGGGTTGAGGGGAAAATGTTTTTGCCGATGGCGCAAACGGTTATTACCGCGCTGCTCGCCTCCATGCTTTTTGCTCTGACTTTTGTTCCAGCAGCCGTTGCCATTTTTTTAGGTGGGCGTGTACAAGAAAAAGAAAATTGGTTGGTACACTACCTCTCACTTGTTTATGCAAAAGCCTTGCGCCGCTGTTTTCATGCCAGAAGGTTGGTGATAGGAGCTGCGGTTGCTTTGGTGGGGATAAGTCTTTTGCTTGCATTTCGGTTGGGTGGTGAATTTATTCCAAGTCTTGATGAAGGCGATATTGCCATGCACGCGATGCGAATTCCTGGCACTAGTTTAACACAAGCCATTACCATGCAGCATTTAGTAGAGGAGCGAGTAAGCCAGTTTCCAGAAGTCAAACGTGTTTTTGCAAAACTAGGGACTGCGGAAGTGGCTACTGATCCCATGCCGCCCAATGTCGCTGACACGTTTATTATGTTAAAGCCTCGGAAGGATTGGCCGAATCCTAAAAAAAGCAAACAGCAACTAGTACAAGAAATCGAGGCGGCAGTAAAGCAAATTCCGGGGAATAACTATGAATTTACTCAGCCCATTCAGATGCGCTTTAATGAATTAATTTCAGGGGTTCGTAGTGATGTTGCGGTGAAAGTATTTGGCGATGACATGAATACATTGCTGGAAGTAGCTGAAGCCATCAGTGCTCAATTAAAAAAAGTGCCCGGTGCTGCTGATGTAAAAGTAGAGCAAGTCAGTGGTTTACCGCTACTAACCGTTGAAATCAATCGCGATGCTTTGGCACGCTACGGCTTACAAATTGGCACGGTTCAAGATGCCATTGTCATTGCCACAGGCGGCAAAAAAGGTGGCGAGCTCTTTGAGGGAGATAAGCGTTTTGATTTAGTGGTGCGCTTGCCTGAAGAGTTACGTACAAACCCTAATGTACTACGCCAAGTATTTATTCCGTTGCCACAGGCTAAAGATGGCGAACGACATTTTATTCCGTTGAGTGAAGTAGCCAAAATGGTGCGTAGTGAAAGCCCCAATCAAATCAGTCGGGAAAGTGGTAAACGGCGTGTGGTGGTCAGTGCTAACGTTCGCAATCGGGATTTAAGCTCGTTTGTGAATGAAGCCAAGCAACGGATTGACCAGAGTGTCAAAATTCCCAGTGGCTACTGGGTAACCTGGGGTGGTCAGTTTGAGCAGTTGCAATCAGCCTCTCAACGGCTACAAATCGTTGTTCCTATCACACTATTGGGCATTTTCTTATTGTTGTTTATGAGTTTTGGTCGAGTACGAGATGCGCTCTTAGTGTTTAGTGGCATTCCTTTGGCGTTAACTGGTGGGGTATTTGCACTGTGGCTTCGAGGGATTCCCTTGTCCATTTCAGCCGGTGTTGGGTTTATTGCGTTGTCAGGGGTGGCAGTTCTTAATGGCCTGGTCATGATTACCTTTATTAATAAACTGCATGAACAGAAAAAAATGTACTTAAAAGATGCGGTATTACAAGGCTCTCTGGCGAGGCTTCGTCCGGTACTCATGACTGCTTTAGTGGCCTCTTTGGGGTTTGTGCCGATGGCTTTGGCTACGGGCACGGGCTCTGAAGTACAACGTCCCTTGGCAACGGTGGTTATAGGTGGCATTATCTCATCCACTTTCCTAACACTCTTAGTCTTACCCGGTTTGTATTACCTGTTTCATGAGCGGCACAAGAAATCAGTAATTAAAAAATCAGGCGAGGATGAGTGATTCCTTTGATGGAATTGTAACATATTGGTGATTGTCATTTTAAAATAAGTGGAAAGACATCTATAAAAAGCACTATAGCAAAGATAAGTGCGGCAGCAAGAGAAAGATAAAATCCCAAGTGAGTTATAAATTTCATTTTATGGCCGGAACTCCCTTTTGCCAGAATAATTAAAATTATTCCCATAAAAAAAGCAAATCCTAAGATGATCAGAAGACTGTGATTTGAAAGAAGGGTCGTCATTCTTCTTCCTTATACAAAAATAGATTCATTTAATTATAGCTCTTTTGAGCAAAGGACAACGGATAGTGTTTTTGACAACCGCTGTGAATGAGCTACACTTAAAGTTAAATACTTATTTCACTGTTTAATAAACTATGCTAACTCAAGACCAAATCATCACTTTAAGCGATATCTTGCATTTGATGGGTGAGCCTAATCGTTTAAAGCTTCTTATCGAGTGTTTGCATGGTCCAAAATCAGTTTCAGAGCTGGCGGAACAACTGCAACTTTCGGTGCCATTGGCGAGCCATCATTTAAGTCTGTTACGTTCTGCACGCCTTCTTCTAGCAAATAGAGAGGGAAAGCATATTTATTACACTATTTATGATGCGCATGTGCGTTGTATTTTAGAGGACATGCTCAAACACTTTACTGAAGAGACGGAGAATTAACATGAGTTTTCTAAAACGAATGCTTGGAAGTCTTGGCGGCCATCATGGCGGATACCGACGCTCTCATCATGGCCAAATAAGCCAACAGAATAATTACTCAACCAATCCTGAGCCAAGAGGATTGAGTTGCCCGCGCTGTAAGAGCTCTCTAGCTCCTGGATCACGATTTTGTAGTCAATGTGGCAGTGGTCTTGAGAATACTCAATGCAGTTGTGGCGCCACTATTGCTGCAGGGGCAAATTTTTGCGGCCAATGTGGGGGCTCATTATGACAAAGCCTCTAACCTTAACCACTTTTTTTGTTGCAGGCCTTGATTGCCCGGCTGAAGAGCAATTAATCAGGCGGCAATTAAAAGTGATTCCTGAAGTGGCGCAGATGGATTTTAATTTCATTGCTGAGGAAGTGACCGTGCACCATCGTCTTCCAGCTATTGATGTGTTGCAAAAACAAATTGAAGCGTTAGGCATGAGTGTTCGGGTTCAAGGCAGTACCTCCTCTGCAAAAGAAGAGAAGAAGCAAGTTGATTCGTCATGGCCATTGCTTGCTTTGGCAGGTCTTTTAGCGCTTTGCTCTGAGTTAACTGCTTATTTCATTGCCAAAGAGCAATCAATCTGGGTCATTTTGCCTGCGGTGCTTGCCATTATCTTAAGTGGCCCTTCTACTTTTAAGAAGGGTTTAATCGCGCTTCGTACTAAGGCCATGAATATTAATAGCCTGATGTTAATTGCAATCACCGGGGCTATGATTATAGGTGCCTGGCCGGAAGCTGCGATGGTCACCGTTTTATTTGCTCTTGCTGAGCGAATCGAACGTTATTCATTAGATAAAGCCCGCCTTGCCATTCGCAGTCTCATGCAAATTGCACCAGAGGTGGCTCGGATTAAAATGGATAATGGTCAATGGCAGACTTTGCCTGTAGAAGATGTAGCGGTCGGTGCGGTATTTAAAGTAAAACCCGGTGAGCGCATCCCACTGGATGGGGTGTTGATATCGGGACAAAGTACGGTCAATCAAGCCCCGATTACAGGGGAATCCATGCCGGTGAGCAAGCAAGTAGGTGATGACGTGTTTGCCGGAACCTTAAATGAGCACGGTGCCTTTGAAGTTAAAGTCACTAAGGCTTCGGGTGATACGTTGCTTGCTAAAATTGGTAAAGCCATTGAGCAGGCACAAAGTGAGCGGGCACCAACGCAACGCTTTGTCGATGAGTTTGCCAAATACTACACCCCAATTATGGTCTTGATTGCACTGGTTATTGCACTTATTCCCCCGTTGGTGTTTGGTTATCCTTTTTATGATTGGATTTATAAGGCCTTAACGTTATTGGTTATTGCTTGCCCTTGTGCTTTGGTCATCTCTACACCGGTAACGGTAGTCAGCGGATTGGCTTCAGCAGCACAACATGGTCTTCTTATCAAAGGCGGCAGCTATTTAGAACTGGGGCACCAGCTCAAATTAATTGCCCTGGATAAAACAGGCACCTTAACTGAGGGGAAGCCTGTGGTGACTGATTTTATCGTTTACGATAAAATCCAACCAAAAGAATACTTGTTAGTGCTGGCTGCAAGCCTTGATAGTCATTCGGAACATCCAGTGGCTCATGCTTTGGTTGAGTATTGGAAGCAAAGCCAACCTAATGGGTCTTTATTTGAGGTAGAGCAATTTTCAGCACTTCCTGGCCGCGGGGTGCAAGGCATTATTAGTCAAGAACTGTATTACGTTGGAAATCATCAACTGGCAGAAGATAATAAGGTGTGCTCTCTTGCTGTAGAGCAGGAACTTAAGCGTTTGGAAGAGGAAGGAAAAACAACAGTCATTTTGAGTAATTCAGCGGTAGTTTTGGCGGTTTTTGCGGTGGCTGATACTTTGCGCTCTACAAGCAAATGGGCAATTGACACCTTGCATCAACAAGGACTTAAAACAGCGATGTTAACGGGTGATAATGCCTTAACAGCTAAAGCCATTGCCAAAGTGGTGGGGATTGATGAAGTGCAGGCGAATGTCTTGCCTACTGAAAAATTACAAGCAATTAATCACCTTTTGGAACAGTATAAAACGGTAGGAATGGTGGGGGATGGAATCAATGACGCTCCAGCCTTGGCTAAGGCTACGATTAGTTTTGCAATGGGGAAAGGTACTGATACCGCTTTAGAAACGGCAGATGTTGCATTAATGAATGATAATTTAGCCATGCTGCCTTTATACATTGATTTAAGCCGAAAAACGGCGCGTATTCTTCGCCAAAATATTACTTTGTCCCTTGCCATCAAAGGGGTGTTTTTTATTCTGGCCTTGGGAGGATTCGCAACGCTATGGATGGCGGTATTTGCTGATATGGGTGCGAGTCTAATTGTTGTTGCGAATGGTCTGCGCTTACTTAATTCCCATAAAGGGCATTCTGAATATCAGGAAATGAATGGATAATGAGAGTCTTTGCGGGTTTGTCACGAAAGAGGTTGCATGATGAATGATTGGGTTGAAAATGAACAATGCAGCGCTCATCCATTGCGTTTTTTAGTGGTGGAATCCTCATTAGGAATTCGTATTCTCATTCGTATGCATTTATTAGAGTTGAAGCATTTGGTGGATATGGCAGGAGATGATGACTCGGCAAGAGAGTTGGCTTTCATGAGAGTTTATGATTTTATTTTAGTGGATAAAAATTTAAATTGCCATGAGCTGATTGACCAGATACAAAAAAATTCAGTATTAAACAACCATACGCCTATGATCATTTTAACTTCCAACCCTAATCAGGAAAACCTGCACGATAGCGCTACTTATTTTAAAAAACCTATATCCAAGAAGGATGCAGTACAGTTGCTTGATTTTGTAAAGAATATTAAAAAATGAATTTTTTTAAAGGTGGCGTGTAAACGTAAAATTGGAGAAGATAAGATGCATTTATCTTATGTTATTGAGTATATTACGATGTAAGTAGTTTCATGTTATTTTGATTGGCTGTTAAGGAGAAATAATGAATATTAATGGATTTAAAATAATTGTATTGATCGGTTTATTGGGTCTGGGCTTAACTGCCTGCACTCCTAAAACAACACCTGCTCCAGCTCATCCTGAGGTTGGCTATGAGGGAGGATTTGGTGGTGATGGAGGTCATAACCACCAACCTAAGAACGACTAAATAGGAAAACATAATGTTTACTAATGGATGGTTTTTAGGTTCTTTAGGTATTGCAATTATTGTATTGATTGGTCTTATCTTCTGGTTCAGAAAAACTAAGAAAACCATTCATTTTTACACCGCTTTAATTACTTTTCTTATTCTTGCCGCAATTTTCTTACATGGTGTTTCATTTAAATTAAATTAGCTGGTGGTGATGAGGAGCAATAATGAGTAAGGATGTACCTCATGATTAAAAAAATACTCAAAAGAGCAGTTACTTTGGTTCGCTCTTTTGCTCACGGGAGGCTTTTTAATTGTCGATGTCGCTGGTGGCATTATGGGTTAAATTACTCGTAACACTAGTTCCTATTTATTTTACTTCGTTAATTTTTTATATCCGAATACTAGCTCTTACCCAATAAACTTCTTTAAAATCATTTCAAGAGGACAAAATCCTGTAAATCCACTTTGCAAAAGATTAGCTCCTACAAATACCGTAAACCATAAAAAATTAACGTTGATAAATACTGGGCTGGTCGACACGCCTAGAGCGAGTGATATCAAAACAAAGGCACCAGCGACAATTCGAATAATACGTTCAATAGTCATCATCTATTCTCCTAATACTAATTAATGGTTACGCTTCCACCAACTTAAATAGATCAATGGAATTAAAAACAAGGTAAGTACTGTTGAAGCAAATGAACCAAATATCAAAGAAATAGCAAGGCCGCCAAAGACAGGATCGGATAACATCACAGCGGAGCCCAGAATAATAGCAAGTGCTGTTAAGACAATCGGTAGAATTCGCTCCACGCCTGACTCAATAACGGCTTCTACGATAGAGGAACCTCGATGTTGATGTTCTAAAATAAAATCGATGAGTAATAGCGAATTTCGAACAACAATTCCGGCTAAAGCAATTACCCCTATCATGGACGTGGCAGTGAACGGTTGGTTCATTAACCAATGGCCAGGAAAAACGCCAATGACAGTTAGCGGTATAGCCCCCATAATAATTAGGGGAATAAAAAACGACTGGTAAAAAGCTGTTAGTAAAATATAAATCAAGACTATAGCCACAATAAAGGCTGAGCCTAAATCACGAAAAACATCCAACGTCAGGCGCATTTCACCAAGCCAAAAGAGTTGACTTTTAGCAAAGCGATTAGGCTGTGATTCATGAAATCCTAAATTTTCAACCCCCATTGAAAAAGGGGGCTTCTTGAGCATATTTGTTGCAGAAGTGACCGCATAAGCAGGGCTCGTGCCCAACACTTCACCGGTTACATAAACAACGGGTGTTTGATCTTTAGTGAAGATGGGTTTTTCCTCTTTATCTTCATGTAAGGTTGCAATTTTTGCCAGAGGGATTAGTTGTTGTTGCTGATTTTTTAAACACAGCTGATTAAGTACTTGAGCAACTTCACGTGCCTTTTGCGGAAGACGTAAGATGATGTGCTCGGGCTGTCTGGCATTGGGTTCATGTGCATTTCCGATGGAAATACCCTTGAACAAAGCGCTTACCTCCTGCGCTACCGTTTTTGGGGCTAAGCCTGCCAGCATGACTGCATTATGATTGATTTCAATGCGGTATTGATTGGTGTCTTGAGTCACTGAGTTATCAATATTTATCATGCCGTATATTTTGGGATACACTTCAGAGGTTATCTTATTAGCGACAGACCTCAATTCATTGTAATTAGGCCCGTAGAGACCTGCCTCCATTTGTGAGCGAACAGGCGGCCCAGGAGGGCTTTCAAAAAGCTTGATATGGCTTTGGGGATGTTGTTTTTGCAAATGCACAAGTCCCTGGTAAACCTGTGTTGCAATTTGGTGTGAGCCAATAGCTCGATGATGTTTGTTCACCAAATTCACGCGTATTTGCCCGTATTGACTGCCTCTTAATAGATTATCTCCACGCACCAGAGCGGCAAAATCTTCTGGGGCTGATTCTCCTAAGTACAGCTCCAAGTCTGTGACGTAAGGATTTTTTTGGATGGTTGCACTAAGTTCGCGAAGTAACTCGTTTGTTTTCGTTAACGTTGCGTTAGCGCCTGCATCAACGGACACTAAAAAGGTATTCACGTTGTCATCGGGTAGCATTTTAATTTCAACTCCTAACGGGCTTAATGGGCCATTAGGGCCTGCAGGGCGAATAAATTGCCAGGCAGGTTGGAGTAATACCGCGAAGAGCAATAGTACAATAATCAAATAAAAGAGATGTCGTTTTTTCGATGAGTAAAGTAATCCTTTGAATAATACAAGGTACGCTCGCTGCAACCAGGTGCTATGGCTTTGATGATGCTCATTCATTTGTTTTTTAGCTTTAGTTCTTAACCAACGATAAGCAAGATAAGGAACCACGCTATAGGCAATAAAGAGGGATACAATCATTGCCAATGGCGCATTAAAAGGTATAGGCGCCATAAACGGCCCCATCATTCCACCTACAAAATCCATAGGCAGTAGCGCCAGCATCACTGTAAAGGTAGCAATAATCGTTGGCTTACCAATTTCATTGGCTGCATAAATAACTAAACGGGTAAAGTTTTTTTGCACTCCCTTAATAATATGGCGGTGAATGTTTTCAATCACCACAATGCTATCGTCTACTAAGAGGCCTAATGAAAGAATGAGCGCAAACAAAGTAATTCGATTGATAGTCTGGCCTGATAGCCAGCCAATACCAAGTACTAGGCACAAAATTAAGGGAATAGAAAAAACAACCACTGATGCTTCGCGCCATCCTAAAAACACCATCAGCAATACCACGACACTTAGAATCGCAATCCCTAAGTGCTCGACCAAAGTATTCACTGCATCATTAGCTTCATCTCCATAATTGCGAGTGATTGAGACATCTATATTTTTTGGAATGAGCTGACTGTTTTGTAATTGCTCAAGTTTATTCAAAAGTGCTTTTGCTACATCAACACCATTGCTTCCTTTTTGACGTGCAAGAGCAATGGTTACTGCAGGTTCTATATCTGCATTCTTCAATGGGCCGTGTGCTCCATAGGCAAAATAGGACGCAATAGTTTCATCTTGAGGCCCCTTTTCAATAGTCGCAATATCTTTTAATAAAATAGGTTTGGCCCCATCAGTTCCAATAATAATGTTGGCTAAGTCTTGATTGGAAATGAGTGAGCCCTCGATGCGAAGAGATGTTTCACTTAATTCATGCTCTAATGTTCCTGCGTCAAGACTGATGTTATTAACAGAGAAGGCTTGTTGAATGTTGGCAATTGAAATGGCGTGCTCTGCCATGTGCTTTGGGTTCAGCCAGACACGAATAGCCTGAGGTGATGCACCCATTACCCAACTTTTCCCAACTTGGGGTACGGTGCGCAATTCCTCCAAGACTTTATCGGCAAGCGTGCGTAAGTCAACTGGATTTGCGCCTTTAGCATGTAATGTCAGTGTCACTAGTGGAACATCGTACAAACTGATAGAGCGGATTAAAGGCATTAAAGTACCCGGGGGCATTTTATCCATGTTGCTGTTGATTTGGTTATAGACCTTAACCAAGCTCGCCTCTTCATTTTCATTCACTTTAAAGCGAACCGTAACCATAGCACTATCATCAATGGCCATCCCGTAAGTATGCTCAACGCCTGAAATAGAGGCCATCAACCCTTCTAGTGGGCGAACAATTTGATGTAGCATTTCTTGGCTATCACTACCAGGGCGACTCACAGAAATAGTTACTGCTGGAACAATAATTTCAGGATTATAGCTTCGCGGGGTGCGTTCTAGGGCAAGTACGCCAAACAACAGAATACCAACAATCAGTAACAGAGTCAGCTTGGATTGAATAAAGGTTCGCGCCAATTGCCCTGCTTTATTGAGCTTATTTTTGGAATAAAACACATCCTTCACCATAGTCTCCTGGTATACAATCAATTTATGCGCTTTTTATCGCTTTAGAAATTAGTTGATTACTGAGCATCAGCCAATGGGCTTGATGCACTCTTGATTGATGAAGCGCTTGCAGTTCTTGTGCTTTACTCTGCGTTAGTTTCATCTGACTCTCCAATAAAGCACTTAGAGGAACCAACCCACGACCAAATCGCTGCTTTAGTTTTTGAATTACTGCCTCTTCTTTCTCTGCTGTTTGTCGACTTAATTGCAACTCGTAAAGAGTTTGTTGCTCGGCACGCCGTATTTGCTTTAATTGTAATCGCAGCTGATTTCGTTGCTCATCAAGCTCAAATTGAATTTTTTTTGCATTTGCACTTGCTACCTGGACAGCGCCAGCGCGCTCGCCCGCACTAAATAAAGTCCAGTTAGCACCTAGCGCAATCGTATCTGACGGAAGGCCTGAACCTATGGTATTGCCATTCCAATCATGTCTTAATTGCATCGACACTTGGGGCTTATAGAGTGCCAAAGAGGCAGCAATTACCGCTTTTTCTGCTTGAAGACGTGCATGAAGGGTTTTAATTGATGGATTATCATTGATTGCTCGTGTCATCAATAAAAAGTTGAGTTTTGTCTTTGCACTCAAGGTTGTGTGCCGACTTGGTATAAAGGTGCTTTCGGGACTACCAAGCAACGTTCTAAAGCCATCAAGTTCATCTTCTGTTTGAATTCTTGCATTAGATAAACCAAGAAGAGAGCTGTTTAAGTAAGCCTCTGCCATTAATACATCGCTATTTAGGGTAATAGATTGCTTTTTTAGGTCCTTGGTTGTTGACAGAAACACCTTTGCTCGAGCAACCTGTCTTTCAGCGATGCCTACCAGTTCCTTGGCTGTTAAAAAACGCTCATAGGACACATAGACTTCATACGCCAGTTGATTTTGAGCTTGTTGATTGCCACGTTGTGCGGATGCAACTAAAGCACGCGTCTGTGCTTGCTGCGCTTTTATTCTTCCTCCAGTATAAATAGGAACGCTTAGTTTAAACGCAGTATCCAGATTACTATAATATCCTGGGTGGTTTAATGCTTGAGGCTTGGTATATAAGGTATTTAGTCCAGTATATTGATTGGCGCCAAAATCAGCAAAACTGGCATTCCCTTGACTTAGTTTATAACCAAATACCGACATCGGATTATCAGTCCTTGCTCCGCTTACCTCAAGGTCTAATTGTGGCCAACTCATACTTTTTGCTTGCTTTGAGGCCCCGACCGCTGCTTCTATTGAAGCGTTTGCCGCATGGATTTTAGGGTTATTAGCGAGCGCAAGCTGAATCGCTTTAGAATATGAGATGGGTACCGAGCCTGCGCAAAGAGAAGTCGACAGTGCACTTATTACAATAATAAAAGCACTGTGTTTTCTTGGGGTAATACTACTTAATAACATGACAGAAATCCTTAAAACATTAGAGTATTCTAATGAATGGAGCGATTTTTATTCTTTGCAATAAATTAAATAAAGCGTTGATAAAACAGCTTCCACTTCGGGTTTGCTAATAAAATAATAAACTCGAGTCCCTTCTTTTCTTACCGAAAGTACACCTTCGCGCCTCATTTTAGCTAAATGCTGTGAAAGCGCAGATTGAGACAAACCGACAAGGGGTTCTAGTTCGCCAACCGTGCATTCTTGTTTGAGGAGATAGCATAGAATGAGAAGCCTTTTGGAATTGGCTAAAAGTTTAAGTAATTGTTCAGCCTTAGAAGCATTATTTTTCATCACTTCAAGGCTAGTGTTTATTAATGTATTCATAGGGTCATTATATTAGAAAATTCTAATATTTCAATGTCAGGTACAATCTTTTTTTACGAGTAGTTAAAGTCGAGCAACCGGGTCTTGACTTAATCACACTGTGTTTAGGTTACGGCTTCAAATCTGTCTCAAAATAATGGGCATACTTATTTGCGACTTCTATCCTAATTATTTCATGATGTATTTCACGTAATTATAAAATATACGTTATTTTATTGTTATTACTACAGAGGGATACTTAAAGGAGCGAGATTAAAGTGGGGCCAGAATCGATGTTTTTATGAGGAGCCATAGGCCAACTTGATTATCGGTAATTAGACGCCTCTTTGTGTAAAACAAACATTGAAAATGTAACGCATTTGTTATACAATTTAATTATGAAAAGTATTGGAGTGAATATCATGAATAAGGCGGCGACAATTAATGCTCGTATTGAGCCTGCTCTTAAAATACAGGCGGAAGAGATATTACATAAAGTAGGTTTATCTGCTGCTGAGGCTATTCGGCTTTTCTATAGTCAAGTATGTCTTCAAAATGGTCTTCCATTTGATGTAAAAATACCGAACAAAAAGACGCTTGATGCAATTGAAGAGCTTGAGTCAGGTAAGGGCGAACGATTTAAAACAATGAAGGATGTTTGGAATTCTATAGATAATGCTTGAATTAGAACTGGCTACTCAATTTAAGCGTGATCTTAAAAAGATAGTAAAGCAGAGGAAAAATAAAGATCTTTTAGATTCTATTTTAGATCCCAAGCATAAAGATCATAATCTTTCAGGAGATTGGCATGGTTATCGTGAGTGTCATATAACCCCTGATTGGCTTTTAATTTATAAAATCATTAAAGATGATTGTGTGCAGTTGTTAAGATTATCAAGAACAGGATCTCATTCTGATTTGTTTAAGTAAGTATGGCATCATTCTAATGCGTACTTCTAAGAATATTAGTCAAATCTCTTTTAGGTTGAACATGGAACTTTTAGATAAAATTAGCGCTCTGGAAGAAGAAGCCTCCCAATTTGGGTTCAAGTGGCAAAGTGCAGACCAAATCATGAATCAAATTCACAGTGAGTGTGATGAAATCAAGGAGCACTTGAATCATGATAGTTCTAAAGAAAATCAAACTGCTTTGCAAGAAGAGATTGGTGATTTACTCCACGCAGTGTTTTCGCTGTGTATTTTTTGTAAGTTAAGCCCAAGAGTAACACTTGGACAAACGCTGACTAAATTTGAAAGACGATTACGAGCGGTTAAACTGATTGCTGAGGAACGTGAATTGATTAACCTTGAGGGTCTATCCCTTAATGAGTTGATGCATATTTGGGATAGGGCTAAAGAGTTAGTTGGGTAAAGAGCTGTAATCTCATTATTAAAAGTTAAGCTGAATTCTGGGTCTTTTTTGTTGTGCGTGGAATTAAATTCTGTAGTGAGCTAACCAAGGGACGTCCTGTATACATAGAAGTCATAGTTGTGCCTGTGCGCAGCTGTGATTGCCATTGAATTGAGATCATCCTTGATCTCGCTAGTGTTTCAACATCCTGTCAACAATCCAGCTGCGCCAAACAATTACATTGTAGCTTTATATTAATAAAATAAATTGATTTGTTTGCTTATTTTTTTGTAAGATATTTCTCAAATTAAATACTGATATACCTTGGCGTTCGTTTCAATCGACCATGTATGTTTAATGATCTATTTGATCCAATTAACGTACATACACTTCAATCCTGCTTTTTATTTTTTATCTACTTTTATCTAATCTTGATAAGTATATGACAAACAACAATATAATTGGGTAGCCGTTAAAATTACATAAATTAAGACACTTTTTGTTTACTTGGCTTAAGAAAAAAAAATATTGATGATGCTTTTATCCAACCTTACTCCGAACATGCGAAAAGAGATTCGTTAGAAATTTATTCAAAATTAAGCTTAGCTGATGCACAAGATAAATATAATGATGTTATTGGAGACTTCCCAGTCTGATATTTTAAATTTTTGCATCAGGGCGCAAGTTCTGGAGCGCTACGCCAATTAGAGTATTCTCACAAAAGTTTAATTGGGGGTAATGGGATCTATACAAAAACAGCATCGATAGTTTTTATAAGTCCAATAGTTTATACTATTGGACTGTTTGCAATTATTTGAAAATTAAGTATTATTGATATCTAATTTGGCAATTAAACTTTTTGCAACGCCCGTTGCAGAAAGTTTTTGAAATTAAGTTATCGTAGTCGTATAATTTTCGCTCACGACAGGACAGTGAGCAAAAATTTTGTGCTTGGAAGACAAATTGAATTGAAATCGATTAGTCAATCCAACAAAGGAACCAAGTATGTCAAAAGAAATAACTTTTCATCTCGATCATGATTATAAGTCATTTTTAAGTGCGCTTAAAACTCAAATAAAATCCTCACAATTCCGTGCAGCACTGGCCGTAAATCAAGAAGTTATCAACCACTATTGGTACATTGGCAAACAAATAATTGAGAAACAGAAGCAAAAATCTTGGGGAACGGGCTTTATTGAAACATTATCTCGAGATCTACAGAATTTATTTCCTGAAACCCGGGGTTATTCAGTAGCAAACATCCGACGAATGAAACGTCTTGCCGAGGAATATCCTGATTTAAATGAAATTCGCGCACAAGCTGTGCGGGATTTACCTTGGGGACATATTGTTGTTTTAATACAAAGAGTTAATGATGCTATCATGCGTGATTGGTATGTAAGTCAAACCATTGAAAATGGTTGGTCACGCTCAACACTTGAAAAAAATATTAATCAAAATTTATATCAATCTCAAGCTTTATCCTCTAGTAAAGCATCTAATTTTATACACCGATTACCAGCGGCACAATCATCACTTGCGCAAGAAGTACTTAAAAGTCCATATAATTTTGATTTTTTAGGTCTTCATGATGATGCACTTGAGCGCGAAATTGAGCATGCTTCCATTGCACATATTACCAAGTTTTTATTAGAGCTGGGCAAGGGTTTCTCATTTGTTGGTAGTCAATATCCGATGGAAATTGATGGCGAAACTTATTTCCTAGATATGCTCTTTTATCATTTAAAACTTAGGGCATTTATTGTTATAGAATGGAAGGCAGTTCGCTTCAAACCAGAACATGCTGGACAATTAAATTTTTATCTCAACTTGGTTGATCAGTATCTTAAAACGGAACACGATAACCCTAGCATAGGTTTATTGCTTTGCAAATCAAGAAGCAAAGTCATTGCTGAGTATGCTCTAAAAGGCATAGAAAAACCAATAGGCGTTTCTGAATATCAACTTACAAAGGCAATTCCTGAAAACTTAAAATCAAACCTGCCAAGCATTGCAGAACTTGAAGCAGAATTCAGTGAAGATAATATTGATGGTAGTACGCATAAGACCAAATGATCTATTTATTTTAAATTAGAGTGTGACCATGGCAAGTATTCCTATACCACAACCATTAATAGACACTTGCCAACAGCTTAAAGAAAAAAATTGGCAAGCATTTATGCCACCATCTTTTGCGCCATATGACCTAATTTTTTGTCTCGACTTTTTAAAACAATATGATAACAATAATGCCACATTTGAATCATATCGTCGAGAAGTAGAACGATTAATTCAATGGGCCTGGCTAATTGAGAAAAAATCATTACTGGATTTGAAACGGCAAGACATTGAAAATTACATGCAATTTTGTTTCAATCCACCAAAATCATGGATTGGATTTAAAAAAGTAGCACGATTCATTACGCATAACGGCGAACGCATTCCCAACCATGAGTGGCGCCCATTTGTAGCCACTGTAAGTAAAATTGATCATAAAAATGGACTGAGGCCCAATAAGCAAAACTATCAATTATCACAAAAAGCAATTCGTGAAATTTTTACGGTGCTGAGCAGTTTTTATAATTACTTGGCCTTAGAGGAAAAAGTATCCATTAACCCGATTACTTTGATCAAACAAAAAAGCAAGTATATCCAAAAAACTCAACATCAAGCACAAGTGATGCGCTTGAGTGAAAAACAATGGCGAACTTGTCTTGATACAGTTAAAAATATGGCAAATAATGCGCCCGATAGACATGAACGGACATTGTTTATTATTTCTGCGCTTTATTTATTGTACTTACGTATCTCTGAGCTATGTGCCAGTGATCGTTGGACTCCAGAAATGCGACATTTTTATCAAGATAGCCAAGGATGTTGGTGGTTTAAGACGGTAGGAAAAGGTAACAAAATGCGAGATATTGCCGTACCTGATGACATGCTTGCAGCACTCAAGCGATATCGTGTCAGTATGCAGTTAACCCCACTTCCTTCAATGAATGATCAAAGCCCTCTATTACCTAAAGAAAAAGGTAAAGGAGCAATGACTAGTTCAAGACACATTCGTCGCTTGGTTCAAGACTGCTTTGATAACACCATACAAAATTTAAGAAGCACCGGCTTTTCAATAGAGGCTGATAGTTTTGAGTCAGCAACAGTACATTGGTTGCGCCATACAGGTATTTCCGATGATATTAATATGCGTGGGCGGCCTGTTGCGCACGTACGAGATGATGCTGGTCATAGTTCCAGTGCTATTACCGATCGATATAATGATATTGATCTCCTTGAACGACATCAATCTGCCAAATATAAAAGACTAATGTCGAAAGAAGATTAATCAGGAGGTGTACCAAAATAATTCTGTCAGCAATGCTGACAGTTTCGCATTTTACTTTAACAGATTTCCGCAACACCGCTGCGGAAATCTGTTATTAGCTAGTTTACTGCCGGAGATAGTGACAATTATCACAAATATGAGTTGGATTACATATCTGGGGCAAAAGCGAACTGAGATCCAATAGATACCATGCCAGGCTTGAGTTTATCTCATAATTTATGACATTCAGTGAGTGACAAAAAATCCAGGGGAGAATCAATAAAATTAGTGTGACACGCAACCGGTTTGATTATAATTAACACTTATTTGTGTGATATAGAAACTCTAATTCGCTTTTGCCCCAGATATGTAATTCAACCCAGTATAGCGAGAAAAACAAAAAATACGCTGCTCTCTGGAGTCTGAGTAGATTAATTCGGGATCAATATTTTGCCATGTCTCCTTTATATGAGTATTCAGTCCACGAGTAAAGCAATGCAAACCAAATTCAATGACAAACGCATATCGAATTTCAGGCTTATTTGTAGCTTCCTGTTGAACAAATTCCCAACGCAATTCGTTTAGATGATCGAGTTGATATACTTTGCTTTTGTAAATAAATGGATTCCACGTTTTAATTGTACATACCTCTTATTGTTATTTTGATTTTATCAATGCAAACTGGATTACTTGTTAAGCAATAAATAATCCCCCCGCTCCATAGCAATGGTAATGAATGCACTATATCTTAATGGGCTTGTGCTCCTACGGGCTTTAGTTCTTTTTGAAAAGTCCAAATCAAACCTAATATAATAATCCCCATCCAAGTTATTGATTTGCACCATGAAGCATAATAATAAAGCTGTATGAAGTGTTGTGGCTGATTTAAAATGGGAATTACATTAGGGGATGAAAATAAACTGATATTATTACTTACAATAATTGGTGATGCAAAAAGGAAAAACCCTTTTAAAATAAGCTCATGATTCTTCATTTTAACAGAAGAAAGAATAATCAAAACAAGCGCAGGCGCTAGAAGCAAAGCAAACCTTGGCCAGTAAAAAATATGAGTTATTGGGGTAAATAAATCGCCATAAGAGGAAAATACCCCTGATTTTAAAGCGGTTTCAAAAGAAAGCGACAAATAGGACAGAACTAACAGTAAAAAAGAGAAGTAGTGTATTGGTGTTTTTAGATTTATGCGCATTATAATAGTTCCTTTTTTTTGATCACGGTGTGAGCGTGCTTTAGCTCACCGCTTATTCTTTAGGATATAGTGTTCTTCCAGAAACGGTTGCTATTGCTTCTATAGGAATCGCATGTTCCTCATCATTAGAACAATTTAGGCTGATGATGCTAGCTATAGCATTGCTGTATCGTAATCAGGCCTAATATGTGTATCTGACGAGGCGATACATAATGTATTTCCAATGAATAATTTAAAACGTGCTTGGCTTAGTTTTTCTGAGACGTCGAAAGTCTTTAGAGTAACTCCTGATAACACTGTCCCAGGGGAAATTGTTTTTTCCTTGTGAGCCTTATCAGATGGAAGCTCAAATTGTTTTGTTACTATAATGTGCGCTGTTTTCCCTCCTTCAACATAAATTCTATTGGGTTTTTCTGATGAAGTCGAATTGGTATTTTTTGCTTTGCTTTTTATTAAAAGGAGATCAGGCGGCATTGGGCCGATAATTTTTAGTTCTGGTGAAGCCCAATAGATGGCTTTATTATTGCCTAAAAGTTTATAAGGCAAAAACACCACATCATGTTCCCCCATATTCCAAAAAACACCACAAAATAGATGCTTATCACCTATTGTAGAGCGGTTTAATAAATTACCTTTGCTGTCTGTAAAGCGATCGCAATAATGGTTATTTTGGGTCTTTGGCACTTTTAATGGTGAATACGCTAATTGAATTTCGCCATTGGCACCCATAAGAAACAATTGCCGTGAAGCAGTTGCATAGAAATCATAGCTCAATTTAGCAATGAATGGAGACAAAAACAGCACCAAGATCCCTAGCTTTATACCCAAACGCCGCGATGATTTTTCATCGAAAATAGAAAATAGAATGCACCACGTAAGCACAAGCCCCAGAACAATGATACAACCGTTAGCAAATGTTAAGAACACAATACCTCTCTTGTAAAAACTATCTATGCAAATGGTTACCATTTTATCATATTATTTTTTATAACATTTAATCTTATTAATTAGCTCATTTTTATTGAGTGCATCTATTTTATGTATTATCTTCTTAGGATTATGCCCTTGATCGAGCAATTGTTTAGCCCATAACATAAACACATCATCCTCGGTGAGAATCTTAAAAAGAATACGTTTTAATAAAGTCTTCGTGTGAACGTTTCAGATGTGATTTAACCTCCTCCAAAAACATCTGATATTGCTCAGTCGAAGAAAATAAATCCATGTTTAGATACCAATGTGCGCCATATTTCAAACTCATGGCATTTGATATAGCGGTACGAAAAGCGACTTCTATTCTCTCTAGGGCATCGATAACTAATAAGCGTAGCTCTCTATCAAAGGCATACAAATTTAAAAGATCCGAAAATCGCGTGTTAGGTTTAAATTGGCTAGTGTTTGTCGCAGAGCTAATGAGAAAAGGCTTAAAATAAATCATCAAACGATAGTAACCAATGGTCGTCAAATACTGGCTAGCTTCTTGTTCATTATCCAACAATAGCCCTTTTTGCCGTAAGTGATGTATTTGTTCTGGTATGGAAAGAGGTGGTTTATTAAAAACCATTTTTGAATGCATAAAGTAAATAACCCGCCCTGGTCCGCATTATTAAGAGGCGTGGCAGGTATGGTTAATTATATTATAACCCGATTGCGCTCAAAATCAAATACGATTGATTGTCATTAATGTAATTTAAACAGAATGTGCAACGTAACTGCCTGAATCACCGTACACGCCAATTCCCCATAAGAATGTTATAATTAACCGATCGTTAAAAGTCCTCATTTAAAGATTTTTGATTTAGGAATTATGGTGTAAGCAATGGATGTGAGTGTAAAAGAGTTTTTGATAACGCTATATATCGTAGGTGGATTAATTACCCTAAGTTATTCTATCCACAGCTTTCTCAATTTTCGACGCTTAAAAATATATTACAATAATAATTTGCTGCTAAAAAGGCCTGATATTAAACGCTATTTGATTCTTAACCCTCTCCCTTTGGCCATATTTTTTTGTTATCGAAAAAAGCCCTATAGAGCGATTTTCCGAGCTATTTTTTAAACATTATGGTGATGAGGGGCATACTTATTTTAGAAGCCAAGGGCTTAAAAACTTTTTAAATGACCTATTCAAAGGAAAAAATCGTTATAAAAAGTATCAAATACACACACTTTGCTGGCCAATTGACAAAAACTCTCAAGATTGGATTGAGCATGAGCGATTTTTTAAAGGCAATAATTTCTATGCGCGGATTGGGTTGAAGGAAGAGACACAGGTCTATTAGCCTATATGTACATAAAACAGTTAGCCCCTAATTTTGATTTTGGCTCAACTGGAAATTATAATAGTGAGGTTTGGGAGTATGGAGAGTCTCTACCCTGGATTATAATGCACCATTGCCGGAATGGGTTCTAAAAGCTATTTAAATAGCTTTTAGAAATATTTTTCTTTTCAACCTATAGAGATTATATTTGGGATATTGAGTTGCAATTTAATTAAACAATAATGTCCCAAAATTCCATCTTTCTGGTACTGAACAAATCCTCTTTTGTATATTATATGTTGTCCTTGGTGTTGATTGAACTTGAAACAGGAACGTGCAATCTGTTTTTATCAATTAAATCCAGATGCTTTGGAAGTCATCTATCAAAAGTAAATATTTAAATCATATGATAGATGTAACCCTCTTGTTTTCTGCCTATCACTAAAGTGTGTACCCTTGTGATATCAGAAAGCCAGTTTTGAAATTGTGTGTAATGGCTCGGCATTGGCCATCAATGCTCTTGCTTTTTTAGAGACTTTAATAAGAAAAGGCTAAAATCAAATAGCTGAATTTGTTTAAATAGTTTCGAGATCCTCATTGAGCGTTTATTATTACGGGGAAGGAAAATAATTGTTTGGTCATAAAATGGTCGTGGAGCAGGGTAAAATCCAACTGGAGCACCAAAATGTTCACATTCTTCACTAATAAAGAACCAGTCTTTACTATTTACAGAAAAAAGATCAAATTGGTTTAATAAAGAAAATACGGACTGTGAGTCTAAATGAACTGTATATAGTCTACCGCAAACAGGAAACTTTTTATTTAATTTTAAGGCAAGATATCGAGCTGCTGAAAAATGATGAGATCCCCCACTATTACATAAATGAATGCGGTTGTTATCCCATGCATAGCAATAAAATGAAGGATTATTGAATATTCGTCCGCCCTCCCACTGCAAATTTTTATTTAAATTTTGTTCTGATATGTCGGCGATTAAATTATGGTTAACTGTTGTTGCGAAATCATCAAGGGTTTTAAACAGGCTCAGATCTGATTTTGATGCGCCAAGGCAATCAATATCGCGAATATCACACCACCAATTTTCTGTTTCGTTAACTGTGACAATATATTCTAATTCTGGGATATATTGTTGTGTTGAGTAGTATCTTTCCCTTAGATTCATGGTGTATTTTTTATCAAAATAAAAACTATCCCACCTGTTCCAATGAATTATTTGATCCGCGTTAGCCGTTTGGGGAGGTGTTTTTAATAACATTTGTAGCTGAGAGTGACTTTTGATTTTTTTTATAAATCTTGATGGGTGTAAAAAACCTTCTTGTATCGAATCAACAATTAAATTAAGTACAGTCCCCATGCTTATCCTTTGTTTAGACGTGCGTTCAACTAGCTCAAAAGCTATTAAAATAATGCTAAAGAAGTATTCCTTTTACTATTGATGAAATACTGTTTTTTAGTTGTTTCCCATTATATATTTAAAGTGTTCAGGTTTTTTTTGTTTTAAAATGAGTTGTGTAGTTGGCTGTAATATCATCAGCCTCTAACTTGTATTGATTAAGACGTTGTTTGACAGTTTGACTGTCTTCAAACTTATTATCAGAGGCTATAGATTTTATAAATTGACGAGCGTTATTAACTAACTTTTCTAACAAGCTCTTATTTATTATTTTTATATTTTTACTTGGAGAACACGCATACTCAAAACAAGCAGATAAATGAATCATAATAGGTACACATTTAGCACCATTGCCATAATTGTTATTAAACCAAATTTCAGAACCATTCAGCTGATTACAATCGTGTTTACAAATAAGATCAGTGGTTGCACCATTTTTACATTCAATAACTAAAAATTTTAAATCATCCAACAGCCAGAGATTATCTGGTCCTTTTCCATAATCATTTTCGGGGCGTTGGCCTATAAAGCCAAGTAGGTATGCTAACTCTTTAAAAGCATCCTCAAATATATTTGCAGTGCCTTCACTAAATACAAGTTTTGAAAATACTCCCTCTGCATAGATAATAAGTTTGTTTCCATCTTTAAATTTTTCTTTTAAATAGTTAGAACATTGTATTGCTTGTGATCCGGTATGATTTTGTAGTGGCCTATAACAGATGCCTTCGATTGGTTTAAGAACTCTTAAATTATCAGATATAGCGGATAGCTGAGTTTTTTGCGATTCCACCTTATCGTACTTGTTTATATATTCCGACATGTATTGTTTTAACACGCCTCTTAATAAAGGATCTTCAGTTGACCTATTGATTTCATTCAAAATTCTATTTGCTGCTTCTTGTGGTTTCCCAGAGCGATCTAAATCGTAAGCCTCTCTTAAAGCTATTTTTATTGGGTCAGTTTTATTTTGATTGGAATAATTTAAGTCTGCCATAATACCTCTGCTTAACTTAACCCATTGAGGATCCCTTTTTAGACTGTAGTTTATGACAGTTTTAATCTCATCAGCTCCCTTATCTTTTATTTGGTCTGCTATTTGCTCTGATAATTCTAATTGAGCCTTTGTCGCGGGTGAAAATAGTTCTAAAGTTTCGCTCGTATAAAGCTGAGAAGTAAGATCTTTCCCCATAAGAAAAATGACGCAATAATCATCATTAGATCTAATTCCTCTCCCCATCCCCTGTTCCACTTTATGAACTATTTGATTTACTCTGTTCGAACTACCTGCAAGCTCACTCTGGCGAATTTTATCAATATTATTTCGGGCTGCTGGTAATCCATCTATAACTAATAATCGGCAAGCATTTTCGGGTAAATCAATCCCATCATATTTGTTAACTAAAATCGTTAAGCCAATATGAGTCGTTTTAAGTTGTTCAATTCCATGAAGCATACTGTCTTTATTTAAAATGAGATCCGCTGCATCCTCCCAAAACTCCACTCGCTTGTTAGAGGGGACAATAACTACCACGTTATATTCTTTGGATAATTCCAAACATAATGCTTTAACATCACTATCGAACATATTGGTGTTAAGAGCTTGTGGTAATAAGATTAATCTGTCACCTACATCCCCCGCTGAATCTGGAGTGATGGGGGTATTAAGATATTGGGGGCTTACACCAAAATGAGTCGTTAAGACGCTATCGTCCGATAATGTGGCGGTCATAAATATTTTTCTTGATGCATTACTCAGAGACGGAATCACATCAATTGGAATACAATTACTTGTAATTTCAATGTCATGCTTACTAATCACGCAACTACATCGCTCTAAATTTTCTTTTATTAATGCCCATTTAAATTTTATTTCTTCATGATTTTTGTTTTCAATTAAAACCTGCATTACATTACTAAGATTTTCTTGCCAGTTCCAATATGGGATTAAGATGTAGGCAAAAGGATCCCCTGATTTAATCTCCAAATATTTTGCTTCCGACTGCCTTTTCATTGCCTCTTCAAAAATACTAAATATTTTTTTATGTGCCGGGTTAGAGGATGATACATTCAAAGTGAATTGTTCTTCGACTGTATTTACGCATGCATGGGCATCATCAATAAGGATCGTTTTAATGGGTATTTTAGTTCCTTCATCCCCAACACCAAATACTGATTTTCCGTTAATTAATTTATATATATTAGTTACTAAAATTGCTTTCCCTTTTAAAAAACTCTCATTTTCAGGGTCATCGACTGCATTTAATCCAAGATCTTTTGCTTCGGATAAAACTTGCTCTACTAAAAAATTATCTGGAACAATGTAAACTACAGGTCCTTTCTTCTCATTCAAGCAACTTTTTAAAATTAAAAGGCCAACCACTGTTTTACCGCCGCCTGTATTCATTTTTATGACCAGGTTTCGTTCCTCTTTTCGGTCAAACCACTTGCTCCATACTTGAGATTGCACATCGCGGGGATAATGGAATTTGTTTGATTTTTTATTGGGTAACGCATTAAAAATTTCTCTCGGTTTTAAAACAGTATCAACAGTTTGTCCCGTACCCAATTTGGAAAAATCTAATGCCATTTAATGTCCTTTAAAGTTTACTGTTAATCCATATTGGCCAAAGAGTAATTAGGCCTGTAATTGCAATTTTAAGTGCATGTTCAGCGCATCAGCAACCTTCACCAGGGTCTCTAATGAGGGAATAAATGAACTATTGCCACTTTCAAGGCGAGAAATAACCGATTGTTTGGTTCCAATTTTATTAGCCAATTCAGATTGTGTCATATGTCGCTTTTTACGGGCATTTACAATCATTACTGCTATATTATTAATAATTTGCTCACGCTCATAGTGCTTGGCAAATTCTTCATCTTGATTGATTTTATCGTCAATAAATTCATTTAAGGTAAGTGCTTTCATTCTCGTATACCTCCATCATTCGTTTTTCAGCCAGTTCAATTTCTTGCTTTGGCGCTTTTTGTGATTGTTTTTTATAGGCATGTAAAAGAACGATGATTTCTTTTTGAATGCACACATAAAAAAACCGATAACCACTGCGCGATGTTTTAATTTTAATTTCCCAAAGCGAGCCTTTTATTTGCCTGAATTGTACCCTTGGGCTGTCAAACCCTAGCTCTTCAATACTCTTTAAACAACCAGCAAGTCGCGCTATCTCATCGGACGGCAAATCATTTAGAAATTCCGCCACGGGGTTTTTGCCCGATTGTTTTTGGTAAAATTTTATTTTCATAATAATTTATAGCATAAATGTGATAATTTGGAAAGTATTTAACTAAACTTAATCCATGGATTTTAGTTTATTGCTTAACGTTTCCGAGTTATTCAAAGATTCTAGTTTATCGAGCAGTTCCTTGAGCGGTCTATGATTTTTTAGTAATGGATTTGCCCACAAAAACAAGATATCGTCATCAGTTAATATTTTTTGCACTATATCTGGTTTTTCCTCCAGTAAAATCTCTACAGCACAAGCTACTAACCATTTAGAGGTTGATAATTCACCTTTTGCGATTTCTTCAATGGTTTTTGGCGCAATACTTTTATCTTTATTGAAAAGCGTTCTGGCTTTTTGGTGCAGTTTTTCTGATTTGTTATGAATGGATAATAATTCAGAAAATATCGCCTGTATTTTCAAGGAAACATCTGTTTTTACATTTTCAGATAATCCTAGTTGATTAAGCAGTGTAAGCGCTTGCTGTTTTTTTTCATCAGGAAGGCTTGCTGTCTTTATTTTAAGTTGCCCAATAGCGGCACTTATCATGGCATCATAAACATTCAAGTCGATGTGTTCTTCAAAGCATAACCTGCTGAGCTCATCAATAGCATCAATAAAACTACCTGGTAATCGGATCCTAAAATCTTTTTGTTCGGACAGAGCCTTTGTGGAAAAATAATGCTCAATAGCCACAAGATTATTCATGTAGTGCTTTAGTTCAATGGCTTCGTCCTGGCTTAATTTGTCCCAGCTATCGAATTCATCGCAGTTATTTGCTTGAAATGAGCCATAGGTTGTTTTTTTATCGGCTGATTGCACGTGAACTCTAGGTGGTTTATTCATGTTTGCTTTAACGGCAAACGATAGTTTTTTCATGAATCTACTCCTGTTAATGGCCTACTCCCTACGGTAGGGAGTAGGGCAATAGTCAGTATTTATAATCGGGTATTCTTTCTATTCTGTTATCAATGAATTCAACCAGTTGATCGCAATAGACTCCTTTTATCGGTTTATAGGGTATCACTGGCCACACTAGCATGTCTGAAAAGTCTTTGTTAAGGTAAAAGGAAATATTGTATAAGTCTTGCGCCTCATCCAACTCGATACAGACAAAACCATCTAAATAACGCGCATGAACTCTTATTGCAAGTGCATTAGATGATAGTTCATGCCATTTAGATACGCCCCAAGACCAAACGATCGCTTTATTCGTGTGCAGCAATTGTTGCTGGATAATTTCTGGAATAGTCATTGTGTTCTCCTATGTTTTTACTATGTGTCATTAGGACAAGAACAATATAACAAGGGCAGCAATAAATATCAACATTTTTGGTAAATAATTTTTATAAATATATTTTATAATAATTGTTGACGATTACGCGCTTTTTTGAGATACTGTATTTGTTCCTTGAGAACAATAGTAAAAACATAGGAGAAAACATAATGTTACCCATTTTATCAAAAGAAAAACTATTTAAATTAGCCCCTTCCATATTCACACAAGAAAGTTCCCACAAAACAAGTGATCAGTACTCACCCATCTCAACAGAGCAAATCATTGAAAAATTAATGTCAGAAGGATTTTTTCCAACTTGGGCAACTCAGACCAAAAGCCTGAGTCAAGAATCGAAAGCATTTGCAAAACACATGCTCCGTTTTCAACGCCATGATGTCATTCAAAATAATCAGGGACTTTATCCAGAACTTGTTCTTATCAATTCTCATGATGGCCTGTCTTCTTATCGCCTAATGGCGGGTCTTTTTCGGGTTGTGTGTGGTAATGGAATGATTGCGGGACAATCCTATGACGAAATTAGAATTAAACATCAGGGAGATGTTGTTGGGAACGTTATTGAAGGTACTTATAAGGTGATTGAAACCGCGAACAAGATGCTCGATGTATCAGATGATATGGCTTCAATTCATTTAAACGATACTGAAAAGATGATTTTTGCCGAAGCTGACCATTCTCTAAAATTTTCTGATGATGAGGGCGCAATGATCGTTGCTCCTGAGCGTTTATTGCAACCAAGGCGTTATGTGGATCAAAAAGATAATGATTTGTTTACGGTGTTTAATGTCCTACAAGAAAATTTAATTAAAGGAGGGATCCGTGGCCATCGTTTAAATAAATACGGTTACACCACTCGAACAAAAACGAGAGAAGTAAAAGCCATTGATCAAAATGTGAAATTAAATCGTGCGTTGTGGACGTTAACCGAAAAAATGATGGAAATAAAAAGGTAAAGGAATTTTTTAGAGGCAAAGAAAAATCCCTTTGCCTCATCTTGAAAATAGCGTGTTAACAATAGCAAGATAAAAGGAACATTGATGAAATTAAGACTATACCACGGACGCAATACCCCAGAACAAGAAATGGATGATTGGGGCTTTGAAGGAGCAACACTTTTTGGTGTTGATGGCATTATCTGGACATACGGAGTTCCTAGAGTGTTTTTTATTAATGATGATTATTTTAATATAGCCAAGGAAGTAACCGGTTGGGATGAGATTGCTGATGGTTTAGAGATGCGTGTTTATGAGGATTTAATTAAAACCAAAGAGGGGTACTTTGGGGATTGGGAATTAATTGGAATATAAGTGGTACTTTTTTCTATTCTTTTTGTCTCCTTTTGTTGGTTTTATATCTTATATATGCGTTGATAATTAATAGTATGTTAATTGATAGGATCACAGAATAATAAAAAATTCTGTGATCTAAAATTAGAGCTTCCAATTTATTGATGATTAAAAATAAAAAATTCTTGATGTAAGAAAAAATAGCATTAATATTAATCAGAATAATAATGACTAAAAATAACCCCACCTTCCTTTTTATTAAGGAAAAAAATAACATTATTGAATGTGCTTTTATTTGTAAGGATCTAATATTCATTCTAGGATAGTACCCTACCTGATACCAATCCCACGGCTTCTAAGGGTATCGATTTTGAGTTCTCATTGGCGCAGTTTATGCCGCTAATTTTTGCAACTATATTTCCTGATCTATAATCAGTTTTTAAAATGGAATCCGCAATTGCCGTACAAGACATGGAATTGATGTTTATTTTAAATCGTAATTGATTTGGATTATCAGAATCATGAAAAGGAGCCATGACGAATGCGCTGAAAATTGTACCCATGGGTATCGATTTAGATTCCTTAATATCAGATGAGGTGAAATTAAAATTTTTTGTAACCACAACTTCCCCCATCTTGCTTTCTGACACATAAATTCTTTTTGATTTTGATGTGAGTTCATTTTTATGTTCGGCCAGCAGTTTTAGAGACTCATTTTTATTAATAAACGGAATAGGGATAAACCAATCAACAATGGTTATCATGACCTTATCCAGAAAAGGAGGTTCAACACCATGAATTTTCGCGGCAATCTCGGACAACTCTTTTAGAGATATATAGGTTTGCTTTTCTTTTTGATTTAGTTTTGATTGAACGGAATAAGAGTGATAACCAAATAGACCAATAATAGTTAGTGGTATGATGTATTTACATGTAGTCCTAATACGGTTTTTCACTCGGATATCCTTTTTTTTTAATTGTATATTTACTAAATTAAATCCTAATGCGGAACAATACTAAACGGATTCAATAGCCTGTTTCTTCTCTTTTCGATGTTGCTTCCATTCTTTATCTTTAGAAAAGATCATGATGGAGGACTCTTCAAAAAAATAGCTAATATCATCAATGCCAACCCATGAGCAGTATTCTTTTATTTCTGAGTAAATGTCTTTACTAATTTCGATTTTAATTTTTTCTTTTTCAGGTGTTTTTTTTGCACTAATTAAAGCCATGGTATTCTCCAAAATTAACATCAATTTTATAAAAAATTTAGTTTACTATATCAGTAAAAATAGGACATAAAAATACAAATCGAAACAATTAATAGCGATTGGCAAACGGATCATAACTATTGCAATAATTTGTAGATGAATAACTACGATAATTGTTGTCATGATTTCTATAATAATCATCAAATGAACTGTTAGATCCAAATGTATTGCCATTTACATCCAGACAACCAATCATTGGCAGGCCGCTTGCAGGATTAATTTTTGTATCATTTGATTTAGAGTAAGAATGAAAAGAATGCCGTTTAGCATACACAGCCTTCTCTTCTTCAGTCCATTCACTATAGGGTCTAAAATGAATGATTTTAGCAATTTTTTTCAGAAATCTTTTTAATATATTCATGATATAAATATCCCTATTGAGTAAATGGTTAAGAGAATACTGTGAATCACAAGCACGCAATTATTATGCGCTTTTCATAATATTAATTTAAATAAATAATACTAAAATTCCCAGTTAAATGCCCATACAAAAAGAATGATTAAATTAAAAAAGAACACACCCCTCGCAATGGTCATTGCCTAAAACAATTCTGTTATAATTCAGATAGTTAGCTATAATTTTGCATTTTATATTTTATCAACACCTTAATTACCATTAGGTGTGGATGCACTCTTATATAGTAATCAATAAGTTAAAATAATTCAACACCTAATCCACACCTATTTATTAATATATAAAAGTCTTTAAATAGCTAATAGACACCTATTCCACACCCATTATTAAATGGTACAATTCTCTATAATGTATCAAAAACGATGTGCGGAATGTGCATTCTGAATTAACCAGAGGAATTTATGCCCAAGGCTTATTGTTATCTAAATCAAAAAACAATCGACCAGCTCGAATCAATAAAAAAAGATGAAGGACATGATTCATCATCTCAAACCATGAAAGAAATAATTGAGTTGGGGATCAAAGTTTATCTCCATAATAAAGAGAATCCTACGATGAGCGAGGATGAAAAAAGACGATTGGAAAAAGAAGAGGAATTGAACAAGCAACACACAACTCATCTGTTAAGATTGCTCGCGGTCAGTGCTGATATTTTTCGTTGCGTTTATGATAAAAACAAACTCCCTGATGGAGCGGTCAATGCAGATGAACATATAGCTGCACTTAAGAAAAAAGTAGATAATTTTGTTGATGGCTATATCAATAACTAAGTCATTAAGATGATTATATGAGTTAACAAAATAACATTTGAATGGTTTAATAGGGGCTTCTATAGCGAAACCCTTGAATGTATTTTCATACATATTTTTAGCTTTTTGATAGCTTAATTTTTAATTGAAAGCCAATTAGAAAACCTAAATGAAGCGACAATAATAGGATTGATATTGCATAAATGGTTTCAATTTCCACTAAATTAAAAACCTCTATTTTTCTTGGAGAAACGCTTAATAAGCTATAAATTGAGATAATTGCTACTGAAAAAAATATAGTGTATTTTTTATGACTGTCATTAAAAACAAGCCCTGATAGTGAGTAAATCAATGAGAATATAAATCCAAATGCACTGACAAAAAAAATTAAAAAAGGCCAAAAATCTCTAAGATCACTATTATTCGAATCCATCATTAATGAAACAAACCCAGCCAATAGAAATGAAGAGGTTATCAGGAATAAATCAATTTTAAACCCTTCTTTTTTTGTAATTTCAGAACCATTTAATAACAAGAGTTTATTGTTTCTTTGTGACCAATAAACAAATGCTAGTACTAAAGGAAGTGTCATAAAAATTCCTTCTAAAGGTACACTTAACTTATAACTCTGATATTCCATAGCTAAGGTTCCAGCTAAGTAACAGATAATTATTAGCCATGTGTATCTATTAATTTGTTTCAAGTACGCCTAATCTTTTTATTACAAATAAGTATGATCATAATAAATAGTACCGGTATTTTAATAACATTTATGTTCATGAATAGAGTTATTAAGAGCCAATTTAATGACCCATTCATCATAATAAATGTGCCTATAAAAGCGAAAATAAATGCAATGAAAATGTGTATGGAATCGCGCATAATGAACCTTAATTAATATAAATTTAATAAAATTATTCGTGATGAAATCTATGAAAATATATTTAACTTATAGTAAATAGATTCCACCACCCCAATTTACTACTAATAAATTTCCATTTCTTCTCGTTGTAACGTTCTTGTTTTTTCTATGGATGGATTTTTATTTTCAGGTATTTCTATCTTCAATTGCCGAGAAATTGTCTCAAGACACTTCTTTATTTGGTCTTCATTCACATCGATTTTGTTATTAGTACCAAGCATTTTTTCAATACTTACTGACTTGTTCAATGTATCAATAACACCTTGTACTCCACTGGATTTATTCACATCATTAAAATCTTTTTCCCGTATGGGTATGGCAATCTCAACGGTTTTTCCATGATGTTTTAATCGTTCAATAGTTTGAATGATTGCTTTGTCTTCCTTAATTGGTTTTCCATCATTATCAAGACAAATAACCACTTTATCAGTGAGTAAATCCATATGAATACTAGGAAAGTTACTTTTCCCAAGAGAGACTATGACGCGTTCATTTTGTACGGCATCTCGAATACTTAATCCAGTGACCACGCCTTCGGCAATGTAGGTGACACTTTCCTTTCCTTGACCTTCATTTAAGATAACCCCTGCTCCATTTTTTGAACCATATGATCTCTTGTCTTTTATGTTCATTAGAGGTTTATTAGCTGTGTCTTTATCGAGGTAAATTGCCTCAACTGCTACCACCTTATTATTTTTATCGCGCGCAATATTTAATAAAGCTGGCCTGTATTTTATTTCTTCAGATTTATGAGTATATACCTTCGGATGAAAACGAAGATTCTCACCAGAAATATTGTGTATTCCTCTAATTTCTTTTAAATACTTTTCTGCAATCGTGCCTATTATAGGCCTGGATTCTCGAATCAATTGCATGCCATATTCATTTTGTTTATCCTGTTTTATAGTATGTTTCGTTTTAAAATGATTCTGCTGTTCTCCCATAGCTTTAATACTTTCTTTTAAGTCATCACCTGTTAATTTTGCCGCATATTCAAGACTTTCTTTAAAGTTTAGATTGCATGTATTTTGAATTAAATGAAGTAAATTTCCTTTTTCATTGGTTTCATGGTTGAACCATGTTCCTCTTTTTTCTCCAGTTAAACAAAAGCTTAAACTGCCATGTGTGCCATAACGATAATTAACTTTTGAGGATAAAGCTGGATTAGGTTTTCCAAGCAAGGATTCAATAACCAGCTCCGCATGATGTGATAAATTCTCTGACACGATATTGGCATCATAATGAGGCCTCTGGTTCTTTACTATAGGATTGAAATTAAACGAAGTTGGATCCGCTGATGGAGGACTAAGTGCTTTAGTTGTATAGTCAGTATTAAGACGGTTTAATGATTCCAATGCAGAGGTTTTCTCTGGAGTTACACGAAGTTGTTCTTGCAATTTCTTATAATTATCCGTGTAAATCATGGCATGCTGTGAGCCACGTGTTACCATGATGTAGAACGAGCGTAAATGATTTACCTTATCATTCCCAGTTTCAGCTACTCCGATAACAAAAGGTGATGATGCGCCTTGAATAGAGTAACTCGTAGCCGTATAACTGTAATCCCAATGTGAATCTTTCATTTCCTTTTTTAGTAATACATGATTTGCTCCACTGCTGTCTTTTACTGTAAAGGACTCGTCTTTTACATCAATTACTTGCACCCTTTCATTAGCAAAACGTCCTAAAGACTTATCGGATTTTTTAAAATGTATTTTTTCTCCAACAGAGATTTTTCCTGGCTTCGATTGAAACAATTCGATTTTCCAATCCTTATTTTCTTTTTCAGGTATAAATACTGTTTTATTACCTTTCGTATCATTTAAAACTACAACTTTAGCGGATTCATCCACAGAAACCACCTTGAAATAGTGTTCTCCTCTTTTTAAAAAAAACTCCCCATCTTTTTTTAAACAATCACGATATGTTTCACAATAGTAAAGCTCTGCGGTGGTGTAGTTAGTACTTAATAACCGAGGAAATGACTTATTTTCAGAGCCTATAGAAGATTCTTCCATTAGAGCATCCCGTATAAGGGTATTTGCAAATTCTCTTTTTTTGTTTTCATGAATAATAACAATGGTTTTATCACGACAAGCCGGAGTACGGGATAAATAGTCCCCTACTGCCATTTCAATTGGGCTCTTTTGCTTTAATATCTCCAGAGTATTTTCATTAGAGTCTTGTATATTATTAGTCTGTTGTAGCGCGTTTTGTTCCGCGTTTCTTGTTTCAATAATTGACGAGTTCATCTTATGGTAAAGACTATCGGCATTAGTTCGCTCAATATCGACTAAGGGTAGATCTGCTAATTGAACTAATGCTTTATCAGTATCACCACTAATCAAGGTTTCAATCGCTTTTTTGTATCCTACAACCTGCTGCCTTACCAGGTCGTCCATACAGGCAACACGTATACTCCCTTCCTGTATCAATATTTTGCTTGGCTTTCCACTTTCTATACTCTGATGCTGACTAATATCGCCTAGTAACGCACAACGTGCACCCGAAGCTTGAATTTTTTGTACTAGGCTCGCACAATCTCGATTGGATACCATAGACGATTCATCAAGTAATACCAGCGAATCTTTGGTTAGGGTAGACTCTTGGTCTTGTGCAATAAGGAAACTCTTTAATGTTTGTGCTTGGATCCCCAATGCCCTCATTTCCTTAACGGCCTGGTGTGTCGGTGCTACAGCAATGATATGAATATCTTCCTGAACCATTGATTTTGCAAACTGTATGCTGTCGATGGCGCTTCGAGTCATGGTTGTTTTTCCAGTGCCTGCATAGCCTTGAATCATAATAAACTGATCGGATGTGGTCGTGATTAACTCACAGGCTTCTTTTTGACCTTTTGTAAGGTTCGCATGATCTAATTTTTGGAGTGCCTCTTCATTGCTCATCAGTGGCTTAAGCGTATTTATTCCCGCTTTAACTGTATTCACAATGGATTCTTCAAAGACAACAGCTTCTTTGGTGGTCAACAAATTCTGGGTTCCAGAAATTAAATCACCGCTTTTTATTACCTTATCTAATACAGTATCCAATTCGTTAAAGCCTGACTTCCCAATAGCCTTATCCAGTGCCACCTTGAGTACTTCTTCCCTTTCGAATGCAGCTTCTCTCTCTGAAAGATGGGCTATAGCAAATTGCAGTGCTTTTTCTGCATCACTTTTTATTGGTTTTTCACCGGACAAAAGTACTAGGGCTTTCTCAAGTGATGTTAACAGCTCACCGGTGGTTACGTTGTCAATAATTTGTGCTCCATGATTCATTTTGGCAGCCTCTAAAGTTAAGGATATTGCAGAACCTTGTGAGGTGGTCCTTAAAGCGTATCGGTTAGCCTTATCCACATCATCGGTAATAATCATTAACTCTTCTTTAGTTGATTCCGATAACAACGACAGGGTGTTTTGACGAAGAGCATAGGCTGGTAGAGTAACGAGCGTTCTTTCAACAGGCTTAAAATCATGAGCATGCATGGTCTTGGCATATGCATAATTGAGAGGAAGATGTTTGTCGGTACTCGTGATTAGGTGAATGGTATTTTTTCCATTCTTTATCTTTATTCCATGACGTGTAAACGCGGATACTTCATACTGAGTACCCATTTTTACTCCCTCAAAGGAAAGGCTTCCCGTGGCCACCAATTGTTCACCTATCCCAATAGAGAGTGGCGTTTGTTCATAAACCTGCATGGAACCTGTAATATTTTTAGTAGGTAATTGTGAGATTCCCCCATTGTGATTACGCACAACCAGCAGATTATCCTTCTCATTAACACTAATCACGGTGAATTTTTTAGACTCTGTGCGAGTGTTATGGATTAATACCAAGTCTTTCTGATAACTTTTAGCCAGTTTTTTTTCACTGTCCGTAAGTGAGAGACGGGTCAACGTATTAATAATTTTTTCTTCCGATGAAATCTCACCTTGTTCTTTTAACTTTGTTCGAATGGTTTCATTAACTTCTTTTGCCTCCAGCTTCGATGCAGTTAATACCAGGGTATTCTGCCTTTGATTCAATGGCAGGGCACTATAGAGCGCGGCTGTTTTTAAAATACGAGCATCTTTTTCTCGCGCTTCTATCAGATTGACATTGGAGGTACGCAACGGTTTATGTTCGACATTAAATGTTTTCACAAAAGCTTTATCAAGAAGACCTGGTATATCTGACTTAAAGCCGTTTAATGAGTGTGATTTTTCCAGAAGAATTACTTTGGCCGCACGCCTATCTGCGATAGCTAATAAGGTATTCATCTCGTCAGGAGAAAGGCGCTGTGACTCATCCACAATAAGTAGCTCTCGCTCTTTTTTACTTTTAAAAAAAGGTAGTCTATGGTCTGAGTCATGACGGTAATTAAAGCCTGCAACTGTTTCGCACAAATCCTGCTTTCCAATAGATAAAATCCATTGCCACAATGAGGGCGCTGATTTGGCCATATCTTTATTAATGCTTAGTGCAGAAAGAGTTGATGGAGCAAGTACTCTAATTTTTTTTGAATTTTGCGCATAATCGATTAAAGTGCTTAGAAGCTCTCGTGATGTGGCACTTTCTTGTTTGATTCGAACAACCCCCTCTTTATGAGATAAGGCCTGTGTAACCCCTTTTTGAATGGACTCATTATTCGTTAATTCCTTTACCTTATTCATATCGCGAACTATGGCATTTTTTTGTGGCGTAAAGTCTGAGATTTTTTTAATAAGTTCACGCTCTTTATAGATGAGTTTATGCGTTGTAAAACACGTATCTTCTGTATCAAGAGCAATAAGCTGTTGTGTGCCAAGCGCCTGTTCAATCTGAGACATCAGCGCATCAAACCCCTGCTCGCCCAATGAAAAATAAAGGCTTGTCTGCAATAGCTCCTGATAAGTAAACTTAAGTTTTTTTTCTTCTAAGTGAGCAATGGCATCAAACACACCCATTCCAAACTCTTGACTCTTGATTTGAGTATCCTTTATCGAGTGTGCCGCATGAGTTTGTTCTTTCAAAGTAGCTAAATAAGTCGATGGATTAATACCCAAATCTTCGCTTTCTTTGTTCCAACGTTCACGCAATACCTCGGGATCGGTCGTCTCTTTTGCTTTTCGGGAATCCAAAGTTGCCCGGTCATACGCTTTTAGAGAATCAGAGTGCATTCCCTTTATTTGTTCCTCAACCTGAGCGCGACGTTTGGACAATTGCGCCAAGAGTTCCTTATCAAAATGTTTGATTTCAAATAAACCATGCGCATCACCAGTCTGCTCTATTTCTAACCCCATGTTTTTTAAACCAAGAGCAATTTCAGAACGATACACAAGGCCTAAAAAGATTTGGTTATCCATAATCCATTCCATGGTTCCGTGATTGCGACTGATGTCAGAAGCCAGTGCACGCCACTTGCCATCAAGACGCTCAGTTAAATTCATCAACAGCGCATGCACATGAAGTTGGGGATCTTGCTCTCGCGAGGTGTCATGAAGAATGGTTGCAAAACACAGGTTGCCAGTTTTTTCATACTCTATGCCTTCTTTCCCTGACTTTCGCGCTTCTGCAGCTTCCCTCTCAATGAGTTTCAATACGGTTTTCACCGCATTTAAGTGCAAATCAACAAATTCTTTATGCCCACAGACCAGCGCAAGATACGACACAGATTTAGGTGCGGAAAAGGTCAAGTCATAACCACCACGATGCTTGATTTCACCACTAAGAGATTTCAGACCAATGACATCACCGCTTGGTAATGTACCGCCAACAACGGCTTCAAGATCGAGTACGTTGACCTCTCCAGATAGGTTTTGACGTACAGCACTTAAGCCAACCCATTCGGTGGTTAATTGATTAGTAAAGTAATAATTTTCTTTATCAAAATAATACTTGGGATTAGTAATAGGTTTTACTTGCATACTTAACATGATTTATTCCTCTATCAAAAAATGGATTCCATATCGCACTCACGTTCGACACGTTTCTTATTGATTGGTGCTTGAGCATCAAAGCGGCTGTCTGCCGTATCATTAACAACAGCAGTATTTTTAAGAGTTGCATTACAGGCCGAAGGAAGCGGTAGGGTTCGAGGTAAAAAACCTGATGCTTTTGCACTTCGTTTTTGATAGAGAAGTTCCAATTTAGTAATAGGATATTGACCAGGTAAACGCAGGTAGCAGGTAAGGGGATCAAGTCCCATAATTTCAGGATAGGTTACTAAGGGGCGTGTTATACGGTTTTTTCCTAATGAAATACCGTCACGAATGGAGTTGGCTCCATAAGAGTAATTTTCTCGGGTGTCATCAATTTCTTCATCCCCAAGCTCTTTACTGACAAGTTGCGCCATTTCATGGCTTGGGCTTGCAAAAAAGGCTCGGGTATTAAGCAAATCAAAAATTTCAGCTGCCCCACTACGCCCATATACCTTCTCCAATTGACTAAAGCTCTGCATTCCCAGAAGAAAACAGCCGCCAAATTTCCTGACTTCAGCAATGGTTTCACCCAATAAGGGTAATTTGTGCAGGCTTGGTAATTCATCACAAATAAACCAAATTCGCCTGTTCGCGTCTTCTGGCAAACTTAAGAGTGTCAGTGATGCCATGGCAATCCACATCGAAATCAACGGCTTTAAAGATTTATGTTGCTCCCCATTGCTTGATATAAAAAGCCAGCCCTCCAAATCTTTATTTAACAGATAATCACGAATGGAAAAGGAAGGCTTCCCAGACTCATCAAGCCCACTTAACGACTGCATTGATTTAAGGTAGGTTGTAATGACAGAGCGAATGGAGATGGCTGTTTTTTCTATTTTATTACTGACCAAAGTCGCTGCGGCTGTACCGTTGAGATAAGGTTCCAACTCGCTAAACTCGCCAGTTACAAGTAACCCTAACAGCTTGGATAAGGAACGTTCTTTATCCTCACGCATTTGACTTGCAAGACAGGCAAACACGGTACGTGCTGCATTAACCCAAAACGGATCGTTTTCTCCATGCATAGGGATAAGACTTTCTGCCATATTTTCCAGTAATTCATCTTTTGGGGCTTCCAGCCATAAATCCCAATTAGCGCAGCGTGCATCAAAAGGATTGAGCAAGACATCATGACCTTCCTGAAAATACGCCTGAGTAAACGTGCACCCCTTATCATAAACAATGACTCGGTCGCCACGCGCACGTAAACAATCCATCAATTTCATGATGAACTGACTTTTTCCCATACCGACCGTACCATGTACTAATAAATGCTGTACCTCTGAGCCTTGCAAAAGAGGGAATCCATCAAGATGTAAATCAGATGCTTTTCTTTGCTTTATTATCTGTTTTTTAAGTGTTTCTGATGGGACTAAACTCGCCCCTCGTATAAATTGGTTTTGTGTTTGTACCTTTCCTCGATAAATGAAATATCGGCTCACCAAAAGTGCCACAATCAACGATAAGGGAAAACTCCATAGAGTTGACTGTAACAAGAAGGTCAGTAAACGATCTGAGGTAGCAGAAAAATAGTGATTGTGGAGAAGCTGCTCGACAGTTTGTGATGCATACCCCCCTTTAACAGGGATAGAAAATACATGTGGCACCCCTGCCAGGTGATAAAAGTGAGCCGCGTGATAGGACACCGTCTGTCTTATCATTCCATGTGGCGCAAAAATACCGGTCAATACAATGCTTAACCCTGCCCAAATGAATAAGTAAACATGAAAGAGCGCTTTGTTAATCTGAAACCACATCCGCAGATTATGGAATGAGATCTGGCCTCCCCGGGTATAATGTTTGTAATTGGATTCATGACTCATTTTATCTTCCTCCTGCTTGTTTTGGGCAAAGCAGCGGCTTCCACTGCTTGTATTTGTGGTTAAAAATTATTCTTTTTGATGTGTTTTTTTTATTTTAAGGGTATTGCCGCACTGGCATTTTTGTCCTTATCAAAATAATTCTTTATAAGAGTAAACAGCACGCTGATGCCTATCCTATTGAGCTCCATTTCAACAAGGATGCTCGTTAAAATCCCACTGATGAAAAAAGCGCCAAAGGATATGAAGAAGGCAGCACTGGGAAACAAGAACAGTGATGGAATCAAAACAATCCCCGCAAATATTCGATAGGCTATAGTCCCAGCTCGCCTTATTTGTTTTACAATCAATGAGCCTGTTCTTAGTTTGTGTTTCAATTGATAGTCAATCAAAATGTATTGATTTAATGAGCTGTAAATGAATAGAAAAACAAAAAGGCACAGTCCTAGAGCCATTAATGGCAGCCAGAAAAAAATGTAGATGAGCTCGTGCGTTGAAGTCTCCACCATCAACACGTTCCAATAAAAAGGAAGTGGAAGTAAAAATCCTAGAAGTATTGTTCCATATAGTTTAAAAAAAACATGCAAAAACAAACGCCTGTTCGCCTGGTAATACTCCTTGGCCGGCATAATATCCACGTCCAATGTTTTTAATGTTTCTATATCCAAGGCGATGGCCTCTTTTAATTCTTGTGAATTCATTTCTTCATTATTCATGGATAAGCTCCTTCTTTGGGGCTGATTTATCATGATGATCAACCCATTTAGTAAAATAGGCGGGTATAGCCACGTTGGTTTGCCCCAGTTTTTTACCTTCGCCTACATCGTTGTTTGTTGTTTCAACCGCTTGCTGGTATTGACTCTTTAAACGCCCTCCTCCACTGCTTGTTTTATTTACCGCCGCATCTACCTGATTATTAATTTTTTGCTGCATACTTTTGGCTCTTGATGCATCCATGCCAACTCTCATAGTCCTTCCAGAATCCTCCAATGCATTACTGTTTTTGTGGTAGTCAGCTCTCATTTGTGATTCTTTTGAACTTAATGGATTTGCTGCATCCTGATAAAAGGAGTCAATCCGAGCATTTTTAGAAGCATTGCCGTATTGTGCGATTAAACCTTCTCGTTGCTCATGGATAAACTCATTAGCTAGCGTTTGTAATTGTTTTAATGAAGCCAGATCTGAAGGATTGGAATACAATTCATCTCGTGCCTTCTCTCCAATGCGGTGTGCCACAAAGCCAGGAAATGCCTGATTAAGATCGGTAGTAACTTGATCAGCGTTTGATTCCACATAACTCCTGGCCGTGCTAATGCGAGCGGCTTTAGACATCGAGGCATCATAGTTTTGGCTTGCCGTTTGCGCCTCCCTTAAATCGGTACCCATTTGATTCGAAAGGCTTGCCCCTTCCGAATGGCTGTTATCAAAATGATGGTTTTGTGCAAACTGGCTCACGTAATTAAGCGCCTGATTAAAGTCTTCTGCTTCCTTCGCTGACATGCTGCTGTCCGTCCCTTCATGGTAACGATCACTACTTGTTGATGACCGATCGAACTTGGCATGACTATCAGCACCTCCTGTTGCTCCAAAAGCAAACCGCCCAATGCTTCCCAGTATGCTTTTTTCACTTGCAACTCCGGCGTGGACATTTAATCCAGCAGCGGTCATATGAGCCAGCGCATCCTCTTGGCTTATCCCTTCGCGTTTAGCTACATCCGAGGCAATATGCGTCATGGTCGATAATGCCTGGCTGTATTGACCGGATTCACTTTCAGACACTCCATCGCCCAAACGCATATCATGCCCCTGCATTTTAGATAACTGCACGGCACTGTGCGCAAAACTGGACAAGGACGTTTGATAATGCTGACTTTCATTGGCTGCAGCCTGTCTGGATTCTTCAAAAGCCTGATTTAAAGAGCCGCTTAAGGCCTTTGTATCTGAAATGTGTACGGGGCCTCGTGACATCCCAGGATTTACGTCAAAAACAGCATCCCCATGGCTTGTGGTAGTCTTAAGCACACCACTTCCCAATTGTTCCGTGTGCATCCCATGCATGTTCGTCCAATTGGTATCGTGCTTATTGGCCGAAACGTTATTGGCGCTGGTATTTTCATAGTTCATATTCCAACCGCTGTAACTTGCCATTGAGATGTTACCTGCAGCTGCAGATTGCGCTTCACTGACTGACAAAGATTGCGCCATACCACCAAAATGCTGGGAGGATGTACTTAAAATCTGTCCTAATCCTTTCGTGATGTACAGGGCAATAACTGGAACACTTGCCGCCAATGCACCTGCCGTATAGGCAAAATTACTGTGCATGCTGGCTAATGAATCGATATTAGAGAAGGTCACTCCTCCTGTTTTTTGACCAAACAAAGTAATGGTAGTACTTGAGGCCATGGAAACAAACCAATGAAAAATAATAAACATCGGTGGCCATGACCAAAGGTAGATTTGAGATTGCACCCACAGGAAATAAGCGTTACTCAGGGTCGGAAAAAATGAAATCAAAACGACTAATGGAAAGATACACAGCGTCAACATCCACATCACGGTCATATAGTAAGGCAGGCGAAATCCTGCAAGCCAAAAACTATTGGCTTCAGCGATGTGCATTTTTTGGGTGCTGTCCGTATTGGTGTAATTCATGAGTGCAGCATCAGCTCCTGAAAAAGCAAAAGCATCGGCTGCGGCATCTCGGGTCGCATTAATTAAGATATTTTGGGTGAGTGTTTCGGCAGCATCTTCGGTAATGTTCATGTAATATTTGTGAGCGGCCTGCAGTCTGTCACCAAAAGTCTTTTCGCCAGGCAACGAACTGCTGTCTGTGTTGCGTGATGTTAAAGCGCCTGTGGTTACCAGATGATTAAGACGCTCCAACTCCAATTTCGCTGCAATGGGCAGTCGAGTCTTCAAATTGGCTGCCGCGTCACCACAACTTAAATTGACTCCATTATGCAGAATCACCCGATAAATGGGTGAGGGCTCCTCAAAATAGGTTTTAGAAAGATGAGCACTTTGGGTCAGCTCTTGAGGGCTTAATTGATGGCTTGCCAAAAGTTTTGCCGTAAACACGCATTGGCGGATAAAGGACGATAGGTCTTGTGCCAAATCAGGCGACATGGAGAGTCTTGTCTGAGTTGCGGCCAGCCAGGTTCTTGCACCAAAAATCATTCCTGTTTTGTTATACTCCAGACTATCTGGCATGCGAAATACATCACTAAAGGCAGTCGTAATTCCATACCCCATGCCACTAATCAATGAGGCAGGTAAAGCAACGCCTAGCGGTACATGATCAACCGTTAAGGCTTCCCCTGCTCCTTCGGCTGTCTGCATGTCAATAATAGCCACAGGCACTTTAATGCCCAGCACGCAATACATGACTAAAAAGGTGGTCAGCATAAAGCGAGTTAATGATTCGAGCTTTTTCCCCATCACGTACTGATAACCGACCATACCAACGGATAGAATCATGATAATGT
>NZ_JADOBG010000019.1 GCF_016786215.1 Legionella bononiensis | reverse complement strand
CCGAAGGGGGACGGGGATGCCGAAGGGGGACGGGACCATCAAAGCTGTTTACTAGTTAGAATTTTTGACTTATTAATAGTCGAATTTAATTGGTGCCTATTTAAATCATTCGGCGCTCTGGTGCAAATAATTAAAGATTGGGTTAGACCATCCAGAAAGAAAAGACACAACAATAATGCAATATATGCTCATTTCAACACAAATGTGTTCATTTTAATTTCATTTTATATTATAATTGTTCGATAAAACCACACATTCAATCATAATTGAAGTTATAAGTGAGCGTTATGCCAAGCCTATTCAACTATTCAAAAGAACTAAAACGATTTACTCAGCTAGTGAATATTAATGAAAAAAAGCTGAAAGAGCTTAACGAAGACCGACTTAATTCCATACATCAATTACGAGCCTTGTTAGAATTATATGTTCGTAGAGATTCGTTAACCGCTCATCAGCTTGCGAAGCTATTGAAGCACGAAGGCGTGTCAATTAATTTAGTGGATCGCAACAAAATAAATCTGGATCAGGCATTAGAGGAACATCTTAATTTCTTGCTAAAATCTTTTTATGACGTACTTGATGATAACGATTTGGTGAGCTATTTATCCAGGCAAACACAATTTCTTGATCTCACACACGAACAACAACCCTTGATTGATGCAGTACGTGAGAAAATCAAGCGACTCGGTGAAACACAAGACAAAGATCTCTTTTCAGCCAGGTTAAATCGATTGAGTGAGCGGTTGGTTTTATTAATTCAATCTGGCCAATTTACCTATGATCAAAATCATCTTTTACTAAACCTGGCACAACTCTGCAAAAATCGCGATTTTTATCAAAAACGACATTATAAATGTACCCGGGATGAAAAAATCACCCCTAATGTTACAGTGAGCCTATTCAATTGGAATGACAGCCCACCTCCTTTGCATAAATTATTACAAGCCGTAGATTTTTCAATTATCTATGTTTCCGGTGGCCGAGGTATAGAGCCAGGCATGGGGCATACTTTGTTGCACCTGGGGGAAGATAAAGGTTATGTGCACATAGATGGGTTATATAATTATCCTGTCTATATCAGTGATGAGGAGTTCAGGGATTTTTACCTGGATAAATGGAGGAAACGGGTAGTTGCGGTACAAAAGGTACCTTTAGAAAATCCAGATAATGCAAGTAAAGAACTGGTTAAACTATGCCAGCAAAGATGGTTTTGGGGTGGATTATGGCATAACTGTTTCGACTTTTGTAAACAGGTTCTTATCGCCGGTGGCGCTTCTCTGGAACAATTAAATGGGTTCTCTATCCCAAGTTACCGATTGATGGACTTGGTCACTATGAATTTTAGACCACTCGATCTGAGCAAGGAAGAGCAAGTAGAACATCCAGAACCAACATCTCGCTATAATAAAATGCTTAGAGAAACTCCAATTCAAGACTGTTTTTCATTGTTTAATGGACAAGAGCTCAATGAATTTATCGAATATGCAGTCATGAATATTGGCTCAATTTTTATTTGGCAAAAACCCATACAAAAACGTCTTCTGGAAAAAGAACTTCATGACGTTGAAGGCCAAATAAATGAAGTAAAAAACGCATTAGAGCCGCATGACTATGCTGGATTGTTAAATCAACGCGCAACAATAATTGACAGACTGGATAATATTGAAGAAACTACTGCGCAAATTATTGTAAATAATCTGGTTAATAAAATTCTTACCACTGATTGGCATCGTGGAAGAACGATACCTATTACCCAACCGGATGGTAAAAGAATTTCCAAAAAAATTCCCGAAAATATGATTTCAATGCTCAATACACATGATCGTGGTTGCGCGCAATCCAAGATCGATTATTTAGCTATCTTAAATAAAATGTGTCTTGTTGCTTTTCGTGCTGGATTAAATAACAACAGTATTATGAGCTGGATTAAAGGTCGCACTGAACAAACAAAGAATTTTTATCGCTTATTTGTGGATATGGCTCAAGTAAATAGTTTCTTTAAACAAGCAAAATCAGTGCAAGCCCCCCCAAACATTGCTATAGAAACAGCTTATTCCAAGGGCTTGGAAATACCATAATTCACTTTTTATAAGATCGGTTATTCTATGCTGATTTAATACAATATTAATATTTGAGGCGTAGAATTAGAGAATAGTTAAACATTAAATTAGGAATAAAACATGGCATCTGGTGAAATATTAATTAGTGAAATAACCCTGAAAAAAATTAAAGAGTATCATCAATTTTTATGTACACAAGGAATTGAAGAGGCAGGAGCCTATTTAAAAAAACAATTAAAATCAAGTCTTTTTCCCATTGAGGAAATGGATTTAGGAACTTTTACCCAGTTCATTATTCAATCCAAAATCCCTAAAATATTTGCTGAGTCAGGTGTTTACCACGACAAGCGTGACTGGACCTTACAAGAAGAAAGCATTTTAGGTGATATAGGCATCCATATGCCGGTTTCTTTTTTCAATGACGGTGGGCATTACAGTTATAAAAAGCATAGTACTCCAATTTCTGCTAATTTAGCGTACATTCCAGGAGCCCTACTCCGTTCTGATTTAAGTAATACTTCAGCAGATTTGCAAGAGGTAATTGTTGATGGTCAATTTAATCAACAACGATTTAACGAGTTATATGAACGACGATTACTACCTCTGTTATTAAACATCAACTCTCAAGCAAAAAACGAAGGAAAACTGGCTGCGGTTACCTTTCCTGGCATAGGCACCGGCCAATTCGCAGGTCAATATGTCGATATCATAAAAGAAGCGTTCAGAACTGCTCTTGAATACGTATTGGAAAAGAATGAAGTTCAGCTGACACACATCGATATCATCCACTACGACCCCTATAATGGCGATGAGGCTCAAGCGAAAAGTATAGGCCATATTGATTATAGAGTGTCTCCATCCAGCATTGAGGCAACAACAGGACAACTTGAGTACCCTAAAGGCAGCTCTGCACAGACCCATACATTAACCTCTTTTGTTGCATGGGATCAATTTTCCTGGCCTGGAAATGATTTCTGGCCTGGCAGTAGAGCAACCGATGATGGCGTTAAGGCTGCCAGTACAGATACTATGGCGGTCATTACCGGCGTGCAAGGAGTATATAACCCGAAGAATGGTTCATATGAGCCACCCCAAGGCTATTCTAATTGGCAAGCGCTGGCCAAAGCAAAAAATATCCATTTTTCAGGGGCGGTCTATGTCGTTTCTAATGATGGACAGAAAATTGCTTTACTGCCAGAACCTGGAACAGTCAAGCAACAGAAAAAGGAAGATCAAAATACCCTGGAGAACCATGGCGTTGCTCCGAGTCAAAATGTACCGGATCTTCAACAAGAAGTTGACATCAAGACGGTACACTCCATTGATGAACCGAAGAATCAAGAACAAATCTATAAAGGGCAATCAGAACAGCTGGATCGTGTTTTAGATAACTTTGCTGCAAAAATTAATACCATTGGTTCATATCATCCCAAGGCAAAAGATAAAGCATTGGAGCTGTTACATTCATTAAAAAACGCTAAATCAGAAGCCTTTAGCAATCCAAGTCAGGAATCAGTAACAGCATTTAAAATCAAAGCGACATTGGCAATTAAAGAAGCTACTCCCGTTTTGCAAAGAGATTTGGGTTGGGGTGACTACCTGGTTAATCTCACAAAAATGATTGTGAACGCGGTAACGGCTACCGTTGCACAAGGGTTCACTTTTGGGTATTCAAGCCATCAAGGCTTCTTTACTTTAAAGCAGTCCGATGCGAATAAAGATGCCCAAAAACTTGAAACGGATCTTGGTAAATCATTTAACTAAAGTCAAAGCCCATGACTCATCGGTTTCAACCGTGATGAGTGGGCACACTTGTTGAAGTTGACAAGCGATAAGCCAGTCATGATTGGCAAGAACAGGATATTCGATAGTTTCTATCCCCCCATTCCTGCCCTCATGCTGGATACACTTTCTGAAATTTCATCCAGTTTCTTGTCGCTGTCTGTTTGAGTTACTCTGAAATCAAAACTCCCTGTTTTGATTTTACTGTCTATCGCTAATGCTAAGCTCACAATATTCAAAGCAATTTTTACAAAGAAATCTTTCCATCCTCTATGATGTTGAAGTACTTCTTTTGCGTCTTTTATAGCATGCTCACAATTCTCTTTAAATGTTGCGTAGGATTGTTGATTAGGATTTTTATTATAATTGACCCATTCTTTCGTTAATTCCGAATGTAAGGTTCTAGCAGCTGCTTCTGCCTTTATTTCCTTTCTTTCCTGAAATTGTACTATTTTCTCTTCTATTTGATTTAATAAGCTGACAAAACGCTTTCTTTGAGTAATGTCATCAGTTTGAATCGGTATTATTTTATGATCCGGCTCCGTTAAACTCTCTGGTGCCCGTGAGATGTCTGATTTAAATCGAGTGTTTAAATCTTTAGCGACCAATCCCATGCGCAGGTAAAATTGTTCTTTTGCGCAAGGCGGGTAATTATCAGGTTGACTTGCGACTTTGTTCACCATGGTTCTGAATATATCTTGATAACTGTACTCTTCATTGCCAATTTGTATTTTCGTGTCTTGTTCTAATGCCGCTTCAATATGAGCACGGTCATAAAACAGATGAATGACGGTACCATCAAGCATGGCATCAGGACTTTGGAGAAATTTTTCGCATAAACCATCCAAGGTTTCACCTGGAATTTGTATTTTCCCGTCCTCATTTTCAATTAATTTAATAGCTAAAACACCGCAAAGCGTTCTAAATCCATCACCAACCTGTGATCTCATACTTTCGGTGGTATATCCTGGAACATATAATAGCTTATCTGATTGTCCTGATTTTTTTAAAGAATTAATCTCTGTCACTATTTGTTCAAATTGTTCTGATAAAGAAACATTGTAAGGATTGGCTTCAGCTTCTGTTTCATTCACTGCGGCAGCAATGGTGATATTGTATGCTATGAGTAACGTGTTGGCCTCAAAATCTGTTTTTTGTTGTTCATATTGAGCGGAATTATAATCATGTTCATTATTGGTCATGTATTTAAGTGTATATAAACCATCATTAAAACCATAAAATACTGCATCTCTAAGATTAACAGGGCCACCTGAGTTGCGAAAAATTTTAGTCTCTTCTGTGGGCTCATTTGTGAACAAATAAGCAATAACATCAGGAGTAAATAGCTTGGCAAGGCGGGGATCCAGTAGCATTTTTCGATTAAGGGCGGCATTCCCGTAAAATGATTGATCAGAAAACTCGCTATCGCAGATTTGTTTTATTATATTTAGATTGTCTGACACTTCTTTCGTCAGGGGTTTTGGAGGCTGCTCTTTCAAATGGTTGAGAATTTCAGTAATTTTCATGACGACCTCACCTTACTCTTTTGCGCCACATAGACTAAATATAGTACAGTAGGCGATTAAGAAAGGGTGATAATCGTTCCAAACACTACCTGCTTTTTATACACCGCCTCAATGTCTTAATGTCATGCGTGCAATGGCTCCCCTGTTTAATAGCAATTCACTTATTTCATTCGTGCCAGCCCGTTCACTCATTGAAAGCGCCGTTTGGTGATGTGTATCAACGGCATTTACATCAACTTTTGTGTGTTCCAACAACCAACGTACCGCGCTTTTTACACGTTGGTACACGGCAAGATGTAATGCCGTTTTTCCTTGATTATCAGTTAATTCAACATTAGCTCCTCGATCCAGAAGTGCCTGCATTGCCGGCAGGTTACCCACCTCGGCGGCTAACATAAATGGGGTTTTACCTTCAAAATCCACAGGATCAAGACCAGAAGACGCATCTGAACACAGAGCAACCATATCAGCACCGCTATAACGTGCAGCATAATGTAAGGCTATTCTTCCTTTATTGTCCGCAACCTTTGCCATTTCTTTGTCTCTTAACAGAATGCCCGCACAAATAATCGTGTTATTTAATAGTGCGGTATGTATTGGGTATTGTGAGTGATTGTTTTTTATATAGGCAAGGTTGGCATTGGTACTCAATAAATCGTTCATCAAAGAAGAAAAATTATGGATGGCCATCTTTTGAAGTACTGTATCTCCATTGCTATCCTGATTATTAAGTGTCTCAGGAGCTGTTTCTTTTAATAATCTGTAAATTTTAATTTTGCTTTCTCTCAGCTCATCGTCATAAAGCATTGGCAATTGCAACGCATTAAATACCGGCATTTGTAACTGTTTATTTTTTTGAGCAGGATCCGCCCCCAAATTAAGAAGGGTCTGAACAGTATGAAAATTACCCTCAATAGCTGCTATATGCAATGGAGTTAAACCCACTGAATTTGGCGTATTAATCAGTTCAGGTGATGGATTTAAAGCAAGCAGAACCCGGTCAAGCCCAAAATACGCAGCGGCTTCAATAGTAGTTTTATCATCAAACTCGGGTACGGGTTTATTCAAATCTTGCGGAATATAGGGCGCAAAATGCTCCAGGTAATTCTGAGCTAATTCCATATATTGAGTATATCGTTCGTTTATTGTTCCAGTATTCATTCGCATATCAGTGGAAACATGCTTCAGACACCAAGGCTCCAATAATTTCAGCTTATATTCTTCTGAACTTGTTGAATTAACTCCCAACTGTTCGCATAAAGTTTCAAAGTTCATTTTAAAGATTCCTTTATTCAGCGTGCTATCTCATTTTAGGGCTAGAATTTTTTTCAACATCTTGTACAGGTTCTTCAGTACTTGTTTTCATTGATTGCATTTGGTCGTTAAACCTGCTTTTAAAATTTTTATATGTTGTAGCCGCTTTTTCGGTATTAATTTCTTCAGTCCCAGGTTTATAATAAACATTTCCGCGTTTACCTAAGTAACGATGAGAAGCCAGAGCTTGCAGTACTTCTTTTGATTCGGGTGATGCCAGTAAATTTTTTCTTGCTTCAATAGGCACTTTTGACATGGCTGATTCTATCTTATCAGCTTTTTCGTTCATTCCAACAGTAAACAACCCAGCTTTATCTCTGTAATTAGTGACAATTTTTCTTACTTCATTGGCTGCTTCATCTGCTTTTAAAGCACTAACGGTTGCTTTTAATTCATCAATGATTCTGGATCGTTCTTCAGGATTGTTCTCTGCGGCTTTAAGTTGATCTTTTTTATCACGAATAAATCGATTCATTGTTTCGTCTTTGGAACCAAATTTTAAAGACTCCAGATCATTGAAGAGTTCATTTTTGATGATATCAAATAATCGAGAATGAGCTTCTGCAACTGGTATTCGAAGCTCTGGATTTGGTATTACAAGATCTTGTATGAGCGCTTTAAGCTCTACTCCATTTGCGGTTTTAAAAGCATCGGAACTAAAATCCAACTTGAAACCGCTTTCATTGTCATCAAATTTACCAGTGACAAAAGTATACAAATTCTTTCCTAGTATAAAGGCATGAGTACTGTCCGCGGTAACCTTATTTGCATAAGGACTGGTTCGATCAAACTCTGGGGGCTCAAAAGCGCCAGTTGATAATATACCTGCATATTCATTTCCAGGAAGCGGTTTCCCGTCATCAGTTTTACGATATCTCCCCTGCTCATCAGTAAATACAAAGCTTTTAGTATCAGCAATAATTAACTTTCCGTCTTTATCTACCAGCCAATTGGTTAATTTTGCATCCGGGAACATGCACCCCTGTTTTTGTATTTGCAACATCACATCAGCCATTTGGCTAAATACATCACAAGCACTGCCGACCAAATCAGGATAAGTCTTTGCTTGTTTCCTGTAATCATATACGTCGCTACCACTATAATATTCCGTAACCAGCAAGGTACGTGATTGAAGTCCTTCGTCAGGATCATCATAGGTTAGTTGTCGTTCTGCGTGATTGGGGGCAAAGCTATTACTCAATTGCCCCCTCAGATGCATCTCAGCATTTCTAGGCATATCCAGGCGACAATCTACTTTTAATACCAAAGTACTTTGATCGTTTTTATTGGTTACTGAGAAATTCTTTGAGTTTCCTCCACCCAGAAAATTGATTTCATGATTGCTTAGGAATTCGCGAAACGACTTCGCTTCAGCGCTCGTATCGCTTTTTTCATATATGGACTGAAGCTTGTAATCCAAATTAGGTTGCTTCCCTTTAGCTAAAATGGCAAGCAATTTTTCCGCCTTTTCTGGAGACATGTTGGCGACGATGTTGGCAAGTGGCGATTGCTTGGAATGCGGCGGAAGCAAGGAATTAACACCCAAAAGGCTCATTTGCTTTTTAATTTCGTTAAACAAGCCAGCATGTGCAGATCTAAATTCCTTGGATTCAGCAAACATACTGGGGGGATATTTACAATCGACTGTTTTTATTGTGGCTTGAATCTGTTCCAGAATCTGTTTTTTCTGAACCGGATCAGAATTCTTGTTGAATTCTTTTATTAATTTGTTTACATCCGATCTGAATTGTTTCATCTCCTCCTTTGGCAATTCTCCCGCATCAAAGGATTTGAGTTCTGGCATTGCATTGACATCAGGTATCTTGGGTGCTTTTGTGGTTTGGGTAGTCTTCTTGTGAGTACCACGGGTACTGTGCTCAGCACTAGAACTGGAATCAGGTTTGGCAGGACTTTTCTTAAATTTTTCAATAAATTTATCTAATTTTCGTCTCATACGTTCACCTGCTAATAGAGAGATCTACCAAGCATGCCTTATTAGATCAAGTGAGAAGTTTTAAGACATTCATATTAAAATATAGTCTAAAATAAGCATAGGCACAGCAATTAATCCGATAGATAAGTCAAAATATGTATTTATTTTTATCAACAGAGATAATTTATTAGAAACAGACTGTATTCATTGAGGTAAAAATTCTATTCAACAGATTGAATAGAATGTCATTTGGTTACATCACTTTAGTGTCTATACTTGAATTTGAGATGCTGATTTTTGAACCAGAAGAAATCGCATTTATAATCTGCTAATAACAAGGATATGCATCATGAAAAAATGGTTTTTAGGCCTATGTCTGATCTGGATGACTACACCTTTTGCCGGCTCTCTTCCCGAGTTTTATGGCCCCTTGAAACATGTGACTATAGGTAATGCCAATATTGCATACTATCGTTTTGGAGAAGGAAAACCACTGGTCATGATAACAGGGCATGGGGACTCCATGTCAATGTGGCATCCGGAATTTCTGAAACAAATCAGTGAAAGTCGAGAAATAATAATGTTTGATTACCCAGGCATTGGTGAATCAACTACTACTGGAAGTTATCCGAATACCATGGATCAATTGTCCAAATTGGTACAATCATTTATTGAAAGCCAGAAACTGGATAAACCTGATATGCTTGGTTTTTCAATGGGAGGCAGCTTATTGCTTTATATGGCGACTCAATATGGTTCTCAATACGATCATCTCATTGTCATAGGCGCCAAAGCTGGAGGTAAAAAAACGGTTGCTCCTGAAGCAATGTATTTTAATATGCTAGCCGATCCGAACACCCCTCGAGCCGTAGCAATAAAAACCTTGTTATTCCCTGCTGATGCTACAAAACAGGCTGATGCCTATTTGAACATTTTAAGCCAGTTTCCCCCCCAAAGAATGAATGCTGATGCATTGAAAGCACAGGCTGCTGCAGTCACTGGTGAAAATCAAGGTCCAGGTATTTGGAATCTGTTGCCTGCTATAAAAAATAAGGTATTGGTTATCAGTGGAACCGATGATGTACTGAGTCCGGTGCAAAACGCAGTATCAATTGCTGCGGCAATACCCGGTTCCTGGTTAGTTCAAGTTAAAGACGCAGGTCATGGTGTATTATTTCAGGAACCTGTTTTTATTAGTAAAATCGTTGAATTTTTTATAAATAATTAAAGATGAGGTTTCCAACAGGACTTAAGAAAACACCCAAGGCGAAGGAAAAAATCAAAAGCCCGGATGAAGCATAAAGAAATCCGGGCTTACGTAGCCTGTATTAGACGAAGTCGTAATACAGGGGTCTACTACCCGAGTATTATCAATCTTCCTACCTTAAATTAATGTATAGAGTCTAATAACTGAATTAAACTCACAAGAACAGAGAGTTGATAAAGAGCGTGATCCTGGATTACGAGTTCGTCTAATACAGGCTACGATCTGACGGCTATGGGCCGTGACCCAACATGAGCTCTTAATGAAAACAAAGATACACTGTCAGGTCTCAACTTACACGTGCTATAACGATTTGATGAATGATGTTTAATCCCATCATCCGCCGTCACCTTTTCCCTGAGTGAGAAGGCCAACCTACTTGAGCAGGTTATAAATCCTACGGTTTTGCCGGAGTGAATAGTTTATTATTTTCAGATACATCATCAATTGTTGTATCACCAGAAACATCAATCACCTTAATGTCTTTAGCATCCAGATCGAATTCAGACATATCAACCATTTTAATATTGCGGCTATTATACGTAGTAAAATACAAAAGACGTTTTTTTACATCAATAACACTCGTCCATTGCGTGTAATCATAAAAATTGGATCCTTTGTATTGTTCTACACTGGAACCTTTAGGAACATCAAAAAGATTAAGTAGATGGAATATACCGCTGACTGCAAGTTGACTGTCAGGAACCGGCAGCATGGTTGCTGTAAACAAGGACATACGAACATAACGTGATGGGGAGGTAAAATCACCAGGCAAACCCAACATTCCTGAACCAAGACCAAATGATTTAAGGTTTAATTTTGGAACCTCGCTTGCTACTACTTCTGTAGGGGTTAAATTGGCATAAGTATTTAAATTGGTTTTTTGCCAATTATACTCAGGCGCATTGGTAAATACTCCTGTGGTATCATCGTACATTTTAAGTGTACCGCCCACATACTCCATGATTAAACTGTTCCCGGCAGTATCACTCACAATGTAATGCAGCGGCAGAACAAAACCCCAGTTTTTAAATGGAGCATTTGATACTTTTACCGTTTGTATGGCTGCTTTTACTTCATCAATACTCGAAAAATTGGTTAGTATCCAGGTACCAACATCATAAGAACTAAGAGAGTTTTGAACCTCGTTTGGAGCGACTGTTTGAAAACCGGCATATCCTGGGAAATAAAAAAGCCCCACACGCAATCCCTTTTCATTGACCCCTTCTACAATTGAAGGAAGGGATTCGGCATTCATCCCCAATACAGCATATTTTGATTTCCAGGTTAAATTATTTTGCTCAGTAGAGGCATTAGCCACAAGTTGATAGTTCCTGGGAATCAAGATGACGTTTGAGTGCATTTCTGCTCCAAACTCCAAAGTTCGTCCGAATAATACAGTTCCATCCTGAGCTTCAACTTTGGTTCCAGTGCACGCCAATGCTGGTTGGACGGTGCAATAGCCTAACATCAAACCTAGGGTTCCATAGAGTAATTTTTGCTTAATCATATCATCCATCCTTTTGATATTATGTGCATGAGGTTGAAACAATAAATAATATCAAGCATATACCATGAGTTTTATAAATACAAAATTCGATGGTGCTCCAAAAGGCTGAATTCGGATTAAAATACCCTCTGAGTAAACACTATTTCTGGTATTATCAAATTAAAAAAGATAGATTAGAGTTTGTTGACAATTCCGATTTCGACGGACTGCTACTGGTTCCTGAGCAATCCTCATTTTTTATACGGTTGTCCTCCTCACGAATGAGGGATCGATACTAAAATTTAGCAGCATGCCACATTTTTGCATAGTTCCTCGCTTTCACGAGGATGACAGATAAACATAAGGATGTTCAGGAACAACACGAACCACAAATAACAAATCAAATAAGGATGTGGTAATGATTAATAAGTTAAAAACTCAGTTTATTTACATCAGCTCCGTTCTGGCTTTTTCTAACCCTGGATATTCTGCACCATCAATGACGGCTCAGCCGATACACTCCTGGCATTACTCTATCGACCCGTACTTATGGGCCAGTTCACTTAATGGAGACGTGGAAGTACTAGGCCGCACAAAACATCTCAATATATCTTTTGAACAAATTTTAAGACATCTCGATTTTGCTGCCCAAGGACATTTTGAAGCAGGTTATGGTCCAGTGAGCTTAATGCTTGATCCTACCTATTTAAAACTTTCCCAGGAGGAGCATTTTAGATCGATCGGACTTAAATTCACGACCAAAATGTTATTAGCTGATGCGGGCATCTTTTATCGATTTTTTGCAAAACCAATAAGAGACAGCCAGTATGTTTCCCTGGAGGTGCTTGGAGGCGCGCGACATTTGGGTATCAAAAATACTCTGGAAGTTGATAGATTAACATTATCTGATACCGTTAAGATGAATACTCCTATAGTAGGCGCTCGTTTGAGAACTGATCTCTCTCCCAAGTCTAATTTCTGGGTACGCGGTGACGTGGGAGGATTTCATGTTGACCATGTGAAACAAACCTGGAGTGCTACAGCAGGCCTGAGTTACGCGTATAAAGAACATATTGATTTTGGTCTCGCCTATCGTGTATTAAAAATAAATTACGCCAAAAACAGATCGGCAATGGATGTAGTCATGTACGGTCCGGAGCTTGGGGTGAGTTTCCATGGCTAATACATGCGAGAGACGTCATATCGAACAAAGTGAGAGATCTCCTGAATCTGGCATGGTGCCTGCTTTTGGAGATCCTTCACTGCGTTCAGGATGACGAAACTCGCAGTTATTCCAGGAACCGTCATCCCGAGTGTAACGAGGGATCTCCTCAATGAGGCACGGTGCCTGCATCTGGAGATCCTTCACTGAGTTCAGGATGACGAAATGTCCACGCGCAACAGTACTCTATTTCCTGGAAAGTACACCAACTATTGCTTTTGAAGATTCACTTCAGTGCCATCTAAATCACGTAAAAATATTGAGTCTCCAAAAATAGTGCCAATCACATTAGTTTCAATTTTAAGATAAGCCTTTCTACATGTTCCACTGTAAATAATATCCAACTCATCCCCACATTTAGATCTGGGTTTCAAATGATAGTCCATTCGTATCGTACTTTTATATTTTCTGAATTCAGCCGAGGCATCCCAGGTGCATTTATAGCTGGAAGTTACTCCAGTCCATTTTCCGGTTATATTGTCACACGGATCCACATCTTGTGCATTAATTGGAAATACTGGAATTAAGGTAAAAGCACAAACTAATGATATAAGAGATAATTTCGATTGATTTAAAAGCATAACTAATCCTTGTGGTAAGCTTCAAAAAATACTCTATAGGAAATTAAATTATCTATCAATAATTTATAGTAGTCGCTAGGTTCTGTGAACGAAATTTCTAGCGCATCCATATGAGTGCACCGGCCAAATGTAAAAATCCAGAAAAAGCGGAAGTGGTGTTATCAAATCGAGAACATTTCTTCGAAAAAGCTTTAATTCAGAGAAAAAGGCCTCGATCAGAAAGCGTTCCTTATAAAGTTCTTTATCTATTTCTCTGGGCTCTTTAGCATATTTTCTTGATAGCATGACTGATGAGCAGTCCTGCTTGTGTAAGTTATCAATGAGTTTTTGTGAATCATATCCCTTATCAGCAAGAACCATTGTATCGTGCTGTTCTTTGAGCAACTCTGCTGCTTGAGTAATATCATTTCGGTGTCCTCCGATCAGACCACGATTTATAACGCCGATGAATCTGGCGCCAATGACCATAATAGTAAGGCAGCAACCGCCATTGGCAGCCAGTACGTAATACATACCAAACGCCTTCCATAAAGCGACGTAAACTCTCTTCGTTCTTGACATGCAGACCTTTCAATCCGCGCAGGAATGAATAAATTGTATCTCATAGTTCTTTTGATAGGTTACGATACATTAAGGCAGTTCCATTAGTGTTTTTTACGATCGTCAATCGAATTTCACTATAAAACTGCCTTCTTTTTAATTAATTAAAATTTCGTTCACAGAACCTAGCATTCTAAGTAAAAACCAAAAATGGAGTTGCTTTTAAATTCATTAACATGATAATGAGTTAATCCAGGTTCTATTAAGCAAGTAGAGAGCATTGAACACTGAACAACAGAATATTGGTTTACTTCAAAAGATAGAACAAGAAGCGTCATTATCAAATCATCGTATATCAAGCTTCATTTTTGAAGGGAAAACTTACATCATAAAACAACAAAGAGAGGGTCGTAGCAAAATTGGATATGCTCTTTTAACCTCTCTAACTAAATTGCTTGGTATGCCTGCTCTGCAAGGTATTCATGTTGATGGCGGGAAAAAAACTCAAGATACAGAAGTGCGTCGTCTCAAAACCCTTTTCATGGCAGATATCCTGGTCCCCCAAATCATTGATGAAAATGAACGCTATTTTGTCATGTCTTGCATGGGGGATAAAAACTTTGATTTCATTTTAAAAAGTACGCAACACCGGTCTTCAATTGCTCATTGGGAGCAAATATTAAAAGCCATTGTTAGAGTGCATGATAAAGGGACTTATCTAAGCCAGGCTTTCTCACGTAATATGGTGTTGCATGAAAGTCAGGAGGTGGCTTTTATTGATTTTGAAGATGATCCTGGCATGATCATGCCCTTGCATCTGGCACAGACACGTGATTGGTTATTATGTATTCTTTCCACTTGCTGGAGACTTCATATTGATTTCAAGACTCAGGCAGGAATCATTTTAAATCATTTAAGTCAGGACAAAAAGGAAGTGCAAGAGGAGGTATTGGCCTGTGCTTCTAAAATCGCGTTCTTACGTTTTTTATTTTGCAAAAAGAAACCGTATAAAAAAAGAGAGCTGCAATCGTTCAAATGTCTTATCGACGTAATGAATGAACTGACCCAATTGAGCAAAAGGTGATCTGTATTATTTAATTCATACAGTTCCTGCTTGCCAAAAAGCCAATTTTCATATCACACGATGACTTAACTTCTTAAAGTTGCTCCATTGGGCGGTGCGCTCAGACTCGCTCTGATGACACTCTACACTTCGAATTACCCCGGCCAAGATCTGACCTAACCTCACTCCATTAGCGAGTTGACAAAAATTTTTAGGGTTAACTAGTATGCCTAAAATTTTTTCATTAATTAAAAATATAAGGCATTGATAAATGCTTTATATTTATTCTCTAGGTTCTGTGAACGAAATAATAATTTCTATCTTGTCAGGCGGGTCTTTAACCAGAAGGAGCTAGGAATAGCCCTCCTTCCGCCTGATCGTAAATAACACATTCTATAATAGAAAATCACATAATAACTTTGCCCACATAACTATTGTGGACAAAATTCAATTTCATAATTCGTAGTATTCACATTACCATCATAAGAGTCCTGAGGTACAGTAAGAACTTCATTGACAAGACAGGTAAATGAAGAGCTTGCGTCATCATAAGGGAATGCATAGGCAGTTGGACAACCTGTTTTAGTCCATTGAATCTTACCTAGTACCTGTTGGGTCCATCCTGGGTTGATAGCACCGCATGGTTCAGTACCTACTGGCGAAGTAGGCCAATTGCTACAACCACAACAGGTATTTTGAGTACTGCCATAACAGGAAGTACCTAATTGCGGTCCTGTACAGGCATACATGGTTGAAATAAGAGTAGTATTTGGAGTATTCACATTTCCTGGTATTGTTGACACGGGATTACTACAGAAAAATGGTGATTGGTTATAGGTGGGCTGAATTTTACATACCGCATCGGCAGTCCAATACATAGACTGACCTGAAAATGCAGGCAATCCACACGCTCTATTAAATGAAGCATTGCCTGAAGGATTAACCATGAGTCCACATATTGTACCGGGTAAAGCAAGACAATCATTATCCACAGTACAAGGAGTCGGTGTAGCAGAATATTGTACCCAAGGGTAATTGGCATCGGGAGGATTAAATGTCCATGAACAAGAACTTAACGTGGATCCACCCTGAAGAGTTTTTAATCCAGCCCCTCCACAACTATAGGGAGCACTATAGACACCATTAGAAGGTGTCATGGTTGAAGGTACAGTAATACCATCTATAAGCTGCACGTTATAATTATCAGCGGCTAAATTGGGCACCGTTTGATTTGAATAAATCAGAGGGTCATCCGCTTGTAAGGTAAATTCAGAAGCGCTGATTGGTGAGCGAGCCGATCCGATACCTGTTGAGCATTTTCCTATAGCGCCACCTGTATCCAAACCGCAATCATTGACAGTGCAGCCTACACCTGCGGTGCAACCTACACGACCCGCTAAATTCCCACCCCAGGTGACATCTCGTGCCTGACTTAAGTTCAGTTTTATCGCATTATCATACATAGGGATTACAACAGAAGTGGTTCCACCATTTGGCGCTAACAAAAATCCATTCGTCGGTGAGGGTTGTATCCATTGACATTCATTATTAACGCAGGAAGAACCTGTGAAGCAATCGGAATTTACATTACAACTAACAGAGGATTGGTTCTTAGCTTGAACACTGGCACCATGTAAAGCATAGTACACTGAATAATTACAATGATTGGTAAAATTAATGGTTCTGGTCAAAGGAGTACCATTGGCCGTGATCGCATTTCCAGTAGCATAGCTCATAGGAGTAACTACATTCGGAAATGGAGAAGGATTAATAAAAGACATAGTGAAATTATCAGTATAAGCGTTTGGCGGAACTGTAGCGGTTACCAAAAAAGTAACATAGATATTACATACTCCTCCAGGATTGGCAGGTATGGTCATACTTAAATTTTGATTAGGATCAAACGCGACATTACCTGACCCACAATTATAATAACTTTTGAAATAGGGGTCATTAGGATCACTTGGCGGAGCAGTCGGAGCCTGCTGTACTAAGGTAACTGTAGATGGAACTACAAATTTAACTGTTACTGGAGATGGGGTCAGCAGATTATTATTGATTTGATAATTAAATTGATAAGGCATATTGACTGCCCCGGCACTTACACGCAAGGATAGCGGCCATAGCGCTACAAAAACAGAATTTGTAGGTTGAGTTAAGGTTTGTGTTTGTACTTCAGCTGGAGGAACCTGCGGTGTAGAAGGAGTCAACCTTGCAATTAAAGTTTGAACCGCGGCTGAACCTCCTGAGTTGAACGTTCCGCTTATAGTACAGACATTTGCAGGCGGTACATGAGATAGAACGCCACCATTTGGGCAGTGATTAACTATTCCGCCGACATTGGGAAGGGATAATTGCTGGGTTACCGTGAGATCCGTAGTGGAGGAATTGGTAAAACGGAATTCAACCGGATAATTGGTATTGACCGCGGCATTGGAAGGCAATGCACTAATAACCTGACCTATAAGCCCACTGGAGTTAATAACAGTAGACTCAGCAGAAGTTGCAGCTCGTTCAGTCCCCGAATCATATATAAAATCGCCATTCAGAGTAACATCGCCTGTCTGTACAGGAGAAAAAGTTCCCCTAATGGTACAAAATTGAGTAGGTTGCAAGGTTTTATTAATACAATCATTAATATGGGTAACCGGAGCGCCATGAGCATTAAATACCCCTGTTCCGATAACGGGGGTTGACCCATTATTGGTAAATTTAAAGAGAAATGAATAAGGCCCCTGGTTTACATAAGTCGGGTTAGGTAATGGAATTTCTGTTCTGGCAGTAACTTGCCCTGTCACTGCACGTACAATTGTTTCGGTAGCGGCAGTAGCCGTAAATTTGCCTCCACTGTATTGAAATGATCCCTGAATTCTCACAAATCCTGTTGCCAGAGGTGTAAAATTACCCGTAATCAAACAAAACTCATTTGGTGCCAAAGTCTTGTTAATACAATTATTGCTATCCACTTCGAAAGAGCTCACATTGGCTGTGACCTGACCATTTCCAGTAACGGGGCTAGCTCCAGTATTGGTAAAACGAAAGGTAAATGGATACGGGCTATGATTGACAACCGATTCAGCAGGTAAATCGATATCGGTATTCGCTTTAACTTGACCTGTTTGCTCTATAACCGTAGTTCTTATCGGGGTTAATGGAACCGCATTAAAATCATAATGCATCACCCCTGTCCAGCTTAATGGACCTGCTGTAGTAGGATCCATAGAAATATTAATGGTACATTGACTTCCTATAGCGCCTTTTTTGGCCAACGTGGTGCCATTACAGCGATCTTGAACAACTATGCCGTTACCTACACTGGTGCTCGTAATGGTTAATTTCACAGGAAATTTTTTATTATTCGTCAAGGTATAATTAGCGGATAAACTGTCACCTACCGTGACTGTGCTGGGGAATGTTTCCGGGATTAACGACTGTGCTACTGGATCAATTGTTGCTATTGCCTGGTAACTCAAACAAGACAGGGCAATTAGCAATAAGTTTCTTTTAAAACCAAACATTATAGATTTTCTCCTTACAGGTCAATCCAGATTTACTGGTAGCGTTTATCCGTCATTTATTTTATGCGCCAGGTGAATAACTTAAGCTGACTAACGCAGTGCTGGTTTTGTAATGATTCAGGGACAGTCGCTCGCCTGACCATGGGAATTGTCCATAACCTGAACGAATAGCTCCTAAATCCTGATATTCATAACCTAAGGACATCAACAAATTTTGATTTAATTGATAATCCAGGCCGGTACCCAGGTTGTAACTGAGTTGAGTGGAACTTTGTGAGTTGAAATTGGGACTATCGATACGAGCCACGATACCAGGGTACGCGCGCTCAGTATATCTACCGGTTCTATTGATGGTACTACCAATGCCCAAAGATGCATAAGGCAAAAAACGATTTAATTGGACAAGGTTAATTTTTGAAAATAATGAAAACACATTAGAGCTGGTCTTAAGGGTGTAACCATAATTCACAAATTCCGGATCAAAATATTGGGTAATGGAGCCATCAATTTGTTGATTAAAAAAATTCTGATAGCGCAAGCCTAGAGAATAGGCAGGAAAATAACGTCTGTCCTGCTTCCATCGCAGACCAGCACTTACTGATGCCATGCCGCCATGATGATTTTTATTAGTTGAAAATAAATCCATATTCGCGGGGTAAGGATCAAGGGCACCATTAAAAATTTGCATCGAAGAAGTCGCGAGAGATGTAGATAAACCAAGATCAGTCTGGATATAGCCATGAGAACGCAAATAATTGTTTGTTGGACTACGAGATAAAGTCCTGGGTTCTTTTTCAAGCGATGATTTTGACTGTACTGTTTTAGGCTGAACTAGGGATGCAGCAGCCAAGATCGGTTTGGTTTGTCGAGAAGTATTGGGACGCGCAGAGATTAAAGGTACCTTATATTTTGTAATCATAGTTCGCATTTCATTTGCAGAAGCAATAGGTCCAATAATGACCGCATAAAAACTTCCATGAGATTTCATATTCACAGAATATGGAGTACGTTTTTTTAATTGGTGAACAAATGAGTTGGCATTATACTGAGATCGGAATGACGCAACTTGTATGTAGAAAGGACCTTTACCATGACTGATATAATTTTGGGCTTTATCAATACCATAGATCATGGTTTTCGCGTAAACATCTTGACTCATCAGTAAAATCAGAGTCAAAGCGCATGTTGATTTTACATTGTTCCTTAGATTTAAAACAAAAGTCATAAAGCGACATCCCTTTCAGCATTTTTTCCGAAGGGAGATATACTAACAGCGTATCAAGCTGAAATACAAGTTTGATATATCTATGAAATGCAACAAATAATGATACTAAAAACTTTCATCTTGAAGAGATAGGTACTACAGAATCAGAAGCATGGTGTTGTTCCTGATTAAGTTCATTATGAACCAGGTTGATTGCTTCACTCAAATGCCGTAATGGAATACGTTCTGATGGAATCGGTCTGGTTGCAGCTCGAATTAAATCAATCATTGCCTCCCCGCCGGCAACAGTGAATACAGGAAGTGAGAAGTCCAGTGACTGTTCGTCTGAAAGACGGTTCAATAGGTCTCTTTTCCCTTCAGCATCAGGACCAACCATTAACAAATACATTAAGACACCCAGTTGGTAGGTCATAAACGGATCAGAATCATAACTACGGGCAGTCGGGTATTCAGGCGGGGCGTTTTCTTGTGTCGTGACAATCAAATTGGTCTTGATTTGAATATCTTGCGTGTTTAATATCGATTTCAAATCTGCAGTAAAAACCTCTCCATTATCACGCAAGAGAAAATTTTCTGGTTTAATATCCATATAAAATAAATGATCTCGTTGTAATTCAAGAGCAAAATCCAATATCTGCCTCGACATGTCAATCACTGCTGTTACTATTTCTTCCTGGGACATGCTCTCATTGATACTGCGACGATAAGATAATACATCTCCTTCCGAACAAAATTCAGTGATTGAAAGATTGTATTCACTCTCCGAACCACGATGAGCTATTTCATCAGTAGGGTAAAAATCAAACTCCTGAGCTAAGTAACGACTCAGATTGGGATTCATTTTGACTCGGTGCCGTAAATCATGATCAAAATAATATTCTGGCCTTTCTATACGTAAGGTGTATCTCGCATGATTGTTCCGATTGGTTATTTTCCAGTTTTTATTATTATTTCCGCCCAGAAATTCAAGTGAAAACTCATCGATTTCAAGTGGTTTGGGTGTTGAAATCAGTTCTGCTACCAAGTGGCGTAAATTGTGTCTATCGTCGTCAGCATATGGATCAATAATCGTAGAAACTCGATTGGGAGTCTGCAGCATGTATCGACTGCTTAACTCAGAATTCATTCTGAAAAATTCGTTCATTGTACGATTAACTACCATGAGCAAACGAGATAATAAGATTCGGTCGGGGGTTTCATTTAAATCCAGATCATCAATCAGAATTTCCACTATTTTTTGTTGTAATAATTCAAGCTGACCTAAAGCCATTCCCCAATCAAAATCCGGTTTGTTGGGATCCAGTTCGTGAAACTGATGCAAAAGCAATCTGATGTCTGAAAAATATTTGGGTTCAGAGGAAAAAAAAGATACTTTTTTCACCCTTTTTTTAAACTCTTTTGGTGAAGGAACTCTGCTAAAATCTTTTCTATGATGTGGCACGGCCACACTAATATCAGCTATTCGTTGTTTTTTGGAACTTTTTGTATTTGAACTTTCCGATAAATTCTTTAACTCGCGACTAATCTCTTTTTTATTGTACCACTTCATAAAATCTGACCCATAATCTTTGGGAGGATCAGTGCTCACCATTAGATAAAGCTTGTCTGCCACAGCATTGATTTGTTGAAGACTGATAATATCAACAATTCCGTTCACCTGATTTTCATTGTATTTATTAATCAGGATGTCCAGTTTAATCAAATAAGGCTCATTACTGGAGTACTTTGAAGTAGGTCGAATCCGGCTGAACATATATGCTCAAACTTTACAGCGTATTATAAAAAAATAGCACTGATTGAAAATAAATCAAACTGAGCGCAATGAGATCGACCATTCATTGACTCAATACCTCGCTCAGGTAACCGTAGTACTCGTAGGGATCGGGACTTCCAAATAATAGATGTTATTTAGAAGTCCCGAAGATATGACGCAATTAATTACGCTCTTGGTTCATTATTGACGACTGAAGACAGAATGCCTGATTCAAGTCTTATCGCCTCTGGAGAATAAAAACGATACCTCGAAGCTTTAGGAGTCGCAGCCTCTGATACTTCAAGGGTACTTTTTAACTCCGTATGGGCTAAAGCAGCAATAAATACAATACCGCTATGGCAAGACATGTCTTTTCCAACAACATCATCAAGAGTCAGAACTCCTGGTCTTGGATTGGCTCCGCGTTTATCCATACTGTGGCCATGCACAAAAGTTACGGGCTTCAATGTATCAAAATCTGTTTCACGAAGAGGTCTTGAATCAGAAGATACATGGCGAGACCAAACTATTTGATAAATTGGATTTTGTCTTTTGCTGGCATCATCTTGCCAGGGAGCTGCGGATGTAAATTCACCATCTAATAATATGTGTTTAAATTGTGTATTTAATTTATCAATAGATTGAGCAAATTTCTTACGGTTAGACGTATTAATGGTGATATCAAATTTTTGTTCAACCTGAGAAGCCATTTCTTGAAGGCTCATGGGCGCATGACTGAGAATATAGATGCCAGCTCCCTCTTTTTGCAATGAATAACCAAACAGTTCCAAATGCGGATAATACGCATCTCTTACAATTTGAGTTAACTCATCAAGAGAGATTACTTCTTGACGAACACAAGCAAGTAAATGATGCACTGATGCACCTTGATGCCGGTCAGTAGCCATTGCGTATCGATACATGATTTGATCATCGCGATCATCCAGACGGCTTACAGGCTCTGATAACAATCGTTCATATTGCCAGACAAACTCCAGATCATGATTGGAAAAAATAATTCGGTATTGCATTCCTTCCTTTTTGAGATGTGCCAATAGTTTAAGAGTAAGATAATCACTAGCCCCGCGATCTGACAAAATATCTCCCAGAAAGGTCACAAAACGCTCTTTGTTAATGACATGAATTGAAGCCAGTATCGCTTCAAACTGTATGTTCATCTCAGCTGTAAATACAGGATTATCTTTGGCAAACCGTTTCCAGGCGCGGTAACGTAAATCCCCATTGGCAGTCTGTCCTTTTCTGGAATGATCTTCCATTAAATTGTAGGTATCTGTGTAGAGTTTTACGAAGTCATCGTATTTATCTTTAGGGATATCAATAACTCCAGATGTTTTTAATAATGCTAATATTTTTAATGTATTGCCATGCATATCTCCAAATTGAACCTCGGTGATTGCATCATCCAAACCCAGATCCATCTCAGGGTAAGTATTGAGATTAATATCATGTGCTATTAATCCTGTAATATCGTGTGTACTTGCTGCCATAATTTACTCCAATTGATAATGATGTATTACGCCTTTCATTGTATTGCTCAAATATTAATCAATTATTAAGTAATGCTGTTGATTTTTAATAATGAATATTAAAAATTAATGAGGAACTGGTTTTGATTGCAGTAATTAATACATTAAAAATTAATCACTTGAAGTGGTTCATTGCCATATGGTCAATTATTGACTATAATGATCAAAATAAGCTAACACAACAAGTGAATTATGGCCGGCTCAAATACTCCTCCTCAACGAGCAAAAATAACTGTTTTAGGCGGGCCCGGTACTGGTAAAAGCTCATTAATTTTAAATTTAGCGGAAAACAGGACTCTAATGGATGATTCTCATCCTTTGATATTAGAATCTCAAATAAGAACGGTACATGCTGAGGGAATGGATTTTAAATTTGAGATGTATGATACTCAATCTAACTCTAGCTTTTATAATAACTTATCGTTCATATCCTCGAGCACGATTATTTTCGTTTTATTTGATATAACAAATGATTCCTCGTTTAAAACAGCTAAAACACTCATTAACTCGGTTAAAACTCAAGCGAATGATAAAAATATTATATTAATTGGCACCAAATCGGATTTGCAGGATAAACGTGTTGTTGCCATGACAGATGCGATTGAATACGCGAAAGAACAAGGCATTGGTTATACGGAAGTCAGTGCACGGTATGAAAATGACCAGCTTCTTAAACAAATGGCTACTCATGTACTAATCCCCAGCGTTACTTCTAAAGCCCCACCAACATCAATAAATAATGAATCAGAGCAACTGAATCGGGACAAGGTCGAATCGATAAAAAAACAATTACAGTCTTATATTAAACGCATTTCTTCTCATACCCGAAAAGACGGTAATATAAATTATGAGGCCGGTTTTTGGTTTTTTGCTAAATCTCGCGCTGCTAATCGAGAAGCAAATTACTTATTAGCTCAAAAATTACTTGACGAGTTGGAGCACGGAAATACATCTAAATCACTTTTTACAAAAGCAAATCTGTCTACAACTCGTGAACATATTATTGGAAGAAATGGTATATTCAATCGCGAAGGCTATGTAAATCGTGGTATTAATAGTAGCGAATTAAACCAGATAATCAGTTCTGCTTTAAAGCCCTGAACAGTCAAAGTAATATCTAGAGATAACATCGAACTGCTGTAACTTCTCACTACCCCTGGACAAGTCGCCGACTGGCATTATCAAGATCTCACTAGAATGGCCTTCTCCCTCCCGGGAAATGTGCCAAAAGCCCTTATCAAGATCTCACTAGAATGGCCTTCTCCTTCCAGGGAATATGTGCCAAAAGCCCGTATCCAGATCTCTCTAGAATGGCCTTCTCCCTCCCGGGAGAAGGTGCCGGCAGGCGGATGAGGGGATCCTAAAACCCTATAAAATTATCAATTAAAATACTTAGCCCAACCAACAAGGGATTAAAAGGACTAACTATCTTAATAATATAGGCTACGAAGTTTTTAGGTTTTGGAAGAATGAAGTACAGCAGCAATTTAAATTAGTCCTGGATGTTATCTGTAACTATTTAATGAATGATGTTTGATCCCCTCATCCGCCTGTCGGCACCTTCTCCCGGGAGGGAGAAGGCCATTCTAGAGAGATCTGGATACGGGCTTTTGACACATATTGCCTGGAAGGAGAAGGCCATTCTAGTGAGATCTCGATAACATTTGAAATGAAACATTGAGTATTTAGTTAAAGATAACTTAAGGCTAATTGGAAGCATTGTCTTCGGGATTGACGTTTCCCGAAGTTATTTGGAAGTGACGTATTTATCTGGGTGAGTACGATACATAATGCTGATCATTATCTTTATCACTCTGAATGTCCTCTTCAACAGTGTTATCTGAAACGTCGGGGGTTAGGATATCAGCATGTTGTTCTGCCATCATTAACACATTTGAGTTTTGTGACGATGTAATTGCTTGTTCAGTATTCACATTCTGTTGTGTTCTGGAGGGATGCGTCATGCCTTCTCTACACAAGCTCCGAAGCATTTTGGAGTGAGAATCAGATTCAGGAATAACCAGTGCTGGAATTTCATCAATCTCTCTTTTAACACCTAATTGTTCTTTAAACGATTCACTAAAATCATGCAATAACACCCTCATATAATGATAAGGTCCAAGTAAACCGAAATGACCACTACTTTGAGCATTTTTGACAACTCCTGCCGCAGCCCCACCACCTAGCGCTGCACCGGTAATTCCTCCAATTATAGCTCCTATTACTGTTCCAATTACTGGAACAACACTGCCAATTGCTGCACCGGCAAATACGCCTGCAGCTCCTCCTGCCAATGCTCCAAAGGTAGCTGGTATTAGCAGGTCAGGATTTGAAATGACCGAATCTGAATTATATTTTGAACCGGTCATTAGACTTCGCCATTTACCTGCCAGAGTATTCGATTCCGCTAATTCGTGATTTTTATCTTCCTTTAATTGACTCACTGAAAAAAACGTAAATGCACAATCAGGTCTTTGTTGATTATGGTATTGATACATCAGTTTATAAGCGGAGATAAACTGTTCTTTATTATCAAATAAAAATACACCATGATTTGGATCTGCATATCTGATTTTCTGATCTTCCTGAATACTTAAATAGGTTGCATGCGCACCGACTTTACTTTGCAGAGTCACGGACAAATCCTCACCTACATGTTCGGATGCAATTTTATACAACTTTTCAGCCTGTTCCGTTAGAGAAGGACAAAAGGTCTGAGTGGTTAATCGTGTTCTTTTAATATGCTGTTGATCTTTTTCTCGATTAAGTTGATTTTTTTGATAATTATGTATGGTTTTATTAAATTCTACTTGTTTTTTTCCATTGTTTTTATATGGACTTAAATCCGAATCAACCATACTCATAGTAAAACCATAACATTCACCACCGGAAGTACCCAGCTCTTTCATCGTTCCTTGAGCCAGTTTACTCACCAATAAGCGACTACTTAACAATGCCTGGTATTGTTCATTAACTTCGGGGGACGGAGATAATTTAATGCGGTGAGATTCAGAATCTGGATTAGGCTCATCCGATTGATTGATAGGTTTTCGACCGTCTTTAACGATTGTTAAATCGTTAATAATATGGCCAAGTAATGCATTTAGTCCTATGTTGCTGTGATTTTCCTTATACTCTCTGATGTCTTCAATTAAATCACCCAGCTCCGTTTGTTTACTTTCGTTATAACCATCTTTACCTATCAATTTCAACCGGGCTCGAACATCCTCGAGAAACAGTCTCTCGTGATCTTCAAGTGGTCGAACAGGTTCGTCCGATATCCAGGGTAATCGAGGGAGAAACGGCAACAAATACTTCATAAATCCTGTTTGTGGTTCATGAACTCCATTTTTAAGCATTAGTTTTATTTCATCTGCACAGCTATAAATGCTCATAATCAGGACCTAGCTAATGAGTTAAAATTACGCTACTAGGTAAATTATAACACAATTAATACCTACTGAGTACTGTATAGATATCGTGTTATTCAGGAATCTCCTGTATTCGCATCAGGTTACCCAGAGAGGCTTCATCTATCAGATGAAAAAAGTATATGGATCTGACTCGCTTTGACTCACAGAAAGAAATCCGACATTCATACGCTCCCTATGAGAAGCCTGCAATTCATATTGTCAACTATAATAAATAATAGACTACATTTACGAGAATTGAGCATGCCTTTAAAAGATATCACAACATCTATTGCTCATTTCTCAGAAGAAGAGATAAACAGTACGGCCGCATACTCCCATAAACTCAAACGGGGTGTTTTAAAAGACTCGCCAAAACAATGGATTATAAAAGAAATAGCAAGCCCGACCGATGCAAGAATAGAAATCCTGGCCCAGGAATTCTTCCGCCTTATCATTCCGCATCAACCTGAAACTCGTTTACTGGAAAACCCACACACCAGAACCCACTTTATACTGTCTGAAGAAGCTCCAGGATACAGAGATTTACCTAATGAACCGCTTAATTTTGCAAATGGAACGTACACCGGACTGGGTCAAGTACTGATATGCTCAGTGTTTTTAGAGGAAGTTGATCTTAAAAACGGCAATCTGGGTTTAGACGCTCAAGGGAGAGTGATTAAAATCGATGGTGATTGGTGTTTTGCAGAATGGCAAAGAGGTGGCGTGGGCAGAAAATACGGTCTAACTCCTGAAATGATTGCTAATTTACCCTACCCCCGTGATTTTTATGCTTTTAACTGGTTAGATTTAGCTCACCAGGAAGTCAAATCTGTATCCAGCAGAATAGTCAATCCGGATCTCATTAATGCCAGGCAATTTCGTGATGAGGTGAATCAAGCGATGCTCAAAATATGTATCCTTCCTGATCGTTTTATTGAACACTTTATCGATGCATATATACCAGCCGGTGGCTCACGTTTTGTTGAATTAATTAAAAATCGACGAACAGAACTGCAAGCAAGCGCGTTACAAAATCTCTCATTTCAAACTTATTTGAAAACACCTCAAGCCCAAGAGGATGCTCAAAGTTTAATTAATCAAATGAACTCTTTTGTGGCCAATGGGGATAAAAAGGTAATGCACGAACAGGAACATCAGACTGCTCATGAAGAAGTCATGCGTCATATGACTGCTTTGACTGCGTCAGAACAGAAATTACAAATAAGACTTGACCTGCCTTCTGAAAATACTGATCTTTTAAACCAGATTTATTCTCAACGTGTAAATAATAATGACCGTATTGTAATTGATTATGTAACCAGAATGCGTCAACAATTATCTTCGGGTCTGCATGAGAACGAGTTATTAGATATGAAAAAGGAATTAAAACAAGTACTGCAATCCGTAAGCTCCCCTCAGTGCCAGGCCGTTAAAAATGCGGCACACCTGTTTCGCGATAATATTCGTTGGTGGACTGTGGGTAATGAGAAAAAAGCACAGCGAATTGAACATGCATTAGCACGCACCCCTATAGAGATGCGCGCCAATGTAATAACTGCGCCCAGTCCCTCGAATAAGGTACAGGACGCTCTTGCGTCACATCGACATTGGGGATATGAAGGACATGTCTATAAAGATGATAAATATGAAATTAATCTGAATAAAGCGGCCGATACATTTAAAATGTTAAAGAAACAATTTACAGAGGATAAAGCGGCCAGAGAAACGGATAAAAATTCAGATACCGATTCCAGTCACATAAAATTTAAGTAATTTTATCTTAGCTCACTGCAAAAGGATAAAAATATGTCAAAGCAGAAATTTTGGAACCTCGATGCAACCAAACCAAGCATCGTAGAGATTAAAACCTTACGGCAGGAGGTATCCTCTTTAATAACCATTAATAATGCTATTATTGAACAATTATGGGATATTGACAGAAAACTAGTATCATCTGGTATGGATGACTCAACCAAAGAAGATCTCTTGAAGCAAAAACAAGAGCTCACGCAAAAAATCGAGGATGAGAATTTTGCTGAACGGATATTAAATTTAAAGAAACACATCCATGATTTGGAAATTAAAGAATTTGGAGAATCTGATGTACTTAGCAATTCACCAGGAAATTCGAACAGGTTCATTTGATGATCAGACCTTATCCATATGAATAAAAAAATTATTGCAGCTTCATCTATGGGCACCCTGCTTGAAATGTATGACTATGCTATTTACGGCTTTATGGCACCATTTTTAGCGCCTGTTTTTTTCCCTGATGCGGATAAGCACATCGCTTTAATCGCGACTTTTGCTATTTTTGCAGCAGGTTTTCTCGTTCGACCTTTTGCTGCCTACTGGCTAGGAAATCTAGGCGACACTATAGGCCGTAAAAAAACATTGACGATGACCCTCCTGATCATGACTTTTTCATCCAGTTTTATAGGTTTATTACCTACTTATAAAACCGCAGGCATCATCGCACCAATTTTGCTCACGCTCTGTCGCTTGGTTCAAGGTATTTCCGTGGCCGGAGAAATGACATTGGCGAGTATTTACATCTATGAAAATGTGACTATGCGTCATAAGGGATTTGCTGTTAGTTTTGTCACTTTGGGTTCTATTTGTGGACTGTTGCTGGCAATCATCATCAGCAAAATAACCTGGTTATTTTTTTCTGAACAGGAGCTCGTCTATGTGTGGCGTTTCCCCTTTTTAATGGGAATACTGGTTGGTGTTGTCGGAGTTTATTTGCGAAAGAAGACCAGAGAATTAACCGATTTTTCAAAGGTTTTAGCAAAAAAACAGCACCATCCATTAAAAAGTGCCTGGCATTACCGGAAAAAAGCAATGATTGCTATTTTTCTTTTGGCAATTTTTTGCAATGGCAGTTTTTATGCTCTCTTTGTTTATATGCCTTCCTATTTACAACAAAAAGGATACGCCTTAAACATAGCGCTGGATGTCATTATGGTAGCAATGATTTGTTATAGCCTATGTTTGCTGTTTTCAGGATTTATCTCTGATGTTGTGGGAAGAAAATTTCCATTAGCTCTCAGCTTGATTGCAACAGTATGTGCTGGTTTGCTAATAAATTACCTGATTAATGTGGGTACGTTACTTCAGGTTACTCTTGCTTGCAGTGTTTTAGCGATTATCATCGCTCTTTATATTGGGAGTGTATTTACCGCGAGTCTTGAACTATTACCGCCAGAAGAACGAGCCAGCGGTTTTACTTTATTTTTTAACCTGAGCAATTCCTTATTTGGTGGCACAGCTCCACTGATTATTTTGTTCTTAAGTTATCTTTTTATAAATTGTGCTTTTTCGATTTACTTAATCGTTTTGGCTTTATTAACGCTACCGGCTTTATGGTTAATGCAAGACAAAAGTACTTCCTGATTAGTAGATGGTAACAGTCCATCATGCTTTAGCAATTTCGTCATCCTGAACGCAATGAAGGATCTCCAAATGCAGGCACCGCACCACGTTCAAGAGATCCCTCGTTACACTCGGGATGACGCTTTAATTTCGTCATCCTGAACGCAGTGAAGGATCTCCAAATGCTGGCACCGCACCACGCTCAGGAGATCCCTCGTTACACTCGGGATGACGCTTTAATTTCGTCATCCTGAACGCAGTGAAGGATCTCCCAATACAGGCACCGCACCACGTCCAGGATGATGTTACCCGGAATTCTTGTGAAGTGACTTTCTTAGGACTCAGTTTATTGATTTATATAAATTTTATACGATCTCATCAAATTGCTTCGCCCCCCCTCTTAAGCTATATTTAAATTTTCAATAAATCAGGCATAAAAAATGAGTATGGACATAAAAAATACGAGCACTGCGGGTCAATGCCCGGTAATGCATGGAAGTCTTACCACAACAGGTATATCAAATATGGATTGGTGGCCGGCCGCTTTAAACCTCGATATATTGAATCAGCATGATACCAAGACCAATCCTATGGCTAAGAACTTCAATTATCGTGAAGAAGTCAAGAAACTCGATGTTGACGCACTCAAAAGCGATATGCGTACGCTGATGACCGACAGTCAGGCATGGTGGCCTGCTGACTGGGGACATTATGGTGGTTTGATGATTCGCATGTCATGGCATGCCGCAGGTTCCTATCGAATCGCTGATGGTCGTGGTGGTGCGGGTACGGGCAATCAACGTTTTGCCCCATTAAATTCCTGGCCTGATAATGTGAATTTAGATAAGGCTCGCCGATTGCTATGGCCTGTAAAGAAAAAATACGGCAACAAGATCAGCTGGGCTGACCTCATTGTCCTGGCAGGTACTATGGCCTATGAATCAATGGGCCTTAAAACTTTTGGTTTTGGATTCGGACGTGAAGACATTTGGCAGCCCGAAAAGGACGTATATTGGGGTTCGGAAAAAGAATGGTTAGGCGCCAAACGTTATGATGATCAAAACCGAGATTCGCTGGAAAACCCTCTGGCAGCAGTGCAAATGGGGTTGATCTACGTGAACCCGGAAGGAGTCAATGGTCAACCAGATCCGCTACGAACCGCCCAGGATGTCCGCGTAACTTTTGCTCGTATGGCGATGAACGACGAAGAAACTGTTGCCTTGACAGCAGGAGGTCATACCATAGGCAAATGTCATGGTAATGGGGACGTACAACTTTTAGGACCAGCTCCAGAAGGCGCTGATCTCGAAGATCAAGGTCTTGGCTGGATTAACAAAACCACTAGAGGTATTGGTCGGAATACGGTTTCAAGCGGACTTGAAGGCGCATGGACGACTCACCCCACTCAATGGGATAATGGCTATTTTTATATGCTTCTTAACCATGATTGGGAGTTGAAGAAAAGTCCTGCTGGCGCCAACCAATGGGAACCCATTAATATCAAAGAAGAAGATAAACCCGTTGATGTTGAAGACCCTTCCATTCGTCACAACCCAATTATGACCGACGCCGATATGGCAATTAAAATGGATCCTGTTTATCGTGAAATTGCAGAACGTTTTTATAATAATCCAGAATATTTTTCAGAGGTATTTGCCCGAGCCTGGTTTAAATTGACTCATCGTGACATGGGTCCTAAGGCGCGCTATATAGGACCTGACGTTCCTAAAGAAGATTTGATTTGGCAAGATCCAGTACCTGCAGGTAACCGAAATTATGACGTTGCTGCTGTCAAAACGAAAATTGCTGCCAGCGGCCTTAGCATTAATGAACTGGTTTGTACCGCATGGGACAGTGCACGAACGTTCCGTGGTTCTGATAAGCGAGGCGGGGCAAATGGTGCGCGCATCCGATTGATGCCGCAAAAAATCTGGGAAGGTAATGAGCCTCAACGTCTTGCAAAAGTTCTGAGTGTTCTTGAAGTTATCGCCGCGGAGTCTGGCGTCAGCGTGGCTGACGTGATTGTACTTGCTGGTAATGTCGGTATCGAGCAAGCTGCCAGGAACGCAGGATTTGACATCACCGTTCCATTCTCTCCAGGTCGAGGCGACGCAACAGACGAAATGACTGATGCTGATTCCTTTAGTGTGCTGGAGCCTCTTCATGATGGTTATCGTAACTGGCTTAAATCAGATTTTGCTGTCCACTCCGAGGAGCTTTTGCTCGATCGCACACAGCTGATGGGACTTACCGCGCCTGAAATGACGGTCCTTATAGGAGGTATGCGCGTCCTGGGCACAAATTACGGAAATACCAGGCATGGCGTGCTCACCGATCGTGTAGGTGTTCTTACAAACGACTTTTTTATCAATCTGACCGATATGAACAATACCTGGAAACCAGTAGGCAACAATGTGTATGAAATACGTGACCGAAAAACCGGTAATCTCAGATGGACAGCAACTCGAGTAGATCTTGTTTTTGGATCCAATTCGATCTTGCGTGCCTATGCTGAAGTTTATGCTCAGGATGATAACAAAGAACAATTCGTACTGGATTTCGTTGCTGCCTGGGCAAAAGTCATGAATGCGGATCGATTTGATTTGGCATCATGAGCTGAAATTTGTCACATCACATGTCATTATAAAATAAATGATGCGGGTACTCTTTTTATAAAAGAAAAGAGTACCTATTGTTAAAATAATTCAGACTTTAGATGGCGCTAGTTAATCGCATTAACTATATTATTTATACAAGATATCAAAGCAGACAGAGGCAAAGTGAATGAAGATTATTTATGTAGTGTCTTCAATAATATTGGCACTGATCATTCTTTTTAGCCTATTAATGAAAAATGTCTCTTCTCATATATTAGAGCAAAACACCGTTTATCCGGTAGAAACTGCAGCTCAAACTCAACTGGGGGGCAATGAAAACATGTGTCCCCAAAACTTTTATACTATATTAACGATTGATGGCGGTGGTACACGTGGCCTGATTCCATTAGCCTATTTAAAATACCTGGAACTACAGAACCCTAACGGCATTGCGAATATTTTTAATTTAATGGGTGGGATATCAACAGGTGCCATTATTGTTGCCGCACTATCAAAAGAACCATCTGATAATCTCGGTTCATATCATTTCACTGCACAACAAATCAGTGATTTATACAGAAAAAAATCTCCTGATTTTTTTTCCCAGAGTCTTCTTTACAGAATAATCTCATTAAATGGTCTGATACTGCCCCTGTTCAATTCGCAAAATAAAAATGATTTTTTTAAAGAACACTTTAAAAATAATACATTAAAGAATTTATCCAATCATGTTGCACTTTTTGCTTATGACATAAAGCACAAAAACATACTCATATTCTGTAATTGGATAAAATGTGATAATTCTTTAAATCAATATTCCATTGCAGATATAGTATCAGGAGCCACTTCTGTAATGGGAATATTTGCTCCCATACTCTTTTCTTCTCCAGAGCATGAAGTCAAATATAATATCGCTGATCTTGGACTGATTATCAACAATCCGGCTTATATGACCGTCAGATTGGCTACAAAAATCTGCCCCGATGTACAACATTATGTAGTCCTTTCCCTGGGGACTGGAAATTATCCGGAAATGAGCAGCAACCAGGAAAGCTATCATTGGGGGATATCCCAATGGATGCCCAATTTAATTGCTGCAACTACTGAGACGAACAGCGAAGCAGCGAGTGAATACCTAAGTTTTTTTATGATACACGAAATGTCAACCATTCCTGAGAATCAGTTACCCAAACTCATTTATATTCGTTTAAATCCTGTACTTGATTGGAAAGACGCCACACCCTTCGCGACATCAGCGGAAAATCTTAATTACTTTGAAAAAAAAGCTGATGAAGATATAAAGAAAAATAAGGTATTACTTCAATGCATTGCAACAATTCGCAATAAGGATGAATTAACTCCGCAGTGCAAACAACAATTATTGAATTATATTCATATCCAACACACTCCTTTTTTTGCTAATTCTTTACCCGGGATTTTTAAAGATTGAATCAGCTAATGGGATTTCAAACCAACCAAAATCATCCTTCGATTAATGTTGATAAAATCCGCTCAACAGTCGTTAAATCATTAAGAAGTTGTCCATGCCCGTAATTACTGGTAAACACTTGCGCGTTAAGATTGCCTGGAAGCATCGCGGCAGTGAATTCCACCCGTCCATCGCCCGGGACCTTTAAACCCTTCTGAAAATCCCATTGATATCCTTGCGCTGTGACCTGACAAATGAGCTGCGCAAGGGTTGGCTGATGCTGACCTGCCAGTACAGCAAGTGGAGGCATTGCTAAGGCAGAGACCTGATCCGTTCTGCATACCTCTTGGCGAAAGCTTTTTGCCACAGATAAAGCTTCTTGTAGATGTTGGCGAGCATTTGATAATTGATCCCATGACAGTTTTTTTTGAAAAATCGACAGATTCAAACGCTCCCAGGACAAGGGATCATACCAGTCATGTGCAACCGTGTTTCCATAGTGATCTACAATTCGATTGTTTTCAGTGTCAAGAGGGAAAAAAAGATAAGGAGAGAACCAGGAAAAATGAGCTTCATAGCTCAAAATTCGATTATTCAAGCCAATACGAGTTCCTTGATGCATGTCTCGAGCAAAATCTATCCCTGTTCCAAAAGGCGAACCGGCAAATAAAGCAGCGTGAAATAAATCAGGGTTACTGCGAATGACCGGCAATGAGATAAACCCGCCCAAACTATGAGCAATAAGTAACACCGGACCATGTTGAGCATTAATCTCTCGAATAAATTGCAGCAGCTCTTCTGCCACAATCAATCCTTGCGTCCGCCAATCATAAGAAAAAATAAAAAAATGCTCTGTTCGTTGACGCATTAAATGCAAAAATGGAGCATAAAAAGACTCCCATAAAATACGTTCTAGGACGCCTTGAGGGAACAGGGGTTCACTGGCATAAAGAGGTTTGCGATCAAGATTTAAGACTTGTTTTAATCCCAACCAACGTAACTGATTCGTGTCAGTAAGTAAGCGTGAACCTTTTATACCGGGTATAAAAACTACGGGAATGGGTTTCATGATAAGTAATACTTCCAGATTGCAGGACAAGATGCATAAAACTGTTCAAAATTCAATCCGTTGGGAATGGTTTGCAAGAACTTCTTGATCTCATCAGCACACAGTCCCCATTCAGTTAACAACAGCTTAAATTCCAGTTCACCAATGATACCCTGATTGTAAATATCAAGTTGTTGAAAAACAAAATAAGCCTGATCTTTGCTCGACATCCCGGTAGTTATCGGGAATGGTTTATTAAAATGAGAGCCCATTAACCATACTTTTTGATAAAAACTCATGAAATCAATGCCCTCTTCACGAGCAATCAGGGAAAACAACTCCTCCTTCAAAGGCGATTCAACCTTCCAATCTTGGGCAATGACCAGCCATTCTGCTGAGGAGAGGTAACCGTTTTGATCGGTATCCGTTAAATCAAAGAATAACTTGGCAAGTTCCACATCAGTGAATGATGTGTTGGGGGAATAATCAGGATGCTGATGAATAATCTGTTGCACCCGGTTTTTATCGAGGATGACAGGAATCACTCCATTGTTCAGTTCAGTGCGTTGATGTTCGAGGTACATGTCGTTTATTTGTTGCGGTGAACGATGCAGCAGTTTTTGAAAAGCAAACAGATTAATCAGAATAAAAAAGACTAACAAAATATTACCCGCGGTACCAAGAATAATAGGCAGTAGCATAAAACAGGAAAATAGAATAGCAGCCGTATATCGCGCATAAGGAAACAATCCAACGATACGAAAGACCACATAAAAGACACGGCAAAGCACGTAAATGTTCAAGCTGAAAAACAAGCAGACAAGCCAGGGCAATCGTGAAGGATCCAGCAACACGCTCACAGCAAAAAAACCATTTAGGAGCACGACAAAAATGTAGGCGGGAACCATTATTCCTTTGGCGCCAGAAACTTCTGGAATCATATAGACCGCACCGGGCAGGTGCAACAAAAGTGCGCTTAAAGCTGCGGCCAGGGCAAAGCCTGGCGAGTGCAGCACAATGCCCAAAATACAGCAAATTAATTCAATACTGCCACCGAGAAGATGAATACCTAATACGATAACCCTGCGTTTATTCATGCTGTATTTGGGATGAGCATGTTCGAACCAGTGATACGTCAGGACAAATAAATTAAAACAGATCAATAATCCACCGATCAAATATTGACTCGGTGCAATGATAATTTGTTGCTGCTGGCGGGCTATAAGGAAAAAAACAATCAGTGTTCCCAACAAAAGTGGTGGGTAAACTAATAAATTCGCCCGGATTCTAGTGTTCATCGCGCATCCCTTCAAGTCTCTCTTTGGTTTTAGAGCCCTAGATTAAGTATATTTTTATATCAAATTCAGCCCTTTTGCAAAAAACTTTATTGGGTTGTCGATAGAAACATTGTATCGATACTATCTATTCAATTTATACCCTGTCATTAAAATAAGCTATGAATAAAATTTTGAAGTGCTAAAGATAAGCATGCAAGATGGATCCCAAGAACACCCTCTGAGAGATCCACACGGTTTAAAATGCATATTAATTAACCCTGATTTGCATATTTTATAAACGAGTCATCTTCGCAAAAGTTGGGATCTATGAAGCAAACACAATCAGGTGCAATACACCATGAGTTCTGCCACAAAGATCTGAGGCAGAACCGAAAATTTAACTGCAAGGGAATAAATTTGGGGATTTTTGAGTTCCTGTGTAAGTACATAACCCAAAAAAGTTGTCAGCGTCTCCGTTATTGGGCTGTACTTTATCGTAAAAACCGAAATAGTAACTATCAAAATTATCTTTATCTGCTCTTCCTACCCAATGTTTATAATACACAATTTCTTGTGGCACAGTTGCATTGGGGTTTTGACCAGCATTACCTTGACTTGCCCATCCTTCTTCAGTGACTACTACTCTTATATTATTAGCCAGGCCATTAGACGTACTGTAAGCAGTTCTCACGGCTTGTAGACGATTTGCAAATTCCGTCGCTGACGGAGCAACAGGCTGTTGCGCACTCCAGAAGGGATAAATATTCGCGCCGACAAAATTGAGTTTTTTGATAATCCCGTAGGGATCATTGGCAGGATAATTTCTTGCTAATGCTAATAACGCTCCATCTTGTTGTGCTGTACCAACAGGTACTGTCGCACCAAGAGCCGCTTGTATTGTACTAATATCTGTTGCAATTCGCTGTTGAATTTGGGTATTAGGATTGGTGAAAGTATAATCATAAATATCTTCATTACCAACAACAATACCTACTATACAACCAGGATTATTTTGTACGCTTCTGATAGCGCCTTGAACCTGGTCTTGAGTCCATTGCGAACATTGCCCTCCCGGGGCATTATTATTACATCCATCAGATGTCTGAAACTCATATACTCCAAGCATCAATTTTATACCCTTTGAGCAAGCGATGCTCGCAAGATTAGTTTGTTGTCCATTAATGGTACTGGCAACTGATATAAAAGTTTTGACAACGTTAAAACCATTTCTTTTTATTTGATTAAAGTCACTGTCAATGGAGCTGGCCATACCAGGTTGATTATTGCCTTGTTGGGCTGCGAGATAAGCTGAGCTATGTGACGGATCGTAATTAATACCACGAAGAGGTGCGATAGCTTTACTGTAGGTTGCACAGGAAGCTGGACCGGAGCCGTTTAAACACATCTCAACGTTGATAGGACCCGCAATACCTTCGATACCAATCAGGTTATGCGATGTGATGTTGTTTGCTGGAAATATGCAATGACCGCCTTTTGCTGTCGATCCAGGACAAAATATTTTTTGTCCGCTCGTTATTTTAATGCCTGCTTGAGAGTAATTATTTATGGCTTTAATATTAAATGACATCCCGGTGGTATTGAGGTTAAAAAAATCTCCTGTGGCACATGTTACGGATGAACACAACGCGATGACCAGTGCGGATGTTTTTATTATAAATCTCTGCATTTTTTATCCTTAAATAGTGTAGGAGAAGACTTAAACTGTGACGCTACAAATCACAGCTTGGGCGTAATTATCCCCTGTACTTAATGTATTTAACCATTCGTCACTGCGTTTGTAGAAACTACCTTTTCCTAAATAAAAATAACGGTAGCCGCAATCTAACGGAAATTTACCCAAAACATGATTTATTCGGAATCCAACGCCAGCCATGGCACTAAAGGCGGTATTACTTCTTCCTGAAAATACACGTTCGGGTAAAGCATTACTACCATTGATAGGCCATGTATTAACAGTTTTTGTTTTGATGAGATTAGGGCCAATACCTGCATCAACAGTTAAACCAAATTGGTCTGAATGATTCATTATAACTGCTTTTGTTGTTGCATAAATCGGGACCTGGCTGATTTCATAACTGTATCCCAGATTTGCAAACAGATTCTCCTGGATAATATCTCCGTTAACTTTTATCTTTGGAAAATAAAAACCACTAACGCCATAACTTATTAATACATTTTTAAAATTTGGCCCGGAGATGAGATAACTTAATCCAAATAAGCCCTTTTTATCATGCTTACTTGTCACGGTGTATTGGTCACCAACCAAAGTATTGATATAGATATGTTGCGGCTTCCCTGTGTTGCTGGAAAAACCTCCACCCTGGATAACTAATTGGCCCTGTGGTTGCGAATAAGATAGGGCTTGAACATTGATAGCCAAAAGGCCTACAGCGATAATACATTTGATGCGTTGCATCCGCTCCTCCATGGAAAACTGCTCGGGCGAAGATGATATAATGCCTTCCCCAAATTATCAATGTCTGACTGCGTATAAAATAACCTATCAAAAAGGATGATTTTTGATCAATCCTTGGAAGCAGCTCAGTCAGTTGACAACGGCGATGCATGCACTTCTTGTACAATATAAACAGATTGATATACCAAAATAAAATCGATTTAAATCAATGTAGTTAAAGTAAAAGTTCATTATTGTGCTAATTTATCCTGAATGTACTAAAATTTATGTCATCATAAATTGTGGTGTATGAGCAGGTTAATTCTGCATATTTAAATGATGATTCGAAACTGCCATTTCTGGACTTTTAAGGGATAATTTAAGGAGAGTGATTATGGCTTATCTTACCGTAGGTAAAGAACATTCTGTTGATATAAAACTCTATTACAAAGACTGGGGTAGCGGGCAGCCAGTAGTATTCAGTCATGGCTGGCCTCTGAATTCTGATGCCTGGGAAGATCAAATGCTCTTTTTAGCATCGCAAGGGTATCGGTGTATAGCTCATGATCGTCGTGGGCATGGTCGTTCCGATCAACCCTGGAGCGGTAATAATATGGATACCTATGCCGATGATCTTGCTCTGCTTACCGAAGCTCTTGATTTAAAAAATGCGATTCATGTTGGACACTCTACCGGCGGCGGAGAATTAGTTCATTATCTAGCTCGCCATGGCACCAAACGGGTAGCAAAAGCAGTATTAATTGGGGCTGTCCCCCCTTTGATGTTGAAAACAAAAGAAAACCCTCAAGGATTGCCCATCAATGTGTTTGACAGTATTCGTTCGAATGTCATCAATGATCGCTCTCAATTTTTCAAAGATCTGAGCGAGCCTTTTTATGGCGCGAACAGAACAGGCAGTAAAGTGACACAAGGTGTCCGCGATTTTTTCTGGCTAATGGGTATGCAGGCAGGTATGAAAGGGGTGTTTGACTGTATTAAACAATTTTCCGAGGTCGATTTTACAGAGGATTTAAAGAAGATTGATGTACCTGTATTGATTATACACGGCGATGATGATCAAATAGTTCCTATCGAAGATTCAGCCATGTTGTCTGCAAAATTACTTAAAAACGCTCAACTCAAAATCTATAAAGGCGCTTCGCATGGTTTGTGTACCACGCACAAAGATGAAGTAAACAAAGACTTGCTTGCGTTCTTTACCAGTTAATTTTATAACGCAGTAGGACCATTAAAGTGAAGTTCAGGTACCCACCCTGTTTTAGCACTCGAAATTCCAACAGGAATTGAAGCCAGTTCTGGCATAATCGCCGGAATTGCACTTCCTGCCACAGCTACGATTACTTTTTTAGGAATGAAATCAGGTCTTCTGGCTGGTGAAGGTTCACATTATAGTGGTGAGGTTTTTTTAAATGATTTACACGTGCCAACAGCTGTTTTTGACTCGGTAAAGTCAACAGAGGAGATTTGCATGAATCATGCATTTAACAATACTTATTACTTAAAATTATAAAAGAGCACCATTAGGCTGTATTGACCACTAAACTAAATAGGTCTGATTTATTACCCTGAATTGTAAATTTGTGGTTAATAGATACCAAAAATGTAATCTCAATATCTTCCCTCATTCAATAAAAAAATTATTAATTATAAGTACTTGACTTATTTATCAAAAAAAGTAGCATGCCCTTCACCTTAATACTTTTGTTAATACAAGTTTTAACCCCCTGATTTCTTCAAACTATGCATTATCAAATGGATTTACCAATGAACTCAGGCTAATGGATAGAAGCGTCATGAAAAAACCATCAATTTTGTCATCGTTGTCAGCAGCAGCTGTACTTTTACCTGCTTTAAATCATGCATCTCCGTCAATAGCACAACAAGATACAAAAACGACCGATATTTCAGCATTTAAAAAAAAATATGAACCCTTAATAAATGCTCCTTCAGTTAATAGTTCACCAGACTTATGTATCGCACCTTATGTTAAGAAGACATTGGACTTACAAACCATAAAAATATTTTGTATCGAGGGCGATCCAGTTAAAAAAGACAGTACCACTACAGATCCGGAAACTGCAGGAGATGGAACTGTGGTTAGTACTACTGGAGATGGTACAGTTACTGCCGGAGATGGAACGGTTACTACGGGTGATGAAAGTACAACTGGAGACAATGCAGCCAGTAGTACAGATGCAGAAAGCTCTGAATATGACCCTCATTCAGTTTTTGGTGTGGACTCAAAAGTGTTTACCCGGCTGACCCGGCCGGTTAAGAATTTATTTGCGGATGTTGCTTTTATTCAAACGAATGTATATCACAATAACCGGGCTTATAATTTAAATCCCCTACGTCCTGATCCAATGAATCAAGTTGAAACCATCAATGGTTATTTTGAGATCCCATTTACAGAGCGAATGGATATTAAAGCAACCGTTGGACGTGATGCAACAACCAGCGCTACTCCTTTTTCATATGTTCAGATCAATTCCGCCGGAGATGTACGCCAAATCGTTACAGGTCCATCAGTCAAAGATCAACGCAATGATGGTATTGTTGATTTAAATTATTATGGTGATAACGCAACGTCCAAACTGCAAGTCGGTGCATCACGAGAATATGATTATAAATCTAATTTTATTGGTGGTGAAACCAATCTGGATATTAATAATAAAAATACTGTATTAATCCTTGGCTCCAGTTATACATCTAATGATGTAATACCTGATCAACTAGGGGCAGTAACGCCTAGAATTGGTGGAACTAACTTTAATTGGCAAATATTGAGTGGCCTGACTCAGATTATTGATAATAAATCCATTGGGCAAATTGCCGTTACTTATTTTCTGGATAAAGGGTATTTGCGCGATCCGTATAAGACCAATTTTGTACCTGATTCGAAAATTGGTTGGTCTGCGGCAGGGCGGTACATCCATTACTTTCCAACCTTTCATGAGGGAAGTATTGATCTGAATTATCGTTATTATAGAGATACCTGGGGAGTAAACTCCTCTACTTTTAAGACTATTTTTCGGCTCGCTTTAGCTAATGGCTGGGGACTGGAGCCTGGAGTGCGGTATTATTCGCAAAATGGCAGTACATTCTACAATTTGTTAGTGCCGCCATTTGCGCCCTTACCACCTACATCGATTTACTATACCAATTTGTATCAATTCGCTTCATTTGGACAAATTTCTGGATTACTGCAAGTCAATAAACAACTTAGTGCCGCAAATACAATCTATGTAGGCGGTTCTTATGGAAAAAGAAGAGCTTCATTACGGTTAGGAGGTACGAAAATTACTAACCCCCATGAGCCTGTTTTTACACAAATGAATATCTCTGAAGTTTATATTGGAATAAAAGGTGTATACTAATTAGGATTTACATAACTATGGAGGATGTAATGAAAAAATACGGATGTTTCTTGTTTCTTACCCTGGCTTTTGCTTCTAACCTTCTTTTTGCAGTAGGTGTAGGCGGCTCTGTACCCAATATTACTTTACCTTTAGTCTCTAATTCATCAGCAAAAGTAAATGTGGGCGGCATCAATTCAAAATATGTTTTAATCGATTTTTGGGCGTCCTGGTGTGCTCCTTGCAGGGTATCCATGTCAACTCTTTCTAAATTATCCAATAGCTTAGGTTCTAAAGGCTTCAAGGTTGTTGGAATTTCTTTGGATAAAGATCCTGAGTTGGCCAAACAGTTTCTGAAAAAATACCCGGCATCGTTCACCCAGCTACTTGATACCCAAGGCATTTCAGCGAAACAATTTGGATTGCCGAAAGTACCCACTTCATATTTGATTGGGCCAGATAAAAAGATAATAGGTATATTTCCTGGTTATAATGAGGCGAATTTAAAGGCAATCAAACAATTAGTAAAATAAATCTCAACATCCTCGGGAAAAAAACGTGACCAATGTCCCGCGGCTTAGCGGCGGGACGTTGGGAGTTTGGTTTTCTCCGGATTTATTGAGAAGATACTATAAATGCAGTTAATAAATTAAAGTTATCCATTCAATACCCATGAATATCATAGGTATTGAATTATGAGTCAGGATCACGATCCTTAGCCTTAAATAGTTACACTACATGGTATTCTTTATGAAAAAGCTTAATTATTCGGCAGTGCGAATGCACGCATTTCTTTTTTTAGCAGTTATAGGATGTGTAAGTTGCACCAAGGTAGAACCTTGGGATAAGGGTAATTTCACCAAAGCAAGCATGTCACTTCAACCTTGGTCTGTTCCTGAATATATGAACAACAAAACCATTGAAAAAGCTCTGGAGTCCTCACGTGGGGGCATCACTCTGGGAGGTGGAGGTTGTGGTTGTGGTTAAGAGGTCCATCGCGCGCAAATTAAAACCACTTGCTGTTCGCTTTACTTCCATGGGTTCTCCTTGTGAAATACGAGTTATGGCTGTTGAACAAAAGCTTGGCGCTTATGTAATTGAGCAAGCCGTTAAAGAAGTACGACGGCTTAATGATAAATACTCACGCTATAGACCAGATAGTGTTATCAGCCAAATCAATCAATCTGCCGGAAGTGGTCATTTTAATGTTTTGGATGCAGAGACAAAAGCTATTATTAATTATGCGGATGTGTGTTATCAACAAAGTGATGGATTATTTGATATTACATCCGGTGTTCTCCGTAAGGCCTGGAATTTTAAAGTAGTTCAAAACAAAGAAACTGTACCATCCCAGGCATATATTGATGAGCTATTAGACCTGGTAGGCTGGGAAAAAGTTATATGGAAGGGAGATTCTTTTGCTTTGCCTAAAAAGAATATGGAAATTGATTTTGGTGGAATAGTTAAAGAATATTGTGCCGATGCGGTTGCAACTTTATGTCTCAATCATGGGATTGATAGTGGTCTGATTGATTTAGGAGGAGACATCCGAATTATTGGTCCTTATCCGGAGCATGATACATGGACAGTGCATATTCAGGATCCTCAAAAAATAAAAAAATCGTGTGCCCAATTAGACGTTCTGCAGGGCGGTATTGCAACAAGCGGAATCTATGAACGCTTTATTGAAATAGAAGGCAAACGTTATTCTCATCTCCTTAATCCCAAAACCGGTTGGCCTGTCGAAGAATACATCGCTTCACTAACCATATTAGCAGATCAATGCATCATTGCTGGAAGTATTGCTACGATCGGTATACTAAAAGGCCGGGATGGCCTATCCTGGTTACAAGAGAACATTGATCTTCCTTATTGGTGCTGTCTTGCAACTGGAGAGCTGATTACAAATAACGTCGTCAAATAAGGTCTAAACTCCCTCATTTATGGCACTAATTCAATGAATTTTATAAGTTCATTTTTCAGACCTGGCATTAATTGTATTGATGAATGTGCTTATTCTCTGCATTTAGTGCTCCTTAGACACAGATAAAGTTAGCTTCTGCTTTATCTATTTCCTTCGTACCATACCACTCATTAAAGTACAAATAATCCGGGCATTGTATCTTGGTTTGATGACGGCTCTAAAAACTCAATTTTAATTTATATTTACAGCTTGTTAGCATATGTTAACATGGGTATCTTAAAGATAAGTTTCGAAAATCCATTCGCATGACATATATCATTGTAAATGATATAACAATCAGCCAAATAATCTTCTGGCTGATTGTTTTTGCTCTAGAGATAGGAGTATTAATGACAACTGGGTGCTTGTGATGGGATCGCACTCTGTAATTGTTCTAGATTAATGTTGCTACACAGAACAATTTTTTTACCCTTTTCTGCTGTTGTACGAACATTTGCCTCACAAAAATTCAACTGATTCAGACCATTAACGATTTCAGTTGCTTCAGCTTCTGATGCGCAGTAACGCCATATAGATAAGGATTCTTTATTAGTAATCTTCCAATCCTTAAATCCAGTTATTTCCTCCATCTGGTTTTGCAGAGCATTTCGATCGAAAGCGGGCTTAAGAAACGAAACAAGTGATACAGAAGTAGTTGCTATCTTTTTACGTTCGGCTTCTTTCGTTAGAGCTGTTAAAACTTCTTGAGCAGTTGCTATCAAGAGCTGACAAGCTATTAGCGAATGGGCATTATTTGAATGATCTAAAAATTGAAGCGCAGGGTTTTTATCTACTACAAACTCAGTAATTCGATTCAAATCAAAGTCTGGCTTAATTGCTTTTATTTGCAATGCAATCTTGTGCATCACCATTCTCGTGTCAATTAACTTTGCCAAGGCAGGATCTGCGAATGGTTTAGTTTGTGCTTCAATGATACATTTAAGTATATGTGCTGCTAAAGGCCTTCTGTCTTTTTCTATGCTGGCTATAGCTTCCGCATAACTACCCGTATTGGCATTACGGTCACCGGGTTTACGCATAAGGATATCGGGTAAATTGATACTTCTTAGAACAATATTATTCAATTCTGTTGCAGTTCGACCATTAGCATTCGGAAACGCGTGAATATGAGTAAATTGATAAAAAAGTTCAGCGCAAAACTCACTCACTGCCACCAGATCGTTGTTGTTGAGTTGTTTCCATAGTGGAACCATTGTTTCAGCAAAATTGCGCATTTGGCCTGGTAAACGTTCCGGATAATCAACAAATAAGGCTATTTTCTCCACAACATCACGCTCGTGTTTAGGTAACAGATTATCATGCACGGCTGTGGTTAATCGGTTTAAAGCAAGAGTAAAACCAACAAAGGGCTCCTGCAATTTCATAATTTCTTTTAAAGTAGAATGAATAGGGGCTGTATTATCCTTTTCAAGTCGTTGTAAAATATGTAAAAACTGTTTCGCATCGTTGTAATCAAGGCCCTGATTTTCATTCACAAGCATATTCAAAAATTCAGATTCTGACAGTTGAGGATTAAATAACTTTGCGAAATAAATAGCCAAATGATTCATCATATTGCTGCCGAAATGCCAACGAATCACCATCATTTTGGAATATTCTCCGCTCTTCCCTTCCTCGCTTAGAGAGAGCACGGTTTTACCCATTCGTTTATGTATGTTTAGTATCCAATCTTCAAAAATTTCCGGTGTGAGCGCAGCCAGACCGTTTGCTTGAATCCATGGCAATATAATTTCCTCTGCATAAATATAAGCAGCTTGCATGTCCTCGTATTGTTCCATTTTATAAAGTGCTTCATTCAAACCCTCACCATAGATAAGTGCTTCTGGTGAAGACTCTGGCTCAAAACTATAGACCAGAGCGGGATTAAATAATTTTAGATTCAAGAAACTAGGCATTTTAACTTCCCAATAAAAAAAGAAATGATTCTACACATTGTCCTCAATCAGATCAACAAAGTTTATTTTAATTCATTGTGATTCATAAGTGACAAACGAAATTTCTCATACCATCTCAGCTTTACTGTATCTGTATATTCAAATGGTGCTCATTGATATGTTCCGCAAGGGTAAATGTTTTACTTGACTAAATGATGCGAAATTGGCGACATCGAATGGTTTAGAGCAAGTAAAAATAATTGATGTTATTGAATAATGGTTACAAAAACTCAGGAGTATGAATTATTAATTAATAAATTTGTCTGTTTATGCACATTTGACACAGAGAAAGTAAGACTTTGTTTTAGCTTCGTACCACACCATTACTTGAAGAGCATCATACTATCTTAATATTATTTGTGTATAATTTAATCATCTAATATGTCTTAGGACAAAATCAATGGCAATTTATAAAGCACCAAAACCTCAATACACCAATTGGGAATGGTTTAAATTTATTGGTCTTCGCACGGTTTTTCCTCCTGTTTTACTCTGGGATCTATTAAAACTCGGTGTGAATAAGTTAGCAGGAAGGACTATAAGTGGCCTGGTTTTACCAGCTCAAAACGAAGATTTTTCACGTTGGAAGATTACAGATGCCTCCCGATATAATACGGATCAAATCTCCTGCGAACAACATAAAGTTATTACTCATGATGGAGCAGAACTTGATACCTTTGAGGTAACACCTGAATCGCAAAAGAAGGTTGAGCCTAAATACCAAAAATATATCATTAATTTTGTCGGTAATGGCATGTGCTACGAGGATATCGTAGATGAGATGCAACAGGATGCTGTAGACCTAGATGCGAATATAGTTGGTTTTAATCTTCGAGGCGTAGGCCAAAGTTCGAGTCGTGCCTTATCGAAAGATGATTTGGTAACCGATGGTATTGCTCAGGTACAACGTTTGCTCGATCAAGGCGTTTCCCCACAAAATATAACATTGAAGGCCCATTCCCTGGGCGCTGGTATTGGATCTTTGGTTGCCAATCATTTTCATCAACTAGGTCAACCTATAAATATCTTCAATAGCCGTTCATTTTCAAATATCACCGATTTTTTGGTAGGTCATGCACGTCTGGAAAAAAATGAAGCCGGAGATGCTGTAGGTCATAAAGAAAGCTTTGGAGGTAAAATATTAGGGTGGATTTTCAAACCAATCGTTAAATTGGCTGTTATGTTAGCTAATTGGGAAATTGATGCCATTGATGCATTTAAAAACATTCCCAAAGAATATAGAGAATATATTGTTGTCAGATCAAGGAAAGAAATAAGAGAAAATCGCATTGACGATCCTGTAATACCTCACTATGCCTCTATACATAAGGGACTTTCAGATGAGCGAAAAGCAGAAAAAGCCAAAATTGATCGCTTGATTTCAGCTACTGATAAAAACGATACAAGCAAAATCGAAGAATTAACAGCTGCCAGAAAAAAAGTGAGCAGTGATAGAAAAATGGAAACCGCGTATAGCGGTGCAGATGGCCATAATTCTGATCCGAATAGGTTGCATAACAGATCTGGTAAGTCTGCTCACACCTTTTTCAAAGAATTTGTGGCTAGAGTGAAAGAAGATCATGGGGTTGAACCTACTAATAACATGACTCTTAAGTAGAAGGAATAGTGATTTAATCTCACTAAACCTTATCCATGCTCCCTCTTTTCCCGCATGACGGGAAAAGGGGTTATACAACCAGACCCCAGACAACAAAAACAGTGAGACAACGAAATCAGAATTGATTTTATTTTATTTTATTAATATCAGAGGGGGCAGATTCTATTGCTTGTTCAATATCTTCAACTTTCTTCTCTGATTCAGTTTTTCCAAAAAACATTAATTTGTTAACTGTAATTTTCTCATTTTTGTTCCAAGATTTTGCCGCTTGATATAGAGCATGACCGGCAAGGGCCAATAAACCAATTCCAGTTAAACTGATCAGAATATTTGCAACAATAGGTTTCCAAATTTCTCTGTGTTCTCTCATTAAATCATTTTTACTATTCAATAGTACTTTAAAATCTGCTTTAAATTTCAATAACTCCTGCTCATCCGGTTTTTTATTCAGGGAATTTTTATAAAAATCATCCAGCTTCGTCTCTAAGGCATTCGCAAGAGACTGAACTTCTTTTCCTTTATCCAGATCATTGGATGTTAGAGATATGCCATAGTCTCTCATGATTTTAATTTGAAAATAGATATTTTTTAGGTGTATGTTGGTTGATTTAAGATCATCAAATGCAATCCCTTCGTTTTTCCTTACACCAGGTTGATTTGAAACATCCCGATGAGATTCAGCTAAATCATGATGGCTTCTTTGTGATTCAGGGACTTCCCCCCTCTGAACAATTGATGGGATTGGTTTTAAATCAGGCTCAGTCAGCTTTGGTCCGACCACATCATTAACTTGTACCACAGGCGAAGGATTTTCTAATGCCAAATGTTGTTCATTTAACGCAAGAAACTCATCCACTTTGAATAAATGTTTAAAAAATTCGGTAATATCTTTATCTTTTACTTGCTGTTCTAGAAATTCGCCAAGATCTACAAAAATTTGCCCCTCAGCAAATACAGCAACGTCATCATTTATATTTTCTCTTATCTCCCTTTCAGTATATCCAGGAACATCCTTCCATAGGCCTATATCTGAAATTGTTGAGCCTTTCTTTACTGCAAATCTAAAAACATCAAATAATGCAAATTGTAATTTTGATGAATCTCCCTCTGGGCACTGAACAGTTAATGTTTTTCCATATGCTCCTGAATCAGAGGCTATAGTTGTATTAATACCCTGATGTTTAATGCTAAAGCTATCCAGGAACAATCCTACATTATCAGCTATGAGCTGTTCTCTTTTAGCTGTTTGACCATATCCGGCTGTAATCTCCATTGGACCAGGTATTTTTGCCAAAGCACAAGCCAGGTTAAAAGCGCCGATATAAAAAAAATGACACTTACCACCACCTAAAGCGTGTTCATATCTCTGGGTATCGTTTGTGGAAGGAGAAAAGAGACTAACTTGTAAGAGAGGCCATCCGGTTGTGGAATTACGTTGAATTAAAGGGATTTTTTCAAATCTTCTTTTCCCTTTATTATGACTTTCCAGCAAACTAGCTTGGACATTCTCTGATAAAAAGATAACAGGCATGATTCAATCCAGATAAATATTATTATTAATTATAGCAGGCAAAAATTAAAACAGAGTGAATTATTATTAGATCTAGACATTTTATATTTTACCGATACAAATGCCTGTATCACCCTTAAAATCAAGAATCTGGAACATTACAAAGCATATTTACCTTTAGTAGTGCACATGTTAGAGGCATGATCTATCATTCCAGTTAAAGATAATCACTAATGGGTCGACAATAAATAATAAAAATCAAGGGAATTGTAATGAACAAGAGTGAACTTATGAATGGTGCAATGATGATATTGAACATAATTTAATTCACTATACATGCACTATTGGTGATTACATGACTGATAAAATATATCAGAATCAATAGGACAGTTACCCTGCTCAGGTTGCATTACAACAAGGCTACGTTGTTTGATATATAGGGATAGAACTATGGAATATCTAGAATATCTATTATTTTCCTCCATATCTATTGGGATGTTCTTTATCATTATTCTGCTGTTTTTATTGTTAGGCAGATACGTGGCTACACATCAATTCAATGTATTTTCTGTCAAGGTTCAAAAAAAAACCAAAATCACCGAAGACATTAAAGTATTTGAAGCGACTATTTATACCATCATGGGACTTTTAATAGCATTTACATTTTCTGGAGCGAATTTAAGAGTAGATGAACAAAGAAAATTAATTATAGAGCAAATTGACTCCATTATAGCCACCCGCCATTTTTTAGATGTATTGCCTCAGCCTGTACGTAAAGAAGCACAAGAGGTATTTAATAAATACCTGGATGGGCAAATTAAATGGTATAAAAATCGTTCTACTGCAGCTGATAAAGAAAACCAAAGACAAATTTATTTGCAATCACAACAAAAATTATGGCATCTGGTTGTTGATACCTGCATTCAAAGAAAGATTAGTTCGTGCAATGGACTTTTGCGCACCTTAAATAACATGATGGCATTAGAAAATAAAGTCACCCTGTATAAACATATTCACCCTCCTTTAGTTATTTATTTACTGTTATTTTGTATTGTACTTTTAAGCTCCTTTCTTGCAGGGTATCGAATTAGAGATAATTTAAAACAAACCTGGATTCATTTGGTCATATTTTCTCTTATATTATCGATTATGATATTTATGATTATGAATTTGGAATTTCCTCATTTGGGCGTATTCAGTGTGAATATATTTGGTAATTTTAATGAGGCGTTTTTGAAGTTGCGATCATTGTTATAATAATCAGTTCAGACTCATTATTAAATCAAATGATTATATAAACTCTTTGTAAGATGCAGCTCAGCCTCATAAAAATTAAGAAACCAATAAGTGATAGTCTGCCCCCATCAATTTGATATATCTTAAAAAATCATGATATTCCTGGAAGCTAATTTAAGCTTGCCAAGAGACTTTAAACCCAAAAAACAGGATGTTTTTTAGTGTATCAAATTGTTTATTAATATAAAATTTGGATCCGACCCCTTATATGGTTAGCATTGCCAATTAAAATGGATTTTGCCAAATCAGCGAACTTAACATATGGAATAGATTATTTTCAGGAGAACTAAATGGACAAACACTATAATTATCTGATTATTGGTGGAGGATGTGGTGGATTAGCAGTTGCAGCACGTTTAAGAAGAACATTGAAAAATCAAACCATTGCACTTATTGAACCTTCAAGTACACACTATTATCAACCTCTTTGGACTTTGGCAGGAGCTGGAATAACTAGTTTTGCTTCGTCCCAAAAACAACAAAAGAATTTAATTCCATCAGGAGTGGAGTGGATTGCTGATCAAGTCGTAAAGATTGATCCAGTAAATCAACAGGTACAGTGTGCCAATGAGACCGTGATTCGATATGATTTTTTAGTGGTGGCTACAGGACTGGAAACTCGTTTTGACCTTATTCCAGGTTCTGAATTTATTGGAAGCGATGGAATTTGTAGTATTTATCATAAAGAATCAGTAACTAAAACGGCACAGATGATTAATCAATTTAAAGGCGGGGAGGCTATTTTCACTATGCCTCCTGTCCCGATTAAGTGCGCTGGTGCACCCCAAAAAATCATGTATTTATCTGATGCTATATTCAGAAAAAACGGGGTACGTCAGCAAACGAAAATATCCTTTACAACCGCTGGAAAAGTGATGTTTAGCGTACCCTCATTTGCAAACAGCCTGACAAAGGTTGCTGCTGAAAAAGAAATTACCACCCTATTCTCTCATCGTTTGACCAATCTTGATCCCCAACAACGCATAGCATTCTTTGAGAAAACCAGTGAATACGAACAAGACGGAGTCATGAAATCAGAGACCCAACAAATATCGATGCATTTTGATCTCTTGCATGTGGTTCCCCCTATGACCGCTTCCAAATTAATTCGAGAATCAGGACTCGCGGTTGAAACAGGTGCTCAGAAAGATTGGTTGAAAGTAGATATGCATACATTACAACATATCGATTATAAGAATATATTTGGTATTGGTGATGTAAATGGTGTTCCTAATTCAAAAACAGCCGCTGCAATTCGCAAACAAGCCCCTATAGTTGTGGAAAATATCCTCTCTGTTGCCAAAGGCGAGACTCCTAAAGCTCACTATGATGGTTATTCGGCATGCCCCATAATTACAGATATTGGTAAAGTAATTCTTGCTGAGTTCGGTTACGATGGCGTATTAATGCCAACCTTTCCGTTGGATATGACCCAACAACGCCGAAGCATGTGGTTCTTAAAAAAATATATATTTCCTAAATTATATTGGCACGGAATTATAAAAGGACGAGCGTAGATAAAACTGCGGAATTCATCGCATCTCGAGTTCGAGCCAAGATATCTTAGTCATCAACAAACGTGTCCTGTATTAAACGAAGTCGTAATACAGGACAGATTCTAAATACGGGAATAAGTCTACCCCATAGTTTTGGACTTATTTTCGTTAAGTGGTACTGCAGACTTTTTTTATTTGCCCGAAAAGCGTTTCTTAAATATAAAAAAGTGCTTTGGGGTAAAGCACCCTGTATTACGACTTCGTCTAATACAGGCTACATTTGCTGATAAAGCGGGAACATGACATTATTGTTCGAATTCTGTATTGTTTAAGTTATAAAGAATGTGGTACTCATACATTCATCAAAAAAGGCTGCTCAGTGTTATTGGCATTTTATTGGTAGAAAATTAGTCATTGTATAATTAATTAATTTGTTTCTTGCTTTAATCGTTTCCATTGTGAACTTAATTACCGTTGTTTCCACTGTTTCCGTTATTTCCGCTGTTTCCGTTGTTTCCGTTATTTCCGTTATTTCCGTTATTTCCGTTATTTCCGTTATTTCCGTTATTTCCGTTATTTCCGTTATTTCCGTTATTTCCGTTGTTTCCGCTATTTCCGCTGTTTCCGCTGTTTCCGCTGTTTCCGCTGTTTCCGCTGTTTTCGCTGTTTCCGTTAGAATTATCTCCTCTACAACTTGCAGGACGATATTTGTCGACCAATGTACCCCCAGTACAATCCCAGGTTATTACTCTAGAATCAACATGAAATGTCGGGGTTAGTATTATTGTGCCGTTACCTGAATTTGGAGTGTAAGTAATAGTTATAAGCCCATTATCTATGGCAATTGAAGATACATTAGATGTAGGATTAGGCGGCGTATATCCTGCGCCGAGATCATTCAAAGGGAGTACTCCATTTGAATTAGCTGACTCAGATACTGCTACTTTTGCGGTATCCGCTAATTTTAAACCCTCTATAACGCGAGCTCTAATTGTATAATCTTGATAAGCAGGAATAGCAAATACAGCAGCAATTCCAATTATAGAAACCACAACCATTAATTCAATAAAAGTGAATCCACGAACGGTCATTAACTTTCTCAACACATACAATTATCTAACCGATTTACTAATTATAGTCTGTATGCCTCACCCATGCATTCCAAAGGTTTATGAACCGTAGAGCCGTAGCCTGTATTAGACGAAGTCGTAATACAGGATGGAATCTAAATACTTTAACAAGGCTAACCCATAATTTTAAATCCGCATTAAACAGATCTTTTCGATGTTATTCAAAAAAAATGGGGGTAATGCTTCCTGTATTACGACTTCGTCTAATACAGGCTACGCGTTCTATTTTAGTTAAAGCCATCCGATAACTTTATCGTGGAATAATTTTATATTCACAAAGATAATGATAAGGTGCTTCAGAATCACGTGATAAAGTAAAATAAATATCACTACTTCTGGTGATGGGTACATAACTGTCAAGACATGCGTCTTTATAACGATTGTTCTCATCATTTAATTCAAACCACACTAAAAGATAATTATCTATTCCGATTCGATCTTTATCAATTTTTACATTTTGAGCATAAGCCTCAATTACAGGGACTTCAGGTTCGATATATTGTTCGTAGGGGATACCGTCTTTATTATAATTTATTACCGCGAGAGGCCTGAATGTGTCGGGCGTATTATTGGTAAAAAACAAACGGACGTTGTAAGCATAAATATTGATAGTAAATAATAAGCAAATAAATAAAACAGATTTTTTCATCGTTGATTCCATAATATCGATCGAAGTTGGTTCATTATTCCCTAATAAGAACAATGACTAATGGCTAATTTCCTAAAGCCAGGTGTGCTGCTTGGATGTTTACATTAATGATCTCCTTATCACGACTTGCCATAAAATGATGGCAATAAGATACCGTACTTTTCTAATAATTCAAGAAAAACTGCAAAGCAGAAAACAACCGTAGCCTGTATTAGACGAAGTCGTAATACAGGATGGAACCTGAATACTTAAACAAGGCCAACCCATAATTTTAAATCCGCATTACCAGAGATCTTTTCGATGTTATTCAAAAAAAATGGGGGTAATGCTTCCTGTATTACGACTTCGTCTAATACAGGCTACGTCTCCTCCAAGTCAACCTAGCGAGTGTAACCACTGAGTTGAAGTTGAGAGCTAACGTTCAACAATGTAGAATTCCTTGCCCAACCAGGCTATTCCAGATGTTATAATTTAGCTGTAATTCGAGGTATACAATGAAATTAATGATTAAAATCAATATGATAATATGGATATTTTTCTTCACTATATTGTCCCATGCCCAAAATGATTCAATACAATGCCCCACCCTGTCTGAATTAGGAGTTACTCAATTTAATGAAGAGAACTTCAATTTACCCCTTCCCAAAGCATCAGACCAGACTTTATGCGGTCTGCATTCAGATGGATATTCTTGTTACTGTGCGTGGAATGTTACGAAAGAACACTATGCACAAGGTTGGTTGATAATAATTACTCTCTTATCAAAAGACGGTGAAGATGCACTCCTGAATTTAAATCAATCAGAGATATTCTATAACCCCAGTGTTTATGACTCAATTCTTGGATGTCATGGGAGTCTAGGTACTATCGAATGGAACTTATATTCTTCTGACAGTCTCTCTGCAAAACGCTACCGGAATGAAGGGTAATCCTGGTTCACAGTGCACTGGAGAGCTCTCTGGTGTACTTATCAGTTGGCATTGGAGCCAATGAGGTCACACCTTACCTTTCGCCATGTCCATTATACACTTCCTGCTTTTGTTTTTTCTAATGCAGTACTCACTTCACTATACAAGATAGTTCTTTTCGAAGAGACAGCGTCATTATGTGAATATGAACAATAGAATTCGCTACGCTCATAACTTCCCGGATTCCATCCGGGCATTTGATAGCCTGAATTTATAATTGTAGCCTGGATGCAACAACGTGAAATCCAGGAAACTATGAGCGCAGCGAATTCATTCTAATAGGCATCTATTCATAGGTTAATGACAGCACCCAAAGGATGGGAAAATTTGTACCTACCCTTCATTAATGAACATAATTAAGCAAGAGTAGTAGCAACTGTCTTGAATGAAAATTCAAGACAGTTGCTACGCTTGTTCCCTCAATTCCGATTATTGATTTGGACAGCCTGCCTGATGGTAGCGAACTAGTGCGTTGTATATAGCTTGATAATCTGCAAAAGATTGTTTATTCGCTTTTATATCATCGAACACAGCATTTGTGCGTAGGCAATTACCTACCTCAGCAATATTGGAATGATCTCCATTAGCTTTCTTATAGGACATAAAGTGTGATCCGCAATGAAGATGTGGTCGTTTTGAACCTGGATTCCCTACATATTCCTGATTATTGCAAAAGTCTCTCTTGTAATTGAGTTTCATTAGATCAGCATTATCTGCAAATGAAATGACAGGAAGAGAAATAAACAAACAAACAGCCAACAATGATGATTTATTTACCATGGAGATCAAAAATTAAGAAAAGAGTTCTGAATATATCACGTAAAGCTATTGTGTCAAGAGAGGATGTAACTAACCATTGATAAAAATAATGTTGATATTATCTGTATCTCCTTTCACTTAAGCTCGTGTAGGTCGAGCAATTTGTTGCCCGACCTACATTTTCTCAAATACTATCAATGGGGTCAGACTCGATTGATTTGAGGGTAATTTGTTTAAATCATAATTTTTATGAGAAACAATAATCAATCGAGCCTGATCCCATTGATTGTTAATAATAAATTGTAATAACTTCTATAGAGAGCGATTGTCTAAAAGGCGTTCTGCGGCGTCATCATCTAACATGACTCCATGATCAACCAAATGAATTTCCTGAACATATGCTCTTTCTTTGTGTGAAACTCCGAACTCCAGGTAGCATTCAGCATAGGTGTAATGCCACACTCTAACAGGTTGTTTTAGCCGAGTAGAACTTTCTGCTACAAAGTCACAATTTCTTTTGCTGTCATCAACAAAATCCACTTCTATAAAAGATTCGAAAGGTATTACAAAATAATTTTGTTCAATGACCTGCTCTAGACATAGTCCTTTGTTTCTTCCATCAGAAAAAATAACGCCGTCTTTAATTTCAATCATTTTACCATCAAAAGAAAAAGAGCCATCTTTTAAGACACCCTCACTGAAGGAAACGCCAAGGGTTTGCAATAACTCTAGAGTTTTGTCTCGTAAAGCCCCATTTCTGGCGGTCAAGGCAATCACTTTCACACCGTTATCTTTTAACGAGTTAATTTGTTCGGCAATATTAATTTTAGAATCAACCTGAATCATGTGGGTTGAGTTGAGCTGGGCAAGATTATAAATAACAATAGCACGTTGCAAAGCTTCTTCTGTGTCATGCCCGTCATTGATAAACTGCTGCATTCGAAATCTAAACCAAGCATCCAGGCCAATAGTCTGAGGCACTCTTCCCACCGTATCATCAAGATCCAAAATCACCAGGGAACCTGGTTTTGCATGAGATAAAATATGAACCATGTCGTCATGCTGAATTACCTGACAAGGAGCCTTGCTATTCGAACCCTGATTATTACTTTCTTCTACAAAAAACTTAAAACTGTTCATTAAATATTTACCATAACTACAAATGGACGCGAACTTTACTACAGGCTCAATATTAGAGCAATCAAAAATAGACACCGGCATTATAAAACTGAATAATCAAAGGGGACAAAACGGATAGGGGTCAGTGTGGGGCTCCTCCATTGATTGGCAATGAAAGGCCCGATGTTCTCTTTGCTGACAACGACTTAATCGGTATTCCTCATCGCCTGGTGGTCAATCTGGAACAAGCTAGTGTAGGTCGGGCAATTTGTTGCACGACCTACGCTTGCTCAAGCCAGCTCTATTTTTATCTTAGCTTTAGCAATTAACACTTCCATCTTGATACTTCATAACTACTCACCCGGTACGTCATCCCGAGCGTAGAGAGGGATCTCCAATTTTGTAGCACAGTGCCTATTCATGGAGATCCCTCTCTACGCTCGGGATGACGTGCAAGTAGTTACGGTACTTCCATATAAAGGTATATTTTGAATCAAACTCCAATATTAATAAATACAAAGTAACAGTATAAAAATACCCAAGTACACCCAGAAGTACACCTAGCAGAATTTTTGATTTTTAAAGGGTTTAACTAAGAAGATGCAAGGTACTGATTTTAAAAGGGAATTGATGGTCGGGACGGAAGGATTTGAACCTTCGACCACTAGCACCCCATGCTAGTACGCTACCAGGCTGCGCTACGCCCCGATTGGTAGGGAATGATATCTAAGTTGGGGTAAAATAACAAGGGTTTAAGGCTGGATTGTGTTCTATGTGTTGAATCTTGGGTTGATTTCCCGGGTTATTGAGGTGTAGTTCTCACCCGGGGATGTCTTGATGTTTGGATTTTTGCTCTTTGAAGATTAATCATGAGATTAACTTGTTAGAAATAACTCCAATACTAGGGGCTGTTGTCATTTCAATGATCACTGCCTACGTCCTGCGCTTCATGCGCAGGATCCATTAAGAACTTGCTTTCAAAGACCAATTAGCACATTTGGAACTGAATGGATTCCGCGCATAAAGCGCGGAACGCAGGCTTCGGGACCAAATGCCTATAGCCCCTAATCTCTTCCTGTAAATTTAGGGCCATTGGTAATGTCGAAAGGATTGGGCAGTAATGAAGTGTATTTTTGTAGGGCTTCTACTGCAGGATCCAGCTCGGGTGTTACTACTGACTTGTTTGGTTGTGGCAATGGGAATGTTTTTGTTGGCAATAAATTCTTATCCATTAATTGTTGTACAAACGTGTCGTAGAATTTGGGGCTGGGGATCTTGATGGTTAATTTATTTGCTTCTCGAGTCAGCGTCATGGATTCCAGAGGGATCTGGGATTTATCCAGTGACTTTTTAAACGAATCAAATTCTTTCTCAATTTCATCAAACAGATCATTCAATGCGTCCTGATCTTCTTTAGACAACTCTCTTTTTGCCTCGAACACTATAGAACCGAGTTCCATATTCAGGGTAATGCGTAATAAAGCATAGGGATCATTAAATTCATAAATGAAATCGGAATCTGCAGTCAATTCCCATAATTCACTGTTAAAAATGTTCTCCAAAGATGATGGTTTTTTTAATGACAGAGACATCATCTCATGATTTTTTTGTTCTTCATCCGATTGACTGTCACGGCTGCTGCTTTCAGATTCGCCGCCGCCTCCGCCACCGCCATGTCCACGGCAAATGGGTAAGCCCATTGATCGGCATATATTGCATGGATTATTCTCTATAGCGCGTGCGCGCTCTTCTTTCGGTGATTCTAGTTTTTTCCTTTGTACTGGCATAATTTAACCCTGGAATTAATATCTTGTTTATAGTAATACAGGAGAATCTTTGACTTTTAAAGTTCCTGATGAATTTTGCAAAAATTTTACAATTAATCTATTTATCTCACTAAAATATCTTGGCGTATAGTTACACTTTCTATTCCTACTTCCCGCTACTTGCTAGCGGATCCAGTCTGAAATGAGCATAATGATCCATTTAGTAAGCATAATCAGATGCTAATTTGATGCATGGATTCCCGACTTCGCGAAAATAATAAATGATGTTTGATCCCCTCATCCGCCTTTCGGCACCTTCTCCCTGAGGGCGAAGGCCATTCTAGTGAAATCTCAATAAACATCTTAAATTGTACATTTAGCATTCTATCAACAAAAATTTAAGGCTAATTGGAAGTTCCCGCCTTCGCGGGAATGGCGCAAATTACAATCAAATGGACCTTTTATCAACCAGTTAACCTACAAAACATATTAATCATAGCAATTTGTTCAATGCTGTTTGGTACTGTATCCAATAACGCGGGCGAATACACGACCACAACCAGACATTGGGCTCTAGATATCGCCACATTCAAGCGATGTTTATCGAACAAAAAATTTAAGCCGCGTGGGGATTCATTCGCGCTGCTGGCACACATTGTTAAAAAGACAACGGGAGCTTCCTGTCCCTGAAATTTATCAACACTACCTACTTTTGCCTGTTCTCCCAGAACTGTTTTGAGTTTATTCACCTGATGATTATAAGGGCTCACAAAAAGAATATCGTCCCAGCCAAGTATCCTTTCTCTTCCATCATGGGTGTAAAACGTTCGCCCCAATAGTTCTCTGGTTAATTGAACGATTTGTTCCACTTCTTCATCACTGGCCTGTGTATTCCCTTCATGAAACACTGGGATGGTCACAATGCCGGCCTCTTTATTTAAAGGACCGTGATAATGTTCTAGAACCCTGATTCGTTGATTGTCATTTGCCGGCGCCGTTTCGAGTTTGCCTTCATAAATCGCTTCACTGATAAAGTGATTCACAGCAGAATGCATACGATAGGTAGTGCCAAGAAAGACGCCCATGCTATCAGGGATTGTTGGGGTATCGTGTAATAAATAATCCAAAATGGATAAACCGCTGTCTTCCGGATGGCTTCCCTGAGAGGGTTGTCCTAATTGCATTTGATCACCCATCAGGATGATGTTATCCGTAGCTCTGCTCATGGCAATTAAATTAGCAACACTCACTTGCCCCGCTTCATCAATAAACAAATAATCAAACTGGTATTCCAGTTCGTCCCGAGATAAACCCCAGGCTGTAGCTCCGACAACGCAACCTGGCCTGATAAAATCAATAATGTTTTTTGTTTCCAATACCTCAATATTCAGCACGTCAATCGCGCTGTCTGTATTGCGTGTACAGGAGAAATATCCTTTAATCCCCTCCTTCTCACAGTAGGTCGCAGTACTGATTAATAAATTATTAATGGCCTTATGACTGTTCGATGAAATGGCAATTTTCTTTCCTCTTTGAATCAATTCGGCAATCAAATGTTTTCCCGTATACGTTTTACCCGCGCCCGGAGGTCCTTGAATGGTGAGATAGCTTTTATCAAGATGCGTTACTGCCTGAATCATTTGCTGCATACGCTCTTGCGGATTATGGCTGGGCGCTATTGGTTGACCTGAAGGATGGTATTTAATTCTGGGAGTAGTTCTGGCCAAAACATCCAGCAAAGCAGACTGCAACAGTGTTCCTTTGAAATAATCCTGAGCCTGTTTGGCAATCGCCCCCGGTATAGGTCCTGGATTCACATATTCATCGGGAATCAAGGTGATCAGTTCATTAATCTCAGACCTGAGCTGCAGAGCGATTAAACCATGTTCCAAATCGCTGTCGATTGCATGATGAGTGGCTTTAACAGATTTACCGTCGTCATACTCCTTGCCTAAAATATAATATTCATTCGCACTCCCTTTAAATTCCTGATCCGGATCAAAGGAATATTCATAAACCAAATTTCGCGCAGTGGGTTTCGGTTTATATCCGGGTTTATTGGTACGCTGGCAATAGGCCAGGCAATCAATGTCATGAAGAAGCTCTTCCTCACTTAAACCCAACCGGTCAAACATACGCCAAAACACAGGTTTTGTTTCGCGTCGATGAAATTCAAGTGACCAGGCCAATACAGTATGAATCCTTGCCTGTTCTATATGTCCTTCATTACTCAGCTGTTCCGCCTGAGTCAACAGCGCATCACGCAATTTAATCGTCTCGGACACTTCTTCTGTAATTTCTTTTTCAGTAATTTCAGTTTTACCAAGATAGGTAATTCCCAGAGTTGTTTGGTGTGTTCTGAGCCAGTCGGCCAATTCCAGTGTTGAGTTGCAGTCATCAATATTGTATTCACGAATATCATTCAATATTTTAGAGGTGTGCCAGGTATCTCCATCCGGATTTTCCCGCCATCGTTCATAAACTACAACCGAGTCACCGCCAGAACCGACTTCGGTCTCTCGTTTGCCTCGATATAAATGCTCCACATTTTTAATGGAATAACGTGGCTCGCCGATAATTAATGAGCCTTTTACAACTTTATACAAATCAACAAAAACTTCATTGCGCAACAGTTGATCTACTTCAAATTCACACACACCGTATTTGCCCATTAATTTCCGACAGGCTGAGATTTCGTAGGGGGCATAATGATAAATATGCATGGAGGGGTCATCCAGCCATCGCTGATATGCCCACTCAATAAAAGCCCGAAAACTTTCTTTTTCCTGTTCGTGATGGTGTGCCCAATAATCAGTGTATTGTCGTTCACCCTGCTCATCCAGCCAGGTCACGCCCCATAAATATTCGAGACCGCCTTCTGCCAAAGGAAAACCTTCCAAATCAAAAAAAATATCGCGGCCTGATGCCGGGGGTAATAAAGCCAATCCTTGTTTTTTTCCTGGCTCTTGTGGAATGAACTGAAATTCAGGTATCGCCTTACCCTCACTTTGCATTTGCACTTTAGCTTGTAGCTTCAAGCGTTCTAAAATGTCAGGTTTGATGCCTTTAACCTGTTTCAAATGGGTATTCGCCAAAGCAGTCATGGTGGTAATTCCAGCTTTGGTCAAATGCTTGATCTGCCCGGAAGTAATAGTAGCAACCTGAATCAGATGATCGACCTGTTGTAACAAGTGCTCCGCATGATTACTCCATCTCCCCCAACTTTTTGATGCAGCCGGATCTGGGCAATTTCCGAGAGTAAAGTGCTGATGAGTAGCTATAAATTGCTCTTTTAGTTTTTGATAAAAATAATAGTAATCAGCGGTTCTGAATCGTTTGTATTCCTTAGTACCTAAAATAACCGTAATGTACTCGGGTTTTCTATCTTGAATCACTTCCAGCATCTCAGCATAGCAGCATAATTGAATCAAAAAAGAGGGTTTGGCTGATTGTGACAATTTGGTGTCGTACAATTCATAATGATAATCCCCAAACCGACTTGCCCCTTCAGTTTTGATAAGAAAATCCGCATAACCTTTAAAAGGCAGTAATTCCAATCGTGGCTGATAAATCACATCAATTCCTTTTATCATGGCCTCACGAGTTGCTTGGAACGGCTCGTCGCTGTCATGTAAATCAGCTATGGTTAATCCCTGTTGCTGAAAACCAGCCAAAACATCTCGTTCGTGTTGATTTCCCTTATCCTGTAACACCTCTCCAAGAGCATCACGTTCATCTGGTTCAGGCAGTAACTCTGGGTTAGTCAATGCCAAATGCTCCATCCATGAAGCAAAAGGGCTTTCCATGAATTGAGTTAAATCGGAAGGAGAAAACACGAGCTTGCTGGATTGAATATACATTTTTAATAATGAAATTTTATGGAATGTTATGATTCTAGGTTCAAATCAGTTAAAGAGATAGCAGTAGAAGGTATTATTTACGCAGGGTTAATTCTCTATCGGATAACAGCTCAATAAATCAGGGTATTCCGTCATTCTGAATGCATTGAATTCAAATGCGGGCATAGCGCCACCTTCAGGAGATCCCTCGTTTCACTCGGGATGACGTGTTCTTTAGGTATTACGTCATCCTGAACGTAGTGAAGGATCTCCAAATCCAGGCAAAGTGCCACATTCAGGAGATCCCTCATTGCATTCGGGATGACGTTTCTCAGGTATATTGAGACCTTATGCCCTCAGAACTATTTGTTGTAGAAAAATAAGTACTATTCGATTCCGCACTGGATTAAACTAATGAAATTTATTGGAGCCTGTAATGCAACCACCCAAATGTTCTGTTTTTATTGCCACAAGTCTTGATGGTTATATTGCCAGAGATGATGGAGCAATTGATTGGTTAATGAAGTCCCACGAACTGGTTCCTCAAGGCGAGGATTGTGGTTATAAAAAATTTATCGCCACTGTTGATACTCTGATTATGGGGCGCGCATCTTATGAAAAAATCAGAACTTTCGAAGAATGGCCTTATGGACAACTGCCCGTTATAGTAATGAGCAGTCAAAATATTCAAATTCCTGAACACTTAAGCTCTCAAGTCTCAGTAACCAGAAAATCCCCCGAAGCATTGATTGAGCAACTTCGAACACAAGGAGTCAAACATGTGTACATCGATGGAGGGATTACCGTACAAGGTTTTTTAGCTAAAAAACTGATTGATGAGCTAACAATTACCTACATTCCTGTACTTATCGGTTCTGGACGACCCTTGTTTGGTGCACTTAAAGAAGACATTACCTTGAAGCTAATCGAGACGGAAACTTTTGGATCTAATATAGTGCAGGTCAAATACAGTGTGGAACAATAAAGGACAACCCAATGCCTGAGCGGGACTCCGGCATTGGGGGATTCATTCAGGACACCTGTTCAACTTTGATGTAAGGATTAGCATACCCTACAATATTGGCAACCTCAGCAGCCCAGGCCAACTCCCACAAATCCGGGGGGAATTCCCTGTTCCATTTCAATAACAGTTCTCTTTGTTCAGGACTTATCTCCACCTGATATTTATCTGCCATAAAAAGATTGGCTCGAGCCACTGTTCCTTTGGCTCTATCAGGCGGCTCAGCAATTTTTAAAGTCTTATCGGCTTCAAATTCACAACCGTAATACCCTCTTTTATTTTCCAGATATCCAAAACTGAAATTGGAACGTTCCTGATTCACTGCACCTACTGCTGGCCAAAGATTATATAATTCGGCTTCCTTTCTTCTGAATTCAGGATCGATTTTTTCACAGCATTTTCGCCCCTTATATTCTTTGCCTGTTTTTTCATTAACGCACAACTTTTCTGTCCAGCATTGATGATAGCGTCCAAAATCTGATGCCGGCATCATATGCTCCCATTCCACCCGCCTAGCTCGTGTAATGGGGGCTGCTGTGTCCATAGTACAACTGGTTAAATCTACATTCTTTTCCTTATCATACTTACATCCACAATACAGCGTTATTTGATGCGTAGAAAACAGATCAAAGGCAATTTTTTTAGCAGTAGTGAAGGTTAGTGGGGCTGTTGCGAAACTTATCGCGAAAGGCAGGATAAGAAGAATAGAGATCAGTTTAACTCGTTGTAATACGCCATTAAACATAACGGTGTCCTCCTTGTGCATCAATTAAAATCCAATAGATTTAATCTCGCTCGGAGGTTGGAGGTTCACAAAGAAACGTGTTGGACTAAAAACGTCGTACTGCGTAATCAGGTCTCAACTTCACGTCACTCTGATTACAGCTCTTTATTCAATTAAATGATAAAGAATCGCTCCATGGCATCTATATTAAAAAAACTTCATTGTTTCAACAAGTTATGCGCGCAATTAAGACGAAGGATGGTAAATAAGAACGCACTGATTAATTCGATTTCTTAAAATGGTTTTTGATTAAATGATGTGCGATATTAAGCAGCAGTAAAGCCTCCAAAATATCGGTTAAAGAGGCTTTATCTGGTAAAAAAATAAATAAATATTTTTTATAGTGAATTTTTTATTCTTTGTGCTTCAAATTTGGAATGAGATATTTGAATGTATCTGTTGCAATTATTCAACTCGGCATATTGCAAACTATAGACTGCGTTATCAAGCTCTTTTTTCGCGGCGGAATAAACGTCTTCGACTAACCAGTCTCCAGCAATATCAATTTGCATGGATGCCATTGCAAGTTTTTCTGCACAGGCTCTTTTTTCCTGGCTTGATACTAAAGAAGCAACAGCCTGCGCCAAATCGCGACATTTTTGCGTCAAAATATCTTTACTCTCGAAGGTATTATTTGAATTTGCATTTAAAGCCAAAACGGACAGGCTTAGAATTAAAACTCCTTTTAATCTATTAATCATATAAACTCCTGTAATTTTCTGAATAAAACCTTTACTAATATTGCATTTCCCTAAAACAACTAATGGTAAATCCAGAGGATAATCCTGTCCCATGTCTCAGAAATCTTGAACTTAATTCCAGAGTAAACGTGAATAAACTCTGGAAGTTCTTCCATCAAGAGACAGAAGAACTTGAATCGAACAATTACTTGTTAAGTAATTAACTTGTGGTAATCAGAGCTGACTCGATAAAAGCAGAACATCTTTAACCAAACGCGTTAATACCTGTTATATGTCTTCCCATGACCAGGGTATGAACATTATCAGTACCCTCATAAGTAAAGACCGATTCCAAATTAAGCATATGTCTGATGACATGATACTCAAGACTAATTCCATTTCCGCCCATTAGATTCCTACATTTTCGTGAAATTTTCAATGCCTCACGACAAGCATTCCCTTTAGCCAGCGAAATCATCGTCGGTGTTTCCCGATGTTGATCTTTCAAACGGCCTATCTGTAAATTTAAGCATTGTGCTTTAATAATCTCGGTATACATTTCTGCCAGATCTTTCTGGATTAATTGAAAAGAAGCCAGCGGTTTATCAAATTGCTTACGTTCCAGCAGGTAATCACGCACCAGATCAAAACACGCCATAGCAGCGCCCATCGCTCCCCAGGCAATTCCATAACGCGCCTGACTCAAACAACTCAAAGCAGCGCCCAAACCCTTCTCAGTTCCCGGAAGAAGATTTTCATCTGGAACAAAAACATGATCAAAAACCAACTCACCCGTTATGGAAGCACGTAAAGACATTTTCAATTTAATCTCAGGACAACTCATTCCTTTGGATTGGGTATCAACAATAAAGCCTCTGATCCCAGACTCCGTCTTGGCCCAGACTATTGCGATATCCGCTATAGGGGCGTTAGTAATCCACATTTTTGCGCCATTTAAAATCCAGCCGCCATCTACTTTTTTAGCATGGGTACGCATGCTTGCTGGATCGGAACCGGAATCAGGCTCCGTTAAACCAAAACAACCTATCACTTCACCAGCGGCCATCGCCGGCAAATAACGCATTTTTTGTTCTTCATTTCCAAATTTGAAAATTGGGAACATGCATAAAGAACTTTGTACGGAAACAAAACTACGCAAACCGCTATCGCCCCGTTCTAACTCCTGGCATACCAACCCATACGATACATAAGAAGCCTCTGATCCACCGTATTGAGTGGGCAAAGTCAAACCCAATAAACCCAGCTCGGCAGATTGTTTAATTAACTCACGGGGAAAATGGGCATGTTCAAAAGATTCAGCCATCAATGGAATTACGTCATTGCTGACAAAACGCGCAACGCTATCACGTATCATGCGTTCATCATCATGCAATTGTTCATCAAGAAATAACAAGTCGTCCACTTTCCTTCTCCCTTTTATCTGACTGTAATGCGATTACCGCCTCTATAATACTTTCCTGACTGGGTAATAAATAATGCCAGGCAGTTCCTAATGGAATAAAACAATCTTTACCGGTGAGACGTTTTATTTTCAAACCTGATGAAGCTTCTTCCATCAATAATGTCACTAATCCTTCACTAATTGAGCCGCTTTGTCTACCTTCATCGACAATTAAAATTCGTTTTGCATTAGCCACTTCGTTTAAGATGGCTTCTTTTGGCAAAGGACTAAGCCAGCGTAAATCGACAATTTTAACCTTGATGCCATGATTTTCACGCAACACTTTCTCAGCCTGACGCGATAAATAATACCCATTTGCATAAGTTAAAATAACCGTATCGCCTTCACCGAAAACCCCTACACTTCCCTGAGCAATCAGTTCATTCGGCGCTGGGTAATCAAATAGCCAGCCATTATCTCCCGGGCTATGCAAATCTTTAGTCATATATAAAGCAATAGGTTCTAAAAACACGACTACCCGACCTTCCTGAGCCGCCAGGCGCATACAGGTTCGTAACATACGCGCAGCATCTGGGCCATTTGAAGGGCAAGCCACAATCACCCCAGGTAAATCGCGCAATACCGCAATGGAGTTATCATTATGAAAATGTCCACCAAAACCTTTTTGATAAGCCAGAGATGCGATTCTTAACACCATGGGATTTTTATATAAGCCACTGGAGAAAAAAGATAAGGTAGACGCTTCACCACGTAATTGATCTTCTGCATTATGTAAATATGCGAGAAACTGAATTTCAGGTACCGGAATAAACCCATTATGAGCCAATCCAATCGCGGTTCCCAGTATCGTCGTTTCATCCAAAATAGTATCAAAAACTCGGCGTTGACCAAAACGAGCCTGAAGATCAGCGGTAACTCGATAGACCCCTCCCTTCTTACCCACGTCTTCGCCAAAAATCAGCATATTAGAATATTGCAGCATCAAATCCGTCAACGCAAAGTTAATGTGTTGACACATATTGCGCTTTAAAGACAACTGATTGTAAGCACCCGCGAATGCCTTGATTCGACTCGGTTCATCCGGAAGAGCATACCCTTTCTTTTTTTCTACTTTCGGAATTATTGAAGCCATCACTTCTTCAGCACTGCTCATTCGAGGCTCTCTGATCGCCTCCACTGCTTTAGCCTCGATTAGGTCTTTATTATCCTGATACAGATCGACCATGGCTTGAAGGGTCATCCAGCCTTCCCGATAAAGAATACCGGCCGTATGCAGTAACGGATCATTGGCCTCTCTGCGTTCTATTTCGGTTTGCGTAGCGTATTGAGATTCAATATCAGAACCGGCATGTCCCAGCAAACGGACACAGCGCATGTGTAAAAACACGGGTTGTTTTTTTGTTCGAGCCAGATATTCTGCTTCCTGAGCTTTTGCATAGGTATCGGCAATATTTAAGCCATCACAGGTAATATAATGCAGCCCTGGGCGTGAACTGATTGAAGTCTCTATCCAGTTGGATGGTGTAGGGACTGAAATGCCAATTCCGTTATCTTCGCAAACAAATACTATGGGCAAAGGATAATTTTGTTGCGTAATCCAGGAGCAGGCATTCAAGGTAGTCTGAGTGGATGCGTGATTGGTCGAAGCATCACCAAAAGAACACAGAATGACTGAGTCCGCAGCCAGATTACCTGATATACCCAGTTCTTTTGCCCGGGTTATGGATAAGGCAGCGCCTAACGCTTTGGGTAAATGAGAAGCAATGGTGGATGTTTGAGGCGGTATATTTAATGGGACACTACCAAATACCTTATGTCGACCACCCGAGATCGGATCACATGCCGCGGCAACCAAAGACAAAAGAATATCTTTTACGCCATCCGTACCCTGAAGTTGTTTCGCCCTTTGTAAATAGAATGCGCCGCTGCGGTAATGTAAAAAAGCCATATCGGTATGCTTAAATACCTGCCCCATTACGGCATTACCCTCATGCCCGCTACTGCCTATGGTATAAAATGACAACCCTTTTTCTTTTAACTGTCTGGCAATTAAATCAAGCAAACGGGATTTAATCTGTGAATCAAAAAGTTCTATGGCAGTTTTTTTATCCAATTCTGCCATTTCGGGGCTCATAGTACTGTGGGGCTTCGGGAAATCCCCTTGCAATACTCGCTTAATAAACTGCTCATCAACTACACTGGCTCTATCTAACATCACCACACCCTGTTCAAATTGCGTAATGACCAGATGAACTCAAGGCTATATTCAATTACATTAAGAGTAATGATTTTCTCAGTTCAATTCCTGGTATCCCTTCCTGGTGAATTTTAAAGCAATTCACAACTCTGCCGATAACAAAGACGTTGAGTATATACTGATTCAAATTGAACCGGAAGAATGCCTATGGCTGTTGAAATGAATAAATCCTCAAGCGTCAGGTTAACCCCTGTCCAGGAAATAAAATTAGCAAAACCAGCCACGGAACTTTATGTAGGTCAAATCCTCAAAACGGTGGTCGTCACCGCATTAACGAATAATCAGGTACTGATTAATATAAACGGGCAAAATCTCAATGCCAAAAGTTCACATCATTTTACTCCGGGAGAACTGCTCGAAGTGAAAGTAGTTGCAAACCACCATGAAACCATACTTGAAGTGCAACAGAAGAATCCAGAACTATCCATATTGCAAAATGCTCTGCTCCAGGCGCTGCCCAAACAGGCTCCTCCTACAAATATGCTGCAAACCCTCACTGAATTAATGAAATCAGACCAATTACCCTACTCGCTCAATCAACAGATTAAATCCCTGTTAAACAGCATTACAGGCCTGACTCAGTTACCGCAACAATTCATGCAGGCGATTAATCAGAGTGGTATTTTTTTGGAGTCGACTTTGCTTGATTGGCGAAGGGGCATAACGCAGCAAAAACTAAAATCAGATTTCAAAGGACAATGTTTCAAATTATTAAATTGCTTACCTGAAGACAGAAGAGTTAATCCCTACAGGGTTCCTGATACAGAAATAAAACGATTAGCTCAGGATCCTTTGCCTTTACCAGGGGCGATACCTCAACCTCTATCCAGAGGCATGATGCTGAACACTTTGGACTTGTCGCTTGAGGCATTGCAGCATCTATTACGCGATCAAATCAATCAAGTAATAGCGCGCATCACAGCAAATCAAATTAATCATCTTTCTAATGATCACAAGAACGGATACCTCGTGATGCTGGATTTGCCTGTAAAAACCGAGCAAAACATAGACGTCATTCCTTTGATGATCAAACAACATAAAGCAGAGCCTATGCAACAGTCTCGATGGTCTCTATCGTTTGCCCTCAATCTGACTCATCTTGGAGCCTTGCAGGCAACAATAACTCTTAATGCGAAACACATTGATATTAAAATCAATACCCAAAATGCATCCGCCTTACAAACGCTTGATGAATATCAACTGGAAATGAAACAGGTACTTGCTGATTTAGGACTAAAACTTCGCAACTGGAATGTTCAAGCAGGATTGGAAGAAAATCACATTGATGTTGCGAATTTACGATTACTGGACATACGCATATGAAAAAAAATAAAACCAGGGCGGTAGCATTACGGTATGATGGGACTTCCGCCCCCAGAGTTACTGCCAAAGGGGAAGGATATATAGCGCGACAAATCATTGCTACAGCAAAAGAGCATGGGATTCCTCTGGAACAGAATGAGGAACTGACATCGCTGCTGGCTAACATTCATATCAATGAAGAAATTCCCAAGGATCTGTACGCTGCCGTCGCTCAGATATTGGCCTTTCTTTATTATGTGGATGGAAAAAAATCCGAGAAAATAAAAGGAGATGACACAACTGGCATTTAATGATTAATTAATCTACAATTTGCTTATAATAACCACAAGAGGTTTCACTATGAAATGGATATTGTTAATAGGAGTTACCTTATTATCTACCGGTTGTGTTTATACATCTACGGAAATCGTTGAATACAGACAGGTTACTGTCGCGCCGGTCGTTGAAACAGTGATGTTTGATTACGATGATCCGGGGCCATTAGATGTGACGACTACTACCATTGATTTTTATTAATGGGAACAATTGAAGCTTCAGTACAATAAAAGGATTGTCCTCTGTTCAACTAAAGAGGCACAATCCAGTTAATTAAGTCCCGCTTGAGACATAGTATCTTCTCATAACGCGGATTACGTCATCTCGAACGATGAAGTGTAGAAATCTAATGTTTATAGCTTATATCATCATTGGGAGGAGAAGGATCTTCATTCACCTTCTCATCATGCTTAATCTCATGCAGTGCGGACTTGAATTCAGAAATTGAATGAGCAAGCCCATGTTCACTTCCCGCTTTATATGCTGCAAATCCCGTCCCCGCTGTTACAGCGACCGCTCCAACGCCTATTCCGACTGCCGTCCCAACGCTAAGTCCTGCTGCGCCTACGACCGTCATTAGCAGGCTGGTTCCTCCAGTAGGAATTGCGGCTAAAACACCCGCTACAATTAATGCCAAACAAGTAAAAGTCATTAATCCTGCACCCAAAGCTTTCCATCCTGGTGAAGTTGCTCCTGATACATGCTGTGAGAGACTGGCCAATCGCCTCATACTCTCCTGATATTCAGGATTATCAGGTTGATCATGATTCTGTATTACATAAGTACAATGTGGAAGGGTTGCATTAAGATCAGCCAAACTTCGTGAATCAGGGTTCTCAGCGGCAATTTTTTTTATGTTGCGTAACACATCTTGCCCACTGTCGTATAACTGCTGTTTCTTTTGATCACCTGAAATGGTTCGCGCAAAATCAGCAAGGCTTAGTTCAAATTCTCGCAAATTTGTTCCATATTGGTTCCTGGCTTCATCAGAAGGTATTTTAAGAAAATCAACGTTACCCACTTTATTCTGTTTATTAGTCTTTGCGCTGGAAAGATAAAACTGCTCGGAAGAAGCTGATGAAAACGCTGTGCTGCTTCCAAAAAAATTATTCGCCATGGAATCGGTTTTCATTCCTGGAGAGCCATGAATATGATGAGTGGTTATTTCGGCAGCATTGCCACCCTCAGCACGCATTGTTTCAATATTGGCTGGATTTCTACCCATTTGCTCATATCGTTTTTGCATCCAAATCTGAGTTGATTTTTCAACAGCAGTTCCAGTTCTGTCCTGTCCACTGGCACATTGAACGATACTTACCGTGGCATCTTTTTGAGCCGCTGCCAGTACAACTTTAGTGACCTGAGCCAGTCGATTAGCCTTTTGAAGGGGTAAGGTACCAACCGGAGCTTCTCCTTCGGCAAAATGTAAATTGGGCGCTACATCCATGGATCGAAAGGTGCCGTCCGGATTCGTTGGTGCATAAGTAATATCATCACCATTCCCTTGTTTACGAGTTGCTTTGTACAAATTGTTAATCATCGTCGTCTGATTTTCCAGAGGACTGTATGTATTCAGGCAAGTAACATGTAACCTTGGAGACTCAATGTTCATTCGTCGCTCAGCAGCCATGCGCATTTGCTCTAAATTCTGTATGGTATGCGCTTCAACAGCCTTACTGGATTCACCAGAACCCACATAAACAGGAACCCCCATTCGTGCCAGCCAAAGAGTATTTTCCTGATCCGCATGAACCGTGTTGAGATCGGATTCCTCTAACACTTCCTCCGTCATTGGAATCAGTTCATTTTTGACTATGAACGCATTTTTTGCTCCAACAGGATGTGTTTTTCGCGCTTGAGCAGAGAGTGCTGTGGTGTCCTGATCCATCAGATCGACAAACAAGGCATCTGCTTCCTGAATGGCTGTATTTTTTGAATTGTGGGCATTTTTTTCTTCACTAAAAGGATAAGGCTGAATTTTTGCTAATTCTTTTATTGCATCATGCTGCGCTTGTGTTTTTTCAGTAACAGGGTATTGAGTTTCACGCTGAAAAACACGTGCCGTTTTATCATAGGTTAAAGTAACCATGGTTCGTGCGGGATTTTCCAGCAGGCTTGATAAATTACGGTAATGAAATAACAGTTTCTCTGCTTGCTCCGCAGTGTCACAACCTTGAGTTAAATTGGCTTCATGTAGTTCTTTAACTAAAGTACTGTTAAATTCTGTTTCAAGTTTTGTTATTGCTTTTAATTTCTCAGAGTTACTCTTCCCACTTTGAGCTGTCTCCAAAACCGCCCGAGTTAACTCCTGAAAATTGACTTTTAAACGGTCACGGCATGCCGGTCCGGGATCCTGATCACCCAGTTTTTGGTTAATGGCAAAATCAATGGGGCGTAAACGGGAAAGACAGCGCAACAGGGCATTATTTGCTTCGATAACGGGTGCATTATGGGGCATACGCTCTTCTAAAGGTACAGAGTGAGTTGCATCCCGTACCCATTGTTCTTCACCATCTACTTGAACAAGTTGAGACACGATACCAAATTGAGCGTCATTTGTTTCACGTAACAAATCGCCCATCTCGCTGTATAAATCCTGCAGGCCAGCGTTAGGTGTGTTGTTAATTAAGTCAACAACACGTTCACTATCAAGACGTTGCTCCTTTATTAACTTATTCTCTGTTTCATCACGATAAGACGCTTCGTTCACCATCGTTTGATATAACTGTGAGTGTGGCATGCGGGTAGCCTCGCTGATTCAATTAATGCGGTTTATATGTTAACTATACTCCAGAAATATTAAGTAAACCTTTCCTTAATAAAAAACAGCCAGATCATTTAACGATTAAATGATATCGCCAATCCTAGACATAGAATCACCAGTTGTGTTAGAAAGACTCATTGATATTTACCAGTACCTGTATGAAAAAAATAGCTTCTCTTCTTATTATGCTTGCAAGTTCCAGTCTCTATGCCCTGCCGAAAGGTTTTGTGTATCTGCATGAAGTTGCTCCAGACATCCTGCAGGACATGCGTTATGCCACTTCAAATAATTTTATTGGGAATCCCATTCCTGGTTATCTCAGAGGTGTTTGCATCGTTACCCGACAAACTGCGGAGCAATTAAAAAAAGTAGAACAGGCTGTCAAGACCAAAGGTTATACCTTGAAGGTTTATGATTGTTACAGACCGCAACAAGCGGTTAATTATTTTTATAAGTGGAGTCAAAATTCAAAGGACGAGCGCCAAAAACCAGAATATTATCCTCGTGAGATTAAAAAAGATCTGTTTAAACGAGATTATATAGCTCTTACATCCGGTCATACACGAGGCAGCACGGTAGACTTAACCTTGGTACAACTCGATACTGCGAATCGTACTATCCCCACGCATCCTATTACTCGGTGTTATGATAAATCACCGGATTATTTAAATGATAATTCCATCGACATGGGTACTCGCTTTGATTGCCTTGATGTGACGGCCAATAGCAACTATACCAATCTAAGTAAATCTCAAAAGGCAAATCGATCACTTTTAAAACAACTGATGATCAGTAATGGGTTTAAACCTTATTATTCTGAATGGTGGCATTATACGTTACGCAATGAACCTTTTCCCCATAAGTACTTTAATTTTCCTGTTCAATAACCCTGTGATCATTAAAATGCTATATTGATTATTTTTAATCCATCAAGTATGATCGCTCTCCGTTATTTAAGCTTGTACCGTTTTTCGGAGATTAACTCAATGCGAACATCTAAGTTGTTTTTGTTATCTATAGCGCTTAGTACAAATCTATTTGCCCAGGATCTTAAGATAGTTGGAACAATAACTCAGACTCTTAAAGCGCCACAGAATAAATCCCTCAATACAAAAGCAGAACAACAAGACATTAAACTGCTTAAAATGCAATTATCTCCAAATGCTATCCAGACGCTGAATAAGCGAAGTATAGCAACTATCAACAAATCCAATGCCCTGATCTCCCCTTCACATTTACCACAAAAGATTGAATTGGGCATGAATAATGTACCCGTTTTAAATCAAGGAAGCTTTGGTTCCTGCGTTACTTTTGCAACCACGGCAGCAGTTGATGCAGCCTTGAATAAAGGGGATTACATCAGTCAATTATGCCAATTACAATTAGGTATGTATCTGGAACAAAATGGATATGCACCAAGTGGTTGGGATGGTTCGTTTGGTCGATTGGCTTTAAGTCAAATGGAACATTTCGGAATAGTCAGCAAAGAAAAACAGAAAGCTATTGGTTGTGGTGGTTTAACTGAGTATCCCAAAAGTGAACAACCAGGTCCAGAGACTGCAATGCCATTAGAAAAATTCCATGAATTAAGCGAGGATCTTAATGAAAAGACCGTATTGTTCTCGCCTATTCTTGATATATATCAAGCAATTATGGAACGTACTGACACGAATAAAACGATTAATGAGATTAAAGCAGCCCTTAATGAAAACGACCGGGTAACCTTCGCCGTTCTTTTATTGGATTTTGATCTGGGTACCATGGGAGCAATAGGAACTCATAACTCCAAATTCGATACCTGGGTGCTTACTCCTGAAATAGCACGTGACATCTATTTGAATCCACTATTTGGTGGTCATGAAATGGTTATTACCGGATATGATGATGATGCCATTGCAATTGATGATCAAGGCCGTCAACACAAGGGATTATTTACCCTTCGCAATTCATGGGGTGAACAGTATGGAGACAAAGGTAATTTTTATATGTCTTATGATTATTTCAAAGTTCTGGTAATCGAAGCGCAACGCATACGCAACCTTCCCAGTGAAGTTGAAAATTCAGATACAGCTACTGCCTAAATTCCAAATCAAATAACTCAGGTTTACTATGAACCTGAGTTATTTTCACGTTCAATCAAAGAAATTAATTAGAATAAGTACGTCATCCTTAAAGATATTTGAAAGAAGCAGTAAGAAGGTTTGTTTTTGACCCATACCCGTCAAATCAAAAGTAGCCCGGATGAAGCACAGCGAAATCCGGGAAGTCCATGCGCAGCATGGTACCTTTTTAAGCGGTGCCCGCTTCGCGGGACTTCCCGGATTACGTGCTTCGCACTTCATCCAGGCTACTATTATGAGGGCTAGGAGTCATCTTGACCCATACCCTCAAATCATAAGTAGCCCGGATGAAGCACAGCGAAATCCGGGAAGCCTATGCGCAGCATAGTACCTTTTTAATCAGTGCTCGCTTCGCGGGACTTCCCGGATTACGTGCTTCGCACTTCATCCAGGCTACTATTATGAGGGCTAGGAGTCATCTTGACCCATACCCTCAAATCATAAGTAGCCCGGATGAAGCACAGCGAAATCCG
>NZ_JADOBG010000018.1 GCF_016786215.1 Legionella bononiensis | reverse complement strand
TGACCCATACCCTCAAATCATAATAGTAGCCCGGATGAAGCACAGCGAAATCCGGGAAGCCTATGCGCAGCATAGTACCTTTTTAATCAGTGCTCGCTTCGCGGGACTTCCCGGATTACGTGCTTCGCACTTCATCCAGGCTACTTTTGATTTGACGGCTATAGATCTCAACCTACGCTGCTATTTAATGAACGTTATTAAAAAATAATTAATTCACCATATACGTTTTAAAACATTCCTGGTTTTTAATGCGCGGACTTTTTACCCCATAAAACAAACCGGTTTCCATACTGTCGCATACTTCCTTTTTATTCATGGAATTTAAACATTGCGCCAGATCTGTATTCTTGCAATTGGGGAATATAGCATCTGGAGTTCCCATAGCATGATACTGTTCTGTACCCCAATCATTTAAATCAGTTGTGTAATACGTAATAAAATCTTTTATCTTAAAGTTTTGATCCAAAGAAAACACTTTCAGTCCAGGATTATTATGATGAATACGACTGACACCCGGTGTTGAGTAGTCATAAATATTCGTTCCATCATTTAAATGAATTTTTCTGAACTCATCCATATGCGTATGGGAAGCAAGCAAGGTAATTTGACCATAGCGATGATGATATTTATCCAATAACTGGATAAATCGAGCTAAATAAGCCTCATGCCAAAATGAGGATCCATTGTATGCCGTTCCAGGTGGCACATGCATTGCAATTAATAATTGCTTGGCCTGCTGAGTCTTCAACTGCTGCTCAAGCCAAAAAAGCTGGGTATAAGCATCACGTTGCTGATTTGGGTATTGAGGAATATAAAAGGGCAGCTTAGTAAATTGCACTGTGTTTAAAGCGAATAATATGATCTCTTTATTATCAGGGATTACATAACTGGAATAATAACCGTCTTTCCGCATATGGCTGTCTTCGATTGTTAGTCCCTCACAATGAACACAGGCTCCAGTCCAGTCAGTAGCAAAATTCAATGGGGATTTTCCATCCAGTTCAAAAGGTTGATAATTTCCGCTTAAGGAATCATTATTGCCTGTAATGTAAAACATGGGTTTTGAACTCTGATCTGCTTCAAATAAACCAGAAAATAAGGTCTTCTCATAAAGCTCTTTTTTTGCCGTAACAAATATCGAATGAGTAGGGAGATCACCCAGGTAAAGAATAAAATCTACATTTTTAGTCAACTCTTTAATCCGGTTCAGAGTAATGGCTAAAAACTCATTGCCAGTATCATAACCATCTAATGAAATATTATCGCTACCATAATGAATGTCTGAAACAGTTAAAAAACGAGGGGCGGCAATAACAGAATGAATAATACAGAGGAACAATAAAAAAACCTTAACCATAGAACGCAATTATATCTCTCCAACAATAATGGTGCCGTTAATATACTATGTAACCTATTATATGATGTAGTCCAATCAAAAGGTACTTATCAAATTATTGTTTTTACTCTACATATCAAAAAATAAATAGATTCAGGAAGGTGTGTTAACACCCACAATCAGCATTCACTGACTGCGGGCCATAAGTCAAATTAAATTGCTTCGCGAATTACCCAGGTTCTTCCTTTCTGATCTGCGTTAGCAGGTGTTTGTATCCAAAGCATCATGGGGTTTCCTTTAGGGGAAAAGTCTAATGAATCAGATGACAGGGCGACTGCAAATGGATATTTTCTTCCCAAAGGTTGCAATGCTGACCAAACTCTATTTGCATCGGATTGATTATCGGTAACGATTAACTCATTTCCTCTGTACACCACATTCACTGCTTGACCTTTAAGAGCCAATCGTACCGCGGATTCCAAGCGTCTCCACTTGGCTTGATGGCTTCGCTGTACTGCCCCTTGGGTAGGATTCGACTGAAAATTAATACGATTATGGGGTGCAAAAACTCTGGCAAATGTACTGTTGCCAGGACTTTGTTTCAAAAAATACGTCGTCAGTGCATCCAGTAATGGGCGTCCTGGGCCTGAAGATTTTCCAGGCAATCGATTAATATACATAGCAAAAGCCAAAGTATGGCCATTAACTGTATATAAATATCCGGAAAGGCTGTTCATCCCGGTCATTGTCCCTGTTTTTGCACGAACAAAACCCTGTTGACCTGGCTCCTTAAATCGTTTTTGCAAGGTACCATCCCTGCCTGAAATAGGTAAAGCCGCTATGTATTCATAGGATAATGGAAAACGTTGATACAAAAATTTCAACAAGGAAATTGTTTGTTCAGGAGTAACCAGATTATATCGGGATAAACCAGAACCATCGGTAAAAATTGCATTCGTCAAATCGATGCCAGTCTGTTTTTGCAAAAAGTTCTTGATGACCGGTTGCGCGTCATTCCAGTTGAGCGGGGACCCATTGATTTTAGCAGCAGCATGCAAATAAAGACTGTCAGCATACAAATTATCCGATGGCTTTAACGTATCCGCCATCAATTGGGTAATGGGTTTTGAATATTGTGTGGCAAGCAATAAAGTTCCCGCAGGGGCTTTACCTAATTGTACTTGACCATTTAATTGAATATCTGCTTTTGCCAATTCACTTTTTATCATTCCCTGGGCATACATTAATGGATTTATAATGGCCAGGCGTTGTTGTAAGGCCCATTGTCCTAGACCTACACAACCGCGAACAGTCAAGTGATTGTCTTTGTCCAGAGTGAATCCGACACCGCACCCCTTCTCACTGGCTTTTGTGGTTACCTGATTGTTTAAAACGATTGCTCCGCCACCGTCATCTACTTCAACAATTGCGGGAGAGCCAGTCTGTGCCCCAGGATTTACAGTGACAGTCAGTCGATTGGAATCAATCATCAATGGTGCTATCGGTGCGCCATAACTATAAGATAAATCCGATTTTAGCCAGCCGGGAGGATATGCAGTAACTGAGGCCAGGCTGCTGTCTATTATTACATTACCTTGAATAGAATGTATGTCCCACTCTTTAAGAGAAGTAAGGAGGGAATTTAAATCATCTCGAGTAAATGATGGATCGCCACTCAAATGCAAATAAAGATTTCCATTTAGAACCCCCTGGCTTATTTGTCCAGCACTGGTACTGAGTTGATTTTTAAACCGATAATCCGGTCCCAACGCCATCAGGGTCGCAGCTTCGGAGAACAACTTCATATTACTGGCGGGAATAAATAAACGTTCAGCATTACGTTTGTACAGTGTAGTTCCTGAAGTTAAATCTAATACTACAATTCCAAGATTTACATTAGGATTCAAACGTTTTATTAACTGATCTACGCCTGTTTGGAAACTGGCGCCAGATGATATCGACCATAAGGCCCACAAACAAACGCCAGTTAACGTCCTTTTCATCAATTGTGTTTCCTTAAATAATAAGAGTGAACGATACATTATAATCAACTAATCATATCTCAAGCCCAAGCGCTCCAAAAGCCCTGCAAGTGTATCATTATCAAAAAATTTAACTTTCAACCAACCGCCTTCGGCAGTATCGTTTACAATTTGAACAGGGGCACCGACCTGCTCGGATAAAATAGACTGCAATCGTTCAATATCCCTGTCTTTTTTGGCATTTTTGGGACGTTCTGAATCTTGATTTTTATACTCTTTCACAGCCTGTTCCAGCTGCCGCACCGACCATTGTTCTTCAATCACCTGTTGCGCAAACAGTTCTTGCTGATCGGTATTTAATCCCACTAGAACCCGTGCATGACCTAAAGATAACTGAGATTCACGAATCAGGTTTTTAACGGGTTCCGATAACGTGAGCAATCGTAAAATATTGGCGAGATGACTGCGAGATTTACCAACCAATACCGCTATTTCATCCTGATGATAATGAAATTCATCCATTAAGCGACGATATCCAGTTGCTTCCTCAATTAAATTCAAATCCTGACGTTGGATGTTCTCAATAAGAGTAAGCGCACAGGCTTGTTTATCAGAATACTCTCCCAAAAGACAGGGTACTTCTCTTAATCCGGCTATTTTTGCAGCACGCCAACGTCGTTCACCGGCAATTATCTCATAACGTTGTCTGGCAATGGCGCGAACAATCAAGGGTTCAATTAAACCCTGTGAGGCGATGGATTGAGCTAATTCATTTAAGGAATCAACATTAAAATCCTGTCTGGGTTGATATTGACCCGCATGCAATTGCTCTATGGGTATATAAATAAATTCGGTGTGCATGAGCGCGAAACACTAAAGAAGATTGATTATAATTGTTTCACAAACCAGGCAAGATTAACACTAGACTTTAGCCATTTATGTAAAACAGTAGATAATTGATTATTCTGCTGTAATCACAAGACGTGTTGTGATCACTTTAAGAACAGCACCAACACTCATCACCTTGATGTTAACGTTTTGCCTCGATTACAACAAATAAGAACTAAATTGCAAGATCATGGTGTAATTCGGCTGAATGATCGGTTGTTCTTTCCACTGCGCTGGAAAAGAATCTGATCTTGGAATTATAAGGTTCTGTTTTGACGTCACGTCTTAGTTCCTCAGCAAGTTCCGGATAAGCAGATAATAATACCCGGCTTTGTTTCATTATATGAGTATCCTTGGAGGCTTCTATCATCCTCATATAATATGCTGCGGTTTTCACATCGGATGGTGATCCTGACTTCAATAATAACTCAGTCATGGACAACATGGCATTGGTACACCCACTGGCAGCAGACTGTCTCATCATATTTTTATACTGTGGCGATGTAGGTGCGTATACTTGGGCCAAACGATATAAATTTAAAGGATTTTGTTTCGCCAAAGCTTTCATTTCTGCCATTCGGCTGACTACCTCCTGCTGAAGAGCAGGATTGTCTGGTTTTTTATGTAATTCCTTCACGAGTAGAGAAAAGTCACTACCGATGTTTAATAAACCAACCATAACTCAACCTTTAATTTTAAAAGTTAGTCTCAGAATAAATGCTTAAAATTAAGGCATCATTAAGGGGCAGTTTCTTTACAGTTTTTTTACACCTCGTGACATTTAATGGCTGATTTAATCCATTATTTGTTCAAAACTGATTCATCGTTTAACCTTAGTTTAAGCATCTATAAACTGGATATTTATCAAACATCCCATCGATAATTGAACTCTACAGCCTGAGTTAATAACCCTTTAATATCATGTTGAGCCACGTAAAAATTACTTTCACCAGGTAAACCAGGATTGGATTTAATGAGACTGTTACTTGCTTTAAATTCACTGGTACCCAAAAGTCGATATTGAATCAACAACGAACTATGCGCACTCATGGCACGAGAAATTCCTGCTTTAATTTGCCAGATAAAGGCTGTGCCATATAAAGAAGGACTGAGTTGGCTTGCTGGAGCAGTTTCATATATAGGTGTATTAGGATCATCAACTACAAGTATATTATTAGTCTGTACTCTTCCTGATTTAAGCCAGCTGACCCCAATTCCGCCACCAATAAACGGCGTCCAGTTTGCAAGACTGTTAAAATCGTAAGCAGCATTAGTCAGAAAAGAATATAAGTGGGCTCGAGTAGATACCGTACTGATTGGATTATTAACTTGTTGCGCATAAACCGCTCCGGTAACGCTGTTTTGCTCCATCCAACCATAACTGCCATAACTGTTGCGTTTAATATTCTGATAGAGGAATTCAGTTTCTGCACGCCAATGAGTATTAAAGTGATAACCCGCTGCAACATTAAGATCAAAACCATTTTTAAACTGATTGTTCCAATTTACATTAGGTAGAGAAAACAAGCTTGTTCCAATGGAAGTTGGCGAATACAGAATCGAAGTAGAGTTTTCAGTGAAACTGGTTTTTGTGTCGGAGAATGCAGCCCCTGCTCCCAGATTGATGTAGAATCCCGCATGTACTGTAGAACACCAGATAACAGGGATTAATGGTAACAGGTTTCTAATGGTATAATTCATAATTAAATCCTTTTATATTAATAAAAATCAAGAATCGATTAGTACAAATCAGAACGCATATTTTTGCTTATTTCTTATCATAATACCCCCAGGCAAGATGAAATAACATGTGACCCAGAATTGCTGAAACCAAACCATAGTACCAAAATAAAAAGCCAAAAAGTAACGATTGCCAGAGACTGAGCAATACTAATGAATACAGGAACCGTCTGCTTGCAATGCATCCTGCGGCAATGTACGCGGGAACTTGTCCGACTGCAAAGAGTAAACCACTAAGTATAATAGAAGTAACAATTACGGTATTATTCTTCTGTTTGGCAAACATTAAGCCAAAGTAAGCCACTACATTCATTAGTCCCCATCGTACAATAATTTCTTCAACGACCCCACCATAGAGCACGCAGCCATCGATACCTAAAGCCGCACGCAGTTTTGCCATAATTTGAAAGCTGTGTTCATCCAGGATGGAGCCTACTATTCCATAATAAAACACAAAAAAGATAACGGTACCGACGAGAGTATATAGAAATGTAGGAAATAAAATGGATTGAAATGAATCTAGTCCACCTTTCCCTGCTAAAATGGCCTCCAGCAAAGGGGCATTTAAACCCGTTTGCTCAGATAATACAGATCCGGCAAAACTCATAACAAAAACCATGAGCAACGTTTGCAAAACAGCGAAACGGCTGAACCGTTTTTTTAACACATCGCTATTTTGTGGCAATAAAAAATAAATGAGTCGGGACATGGCAATACTGACGCCAGGAATACACAAACAAAACAAAACAATTATTAGTGGCCAATTAATTATCATTCATTATCCTTAACTTATATTGAACAGCTGAATCGAGCCTAAGGGTTAGAGTCAACTGCTGAATTCAGATTTAACTAATACACTATAAAAAAAACCATCCATATCCTGTTCACCAGGTAAAATCTGCTGGCCATGGCCAGTTTTTCGCCCCCAGGACCAGTTACCCTGTGTCACTTGACAATCAGGATGGGTTGCCACAAATGCCGCAATTTGTTGTTCATTTTCAACAGCAATTACAGAGCAAGTGGCATAAACCATAATACCGCCCGGAGCAAGTAAAGGCCAAAGTGCATTCAACATCGATTGTTGAATTTGGGAAACGGCACGCACCTCTTCACTGGTTCGGAGTAATTTAATGTCAGAATGCCTGCGTATGACCCCTGTCGCGGAACAGGGTGCATCCAAGAGAATACGATCAAAAGGTGTCCCATCCCACCAGGTTTGGGGTAATGACGCATCCCCTTGCAACAAAGTGGCTTTAAGTTTTAATCTATCCAAATTCTCCTGCACTCTCTTCAGTCGTTTTGCATCGACATCCAAAGCGACGCATTGCGCCAGTTCCGGTTCTGATTCTAAAATGTGACAGGTTTTCCCACCCGGTGCGCAACAGGCATCTAACAGTCGCAATTCGGGCTTTAAGGACAACAAAGATACCGCCAGTTGCGCAGCACCATCCTGAACCGATACAACTCCATCAGCAAATCCTGGTAATTGACGAACATCACAGGGAGATACCAATGTTATACCCTGTGGGGCAACGGGATGAGCATTTGCCTCGATACCTGCCTTGGCTAATTCTTTTAAATAGTCTTCAACTGAAGTTGTTCTGACATTGACTCTTAGAGTCATTGGGGGATGTGCGTCATTCGCTTGAGAGACAGCCTGCCATTCATCTGGCCAGTCCGCCTTTAAACGTTGTAGTAACCATTGTGGTTGTCCATATATAAAAACAGGATGAGAGGCCAGCTTGGCTAAAATTTCCTGTTGTTGCCGGCAAAAATTACGCAAGACTGCATTAACTAATCCCTTTGCCCAACCCTTTTTTATTTTTTCAAGCAGCCCTACTGTTTCCTTGACTACGGCATAATCAGGCTTATTCATATAATGCAATTGATAAAGACCTATCAATAAAGCTATCCAGACCTCTATGGACTTTGGTCTTTTGTCTACCAGATAATCGGCTATTAGTTCCAGACGAAAATAATGACGGCAAAACCCAAAACACAGTTCTTTGGTCATTGGCGACACTTCTGCCGAAGCGGGCATCAATTGTGATAAAGAGGATTTTTCTTCCATCAATGCGGTTAAAATCTTTAAAGCATGTAACCGTTCATTATTTTTCATTACAACACTAAACCTACATGCAATTGTGTTTTTCCGGAATTCAACCAATCTGCTATGGAAATAGCTTTTCCTCCAGGAAATTGAATCACCTCAATTAAAATAGCCTTGTTGCCTGTAGCAACCAACATACCTTTCTTATCTATTTGAAGAATGGTACCAGGAGGTTGAGAACTGACTGTTTCGGATAAGTGCGCTTTATGAATACGGAGTATTTCATCCCCAACAAGGGTATACGCAATAGGCCAAGGATAAAACGCTCGAATTCTGCAATCAATCTGGTCGGCGGAATCATGCCAATTGATTCGTGCATCTTCTTTATTGATTTTACCTGCATAGGTGGCTAACTCATTATTTTGAGCTTCAGGATGCGCTTTATGTTCCGCTAACGCGGTCAAAGTCGACAATAAGGGTTGAGCTGACAACTGAGCGAGCTTATCATGCAGACTGCCTGCGGTATCGAACGAAGTAATGGGGCATTCGACCGTAGATAACATATCGCCTGTATCCATACCGACATCCATTTGCATAATGGTTACACCTGACTGCGCATCACCATATAAAATAGCATGTTGAATTGGAGACGCGCCTCTCCATCGTGGCAACAAGGACGCATGTACATTGATGCACCCTAAGCGAGGAATTTCAAGAACGGCTTTTGGCAATATAAGTCCATAAGCAATGACAATCATCACATCCGGTTTTAATGCCGCCAGCTCTGAAATTGTTTCAGGATTTTTAAAATTAAGGGGTTGATAAACTGGAATCTCATGAGCCAGAGCCCACTCCTTTACTGCAGAAGCCTGCAATTTTCGGCCACGGCCCGCAGGTCTGTCAGGTTGGGTGTATACAGCTTTCACCTGATGTGATGATTGGTATAAAGCGTCAAGGCATGGAAGTCCAAATTCAGGCGTACCTGCAAAAACAATCGATAATCCACTCATGATTTGCGTGCTTGCTGACGCTTGAATTTATCCAGTTTTCTACGAGCCATCATTCTTTTTAAAGGGGAGAGTAGATCAACAAACAATTTACCGTTTAAATGATCAATTTCATGCTGCAGACATTCGGCAAGTAAACCTTCACCCGATATTTCAAAAGGCTTACCTAAACGGTCCAACGCTTTTACTGTAACATGTTCTGCTCTGATAACGGTATCATAGGCACCAGGAACTGATAAACAGCCTTCTTCAAATTCTTTCTCGCCATGAGCTGATACTATTTCCGGGTTAATGATAACCATTTGTTGCGTTTTATCTCCGATAATATCAATCACCGACAACCGCAAACTAACCCCGATTTGTGGAGCAGCAAGCCCTACTCCCCGTGCGTGATACATAGTATCAAACATATCGTCAATCAAAGTTTGCAAACCATCATCAAAATTTACAACAGGTTGGGCAATCTTTCTTAAACGTTCATCGGGTAAATAAAGAATCTTTCTAATAGCCATTGCTTATCTGGTTCTCCACATCAAAGTCATGATATTATCTCCCATATAGAGTAATGCTGCAAGATGCCCTGAATCTTGGTCACAAATAAGGAAACTTGGGGAAAAGCCATATTTGCGTGCAAGAGCCAGAAGATGCCAAGGCCTGACAAAGGATTGATACATGAGATATTTGCTCATTTTATTATGTTTTTTATTATCTCCGGTGAACCATGCGTTAAGCCTGAGAGATGACTCTCCCCAACGGTATGTTGTTCAACATGGAGATAGCTTATGGAGCATTGCCAATAAATATCTCAAAAACCCATGGGAATGGAAGTCATTATGGAGGGCCAATCCCAACATCCAAAATCCCAATCGTTTATATCCTGGCGCGGTATTAATTCTGGATTATTATCAAAACCAGCCTTATATAAGAGTGTTGTCCAACGGCACAATCAAGCTTTCACCCAGAGTCCGCGCTCGTCCGGCTGATGAAGCGATACCACCAATACCCTTAGTGGACTTAAAACCATTTTTAGATGAATCATTAGTACTTGATGAAGATGTACTCACCCGCGCGCCCTATGTCGTAGCGTTCATGGGAGAGCACATGTTAGGTGGACAAGGAGATCAAGTCTATGTTAAAGGATTACATCCTTCTCCAGAAATGCCCAAAGGCGGTACGATTGCTTACTCAGTATTTAGGGGTGGAAAAAACTACATCGATCCAATTACCAATGAACTGTTAGGTTATAACGCCAATCTTGTTGGCTACGGTGAATTGGTTGCCGGTGGTGAGCCAGCTACCTTATTACTGACCAACATCCGGGTTGGAATCAAAAAACTGGATAAGGTACTGATCAACAACAGCCCAGAATTTGATATGTACTTCGAGCCCAAAGCACCCTCTCGAAACGTTTCAGGCTATATTATTGAAATGCCTGGTGGCATGCCCTTAGGTAACAGTCAGGTTGCGGTGGGTAGTGTCATCGTCATTAATCTTGGCGCAGTTTCGGGAATAGAGGCGGGTGATGTTCTTGGCATCTACGGTAAAAAAAGGATCATTCGCGATCCCAAGAATCCACTGATTCCAATTAATCTGCCTCCCGAACGGATTGGAGAAGCTTTGGTATTTCGCACATTCACCAAAACCAGTTTTGCTTTAATCGTTCGGTCTACCCGAGCTGTTTACTTAATGGATAGCGTTACGAACCCATGAACAATTTACCTTTTTTACTCGCATTAAACCGGATGAACAAAGTTGGTCCTCGCACTGTAAGGAAACTGCTTCAGCGCTGGCCGGATTTAAAGGAACTGTTTCGTCTCTCAAAACCAGACATGGAAGCAGCTGGCTTACCTTCCGTCTTAGCCCAAACAATTACTGAGTTTGATCTGGATCTGATTCAAGAGGATTTAGCCTGGCAAAATGCGGCATCCGATCATCATTTATTGACCTGGAATTCTCCGGATTACCCTGAGCTATTAAAAGAGATTAGTGATCCTCCCGTAATTTTATATGCAAAAGGCCAGTTATCCGCATTCGATCACCCCAGACTAGCCGTAGTCGGCAGTCGCAATCCATCTATTACCGGAAGTGAAAATGCCAGGAGCTTTGCTAAAGCACTTGCCTCCCATGGAATTACCATAGTCAGTGGATTGGCATTGGGTATTGATGGACAAGCACATACTGGGTGTATTGAAGCACATGGAACAACTATAGCCGTCTTAGGCACTGGAATAGATTGCATCTATCCCCGCCGACATACCAAACTGGCTGAACAAATTACTCAAAATGGTCTGATTTTGAGCGAATTTCCATTAAATAGTCCACCAATCGCTGGACATTTTCCACGCAGAAATCGTATAATAAGCGGTTTATCATTATGCATTCTGGTTGTTGAGGCAGCAATTAGAAGTGGATCTTTAATCACTGCCAAAATGGCATTGGAGCAAAACAGGGATGTATTGGCTATTCCAGGCTCCATCCATAACCCATTAGCCCGAGGCTGTCATTATTTATTACAACAAGGGGCTAAACTGGTGACCTCAGTAACCGATGTACTGGAGGAACTAAGAATTGAATCTCTGCAGTTAACTGCTGATAAATCATTTTTTTCCCTTGCCAGCGGGAATGAAAACCTAGTAAAGTTCATTGGCTTTGAAATGACGAGTATCGATCAAATCATTGTACGTAGTGGATATACTGTCGAACAAGTTACTGGTGAACTTGCAGAATTAGAATTACAAGGTGCTGTTAAGGCCGTACCTGGTGGCTATATAAGGTGTTAATATGAAAGATAACTTATTTGAAATGTTATTGAATTTATTTGAAAAAAGTCTAAATCAACTCCAAAAAAGCCATAAATCCAATGATCAGGGCATACCGGAACTCACAGAAGATGATGAGATATTCGATACAGAAGATCAGGCTTTATTTATTAAAACAGCCCAGGAAAAATCGATACGCATTTTTACTTATGAAGAACAAATGAAATTGACAAAAGCCAGTTATCAATTTCTAATGCGAATGAAATTATGGGGTATAATTGATGTTAATCTGTTTGAATTAATAATCAACCAATTACACAGTTCTGAATCTCGTATAGTCACTTTGCAGGAAACAAAATGGACCATCAGAAACGTTCTGGAAAACCACATGGATGAAGAACATTTGGCTTTTCTTGATCTTGTGCTATACCAAACAGAAGATGAACTAACATTAAATTAAGTATCTTTAATACATAGTCACCAATTATTTATAGTGTCAACGCTTGGTGAACACAAACTACCAATTTTAAGGAAAGGTTTATTTCATATGAGTAAACACCTGGTGATCGTAGAATCGCCTGCTAAAGCCAAAACAATTCAAAAGTATCTGGGTAACGATTATGACGTACTCGCATCCTATGGCCACGTTCGAGATTTGCCTGCACGTAAAGGTTCAGTCAATCCAGATAATCACTTCAATATGACTTATGCACCTATCGAAAAGAATGCACGACATATTGAAACTATAGCCAAGGCACTAAAAAAATCAGACTCATTACTGCTCGCAACTGACCCTGATAGAGAAGGCGAAGCCATATCCTGGCATATATTTGAATTAATGAACGATCGAAATCTGATTAAAGATAAACCTGTACATCGAATTTTCTTTAATGAAATCACCAAATCAGCCATTCAGGATGCCATCAATAATCCACGCACCATTTCCATGGATTTAGTCAATGCGCAACAGGCACGACGTGCACTGGACTATCTGGTTGGTTTTAATTTATCACCCCTGCTTTGGAAAAAAATCCGCCGCGGACTCTCAGCAGGACGAGTACAAAGCCCTGCTCTTCGCCTGATAGTCGAGCGAGAAGAAGAAATTGAACGCTTTATTTCGCAGGAATATTGGAAGATCCTTGCTCAATGCCATCATGCAAATACAGGATTCGAAGCCAGATTAACCCAATATAAAAATGAAAAAGTACAACAATTTACAGTCACTCAGCAAGAACAGGCTCACCAGATAAAAGATGAGTTAATTAAACAGGCTCAAGGTTATTTATCTGTTACTCAGATCGAGAAGAAACAACGTAAACGAAAGCCTTCCCCACCATTTATTACTTCAACCCTACAACAGGAAGCAGCGAGAAAACTGGGATTCACTGCTCGCAAATCAATGATGGTGGCACAGCAGTTATATGAAGGTATCGATATTGGAACAGGTACAGTAGGTCTTATCACCTATATGCGTACCGATTCAGTTAATCTAGCGGCTGAAGCTATAGATGAAGTTCGAGAATATATTACTCAACGCTATGGCGCAGACAATTGCCCTAAAACACCTCGACTATACAAAACAAAATCCAAAAACGCTCAGGAAGCGCATGAAGCAATAAGACCCACTTCGGTTAAACGTTCTCCTGAAATGGTACAGGAAGCATTGACCACCGATCAGTTCAAACTCTACAGCCTAATCTGGAAACGAACCATAGCGTGCCAAATGGAAGATGCGATTATGGATACGGTCGCAGTAGATTTTAGTTGTGGTGAAGGTAATCTGTTCAGGGCGAATGGTTCCACTGTCACATTTCCAGGCTTTCTTACTGTATATGAGGAAGGACGTGATGATTCTAAAGATGATGATAACGAAGGAAGCATACTCCCTCCATTTACAGTGGGTGATCAAGTTAAAATTGTTGATATTGAAGCCAACCAGCATTTTACAGAACCACCTCCACGATATTCCGAAGCGACTCTTGTAAAAGCGCTGGAAGAATATGATATCGGACGGCCTTCCACTTATGCGGCCATTATCCATACCCTGCAACAACGGGAATATGTAGTAGTTGATAAAAAACGTTTTCTGCCAACTGATGTTGGCCGTATAGTCAATCGTTTTTTGACCAGCTATTTTACCCGCTACGTTGACTATAAATTTACAGCAGGCCTTGAAGATACACTTGATGCAGTAGCTCGAGGAGAAAAAGAATGGATCCCCGTATTGGAAGAATTCTGGCAGCCCTTTGTACAACAAATTCAAAATATAGATGAACAGGTGCAGAGGAAAGATGTAACTACTGAAATTTTGGAAGAACTATGCCCAAAATGCCAAAAGCCATTATCAATACGACTTGGTAAACGCGGGCGCTTTATTGGGTGCACTGGTTACCCTGAATGTGATTACACTCAGGATATGGGTGGTCAGGACAGTGAAAAAACAGAACCTGAAATTGTAGAAGGCAGAAATTGCCCTCTTTGTTCCAGTGTTTTGCATATTAAAACCGGACGCTATGGTCGATTTATTGGATGCAGCAATTACCCTCAATGCAAGCATATGGAGCCTCTGGAAAAACCGGCTGATACTGGCGTTGTCTGCCCTAAATGCAATCAAGCCAAAATTCTGCAGAGAAAATCCAGGAAAGGAAAAATTTTCTATTCCTGCGGAGACTATCCCAAATGCGATTATGCTTTGTGGAATGAACCCATTGATAAACCCTGCCCTCAGTGTGCATGGCCTATACTTACTGTAAAAGAAAGCAAAAAATTTGGTCGTCAAATTTTATGCCCACGCGAAGGTTGTGGATATTCCCATAAGGAAGAATAGAGACTGGGATTTTTTCGCAAAAACAGGACTTACGAAAAAAGCCCAAGGTCGAGGCAAAAATTTCTTTTAACGAAGAGATTGGGAGATTTTTCATAAGTCCTGTATAAGGAATGCACATGTTTAGGGAACTAATAAACACCATACCATTTAACCTGTTAGTCATTTTGTTAATGTTGTTGTTTATGTGTATTACTTATATTTTTTCACGTATTTCAACTCCCTGGTTTCATATTTCTGCTGATACAGAACATGTAAAATTAACGAATACACTAATGGGTATATTGGCCAGTGGTTTTTTTGTTTTGCTTGCATTCATTATTATTAACACATGGAATTACCAGCAGGAAGCCAGGAATGCCGCGTCTAAAGAGGCCTATTATCTGGCAGTTATGCTTAGAAATATCGCCGCGTTTCCTCCCAAATATCAGCAAGAACTCAAACAAAGTATCATTAATTATACAGTCCACGTCCGAGTTGATGAATGGAATTCCATGCGTCATGGACAGGAAAGTCCTGCGGCATGGAAGAGCCTGGACAAACTGTATACTCAGATACAAAATTTACCGGCAAGTACTTACCAGGATCAACTTTATCATTCCTTGGTGACCACAAACGTGAACAATATTCTAATGAGCCGCAGGGACAGACTTAGTAAAATTGACAGTATTATCCCTAAAACCTTAATCAATACTGTATTTGCATACTCCATATTTTTGGCCATGATAGTGGGTTTGATTCGAGGGAAAGACAACATCATTAATCTGACACCAATACTTCTTTTTTCTGGCTTATTGGGTTTAAATTTAGCTCTGGCGCTTAATTTTGATTACCCTTATTCGGGAGAAATTAATGTAACCAATATCGATTATTATAAGGGAGCTTTGAGTGAGTTCCCTGATAAAACGACCGATTAGATTAAACCGATATAAGACAGTAGAGTGCGCCAGTGAGGTCAGGAAGTAGTATTCCCAACGCTCATTTATGGCAATTATTGAGGTTCATTCATCAACTGTTCAATGTAACGTCTACAGGTTAATGGATGATGTAAAAAATTGATTAAATGGCGTGTTCCACCTGTCCCAGTAATTACCAAAGAGCCGTATCGCAAAATACTTCCTAAAATGGATTGACGGATGTCTATGGTTTCAATTTTACTCAATGGGATGTCAACTGTCTGCCTGACTATAATTCCGGTTCGTAAAATAACCTGTTTTCTTTTAATTGTTATGGAAGAAAAATAGAAGGTAACCCAGGTCATCAAAATCCAAATTAATGCAAATACTACCAGGATGAGGCTAACTTGTCGCAATTGGACAATGTACACATAAAGTGCAATAGCTATTCCCAAACCCAGTATGGGTCCAAAAAATATAACCCAATGCAATCGGGTAAAGTAGATAACATTACTCTCTGTATTTGTCTCAGCCATTACACACCTTCATTTATGCTCTGAAAATAAACGACGCGATTGATAGTCTTTTGCTATTCTACACATAAAACAGTTTATTTAGCGATAGTTCCGTTCTTTATGTTACTATCAAACATAATGGGAATACAGTTTTGCTTAAGATCATTTTGAGAATAAATATATGCGTTCTATTAGTCGATGCCTGAATAAACAGCTTCTGGACATATGCCAGCGCTCAATGCAGCTGGAAGAACTGTCCAACAAGGTATCCCAAATCCTTCCTGAAAATTTAGCCTCTGTATGTCATGTTGGCAGTTTTTCAAAAGGTTGTCTTGTTCTGACCACATCCAGTTCAGCCTGGGCATCACAATTACGCTATGCCATCCCCGAACTACGCGACAAGTTAAGAAAAGAAGCCGGTATGTACCAACTCTCATCGATAAAAATTCAATTGGTTGAACCTGCCGTTCAATACACAAAACCACAGAACTCCTCTCATGAGTTAACGGAGAAAGCCAAAGCCTCAATCATTCGTGAAAGCGAACAATGTTCCTATCAACCCTTGCGAAAAGCCTTGCTTCACCTTGCCAATGGCGAAGAAGAAATTTAATCCTACCTTATTCTTATTCACAAACCTTCTTCCTAATTCTGTTCTTTACAATGTGCTTTAAAGACCTCATGAATAATAATCCGCTTTATCTATCTCTTCTTAATAATTTCTTAACCTTGACTCAATATAATAAGCTATTATTTTTTAACGAAAAGTACTCTTAAGTCAGGATATATTTTAAATGATTGATGTAAACATCTGGTTATCAACAACCGTTCTATTCAAAAAGCGTATTACCAACGGAATTTTTGGTCCTCTGTTTGCATCAGAATCTTCAGGGGAGAATGTAGGACATGCGAATCTGACTTTAGATGTCAATGAAAGTTCTGAACACTATCATTATATAGAAGCACATTTTGGTACACTGAATCCCAAAAAAACCTTGAGTATAATTCCCACTCCAGTAACAGCTAAAGAAAACTGGTCACATTTAGCACCAAAAACAGTTAAAAGCTATCAATTCACTCACAGTAAGTGGCCCAAATCCATACCCAGTTTCGGAAGCATTTTTATAAAGGATACCAAACGCCGTATGCATCTGAGTAGTGGAACAGTAGGCATAGAAGCTGATTTTAATACTCATGACAGTGACATGATGAGAGAAGATGAGGGCAAAACATCTCATGTAGTGAAACATAAGAAACCCAGTAAAGAGATGATTCAATCTGAAAAAAGCACGAATCTTGAACTTCTGACCAATGTAAGCACCCTGGAAGTTAATTTTGAAAATTTAACCAAATGGCAAAATAAGCTGGAACAACTTCAAATAGAGAGAGCACGTCTCACCGGACACCTCGAACACATTACAACTTCACATAAGAATGAAATTAATGCACTTAAATCAAGTATTCATACAAATTCATCCTGTCTGGACCAGATCAGCAAAAAATTAACTGCTTTAGGAAGAACTCACAGTTATTTAAACATCGTTCAAAATAGAGACCCAGATACTCAAAAGCAATTTTTAAGCATCAGAGCGCAAATTGAGAGTTTACAACAGGAAAAGGAACATCTGGTACATGACAACCAGGAATCCCTACGAGCCATTGATGAGCTTGAATTAATTTTTGCAGAACAAATCAATACAATTAACGAAGATATTAAGAGCAATGAAAACGCTATTCATTATTATGCTGACAGAATAGAACAGGTTCAGCAGGAAATTAATGGAAGAACCCTTGAAGATCTGGAGTTAATGCGTGCGGAATCTCGTAAGCGAGTGGATTACACCTCTCGTAAAGAACAGTTTTTACTGACCCATGAAAAAACTGAAGGCAGGCATCCTGATCACATCATCAAGCTACCCATTAAATCGGACGGTTGGGAGTATTATGTAGATGAAATTAAAATGCTTGAAGCCATGCAAAAAGAACGTCAAAACAGTACCTATTCCTTTATTTTCAATAACTGCGCTACCAGTGTTAAACGGTGTATATTAGCCGGTATAGACGATACTTTGCGTGATCATTTAATCGAAGCAGGATTGAAACAATCCTTTTTTAAGTTGAATACAATTGAAACGTGCAAAGGTTTAAGAACCTGGGTAAGGGCGTTGGAAGCCTGTTTGATACGACTGAATTTTCCACCCCTGGAACAAGAACATTCCAAACCAGTAAACCATCGTGCATTGGGAGCTTAAATCAAACAAATTTAAGCTGTCTCCAGGCTTCGAATAAAATAATAGCCACTGCATTGGATAAATTCAGGCTGCGGCTGTTCTCAACCATTGGAATACGAATGGATGTATATTGCGTTCTAATCTCGGCAGGCAATCCACGCGTTTCTGGTCCAAATAATAACACGTCTTCTGATTGAAAATGGACGTCGCTGTAGGTCTGCTCTGTCTTTGTAGTACAACAAAATATTCTACGTCCCATGTGCTGTGTTTGAAAATCGCTCCAATCCTCATAATGTTGAACTGAAGCCCATTCATGATAATCCAAACCAGCACGGCGCATCCGTTTATCATCCAAATCAAAACCTAAAGGATGAATCAAATGAAGTTGGGCGCCACTGTTTGCACATAATCGAATGATATTGCCAGTATTAGGAGGAATTTCAGGCTGATAAAGTGCAATATGTAACATGTGTTTGTTCCTCTTTCTGTTTCCAGGTTGATTAGCCCCATATTAATTGGCCGTAATGTACATGAAAAACGATTTACTGAATACTGTTGATTAAACAGGTCAAATAATTGGGTGGTTCTGTACGTGGATACCACGCCAAAGCGACTGAATTTGCATAAATTTTATTCTGGTTTAATACGTGGAGCTCACCAGATTTTAAATAAGGTTCTGCGAATTCTTTAGTTAAAACACCGTAACCAAAACCTGCGATAAATAATTGAGCGATACTTTCAGTATTGTTGATAAAATGACGTTCCGTTTGAATTTCTTCAAGCAAATCAAATTCTTTTAAATAAGTAAACGTCATGTCATCTGATGTATCAAAATCAATGATGTGTTCCGTCCTGATAATGTCCTTTAATTTTCGGTGCTTCCATTTGGAAGAACATACCAATAAATACTCTTCTTCAGCGAGTATTTTATGTGTCATTTCTGGTGAAATCTGTTCTGGTTTTAACAGAACCAAGTCACAGTCACCTGATTTAAGTTTTTGGCTTAAATCAGGTGAATCATCAATTTGATAGGACATGAACAGTTTAGGGAATTTTGTCATTACTGCCGCACATTGAGGGACAATTCGTGAACGAATAATACTGGCTGGACCAGCTATTTTGACACGAGCATTTGAAGTAACTCCTGAGCCATGAATATTAGCCAGCAATTCTCCACCCATCGCCAGTACCTGTTGGCAAAAACGATGTAACTCCTTACCTTCTGCTGTGAGCTGCATACCGCGTCGACTTCTAATAAATAAAGTCGTCCTCATCTTCTGCTCCAACATGCGCAACCGTTGAGTTATTGCGGTTTGAGTTAAATGTAATACAGCAGCAGCGGCATGAACCGTACCTTCTTTGATAATGGCTTCAAATGCGATTAACTGAGGGTCGAGTAAAATCAATTTATTTCATCAAATAATAAAATTAATGAATTATATTTGTTTTAAGCTCCTGAGTACAATAGAACCCTCAACATAATCATTTTTTATACCCTATAGAAGGAGTCCTATATGACAAAACTAACTTATGCTGAAGCACAGGATCCCGGTGCACCTTGTATTGTATTCGGCGCCAATACTCAGAATGCAGGTACGGCACCAACCTTTTCCAAAGCATCCGAACGGGAGATATTCTCTGCTGATTTTATTAGGCAAGTGGACAACACGTTATATTCCCTTCCAGAAAATTTTAAATCAGGAGCACAATTATTTGATGCCGGAAACCTAGAGATCAACCACCACAACATGGAAGAAGAAATAGAACTCGTCTCATCATTCATTAGCCAACAATTGAAAAATAAACAAATACCCATCTGCCTTGGTGGTGATCATACAATAAAATACGCCGCTTTAAAGGCTTTGGATCAGGTGATGCCCGGACAATACGGTGTTGTGTATCTGGATGCCCATCCTGATTGCGAAGAACAGAGCAGATTATCCTACAGTTCTATTTTACATCATGGGTTTTTATTACCGTCTTTGAAACCGCAACAGATCATGTTGACGGGTATTCGACAATTTACATCAAGTGAAGCTAGAGCACTATGCCGTTATCAACCAGAAATTGGCATCATTAAAGGAAGTGAGTTTAATTGTACCCATATTATAGAAATAGGTCAGAAAATTGTCGCGCAATTCAAACATCTGGACTATCTCTACTTTTCCATAGATCTTGATGGTTTGGATCCATCCTGCGCACCGGCAGTAGAAAGTCCATACCCAGGAGGACCTAATTTAAATCAGCTGATCTACCTCATCCATTATTTAAGGGAATATTTTACATACGTTGGAATGGATATCAGTGAATTCATCCCCTATCTGGATGCACAACACATTACTGCCTTATCTGCGTCCCGCATCCTGAAGGAATTTTATAGTGCACTTTGACCTATGAATGTCTGAGGTTCTTCATGCGAAAAGAAAGAACCGTTGGTTGATGTCTGTAGCTGATTGATAATCAGATTGTAATGATGTGTTCTTTTCCTACAATTCTGATAAAGAAAATGAAGGGAAGAAAAAGAGACGTATTTTGACAACACAACATCTGATTATCATGTTTCATCGGTTAAAGCGCTTGAAAACCGTCGTGCTACCCAATCCTGATCGAGATAATCAAAACAATCCTGCAAAAAATCAGTTAATTCGTCCTCTTCCAGGACATGTTCAAAACCTATTGGTTCTACGTCGTGGTGAACATATTCACCAAAATAATGCATTGAAAAATCAATATAATCCCGTGTATGCAAAATAAACGTATGCCACATCTCATCTAAAATCAATAATGGACCAAAAAGATAAGTTTTTTTGCCCAGTTCAGATCGCTTATTGTTCAACCACATCCAGGATAATAAATCTTCTAATAAACACTGGCCATCATCCAAAGAAAACTCGGGATGATGGTGACAGAAATAAGTTATAACTTTATGATTTTTATATTTTTTCAGTTCGTCAAGCTTGGAATTCATTATCTACAACAGGTCTTTTTAGCACTAGGCTTCTTTGTAACAAAACGTATAATTCGGCACATCATTTCTTCTTTAGTCATAATCATCTCAATAAATGAATAAGAAGTGATAGTTTATCCTATTGTTTAGAAAGGACGCAATTGGATGTTCTTATTTTCATCAATTAGCAGCATGTGTTGTTCGGGCACATCCTCCCACCCTTCAGCCAAATCATTGAGTTTTTCAGAGGATACGACAATATAAGCAGGTTTTCCCTCTTCCTTGATCCATAATCCATGAGTCGCTAAAACATATCCAACCAGATAATGTAATGTTAAAGGTTTCTTTTTTTTATGACTGGTATATCGTGTTGCGACTATTCTCTTTCCATCGGTAAGACATACATTATAATAAGAAACTCCAGTATGTCCGAACTCTCTTATTACATCCTCAATTCTAAGTATCGTTTCCTGCAAAACATCGGCAACAACTGTCATTTGACTTAAATCTCGCCCTTTAGCGAGCTGCAAAAATAAGCCAAATAAATGCTCGGAATCCGTATCACCTTTTACCCAGTGATAAATATCATCATCCAATAAATGCCGTATATGTCGTTTAACGTCGATAAAATCATTAATTTCACCGTTGTGCATTAACATCCAATCGCCATAAACAAAGGGGTGGCAATTAAAATTGGTAACTCCACCAGCGCTGGCGGATCGGACATGAGCAAAAAAACAAGGGGATTGAATTTTGGCGGTTAAATTCAACAAATTTCTATCATTCCAGGCTGGAAAAACAGAGGTAAATAAAGCAGGATCAGAGCTGACTTCAGGAGCATACCATCCGACGCCAAAACCATCGCCATTAGTTCGTAAATTGGTTTCACGGGCATGCAGGCTCTGCATTATTATTGAGTTTTTAGGCGTGACTAATACATTTTCCAATAAAGTTGGACGTCCCAAATATGCAACGAGTCGGCACATAATAACCTCCATCAATCAATAAACTAACTATAGCAAATTTAACCAGTTCTGAAGATGTATCGACAACTCAGAGGTCGAAGTTCCGCAAACACGCCCTGCGCGATTCTCACAAAATTGAAGCATCTTTTAAGTGCCTACCTACCGCGCTTTATGCGCGATATCCATAGTGATGGTAGTGCTATGCACATACTTTTTTCCTTAGGATCAAGATCTGGATACCGCGCATAAAGCGCGGTACGTAGGCTTCAGGACCAAATATCAAGAGACCCTGGTTACCATCACATTCTGTGACCATCTCTCAGGAACAAGCTGCGAGAGGCTAAACGTCATTTGATGAATTGTCTACCCTAATCATTTACCAAATAACACATCTGTTTTTATTCACCATAGGACTGTTGTCCGGAAGTTTATAGGCTTCTTGAAATTGAGGCATATTGGCAAAACTTCCATTAACTCGATATTGAGCTGGCGGATGAGGATCAGTTGTTATCTGGTTCTGTAATTGTTGCGGCCTAATATTTTTTGCCCAAACATGTGCTGCGCCCAGGAAAAACTGCTGAGAGGGGGTAACACCATCAATTGTTTTGGCATGTTTGTAATCATCTGATTGTAAAAATGCTTTATAAGCTAAAATCAGACCACCTAAATCGGCAGCAGCTTCACCAACAACCAATTTACCCTGTACGTTCAGATTACCATCAACCTTATACTTGGAAAATTGATCTGCAATGCATTGAGTCGCTTTTTTAAATTTAGTCAAATCTTCGGGCTTCCACCAATTATTCAGATTTCCATAACCATCAAATTGTGCCCCCTGATCATCAAAACCATGGGTAATTTCATGCCCCATAACAAATCCTATAGCGCCATAATTCACTGCTGCAGGTGCATCAGGGTCAAAGAAAGGAGCTTGCAATATCCCGGCGGGCATATTGATGTTGTTCATGGAAACATCATAATAGGCATTGATCGTTTGTGGTGTCATCTCCCATTCGGTTTTATCTATGGGTTTACCAATTTTATCCAGATCTCTATTGATTAAAAATTCATTAGCTCTTATGACATTTAAAACATAAGGTCCTCTATCCACTTTAAGTTTGGAATAATCCCACCACTTTGTAGGATAACCAATACGCTCCTGCATTAAATCGAGTTTCTTTAACGCTTCTTTTCGAGTTTCTGGTGACATCCAACTCAAGGAACTTAAATCTTGCCGCAAAACACCGCGAATGTTCTTCAGGATTTCTTCTACCTGCTCTTTAGCCTTGGGAGGGAAATACTGTTCTACGTACATTTTACCAATTGCAAATCCAAGAGCGCCATTTTCAGTACTCACTACTCTTTTCCAGCGAGGTAATATTTTTTCAATGCCAGTAAGAGCGCTAACCATTTTAAAATTCTGCTCAACAAAAGGCTTTGAAAGATATGAAGCAAAAGCGTCAATCAAATGCCAACGCAAATAGATTTTCCACTCATCCAGACTGATGGTTTTTAATAGGTTATTCATTCCCTTAAAAAATTCCGGCATGGCTAAATTAATACTGGTAAGTTGACCCTGGCCTATAGCCTTTAAGTAGAATTGCCATGAAAAATCAGGAGTAATTTGCTCCAGCTCGTTAAGAGTCATAATATGATATACAGCTTTAGGCTCACGACGCTCTATTATAGGCATGGAAATTTTGGCAAGTTTGGTTTCGATATCCATTACAATTTTTGCTTCCTTGGCCGCTTTCTCAGGGCTATCACCAAGTAACTGAAACATCTTGTCCAGATGATTTACATAAGCCTCACGAATTTTTTTAAATTTTGGATTGTCGCTTAAATAATAATCTCTTTCAGGCAAACCTAAACCACTCTGTACGGCAGCCCCTATCATCAACGTACTGTTTTTATAATCCTGCATACTGCCAAAACCGAATAAAGCATCAACACCAATTTGATGTAAATGAACCAGTTCTTTTTGTAGATCTTCTAGAGTGTTTATTGCCTCAATTTGAGCAAATTCGGATTGAATAGGCGCAATACCTACTTTATTGATGGTTTCTTCATCCATACCACTAAAATAAAAATCCCCTACTTTTTGTTCGATACTGCCCGGTTTGGCATTGGTATTTTGGGCGGCCTTGATGAGCATCTGATGAATAATATCCTGAATTTTTTCATTAAGAATATTAAAACTGTCCCAAGAAGCATATTCAGCAGGAATAGGATTATTTTTTTGCCAGGTTCCATTGGCGTAAGAATAGTAATCCTGGCCTGGTGAGACTTTAGAATCTATCCATTGCAGACGCAGAGCGTTACGTTGTTTCGTATTAATATCTGAATCTGCTGAACAAACTACTGAACTATATATCAGTGGAAGAGCAATTAATCCTATTTTGAATTTCATCGTGCGACTCCTTTGCCTTTATATCGAGAGTATTTTACTAATTAATAGAATACAACCAATCAATTCAATAGTATTGAGATTTATACGTATCTTTTAAAGAACTAATTTAATGAGAACCATCATATAACAGTAATGGAACTCTATTACTGCGGGGAACAACTGATTAATAAATCGTACCATCACAGTTTATCAGCCTTTATTCCAGAAAAAGGCTAAAAATTAACCAGACGGTACACTTTATCTTGTATTAGGCTTCGACAGGATAATATTCAGATTGCATTGATGGCAAATAATTTTCTGCATCAAAATAGGTATATTCCCAAGCATCTTGCCTGACCATTAATTCACGTAATAGCCTGTTATTCAGTTCGTGACCTGATTTATACCCTTCAAATGCACCAATTAAACTGGAACCCAACAGATATAAGTCACCAATGGCATCCAGAACTTTATGAGTCACGAATTCTGACTCAAAACGTAATCCATCTTCATTAAGGACACGGTAATTATCAACAACAATCGCATTATCCAAACTACCGCCTTTAGCTAAATCACATTCCCGTAATTTTTCATAATCGGAAAGAAAACCAAAAGTCCTGGCTCGGCATACTTCTTTAACGTAGGAAGTGCCTGAAAAATCAAAACATACAGTCTGTGGCTTGTCATTAAATACGGGGTGATCAAAATCAATCGTGAAAGAAACCTTATACCCTTTGTGTGGCAGGAACTGCACGTATTTACCATTGTCTTCAACACGAATAGGCTTAAGAATACGGATGTACTTCTTGGCAGCATTTTGCTCTTTGATACCAGCAGATTGAATTAGAAAGACAAATGGTGCTGCGCTGCCATCCATAATGGGCAGCTCGGGTGCATTAACATCAATATAGGCATTATCAATACCTAAACCAGCCAAAGCAGACAGAAGATGTTCCACAGTTGCAATTTTAACGCTTCCATGATGTAGCGTAGTACAGAGCATGGTATCCCCGACATACTCGTAGGAGGCTGGAATTTCAACAACTGGTGACAGATCCACTCTTCTAAAAACTATCCCTGTATTAACAGGAGCGGGTCTTAAGGTTAAAAGCACTTTCTCACCGGAATGCAACCCAACGCCAGTAGCCTGGATTACCTTTTTAGGAGTTCTTTGTTTTATCATTCAGTGCTCACCTTTCTTCTTTATTTATTTTGCGCGCAAAAACCTCTTGATCTTAGCAACAATTTATTGATTAGTCTAATTTTTTTCTATACTTAAATAGTATAGAACTATTTTATTCCTAATAAAATTGTCGGGACTTACGAAAAAAGCTCAATCTCTTCGCGCTTCCTGAAGGTATCTCAAATCTAAAATCAAAATCTTTAATCAAGAACAAATCACTTAATTGAACAACCCAATTCAAGTGTCATTCAAAAGATTACAACCTTAAAATACACAGCCTACCCAAGGCTGTGCTCTTTTTTCTGATTCATAATCGTTCAAAATACACTTGAGTGAACGTTCAACTAGGCTTCCTCTTCCTGACGACGAAGAAAGGCAGGTATATCCAGATAATCAACATCCGGAACACTGTCACTTACAGAACTTTTTTGTTTTGCAGAAGATGTAGATACAGCGGCACTCTGGGCTTGTTTACGAATTACTGCAGGTCTATCCAATTGATGATAATCAAGAGAACCATCACTTCGAGTGGATTCCATTAATCGAGCACGTTGCCCTTGTTGTTGTGGCTGTTGATGACGTTGTCTCATATCACCCAAACCAGTAACGATCACAGTAACCCTCATTTCATCAGTCATTTCAGGATCAATTACAGTACCTACTACTACAGTCGCATCATCAGATATAAATTCTTTAACCACGTCACCAACTTCTTCAAACTCGCCTATAGACATATCAAGGCCGGCTGTAATATTGACCAGTATTCCTCGTGCTCCGGAAAAATTCACATCTTCCAATAATGGAGAAGCGATTGCAGCCTCAGCTGCCTGTCTGGCTCTTTGCTCACCGACGGCACTTCCTGTTCCCATCATGGCCATGCCCATTTCTGACATTACAGTTCGCACGTCAGCGAAATCCACGTTGATTAAACCGGGACGAGTGATTAAGTCAGAGATACCTTTTACAGCACCAAGCAATACGTTGTTTGCCGCTTTAAACGCATTCAGCAAACTGATATTTTTGCCTAAAACACTTAATAATTTATTGTTAGGTATCGTGATCAATGAATCGACATGTTCTGCCAAACGACGAATTCCGTCTTCAGCTGCAAGAGCGCGTTGTTTCCCTTCAAATGAAAATGGTTTGGTTACCACAGCAACAGTCAAGATTCCCAATTCTTTGGCAATCTCGGCAAATACTGGAGCAGCTCCTGTTCCAGTCCCGCCTCCCATACCTGCTGTAATAAAAACCATATCAGCACCACTTAATATTTCTCGTATATGATCTCTATCTTCTTCCGCAGCTTCACGACCTATTTGCGGATTAGCTCCAGCACCCAAGCCTTTAGTCAGTTCGTCGCCTAATTGAATATGAATTTTGGCATTGGAGCCTTTCAATGCCTGAGCGTCTGTATTAGCACAAATAAACTCTACACCGTCTATATTTTCAGCAACCATATGTTCCACAGCGTTACCGCCGCCACCGCCAACACCTACAACCTTTATTACAGCATTATTATCTTGATGGCTGCTTTCCATTAATTCAAACATAACCCCGCTCCCCTAGTGTGCTGCTTTTTTTCTGCTTATCACTTTAAAACAGTTTTGTGTATGTTGCATTTTGATGCAACCCCTAATCATTTACTTAATCTTCGTGAGTAATCTCTAAGCGTTTACTTAATAATTTTTAAATTAATTAAAAATTACCTTGAAACCATTCTTTCATTCGTGACCAAATTCCCTTGGTATTATCATTCAATGCCGGCACATTATATCCTCCTTCATATTGCTGTTGGAAGCCATGAAGTAACAAGCCAACACCGGTAGCAAAAGATGGATTTTCAGTAGCTTCTGCCAAGCCTGAAACATGATGAGCGCATCCTTTTCGGACTGGCATTTCAAAACAAAGTTCCGCAAGTTCAATAGCACCTCTAACATTAGAAGCCCCACCGGTGAGTACAATTCCTGCAGCCATTCTGTCTTCAAATCCACTGCGTTTTAATTCATTGCGAACCAGAGAAAATAATTCTTCATATCGAGCGGAAACTACATCAGCCAGCGCCTTGGCTGATATTTTTCTACCTGGTCGTTCATTGACACTTGCAACTTCAAGCATTTGGTTTGAATTAGCCAATTCAGGTAAAGCACACGCATGACTCAATTTAATTGCTTCGGCAGCCTTGGTTGGCGTTCTTAAGGCCATGGCAATATCATTAGTCACCTGATCTCCTGCGATAGGTATTACTGATGTATGTTGAATTGCTCCTTCACAGAATATGGCAATATCAGTGGTACCCCCACCAATGTCAATCAAACAGACACCCAGATCTTTCTCATCTTCAGTGAGTACTGCATGACTGGATGCCAGTTGCTCCAGAATGATGTCATTAACCTCCAGTCCACATCGACGTACGCATTTTACTATATTCTGAGCAGCGCTGACCGAGCCTGTGACTATATGCACGCGAGACTCAAGTCGGACTCCAGCCATACCTATAGGTTCACGAATACTTCCCTGGTGATCAATGATGAATTCCTGAGGCAGAATATGTAGAATTTTTTGATCTGCCGGTATGGCCACAGCCTTGGCTGCGTCAATAACCCGTTCGACATCAGCCTGAGACACTTCCTGATCCCGAATAGCAACAATTCCGTGAGAATTCAAACTGCGTATATGACTACCAGCGATCCCTGCATAAACAGTTCTGACTTCACAGCCAGCCATTAATTCAGCTTCCTGCACTGCACGCTGTATGGAATTAACTGTGGCTTCTATGTCAACGACGACTCCACGTTTTAAACCGCGAGAAGGATGGCGGCCAATTCCAATTATTTCAATCGCTCCATCGGAAGTCACTTCACCAATTAAGGCAATTATTTTTGAAGTGCCAATATCCAATCCAGTGATAATATTTTTTTCAATTTTTTTAGCCATTATCGTCCCGTTTGTTGTTTCCACTGCACTGCCATACCACGCGGATAACGTAAATCCACGCTTGCCAACTGATCTGCTTTTTCAGCAAATACTGCAGGATATGCTTTACAAAAACGCAGCAATCGCGCCTCTAACTCTTTCTTTCCCAAGTATATTTTTACGCCATTACCCAGTATTAATACCCAGGCCTGATTGTCTCTTAAGCTCAATCCGGAAGCATTTAAACCATACGATGATAATATCTTACTCAATTTTTCGTAAACTTGTAAGACGTCTAATTGTTGACCTGTCGGTCCTTTTAGTTTTGGAACGTTTAAATCTACTGGAACATTGCCTTCATTAAACAATGTGCCATCCTCAGTCATCAAGGCATTTCCCCAAATGGCAACTGGATTCTTTTCCACAAGTTTTATTTTTATAGTATCAGGCCAGACTCTTTCTACATAGGCACTGTCTATCCAGTTTATTGCATTAAGCTCATTCTGTAATCGACTCACCGGCAAAGCAAAAAAACTGGCACTTAAATGTTTTGCCAACACGGCTTCCAATTCTTTATGACTCACATGTTCATAACTGGCAGCTACTTTAATCGTAGTAATTGGGAAACGATCTGCATCAGCAAGATATAAATAGCCCAGGCGCCCGGCTAATAGCACAGCGCTTAGAATTAATAACCCCAACAGGCCGACATAGCGCAGCCCATCGGAATCAACATCCTTTCTCTTGATGTTCTCTTTCACAGGTAATTGGTCACTAAATGTTGTCGACAATTTTGATGTGTCATTGCAATTTGAATCAGTTCATCAAGCAGATCAGGGTAAGTCAAACCACTTGCCTGCCACAATTTTGGATACATACTTATCGAAGTAAAACCAGGCAATGTATTGATTTCATTAAAATAGATTTCTTCTGTTTTATCATTCACAAAAAAATCAACTCTCGCCATTCCTTTACATTTTAATCGGGAAAATATCTCAGCGGCAGCCTGTTTTAATCGTTCGTCCAGTTTATTATTCAATAGCGCTGGAATAATTAAATCGGTCTGACCACTTTCCAGATACTTCGCAGTATAAGAATAAAAGCCATCGGGATGATTCACCCGAATTTCTCCCACAACACTGACTCGTGGCTTGGCAGAAGGTTTGATATTTTCTAATACCGCCAATTCAATTTCTCGACCCTGAATGAATTCCTCAACCAGGATTTCCTCGTCATAACGTAAGGCATCATCTACAGCGGCAACCAATTCAGCCATATTTTTGGCTTTATGAATACCCACACTGGATCCTAACGAGCAGGGTTTTACAAATAGGGGCCAGCCAAACTCCGCGGAAATTTCGTTACAGAATTGCTGTCTTTCAGCCGAAGTGGTATGCCATGATAATAATTTATACTGAGCTGAATGAAGACCATTAATACATGCTACTCGTCTTGCCATATCCTTATCCATACCAATGGCTGAAGGCAATACATCACAACCAACATAGGCAACTCCCGCCAGTTCGAGCAAACCTTGCAAACTGCCATCTTCATATAATGGACCATGTACTACAGGAAAAACCACATCGGCTTCAACGGCCAGGCGACCGTTACTTACCAGGCTATCCAAGGGTTTCGAATGTTCTGTTATTACAGGGAGTTTTTCTTTATAGTTCAGTAAATCAGCATAAGTGTGCAAATGAAACTGGCCATTTTTATCCATTGCTATGGGAATAATATGATATTTCTCTGAATTCAAATGCCTGAGAACCGATGATGCTGAAATTAATGACACTTCATGCTCACCTGATTTTCCACCATAAAGCAAAACAAGGTTGATAAGCTTAGACATTAACAGTCTCCAATAATATGTACTTCGTGCATCAACTCTATAGTTGTTTGCTCTTTAACTTTAGTTTGCACCAAATGAATCAATGCTTCAATATCCGCAGCAGATGCAGTACCCTCATGATTGATAATAAAATTAGCATGCTTCTGAGAGACAACTGCTCCTCCTATCTGAAATCCTTTCAAACCACATGATTCGATAAGCCGCGCAGCATAATTTCCAGGAGGATTTCTAAATACTGAACCACAATTGTATTCATTTGTTGGTTGAGTATTGGTGCGATGTGCCAACAAATCTTTTATTACCTGTAGCGAAGTCTCTTTGTTACCCGGGGACAATTTAAAAGTAGCGGAAATAAACCACTCATTGTCTAATCCTGCCACATGTCTGTAAGCGACTTCAAATTCTTCCGGTTTTCTTACTCTAATCTCACCATGACGGTTAATTGTTTGAACCTCGATTACTGATTGCCATGTTTCGCCACCATGACAGCCCGCATTCATTCTCAAAGCACCGCCCATAGTACCGGGAATACCAGCCCAGAATTCTCCGCCGGAAAGATTATTTCGTGCAGTAAACCGTGCCATACTGGCACAGGACACGCCCGCCTCAACTCGGACAGTATCCGCATCTAACAGGCTTATTTCTTTTAAACAGCCCTGAGTAACCACTACTGTACCTGAAAAACCTTTATCACGTATTAAAGAGTTAGAGCCTAAGCCCAACCATAACAAAGGTTCATTCTTGGGAAGCTGGCGAAGGAAAACAACTAAATCAGCCAGATGAGCTGGCTTATAGAGTCTGGTTGCAGGCCCGCCCACACGCCAGGTTGTATAATCAGCCAACGGCTCATTAAACAGCAATGTACCCTGGCATTCAGCAGCAAGACCACAATCCTTTTCCATTATGCTCATGTTAATTGTCACCCTTTTTTCATCAGGTTTACTGCCATTTGGCCAATATTTCCAGCCCCCTGCATCAGAATCACATCGCCGTCCTTAATAGATGCATCCAGCTTTTCTTTCAGAGACTGTTCAGTAACCATGGTCACTCTTCTGTCTTTATCCCTGATTCCTTTGGCTAATCCCTCACTGGAAATACCTGGAATTGCTTTCTCACCGGCGGCATAGATATCAAATAAAAACAGCTCGTCAGAAAGACTTAAAACATCTATAAATTGATTATATAAAGATTGTGTTCGTGTATAACGGTGCGGTTGAAATACATGCACCAACCGTTTATCTGGCCAAACACGTCTGAACGCATCGATAGTCGATAATATTTCTTGTGGATGATGTCCATAATCATCAACGACTATAGCTGATCCGTGTTCAAACTGTCTTTCACCCAGCATTTGAAATCGTCGTCCTACACCCTGAAATTTTTTCAGACCACGAATAATGGAATCATCATCGACACCCAGCTCTGTTGCAATTGCAATCGCAGCCAGGGCATTCAAAACATTATGACGACCAGGATACTGGAACTCAATCGATAATTGCGAATAAGGTGCAGGTCTAATCACTGTGAACTGGCTGAGCATTTCATTTTGTGTCCAATTTACAGCGCGATAATGAGCGTCCTCTTTAAATCCATAAGTTAGAGTAGGTCTTTGGATTGCCGGGAGAATTTTTTGAATTTCTTCGTCTTCAATACACACCACAGCCAAACCATAAAAAGGTAAATGGTGTAAGAACTCAAGAAAGGTGGTTCTTAATTTATCAAAATCATCCTCATAGGTATCCATATGATCAGCATCGATGTTGGTAACCACCGCCATCATAGGTTTTAAAAATAAAAATGAAGCGTCGCTTTCATCTGCCTCAACTACAAAATAAGCTGATTTACCCAGTTGCGCGTTGCTGCCACAGCTGTTTAATTTTCCACCAATAACAAAACTGGGATCGAGTCCCCCTTCAGCAAGCAGGCTACTGACCAGACTTGTAGTCGTAGTTTTACCGTGAGTACCCGCAATAGCGATCCCATGTCTGAATCGCATTAACTCAGCCAGCATTGCTGCTCTTGGAATCACGGGAATCATTAATTCACGTGCGGCAATAATTTCCGGATTGTTCATATCAACGGCCGAAGAACGCACGACAACATCAGCACCTTGAATATTCTCAACTCTATGGCCTATATGAACCTGAATACCCAGTGATTTTAAACGCTGTACCGTGCTGCTTTCACCAATATCAGAACCCGTGATACGATAACCTTGATTATGCAACACTTCTGCAATACCGCACATGCCAACGCCACCAATACCAACAAAATGAATTTGTTCTACACGCCCCATCCTTGTAGATAAAAATGGTCCTGAATTATTCACAATTCCCCCTTATGCCGTTTGCGTTCTCAATCCAAGAGACTGCCAACGATTTTCATGGTCTATACGCAATAACAATGCGACAACCACACAATTAATCACCATACTGGCACCGCCATAACTAAGTAATGGCAGAGTTAACCCTTTTGTAGGCAACAAACCCGCATTTACCCCCATATTGATTGCAGCCTGCAAGGCCAACCAAAAAGTCAGACCGTATGCCGTAAATGAAGCAAAAAGGCGATCTTGTACATGAGCTGTATATGCGATATTTAGTCCCCTAAATACAAGTATACTATACAATAGCATTACTACTAAAATTCCAAACAAACCTAATTCTTCAGCAAGTACAGCAAATAAAAAATCTGTGTGTGCTTCGGGTAAATACATCAACTTTTGAATGCTTTCCCCCAGACCTGAACCAAACCAGCCGCCACGACCAAACGCGATCAACGACTGGGTGAGCTGATATCCGCTGTTATATTGATCAGCCCATGGATCCAGAAAGGCTGTTAACCTGGCGACACGATAAGGTGATGAAATGGCAAGAAGCGCTAGAGCACCGATCACGACTATCATTAAACCAATATAATACCTTAATTTCACTCCCGCCAGGAAAAGCATGGCCATTACCGTACCTGAGATAACAACAGTAGCTCCAAAATCCGGTTCAAGCAGTAATAAGAATGAAACAACGCCCAGAATCATCATTGGCTTGATAAAGCCGAAAATACTTTCACTGACTGCTTCCTGCTGCCGTACCAAATACCCGGCCAGATAAAAAATCATGGTTAATTTTGCCATTTCCGACACTTGAATGCCTATTGGTCCAAAGGCAAGCCAACGTCTGCTCCCATTCACGGTTCTACCGATCCCCGGAACCAATACTACAAGCAACATGACCAAACAGATGATCAGCATGGGCATGCTTATTTTTTCCCAAAAACTGCTGTCAGTACGCACCACAACCAAAGCCAGCATCAGGCCAAAAAATAAATAACAGGCCTGACGAATTAAAAAATGAAACGGTTGATGGAAGTATTTTGTCGAGATCATCACCGAGCTGGAAGCGACCATCATCAAGCCAATAATCAACAAACCAAAAACAGCGCCAATCAGCCACTTATCATAAAGTGATATCGGTTTACTTATTGGTTTACCTCTTTGATTTAAATGTCTCGGTCGCATTCTGCCTACAATCCATTTACGGAGGAAGCAAATACATCCCCCCTATGATTAAAGTCACGAAACATATCCAGACTCGCGCAGGCTGGCGATAACAAAACAACATCGCCCGGTTTTGCACAGGTTTTTGCCAAAACCACAGCATTATCAAGCGATGACGCACGAACTACAGGCACAACATGAGCAAGTGCGGCCTCCATTTTGTCAGCATCCTCACCAATGAGCACTATAGAACGAACGAAATCCGCAATCGGTTTTGTCAAATCGCTAAAATCAGCGCCTTTCCCTTGCCCTCCCGCGATAAGAACAATTTTTCCTTGCATAGCCCCCCCTATTCCATTAATGGCAGAGATTGTTGCACCTACATTTGTTCCTTTTGAATCGTTTATCCACTCTACACCATCCAGAGATCTCACCCATTGACAGCGATGAGGTAATCCTGCAAATGTTTTTAAAACATGAAGAATATGGTGTTCTGGAACTCCGGCTGCTTCAGCCAGAGCACATGCTGCAAGCGCATTGAGCCAATTATGTACTCCTTTGATCAATAAGGAGTCTACAGACAAGAGACATTCACTGCCTTTTGCCAGATAAATGGTTTCATCTTTGGAAATTAAACCCCAATTCCCCTGGGTAGGAACATCACTACCAAAAGTTACAAGACGTATACCTGGATTCGATGTTTCATTGGGGATAGTCACCCCATCTTGACGATTTACGATGGCTGCTTGAGCCCGATGATAAATACGTTGTTTGGCCTGTATATAGGCTTCCATAGTATGATGTCTGTCTAAATGATCAGGAGTTACGTTAAGAATCGTTGCCGCGACAGGAGATAAAGAATAAGTCAGATCCAGCTGAAAACTGGATAACTCCAGAACCCATAAATCATACTGATGCTCATCATCCAGCATATCCAGTACGGGTGTACCAATGTTACCTGCGACAGCAACACGAAACCCAGCAGCCTTCGCCATATCGCCTACAAGGGTGGTCACAGTAGACTTGCCATTTGTTCCTGTAATCGCTATTACTGGTGTATTAATCTCTTTAGCCAAACATTCAATATCGCCATAAACGGCTACACCTGACTGTATCGCCTGTTTTATAAAAGGTGTATCAAGCGATAATCCAGGACTGGTAATAATATCCGTTAATTGGCTTAATTGTTGATCGGGTAGCGATTGAAGATAAACAGGAATATGAGGAAATTCTGCTTTAAATTCAGCCAGACCAGGTGCCTCTTTTCGAGTATCAAACACTATAAAGGATTTATTCTTCCTATGCAGATACCGTGCTATCGATAATCCTGTTTTGCCTAAGCCTGCGACTAAATATAAAGAATGATTCATGAATGCACCTTGCCTATCGTAGTTTTAATGTAGCCAAACCGCATAACACAAATACAACAGTAATAATCCAAAATCTGACTATGACTTTAGGTTCTGACCAACCTTTTAATTCAAAATGGTGATGTAACGGAGCCATGCGAAACAATCGTTTACCGTGAGACATTTTAAAATACCCCACTTGCAAAATAACCGAGATTGTTTCAATAACAAATAATCCACCCATTATTAATAACACAAGTTCCTGTCTTACGACTACAGCCACTATTCCCAATGCTGCGCCTAAAGCCAGTGAACCTACATCTCCCATGAATACCTGCGCAGGATAACTGTTATACCAAAGGAATCCTAAACCTGCTCCGACAATTGACGAGCAAAAAATGGTTAACTCACCTGTATTGGGTACAAACGGGATAGCCAAATAATTGGAATACACCGAATTACTGGAAGCGTATGCAAAAACACCCAAGGCGCCCGCTACCATAACTATAGGCATAATTGCCAATCCATCCAATCCATCCGTTAAATTTACTGCATTGCTACTACCTACAATAACAAAATAAGCAAGAATTGGAAATAAAATACCCAGATCCCAGGTTACTGTTTTAAAAAATGGTAAAATCAATTGGGTGTTCACTGGCAAATTGGCATTCATATATAAATAAAGTACTGCAATCAGCGCAATAACGGACTGCCAAAAGTACTTCCAGCGACCTGGAAGACCTTTACTGTTTTTTAATACCAGCTTTCGATAATCATCAACCCAACCAACGACACCATTACCCAGAGTAACCAACAGTACCAACCACAAACTGGATTGTCTTAAATCACACCAGAGCAAACAGCTGACTGTAACAGCCAATAATATTAATACGCCCCCCATAGTGGGCGTGCCTGCTTTAGATAAATGCGATTGAGGGCCATCATTACGTACCATTTGGCCAATCTGCAATCCACGCAACCAGTTAATCATCAAGGGACCGCACAATAGACCGACCATTAATGCCGTTAAGGAGGCTAATATGGATCTGAATGTCAGGTATTGAAAAACTCTTAACGCATGATACTGTCCTTGGAATAGCTGCGTTAGCCAATAGAGCATAATTTTTCCTCATGTTAATAATTAGGGCTGTGCTTTTTTACACTACTGACAAACACAAACCCTGAGTGGGGCAAAAAGCGACCAAGCATATCACATTCAAATCGAATCAATTAAGCAGTTTATGCACAATTTTTTCCATAGCGCTAGAGCGGGATCCTTTTACTAATACAGTTGTATTATCTGAAAGCTCCTCGAGCAAACTTTGAACCAATTCTTCCTGGCTGGAAAAATGTTGTCCTTTGTCGCCAAATGCCTGTGAGGCTAACAGACTATGTGTTCCACAACTCAACAATTGATCAATTCCTAATTGGTTTGCAGCTAATCCAACTTCCTGATGGTGTTGTGTCGCCCAATCACCTAATTCACCCATGTCTCCAAATACAAAAATCCTTTTTCCTGGCCGCATTGCCAATACTTCCAAAGCAGTTAACACGGAGCGTAAATTTGCATTATAAGTATCATCAATAATCGTTGATTTATTTTTCCCGGGTAACACGGTCATTCGCCCTTTTACCCCACTGAACTGGTTTAAACCTTTTTGAATGTCCTGAATTGAAATACCAACAGCATAACAACAGGTTGCAGCCGCCAAAGCATTCTTGACATTATGTAGACCAGGAACCTGTAATTCAATATCAGTCCTGGCGTTAGGCAATACTAAAGAAAAATGACCTCGTCCATGTGTGTCCAAACGCACATCCTGCGCATAAACATCTGCTGAATGAGTGGCTGAAAATCTTAATATTCTCTTATCAACAATCAAACTATCCCAGAAATGGGAATATGCGTCATCATCATTGATAACAACAGTTCCATGAGCTGCAACACCTTGATGTATCTCTCCTTTAGCACGGGCAACACCATCAATAGAACCAAATCCCTCAACGTGAGCCGGAGCAATATTATTAATCAAAGTTACATCAGGATGAACAATTGCCACAGTATGAGCAATTTCTCCAGGATGATTTGCCCCCAATTCAAAAACAGCGTACCGATGTTGATGATTTAACTGCAACACACTCAAAGGAGCGCCAATATGATTATTTAAGTTACCTTTAGTTGCATGTGAAGGAGGAGGTAAAATAGCGGCTATCATTTCTTTTACTGTAGTTTTTCCATTTGAACCAGTTAATGCAATGACTGGACAATGAATTTTTTGTCGATGTGCTTCCGCAATTTTGGCCAGAGCCAAAACAGGATCATCTACGACAAACTGAGGTATCTGCACACCGGGGATAGCTCGGTTAACCACCGCAGCGATAGCTCCCTTTGCTTCAACTTCCTTGATGAAGTCATGCCCATCAAATTGTTCTCCTTTAATGGCAACAAACAGATTTCCTGGCTTAATGGTGCGGCTATCGATACAAACACCAGTAACTTCAGTGTTTATCGGACAGGTTTGAGAAAGCAATGACGCAATAGTATTTAGATTCATGGTATCAACATAAGGCTAAAAGTCTAGTGTACTAACACTCGCGCTAAGAGTTCAAGATGAATCGTGATCAGAAATTCTCAGAATGTAATGAACATCATTAATTTACAGAATTTCCACCACGTATTAATGCTGAAATTGAGAAGAACGTTCAGGCTAAATCCATGGCACATAATGGACTGATTCACAACGACCTGCAAATTACTCAGGCCGTTGCACAATCTCTTTCTAATTGATCTATTTTCAACATTCTGTAATAACGGGCAACACGCTCTTCAGTCAATGGTTTTCGTTGATCATCAAGTAAATGAGCATCCAGGCCTTCACTTAATTGTCGTGCTGTCTCTAGCATTATTGCAAAACGCTCTGCGTCGATACTTGGATTTTTAGAAGTTTGCATGAACAGGCATAAACCACGCACACTAAATGCACCTATATTCTGTAGATCAAAAACCCCTGTAGAGGTAGCTGCTGCCAGGCTGCAAATCACCGGTCCCTGACCATTTGCACTTTGATGGCGATGAAATAAATGTCCTTCACCAAAACGTAATCCCGCTGCGAGAACTGTTTGTAATAACTCATATCCAGCGAATTGTCTGTTTTCTTTTGCCAATAAAAACATCATTAGGGTTGCAGGAGTATGTGCTTTTGATTCTTCCGCCACGAGATCCACTCTGATTTCTTCCTGAGGAATCAATTGAGGCTGAGAAGGTCTGGAAGCTGGATTTTTTAATATGTGCGATTCCGGTTCGTCTTCGTGAGTCAAATCAAGCGAAACGTCTTTATTTACTTTTCGCACCGCAATAATATCATCATTATAAGGTTGTGCATCATAAGGACTATTCACTACAGGACCTAACGACGGTTGATACTGCTCTGGATTTAAACTCTGCTTTCTCGCTTTCATTAAGCGTCCAATGGCTACTATAACGCCAATTAACAACAGGACATTAAGAATTAAGCTCCAATTTGCCTGCATGATTTACTCCATAGTCAAAGCGTTTTTCACGTCTACCGCAACCAAACGCGACACCCCAGGCTCACGCATAGTCACCCCAATTAAATGATCTGCCAATTCCATAGTTACCTTATTATGTGTAATAAACAAGAATTGTACGAATTGTGACATCTCTTTCACTAAATCGCAAAATCGCCCCACATTTACGTCATCTAATGGTGCATCCACTTCATCTAACATACAAAATGGTGAAGGATTCAGCTGAAAAATCGCAAACACCAATGCAACAGCAGTCATCGCTTTCTCGCCACCGGATAACAAATGAATCGTACTGTTTCGTTTTCCTGGTGGTTGAGCCATTACGATTATGCCCGCTTCCAACAGATTATCACAAGTTAATTCAAGCTGCGCCCTTCCACCTCCAAATAATCGAGGAAAAAGAGCTTTAAAAGAAGTATTCACCTCATCAAAAGTATTTTCAAGACGTAAACGCGTTTCTTTATCCATTTTTTCAATGGCCGTTTCCAAAGTAGCCAAAGCCTGACTTAAATCGTCATGTTGCTCATCCAGATAAAGTTTTCTCTGCTGCTCGGTAGCAAACTCTTCGATCGCAGCCAGATTAATTGCTCCGAGCCGTTTAATCCGCTCAGTAATAGCAATTAACTCATCTTCACGCATACTTTGAGTCGTTCCGGAGGGAATTTGCTCCAATAGAGTCTGAGCCTGTAAACCTAACTCATCAAGCGACTCCTGAACCGAACTGGCACGAACAGATAGAGCCTGTTCATCCATTCGGGTTTGTCCTATGACATCCTGTATCCGTTTTACCTCCAGATCATGATTGATTGTTAATTTTTCCAGAGCTTCCAATTCCATTCTGATGTGTGCCAAACGCTCCCGGCTTGAAGTTAATTGCGATTCGACCTCACCATGTTTCATTAAATACTCAGCCAATTGTTCTTGCAATACGGCATCGGGTTCTGCTGATTGCAAACAAAGCATGGCTAAATGTTCCAATCGTTCCTGCAAAACATCAAGACGCTCTTGTTCTCGATTGATGCGATCTGTAACCTGTTGAATTTTTGTAATTTCTCTATCGTATTCCAATTCGGTCTGATGCAGAATTCTGCGCAACTCATCAACAAGCTTGTTCTGTTCGGTCACGGAATCCAGCCAGGCTTGTTTTTCTTCGATAACCTGAAGTTGTTGTTGCTCCGCTTCTTTATATTGATTTTCCAAACGATTTAATTGTTCGTTTAGTTCTAATTGTTCTGCTGCCAAATCTTCAACTAAGGCCAGTAACTCATCATTTTCCGCAGCAATATTGGCCATAAGTCGTTCAGCATGTTGTATCGCCTGTTCGTTTCCTGTTAATGCAGAGATATTTAATCTTAAGGCTTCATTGCTGGCATTCAGATTTAACTGATAAATTTCCAGATAATTTAAACTCTGTTGTAACTGTGCATGACTCTGATCGCGAAGCAACCGAATGGATTCAATTTTTTGCTGTAATTCTTCAACAATTAATGTCAGCTCAGCAATCCTTTGCTGTCGAGCAAGCAGCCCCATGTCATCCTGCTCCCCAGGATTGACCAGCTTGACCCAACCTTTCCCTAGCCAAAATCCATTCACGGTCACTACAGACTCATGATCCAACAAATCCGGCAACCAATTTCTCGCTTCATCCAAATGCTGGGCAGTATAAATATGCTGCAGATTATTGAGTGTGGCCGGAACCGTTCCTTTAATTTTATCAGACAGTCGTGGATGTGTGCTTTGATTACCCGGTGCAGCGTTCAGGGTTACGATACTTTCTCCCAAACTGGCACACTCCGACCACTGAGGCCATACTTCCTCAAAATCCTCTAAAACATAAGCGTGCAAAGCTTCTCCCAATACCATTTCGCAAACGGATTGCCATTGGGGTTCAACCTGGAGAATATCCATTAATCTGGATTTATCTGCCCACGCCTTAATGCCTTCCTTATTCGTCCTATTGGCTTGTCTTGCTGCTTTTTGCGTCGCAATTAAAGCAGCATGCTCACTATTTAAACGATGAAATTCATCCTGCAATTGATGCAATTGCTGTTCTGTTTCCTGCAGCTGAATACGGTGTTGATTGATTAGTTCATTACCCAATCTTAATTGGTCTTCATCAAACAATTGAGTTTCTTTCAATTTTATTTGTTTCTGTTCCAAATCGAGTTTACTTTCCTGCAAGTTCTCAAGGGAAATTGAATTGCGTTCTGAATCCAGCTTTTCCAGTCTGATCTGGGTTTGATGACGTCTTTGTTCTAAATGCTGCAAATTGATTTGTGTTACCTTCAATTCACTTTTTATAGTATTAGTATGTGTTTGTACTTCCTGCCAACGAAGTTCCCATTGCTTTTGCTGCTGTTGGGCATTCTGCCGTTGCATGTCCTTTTCTTTAAATTCACTCTTCAGTCGGTGTAAATCAATCTCGAGATTCTGTGCGCTTTGCTGGCAATTAAGTAATTCTTCCTTATCTCGTTTTATTTGGCCTTCAGCAATTTGCCAATCCTCCTGCATTTGTTGTCGGTCCTGTTCAAGACGTTTTTTATCTCGCTCTTTCTGCTGTATGGTTTCTTCGAGACGAGCTATCTCTGTACCTAATTGGTAAAAGGTTTCCTGAATCTGTTGTGATTGTTCCGTTGCATCATGTAATTGTTCATTTAACAGAGTTCGTTCTTTATTTGATCCGGTTAACACACTTTGCTGTTCTTCATAACGGACGGCCCAATCATGCAATTCACGTTGTTTTATTAACTGTTGCTCAGTTAATTCATGCCATCTGAGCGCCAGTATTTCAGCCCGGCATAATTGTTCTTCTTCTTTAAGCACAGTATAACGCTCAGCTGATTTAGCCTGACGTTCCAAACGTTGTAATTGTTTATCCAGTTCTTCTCTGATGTCCGCGACTCGCGTCAAATTCTCACGCGTATGTTCTATACGCTGCAAGGTTTCGCGCCGTCGTTCTTTATATTTTGATACGCCTGCCGCTTCTTCAAGAAAGGCTCTTAACTCTTCAGGTTTTGCCTCAATCAATCGAGAAATTGTTCCCTGACCGATAATCGAATATCCTTTTGCGCCAGCTCCAGTACCCAGAAAAATATCGGTAATATCCTTCCGTCGGCATCTGCTGCCATTTAAATAATAAGATGAATCACCATCACGGGTTACAATCCGCTTTACAGCAATCTCTCCATAACTGGCAAATGGTCCTGTTAAACGCCCCAGGCTGTTATCAAAAACCAACTCGACGGAAGCCTGACCTACAGATTTACGATTAGACGATCCATTGAAAATAACATCGATCATGGATTCACCACGCAAATTTTTTGCTGAACTCTCTCCCATGACCCAACGTACCGCATCGATTATATTAGATTTTCCACAGCCATTAGGACCCACTACTGCCACAAGCTGGCTGGGAAAATGAACTACAGTAGGGTCTACAAAAGATTTAAAACCAGCTAATTTTAGTTGCTTCAAATGCATGGTGATTGCAAAAATAATAAATTATTGACCATTATAACTTAGGATGGAGAGTATGACTATTTTAGAACCGATGGAATGACAATAATTGCCACAACGAAAGTCAACATGAGCAATTGACAAACAGTATTATCATTATATAATGCACCATTCTGTAAATTTATGGATGGACAATGAAACAACAGTTCAATGTATTGCCAAAATTATTAATTACCCTATGTCTTACCCTGTTGATTTCAACACCTCTATGTTCAGAGCCCCCTAATCTGAGTCTGGTCAGAAAAGAAATAATAAATTACTACGACACAGGCCTCTATTACAAAGATCTGGAAAACAAAATAAAGCAAGCGCAACAATACATTATTGACCAGGCTAAAATTCATAAACACGATAAATCATCCAAAAAGCTGGCGCTGGTTCTTGATATTGATGAAACCAGTCTGTCCAATTATGACAAAATGGTTAAACGTAATTTTGTTGGCACCAAAGAAGAGATACATCAAGAAATTATGGCTGCAAATGCTGTTGTAATAAAACCGATGTTAGATCTGTATAACACTGCCTTAAAACACAATATTAAAGTATTTTTCGTAACCGGTCGTCATGAATCGGAGCGTGATGCCACAAGAAAGAATCTTATTAACGCAGGTTATAAAAAATGGTCAGGTCTCTATCTGCGTCCCAATAATTACCCATACCCTTCAATCATCCCTTTTAAATCAAAGGCAAGAGAAACAATAACAAATCAAGGGTATACGATTATTGCGTCTATTGGTGATCAATTCAGTGATATTCGTGGTGGCTACGCAGAGAAGGGATTTAAATTACCTAATCCATTCTATTATCTGCCTTGATTTAAGAAGTCGCTGTTTCGACAGTTTTAATCCCCCTCTCCCCCACGATACGCGTAGTGGAGAGGGGAACGAGTTAGAGAAATCTGCAAAAACGCCAGTCATCCCGCGAAAATTCCACAGAGATGTGATTAAGAGACAGTCCTTAACGGAAGGTCTATTATTCTAACTGACTTGCACTCTATGCCGTTTTACCTTTCAAACGAACTGCCATTACTTCCAAAGCAAGGAACTTGACGTAATCATAAGTAACGTAATAATCGCCTTGATCTCCTGCTAATTTGGACCAGGAGTTACGCAAAGTAAACACACCACGATTCACATGACCTTCATTATCAGTTACTTCCAGATCATCATCATATCCAGTGATAACGAGTTCGTGACCAGCATAAATGTTTCCATTCATTGCATCCATCACAATTTCAGGAGTCAACATCCAGGTGTCGTTGTAAGCACGGTTAGTACCAACAGCTCCTGCATCGCCCACATAGACATCTAACAACATGCCAACAGTCAGACGATTGCCTTTAGCCAGTTCTTCTTTAATTTGAAAAACAATCTCATTCATATCTGCTTTAGCAGAAAATGCTTCTTCGTCCTGTAATAACGCTTCCCAACTGATTACATTGGACACAGGAATACTATGGGATAGAAACTCACTATCAGACATTGGCTTGCCTTCATTGTTTTCTTCTTGCAGTGGATAGTCTCTAACGCCCGCACAACCGTTAAGTTTTTGATAATTTTTGCTAATAATGCCGTAATCAGAAATTTGCTGCAGAACCCATGATCCATAAGAACCATTCCAACCACTGGCTTGAGCCTTATCATGAATAGCTAAATAACTGCCTAATTCAAGACTGCATAATTGACTGATATAGTCACCGGCACCCAAAGTAGCATCCAGTGCCGCAGTGACTGCGAATGTCACACAGCTGCCATGATATCCTTGATCCAGAACTGGAGTTAATTGCATCCCTACATTTACTTTTCTGGGTAATTCAGACGCAAAAGAAGCCGTAGATACAGCATTTTTGGGATATTGAGATAATTGATCATGCAAATAAGATTTGGCATTCGCGGATAATTCATACTGTGGAAGTTTGAATTTCAGAGTTTTAGAAACACCGCTAAGATTTTTAGGAGTGATATTAACTTCAACCTCTCCTTTGAGATTCACCTGACTGGCAAAAGCCAATGAAGTAGATAACGACAAAACAGCTAAATTAATCAATTTATTCATAAATTATATCCCTATAGTTAACTCTCTAGCATCATATCAAGAGCAAAACTAAATGCAACCAATTATAGGAAGGCAAGCTCCACAGAATAATTAAAAATCAGAGGGAAACCCAACCTGGCGATCCTCAATTTTGACTGTATTAGCGTGTGATTACGAGCTAAACTTATCAATACATTCAAGATTCACATACGCTATGTACCTTTAAAACAAAACATTCTGAAATCCTCTACTTGTGGTACAATATTGCCCACTATTGATTTTTATTAGACATCGGTAACGAAGAGAATTATGCCCAATACCCTACAAATTATTAATCCAACTCTCGAAAAAAATATGAATCTCACGGTTGAATTGATGCGCTCAATTCATGGAGAAAATCCGGGACATTTAATTCCTTACGAAGTCTATATCCTGCCCAATATCGATGGCGAACCCATAAAATACGTCTTAACGCATGGTGTGATACAATTTGTTGCTGATCCATTGATGCTCTCTGATGCTCCCCCGATACGACTTGATGTGATTGAACTTACTTTTGAATCAAAAGGTCATTACGGTTGTATTCTCCCGGTCATTCAATCCATTATTTTTAACAACGGACAACCTGTTTTTGATACTACGGGTAACTATGTTGTTAAACTTATTTTTTTCGATCCTGAAGAACCAACAGATAAAGCAGACAAGCCAAATTATTCCATTCGAGCGGCTTATAGAGAACACTATTTAGCCAGTAATATGCCGCGGTTAGGTGCTTATTACCGTTTGGTACACGGTTCATCATCGTCTTATCTTCACATGAATCGCGCGCCCGGTTTACCTCTCCAGTCTTATTTTAATAAACTGGATGCTGAATCATTTTTAAAACTGGCCTGCGCATTACTGGAACAAGTACCGCAACAAATGCAAGAAATAATCCGCTCCGGGAAACATGCAGGCAAGCGTATTGTTCACCGTGATCTGAAACCGCAAAACATCCTGGCTGAATACAAGGATCACAATTGGATTATTACCGTCATCGACATGGGATTAGCTAAGGCATTACCAGGGGAGCACTACACAACAGAACGTCCCAGAGGTAACTTGATGGTATTAGATCGCCTCATGTTTAAAGCAATACAAAACCATCAACCAATCACCTATTCTTCTCAAACGGATTTGTATGCACTTTATATGATAATATTTACCCTCGCTGGCGCAAGCTACAGATATAACCTTAAAAGTATTTCAGCTTTAGCCAAAGATATTGAACACCCCAATTTTCATGGATTATTCTACTCCATGATTCTGGATGCGCCTATTCGAACAAAACTACAGGAACTATTTGAACGGATACTAGGTTCAAATTCTGATGAAATGCCTTCATTGGACGAAGTATTAACCAGTTTTCAAGAAGCACTTTTAGCTCATCAATCCAAAGCAGTACACGACGTTTGTGAATTACATCCTGCTTCACTGCCTCCCGTTACCGCTGAAATGTTAAAAAGCAGTTTGGAAGAAAATCTGGATTATACTATCGGTGAGCAAGTGTTCTTGGGAAATAAACCTACCGCAACACTAATGTCCTGGATATCCAGACACCATGCACTTCTAGCCAGGGCTTCAGCAGAGGAGCTGGAACGATTTAAATCCTTATTAACTATTCCAGATCACATAAAAATTAGCAGTCACTATATTTTGAATCTTCTACGATTCAATTTAATTGATGAGTGCGATGATAATGCCTGTGTCCGTTTAATATCCCGACATCATGAATGTCTAAAACCAGTTAAAAAATCACTGTCTCACAATAAGCATAAGCTGCCCGCAGAATGGTTTACTTTATTTACACATATTCTTAATGAATTCCCACTTCAACTCACTATCGAACAGGAGCAGTTTTGTATTAAGTTCAGCAAGTTAATCAAAAATACGGCAATAATTTTAAATTTGAACCTTGAACCCACTATTTCTCCAATCATTCAAACACTAAAAGCAACTCTTGATTCGTGTTTCGTCATGGAACCTGCGGAGCGAGGCAAAAAATTATCTGTTTGGGTTGAACAGGTTAACGCGCAATTTCATTGTTTAGAGCAAATCGCCGAGATTCTTAGTAAATACAAAACAACGAGACATTGGAATGACCAATGGCAAAAAAAAACAGAAGAGTGGATTCACTATTTCAATGAACACCAGCTTAGTGAAGCAGGAACAAGGGATCTCTCCCCATATTTTGCAGCACGAAGTACTTTAGCAACTCAATTAGCCAGGATTTCTGAAAATCAACTACACCTTAGATCCCTGTTCGTACAATACCCATCATTAAAACAATCCCCTTACAGTATGGACGCCCTCAATGAATCGATTCGAACACTGCGCATTCAAGACGATCATGACGTTTCCCATCTTATTCAAAAAACACATATACTATTCCTTTTATTTAATTTACACGTGGTTTTTTCAAACAGCGATCATCCGCTAAAACAACATAACGATATTTATGAGCACTGTTTCAATCAGTTCAAAGCACAAATCGAGCACTATTCTATTTTGGATGAGTTTCTTTTAAAGAACTTATTCATTTATTTATGTGCCATAGAAAAGCTGCTGCATTTTATTGATAGACTTCATCGATATGGAACCTATCAAGTAATTGAACAGGTGTTAACTCACTTAATGACTGATCAAAAACTAATAGGAGATCTTAATAAACTACTGCTTAAAGGTATTAATTTAGTCCATTTAAAAAAATTAAATTTTGGATTAGAAACACTTTTATCACAACCGAAACAAGACCATTTGAATCAAAGATTATTTACTGAAATTGCACAATATTATGCGTCTCCTGAAAATTATCGACCATACTCTCCACCAGTTGCAGCTTCAAGTTCTTCTTTTGGTATGTTCCCGATTCAAAAAATAGCTGATTATTCAATCTCAGCTATTGAATTGCAATTATAAAAATAGGGTGACAACAGATCACGAGCAAGTTTCTTTGTGTTCAGATATAATGACATCTCAAACTACAATAGGGTGTACTAAAATGCGTAATTTCCTTTCATGTTTATTAATTGCATTACTGTCTTTTGGTCTGGTCATTAATGAAGCGTCTGCAAAACGCTTTGGCGGCGGAAGAAGTTTTGGTGTGCAACGGTCACAAAGCAGCCTGTTTTCATCACATAAACCACAAAATACTGCATCAATGGGACAAAAAACCAATAGAAGCAAATGGGGTGGTATGTTAGGTGGACTTTTGGTTGGTGGACTTTTGGCCAGTCTGTTCATGGGTAATGGTCTGGCGAATGGGTTAATGACCTGGTTAATTCTTGGTTCAGTGATCTTTTTTGCAGTAAGTTATTTACGCAGAAGAATGCAGCCAGGACTTCAATCCTCCCAATCGAATGCATTCAGACACAATTCATTTAATCAATTTGCTCAACCTAATTCAGACAGCAGCAGTAGTAACAGCACTCATTTCAGCTCTAATGCAGTCGACTTTGTTTCAGAAAGCTTTTTACGTAATGCCAAAGTGAATTTTATACGTCTTCAAGCTGCATACGACACAAAAAATCTCCAGGATATTCAAACCTTTACGACTCCTGAAGTCTTCGCTGAAATTAAAATGCAGATTGATGAGCGCGGTGATGAGCCCAATAAAACTGAAGTTATAAATTTGAATGCTGAATTACTGGATGTATCCAAACAAACACTGTCTACTATTGCCAGTGTTCGGTTTACTGGATCAATAAAAGAAAACGATGAAGCAATCGCGCCTCTTGACGAAATCTGGCATTTTTATCAATTTACCAACAGCAAAGAATGGGTGGTTGGCGGAATCCAGCAAGAAGTGTATCAACCTTAATCAAACTCAGTATTAATACTTGCATAAAGGATACAGCACTGTTAAACCCTGAACAGTGCTGGTCTTGATACGGTAAGCTCAGTTTATGGCGTTGCTTGCTTTATCCATCCTTCTATTTCGTCCAGTTGTTTTGAAGAATCTGTTTGATGTACATAAAAGAAGGATCTATTAAACGCCAGGTTGATCCCCCCTTTTACAATAAGACCCAATCCCGCAGTAATAATCCCAATTGCCAGATTGATCAAAAATTCAGACCAACCTCTGTGCACATCCAGTATTTTATGCGCTTCCTTGATATGACGATCGCAATTCGCTTTAAAAATCGAATAAGTTTCCGTTGTGGGATTGGCAAAATACACATCTCCATCTGTTTTTAAAGCCTGATGAAGTTTTAGTACCGCGTTATAAGCTTCATTCAGAGCATGGAATGTCCCCTTATGCTGTATTTGATCTACTCTATCTCGACGTAATTTAAAATCACTTCCTTTATTGAGGAGCAATTTAAGTTGCTTATTAAAGCTTCTTTCTTGCGGCGATTTTTCTCGAGTCGTAGTTCTATTCCTTTGTTGATCACCTTTATTCTCAATGGGTTTCTTCACTTTTGATTCTTCGTGCCCTGTGACCAAAAGATCTTCAGAGTGATTTTGCAATTGCTGTTGATCAGCCAATTTCTGCAGACGTTGTTCTTCTTCAATTTGTTTTTGGATGCGCAGCTGTTCTTCTGCAAGCTTTTGCAGACGTTGTTCTTCAACCTTCTTTTGTTGAAGATGTTGATCAAGCAGAAGTTGATTGGGATTTTTGAACTCAATACCTTTGCTTGATAGTTGAATGCTCTCATTGGGCTTAAATACTGTAATTACAGGATTAGAATCAGGACCATGAACCTTGGCAGTAATAAAATGTACGTCCTTTGCGGCCATCCCTACTCGTTCATTAAATGTGATTTTATTATCAATGATTACATTTGCCCCAAAACGAATGAATGGTTGATCGGTAGCTAATATTGTTGTGCTTATTCCTTGCTTTGCGAACTCACGCACTAATTTATGAGCAAAACTAGTACCATTCCGGTGACTGTCTAAAGCGCCATAACAAATACAGAGCAAAATAGTTACGCTGTTACCACTTTTTAGTCCAGACTCCATTGCTGAACTGACTATATCGTGTGGACTACGTTCTATTTTTTCATCATCCGGTCGGGTCTCTTGCTGAAAGTCAATGTTGATGTAGGTTCCACTCACTGCATTACCCACTTGACTGCCATGCCCAGTTACAACTATTAATCCATTATCACCAATATGATCCTTTAATTTATTATTTGCTTCTTCGCGATTTTCCTGTGATCGTAAAACTGCAAATGGAGCGTTTGAAACCGCTGCCATTGCAAATCCTGTATGCCCATCGCCTGATTTTTGTAAACCCGGATTTTGCTGTGCATGACTCTGTACTTCCTTCGCTGTTAACGCGATTTTTTTCTTATCCAGGCTTTGTGTACTCAGTACAACAATTGTTCCATTATGAGCAAGTTCATTTGAAAGCTTGAACTGATTCCAACGGATTTCATCAGCCGATCTCATTCTATTGTGTAGCTCATCCCAGGCGCGCTCAAAATAACGACTTAACGAACCTGTTTCAGTAAAGTTCTTATTTTCATAATTGTATAATTTAAATTCCTCACCATCTAAATCAGGTGGTAAAACTAATATATGGGTAAAACTTTGTCTGTCTTCACTGGGAATATCAAAAGCAAAATATCCTGGGATGCTTGATTTGCGAAATATAAACGGTACGGATTTATTATTTTTTAAATACTCAATTGCCTGCGCACGATTCAAATCGTATTGAAAAACAGATGAAGGAATATTCAGTTTTAATTTATTAAGTTCACGTTCCAAACGTCTTTTAGCAGCTTCTTGGGGCATATCAACAACCAAAACAATATGTTCAGATCAAACGATTATTGTACCATAATTACACACATTTTAAACTAATTATTTATTTTTATTACTAGGTAAGGTGCTTACATAACACAAAAGAGGAGTATTTAGGACTGTATCTATTATTAACAATATGGATTATCAAAATGGTTAAATAGTGAACCACATACAGAGATAAAGCCACAACAACTAGTTTGTACCAAGTATTACACCAGGAATTAATGACCATCAGACAGGCATCAGTACAGTGAAATGAATTATTACATTAAGGCCCTATACACAATTCGTTGCCCCCCTACTTTAATTCATATTCCAAATTAATATCTCTTTAATCACCACCATTTATGATGTTTGCAAAACAATTGTTGTTTTTGTTTTTAAATTAATCAAAAATGGAGTCAAATAAATGTCAAATTTGCAGTGTATTATTGATGAAATGAAAATTCATTTTTCAAGATTATATCCAAAACCCAACTTCACCCCATATGAAGTAGCTCTTATGCAAGAGGCGTCAGCAAAATGGAGAGCTCCTTTCGGGAATATCGGATTTTCTGGACGAGATGCAATCATGCTTTCGTTTTTTAGAAGCCCGGAATTTAAGAGAATATGTGTATCACCTGGATTAATACAAAAAATCATTGCCGCAGAAAATCATCTGGGCGAACTTCATTCATCCATCTATCCAAGGATAGACAGTGAAGGAATTTCTGTAACTTTTGGCTCCATTCTAAAATTTGGCTTACCAATGGCTGGTAGTACTGACTATTTACGTTTAGGAACTGAAAACGCTGATTATGGTATACATATTGCCGATCCTAACGCAGGTAGCAAGAGATTAGCATTGGCAAATGATAGAGAACGAAGATTTCTAGAAAATACATTGCCCGGTTTGCAAGCAATAGCGGAAGTATTGGGGCTAAGTGCTCGTTTTGCTCAAACCCCATCTGAGCCAGTCTGGAAAGCGAGTTTTGGTGCACGATGGCACGCAATCAAAAATTATTTATTATCATTAAATGATATACAACGAGGCGAAGTAATCCATGTGCCCAATTACGCAAACACCTCAATGATTGATCAAGCTCATTGGTGGATGACAGGTACATTGGGATGTACAGACAGCCCCAATAAGGTTGCAGTCAATACATTTTTTCGAGAACAAAAACACGCTTGGGATTGTTATTCAGGCGCTATACAGACTCATTATCCAGTATATAGCGCAATTCCAAATCAATACAGAACTCTGGATGCTTTGATAGATCACTTTTTAGATAATCACCTTTTGTTAGACGAATGGTTTGGTCACATGATGACAGATCGAGCCCATCTTGAGTCATTAGTATTCGCAGAATACCCTGAATATCTATTTGGTGACGGTTCTCACTATAAAATGCGTGACATTATTGAAGCGATGTGTAGAAAAGTTCAATCAGCCCCAGAAACCTATCCAGCGGCGTCGCAACAATTAAATTTACGTTTAGGGCGTGTAGAAGACCATTTGGCAAAATTGTATTCCTATAACCCAGGAGTTTTGATAAGACCTGAGCCAAAGTTTGAACCAAGGGTTGAGGCAAGATTTGAACCCAGATTTGAGCACAGAGTTGAGCCCAAAGTTGAGCCCAGAATTGAGCCAAGAGTTGAGCCCAAAGTTGAACCCAAAGTTGAACCCAAAGTTGAACCCAAAGTTGAACCCAAAGTTGAACCCAAAGTTGAACCCAAAGTTGAACCCAAAGT
>NZ_JADOBG010000017.1 GCF_016786215.1 Legionella bononiensis | reverse complement strand
ACCCAGAGTTGAGCCCAGAGTTGAGCCCAGAGTTGAGCAAAAGGTTGAGCAAAAGGTTGAGCTAAGAGTTGAATCTAAAGTTGAGCCCAAAGTTGAGCCCAAAGTTGAGCCCAAAGTTGAGCCCAGAGTTGAGCAAAAGGTTGAACCAAGAATTGAGCCCAAAGTTGAGCCCAGAGTGGAGCAACGAGTGGCGCCAATTCCTGTAATAGAAGAGCATCCGTCACGCTCTCCTCAACCAACTGTTCCACAAGAAAGCGACCATTCTATTAACTGGAAGAATGTGATAAATGCCTCTATGGATAAAGTACTTAAACAAGTCAAGGCAGACTATTCACAATATAAAGCAGCAACTCTGTCAGAATTCATTGACATTCTCGATGACTACAAAACTAAAAGAGCAAATTTTAAGGGACCTAATCCAGAATATAAAGTAACCTTTTTTTGCCTTGGTTTTGGTTACAGTAAAACGCAAAAATTTGCCGCGGTAGAAGCATTAAAAGCTGCTTTAAATGGAGAACGAGTTAACTTAACTCCTCATTTAGGTGCCTTGAAGAATGGTGAGTTAGGTCAATCAATATGTAAATTTTTACAAAAAAGCGACCTTTATACCAAACAAGGCATTAAGACCGTTTCGGATTTAGTAAACGACTTAAGCAACCGGGAGGATAACCAGTTTAGATTCAAATAAAGTGAGATCGACATCATGAAATGGAGCCTGGTTTCAATAAGTAACTTTAGATTGTATGTCGAACACATGAAATGATTTGAATCGTTGATATTCCTGAATAAACCTGTAATTTATCCCCAATCCTTGTACTCAAATGGATTGGGGATTTCATAATCCAAATCTGATTGGCGCAATTTATAAAAATGCACGATGACTCAGGATTTTTATATAAATCCCTAAACGATTATTAACATTGAATCAAACATGTTGCTGTCATCGTAGACTAACAATACTTAACATCAATAATCTCATAGTCCACCATACCGCCGGGAGTATTAACAGTCACCGTATCATCCAACTCTTTACCAATCAAAGCACGACCAATTGGTGAACTGTAGGATATTTTATTTAGCTTAATATCGGCCTCATCTTCGCCAACTATTTGATAGGTTAATTCAGCATCAGTTGCCAGATGGCATACAGTCACTGTAGCCCCAAATACAACTTTCCCATTATTGGGTAACTTACTGATATCAATAATCTGCGCATGAGATAATTTAGCTTCTAGATCTTGAATTCGTCCCTCATTAAAACTTTGCTGTTCTCGGGCAGCATGATATTCCGCATTTTCCTTTAAATCACCATGGGCTCGTGCGGTAGCGATAGCCTCAACGATACGAGGGCGATCAACGAACTTTAAGCGTTGTAATTCTTCTTTAAGTGCTTCTGCACCTTGTACTGTCATAGGATGTTTACTCATATCCACCTCTAATGTAAATCCTGTAATCGAGTTACTGTTTCCCTATCTTCATATTTCATCGCCAGGCAAGCAGCCTCGGCTCCTGATAATGTCGTAGTATAACTAACCTTATGCTGTAACGCATTGCGTCGAATAGCAAATGAATCCGCAATCGCTTGCTTGCCTTCAGTCGTATTCACAATAAAATCAATTTCATTATTCTTTATAAAATCCAGCACATGCGGCCTGCCTTCGGCTACTTTAAAGACACGCCTGCAGTCTACGCCGGCTGCTTGTAGTGCCAAAGCCGTACCGCGTGTGGCAATAATTTCAAAACCCAGTTCAATTAATCTTTTAGCTATCTCCCCCACGCGGGTTTTATCCGCATCACGAACAGAAACAAAAGCACGTCGTCTCTTGGCTATATTACAACCTGCTCCCAACTGAGCTTTAGCATAAGCCTGACCAAAACGCTTGGCAATACCCATCACTTCGCCAGTTGATTTCATTTCTGGACCCAGTATGGAATCAACTCCTGAAAATTTTATAAATGGAAAAACGGGCAATTTAATTGAATAAAAAGAAGGCATGTGATGATTTTGCGTTAACCCTTGGTCCTTCAGGCTAATACCTACTTTGCACAGTGCCGCAATTTTAGCTAAGGGCAAACCTGTGGCTTTGGAAACAAAAGGGACTGTTCTTGAAGCACGAGGATTTACTTCCAAAACATAAATATCATCCGCCTGAATCGCAAACTGGGCATTGATCAAACCAACCACCCCTAATTTTAAAGCCATTTGCCGCATTTGTTCCATTAAATCCTGCTGTACTACTACGCTCAGGCTAAACGGGGGCAAAGTACAGGCAGAATCACCTGAATGAATACCAGCCTGCTCTATATGTTCCATGATGGCGCCAATTAATACCTCTTTTCCATCACAGATCGCATCAATATCAACCTCTATGGCATCATTTAAGAACTTATCGAGTAAAACGGGTGAATCATTAGAAACAGCAACAGCATGTGAGAGATAATAACGGAGATCTTCTTCCTGATAGACAATTTCCATAGCCCTACCGCCAAGAACATAAGACGGCCGTACAACTAATGGGTAACCAATACGATTAGCCAGATCAATCGCTTCCGCTTCGCTTCGTACAGTGCCATTATCAGGTTGATGCAGCTTCAATTCCGTAACGAGTTGTTGAAAACGCTCTCGGTCTTCGGCCATATCAATAGCGTCAGGAGATGTACCAATAATTGTCACTCCATTTGCTTCAAGATCTCTGGCCAATTTTAAAGGAGTTTGTCCGCCATAGTGCACAACAACACCATCAGGCTGTTCCACTTCAACTATGGACAGCACATCCTCAAGTGTTACAGGCTCAAAATACAAACGATCTGATGTGTCAAAATCCGTTGATACTGTTTCAGGATTACAATTAACCATAATTGTTTGATAACCTGCATCCCTTAACGCCATGGCAGCATGCACACAACAATAATCAAATTCTATACCTTGACCGATACGATTTGGTCCGCCCCCCAGAATCATGATTTTTTTCTTATCGCTCTCTGGGCGCGCTTCACAACTGCCGGCATAGCACGAATATAAATAGGCGGTATCGCTGGGAAATTCACCGGCACACGAGTCGATGCGTTTATAGACAGGAATCACTCCTAATTCAATTCGACGCGCTCGAACCTGAGCCTCGGTGCAATACATTAATTTGGCCAGGTATGCATCAGCAAAACCACGATGCTTTAATAATCTAATGGTCGCTTTATCCAACTCATGAATGGATTTCCCAAAAACCAAACGCTCTAGTTGTACAAGCTCTTCGATCTGTGCCAAAAACCAGGGATCAACGCGACTTTCCATATGAATCTCTTCCAGAGACAGATTTTGTCGGAAGGCATCTGCTATATACCAGAGTCGGTCAGGAGTAGGTTCACGCAAATGTCCTCTCAATCGAGCCATATCCCCTTTTTGGAACAGAGAATGTAAGCCACATCGTCCAATTTCCAGGCCACGAATCGCTTTTTGTAACGATTCCTGAAAATTGGAGCCTATTGCCATCACTTCACCCACAGATTTCATCTGAGTAGTTAAGGTATTTGGGGTTTGCGGAAATTTATCAAAATTAAATCGCGGAATTTTAGTGACTACATAATCAATACTCGGCTCGAAAGAAGCTGGAGTTTTACCACCAGTAATTTCATTCTTTAATTCATCCAGGGTATAACCAACCGCTAATTTCGCGGCCACCTTGGCGATTGGAAAACCAGTTGCCTTCGAAGCCAGGGCAGAACTTCGCGATACCCTCGGGTTCATTTCTACAACAAGCATACGTCCATCTTCTGGATTGATCGCAAATTGCACATTAGAGCCACCGGTATCGACACCTACTGCTCTCAATACTTTTATCGCGGCATCCCTCATGCGCTGATATTCTTTATCGGTTAGTGTTTGAGCTGGAGCGACCGTAATTGAATCTCCAGTATGAACCCCCATGGGATCCAGATTTTCTATAGTACAAACAATAATGCAATTGTCATTTTTATCGCGAACCACTTCCATTTCATATTCTTTCCAACCCAGAACTGATTCATCGATCAACAGCTCATGAGTTGGAGAAAGCTCCAGACCTCGGGTACAGATTTCTTCAAATTCTTCACGATTATAAGCTATCCCTCCACCACTGCCGCCCATGGTAAATGAAGGACGAATAATAGCAGGGAATCCTAATCGTGCCTGAACCTGAATGGCTTCTTCCAAGCTATGAGCAATAGCGGAACGAGGCATATCCAGACCTATTTTGATCATCAACTGACGAAATTTTTCTCTATCCTCCGCTTTGTCTATTGCTTCTCTTGTAGCGCCAATCATTTCAACAGAGTATTTGGCCAAAACCCCTTCTCTAACCAAATCCAGAGCACAATTCAATGCAGTTTGCCCTCCCATAGTGGGCAATAAAGCGTCAGGGCGTTCTTTTTCAATTATTTTTTCAACTTCTTTCCAGCGAACTGGCTCTATATAGGTTGCATCAGCGAGTTCAGGATCCGTCATAATGGTTGCTGGATTAGAATTAACCAATATCACCCGGTACCCCTCTTCCTTCAATGCACGTACTGCTTGAGTACCGGAGTAATCAAACTCGCATGCTTGTCCAATAACAATTGGACCCGCTCCAAGAATCAGGATGGATTTAATATCAGTTCGTTTTGGCATAGTGGCAACAAAAAAAAGAATAAAGTGATCTATTTTACCGAGTTTTGCCTAAAGATTATACCCTTGAATGACACTCTTTAACTTAATTTCTCTAAGATTGTGATCTTTTAAGTTAAAAAATTAGCGCGCTTTACTGTATTCGCTGAGTATAACCATCTGTAAACCGGCTTCTGTCAGAGACAAATACTTATAATGAATGTCAGCGGTAGTACGTTCTAGCCATTCGTTTGCGATACAAATGTCGGTTAATTTATGAACATACTCCATGGTCAGTGGAGTTCCCAACTTTTGAGATAATTTATCAACAGCATCTTGTTCTATACTCAGAAAGACCTTATCGCGCGTCACACTTTTCTCTTTCATCTCATCATAAAATAATTTCAAAATGTCGAGTTCATTCATAATTTATTCCATCTATTGAGATTATTTTTCCCTGTGCACTAAGTATTAGTCCTAAACAGGGAAAGATCAAATTCAGACGACACAATCTTCTTGAAGTATCATCCTTAGTTCTATTTCGTGCAAATGCCTATGTAAATTGCAATTTGATTTGGCCCAGAATACTGTTCAAAATCACTTTGAAAGGCTCGTTTATGAACCTTATTATCCCGAAAATAAACCCAAATACGCTCCCAGGTCTGAACGACAATTTCAGGGAAAGCACCTTGAGCTTCAAAAACAAGATAACTTCCCTTCTGTATCTCAACCTGACTTAAATCCAATACATTGCTCAGGTTTGTACTGTCCAGGCCTGCAGTTACTGTGTAATATCCGTTTTCATCAGAATCATAATGAGAATACACCCCGAAAACTGATGCCTTATTTAAACGACCGGGAATTGTTTCAGCAATTCCGGAAGAAAAAAACTGCTCCCAAAGTAAAGGCAACCTGGCCTTATTCGGGTTGAACTCATCACCGTTTATGGTGCGAACACTCAACCCAGCTACATTAAACCCATCAACTTCTACTCTTCTCGGTTCTGTGTACATCATCATATTCCTAATAATAAAAAATAATAAATACCATTGCCCAATGTCATGACTTAAAGATTAATCACAACATTCATTGCCTGTGCAATCAGCTTCGCATCGTGCTCACTGATTAATAACAATCCAAAACGAAGTGGATACCCCCAATTACGCTTTCCCCTGGTCAATTCAAGTTCGTCAAGATAGGCGGAAATGAACGCTTCAGTAGCATTACACCAGGCTACATCCCGTCTAAATGGACAGAATCCATCGCCCATATCAACCTGATATGCCTCTCCATTTTTTACTGTTCCTATTGCGGTAAACGCCTGAAGTTTATCTGTTCCACCAAAACTGACTGTGGGTGAGTAATATATAATGGTGTCACCTGGTTGAATGCGCTTTAATGGTGCTTTCTTTCCATGACAAACCTGCATAAACCCTGATTCACGACCACGGCGTACATGCTCTGCAGAAGCTACTGCCAGCCAATTTTGAAACATGAAAAACACTCCTGTTAATAGCCCGCCCACAGCCATTAAGTTAAGCCTTAGCAGCCTGTATTAGCGAAGCGTAATACAGGATCGAAGTGGCAACACACTCCATTATTTCCCCGTATTACGCTCCGCTAATACGGGCTACGAAAATAAATAATCTACACCCTTCGTAGCCGGGCTACGAAAATAAATAATCTACACCCTTCGTAGCCTGTATTAGCGAAGCGTAATACAGGATCGAAGTGGCAACACACTCCATTATTTCCCCGTATGACGCTCCGCTAATACGGGCTACGAAAATAAATAATCTACACCCTTCGTAGCCTGTATTAGCGAAGCGTAATACAGGATCGAAGTGGCAACACACTCCATTATTTCCCCGTATTACGCTTCGCTAATTCGGGCTACCAAAATAGCCAATATAATTAACTTAATGGTCTAGACCAAAGGCATTGTTAATAATTCCTGAAAGGAGACCAGTGTACAGGCTATTCATGACAGAATGTGTCAGTAGTGATTGGAAAGTTATTGAACAGGAATACCTTGAAGTTCACGCCATTTTTTCAATAAGGCCTGACGCCTGGCAGGATAGCGAATATCCAACTTGCTTAACTTGATTATCCTATCCGTGCGAAAATGGCGAAACTCCTGACGAAGCTCACACCAGGCAACGACGATGCGAACCTGCTCAAAAAATCCTAAAGCAAAGGGCCAGATAATTCGCTCGCTCAAGTTCTCGTGATTATCTTTGTACGAGATTAATAATTTTCGCTCTCCTCGTATCACCTTTCTTATCGTCGCTAACTCTTCATCACCCGCTGCAATGGTATTTGCCGGACCGACTAATAACCCTGAAGCATCCAGATGATGCCGTAAGTCATCAGGAAGTACGGCAGCTATTTTGGCCAAGGCGTTCTTTGCTGCCGAACTTAACTGACTGTCAGTACGTTTGGCAACCCATCGTGAACCAAGAACCAAAGCTTCGATTTCTTCCTCAGAAAACATTAAGGGGGGTAACATAAATCCGGGACGTAACACATAACCTAATCCTGGTTCCCCATCAATGCTGGCTCCTTGTGTCTGTAAGGTTGCAATATCGCGATAGAGGGTTCTTAGGCTTATACCTAACTCGGCGGCCAGAATTGCTCCGCTTACCGGATATCGATGCCGGCGCAAAATCTGGATCAACTCAAATAAGCGGTCTGTACGGGACAATGGTCCTACCTTCATCTAATTCTTATGCTGACATATTATGGCAGCAATACACATATTGTTCTATGTAATTCACGGTTTCAAGGAATTAACTAAGCATTTAATGGAAATAAATGGGTTGCTGTAGTATAATTTTTATACACATTTTGTGTGATATTCTGTGAAACAAAAATTCATATCAACACACCGATGAATTATTAGATATCAATAAGTATCTGGTAATGAAATTGAAATTAATCATTGAATAAACACGGAAGAGGTCATCACCATGAACATGTTCAATAGTTTTAAACAATCTGAAATGAAATTATTAATTACTTTTCTATTAATCACTCTATCCTTTGGTTCCGTTGCCTATGCAGAAAATACAACTAATTCTTCGACAACTACCTCCCTGATTAAAAATGCAGATGGATCTTCTGTTCAAAGTAATTCAGACGGCTCACAATTAATCACCAATTCGGATGGATCATCTGTTCTTACTAAAACGGATGGAACAAAAATTATAAAAAATGCCGATGGCTCCTCAGTTCAAGAAAATGCTGATGGTTCAAAACTGATAACAAATGCTAACGGCTCTTCTGTTGAGAGTAAATCCGATGGAACCCAGATTATAAAAAATACCGATGGATCTTCAATGCAAAAAAATCCTGATGGTTCAAATTTGATAATCAATACAGATGGCTCATCAGTTCAAACGAACGCTGATGGTACCAAGATAGTAAAAAGTGCCGATGGAACTATTCTTAAATAATTCAAACGAATGGCCCGATTTTGCGCTCATCAGACCCACAGGACTTACGAAGAAAGCTCGATCTCTTCGTTAATTCGTAAGTCCTCCCCCTTATAGGTTAAGACGCAATCACCAAAATTCATTTTAGAATCATCATTAAAAACAGTAGCTTATGAGCTTAGTCCGTCAAACCCGATTGATCTCGTATGATCTCATAAATGCCACTCCAATCTTTATGCTCCATTCCATTCGCCAATGCAGATATAAATCGGGATTTAATTACATTTCCTAATTCAGGAACAACACCTGCTCTTGCAAAAGCCTCCTGAAATATAGTGATGTCCTTATTTCCACCAATCATATCAAAATTTACTTCATCAAAATTTCGTTCAAGAATTTTATCAATATAAAGTTGGAAGGCGGGATGACCATAAATCTGATGAAGACTCATTTTAACAAACTCACTATCAAGACCACTTTTTTCTGCAAATACATACAGTTCGCTAATAAGCTCCAACGCTGTTGCCAGACTATAATTTAGACATATTTTTAATGTATTTGCTGCTTTTATATTATCACCAAGGCAAATAACTTCAGTTGAGAACGATTTAAGCAAAGGAATAACGACTTCCAGGTTTTTATCAGCCCCGGCACAATAAGCAGTAACGCCACCTTTTTGCACTACTTTAGGGATACCCAAAACCACAGCAGAAACGAAATTACTGTTATTCGTTTCATGTAACTCCCTAAGCGTTACTGAAGTATCAGGTAATATTGTTGACAAACATACATGAATTGCCTTGGGTTTAAAGTGTTGTACTGACTCATTAACCATCCCAAGAACGGCCTGATCATTCAACAAACAACTCATCACTACATCAGCGTCTTGTACTGCTTGAATTAACGAATCAGCATACCTTGCACCCAGCTTTACAAGGGGCAAGGCTTTTGATGGGGTTCTATTAAATACTGTAACGGGATAACCTGCTTGCAACAGACGCTCGACCATTGCTGATCCCATTTTACCAAGACCAATAAACGAAATATTCATGCCGAACTCCTTTTCAGTAATTTTCATACCCAATCTGCTTAAAAAATCAAACTGTATTATCTCTGAGAATAGGCAGTGTCATCATGATATACTAAGATAACTGCCATGTTTCAAAGGTTAGTATTTGATTAAGCCAAACATACTGTTTAAAGGATAGATTAAGGTTGGATATATGTCTAAAAAAGATTATTGGGTTTATATTCTTCTTTGTGAAAATCAAAGTTATTACACGGGTTATACCGATAATCTGGAAAAACGTTTTTTATCTCATCTGAATGGTACTGGAGGTTGTAAATATACGCGAAGCTTTAAGCCCCTTCATATTGCCCAATGCTGGATAATTGACGGAGATAAACCATTAGCAATGAAGCTGGAACGCGATATCAAAAAAAAATCAAAACAACAAAAGTTGGAACTAATCCAGCAGCCAACTTCTCTATCAGCCGATCCAAGGGTGCAACCATTCAAACCCATTCCATTCAGAAATATCCCATCATCAAATAATCCAGTCTGAATAGAGTAAAGTCACAATTACGCAGGGAATCGTCATCCCAAATGTAGAGAAACGTCATCCCGAATGCAATGAGGGATCTCCTGAATGTAACACCATGCCTGAATTTGGAGATCCTTCACTACGTTCAGGATGACGAAACTCAGCCGTCATCCCGAATGTAATGAGGGATCTCCTGAGCGTGGAATTGAACCTGCAATTAGAAAGGTTTTACTGAGTTCAGAATGACACAATTCGCGGATTTATTGAGAACGGTCCAAATGGACGCCTAAGCCTTCACAATGAACGTATTATTTATAGCTTCGTGGATTATAAAATGATACATTATGCATTAAATTTGACTAGTACTCCATTGATGGTAACTGTACAGCCTAAGCTTAACTACCATTAAATTAAGAGTGGTACCTCAACCCATACAGATTACGGCTTATTTGAATAAAAAATCCTTAACACATTGGCAGTAAACCTAAATCCATACGGTTCATCTGCTGGTATTAAACGAGCTTTATCCTAAATGCAAGAAATAGATGTCATCATTATAGGTGCAGGTGCCGCCGGACTCATGTGCGCCATTGAAGCCAGTAAACGTTCGCGTAGGGTCATTGTTCTGGATCATGCGAATAAAGCAGGGAAAAAAATATTAATGTCCGGCGGTGGACGCTGTAATTTCACCAATTATTACATAGAGCCAGACAAATATTTTTCACACAATCCGCATTTTTTTAAATCCGCGCTATCGCGTTATACCCAATGGGATTTTATCAATCTGGTAAAAAAACATAACATCCCTTTCCATGAAAAAACCTTGGGACAATTATTTTGCGACAATAAATCAAAAGATATTGTGGATATGTTGCTTTTAGAATGTGAAAAAGCCAAAGCCGAGATCCATTTAAATACGTCTATTGAACAAATTCAAAAAACAGGTGATAAGCGCTTTAAAGTTAATACCAGTCGGGGATCATTTCAATGCCATTCATTGGTGATCGCAAGCGGTGGACTTTCAATTCCAACTATGGGAGCCAGTCCATTCGCATACAAAGTCGCTGAGCAATTTAACATAAAAGTATGGCCAACACGTGCAGGACTGGTTCCTTTTACTTTAGATGTCCACGATAAGGAACGCATATCAGTACTTTCAGGTATTGGTGTTGATAGTGTGGTTGAAAATGAACGCAATCAATTTCGTGAACATGTATTATTTACTCATCGTGGATTAAGCGGTCCCGCAATTTTACAGCTGTCGTCCTACTGGCAGCCTGGTGAAACCATCCATATTAATCTGTTACCAGAACAAGAACTCCTTAAACTCTTAAAAGAAGCCCGAGTAGAAACACCACAGAAACAATTGAACTCGGTCTTATCCAATTATTTACCCAAACGGGTTGTAGAAGTATTCATTCCTAAAAATCTGGCACAAACAAAGCTGTCTGAAATTTCAAACCGAGATTTGGAATCTGTAACCCATTTGGTACAAGCATGGATAGTCAAACCTAATGGAACAGAAGGATATCGTACTGCTGAAGTCACTATAGGAGGGGTTGATTGTCATGCTCTCTCTTCAAAAACCATGGAAGTGAATGAAGTCCCAGGACTTTTTTTTATCGGAGAAGCGCTGGATGTAACCGGTTGGTTGGGTGGCTATAATTTTCAATGGGCCTGGTCCTCTGGTTGGGCAGCGGGTCAAGCAGTATAAGTGCTTTCTACTGATTTTAATAAGAATCCGGGTTGATATTCATAAAAGATCAATATAGTCTGGACACGATTAATTTTTTAAATAGTGCGATCGTGCACGATTTAATTAATTTCTCAAAATACTTTAAATGATTTAAAGCATTAGCGTTCAAGGAGAGAATTATGCCAAGCAACTTCAACAAATACAGTTTTGAAGAGTGCACTCAAGCTATTGAAGCATTTCTAGACTATTCCGAAACTCAAGAAGTAGATAAATTAGTATCGCTAAGCGATCTCATTTTGTATTACATGAAACATAAGCACCCCAATACTCTTTTAGGAGAGAGCACAGCAGGATCCGTTATTGCAGTAAAGTATATGTGTTCATGTAAAGATCAAAGAACACGTTCAAACTTTCTCCATGCATTAACAGCGAAATGTTATCAATATGCCCCCCATGAACCAATCGATAAAATACTTTTTAATGACAGCTTCCCAGCTAAAATAGTCGCGACATTTCATCATGAAACCATAACAAAACCCAATGATCCTATTCGATTTACAGCGGATCTGGATACGATTTCTCACCTTACCATCGATAAACAAACTGTCTTATTGTTTTGTACCAGAGTCTTCGCGCCAGAAGTAACCATATTTGGCAATTTTGTAACCGGGTTTTCCCATCATGCCAATCTGGAGGAGTTGAAAAAAATTGTTGAAGTTCTACCATCAAATACCACATTGACTTATGTAAAAAATGAATTAGGGCGCATGAAATCAAAAGAAATGACAGTATTCTTAAACAGTGTCAATAAAGCTTCCCAATTAGTTTTAGATAATGCCCGTCTGGATCAATGGAGTGAAGAACACTGGAGCGCATTTGTTAAAAAGGTAGAGCAAAATCCAACGCTCACTTCACTGAGTCTTAACAAGACGTCTCTTCATGCTTGCTGCCACAATCCGAAAAAATTTCAATGCATACTTAAATTACTTGCACTCCCTCATTTAAAAGAGTTATTCCTCCATAACAATTTATTAGGCAAGTTACCCGTCGAATTATTCGAAGAGCTACGTAAAGCAATACAAGAATCCCCCATTGCTCATATTGGATTAAGACATATTCCACATGATCACAAAGGAGCAGCCAGCGTCAACGGCATGTTTGCACATTCAGCTCACAGTAAAGAGCGCACTGTGGACTCTAAAAATCAACTGGAAGCTTCACTACAACCAACAGGGGAACATAGCGCCATAGCCGAACAAATTTGTCGAATCTGATCCTGCCCATGCAGTATTTCAATCCTGGGATAGTTCATGGGGCATGTCATTGCCCCATAAACTTGAAAGCCCATAGACTTCCTAATACTTCATGCAAGCCAATAGAAAAATAGGCCAGATTGTATGCATTAGGGATAATCAATTTGCCCCAACTGTCAGTACTCCAGAAAAAAGTAAAGTCAGTAGGTGCGGCGATGGGATGTAGGCCTTGCTTTTGACATAAAGCCATAGCTCGAGGCATATGAACGGCTGATGTAACCAAATAAAATGGCTCATTCTTAACCAGAGATACCAATTCTCGAGCCTGATCTGCTGTGTTAATGGACTTGGTTTCCAAAACCACTTTGTGATCTGGAATGGAAAACCATCGTGCTAATTCTGCCAAAAGCAATGCTTCAGGTTGATCTCCGGCAGAGCCGCCACCTGATAAAACCAGCTTTGCCTCTGGTAATAATCTCAGGAGTCTCACGCCCTCTATCAAACGTTTCATACTCGCCGACGACAATAAGTCATTGGGAGGCAATCCGGCAGCCTGAGTTTGGCCACCACTTAACACAACGACCCATCGAACATCGGGATCCGGTTTTGTTACTATCGTGTACTGTGATTCCAGGTTATAAGTCATGTATCTTGGTAACCACCCCGTACTGATTACTGTCAGTGTCAGAAATACTAAAAGCAGGGTTCTGCGAACAAACTGAGAATAAGAACGAAACCATACCAAATAAGTACATATTCCTAATAAAAAGAAACACAGAAAAAAGGGATTAATGAACAATTCAATCAAGTGCCTGAATACCGCCATTATTTCACTCGCCTCATTAAATAAAATCCAATCAAGGCAAAAATAACTGTAGGTCCTAAAGCCGCTATTTCTGGAGGCCACTGAAATACCAGACTGACAGGTCCAAAAAATTGATTCAGGATATGGAATGCAAATCCAACTGTTGCTCCTACCAACAATTTGGATCCCATCGTAGAAGAACGCAGAGGACCAAATATAAATGGAATTGCCAATAACATCATCACCATAGTGGTTACAGGTTGAATAATTCTCTGCAGAAAGGCAATCTTGTAATTTTGCGCGTTTTGCTGGCTACGTTTTTGTTCGCGTAAATAGCGATTCAATTCATGCAGGGTCATTTCATCAGGATTAGACCCCGTAATTTCCAATATTTGTGGTTTGACGGGCACGTCCCAAGGCAGTGAGACCATTTGACTGGATTTAGTATGTTCTGAACCAAACTCAGTTTGTTTCACGTCATAAGCCATCCAGAAATAATTGGCATATTTTACTTCTCTCATTTCACGAGCAAACAGCAGATTATGATGCTCGTCAAAGCGGAATTGATAAACATTCTGTAATACATTTCCGGGTTGAACCGAGGATATAGATATAAAATCATTACCATAACGCAACCATATCCCCTTGGGAGTCCTCAAAGTTTGACCACCACTTAATGCTAACATTTTATAATCATTGGCATAATGGGACATCATTGGCGTTAAAATTTCTCCTAATGCAGTAACTAAAATAACCACAACTATGGATGCTTTTAATACTGCTGCAGTAATTTGTCCAATAGAAACTCCGGCCGCTCGCATGACGACCAATTCACTATGACTGGCCATAAGGCCCAAACCTATCAGGCAACCAAGTAAACTGGCCATAGGAAAGAAGAGATAGACTTGATAAGGCATTTGCAAAAATACAAAAACAGCGGCCTGAGAAATGCCGTAGTCCATCTTTCCCAATTCATCGAGTTGATTAACAAACAAAATAAAAATCTGCAAACCGGCCAACATCAGCGTAACCAAACCAATAGCAGAGAGAACAGTTTTAGCAATATATCGTTCGATTATTCTCATAATTATGCCAATTTCACCTGATTACGCCAGATTAAAAACAGACCAAGGAATATCACTAAAAGATGAATCCACCCCATGCCTATCCACAAAGGAATTGTTCCGGACGCTATGGCGTCACGCGCAACAAACATAAAATTGGCATATAAAATATAAATAACGATAGCAGGCAGTAATTTTGCATATTTACCGGTTCGAGGACTGACTCGACTTAAGGGAACTGCAACTAAAGTTAAGGTTAATACCATCAAGGGAATGGACAACCGCCATTGAAGTTCCGCGGCTTTCTCCAGGTCGGGGTTATTCAATGGCAATAAACTGAAGGTTTTTGCCGTACGAATATCCTCATTAATTCGTACTACCGGATGAGGCAAGCGTGATTTGTAATCGGCAAACTGAGCTACCTGATAATCTGCATGCCCAGGTATTCCCTGATATTCTTTCCCATTTTGTAAAACAATGTATTCCTCTCCAGTATCTGGATCCACTTCAGCGAATGCTTTATCAGCCCAGAGTACGTCCCATTGAATCCTGTCATCCTGAACCGAATTTTTTGCAAGAAAAACTTGTTCTGCTTTCGTGTGATCACGACTCATTGATTGAACATAAAACACTTGCTGACCGCCATTTATGGCATGAAATCGTCCCGGCATAATGGTTTGAATTAATGTTTTTATCCCAGTTGATCTCAACAGTTTTGCTCGCTCTGTGGCAATCAAAGGACTTGCCCAAATCATAATTCCGGCAACAATAATGGCTACTACAATAGCCATAATAAAACTATGCTTTAGCAGTTGATTCGGGCCGTAACCGCAAGCGACCATCACCGTCATTTCACTTTCTGCATACAAGCGACCGTATGCCAGCAATAATGCAATATAAAACCCTAATGGCAAAAGCAATCCCATCAAATTGGGCATTTCCAGCATCATCAACTTCATAATAATAACTCCAGGTATATTTCCTGAAGCAGCACGGTTTAAATATTGAACAAATTGATTGCTCATAAAAATTAACGTTAAAATTGCGGTTAATGCAATTAAAGTTAAAAACACTTCTTTGGTTAAATAACGAAAAATTATCACTCAATACCCCTATCATGAGGATGATGCATGCAGCTACACTTTTTAGGATACCATAAAGACATAGTCCCATGATAATTCAAGGGACGCAATTTAATCTAAAATCTCGATAAAATGTTGGTTTCATTGCTCGGATAGATTAGGTAAACTAACTCTCTTTAAGTGGCAACAGGAACTCACTATGAATTATGGATTAACTCAGAACCCCTCTCTCTCGGCAAGCGAATGCCTTGTACTGGGCATTTTTTCCGATGCAGAACTACCAGATTATGCACTAAATCTGGATAAGGAACACGATGGAATCATTACAAAACTGAGCCAGAGAGCCACAGAACCTGGTGATGCCATTTGGCAATCTGATGTGCAGGGACATAGTTTACTCATTGTTCAATTCGGCAAAAAAAATGATTTTAAATCGACTGTCCTGCAAAAACGAATCGGTGAAATTACTGATGAATTGATTAAACAACGTTTCACATCAGCCCTACTTTGCCTTCCACAGTTGATTAATCAATCTGCAGAGTGGCAATTAGAACAAATGATAGTGCAAATTGATAACATCAGATATCAACTTCTCGATTTTAAAAAGAAAAACCCAAAATCTCACAAGTTGGAAACAATCCATTTTTACTTGCCTGGGGCAAGCGAAAAATCGTTGGAATTAGCCAAAGCCATTGTTTCTGGTGTTGAAATGACTCGGCATCTCGCGAACATGCCAGCCAATATCTGTACACCTACTTATCTGGGCGAACAGGCTCTCGAATTGGCAAAACAATTTGATCACATGAGTTGCAAAGTGATGGGACCAGATGAAATGCGTGCCATGGGAATGGGACTTCTTCTTGCAGTGTCTCAAGGAAGTGATGAACCCCCAAGATTAATCGATATTCAATACAAAGGAGCAGGAAATGCCGCCCCCATTATTCTAGTGGGTAAAGGAATTACCTTTGACTCAGGTGGCCTATCCATCAAACCCGCCAATGCCATGGATGAAATGAAATATGACATGTCAGGCGCAGCCAGTGTTTTGGGCACATTAAAAGCGTGTGCTCTTTTAAAACTACCGGTTAATGTTATAGGGCTCATTGCCAGTGCTGAAAATATGGTGAGCGGCGCTTCAGTTAAATCTGGAGATATTGTTACCAGCATGTCGGGACAAACCGTTGAGATTATTAACACTGATGCGGAGGGTCGTCTTGTTTTAGCAGACGCGCTTACTTATGCGGAACGTTATAATCCTGAGTTTGTACTTGATATTGCTACTTTAACCGGTGCCATGATAGTCGCACTGGGTTCTGTATCAACAGGTTATATGACCAAAGATGATGAGCTGGCTAAATTATTGGAACAGGCAGCCGTTGAAAGTCAGGACAAAGTCTGGCGCATGCCACTGGACGATGCCTATCAAGACGCATTGGACAGCCCTCTGGCTGATATGATTAACGCCAATTTTGATCGTACTGCCGGAAGTATTACCGCCGCATGTTTCTTATCCCGATATACTGAACACTATCGATGGGCGCACTTGGATATTGCAGGTACTTCATGGGTATCAGGAAAAAAACGCAATGCTACGGGCAGACCAGTTCCTTTACTAACCCAGTTGATACGTCATGTCGCCAATTCGCGTTGATTTTTATTTGTTAGCAAGTGACCAACCCGATGCAAAATGGTTGGTCGCCTGTCGTCTTTTAGAAAAAGCCTACATCAGAGGACATCGTGTATTTGTTCATTGTGATAACAAACACGATGCGGAACATCTTGATGAATTATTATGGACGTTCCGAGACGACAGTTTTATTCCTCATAACCTGCAGGGCGAAGGTCCAGAGCCTCCCCCACCTGTCCAGATTGGCTATGATAAAGAACCCAGAGGATTTAATGATATATTATTAAATATGGCGAACAGTATTCCTCACTTTTATGGAAAGTTCAAAAGAGTAATGGAGCTGGTAACCAACATAGAATCCGAAAAGGAATTAAGTCGATTACACTATAAAGAATACAGATCCCAAAAATGTGAGTTACATACCCATCATATTGAGTCATAAAAATACTCGTTAACTGCAGACTAAATACCGGGAGATTTTGACGAAACCCACAGCACATCCGAATTGTTCTTTTCAGCAGCTTTCAATAGACTCAACAAAGGAACAGCTCGTTTTGCCAGACTGATTTCAGGCTCACTGTCATCATCCTTATCGTGTCTCGCCGGAGGATTCTTGCTTTGTTCCAATTCAAGACCGCGTTGCAAATTGTGTAACGCGCCAGATACCTGATCGGATGTAAGCGCTCCGGGAACTGTCCCACTATGTCCCATTAAGGACAGTAGCCGTTTTGCTACATCATTAAAATAAGTAATGTCTTCATAAGCATCGCAACGGAACGTGATGAACATAAAAATCTCCTTCGTTAATCCTGACTGTATACACGTAATAAATACTCAGCAACAGCACAGACTCCCATGGCCTCGCCCCCTTCAGGTTTTCCAGGTTTAGAGCTGGTATTCCATGCCATCACATCAAAATGTGCCCAAGGAACAGTTTTCGTAATAAACCGCTGTAAGAACAACGCGGCAACAATAGCTCCCGCATAGGGAGAAGCGCTGGAATTTGCCATATCAGCAATATTTGAATTTAATAATTCATCATAAGCAGCAAACAGAGGCAAGCGCCATACAGGATCCAGTGTCTTATTAGCAGCTGCTGTTACTTCTGCTGCCAATTGATCATTATTAGAAAACAGGGCGGCCATATCAGTTCCCACTGCGACACGGGCAGCGCCAGTCAATGTCGCAAAATCGATAATCAAATCCGGATTGTCTTCACAAGCTTTCACCAGAGCATCGGCTAAAACCAAACGGCCTTCCGCATCAGTATTATCTATCTCAACTGTCAAACCATTTCTCATGGTTAAGACATCACCAGGGCGAAACGCATCGGGGCCAATAGAATTTTCAACAGCGGGAATTAAAACCTGTAAACGTACTGGCAGCTTGCGTAGCATAATCCATTGAGCAAGACCAATAACATGAGCCGCACCACCCATATCCTTTTTCATCAATCGCATACCCGATGAGGGTTTTATATCCAACCCCCCACTGTCAAAGCAGACGCCTTTGCCTACCAAAGTAATCCGTGGGTGTTTCTCACTCCCCCAGGTTAAAGACAACAAGCGAGGAGCAGAAGCTGAAGCTCTCCCCACGGCATGAATGGCTGGAAAATTATCTTTGAGTAATTCATCACCAATCCATTGTTTGAATTGTGCTTTATGGGTTTTGGCTAGTTCTTCTACAGCATGAGCTATTTGAGCAGGCCCCATATCACTGGCAGGCGTATTAACCAAGTCTCGAACTAAATAGATGGATTGTACTAAAGCCAAAACTGCGGCTAAATGTTCTTCTTTTACCGATAACAATCGAGGTTGCACCTCATATTTTTTATAGTCTACAAAACGATATTGAGCCAATCCCCAGTTAACAGCAGCTCTCTGACTTAACTGTTCCTGAACTTGGTAACTACCTGGGGGCAATAGAATAGCAGCATTAGCCAACGCTGATTCCTGAACTCCACTTCCAGAACCAATATATGCCTTGTCAACCACACCATCGGTATTAATTATGAGGCAGTAATCACCCAATTTACCTTTAAATTGTCGTAAAGCAAAACAATTACGCTCTGCAGGGCTTAAATGGTCTATCCCCTCTTCCCATTGATTTTGAGAGATTAAATAAAGAGGAATCGCTCGAACACTGTGGGTTTCATAAAATAAATCAGCTTGCATCATTCTTATTCCTTCATTTGACCGCGGAAATGATTCGGCCTAAGCCCCGCAAGGCCCAAAACCAATAAATACAACACGACTGTTGCCAAAACATGTGCCAATAATAAACTTAATCGAAGTATTGGTGGAAAACTTAACCAATAAGATACAGTTCCATTCATATAATATAAATAGGCGGCGACTGCCAGATTCGCAATCAATAATTGGGCGCTGTATTTCAACCAACCTGGCGAAGGTTGAAATACACCTCGTTTAAATAATAAAAACAATAACAACCCGCAATTTACATAACCAGCTAGAGCAGAAGCCAGGGTTAAACCCGCATGAGCAAAATGCCAAACAAAGATGGAGCATAGTATCGTATTCACCACCATGGATATTGCCCCAACCTTTACAGGTGTTTTAATATCCTGTTGCGCATAAAATCCTGAGGCCAATACCTTGACCAACATAAATGCAGGCACTCCCAACGCAAGCGTAACAAGGCTTTTTTGAGTTTGAATTAAATCATAAACATTAAATTTACCGTAAGCGAAACAACTGGCAATCAAGGGCATGGCAAATAATGCCAATCCCAAACCTGCGGGAATCCCAATCAGTAAAATGGAGCGCAACCCCCAATCCAGGGCACGGGAATATTGTGTAATACTTTGTTCCGCGTGTTTGCGTGATAAATGAGGGAGAATTACCGTAGCGATAGCTACTCCAAAAACCCCTAATGGAAAATCAGTTAATCGATCGGTGTAATACAACCAGGACACGCTGCCTACTTTTAAAAAGGACGCAAAAATGCTGTCTACCATTAAATTAAGTTGCGCGATTGAAACCCCAAACAATGCTGGAATCATTAATTTAAGAACTTTATTAACACCCGGATCATCCCGGACAATTCGAGGCTTTATTAACAAATTCCGTTGATATAAAAAGGGGATCTGGAACAATAACTGTAAAATACCAGCAATCAATACACCCCAGGCCAGGCCAACAACCGGTTGTGGCATATTAGGGCATAAATAGATCGCGGCCACTATCATGCTGATGTTCAGAAGTACAGGAGTAAACGCCGGCACTCCAAAATACCCATAGGTATTCAGTATCGCCCCGGCCATCGCAGTTAAAGAGACAAGCATCAAAAAGGGAAAAGTAATCCTTAACATTTCAGTAGCCAAATCAGCGCGCATGCTGTCATGACTGAATCCCGGAGCGAATAAAAATATAATTACTGGCGCGGCAATAATCCCAACAATAGTAACCAAAGTAAGGATGGCGCTTAAATAACCTGAAATACGTGCTATAAAAGTACGAACATCTTCTGGGGAACGAGTTTTTTGATATTCAGCCAATACTGGAACAAAGGCCTGGGCAAAAGCTCCTTCCGCAAAAAGTCGCCTCATAAAATTGGGTATACGGAACGCCACAAAAAAGGCATCCATTCCTGCCTGGGCTCCAAAAAAATTGGCAATGACCATATCACGTACAAATCCTGCCATCCGAGATACAAAGGTCATTACAGAAACAAGAGTAGTCGATCGTAATAAACTTTGTCGTTTTGGTACCATAATTTCCGTCGCTGACATGTCTTTAAGTATAAAAAAGTAAATTTCTACTATGATATACCTTATTTATTAAAGTTACATCAAGGTCTATATTGACAAATTCTAACTCATTGTGCATGATCACTATCTTTTGTATTATCTGAATGAGTGGAGATTTCTAAGTGGCAAATATTAAATCAGCAATCAAACGTGCCCGTCAAAACGTAAAACTGCGCCAACACAACGCCAGTGCACGTTCCATGTACCGCACATATATTAAAAATGTGCTCAAAGCGGTAGAAGCTGGTAACCAGGAAGCTGCACGTGCTGCTTATACCAAAGCACAACCAGTGATCGATAAAGCCGCAAGCAAAGGCTTGATTCATAAAAATAAAGCTGCTCGTATTAAAAGCCGTCTGGTCGCTCGTGTTCAGGCGATGGCCGCTTAATCCAGTGTTTCCGTCGCTCTAAGTTCGAAAACACCCGAACCGGCAACGCCGGTTCGGTTCTTCCTATGAGTGATAACCTTGTCTATTATGATCTGCACCTTCAATCAAACGCTCATCATCATATTGCAAAGAAGTATCAGCTTGACCTAAAAGTCTTGGCATGGTCTGTAACCTGTTAAAAAATCTATAATATCCAGTAACACCAGTCGGCAGGAACAATGCAACATGATGTAATGCGCCCATCTGATCCGCGACAACCAGATTTCCTCTCATGTTTTCTAATTTCCGATTAAATTTCTCAAGCTCCGATTGTGCAGCCTGAATTAATCTATGGTATTCCTCACTAATCGCATCCTGGGGTGTTTGATTGTGATTTTGAACCAGGGTTGTAATTTCAGTTATCCTTGAATCTAAAAACGATATTGAATCCTTATCAGGATGTGTAACACCATCTGTCCCGAATAAATTGGTTAACAGTTGATGAAACATGGCGTGCCAGGGAAGATAAGCGCTGAACATTCTAACCAGCCTGTTTCGAGAATCTTTTTCCAACTCATAGGCCGCGCTGACAGTAGATGCCAGATACCTTAAAGTCTCTTCAAATTGCCTTATTCTGATGTTTATTTGAATCTGATTCAAACTGATCAATTTTTCATTTTCTGCGCGAGCTTGACTAAGCTGCTGATTTGCTTGGTGTAATCGAGCGGTATAGCAACGCACTGTCTCTACACCCTTCTCTACAAAACACCATTCATCATTCATACTGACTCCCATAGCCTGAGCCAGCTTCAAATCTCTAAATGAAACATGAAATTCCAAGGGAGATAAATAATCTTCCAATTGGTACAATTGTTCAAACACTGTAGTTAATTGGCTTAAACAGACTAAATGAGTATCAGGATCGGCAACAACTGGATTGTAAACACTTCTATAATACGAATCCCGGGACGACTCATCCACCACTGCTAATGCTAAAGAATCACCTTCTTCTGAAGATGAAGAAGCGACACTAATGGAGTGCAGTAACTGATCTGATCTGACAAGAGGAACATCACCCTCTTGTAACATCCTTTGCATTTCATCTCGGTTTGCTGATTTTACGGCATTCAACCAATTACTCTTATGCTGATTAAGAGTTGCATTATTTTGAGTATCTATCCAGGTTTCTGCTGAACTGATTAATTGAGTTCTGATCAGTGCAATCCGGGCTTGTAAATCCGATAAGTTCAAAAACATCCTATTGTGCTCACTTGTTTTATAGAGTGTGCTTAGTTTACCCTTGCTCTGTTTTTCTTTCAATCAATTGAGTAATCTTTGATCAAGGTTATGCAGAAGGTATCAGGGCTTATGAAAAAGCCCAAGGTCGATGCAAAAGGAATTTTTGTAACTTCTCAATCATCTCGGAAGTTTCGGGAATTACCAAGAGTAACGTCATCCTGAACGCAGTGAAGGATCTCCAAATGCAGACACCGTGCCTCATTGAGGAGTTCCCTCGTTACACTCGGGATGACGGTTGAGTTTCGTCATCCTGAACGCAGTGAAGGATCTCCATATGCAGGCACGGAGCCACATTCAGAAGATCCCTCGTTACACTCGGGATGACGGTTGAGTTTCGTCATCCTGAACGCAGTGAAGGATCTCCAAATGCAGGCACTATGCCGGTTTCAGGTGATCCCTCACTGCGTTCAGGATGACGTTTCCCGGTTTTCGTAAGTGCTGTTCTTATACTCCTCTCTCAAGGATGAGAAAGGAGCTTAAAGAGAGTGCTGTTGAAGAACCTTATCTGGGACTTTGAGCATATTCATTTGATTCATGACTCTGAACCAAGCGCTCTTCCGATAAATCAAGTTCATCTTCAGATAACTCTTCTTCAGACTCATCATCAACACAATAGTTACGTCCAATAATTCGGCATAACTCGATTTGCTCATTCACTGATAAATAACTGACAACAGCTTCCAAGGGGTTTTCATCAATCAACTCAACCTGTTCATAGCTAGAACTTGCGTCATTCTGTTCATCCTCAGAGTTCATCTCATCAATAGGTTCAATTGGTCTATTTTGATCAATTTTCATACGATGGACAAGGGCCATATAGAGTCCGTTAAACAAGTTCTCCGCGTTCTTGATTTTTTCTTGTAAACGCTGTTCCGCTCGACTTCTCGGCAGAGAAAGTAATGAATAAAAAAATCCCTGTACACCTGTTACAGATGGTTTATCCTCTTTGGGTTTGATTTTGGAGAAGCTTTTATAATGAGCGATCACTTGATTAATTAAAGCATCCTGATTCTTTTGAAATTCTTCAGGAACTTTAGCATTTCTGAGTAACCACTCAAGTTGCTGTAATTTTCTCACAACTGATTTAACTTTCGGACAATATTCCTTATCAATCGATAATATCTTGATTGTATCAGGTGATAATGCTTCAACTTCCTGTGGCGGCACAGTCCAATAAAGTCGAACACCAGGATCCTTAGAATCACGATAAAACACTTTATCCCCGGATTTCTTTTCATGTTGTCTTAAAGGACCGGTGCTATGCAGATAAATGGTTTCCATTGGCCCACTGTATCTCGGTACAGTAGGATGTTTCCCTCCATCGGTAAGGCGGGTAATTTGTTCATCTGATAACACATGTTTTAATAGTGCCAAGCTCTGTGTTTTACATGTCCTTGAATCTGCAAGACTTGGACCGGTCCATCCCCAGGATACTCGAACCTCAAAAGGTTTCAGTCTGGGTTCACGCTGATCTTGTGCCGCTCTGATTTTCTCCCATTTATAAATATCGGGTGAATACTGTTCATAAGGATAGATTCTTGTTTCTTTGGGCGGCTTCCCTACAATCTTCAAAGGTTCAACAATTTCTTTTATTGCACTTTCTTGCTGTTCTACCATTTCCAAACATTTGTTCTGCAAATGTTCAAATTGTTCCTGGGTTAATTCAAATGTAGTCCCATGCAATCCACGACCAAGATCCAGATACCGTATTTCTTCACGACGTAACATGCCATGATTACCCACCAAATCAACATCCAATCCGATTTTTACTTTTAATTGATTGGTCCATGAATTATCACGTTTGGTGGTCGGTAAACCATAAAAACCCCAATTATCGACTACCTCCAGTTGTTTTGTCTCTTCATCCATTCTGGAAAGTAATATACAACTATGCCATAAAGGATTTGCGCCTGCTTCACCATCAAAGGTACAAAAAGTAACCGCATACTTCATATCACTATCCTCATTGTTCATACCACTACTTAATAAAAGCAAACTCATCCCAACTTTATTTTACAGGACTTACCAAAAATCCCCATGTCGACGAAAACGGAATGTTTAAAGTGGGCGTTTTGATAAACTAAATGGCCGAATTAAAAATTCTTTTTAACAAAGTAATTGGGGGTTTTCATAAGTCCTGTTTTATTGCTGAAACAACTTTACTACCCAAAATAAAAATCACTCTTCAACTCGATTGTGAGCAAATATTACAAAAGAGGCAATGATTTTTTACTGACAGAACATAATAATAAAAAAAAGCCCCTTAAAAAGGGGCCGGATTGAGTATGAGTATCTAAGTCATATACCAAACAGAGTTAACCGTAAGTACGTGTTAACCTGGCTTGATTTAACTGCTCATAAGTACGTTTGGCTGGGACAAAATTAGGATACTGAGTAACCAATCGTTGTAAAATCATCCGAGATAAAACCTCGTCTCCCCGATTCCATTCATTCAAGGCATCAAGATAAATCAAATCGGCATTTGAGCCTTCCAAAACAGGAACATCATTTAATTGGACGGGTTCAACATAACTTACCCGCGCTTGAGTTTGAGCATCCAATCGACGCAATACTTTACGAGCTTGCATATTGCCATTCTCACTGGCTTGCTCTAAAAGTTTCCTGCCTTTTTCGGCTGATTGCTCACCAGCAGTACCCTCAATATAGTAAGTTCCCAATTGATATTGAGCATAGGCATTTTGTCGCTCAGCAAGTTTTTCGTAAATACTTGCTGAAACTCTAGGATCTTTTTCTACACCCAAACCATAATGGTACATTCTAGCCAGTGCCAACATAGCCTTTTCATTTCCTTTATCAGACGCTTCTTTGTAATATTTCAAAGCGTCAGGAAAATCAAGCTTGGTCGCTACGCCCGTTTCTGATAACAGGCCAAGGGCATAAAGGGCATTGCTATTACCCAGCTCAGCTGCTTTCTTATACCAGGATAGCGCTTGTTGTGCATTTCGGGGTTGACCCAATCCATAAAAATACATACCGCCCAATTGATTCATGGCTTCATCAACACCTTTATCTGCTGCAGTGGTGAATAAGGCTTTAGCTTTTTGATAATCAACAGGCACTCCTTTACCGTATTCGTACATCAAAGCTAAGTTATAATCTCCTAAAACATCACCTTGTTCAGAAGCCATCTCATAGGACTTTAAGGCATCGGCATAATTATCATCCACAGTTTCATAAATAAAACCTAAAGCTACGGAAGCCTTGGGTAACTGAGTCGCCGCTTTTTGGTACCAGAGTTTAGCCTGATTATAATCAGGTTCTCCAAGCTCTCCCAACTGGTAAAATTGACCTAATAAATATTGGGCTTCGGGATTACCTTGTTCTGCTGATGCGAGATACCAGCGTTGGGCTGCGACAAGATTCGACGCAGCACCAAGCCCTTTATCCATCATGTACGCTAATTTTAACTGCGCATACTGATCGCCTTTTTCAGCCAATCCTGTATAGATTTCCCTGGCTTGATTCATACTGTCCGTATCATTATTTTCTGCCAGATAATAATCAGCTAAAACAATACCTGCATGACTATTACCTAAACGATAAGCTGTGATCAAATCAGGTAAAAAATCTTCTTTCGATTGTTGCTTTAGAACAGCGATATTAAAATCGGAATAAGAGAATTGAGCTTCTGCCGATTTTTTCAGCAAATCCAACCCTTTCTCTTTATCTACAGATACTCCTTTACCTTCCGTTGTATAGGTACCCATGATGAATTGACTCACTGGATTCTGGCCAGATTGTTGGTACCAATAGATCGCTTTTGCTGGATCTGCGCTTACCCCAATGCCTCGATCATAAAGCATTCCCAATAACAGGGCGGCCTTTTCATCTCCCGCATCAGCTTGACTTTCGGCTACTTTAAAGGCTTCAGCCTGTTTTTGTTTGTCACCATCCATGGCGTTATAAAATGCCAGAGGTAACAAGGCCTGAGCAACCCGATTCGATGCGGCCCCCTGATACAATTGACGAATTAAGGCAATTTTGTGTTTTTTCACATCCACACTCAAACCGTCGTTATACTCACGAGCCAAATACTCAGCCAATTGATATTCTGCTGGCCCATAGTTATTTGCGGCTGAGAGATAAAGCATGGACATTGCCTGTTCATGGTTTGGTTGGATGTATAATGTGCCATCAGGGCCCGCTTTTCCTGTCTCTAATATTCTGGAAAGTACGTATTGCGATCTTTTACTTCCCTTAAACGCTGCATCAGTTAACCAGTTTAATGCGGTTTGATAATCTGCATTGTCTTTTGCACGTTCTAAATAAAGAACACCCAAATTATATTCAGCGCCCAAGTGTTGCTGTTCAGCGGCATTCTGATAGAAAATTATCGCGGACTGATCATTCTGCGTCACCCCAATACCATATTGAAACATTTGACCAATTTCAAATTGTGATTGCGCATCACCTAATATGGCCCGGAAATACATTTGGTTAAACACAGACATATAATTGGCCTGTTTTTGCCAACCCTGGGTCCAAATATCCATTAAATCAGCACTGGAATTATTATCATAAGTGTAATAACTGGCATCAATATAAGGTGCTGGTAAATTATTTTTCGCAACAACAGGGCTGTATGCCCTTTCTAATGCTTCGATTTGATTATTTAAATGATAGATAGGAAAAGTCCATTCACTGTCTTTTAACTCAACTTTTTTACTGACCAAAGCATCATAATAAGTGTTAATAGGGATTTCATTGGGTTGTGTTAATGCAAACTGAGGTTTAAAAATTTCCTGACGAGTAATGACTTCAAGTTGTGGAGCTTGATTATAGGTGTTATTCCTCAGTCCTACCGGGTTTTTCCAGGCACTGAATATCCCATTCATCTGATAAACAGTATCTTCCATCTTATCTGTTTTATCATTACTTAACCATAAAGCCATTTGAGCCAGCGGTGATGTTTGAGAAGATTTCTTCGCATCCTGAGCCGCTTGATCCATCCACTGTTTAGCTAATTCTTCATTAGCATTGACTCCAATGCCCTTTTTATACAGATTAGCCAATTCGGTTTTTGCCTCTACTAACCCATCCTGAGCAGCTTTCAAAGTCCACAAAAACCCATTTTTCGGATCGTAAATTGGACTTTTTTCCTGTAAATAGGCATGGGCCAATTCCAAATAAGCTTCTGAGCTCTGGTGACCGGCCGCTTTATTGAACCATTGCAAAGCCTGATCGTATTCATTTTGTGCCAAAGCCATTTTACCCAGTTCTACCATAGCAGGAACGTAATTTTGTGACGCGGCCTGATTTAATAAATCCAGAGCTTTGGAAACATCTTTAGGGACCAGTTTGCCCACAAAATATATACTGCCCAATTTGGTTAATGCTTTAGGATTGCCGCTATTCGCTGATTTTGTTAACCAGATCAGACCCAATTTGTTGTTACCTGAGTGACGGCTGTCAATGAAATTTTCTGCCAGCGCATATTGAGCAATTGCATTGCCACTCTTTGCTGCATCTATATAATAATGAGAGGCTACATCCACATTTTTCTTAACACCAAACCCATACAAGTATGCAGCGGCCATATACATCTGGGCATTTACATCGCCAACTGAGGCAGCTTGTTTAAACCAACGTGCAGCTTCTTCTGGATTTTTATCCTGAAATAAACTGTATTTGGCCATTAACTGCACTGCGGGTAAATAGCCTTTTTCTGCAGACTTGGTAAAATAACGCATCGCCAGTTTATTATTTTTTAACTGACCGTAGCCATAAAGATACAAACGACCCAGATAATAATCCGCAACTGCATCCTGACCTGTCTTACTCATTAGAGGTTCGGCCGCTTTATTATAATCGCCTAACCTATAAGCATTAAACTCTTCATCAGCAAATACTTGTTGACTGGCTGATGCAACAAAAAAACATATCCATGGTACTAGTGATTTCATGAAGATTCCCCTCTTTTCATAGCACCTTATACTCCAGGTATAATGCCATAATGTACGACTTCACTGACGGCCCCGTTTCTTGAATTACTATCTACTATCCAGAAATTTCCTTTATTATTCAATCCAAATTTCACATTGACGTACTCACAAATTTTGATCGTATCAGCACAGTCTACAATTTTGCCATACGAAGTCTTACCATCACCTAAAGTACATATAAATTTCAACTCTCTCTCTCCGGTAGCCAGAACGGCCCAGGAATTCGCTTTAATGGTGTGATTAAAACGGGTGGAGTATTCACTATCCTTATCCCGCATCTGATACAAACTGACCGATTGAGGTAATTGATTAAAAAAGAAGTACATGGATTGTAATGCGCCCTCTTTTCCTGGATACAGTGATAATACTTTGAGGCTTTGTTTGAATCCTACGGGCGTGCATCCGGTTGGGAATTTATTGTTATCTTTCTTTTCTACTTTCTCTTCAGCAGCAATGTCCTTCTTTGCAGGAGCAGCCTGAATTGAAGAGAAGCAGAGTAGTCCAGATAAAAACATGATTGCTATTGAAGTAAATCCTCGGTTCGTTATTATATTCATGATTTTTTCTCACTATCGTTTAACGGACGCACAATAACCTTTGTTCCCATAAAATTGTTTCGTTCATTGGATAGTTGAACAAAGTTTTCATTTAACCATTTGGCATCTTGAATAAACATACGCACGCAGCCATGGCTCGCTCTTTGTCCGGGAATATCGTCTGAACCATGTAAAGCAAATCCCTTATGGAAATACATGCAATAAGGCATTTTGGCTCCGCCTTTACCAATAGGGAACACGTCGGAGGTACACTTGACATTTTCTTTACTGAATATCCTGAAAATACCTGTCAGAGTCCGGCAAGACCTGTTTGAATCAGAACATTTATCTCTGCCTGAAGAAATTGGTCCCCACCATACCAAATTGCCTTCAGCATCATAAGCAGCCCAGGCAAGTTTCTCTTGATCTACAATGATCTGCTTTTCATTTTCGCCTTCGATTTTTAGCGGGAAAGGAGAGATATCAAAAATCGTAATATTCGCTAAATTTCTGGGTATGGCAATTTCCCTACCAGCCCATAAATAGTTATAACTGCGATTTACTCTTTGTACCAGGTCACGCTGAACCGGATCAGGGAACAATTTTTCCCAACTCTCTCCTCCAGCTACTTTGATACATTCATATTGAGGATATCCACACAATGCTGTTCCATAAAAATTTGCAGCATTAACCACAGCCGCCATTGACATCATGAATGCTGTTAGAAGTATTTTTTTCATGGTGCCGCCCCCTCATGCCTATTTTTAATATTTTACATGCAAGATTTGTGCTTAAAATTAAAAAATCTGTGTTTTTGACTTATTTATTTTGCACTTATCTTCTTTTCGGTCATTTCAATAATAAGTTTAGACCTAATACAAAATTTATAATTAATGTCTATATTTAAGTTAGCACTGACTGGATAAAATTTATGGATACTCCAAAAAATAATATACAAACAACAATATCCAATATAAAAGTTAATACACCTGATCTGGATAATTCTATCAAAAAGCTAATAAGCACATCGCAAGATGGCATTATTGCTTTTGATATGCAGGGAAAAGTCATTGCCATGAATGACGAAGCAACCAGGTTATTTGGAAAAAACCATCACAAATTCATTAATCAATTGTTCTGGCACCAATTTAAACTGAATACCTATTCGCGTAAACGGCAATTTGTTCAAGCACGTAAATACTTTCAATTAGCAAAAGAAGGAATCACGCAACATTTCACCTGGATTGAGAGCATCTCCCAAAAACCCATCACTGCTTATAATATTATGATAAATAAAACAGAAATACACGGAACTTCTGTGATTTTTGCGCGGCTGATTAATATTTTACAGGAAAAGATAATTGAATGGGTTTTATGGTCTTTGGCACAAATAAGTAACCACAGTGAACTGAATGCAATTATTGATGATATTCTAAAAATAATAAACGATGCCTTTTCCGCTGATTACGCCTCAGTTTGTTTGGTTGATAGTCATCGCATTGCCCATACCGTAAGTTATTACGTCTTGGGCAAAAAAGAAGAAAATATCAGTTACTCTCTTATAGATTCTCCTTGCAACCAGGTTATATTGCAAAAATCCATCTGTCATTTTAATGACATTCAAGAGAATTTTCCTGAGGATAAATTATTGATCCAAATGAAAGTCAACTCCTATCTGGCTGGACCGATTATCAATGCACAAAATGATGTAGTTGGACTGCTCAGTATTCTCACTTTCCGAAAATTGGAGACAAACAGCCTGCATGACACTTTATTTCGCTTATTCCTGAGTAGAGTTAATTTAGAATTTGAACGTTTGTTAAATCAGCGACGCTTACAGTTTTTAGCCAGCATTCCACAGCAGGATCCTAATCCAGTCATAAGAATCCAACCTGCTGGCGAAGTGATTTTTGCAAACAATCAAGGAAAAATAATATTAAAACAATGGAGAGATTTGCATGCAGGTATTCCAGAACAATTACTGAGAGAAGCCCACAAAGCTCGCGATACGAATCAGGTACTACGCGTTGAACTCGAAGCAGATTCTAAAGTCTATTTATTCACGCTCATCTGGATGACTGAATTCAAGCAAATCAACATTTATGGAACCGATATAACCCAGCTTAAATCCACCGAACAAAACATGCTGAATTTAACTCGTTATGACAGCTTGACTCAAATTGCCAATAGAAAATACTTTGAGGAACAATTGATTGAAAAGATGTATGAGCATCAACTTGATGGGAAAAATCTGGGATTACTGCTTATTGACTTGGATAATTTTAAAATAGTCAATGACACCTTAGGACATCCAATAGGTGACAGGTTGTTAAAAGCAGCGACCAAACGTATGGTGCGCTGTATTAGACAAGATGATTTCATTGCCCGCATTGGAGGGGATGAATTTATCGTATTAATTAAGGACGCCACGTACAACTCCACAAAAATGATCGCAGAAAAGATCATCAATGTTTTATCCAGAAGTTTCCAATTTGGCGAATATCAAATGAAAATCTCGGCAAGCATAGGAATAGCGCTTTTTCCAGAAAGCGGAAAGACCTCAAGCGAGCTGTTACAACGTGCTGATTTGGCTATGTATCAGGCGAAGAAATCGGGTAAAAATAATTTTGCTGTGTTTTCGAGTTCATTACATATCATTCAAGATAAACGAAATGACATCATAAAAAAAGAGCTCAAATTGGCAGTTGCCAAAAATGAACTATACATTGATTACCAACCGCAAATAGATATTATCTCTAATAAAATCATTGGGTTTGAAGCATTATTACGTTGGCTTCATCCACAGGAAGGCTTAATACTGCCGAGCGAATTCATTCCAATGGCAGAACAGACTGGGTGTATTCATCTCATTAGCCAATGGCTGATTGAACAGTCATTGCAGGATTACCAATCAATGCTCAAATCTAAGTTTGATGGGAAACTATCAATTAATATTTCATTAACTCAATTAAACGATGCGCGATTCCTGGATTCGTTAAATGATAATTTAGAACAATATAATATCGCCAAAAATCAAATTATACTGGACATTTCAGAACGTGTTATCGCACCGTATTTCAACAAAATAGCCAAATACCTCAGAAAAATTCACAAAAATGGTATCAAAATATGTCTTGATAATTTTGGCAGCCCACAAGTGTCACTACCTAAACTATTATCCTTACCTTTGGATTATCTTAAACTGGACCAGCAATTACTGACCGGAATTGGAAAATCCGCAAAAAACCGTATGCTTTTAAAAGGAATTCTTCAATTAACAAAAGCTCTTGATATTGATAGCATCCAAAAAGGAATTGAAACCGAACAGCAACATGAGGTTATTAAATCAATTGGATGCCAATACGCACAAGGTTATTTTTACTGTAAACCAATCAGTATTTTAGAAGTGCACCAATTCATTAACAATTTTTCTGCAACTGATTAATAATTCGAGCAAATTTATAGAATTCACCAGCTGATTCATATACTATTCCATCCATTATTTAAACGGGACGTTCACGAATTTATCTTTTCTGGTTCGTTTCAGTCTATCGTAGCTGCGCCACATGAACGCCACCCCCAATTGAAGGTATCCAATGAATACATCAAGGATCAGACAATACAGATCATTCATATTGGCACTGTGCATGAACATGCTCCTTCTCAATTCAATTTGTTATTCACAAACCATCAGTTATCCCTGGACGATTTCAGCAAGTCTTGGTTATGCCGATTATCAAAAGGTACATCAGGGAGATCATCAGACAGCTTTGGGTCGATTTGCCCTGGGCAGAGATTTTGTGCAAAAAGGTCCTGTTTTATTTGGACTGGAAGTCGGCTTGCAAAGCGGCAATCAAATGCGATTAAAAATGACTGATGAAGAAATTGAAGCCGTTGGCGGTCTATTAGTACTCAGTACATTAAAACCCATGCTTGATGGCCTGATTACCGCTCGAATTACCCCTGAATTCATCGCGCCTTTGTTTATTCAAATCAAAGGCGGTGGCGCATATAGACGCTGGCAAATGGACAGAGATACTATTAATGATATTTCTCAATTGGCCGGTGAATTAATTGCTGGTTTTGGATATGCCATTACGCCAAATGCCAATATCAGTTTGTCCTATCAAGGCATATTTGGAGCCAGCCCGGATGTCACAATTGATTTGGAAAACGGCAGTGGATCTGTAAAAAACATACCCGTACAACAAGCCATTTTGTTAGGTATTAATTTAATGATTTGATAACTCCATCATCAGGATATGATGACAATTCCGATTTCAACGTCGCGGAACCTTGGGATTGAATTAATGAATTGTCAGCCCCCCCTGAGTGAACACATATTAATTCAAAAAGGATAAAATTAATCATGCCAATAAGTAAATATCTCCCCGCCATCCTTCTTATTTTATTTACTGGGACTGATGTTTTAGCTAAAAGTAATCCGGCATCTCAAACCTATGTCGATAATAAGGTGTCCGAACTTAAAGACGAGTTAAAAAAAGAAATAGGGAAAATTCCAGCCGGACCCGCAGGTCCCCAAGGTCCCAAAGGAGATACTGGTCCCACGGGTGCTCAAGGTGTTAAAGGAGATGCAGGAGCAATAGGGCCTCAGGGTATCAAAGGTGATACAGGAATTACTGGACCCGTGGGAGCAACAGGTCCTCAAGGAGCACGGGGACTAAAAGGTGATACAGGTCCAGTTGGACCTCAGGGTACGCAAGGGGAGGCAGGTCCTCAAGGAATACAAGGTTTAAAAGGCGATACTGGGCCAGCTGGACCTCAGGGTATACAAGGGGAAGCAGGTCCTCAAGGGTTAACAGGATTAAAAGGCGATACTGGACCAGTTGGGCCTCAAGGAGCACAGGGACTAAAAGGTGATACAGGTCCAGCCGGACCTCAGGGTTTACAAGGGGAAGCCGGTCCTCAAGGGGTACAAGGATTAAAAGGCGATACAGGTCCCGCTGGTCCTCAAGGTATCCGAGGAGAAGCAGGACCGCAAGGAGTACAGGGATTAAAAGGTGATACAGGACCAGCCGGACCTCAGGGTATACAGGGAATAAAGGGAGATGTTGGAGCTACGGGTTCCCAAGGAGTTCAGGGGGCAACTGGTGCTGATGGACGCGGAGTGCCAACTGGCGGGACATCAGGACAAATATTAGCTAAATCTGATGGCCTTGATTTCAACACCATGTGGATTGATCCGGCAAATTCTGGTATCAGGCGGCAATTAGGCGACACTGTTCTAGGGGGAACAGTCATTTACGTCAACGCCACAGGAATCCATGGGTTAATCGCAGCCAATACCGATCAATCTTTTGCTGTAACCTGGTGGGATGCTCAGAACATAGTAACTAACCCCGCTGCTTTTGATAATGATGGTAAATCACAATCCGATTGGCGTTTACCAACACTGTATGAACTTTCGTTAATTTATGCGATGAGAAATGAATTGGGTAAATTCAACAGCGATAATTATTGGTGTTCAACGGAAAAAACCTCCTCCAATTCCTGGGTGCAAAGTTTTAAAACCGGGACTCAGACAAACCTGAGTAAAGGAAAAACAGCTGGAGTCAGGGCAATACGTTCCTTCTGATTCCTATAAACCAAGAGATACAATACAATTCGGCATCTCCAATTCAGTCACCTATTGATGCCGAATCCCTAAGCCACTCAATCAGCATAGGCAAAGATATTATCCAGTACGCTACTCCATGCCCCCTTCCATTGATTCCAACTTCTAAATTGCTTTTATTCATTCCTGAATTTCTATACTGTTTTTATTTTTTACTGTAATTAATAATTTATTAAGGTTTTTCATGTAAAATATTCACTCAATTGTTGTTAATTTGTTCTCAAAGCATTCAGGATGTCCAATATGTCAGGTGCCGTAAAAAAACTGTATCAATACAATCCTCATGTTCATGTCAAAATTTGGCTTAGTAATAAACCCGGTATTTTTATGAATACTGAGAATCAGATGCGATTAATCACCATGCGTGAAAAGAACCCTACTGATTCAATTAATCTGATTTATGACTCTTCCTTGCTAAATGAACAAGCAATCAAAAATTTACACCGCTTTTGTACAGAACATAGAATTACTCCCGTTGATGCACATTTATTTCCAGACACCCTGAAATCAGAATATGAAAAAAAATTATATGAATTTTATAAAGATGAAATTTCTCATTTCAATGAAGGAGGAAACCCTGCTCTTGCCAGCGACATTCTCAGATGGTTATCACCTGTTTATACAAAAGGGGCATATACTGATTTTGATGTTCCAGTTGATACGTCAAAACTCCCAGCCCGAATCCCTGTACAAGCACCATTATTATTGAATATAGGCAGTTTACGAACTCAAAATAAAGACGTAATACTATCCAATAATGATTATATTGCCGTAGTTGACCCAATTGCAGCACAAGAAGTAATAGAAAAAATTCAACAAGGAATAATCAGCGTCTTAGGTAAATACACGAATGATTTTATAGAAAAAACTGAAGAAGAATTTGGGAGAGACAGTTTTCTAAATAAATACCTAATCAGTTTCATGAAAAATCGTTCAGAATCAATTTATATAGCACGATCCAAAAGCATATTCGCCGAAGGAGAGGAGCGAACTTCACGAGATCTGAGGAAATACATCAATGAAATTATGACTGATCAAGTCAAGTTTCTTGAATTTAATAAAGTTTCTGCTGATGAAACCCATCAATCAGTAATCCAAAGATTAAAAAGTGAATTAAAGGATCAACTCGGGTTCTTTAAATGGTTGTTCTTTAGAAATGAATACTATGAAATTAAAGGGATACTTCAAAAATCTGATGAACAATTATTGGATTATCTCATGAAAAAGGAACGGACCCTGTACTTAAAGTCCATAGTAGTATGCACCACGGGCCCAATAGCAATAGCAAAATTCTTATTTAACGGTTATGTGTTTGATTCCAATTATTTTGATCAGAACATTCAACCTTATTCTTTTAATCACTATGGTTTAAAGAAAGCATTTCAATCACAAAACTCCATTTCAATGCATGAAAGCATCTTTGGAATGATGAGTTTTCTAGGTGCAGAAGATGGAAAGTTGAATGATTCCTCATGGCTGGAAACGGGAGCAAAATTACAAAAATCCCGCGGAGAACTTCTGGAAATTAAAAAAAATGAATTTGAAAAGAAATTACCCAATATTTTAAATACCACCAAAAAGAATATCGAAGAACACATCAAACAACTTGAAACTAATTTAAAGGGTTTTTGGGGATTATTCTTTCCACAAAGAAAACGGGAAAAAATAAAAGCGCTCCAACACGTTTTAGAGTGTTTCAAGAGTGATACTTTTGATACGAATCAATTCAGAGAGGCTTTAGCCATCATTAGAGCAAATAAAAGGGAAGTGTATGCTGGCCTCTTTTACAGTCATACGCAACAGCTCATTGAAACATTAGAAAACAACTGTCTGACTGCAATCGTTTTTGGCTTGACTACCAACAGAACAATTGCACTTAAAGATGCCCCCAGAAATACTTCTGTTCCATCTCAACCCACTGAAAATTCATCTGAAACTGAGATAGAGCCTGTTTACTCCCAAGGACTTGTTTTTTTTGAGACGGCAAACGATTCATCGAAACCCAAACAAACTTTGGAATCGAAAGAATACCGGTTAAATTTATAACAATAAATACTGATTCAATCCTGTTTGAGCGCATTATAACAGGATTGTCTAAACTCATAAGAATAAATTACTGTAATTTTACCAAGGAACTCTATCGTGTCATTACATTCTGAAACACAAAAAGAATTAAAACTATTAATTGATAGTTGCAATGAATTCGAAGGTAAATATTATTTATTGCCTCTCTTTGAGAATCTCGCGACATCAGATCGTTCTGCAGAACAACTTGAACCTATCGCGCGTCAATTAATTTCACTTATTAAAAATATAAACGACATTAAAAATGCTGAGTTATCCTTAAAAGAGCGATTTGAAGCCATAAAACAAATTTCAATAAATTACAGTGCATTGATTAAGGAAACGGGGGCAAATGGTATCTTATATAAATCCAGACAAGCGCTTCTGAACCTTGGTGGATTTATAATTGGTTTAGTCACCGGTATTATTGGCGCTGTGGTAGGATCCATTTCGTTAACCCTTAGCGATATTAAGAATTTCCGATTACCTACGGGTTTATTCATAGGAGCATTCACGGGATTCATTGTTGGACTTGTTATAGGTAACCGCGCTCCTCACTCGCTACTTAAAGAAGGTGAAACTCGACTTATCCGACATGCAGTCAGGAAACTGGAAACTTCATTTGAATCTCTATTTACCTCTATAAACCATGATTACATGGAGGAGATAAAAGATGAGGTTCTGAAGGAGTATTTTTCCGGTGATGCAGAACAGTTTAACGCGTTCTTGAAAACAAAACAAAAATATGAAATTTTGGGAATCGAAGCTGAATTTTTAAGTCCCAAATTAAAAGGCTCGCTGGGTCACCATAGTTTCATTAAATTTACAATCAATGATGTTGTTGATAAGCCCAAACTTATAGAGCTAGGAATACCATCTAATGATGTAACAGAATTTTCCCAACAAGAATCCAGAGAAACTACAGGAGAACAGTTAATCAGGATGCTTTCCATGCACAAAATTTTACAAGAACAATATGAAGTTCGTCTTAGTAATATATTAAAATTTTATAATCGTTACGAAGTAGGCATCAATGATTGTCATACCTATATCGATAAAATTTTAATATCTGTTGATGAACCCGTGAGTCAAGTTAAACGCTTTACTTCATCGGATACCATCTTTGGGCATATCATTGGAAGCTTGCTGAACTTCTTTAATCCCTTACCTGCAAAAAAAGAAAATACGCCCTCTAATTCTGATAAATCTCATGATGCTCAGGATCAGCACGATAAACCTAAATTGGGCGGTTGATAGCATACTGTCCAGCGGGTTAACCATGAAAATACTGATAAATCCGCATCGCTAAATGTTCACTGATGCCCTGAACCTTGCTGATTTCTTCTATGGATGCTTTGGACAATTCCCGTAAACCACCAAATCGATGCAGTAATGCCTGTCGGCGTTTTGCGCCTACTCCCTCAATGCTCTCAAGGGTAGAATCGAGTCGGGCTTTTTGTCTTTTTTTACGATGAGCCGTGATCGCAAATCGATGTGCTTCATCCCGAATATGTTGGAGGAGATGCAGTGCTTTTGAATCCTCAGGTAAGGTAAACTCTCGATCTTCATTAACCAAAATCAGTTTTTCCCAACCGGCTTTACGGGATGGCCCTTTTGCAACACCCAACAAAATCATATCATGTACCTTCAAGGACTCTAAAACCCGTTTTACCACGGCAACCTGCCCCTTTCCACCATCAATGATTAATACATCAGGTAATGATTGAGCTTCTATTAATCGTTTGAATCTTCGCGTAACGGCTTGCTCCATGGCAGCATAATCATCACCAGGTGTTATCCCCTCAATATTAAATCGCCTGTATTCTTTAGTACATGGCCCCTCTTCATCAAAAACCACACAGGACGCTATAGTTGCCTCTCCCTGGGTATGACTTATATCGAAACATTCCATTCGCTCGATGTGCTTTTCAAGCGATAATAATTTCTCCAAAGCCTGATATCTGGACTTAATCGTAGAGTGTTGACTGACGTATTCTGCTATAGAGATTCGGAGATTGTTTACAGCAAAATCCATCCATCGGGATTTAATACCGCGCGGATTAATTTGTATCGTACAGGATTTACCCCGTTTATCAGTCAGCACTTCCTCTAAAGAATGATGATCCAACAGAGTTTTGTTCGTAATAATTAAAGCAGGGATTCTATCAACGGAATCCAAATAGTAAAAACCAACAAAGGCTTCAAATGTTTGTTGCCATAACTCCTCAGCATCCAGTTCCTCATTCAATCCCTTATTGGGTACTGAAGGAAAAAAACTTCGACTGGCTAATACCTGTCCTTCTCGAATCGTAACGCACTGAATACAGGCAAAACCGGGGCGTACTTCGATGGCGATTACATCGGCATCTCCTTTGAGCTGAACCACTGCTTGCTGCTCCTGTACCAGCCGTAGATTTTTAATCTGATCACGAAATACTGCAGCCGCTTCAAAATTAAGCTGATCAACGGCTTGTTCCATACGTTCCGTCAGTTCATCCAGGATTATCTGACACTTACCCTGCAAAAATCGCATGGCATCATCTACGGACTGTCGATAAGCTTCAGGACTTATATATGCGACACAAGGTGCAGTACAACGTTTAATCTGATATTGCAAACAAGGACGTGAACGGGCATTGAAATAACTGTCCCGACAATTTCGAATCTTGAATACTTTTTGTATGGTCAGAATGGTATCTTTTACTGCAGTGCCATTGGGGTATGGGCCAAAAAAAAGACCAGATACTGGCTTTTTTTTACTTCGATAACTTTCAATACGAGGAAATTCAGGATGACTCGAAATATGAATGTAGGGATAGGACTTATCATCACGAAGCAATATATTGTATTTTGGTCTTAACGATTTTATAAGATTACTTTCCAGTAATAATGCTTCTGTCTCACTTCTGGTTACTGAAATTTCAATTGATGCAATTTGACTTACCAGGGATCGTGTTTTAACCGCCGTATTCTGTTTACTAAAATAACTACTCACTCTCTTTTTAAGATTGGACGCTTTACCTACATATAAAACCGTACCTGCCTCATCAAGCATGCGATAAATACCCGGATCACCAGGTAGTTTACTAAGAAATAGAGTTAACTCAGCGGAAGGCTGCTTAATATTCATAAACTACAAAAATTAGATAATTATATAGCATCATAGCGTATTCTGAGGGACTTTGTTGCTACTTTAAAACACAATTAAACCGGAGTTCCGTTACAAAATTTGCGTCGAATTTCCAGTTTAATCATCTTGAATTATATCATTAGGATGTTCAATGACTCTGTGTTTCATCGCCAAATAGGTAAGCTCCACATCGTTTTTTATTCCTAACTTTTCAAACATACGATATCTGTAACCATTGATGGTTTTGCTGCTTAAAAACAAACGATCTGCTATATCCTGCACATTCATCCCGCTGGTAATCATCAGCATGACTTGCATTTCTCGCTCTGACAACATATCAAAGGGCGAGTCCTGAGCATCCTGCAGACTATTAATTGCCATTTTTTGAGCAATTTCGGCACTAAGGTACTTTTCACCTTTAGCTACTTTACGGATTGCAGCTGCCATTTCTTCAGCTCCTGACTCTTTAGTCAGATACCCCATGGCACCTAATTGCAAAACGCGGGTAGGCAGAGGATCTGTACACATTGCAGTCACCGCAATGACCTTTATGTGAGGATTTGATTTTTTTAAGCGACGAGTAACTTCCCAACCGTCAATTCCAGGCATCTTCATATCTAAAAGAACTACATCAGGGTTATGAGTTTTGACAAATGCCAAGGCCTGCTCACCGCTCTCAGCATCCGCAACTACATCTACATCCGACATGTCTTCAAGCAATCGTCGAATACCCATTCTAACCAATGCATGGTCATCAACAATTAATACTTTAATCAAATGATGCTCCTTGACCAACCAGTCAATGAACAAAGTGTGTTGGTCGATGTTAACAAGACTCTTCTATCATTACAATACATAGACAGCCTATTCCTTATGCTTCGTAACCGATACAAAAAGCGTCAGTAAATTCTCAATAAGTCAGGGAAATAGGATCTTGCCGAACATAGTGATGCAGGAGGGCATCACGTTCAGGAGTTCCCACCCCGCGTTCGGAATGACGTTTTCCGTAGTTATTAAAAAATTACAACGTTACTCTCTACTCCATATCATGAACTGAGACCCCTGCTAACAGGCTCTGATATGAATATTCGGATTATCAGGATCCACTTCAAAAAAGGGAGGATACTCTCCTAGCTGTCGTGTTCGTTCCAATAATTCATTGATGTTAGACGATACAAAAGTATATAAGGTCTGATAATCATCTATAACAAAGTAAACCGGCTGTAGCATATCAATTCGATAGGGCATTCGAAATGCGGCAACAGGTTCAAACCGAACACGAAGAGGAATATCGCTTTCTACACTATAAACGGTTTCACTAATGGACGATAAAATTCCTCCGCCATAAGCTCTTAAACCTTTCGATGTATGAATCAAACCGAACTCAACTGTAAACCAGAACATACGTTGCAATAAAGGCCAATCAGCCTCTGGAAAGGTTAAAACCTTACAGGCATAATCATGAATAAAATCAGCGTATACCTTGTCAGTTAACATAGGGCAATGGCCAAAAATTTCATGGAATATATCGGGTTCCTGTACATAATCCAATTCTTCTTGGCAGCGTATAAAAGTGGCTGCAGGAAAGTATTTATTTGACAAAAGCTCAAAGAACTCTCGTGCTGAAATCAATGCAGCGACCGGAGCTACCTGCCATCCTGTTTTTTCCTTTAATTTTTGGCTCACTTCAGGAAGTTGAGGAATTGCATTCGCAGTGATTCCCAAAGTAGTTAAACCAGCCAAAAACTCATCACAGGCTCTACCTGGTAATAATTTCATTTGTCTTTCAAATAATATATTCCAGATTCTGTTTTCTTCTGTCGAATAATTTACTATACCCTGAGCGTTAGGAACATGTGCAACATAACGACTTTCAAACACCATAACTTCTCCTTCACTCATTTATATTTCAACTACACCAGATATTGTCCATCCAACCGCTACACAATGTGGCTAAATTCTCGGTATTAAGAATAATCTCTGTCACACACTGGAGAAAACCCAAGATGCTTTCGGGATGACAACTTAGGGAGATAAATACAGGAACTACGCAAAAACCCAAGATCAAGGTAACTTAAATTTTTAAAAAGGTAGTTTAGATAATCTAAATGACCCGATTAAAAATTCCATTTAACTTTGAGATTGGGAGCTTTTCATAAGTCCTGAAATAAAAATCTTGATTTAGTAATTACCCAACCAGCCCCTAAATGTCAACCTCCTGTTAATAATTATTACTTATTTTTTAAATTCTGCTATAGAATTCTAATTATCAATTTTAACATTGGAAAAATAAATGACCATTGCCATTTTAGCTACAGGAGATGAAATAGTTCATGGTGACACCCTCAATACCAACAGCCATGATATCGCGCATATCCTGTGTTCAGAAGGTTTATCTCTGGGATTACAGATGGCGTGCAGTGATAAAGAAACGGACATTGTAAACTGTTTGGAATTTTTAGCAAAAAACCACGAGATTATTATAATAATTGGTGGGCTTGGACCAACAACAGATGATCTGACCCGATTTGCGTTGGCTAAATACACGGGGGATGTTTTAGTCCAGCATGCTGAGGCTTTGGATCATATCAAGAAACGGCTGCACTCCGCCCAGGTAGTGATTAACGAAGGAAATTTACAACAATGCCTTTTTCCATCACAAGCCAGAATACTGCCCAACCCTAACGGAAGTGCTGTGGGGTGCTATTATCAATGGAATAATAGAATTTTTATCATGCTGCCTGGACCTCCTCGAGAATGTCTGCCAATGTTCAATAACCATGCCCTTCCTTTCCTTCTGAAAATGGAACGCAGTACCAAACAGATTATTAAATGGCGCATTTTTGGATTGGCGGAAAGCGAAATAGCACAGACTCTGGAAGAGGCCCTGGCTGATATAGATTGTCAAACCGGATACCGCCTGGACGTCCCCTATATCGAATTCAAAGTTCGATGTACCAGTGATATGGTTGATAAAATTAAAGGAATTATCGATCCTATTCTGTCACCGCATATTATTGCTTCCATTGACAAAAAAGCCTCCGATAATCTAAGAGAACTGATAATAAAAAATAATGAACCCATAACCATAATTGATGAAGCCACTGAAGGCTTATTACAATCTCTATTAATAAGGCCAGGCAATCAGCACCTAATTAACTTTCATAATCTGAGATCCACTCAAGTACATTTTCATCTTAGTGGTCTGGAAGAGTATTGGTTGCAACAGCCACCAAAAGGTACAACGCAATTAACCATTCACTACAGCAATCAAATCCAGGAAGGAGGAGAGACACACCAGATACCTTATCGCAGTCCTCTGGTAGTCTATTATGCGGCTGAGTGGTTAAGCTTCCGACTCTTTCATCTCATCAATCAATTGCATCAATGAGTAACAGAGTTGTTGAGTTCCCTGGCCACTAATCGCTGAAATGGCAAACACTTTATCGTTCCATTTCAGACCTTTTACGATGGCCTCAATTCGTTCCTGTCGACTGGCTTCATCAGGTAACATATCGATTTTATTCAAAACCAGCCAGCGAGGTTTATTCAGCAGTTCCGGGCTGTATTCACCTAACTCGTTAATAATGGCCTTTGCAGACGCTACCGGATCGCTATCATCAAGAGGAGCAACATCGATTACATGCAATAAAACACAGGTACGAGAAAGATGTTTTAAAAATCGATGCCCCAGTCCCGCGCCCATTGCAGCACCTTCAATTAGTCCGGGAATATCCGCCATCACAAAGCTCTTGTGTGAAGAGACACTAACAACACCTAAACCCGGATGCAATGTAGTAAATGGATAATCAGCAACTTTAGCTTTTGAACTGGAAACTGCGCGAATTAACGTGGATTTTCCTGCATTTGGAAGTCCTAACAAACCCACATCAGCTAAAACGCGCAATTCCAGGCGTAAATGCCGACACTCTCCAGGACTGCCGGGACTGGATTGTCTTGGAGAACGATTAACACTGCTTTTATATCGCGTATTTCCCAATCCGTGAAATCCGCCCTGGGCAATAAGTACAGGTTCTCCGGGTTTATTAATATCTCCCAGCAACTCTCCTGTATCGATATCATAAACCATAGTGCCAACAGGAACCTTTATAATCAGGTCAGCTCCTTTTTTTCCACTGCAGTTACCACCCATCCCTTGCTGGCCATTCTCTGCTTTATAATGGCGCATATAACGAAAATCAACCAGGGTGTTTAAATCACTGCTCGCTTCAAAATAAACACTACCCCCATCCCCACCATCACCACCATCGGGACCACCACGGGGTATAAATTTTTCACGCCTGAAACTGACGCAACCATTTCCACCATTACCGGCGTCTACCTTAATAATTGCTTCATCGACGAATCTCATGACCAACCTTAAAACTAAAAAAAAACCCCGTTACCGGGGTTATAAACTGGATGACAAATATCGTAACGTTCTAGATACCATCAAAAATAGGTACTACAAACAATTTGCTATATCCTATATACTGAAATCACTTTTTAATACATCTAAAGTTCCGCAATCTTCTTACAGATAATGATGTACTGATGCAAATTAACTTGCAGCTTCTTCTTTTTGTTCGGCAACTATCGTAACGTATTTGCGATTCTTTTCACCCTTGACGGTAAATTGTACCAAACCTTCAACCAGGGCATACAGAGTATGATCACGGCCACAACCAACTCCTGTTCCAGGATGGAAACGTGTACCACGTTGTCTTACAATAATTTCACCCGCATTTACAAATTGACCACCGAAACGCTTTACACCAAGAAACTTTGGATTCGAATCGCGGCCATTACGAGTACTACCACCTGCCTTCTTATGAGCCATTGCTATCCCCTCTTACTTGCTTATCGCAGTAATTTTAACTTGCGAATAATATTGTCTATGCCCCATTTGTTTCATGTGGTGCTTACGACGACGGAATTTAATAATTTTTACTTTCTTGTGACGACCATGATCAAGTACTTCAGCTTTAACAACTGCTTTAGCAATAAATGGAGTGCCGCACACGACTTTATCGCCATCTGCCAACATCAGTACTTCTGAAAATTTGATCTCATTGCCAACATCTTCAGGCAGCAATTCAATTTTTAAAACATCACCTTCTTTTACGGTATATTGCTTACCGCCAGTCTTGATTACCGCATACATAACTATTCTCCAACTCGCCTGATTGGCTATCACAATTTCAATAAAGTGCCATATTCTATGAAATTATGGCTATGACTTCAAGTTCATTTTAAAATATTGTATACTTCTTCACCCTTTCCCGGTTAAATTACTCATTTTTAGTGAGTATTCGGGTATTTAATCTGGTCGCGGATTAAATAAGGGATCCTTAAATTTATTGGAGTATATAATGTCAACAATTCTTTTAGAAGCTGAATCAAGAACGGATATGGGGAAAGGTGCGAGCCGCCGCCTACGTCGTCTTGAGAATAAAGTTCCCGCTGTAATCTATGGCGGCGATAAAAAACCAAAATCAATCCACTTTCTACACAATAAAGTAATTAAAGCCTTGGAAACTGAAAGTATTTACTCCAGTGTTTTTGATATTTCTGTTGACGGTAAAGTTGAACACGTGATTTTGAAAGCATTACAACGTCATCCATACAAGCCAATCGTAATGCATATGGATTTACAACGTGTTTCTGCAAAAGACATTCTAATCAAACTCGTTCCTATTCATTTCACGAATGAACAAAAATCTTCTGGCGTAAAAGCAGGTGGAATCATTAACCACACCATGACGCAAGTTGAAATTCGTTGTCAGGCTAAAGACTTACCTGAGTTCATTGAAGTGGATATGACTGATGTAGGAATGAATGATGTAGTTCACTTATCCAATCTGAAACTGCCTAAAGGCGTTCATCTGACTGTTGATGTTACAGACGGAAGTCATGACGCTCCTGTCGTGAGTATTCATGCACCTAAAGTCGGCTCGGTTGAAGAAGAAGAAACATCAGTTCCTGCTTCTGCTGTACCTACTACTGATGAAGAGGAAAGTGCAGAGTAAGGTTTACTCTGGCTTAATTTCTTGCAGATAACCAGAGTTCATTCAACCTGGTTATCTGTAAAGATACGTACATGAAAACACGCTCAACTGCTACCCGATTAATCCGATACACATATTAAGAAATTACAGTCTATGGCCATTAAACTTATCATCGGTTTACGCAATCCAGGCTCTGCCTATGAACAAACAAGGCATAATGCTGGTGGTTGGTTGGTTAATTCTCTGGCGCAACGACACAGTGCGCATTATAAATTAGATAAAAAAATGCAGGCAGAAATTGCTGATCTGGAAATCAATCACAATTTGTGCAAATTGGTTTTACCCTTAACTTTTATGAACCACAGTGGATTGCCAACTAGGGCAATCAGCCAATTTTATCGAATTCAACCAGAAGAAATAATGGTTGTGCATGATGAACTGGACTTACCTGTAGGGCGTATAAAAATAAAAACCGGTGGTGGCCATGGTGGTCACAATGGTTTAAGAGACATTATTACGCAGTTAGGAAGTAGTGAGTTTCACCGATTACGAATTGGCATTGGTCATCCTGGACATAGAGACTTGGTACATCAATTTGTACTGAGCAAACCTTCAGTCGATGATAGACAGCAAATTTATGACGCTATAGATAGAGGCATTGCAGTCATGCCTTTGGTATTGTCTGGAGATATAGCCAGAGCAATGAATCATTTAAACACTTAATTCTAAATAATCATCCAATCTGCACGATTGCAAAATAATTTAGAACGTAGCTAAGAGGTAGTACACATGGGATTTAAATGCGGTATCGTTGGTTTACCTAACGTTGGAAAGTCAACCCTTTTCAACGCTCTGACCAAAGCAGGTATAGAAGCGGCTAACTACCCATTTTGTACCATTGAGCCTAATGTGGGCATAGTTACTGTACCTGATCCACGTCTGGATGCCTTAAGTGAGATCGTAAAACCACAACAGGCTCTACCTGCAACCATGCAATTTGTCGATATTGCAGGATTGGTTAAAGGCGCTTCCAGTGGTGAAGGGTTGGGCAATCAATTTCTGGCGAACATTCGTGAAACTGACGCGATTGCTCATGTAGTACGTTGCTTTGAAAATTCAGATGTAATCCACGTAGAAGGACGCGTTGATCCACTCAGCGATATAGAAGTGATTAACACGGAACTTGCTTTAGCAGATATGGAAACACTTGAAAAAGCCATGTTAAAAGCCGGAAAAAACAGCAGAAGCGGGAATAAAGAAGCTATTTTTGAAATGAAGACTCTCGAGAAAATCAAAGCTCATCTGGATGCTGGGTATCCCGTTCGAACTTTAGGCCTTTCTTCTGAAGAAGAACAAATAACGCGTCGTCTGTTTTTACTCACTGCAAAACCTGTGCTTTATATAGCTAATGTTGATGATGATGGTTATGAAAATAATCCTTTACTGGAAAAGGTGCAAAAACTTGCTGCCGAAGAAAATGCACGCATTGTCGCCTTATGCGCGGCAACTGAATCTGAACTGGTAGAATTGGAAGATGCTGATCGTAAAGAATTTATGGCAGACTTGGGATTAACCGAACCAGGATTAAACAAAGTCATCAGAGCAGGTTATGATCTTTTAGGGTTACAAACCTACTTCACTGCTGGAGTAAAAGAAGTCAGAGCTTGGACTATTCATAAGGGAGCAACAGCACCTCAAGCCGCTGGCGTAATTCATACAGACTTTGAAAAAGGCTTTATCCGCGCAGAAGTCATTGCTTACGAAGCGTTCATTAGCTGTCGAGGCGAACAGGGCGCCAAAGAGGCCGGGAAATTACGTCTGGAAGGGAAAGATTATATTGTATGTGATGGCGATGTGATGCACTTCCGCTTCAATGTATAAAAATAAAAGAGTAACAAAATAAAAAGATTTTAAAGTTGTGTTTTAACCCAAACAATGGAATTATGAGCTGATCATGAGTCAGTGATTACTTCCCGTTTGGGACGCTCTCAACTGACAACTCCAGGGATAGTACTAGTTTTAACATGTATTTAAAAAAGTCCTGTCTTGAACAACAAGTGAGCCATAAATTTATAGGCCAATTCCAATGACCAACGGCCATACAATTAATTACACCTTACTATACAAATAATATTCTATACTGTACTTATTGATATGAGGTAATTTACCTCTTTTTGTATCCAGGATCTGAGGTCATTAAATGGCACGGGTTAAAAAGGAAGTTATCAAACATAAAACTAAACTGTCTCTTCCCAGTGAATACGATAGAAAATACCATCTATTAACTATGATCACTGTTGAACTCTTAATCATTGGCGTCAATTTCACCGCACTTAATATATATTTGCATTTTTGGATTATTGCCTATGCATTATTTTTTGCCAGCTGCGTTACTGTGTGTAATTTGATACTACTTAAAAAGAAATACAGCATTATCGTTTGCGGTCATATACTTAACAGTTTATGTCTGCTGATAATGACGGTTGGCAATTTATGTTTAGGTGGAATATCCAGTTCCTATTTTGGATGGTTCTACCTATCGCCCATACTCGCCGCTGCAACAATAGGACTTGAGGGATTAGTTTTCTACAGTATCTTATCTGCTTCAATAGTAACAATCTTCATCTACCAATATATTTCACCTGTATATCAGGTACCTGAACAATATCTTCCCTTCATTGAAAATATAAATCATGTTTTTATTTTTTTACTCATAATTACCGTTCTATATAATTTACTGAAAGAAAATAAACTATATGAAGCCGTATTAAAGGAGCAAAATTTCTTACTCCATGCCGATAAACAAAAATTTCATTACCTTTCAACTCATGATTCGTTAACCAATTTACCGAACCGTGCGTATTTTAATACACACCTTCAAAATATTCTCGATTCGTCTCAATCAACAAAAAGCGCTGTAACTTTATTTTTTATGGATCTGGATGGATTTAAAAAAATAAATGATAAATACGGTCATGAAATAGGCGATATACTGTTATTACAAGTTGCAAAAAGACTCCAAAACTGTTTTAGGAATAAAGATATTATCGCCCGATTAGGCGGGGATGAATTTACCGCAGTTATCACTCATAAACCAAATGATTCAATATCCGATGTTATATTCAAGCGGATAGATCAGGAATTTTCTGAACCCTTTCATATAAAAAAAATGGACTTAATATGTACAATTAGTATCGGTACAGCGACTTACCCGGATCAAGCAGCCAATGCAGAGAGCTTACTAAATCTGGCTGACAATAACATGTACATAAATAAAAAAATGAAATCGAACCATAATGAACAAAGGCAATAGGCCTTGCATTCGTCTTTTAACGTTTAAAAGGATTTAAGTACTGATAAAGTACTGTTCAGGAATTGAGTAATAACTCTCCATCTTCTCCTTGATAAAACTACAAGTTCCCTCTTCCACTTGACAATTAACATATCCCACCTTAGCATGCATTGATTAATTGGTAGAGGATAAAGAATGACTATTGACCGTATACGCGCCTTGGTTAGTGAAGATTTTGACGCGGTTAATAACTTGATTATTGATAAAATTCAATCACAGATCGTTTTAATTCATGACCTGTCCCATCACATCGTTGAGAGTGGTGGCAAGAGATTACGTCCTTTACTGGTGCTTCTAGCCAGCAATGCCTGCGGCTATAAAGGTACAAATCATATCTCTCTGGCTGCCATGGTTGAATTTTTTCATACGGCCACTTTATTACATGATGATGTAGTTGATGAATCCACCTTAAGAAGAGGTAGACAAACCGCTAACAGCATTTGGGGTAGTAAAGCCAGTGTACTGGTCGGAGATTATTTGTTTACCCAATCAGTACAATTAATGGTGGAAGTAGGTATTTCTGCGATTCTCAACCTTTTAGCCAATACATCGCACCAAATTAGTTGTGGCGAGGTCAAGCAACTTGCCAACCGCCATAATCCCTCATTGAGTCTTGAAGATTATTTTGATGTAATTCGTTCTAAAACCGCTCTACTCTTTGCAGCTGCTGCCTGTATAGGACCCATTCTCTCTGATTCACCCGTTGAAGTACAAAATAGTCTGTATGCTTATGGATTGCACCTGGGAAATGCGTTTCAACTTATTGATGATGCGCTGGATTACTGTTCCGATGCAGAGACACTGGGTAAAAATATTGGTGATGATTTAGCGGACGGTAAAGCAACTCTTCCTTTAATTCATGCATTGCAGCATGGTACCCCTACTCAACAGGAACAAATAAAAAACAGCTTGAAAATGGGAAGCCTAGACTATTTACCCGAAATCCTGTTGGCAATTGAACAAACAAATGCCATAGCCTATACCAAACAAATCGCAGCAGAAGAAGTAGATAAGGCACTGTCTGCCCTTAATGTCCTTGCAGATTCAGAGTATAAAACTGCCCTGATTGATCTGGCCAATTTTTCTTTGCAACGAAATTACTAGAATTTCTAAAAACCAATTGCGCAAGGCTGGATTGATTAAACGGTTGTGAGCAAAAACGAAATTCTGTGAACTGTTTTCTTTATTTCACTGCTCATTCAGGACAGTTCTCAATCCCCTTGCCTATTTTGAGTTGCTATAAAGGCAAGGAAGCTTGGAGCAAAATAATGAACACCTTCCATGGCTACTTTAATACAGATGATTCCTTCTCAAAGTAATAGCCCTGATTACTCAGTGCTAACTACCTTAATTGAGATAAACCAGGATGTGTTGACTATATCTGGTCAACAGAGCCTACTGAATGAGTTCCTTAACCACATCCATCTGATAAGAATCCGGCTTAACCCTCAGGTTGTAATTCCCCCAACCATGTCCTGCAGACCACAAAGTCCAGCCTACAAAACCATATTCCTTATTTTTAGCTGAGTTATCTTTTAGATAAATCATAAATTCATTCAATGGAGCTTTACAACTTGCTGCATTTCTTCCTGTACCCAACTCGGTCACTATGGCTTTTAACTGATTTTGATTCAAGTAATCAACAAATTCATTCAAATTAAAACCATTATCGCCAGTGGTAGTTAAATCCTGCAAACAATCATCATGAGTTCCACTGTAGTCACTATCTAAATATTGGTGAACATTAATAAGAACTTTTGATAAATCAGTAATACCTGCTTTCGCAAAATGTTCACGAGTAAATAATGTAGCATTAGAATATATTTGATTATCACTTCCTTTCCACTGATAACTGCTCCAGGAATGAAGTCCAGACCAGCTGTTGCCTTCAACCATAATATAACCGGTAAAATTCTGGTTTCGCAGCATATTGATTAAAGAGGCCTGAATGGTGAATACCTTATCATCAGGAACTGCAACGGGTTCATTAACCAAATCAATTAATAAATAGTCTTTATCTATTAATGGATCCTGTTGCATCAACTCAGCTAACTGGCTCCAGACTGATTGATAAGCCTTTTCATCCAGAATCAACGTTCCATCAGGACAAGGACCACTACCACTGCATCCAGAATATTCTTCACCAAATTTTGAGTAACGCATATAAGCATGCAGGTCAACAATAGTATGTACCTTTGCATGAGTTAACGTTTGTAACAATGGACGTATGTAATTCGTGTAATATGCTAAATTGATTGTTCCCTTTCCAGCCCCATCCAATTGTAAGTACCCCCAACTGACGGGTATACGCGCAGTGTTCATGCCGGCGTTAATAAATGATTGCATCTCCTGCAGATCGGAAAAACTACCTGAGCTATCTTGTACTGAAAGATTAGGAACAACAACAGGATCAATTACTGTTCCAAATTCAAGACCAGATAAGTTAATACCTGCGAATTCCCAGGTATTATTTTCTTTAGCCTGTGGTAACTTCAGATTGGTTTCTATTGGAGTATAATTAATCGTGCCAGTCACAACACCGCTACTGTCTATACCAGGATTTGTATAGGCAATATGAATACCTTCAGGAGGTGTATAACTACTTACCGCATTATTACCGGAAGCATTGATACTAAAACCAACATAACCAAGATAAGTATTCGCTGGCGTACAACCACCAAATCTTAATGTAGCTCCAGCATAATAGGCATTACCTGAGGCTTTATTGGCATCACCCGATTGATTGCCCGCCAAAGCCAAAGTGACAGCTCCATTCTGATCCTGAATACAGATATACGGTTTGACACTGCCTTGAGGCCCAACACCTCCAATAGCATTTGTTATACTGGCGGCACTACAAAAACCCGGGATAAGTAAAATAATCGCCAAAAATTTATTCATTAAAAGCCCAATAAGATCAAAAATAAAGTAACATGTATAATACATGAACTATTTAATGACATCAACTAAAATATATTAATGGAATATTTATTAACTCATCGGGGTATCTATCCTCTCAGGGGCACTGTTCAAAATCATTCGACTGAATTCAATAATATCTCTTTAAAAGTTGACAATTATTCATGTATGATGAAATGCATCAATTATTTGTCTGAGGTTCTTATGACGTTCCAGGAATTCATAAAAAAATTCAATACTTTTTTATTTGACCAATGCGGCACTACCAATAATCTATTTGACCATGTCCGATTAGATAAAAAAACACCCATAAAATCACTTTTTTTTAATCCTTATAAATCTCCTAAAGAATTTTTATATCAAGGAGCAAGCATAGTAACCGCACCTATATGCCTAACAATTATCTCCCTGGAGCTGGCTACAGCATCCTTATACCTGGGATTAAAATCCATTGTTGATTTAACACAATTAAATACACACGTAGCGAAAATACATATTATAGATGCCGTGATTCATTTAGTTTTTTCCGTGATAGCGGCCATTGTTGGACTAGCCAGTCCGGTAATCAATTTAGTTGATTTTTTAGGTTCCGGAATTAATACCATGATGCATGGGAATGAACCGCAGCAAGAGATGCAGCAATCCTTGAATAATTAGTCTCATTCTATCAAACTAAGAGAAGAGTAAACGGTTAGTCTCTCTCACTAAAATTATCGGAGTGTAGCTCAGCCTGGTAGAGCACTGCCTTCGGGAGGCAGGGGTCGCAGGTTCAATTCCTGTCACTCCGACCAATTAAAATCAGCCAAGTTGGAACATATTTTATAGAGTGGTCCAACCCGGTCTCATTGCTAACACAAATGACCGGACACATAGGTAACAGTAAACAGGCATTTAGCACACACAGGTCGGATCGTGCCCCATAGACGACAGGCTAAGGAATTTCTGTATTAATAGGAAGCCCCGCGAAGCAGACACCGAGTAAAAAGGTACCATGCTGCGCATAGGCTTCCCGGATTTCGCTATGCTTCATCCGGGCTACTTCTGATAGTAGCCTGGATGAAGTGCGAAGCGCGTAATCCAGGAAACTCCTTTGAACAGTCGGATTTGAGTGCAGGTTGGACTTTCTTAAGGTCAAAAAAAGCGGAGTGTACATCCAGTACATGAGCATTTTTTTGATCTTAAGAAAGTTCAAGATGCGCCAAATACATGCGGACTCCTTTGAACAGTCGGATTTGAGTGCAGGTTGGACTTTCTTAAGGTCAAAAAAAGCGGAGTGTACATCCAGTACATGAGCATTTTTTTGATCTTAAGAAAGTTCAAGATGCGCCAAATACGGCTGTTCAAACTCGTTGCGAATGATGCCCTCTTTCAACTCCTCCGGCAAGAACCCTGCTGTCTGTGCATCCCACATTGATTTGTATAGACCATTTTGCTCGATTAATTCTTGATGCGTTCCGTCTTCTACTATTACTCCTTTATCGAAGACGAGGATTCTATCCATGTTGAGGAGCGTTGATAATCTGTGGGCTACTACTATGGTGGTTTTATCTTCACAGAGAGGTTTTAATGATTCCTGGATGTATTCTTCTGTTAGTGAATCGAGTTGGGATGTTGCTTCGTCGAGAACTAGGATTGAGGTATGATGTAGAAATGCTCGTGCTATGGCTATCCTTTGTCTTTGACCTCCGGATAACTTGGTACCTCTTTCGCCTACCATGGTATCGAACCCCTTTGACAGATTTTGAACAAAATCAATGCAATTGGCCATATAGGAGGCGGTGAATACTTCTTCTTTTGATGAATCTTCTTTACCGTATTTTATGTTTTCAAGTAAGGTACGATGAAATAAATGAGTGTCTTGCGGAATCATGCTTATTGCTTTTCTAAGTGAATACTGGGTTACTTGACTAATGTCTTGATTATCAATCAGTATTTTTCCGCTTTGTATATCGAAATATCGCAGCAGTAAATTAATAAAGGTGGTTTTACCGCTACCTGAATAACCTACCAACCCTACTTTTTGTTTTGCTGGAATAATCAATGTTTTATTATTGAATAACTTAAGCCCTTCTTTATGATGAAAGGTGACGTTCTCAAATCTGATTTCCCCTTGGGTAACCTTTAATTCTTTTGCATCCGCTTTATCTTTAACTTCTATCGGTAGGGATAAAAGTGCCAACGCCTGCTTCACTATTCCGATTTCAATAAAAAGATCGGACAAGGCATTACTTAGGTTCCACATTTGATTCATGATGGCAAATGATGTTGTGAAAATAAACACCAAATCACCGGTACTGATTAATTGTCTTTGCCAAAAACTGACGACTGAGTAAATCATGAGAACGAGCATGATACTGACTGGTATATCGACCAGAAGCCGAAATAAATTTATGAACAGAACCAATCGTTTATTACTCTGAATTTCCTTGTTTTGAGTATTCCAGATGTATTTTTTTTCATATTCATTTTGGGCAAATAATTTCACGGTATTTATATTGCTTAAAGAATCAACTATTTTTCCATTCAACTCACTTTTATCTTCTGAATTATGCTTGGCTAATGTGTTGATATGCTTTGCTGAATACAAACTGATTGTTAGCTGAACTACGATCCAGGTTAATAAAATCAATGCGAACCATTTGTTTATCGTTAACATAAAAATCATCGACACGATTATTGCTGCGAAGGTAGTCAGAACATTCCAGGAAATAATTTTACGTATCGCTTCTATTGATCTTGGCAAGTCACTAATTTTATTGGCCAAATTCCCGGCGAGCTGATTTGAAAAAAAATGATGTGAATGTTGAATTAAATAGCCATATACCGTCATTCGAATATTGGCTTGTAATTGTGGAACTATATAAGCCTGCCACCAATTCTGTAAACGCAAAATCAGTATAAAACCGAACCAGGCACCACCCCCTAACCATAGGGCAGGAGCAATTTCCTGAAAAATGGATGTTCGACCACCTTGATGATTCGAGATCCCATCGACAATCATTTTTAAGGAGTAAGGAATCACATTACTTTCCAGGATCATTGCTACAGGCGCTATAAAAAAGAGAAAGTAAGTCCAGGGGCTTTGTTTTATAAAATGCCAAACAAAGTGATGAATTTTATTAGGTAATCGTTGTAAGTCAGACATATTCACATCCTTGTAAAAAATCTGGTACTTCTTTACATACCATACCAAAGCCTGACAGAAAGAGTAAGCTTTTCAGGTCTGCAATGGCATAAAAAAGCCAACAATTGACACAAACCAACTCAATTGTACTATCATTACTCTATGTGATTTATTTGTAACTATTCGATAAATCCTGGTATTTCGTCATCATGAACGCAATGAAGGATTTCCAAACGCTGGCAGAGCGCCCTTTCAAGAACTCCTTTGTTGAATTCGGGATGTGTTTTCTCGGGATTATTGAACAACTACAGTACTGTGGATTACTAAAATGTTCGTGATAAAACATCTGATGCTTCAGATACTTCTGCTGGTCTCCATGCTGAGTTATGCGGATGATTTAACAAATCCGTATATGATTCCTGTAAAAATCAACATACAGGATTGCATTAATGAGAATATGGATGACTGCCTCAAATCCATATGCATGGCTTCCCCTGCGTCATGTCGTGCACAATGTACCATGAACTCAGCAGATAAATGCAAAAAAATGGCCGGTCAAAATATTTATCAGGATTAAGGAATGCATAACCACAATATGGATATACATGAAACCAGGCTTATAAACCAGACCGTTGATCTTAAAGCGGCTAAATCCATTAAATAAAGAATGTTATAAATTACTCGGCAAATTATATACACTATAGCTAGAAGTTGAATGCTTGAAGTTACATGGTTGGTTGCGATAGCTGTCAGGGCAGCTGTTGAAAATACTGCTAATGATTCAAAACAATTTTGATGAGCTGCCAAAGCTCGGGCACCAAAACCCTCCAGTTTTGCCTGCTGCTCTCTTGGATAATTATTATTATAACCACCCGCTTTCTGCATCGCATAACCCACAGGGATTTTGGCCAGATAGGGCAATATAACGGCAATCAACAAACAGACAATCAAGGTAGTCATAAAACGATTCTTCCTGAACAATAACACGATTAATGAGAACAGGACTTATCATAGCGAGTTTAAAGTCCTTGTTCAATTTATTAGTTATGTCCTAGAATTAAGATAAACCAAAACGCCTGAAGAGTTGTATTAGTGAACTGACTTCTCAGTCTCATGGCTTCAATTGAGAACCCGTATAGACACAATATATTAACCCTGCGGACGTCAGGTTATAGAATAGAAGCGCTGCTGGATGTCATTTATCTCAATGCAGCATTCTTGATAACATAACAAATTAACTCCCAACAAATCAGGGATTGATGGAGAAACAAAAGTGAGTGATATTAGCCGTGGTGCGATCAGGGTCAAGGGATTTATTGATGCTGAAATGGATTTTCAGCTTATCCGGCAGTTAGGCTCTAGCACCTACAGAGCATCCTCTGTAGGTGAATGCCTGAGCATAGCTCATCAGATACCGGATGGAACACCTGAAGATTGGGTACGAGAATTTGAACGGCTGGCGGAATGGCAAAAAAAAGACGGTATGGAACGGCTGGTAAAAAATCATGTAATCAGTGGCAGAGAGCAACTGTTCAGAGCTTCTAACTCTTATCGTGCAGCAGAATATTATTCACCGTGCTCTTCAGAACATCACCGACGCTTGGGATTAAATTCAGCGGATTGTTTTTGTACCGCGATTTCCAATATGGATCTTCATTTTGAAAATCATTCCATTCCCTACAAAGGGATTAACCTTCCTGCCTATTTTATTTCTCCTGCTAACGATGGGGTAAAACGCAACACCCTAATGATAGTCAGTGGATTTGATGGAACGCTGGAAGAAGAATTCTTAATGCGTGGTTTAGCTGCTCTCGAGAGAGGATACAACGTCATTCATTTCGCTGGGCCAGGTCAAATGGATGTTTTTAGAAAATACCCGGCTACCTTTTTTGAGCCCGATTTTGAACAGGTCGTGAAACGAGTCATTGATTATTTTGAATCTCGGTATGAAATTAACATGAACAGCCTTGCATTAATGGGTATCAGTTTTGGTGGTTATTTTGCTACCCGTGCGGCCAGCCATGAGCCTCGAGTGAAAGCGCTCATCGCCAATTCACCCATTCTGGATTTACACGCCTACATGTGTTCCTTTGTTACTATGGATCCATGCAAGATGCCAGATTCAGATGATTTTGGAATCAATGATCTTCAATCAATTCCCGATGAAGTAATGCCCCCTCAACTTAAAGCGCAATCAGAACAACTCATCAGACGATTTGGGCAAAATACCTTTAAAGCAACCTTCGAATATTTACAAAAATTTACCGTAGGAGATTCATTAACGCAGCTGAAAATACCCTGTCTGGCTCTTCTAGGAATGAGCGAAGGGGATGAACCCGGAAAACAATTCAGGGAATTTTGTACCCAGACTGGGGCTGATACGCATGTGTTCAGTGATTTTGAAGGAGCAGGAGGTCATTGTCAGGTTGGAAATATTTCATACGCCAATGCCGTGGTTTATGACTGGCTGGATGATTTCGTATAAGACGCCAGTACAACAATTCACTGCTTCTATCCTGTGACGCTCAGGACAGAAGCAATGAATCGTTATACTGATCCTCACCAATTATTAAAAGGATTCGCTTTCTCCGGCTTCTACACGACGATCTCTTCTGCTATGATAATTTTTCGGGACTTACGAAAAAAACCCAAACTCTTCGTTAAAAGGAATTTTAATCAATTCGAGTGATGTCATCTCGAATGAAGTGAGCGCTCTCCTAAGCCAAGCAAGGTGCCTGACTTTAGTAGAACCTTCTTTGAGCTCAGGATGACGAACTTTCAGAGGAAATGGAGACGTTTCACCAATTCCTTTTGCTTCGACCTTGGGGTTTTTCGTAAGTCCTGTGTTACTGAACCAGGAATCTGCCTTTTCTCAGTTCATTGAACCTGAAGCAGGCAATTAAATCGTAAGAAGGGGCATGAATGTAGTGTCTCGTACTGGTTTAATTGCCGAATTCAGGTTAAAACTAAAGGAATTAGTACCATGATACCCGAAGAGATTAAGAAAAAAACCAAAGGTCATATCGTTTTATCGTCACACCCTTCTGGACATACTGCTGCACCATTAAAAATCAAATGGGGTGAAGCAAATCCTAAAGAAAGAGGACCCGTTGTAGCATCATTGACTAACATCAAAAACAGAAACGTTATAGGAACTCATTCAGGATCTTATTCTGTTTACAGAGCGCTTGCTGTAGCTGCTGGTGTACTCGATCCGGAACATGTACCGGACCTAACCGATACGACTCCACCAGTAGCAATAGGACCTCATAAACAATGGAGTGAGCCTGGAAAAATAATCTCTCTTGACCCGTGGGGTCATATGGTAGCTACTGTTTTTGAAGATGAAATTAAAGCAGGTTACGACATCAGACCTACTATTGCAGTTACCAAAGCCCACATCAATATCCCGGAATTACATACCGCAATTCAAAAAGGCCGACTTAAACCCGATGGAAAAATTTTAAGTGAATCAGGCGATGTAGTGGTAACTAAAGCAGCTATAGAACCAGTGTGGTATTTACCTGGAATTGCCGAACGCTTCCAGATTTCAGAATCCTTATTACGCCGAACTTTATTTGAACAAACTGCAGGTATGTTCCCAGAATTAATCACGCGTAGTGATCTGGATGTCTTCCTGCCCCCAATTGGCGGTTTAACTGCTTATTTTTTTGGAGATGTAACCACCATACATGATCCCAAAATTGAATTAACCTGCCGAATTCATGACGAGTGTAACGGCTCAGATGTATTCGGATCAGACATCTGTACCTGCCGACCTTATCTGGCCCATGGAATCGAATTATGCATCGAATCAGCCCAACGAGGTGGTGCGGGACTCATTGTGTATAATCGCAAGGAAGGAAGAGCATTAGGTGAAGTCACCAAGTTTCTGGTCTATAACGCACGCAAAAGGCAAAAAGGTGGAGATACGGCTGCTAAATATTTTGAACGAACTGAATGCGTAGCAGGTGCACAGGATATGCGTTTTCAGGAATTAATGTCTGATATAATTCACTGGTTGGGAATCACCAAAATACACCGTTTTGTTTCCATGTCCAATATGAAGTATGAAGCCTTACAAAAGGCGGGAATAGAAATTGTTGAACGAGTTAAAATACCCAATGATCTCATACCACCAGATGCCAATGTTGAAATGGATGCAAAAAGAGCTGCTGGCTATTACTCACCGGATGGCATCATTGATATTAATGAATTAGCTCTTCCTAAGGGGCGCGGTCTTCATGAATAACGAAGAACAACAAATATATAAAATTCTGCAAACACTGAAAGATCCGGCAACCATTCGCAGTCAGGCTCATCGATTGTTAGCTTTGGCAAAACAGGATCAATTGGACTTTTTTGCTGTAAATCCTGAAAAAATGATGCCCACTGCGTCTTACATTATTGATGTCATTATGCAGAATTACCCTGATCTTAAGGTGCCCTATCACAGCAGATGGCGTCATTTTGAGGCAGGAGGCATAGATCGAGTTAAGACGTTGCATAACAATTTAAGCCATATGTCTTCAGATGAACAGGGCAAAATACTTTTTGAACTGGTCATTATCAGTGTCTTTCTGGATGCTGGTGCTGGTTCATTATGGCGTTATAAAGATAAATTGACTGGTGAAGAATACGCACGTTCAGAAGGTCTTGCGCTGGCGAGTTTAGCTTTGTATCAAAGTGGCGTGCTCAGCAATAATCCGGAAACACCCTATCGCGTAGACGCAGACCGTTTAATAGCCTTTGAAGAAAAGAATTTGCTCGATTGTTTTCAAGTTTCAGCAACGAATCCACTTGAGGGCGTATCAGGTAGAGTAGCATTACTCAATAGACTGGGAAAACTATTGAAAAAAAACCCCAGATATTTTGATAAAAATGGCAGGCTTGGCGATTTTTATGAGTATGTTATCTCACTAAAAACTGCACAGACCCTTCCTGCACCAACACTATTTCAAGCGGTCTTAAATGCCTTCAATGATGTGTGGCCCATCAGATTATCGTTCCATGGTATTTCCCTGGGCGATGTTTGGACCCATAAAGCATTAAAGTCAAATAAACCCGGCTCTGAATACGTGCCATTTCATAAATTATCTCAATGGTTAACCTACTCTTTGATCGAACCGCTGGAAGCAATCGGTGTTGAAGTTACTGATTTAGATCAACTTACAGGTTTACCTGAGTACAGAAATGGGGGATTACTCATTGATTCTGAACTTCTGCATGTTAAAAATAAAGAGTTATTAATCAAACCACAAGATCCGGGGTCAGAAGCAATAGTCGAATGGAGGGCTCTAACTGTAGCTCTGTTGGATGAATTGGCCGACCTTATCAGAAAGCAATTGCATCAAGATGTACATTCTCTACCCCTGGCAAAAATTCTTCAGGGAGGGACATGGGAAGCGGGTCGACGTATTGCTAAAGAAAAACGCATTCATGGAGCCCCCCCCATACAAATCATCAGTGATGGCACCGTTTTTTAACAAGGAATATTAATGAACACAAAACAAGTAGTTGTAATAAATCACCCGTTGGTTCAACACAAACTCACGATTATGCGAAAAATGGAGACCAGTACTGTCAAATTTCGCACTCTAATGCATGAAATCAGTATGCTTCTGGCTTACGAAGTAACTCGTGATCTGGAAGTAGAATATGAAGAAATCGAAACGCCACTGGCTACAATGCAATCCCCTGTTTTAAAAGGGAAAAAAATGGTTTTTGTTTCCATATTGCGCGCAGGGAATGGACTACTTGATGGTATGTTACAACTTGTTCCCACAGCCAGAATTGGCCATATCGGCCTCTATAGAGACCCTAAAACACTTGAACCCATAGAATATTATTTTAAACTTCCGGAACATACTCAAGATCGTGACGTCATTATCGTAGACCCCATGCTCGCCACTGGTAATTCTGCTATTGCAGCAGTTCGAGAAATAAAGGCCATAAATCCAAAATCCATAAAATTCCTTTGTTTACTTGCTTCACCAGAGGGAATATCGTCATTCCATGAGGAACACCCTGATGTTCCTGTATTTACAGCATCTATAGATAAACAATTAAATGAAAAAGGATATATAGTACCTGGTTTAGGTGATGCCGGTGACAGGCTGTATGGAACCAAGCTTTCCGACTAGGAGCTGTTGACAAGTGCTCTAGAATCCTTACGTGGTGCGGCTTGTCCTCAATAAATCCGCACTTATATAAGGTTGTCATCCTCCCGAAAGCAGGGATCCATCCTAAACATTAGTACAATGCCACATTCTCGCATGGATCCCCGCTTTCGCAAGGATGACGTATAAAAAAGGAGGAGCACTCAGTGCTTGCCCGCGCCATCCAGAAGTACACTGGATACCGCGGACAAGCCGAGGTACGTAGACATTTGTGGGTAATTGAACTAGTGAATTCTCAACAGACCCTATTAATGAATCGTACCGATACATCAATCTAAAAACTCTTCCCTGGCCGTTTCAAAAGAGATCCAATTAAAACGCTGTATGTAAGAACTCGATACAGGAGCACACTATGACAGATTTGGATTCCAGAGAACTCAGCATAATTAAAGCGATTCAGCGCAATTATCAACAACAATTACACAATCAGATGCTCACGCATTACGGTGTGTATTTAGAGCAATCAGAGTATCCTGAAAAAATATATTCATGGATTGAACTGATTGGTGATACACGTTTATTAGCCGAACATTATCTAGATACCCTAATCCATAAACAGGTCCCATCGACAACAGCATCCTTAACCAGTGAAGCTTCAGGGTTCTGGTATTATATCAATAAAGCCAAGCTACTCATTCCTGAACAACTCAGGAATTTTGTCTCTGATTTAAGTTTTGAAAGAAGCGACTACACACTGTTTAATTCGGTTACGGCTGAACTGTTTTCTGTAACTCTGGGAAATTCCATTACCGAAGTTTTATACGATTACTTCAAAACCCAATTTAGCGGCAACCAGGAGGATACTCAAAAACAATTTGCCAGTACTCTGGACAAACAAAAGGAATTATCTGAATTAATTAAATACGAATGCAAACAAATTTCAGTTGAACTCATTAAACTCTTTCATTTCAGAGAAATGTTACTTCTGGGAAAAATAAGTCGAACAGCCATTGAACCCGATGTACGTACTGAATTTATCAGAAGAGCACGACTTAAGGATAAATCACCCGATACAATTAACTTTGCGATAGAACTGTATTTTGCTCGAGAATTAAGCAAAATTTTTAACAATGGTTTTCAATCGCTGTATCAGGTTCATGACATTGAAATACAATCAGAGCTTCAATCCCCATTTATTAAATGGATCAATCAATTATCCGAATCAGATAAGGTCAGACAGGCTTTTACACAAGAAATTCAATTAAAATTCATGCTCATCTCTCGAGATTTTTTACTTGAACAAATGAATCAGCCGGGTTTTTTAGCAAAACATGCTCTGGTTTTCTCTCTAATAACTGGTCTTATTGTAGCTACTGTTCTCGCAGTAACCGTCACGCTAACTCTTGGGGCAGCATTTTTATGGAGTATCGGCTCCATTACTTCAGTAGGGTTTCTTCTTGCCAGTATGGGGGCATATTTTCTTATTAATAATATCGATTTCATTACGTACAAACGGAATACAGAGAACAGGAATCAGATTCAGCATGCGATAACCATGATCAATAATGAATATCTGCGTTTAAAAAAAGAATTGATTCAAAGTAAGGAAACCTCATCGGAAGATATTGAAAATACTCGCGACTTCAAACACATCAATCAAAAATTTCTCTACGCCTTTGAGGGCGATAAAGTAGCAAGAGGTTCAGTTTCAGGCTGGTTAAGGGAGTATGCATCACGTTACCGACACAGTAAAGCCGTGGAAATAGATCTGGGGCATGAATACAAAGATCTGATTATTCAAAGTAAAAAACAAACGGAACATCTGATTAACTCGATCAATAAGAAAAAATCCAATTTATTAAATCACTGGATTGCCGGAACTCAATTGTATTTAAGCAAAACCCAGCATGCTGATGTGATAAAAGAATTTGAATTAATTCAAAAAATTAAAGAGCAGGTATTGGAGGTAATTAGTTGCTCTCACTATACTCCTCCCAAATTACTTGATTTTTATTGTGCCCCTGTGTCCAAAGGTGGATTAGGAGGCAATGAATCGGATTTTGACCATATCAAGCGATTTGCTCCAATAAATTCAAACAATAACGATAACGCTAATCCTTATAATTATTTATGTTCGACCGCCCTTAATTTATTTAAAAAATACGAGCCACGTTACACTTCCGAGCTTATCTTTTTAGGAGATCCGGAATATCGCCAAATGTTAGGAATTTCCCGCGGAGATTATGGGGTATCAGTAACTGCCGATAACATAGACGCTTATCTCAATAATTCCTATGCGTTCTTACTGTCCTTATGCAATAAAATATCACCTGGGTTAGGTCTTGATCCCTTACAACAATCCGCCAGAGTCAAAGATGAGTTTATCCTCTATCGAATGCTTTTATTAAAACAGCTGTCTACGCTTTCCCTGGCTGAAAATAAAGAAGTGAATACAGAGATAAAATTGAAAATAAAACGATTTATTAAAAATCGATTTAATCAGGATACTGAGGTCATTTTTGATGACCTTGCCAATCAACGCTTCTTATTGAATAAAGAAGTCCAAAATTCCAAGACGTACAAAAACAGCGACCAGTTTATAGTTACAGACCTTGAATTGGAAAATATTACCCAGGCTATCACTCTGGACGTAGCCTATAACTCCTATAACTTCAAATTAATCGATATTTTAGATTATTACCTTGATGAGTTTTTACAAAATCCAGGTGTTCGTCCTGCTAAAATATTCGCCTATGGCAGCTCAGAACAAGAATTGAACCCTCAAGGAACCAAGCAATTTTCCAAAATGATTTCCCAGTACTGTGAAAATACCAGTGCCTTCTTACATCAATCGCGTACAAATAAAGCATTAACAGCGACTCGAATTCTGGATTGTTATAAATACAATGTCACCCTTCAAGTTTATAAAACCCAATTACGCATTATTAAATGCATCAAAGAATTGAATAAACCAAGCGACAATACAGAAAATACAGAACAACAAATGGAGTTTCTACTTAATACGTTCGGTGAATTACATCGCTTCGCTGAAAGACATTGTTGCAAACTTAAAAATAATTCGTCCTGTAATAAACTCTTTGATCTCATACTGAACCACATCAATAATCGAGGCAACTCCAAAGAATGGATTAAACATCTGGACTCCAATGAAGCACTCATCTACCTGATGAATACTCTACCGGAACAAATACAACTTTCTGATCATAAATCCACTGCGCCTAGCGGTTTCTTTAATCAGCAAGGTTCCATTAAAATCACTACGAACGATCAATTGTCCATTAAGTATACGATGTAGCCCGTATTAGGCGCAGCCGTAATACGGGGATCGGTGCATCATCAACCCCGTATTACGGCTGCGCCTAATACGGGCTACAATCGGTATATTCGGCCCTATTTCCAGCCCGTGAGATTATATTTTGCCTGTCATATGATAAATATAAACGCTACGGTATTGGATAGTTTTCAGTGACAGCCAATTCGCAATAAGTTAACCTTATTCTCAGCTATTCAAGTTAACTGGGGAACTCTTTGTTTCGAATGTTATTTAAGATTATCGTTCTATTATTAATGAGCATACCTAATCTTAACGCAACTGTTCGTATCGTAAATTTCTCAATAGATTATAAAACAGTACAGTTCGCCGGTAAAAACAAAACTGCTTTAGCTATTAATGATCAAATTCCTGCGCCAACCTTGCATTTTAAACAAGGGGATCAGGTGGTTATCAATGTATATAATCATCTCAAAGAAGAAACTGCCCTGCATTGGCATGGCTTATTAGTTCCATGGCAAATGGATGGAGTCCTTGGTATTAGTCAAAGAGGCATACCTCCTGGCCACCATTTCCAATATCGATTTACTGTAGAGCAATCAGGCACTTATTGGTATCATGCTCATGCAGGTTTTCAGGAACAACAGGGAATCTATGGCGCATTAATCATTGACCCGATTAAACCCTCCCCCCATAAATACACCAAAGATTTTGTCATGGTTCTCTCCGATTGGATTAATACCAATCCCAATCAAGTCTATGCCAATCTTAAAAAAACAGGGGATTACTATTCACCCAAATTTCCACTTCAACCCTCTCTCATGCATTTCATTCATGACTATAAAAAAGCATCATCCGAAGAACGTAAAAATGTATTGGACGATTACATTATGATGCAACATATGCGTATGAGTATCTATGATTTTAGTGACGTTGCCTATGATGTTTTTTTATTGAATGGTCAAACCAAAAACACCCCATGGACAGGATTAGTCCAAAAAGGAGATTGGGTACGATTACGTTTTATAGGCGCAGCGGGCAGCACCATCTTTCACATCAAAATACCGGATACTACACCACAGGTTATCCATGTGGATGGAAATGATGTAAAGCCTTATTCAGTTCAGGACTTTACTGTAGCTCCTGGAGAAACTTATGATGTGCTAGTCAAAATAAAAGAGAACAAACCTTATATTATTTATGCTGAATCTTCGGATACCCTAGGGGCAGCATATGGGGCATTAATTACATCTCCTAATCAATCAGTACACTACACCCAAGTTTCCCCTTTCCCAACTCCGTTACCAGTCAGTAGAGCAATGATGTCCGGCATGAATCACTCCATGTCTATGGATCACTCCACGTCTATGGATCATTCCAAGCCTATGGATCATTCCAAGCCTATGGATCACTCCATGCCTATGGATCACTCCATGCCTATGGATCACTCCATGCCTATGGATCACTCCATGCCTATGAACCACTCCATGCCTATGGATCACTCCATGCCTATGAACCACTCCATGCCTATGGATCACTCCATGCCTATGGATCACTCCATGCCTATGGATAAAACCAAAACAACACACCAGAGTATGCCCGACGCTAACTCCCAAAATACAAAGTCCAAGATGCAGACCATGGGAACCAAATACCAGAACCTGGCAGGATTAGTGGTTACTAATGATCCTGATATCCCTATCGAAGAAACAATAAAAATGGATTTAAATGGATATATGGAACGTTACATCTGGTTTATCAATGGCGTTCCCGAATATAAAACCAACCCAATAATACTAAAGCCTGGTAAACGGTATCGAATGATTTTTACCAATAACTCCATGATGCACCATCCCATGCATATTCATGGACACTGGTTTATAGTTCGTAATGGCAATGGCAAGTATGATCCTTTATTGCATACTATTGATATACCGCCAAGCGGTATGGTAACAGCCGATGTTGATACAGATGCCAGTGGTCAATGGTTTTTTCACTGTCATTTGATTTATCATATGATGTCAGGAATGTCTCGTGTTTTTCAGTACTCCTCTCTGATTCAGCTGGTTAATGATACAACGAAACCGGAAAATCAAATCAAGCAAACGGCGTTTATCAACCGACCTATAGTCAGGGTAGATGAAGCAAGACCGCTGGATAAGTCCCTGGTTCTTCATCCTATGGCACATCCTATGGGCTTTTTTGCGGCTCAGTTCATTGATGTGGGGGCCGATCCCTTTCATAACGCACAGAGAATTACTTTTAAGGGATTATATGGCCATGACTATAATAAACTTCAATTATTTACAAATGATGCAGAGATCTATAAAGGCAGTGTGGAAAACGCCGATCTGGATGTATTTTATTGGCATCTCATTGATCAATTCTGGGCTATTAAAGGCGGAGTGAATTATTTTTACCGACCGGCTACAAAGCCTTATTGGCAATTAGGATTTGGCCTTGAAGGCTTAATGAATTATTTTATTGAAACCAATTTAAGGACTTATTACTATAAAGAGAGTGCAAAATTCGATCTTGAATTCGATCGTGACTTTCAAATTACCAATAATTTATTTTTTAAAACGGGCATAAGAGGTATTCTCGCAACCAAAACGATCAATACAGCATCCATAGGAAAAGGGCTCAACCAAATGCGTTACACCCTGACTCCTTATTACCGATTAATGCCAGGCTTGAGTGTATTTGTGGAATATGAAAACGAACACGATTATGGGGCATTTAAAAATATTCAAATTCAGTCCGGAGAACCAGGCCAACAGAATACCGTCACTCTTGGACTTACCATGATCCTTTAATGCCATTACACAAACAACTTCGGAATGGGGCTTCGATATCCCCGTATTACGGCTGCGCCTAATACGGGCTACATCATTTTCGTAATTGCCATGGCACACTCATTTCTGGATCGTAGCCCGTATTAGGCGCAGCCGTAATACGGGGACTGATGAGGCGTTGAAATCATAGCAGCTCATTAATCAGAACCTGGCCGTGGTGATTTCCTCTCTTCTGGAACACTGACTTGTGTACCCAAGTTACCACCAAAAAAGCCGGGTCTTGCGGGACGTTTTGCTACAAAATCTTCCATATGAGTCACTACATCCACTGGACAATCCTTTTCTTTAACATGATCGGTTGCCAAAGGATCAAGCATATTAACTCTTTTGGAAAAATCAAAAGCTGTATCATTAAAATCGCTGCTGTCAGGATTTCGGGAAGTCAATTTGAAATAATGACTGTTAGTCACCCAATTAAGCGCCGACTTAACCCCATTAACCGTGCTATACCATGCTGATTTCATGCTTTGCAACAGATCGCGGCATCCCTTTATAAACCCGTGAGTTAATTGAGAAACGTTAGTACTCCACCAGATTGGGCGTAAAATATGTGATTTTACTCGCTGTAAAATATTCGCAATATGCTTGTTGGAATCGGCACTTACTTCCCCACCAGCGCTCAACCCTTGAGTAATACCGTGTATATAAAATCCTTTTCTGGCGAAGCCACTAAAAAAGGAATAATTAGACGAGATCCGCATACCCGCTAATTGATCCGATATTTTGGATAGAAGTTTAGGCCGTTCACCCATTCCCACTGAACCTTTTCTGTCCTGATCATTATAATAACAATGACAATCCAATACTTCTTCGATAAGAGAAGAAACCGTATCCAGCATTTTTTTGGCGGGTAATTGATCAAAATCAAACTCTTTGCTATCCATTGGCATGGACATAAATTCCTTGATCAATTTGCTCTTATTTTGATTTCTGATTAAAGAAATAAACCGTTGAAATTGCTTTGCTTCCTGATCTGGATTTTCTCGTCCAAAAGCATTAAAAATTACAGTTAAATCCTGTTCATTTAAAAATCCTGTAATGTTATCAATTACCTTGATAAATTTTGGATGAAATAAAATAGGAGCCATTGTATCCATTAACAATAGTGATGTTTTATTTTTATTCAGATTACTTCCAATATTATCAACAACCTCTGTAATAAATTTTTGGAAATTATTCAGTCGCACATCTAAAGTTTCTATCTGTACAAGACCCGGATTAATGGATTTAATACATGCCACTAATGTCTCTTTATTTAAGGACTCAATTCCATACGGAACTATCTTCACCGCTAAAGCATTAATCCCTTCTTCCGTACCCAATGTAGCCATCAATGATTCATAATCCTGGGGATTAAATGAATTTTTTAAGAGATCCAGGAACAGTTCGCTTTTTAAGAGAGATCTTAAAGAGATCTTAACCATATCCTTCTTTAACTGCTCTGCGGAAGTCTGAGCGTGAAGCACCGGATTTTGAATATCAGCTTCCACTAATTTATCGCTCTCGGGAACCAACTGATTTATCAAATTTAACACTTTTAGATTAATTTCCGAGTCACTTCCGGTCATTAAGCCATCCAGATTGGCAAAATTTTGAATCATCAATTCAAAGAGTTTTTCAGACTCCGGTTTTAATGCAAGAAATTGTTCTTTTTTAGCATCTGCTTTAATAAACTGTGCCATCAAAGGAAGTAAATGACTATAACCAATCGCTACAAATTGCTCTTGTAACTCGGGTGAAATATTCTGTAAAGGATTATCCGCCAGTTTACTCGATACTTCCTTAAACTGGTCTATTGCTAGTTGAGCGGCCTGTTCTGAACTTTGATATTGTCTCTTAAGATGTTTATTTAATAACTTAAGTATCACTTCTGGTGAGGATATAGCCTGCTTGCCCTCAGCTTGAATATCAATTAACTCCCTGGCCACTTGAATCAGAGCTGGATAATTCTGCTGCATATCACTTTTTAACTTCTGCCATTGATCAAAGGGCAATAACAAAGAAATTGCATTTAGGAATTCATCACTTTGCAAGATGTCAGCAATAGGCCTGTCAAACAAATACTTAGCGTTGAAACTCCATGATGATGGGGCCATAATTTTTCCGACGACCAAATTACGTACTTTTTTAGTTCCAATTTCTTCAAATTTTCTCACAACAAGATCAGTAGCGTTTTTAATTTCAACGTCTAGATTTATTGCAGTTGGCAAAGGTCCATCAATTAATCCTGAAAAAATAGTGTGAGCCAACTGACTTATATTGTGTGTATCAAGAGCCATTAATTCCTGATAATGCTCACTAAGAAATTTCTTTATATTGGCTTCATTAGATGCTTCTGCAAGCAGTTCTTCACGGTACTCCAAAGGATAATTATTCACTAATAAAGGAAGGAGCTGTTTTCCTACTATTGCAGTCAATTGATCAACCACTTCAACCTTAAGACTCTGGAACAAATTACCTTGTATCTGATTTTGCAATGTACCGATCTTGATTTGCAAAGTCTCAATAATTTCGTCAACAAACCGAATTTCTGGTTTCTTAAAAAAGGTAGTAAATTCACTTAATACTAAGTCAGGAGATAATTCCACACCCTTTTGAATAAAATCAGTCATAAGGTGTTTAGCAAAGGCTCGGGAATTTTTGCTTTGACTGAATAGTTCGGTCACTGCACGCACGTCAGGGTAAGTTAAAAAAGCTGAAAGATACTTTGCAAGGTCATTTTGTAAAAAGAGAGCCAAGTGATTAGTAAAAGAAGTTTGCAGCTTGGAGTCCGCGGCTAAAATAGCAGCTGGTGTATTATTGAACAAGGATACCAATTGCTCCATTTTCTTTGGATAATGTACTATATCACTTGATTGCAAATCACCAAGCCCAGGAATCTGTTGTAAGAAAGTCAGTAAAGAAGATTCAAGATGCTCTGAATTATCAGCACCAAGAGAGTCAAGAAACGGTAAATGAGCATGCAAAAAGTTAAGACTCTGAGGACATGCAGACAAGGCGTTTGCTACTTTAGTTTTCTTCGAATCAATTACCATATTAATTAGCAGAGGTTCCAACAACTGCTTTTGATACATGGTATAAGTACCGATAACCTCTTCATTCAAATAATTAACTATATTTTTATTAATATGCTTGGTTATTCCCTGTGTTTTTTTACCCATCCAGTTTTTAAACTCAAGGGCTGTGGACATATTTCCAATAATACTTTTAAAGCTGGTTCTATTCAGAATTTTTATATAGACGTCATCAGGATGTTTCGGATCTTTTTTGTCCGCTTGAGGCGTTCTATTACCAAACCATGAATAATAAAAAATTTGAAATGCGACTGGAATCCGTATCACTGTATAATAGGTTTCAGCAATAAAATTCAATGTATGGCTCAAGACACGCAGGAAAAACGATAGACGATAAGGTTTCTTGATGTGCGCAATTTCTTTATCAAGCCCTTTCATTGCATAATCGACTACATCAGTCAGTTGTGATCGACTCAATTTGATCTGATGGCTGTTTTTATTATTGATATCTCGTAAAGCGTGAGCAATGAATTTTAATACCTGCCGCTTTAATCTGTCTGGATTAATAGTCTCATCTTCATCAAGATTTGCGTACACCCAATCAATGATTTGTTGGCTTACTTTATTTCCCAGAACCTGAATATATTGATTGTTATATTCTTTTTGAGCTTTAAATAATTCAGGATAATAGTCATTCTTCTGCAGATTATTCAGATTAAATACAGTTTTTTGGCCACGTCCCAAACTGTGTATGTATGCAGGTACTACTGTAGAATCCAGCCCTCTATTTCGACCAATGCCCTGAATCTGTGTATCCGGGCTATTCGTAGTACTCAAGGTTTCCTCAGCAATATTAATTACTGTATGCAGGTTTCTATCGCTAAATCCTTCCGTTTTTTTATTACTGACGTAAATACCGACAAAGCCCAGTCGAAAATAATTATCAGCAACTTCTTCCGATATATTTAAATAAGAGGGATCAAATACTGACTCAGTAGAGGTATCATTTAATATTTCCAGAGAAGTATGTTTGCGTTTTTTGGCATTTTTCTCCAGAACTCCATTACTGTCATACAAACGATGAACATGACGCTGTAATCCAGCGAATGGTTTTGATTCTGCAATGGGTGTTTCAGCATCCTTCATGCCCTGCATCACGCCCATCATCAAATGTTTTTCAGCATAATCATCAAATGACCGATTTAAATCCCTTCGATTTCTTTTGATTTTATCGATTAAGTGATTATATAAAGACCAGTTATCGATAAAATGTGTTAAATCCTTATTATTCTCAGAGAGGCGGGAATCAAATTGTCCGTTAATCATAAGCTGCAATACGGTAGACAATTCTGCCAGCAACGCGCCTATAACACGTGCTCCATCTGCGTCTATTTCTTTCGCCAGTTTTTGTTGGTAATACATGGCCGTTCGTGGTTGGAACCGCTCAATAACCAATCGTTGAAAATCGTTCATGTTAAGCTTGCGTAAACGATTATGTTCTATTTCATCAAGTCCGGTAATATCAGTTAGCACGTACTCTATTAAATTATGAAAAATTGTATTTTTAATTTGTTTTGCCAGTGTTGGCTGACCTTGTAAGATACTAACTTGCCGTTCATCAGGTTTTAATGAAGCGTCATATGCCCTGCGTTTATCATCCAAATCATTTTGAATAACTGAAACTTCAGCATCAGGTAAATGGAAAAAATTGGCGACATCAGAACGATCCACTAAATTACCATTGCGATACACATCTCGACTGTAGTTGTCACTGTTTTGCAGAGAATTACAAAAATTAACCAATGTTTCGTTGTCATCAATAATGCACAACATTTTACGCGCAACCGGAACCTGCATTCTCCAACGAGCAGAAGACTCATCTTCTTTATCAAAATGATAATACAACAAATCGTCAACCAGAGAGACAGCTGCTGAACTTTGCTCTTCCTGAATGGCATTGGTTAAACGCAGCAATAAGCCGTTAAACATATTGCTCCAGAATTCAGCCGTCCAAAACTGGTAGGTTTTTAATTTATTTCTATCCGTAATATTTCGCGCCTGAAAAGAAACCAGTTTAGGAAACTGTCCTTGCCCAGCTTCCATCTTTTGACCACTGGACATAATGGCTACCGGTTTATTACCGGAGAGTTTATAAGTTTCCTGATTGGGAGTAGCGGTGAGAAACATGGAAAGTTTCTTTTGTGACAATTCAATCAATCGGATCCGACGACGTTCCGCTTTCATGATTAGATGTTGTTCATCAAATGCTAAAAAAGTATGCTCTGAATCTGCATTTTCAAGGTCATGATAATGCTTATCAAGAAGATACTCACTGGAACCGATGATAATGGTTCCAGAAGTATCTTTATTTTTAAGAGATTTTAGTGCTTCTTCAGCAGCAGGGTTGTTTTCCTGTTCCCGTAATACAAACATGGAGTCAACAAATGAATCGGGCAATAATCGTTTTAAATCCTTGGAAAACTGATGCGCCAGCCTATCAGGAACGGCAAAAACTCCATTATTTTCAGAAAGAGTTAAAACTAACATCCACAGTGCCTGAACATAGGTTTTACCTGTCCCGGTAGCCAAAGCGACTAATAAATTGCTGATGTCCTCTTCACTATCAATTTTTTCAATAATATTATGAAGGGTTACTAGATGCGTTCGGTACAATTCGATTTTGCCAATACCACCAATTACCATTCGATTATTAATTTTGTTTGAAACGACTGGTTCGTCACTATTTTTAGGAATTTGGAGGATAAATTGTTGGCTGGATAATAAATTAAGTACATCCTGATCGAGATAACTGTTTATTTTTTTAACTACTGGGGCGCTCTTTGTAGCTAATGGTTTGGAAAACTGAACTTTAAAGGTATTATCTTTTTTTGGTTTTAACTCCAGTTTATAGTTCACACCGTTGAGCACCACGATTTGTTCGAACTGTTGTTCTTTAATGGCCTGTTGACATAATTCATAAACACTTTTTGTTCCACTATCTGTTTTAAATGTTCGTGATTTGAAGAAGTCGAGAGCGGCATAAGCTAAATAAACTTCATTAGCAGAGGACAGTAGTTTGTTCTTATCAGTTGAACGCAGTTTCATAATTCACTTATAATTAATCGCATAAATTTGCTCAAAATTATAGCACATTTTCATTAAAAAAACATCCAACTGGTTAAAATAAATACACAAATAACCTATTCACTGAGATAAATTGCTTGAGTATCCGGTTTATCTTGCTCCTTCAAAATGGATTGAGCCTGTTTGTAATCAAAAGAATGTTGCCAGGTGGAGATAATGATGGTTGCTATCGCATTACCAGTCATATTGATTATTGAGCGTCCTTCATTCATAAATTTATCTATTCCCAGTACCAAAACCACTCCAGCAGCGGGGATATGACCAATAGTCGCCAAAGAACTGGCCAAGACAATAAATCCACTACCAGAAACTCCGGCAGCACCTTTTGAACTGATAATCATCACCCCCAAAAGCGCCAGCTCCTGCCATACGGTCAATTCAGTATTGGTTGCCTGAGCGATAAACATGGCTGCCAATGTGAGATAGATGGCTGTTCCTGCCAGATTAAATGAATACCCTAATGGCAATACCAACCCTACTACTGACTTCTCACAGCCCAGATTTTCAAGTTTTTGCATCAAGCTGGGCAACACAGTTTCTGAGGATGCAGTCGCCCAAACAATGACCAATTCATCTTTTAAATACCGTAACAGGTGCCAGATATTAATTTTACAATACCATTGCAAAATAGTTCCCAACACCAAAAGAATAAACAAAATAGACGTCAGATAGTAACAGGCTAACAATCCAATCAGGTTAAATAATGGTGCTATGCCAAACTTGCCTACACTGAATGCCATAGCTGCAAAAGTAGCTACCGGTGCCATGTACATCACCACATGTATTATTTTGAAAAACACTTTGGCAATCACTTCCATGCCAGTCACTACTTGTTTTCCAATAGAGCCTGTTAGAATTAATCCTATCGCGAACAGTATTGAAATAAAGAGCACTTGAAGCATTTCACCATCAACAAACGCGCTGATAAATGTTCTGGGAATAATATTCATGAGCAAATCAGTCATGTTGGTTGCTTTGTGTGATGTGCCTAAATAAGAACTGGCTTCATCTATATTCAGCGAGGCAGGATCAATATTCAGTCCAACGCCAGGTTTGAAATAATCAGCAGCCCCCAATCCAAGCATTAATGCAATTGTTGTGATAATCATAAAAAATAATAGAGCGCCACCTGCAAGTCGCCCAACCTGCCTCATATCATTCATCGCCGCTATGCCCGAAACAAGAGTGAGAAAAATGATGGGGGAAATCAGCATTTTAATTATTTTAATAAACACATCAGAAAGGACTTTAAACTGTACGGCAAAATCAGGAAGCATGTATCCGAGAAGTACACCTAATAAAACGCCAAGAAGAACCTGCACATAGAGTTTTTTTAAAAAATTCATTTTTATTCTCCGAGTCGTTTACTGAGGAACGGACATGCAAAACAAAATCTTGAAGCTTTAAAAATTCTTTTTTTAAATAAACAGAATCATTATTACATGTTTTTTTTATTGATTACCAGAGGAAATGAACTTTTGAAAACCAACTTACGACTCGAATTGAAACAATTCAAAGCAAGAGGGTAGAAAAACTGAATGGATTGTAACCAGTTCAGACTAAAAACCATTAATCAGCACCAGGCCATTAGTATCTTTTCCATTACTAATATCGCAGAGCCATTCCACAACCAAATGAGAGTGATGATGGAGCGGATCAAAATAGTCAACATACAGTGTTGCAGTATCATCATCAAAAACACTCAATCGACCGAAAACAGACCAGAATACCCCAGGGACAGGCAATTCTACAGCGCTGGTCATTGTTGTGGTGACAGTATCTTTTAATTGACCATTGACTCGTACGTTATAATGAAGGTATTGAGTAAAGTTAAATCGAGTAGATGCGCCAATAAGATTTTGCGCCAGTTGACTCTGGATGGTCGGATCCGTAATCTGGCATCTATCCAGATGAATAATTGCCTTCACATCGTTACCACTCTCAACAGCCTTGACCAGCTGCGTAAAATTGAGAATTAACGCGTTATTCGTCGTGATATCGGCATGAGCATTATTAATTACCAGGCACAATATAATTAGCGATACTGATTCAGTCCAAATTTTCATAATAGTCCTCTTTTATCAGTATTAATTTGAATTCTTATTAGCTCTTCCTCCCAGGCAAAGCAAGGAATCTACCCCAGAATCTTCTGCTCCTCTCTACCCCCCCCTCTTACTCTATTCTGCCGACGTCCCGCATCTTGACCACAGGACGCCGGCCTAGATACACTCAAGAGAAAGAACTCTACTCGGTATAGATCATGTCCTCATTTTTGCCTGGCTCCCCTGCTTAGGGATGTCATCAACAAGTAAAAGAGAGCTCAGGAAAAAACCATCAATTGTCACCATTATTCCCTGAGAGCTCCAGTTTAAATCCCTTATATATGCCTACAATTTAAATTAAGTGTATTATCCCAATACAAATTTCGCCAGAAAATTTTATTTTATTTGAATTGATTGGTTTAAATTCCAAGTTCGGTGATAATAGATAATTAAACCAGAGTTAAGCCAATGCTTGGCCTATACTTTATATAAACCATACATCCAGAGCGACAATGCACTATTTACATGACCTGATTCATTACATCCTTCATATAGACATTTACTTGAATACCTTTGTTTCAACCTATGGATTTTGGACCTATCTGGCATTATTTGCAGTGATTTTCTGTGAAACCGGGTTAGTTGTTACTCCTATCCTTCCAGGAGACTCCCTGTTGTTTGCTGCAGGCAGTATCGCGGCTCAACCGGGGAATCCTTTAAGTTTCATAGTTTTATTAATAGTACTGTTGATTGCGTCCGTTCTGGGCAATCAGGTGAATTTTCTAATTGGCAGATTGTTAGGCCCTCATATCTTTAATTCTAAAAAATCCTGGTTACTCAATAAAAAACATTTACAGGAAACCCATGTGTTTTATGAAAAACATGGAGGGAAAACGCTGATTTTTGCTCGTTTTCTGCCAATTATCCGTACTTTTGCACCGTTCATTGCTGGTATTGGCACTATGGAAATACTGCATTTTACACTTTACAATCTTGTAAGCGCTCTGCTTTGGATTGGTAGTCTTTTAAGCCTTGGCTATTTTTTAGGCTCACTACCCATTGTTAAAGAGAATTTTGCGCTGGTAATCTATGGAGTCATTTTAATTTCAATATTGCCGCCAATCATTACTTTTATGGGTAAAAAAACAGTACTACCCGTTAAAAAATAATGAAACTCTCACATACACAACCCGGGCTCTAACAATTCAAACCCGGGTTAATTGTAACGCTTAAAACATCCGAACAGTTATCTTCTATTCGTAGTACTCAGAGGTGTCACATTTAAAGTAGTGATTAAGGTTTTCAACAGCGTATTAAACTGTTTGGAAGTATTCTGCAGAGAGGCCTTGGGTCTGTCCATCTGCAGTTCATTGAGCAGCATGGTTCTATACGAATGGTCATAAGTATTACCATTTTTACTGTCTTTCAAATAATTAACCAACATTCTCTTCGCATCAGTATAATTGCCTACGTTGGCAAACTCTTCATTGAACTGACGTGCTCGTGCTCGACCGGCACTACCATGTCGATGAAAGAACGAAAAATAACAATTTTTTTCACTGTATTCTGTATAGGCTATTGTGGCATTAGCGATACATTGTTTTAAACGAACTAATTTGTTTTCATCACTTTCTTCTGGTTTTAAAGCAGATGAACTCTCTCTCTTTTTTATAGATTGTACAGGATGATGCGCTTTTTCAGATCCAGAGGAACTGCTTGACTCTGGACGAGAGGGAGTATCGGTTACTACTGGTGGAACGGAAGGTACAACAGATTGTGGACTAGGTGAAACCGTAGCTGGACTTTGATCAGGATTCACGGCATTAAACCCTTTATCAGTGATTGCTTCATGTCGTAATTGTTCCGATTTCAATTTCGGCGAAACGTTGGCAAGTTCCGTGTTCGCTTTCTTGGCGCTTGTAACTTCAGTCACCCAATGAGCATTATTCTGATTCCTTAGGGTAATTGTATGACGCTCCGGTACATCATGAAACTCTTGAATTGGATGAGCGTTTTCATAAATATGAAGATTAACCTCAAAGGCTCTTGCCAAATAATCCAGATCCAAATGAGTTCCCCAATACGCTTGCTGGGTAATATTACTCATGCAATCAATAATCGGTGAAGTTGAACTGGGAAGTGTATCTTTTGTTATTGAGGTCGGAACAACCTCTTCACCGTACATCAGGGTTAAAAATAATGGTACTAAAGTCAAATGCTCATAATTTTCTAATACCTGTGAACGATCAATATCGGCAAGAACTATTTGAATGATGTCTGAATTGGCAAATTCGTTGTAATGAGGATCGATATCTTGAGGATCATTGTAATACAGCGCGGCAAAATTGATAAAATTACTGTTTGCCACTAATTGAGCATAATCATCTTTAGGATTGGCACAGGCTTCTTTTAATTCATTGAGACGATAATGATAATCGACTAATCTTAAAGTGGTTTGTAATTGATCCAATAATTCATTATTAGGCAAATCCACGTTAAAATTAATAATTGCATCGAATTGATCTCGCAAGGACTCATCATAGGCAACCAAACGATCAAACATGAGTTTGCTTTTATAACTGTTTTCTTCCTGAATAATATTAATTAATCCAATCGCGAAGGCATAAAAAGCACAATCTCCAGCACCGGGATTATCAACTTCTTCTGAGTGGAGTTGAACGTCCTCGACGTTCTCTTGATCATCCAAAGTCAATTGCAGTTCACTTGGTGCATCAACGGGTTTTACTCCTTGAAAGGCCTCCAATGAAGTCATGCCTAATTTTTGTGAACCGAATTGAATCACCCTTTCATAGTCAGATTCGTTGCACAATACATTCCAATGCTGCTCTTTGTTTTGTAATCTGATTTGAATAAGTTCATCAGAAGGATGTTCCAAGCCATTTTCGATCAACTGTAAAGATAAAGCATCAGTCATCCCTTTTAATTCTGGGCAGCTGTAACCTCTTTGAAAGGCATTGGGATCTGCCATGATTAATTGCTTCAATAAATCCAAATAAAAACCAGCCTTCTGGCTTACCAAACTTTTAATGGTGCTAAAATCCTGAGTTTGATCCCAATCCCTAATTAATGGAATAAGTTCTTTAATCAGTGTCTGCTTGTCTTTTAAATTCAAATTATCTATTTTAGAACATTTACTATAATCCATATAATGAGGTGCGACTTGACCAACAATAGATTCTTTATTATCTCGAATAAAATTGGTCAGTTCATTTAAAACGTCATGTTCCAGTTTTTCCTGATATTGTTGATTTAATTTGAACAGGACCGGGGCTAATATAAGTTCCCAATCTCTGGAGTTATTATAGTAGCTCAGCCATTTTTTTAAATTATCCCAGGTTTGGGGTCTAAATTGAGGATGATGTCGAGCAAAGTCGTGCAGGAATCGTTGATATCCAGGCGTGTCTTTTTTAACGTCCAATCGACCGCTTATTATTTCAACACCCAGCCCTATTGCCAGAGCATTAAATAAACAGGCTCCATCACCCGTAGCCTCAATTACTTTACTCATAAACTACCCCAAGAAATGCTCTAAAACCCAATTACATGGCTATATATTATCCTCCAAGATCATAAAATAGTCAATGAATCGGTGTATGAGCAAACCTCAAACAGCTCGTATAAAATTGATGATCCATTGAGCAATCAGGGCGTCGTCTTCATGTAACTCCAATGATTTAATTCCTTGGGCAAATTGGTGCTGATCAACAGCATCTTCTCGAGAAATCATCAAGTCGCGCGAATAGTCTTTAGTGAACTCGGGATGGCCTTGAATTGAAAAAAAATGGGTTCCGATTTGCATCAGATAATTTGGGCAAAAATCGCTTCCAGCCAGAACCTGAGCTCCCTGAGGTAACGCCACGACCTGATCTTGATGACTGACCAGGATATTAAATTCATTTTTAAACGGGTTCATCCAATCTTTTTGTTGCACAATTTGATTTTGAGACATACCAACTCCCCAGCCTTTGGGTGATTTGATTACTTTCCCTCCCAAGGCTTTGGCAATCAGCTGATGACCAAAACAAATGCCAATAACCTTCTTTTGAGCTGCATGCACAGTACGAATGAATTCTTCAAGTTGAGCTATCCATGGATATCCATCATTCACACCATGACGACTGCCGGTAATAAGATAAGCATCCACTGCATGAATATCAGAGGGCAGCACTTCATTCTCTGCATCAAAAACTATAAATTCAATATTGGGATCTACAGGACGCAAAAGATTGGCAAACATCTCTGGATACTGTCCATGCCGTTCAACAAAGACATCACTCACCCTGTCACATTTAAGAATACCTATTTTCATTACGCTCCCTTAGCTTCTTCCAGAATAGCCCTATATTGTTCCTGATCAAACAGAATGGGATTGGAACCAGCAGCCGCATCTTCTGTAGCCATTCGTGCTACACGATCCAATTGAGCGTCATCGATACCTATCTGAGATAGAGTGTGTTCAATTCCCAACTCCAACCGCATTTGAAAAATCCAGTCCATAAACCCGTCGAACCCATTCGCTATAGACAAATAATTGGCCATACGAATTATTTTACCCTCAATGGCTGGACGATTGGCCATCAAAACATAAGGCATCAGGATGGCATTAAGTCGTCCGTGATGAGCGTCATATAATGCGCCTAAAGGATGAGCAAGCGCATGCATGGCACCCAAACCTCTTTGAAACGCGGTAGCACCCATCGCAGAAGCCACTAACATATTCGTTCTAGCTTCCAAATCATTGCCATTTTGATACGCTCTTATCAAATATTCCTTGATTAAGCGCACCCCTTCCATAGCAATTCCTTCAGCCATGGGATGATAATAAGTGGCACAATACGCTTCGAGACAATGTGATAAAGCGTCCATCCCTGTAGCCGCTGTAAGGGATGGAGGTAAACCCAGGGTTAACTCAGGATCCATAATGACAATCTCTGGCAGCATGCCAGGATGAAAGATAATCTTTTTAATCTGTTGTTCTGTATCGGTTATAACTGATGCTCGTCCTACCTCTGAGCCAGTTCCCGCAGTCGTAGGTACGGCAACAACAGGAGCCATGGTAGAAACCTGAACACGCTTCCAATTATCACCCACATCTTCAAAATCCCAGAGTGGCCGATTTTGACCAACCATTAAGGCAATTGCCTTGGCCGCATCAAGACCTGAACCACCACCCAATGCAATGACTCCATCATGCTGACCTAAGTGGTATGCATTAACCCCAGCCATAACCTGTTCGCCAGTTGGATTTGCTTTAATCTGACTAAAAACACCAACATGCAAATCAGCAGCGCGACATATTTGCATGATGTTCGCTACCATTAATGTGGCAGCAAGACCCGGATCTGTAACCAATAATGGCGCGTTCATGCCTAATTCTTTACAAGCGCTGGCCAGCTCCTGAATTCGCCCAGGACCAACACGAACCCGGGTTGGATAATTCCAGTTAGCGGTTAACGATTGATTATTCATAAAAATGGATTCCTTGTTACTTTTAAATACTGGTTTTTATATGAAAGGATTTAGGACGAGTCATATGCTCATAACCTACAGCTGACAAGGTGCATCCTCGCCCGGAATTCTTCACTCCAGTCCAGGCTAAAGCGGGATCCAGGTAGTCGCAGCGATTGATGAAAAAAGTACCTGTATGTAATTGTTCACCTATGTGAATTCCCTGTTTAATATCCGTGGTGAATACTGCCGCTGTTAAGCCAAAAGAACTGTCATTCATTAAACGTATTGCTTCTTCATCATTCTTAACGGACATTATCCCTACTGCAGGACCGAAAGTCTCCTCTGTCATAATACGCATACTGTGGTTCACCTGAGTCAAAATCTGCGGCGCCATATAGGGTGTTCCGGGTTTATCCATTTTAAAATCAGCGCTGTTAACATGAGCCACGGCGCCTTGCTCTATAGCTTCCTGAATTTGATTGCGTACAAAATCAGCCGCTTCAGCACGAACCAGAGGACCTAAGGTCGTTGCCGGATCATCAGAGCGCCCTAATTGGTATTGATTCACCAGATGTACTGCTTTATTGACGAATTCTTCATAGACGTCTTGATGCACATAAATACGCTCTATACCGCAACAGGATTGACCTGAGTTAAAAAATGCCCCATCTATCGCAGTTTCCACTGCATGATCCAGATTCGCGTCAGCACGAATGTATGCAGGATCTTTGCCTCCTAATTCAAGGCCCACGTTAATGAAGCGACCAGCGACCGCACGCTCCACCATTTCACCGCCGGCTACGGAACCAGTAAAGGCAATTGAATGTATCAGCTCGGATTGAATTAAATGTTCTGTATCAGAATGAGTAAGATGCAAAAATTGAAATACTCCTTGTGGCAGACGAGCTTTTTTAAATGCGTCATCAAAACGCTCTGCTACTAAGGGTGTTTGCGCGGAATGTTTCAAGATCACGGCATTACCCGCCATTATGGCAGGAATGATTGCATTTACCGCGGTGAGAAAAGGATAATTCCAGGGGGCAATGACAAAAACAACGCCTAATGGTTCTCTTTTAATATAACGGATAAAACCTGTTTTTTCAGGTAACTCTATGGGAGCCAGTGCGGATTGCGCAGCAGCAATCATATAACGTGCCCGCTCCTCCAATCCCTTAATTTCTCCTTGAGCGTAACGGATAGGCCGTCCCATTTGCCAGCACAGTTCTTCGGCTATAGCCTCCTTCTCTGCAACCAGCACATCCACAGCGGCATTACAGTACTCTTCACGTTCCGCCAAGGATGAACGACACCATAGTTGTTGTGCTGAATGTGCCTTAATTAAAGCCTGTTCCATGTCCTGTTGATCTGCATAGGATCGTTCAACATAGAGTGAGTTATCTATAGGCGAATAAGTTCTCAAAATTTCAGTCATTTTTAGTCCAATTGTCATTCGATTAAATTACACCTGAATTCGGTTAAATAATTTCAAAATAGCGGTCTAATTCCCAATCCGTTATATGTTTCCTGAATTCACGTTCTTCCCATTCTCTGGTTGCTGCAAAGTGCTCAACAAATTCCCTTCCAAATAACTGGCCTGCTGCATTTGAATAACGCAAATTTTGAGCCGCTTCCCATAATGTTCGAGGTAAAGCCAATTCTTTATTATGGGTCTGTTCATAAGAATTCCCCTTGATTTCAGGTTCTGGTTCCAATTCCTGTTCTATGCCATACAATCCTGAACCAATTGCAGCGGCCAGAGCCAGATATGGATTAGCATCCGCTGAACCTAATCGATATTCAATACGTTGGGATTTATCGCTTCCTGGAATAACCCGTAAGGCTGTAGTTCTGTTCTCTACCCCCCAGGTTGCGTCTGTAGGAGCCCAGAAGCCTGGAATTAATCGCGAATAACTGTTCACAGTGGGTGAAAACATAGCCAATAATTCAGGCATTAATTTTTGTTGGCCTGCGAGAAAATGGCGCTGGGTTCTACTCATAGTGTGAACAGTAGCCGGATCATAAAAAGCCGATTGACCACCTTCTCTGTTCCTTAAGGAGAGATGAATGTGACCACTCTGCCCTGGATAATTAGGAGACCACTTGGCCATAAAGGTTGCCATTTTATTATTGCGTTGGGCAAGAATTTTCATAAATGTTTTAAACAGCGCGGCTTTATCTCCTGCTGCTTCAGCCAAATCTACGGCTATTGCGGCTTCAAGAACTCCAGGGCCTGTTTCCGTATGCAGTCCCTCAATTGAAAAATCCATTCGTTGCGCCATATCGAGTATTTGATGATAAAACTCGGCATGAACTGTATTGCGAATAATTGAATAGCCAAAATTATCCGGAGTAATCGGTTTTAAATTTCGATAGCCTTTGGCACGAACACTTTCAGGTGTCTCATCAAAGACAAAAAATTCATATTCAAGGGCTGCATAAGCATCAAAGCCCATGTCTTCTGCCTTTTTAATAACACGTCTTAATACGGCACGAGGACAAATTGATTCGGCCTGTTGGTCAAACTCTGCCATAAACAACAATTGATTGTCTTCGAAGACGATATCGCGGCAAGTCGATGGGATAATACGAACATGCGCATCAGGATAACCCGTATGCCATCCAGTGTATTGTACGTTATCATACAGTTTGTCTTTTGAGTCCCAGCCTAAAATGACATCACAAAAAGCAAAACCATGTTCCAGAGCGGAAAAAAACTTTTCACGACTCAAATACTTTCCAAGCATTACTCCATCAATATCAAATATCCCTACTTTGACATGAGTCAGTTGTCTTTCTTCAACAATGCGTTTTGCATCTTCAATGGAATGAACTTCTCTAGACTTCAACATGACATATCCTTATGTTTTAAATTGCTTTTTAATTTGAAGGAGAATGATATGTGAGTGTACCTTGTCAAAGATGATTTCGCAAAAATACAACCCACACTTTGAAACACTTTGAGTTCGCGAACAGAATCTAATCTGAACTTAATAAATGGGACAAAATTCCGTTTTGAATCCAGCTTTTTAAAAATGAAGCCGCTCTCATCCCTACTTCATCTACTGCAACCCAATGACACAATCCTTCACAAAGTTCTCCGAATGATAAACCCTGGCGCACCGCGTCTAAAGCCCAGGCCTCCTCTTCAGATAGACTGTAATATTGAATCAGATAGTCCTGTGTTCGCCAAACTACCCATGACACTGCATTAGCGCTTTTATTCCACTCAGGCAAATCCTGATCGTTGATTAGAGTGTGCCAAACAGGAATTGCATTCCAAAAATAATTCAATCGCTGTACTGATGGATGAAGCGTAAACTGCAACCCTGCCCAGGATTCAGCGGGGACATTGCCCATATCCTGAATCCTTAAAACCTGATCATCAGCCGCATCAAACGCCAGAGTCATTTTCCATTCAAAATCGGCAAGCTCAGCCAGATAAGCATAGGGTTTATCGTAGTAATGTTGTACGAAATCGGCTAAAGCATCACCATACCATCTGATGGAGCGATAGGTTGAAGGATGAGCATCGATATAACTGCTGCAGAGTTTATTAAATTCCTCAGTGCCTAAATAAGCATGTAATGCGGGATAACTCGTTGTTAAACTCTCAATCAATCTCAATTTATACGCATCACGATAAATTCCAAGACGAGTATCAATTAAAACTCGTTCCGTTTGTTCAATGGAATTTTTAATATCAGAATGACCTGTTAACAAAAATTTTTGAAATTGACTCTGTAAATTGAGAAGTTCCGTCATGCAGGAACCTCCTCTACTAAGACCTGTTCCACAATGAGCCTGGCATGATCCAGTTCATTTAAAAGTTCATCAAAAGGAGGCATATTATCATCCCGTTCAATCATGGTAGAAACAGGCCCTAATCTTTGAATCGTATCAGCATACAAATCCCAAACGGGTTGAATAACCGGAGCATCATGCGTATCAATGATGTAATCTCCATGATTGGAATGACCTGCTAAATGAATTTGCGCGACACGGTCTGCGGGAACAGAATGTATATAATCCAGAGGGTTAAATTGATGATTCACTGAACTGACATAAATATTGTTTACGTCCAATAAAATATAACAACCCGATTTTTTAACTATTTCAGATAAAAATGCCCATTCGGTCATTTCAGATTGCTTGAATGTAAGATAACTGGAGACGTTTTCTATTAATATGGCTCGTCCCAAAAACTCTTGTATTTGCTGAATTCGAGAAACAATATGATTTATTGCCTCATCCGTATAAGGAACAGGGAGCAAATCATGTACATTAAGGTTATCGACTCCAGTCCAACACAAATGATCCGAGATCCAGACAGGTTCAATACGATTTGCCAGATTTTTTAATTGATGCAGATAGTCCATATCAAGCACGTCACTGCTTCCCAAAGACAGAGAGACGCCATGCATTACTATAGAATAATCTTGGCGTATTTTATCAAGATAATACAAAGGCTTACCACCGGGAACCAAGTAATTTTCAGTTAATATTTCGAACCAATCCAAATCAGGTTTACGAGATAAGATTTCTTCATAATAATTGGGACGTAACCCTAATCCAAACCCCAGGAAAGGCATTTTGGGAATGTTGATAAGTTCTGATAATTCCATATATTCCCTTTAGAATGGGTAAAACCAGGCATGGGTGACATGCCTGGAGTAAATCCTGCTGCGATACCTGACTTATTGAGCTACAGTGCCGCCAGCTTTATCACAATCTTCTTTAGTCATTTGAACAACGCCTTTTCCTTTGCAAGAATTTTGACCTTTGCATGCGTTGTCAGCGGTTTTGCAAGCGCTTTGACCTTTACATGCGTTGCCGCCTTGGCATTGAACCATAGGTGCTGTAGTAGTTTCTACCGCGAAAGCAGGAGCTAAAGCAAACATAGAAGCAGCACCTACTGCCAAAGCAGCACCAGTTAATTGTAATTTGTTCATTAAAGTTCCCTTTATATATTAAGTTAAGATGATTTAAGATGAGCATAAAAAAAATTTTTGCCCACATCATTCTAGAGAGTGAACTTCAAAATTGTCAAGCCATCATTAAAATGACTCTCCAAAAGGACCATGAAATGAATGTAAAAAAAACAATAAAACCGAGCCGCGACCGTAAGGAAGCGGAACAGTTAAACGACTTCAGAGATCACCCCGTTTAACACCCAAATACGGCCATTCATCTAAATGAATCACCTAATTGAAACCCAACCTCTGACATCAGCGGAAGGCCAAAATATGCCAAATATGTTTACATTTCGACCTAAGATAACTATAATTCGCACCTACTATTTTTACTCTGAGATCTCATGCCTTTACCACACCTTCTAATCAACAACCAAAAAATTGCTATTTTCAAACATTTTGATTATTTCTATGGTTCTTTAATCAACACTACTCCTCTGGGTACATTCCGAGTACCCCAAACCGTTCAAATTCATAACGAGGTTTTAATTTTTAATTGGAACTCCTCAGAACAAGCCTATCACGCGCAAAAAATACTGCATTTAAAGAACAAACTAAGTGCCAGCGATCCAAGACAAAATCTGTTAACCAACGCCTTATGGTCCATTCATAATTTTTCAGGAAAGACCAGTTTTTTACCTGATGATTATAAAAATATCGTTGACGAATTAACCCAAAATTATCCCACTTATTTTGGACCGAATAAAAAAGAATTTGATCGACTCTGTGATGCAAATTTTCATGTACTACACAACCCAGCAGGAGGCAGTAATCCAGTCACAAAAGAACCATACACTCTCGAATTTATGAGAACGGTTATTCGTCTTAAACTGGATGCGAACCCCAACCTAAAACAAATGGCAATGCAATTGGCCGTTGAAGGAGTTTTACCTATAGAAGTCAGTCGCCATGACTACAATTGGGCATCAGGTCCTGACGGTTCAGGTTTGAATATGCTCGGCATATTAATACTGGAAGAAGGCAATCGATTGCTTGCGGAAATTGGCTACTTACCGACGATAGCGGATCCACGCTTAGCCTATTCTGCATTACAAAAATCGCATCGTCATCAATTAACCCATGACGTCCTGGAACCGCAACAAAATCAACTCTCTGATGCTCATTTTGCCCCTCAAATAAGGCAAGACCAAGTACCCGCCTCGAAACACTCTGGATACTGGGTTTGTAGCCAGGGGCAAAATCGAGCAGCATACATTTTAGAAGGTGCAGTTTTTTTCGGTATTTTTAGAAAAAACAAACAATCTGAATGGCGAAAAGCGGATAATGTGAACGGGTTTGCAGATTTAAGATATAATGCCTTAATAACCAATCAAGCATTCACGTCCATGTCACAACTTGACTGGATTTACAATAACGCAAATCCTGCATTAGCCACTAAAGCGGCTTTATTCCAAAATGGAAAGGCACTTGTTGGAATTTTTAAACGAAATGGAGCCCAATCCGATTGGGAACAAAGTGGTGATTTGAGCCAATTTTCAGCACTTCAACCTAAGAGGCCTGTTCCAAATATCTCACGACGAACAGATATTCCGTCCACCAATTTAAAACCTTCCAATGACATGAAAAACATCAATAGACTGATCAATAGATTGAATCTTAACTTTTATGATCACCAGCAAATGAATTTCTGGCAGAGCAAAGTAACTTCTGGAGGAACCTTTTACAAAGGCTATACCCTTCCGCACAGCATTGCCAAAGTTCTAAAAGAAATTGATAAATTAAATAATTCCCACGTCTCCTATACAGATTTTAAAACAATGATAGAGACCAGTTTAAAACAAAGCAGTGGTTCATTATCATCTCAACTAGGACTAGCAGGCTTTTTTCGATCAACTCATGTTTCTGAATTAAGAAAAATGGCCCGAGAAGGAACTATTGAATCATTCAACCCGACTTTAAACAGATAACGCATCCAACACTCAATGCAATATTCTGAAGAATGCTGCCGCAGGTACTATAATGTGCTGCGGCACAAAGACTAATGTGCTCCGTACCAAACTACCATTTACCTCAACTCACCCTAACCATAATCCAGGTTATCAACCCCGTCATTAAGACCATGAGCCAACTCAATAAATTAAGAGGGACAAGATCCAGAATTACCGCAGTCGTTGGCAATTGAATAAAAAGGACGGTGCATAAAGCAATAATATAAATTATTATTCGTTTTCCCCTAATACTCAGTCCATTCAAAGCAATGGTTATCGCGATACTGATTGAGCTGAGCATTGCCAGAATTAACGCTCTGGCATAATTGTCTGTATATCCCATCTTCAGGGATAATATAAAGGTCATGGTGATAATAATCGTGGTCACAAATCCCGTGAATATTATTTTTTGCCAATCGCGAGGACTAAAGAAATTATAATTTTTATTGCGCTCTATAGGTCCAAGTTCGTTATCTTCAGGTATGTCCTGAAATAACAACAAAGCAGTTGGATGAATAATCAACTCTAAAAAAACAATATGAATGGGATAAAAAGGTAATGGATACCCCATCAAAGGGATCAAGGCTGCTGAAAGTATAAATGGAAAATGAACCATCACTAAATAATTAAAAGCGCACCTGATGTTTTTAAATAATTGTCGCCCTTCAGAAATGGCATTCACAATACTGTCAAAATTATCATCCAACAAAACTATATCAGAAACTTCTCGAGCACTTTGAGACCCTCTCTCCCCCATGGCAATTCCTATATTTCCAGCTTTCAGTGCTGGAACATCATTGACTCCATCACCAGTCACCGCAACCAGCTCTCCCTGACTTTGCAAGGCCTTGACTACATCCAATTTTTGAATGGGAATGGCTCTGGCGATTACATCAATATCCAGTAAATTTTTATTCGCCCTCTCTCCGATATATTCATTCAACTCTTCTGCAAGAATAACTTTCGGGTTACCAGCACCTAACCCTATCTGCCGGGCAATAGCTTGAGCAGTCGCAGGATGATCCCCTGTTATCATCAATACATGAATATGTGAGCCCTGACATTCCGCGATTGCTTCAACGACTCCCGGACGAACCGGATCCGAAAACGCAAGTAATCCCATCCATTCATAATACTGTTTGGGCTCACTTAAATCAGTATCCTCAGCCATCTCGATTTTGGCACACGCTATAACCTTAAACCGGAGTGCTGCCAGCTCCTTTACCTTATCCATCCACTCTGATTTTTCCTGAGGATTCAAGGTGGATAGCGTCATAATCGTTTCAGGAGCACCTTTAGTAACAATCAACCATTTAGAATCTTTAGCTATCACCGAAGTTTCTCGTTTTCTGTCCTCGGTAAAGGGATAAGTCCTTAATCTTGGTTCAAGATTAAGCTGAGCATTGTCTACTTCATCCATGATCGCTAAATCAAGAAGATCATAACTGTCTTCACGGGAGGCAATGGCAGCTAAATACAACAGTGTTTTAGCATCTGTACTTGCAGCGGGGAACAATTGGGCGATTTTAAAGTGCCCTTCAGTAATTGTTCCGGTTTTATCAGAACAAATCACGGTAATACGGCCTAAATTCTCAACAGAAACTGCTCGTCGTACCAATGCTTTTTTTCGTGCTAAACGATATACACCGACACCAAGGTAACAAGTCAGCACTATAGGAAACTCATCTGGTAATGCAGCTACTGCAAGTGTTGCTGCGCTCAAGATAGCGTCAACTAACCCAAATCCCTGGACAATACGAACTGCTGCTAATAACACACACAAAAAACCAGCTACCAATATCAGATTAAAAACCAGTTTTCTGAGTGCCGCCTGTAATGGAGTTTTCTCTTTCGCAGTCGCTAAAGCAGAATGAACGATTTGTCCATAAAGTGTTTCTTTTCCTGTAAAAACAACTCTTAAAAGACCGTGTCCAGTCAGAATTTTAGTTCCGGCAAATCCCCAATAACGGGATTCAACAGGCCTTTCCTTATAAGTTAATTGCAGTGATAATCCAGAGCTTTTAGTCACCGGAATTGATTCACCAGTTAATGAGGATTCCTCTATTTGTACCTTATCTGCAGCGAGAATTAACCCATCCGCTGGTATTGGCTCCCCAGCCTGAATAAGCACCAGGTCTCCGGGTACTAATTCAATAGCAGGTATACGGATTTCTTTTCCAGAACGAACTACTCTCGCTGATGTCGCCAAATTTCCAATCAGGCTTTGAGTCGATGATTGAGTTCGCCAATGTAAAAAAGCGTCCATTCCAATCAATGGAATAATGGCTAAAGCCAGAATGATTGCTTCACGATTATTACCCAAACAGGCAAACAGTATGCTGGTAATTAACAAAAACCAAATCATGGGATCAGTCATGGTATTGATGATTAATTCATACCAGACATTTACTTTTATGCCAGCAATATCATTAAGTCCATATTGATTTCGGCGTCTTATCACATCCGCATTATCAAGACTCCACTCAGTAGAGGTAGAGTCTTTTATTCGCGACCAGGCAATCTTGCGACGCATTTATTATCCCTAGCGTTAACTGAGCTCCACCTTTTGCAAATAAGTTGGCAGCTCACAAGTCCACTTAAATGTGTTTTCAATATGCTCTTTCAATGCCTGGGAAGCCGATGGTTCACCATGAGTGATAAACACTTTTTTAGGCGCTTTTTCGAAATGGCTTAACCAGGCTAAAATTTCCTCATAATCCGCATGTGCAGAAGCATTGGTTAATACTTCCAATTGGGCATTAACAGGATATTGATCGCCATGAATTTTGACTGTAGGCTCATGTCTTAACATTCTATCACCCCGGGTACCTGATGCCTGGAATCCGGTCATCAAAATGGTATTTAGGGGATTGGTCACATACACTTTCAAATGATGAAGCACTCTGCCACCAGTCATCATTCCACTGGCGGAAATAATGATTTTAGGTTCGTGATCCCGGTCAATAGCCATGGAATCCTCTGAAGTCTGGACGTAATTCGCCACATGACACACAGCACGGCATAACTCAGGGCTAAGCTTGTGTTCATTGCTGTTTTTCAACAGCAGCTCCGTCGCGTCAATGGCCATAGGGCTATCCAGATATACAGGGATATCCGGAATTAATTTATTCTGTTTTAAAAGATAAATATAGTAGAGAATCGATTGAGATCGCCCTACCGCAAATGCGGGTATTAATACAGTGCCACCTCGATTGTATGTTGTATTAATGATATTGGCGATAACTTTAAGAGGATCTGATTTATCATGCAGTCTATCACCATAAGTCGACTCCAAAATTAAATAATCCGCGCTCTTCATGAGTTCTGAAGGTCGCATAATTGGATCGTTTAATCTACCAATATCCCCACTGAACAATACTTTCTTTTGGTTGTATTGAAATTGTATGAATGCCGATCCAAGAATATGACCGGCGCGATGCCAGCTTATTTCAAAATCACCTGGCATGGGATAAGGAGTATCGTACTCGACTTCATCAAAATGCTTTAATGAATTATAGGCATCCTCTTGAGTATACAAGGGTACTGCTGGATTATGTTTACTGTACCCGTATTTATTTGCTCTTCGCGCATCTTCTTCTTGTAAAAAACCACTATCAGGCAAAAGAATGGAGCAAAGCTCTTTTGTAGCCTTGGTCGCATAAATTCGTCCCTTGAAGCCCTGCTTTACCAGTAAAGGAATAAAGCCGCTGTGATCTATATGGGCATGGGTTAAAACAACGGCATCAATCGATTTGGGCGATATTGGAAAAGGAGCCCAGTTTCGTAACCTCAGTTCTTTTAACCCTTGAAACAATCCGCAATCCACCAGGATTTTTTTATCATTTAATTCCATTAGATATTTGGAACCTGTCACCGTACCCGTCGCACCCATAAAGGTCAATTTCATAATAATTCCTTTTTTTATAATGAGTTGATTATAAAGCAGATAAGATCAGTACGAACAGTTATTTGTGATTTTTTATTCCCTATAGAACCTAAGTGGAAATTAAAGCCCCCTTCCTATGATGTCTTAGCGAATCAGTGGTTCTGGCAACACTATGAATATTCACTCATTAACATGGCAAGACAGACTATTCCTTAATGGAACTGTTCTTTAAATTCTCTATCCATTTCTGTCGATTCGCTTTACTCATTTCTGCTTTTTTAATTGTATAATGAAGCACATAGATACCGTTTTTACCTCGAGTAATCTTTTGAATTTCATCTTGTTGCAGATTAACAGGTACTGTCACTTTAAATTCAAAAATCAGCTGATTGGGTTGTTCATTTATAGTGTTAATAGAATACGTAACACCTGTTTTCTTCAGATTGGTAATAAATGTTTTTTTAAATTGGGCAGGAGTCACTCCTTCCGTTCCTGGTATAAACTGTGACGTAACCAGCTCCTTCCATTGATTAATATTATCTCCTGCGGGAATATACTCAACAGTCCACCCGGCATTGCTTTTTTGTCCCCATGCAGGTTTCCATACTCTGTCATCAAAATGAATATTCTGTTGCTCATAAGTCAATATTTGGGGATCAACTGCATCATCATGTAATGCAACAAAACTGCAATACAATTCTCCCTTATAAGTAAGATAGACCACGCATTTTGCGTTATTCTCCTTGGTTACCTTAACGACATTTTCTGGAAGCGCTGAACTTGTTGAATCAGCATAACAATTCATTACTATGAATATACCCAGGAACCAACCAATAACAGGATTCATAATTTCATCACAATTAATTCATTTGAATTAATTGTAGACTCCGAAAATGCACATTGCATAACGAATTAATCAATCAGAATACCTTTTACTTCATTCCAGTTTCCCAGTAATCCCTCTGCAAATAATCGCGGCATAATCTGTTGGCCCAATATAGAAGCATATTGAAACCCACTTTCACCATAATTGGCATCCAACCATACCAATTGATCAATTTCACTTCCAGGAACAGGAATACCTTTTATGTTCACAATATAAGTACGCATTACCAATAGTGCTTCTTCATAAATCGCTTTTGCCTGAAATATTCCATAAGGATAAATAGAAAGTACATCCACATTCAGCTCTTCATACAACTCACGCCTTAATGTCTGTTCATCTGTTTCATCCCCTTCGATTTTGCCACCGGGAACTATGAGTTCCTTGGCTGGTTTTCCACGTTTATGAACGGCTAAAACGCGCTTATAAGAATCAAATATTAAAGCTCCTGCTTTATAAATGGTTGGCAAACTAAGTTGATTCATGTTCCAAAACTCCATAATTAGATGCTGTTAATTTATCCAGAATGGCAATACAAGGATTGCTGATACTCTCAGGTGTACTAAAAACATGCTGGCAAACCTCGCATTGGTGATGTCGATGAGGAATTACCGAATGTTGTCCTTCATCAAAATGGGGATGGTTACAATCAGGGCAATTGAGGCTGAATAAAACATGGCGAAGCTCTGGAATTGCCCTTTGAATCTGCAGCACACGCACCATTTCAATATCCAAAAGCATGTCATCTACCCACACCTCACTGTAGGTATTATCAACCACACGTTTGTTTTCACTGGAATACGCATGAACATGTATGGCACTTTCTTCAGGACGTTTGGCTGTCCAGATAATTGATGGATTTGAGCCCCAAATCTGAAAACCGCCCGGATATCGATCACGATCCAATCTTATTGTTCTGGAGGGACGTATTGAAGGTCTTTGTACCTGAATGTCTCCCAGCCACTCTTTGAACCCAATAATTGGATTGGCAACACACGGTTGAGCAGTTGCAGTTAAACCACCACATTGACTGCAATAATGTTCCATTGATGGACGTACAGCGGACCAGCCTTTATCGAGCAATTCAGCTCCGCACTGATCACAGTCAATGCTGACTATGGCAAAATCAAAAATAGAACTCATGGTATAACTCACGGCACTATCTTCGGTGAGCAGCATGCTTTTTCCTTGCCATATCACTTCGATTTCAGAAAACGATTTATCAATTACTTTTTTACCAATCTCAGCTAATCGGGCATGAATATGGACTCCTCGATCAAAGGATTGATCATGACTGTCAAACACAGCAGGCAAAGCCCCCCAGGCAGCAACACCTCCTGGAAAATCGGATAGTTCTATAGCGACAGAAGGTTTATTCAGATAGGGGTTAAAATCAGACATAGAGACACCTTAATAAAAAGAAATTAAAGTATCCCTCGTCCTGAAAACAGGATTGTCGTCACAACTCGGGAGGAATCGAGAATAGTTGTAATCACCTGTTTCTGCAGCAGAAAATATAGTACCGAACAATTAATTTATATGTCAATATAAGAATGATTGGAGCTTCATCGCTGGATAGATGAATACTCTAAATACCCAGAACTATTCCACATCAATTTTATAAGGAGATTGTTATGAACGGTTGCAAACTAAGCCCGGTTGGACTAGGCCTGTCTTTAGGTGTTCTTTGGGGAGTATCTATGTTATTCCTGGGGTTATCTGCTTATTATTACAGTTATGGCAAACCCTTTGTTGAAGCGGTAGCCTCATTATATTTAGGCTATGAACCTTCCATAAAAGGCAGCATTATCGGCGGTATCTGTGGATTTATTAATGCCTTCATTACCGGTTTTCTAATTGCCTGGCTGTACAATAAATTCAGTTGTTGTAAATGCAGCTGTTGCGGTATAAAAAACAAAGAAGAAACAAAGGCTTAATGAATCTATAAGTCACTTTACAATAACCGCGGGAATTTCGTCATCCTGAACGCAATGAGGGATCTCCAAGTGCAGACACAGTGCCACGCCAAGGAGATCCCTCATTGCATTCGGGATGACGTTACCATTTCCAACTACAAGAATTTCGTCATCCTGAACGCAGTGAAGGATCTCCAAGCTCAGGCACAATGCCACGCCAAGGAGATCCCTCATTGCATTCGGGATGACGTTACCATTTCCAACTACAAGAATTTCGTCATCCTGAACGCAGTGAAGGATCTCC
>NZ_JADOBG010000016.1 GCF_016786215.1 Legionella bononiensis | reverse complement strand
TCTCCAAGCTCAGGCACAATGCCACGCCAAGGAGATCCCTCATTGCATTCGGGATGACGTTACCATTCCAACTACAAGAATATCGTCATCCTGAACGCAGTGAAGGATCTCCAAGCTCAGGCACAATGCCACGCCAAGGAGATCCCTCATTGCATTCGGGATGACGTTACCATTCCAACTACAAGAATATCGTCATCCTGAACGCAGTGAAGGATCTCCAAGTGCGGGCACAATGCCACTGCAAGAAGATCTCTCATTGCATTAGGGATAACGTGTTCTGGATTATTTGAAGTTACAGCAAGCCCATAAGGCCAAGGCAGCCTTATAAGCCTGAGTCTGGAGTTGTTTTACTGACGGACAATAATATTATTTTCTACAGTCTGTACCCCGGGAACCTGACGCGCTATTTGCTCCGCGGTGTCGCTTTGGCGAATTTTCTTAACATATCCACTTAAGATTACTGTGTTTTGATTGGTCACAACATGAACCTGTGCTATCAGAGGATCAGGATTACGCATTAATGCATCCTGTACTGATTGCGCCAAAGTCATACTTGACTGATAAGGGCTGAATACAGTGCCGCTGCCTGTATTATTCATACAACCAGTCAATAAAAGAAATAAGCCTGCCAATACGCCATTTACTAAAAATTTTTGCATTAGATTCTCCAATAGAGAGTAAGTACAGTTCATCCTGAACATCATGATTTACAACCCGATAAGCCCTCAAATCAGACTTATTCTATAACCACATAACACAACACTGCAAAGAAATGAAAAATACTTCCGGCTAAAACGAATAGATGCCAAAGCACATGACTGTATTTTAATCGTTCCCATGCATAAAAAATAACGCCGACAGTGTAGCATAATCCACCAGCAACAATACATGCCAAACCACCAGCAGGCAATAATTGATATATTGGCTTGATAACAACCAGACTCATCCACCCCATCAATAAATAGAGTAATGTCGATAAGAGTTCAAATCTATGTACAAAAAAAAGCTTAAAGATCACGCCTGCAACGGCAAGACACCATATAATAGTAAACATGGTCCAGCCCCAGGGGCCTCTCAGGGTGACTAACATGAATGGGGTATAGCTGCCAGCAATCAATAAATATATCGATGCATGGTCAACGATACGAAAAAAATGTTTTAACCTGGGATTTGTGATGCTGTGGTATATAGTAGAACTGACATACATCAAAATCAGGGTACAACCAAAAACAATCCCGGACAATAATTTGAATCCGTCATTTTGAGTTGCAGAAAAAACAATGAGCAAAGTAATAGCGGCAAGACTCAGTAATGCGCCCATAGCATGAGTCGTCGCATTTCCGATTTCTTCACCTCTGGTTTGAAGTTTATCAGGTTTAATCCATGGCATAACAGTCTCTTATTCTGGTTAGAACGCATCAACTCATGGGTTTACTTATTTGAAAGAATAGTAACACATGTGTCAAGAATTCTACAGTCAGGTAGTTATAATGGAATACTGCTATACTACTTTTTATAAATCAGCCCCTACAGGATGTAGTGTATGAAAAAAGAGAAGAACATCACCCAATCAGATCCGAATCAACAACAGGATACCAATGGTGATTCCAATGAGCAGGATACTATTTTTAGCATTATTGATAAACTATACCAAGCGAAGCTGGGGAAACTCACTGCTGGCATTAGTCCTGCTGCTTTGTTAACAGCTCATTATTCTTGGATTGCCCAACTGTTACAATCCCCAGGAACAATGACTCAACTGACTCTCTTCCCCCTGCTTCATGCACAGGATATGATCTCGAATCTTGTCACCCAAGATAAACCGGAAAATGGGAAAGACGTTCGATTTCATACAGAAAATTGGAGTTATTATCCGTGGCGCTTGTGGGCAGAGCTCTTTCTTCAGCTTGAAGAATGGAGTTTACAATCAACAAACAGTGTACCTGGTTTACCAGCACACGTAAAACGCACTGTATCATTTCGCTTGAGACAAATTCTGGATGCTTTATCACCATCTAACTTCGTCCTGACCAATCCTGATCTACTTCAAGAAACTATGCGTACGATGGGGGCAAATTTAATTCGTGGAACTGAGCTGGCCATACAGGATTTTACTGAAAAGTTGACGGGTTCCCCTCCTGCTGGAGTTGAGCATTTTATTCCAGGGCAACGAGTTGCTGTAACTAAAGGAAAGATAGTATTTAAAAATCATCTGATTGAGTTAATTCAGTATGAAGCTCAAACCGAGAAAGTATATAAAGAACCGATTCTTATTTTACCCGCCTGGATAATGAAATATTACATCCTTGATCTGCTTCCCGATAATTCTATGGTGAACTGGCTCACCAAACAAGGGCATACTGTTTTTATCGTATCATGGCGAAATCCAACCAAGGAAGATAGAAATCTGGGATTAGATGATTACTACCGCTTGGGTGCGATGGCAGCAATTGATGCTGTATCAAAAGCCAGACCAAATATAAAAATTCACTTAATGGGATATTGCCTGGGTGGTACCCTGGCCATGATCACCGCTGCTGCGTTGGCACAAAACCATGATGTTCGTCTTAAAAGCTTGACACTTCTCGCGGCACAGGGAGATTTTACTGAAGCAGGTGAATTGCTACTTTTTATTACTAAAAGTGAAGTATCCTTCTTAAAAAGCATGATGTGGGATCAGGGCTATCTGGATACAAAACAAATGGCAGGAACTTTTCAGATGCTACGATCCTATGATTTGATTTGGTCTAAAATGGTTCAGGATTACATGCATGGTACTCAAAGAGGAATGATAGCCCTACTTGCCTGGAACGCTGATGCAACTCGAATGCCCTATAAAATGCACAGCGAATATCTGGAACAATTATTTCTTAACAATGATTTTGCTGAAGGACGATTTTCAATTGAAGGGAAACATATAGTCGCAGAAAACATTCATTTACCCGCATTTGTAGTCAGCACAGAAAAAGATCACGTAGCGCCCTGGAAATCTGTTTATAAAACTCATCTATTAATTAATAGCGACATTACCTTTGTCTTGACCAATGGCGGTCACAATGCTGGAATCGTCAGTGAACCGGGGCATGAAGGTCGATCCTATCTGATTCGCGAAAGGAAAAAAGATTCAACCTATCTTGATCCGACAACCTGGTTAAATGAAGCGGCAACTGAAACAGGTTCATGGTGGACGGCATGGCATAATTGGTTAATACAACATTCATCGCCTCAACTCGTGACTCCTCCCAAACTCGATAAAAAACTCCCTGATGCTCCAGGAGAATATGTCTTACAGAAATGATAGAGGATAAAATGGATAACGAATTTCTTGAAAACGTCACCTTTGATGAACTCACTTTAGGACGAAAAGCGACATTAGTGAGAACTTTAACACAAAATGACATCAATTTATTTGCGGCGATGTCCGGAGATGTGAATCCCGCTCACATGGATCCTAATTACGCTCAAAGTGATATTTTTCATGGAGTAGTGGGACATGGCATGTGGTCTGGAGCACTTATATCCACTCTATTGGGCACAGTATTACCAGGGCCAGGAACAATTTATCTGGAGCAAGACATCCAATTCAAACACCCCGTACGTATTGGTGATGAATTAACCCTGACTATAGTAGTACGCGACAAGGATGACACAACAAAAATTGTCAATTTTGACTGTACGGGCGTCAATCAAAAAGGAGAAGTTAGCGTTGAAGGACTTGCTAAAGTAATTGCTCCCGTTAAAAAATTGAAAGTACCACGTATCTCCTTGCCTCATGTTGAAATCCTGAGTCACGATCATTTTAACGCCACCATAGAATCCTGTCGCGATCTCCCCCCTATCAAGACGGCTGTAGTTCACCCGGTCACTGCCAATGTATTGGAAGCAGTCGATGATTCTGTCAAAGCGGGGTTGATCACTCCTGTTTTAATCGGTCCTATAAAAAAAATAAAAATTGCCGCAAAGGAAGCCCACATAGATCTGTCTCAATGGGAGATTATTGATACAGAGCACAGTAATGCTGCGGCTATTAAAGCGGTGGAGCTTGCTTCCGCATGTAAAGTGGATGCAATAATGAAAGGAGCGCTGCATACTGATGAATTAATGTCCGCTATAGTTCCTGTAACATCCGGATTACGTACCAAGTATCGAATCAGCCATGTTTATGTGATGGATGTGCCTACCTATCACAAGCCTCTCCTGATTACCGACGCGGCAATCAATATATCTCCTAATGCCGCAGACAAAGCGGATATTTGTCAAAATGCCATCAACCTTTGGCGGATTTTGTTTGGTAATGAACATAAGCCCAAAGTCGCCATACTTGCTGCAGTTGAAACCGTAAATCCTAAAATGCAAGCTACTGTAGATGCGGCTATTCTTTGTAAAATGGCTGATCGAGGACAAATTTGTGACGGTATTTTAGATGGGCCCCTGGCTTTTGATAATGCGATTAACAAACAGGCTGCTATTGATAAAGATATACTATCCCCTGTAGCGGGTGATGCTGATATATTGCTGGTACCAGAAATTGAATCTGGAAACATCCTTGCGAAACAACTGTCCTTTCTGGGCCATGCCGATGCCGCGGGTATTGTGTTGGGAGCGCGCGTCCCGATCATCTTAGCAAGCAGGGCTGACTCATTAAGAACTCGATTGTTATCTTGCGCAGTAGCGGTTAAAATTGCAGCAGCCAGAAAAGCAGGAAAAATAAAATGACGGATTCCGTTTTATTAATCCTTAACTCAGGATCTTCCAGCGTAAAATTTCAGGTATTTACCAATACGTCAGAACTGACATCACTGGCTCATGGTAAAATATCCGACTTAGGTACAGAACCCCAATTTTCCGCTTGCAATGAAACTCAACCCGAGCAAAAAACAGTTAAATCACTTGCGATTGATTTTAACCATATACAATCAATTCAGGAAATACTCGACTGGATAAATCACCAAAACAACTGGACAGTCAGTGCTGTGGCTCACCGTGTTGTGCATGGTGGTGTTCAATTCCCCCAAAGTGTCCTGGTTACAAAGGATATATTCAACCAGTTAAAACAACTTAATCCTTTGGCACCGCTGCATCAACCGCATAACCTGGTCGCTATAGAAATTATTCATCGTATGTTCCCCCAATTACCCCAAATCGCCTGTTTTGATACAGCGTTTCACGCTCAGCACAGTCCTTTATTTACAGTATATGCCCTGCCTCAATATCTCCAGGAACAAGGGATCAGACGGTATGGATTTCATGGTCTTTCTTATGAATGGATAGCCCATACCTTAAAAAATAAACATACGCAATTGGCTCAAGGTCGGATTATAACAGCTCACTTGGGCAATGGTGCCAGCTTATGTGCCATGCATAAGGGCGTCAGTATAGATACCACTATGGGATTAACGGCACTGGATGGGCTACCCATGGGCACACGATGCGGCAGTCTGGATCCCGGCGCGATTACCTACATGATCAGGGAATTAGGTTTATCTCCTTCTGATGTTGAACAAATACTTTATAATGATTCAGGTCTGCTTGGATTATCCGGACTAACCAATAACGTCAAGGAATTACAAGAAAGTCAGGATGAAAAAGCTCAATTCGCACTGGATTATTTTTGTCTTAAAACAGCTCAATTTATGGGAATGATGGCAATTTCCCTTGGTGGTGTTGATGGTATTGTATTCACTGGTGGAATAGGTGAAAATTCAGAAATAATTAGAACGAATATCCTTGCTCGACTCGAAGTTCTGAGACCGTTTTCTGTCCTGATTATTCCGGCAAATGAAGAGAAAATGATGGCTATGCATGCATTAGACCTCTTGCGTACAATGTAAGTAAAGAGAACAATAATATGGATAAAGACTATTACAAAATTATGGGTGTAAGCCCTGATGCCTCTGATAAAGACATCAAAACAGCGTACCGAAAATTAGCTCGTAAATACCACCCTGACATCAGTAAAGAAGCTGATGCTGAAGAAAAATTTAAAGAAATGGGTGAAGCTTATGAAATTCTAAGGGATCCTGTTAAAAGAGCCGAATACGATCAATACATAAAAAATCGCGAATTCAATCAAAGATCCTATCAATCTACAGGTCATGGTGGAGCAGGAAGACAGCATCAATATCAAGATGTTCAGTTTGACAGTGATTTTTTTGAATCTTTATTCGGTCATTCCCGATACCAACATCAACCAATGACTGGTCAAAATTATCAAGGCAAAATTACTATCAGTCTGGAAGAAGCCTTTAATGGTGCGGTAAAAAGTGTGCAGGTTCCGGTAGATCAAGGTTCAGAAACCAAATTACAGACTTTAAATGTTAAAATTCCCGCAGGAATAAAATCCGGTCAGCAAATACGTCTGGCAGGACAAGGTGGCTCTGGTATCAATGGCGGTCCCAGAGGTGATCTGTTTTTAACTATAGATGTAATGAAACACTCTCTTTTTGATGTAATGGAGAATGACATTTATCTCACTCTGCCCATTACTCCCTGGGAAGCCGCTTTAGGCACTACAGTAGTAGTACCCACATTGAGTGGAAAAATTGATTTAAAAATTCCCCCAGGCTCCCAAGGTGGGCAAAAACTGAGAATTAAGAACCGTGGATTACCAGGAGCAACCCCTGGCAACCAATACGTACTATTAAAAATAATTACTCCACCAGCTACCTCAGAAGCAGCAAAAGAGATGTATAAAAAAATGGCGGAAGTAATGCCTTTCAATCCACGAGAGAAAATGGGAGCATAGCATGAGTAAAAATAATCATTTAACCGGCATGCTTATTGAAGAAACAACCACTTATACCTTCGTAGAAGTATGTCATAGATACCATATTCCTGAAGATTTGCTCATTGAGATGATTGAATATGGATTGTTTCCCGATCAACCTACAGATCCCAAAAACATCGCGATGGATCAAAAAGCCCTACGACGCATTGAATCCGCGTTCCGTTTACACCGAGATCTGGAAATTAATCTACCGGGCGTAGCACTGGCACTTGAGCTCTTGGAAAAAATTGAAAAAATGCAGAATGAACTGGATATATTACGAAAACATTTTAAATAAAAATGTTTCATCATCTGCCCGTATTATTTCACTTTAATACGGGTTATTTCCGAAGCTAACACTGACGCCTCATTATCCTTCACCAGTTCGTCACCTTCCGCCACTTCATTACTCCGCAGCCTCCCTCACCTCGTCCACCTCCGCCACTTCACTATTCCACAGCCTCCATCACCTCGTCACCCTCCGCGAAGGCGGAGGGTCCATTCCTTCGCTTTATTCTTATGCTCTCAAACATTCTATACATCATTTACTGTTATAACGTCCTTTCTTATTATTAGTTACAAAATACACTTAAGAATATAGTTCCATGTTTTTCTCTATAGAACGTACCATTCATGGACCCTCCGCCTTCGCGGAGGGTGACGAAGTAGCGAAAGGTAACGGAGTGCGAAAGGTAACGGAGTGCGAAGGGTAACAGAGTGCGAAGGGTAACAGAGTGCGAAGGGTAACAGAGTGCGGAGGGCAACAGAGTGCGAAGGGTAACAGAGTGAGGAGGGCAACAGAGTGCGGAGGGTGGCGAAGTAGCGGTGGATGACGTAGTGACTGAGTGACACGAAACGGTGGAGAGTAACGGAGTGCGAAAGATGACCGTACTGGTAGAGAGTATTATTTTTTTCTACTGCGGAATAACAGGTCGAGGCAATTATTCAACTTTTGGTTGATAATCCGGAATCTCTTTAGGTCTATACCCTTTTATCGTTCTGAAAAACTCAATAATTTTAGGGAAATCACTGTTGATATCTCCTGTAGGCCAAAAAGGTTCATGTATCCGAATTTCCCGAGTTGAATAATCTGGACCTATCATAACAATAGGTATATGTGCTTGACAGGCAATGTGATAAAAACCTTCTTTCCATCGTGTAACTGGACTGCGTGTTCCTTCTGGAGCTAAACCTAACCTAAGTTCATCGCTGGTACGAAACAATTCAACCACTTTCTCTACCTGATTTCCTTTTTTGGAACGATCAACAGGCGCTCCTCCAACGGCTTTTAAAAACAGTCCAAAAGGAAAAAAGAACAATTGGCTTTTAGCCAAAAAATTAACCTTGACACCAACAATAAAACGCGCGCACAAACAGATAAAAAAATCCCAGTTACTGGTATGGGGAGCAACGATTACCAAATATTTTTTATCCTTTGGTAATTCTCCAATAATAGTCCAACCCATTATTTTGTATATTAATTTGCACAATCTCTGCATGACAAAAATCCATTTTTGTTTTTATTTCAGTATATACAGAATAGGGCTCATTTTAATATTTTTTTCAATTAAAATTTCGACAGAAATGCTATTTTTACCGGGAGGTTTTTAATTTTTTAACAGAAATACGCTCTTTAAAGTGATCATTACATAGCCACCCTTACCTGATTAAACAACAATTGATTGACAACTCTACAATTTTCCGACATCTTGAGATCGAATCTGGATAGAGCTTACAAAGGAGTGTGTCATCATGTTTAGTAAAGAATTAAATGAACATTGTTCCTCTAAAGTGCTTCACTCTGTTTCACTCCCAAAGGACATTTGGCTGGAAATCGCATTAAACTGCACCTCGCCTAGGGATTGCTATAATGTCTTAGTCCTGAGCAAGCTCACTGCAGAACTACTTAAAGATGAAACGTTTCATAGTGAATTAAACAAAAGAAAATTAAGTTCCTTACAAGTATTCTGCGGTGGTGATGCCACCTTCCTGCTTACCCTGGTACAAGGAAGGTCTTTACTGCTTGGAACAGGAAAAAATGAGTACTATCAGCTGGGTTCACGGCATAATCGAAACCAAAAACACTACATTCCTATCACATTACCCGATGAAATGGTTCGTGTTGAAAGTGTACGGGCAAGTCATTTTCTAAGTGTCATTTGTGGTCGTGACAAGGACAATCACCCCATGGTGATTGGTTATGGAACAAATATTCAAGGACAGCTCGACACAAGTAATTCATTCAATACCACCCAGTTCACTCCAATCAAATTACCAGAACACATTGCGACATTTGACGATCTGGTCATCGGAAGTCTTCATTCTATACTCTATGGACGTACGAAAGAAAATCAATTGAGTGTGGCAGTATGTGGCTATAATGAATATGGGCAACTGGGTACCGGTGATACCGATCGAAGAAGTTATTTCACCCCGATAACTGTGCCAACAGAAATGATCTGCATCGATAAAATCTGTGCTGGTGGCTACCATAGCCTGATTAGTGGGCGGGACAAACACAATCAATTAATGGTGGCAGTATGTGGTGCAAATGGTCATGGTCAACTTGGCACCGAAGATGAACTGAACCGTAATCAATTCACCTTGATTCAATTACCAGAAGGCATAAAAAAAATTGTAGATATCCAAGCAGGAATTCGTCACAGCGTTATTTTAGGTCTGAATCAGTACAACAGGCCTATAGTATTAACTTGCGGCGCTAATAACCTGGGGCAGCTGGGTACCGGCAATCTACTAAATACTAATCGATTTACCCCTATTTCATTGCCGGAGGGCATGCAGACTGTCAAAAATATAGAGGCAGGAGGTTTTCACACCATTATTTGCGGCTGGAACCAAAATAACCAACCGATGGTAGCCTTATGTGGATATAATGAATTTGGTCAACTAGGTACTGGAGATAACATCAATCAATCCAAATTAACTGTGATTAATCTGCCTCCAGAAATGGTAACTGTTGATGATGTGGTGGCAGGAGAACGACACTCCATAATAATAGGGCGAACCAGAACCAATCAACCTGTCTTGGCTGCAAGTGGAAGGAATATTAACGGACAACTTGGTATTGGCGATTTTAAGGATAGAAATCAGTTTTGCATTATTGGTAAATTTTGGTACTTACGGGCTCAAGACTCAAATCTACTCACTTTTTTTTCCCAACCAAAGCAAAACGATGAGCAATCCCAATCAAGTTGTTTTAGTCTGAGCGGAAGATAGCTCATACTGAATAGTAGTTGTTTATCCTCACTTTTTTATACTTCATTCTCGCGAAAGTGGGGATCCATGCCAAAGGTGGCATGGTGCTAATTTTAAGGATGAATCCCCGCATTCGAGAGGATGACACGCTTATAAACTTCATACCACTAAAGAAGGGGGTTGTTAACAATTCATTCTGACAACATGCTCAAACGACTACGTACCGGGCCTTGTAGAGTAATGATTAACATCCCTTGAGAACATTGCAATTTATGCCCTGTTCTGTACACTATCCAACTGAACTATAGGAAAATAAGCCACTATGTCGAATAATCAGAGCATAATTACTGAAGAGACCTTGAATTGGGTACGTTCATTTATTATAGAACATAATATATGCCCCTTTGCTAAAGGAGCGGTTAATAAAGATCGTTTAAGAATCAGTGTCTCGAACACGACAAAAAAAGCTGACTCGCTTGAAGATTTAATGTCAGAGATTCGTTTATTAGATGAAAATCCAACTATAGAAACCACATTGCTTGTCTACCCTGACTCATTTAAAGATTTTTTTAATTATCTGGATTTTATTGATTTGGCGGAACAGCTGATCGTACTTCAGGGTTATGAAGGTATTTATCAAATCGCCAGTTTTCATCCTGATTATTTTTTTGCAGATACCGATCCCGATGATGTATCCAACTACACCAATCGCTCTCCTTATCCAATGATTCATCTGCTCAGAGAAGATTTGCTGGAAAAAGCGATTTTAGCTTATGGCGATACCACACAAATTCCAGAACAAAATATAGCCAAAATGCATCAACTTGGTTTAAAAAAAATAAAATCAAGGGATTAAAAAAAATACACCTAAACATCTCCAAATATCGGATAAATGTACTAAAATTATACATATGGAATATTCCAATATTCAGGTGCAACATGAAAAAACAGGATCCTGCCCTTTCCATGTCCAACCCACGTATACTGGCTGCGATATACTTCGGTTTATTGTCTGTGGTTGGTACTATTATCATTAATGCGTTTCTGGATTCTATAGGTGTTGATCAGATCATACCTGTTTTTCAAGCGGTCATTTTAGGTATAGTCGTTGCAGCTTGTTCTGGAGCTGTATTTGGTGAAAGTATTGTGCATTGCAAAAAACCCTATAAGTCTAAAACATTTTGGCTCGGATTTTCTATGGTAATCGCCTCATTACCTCTCTTTGATCTGGGTCTTCTGTTATTTATGAGTGAAGAAAATGCCAAATTATTTTCAATAGCCAAATTTCATGACCTGGTCTACTTCTATTTAGTTATTTTAGCCTACAGTTATATTTTATTCGGAATTGTTCTCGCAATTATCGCAGGCTTCGCTGCTATGTATTTACGAGGCCAATTAGTATACGATATCCTGCATACACAAGAACGACGCAAACGGGTGACTAAACCAACTCTGGTAAAAACAAAAGTTGCACATCCACATAAGGTACATACGACGCATCGTTAAACTTAAAATTAACAACTTAAGTAACTTGCCAATAAGTTCGGATGACGTTTTTAACGGAATTTTTAAGAAGATGCTCACTTAATAACTTTAAAATCAATATGGTTTAGCCGATGCAGGATTTAAATAATAAAAAGACACTGCTTGATTTATTAGCCCAAGGCGCGACGGTTATAACCCCTAACAATCGATTAAGTGGCGCATTACTGCAAGAATACTTCAACTATTGTCATACGAAAACCGTAACCAAACCCAAATGTTATCCATACAATACCGCATTGATAAAATCCTTTAATCAACTCATCATGCAACGCCCTGAACTGCCGCATCCTGTGTTATTAAATGAAGCTCAGTGCCAACATTTATGGCGTAAAATAATTAAAGCCGAACCAGAAATAACTTACAGCGAAGGCCTGTTAAGCGCCGTAATGCAGGCTTGGGAACATTGCCAACAATGGCAAATTGATCCTAAAAACCCTGAGTTTCAGTACACGCCGCAGACTCGTACATTTCAAAAATGGTGGCTGCATTTTAATAAGCAGTTGGACGTGTTGAATGCAATTAATGAACATCAAATAATTCCGTACATCCTGCAAGCACCGGATACTTTATTCTCACAACCGGTTATTTGGGTCTGTTTTGATGATTTTAATCCACAACAATTGACTCTGCAAAACCATCTGAGCAACAACAAAATAGCTCAATACCGTTATGATTTGAAACAACAAACAGATGTCACTCGAGTTTTTGCTGCCAAGGACATTAAAGAAGAATATCAACAGCTCATTTCATGGCTGAAATTAAAAATAGATAAAGGAGAACAAAAAATTGGGGTCGTCATTCCCAATTTGCAACAGGAGTCTCGTTCCTTAAAAAGAATCATTCAGCACCACTTTGAACCTCAATTAGTAAATATTTCCCTGGGCCAGCCATTAAGCGAATTTCCTCTTGTGGCTCATGCCCTGGTTTGGTTGCATCTGAAACCTGAGCATCTAAGCCATTTCCAGGCGGCGTTACTGCTTCAATCACCTTATCTTGGCAATGCCAAAGAAGAATTTATAAACCGATCCCAAGTACTGCAAGACAGCACGTTATTGCAAAAACCATCATTCCAGTTACAGTCATTGATCAAAGAACTCACTCACTTGGCACCTCAATTAGCGGAACGTTTAAAGACCATTAACGTATATCCTGAAAACGCATCACCTCAACACTGGATAGACCTGTTCCAAAACCGATTAAACGCGCTTGGATTTCCAGGGGATTATGGATTAAACTCCGAAAATTATCAGTGCTATAATCGTTTCAGTTCTCTTTTCGATGAATTCAGGCAACTGCATTTAATCAGTACTAATCTGAGTCAAAATGAAGCGCTTGATGCCCTGATGCAGCTTGCCGATAACACCATTTTCCAGGCTCAAAAAACTCATGCCCCAATTCACATATCTGGTTTATTGGAAGCATCCGGATGTGAATTTGACAGCTTATGGATCATGGGTTTAACAGACCAGTGTTTACCGCAGAAACCACGATTGTCTGCTTTTATTCCACCGGACATGCAACGTAAACTCCTGATGCCTCATAGCCTTCCTGCCCGTGAGTTAGTCTTTGCAAAACAAACCCTGCAACGACTCAGACAGGGAAGTGCTGAAACGGTATTCAGTTATGCACGATTTCAGGGTGATACACCCAATTTACCGTGTTCCTTAATCCTTAATTTTCCTCCTTATGACGGCATGCCAATCCCGGTTGATCCAATAAATCAAGATGAATTAATCCCTCATGATGAAACGTACATAGTTCCCCTATTAACAACGGAAAAAATATCCGGAGGCACAGCTTTACTTGCCTATCAGGCAAAATGTCCCTTTAAAGCTTTTGCAGAGCACCGGCTGAAAGCAAAGCCGTCTCAACAGACTTCAGAAGGGTTGGATGCTAAGGATAAAGGAATTATTGTTCATAAAGTCATGGAATTACTCTGGCGTCAGCTGGGAAGTCAAAAAGAATTACTGCAATTGAATGACACAATCCTGCACCAATACATTGATCAATCCATTCAAACGGCCCTGTCCAACATGAGGCAATTCCATTCCGAATCGGTGCCTGCTCTGATAAAAGATGTAGAATTCGTTCGCCTCAAACGACTGGTTCATTCACTATTAGAATGGGAAAAGCTTCGCCCTGAATTTGAGATAGCTGCCTTGGAAGAGTCATACACACTGAATCTTGCTGGGCTGGATTTTACCGTACGAGTTGATCGTCTGGATTGCGTTGAAGGTTCCAAATGGGTCATCGACTATAAAAGCAGTCTGCCTGCCAGTAAACCATGGAATGAAGAACGACCTACGGAACCACAATTATTACTGTATGCACTTCTTGATAAAGAAATTAATACTTTATTATTAATCCAATTAAAAACGGGTAAAATACTCTGCAGCGGTTTAAGCGAGAATAAACTGGATATAAAAGGCGTCAGCGCATTAAAAGCAGAAGAGTCCTGGGAGCATCGCCGTAACGAGTGGCAGCTGCAATTAACTGATTTGGCAGAAGAGTTTCAAAAAGGGTTCTGTCTACCTCAACCTGCAACCGCGGCACTCTGTGAACAATGTGATTTCCAAAATCTCTGCCGGTTCAGAGCGACTGAACACTCCAATTAAAACGGGCAAAGGTACAAAGAGAGTTTCTATTGGCAACATACCCTATAATTTAATAAACCAGGCAGGAATCATCCATGCACCATCTAATTCTTGGATACGGCTATTGCGGCTATTATTTAGCTCAGGAGCTATTAAAAAATAAACAAAACGTTACGGCTCTGTCCCGACATTTAAATCACGAGATGGCGCTTCCAGGCTTAAATCATTTAACAATTGATTTAAATCAACCCTTTAAGTGGACTGATCCTGATACAATTCTGTATTACCTGATTCCACCACCCGCTCAAGGAGACCATGATGTTTTTCTAAAACAATTTCTTGGTCACAGTTTAATAAAAGCCCGGAAGGTACTCTATTTCGGATCCAGCGGGGTATACGGTGATCATCAAGGAGCGTGGGTAAATGAAGAGTCACCCTGTCTTATCAATCATTCCCGTCAACGACGTCGTCTCGATGCAGAGCAACAGTGGCTGTCCTTTTGCACACATCAAAAAATTGACGCAGTACTGCTACGAATTGCCGGAATATATGGTCCGAATCGTTTACCCATTGATGAGGTTAAAGCCAAAACACCCGTCATGGAATTAGATAAAGCACCTTACACTAACCATATTTTTGTAAAGGATTTAGCAAAAATTGCATCACTGCTCGGCCAAAGCAAAGTGTCTCAATCCCTCTATAACATTGCTGATGGTCATCCCACGCCTATGGGCAGTTTACAACAATTGGTTGCACAATACCTGGGGGTAGAGGAAGCGCCTTATGAATCATGGGAACAAATCTGGGAAAGAGCCAGTCCAATGAAACGGGAATTTATGAAGGGATCAAAACGGCTGGACATCAAGCGTTTAAGAACAACTCTGGGATCTTCTTATGAATTAACAACGCTCAACGATGGGGTATATCAAAGCCTTCAAGATCATATTGTTTCGTAAGTCCTGATAATAATATACTGCCACTCTGGTAACGGTTCAAAAACTTCGAGGCACGTCATCCCGAGGTTATCCCGTCATTCCGAAGTGATCACGTCATCCCGAATGCAATGAGGGATCTCCTGAACGTGGTACTCTGCCTGAATGGGGAGATCATTCACTGCGTTCAGGATGACGGGATAACCTGGGGATACGTCATCCCGAGGAGACCCCGTCATCCCGAAGTGATCACGTCATCCCGAATGCAATGAGGGATCTCCTGAATGTGGTACTGTGCCAACATGGGGAGATCCTTCACTGCGTTCAGGATGACGTGATCACTTCAGGATGACGGGAGCACTTTGGGATGACGGGATAACCTCGGAATGACGTGCCTCGAAGTCATTAAAAAGTTACCCCAATGTGATTATACCCACTTAATATTTATAGAGATGAATTATGCCTTATATGAAAAATCCAATTGATCTTAAAACTCATATGGACAACTGCACTCAATGGCTCGACAGCATGTTTGCGAATTTTGAATTAAATCAATCCATCGAAGACCAATTGCGTCAGGTTAAATCGTTCTATAATCGACAATATAATAAGGCGGAAGGTAAATCAGCGAAAATCAGGGTCATTGAACACTATCAAAATTTAATTCTAATCCTGACCTCGGTCAGCGCTGGAGAACTTTCTACTGAACAAGCATTTGACAGAATAGAAGAATTAACTGAAATCAGACAGATAGAAATTATTGCCCATAATTTAATCAATGTCTGTGAATTACTCTTCTGGGCAGCAGCATCCGCTGTACTCTATATTTCCTGTGTTTCTATAGGAATTCCATTACTGCTCTGTGAACCGATCAATGGATTAATTGTTTCCATTGGTTCTGCCCTGTTAATGGCGGCTTCAATAAACAATGCATTTAATTGCTTTGAAGAATTTAAAACTTTTGATCGAGTGAATAAAGAGTCGGATCGAGAGAAAAGTCTAATCTCATTTTTTAATCCGCCCAGGGCAGGCAATGAAACCCAATCATTAAACCGTAAAAACACGCTGGATGAAACAGAAATTAATACCACCATTTTAGAACTGCATTAAAAATAAGGAATAGAAAATCGTGACTCTGGAAAACATTGATGTTCTTATTGTTGGAGCAGGACCTGTAGGGCTATTTTGTGCCAATGAACTCACGCGACATGGATTGACTTGTCGAATAATCGATAAAAAAAGCGCCTTGAGTGTACGATCCAAAGCACTGGGTCTTCATATTCGAACCCTCGATGTTTTGGAGGACTGCGGCCTTCTGGATGAAGTCATGAAACAGGGACTTCCAATCGAAGGAGTTGTCTTCAAATCCAATGGAACAATACTGGTATCCACTTCATTCGCTGGAATTGAAGCCAACAGACATTGCTTGATTGATCTTCCCCAAAACCAGACCGAAAGCATATTGTATCAAAGCCTCGAGCAAAAAGGTGTACACGTCGAATGGGATACAGAATTAACTCATGTCATTCAATCTCCTACAGAGATCACGGCCACTATCAAGAAACCCAACAATAAAATTGAGTTGCTTAACGCAAGCTGGCTCATTGCCTGTGATGGGGCTCATAGTACGGTAAGAAAACAAGTTAATGCTGAATTCAAAGGTTCCGAATACAAACAGGCCTGGTGGTTGGCTGATTTATTAATCGATTGGCATATCCCGGACACTCATATGACTGTATACATCAGTGATCGGGGACCTTTAGCCTGTTTCCCTATGAGAAACAAGCGGTATCGTCTTGTTTTAACTGCACCCCAAGAAAACACTGCCGAACCAACCCTCGACGATATAAAACGAGAATTCACACTGCGCGCCTCAGATCCCGCTATCCTTTCAAATCCCGTATGGATTAGTCAATTCAATATCCATCATCGTCAAATTCAAGAATATCGTTACGATAGAATTTTTTTCGCAGGAGACGCTGCTCACATTCATAGCCCAATGGGTGGACAGGGTTTGAACACAGGAATTCAAGACATTTATAACTTGATATGGAAATTGGCTCTGGTAGACAAAGGAAAAGCAAGACCTGATTTATTAAACAGTTATCATGAAGAGCGTTTTCCTGTAGGCCAGGGAGTCATTAATACGACCGATAAAATGACCAAACTGATGTTAATCACCAATCCAGTACTGGTGGCACTTCGTAATTTATTAATTCGTTTAATAAGTTCGATAAAGCCATTCATGAATTATATGGCTAAGAATATCGCTGAGCTTGCAATATCCTATGCCAAAAGTCCGATAGTGCATCAGTCAGGAAGCGCCAAACATCTCGCGGCGGGTGATTACTTACCTGCTTTTCAATTAATACATAATGAAACCCAACAAGCCACAAACAGTACTGTGATTACTCAGGGAGTACAACATCACGTGTTTCTATTTGAAGGCTTGAAGAATAAAAAAGTGACTGAATTGCGGCACTTTGCTAAAACTTTAGCTCAAAAATATCCCAACTCATTAAAAATTCATTGGGTCAGTTCCACTAAATCAGTACAACCCGATGATTCAATTTCACTTTGGATTGATGAGCAACAACGTGTTCATCAACATTTTGGTCTAAAAAGGCCCTCTCTTATTTTAGTAAGGCCAGATAAATACATTGGATTTATACAACAACCAATCAATATCAATAAGTTTATGAAGGAATTATATCTGTTATCTTAAATGGATTAATAATTCGTAAACCTGAAATGAAGCAGAAACCGAAGGTATCAATCCGGTTAATGACGTTTAATCGTTTAAATACAATAGAATTATTTTACATTCTGCCACTGCCAAAGTAATTATGTTGCAAGATTACCTTCAAGTTGCATTGCGAAAATTAACCAGATGCTTAATAATGATTAAATTACTGATCTAAGGAGTGGATATGTCACTCAACGCAACTAAAACACGAGTCCTCAGCATTGGATTAATGATTTGCTTATTAAGTAGTTGCTTTCATCCGCCATTTAATAATTTTCGGCCAGATCCACGCACCGCCCGTAAAACAGCCGGAGGAGCAGCAGCTGGTTCTGCAATTGGCGCTGTAGCCAGTGGAACTGTATCCGGAACGCTGCTTGGCGCGGGCATTGGCGGGGCAATCGGCGCGGCTACTGGTCTCTATAAGGATTCCAAACCTAAAATTATCAAGGATTTAAAAAAACAGGATATTGAGTTTATCGAGTACGGAGATACTAAATTACTGATCGTCCCCACGGATAAATATTTTATGTTCAATAGTCCACGAATCAATGAACTATGCTATCCCGGTTTAAATAACATCATCCGGTTATTAAAATTCTATCCGAAAAGCCGTATTTATGTAGCAGGATTTACTGACAATGTCGGATCTCGCTACCATAAAAGAATGCTTTCCCAGGCGCAGGCAGAAACCATGCTCACTTTTCTATGGGCAAATAACATACCTGCAAGTCGACTCAAAGCTGAAGGTTATGGAGACAAAAATGCCGTATCAGATAATAAACTGATACATGGAAGCGCGCAGAACAGACGCATTGAGATTCAATGGTTTAATGGATTAGTTGCACAAGCCCAACCTCCGGTGATGTATACAAAATAAGGCTGATTAATGCGTTCAAGATTTATAGGCGGCATCCTTTTAATTGTTGGTACGTCCATAGGCGGGGGCATGCTTGCCCTGCCAGTTGCCAATGCTGCTACTGGATTTTGGCAGTCGTCTATAGTCCTGTTTGTCTGCTGGGCCTTTATGACGCTTGGAGCATTTTTTATCCTTGAAGCAAATCTCTATTTACCCAGAGGGAAACACATGGTCTCTATGGCAGCGGCCACTTTGGGAAACTATGGATTATTAGCTGCCTGGATAAGTTATCTGTTTTTATTATATACCCTGCTCTCCGCCTACGTTTCTGGAGGAGCTGATGTACTCAATAGTTTGCTATTTAAAGTCGGACTACATCTCAATGAATGGCAAGCCAGCACCTTATTTACCTTGATTTTTGGTTTGATCGTTTATGGTGGCATTCATTATGTTGATTTAGCTAATCGAGCGCTTATGTTTGGTAAATTAGCCGTCTATTTTTTGCTGATTATCCTGATAGCACCCCATATTGAAATGCACCATTTTCAACATGGGGAGCTGCGATATATTGAGGGTTCAATTATGATATTGATTACCTCTTTTGGCTTTGCCATTATAGTCCCGAACTTAAGAGAATATTTTGATGATGACATCAAAACATTAAAAAAAGTTATTTTTATCGGTTCTTTAATACCATTAATATGCTATCTAGCCTGGGATGCCGTCATTATTGGTACTCTGCCCTCTGAAGGAAGTCAGGGTCTTGAAAGCTTAATGCAAAATCCCCATACAACAAGTGCTCTAGCCGGTTTATTGTCAGACAAAGTGCACAATTCAACCATTAGCGCCTTTTTTAATTTTTTCACATCCATATGCATGCTCACCGCATTTCTGGGCGTATCACTATGCTTGTACAGCTTTCTTGCTGACGGATTGAAATTGCGTGAAAAAGGAACTCATGGGGTTGGCTTGTTTCTATTAACGTTTATACCACCATTACTTATTGTTATATTTTATCCTGGCGCATACATGCATGCCTTGAGTTATGCAGGGATTTTCTGCATTATTTTACTACTACTTTTGCCTGCGCTAATGTGTTATTTTGGCAGGAAGCATTTTAGTGCGAAATTTATGGTACCAGGTGGAAGAATATCTCAATGTGCAGTGATTCTTGTATCCATAGCGTTATTGATGCATGAAATTTGGGGACTCCTGGTTTAAAAATGAACTTCATCAAACATAAAACTGATTGACTTTTATTGAAAAATAAAGTATCATTGTGTTCTATATTTGTACTGATTTGGGTAATAATTAAGTGCTAAATTCAAAATTAATAGGTGGTATTTTACTCATTGTAGGAACATCCATTGGCGGTGGAATGCTTGCTTTACCTGTATCAACAGCTGAAGTAGGTTTTGGAAACTCCATTTTCTTCCTCTTGTTTTGTTGGTTAGTTATGACTGCAGGGGCATTATTAGTACTTGAAGTGAATATGCGTCTTCCTGCTGGTAGTAATATGATATCCATGGCCAAATCGACCTTGGGTTTACCAGGACAGATCATCGCCTGGATAACATACCTGTTTCTTTTATACACTCTCCTCGCAGCATACATCTCTGGAGGCAGTGATGTATTCAACAATCTGTTGCATAAAATACACATCGATTTACCCAACTGGCTGACATCCATTATTTTCACCGCCTTATTCAGTCTAGTTGTATATAACGGGATACGTTCAGTTGATTACGTGAATCGAGGATTAATGTTTGGCAAACTGGGTGTCTACGTTTTGCTGGTAGCAATAATTAGTCCCCATGTCTCTGTTGTCGGTTTAAGTGGTGGCTCTGCACGCGCATTTACCGGAACATTGATGATACTGGTGGCATCTTTTGGATTTGCATCCATAGTACCCAGCTTACGTGATTATTTTGAAGATGATATCCGTACCTTAAGAAAAGTCATATTATTTGGTTCATTAATCCCATTGTTTTGCTACATCGTTTGGGATGCTGTGATCATGGGCGTAGTATCACGTGAAGGTGATAATGGGTTAATAGCCTTAATGAGTTCCGACCATGCCACGAGTGGCCTGACTGAAGCGCTCAATCAGTCCATTCAGAATCAGTGGATTAGTGGATTTTTTGGCTTCTTTACGTCCATCTGCATGATTACTGCATTCTTGGGTGTCTCTTTAGGTTTGTTCGATTTCCTGGCAGATGGTTTGAAACTTAAAAAATCGGGGAATCAAGGCAAATATACCCTGGCCCTTACTTTTCTTCCTCCATTAGCAGTTGTTTTAATAAATCCTGGTATTTATCTGCATGCTTTAAACTATGCTGGCATCTGCTGCGTCATTTTATTACTCCTTCTACCCGCTGTAATGGCTTGGAAGGGTCGCCAGACATGTCTATTAGCTCCGAGTGAAGGACATATGGTACCTGGTGGTAATTCAGCCTTAAGCCTCATTGGATTTATTGCTATAGGATTACTTATCATAGCGATCATGTATTGATATCGCATGCAGTTTTTGTTGTTTCGCCAAAGTGTATTGACCATTCATCCTTCATGGCTTCCAAGTCGCTGAAATGAATGGTTAACGTACCGAATTTAAAATCAGACTTTTTTCTGTTTTTTAGCTTTAAAATAAGCGATACTTCAAGCAAATAAATATGAATAGACTCCATGACAAAAATAAGACCCTTTCTTAAATGGGCTGGAAGCAAATACAATTGCCTTGATCAAGTCATCCATTCTCTCCCATCCGGCAGGCGTTTAATTGAGCCATTTTCCGGATCGGGAGTTATTTTTATGAATACGAATTACTCATCCTATGTTTTAGCCGAAAGCAACCCGGATCTTGTTCATCTATTTACAACCCTGCAAAAAAAGGGAGAGTTATTTATTGAGTATTGCAGAAATTACTTTAAACCCGAAATGAATTGCAAAGAAAAGTATTACGAGCTTCGTGAAGACTTTAATAAACTCAATAATTCTCAAAAAAAATCCGCGATGTTTCTGTATCTCAATCGTCATGGCTACAACGGTCTTTGTCGATACAATTCTAAAGGAATTTATAATGTTCCCTTTGGACTGTATACGAAGCCCTATTTCCCATATGAAGAAATGCTTCTATTCCATAAAAAAAGCATTCAAGCGCATTTTATCCATAATGACTTCAGAAAAACATTCGAGCTTGCCGAAAAAGGAGATGTCATATATTGTGACCCACCCTATGTGCCAGTAACCGATTACACCAAACCGCTGCCTTATACTCAAAGGAAATTTTCTAATGATGATCAGATTGAACTGGCTGAATTAGCCAGAGAAACGGCATCCAGAGGCATTCCAGTAATCATATCCAATCATGACACAGAATTTACTCGCAAACAGTACCAGGAAGCTCAAATTAGAAGTTTTCCTGTCTCAAGATGGATTAATTGTCAGTCCAACCTGCGACAACCTGTTAATGAGTTGATTGCTGTTTTTAAGTGACTGATTTACGCATCAGAAATGCCTCATTTCCAACAGATTGGAGATGCTGCTTGAAATGACTCAAACCCTGATTCAGGAGATCCCTCGTTTCACTCGGGATGACGAGGCAACACTCGGGATAACAAGGCAACACTCGGGATAACAAGGCAATATTCGGGATAACAAGGCAATATTCGGGATAACAAGGCAATATTCGGGATAAAAAGGCAATATTCGGGATAAAAAGGCAATATTCAGGATAGCAAGGCAATATTCAGGGTGTCGAGGTGCCATTCGAGAGGATGGTTTATTATTCGTCATCCTGAACGAAGTGAAGGATCTTCCGAAGGCAACACAATATTCGATTTCCAACTACATCAGTAAGATCCCTCATGATGTTCGGAAAGACGTCATCCCGAATGAAACGAGGGATCTCCTGAATGTGGCAGGGATTCAAATAGATTGCCATTTAAAAGATAATCCCTCACGATATTCGTTCGGAATTGACGTTTTTCCCCCAATTTATTGGAATGCTACGCCTTCACGAATTAACTGAATGATCTTTAATAAAAAAAGCAAGAATGGTTACTAGCAATAATGAAATAGGAAGTATGGATAAAGCAACCTGATAATCTTCCACGGTATATATATGTTCACCACCTACTATGCCACTGTCGCCAAAAGTATCCAGCAATTTACCCACTAAAGGTTGAAATACAACTCCACCTAAAGTAACGATCATGTTGGTTGCGGCAAATACTGTTCCAGATAATTTAGCTCCACTGCATTCTTTTGCCATAATGAAGACAATGATTTCTGTAGCGCTAAACACACCGTATAAAAACAATAAGATATTTAAACTCAGATAAGATAATCCAGGACAATAGAGCACCAGACTAATGCAAATCAAAGATAAAATTGCACCGATAACCAATGGTAAAACCCGTCTGCCAGTGCTGTCTGATAAATAACCGGCTATAGGAGCACCAACCGCCCAACCCAGGAATACAGCAGATACTGTCTTAGCCGCTTCAACTTTGGTTAAATGATGCGCTTGTTCCAAATAGGTTTTACCCCACAATTCACCGAAAACCGATAACGAGGTATAGAGACATGCCCCTACAAAACCAATTAACCAAACCTCAGGAGACATTAACACTTTTAGTACGTTATGAAAAAACTCAGGTAAAGGATATTTGTTGGGCTGGAACCCTTCGGGACCATCTCTAACAACAAAAAACATGAGTAGGCTTAGTGCTGAACCAATAACAGCGATCAATATTAAAACATGTTCCCAACCCATGCTCATCGACCATTCGGTTATTTTTACTTCGCCGTATACTAAACCTAGCATACCCAACGTAGTAATTAATCCTGCGACTAGTGAGAAATATCGTCTTGGCAACCAATGTAAGGTCAGGGATAAAACACCCACAAAAGCAAACGACGATCCAAAGCCTACCAGAAATCGGCCACATCCTACTAAAAACATGGACGAAGTCAGTGTGAACATCCAAGAACCCAAAGTACAACAAAGGCAAGCAAAGGTTAACAACCTTCTGGGTCCAAATCTGTCCATCAACATCCCTACTGGCATCTGCATTGGCGAATAAGCAAAGTAATACAATGCTGAAATCTGACCAAAAGTAGTTGCAGAAATATGTCCCAGAGCAGTACTCAACTCAGTCTGTAGGGCTCCTGGAATAATCCGGAGTATAAACTCATAGCAGTAAAATATAGCTCCGACGAAACAGACCAGAATACCGAACATCATTTGTCTTCTATTAATCATTTTATTTGTGAGCATGAGCGTGCGTTTCTTTTAAAAAGAAGGTCAATATGGCCGCAATTAGTATGCCTAAAGGTATAATAGACAATGCAAATTGATAGTCATCCACTGTGTACATCTTCTGTAAATTATCTACTGCTACTCCTGCAATGGCAGCATCCCCAACATGAGCTGATAAACTAAAGTCCAACAGATGTCCTACTAAAGGCTGCAACAACATTGCTCCTAACATCACAATCATGTTAGTTACTGCCATTGCTGTACCTGCGGCTTCTCCGGGACTTAATTCCCTGCCCACTGCAAATACAATAGCTTGAGAACTGTATAACAAACCCAATAAAAACATCAAAGATTGTATGTTTGATTCATTTAATCCGGGAAGATACAGAATCATCATCATAACAATTGCTGCGCCGCCAGCGCCTATCAGCATTGGAAATTTTCGACGATATAGTTTGTCAGAAATATACCCCATTAATGGTGCGCCCAGAATAAACCCTAAAAAGAGTAATGAATTGGCCAGACCAGCTCCCTGAGCGGATAACCCATGCGCATGTCTTAAATAAGGGATACCCCAGAGTTCTGCAAAAACCGTCGTAGGAAGATAAACCAAGCATCCATACATCCCATTGACCCAAATTTGTTTATTCCTGATAATTATTCCCAGATCGATCATGCCTTTCTTAAGGCTGGGAACAGTTCCACTGTTTCTATGATGGCCTTTTCTATCATGAATCCCAAACCATAATACAAACGTCAGCGCGATACCGAATATAGCGGTAACGTTTAGTGTCTTAATCCAACCCATCTGCTCTACGAATATTTCAAGAAAATTATCACCCAGCATGGCTCCTATGGGACCAAGTGCTGAAGTCATACCCGAAACCATTGCCAGCCTGTTTTCTGGTAACCAAATCGTGGCAAGTTTCAATACTCCCACAAAAGCAAAGGCCGAACCAAATCCAACTAAAAATCGGCCAAACGCAGCCACCCAAAATATTGAAGTACCTGTAAACAAGAAAGTGCCAATGACACAGATCAAACAAGCAAAGGTTAATAAGCGTTTGGGACCATATCTATCCAGCATTACTCCTACAGGCAATTGCATGGGCACATAGGCAAAATAATATACGGAAGAAAGCAGACCGAATCCTGAAGCGGATAAATTAAAATGACCACGTAATGAATGTTCCATGACACTGGGGGCTATGCGCAATAAATATTCATAGCTGTAAAATACAGCACCTAGTCCACAAATAAGCCATCCAATGATTGCGTAATTATTACGGTTTTCTGAATGCAAAGTTATCTCCTTAACGATCGGGTTAAGCAAGAGCACACACCTCTAGTAAAAGAGGTAACCTGTGACTCTTTTTACTTTAAATTATTTATTTGACTCACACCACTGGCAATTGCAGCTTTCGCAACAGCAGCAGGAACCCTCTCTTTCAAACGAGGATCTATAGGCTTAGGAATGATGTAGTCAGGACCAAACTCCCAATTTGTAACTCCGGGGTAATTATCCTTCACTACCTGAGGAACCGCTTCATGCACCAGTTGACGAATTGCTTCAACTGCCGCAATTTGCATTGCTTGATTAATACACGTAGCACGTACATCTAACGCGCCGCGAAATATATAAGGAAAACATAACACATTATTAACCTGATTTGGATAGTCACTTCGTCCTGTGGCTATTACCAGATCATTACGTACCTGATGAGCATGCTCTGGTCTGATTTCAGGATCAGGATTCGATAGAGCAAAAATAACAGGGTTTGGAGCCATTAAATTTAATAAATCTGCATTTAATAAATCAGGCTTGGCTACTCCGATAAATACATCAGCATCTGCAAGAGCATCTTCCAATGTGCGACAATGCGTCGTTTGCGCAAATGCGGATTTATACGCATTTAAATCTTCGCGACCGGAATGGATCACTCCTTTAGTATCCAGAAGCAGCATATTTCTCTTGTCAGCACCTAAAGCTACAAGCAGACGCATGGATGCAATTCCGGCAGCTCCTGCGCCAATACAGACAATTTTAACATCTGATAATTGTTTTTTTTGCAACTCAAGAGCATTGAGGAGACCTGCAGCAACAACTATAGCTGTGCCGTGCTGATCATCATGAAACACTGGAATATTAAGTTGCTCTATCAATGCTTGTTCGATTTCAAAACACTCTGGTGCCTTTATGTCTTCCAGATTGATGCCACCAAAAGTTGGTGATATTCGTTTGGTAGTTTCTATAAATGTTTGTGAATCATCTGCATCAATCTCAATATCAAACACATCAAGATTTGCAAACTGTTTAAATAATACGGCCTTACCCTCCATTACTGGTTTACTGGCCAGAGGACCGACATCTCCCAGACCAAGTACTGCAGTACCATTTGTAATGACAGCAATCAGATTGCCTTTATTAGTATAACGATAGGCATCCTCAGGTGTTTCTTCAATAGCTAACACCGGTGCAGCCACACCGGGCGTATAAGCCAGGGATAAATCATCCTGGGAATTAGTTGGTTTTGTAACGTGTACACCAAGTTTTCCTGGAACAGGAAATTCATGATAGTCCAACGCACGCTGCTTTAATACGTCATTATTCAAAGTGCTTCTCTCTATATCAGACCACACGAAATAAAAATTTCATCTAAAAAAATGAAACAGGGTCTATTGCTAATTCACTTGTTTAATTATCCACAAACCTCTGCGTACTGCAGCTTTTGCGTGGTACGTAGAAGTTATAGAGAAATTGTAAACATACCCTGGTTATTTACTAAAAAGGCACATCAATACTGTGCCTTTTCAAACTAACTTAACAACAAACTACTTATATTATTCTTTTGATGTTGCTTGCGCTGAACGCATATTATAACGATCACGGAATTTCTGAACACGACCTCCGGTATCGACTAATTTTTGTTTACCAGTATAAAAAGGATGGCATTGTGAACATACTTCAATGCTCAGATCTTTACATAAGGTTGAACGGGTCTCAAATACTTCACCGCAACTGCAAGTAACTTTAACTGTTTTATAATCAGGATGAACAGATGCTTTCATAATACCACTCTCTTATAGTTCTAAATGAATATCGCCACCTGGACTCTCTGCCAAGCACCATACTCTACACAAATGACGCAAAACAATAGCAGAAATGAATTTATAAATCAATTTATTCTGGAAGCATCACTTTAAAGGGATAGCACACCAATTTAAATTCATTGCGCCTGTTTTTCAGCCTTTTTATTTATTCATAAGGATATGAATAATACAGATATCAGGATCAAAAACAATCTAAACAATAGCACAAAGTGTTGTTATTTTGCAACACAAGATTGTTTTTGGTACAATTCTGATTTTTTGGAGAGACTATGAACTACTTTAAAACCGTATCAATTGCTTTTTTTTGCTTACTAAGTACCAGTGTTTTCGCTAATGACGTCTATACTAAAGTACCCCAAATTGCTTCTGAATCAGCAGTTAATTCATTAGATGGTGGTTTACAATTTATTTATAATAAATCGAATAAAACGGTAATTATTGAACTTGGTGATTTTTTTCCAACACCTTATAAACTGGCACCAGGAGAATCTACAATCGCGCTAGTGAGTAGTAACAGACAAGCCATCACCATTCGTTCCGCAGAATAAATTCTGGGTGCAATTTAATGCACCCTGCCAACTATAATTCTAAAAACGCAATTGAATCTACTCTGTTTTTTAGAATTATAATTCCAGCTCCACCCAAACTGGAGCATGATCTGAAGGTCGTTCTGCTTTTCTTGGTTCTTTATCAATTCTGGATTGCCTGCACAATTGATTTAATTCATGGCTCAACAATACATGATCAATGCGTAATCCACGATTTCTTCTAAATCCGGCAGCCCGATAGTCCCACCAGCTGAACACGTTCTCTTCCTGTTCAAAATTTCTAAAACTATCATGCAATCCGGAGGCTAACAGTTCTGCAAATGCCCGTCGTTCCGCAGGACTGACCAACACGCATCCCTCCCACTCAACTGGATCATGGACGTCTCTATCTTCTGGTGCAATATTAAAGTCGCCAACTACGGCCATTTTAGGATATTGAAGCAATTGCTGTTGAATAAACGAAGTCACTTTCTGTAACCAGCCGAGTTTATATTGATATTTATCAGAAGTAAGCTCTGCCCCATTGGGAACATATAAATTAATTAACCTAAGTTCACCAATAGTAACAGCCAGAATTCTTCTTTGAGGATCTTCCAGACCGGGTATATCAGTCATCACTTCGGTAATAGGTTGACGGCTTACTACAGCGACTCCGTTGTAGGTTTTCTGTCCTGAAAAAACGACATGGTAGCCTTTTTCAATAAAGGCGGCTGCAGGAAAATTCTCATCAATTAATTTGGTTTCCTGCATGGCAAGAACATCCGTTTGAGTTGACTCAAGCCAATCCAAAACTTGTTCCAACCTGACTTTCAAAGAATTAACATTCCAACTTGCCAATTTAAACACACCAATCCCCCTTGTATTCAATCATTAAAGGAGCATGATCCGATAACCGGGCTTCCCGAAAAATTCGACTGTCAATGACATGTTCTGTGAGTCCTGGAGTAATAACTTGATAATCAATTCTCCACCCTACATTTTTTTCCCATGCTCGACTACGATAAGACCACCAGGTATATTGTTCTTCTTCCTGATTATGAACTCGAAATGCGTCAATAAACCCCATAGTTCCAAATAGTTCATCCATCCAGGCACGCTCTTCTGGCAAAAATCCTGAATTTTTTTGATTTCCCCGCCAGTTTTTTAAATCGATTTTCTTATGAGCTATATTGTAATCCCCACAAATAATTAATTCTCGTCCTTCATTTTTTAAATTGATTAAATGCGAAGCGAACTTCTCCAGAAAATCATATTTAACTTCCTGTCGCCCATCCCCGCTGGTACCCGAAGGCAAATAAAGAGAAATAACACTTAATTTGGGGTAATCAAATTGAATGTATCGCCCTTCATTATCACAATAGTCAAACCCCATACCTTTAATAATGCGATTCGGTTTTTTCCTGGCATAGATCGCTACACCGCTATAACCTTTCTTTTGGGCATCAAAATAATCACAAAAATAATCTCTCGGATAATAGAGTTCTTCGGGTAATAACTGATCGACTTGTGCTTTTGTTTCCTGGATGCAGACAAAATCAGCATCTTGTCCAGCAAGCCACTCATAAAATCCGTTACGTGCTGAAGCACGAATACCATTCGCATTAAAACTGATTACCTTCATACTGTTTTTCACTCCTAATCGCCATAATGTAATTCCCTTCACTTACATCAAAATAAGACCCAGCCCCTAAAGTTCAAAACGAATTCTTAATTCAAAAATTTGAACAATCAGGGTGTAATGACAATCATCAAATGATACTTAACTTCGCGGGAAGTTTTAATCGAAATGGTCAACACACCCTGGTGAGTTCACTTCTTTTCGATATTTAAAGCAACTCGCCCCAATCGTTCACCCAAATGACGTGCCAAGGTGATTTCATCCTGGCTCACCGGATGATCATTTGCGACGCCAGAGACATGCGTCACCCCATAAGGAGTTCCGCCTGTAACTGTATTATTCAATGCGGGCTCAGTATAAGGAACTCCCAAAATTAACATACCATGATGCATTAGAGGCAGCATCATGGAAATCAGAGTGCTTTCCTGTCCCCCATGCATGCTGGCAGAAGAAGAAAACACACAAGCGGGTTTGTCTACCAAGTCACCAGCCAACCATAAAGCAGAAGTTCCATCCAGAAAATACTTTAAAGGAGCGGCCATATTGCCAAAACGAGTAGGACTACCCAAAGCCAGGCCATGACAATGCCGTAAATCATCCAAAGTAGCATAAGGAGCCCCACTGTCAGGGATCGGCTTATCAGTTGCTTCACAAGTAGTAGAAACGGGAGGAACGGTACGTAATCTGGCTTCAATTCCAGCCACACTCTCAACACCCCGAGCAATGTATTGCGCCAATTGAGCAGTAGAACCTGTTCGGGAATAATATAAAACCAGGATATAGGGTTCTGACATTGAGTAACTCCGCAGGATTTTTGTTCACGAAGTATATAGCAGGTAGAAAAGCTACGCGAGAACATTTACCGTTCCCAGAAAACAAAAAAGACTCTGCAGGTTGGTTAACCTGCAGAGTCAAAAACGGTTTAGTGTCCCATTACCAGTACATTAGCGGCAAGCATATGATTTATAAGCTCAGCGGAATCTGATGTTCCATAAACAGAGACCACATCAACACCACTTAATACTATTGTTTCTGGTGACGCATTAAAATGAGCGCCTCCAGTTGGATCAGTTTTGATCACCGTATCTGTTTGATTCGTTGCCTCATTACGAACTGTGCTAATTTGCAACAAGCTATCCAAAGAATTGGAACTTAGAGTAGAATCTTTAAACAGATCAGTTAAATCCAAAGTACTTTTATCTCCGGAAGCATCTCCTCCGTTACCTAATTTAAAATCAGTTATGGTATCAATTGCAGGTTCATTGCCAATATCGGCTTTATCAAAAACGAAGATATCGTTTCCACCGCCGCCTGTCATCGTGTCATTACCCATGCCACCACGAATCACATCATCTCCGGTACCACCAATAATCGTATCATCACCTTTACCACCATAAAGATGATCATTACCTTCATTACCAAAGATCAGATCATTGCCATCTCCACCATAAATGAAGTCGTTTCCAGTACTGCCATGAAGTTCCAAACCGCCCATTGATGAGGACAGATCGTGAGTGATTTCATTGGTGTTAACCTCATGAGCGATCACGCCTTCATCCCCAGAATTCAAATCAGTTAATGTATTGACCTGTTGATCATCCACAGGTTGTTGATAATCAATAGGATTAGCTGCATAAAGATCATGAGTTGAAATAAAATTATTCACAACAGTATCAATTTCATGAACAAAATCATTGGTGTAATTGTGTTCCGCATCAACTATTGGAATTCCTGAGGAGGTATTCATCCATTGATTAACTACATCTGTATATTGGGCATTAAAGTCTTTCAGTTCATCATAAGTAATGATTGAACTACTGAAAGCAAGAATAATAACGCTGATATCACTTAACACATGAGAAGGCAAATAACCGTTCATATAGGATTCGAGCGTTTGAGCATAGCTTCCTTGAGTAAGATGCTGTACTTCACTGATTGCGGCAAGTGCATTCTCTCCTGGAACCAGTGTATCAATACTGGTTTGCAATGCCCGTTGACTGGCAGCCATAAAGTCAATGACATCCTGATTGACCAGATCGCCCAAATCAAGATGCGAAGCAATATTCTGCAAAAAGGCTTTATCAGTGAAATCAGCAACAACACCTTCAGGGAGATCAAGTAAAGCCTTGCTGATCGCATCAAATACGGAGAAGGAAACATGACCTTCATCAGTAGAATAACGAATTGCAGCAATTTCCGCGAACTGAACAGCAGCAGTCATTACTGAAGCATTTTGAGCAAGAATTTCATTGGTACCCGTAATTGGATTGAGACTAATTAACTCAGTGCCTTCTGGTAATCCCAAATGAGCTACGATATTGGCATTCGCTGTTTTATAATCAAATCCTGATTCCAACTGAGCCTGCAAGAGGCTGGTAAGCGGTGAAACAACTGCTGATCCTACCGGGCCAAAGAGATTAATGTCATAACTCAGACCTGTATCAATATCAAAGCCGCCTGTTTGGACTGCTCGAGCTTCGCCCAATGTATATTGACCATCACCATTTACATCCAGTTTGGTCAGATCCAATACCCATTCGACATGACCGTATTGATCAGTAATACCAAGACGCTCACCCGCATCTTCCTGATTATTTGCATTAATATCCAGATAAAGGATAGCACCCACAATAGTTCCATCAATAGTGGCAGTTCCACCACTGACAACAACCCCAGTTAGCTGGTTATCTCCAGAGTCGTTCAAAGTAGCGCCATTTGACAAAGTCACTTTAAAGTACTCAGTAGGAGCACCTCCGGAATAATTTACGATAATAATATAGGTATTGGATACTGGCGTAGAAACTGCCACCCCTATAATATTAGTGCCTTTTATCACTATAGAATCTACATTAACCGTAAAATCAGTAACTGTATCTATTGGAGCTGCTGCTGCACTGGCGCCACCTTGTCCTTTAAGCAGAACAACCTGATCATTACCTGTTCCAGTGGTAATGGTATCATTTCCTAATCCACCGATGATCACATCATTACCACTACCAGCATTGAGTATGTCATTGCCCTCTTTACCTTCCAGCCATTCATCAGCGCTGGTACCCGTAATGGTCTCAGGAGCATAGGCACCAATGATATCCAGTTGAACTGTAGTTGTTTGTAATGCTGAATCCGCATTACTGGACTCCGTAGCGCTTATACTGGCTGTTATAGCATTGATCTGTGCGGCTGTTAGTGCTGTTGTTGATGTTATTCTAATGTCATGTCCAGGAATTACCGTCGCAGAACTCGCACTTACTGGAATGGATGTATTGGTCACTGTATCGAATAAAGTAACCCCTGCAGGTATGCCTTTTAATGATATATTACCAAGTGTCTCACTGCCATCAACATCCTTGAGGTACGCCTCAGTCTGTAAGATATATTGATAAATGGAAGGCTGATTAATATTAATATTATCCCATCGAACTTCTGAATCATTATCATAAGAATACAGCCCTAAAGTATTTAAGGCGGGAGCAGCAACTGCTGCGCCACTTATACTACCGTAAAGATAATCTAAATTTGCCACAACGCTAGGATCACTTGTATCTACTGCGGAAATAGAAATACCAAGATTACTGACATTAATCACTACATTAAACCAATCATCAGCATTAAAAGTAGTTCTTGCCAAATCAATAGGTACACCATTTACGATTTGAACCAAGGATAATTCTTGATATTGACCTGGATGCATATTAAAGAAAACGCCATTCGGAGAATATTCAATACTTGGATTTTCCCAACGAACCAAAAAATAATTCGAAGAATTTTGATAGCCAAAAACAAGACCAATTCCATTTACTCGCGGTGAATTTGCATCAGCAAACATGTCAGCAGAAATTACATAATTTGTTAAAGCACGTTCAGCAACAGACAGCTGACTGCTATTTAACAATAGAATACCTTGGGCATCATCGGAAAGGTCATTAGTGTTATAAACAATAGCTCCACCTGATTTACTCCATCTGTTATTAAAGTTAGTAACCTCTGTGGCATTAGTACCTGTTTCACCTGCCCATGAAATATCATTGAACAAAGCAGCTTCAGTGGATGTTTTGCCATTTCCACCTTGTATTTCAGCAAAAGTATTGCTGAATAAAGCAACTTTACTCCAATTACTAAAATTATTTTCATTATTATTGCTATCAAAATTTGCGGCAATAACTTCTGTACCAGCTACCAATGTAGGCAGGCTTAGATGAGCATAAATTACCGGCGCGTCTGCAACTGCCGTTACGTTGACGGTCATAACATTAGAAGTTGGATCCAAATCAATACCACCATTGGCTGTACCACCACTGTCCTGAACCTGGAATCCAAAAGTAACTGAACCATGAAGATCACTAGCTGGAGTAAATACCAACAAACCCGCAGCTATATCAGTTGCTAATATAGTTTGACCTACAGTTACCGCAACGCCGTTTAAAGTCAATGAGCCAGTAGCAGGCAAGGAAGTAATTTTTACAGCTTGTAACGTATTTGCTGGACTGTCAGAAGAATCTGTAAATGCAAAATTGCTAGTAGTAAATACTTTAGCAGTATCTTCCAAGGTAGTTACACTAGAATTTGTGTTGGTTGGGGCGTCATTAACCGGATTCACTGTCAGGTTCACCGTAGCGGTTTCAGTCACTCCACCAGAAGTTACCGTATAGGTAAAGCTGGTACTGCCGTTGTAATTGGCGGTTGGGGTAAAGCTTAAGGTGCCGTCGGCATTCAAAAGCACCGTGCCATTGGCCACACCCACTGTGCCGCCCACGGCAATGGCTGTTCCATTAATCGCGGTGATGGTATGGCCTGCGTTTTCAAAGGTATCATTGGCATTGACGTCAAGATTAGCCACTGTGTCTTCATTGAAGGTAGCTGTATCATTGACAATATCGGCCACAGGGGTAACCGTGATGGCGATGCTGTCCGTATCGCTTAAGGTTCCGTCACTGGTGACTACCGTTAAGCTGTCAGAGCCATTGTAATCCGCAACAGGAGTGTAGCTTAAACCATCCAAAGCCGCGGTAATTGCAGCAGGAGATCCCGTTAAGGTCACACTGCCCGTACCGTTATTCGTAATGGTAACCCCTGCTGTTGCCAGTGCCGTTAAGCTGCCGTGTGCCACAGAAATCGTGGTGGTCACAGAAGCGCTGTCAATATCAGTCAGGCTGATGGCATTGCCATTAGCAGTGCTAAAGACCTGAGCTGTGGCGCCAACCAGAGTCAGATTACCCGTGCCATTATTGCTGATGGTAACTCCTGCAGCTGCTGCAGCAGCCACGCCAGCGGCTGAAATAGATAACGTGCCATGAATCACAGAAACTGTTGTGGTAACCGAAGCACTGTCAATATCAGTCAGGCTGATGGCATTGCCATTGGCCGTACTGAATACCAGGGCAACGTCTTCATTGATGTTTTGAGCTACTGGTACCGTATTTATCGGCGCATCATTAACTGGGGTAACATTAATAGTCAGGGTATTAGGAGTTGGATCGAGATCCACACCACCATTCAAAGTTCCCCCACTGTCCTGAACCTGGAAAGTAAAGGTAATAGCACCATTCATATTGGTCGCAGGTATAAATACCAGTGAACCCGCATTAATATCCGCAGCGCTAATAATTTGTCCAGCAGTTACTGCGGCCCCATGTAAGAAAAGAGTTCCTTCAAGAGGTAATGTGTTAATTTTTACCGCTTGAAGACTGTCAGCAGGATTATCATTAGGATCAGTGAAACCAAAATCAGTCGTTTTAATAACTACAGGTGTATCTTCCGTAGTCGTTACATTTTTATCAGTACCTTCTGGCGCATCATTAACTGAGCGAATGTTCAAGGAAAAAGTAGTACTGTTTTCCATAGTACCATCAGACATCGTATAAGTTGTAGTGGGTATCGGACCATTGTAATTAGGTGAAGGAGTAAAGCTAAAGTCTCCATTAGCTTTAATAGCTAATTCACCTTTACCATTAATCGTAACGGTCTGTCCTGCTTGATATACAGTAGGATCACCCTCTAGTCTAAAGGTCGTAATGAATATGGGATCGCCTTCAGGATCTTTATCATTAGTTAATAGATTACCTGTCAATGTGTTATCTTCAAGGACGACACTATTTTCTGGCATTGCATTGGGAGCATCATTTGTGCCATGAATATTGACTGTTATCGTTTGTGTAGTGCCATCTACCGCAACAGCATCAAAGGTCACAACTCGTACTTCACCTTCTCTAAGTGCATCAACAATGGGACTTTTACCATGTAGTTCATAGCTCCAATTTCCGGAAGCATCCATAGTAAATGTACCTAATGGCCCGATTTTCCCACCTGGAACAAAGCCATCAACACTTGTTATTTGAGCTGAAAATTTTGGTGCTCCGGGTATTGAGTTATTTAAACCGCCTGGTTCAGTGACATCTCCAAGAAAAATTCCACTAATGACTGATGGGGGGATAACGATATCGGGTATAACAACTGTATCAGTGGGGGCTGATGTCACAGCTTCTTCTATAGTTTCTGAAATTGGTCTGAATACGATTCCTTGAGGATCCAGTTCTGATCTGTAATTATCAAATGATAGAGGTAGGGTATTGTATCCGGAGAAGACCAGTCCTGAGCCATACATAGGATCCAAATAAAAAGATTCGCTGCCTGATCCTAACACCTCAACACCAGCTGCAGTAGCTCCAAGAATATCAAGAACCAGAGAGGGATCTATGCCTTTTGCCAGTGCTTCCTGAATGATTTCCTCATTGGCGTTTAAGGCTCCAAATTTTAATGCCGGGGAAATTCCATCAAGAGGAAAAGGTTTATTCAAAGCCAATGCTTCCGGGAATCCTTGAATAAATTGGATATATGCCTCACCACTTAATAATGTAAGAATATCGCCTTGATGCAGTGGAGCACCTGACTTAACGATATGCGCTTCTCCATGCGCATTGACTTTTTCAAGTATTCCATTTAGAGCTCTTACAACACCGATGACTGCTTGAGTTAACATCTTCTGTCCCCATCAAATTGTAACTACCCAAGTTAATCATAGGACAAATATTAGGCATATTGATCAATATATTGTAACAAAACCGTTAAAATTTGAATCATCATGGATCAGTTCAAAAGTACCATTATAAGGTGTTTCATATTAACGAATTTGATATACATTTTAGCGTGGTTGATGCATTTACAGCCTATAGAATCACTAATTGTAAAATTAATGAATATCAATTTATTCCTAAATTATTAATTACAAGTATGTAAAGGAACTTTGATTTCGAGGAGGTTTATTACCGGAACTACTTTTTTAAATAATCCGTGGGAACTACTAACAATTGTCCCTCCGAGAGAAGATATATTCTCCCCGCTTACTCGACTGGTATCAGAAAAAACTTTAGAACGACTAACTGGAATATGATAAATAACGCATTTTCTGCTAGCATATTCAACATCATATAAAAAAGCATTGCAGACAACCTGCATAAATAAGAGATTAAGCTAAATAGAACAAGTACTATGAAAAAAAATCCCAAAAGAATATTAAGCTGGAAAGAGCGATTAATTTATCGATATTATGCTTGCGATCGGTTTATACGTTTCGTTATTCAACATTTTATTCAGGATGAATGTGCTTATATCGCATCCGCTTTATCGTTCACAACACTACTTGCCATTGTGCCATTGATGTCTGTGGGTCTGGCAATATTCTCTACCTTCCCTATTTTTCAAAATTTGGCAGATCCTGTGCAGAACTTCATCTTTGATAATTTTGTTCCTGCTACGGGGAAGGTAGTGCAAACCTATTTACAACAATTTGCTTCCCAAGTATCTAAATTGTCAATTTGGGGCATTGCTTTTCTGATTATTACCGCTCTGCTGGTCATGTTTACCATTGAACGGGCATTGAATAAAATTTGGCGCGTCACTTCATCACGTCATGGTGTACCCGCGTTCTTGATTTATTGGGCGATTATTTCATTGGCACCAGTCATTTTAGGATTGAGTCTGGCAGCCAGTTCTTATTTATTTTCCATGCCGATGTTCGTCGAACATCAACCGCCATTTATCCTCTTGCATTACTCACCAATAATTCTTTCCCTGATAGGGTTCACTTTTTTATATATTATCGTTCCCAATTGTCCGGTTAATATAATGCATGCCTTTTGGGGTGGTTTAGTGGCAGCAATTTTATTTGAATCGGCAAAACAGGCCTTTGCCTATTATTTGATTCGGTTTAATACTTACGAATTGCTTTATGGCGCTTTTGCTACAGTACCTATATTTTTTATCTGGGTATACTGGGTTTGGCTCATCACACTGTTAGGAGCAGAAATCAGTTATGCGTTTTCTGTCCATCATCAACGACGAGACGGAAAATCCCTGGATGGATTTTCACACGCACTACTCTGGTTGCACCAACTTTGGGTAGCTCAACAGAATGGCAAGGGTCTGAGTTTTAACGAATTGGTCGATGCCAGCAGTCAGCCGTTTACAGTAGACGTTGATGAAATGATAAATGCCCTCATTCATCTCGAACTGATCCATGCGACAGCAGAAGGTCATTACATGCTAAGCAGAGATCTGAGTCATATTACCTTATACGATTTGACTCAACTGTTACCTTATCGCCTCCCTACTCACATGGAACTTGACTATTCAAAATCATCTCTGGCAGAACAATGGCGTGCTGCATTCAGGAAAAATGATGAGGATTTGCAAAAATCTCTAAACATTAATTTAGAAGAATTGTTTAACAAAAGTGTCAATTAAAGAGTAATGGGTATTATTTAGTAAACGATGCATTGGCAACTAATGCATCGGTTTCTATAAATTCATAAGATAATCTGAATTGCTTGATTAAAGCCAGAACCTCAGGAACAAATACATAAACCTCGGGTATTTTATTAGGTCCTTTACCGTACACATAATCCAAGTAATCCTGCTCTATGAATGAGAGTCTCAGTAAAAAATTTAATGGACACGTTTGATTGCTTTTGCCATTTTCAAAGCGTTGTAAAATATTAGCCATGATCCAATAAATAAATTTCTCATCCGCCTCTATTGCAGGAACTTTAGAACAGGCGGATCGAACAGAGGAATAGGAATTATCGGTAAATTCAGTTAATAGTCCTAATTTATAAAAGGCTTTATTAATATCCTCATAGCCGTAACGAATAAACAGCTTTCTCATAGCATAATCAATTCTGTCTAAAGTACCATAATCTTCACGTATGGCGGTTTTGATCAATTTCTTCCATTTGGGCATTTCATCGCTAATCTGCGAAAAACTTTTGATTTCAACTTGCAAATCTTTAGATAAAACATAAGTTGGGTTGGTAATGAGTAATTTTGCCAATCTAAAAATACGGACAGGATCGTGTTCAAACGCGCTGCCAGGCTCTTTAATACTGGATATTATTTTTTTATTTCTTAAGTTCATCGCGTTACCGAAACTAAAAATCAAAAAATTAATTTCGGTAGTTATCTCACAATATAACGCATTTAAATTAAAATCGCGTTTTTCAAAATCAGCATTCAATAGATGCTGAACTGATTCCTTCAGCTGATTTTCATTTACGGTAAAATCCAAGGTAATACCATTACCCATATCGCAAAATATAATGGGATACTTCGTGCTTCTAATTTCTGTATATAACTGTCTGCTGTGGAGAAAATCGTTAACCAAGGACATACTTATATTAATAATCAATATGTCGTAATCATTAGGCTTAATCCCATCCAGAATATTTGAAGTAGCTGCGCCGGTTAAAAAGAATCTTGCTTCTGGAAATTGAGTTCTTAACTCGTCCAACAACTGCATCATCGGCAGTGGAAATTGGTTCCTGTTAAGATATTGAACATTAAGTGCCGCCCTCTGAGATAAAGGAACGAAGAATGCTGGGGATTGACTCATTAAGGAAGCTGATTTAGCTGCCGCAATATCCGTTGAATAGGTGGTTACTACAGCCTGTTCAGCAGATAAAGGCTTCTGTTGTTCAATAGTTTGACATTCAGTCAGGGGAACAGATTCAATAACTGGTGTTATCTTTTGAACTGGCGTTAATTTGACTATTGGCTTTAATAATAAAGTAGTATCGTGTTGAGCACTTAATTTGTCAACTGGATGTGCTACTTGAGTTGTTTCAGGGTTTGCGTGAGCACCAGAGATGTTTTTTGTTCCACTGCCTTGTTTTGAATCATGTTCCGTTATCGAATGTTCTGAGAGTACAGACAGATTCACCACAGCAGATCTTGAAGCTGGTTTAGTCGTTTTTTTATTCTTTGTTTTCGCTTTGGTTTTCGATACTGATTCAGCTGCTGAAATCGATTGTGTTCCTGCATGTCCTTTAGACGATTGTTGGATAACTGGCGCTGTTTTTTGCTTCGCTCTGGCCGTTAAAGCTCCTTCTGTATGGGAGGTAGCCTGAGGCTTGGCTTTTCCGGTACTAATGTCTGAATTAACTGATTCTGTTTGTCCTGTCGTCATGTGTTCCATTGATGAAACGTTATGATTTACTACTTCATTCCGACTGCCAAAATAATAATTAAATAAAGTGCCAAAATAATTTATAACTTGTGACAAAAAGCCAAACATCTGTTTTTTCCTCAATTTCCACTTACAACGCATTCTTTATTCGAATAAATTTCTCCTTTTTATAGTTAATTCCTTGAATCTTCTTTTTTAAATAAACCTGAGTGGTGTGAGCGAAGAGTGAATATTTATTAATTCAGTTCATCGGCTAATGAGTAACGTTGCATACTGAACCAAACTCTAAAGAGCGCATATTATACATAATAATTAATTAATGTACAATGCGGTGAATTAAAAGTAAGAAGTGTGTGTCGTTCACCAATAATAAATCAAGATAGTCTATTCCGATGACAGGTCAATTACTGATTTAATCGATTAAATCAGTTTGAGTTGAAGTCCAATATCGTTACATATTGCATCTGCTATTAACTATGCTACGCTCTCCATTTGGATTTTCACGTTCATATTTAGTCGAAGATTCAATTTCCATAATCACATGATCATTCGTTTTCTCTGTAGTTAATTCTTCTTTTAGCGTCGCATGTTCAGACAGTATCTGCTCAGCACTCTGTGTTTTTAGTGAATTTAAATAATCCAGTAATCGGTTAATGGCCTTTAATCGGGCATCAATTCCTTTTAAATTTTCCGCAGATTGTTCGTATTTGGACTTAAAAAATGAAACTACCGTACCGGTAGCTGATAATTCAACTTTATTCAATATTCTATTTTTCATTAAGGAGAGATCATTTTCAAGATGGTGTAAATAGCTATTGTTTGTAAAATGGTTGTATTTAAAAGCAGTAAGAACGCTTAAAAAACCATTTACTCTAGCCCAGGTGCAATTTTGACAAGCAATTTTAAAAGTCTCAACTAATGTTGATAATTCTAGATGGTTATAGTCTGGTATAAGCTTGTTAAGATTGACACTGTCTGTAAACAAGTCATTAAATAATGTTAAATAAATTTCAACCAAATTCTTTGCTCTTAAACTCGGAGACTCCAGCATTTTGGTCCAGATGGATCTCACATCGCCCAGAATTCGAGTATCATTTAAAGTCTTTTTGGGATTTACGCCACCAATCATCCAATACAATAGAAACTCATAAGCCTTATCACCGTCGAATCGTTGGAAACCAATGGATATTGAGTACATATCTTTTCTATCTAAAAAATCAGTGAGTGATTTATATGCGGCGGTTTGTTGTTCTGAAAGGAGTGAATCACTATTTAAGATAAAGATGATTCTCATACAGGTTGATACTTTTACAACATCGCAATTTTTTTCAATTAAGGATAGAGGATCTTGCTCCCCTCGAGGTTTAGAATAATTATATAAATGCAGAACAACTAATTTATTAAGGTTAAATTGAGGCATAAATTGCACTAATTAAACAACGTGTAAAACAAATAATACATAAATAAGCCATGGTGGACAATAACAAAAACCCTGGATCATAACTTTTTCGTTAAATAATATTAAAGTCATGATCCAAAAGTCGTTATTCCAACCATTAAAGAATATAGCGAGCTAAATCCTCATCCGCGACCAACTGACCAAGATTTTTATCCACATAGGCTCTGTCTACATGAACAGATTCTCCTGATTTATCAGTTGCCTCAAATGAGACCACTTCTAACAAACGCTCCATCACTGTATACAATCGACGCGCGCCAATGTTTTCCATACGCTCATTAACTTGCCAAGCTACCTCGGCAATACGACGAATACCGGTTTCATCGAATGTCAGGGTTAAACCTTCGGTTTCCATCAAAGCAGCGTATTGCAGAGTCAATGAAGAACTCGGCTCAGTCAGAATGCGAACAAAATCCTCAACAGTCAGTGCCGATAATTCCACTCGAATGGGTAAGCGTCCTTGTAATTCAGCAATTAAATCTGAAGGTTTGGCAACATGGAACGCCCCAGAGGCAATAAATAAAATGTGATCTGATTTTACCATACCGTATTTAGTGGATACGGTAGTCCCTTCAACCAATGGAAGTAAGTCACGTTGAACTCCTTCGCGTGAGACATCCCCACCACCCCCTTCGGAACGTTTGGCCACTTTATCTAATTCATCAATAAAGACGATTCCGTTCTGCTCAACACTTTCTATTGCTCTAACCTTAATGTCTTCTTCATTAATCAGTTTTGCAGCTTCTTCTTCACGCAATATTTTCATCGCCTTGGCAATAGTCATTTTACGTGTTTTAGTACGATGACTGCCGACTTGTTGAAACATGGATTGCAGTTGACTGGTCATTTCTTCCATACCAGGAGGCGCCATTATTTCAATGCCAACGGGAGCGACGGCAAGATCTATTTCAATTTCATTATCATTAAGAGTACCTTCTCTTAATTGCTTGCGGAATACCTGTCTTGCCGTGGTGTCTCGTTCCCCAGGAGTCAATGTGCCGCGCGCTGGTGGCAACAACACATCCAGAACACGCTCTTCAGCAGCATCTTCAGCCAAATGTTCCACTTTCTTCATAGCAGATTCACGTTCCTGCTTAATCGCTATATCTGTTAGATCACGAAGGATGGAATCAACATCACGCCCCACATAGCCCACTTCAGTAAATTTGGTTGCTTCAACCTTGATAAAAGGAGCTTGAGCCAATTTTGCCAGACGTCGGGCAATTTCTGTTTTACCTACGCCAGTTGGACCAATCATCAAAATATTCTTAGGCATTATTTCACTGCGTAAAACAGGATCTTTAATCTTCATTCGACGCCAGCGATTACGCAAAGCAATAGCTACCGCTCTCTTTGCATCATCCTGACCTATAATATGTTTATCAAGTTCCTGAACGATTTCTCTTGGAGTCATTACTACACTATTATTTGCTGTCATTATTCAATTCTTCTATGGTTAAATTATTATTGGTATAAATACAAATGTCACCAGCAATAGTTAATGCTTTACGCACTATATCTACAGCGGATAATTTAGTATTTTCCATCAATGCTCTTGCTGCCGCCTGGGCAAAAGGACCACCGGAACCTATAGCGATTAAACTTTCTTCAGGTTCTATAACATCGCCGTTACCAGTGATAATTAAAGAGGATTTACTGTCTGCTACGGCGAGGACTGCTTCTAGTCGTCTTAACATTCGGTCGGTTCGCCAGTCTTTAGCCAATTCAACTGCTGCTCTGACCAAATGACCTTGATGCATTTCCAACTTGCTTTCAAAACGTTCAAAGAGAGTGAATGCATCAGCAGTACCCCCTGCAAATCCGGCAATTACTTTATCTTTATATAATCGCCTTACTTTGCGGGCATTGCCCTTCATTACAGTATTACCTAAAGTAACCTGACCATCACCACCGATAACAACCTGATTACCACGTCGTACGGATAGTATTGTTGTCCCACGAAATTGTTCCAAAATTAAATCCTCACATCATGCAGAAAATCTACACATGGGGATGATAATTAAAAATTCAATGGGAATGAGGTTAAAAAAATGAAATGCCATGAGACAAAGGTTCAATTTCAAGATGTTCTGCAAGACTTTGTCCAATATCCGCAAAACTATCGCGTCGGCCAATAAAGCTACCAGTTAACTTGGGACCATAGGCTAAAACAGGAATATGTTCACGCGTATGATCTGAGCCTGGAAAAGTAGGATCGCATCCATGATCTGCTGCGATAATCACAATATCGTCTGGATTCAACAATGAAGACAATTCGGGTAATCGGGCATCAAACTGTTCCAGGGCATGCGCATAACCGGCAACATCGCGTCTATGTCCGTAGGAGGAATCAAAATCAACGAAATTAGTAAAAATCAAACTGCCTTGAGGAGCAGTCTTCATGGCCTTGAGAGTTGCGTCAAATAAAGCCATATTGCCATCGGCTTTAATTTCTTGAGTTACACCTTGGTGAGCATAAATATCGGCAATTTTTCCTATTGAAATAACCTCTCTACCCGCATCGTTCAGAAAATCCAGTAAGGTTTTTTCAGGAGGTAAAGTAGCATAATCCTTACGATTTGCAGTGCGCTTAAAGGATCCCGGCTTACCAATAAAAGGTCTGGCAATCACTCGCCCAATCTGATACTCATCCACTAGATCTCGAGCAATGTCACAAATATCATACAGGCGTTGTAAACCGAACGATTCCTCATGTGCTGCTATTTGAAAAACGCTGTCAGCAGAAGTATATACTATCGGTTTACCCGTACGGATATGTTCTTCTCCCAACTCATCGAGTATGGTGGTTCCAGAAGCATGTTTTTCCCCTAAAACCCCGGGTATTCCTGCTTGTTTTATAAAAGAATCAATCAGTTTTTTTTGAAAACAATGAGGCTTGTCAGGAAAATAACCCCATTCAAAAGATACAGGAACACCGGCTAGTTCCCAATGTCCACTTGGAGTATCCTTCCCTAAACTTTGCTCAACAGCATAGCCATAATAGCCTTCAGGCTCAGTCATCGTCGCCAAATCCACAAACTGCAATCCAGAACTGGCTACCGCAGCATGATAAAGTCCCAGCCTGGCCAAATTTGGTAACTTTAAAGGTCCTTGACGAACACCGTTAATATCGCCAGAGCCACGTTCACAGGCTTCATGAATATGAACAAAAGTATTGGCACCTTCATCACCATAACGCGATGCGTCCAGGCTGGCGCCTATACCAAAGGAATCCATCAATAAGATACAAACTCGTCCTGTCACTATTTATACTCGGCTTGATTACAGTTAGTTTCTTTCAATCCAAATAATAACAGAAAAGCGATCGCTAATCCCGCAGGCAATATAATAGCTGCATGTTGATAGGCTTCTAACAGGTAGACAGGCACTCCATTAATCAGGTGCATACCGCCATAATTCGTTAAAAGGGAACTAAACAGGTTTTGATATACGAGGTAACCACCCTGGGTCAGTATGGAAATAACACTTACAGCAGTTGCGGTCATCATGGGGGAACTGCTTTCAGCCACCAGAGCATAACTGATAACTTGAGCGGATGTAAAAAACCCAAGAAGGAAAAACAAGACTGCCATAGTATTTAAAGAAACAGGAAGATACAGTACAGCCAATAAAGTCAACATCGACGCAAGTACACCTACTTTCATCGGAAGAATCCGCAATCCTACTCTATCAGATAGCCAGCCAACCAAAGGCGCGCCGACAATTGCCCCAAAAAACAACATACCATTAACCATAGAGGCCTGTTCTGGACTAACACTCAAACGTTGCTCCAGATATAAGGTACCCATCATGGCACCAAATACTGCAATCGCCATGTTCATCAGACTGGTATAAAGCGCGGCACGTAAATATTGAGGATTCAAATAGGCTTGTCTTGCAGCAGCAAAAATTTTAATGGGTTGTCCTTCTTTTTTGATAGCAACTTGTGGTCTTTCTTTTATCCAAAAAAACATAACGACCAACATGGCAAATCCAAGTATTCCAACGTCTTGAACGGCCTGACGCCATCCTACATAAGCTACCAGTTTAGTTAATGGATATTGAGCCAGCATTCCGCCAGTCATTGCCATAGTGACTATAGCTCCGGTTACCAAAGCCATCCGTTTTGGAGGAAACCAGTGAGAAGCCAATCGAACAGGCCCCAGAAAACAAAACGCGCTTCCAATGCCCGTTATAAATCGACAAAATAAAGCCACATAAAAAGAATGTGAATAGGCAAGAATAAAAGTACTGACTACACAAAGCAGCATTGCTATAAGAATGGTATTTTTAATAGAAAATCTATCAAGTATCATTCCTGCTATGAATAGAAAAAGTACATTTGATAAATAATAAATGCTGGATAAATAGGCCATTTTATCAGCCTGAATATGATAATCCTGCATGATGTTCGCTGCTATCGAAGCAAACATATTTCCTTGAATAAACTCATAGAAGAAAAACAGAGTTGCGGCAAAGCATACAATCCAGGGTAATAAAGATGATCTCATATCATCATATCCTCTAAACTCATCCACGATCTGCATTATTACTCCTCTACGTTATTATCGTTTGCAGTATGTTTCACGGGTCATTAATACAGCAATTAAAGCCGCAATGGCCGCTATGGGGAACATCCACATGGCAAATTGAAAATCTGCAACCGTATATTCAGTGACTGTTGTGCCCGCATGGTGTGACATAAGCCAGCCAAACAATACCTGTCCAACACCACCTCCGCCCATAATAATCACAGAGGCAATTCCGGTTGCTGCGCCTGTATTTTCAGATTGATTGCTTTCAGCAACCAGAGGATAAGAGATGACCTGGGTGCTGGTAAAAAATCCCAGAGCAAAAAAGATAATACCAAGAAGGGTTTGAGAAAGGACAACATGCATAAATAATGGAATAACCGTAAACAAAGTCGCAACTGCCCCAACAATCATCAAAGGCTTGCGACGTCCTTGTGAATCAGATAGCCAGCCAACCAACGGGCAGCCAATAACACTACCCATAAAGATTAAACTCACAACATTACTGGCTGCGATGTCAGGCAGATGATGTACTACTTGAAGATAACTGGCTCCCCACAATGCACACAAAACCATAATGGGTAAATTAAGCAGTGAAGTAAATAATCCGGCCAACCAGTTTTGTCGATTAGACAATGCCTTGATAAAACTGGATAGAACTTCTCCCTGATTGGTACGAACTCGAACTGGTGAATCTGTTGGTTTGTCCTGAACAACACAATAAATCCAGATTAATAAAACCGCCCCAACCGCTCCATCAATTAATAAAGCACGCCGCCATCCAAACAGTTCATAAAGATAAGCGAAAGGAGTATGAGCCATCATTCCGCCTATAAAGGCCATAGTCACTAATGAACCGATAACCAGTGCTTGTCTGCGCGGGGGGAACCAGTGAGAAACTAATACGACACAGGAGAGAAAACAAAACGCGTTACCAATACCGGAAAGGAAATGAAAAAAGGAGGCAAGAAGAAATGAGTCAGTCGTCGCAAAACCAACAGTTCCAACCACACAAACCAGCATGGCAGTCAGAATAACCCGACGTGTAGAAAAACGATCCAGGATAATACCGGCCGGTAACAGAAAGAGTATGTCAGCCCATAGATAGGCACTGGACATCCAGCTCAATTGGGTGGCATCAATGTGAAAATCTTCGCGTAAAGGTTGATTAATTACGTCAAAAATATTCAGTTGAAAAAACTCATAGAGAAAGAATAGGCCTGCAGATAAGCAGACGATCCAAGCCATTAAGTCACCACGAGGTACAAAAGTTCTCGAATCTACTGCGACAGAATGCGACACTGTTACTCCTTATCAAGGCCTAAAAGTTGCGGCAAATTATAACAAAACCTAAAGAGGATTGGTATCTTTATTGAACAATTTATTGTTAATCTCTAAAACTCCCGCTTCTTTACGTTTAAAATGCAACCTGCAGGTTGAGACATAAGACTCATTTCCACCAATTAAAACCTGTTCCCCTTCCACTACGGCGTTACCCTCAGCATCAATTCTCATGTTCATAATTGCTTTACGACCGCAATGACAAATGGTCTTTAACTCAATCAATTCATCTGCCCAGGCAAGTAAATATTGGCTTCCAGGAAATAACTCACCTCTAAAATCAGTTCTTAAACCATAGGCTAATACGGGTATGGACAATTTATCAGTAATTTCTGTTAATTGATGAACCTGTTGTCGGGTTAGAAATTGTGCTTCATCAATAAGCACACAGGCGTATTGTGCACCCAGCTGTTGTGATTCACAGGTAATTGCGTGCAGATCATCTGTTTCATTAAATGCAAAGGCCTGCTCTGATAACCCTATTCGAGAACTTATAGTCCCAAACTGATAACGAGTATCGATTAGGGGCGTGAATAACAACGTCTGCATTCCCCGCTCTCTATAGTTATGGCTGGATTGAAGCAATACGGTACTTTTACCCGCGTTCATCGCGGCATAATAGAAATATAATTTTGCCATGGAGTAGGTAATTAATCAGGGATGCGGCTACTTTACTATGACTTGATTGGAGAAACTACCACTAATGAAAATTAAATTGTGATTTCCTGCAATGGAATACGTCATCTCAAACGCAGTGAGAGATCTCCTGAAAACAGTAATGTGCCAGAACTTGGAGATCCTTCACTACGTTCAGGATGACGTGATACCCAAGGATGACACTATACCCAAGGAACACGTCATCCCGAGTGAAAACGAGGGATCTCCTGAATGTGGAACAGTGCCAGTATTTGGAGATCCTTCACTATGCTCAGGATGACGTGATACCCAAGGATGACGCTATACCCAAGGAACACGTCATCCCGAGTGACACGTCATCCCGAGTGAAAACGAGGGATCTCCTGAA
>NZ_JADOBG010000015.1 GCF_016786215.1 Legionella bononiensis | reverse complement strand
TAATCGAGGGATCTCCTGAATGTGGAACAGTGCCAGTATTTGGAGATCCTTCACTATGCTCAGGATGACGTGATACCCAAGGATGACGCTATACCCAAGGAACACGTCATCCCGAGTGAAAACGAGGGATCTCCTGAATGTGGAACCGTGCCAGTATTTGGAGATCCTTCACTATGCTCAGGATGACGTGATACCCAAGGATGACGCTATACCCAAGGAACACGTCATCCCGAGTGAAAACGAGGGATCTCCTGAATGTGGAACAGTGCCCGTATTTGGAGATCCTTCACTACGTTCAGGATGAGGAAATTATCGGAATTATTTAGAAAAATCCGAATTAACAGCTGAGCATAGGAGAATGCATCAAAAATACTTTGTTCTCTTTATAATGAATTGTTGCAACAGGAGTAAATTTGGAAAATAACTCAGGAGGTATCTGCCCTACATTAAGCGCATTGATCACCAGATAATTATCTAAATGATTGGAGAACAATTTACATAAATTATTAATGTCTCTTGTGGCGATTACGTTCCCGGAAGTATAAAATTGTGCTGAAAACCAAGTAAAAAAGTCCCAATAAACCAGTTTACTTCCTGGTGCAGGATGTTGCTTCAACCAGGCGGTAACTATAGGTTTTTGTGTTTTAGCAACAATCTCGGGTTTTACTTCAAAGACCAATGTCGCAACCAAAAAAATCAAGCCACAAACTAATGATAATTGCAAAATCCATTTACTATGATCCAAAGAATGATTCGAACGATTCCAAAGCTCTGTAAAAAATATCGCAAATGCAGGTAAAGAGGGGAATACATAAGGATAAATAATATTGCTGGCAAAGGTAAAAAATACAAGAGGCCCTATCATACATATGAATAGATAGCTCATCCATCCATCGTCATCACGAAAAAACGCAGGCAGGGTTTTACCATGCTTTAACAACCACTTGCCCCCAAGAATACTCCAGGGAAATACACCAGCAACCGCATACAGCCAAATCATACCTTTGGGCTCATCATGTGCCATACCGTATTTGTCACCGGTCCATCCAGGAGTTAAGAATCGATTTAAATGCTCACCAATAATAAAATAATTCAAAAACCCAGGGGTACGAATTTCAGCAAGAATATACCAGGGAAGCGCTATAGCCAGAAGAACTAGCGTACCTTTGAACCAGGGAAGCCTCTTCCATAAATTCACCCATTCATTACGTAATAAAACCCAGAAAAAAACAGGAATTCCAACCAGAACAATCGCTATTGGACCTTTTGCCAATAATCCTAGACCTAGCGCGATAAAAAACACATAGGACCAGATTTTGTTTTGATTCACCACGGCATGCCAGAAAGAAACGGTTGCCAAGGTCGTACAAAAGACCAGAGAAGGGTCGGTCATTACTACGCCAGCGTCCAGAAAAAAATATAAAGTTCCAGCAAGCACTAGAGTAGATACAGTTGCGACAACTGAGCCACTGTGTTTTTTCGCTAAATCCCATATGAGCCATAATACGCCGATGGAAAGCAATAATCCTGGCAACCGCGCAGCGAATTCATTAACACCGAATAATTTCATAGAAAAGGCGGAAAGCCATACAGATAAAGGAGGCTTAGCCCAGAAAGGGACTCCATAATCATGCTGCAAGGTCACCCAATCCCCAGTTTCAAGCATTTTTCGCGCTATTTCACCATAACGGGCTTCTGTAGAATCATTGAGAGGAATAAAGTAACTGGCTATAATGCGACATATCAGAAGAAAAACCAGCACAAAGATTGCGTTAGTAAAAAATTTCTGTCTGTACAAATCATCACTCTTAATATTCAAATTATACCTCAAATACGGTATCCAATAGATCATAGGATGGTGCGGACAAGCCCTGAACACTCTTCACTTTTTATGCATCATCCTCGCGAAGGAGAGGATTCATGCAACAATGTGGTATTGTGCTAATGTTTAGGATACCTCCCCGCATGAGCAAGGATGACAATCCTATAGATAGTGCAAATAAAGATTAATCCATGCGCATTTTTAAAAGCGAGGTTCTATCAGAGACGCGCTCAAAGAGATCCTTACTGAATAGAAAGGCTTTAAAAATCAATTAATCTCATGTGCCCTAAGAAACGCTTTAACTCAAACCACAAATCTTAGCAACACAAGGCGTTGTACGCATTTAAATCATGTTACGATCTAAAACTAAAAAGCTGAGTATATTACTCCTTAAATAATTTTGTTCAATATTATTTTGAATTGATACAGGAGTCATATATAAGTGATCCGATATAACATAATGATTTTTAAATATTTTTCTAGAGATTACAAATTGTATAATGAAAATACATGACGTAAAGAAAAGTTTAGTTTACACTGAGTCCTGTAAGTAGTTCTTACATTATCTTGTTTGGAATTTTGGAGAATAACATGACGTTAGTTTTAAAGGATTTTGATGAGTTAGAAAGACAATTTAATGATTGTGTCGCCTTCGTACTTAAGCGAGAAAAAAAAGACTCGATTGCAGCACTACCTTCCAGAAGAAGAGATGAACTTCAATTTTTAAGCACTATAATCCATGAACTGAAAACACAGATTACTAATGCAAAATCTGGTGAAAAACGTGCAGTGGCAACGCGATCTGTTGACGTACTTTATGCCGCTATGAATGTAATCATTGCAGATATCGATAGAAGCAAATCAGCATATGAGTCAAGTGGCAAAGTAAAAGAGCGTTTAAATATTGCGATGGGAATTTCAGTTGAACATCAACCAAGTCCCGATCAAGCTGCAAAATTCTATAAGTCGCTCAACCAATTTATGAAGCAGATTTATGTTGATGATGATTCACGTAAGGGATTTAAAAAAGATCATATACTTCAAAGCGTACCAATGGATAAATTAGTCAAATTTGCAAAAATTTGTTTCGAATTTGAACTATTGGCACAAAACGACATAAATAACAGTTTAGTAGTAGGAGAAAAAGCTAAATCTGATGGCGCTTGGTATAAACCGGGTAAAGAAGTCCCAGAATCTATTGTAGCTCCATTTAAAACTTTTGCTAATTTAAAAGATGAACTGCATAACTTAATTATCACAGAATCAGCAGATAAAAATGCAGCGGATATCGCTTCACTGGATGATAACAGAGCGGTTCAGCTCCAGTTCCTGAACTCTCTGTCAATCAGTCTGTCAGGCCCCAAAGCTTCCGGTATAAAAGAAACGGAAAAAACTGCGATCCTAGCTGGAGCGATGTACCTTGTTCGTGGACATATTGCCACGGAATATGGATATGAACCATTAAGCCATGTTGATATTAAGCCTTCGCTACTAAGAAATGGCTCTGTAGTTCATACTGAATTGACCACTATTCTTAAAGCTAAAGAAACCCCTGTGGAAGATATTGAAGTGTTGGTTACTGCTGCCAATCAGTACATTCGCCATATGACAGTTCAGAGCGTAGAATCCAAAGAATCTATTAAACCTGAACACATATTTTCCACCATCAAGAACTTTCTCTTGAATCCAATTCTTTCAATGGCACAATTAATCATTCGGTCTTGCCGTGATAAAGCAATTGATCATTGCGTTGTAGAACTGAATAAAGAAATTGAAGCATCCAAGCCTAAAGAAGCCAGTTCCTCCTCCTATGCTTCCAGTTTGTATAGCTGGTGGAAAAGGCCATCAAAAGTACAGGATGAAGAGGAAGATCTGGAAGAACAAAAAGCGGACACTGCCTCCTCTTCAACAGATATCACTCAACCAACGCTCTAATTTAATTTAACAGAATCATCTGATTCCTAAATTAAATTTCTTTAATTAAGCAGCAGTTATTAATCAAGCATTAATTGCTGCTTAATCATGTTAAATGATTATTTTTCTATATTATCACTTGGAATAAGCCATTTAGCTTAAATTTTGTTACAATAACCGTAATAAATTAACCCAACTACCATAAAGACAGCTAATTTCTAATGAAAATCAAATCAATTATCAATTCCATATTACTTTGCTTCATGCTTTTAACCATTGCATCGTCAATGTCTTTTGCTCACAAAAAAGAGATCGCCATTACAATTGATGATCTACCCTTTGTAGGCGAATACAGAAATTTTCATTTAAATATGATGATGAATACAATGAAAGTACAACAGATTCCTGCTACCGGTTTTATCATCGCTAAAGAAGTTCGCAATGATAATTGGGAAGTCTTGCAAAAATTTCGTGATTCAGGTTTTGGCCTGGGCAATCATACCTATTCTCATGCCAATTTGAATGTACTTAAAACCAAAGAATACATTAAAGAAATTAAGGAAGCAGACAAGATTCTGGCTCCCGTTCTGACTGAGCCTAAATATTTCAGATATCCTTATCTGGCGATGAGTTCAGGTAGCAAAAAAAATAAAGTACTCTGTTACCTTGCCAAAAAGCACTATCAGGTTGCACCCATCACCATAGACAGTAAAGATTTTGTCTTTAATCAACGTTTATTATCTGTACCCGAATTGAATAGACGCGATTATCTAAGTGAAATGAAGCCTTTTTACCTTGATTTTATCTGGCAGCAAACTGTAAAAGCGGAAGAACATACTGAATATCATCATAATCCGGATCAAGCGCAAATTCTGTTAATTCATGCCAATTTACTGAATGCCTATGTTTTGCCCGATATTATTAATTTATATAAAGAAAAGGGATATACCTTCGTCAATCTGGAAGATGCCCTTAAGACATTTAAGGAATCAGCACACTGTTCTAAAATCAACTTTAAACCCAGATTATTTGCCAAAAATAAAGTGAATACCCCTGCTGTTCCAGATACAGAGATTGAATCTTTTGTCGACTGGGATTGAGTGTTCCTAATCGTCTCCTCATTTTGTGTGAAATGAGAGCTCTTAATTAGTGTCGATAAAGTTTAATCAGTGTTAATTTTTAAAATGCGAGGTTCTCTAACTATTAATTAATTTCCCCTAATCCAACTTATCAAGCAAAAATCATGATACAATTGCACCAAAAATAGTCAAAGAATCTGGGCATCTAGAACAATAGCCCCAAATACCCTGCACATTTAAGGAAACAACATGAGTTTTTCATCATTGGGTTTAATAGAACCAATACTCAAAGCCGTAGAAGAATCCGGCTATACCCAACCTTCACCTATTCAGGCTCAAGCCATCCCTGCGGTATTGCGTGGAAGTGATGTCCTGGCTTCAGCACAAACAGGGACTGGCAAAACCGCCAGCTTTGTTTTGCCCATTCTACAAAAACTGAGTGATAAACCACGCGCTAAAAATAATCGTACCCGTGTATTAATAGTAACTCCAACTCGAGAACTGGCAGCACAAGTACATGAAAGCATCGTCCAATACGGACGCCATCTGACGCTTCGTTCCGCAGTAGTTTTTGGAGGAGTAAAAATAAACCCCCAAATGATGAAATTACGCTCTGGAGTTGAACTTCTGGTCGCAACCCCTGGACGATTGCTGGATTTGCATCAGCAAAGAGCAATTCAATTAGATGAAGTAGACACTCTGGTATTGGATGAAGCAGATCGCATGTTGGACATGGGCTTCATTCATGACATCAAACGAATTATTAAGCTGCTCCCAAGAAACAGACAAAACCTGATGTTTTCAGCAACGTTTTCTGAAGAAATACGCACCTTGGTTAAGGGAATACTGAATCAACCTGTTGAAATTGATGTTGCTCCACGCAATACAACTGTTGTCGCGATTAAACAAAGAATCCATCCTGTAGATAAAGGCCGTAAATCAGCGTTACTCAGCCATCTTATTCATACCAATAAATGGGGACAAACCCTGGTATTCGCACGTACCAAACACGGAGCGAATAAACTGGTTAAGCAACTGGCCGATGATAATATCTACGCCGCAGCCATACACGGCAATAAATCACAATCGCAACGTACAAAAGCTTTAGCAGACTTCAAATCAGGAGAACTGCATATCCTGGTAGCTACAGACATTGCTGCTCGTGGTATTGATATTGATCAATTGCCTTGTGTTGTTAACTTTGATCTCCCTCAAGTTGCGGAAGATTATGTTCACCGGATTGGCAGAACTGGGCGAGCAGGTGCATCAGGACTGGCCGTCTCACTGGTTAGCGCGGATGAAATCGGTCAATTGAACGCGATTGAAAAATTAATCAAACGCAAACTGGAACGAATTGAAATAGATGATTTTGAACCCACGCATAACCTGCCCACTACGTCTGCGCCTGTTCAACCCAAAAGAAATGTTCCTTTTAAAAAGAAATCTCCTCAATCGTCTAAAAATACAGAGCGGAAACCTTTCGCTAAACGATCTGGGAAATAATTTATAACCTGCTTTTAAGACACAGTGCAGGACGCACTGTCATTAAATTACACCTTGTTCCAAAGTACTCTTAATTCGTTCACGTCTCGAAGCCCAGTTTCCCAGGCTTCGAGACGAGGATATAGCCTCTCCTCAGCCCGAACGGCTCGAAGCAGAGTCCTCAATTTAATGACAGTACATCCATCCACCTTTCCACAATCCAGTCATCCCCTGTCGCAACTCCGTCATCCCGAGCAAAGCGAGGGATCTCCTTGATTTAGCACAATGCCATAAAGGGAGGATCCCTCGCTTTACTCGGGATGACGTATCAACTTAATAGCAATGTTCTAGTGATCTCCGTCACAATAATAGATCAATAAATAGACTATAATTAATAGAGCAGTAATTTCATGGTAAAAAAAGGAACATACTTTGGACAGGATGTTAGTTGGTTCACATACTATGGCAATAAAAAATGCAAATAATGTTGTATTATTTCGCGTTTGCGTTATTCCTTTGTCCATTCAAAATGAATTGCAGCCATTTAAAAAAAAATTCAGGACACCATTTAAGCAAACCAGAAGCAGATCCTGTCTTGCAGCATTTACCCTGATTGAACTTTTAGTGACCCTCTTGGTACTGTCCATCCTTTTAATGGTGGCAATACCGGCATTCAGAACTATGGTGTTAAACAATCGTCTCGCATCAAATACCGACTCATTGGTCAATGCGCTCAATTATGCACGCAGTACCGCATTAAATCAGGCAATGACCATAAAAGTGTGTCCCCTGGGTAGTCCTGGTTCGACTACCTGTGGCGCAGATTGGAGTGCAGGATGGATTATCGTTACACAACCTACTTCGGGAACAGCTGCCCTTCTTAAAAGTCAACAGAGTTCTAATACAGATCCAACCTTATCGGCTAATACCACAGAAGTGGTTTTTGACCGATATGGACTATCAACTACACAGAGTAATTTCACTTTATGTGACAACAGAGGCGGAACTTTTGCCCGTTCTGTTGAAGTTCTTGCAACAGGCTACGTACAAACCGGAACAACACCGGGACAAGCAGTCTGGAATAACGGTTCCCTAACCTGTCCTTGATGGAGATTTCATTATGTATGCTGGATTGAGGACAAATTCACGACAAAAAGGGATGACCTTATTGGAAGTCCTGGTTTCTGTTGTCATATTTGCAATTGGATTACTTGGAATAGCCAGTATGTTAATGCTATCCAATAAAGCCAATAACTCAAGCTATGCAAAACTCCAGGCAGTTCAATCTGTATACGACATTTTTGATAGAATTCGTGCTAATTCTCAAGCAGCAATCAATGGAAATTATAATATAAGTAATATTGGAACTAATGGTTTCCCAACATCAGTTTCTACTCCTTCGGTGATGTGTAATTCTGCAACGTGTACACCAACACAAATGGCCACTTATGATACATGGTATTGGTTAACGAAGGACGTTTCCAAATTACCCAATGGTAGCGGTTCAATCACTTCGGCACTTTCTGGTGTTGCAGGAAATACAGTGATTACAGTAACGGTGCAATGGGATGATAGCCAGGCACAAAATCAGTTAGGCGCAAGCAGTGCCGCAGCTGCTAATCCTAATTTTGTGCAATTAAGCATACAGAGCCAAATATGAAAACTTACTCAACACATCAAAATGGTTTTTCATTAATTGAGCTAATGGTAGCAAGCGTTGTTGGGCTCTTGTTGAGTTATGCGGTACTGGAAATTTATCTGGCACAAAGCCAACTTTATAAAGCATCGAACTCTCAGGATCTGGTTCAAAGTTCAGAAAATGCCATTACCAATTTAATTGCCCCTGTCATTCGATCAGCCGGTTTTACAGGTTGTGGTAACGTGACATCGGCTGTCTCGAATTTAAACGCCGGAGGTCCTTCTCCATTAGGCTCAATCAATAACAGCCCTGCGATGCTGACAGGCTATAATGGCAGTACCACAAGTTTTACCATTACCCAGGCAAACCCTGCCAACAGCAGTAATGCCAACAACTGGAGTCCAGCATTGGATGCATCTCTGGTAGGAAATGTTCAACAAGGTAATGATGTTCTGATTATCCTCGGTTCAGCGCCCAATACAGTCCCTTTAGGAGTAACAACCATAGATTCAGGAAGCAGTTCTCTGACGCTACAAAGTGTCAGTGGTACCACTCTATCCAGCGGACAATTCGGGGCTGTCTCTGATTGTATTAAATCAGTACTATTTAAAATTACAGGTGTTGCAGGAACAACAATTACTCATGATGCCGGTACTGGTGTTCTGGCAAATATATCAAGCAGCTTTCCAGTAAATTTTCAACCTGGCGCGCAATTCGTCCAAATGCAACAAACCGCTTTTTTTGTCGGGCAGGGACAGGGAGGACAAAGTGCCTTGATGCGTGCTCGATTAATTGGAAACAGCTGGACCATTGAACCTCTTGTGCCAGGCATCAACATAATGAAAGTACAATACGGAATTGGATCGAATGGCGTGGTAAACCGATACGTCACGGCGAATGCGGTAACAGACTGGACTCAAGTTTATTCTGTACGATTGGGTTTTTTAATAGAAGGAAAAATCGGATCAGGTACTTTGACTACCAACCAATATACGGTCCTGGACACAGTAGTAACAGTACCCGCTGACAATCGTCTTCGTCATGTATTTGAAATGACGATTAATTTGAGGAATGCCATATTATGAATACTCTATCCTCACTAACTCAATTAAAACAAAAAGGTTACATCCTGATTACTACTCTTGTGTTAATGAGCATGCTCACTATGATGGGTTTGACCCAATCATCACATAATACAACACAAACCCGTGTAGCAACCAATGCCACTGATTCAGAAATCAGTTTTGAAAAAACTGAAGGGGCTCTGAATGAAGCAGTGAACAAGATTCTCAACGCGACCTACACCACTCAAAATTTTCTTAATAATACCAATGGACTTTATTTATTTGACTCAAGCACAACACCGATTTGGAAAACCGTAAACTGGTCAAGCAGCTCCGCCGTAATAAATAGCTTCCAAGGTGGTTCAGGTACTCAATCCAGTTATATCATTGAACAACTTCCTTCCGTCATCCAACCCGGACAAAACATGAAATCGCCTACCCATGTTTATCGAATTACTGCACGTTCGGTTGGATCAAACGGAACCTCTTCCGTACTCATACAAAGTACGATACAACTTCAACAATAGGTTATTATCATGGACAGGCTAATAGACACGCTTCAATTCAGAAAGGGAAATTACAGAATAATTAAAATGGTCTCAGGGGCAATACTGACGTTACTGTTATGTGCCATAACTTCCTTATTTAATGCTGCTCATGCTGCGTCCACTTTAAACATTCCCAACATCCCAATAATCATGGCCAGTCCAATTCATCCCCAAGTATTTATTGCTATAGGAAATTCTGAATCCATGGATGGTAATTTAAGTGGCGCCATTATGACAGGCTCAGGTTCCCTCGCATCCAGTTTAAGCTCACTGAGCAGTTCAAGCTCACCACTGAAATACCTGGTACCTACAGGTTTTACACCTCCGATACAGGCAGCAGATGGTACTGGTCAAGCACCTTATACCGTTACGCAAAGTGGCGTTCTTGTTGACAACAGCCCCAGTCGATTAAATGTCGCTAAACAAGGTGTACAGGCTATTCTCGAGAATTACATACCGACTACAGATTTTGCTTTGGCAACATACAGTACTAGCAGTGTACAATCTTATAACACCTGGGTCTATTATATGTCTCAAGGCGACAATAATTTCAGCTTTACCAATACCCAGGTAGCTGGAAGTCGATACGTCATTAATCCTTGTTATAATTACGGCTCCGCATCATCAACTGTATCCAGCAATTGCAGCTCAATAGCCGGTTTTTATGGCGGAACCGTTGTCTCTTCGAGCCAATACATGAAAATAGGAGCCTCAAGTGACGATCCGGAGATCAGTGACGTCCTCTACTCCTCAGGCTCATTAGCCGGAGTGTTTCTAACTTATACAGGGCCTACCCCAGCCACTCCGTTTCCACCTAACTTTTCCTTAAGCAATTATAACTCAGGAAGCGTATTACTTAGCTACTCCAAGTCTTTACCTAATATTGGAAGCTTTGCTACTGGTCCTACAAATGCCGGATTTGTGCCTTACTCAAAACAGGTAATCTACGCCAGGCGAGGATTTGGTTACTATGGTAATCAATCAGCATCAACCGGTACTGTACTGGTCCAGATGACTTCAGCAGGTACCGTACCTACAACAACCACGGTCACTAATGCACTCAATGCTTTTTTACCGTATTTGAAACCTGAAACCAACTCTACATCAACAACTGAAATCAAAGCTTCTGCACTACAATCCCCTATTGCCGGATTGCTGTCCAAAGCCAATAGCTACCTTACTGCTCTTGGTACAACGAGTGGGAATGGCTGTCCGCAACAAAAATTCGTCATATTAATTTCTGATGGATTACCCACCATGGACCTCAGCGGAAAACGTTGGCCGCCATTAGGTAGTGCTGCGGCGGCTGGTTATGGCGTCACAGCAACTTTTAATGCCAATGGCTCCTTAAACACTACGAATAATCAGGCTCTGACTGATGCCATTAATACCATAAAAACATTGAAAAGCAATGGAATACTCACTTACGTAATCGGTTTGGGGGCAGGAGTCGATCCAACCATTAATCCATCAGCAGCTTCAACACTTACGGCTATGGCGGTTGCAGGGGGTACAGAGAATTACTATCCTGCAACAGATCCTAACACCCTTGTAGACAGCCTGAATACCATTATGGTGGCCATACAAAACGGAACCTTCACCACTTCAGCAGCTGCGGTCAGCTCTACTCATCTGAACGGTGAGACAGTAGAATATCAAGCCAACTTTGTATCCAGTGATCTGCCTTACCTGGATTGGACTGGAAATTTAGTTGCGATACAACTGGATCCTAGTACCGGTGCTCCTACTTCAACCATTAACTGGTCCGCTCAAACGCAGCTGGATAATTTAGTTGCAGGTACAGGATGGTCAAGCAGTCGTTTTGTCGCCACCTGGGATCCTGTGGCTTTAAGCGGAATCCCATTTCGCTGGGCAAGCCTTAATACCACTCAAAAAGCCCAACTCCAACCCTCCGATCTTTTAGGACAAAATCGATTAGATTATCTTCGTGGTAATACGGCTCTCGAAAAAAGAAATGGCGGTACCTTCAGAAATCGCTCTCACATATTGGGTGATATTGTTGACAGTCAGGTTATCTATGTTGGTGCTCCAGAATCTCCTTATTTAGATCCAAGCTATGTCACTTTCGCCAAGGCGAAAATCAACCGTCAACCCATGCTTTATGTAGGAGCAAATGATGGAATGTTGCATGCAATTAATGCGACCAATGGTGAGGAGCTCTTTTCATTTATACCCAATGCAGTATTTGCTAATCTGCAAAAACTGACTGCCCCGCTTTATAACCAGAGCCATCAATTCTATGTCAATGGTTCACCACAAAACGGTGATGTGCAATTTTCAGACAGCACGTGGCATACCATACTGGTTGGTGGTGAAAACGCTGGAGGTAATAGCATTTATGCATTGGATATTACTGATCCATTGGCTATCACTTCAGAAAATAATGTAGCCAATTCAGTACTTTGGGAATTTACCGATACGGATATGGGTTTAAGCTACAGTAGGCCACAAATTGGTCAGATAGGGACGTCAACGTCAACACCTCTCACTTTTGCGGTATTTTTTGGCAATGGGTACAACAGTACAATTAATTCATCAATACTCTATGCGGTCAATCCTCAAACCGGTGCCCTCATTAAAAAAATTGATCTTTGTGCTGCTGTATCGGGCGCCTGTAACTCGACGTTACCTCAGGGTTTATCATCTGTCGCTCTGGCACAGAAAGATGGATTACAAGGACAACCCACTACGGTGGTGTATGCCGGTGATCTCCAGGGAAATCTTTGGTCAGTGAATGTATCTGATTCTAATCCTGCCAATTGGACCGTTCGCCTATTATTTCAGGCACGCGACTCGAGCGGTACAGCTCAACCCATTACCACAGCTCCCATAGTCACTCTGAACCCCAATTATCCTAGAAAACAGGGTTTGTTCATTCTGTTTGGTACTGGACAATTAATCGCGTCCAGTGATCTGCTCAACACGCAAACTCAAACTGTCTATGGCGTATGGGATAAACCATTAACTACGGTTACTTACGCTCGTACTGATCTGCAACAGCAAACTCTGAGTCTGATTGCTCCAGGTACTTCCGGCTTATCCGCATCCATCCTTACGGTGACCGCCAATACAATTAACTGGAATAATAAACTGGGTTGGTTCGCGGATCTTGCTATTCCTGGTCAACGTATAATAACAAACCCGGAATTGATTAATGGAACATTCATTGCTACTTTAAATACACCTCCATTAACGGCCTGCGGAATTGGATTTTCCTCAATGTTATTGGAACTGAATTACCTTACAGGCGGATCCTTCCTCCGTGCGCAGATTGATATCAATGGCGATGGTGGTTTTAATGCTCAGGATCAATATAATGGATCATATCCTGTTGGTATTACCTTGTCGGACAGTTATGCAAATTCCCCAACAGTTTTAGGACCCAACCAGGACAACCACATCGTTATATTAATAACTCAATCGAATGGGGTGCAGACTTCAATTATCAACCCTAATAATACTCCAAGGAAAATCGGATGGTGGCAACTTCAATAAGGGATAAAAAATGAATAGGGATAATAGATTAATTAATAAAATCGTACGAGGTATGAAAGGATTTACTTTAATCGAACTCCTGATCGCGCTGGTTATCATTGGAATCCTGGTCGCATTTGCCTACCCTTCTTATTTACAGTTTATCCAAAAATCAAGGCGGGCAGATGCCCTGGCGATACTTACTCAGGATCAAATTATTTTGGAGCGATGTTATTCCCAAAATTTCTCTTATCTTGCTGCCTGCGGCGCAAAACCGACATTTCCTCAAACAACTCCTGAAGGCTTTTACAGTATAAACGTTTCAAACCTCACTGCTACAACGTATACCCTGACAGCAACGCCATTAGGCAGCCAGATACAAGATACAAAATGCGCCAGTATGAGTGTGAATCAAGCTAACGTGAAAACTGCTGTTGACTCAACGGCAACAGCTCAAACCGAATGTTGGAATCCGTAGCGCTGTTTCCATTGAGTTTTGACAGATAGCGCTATACAAAACGAGTTATTTGTGTACATCCGAGCCGCGCGTGTTAGCAAGCGGTATCCTGTTTCAATTTCCGCTCCCTGACGGTCACGGCTCGGTTCAACCAATTAAAACTCAATGGAAACGGCACTAGATGATCTAAATTGTTCTTTACTTCACTGCGTTACATCTATTACATTTACCCTCCAACGGAAAGTCCAACACTAAAATCAATGGAAATTTTTTGCTTTTTCATGGGTATACTCTATCTGTATACCTTTAATCATTTCTTACCTGCCATAACGCTGATACTGTTTTATATAACACCACGTTACCCCATTCCTGTCTTATTTTTTATGGGAATAACTCTTGCCTGGACTCATCAATGGATGACTGCGCCACATGGAATGCCTGATAATCCTGTACTACCTGATGCTGTGATCGTAGGAACCGTTGCGTCTATTCCAATTACCAGCTCTGATAAAACTAAATTCAATTTTAAAATTGAACGCTTGAATAATCGTCCAGCACAGGGCCTTATTCAATTATCCTGGTATCACAAAGCACCGACATTACATGCTGGTCAACTTTGGAGGTTATCAGTCAAATTAAAAAAGCCGCGAAATTACATGAATCCTGGGAGTTCCAATTACGTTAGAACTCTTTCTGCGCATCATATTTACTGGACTGGATATATTCGCTCAGGAGCTAATCAATTAATCAATGAGAACTCCACCATAAACTGGTTGCAGCTTCGTGAACGTCTGGGGACTGCCTTGACACAACGTGCTCCCGATGAAAGAACGGCTGGAATATTGGAAGCCCTTACTTTAAATGTAACGACACACATCAACCAGGAATATTGGGAACTGTTCAGACGAACTGGTACCACGCATTTATTTGGTATTTCAGGGGAACATATTGCCTTGATATCCGGATTGGTATTTTTAATTCTGCGCTGGTTGTGGTCTCGAAGCGTCCGCTGTTGTTTATTTGCTCCGGCCATCTCCATTGCCAGTATTGGTGGATTTGGAATAGCTCTCCTCTATTCATTTATGGCGGGTTTTGAACCACCAGTACAAAGAGCGTTGATCGGCTGTTTTTTTTATACCTTATACTGCCTTGGCATACAACGGTATACCATCTGGCAAGTATGGCGCTATGCTCTTTTTGGCGTATTATGTCTTGAACCGCATGCGGTATTTATGCAAGGATTTTACTTTTCTTTTCTCGCTGTTGCCTGCCTGCTGCTCACCCAGCAACGCTGGGGATTAAGGGGAGTTAAAGGTAATCTGGCATTACAATTAAGCTGTTTAATCGGTTTGATGCCTTTGACCCTGTATTGGTATTCCTATGGTTCAATAAATGGATTTATCGCGAATTTATTCGCAATTCCTCTGGTAGGGTTTCTTATCGTTCCATTAGCGTTAATGACGCTGGCAATCAGTTCTTTCAGTTGGTCCGTTCTATTAATGCATCCCCTGTCCTGGCTTGTATCGCTGCTGTTTAAAATTTTGATCTGGACCGAACATCTGGCAGGAATCAATATCCTCTGGTCACTGAATTCCATAATATCTGTACTTTCTTTAATGGCAGCTTTATTGGTATGGATGGTACTTCCAGTAAAACCCTTTAAATATCTGGCCATAATCTGGATCCTGTTTCCCTTCTTTCCCTATAAAGAAGTAATAAAACAGGGAGAGGCTTTAATTCGGGTTCTGGATGTTGGTCAGGGATTGGCTGTAACCATACAAACCCGAGATCATGTATTGCTTTATGATACTGGTGATCAATTTTTTCAGGGAAGTGACTTAGGTAAAATGGTTGTCCTTCCTTACTTTACGGATATTGGGATAAAAAAAATAGACAAAATAGTCATCAGTCATCCTGATAAAGATCATCGGGGAGGACTCAAATCAATTGAAGCTGAACTCAAAGTCGATCAATTGATTGTCAATGATCCCCAGTTCTATCATCGGGGCTTCAATTGCCATAATTATCCGGAATGGGAGTGGAATGGAGTGCGCTTTCGTTTTTTTTCTATTCCTATTCACTTCAATGATAAAAATAATAACTCCTGCATTTTACAGGTAAGCACCTCAAGCAGCAGCATTTTATTAGCGGGCGATATAGAAAAAACAGGAGAAGATTATCTGGTACGAACCTATGGCGATCAAATTGCCTCGGATGTTTTAATTGTTCCTCATCATGGCAGTAAAACCTCGTCCTCCTATCGATTTTTATTGGAAACAGCTCCTAAATATGCCATTGCTTCCTTAGGATTCGATAATCGCTTCCATTTTCCTCACAATAAAACATTGGAAAATATGAATACTTTGCTCATTCCCTTCTATAGGACAGATGAGTGCGGAATGGTGCAAATGGTGCTCCCAGCAACAGGTACACTAAAAAAACCATCGTGTTTTAGTGGAATTAATTAATAAACGTCCTTCATACGATTCAAAAAAAGAACAATCCTTGATAGAATCCCTCCCCTCTTTATATTTGATGAGCATCATGGCTAAATCACGTAACTCTATTCTCTTTCTTGGTCTTCTCTCAGCTTTTTCTTTGGTAACATTTGATTTATACCAACCATCGCTTCCTTACATTACCAGTTTATTTGAAACCACGCATAGCCTGAGCCAACTGACTTTAAGCGTTTATCTGTTTGTTTTTGGTGTGACGCATCTCTTTTGGGGACCTCTTATTGATCATTTTGGACGACGTGTTCTCCTCCCAGGAAGCCTGTTACTTGCTCTGATCGGCAGCGTACTCTGTGCCTTTGCCCCGAATATAACGGTTTTGATCTTGGGACGAGCCATTCAGGGTTTTGCTTTATGTTGTTCCAATTTAATCGCTTTTTCAACATCGCGGGACTTTGAGGATGAAGTTGAACGAGCAAAGGTACTTTCCTATATCTCCATGATAGTATCTGCTTCACCCATTTTTGCCCCAGTTTTGGGTTCTCTAATTTTTACGTGGTTTGGATGGCAATTTAATTTCATAGTTATGGCAGGAATGGCTTTGATTCTCTACATCCAATCGCGCAGGATATTGGTTGAATCACCGTTCTGGAGTCCGCCAGAAACCTCATTTAAAATTAACAATTTGCTCAACTCCTACAAGGCAATCTTACCCAAAATGTCCTTATGGTCTGCTTCGTTTATTATGATGTTCAGTTTTACGGCTGTTATGCTTACTGTTATTAATTCGTCCTATCTGATTATTGATGTTCTTGGATTTTCTCCTTTGGCTTTTGGCATTATCTTTATCTTTAATGGATTAAATATAATCATTGGAAATTATATAGGGATATGGTTACGAAAGCGCTTCAGCATGACATCAACCATTTTCATGGGAAACTGGTTAATTATTCTGGGTGGAATGGCCATGTTATTGAGTTCAGAACTTTATGGTTTTAGCCTCATCGCTTTATCTTTTGCTTTAATCTGTAATTTAGGGATCAGCGTAAGCGCTGCACCAACGATGTCTCTGGCACTCTCTGATTTTAAAGAGAATGCAGGAATGGCTACTGCCTTTATAAGCACTGTCCGTCTTTTTGGCTCCTCTATTCTATCCATGGCAGTAGGTTATTTATTAACAAAAAATCTCTATGCTCTACCAATAGGTTTAATCAGTTGCGGTGTTTGCGCTCTCTATTCTTCATGGCTGTTTAAACGTCAAATAACACCTTCCGATGACACGGAGGTGGGTGGTCTTCAGGCAAGCGCCTGATTCTATTGCCCGCTATGACCTGAGTTTAAAAATTCGATGCCTGAATTTCGGTCGCTCATTTTTATAAACTCGCTATAGTTACTATTAAGATTCATTATTATGAGATTTTAATTCTACCATGGTAACTGCAGCGATGAACAATGAGTACTATCAGGCTTTACTCGAAAGAAACAGTGAATACGAAGGAGTTTTTTATGTAGGGGTTAAAACTACTGGCATCTTTTGTCGCCCCACATGTCCTGCCAAAAAACCCAAATTGGAACATTGTGAATTTTTTCAGACCGCTCAGGATGCATTGCTCGCGTCTTATCGCCCCTGTAAACGTTGCCGTCCTCTATCCAACCCCAAACAGGTTTCCGAGTTAGTACAAAAATTGGTTGCCGCTGTTGAAGCCAATCCGGAAAAAAGGTGGAAAGACAGCGATTTTGATGCCATTTCGGTAGATGCGTCAACAGCGCGTAGACAATTTAAAAAACGATTTGGTATGACTTTTGTAGCCTATGCCAGGGCAAGACGCATGGGCATTGCCATGAAACACATTAGAGACGGGGATCAGGTCATCGAGGCTCAACTTAATGCAGGTTATGATTCAAGTAGTGGATTCAGAGATGCCTTTACTAAAATCATGGGCACCGCCCCAGGCAATTTTGCCAAACACCCGAACATTCTTAAATCATTCTGGTTGGATACTCCTCTTGGTCCAATGCTTGCTGTTGCTGATGATCAGTCTCTGTTTCTTCTGGAATTTGTTGATAGAAGAGGATTGGAACGTGAAGTAGAACGATTGAGAATTAAAACAAAAGCTGCGATTATTCCTGGAAAATCCGAACCCATAACTTCAATTGAACACGAACTTAAAAAGTATTTTTCTGGTCAGTTAAAACAGTTTCTAACGCCAATTCATCTTATTGGCAGCGACTTTCAAAAGAATGTTTGGCGGGAATTAACAGGCATCCCTTATGGTGAAACCAGAAGCTATTCACAACAGGCACAGCGACTCGGTAAACCCTCAGCATTCAGAGCTGTAGCCAATGCAAATGGCGCAAATCAACTTGCCATTATTGTACCGTGTCATAGAATCATCAATCTTAATGGTGAGCTAGGCGGTTATGGCGGGGGAATTAGCCGCAAAAAATGGTTAATCGAGCATGAAGAGCGAAATAAATAATGAGCTGGGAAAACACGTTAAAGAAAATATCGAGGGAAACGGCATTAAATGCGGCATTAAAATGGGTTGATTCTCCTGAAAATCTCCAATTGATTAATAATCAAATTAATTGTGTTTATCGATTTGAGGATCAGGGACAAGGGTATTACTTAAGGATGACGCATCACGAAATAAGATCATGGCATGAACTGGATTCAGCCATTGATTATCAACGTCATCTGTTTCAGGAAAATGCTCCGATTTGCCGGGTAATTGCATCGAAAAGCGATCAATTTATAGAACATGTCAAACAAAATGATCTTGCGTTCCTGACTCATGTCTGTCTGGAAGTTCCCGGAACCATTATCGATTTTAATGACCAGAACCAATCAAAATATACGGCATGGGGAAAAGCACTGGCTGAATTACACCGCGCAGCACAATCCTATCGTCCCTTAAACCGCAAATTTTTATCCTGGAAGGATCTGTGGCGAGAAACTGAAACTTATCTGCACAATGAAGATAGGGAATTGCTGCAGTTATATCAGCGTATTGATGCACAATTTAATCAGATGAGTTCTACAGAACATAATTTTGGTTTAACTCACGGCGATCATCGCCCTGGAAATGTACTGTATGATGGAAAGCAAGTGCATCTTATTGATTTTGACGAACCCGTTTATCATTGGTTTATGGCCGATATCGCCAAACCGTTTTTAGATTTGTGCCAAAAACCATTTCAGGAATGGCAGCACCTGTTTCATTGGTATCTTGAGGGTTACCGCAGTATTTTACCAATTGATGATCGCGACTTACACCATATCAATGGATTTATCCAAATGAAAAGTCTGGATATTTATCTCTGGTGTAAAAACAACTGGTTTGAACCGACTGCTCCAGGGGGTAAACCTAGAGAATTGTGGTTAAAGGAACTCAAACACATGGCGTTGACTCCCCTGTTTAAATTGAACTAATGAATCCCTCGTCACCCTCCGCATCCCATCCTCGTCACCCTCCGCATCCCATCCTCGTCACCCTCCGCATCCCATCCACGTCACCCTCCGCATCCCATCTACGTCACCCTCCGCATCCCATCTACGTCACCCTCCGCATCCCATCCCCGTCACCCTCCGCGAAGGCGGAGGGTCCATTCTTTATCATTGTGTTTGTGATTCACATAACCGCATTATTCGTGTGTACCCAGACTCTTTTAATGAGATTCAATGTACTGATATGAATATTTTTTATAGTGTTTCTGTATCGGACTTACCATACATTGACCCTCCTGTGTAGCCTGTATTAGACGAAGTCGTAATACAGGATGGATTCCATCCGAATTATTTCAGCTGTTTTCTCCATAATTCCACTCTTAAAAATAATGGATTGCACCATTCACAAATGAGGCGAATCCCCAGGATTTTATATGTCATCATGCTATTCCGTATTGTAATGGATCGAATCAAACCGAATTTGCCAAAAGTTTATGGTTCCGCGTTTGTAATTGAATAATAGAAGGGTGATATTGGGTGAGGTTGATCCTGTATTACGACTTCGTCTAATACAGGCTACGATTGGTATCAAAAAGTAGGAATGTGTAGCCTGTATTAGACGTTTATTATTGAGCAGAGGGTTCATTTATTTGTCAAATGATGTAGAATATATTTTATTATTTATTGCAGGCTTCACTTTGGACCTTAACGAAAAATCCGATCCAAAAAAAAATACTTATAGCCAGAATGCAGCTATATTTTTAGCAACTTCATTGGCTGCTTACGCATTGTTGAAAAAAGGAAATTATAAAGCCGCATTCGTTCTTTATTCCAGAACCGGTGGCGGCGGAGTCAACTTTTATAAAAAAAAACCTGATGGCAAGCTGCATCGATTGTTTGCCTTTGACTACCATCCGATTAAAGATCCTAAAAGCCAACAAAATCAATGGCGTTTCCATTATCACCGAGGAAATAACTCTAATCAGATGAGTAAACACCGTCCTTATCAAGGGGGTTGGTAGATTGTTAAATTGAATGAAGCGGTGCTCATTATATGATTTATCAATAGTGGTTATTACAAACAATTTGTTCTTTTTTTGGTCATATGGAGTTACAATTGTTCCTGTACATTAATTATAGGAGTAACTCAAATGGCAACAGTTTATGAAGTTTTAGGTCTTGAACCCACTGCAGATTTTAATCTATTAAAAAAAGCATACCGCGAAAAAGCGCGTATATCACATCCTGACCGTGGAGGAGATGCAGAGGAATTTAAAGTAGTCGCTAAGGTATGGGAATTACTCGATACTGAAGCGAAAGCTCAATTATATTTTGACCAATTTAGCGCTCAGGCAATTAAGCCGGATTGGACGTCATCACATGCTAACTATCAGCCTGGATCAAGTTCATATAGAACACCATCCCCAACTCGATCTTCACCCACATCTTCATCATTCTTTAAACCGGACATCATTCCTCAAAATCCAACAGTTTCCAGACCAAGTCAATATTTTAGTACATTTGATTTGTATACCGGTGGATTTGCTGGTTTTTTTAAACAGGTCAATGATAATCTTATGGCCTATCTAGAAAGTACCGCTTCTCTTATCTCTTCAACTGATCCTTTAGATAAAAAGTTAGGCTTCGAAATTGAAAAGCTTCAAGGTGATATTTGGCCAGGAGCTCACCCTGACAGAGTAATATCTGCATTTAAGGGAATATTAAATTTAATGGTTAATAATGCTGATCTACATTCTGCAACAGATAACAAAAAATATTTTTGTTTAAATCAATTGGCCGAATTTGTAGGGAAACCTGTAACATTGGAAGCATATCACACGGTTCTCGCTGAATATGCGCGTGCCTATGTAACAGTTGACTCAGTTGCTTTATTAATGGCAATGGAGCGTCAACCAGAACCAAGCAGCTCTGTTCCACTATTAGACTAATCTATAGAACACCCTTCATTCTAATGGGGGGTGTATTTTTACTCTATTCCCTTTTGATATACACTTCGCTTGCAACCTGAGAGCTGATTTTTTATTAATAGTTCGTTATTATGCTTGCTTATCAGGTTTGAATATCATTATTGCCAACAGGTTCCTTCTCGATGTTCACTTATCAATACCATCAGCCAGAAGAATATCGTTGTAGTCTCGATTCAATTCAGTTGGCATCATTTGTTGCGGAACAATTACGGGATCGGCAAGATCTTAACTCGTTGCGCGTATTGGATCTGTGTGCCGGTTCTGGTGTGATTGGTATGGAGCTTACCTGGCATCTTCGTGAACTTAGGTATATTGATTTTATGGATGTTCAGGCTATTTATACGGATTATTTTCATAAAAATGTCGCTTTGATTAACCGGCCTGAGTTGCAATTAAACTGGCATTTGGCCAATTACGATCTCTTGCTTGAAGAACAATGGGCGGAACAATTTGATTTGATTGTAAGTAATCCCCCTTATTTTCACCAAGGGCATGGAGTACTTTCGCCTTCTGAATTTAAAAATCGCTGTCGGTTTTTTTTAGACAGCACCTTTGCACATTTTATAAATGCCTTGGCCAATTCATTGACCTACGGAGGCGAGGCTTATTTTTTACTGAGGCCATTAAAACAACATGGCTATGATTTGCTTGCTGATATTCACAATTTATTGCGGGAAACAACAATGGTCATCAATACAATAACCAATATCCGCGGCACTGACGTGATTTTCTTGAAAAAGATGCAGCCACAATGACGTGTTCTCTTTACCCCGTGAAAAAGTACTCGTCACATCACCTTGGTTTCATCTATAAATTGGTTCAATACCGTCTCCCAACTGATGAGACTAAATACTTATGAATCAAGATCTTGCTTTGTGGATATTGAACTGACTTATTCACACTGCATAGGAGCAAAGATGAGATTGCGATACAAGAAAGGATTAACTGAACGTATTTCGAAGTATTGACTTTTATTTTGTTTACATTTCGGTGCTTGCGTTCAACCCCAGTTTCATTAACATCAATTCATGATTAGAAAAATCACCAATGATGTATCTTTTAGGGGTAGGAAGTAATTTAACAATCGTTGGTATCGCTATAATGTCATCAGATTGGGCGCGTTCAGGGTAAATCAGTAGGTCAATGATTTCAATCGTGTATTGTGCAGGAAGATACTGATCACAGAAATTTTTTAAATTGGTGAACGTTAACATACAATGTGGCGTTTTTCCTGCAATGTAAAGGATCAATCGCCAGTTTTTATACGGAACTATAGATGGCTTTTCTTTTGAGGACATTGATATTTTTGTTATTTTCTTGTTCATCTTAGTTCTCTCTCTTGCCAGCTGATTGGGGTAATAGAGTCCTGGTTTTGCGAATTTTTTTGATACCTTCATCTGTTATTTGTTTAATATGTTTCTGGTTGGAGTCTAATGTTTGTATATCATCCTTAATATTATTGAGTTGGTCGTTTAATGCGTTGATATCGGATTCAACTTTACGCTGTTTGTCTTTAAGTTGGTGCATTTTTTGGGTAAATTCTTGAGTTTTGAGAATATCTTGTATTTCATCTTGCATCGCTTGTACTAAACGAGAAGACCCTACTACAATTTTTCCAGCACCCATGTACACTTCATTTAAAATGATTCCATTTTTCGTGATATTGAATTCTCTCATCTGATGAGAATGGGCCATGCCACGTGATTTTTTGACAATAAGTAAGGTATTTTGTTCTAAATCAATTTCAACGTTATCTAAAAAAATCCACGTGTCCATTAAGGATGAAATACCTATTTGTTTTTCAAAACTATCTTCATGCAATAAACTGGTCATAATTGTTGTTATTTGATTCATCTTAAGGAAGTTGATTAATCGAGTTAACATTAATTTAACGCTGTATTGAGATCCGATAAGGTTTAAGTTGGATATAGGATCGATGACAACACTATCGGGTTTAAATTCCTGGATCAGTTGCACCATTTTAATTAAATGAGACTCCAGGCCATAAATACTCGGTCTTATCGCTTGAAACAATAACTTACCCTTGTTTTTCCATCGCTCCAAATTAATATTAATTGATTTCATATTACGTATTATCTGATCGGAAGATTCTTCAAAAGCAAAGTAAATACACTTTTTACCCGATTTACATTGACTGTCGACGAATGTTGCGGCAAGACTGGTTTTTCCCGTTCCCGCAGATCCGTTAATTAGTATGCTTCCTCCTACATAATAACCATTGCCACTTAACACCTCATCTAATGCCTTAATCCCAGTCGAAACAAAACTATTGGGTACAATAAAATCGAGGCTAATTGAGGTGACTGGAGAAAGAGTAATTCCTTGATAATCAATGATAAAAGGAAACTCATTCGAACCATGAGATGAACCACGATATTTGAGGATACGCAAATAACGAGTCGCTAATTCATTAATAACCCGGTTATCAAGGAGAATAACACAGTCAGCAACATACTCCTCTAGACCATGACGGGAAATGGTATTTTGTCCTTGCTCACCAGTAATTATTGAGGTCACGTTTTTTGTACTCAGCCAACGAAATAGACGTTCTAGTTCTGAGCGAATTATACTGGTATTGTCTAAATGGTTAAATAAAACCTCTATTGTATCAATTACAACTCGTTTTATTTTATGTTTATTAATCAGATAACCGATTCGAATGAACAGCCCTTCGAGATTGTAGGAGCCTGACTCATCAAATTCAGATCGATCAATGTGAATGTGTTGCACAACCAGTTGCTTTGATTTAATTTTTTCATTTAAATTAAAACCCAATGAAAGACAGTTTTTAATCAGATCTTGTTCTGTTTCTTCAAATGAGACAAATAATCCAGGTTCCTTGCTTTTAATGCCGTTGATTAGAAATTGCATACCAAGGAGTGTCTTACCAGAACCAGCAGAGCCAACTACTAAAGTGGATCTGTTTTGGGGAAGGCCTCCATGGGTAATTTCATCGATACCTTTGATGCCAGTTAAACATTTGTCTAACTGCTCAGATGAAGATGGGGTACTTTTTGTTCCTTTTGCCATAGCAATGAACCTTTTATGTAATTCCTGTTTAAAGAATTGTGATGAGTATTTTGTTACAAGACTTATGATTCTCTTCGATTTATTATAGTCTAGAAAAATAGTCTATGCCTGTTCAAATCCTGGATTAATTAATATCAGAGAAATGTGTTCTATACTTTAAACAGTATTAATTGGTCGTTCGCAATAAAGTCGAATAATCAAGCTGATAATTATAGTTATGAGTTTAAAGGGAATATATGGATAGGCTCATGATTTCGCCAACAACCTATACTTTAACCACGGCCATTGTATTTATCATTGTGAGTTGTGCGGTTATTTATTACATCATGCGATCAAAAATACAATCGAAAATCATTCAATATAAAAGTTCTGATGGGGAGCAATTATTTTTAGAATTTACCGAAAATATTCATCAGGTATTATGGCGTATGACAGTCAGTACCAATGAAATAACTTATTTGAGTTCCTATGCTGAAAAGATATTTGGACAAAGGGTTGATTTGATTAAGAAAGATCCCCACGGCTGGTTGAGTTTTGTTATACCTGAAGACAGATCAAAGATATGGGATGCTATTGATAAAACGAAACAAGGTGCTCGAATAATCACAATTGATATTAAAGTCCTGAGGGGGGATGGGGTCATTGCGGTAGTATCGAACCAACTCTTTCCTTCAATGGATGAGCAGGGAAATGTTATCGCAGTTCTTGGTATAATTAGTGATATGACAGCACAATATAATACAGCCTTGCAAAAACGCTTGAGGACTGAGTTGCATAAAAATTTAAGTCAAACACAAGACATGAAAGTCTTTTCACAAAGAACATTACAGTCCATATGTTTGGCTATTGGTTATGAAATTGGTGAATTTTGGATTTTTGATGATAAAGAGAACACCTTGGCATGTTTGGTTCATTGGTCTCGTGATGAGTTGCATGTTACATTTAATAACAAAAAAATAGTGGTTATTTCCGAAAAAATAAAAAACTCATTTCAAATCATTTGTTTCAAGCTAGGTATTATTCAGTACAGTACTCATTATTCTCATTTTAATAAGATTCATGTAGTTGCTCAAGGAAAACCAATAAAACTGAAAGAAGTTGTTGGCGTGCCTATAGTGGTATCCAATCGTAAACTTGGGGTTTTGTGTTTTTATAATCGCCACACATTAAATCTGGATATAGATGGCTATAAGATAATATCCGAACTCGCAGAGGAGTTTGGCGAATACATTCAACATATGTTATTGAATGATCAACTGAAATACATGACTGATTATGATGTGTTAACTGGTCTGCACAATCAATGTTCATTTATGAATAAAATAAGTGAACTGATTGAGCAGAAAACAAAATCTATGATTATTATCACATTACGAGTGAATAATTATCAGCTGATTAATTATGCCCTGGGTTATGATGTCGGAAATCAGGTTCATCAGGAGATCAGTAAGAAATTTGTTGAAAGTTCATCATCACTTATTGATATGGTTGCACTTACTGAGCCAGGTGTATTCGGTTTTTTATCCCATCAATTAGAGGATAATAAAAGTATCATTGATTTTGTAAATAAATTATTAGAAATAATAAAAAAACCCATTAAAAAAAATAATCTCGATATTTTCTTAACAGCGAGTATTGGAATTAGCAGTTATCCACAAAATGGTACAACACCTTCTAAACTATTGAGCAGTGCTAATTTAGCTCTTATTGAATCATTAAAAGAAGGGAGCAATCAGTATAAATTTGCAACTGTAGACACTATAAAACAATCAAGTCACGTCATTGAAATTGAAAATGCAATGCACCATGCTCTTAAACATAATGAATTGGAGCTCTATTATCAACCCAAGGTATCTTTAAAAACAGGGAAAATTACTGGTGTTGAAGGATTAATCCGTTGGCATGATCCAAAAAATATCATCCGTTTACCAGAGTATTTTATTCCCATTTGTGAAGAATCCGATTTAATTCTAGAAATAAATGATTGGGTCTTGTCTACTGCAATTAATGATATAGCTCGAAGTGAGATTCCAATAAAGACTTCTCTTAATTTATCAGCCCGTCAATTCAGTAGCTCCTACAGTTTATTAGAACGATTAAATCAATTGATGACCGCCGCAGAGGTGAATTATCAATATCTTGAATTGGAAGTCACTGAAACCATATTGATGATTAATAAACAACGTGTATCTCAATGTATAATGGAATTAAAACAATTGGGCATTACTGTTTCATTGGATGATTTTGGAACAGGATACAGTTCTTTTGCCTATTTAAAAAATTTTGCGCCTGATGTGATTAAAATTGATAAATCATTTATTGATGGTTTGCCTGACGATGTGGGCAGTATTAAAATAGTCAACGCGATTATTTCAGTTTCTCATAGTTTAGGTGTGTCCGTGATTGCAGAGGGAGTAGAAACCGCTGCTCAAGTTAAATTTTTAATCAACGCGTGTTGTGATGAAATTCAGGGTTATTATTTTTCAAAACCTAAAACGTTTTCAGAAGTTCAAGCGATGATTAAACACGATAAAAGCTTACGTTTCCCTGAGTAGGTTTTTGATACTGTAGATAACAGTCCATTGAATTATAGTCTCTTGTAGGGTTGCTCAGTTGAATTGTGGAAAACTGTTACATTCGCGTTGATAGATCAACATCAAATCAGATAAGTGCTGCGAATCATAACGGCGAGCATGAACTCTCTTTTTCTATAACTCCATTTACGCTTGTTTGATTTTTTTCCAAATAATTAACTGTTGACCTTGTACTAATGCCACTCCCGAGCCGAGATGATTCCAATTCATAATATCTTGAGTCGACACTTTATAGAGCATTTCGAGTGTTCTATACGATTCGTTGGGCTGAACAATATGTATAACTCGATATACCTTCCCTTTTATTGACGTCTGGCTTAAGAATTTTGATTTGGATATTTCATGGAACGGTAATACAGGCGTATTTTTTGTACTCGGGATCAATAAAACCTGATTGGGTCGTATGTAGTGATCGGACAGACGATTTAGCTTTTTTATCAATGTAATCGTAGTATGATACTGTCTGGCTATACTGCGCAAACTGTCACTCGGAAGGACGAGATGCTTGGTCCAGCTCACTCGTTTCTCGACCGGCGAATGGGATAAATTGAAATAAAACTGAGTTACTTTCGCTATTGGAATAAGCAACGTGAAGGGTTTATAGGGCGCAGTGGCCCATCGATTATAACCCGGATTTAATTTGGTTAATTCATTAACCGAAATGCCCGCTAAACTGGCTGCATGACTCAAGTCAATTTGACTGCCAATATTCACTTCTTCAAAATAAGGTCGGAATGGTGTCGCGGGCAGATTTATTTTATAAGCCTGGGGGTTGCTCATGATTTCTGCCAAAGCTAAAAATCGGGGTACATAGACTTGTGTTTCTTTAGGGACATTTAATTCCCAAAAACTGACATTACGTCCATCAGGATTATGTGCTTTAACCGCTCTGCCTATGGCCCCCTCACCCGCATCATAGGCGGCTATGGAAAGAATCCAGTTTCCGTTAAACACTTTATTTAAATGCGTCAGGTGGGTGAGTGCTGCATCCGTTGAATGATTAATACTACGTCTTCCATCAAACCACCAATCCTGAATTAAACCTAATTGATTTCCTGTTACTGGCATGATTTGCCATAAACCTGCAGCACCTACTTTTGAATAAGCAAATGGGTCGTAAGCACTTTCTATCATAGGAAGTAATGCCAATTCTCCCGGTAAATTTCTTCTTTGAATTTCTCGTGTCACATGATACAGATAGGGCTCCGCTTTCTGACATACTTTAGTCACAAAGCCAGGATGATCGAGTAGCCAGCGTATTTGATCTTGAACCTCAGGCCGATTGATTTCATGATTCATCTTAAATTCACCGCGCAAAACATCCCAAACATCAGGTGTTTGAATGGTGTTGGCATGAGTATTGATGACAAAAAAAATAAGGCTACTGAATAGCAGCTGTATTTTTTTCCTGATGAATGTATTAATCAAAATACCAATCCTACTCTATAAAGCAGTCCGCTTGAAAATCTTTGCTTATGCCCGCACAGACCAGCTCTGAGCGTTATGTGTACAATATACTCCTGTTCGAATCGTGTATAAAGCTCTTCATGCAACAGGAAGATTTTAAATTTCTATAGGGGAAATAGTTTACAGGAACATTGCTTATTCAATTGATATTTATTGAGTGAAAAAGCAAGAAGACTTGCTTTTTCACTTAAAGAGAATTTATGGATTATCTACGTTGTAGTTGGCTGGTTTTTGCTGTAAAAAATTCCTCCGTCATGTCAGCAAAAACCTCATCACCGAATGTTTGACGTGCTGATTCAATAGTATCAAAACCCATTAGCCGAACTTTCTCTTGCAGAAATTCTTCTAATTCTTCTTGAAAATCATCGAGTTCTGATCTCCGGGCTGGTTGAGATGATGAACCAAAAAAACCGCCTGCAAAACCGGATGCCGGACGTATGGCTGGTGTTTGATTTGCAGCATCAAACCGCCTCATCAAATCCGCTCGTTGTTCTTCTGTACGAGTTAGCCAGTAAGCAGTCGAATCCAAACCTCCTCGCTCACTACGAAGGGTTGATATAAATTGCTTCAGCTCCAGAGTTAATCGCTCATCAGGTGCAGAAGAACTGCTTGAATCAACTGAAGGTGCTTGTGGTGCCGGACTTGCTGAAGGTTGGCTGCTACTGCTGATCACCGGAACACTTGATGATTGAGCGGGTTGCGCAGTATCAGATGACGCACTCGGGTTGCTAAAGAAGTAATCCATTGGATAGGGTAAAGCTACAATTTCCTGAAGTTTTGGATCGTCTGTAGAACCCAGCATTATAAGTGCACAAGCAAGGTTTGTTGGATCGGTATGATTCGCAATATGTTGACAAGAAACCTCATTAAACAGGTTGGAATTGTGTTGGGTCATTTGTGCAAAATAGCTTATGGCATGTCGTACATCGCCTCGCCGTCCACCATCAGTAATGGGATCTGCAAAACGAGTTAAGGCCGCGTCTAAAGTGAGGAGCCCTGCAACAACTGGAGCTGACGAGCTGGCAACCACAGGAGTTGATGAGCTTGCAACAGCGGGAGCGTTTTGTAGATTGTGTAGTTGTTCAGAAAGATACAAAGTAATCACTACTTCTTTCTCTTCGGCATTCTCTTCTAAATTCGCCGGTAATATGGCGATAAACTCTGGAGTACTTAATAGTGAATTCAGTACATTTCCAGGATTAGATTGAGTAAACTCTTGCGCAAAATCCTTAAAAGATCTTTGTTGCATTAACTCTGCCTCAGTCATTCCTTGTGGAAACTCTACAAGTAAGGCGTCAATTAATGTTCTAATATCATTTTGGATCTGAGGATTGAGCGTGGAGGTATCAAGTCCTTGTAACCCATAACGAAGGGTTCTTTTTTGTCTGACATTCAAACGTGGATTGTTTAAATTGTTCTGGCGTTGTACCGAACTTTCCCCATAGGCTTTGCTAAAGATTCCCAAAAGGTTTTGTACTTCAGCATTGCTCCTGGGACCAAGACCCTTGTTTGTTTTGAGATCAATATCACCAGTTATAATCCCTACAATATTGGCTGCACTGTGAATACCACAACTCCAGCCATCTGATTGTTGTGTAACTGGTGATGCAGGTCTTACTATACGGTAACCATCCAAAATTTCTTCATCAATGGCTGTTTGGATTTGTCCTGTTGCTTCAGGATAAACCTGGTTTAGTGAATCGATAACATGAACTTCACGGTTTTGTGTGTCAATGACAACAGCAACTGAATGGCTACCTTGCAAGGTAGGTAATGAAAAAATGGTATAACGCTTATCTTGAGGTATTTTGCCTATAAGTTGCATATACAGATTAAATTCATCGCCTGCTCTATCTGGGCCTACTTTAATCGCATTTACATTGGTATGTCCATTGGCACGTAATACTTCGAGTGCGCTATAGATAATAATGTCATTGTCAAAGTCACGGAATTTTCGTTCGTAGTTTCTAATTACTGCTTGTTGTTCATGTTGATCAAGTGACGTAAATGGTGGGTAAATCCAAGGCATAATAGCTCCTTAAGGTTGGAAAGTGCATTGTTAACTCCTGGATCCAATAAACTAATCCAGAACTCTAATTACTCATTATGAAGTTCCAAACTTAAGCAATAATTAAATAATGATGTGAAATTTTAATAGTCGTTATTGATATTTTATATGACTTTAAATTATGTGTTCAGAAGGTTGAATAGAAGTGATGGACTGGAGAGTTATCTTCAGCCCATCATTCACAGAACAGAAAGGTAGATTGAAACAATTGAAACCGGGGGCGCTACTGGTTATGGATTAGAACCGGATTATCTTATTTTAAGTACTACATTAGCTGTTTCAATTGCACACACTGGATTAAAAATTGGGTCGTATTGTTCTTTTTTTAAAAAAACATTGACCCATTGTTGCGTATTTTCTGGATGCTCCTTGGACAGTTGCTCTTTAATATAAAATTCGATTTCTTCACGATGCTCTGTCGGTTTTTTAATCCACGAATCAACTTTGGATGGAGGTATTATCAGGTTCAAGACTATTTTGTTCTGGAAAACACTGGCATCTATCAAGACAGTAAGATAATGATTTTTGTAATTGGGCGAATACCTGGCCAAGTAATCACCAGGATTGCAGAGTAAACGCTTGGCAGCCTCCGTATCAATAGTGCCATGGTATAATGGAGCTTCCATCTCCTTTTTTAATTCGGGATTCATTTTAAAGAATACTGCTGATTGACAATAATCCCAGACTTTAGCTTTGTTGCGGGGTTGATCATTGTGTTCAGAACTGTTTTTGTTAAGTATCGTTCCATAAAAGAGTACAGTTCGAGCGAGTGTTATTGCTGTATACACTCTGGATAATTGTTCAGTAAATCCAGCACTGCAATGTCCATGTTGGCAAATTTGATATAATTGAGTACTTATCGATGAGAATCCGATGTTTTTTAAATGAACAAAATCAGACTCGGCAAATTGATCCAATGCTTTGAATAGGTTCGAAGTTTTTGCTGTGAAAGCATCTTCTTTCATAAATGTGTTCCATGAAGAGAGTGCCAATTCAAATTGAGTAAACTCGTCAGTACCTTCACTAAAGCCCCAGCCGCAGTGTAAGTGAATTGCTTTGGCTTTTTGCAAAACATGTTCAAACAGATCGCAAAAAATATCATTAAATGACAGGACAGTATGTATAGCCGGACCAAGAGAATTACTCATCAAAGTCTCACAGCGTTCGTAGACCTTTGGAAAGGTGGTGAAGATTCGAACCAAATCGTCTCTTGAAAAACACTCCACCCAGCATTCACTCCGATCGGAGATTTTCTTACCGCTAATAAAATCATCTAATAAACCAGTCTCATCAATTCGATTAAGAAGCATCTCTTCCGTATAGGTTGCCCTACTGGAGGTGACTATAGTTTGGGGTACGAATTCGTTCTCATCTTTAGGATTAATTGCAATTGGATTCTCAATCTTGAATTCATTCTTCGAAGGATGTACTGGATAGTCGAGTTCTATTTTACCTTTGCTCATATTTGCCTTTTTTGATCTTAAAAAATACTCCGGATTTTTATCCGGTTTATAGGTTTAATTACCTCCTTGCTTGAATTTTCCCTTAGTGAAGTTACAGCAATTGATTACACACTCCAGCTGGCCCAAATTTTATCATAAAAAAGCATCAAATGTGTTTAATTTTGACATAATGCGATTATTTAATTCTGTTTAATGAACGCTATACACGTTTTTTAACCTGCTATCGATTCATAGTGAAGAGCATTATTAGACTTTAATCCATTGAATAAAAAACACTTAAATGGAGCTAATTGACCATATATTATCCAATAGTCAACTATAATTAATTAAATAGCCTAGTTCTATTTTTATGTGGATGAGTTATTCATTTATCTGATCCACCTAAACACCCCACCAGAGAGGATCTGGTTAACAGTTAGGGAGATTAAAATGCCTATTGGAGTTTTGTTTTGGGTGCTGATGCTTGTTTGGTTACTCTTTGGCCTGTATTGGCACCGAGGTGATTATACCCGTGGTAACTATGGTCTGGTTGGGGGTAATCTGATGTTATTTGTCCTGTTAGCGATTCTTGGATGGAGAGTATTCGGCCCCATACTTCAGTAAAGAGATACTTAGAGATAATCAAGGCCCTATAAATTGTATAGTGCCTTGATTACACAAGAGCTTTATAATAAATTTGTATTAAATATTTCTTGTGTTAAATTCATAATCTTATTTGTTTAGTGATGTTCATCAATACTTACGGCTCTATTTTCGGAGAAAGCCAATAAAATAGTCTATAAAAAGTAGTACAATAAATATAAAAGCAAGGTTACCTTTCATAGAGGATACCAGGAGGCTTAGATGAACATAGTAGATTTGAAAACATTTCTTGCTGTTGTTGAATATCATTCAATATCCTTGGCATCCAGGCATATGTTCACATCACAGCCGACTATAAGCAGACGTATTAAAAAATTAGAACAAGAACTTGGGACCCAACTTTTTGTAAATACCAGTTATGGTGTAGAACTGACGAATAAAGGCAAGGCCTTTCTCCCTTATATTCGACAAATGCTCGGTATTTATAATGAAATGATGAAAGCAGAGCATAATGACCGCAAAAGCCAACCTAAATTAACTATTAATATAGGGCTTAATCCTTATGTTTCAATTTCAGCATTTGCCGAATTTACGAATTACATGCATGCTCTTAAAACGAACTATTTTATTGTTAATAAAATAGTTCCTGCAAAAGAGCTTAGCTCTAGTCTGACAAGTGGAAATTATGATCTGATCATTTTACCTCATGCTGGATATTGCCCCGCCAATATAGCTTCTGTGCCTTTATGGAAAGAACGAATTGTTCCGATAGTATCCATCGAACATCCCTTAGCCAACTCCAGGTCGCCAATATCTATAGCTGAATTGGCACAATACGATGCCGTATTGTTAACGAATGACAGCATTATGCGCCAAAAATTTAATTTATTACTGAAGCAAAAGGACATTTCAATTAAAACGATTGCTGAAGTCAATACGATATACAGCAATATTCAAATTGTCGAATCGGGATCCAGTTGGTGTTTGAGTTATGAACGACTACTGAATGAGAAATTAGCTGTAGTCCAACTCAGCGATTTTTCTATGGACATTGAGTTTCACGCCTATTATCTAAAAAAACGTTCTGAAGAACGGCTGATTTGGGAGTTTGTTGAATACCTTAGACAGTGGCTCAGTCAATCACCCGATTTTAGTCAATATTTTATTAAAGCAAAAAGTTTATCAATTCAAGGTGATTCCTAATATCAAATAATTTAATACTCTTATCGAAAATAAAATGAGCTCGAATCGTTCCTTATTGCAGTAAATCTCACTGCTTAAGCAGTAAAAATAACGAGTTAGGCCTTCTGGCCTAACCTTGTTGTACCATTTGCCTGCCAATTTATTAATATGAAGTTGGAGCTGGCACATGTTAGCTCAAGCGTACATTGGATTTGGATTTCAACTCATCAGTTGCTTCTTCTACTATTTTATTGAACTCTTTAACAGAGTCGGTTTCTAAGTTTAATAATGTTGTTACTACCCCTTGTCCTGTTTTTAGAATGGTGTATTCCTGGGATTGTTTAAATCCATTAACTATCAGATTTAACAGAGTATCTTTTTTCAGAGGAAATGGATTGCTTAGATTAATAGCTACAACATGGTCAGAATTTTCATCTTCTTCTCCAATTGTGTTTTTTAAAGTTTGAACAAAGCTTTTATATTTTAATGTTTCATCGCCTAAATCATTGAGAAGAATGACAAAGGGTTGGTCATTTTTTTGCTTTTGATCAGAATCAATCATTTTATCTACGAAAGATAAGTCTCTCATTGTTCCCGGTTCGATTACAGATAAAATGATAATGGGTTTTTTTGAGTAAATATTAGACATGATAGGCTCATAAAGTTAAGAGTTCATGTGTAAAATTTAATCATTTTGGGATTATGGGCAGGTTAATGAGGCCTTTCGAAATGCGTCGGGGGTATGCACTTTATGTGGTTGTGAAATAAGGTTGAACAATTTCGTTTAGGCTTTATCTGGATTGTTTTTTATTGATTTTTTGTCAATGAAAGGGTTGATTATTGCAATTGTAAAAGGCATCATGCGAACAATTTAAAGGACTTTATTGAGAAAATACGTGAAATTAAACAAGGTAGTTACGATAGCATGTGGTGTCACGCTCACCGGGCTGGTATGTGCTGGCGATGGTGGCAGTATTGATGGCTCCTGGAGACCTGCAGCCACCCTTAGTTTAGGCCCTGTATGGAGCACTCCAGGTAAAACCCAAACCATCTATTTACAGCCAGAACTTCGCGAAACCTTCGCTGCAAATTCTACTACCAAGAAATTTGGTAGTGGAGAATTGTTCCTGGGTCTGCACCATTATTTTTCCCCGAAACTGTTTGCTGAATTTGGATTTGCCGTTGCTACAACAACAGCCATTCCGCTCCATGGTGATATTTGGCAAGATGCTGATCCTGATTTTAATAATTTATTTTATGATTATAAAATTAAGCACACTCGCCTGGCGGTGAAAGGCAAGTTATTAACAGATTTTTATCAGCTGGTACAACCCTATCTTTCTGGCAGTCTTGGTGTGGGTGTTAATCATGCGTATAACTACATTACTACACCTAAAAATATTGATATCGAACCTGAGCCTCCTTTTACCTCGCACACAACAAGAGATTTTTCCTACACACTAGGAGCCGGTTTGCAACGGGCACTAAATAGCCACTGGTCTGTTGGTGTGGGATATGAGTTTAGTGATTGGGGCAGGACGTCCCTTGGATCTGCCACAGAACAAGTGTTAACTGGTGGTTTGGATTTAAATCATATTTACACGAATCAATTACAATTCAGCCTCAGTTACGTTGCTTAAGGAATTATGATGAATATTAAAAAAATCCTGAACTTTTGGGTAAGTGTTACCGCAACTTGTCTACTATCGATCGCAATGGTTCATGCTAATACACAACTGCCTATTTTGATAAGCCCAACGACATCTACAACCATTCAAAACCCCAACAGTGGTATAACTATTATCGAATACCTGGTCACTAATCAAATGAAAAGTCGCCATACTTTTGCAATGAAGCCCATGGGCGCGGTCACACAGAATACTTCAGCTGGAAGATGTGGAAATCCATTTGTTCTGCAACCCGGGGCTTCTTGTCTGTTATCATTGAAAGTAAATCGCGATAAATTATCTGATTTAATTGATGGTCCAACGGTCTGTGTAACAAAAAGCCCGAGTGATAATTCCCCAGGTTCGTACATATGCACTCAGGCCAGTCAGAATTCCATTCCGAGAGTTTTGACTATTGACCCTAAATTCCCATACGGTAGCGCTCCTACGGGTAACGTCTGTGTTTCTTCTGATTATTATGCAACGCCGGAAACCATGCTCGGTTCTTGGGCTATGATTCAGGCGGTTACTATGGATGCTCAAGGGAATGTTCTCCCCAGCTTTTTATCGGGTACCAACACGGTTTATGCTGTGGGAACAGCGGCACTGGGCGATCAGCTGGGAATTCCTGGTTGCTCTGGAGGATGTAACCAACTCAATGGTTTTTGTTTTGCTTTAAAATTTAATGGCAAAACCCCATACCCTTATATGATTTTTCAATCAGTGAATACTGGCGCTACTCCTAATACTTTTGATATATACATGGCTGGCGGTGGCTCAGGTAACTATCCCACTCAGTGTCCAATTTTTTGGGGAACCGGTGGCAATGTAAACTGGGGTGATCATATTGAAAGTAGTTCGTGTTCAGCCTATTTTGGCGACTACTCCAGTATAAATTCCACCTATTCTGTTACCTACAATGGTACAGCGTATCCTGCCAAAACGACTTTGCAGAACGCCTGTAATTTTGCTTCTGCAGGACAATCAGGTTTTAATACTCAAAATTGGAGTAATGTCTCAGTTGTTCCAGTAACGTGTCCAACATCTCTAATCCAAATCACGGGTGTCGAGTTACCTGCCAGCATCACGACTGTAGGGAATCAGACCATCCATAATTTAAGTACCCTGACCGATAGTGATTTCGCGGCTAGTACCATAACACCGGTAACTACCACTCAGATGCAAGATTGCAAAACACCGTCTTCGGGTTATTGTTCAAATGTAGCGGTAAGCGTACCTAATTATCAAGCGTCGATTTCTGCCAATTTAACAGCACCACTATTAACTGGCACTCCTCCGAGTAGTACTTATTGTCAATCTAATCCTGGAACAAGTTATTGCAGCTGGAATAACGGGACAACCAGTGCCGGTGGTTCTTATTGCAATGCCAATCAGTCTCAATGCATCAATTGTGGGGGCGGATCACAATGGTGCATTTGTAATGGTCAAACACTGACTGGTTGTAGCTCCTAAATCCGTGGAGTTCGCTCGTTAGGTTGAGCCAGGTATGGCGCAGCCTAACTGCTACAGTCCTATAGTTTCATCTCTTGAATACGTCATTATTTACTCTTGGATTGAAAGTGTAAGAGCTTAAAATAAGACAGGATCTATTTAAAATTTTTAAAACTTATTCGCTGGCTTTAGTAATAAAAGTTCCTCATAATAATTCAACACAGCGTCAGGCTTGTTTGCTAATTCTCTGTATGAACATTAATGTTGTGCACTAATTCAATATAAATAAACTACAAGGTTATAGCATGAAAATAAAATTTTTAGCCGGACGCTTATTTTGTATGATCCTTGCTGTTTTTATACTGACTACCGTACAAGCAGGTAAACCATTATGGACATTTTCTCCCTTAACAGCGACTAGTTTGTCTGTTCCGACTAATACGAATGCATGGATCCAATATCGTGTTACTAATCAGTCAATGAAGCCACACATACTGGTAATGAAACCTATAAGAGGTATTACGCAAATTGTTCAAGGTGTTGGTTTATGTGGAAGTACATTTGCATTACCAGCAAGGGACTCGAACTGTATTCTTTCATTGCAAATTAATGGCAATCAGCTAACGGATAAAATTAGTACTGGCCCAGTTGTTTGTGAACAGGGAAATTACACGTTATGTTATTCCCCAACTTCTGAAAATAGCTTGAGAATTGCCCCAGCACCACCGTTAACAGATGCCGCCATTAGCGTGCTTGATTCGCCCTTAGCATTAACAGCGAATGGTGCAACGGGGTCATTGACCATCAGGAATAATTCAATTTGGGTAAAAGCCTTAAATATTACGTCTGATTTTACTAATACTTCACTGGACGGCATTGTTTTAGAGACAGGAAATAATTGTGACTCCGTGGAACCGCTGGCCACCTGCACATTAACGTTCACAGCGGGAACAACTCCTGTTGCGCAAACTAATTTTTCAATTCAGGGAACAAACACAGCTCCAATCCTCGCAGCAATGAGTATTGCTTCTGTTGCACCAACCCTAGGGTCTATTACTCCAAACGCCGGAACGTCGCTTGGAACTACTTCTGTGACCCTGACTGGAACTAATTTTACTAATTCCAGCACGGTGACTTTTGGTGGGTTGAGCGCAAGTAATATAAGTGTAATCAATGAAACGACTTTAACAGCAGATACACCAGCTCATGCCTCTGGTGCCGTGGATGTGGTAGTGACAACAGCAGCTGGTAGTGCCACATTAACTAATGGCTATACTTACTTAGCAATACCCACTTTAACTTCTATCACTCCAGCATCGGGAACCGCGATTGGAAATACCGGAGTGACATTGTCAGGTACTAATTTTATGGGAACAACCAGCGTTACTTTTGATGGAATTCCTGCAACAGGCGTACATGTTGTCAGTAATAATGCAGTGACAGCTGTAACACCGGCTCATGCAGCTGGCTCGGTCAATGTGGTTATTACCACCCCGGACGGAAGCGCTCTCTTAAATAATGGTTTTAATTATTTGAATGCTGCTATTGGACAAGCTTCAGGTGGTGGTAAAATTGGATGCCTTGGTGGTGGATTCAACAATATGATCGTGGCAAAAGTAGATAATAGCTCAGCCGCTAGATACGATGGATTTGGTGTATTAACCAATGCAAACAGTACCACCAATGGCGCAACCAATACGGCTACTATAGTAAGTATTTATTCAAACCCACCGAATAATATTCCTCAGGCAAACTATGCCGCAGGGATTTGCGGTCTTTATGAAGTTGATTCCCAGGGCAATACACCCTGTCAGTCTGTAAATACGTGCTATAACGATTGGTTTTTACCGGCTCTGAATCAATTAAACTGTTTTTTCACGAATAAAGTTGCAATTGGTGGGTTTAATACCGGAACCGACTACTGGACTTCTACAGAGATTAATAATCAACGAGCATGGTACCAATGGTTTGGTCTCGGTACCCAATCCAACGTCAATAAAAATACAATTCGTCCTGTTCGTTGCGCAAGGTATTTTTAAGCTCCTCGTTTCAACTGTGGAGCTCGTGTTCGAGCCTATAAGGATGACAGGCGTATACTTTATTGGGTGTTTGGACACTCTGTTCATTAGTATCAATCCTAATCGGCATTGAACTCAAATTCTAAAGCTGTTTCAATACCTCCCTATTTTTATGGAGTATCCTATGTACCGTTTCTGGATGAAACTTAACTGTTCCTGTTTAATTCTTCTGTTTTTTGTTCATGCTTCTAACGGAGGTATTATTGGTAAAGTAGTTTTTGATGATAATTCAATCAGTTATCTGACTGAAATTAACCCTTTAAGTACTCCGCAAGCTTATTATGAACAGCACAAAGATCAAATCGATGTGGTACCAGATGGTGTGGGGTTACAGATCTTTTTTAAGTCAGGAAATACACGTTATCTTCTTGCTGGCCCCAGAGATCATCGTTTGCTCACGCTCAATGGGGGTAAGATAGAACATCAAGAATTCTCTTTTGCCAGGCAGCTGCAAGAGGAGTTTTTTGAAGAGACTTTTGGTGTGTTTGAGATTCTAATACGCCGGAATACCCTATATGTACGGATCAATAAACAGATTTATCCTTTGCATTTTTATAAGGACAAAACCCTGGTGCAATATAAAGCAGGGCAGTTTGCCTATGTCACCTTTACTGCTGAGGTTAGAGAAAACATAGATCAGAACATGCTGGATTCGCTGGCAACTCAATTATCACCCACAGCTCTTTATTGGGAACAGCTGGGGAGTTATTTATTTACCCGGTTTCGAGCAGCTCCGCATGATGATGGATTTAGTGACTATTGGATGCAACAAAGAGAAAGTCTGGAGTTAGTACTTGCAGATTTAACCCGTCAATATGATTTTCTTACTCAAAGAGGTCAGCTGTTAATTACTCCGGAGCAGGCTTTTGAGGTCGATCAACTGGATCAGGCCTGGGATAGAATACGTGGATTATCCAGTTTTGCAGAATTAAAAAATTGTTTTCAAAATACAGTAGGACGTTATTCTGAACGGGCTGGTTATTATGTTCTTGATGCCAGGCAAGTCTTGGCTGCAGCAACGGACTCTCAATCTGTTTTTGATATTCACGGCCAGCCAGTAGCTGATTCAATTTTTAATCTGGAGACTGTTTTGGTGGTTTTTTCCAGTATTTTTAACGAGAGCAGTTCGATCAATTGAGGTCGTTTGCTTTTTAAGGAAGTTCGTGTTCAGGTTTGCCCTAGTTATTGCTCATCATAAGTACAATCCTGAACCCGTGTCAGTGTTGAAATTTGTACCACACAGAACAAATATATTATAGTAATTTTATAAACTAAACAGTATAATATTTGACTCATTTGAAATAGAGCGATTTAATTGTGCTTGATAATGCTATTGAATCAACACCCGGTTTTTTAAAAAATAGTCAATATTGGGTTTATGATTACCCTGGATTTTTTACACCTTATAAAAATTGTGAAGACTTTCTATATACTCTTGTAAGTCCGGTTATAGCCCCTGTTGTATTTTGTTTTACGGCCTGTGAATCTCTTGCTTCATCAATTTTACTTGCTATTGCAACATTTCCTCTAACCATTGGGGCTCAGGTTGTTGGAGAAGTATTTAACCAACCAAACTGGGGCGATTTCGTTTTAAAATTTATGACTGTTCATGCTACACAAATGTTAATTGCCAGCGTATGTTTTGCCTGTCTGGCGATAGTTAGCATAGTAGGTGCACCCATAGGATTAGTAACCCGCACTATAGCTTCGATCATTGATGGTATTAATACTTTTTTCAAATCAGATGATGATACACCAAATATAGATGAATCCACGACGTGCGTATTTTCCTAAATTAGGAAGTTGAATTTACCTTGTAGCTACTTTCATCGAGACAGTTGCTAATTACTTAACAGTACTAAACTCTAATGGATTAGGCTCTTCAAAAAAGTCATAGGGTCTACTGAGCAATAGTTATATCAGCAAGAAGCATATGTACTCCTAAAAAAGGCTTGATTCGATTTGTGAAATTTTTTCGACAGGTTCCCAAATTTAAAATACAATCATCAAGTACCATTTTTTATACTCGAATATCTTAGTAAGTGGATGACCATTAAGGGACAAAATGCCGATTACATCAAGGACAGTTATCTATAACACAGCAGATAAACCACCCTTCCTAACTCAGTTACTTCTGGGTGTCCAATTGCTGGTTAAATTTTCTATAATGGCGATGTTTCCGTTGATGGTTGCCAAATACGCAGGGGCAAGCCCTGATGCCACCGCGACGCTTATTAGTATGTCATTAATCTGGGGTGCCATAGCAACACTAATACAAGCAATTGCACTACCTAAAATATCTTCTGGCGCTTTATTACCTTCTTTTACTTCAATACCTTACTTTGTAGCTTCTTTATCGGCGGCTCATTTAGGTGGTCTGAGCATGGTATTTGGTATGAGTTTAATCGGTGGGTTGGTCCAATTAATTTTAACACCGCTCATACGCAGTTACCGCTTTGTTTTTACCAAAGATACAGCGGCATTTATTTTGGTTATGTTGGGTTTTTGGTTAGGTGTGCTCGGTGTGCAAGAGTTATTTAGTCCAAGTGAATTAGGTCAATTAATGATTCACAATACGTCATCTATACCGCAAGCATCTACTGAATATAAACACGGCATTGATATTATTGGTTTTAATGTTTTAGCACTCATGGTTATTATTCGTTTATGGAGTCCACAAAAATTACGACTGTATTGTATTCTGATTGGAATTCTTACGGGCTGGATTTTGGCTTATTTAAACGGGTTTATTCCAGATACTCTTTTACAACGAGTAGAGTCAGCCCCTTGGCTGCAGTTGCCACATTTAATGATGCCGCACTATTCATTCAGCAAGGATCTGCTGTTTCCTTTTTTAATTGCATCATTCATCACCACTTTTGCATTTTTTGCTCTTGCATGTGTCAATCAAAGAGTAGCTTCGAATGACTGGAAAGAGCCTGATCTTTCTACCATTCGCCGGGGTAATTTATGGCTAAGCATCACCACCATACTGGCTTCCGGGACTGGATCTATTGCGCAAAGTCCGCTGCCTGGTGCGGTAGGTCTTTCGATTACCTCTGGGGCTTACAGTAAAATTATTGCTTATACTTTTTCCATGCTGTTAATCCTGATCAGCTTTAGCCCGAAAGTAGTTGCAGTTTTTCTCACCATTCCTGCGGGAGTGAATGGTGCTACAGCGGTGATCATTGGTGCTTCCTTATTTATGTTTGGTATCAATATGTGGAGTTTGCAAAACGCCGATTCAAAAAAAACATACGCCATTGGCATCGCTTTTTTAATTGCTGCCAGCAGCGATATTATTCCCGCCATTTACAATCCTTTTCCTGAGATTGGAATCGTAACAACAGAGCCGGCCTTATTATTAGGGTTAATTTGTTTTATTGTTCTTACGGTTTTATTTAGTATTAAATTATTTAAAAGGCATACATCATGAAAAGACCGCCTCAGCTTATTTATGGTGTAGACGACAAGCCTGATTTACCAACATTATTCTTATTAGGATTGCAATATGTAGCAATTATTACCGCCTTTTTATTATTACCAGTAATTGTCATGCAACACGTACATGTCGATAATGAATTAGCTGCCGGTGTCATTAGCATCGCTATGTTGATTGCTGGATTAACTACTATTTTGCAAGTGATTGGTCGAGGAAAAATAGGCTCAGGTTATTTAGTATTGGCAACACCAACACCCGTTTATATAGCACCTTCTATTATTGCCATTCAGATGGGCGGGTTACCTTTGGTTTTTGGTATGACTTTATTTTCTGGTATTCTCCAATCCATGCTTTCTCTTTTGTTTAAACGCTTAAAGAAATTTTTCCCGGCAGAGATTGGTGGGTTAATTATGGCTTTAATAGGCATAGAGTTAGCTAAAATTGGAATTAATAGCTTTATTACCATCTTTTCCACTGCTACAACCCATGCAGTTTTATCTTCCTGTATCAGTGTTTTTACGTTATTTCTTATTTTGATGATGGTTCTGTGGGGATCCAATTTCTTTAGGCTGTATGCGCTGATTATTGCGCTTATTGTTGGTTATTTTTTGATTTACATCACGGGTTGTATGGATGAGCACGCTATTATGCAGATTAAGCAGGTGAACTGGTTTGCATTACCCACGGTTCCCATGTTTACAACTGGAATGCACTTTGATTCGTCACTAATAATTCCTTTTGCCATTGCAGCGTTGGCTTGTGCAATTAAAGTCAGTGGTGCTGTTACCGCCCATCAAGAATTAAATGATGCAGATTGGGTACGTCCTGAAATGGGTAGCATCAGTAGAGGTTGTTTTATTGACAGCATGGGTACCATTTTATGTGGCGTAATGGGTAGTTTTGGTCAAAATGTCAGTAGTTCTGCTTTGGGAGTGTCACTGTCGTCCGGAGTGAGTTGCCGCAGAGTGGCTTATTCTTTTGCTGCAATCTTTTGGTTATTAAGCTTTTGTCCTAAGTTTGCTTTAATTTTAGTATTAACGCCGGGACCAATTGTCGCATCCATATTATTATTTTTAGCTGCAACCATATTTGTGTCCGGATTAAAAACAATTATTCCTCGGATGATCGTTTCACACCGAGCAATTGTCATTGGTGTTTCTTTTATGCTCGGTGTCAGTCGTGATATTTATCCCAGCACCTATCAACATCTTCCAAATTACATCCAATCCCTGGCGGGCTCATCGATTGCTTTAGCCACTATTAGCGCTATTATTTTTAATTTTATCGGATTATTGGCCATTGATAATTTCAAAAGCGCACGAGTCGCTTTGAGTCCTGATGCAAATGGTTTGAAGATTGGCCTGGATTATTTAGAATCGTTACAACGCGATTGGGATTTACCGTTGTCATTATATAAGGACGTTAAAGTAACCTCTAATAAATTACTCACGATTATTACTGAAAAACACTTGAGCAGTGACCTTATAATTTTAGACATTAAGCTTACTCGATCCCAGCTGGATCTTGATATTTCTTATAAAGGGCATCTGATAAAACCTATATTAATGCATAAGAAGAGCGATATCATGGCAGAAAATGAAGTGATTATTGAACATGCTTCGAATGCTTCTGCTTACAGAGAACAAGATACGTCAATCATACAGTTGAGCTTTGATTATTAAAATTTAGACTTAGGCATGGGGTGTGCGCTGGATCTGTTTTTTGGGTGCTGAGAAATTTCAACTATACATAAACCGAGACTGAGTGAAATTAGGTTCCGCTTTACGTTCTATCTCTTCTGCAACGCCCAAAAATCTCCCATTCTCGCAATTAGTTACATACAAAATGAAAGTTTTTTGTAATCAATGAATGTCTCAATAGGTAAAACTACCATTTTTTACTGAGAATATTCTTCAAAAATAAAAAATCTTTTTCTCCTAATCGTTCTCTTACCTCATCATCTATTTTTCGTAAGGCGCTTTTAGCCGTTTCTTTAAGTAAAACACCTTGTTCGGTAAAAAATATCAATTTATCACGCTCATTTTTCGGCATGGGTTTTAACTCCAGGATTTGCTCCTTAACCAATTGGCTGATAATTTTATGAGCAGCTTGTCTACTTATCCCCAAACGGCGGCCTAATTCCGATATGGATAGATTTTCGCCTCGAAGGGTAGCTAATACACGGGATTGAGCTTCAGTTAGATGCTTATAGGGCGATTTTGCTCTCTCCAGCGCAAGTTTTTCTTCAAGTTCCCACAGTTTTTCTTGGAGTAGACCTTTTAAGTTCGTTAATAGAATATTATTGTCATCTATGGTTGACATTGTTCATGCCTCCAGTCTATATTGTCACCCTAGGTTGACATTATAGACTGGAGTTTAAATATGAGCAAAACAAATTTTCATTCGGGCGCTAATCCAGATAAAAATAACATTCCCTTTGAGTTAGCTGTTCGTTTAGAAGGGTTTATTAATTTAGGTATTCCAAGGCACCAGTTAATGCATGTTATAAATCAGGCATCCGCAAAAGGAAAACCTGGTTCAGAGGAGTGGTCAAGGTCAATTCGTAGCCATGCAGATGAGTTTGCTAAAATGGCAGGAGATTGTGAAGAAGATTGGTTAGAGGCCTCTTTTTGGTATTTTTTAGCGCGTTTTCCACATTATTTTAATGATGAAATGAAAAGTGCTTATGAACGACATAAAGAGTGTTATTTAAAATCGTGTTCCTTTTCACTCTATCCCATGGAGAAAATCGCCGTGGAATTTAAAGGTCAAACGATCGACACCTATTTACATCTACCCAAAGTTAATAATGATTCGCCATTACCCCTGGCAATCATTTGGGGGGGCATCGATATTTGGAAAAGTGATATTCAAATCCATCAAATTGGTAGATTGCTTTTAGAAAAAGGTATTGCAGTGTTAGCCATCGATTCCCCTGGAACAGGTGATTGCTCTATACCTATATCAAGTTCTGCCGAAAATTGGTTCTTTGCTGTACTCCATGAGATTAGGAAAAGACCTAATATGAATTACAATAAAATTGCCTGTTATGGTTTATCATTTGGAGGCTATTGGGCAACTAAGTTGGCCATTCAATTACCTTGGTTAGCAGGATCAATTAATATCGGAGGACCCGTGCATGCCACTTTTGATGCCGAACACCTTAAACAGTTACCTCATTTAACCCGTGATGCCTTAGCGTATTCTTGCAGAATTGAACCAAATGAACAGAGATTTTTAAGCCTCTGTTCCGATTTGTCATTGATTAATCAAGGACTTTTACCTGCTTTATCGAATGCACCTTTACTATTAATAAATGGCGCTAAGGACAATTTGGTAAAAATTACTGAAATTGATTGTGTAAACGCTCACTGTACTAATACAGATACTTTAATTTTTTCTCAAGACAGGCATGCAGCCAGCCAAAATTGGCATTTGCATTCGCAATTTTCGACTGATTGGCTGGAGAAAAAATTAAATGTTTAAAGAAAAGATTATAAATGGCTTCATCGTCTTTTTATTAATATTACCGATGAGTTTTTTGTTTCCTTGGCTCTATCATTGGATTTTTAATTCAATTGCCAGCAACAACAGGGTCTTGGAACACATTTTATCAGTCTCAACTATGGTTTTCTTTATGACTGTACTGCTTCCTTCTGCAATGACACTTAAAAGGATTTTAGAAATAAAAACAAAGAAGGGCAAAATTGGAAGTAATTCGAAATCCACAGGATAGCAAAATTGGGTCATTCTGATCCAACAAGCCCCATCTCAGTCATACACCAAAATGACTTGTAATCGATGCGGGCTTCCAGGTAAATCTCCTGATTTAATCTATTGATGAATATTTTGGGTAAGGCCACGATGCCCAATTCGTTTTTGATATTTTTATTTGAATGAATCAGATGCATTACCTACGGGCCAAATGGGCGACCCTGTAGAAGGGGTTATTTATTTGCAATAGTCATAATATGTGATATATTTCTCACATAAAGTTATAAATACATCACATTATGAACATTCATTTTGAAACCAAAATCAAAGAATATAGAGCGAAGCTTAATTTAACCCAGGAATCATTGGCGCAACGAGTTGGCGTTAGTCGTGAAACGATTAATTATTTAGAAAAGGGTAAATACAACCCATCCTTAAAATTGGCATTTTCTGTAGCACATGCGCTGCAAACGACCATTAATGAGTTATTTTTATTTAAATTTGAGGAGTTGTAATGTTAGCTAATCCAAAATGGTTTAGACGTCGTAAGTACACAGGTTGGGGGTATACCCCAAATACCTGGCAAGGTTGGCTTTATGTGATCGCATGGGTGAGTACCTTATTACTTTGTGCCTTAATAACGCGATGGCTAGGGTTTTCTACCCAGTCGCAACTCATTGCGATAGTGATTTTACTGGCCATAATGATTGCTGATGCGTTAGATATGGCACGGAGAATGCCAAAAGATGAAAGGGAACGTATTCATGAAGCTTATGCTGAACGAAATGCTTGTTGGGTTATGATTGCTGCTCTCTTGATTGGGCTTGTCTATCAATTGGTTGTAGGCTTAATCAATCATAACACTATTGCAATTGATCCCTTCATTCTTATAGCTTTACTAGGTGGCACAATTGCCAAGGCAATCACGAATTGGTACTTGATAGATAAATAAGCCATTGATGCATGTTTGAGAGCATCATAATCCAAAACAAGTCATTTGAATCACAAGTGCCCGTATTAGACGAAGTCGTAATACGGGAATAACTTCAGCAACATCTCAAATTTATATTAAAAATCTAAGAATCAAATTAATTGGTGTAACCTATTAAAATAGAAGCCTTAACTTTCATAATTCCTATCTATAGCTCATAATTGGCTATAACTCAGTTCGTGTTGGATAGATTACATGCAAGCTAAAAAACAGATGCAATGGGCCGTTGTAGGTGCAGGCCCAGCCGGTATAGCTGCAGTAGGCAAATTGCTGGATAATGGTATTGCTCCTGAGAACCTGTTATGGATTGATCCTCATTTTCACGTCGGTGATTTGGGTGGTCTTTGGAAGAACGTGTCCAGTAACACAACAGTTGCACTTTTTACCAACTTTTTGCGCAGCACTAATTCTTTTTCTTATCACGAAGCGCCAAATCAATTTCCAATCAATCATCTACCTTTGGACGAGACTTGCCTATTGAATGAAGTGGTGCAACCTTTGCAATGGATTTCCGATAAGCTTCGTCAACAAGTCGTCAGTGTGGAAGGCCGAGTTAACCGCATGGATCTGGTCGAGCGAGTCTGGAATTTGTCTACTGACACGCACAGCTTTAAAGCGCAAAACGTGATTTTGGCCACTGGCTCTGTTCCGTCCACTCTGAGTTATCCTGGTGTTGACGTCATTCCCTTTGAAACAGCCATAGACAAGGAGCGATTGTCACACATCATCAACAACAACGGCACCTACGCCGTATTCGGCTCTTCTCATTCGGCCATCATCATTGTGCGGCATCTGGTCGAATTGGGAGTTAAAAAAGTCATTAACTTTTACCGCTCCCCCTGTCGCTATGCAATCAATATGGGGGACTGGATTTTGTTTGACAATACTGGCCTAAAAGGTCAAACCGCTGCCTGGGCACGAGAACATATTGATGGCCGCTTGCCAGCCAATTTGCTTCGCTACAATACCCACGAAGATCATATAACCCGCTATCTTCCTGAATGCGACAAAGTCATTTACGCGGTGGGATTTCAACGTCGCAACACACTGATCATCGGTGATTACGAACACGCTGATTATAACCCCCATGTCGGTATCATAGGCCCAGGACTATTCGGTTTTGGCATTGCCTACCCAGAATTGAAAACCGATCCCGCGGGTAATGAAGAGTTACAAGTGGGGTTGTGGAAATTCATGGTCTATCTGAACAGAGTATTGCCTATTTGGTTAAAGTACAGTACTTAAACGGCCCTAGTATTTTCCTTGCTGGAACAATTATACTGAGGCAGGTGAGCCTCGAAGCGGTTAATTTCAGTACATAATAAAAATTGAGTCGTCCGTATCTTTGAATCACTAATTGGCCTATTTTGCAAGTACAGATCAATCCCTGTGATCCACAGTCTCTGAATTATTGGTCATCAAAACTGGTGGACTCGCCGCTCTCGCTCCGTAGTCCACCCTATTGTAGCTCTCTGTTCGTGAAGTGAAAAATGAGCCTAACTATGGGAAAAGATGTGGCTAGTCCAGCTTTTTTTCGGATCAAATCCACTAAATCTGAATTCAATCCAAATACCCACCCGAAGAGTAAAGGGTGACAAGGCACGAACAGAGCCGTAAATGCAACTAATCCAAGCACTTATCAGGCATACATTTTATATGCTAATGTAACAAATACTTCATTAGCAGTAATTGAGCCTTTCCAGGGTGTTGCAAAAGCTGGGGGAGCATCAAAAGTATTGTTATCACTTTTATAATCACCGCCATCAAAGTAGCGATAGCCTACAGCTAAATCAAAGTTGTGTGGCAGGGCAACTTCTATTCCAGCAGAGGCTTGCCAGGCAAAGGATGCATTAGTTTTTTCAAATGCTGTGGCAACAGCTTGATCATCAATTGCTCGAATGGAATAAAAACGACTAATTTTATTATAACTGACGCCAAGCCCAGCACCAATAAAGGGTTGAAGGGTTACATTATTCCCCGCATGCATTACAAAACTGGGAGATACTCCTTGACCGTGAAGGTACATGTTCGCTAAGAAGGTATTAGTCTGTAAGTCAAAATAACGTGTTTTCGTACCATTAAAATTGATTGTGCCTGCTGCGGATGATGTTTGAAATTTAGAATAGGTAAAAGAAGGTCTATAAGTATAATCAACATCGACACTAACTAACGGTGAAAAATTATATCCAAAGGCTAATGAAAAAAGTGCGCTATCACCTAATGTAGAATTATATCCTTGCGGCGACTCATCCCAATAAAGTGGATCGATTTCAAGATGAGAGGTGTTAGAAAAACTTCCACCGCTTCCTACTTTAATATAAGCACTTCCCTTAAAAGGTTCTTCAATTGGACCCATAGTACCTGCAATTGCAATACTACTCGTTAATGCAATAATACCTGTTGCAATTTTTTTTAAAGCCATGACAGAAATATCTCCTTTTATTTCAAATTTATATTTGGTGATCTTTCCGGAACAGTGGTTAACCTCAAGATTTCACCAGATTGAATTCGCCGCTTGAACAAGATGTTTGGGCAATTCTAATTAGAGTGAGACAGTCACAATAGTTGATTTCATGTTTTTGGAAAACGTGAAAGCAGGAATGGAGACTGCAGCGCGAGACAGTATACTCAATTAGCAGTAACTGATCGACGTCGTTTATATACATTTTTGACCTGGAATTATCTGTATGTGAGATGTGACGTGCAATGCCTTGATAATGATACGATGTCTAATTAAAAGAAATGGGTAGGGTGGCTGTTTCAAAGTCAATAAAGTGGCGAGGATATTACCTGGAGTCAATTTCGGTTTTATTACTTGAAGTTAAGATTATACTCCTTCATAGTAGACTTTTTTACTATTTAAGGTATATGAATTTTGGCACGATATTTAATTATTGCAGCAAGTAGCGCCATTGGTCAGTCAGTGGTTGAACTTTTAAAAAAGCAGGGAGCAGAGGTTCTGACTACTGCGCAAAGCAAGGACAAAATCATTCCGGATTTTATACTGGATGCATCTGACTTTGATGCAGTTGATAGAGTATTTGAGCAAGCAGGCCCCCTTGATGGAGTGGTTAATTGCGCGGGCTCTTTATTACTTAAGAGTGCTCACGCGACAAATTTTGAGGAGTTTCAAAGGACAATCAATGCCTCGTTGACCACGTCATTTGCGGTTGTGCGTGCTGCCGGAAAGAGAATGACGAAAGGCGGCACGGTGGTGCTTATTGCCTCGGCAGCAGCCTTAACCGGACTGGCTAATCATGAGGCTATTGCCGCGGCCAAAGCGGGTGTTATTGGCTTAGCGCAATCAGCAGCCGCGAGCTATGCATCGTTTAATTTACGAATCAATGTAGTTGCGCCTGGGATGGTTAAATCGTCTTTGACTGATTCATTACTCAAGAATGAATTGGTTGCTAAAGCATCTACTGCAATGCATGCTTTGGGGCGAATTGGTGAGCCATCTGATGTAGCACAGGCCATCGTGTTTTTTCTTAACCCAGAGAACAGTTGGATAACCGGACAGGTGCTTGCAGTGGATGGAGGCCTAAGCTGTATACGCCCTAAGCTTAAAATTTAAATTTTTTCTTTTAGGACGTGTGATGACGAAATTGTGTTTTCTTTTGGGCGACCAGCTGAGTGAGTCAATTTCCTCACTCTCTGCAATCGACAAACATGGTGATCTGGTTTTTCTTTGCGAAGTGATGGAAGAGGCCACTTATGTGGCACATCATCCTAAAAAAATTGCTTTTTTATTTTCAGCGATGCGTCATTTTGCAAAACGATTAAAAGAGCTTGGCTATCGAGTACGCTACACTAAATACGATGAGGCCTGTAATACTGGTTGCTTTGAGGAGGAACTGTGTCGGGTACTAGATGAAGAAAAAATTTCGGAGGTACATGTAACTCACCCCGGCGAGTGGCGTGTTCTGCAAAAAATGGAAACATTAAAAAAACACGTGTCGATCCCCCTCATCATTCATGAAGATACTCGATTTTTATGTTCTATAGACGAGTTTAACTATTGGGCACAAGATAAAAAGCAATTACGCATGGAGTTCTTTTACCGAATGATGCGTCAAAAGCATCATCTTCTCATGGATAACCGAGGGAAGCCTGTAGGCGGGGCTTGGAACTATGATGAACAAAATCGAAAAAATGCCAATCACATTGAAACATTTCCTAATCGTTTTGTACATCCCGTAGATGAACTGACTTCAGAAGTTTTAAGCTTGGTAGAAAAAGAGTTTTTCAATCATTTTGGCCAATTGCAGCCGTTTAATTTTGCGGTGACTCGGGAGCAGGCTCTTTGTGAAGCCAGCTATTTTATAGAGCATTGTTTAGTGTATTTTGGTGATTACCAAGACGCCATGCGCTCCAATGAGGTTAATTTATATCACTCCAAATTATCTTTTTATCTGAATGCAGGGCTTTTATTGCCTTTAGAGTTATGCCGGATGGCTGAGGACGCTTTTGAGCAGAAACTGGCACCTTTGAATGCTGTCGAAGGATTTATTCGTCAAATTTTAGGATGGCGAGAGTATGTGCGTGGTATCTATTGGCTTTTGATGCCTGCATACAGAGACAGAAACTATTTAAATGCTTCCAGACCTTTGCCTTCACTATTTTGGGGAAAAGAAACGCAGATGTTTTGTATGAAAGAAGTCGTTCGACAGACGCAAGTTGAAGCTTACTCCCATCATATTCAGCGTTTGATGATTACCGGTAATTTTGCGCTCTTGGCAGGCATTAATCCTAAAGAAGTATGTGAGTGGTATTTGGCTGTCTATGCCGATGCCTACGAATGGGTCGAATTGCCAAATACATTAGGGATGGCGCTGTATGCTGATGGTGGCGTTATGGCAAGTAAGCCCTATGCTGCAAGTGGGAAATACATTCAAAAAATGAGCAATTTTTGTAAATCATGTACTTATAATCCCGGAGAACTGTTGGGTGAACAAGCATGTCCATTTAATTCCCTTTACTGGAATTTTATAGGTCAACACCAAGAGTTACTTAAAAATAATCCGCGTCTTCATTATGCTTATCTCAATTGGGATAAAATGGACCAGGAAAAGAAAAAGGCTATTTTCGTTAAAGCAACTGAAGTGTTGACCTCATTAGATGCAGGGCAATTATAAAGTCATGTCTGCAACTTAAATGAAAATAAACCTGAGCAGCGATTATTAATGCATAAAATGTTATTTTGTCTTCGGTCATATAAAAATAACATGTGATTTTCAGCCTGTTCAAAGACATCCTTAAAACTAACTATGCTACAATTATATTGATTCATTCATACGATTGAGGCCCTTTATGCTTGTAGAAATTCTGTCTCGCGTTCAATTTGGTTTTAGTATTGGTTTTCATATTTTGTTTCCCACTTTAAATCTTGGTCTTGCGGTATTTCTTGTGATTATGGAAGCAACCTGGTTGAAAACAAAAAATCCAATTTATCTCGAGATATGCAAGCTTTGGACTAAAATTTTCGCTTTGACTTTTGGAATGGGGGTAGTGTCTGGAATTGTTTTAGCCTATCAAATTGGCACTAATTTTGGACCCTTCATCACTCAGTTTGGCAACGTCCTGGGAGCTTTATTTGCTTACGAAACCTTGACCGCTTTTTTTCTCGAAGCCGGTTTTTTAGGCGTGATGCTCTTTGGTTGGAAAAGAGTTCCACCGACGCTTCATTTTATTGCCACTCTTTTGGTAACTATAGGTACCACCATCTCCGCATTTTGGATCATGTCAGCTAATTCTTGGATGCAAACTCCGAGTGGTTATCAGTTGATTGATGGAAAATATATTGTTGATAGCTGGTGGGCCGTCGTATTTAATCCGAGTTTCATTCCGCGTTTTATTCACATGCTATTAGCCTCTTATGTGACGACTTGTTTTGTCATCATGGCTGTTTCTGGATATTATTTGTTAAGAGAGAAGTTTTACGCGATTGCCCAAAAATGCTTATCGTTTAGTTTATGGGCAGCGTTGATTTTAGTTCCCTTGCAAATAGGTGTTGGTGATGTAGTGGGTGTCAATGTGCATCACTATCAACCTTTAAAAACGGCGGCAATGGAAGGAGTTTGGCAGACCCAAAAAGGGGCGCCCCTTGTATTATTTGCTATTCCATCGCAAGAAAAGCAAAAAAACTTTTATGAAATTGCAGTGCCAAAACTTGCAAGCCTGATTAATACTCATGAATGGGATGGTGAACTTATCGGCTTGAGTTCAGTTAACCCTGTTGATCAACCGCGCATGCTCCCCGTATTTTTTTCATTCCGCATTATGGTAGGTATTGGACTTTTGATGTTATTTACGGCCATAGTAGGGGTTTCTCTGTATTTAAAAGGCACTCTTTTTAAACATCGCTGGTTTCATCGTTGGTGCCTTGCGATGGCGCCATTAGGATTTATTGCCAGTATTGCGGGATGGTTAACTGCTGAAATTGGCCGACAACCTTGGGTGGTCTATAATCTTTTGAAAACAAAGGATGCGGTATCTTCGGTAGGCTATGAAGAGGTGTTGATTTCCTTTACTTTGCTTATTCTCGCTTATGGGGTTGTTTTTGGGTTTTATCTCTATTATTTACTCAAGCTCATTGCTCATGGACCAGAGACATTAACAGAAGATGAAATCGAGCATCATGCATTCCAGTACATGACTGACAATCCTAAGGAGAAAAAATAATGTTGCCCTTTATTTTTGCGGTACTTCTTGGGTTTATTATTTTAATGTATGTTATTCTGGATGGTTTTGATTTAGGCATTGGCATTCTCTTTCCTTTTACTTCCAATGAAAAGGAACGTGATACCATGATGAATTCCATAGCGCCAGTTTGGGATGGCAATGAAACCTGGCTCGTTTTTGGTGGTGCGATGCTTTATGGCGCATTCCCTAAAGTGTATGGAGTTCTATTGCCCATTCTTTATATGCCCATCATGCTGATGTTGATTGCGTTAATATTTCGCGGTGTAAGCTTTGAGTTTCGCTTCAAGGCAAAGAAATCAAAACCCATCTGGAATTGGTCCTTTTCAATCAGCTCGGTTGCTGCAACATTCTTTCAAGGTGTTATTCTAGGAGCGTTTGTGCAGGGTTTTTCTATCGATGAATCGTCAATGACCATTAATAATCCCGATTGGTTAACTCCTTTTAGTCTTTCTACAGGGATTGCTTTGGTCTGTGGATATGCACTTTTAGGGGCGACTTGGATGATTATCAAAAGCTCTGGAAGGCTTCAACGTACAATGATTCATCACGCACGAGGGTTGTTAGTATTAGTCAGTTTATTTTTGATTTTTGTGAGCATTTGGACCCCGTTACATAGTGATGAAATTTTTCATCGTTGGTATAGTTTCCCTAACGTGTTTTTATTAAGTCCGCTACCTTTGCTTGCGGCAGTTGCTGTTTATCAAATTTGGAACAGCTTAAATGCAGCAAGTGAATACAAGCCATTCATTTACAGTATCGTTTTATTTTTGTGTGCTTATATAGGAATAGGGATTAGCGTTTATCCTTATTTAATTCCGCATCAGGTGACTATTTGGGAAGCTGCAGCCCCTGATTCAACGCTGATTTTTATTCTGGTTGGTGTAGTCATTATGCTTCCTATACTTATAGCTTATACGCTTTATGCCTATCATCTATTTCGAGGAAAATCGTCAGGTCACTATCATTAGACATACTCATTTGAGGTGATTGATTAATACAGTACCAATAAATTTAAATGCTCCTGTAATGAGAGCATTTATGATTTAGTTCATTAATTCATTAATGCAATGACCACGTTGAGATATGAAGCAAAGACCAGCCAAAGTAGGTAAGGAGTTAATAACCAGGCAATGGTTTTGTGCGTTTTTTTAGCCTCGATGATTAAGATCAAATTCAAACACGTTAAGCTAACAAGCCAAAGAGCGCTTAGCATAAACCAGTGTAGCCCAAAAAAAAGTGGCGTCCAGACCCAATTCATCAGCATTTGTAATGCGAAGAGAACTGTAATTTTTTTAGAAGACTCTTGATTTTGGTTTGTTAAAATCCAGGCAATGAGTGCAAGAAGCACATATAATAAGGTCCAAACGACCGAAAAAACAAACCCGGGAGGAGTTAAGGACGATTTGTTAAGATGTTCGTACCAGGGATAAATATTCGCCTGAGTGAGTAAACCCAGTAAAAAACCTATGCTTTCAAAAAGCACAATCCAGAATACTAATTTCATTAACTTATGTAAGCGCATAATCATTCCTCCAAATTGGGGTTCGAGTGGAAGCGAAATCAATAAAATTGATGTCTAAATCATTTTGTTCTTGCACACCAGGAGTGCAAGAGGTTTCAATCACCCTAATTCCCTGAGCTATCCGTTTGGGGGCGCACGTCTTGTCAGGGAAACTAAAGCCAAAAATCAAAGTATAAGGACTCATGGGGTATTACTTTTCTTTAATTGACTGTAATATTCCAGGGCCTTAGAACGTGATTCGCTGTGATTAATGATGGGTTTGGGATAATTGATTCTACTATAAATTCCTGCTGCATTAGAGGATTCCCATGGCGCATGAATTATATCATTATTTAATGCAAGGAGCTCAGGGATCCAACGGCGTATATAAACACCATTGGGGTCAAATTTTTGGCTTTGAAGCACTGGATTAAAAATACGAAAATAAGGTGCCGCATCAGCCCCACAACCTGCTACCCATTGCCAACTGGCACTATTATTTGCTAAATCAGCATCAACTAAAGTATCTAAAAACCAATCAGCCCCCAATCGCCAATCAATGAATAAGCCTTTGGTGAGAAAGGAGGCGACTATCATTCTTACTCTATTGTGCATGTATCCGGTGGCCCATAGCTCCCTCATGCCTGCATCGACGATTGGGTAGCCCGTCATTCCTTTCTGCCAGCATTTTAATAATGACTCATCATTATGCCAAGGAAAGGCATCAAACTCTTTTTTAAAGTTATCATAGGGCAAGGAGGGTACATGGTAGAGTAAATAATATGAAAATTCGCGCCAGCCAAGTTCTGATAAAAAGTGTTCCGCTCCTGCTAAATCACAGTGTGGGTTGAGCTTGGCGTATTCAACGGCTCTTAAAATAGTCCATGGACTGATTTCGCCAAAGTGTAAATGCGGGGATAGATGTGACGTGGCTTGCTTTTCGGGAATATCCCTATTTATTTTATAACCATTAAGATGGTGCGTAATGAATTCGTGCAGCCGTCGTTGAGCCCCTTGTTCTCCCGGTGTCCAAAAATCAGGAAATTGTGATGCCCAATCGAGGCGTGGTAGAAGTCTCCACTCGTCAATTTCATCACTCCTTACATCAACGGAACCAATAGTATGATTATGGGAAATTAATTGTTCTGGTTGAGGAGTAAGTGCTTGTCGACAGGTTTTCCAATAAGGAGTAAAGACTTTAAAAAAATCACCGGTTTTATTACTTATGGTCCAGGGCTCATTCAATAAGCTTCCATTAAAACTAAAGACATCAATCCCATGTTCTTGAAATGTTGCTTTGATTTTTTTATCACGCTCAATACTCTTTGGTTCATAGCATCGATTCCAATATATACTGTTAATACCTACAGTGTTGACCAGGTCTGAAATGATCTCTAATGGGGTTCCCTTGCGTAGAATAAGATTTATTCCATGCTGAGTGACCAGAGCATTATTTAACGTTTTAAGGCTGTGATGAAGCCACCAGGCTTGTGCTTCACCAAGGACACTGCTTTTTTCATCTAAAATATAGATTGGAATCACTGTTTCGTTGTTTGTGCAGGCTTCAAAAAATGCAGGATTATCAGCCAATCGTAAATCCTGTCTAAACCAAACTAGTGCGGTACTCATGTCATCCTTATTTACTTTGTTTTGTATAGTGATTTATTCTGTGCGTTGAAGCGAAAAAGCGAGCCCTAGCCTTTAATTCCTCCAATTGGACTTGAGCATGCAAGGTGTTAAGTTGTACTTGGGTGGTCATTTGTTCGCGTTGATTGACTAAAAATAAAGTACTGTCTCCTTGATGAAACTTTTTTGATTCCCCTTGTTGCACCTTTTGCGCCAAACTTAATTCTTTTTTTAATAGGCTGACTTGTCGCCTACTTCTCTTTATGCCAATTAGCATATTGGAAAATTCATTGTTGAGTTGTTCGTACAAAAATCTCTTTTCAACTCGAACTTGGCGTAACTCGCTTTCTGCTTGAATGAGGTTTCCTTTAGCTTGTCTTTGCAACAATGGAAATTTAAACGATACACCAACCATTGCCGCTTGTGGAATCAGTAATGGGTAGCCTCCTGTTCCATTTTGTTTAAAGGTGTAGGCGGTAGCATCTAATTGAGGTAGTAGCTCGTTACGTGCCTGATTTCGTTTGAGCTTCATCATATTGACATAATGGTTAAGCTTTTTAATCGCTGGATGTTCACTGAGTGATGCCTGGGTTCCTGCGATGGTCTTTGAGGTACTGGTCAAGACCGGTAAAGACCGTGCATCAGGAATTAGCGGTTTACCTTTGGAGTCTCGAAAATAAAGAGATAAATTAACACCTGCTTGTTCAAATATCATTTCACCTTGATTGAGTAGTTGTTCTCGTTGAATGATTTGTTGTAAATTTTCACTGATGGCAAGCTTTGCCAAATCCCCTTGATTCGCCTGTTGTTCAATAGCGTGTTGACGTTTTTGCGCTAAGTGCAGGAATTGTTTAAATGTGTTTAATTGAAGGCCAGCTTCAACCCATTGCCAATAGGCTTTAATCGCTTCTTGGTAAATTTTTAATTTAACCGCTTCAGTATCTTGCTTTTTCATGAGCATCAATTGAGCAGAGGACAGTAATCCGGTTCGCTCTTTATCAATTAATCGGTCGCGGAGTAAGGGAAGAGATAATCCGGCTCTATATTCCCCACCGGAGTTTGTTAAATAGTTTTGATAGTAAATTGGCCAGTTGCCTTCCCCATTGCGATAGCCTGCAAAAAGCTTCACGCCATTATAGAGCGTGGGGATGGTTAGTTGTGTATCGCCATAATTATTAATATAACCCCCTGCAGGTTGCGAGCGAGTACTAGCCTCCAATGCAGGGTCAAATTGTCCTTTTGCATTAATCAACGCACCACTGGCTTTTGCTACTTCAAGACGTGCGATTTTTACCTGAGGATAATGAGAGTCGATACTTTGCAGTACCTGCATTAAACTTAATTCTGGTGTTTTTGGAGAGGCATAGGATGCTGAATACCCCAATAGGGCGCTTACTCCGATAGGTATAATGAATAGCCCTCGTAACACGCTTTTCATGAGCTCGCCTTTTGTGCCAAGCTTTCAGGAGGAAAGCCGTTAAACTGACGCCATAGCTCATACCACAAGGGTACCTCTCCTAATTGCACCCAGCCATGTACGCGTACTCCTTGCCTTAAAAATGTCGGATCCGGCCAGGGTTCATCAGGGACAATCACGGCGCGAAATAACCCCATGCCATTATCTGTAGGATCGATAAAGGCTACTTTCCCACCAAAGGTACCTACAGCGATTTGTGGCCAACCCCTAAATTGAATTGCAGGCCATCCTTCAAATTGAAGGCGTGCTTTTTGATTCAAATGAACGAATGGAATGTCATTGCCATCAATCCAAAGCGCTACAGCTCTTGATTCGGTTACAGGTATAATCTCCGCTAATATTTCTCCTTCTTTAACTACTACGCTTTGTTGTCCCGTTAGGCGTTTAAAAATCACTCCTGGAACATGGGCTTTGATCAGTTGGGTTTGCTGTCTGGCAATGCGAACATCGATACTGATTTTATCAATATTGGCTTGGGCTAGTTCGTTTTGGTATTTGGCGTATTCAATTTGAGCTAATTCGTATTGACGTTTTGAGTTGATGCCTTGTTGGTATAAGTTCTTTTGGCGTTCCACATTGGCTTTTCCTGCAATTAATGATTGCTGTGCGGCTTCGATGCGAAGCAAAATGGCCTTTTGTTCCAGCTCCAATCGTTTGAGTAACTCTGGGTCATTGTCGGTAATCTCTACAATCGGGTCGCCCGCTTTAACCCGGACGCCTTCGTCAACGTACCATTTTTTAATTCTGCCATAAATAGGTGAATTAACGGTATGCAGTCGCTCAGTGGGTGAAAAAGCAATGACTTTGCCACTTCCAAGGGCAAATTGTTGCCAAGGGGTAAAGCTCAAAAATACAATTAAAATCAGGAGTACTAAAAAAATAATCTTAGCAATTTTGCGTGGATTGGGTAATTTGCCAATCATCTGATAGGCGTGTAGCTTCATGAGAGCACCAAGCGGTTAGATAGTGGAATAAGATTTGGGTATTGAGTGATTGTAATTAAAAGCGTCTTATTGAGCGTTGCTAAATGGAGAAGCAGTAACTCAATGTCTTTTGTGGACAGTCTATCAAAGATGCGATCAATTATAATAAGCTGCGGTTTTGCAAGTATCGCACGAATCACCATGAGTTGTATGAGCTCGAGCTCAGTGAACACTTGCTCCCAATCATAAATCATGCTTTTTAGACCATTAGGTTGGCTCATGATTTTATCCATCAGCCCGAAAGATTTGAACAGCTCTTTTAATTGCTGTATGGAAAAGGCGGGTTGATTGAGGCGTAGATTGTCATAAATGCTGCCAGAAAACCATTCTATATCTCTAAGTAACAGGGTGTGGTCACGAAGAGAACGCCTGTATTCTTCATTACACAGGGTCTCATTGATATATACTGTGAGGTCAGTACTGTTTTTAAAACCCAAAATAAAATCGGTACATGAATCTTGTTTTTGTGTTTCATTCACGCAAATAACCAAAGGAGTTTCTGGGGTGCTCGATGCTTTTTCTTGATTTTGAGTCACTAGCGTGATGTTTTTTATGGGAAGAATCAGTTCACTTAACTCTGTGTTGATGGATTCAGTTGGGAGATTTAATACCATGTCAATTTTGTGCTCTGAGGCAACTAAGTCGTAATAATTCTCCAAAAGAACACTAAAGCGTTTAAAAGCGTAGATTAACGCGCCAAGCACAATCTCTGCTGCAACCAGCTGACCTAAACTCAATTGGTTATTAATCACGAGATAGCCTCCCAAACCGAGTAAGAGACTACTGGCGATTGCCGAGAGGAGATAAAAACCAATCTGATGTTTAATGAGTTGTTTAAAATGCATATTGCGTGCTTTTAAAAATGAAATTAATCGCTTATCCGTTTGTTGGGTCGCATAGTGATGATAACGATTAAAGCGAAATAAAAAACGATTGGTAAGCAATTCCTCTAGCCACGCGCCTATTTGATGCTTTTCAGTGCATTCTTTTTCAGCGCTTGCTAGTCCTTTACGATAAGGTAAAAATACAATCAAAATAATACTTAATATAATGAATCCATCAAATACGAGAAAGAGTGGATGATAAAAAAGAAGCAAGATTAAGCCAAAAAACAGTTGCAAACTTAAATTCACTCCATAAAGTAAAAGACTTGCTAAAGCCTTGTTTACAGTGACCACTTCGAAAAAACGATTAACAAGCTCTGGCCCATGATGTGAAGAAAAATTATCTAATGATAAATGAGTAAATTGTCGAGTTAGGCTAAGACTTATTTTAACCATTAATTTCTGTTGAATGACTTCGATGATAATACTTTGCCATATATTTAAAGCTCCAAGCGCAATCATTAATACAAGGACCATGATACTTAGAGTTACCACCGGTTGAAGTAATTTACCAAAGGCAATCAGATTAACTAATGTTTGAGCTGCAATAGGAATACTTAAGGTAAGTAGACTCACAATTACGCTTATCATGACTATTGATGCAATGGTGGCTTTATCTAATACCTCAACAATCGAATTCATTTCTTGTTTCATCAGAGTCCTCGAATCCTTTACTTAATGTTTTAATTTATCCATGATAAAAAACTCCAGAGAGTCAATTGCTTTATTCGCCACCTCCTTTTTAATTAACGACACATGGATGTCTTTTAAAGAGGGGAGGAAATAATCATCCAGTTTATCCAGATAATTAGGAATCATACTGCGTTGTATGGCTGTAATTCCCAAGCCTGCTCGAACTGCAGCCATTTTACCCGCGTAACTTGGGCTACTAAATGCCAATCGCCATTTTAAGTGATGTTTATTGAGAGACTCGATAACGTTGCCGCGATAAACGCAAGGAGTAGGGGAAAGAATCAGTGGAATGGTGGATTTTTCATTAAGAATGGGGAGCAATTCTTTTTTCCCCACCCATTCCACGGGTTCATTCCATACATTAACTCCTTCAGTTATTTGCTTTTTTTCAGTGGTTTTTATCAGGATTAAATCAAATTCGTCTTGATGAAATCGCTCAATTAAATTCAGGGTTAAATCACACTCTACATTGAGCATGATTCGGGGGTGAAGTCTTGAAAACTCAACCAAGACCTCGGAAAGCATCATGGAGGCAAAGTCTTCTGGCAAACCAAAACGAAGTTCGCCTTGAAGCTCTGGCGTTTTAAAACGGTCAAGGGATTCTCGATGCAGCTCATAAATTCGTTTAGCATAACCTAAAAAAAGCTCCCCATCTGGGGTTAAGGACAATTCTCGTCCACGAGTAATTAACTGTTTTTCAATCAAATTTTCAAGTTTAGCAATTTGCTGACTTATTGCTGATTGAGTTCGGCCCACTCGCGCGGCTGCTTTAGTGAAGCTTTGAGTTTCCGCCACCGCTAAAAAGCATTGTAAGGTTACTGTATCTAGTGACATTAGAATTCCTAATAGAAAACATAATTATTTTTAATTTCACTTATATCAGCATATCTAATATATTTCCATTGTAGCAAAACAATTTCTAATGGGGAATGATGTGAATACAATAGTCCTGATTTTTTTATTTATGATGTTAGCCTGCCCGATTATAGCGCTTGTCTTTAACTGCTTTTTAATATCCAGACCAATTATAGCAGCGCGCTGTGCGGGATATTGTATCGGAATTGGGTTTTTGATGGGGGTAGGGCTACTTTCTTATTTATCTTTAGCACAAAATCCTACAGTGTACTTATTAATCAGTCTTAATACCCTGAGCCTTTTATTATGCAGTTTAGTGTTACTGGTCAGTTTTGTTGTGCATCGATTTTCACTAAGGTACATGCAGGGAGATAGACTCTACAGACGGTTTTTTCTACTTTTGTCGCTACTGACATTAGCCGCGTTACTCATGGTTCTTGCTGATAATTTATTTTTATTTTGGGGGGCTTGGTCGTTCTCAAATGTATTCCTAGTACTCTTGATGGTGCATAAGAAAGAATGGATAGCCTCCAAAAACTCCGGGCTGTTGGCCTTTTATACGTTTGCATCGGGAAGTGCCTGCTTATTAGTAGCCTTTATTCTTTTAAGTTTAGGTTACTCAATGAACTCTATTGAGGTGTTGACAAAGCTATCCCACCCGGTCCACGGGTCATTACTTACTTTATCTATGGGTCTTATCTTGGTTGCAGCATTAACTCAGTCTGGTATAGTCCCTTTTCATCGTTGGCTTATCAGTTCGTTGAACTCCCCAACCCCAGTCTCTGCTTTAATGCACGCAGGTCTTGTTAACGGTGGAGGAATTCTCCTCGTTAAATTTGCACCACTGATGATGCTTTATCCAGGTTTGCTCACTGTACTGTTTCTAGTCGGTTCTATATCCGCCTTACTGGGTACTGTTTGGAAGTTGATGCAGCATGATATAAAAAAAATGTTAGCTTGCTCTACTATGGCGCAAATGGGTTTTATGATGATGCAATGTGGTGTGGGTTTATTTGCTGCGGCCATCGCTCATCTTTGTTGGCATGGATTATTCAAAGCCTATCTCTTTTTAAGTTCAGGCTCTGCGGTGAAACAAAAAAAATCAATGGTTAATGCTTCGCAAACCACCCCAATGATGCTCATCATCTCTCTTGTTGGTGGCATGGTCGCGATGACTTCCTTTGCTTTTGCCACTAATAAGATGATTTCCTTGTATGAGGCCAGTGCCTTTGTCTTGTTCTTTGCCTTCATAGGTGGATCGCAACTCATGCTCACTTGGGTTCGTAGTCACCAAAGCGCTTTTAGTTTGGTATCAGGGCTAGTACTCGCGTTGTTTTCTGGTTTGATGTATGGCGCAAGCATTCAACTGATTCAGTGGTTGATTCCGAATATATCGATACTACAGGCACCCCAATTATCGTTAATCCATTGGACCGTAATGATTTTATTTGGTGCCTTATGGGCAGTATTTAATCTTGGAATACATCAAAGAATCGGCCAATCAAAACTAGGCTTTTGGCTTTACATGACCTTATTTAATTCAAGCCAGCCTTCCAAAACAACGGTTACTGCTTTACGAAACGATTACAACTACTAAACGTATGAAGGGGTATTTATGACTACTGCAAAAATATTATCGAAACAAGATAGAGATAATAACGCAATTAAAAAATCAGAAATGGTCTATTATCCGGCAAAAAATAAAGACCTTGAACTACAGGCTTTGGTGCACAATGCCGCCAAATGTATCGCGCCAGTCTGGCCGCTTGAAACTTTTATCGCTTGCAATCCATTACAAGGGTTTGAAGCACAATCGTTTGAAGAGGCATTAGCTCAAGGTGCTTTTAGGCGCCAAAGAGCCGAGCGTAACCTGCAACTCGAAGAGGTTAATCTGCAAATGATTAAATGGTGCGGCGGCTTTTTTGATGCAGGACAAGGCAGCATTTATATGCCCAATCGTGAGAAAGGTTTTTATTTTGGATTCTTAAAATTAGCTTATTTTGATAAGCAATTACACCACAATAAAAAACAAGCAAAAGAATTTCTGCAACAATTACCTGAATCGGCAGAAGAGGCACTTAAAATGTGTCTGCAAATACTTCATGTCCCTCAAGGTCAAGAAGAAGCCTTTCTTTCCCAAACACTTCGCTATTTACCGGGCTGGGCAGGGTTTGTTAAATGGAAGACGGATTGGCAGAATTCAAAGAAACCAGAAGAAACGCAAGTCACTCTCACAGATTTTCTGGCAGTGCGCTTGGTGTTAACTTGCATCCTTTGGCCTGATGCGGCGAAGGAAAAAAAAAGCATCGACGATGGCTCTTTGGTTAAAAAAGTGCTGACGAAATTAAAAAGTAATGAGGATTCCTATCGGCAAAAGTTATTAAGTCTGCTTTTGCCAGAGGTAAAGAAAGGAGAAGATCATCTTCCGCGCAGAAATGCTCAGTTGGTTTTTTGTATTGATGTGCGTTCCGAGCCATTTCGCCGTGCTATAGAGTCTTTAGGATCTTATGAAACCTTTGGTTTTGCCGGATTTTTTGGACTTCCTGTGCGTATCGATGAATTTGATACCAATAAAAATAAAGAGTGTTGTCCGGTCTTGTTAAAACCAAAATATGCGATTAAAGAAATGTCGGCTGCTGCAAATAATGACGATTTTGAACGTTATCAGCGAGGAAAGGCATTCATTAATCGTTGTAAAAGCCTTTATACGCAACTCAAGAACAATGTGTCGACCCCTTTTGCCTTAGTGGAGTCTTTAGGGCTTTGGTGTGGTTTGAATATGATTTTAAAATCGTTATCACCGGAATTAAGTCATCATTCAGTATCAGCCATCACGGGTTGGCTGAAACCTGCGATTCCGACCAAAGTAGCTTATGAATTAAGTGAAACGGATGCGGAGCAAGGTTTATCATTACACGAGCAGATTAGTTATGCTGAAACGGTATTGCGCCTTATGGGGCTGACTTCAGGTTTTGCAAAACTCATTATTCTCTGTGGTCATGGAAGTACTACCGAAAACAATCCTTATGCTTCAGCTCTGGATTGCGGCGCCTGCGGTGGGAATCATGGAGGTATAAATGCGCGATTATTGGCGTCCATTCTTAATAAACCTGAAGTTCGACGAGGCCTGGAAGACTGTGGCATGCACATCCCCTTGGATACGGTATTTTACGGAGCACAACATAATACAACTACGGATTCAGTCGAACTTTACACACAAGATGTAGCCAAACCTATCTACCCTGAGCTTATAAGCCAACTGCAAAACGATTTAAAGGAAGCAAGGCTTATAACCAACCAAGAGCGGAGAGTACAATTGCAGAGTTGCTCTTCTCATAAAGACATCACAAGAAGAAGCATGGACTGGTCTGAAACACGACCTGAATGGGGCTTGGCACGCAATGCTGCCTTTATTGTTGCTCCTCGGCACCTAACAAAAAATATCTCTCTTGATGGTCGCTGTTTTTTGCATTCTTATCGGTATGAGCAAGACAGTGAAGGCACATTTCTCGAGACCATTCTGACAGCGCCCATGGTGGTGGCTGAATGGATAAATACCCAATATTTATTTTCTACTTTAGATAATGTTGCCTTTGGAAGTGGAAGCAAAATTACCCACAATGTGGTTGGAACCATTGGCGTGATGCAGGGGAATGGAAGTGATCTCATGCATGGTCTTCCTCTGCAATCGGTCATGAGTTCTGATATGGAACCCTATCATGAGCCACAGCGTTTATTGACCCTTGTTTATGCCCCTAAAGAGATGGTTTCTCAAGTGATTGAAAAACACTCCATCTTAAAAACCTTATTTTTTAACCAATGGGTGCACTTGATAGTTATCGACCCGAAGAATCAAGGAGTTTATCAACTCACCCAATCGGGTGAGTGGATTTTAGTTGAATAATAGTGAGGAGAAAAAAATGAGTGTGATTAAAGTTCAAGAACGAAAAGATATTGGGATTAACCTGCATCCAATGAAAAAAATTGAGATTATTGTTGCTGGAGAACATGAGCACCTGATAACGTCTATGATGGACGAGGCATCAGTGACAGGGTATACATTGATACGAAATGTTTCTGGAAAAGGGCATCATGGTTTTCATGAAGGAAAAATGATGTTTAATGACAAATCCTCATTAGTCATGTTTATCGCCGTTGCACCTGAAGAAGTGATCGTAACCTTGGCTTTAGGCATGAAAACCTTGTTTCAGAACGAGTCTGGGGTGATGTTTGTTTCCGATGTTTCGGTTGCAAGGCTTGATTATTTTCACATTATGAATACTTAATCATGTACTATAAAAATCAACATGTTTTATTAGCATCCAAGCATGAAAAGGAACAAGCAATAGCTGAACCTTTTATGAAAAGGCTGTCGTGCACTTTAAATGTGCACGATTTTGATACCGATCAGTTTGGAACGTTTACGGGAGAGATTGCACGGACTCTGAGTCCCTATGAAACCTGTCTCTTAAAGGCTAAAACAGCGGCAAAACGTTATAACTATAGGCTTGCTGTAGCCTCTGAGGGAAGTTTTGGGCCTCATCCCGCATTTCCGTTTGTACCAAGCGATCATGAGTTGATGGTGTTTATTGATAGAGAGCATGACTGGATTATTGCAGAGCAACTAGTAAGTCAAAAAACAAATTATGCGATGTTAACGGTTAACAAGAATACAGATATTGATGCTTTTCTTAAACAAGTTCATTTTCCGACTCACGCACTCATTGTACAAACAAGTTCTGATAATCGTGTTGTGGCTAAGGGCATTAATAATTTAGAACACTTGACCCACCATCTCGCTCTTGGTTTTAAAAATGAGAAAGAACTTCTTCTAGCAACGGATATGCGAGCTATGATGAATCCTACTCGAATGACAGTGATTGGTGAGTTGGCTGATAAACTAACGCAACGAATTGCTAACCTTTGTGTTCGATGTGAGTGTCCAGGTTTTGGATTCAAGTCAACTAAAGGCACTTTACCTTGCTCGCTTTGTGGTTCCCCAACTTCATTATATGAGGAAGAAGTGTGGGGTTGTATTGCCTGTCAACATCAAGAGTACAAAATGAGAAAAGATGGTTTGTTAAAAGCCGATCCAGCTTATTGTGATTATTGTAACCCTTAATGAGCGCCTTTCCTTAAAGCTCTGCTGTTAAGCGAACTGAACTCTAATTTCTTGTTTAAATACTAATAAATTTGGGGTAGAGGTCGGTGCTCAATTAGTTAAATCTTAAATTAAAACAGAAACACAGCTTATACTGTATCTTAAATAAAAAAGCCTGATAAAGAGGCCTTTTATATTATTCTTCTACACTGATTTCAATTTTTTCTCAGTTGCAGCCTCTCTTTTGGGAATTCTGATTTCAAGAACTCCATGAGCGTACCGTGCAGTGATTTTTGCATCATCCGCAGTTTGAGGAAGACTAAAGCGACGATAAAATTGCCCAAAGGGTACGATTCCAACATCAATAGATGTAAAGACAAAGAATTCCAATCTAATTATTACCTTTAAATAACAGGCTGTATCCACTGTTTTAAAGATCTGAAGTTATGACTTCTGAATTGACATCGATGCAAGCAAATTGGTGCATCGATGTCATTAATATAGCCTGTATCTCTTGTTAATCTAAACGACTTCCTCTCATCAGGATAACGATTTTGATTGGGGATGAGCTGATGATGCGATATAAGCCTTCAGGAATCGATTCAGTCGGATTTAACCTAAAGCCCTTTTCAAGGCAGTATCTTCGCTTGATAAGATTTTCCATAAACGTCAATGCCCCTTGCAAAGGGGCAACACAATTTATTGGTTCTTAGGGTCTTGGAAGTGTATTTCTATTGGTGTAATTATGCTTCCTTAGGGGGAATTGTTGCTTCACTTCATGCATGGTGTCTTCTCTAATATTTAGACACATCCATAGCTTGACGTTGCTTGAGTTGTCAACTCATCTAATCTTGAGGGAAATAGATGAAACATTGAACCCTGAGCAGCCATACAAGATAAGTGATAATTATGTGCTTCACTTACATCAACTATGTTGAAGTATTTTATATAACGCTCTTCGCAATCCACATCTGGAAAAAAAATAGCCGATAATTTATCTTCTAGATGACGAAACTGACAATTTGATTCAGAAGTATCATATTCTTCAGCCGAACTTCCTTTATAAAGTAAGTATAAATATTGTTTGATAACTACATCGCGGATTTCCTTGGGTAGGAATTCATTGTAATCGATAAGTAACTGACCATAACCGCGCAAAAAGGAGAACTTTTCTGAGTCTGCCTCTAATTTATAATTATTTTTTTCAGATTCAAGCATAATGTAGGTTGATTGGAGCAACCCTTCACCAAGTATTCGTTGAATAATATAATTAAATAATGAGGTTTCAGCCTGAGTCAAATTTTTTAGGTCAAGTTTAGGGTTTGATTCTATATTCGCTATAACCTGGAATAAAGGCTTCTGCAAATCAATCAATGAATCTTCATTTTGTGTTTGTGATTTAATGGACCTGCTCGTACTAAATAAATTCTTTAGTTTATTTTTATATTCTGAACTATTTGTATTAAATCCTAGCCTTAATCCTACTTGGATTATTAAGTCCCAAAGAGAATTATGGGTACTCTTGCTAGAGCCCATTTTATTATCGAATAACTTAAACATATACTATCTCCTTAAATACTTTATAATAAATGAAATTATATTTGCACCAAGATAATCCATATAAATCACTAGCTGAATCATCTTTTCATAAAGCTTCTGATCAACTAAAAACTTAAACTCATACTTGAAGATCTCTTTAAATCATCCTCGTTATCCAAGACATTCTCCTTCTCATTTTCCCTTAGCTCAAACATCATTTTTCTATAATTTTTAATTTCCGCGTGCTTTGATTTCTCCAGATTTTGTTTCATTTCCATGTGTTCTGCATCTGGTTTTGTTGGTTGCCATATTACCCCGTTTTCCTTTAATTGATCAGTTGCTATTCGATCCATATTTATTTCTTCTTGAGTTTGATCGATAAGAAATTCTTCACCCCAACGGCCACGAAGATCTTCTAATTGCATTTGCTTCAAACTTTGAAACTCAATACCTGTATGCCCCACGCGTTCTATCCCCAATGGATCCAATGTGGTTTCATTAATTGTTCGAAAGCGTATATTTAGGAACTCTTCTAATTGATGATAATGCATTAATTGTCTAGGTAATGGTGCCTGATTATCGAAAAAATCACCTCGAAGTATTGCAGCAGCATGTCCTAATTCATGGAGGAATGTGACATAGGTTTCAACAAGATAACTTTGAGCCTTCCCGTCTTTATCTACTGTATATCCAAATGGCACACTACCTTCTTGAGCGTAGGCAAGGGTAATATTTCCCAATGCTTCCGGAGATCCTGGTTTCATTTGCTTCTGAAGTTGAACAAAAAATTCATCGACTGATAAATTTGCCCAATCATCAAAATCATTATAACTCCAACCGGTTTGCGCACTTAAATCGGAAATGTTAAAGCCGTCTTTTGGAGTTGGTTCAACTTGAATTGCGTTTCCATGTTTCACTTTAAAATCTACTCCATGTCGTTCGATACCTGTTAGGAGCTCGGCCATTAAGACTTGACCTTGATCATCATGAAACGCTAAAAAAAAGTCTGCATCTAATGTTTCGAATCGTTCATCTTCTGGGGACTGGAGTAATTTGTGCATTTTATCAAATAATTCTAAAGTTTGAGTAACATCCTTATAACCAGTTACTCTCTTCCAGTAGCTTTCTTTTTCAGCATCACTGAATGAAAGATAGCTTTGATACAATTCATATACCTGCTGTTTTGTTTGTTGATAACGAAGAATATCTTGATTGAGTTTTGTAAATAATTGCGCTGACTTTGCAGACTTGGGGTTTTCAATAATGGAGGATCTCAATATATTTACAGTACTGTTAATTTGTGTCCTTTCTTGTTGCATTTTTTTATGGAGGTAAAAAAATTCTTTAGCTTTGTAGTCGGAGCTATTCGGTTTAGTGAATAAACTTGGTGCCATTTCATAAGCACCATTTCGAAGTGATTCAAAAAAACCAAATGTATTGTGAGCTCTTATTTCTTCATGAGTTAACTGCTTTGTGGGTGAATAGGCCTTGGAAATTGAAGAGGCAAGGGGTGATGCTTTTGGTCTGCTTTTAGTCGTTTGTTGCTCACTCGCTACTTTATCTTGCATCATTTCCTGCGGAGGTAGGCTTGCTATATGAGCATCTGAACTATCTGTCTTTTCAAGTTTTGAGGCATTACTTTGGTTTTCACGTCTCTCTTTCATGACACGACTCCTAAAACCATTTTCTGATGTTTTAAATATTAAATTAGTGAAATTAGGGGGAAGTTACAGATGATGATCATATTGCGTTGAAGGTATACGCATTTTGTTTTTAGGCTTAAGGCCTTCAATGAACTATGGAGCTCATCTAGGCTTAGATGGGGTTCAACCGTTTTCTCTAATCTTCTTCTTTTGCGGGCATTGTATCTATGAGAGAAAACACAATATTGCTCTGCATTATCTTATGCAATATCATAATCCTCGAAACAGCAGTTATCATCTTCCACAAATGATTAATATGCTGAATTTAAAGAGTTTTTTATCGGATTAAATAAATTTTTCAAAGGGATAATTAATGAAAAAAAATATATATTTACTGAGTTTAATGGCATCGAGTACTGTTTTTTCTGGAACAATGGGGCCAATTTCTACAGTCGTTAGTCCTAAGGAAAACGTGTATTTGGGGGTTGGGGTTGGCGCAACGTTTAATACCGATAAATTATTGGTAACTAATATCGTTACTCTTCGAAATTCTACAGCGTCATCAACTAATAATCGTGCTCAAGGCAATCTATTTATAGGTGCAGGCCACACATTTGCGAATAATTTATTTTTAGGCGTTGAAGCCAATACTTATTTCCCCCATCGTGTGGTTTACTATAATTATCCAGGCGTTACTTTTACAACCCAACGCTTTGACGTCAATTTTTTAAGTCAGGACTATTTAGGCTTGGATGTACTTCCGGGTTATCGATTTAATCCCAGTTTATTAGTTTATGGCCGAGCTGGTCTTGCTTTTAGAGATACCGCTTTAAATCGTGATGCAACAAATACCGTAAGTCCATACTATCATGCACGTGATCAAGTGGGTGGTCGATTTGGAGCTGGCTTAGCTTATGCGCTGATATCACATCTTTCAGCAGCATTGGACTACAATTATACCTATTACCCGACACTTTCTAGTCTAAATAGTCAATATAATGGACAATATGACATTAAAAGTCATGGAAACTATGTTGGTGTATCTTTAGTTTATACAAGTTAAATTTAGTTAGATAGAGCCTGGTTTACACGTTGAGTCGTCCAGGCCACAATATTAATTTCGGGCTATCTAATGTAGCCCGGATATAATCCGGGAATCCATGAGCGTAGCGAATTCCTTAAATCAAATTTTGACACAATTATTCGATGCACGCTGTTCCAGTGTCTAGAGATTGTTTAATTAGGGCTGTTACTGTTTGCTTTATGTTCAGGAGAAAATCTGTTTTTTAAATCCAATACAACATCCTTAAATGAGGGTTTATTCTCTTTAAATAACCCATGATTCGATTTTATAGCCTGTTTGGACTCATCAAAAATATATTGCCCCAGAAGATTTGTTTTTTTTGCAATTGAACGAATGATGTCATCTCGTTGTTCTGAATTTTCCAGATTATCCAAATGCTTGAATAATTCAGAGGTAATTAACTCGTATTTAATCTGTTGCTGCTTCATCATTGTCGCACTCGCGGAAGTATGTAACATCATCACCATAACCAAATCCCATCGTTTATCCTTTATAGCAATCGAAAGAGGTGAGTTCGCTTGATGAGAGGGGCAGGTAAAATCTACATCATATGCAGTCAGGCGAAGGAGAATATCAGGACTTATGCCTCTTCTGATAAGTAAATGAACTGGAGTTTCGCCTTGAGCATTAGTTCTGCGTAAAAAGTCTTTATTGAGATCTGCAAGGGTAAATAACGAGTCATATTTTAAATTTATGGCTGCAGTAAATACGAGAGATTCTATATCGGCATGAGAGTCGCGCAATAAATCTGGATGCTTTTGAAGCATAGCAAGCACATTAGTATGCTGCATATGAGATGCAATACTGAGTGCGGACATACCAAGATCTGTAACTCGGACCAGTTCTGAATTTTTTACAGATGCAAGATAATCAACTACCTCGATATAGCCATATTGAGCAGCATATATCATTGGTGTATAGCCATCATTATCCGCTCGAAATAAGGATTTTTTATCAAGTTTGGTAATTTTTTTTAAAGTGTCGACATCCCCATTCATCGCCGCAATATGCGCAATGGTGGTGCCACCAGAGCGGTAATCGTTTTTAAGCGTGGCTGTTTTAACCGTTTCCTTTTTGAGTTCATTCGACTGTTTCAATTGATTGAATTGAGATTTGACCTGCTCCAGGTAAGGGTTTTTTCCTGCGGTATAAATCTGTGCTTCAAAAGCAGTTATCTGGTTGTCATGAAAGGCTTTGATAATTTCCTGAACCAACTGTTCAAGTGATATTTTTCTGGCGGGTAAGGTGTTAGGGTCAGTAATGGTCCAACATTGCTCTGCTGGAATATACTTGATACTAATTCGATGCAAGGGACTATATAGACTGAATGATAATTTGGTATATTCCATACCCTGAGTATTTTTTTCACATTGTGTAAAAATAGCGCTTAATTGTGTCAGGTATTTTTTAAGTTTCTTTTCATTACCAATAAATGGATCTGCAAAAACCTCTTGAATCCCTCCTCTGGCGACTAGCTTTTCAGGACGAATTACTTCGGCCAGTCTGACAATATCTGCTTTAGCAATAAATCCATTAAAAAATTCTTTAAAGTTATCGGTAAAATGAGCGATTGTTATAGATGAAAAAAAAGCATCCAAATCCATTATATTTTTTTCAAATGGGGTCAATTTCTCCTTTTTTTTTATTTTTTCACGAATAATAGGAAGCATTTTTGTACTATCGGTTAAGCCATTATAGGTGATTTTCTCGGCATTCAGATTAAGAATTAAATCGATACGACGATCAAATTTGGCCTCTTCCTCACAAATTTCGGCAAAAGCCACCAGACAGATTAATCCTGCGCAAACCCCTTTTTGCGGTACTTTGTACCCAAATTTATTCATTAGGGAAATTAAAGGAACCTGAGTAGAGACCATAACCTTACTCCATGCATCTATATGTTGAGTATAAACTAAATACAGAAGGGGGGCTTTTAGAATAAAGCTTCTGATCGAAGCAGCAGTGTTCGAACGTTTTTATCTATGGGGAACCCAACAATTTCCTCGTATTCTTAATAGTGTTCAAAAAAATTAAGTTCCTTCGGATGTCCCAGTAGTTCCACCCGCCAACAATAATATTATCCGTCTGGTCCTTATTAAATCGCTACCAATAAAGTGAGCATATGATCAGAAGATCGTTCGCGTTATTAAATACCTGATGTGTTTTAAACGATTCAAAATAATAAATATCATGTTGTAGTACAGGATAAGAAACACGTTCAAAGTTTAAGATTCCCTAGTCCTGAAGGACTATCCTCACCTCCTTTTCGAGATGCTTGTCGACCGGAGTGATACAACCGGGTAACACGTGGAAATAAGTTGCATCAAAAGGTGGTTGAGTTTACCCTAAGGCAAACTGAACTGGATGTACTTCAACTCCGTCTTGAATAGGTTTTGACTTTGAACAATGCAGTTTAGCATTACTTGTTTGATGCAGCGGAAAGTAATATAAACCATCCATGGTTGGCAGATGTTGATAGCCAAGAGTATGCCAAAGTGCTTTTCCCAATTTGGGCATAAAAGGATAAAGAAACAGGGAGAAAGCCTGTAACCACCCAAAATAGGATGTTGTCTGCTGCTTCCCAATAATCGTCTCCATATTCCATTGAACGTTCTAAACCCAGAGTTTCTATATGCATTCTATTACTATAAATATCGTATAACTCCTATAGGTAAAAAATATGCCAACTTGTCCAATGTTTGCTCTTCTTGATATCATGGTCTATACATATAATAATACGTCCATTATTTACTATTCGTTTTTTCACTTATTTAGAGGCTTATGATTTATGGGGTATGAAGCTAGAGGTTTGCCAAACAAGCTTCCTGGGTCTCAGAGTGAACACGGATGGCAGCTAAGAGTACATATTGATCCGAAGGCTGTAGATGAAAATAATCCCGATAATAAAATCAGCGTTATTCGACAGTGTGTCTCAGAAGCATTCAAGGATTGTGCGGTTGAAGGGAAAATATTTGTCATCCGTAACGACGAGGATGGATATGATGGTGCAATGAGTCAATCTGGAAAAGATAGAACTCAATTGGGCAAGGAAGTATGTATTTATTTGCCTGATTCTCATCAAAAACAAATAACTAGTGAGGAATACAAACAGAGATTATCAACGCTGTGGCAATTACTTCAAAAGAATGGTGTTCCTTTATTGCACTTGAATGTTCCTGGTGATCAAATGATCACGATAGGTGATACCAAAGTTCCTTCTCCTTTTTCATTTACCTCTCAGAACCCGGATCGACAAGAATGGAAGGACAAACATGGAATATTATTTAAACAATTTAAAGCGCATGGTGAACACCCTATCTTAAATGTCAGTTTTTCTCCCAAGGATCTGAGTTCTGCTGGTATTGTCCTGGAAAGCTCATTCGAACAAAGCAGCGCTTTTCTTAAAGAGCATCAAACAACAGCTCATAAGACAATAGAACACGAATTGGAATCAATTAACAGTCAGGATAGTTATCTAGCGTTTTTAAATGACGATACCAAGACTAAAGAGGTATTTAAATCTCTTATTAATGACTGTCAGGGAATGCGCAGCGATGAGATCGCTAAAAAACTACAAGGCAATGAGTTTTATCAGCGCTTTTTAGATTATCCCCAAAAGACTAATAGTAATTTTGATCAAAGTGAGATTATTGACGAACTGTATTATAAAATGAAAACCAAGCAATTAACTGAAGCTGATGTTGATTTGATGGTTGATAATTTAAGGAAGCAATATGCCTCTGCAGTTGAAGACATCGTTAACGATTTTAAAGAACATAATATAACTGTTGGTGAGTATGATATTGAGGAATTAGTCAATAAAAATCCCAAAGCCATGCAAATAGTTTTTCGGCAGCAAGCGCTGATAAACCAGGAACGCGATCAAAACTCCAGCTTTTTAAATGATGAGCCTAATACTAAAGAACTCGATCAATTAGTGAAGTCTGTTGATGCCTTAATCAAAGAACTTGATGCTCTCTCGGTTAAAACCAGTGATAAGCGTCTCATAGCAAAATCTCAAGAATTTGGTATGTCGCTGCAGGCCGTCCGAAATCAAATGGCATTAGATCAATTGGCACAAAATGAGCCTAACACAGATGAAGATCGTAAGACTGCACTGAAAGGTTATGCTGACGATATTGGAAATGCAGTAAAACAGCATGCTGATAATTTAATCAAGGCCCCCTCGGTGTCAAATTTTTTCCTATCTGTTTTAAATGCCTGTATCAGGGTAATCAACACGATCACTCCTTTAAATATTTCTGAATACGCTTATAAAGATAATGAGAAGGTTCCTTTAACTCTAAAAGAACGATTACAAGATCTAAAAGAAGATATCAAATTAAAGGATAAAGGGCCGAGCCAGGAACAGGAATACGAAGAAGAACAAGAACAAGAAACGGCCCCTACGCCACTTATTTCAAATCCATAATTGAGCGAATGACTTGAGCCGGATTTCCGCCGACAAGGGTATTGGGGGGAACATTCCTGGTGACTACTGAACCAGCAGCGACAACCGAGTTTTCACCTACAGTAACACCACCAACAATAATTGCACCAGTGGCTATCCAGACGTTTCTCTCAATCACGATGGGCTTTCCGATTGTGGTTGTCCTGCGTTTAGATGGTTCAAGAGCATGGCTGGCTGTGATGATGCTAACGTTGGGTCCAATCATCACATCATCCGCTATATGGAGCCCACCAAGATCATAGAACGTGCAGTTCTGGTTTATGAAGACATTTTGTCCGATGTGAATTTCATCGCCACCAGCGGTATAAAATGGGGGTATCAGTAAAAAACTTTCGTCTACTTGTTTACCTATAAGTTCACTAAACAATGCGCGAATTTCATTGGAATCATTAAATGTTAAGCAATTTAGCCTGGCAGTGATGGTCATCGCTTTCTTGGTGTTTGCCAACATGGCAGCTGATTCTGAAGTCTTGCTGTGGATTATTTTGATATTTTTTGTCATTCGACATTCGGAAATTCCTTACACTCCTAATTAAGACTTTTAATCTATAGCAACCAAAGGTGCCAAGTTAAAGGCAAAACTTCGATTAATTATCCTTTGGCGCGGAACAAGCTCCCTTCTCCCTGGTTTTAGGGAGAAGGGCTGGGGATGAGGGGCATTTTGCCAGCAAGCCTGGATTAAGTGAAGCGAAATCCTTGATGTTCGAAGCCTAATCTTCAGGTTTACTGCGTCACCTGCATACGGACTACGTCAGCTGATTAAACATTAACAATTCAAGGCTTTACTCTGGACCTAATGTTATGAGTAAAGATCGGCTTATTTAATAAGAACCATGGGAGGAGATATTGACATTTCTTGCCCATTTGTTAATGGAGGGACTTTATAACTGATGCAACGATTTACCTGCACACTCTGGTCAAAATTAAGATAGCAAGTAATCATATCACCAGCGGGGTTATAGATTATTAAATCCGACTCACCTGGGCAATCGCCCGAAATGCGTAGTTTATAGTGTAGTGGATTTGGAACATCCTTATTGAATACATCGGCTACACATTTCACCAATTGAATACCATTGGTCTTGGTTGGACCCTTATAGCAATTTTTTACAACATCCAGAACCAGATTCAACAGCTCGCGGGAATATTCAGTAGCCTGTTCTGGCGTGGCCTCTGTAACAACATAAGCCTGTGTATTAAAAGTAAAAAGGCACCCAATACTAAATAAAATAATTCTAAAGAGCATCATTATCTCTGAATGTCGAATTTATTTAATTATAGAATATATAAAATTGTTTGCTTGAAAATTAATCACGTAGCCTGTATTAGACGAAGTCGTAATACAGGACGGTTTCCCCCTTGCTATAAAACCAACAACCACTGGTGCTCAGGCTACAAGGTGGCGGGCAAGAGTAGATTCAAAAAAGAAAACGGCTTCTACAGAGGGCAGAACCCTATATGATTTCGTTCTATATGATTTACACTGGTGCTTTCAAAGGTAATTAATTTTTTATTTATTGGATTTACAAGGATGCAAACATGACTAAATCATCAGCTAAAGTAACGTATCTAAAAGATTATAAAGTTTCAGATTTTTTAATTGAACATGTTGATTTAACTTTCGAACTGGATAGTAGGGATACGCGAGTTAAAACGAAACTGAACATTTCCCCCAATCCTGCTTCTGATGCAAGTGAGAAGTTATTAGTCCTCCAGGGTGAGAAGATTGGACTGCACTCGGTTATGCTTAATGGTACAGTGCTAGAGTCTGTTGATTATCAGCTTAGTGATAATGAATTAATCATTAAGGGAATTAATGCTCCCTGTGTTCTCGAACTATGTAACTCGATAAATCCTGAGTTGAATACAGAGTTAAGCGGTTTATACATTTCTAAAAATAAATTCACAACTCATTGTGAGGCAGAGGGATTTCGGCGAATTACCTATTTTATCGACCGACCTGATGTGATGGCGACCTATACCACCACCATTATTGCAGATAAAAAGCAATGCCCTTTTATGTTATCTAATGGGAACCTGGTTGCAGAAGGGCAAACTCCAGACGGGCGAAATTTTATCACCTGGAATGATCCTTTTAAAAAACCAAGCTATTTGTTTGCTTTAGTTGCAGGAGACTTTGACTGTGTTGAAGATGTTTATCTCACTCAATCAGGTCGCACTATCAAGTTAATGTTTTATGTTGAAAGAGGCTTGGGCGAGCGATGCCATCATGCAATAGAATCCTTGAAAGAAGCGATGCTGTGGGATGAGGTGAATTATGGACGAGAATGTGATTTAGACGTCTATAAAGTTGTTGCTATTGATGATTTTAATATGGGTGCAATGGAGAATAAAGGCCTCAATATTTTCAATTCAAAAGCTATTTTAGCTCTTCCATCACGGGTAACCGATGATCGATTAGTGGGAATTAAAGGCACTGTAGCGCATGAATATTTTCACAACTGGACAGGGAACAGGGTAACGGTTCGCGATTGGTTTCAGTTAACCGTTAAAGAGGGTTTGACGACCTTTCGAAACCAAACTTTTATTACGGAACTCTGCAGCCGAGCGTTACGAGCCCTTTATGTAAACGATTTACGAAGCCGTCAATTCCCTGAAGATGCTGGGCCGTTGGCTCACCCCGTCCAACCAAAATCCTATATTGTCCCCGATAATTTTTATACTTCAACAATTTATAAAAAAGGGGCTGAATTGTTTCAGATGCTAGACACTTTATTAGGGACTGAGACCTTTCGCAAGGGAATGACTGTATATTTTAATCGCCATGATGGTGAAGCAGTTACAATTGAACAATTTCTTACTGCCATGCAAGATGTATCAAATAAGGATCTGTCCCAGTTCGCTCTCTGGTTTCATCAGGCGGGTACGCCCGAAATTGAAGTTGAAGAGCACTATATCCCGGAAGAACAGATTTACCTTTTGACCTTAAAACAATCTACCAAACCGACACCTAACCAGCCTGATAAAAATCCTATGGTAATTCCTGTTCGTATGGGATTGATCAGTGAAGAGGGTAAAGTGATTCCCTTATACCTCAAAAGCGAAGAGGCATGTTCTGAACAAATATTGCTGCTAACTCAGCCAGAGGAGCGTTTTGAATTCAGACAGGTTCCTTCTAAACCAATCTTGTCTTTATTCAGAAATTTCTCTGCACCAGTACAGATTAAACATTTAATTGCGGAAGAGCATTATGGAATCCTGGCCAAAAGTGATGTTGATCCTTTTAATCGATTGGAAGCCAGCCAACGATATATTCTTAATCAATTGGAGCAGGTCATTAAACAAGTGCAGGAGGGACGTGTTTTAAGTCTTTCTGAGCAGTTTATCAAAACACTGGATTCTATTATTAATTCTTCAGAGCCTGATTTATGGCTTCTCGCAGATATGCTGACTATTCCTTCTGCACACTATTTGGTCGACAAATTAGAACACATTGATATTGAGGCAATGTACCTGGCAAGAGAATTTTTGATTAGTGAAGTCGCGCATCAATTACAAAGCAGTTTAATGGCTCGATATCAAAGCATTAATTGCAGCAGTCAAAATCCACATTTTGATATTAAAGAGGCGGGAATGCGACGATTGAAAAATCAATGCCTGTCCTATTTGCTGCATCTAAAAAATCCTGAAGTAAGACAATTGGCAATGAAGCAATTTCAGGATGAGCTAGCGGTTAATATGACGAATACCATGGCTGTATTGAAAGGATTGAATCTATTGGAACAAAACGACCGTGAACTCTTTTTAAGCCAATCTCTGGATTTGTGGCAAGACGATTCATTAGCAATGGATAACTGGTTTTCTGTCCAATCAAGCTCGGCAACCACAATTGATGCCATTAAAACACTCATGGCGCACCCCAAATTTGACATAAAACAGCCCAATAAGGTGACCGCGGTTGTAGGTTCATTCTGTGAGAATATAAGTCTCTACCATGATGGGGCAGGTGCAGGATATCAGTTTTTAAAAGAGATTATCTTGCAACTCGATAAAATTAATCCAAAAGTGGCTTCCGATCAGGTTAAATATCTTGCAAACTGGCGTCGTTTTGATCCTAAGCGCCAGGAGAATATGAAAGAAGCTCTTCAAACCATTGTACAACACCCCATCTCCAAAAGGTTATTGGAAATGGTTGAAAAAAGCCTGGGAACTAATGAGCTTCCTAAAGAACAAAAAATAACAATAAGTGAATTACCCCAAAGCTTCTTCAGCCAAACAACACAAAATAATACCACTCAAGAACCGCATGTTTTAACCATTTCCCCTTAAAAATAAGGGTAGTTCAAATTAAAAAAGCAATCACTTAATCCCTTAAGTGATTGCTACATCGCCACAAATGAGAGACACGTATTGTATTTTGTTTTAAGGTAGTGAAAAGCAAAAGACACGATCTGGCCTTCAAGCAGACCCTCTAGTCGTACTCATCCCCAATCCTTTTGATATAGGGGGCTGACCCAATTATTTTTTAATGGGCTCTATTCAAAATAACGTAACCCAATCGCACTCCGAACCTCTTCAAGAGTTTTTTCAGCTATTTTTTTTGCTGCGGTAGTACCTGAAATTATGATATCCATTACTTCACCACGTTTAAAACTATTTCTTTTGTCTCTTATTGGTTCAAGCATAGTCTGTAAGGTAGTGTTTAAAATATTTTTAATTGTGGCGTCACCAAGCCCACCTTTTCTATAGTGATCTTTTAAATCTGCCACTTCTTGTGAATCTAAATGAAATGCATCAAGGTAATCAAACACAACATTTCCTTCAACTTTCCCGGGATCACTAATTTTTAAATGAGTTGGGTCAGTGAACATTAAAAATACTTTGCGTTTTATTTCTTCAGGTGTGTCAGAAAGAAAAATCGCATTACCTAAGGATTTACTTGCTTTAGATTGACCGTCGATTCCAACCAGGCGAGAGGTTTTACTTAAAATAGGTTTTGCTTCCTTTAAGCACTCGGTATTATAAATTCTGTTAAACCGTCTTACTATTTCATTGGTTTGTTCAATCATAGGAACTTGATCATCACCAACAGGAACTGCTTCTGCCTTGAATGCGGTAATATCTGCTGCTTGACTGACTGGATAACAAAAAAAACCTGCGGGTATAGATGAATCATATCCTTTTTGTTGAATTTCTGTTTTTACTGTAGGGTTTCGTTCGAGTCGCCCTAAAGTGACAAGGTTCAGATAATAAACAGTAAGTTCTGCAAGCTCAGGAATATGGGATTGTATAAAAATAGTGCTTTTTTGTGGGTCGATACCAACTGATAAATAATCTAATGCTACTTCATAAAGATTGTCGACTATTTTGCCTGGGTTCTCAAAATTATCAGTTAAGGCCTGAATATCAGCTATCATTATATACTGATCGTATTCAGCTTGAAGCTTAATTCGATTGGCTAGAGAACCGACGTAATGACCAAGATGTAATTTACCTGTGGGACGATCGCCTGTTAATATAATTTTTTTCATTGAAAACCTGAATGTAAAGCTTAATTATTGGAAACTATAACAGAAAACCAGCAACCACCAAGTAGAAATTTATTTACCAATAGTGTGAATATGGGGTCAGGATCTGCCCCTCTAGTACTTGTATGATTTTTCAAAGTGAGATGTCGTCGTTTTTTCTGAAATACTATTATCTGATGGCGCGAATGATTTATTTTTGGATCGCAATTGTGAAACAAATGTAGCCTGGTTGCTTGCAACCAGGATTTCCAGGAACGATGCTTCCTACATTTTTCTAAAAATGTTATGTTAACCCAAGCAAGAATCTATGGAAAAAACATCATGGTCAATTACAGGCGAGATAAAACGCAGGGTGGTACTTATTTCTTTACATTGACCTTAAAAGATAGAACATCAAATTTAATTACGTACCATATACCAGAGTTACGGCATTCCTTTCTACAAGCTCAAAAGAATAACCCATTTATTATACATGCTGTTGTGGTACTACCCGACCATGTACATTTGATAATGGAGTTACCAGAAAAGGATTCAGATTACTCAACCCGATTACGCCAAATAAAGACCTATTTTTCACAAGAAATAAAATCATCAGGAGAATCCATATTAAAAAACCTGCGCGGCGAATACAACTTATGGCAACGTCGATTTTGGGAGCATCGTATTAGAGATGAATCAGATTTTAACTCACATGTTAACTACATTCATTTTAACCCGGTGAAACATGGTTTGGTAAAAGAGGTTATAGAGTGGCCTTATTCAAGCTTCCATCGTTATGTTCGTGAGGGGAGATTGCCAAGAAGCTGGGGAGGAGTATATGAAGGGAAGTTTGGGGAGTAATGAATCCTGGTTGCAAGCAACCAGGCTACGTTTTCTACGCTTCCTGGGAATTCATGAGCTATCTTAAGAACAAAAGATAACAATAAGTGAATTATCTCAAAGCGTCTTCAGCCAATCAACACAAAATAATACCATTCAAGAACCGCACAAGAAACGCATGTTTTAACAATTCCCTTTAAAAATAAGGGTAGTTCATATTAAAAAAACACTCGCTGACTCCTTTATGATTTAAGGACTCCACCAATAGATGAGGCTTAACACACTCTGAACGGTTCAAAATCCACTTCGGCTTCAGTCGAATGTTCAAAATTAGGTAAAAATAAAGTATTGCACATGCGTTGTGCAAAATCCTTGCTGTCGATCACCACATTAGTTTCATGACAATTATGTAATCCCGCAAGATCTAGATTGGTGGAACCAACAATAGTTACTTGACCATCAATAATCATCAGTTTCATGTGGATTACATCTTTTATTGGATAATCTAATTTCTCTGATTGATTAAACCATTGCATAGTGAGATTCTTTTTCTTATCTTTATGAACACCTTCATAAAGTTGATTTACACTTTCTTGATTAGTCCCGCCATAGAAAAATTCGCGCAGGTCATTAAAGTTATAGCTCATTAATAGATCGACTTTACCATTTTTATTATTGATAAAATTGAGTAACGCTCGCAAAATTTCTGGAGAATTAACATTGGGCATAATAATCTGAATGTGACTCTGTGCCTGATTAATAGCAGTCATATAAGCATTATTGATAGGGTCTGGTGGCAAGGCGGCTTGGAAAAATCCTAAAGTAGCAGGCTTAACCCTGATTTGGCTGGTGATGTACAGCATGGGGCAAGCACCAGAACTAATCGGCGAAGGTTCATATATTTTAGGCTCTTCATCTCCTTTATATCCATCAGTTCTTGCTCTCCACATCACCAGAAAATCTAAAAGCGCAGGTCGTGCTGCTTTGGGAATAAATATTGCCGTATCATGAAAACCATGTTCCCCATAACTTGCGCTCTGAAAATTAGAGCTTGTTAAAATGACATCATCATCAATGCAGATTGTTTTTGCGTGATTACTTGCAGGAGAGCTATGTGTATACGTGCCTAAATGTACCGTGATGTGTTCAGGCAAATCATGCAATCCTAGATGTTCTGTTGTATTTCGATAGTTCGCAAAGATTTGCTTCAGATAGAACATTCTGGCGATCATACCTAATTCATCTAACAAAATATAAACTTGTAATGGTTTCTCCCGATCACAAAGTGCTTGATTAATTGCTTCAATAATTGGTGTGTCAGGTTCCCAAACAAAGATTTGAATCACCAGCTGTTCATTTGCATCACGGATCTTATTAACGATTAAGTCCGTGATCTCCTCTATACCCTGAGCTATTTCAATCTCTTCATGACGATGAGACATCAACATCTCATTTGCTGGGATTGTTCCAAGTTCTGCAACACTTTGAGAGCTGGCGATGATCGAAGACATCAGTGGAGAAGGTTTGATTTGTGATAAAGAAATTTGGTTAACAACCTTTTTTGAATCAATATGAATTTCTTTCATGATTTAAAGTATTTTGGATAATGTATAAAACTATATCATAATTGAACATTATTTTAGATAAAAAACAGGTATAAAGGAAAGCCGAACTCTCGTTCCACTAAGACGGAGTTATGCTCTGCCCCTTTTATGCTCGATTTCTCAGATGTCTATCTTGGTGAAAAAGATTTGTCGGGCTATTCGTAGCCCGACCTAAGCGGGCTATTCATCATCACTGTTATCTTCAGATGTATCAGTCGATTCCTCATCCGATTCGTCTGACGATTCATCACTTGCTTTATCATTGGATTTATCTACAGTGGATTCATCGCTAGTGGTTTCCTGTTGGATTAAATACGGTGACAGTAAACGATACCAGGCTCTTTGTTCTGATAAATACTGATATTTGCAATAATCTTTTCGTTCGATCAAAAAAGTAATTTCTTGTTTATTGTCTTCCCAAGTAGACACTTCCTCAATCATTTTTTTGGGGAACTTACCATAAGCTAAACAAAGGATGTTGTAATAGCGCTGCATATTTAAAGCATGTTCATCCCAATAGGCATCATGCTCCTCTTCTTCCTCATTATCTTTATCCTTTTTGGACAGATATTCCATCAGCACAAAGGCATCTGCGGCATTTATGGCGATTGAAAATCCATCTTTTACTAAATCTAAGGAAAGAATCGCGCTTAAATTATCTGCTGCCGTTTCATCATTACCCACTATAGGTAAATCAAAAACATCAATTATCGCATGGGCAATTTCATGATAAATAATAAAGCGTGCTAAACCAACCATATGATCGTTAATTAAGTCCTGATCGCTTTTTTCAGCGTCAGAAAATGATTTAACATCGTTTTCATCATCCTCAATGTACTCCTTAAAATATGTTTCCCCTGAGAAAATAATTGTATTGTAATCGATATAGATAGTTTTCTCGCTTGGATAATATGCTGAGGGACGTTTCGTCTGATAAATTATCTTAATGTCCTGTGGAAGTTTTAGCTCTTTATTCAATGAGTTGATTAAACTATCAAAATGTTCTGGCTTATTTAATAAAGACTTTATGGCTTCTTGCGCCTTATTTTCCGGCTTCTCATAAATGATGATAAATTTCCCATATTCCTTTGCATCTTCAGCATAGATTAGAGGCATGTATGAAAAAAATAAAAAGGACGAAGATATAATACCGTGAACAAAAGACTTGACTATCGCGGAGTAACGTTCCATACACACCTCATCGGTCAAAAATCCATTTTTTTGTTTTATTACTAGTACTAGTATAGACAAATAAAATATTTTTTAATCAGAACCGCGAATACGGGGTCGAATCTTGCCTTCTGCTTCTTAATGATAGAGTAGTTTTATAATTCTGTTAGCTCATGAATAGCAGATCCCTAAATTATTACCAATTTTATTCAAGCAAAAAGCAAGATCTGACCCTTTTATGCTTTATGTTGGCATTTACGTGTTTTAGGTGTTGATAGAGTTTAGGCGCTGGGTGCACCATTCATGGGTATTGCGAGATTTCCTTCAATAATAGCAACTGGGAGTTTATCCTGATCGCCAGCAAGGGATAGGCGGATTCCATCCTCACCAACTATCATAGGTCGTTGATGCATGGTTTGCAGGATTTCTAATACGCCCTTTTTTTGATAATTTTATAGTCTGGCTTTAGCTGATCTATGGATGTATTTTGAGTCAATATCATCACCGCTCCGGCACACTCACCACCGATAGCAGCCAATAAGGCAAAATCATTTTTTTCACTGATACCCAATTGCCGAGCAATAGCAGTACGCATATGGGCTTCGGGCAAGAGACCACTAAAAAACGGACGGCATTGCTGCATTGAATAAAGGTTTTTTTGAATGGGAAGGGAGTGTGACAACGGGAGATTTTTCTTGTTTTCCAGGTAGGCGTCATCATACACAAAAGACATATCGCCATGCGTATCAATACTTGATTGGCCTGCTAGTATTTGATTAAGATAGACGTCCAGTTTATGATTGTTGATTTTCGAAATCAGCATGAGATAAGTTGAGTTGAATCCCAAGTACATGTAGTTCTTGCAGCGTTGTTCCAATTTGGCAAGTTGACTTTCCATTTTCCAAATCAATAATAAAACGTAAACCAGTACCCGCAGTTAAAGCCAAATCTTTTTGGGTAACATTGAGTTCTTTACGAACTTTGCGAATATAACGTCCTATATTTTCTGGAGATTGAATCATCATTATTCATTTAATGTTCCCGTAGGGTAATTTTATACCCCATTGAAGAAAACCCCAGGAAATGTTACCGATCGGTAATAATATGATGTTTTTTGCATATTAAATAAAAATGTTACCGATCGGGAACATCCAATTCAATTGGAATTCAATTCAGTAATTGAATATTGAATTTGGCGAGATATAAAATATGCCTGCTACTTAGGGGGCCAGTGAGGCATCCACGCCGTTATAGGGCTAGAAAGGTCCCTGTCTTATTTTGTAACCTTGGTATAAACTTTTGGTCTGAACCCTAGGTCTCTAAATTCAACAACCAAGGACAAGCAATTTTGGTAATTGAAATAACTGATTGCTGTAATTTTAAACAGGAGTAAGTTATGAAACGTTTTCATATTCATATTGGCGTTGACAATCTTGCTGATAGTATTCGTTTCTATAATGCCCAGTTTTTTTCTGGAGAAAAAGTAGCAGAGGGTTCTTGTTCAATGCCTGATAAAATACCTCAACCGCTTGCTGTGATACAAAATCAAAACCAACTGGGTGTTGCGGATAATGAACACTAAACCCCTTAAGCTACTATTTCTGTGCACCGGTAACTCGTGTCGTTCTATAATGGCGGAGGCGATAACTAATCAATACTCTAATGGTCGCTATCTTGCTTTTAGCGCAGGTAGCGTTCCTACTGGAAGCGTGCATCCAAAAGCGATTGAAACTCTTGCACATCATGGAATCAAATGCAAAGCAGCACGCAGTAAATCCTGGAATGAATTTAAATCACAAGCCATTGATTTGGTCGTTACAGTGTGTGATCAGGCGAATAGTGAGAGCTGTCCTATTTTTCCAGGCCAACCCAGGAAATTTCATTGGAGCATCCCGGATCCTGCTAAATCAAAAGGAAACGAGATAGAAATCAAAGCTGCATTTGAGGCAGTTTTTAATCAACTTAAACTACGAATTGAGCAGGAATTGTTATGACCACTTGCAGGACAGGGCGTCTTTCATTTTTAGATAGATATTTAACCCTATGGATCTTCATGGCAATGGCTGCAGGTGTCGCTATTGGTTCATTTTTTTCCAGCGCCCCGCAATTCTTAAATTCCTTATCTTTTGGCTCGACGAATATTCCTATTGCTATGGGTCTTATTTTAATGATGTATCCTCCATTAGCCCGAGTAAAATATGAAGAATTACCCCTGATATTTAAAGACTGGGGAATTCTTCTGTTGTCATTGATTCAAAACTGGTTTATCGGTCCCTTCCTCATGTTTGGTCTTGCTGTTTTATTTTTACATGGATATCCCGAATATATGACTGGGCTTATTCTTATTGGGCTGGCACGCTGTATTGCCATGGTGATTGTCTGGAATCAGTTGGCAGAAGGGGATAATCAGTATGTTGCTGCCTTAGTGGCATTTAACAGTATTTTTCAACTGCTGTTTTTCAGTGTTTATGCCTGGTTTTTTCTAACAGTTTTGCCACCACTTGTTGGCATGAGTGGCCAAATAGTCCACATCAATTTTATGACGATTGCCGAAAGCGTTTTTATTTATTTGGGCATACCTTTTTTCGCAGGATTTCTGACTCGTTTTTTATTGATAAAGAGAAAAGGGGTAATTTGGTATGAAACCGTTTTTTTACCAAAGATTTCGCCCATTACATTGATTGCGTTACTTTTTACGATTCTCGCGATGTTTTCACTTAAGGGTGCTATGGTATTGCAACTTCCTATAGACGTCATTCGTATTGCCATACCTCTGGCTATTTATTTTGTGGTGATGTTTTTTGTCAGTTTTGCGATGGGGAAGCTTATTGGTGCCAATTATGAAAAGACAACGGCCGCATCATTTACTGCAGCCAGTAATAATTTCGAATTGGCGATTGCTGTTGCAATTGCCACCTTTGGACTTAATTCTGCCATAGCTTTTACAACGGTAATTGGTCCTCTTGTTGAAGTGCCGGTTCTTATTTTACTTGTGAATGCAGCATTTTGGTTACGAAATCGATGGTTTTTAGGAGCAACTATTAAGTAGGAGCTAGAATCTAATATTGAAATCACTCAAACGCTACTCCAATAGTGGTTATTGAAACAGGGATGCAAAAAGATGAAATTTCTACAACAACCCCCGCGCTTTCTATTTTTTACTGGTAAAGGTGGAGTAGGCAAAACATCAATAGCCTGCGCCACTGCAGTTCAACTGGCTGAAACAAATAAGCGTATATTGCTGGTCAGTACTGATCCAGCCTCCAATGTGGGGCAAGTATTTGATGTAAGTATTGGTAACCAAATTACCGCAATCCCAGCCGTAGCAAGTCTCTATGCGCTGGAAATTAATCCAGAAGCGGCAGCGCAAGCCTATCGTGATAAAATTATTAATCCGGTTCGTGGTGTTCTCTCTGATACACTAGTCAAGGATATGGAAGAGCAACTGTCTGGTGCCTGTACTACGGAAATTGCAGCTTTTGACGAATTTACCGAACTGCTCACTGACACCACACTGACAGCTGAGTTCGAGCATATTATTTTTGATACCGCACCCACCGGACATACCATTCGGTTGTTGCAGTTACCCGGTGCCTGGAATAGTTTTCTTGAAAATGGCCAAGGAGATGCATCTTGCCTCGGGCCTTTAGCTGGACTGGAAAAACAACGTGAACAATATAAAATGGCTGTTGAAGCCTTATCTGATCCATTGCGCACACGATTAGTGCTAGTGGCAAGGGCACAGCTTGGGACTTTGCGAGAAGTTGCTAGAACCCATGAAGAGCTGGCAGCTATTGGCATGAGGCAACAATTTCTGGTTATCAATGGCATTCTACCAGCTAGCGAAGCGGTGCATGATGCATTAGCAGCAGCCATTTATTCTCGTGAACAGGCTGCTTTAAGAGCTATTCCTTCTGTACTTAATGAGTTGCCCTGTGACACAGTGGAACTTAAATCATTTAATTTAGTGGGTTTAGAATCCTTACATCAATTACTAACCCATTCTGTGCAACGATGGTCTCCTCAGGGCGAGCATATTGTCCCTCACGATTATCCTCGCATAACAACCCTGATAGATGGTATTGCAGATGATGGACATGGTCTTGTAATGGTCATGGGAAAAGGTGGGGTCGGTAAAACTACACTTGCTGCTGCTGTAGCAGTTGAGTTGGCAAATCGAGGGTTTTCTGTGCATCTTACCACTTCTGATCCAGCGGGACATTTGAGCGAAACTTTGATTGATGCTCTGGACAACTTAACTATAAGCAGGATTGACCCACATGTTGAAACGGAGCGCTACAGACAACATGTGCTAGAGACAAAAGGTGCACAACTCAATGCTCAAGATCGCGCTCTTTTGGAAGAAGATTTGCGTTCACCATGCACTGAAGAAATCGCTGTCTTTCAAGCATTTTCAAGAATTATTCGTGAGGCGGGTAAAAAGTTCGTAGTGATGGATACAGCACCCACCGGGCATACTTTATTATTACTTGACTCTACAGGTTCCTATCACCGAGAAATTCAGCGTCAGATGAGTGGTAAGAAGATCTATTTTACCACGCCCATGATGCAATTGCAGGATCCTAAACAGACTAAAGTGCTGCTCGTCACGTTAGCGGAAACGACTCCAGTACTTGAGGCTGCTAACTTACAAGAAGACTTGCGTCGTGCAGGTATTGAACCTTGGGCGTGGATTATCAATACTAGCATAGCAGCTGCACAGACAAATTCGGTGCTATTACGCCAAAGAGCACAAAATGAACTGATTGAAATTGATAAAGTGGTTAACCGGTATGCTACACGGTATGCAGTTGTTCCCGTACTCAAGGAAGAACCCATTGGTATCGAACACCTGTTGGCTCTGTTTAATCAGTAAATTACTCCAGACTAGTTCACTAAAAGGAGGCACCTCATGAATGGTTCACCTCGATAATTTCATTTGAGTATTCGCGAATCTGATCTTGAAGAAAGCACGGTATTTTATTCTGTGTTTTTCGGAACACAACCCAAAGACCGCATCCCTCACTAAATGACATTTATCGTGCCAAACCTAATTACGATTACATCAATATTGATCAGTGTGATCGTTGTTGATACAATGATGGCTTGTTTATCAAATGGTATTTAACAATGAGTGCTTCTCATTCTGAGCTAAAAGACAAACTCACTGAAGATAAAATTCTGGAAATAATCAGATCAGGTTGTAGAGATTATTTAATTTTTGAGATGACCTCAAATCCTCCTGTCGATACTGACCAATGGTTTATACGAAAAAGCAGCATGCATGGCCATGTTACTTTGGGTATCCAGCGGCATGGACAGCCTATCTGGATGAGGATCACTGATAACGACCTGGAAAGGGTATTAAGTGGTGACTCGATGTGGTTAGAGGCCGATGGGGGAAAACTTGAAGTAACTAAACTTCTCCTACCTGAAAAGGCAAAGAATTTTATGTTCTTTACAGATAAAACGAAACCTGTCTCGGCTAAGCATCCTCGTGATAAAACCTATACAATTGATAAAGAAGGCATAGACAAAGTTATTAAAATGGATTGCACCAGTTTTCTCATATTTGCATGCGATGCAAATCCTATGATTGACTCGGATCAATGGTTTTTGCGCAAGAGCAAACATCAGGAACGTATTACTTTAGGTTTGCAAACGCAAGGAGAGATCAAAACGATTGAACTTACAACGACACAACTGGATGAGCTTTTGTCTGGCGCTATAGTACCAGAGGTTGGTTGCCAACTGGAGTTGTCCAAAATGGCTGTTCCTCAAGAGGCATTAGATTGTTTATATCAATTGCAAAGACCTTTTTCACGCATTTTTAAATTTGTAGACACTGATGACAACAAACACCCAGCATTGCAAAGTCTTGTGATGAGATAATAATACTGACGAGGCGACTTAAATTTTTATCCTCGATTTAAGTCACTTTTTTGTAGAATTAAAGGGAGTAGTTCAGGCTGGCTGGTTGCACGCAACCAGGTAACATGTGCTACATTCCTATAGTAAAGCTGAATGATGAACTGGCTGTATGTTGTTGCGATGCCTGTTTAAAATTTTGGTCAGACCCTGTATAGCCCTCGTAATGTTTTATTTCTGAAAAGTCACGTTAAGTTATGGTCTTTTTGTGAGCTTTCTGTGTTATAATTTGCTATTTTTGTTTCCTGGTATTGGCATGACTCAACTCAAAAGTGAATTAAAAATTAGTACTTCTTATCTTAAAAACCGGTTTTTTGTACCTGAAAAAAAATCCAGTGAATCAATATTTGTAATTATTGATATGCAACCCAAATTTATTGAGGGTTCAATTAAACCGATTCTTCTCCAGGCGTTTAAAAAAGCTTTAGCTAAAGCAATGGAAGAGGGACAATATATTCTTATTGTAAACTTTGAGTCGGGACCGATAGAGTATAAAATTAGTCCTTCAGGAGAGCGAGTTCTTGTATCTGTGGGTCAAAGAAAAGAGTGTTCTCAGCTACTTCCTGAATTGCAGCATCTAATCAAAGATTATCCAAACAAAGCTACAGTTTGGAAGATGGAAGATAGTGGTGCAACAGTGATACTTGATCATCTCCGATCTGAAGATATATCTTTTTCAAGAATGTATGTGACAGGTCTGAATAGTTGTGCTTGTGTCCACGCCACAGTGCGTGAATTATCTCAAAATAATCCTGATGATTTTTTAATTGAATTAAGTACGACCTGTTGTACCTGTTTACTCCCATGTGCTTTTCGGCATTATTATTCCTATCCCATTGATGAGATTTGTACAAAAGTTATTATTCCTAATCTACAGTATTACAAAAATGTCATTACCGATAATGAAGATAATCCTTTAAAAACGGCTATAATGAACAACAGTTTTTCGCTTGTTAATGAGATTTTATCGTCTTATGAGCAAAACATAGCTCTTTGTAGGCAAGATAGTCAGGCTCAACCATGGGAAAATATTTTAAACATTAAAAGAGATATACTCCTAACTTTATATATTCATAATAGATACTTTGATTATCCAAGTGATTTGCTTCAAAAATTAAGACAGCTTTTAAACGACACTCAAGAATTTATAGATGAATTTGGACCAATATCATTCATCCCAAATGCAGTAAATGAAGCGGTAGCAGTAACAAAATTAAACGAAAAAGAAGGACTACAGATAGCAGATGATTTGGATTTAATAGTTCCCAATGTACCAGAAATACGACAATCAAATAATCCCTTTAGCTTGTTTAATGTTGCTACGCTGGGTGCAGTTATGATGGCAGCAGCAGGTGCTGTAATGCTTGCTTATTCACAATGAAAAAAATCTCACTCACTTACGCTTGCTGATACCTTCGCCCCTACATAAGAATTTTCAGAGGTCATTTACCAGGAGATCCATTACCCCATCGATTGACTCAATCGATTTCTTTGATGACTCATTGTGAAATATAAGTGTTGTATAGCTGGATGTACTCTGGAGAATTTTCAATAATTTTGATTTGTTGATTTAGTTTTTGAATTAATTTTTTTTGGGATGGTAAGGCCATAATTCCAATACCGTCAGCTACTTTGAACGGTTTAACAAGCTCTAGAAACTGTCCTTGCATATTTTGACTCCAATAATTGGATTGGTTCTCGTCCATGAATGCAGCGGAAATTTTTCCTGTACCTAAAGCCGCTATCAGGGACTCAACGTCTGCAAACAAAACAAGATTATATTTAGGACTGTAATGTGTCATAAAATAGTCATAAAAAATTCCTTGATCTGGTTGTTTATTTTCCTGAACTGTTCCTATCTTTGCGCCTTGGGGCAATGTTGAAAGATCTTTAATACCACTATTTTTTAACACTAAAAATTGACCTTGACTTAGTAAATAAGGATAGGAATATATGTAGTTACCATTTAATTGGTTGGGGGTAATGTAAAAATCAATACCGTCTACGGCGATATCAATTTTTTTGTTATTTAATGCAGTGAATAGTTCATAATAATTCATTGGTAAAAAGGTGCATTGCTCTTTAATCTTGCTACACAAGAGTTTAATGAATTCTATCTCAAAACCCTGACTTGTTGATATGACATAAGGAGGATCATAGACAACTGTTCCTACATTGATATTTGCATAGCTTTTTGAAATAAATATAGAAAAAAAAACAATCATCATGAGTGTTATTTTTTTAATTGATTCCATATTTCGTTTCCTTTCGCTAAAACTGGCCTTTAGTTTCAAGTATATACTACAGCATTATTATCGGTAAAGGTAAGGTAGGATCAATGGCGTTGGAGATCACTGGAAGGTTGCAGAATAGCACCATTGTGCAGCATACCTTTGAGTTTGCGTTGAAACTCTTCATCAAGATGCCTAATACCTTTAGCGATTGATCTTCTAACTCAAACATCTCCTTAAACTCTTAGAGTGTAAAATTGTTTGCTGCCAAAAGCATCTAATTTCAAGCACGTCTTGTGAATGATATTTTGTTCAATCCTATATGCGAACTGCTACGCTTGCTGCTTCTTGTTTAAATTCTTTTGTAAAATATGCATAAGGCTTTCGCTTGGTCGTCATAATGGTCACTCTTCTATAGGGTGATATTGTCGCCGATTAAAAGTATCCGTTAAAGTGGGGGAGCTTCACAGTGACCCCATTATTTCAAGGTATGATATTTTCAATAGGATCGTCAATTAATTAAGCTATATGATCGAATCTATATTATCATGTTAGACTAATTAAAAATTGAGCAAAAAAAGAGTTAATACAGGGAGTAACTTTCATGATAAAAATAAAATATATTGGTGGACTCATCTTTACTGTAACTTTTTTATTAGGGCAGGCTATAGCTCAAAGTCAGCCATCAAATCAATCCCCACGAAAATATAAAATGACGACTACAATCCCGGCTGGCATTGAGATTCCTAATACAGTTAAGACAAGTTTAGGTTCATTCGAATTTTTCGATGGTGTTCCCAATCAAGCTAGCACACAAAAACTTTATGATATTCTTGATTTGCAGCGTGCAGTCCAAGCTTATCTTCTTGCACTTCCGGTGGTTAATCAGGCAAGTAACAGAAATAATATTCTGAAACTTGGACCCGCAAATTTAACAGTTCCAATTTGGGAAAATCTCGTCGATTCAACAACTATAGAATTGACCGCGAATGATAATACCCCATACACTTGGTTTTGGGTGGATCTGAGTAATGGCCCTGTTGTGATTGAGGTCCCGCCTAAAGTACTCGGGCTTGTGAATGATATTTGGTACCATTGGAATGGTGATATTGGTATAACTGGTCCAGATAAAGGTAAAGGAGGGAAATACATCTTATTGCCTCCAGGATATAATAAAACTCCTAGTGGCTATTTTGTTATTCGACCTGGTTCAAAAAGTGTATGGGCAGCTTGGCGTAGCTTTTTAGTTAATGGAAATCCTAAACCTGGTGTGGATGAAACTAAAAAATACATGAAAATTTATCCATTATCACAAGCAGGTAACCCACCTAAATTAAAATTTATCAATATGTCAGGTAGACCATTTAACATGGTGGCTCCAACAAATTATCAATTCTGGGAATTACTCAATCAGGTTGTTCAAACAGAGCCAACGAATACAGTAGATGCTACTACTCTAGGATTTTGGGCTTCAGTGGGTATTTTAAAGGGAAAACCATTTACACCTGATGCTAGAATGAAGAAGCTTCTTATTGACGCTACAAAAATAGGTGATGCTATATCTCGAGTTAACGCTTATCGCATGCGGCAAACATCGGCTTATTTTTTCAAAGATAGGCGATGGATGCGTCCATTTATCGGCAGTTACAAATTCCAATGGCAGCCTGGAGTCGCTAATTTAGATGCTGCTGCAATGTTTTTTACTGTAGCCACCGGTGTCACGCCAGCGATGGATACTCAAAGTGTTGGTGAAGGTTCAACTTATCCTTGGACAGCAGTAGATGAAAACAATCTCCCACTCGATGGAGGTAAAAACTATCACTTACACTTACCACCTAATATCCCTGTTAAGACGTTTTGGTCTGTAATTGTATATGATACTCAGACACGGTCTATGTTACAAACCGATCAGCAGTACCCAAGTGTAAGTAGTCAAAACAAAGACTTACAAATCAATCCGGATGGTTCAGTTGATGTATATTTTGGCCCTACACTACCACCCGGAAAAAAAGGGAACTGGATACAAACCATACCAGGAAAAGGCTGGTTTACTATTTTACGATTATATGGTCCTTTGCAGCCATGGTTTGACAAAACTTGGCGTCCTGATGATATTAAATTAGTTAAATAAAAAAAAATTGTAAGGTGAGTGATTTTCCATTTTGTGTGATGAGCACAAATGCAAAATGCTCACCTGATATTACTTTAAATAAGGATGCTTAAGCGTTCAATCTGGAAGATTCATTGTTCTAATATAATACTTAGCATCCAGAGGATAGTTAAGTCTATAATGTGTCTTATACCAATATCGACAAAGTGTAAATTGATTTCCTCCTCTTGATTGCCCTGCGTGGTTCGAACTCTAATTTTGATGACGATAAATTAATACAAGCAACGGACTAATAGTCCGTTTGTTCTTAAAATTTAATTCATTTAAATCATAAGGTTATATAAGGTAGATATTGTTTTTGTGTAATTTTGTGGGTCATAAATCCCACAAAATCTTCGCAATGAAATTTAGAAAATTAAGCGAAATAATTTGTAATTTACTGAATTTAAAGGACTTTAATTGGTGGGCCCACTAGGACTTGAACCTAGGACCAATGGATTATGAGCCCGTCAATTTAAAAGTAAGTAATTGATTTTATTTTAATTTTAATCGCAGGAATCCACTACAAATGTCCTACGATGTATAACAATGTCGTACTCAAATACGCAAATTTCCCACAATGGATTTTACGGGGTTATTTTTAATATTAAAACCCATTTAGTGTTTCTGGGTTTTAATATTAAAATTATAAGTACGAAACTAAATAGATATTATCTGCTAGCAAATATTTGTATTGCTTTTTCGCCAAGCAAATATTTAGCCATAGTTTCACTTCTTGTGTCCATAGTAAACCAATAATGGGATTGTCATCTTCCTGTTAATGAGCGATAGTGGAGCCAATTTAGATTAAAGTTTAATGATAATTCATTTAAGATTTACCACGCACTGCGTGGTGAATTTGAGAGTTAAAATAAACAAGATATCCTGCCCTAGTTTTTTTTCTTGTTCTGATAAAATGAAGCGTAATTTTGATACAAATATTCGTTATTTATTTGTAAGTAACGAAATTATGTATCAAAATTTAAATATGAAGACAAAGGATAGCTATAAACAAATAGTACTCCAAATGGCTAGAAAAACGGGTGTAATCAAAATGTCCGATCTAACCAAACAGGGGATAACTAGAGCGACCGTTTCAAGACTTGTTAACGAAAACAAACTTGAAAAACTTGCTCCCGGACTATATTGCCTACCCGAGACTAAGTTTTCTGAAAAGGAAAGCCTGATTATTATAGCAAGCCGAGTACCTCAAGCAGTGTTTTGTCTGCTAACTGCTTTGCAGATCCATGATCTAACAACACAACTACCTCGAAAAGTATGGATCGCTATGCCAAAGGGAAGTCATGTGCCAAAAATGGATTATCCGCCGCTAAAAATGGTGCAATATTCAGATGAAGCCTTTAGCGAAGGAATTGAAATTATAGAATCAGATAATATTAAGCTAAGGGTGTATAACCGTGCCAAGACAATTGCAGATTGTTTCAAACATCGCAATAAAATTGGCCTTGATGTGGCGATTGAAGCGCTCAAAGAGGCTTATACAAAAAATAAAGTAACAGTTGATGAACTGTGGCATTATGCGAAAATTTGTCGCGTTGCAAACGTAATGCGTCCTTATATTGAGGCATTTCAATGACAAAAAATATTGGTGAGTCTGTACGCTCACGTTTAAAGAATATAGCTGTTAAAAAAGGTTCTGATTTTAATGCGGTATTGACTCGTTATGGTCTGGAACGTTTGTTATATCGAATTGGAGAATCAGAATATTCTAAACAGTTTTTGTTGAAAGGTGCCTTACTATTTAACTTATGGTATGACATGCCTCATCGCCCAACTAAAGATATTGATTTATTGGGGTTTGGTGATAATGATCTAGCGTATATTAAACAAACGTTCAGTAAAATTTGCAGAATCTCTGCAGATGATGGAATAAGTTTCCTGTCTGAATCAGTGACGGTTGACACTATCAAAAAAGATGGAGGTTATACTGGAGCATGAGTTGAGTTATTTGGGGAATTGGCGAAAGCAAAGATTAAAATACAAATTGATATAGGTTATGGTGATGCAGTTACCCCTGGGCCAATAGATGCTCATTATCCCGTACTTCTTAGTGATCTTCCTGCCCCTAAAATCCGTACTTATCCAATTTATACGGTAATTGCAGAAAAGCTGCACGCAATTGCATTATTGGGCATGGCGAATAGTCGATTAAAAGACTACTTGGATCTTTATGTATTATTAAATAATGAGCAGATAGATAATCAAATATTAGCCAGCGTAGGTTGTGCTACGTATAGCCCGACAGATCTTGTTCACCAAGATAAACATTTGAGAAATTATTTGCGTATATCCAATCCAAAGATATTTTACTCAAACGAATTTATTTAGGAGCATTAGAAATGTCGGGCAATAAGTTGCCCGACCTACGCTTGCTTAAAATTCACTTAAGCCTACTTTAGTGAGTAAAGATTCTGTTTTCCTGCGATTATCAGACTGAGCCTCGGATGGTAATGTAGATAAAATGGCCTTAATAATAGTCATCTTTTCCAGGGCTTCAGGAAACTCTTGTTCAACAAAAGAACATTTAAGATTATTTGCATGGGCTACCTGGCCATTTTGAGCATTAAGACGCATTGAAAGAATATTTAATAGAGTAGATTTTCCACAACCATTATGCCCGATAAGACCTACTTTTTCTCCTTCACAAAGTACCAAAGAAAGTTGTTCAAATAAGTAGTTATGTACACTATGATAACAAATATTTTCAGCAGAAATTAGCGTAGAGCCTTTTCTATTTATTGTTTGTGGGTTCGATAACATGTTCTTTTACCATTAAAATAATCACAATTGCACATAAAGCTATTATTGCTTGGAAGTTATACATTTTTTGGATATCAAGAAGTTCCGTACGGAATGTAATGAGCAAGTATATTGCAAGAACTCCTAGCCCTGAAATACTATTAAAAGTCGATTGCAAACGTCCTTGAAATGTCTTATCGGCAAGAAGTTGAGCTTGGGTTAGAGACAAGGCCCAGCTTGATAAACCAAAACCAATAATAAAATAGAATATATAACTGATTATTATATTCTCATTAATTGAGAATATATGCAGACCTATTGCTATACCAATCATGAGTAGTAACAAGGTTCGTTTTATTTTAATTAATCTGCATAATATAGGTGATATCAGACAACCAATAAAAACCCCCATAGAGAAAAGGGCTTCTAAAATTGAAAACTTATCTGCGCCTACTTTCAGCACTTCTTTTGTGTATGGAAGTAGAAGGATGGGGATTGTCATTAAAAGTATCATGATGCACGTTTGGATTGAGTAAATTCCAAGAAGGCGCGGATTGTCTCTTAGATAGTGTAAGGAGCTTACATAGTCATCTACAAAACTAGTTTTTTCTTTATTAGGTGTTCCATAGCAGTGTTCTGGTTTGCATTGCATGATCCAATTAAATATCCCAGCCAATAAAAATAATAACCCACCCAGAGCAAGAGTGTTCATCAGTCCCAAATATAAAACCAAAAAGCCGCTCACTCCCATGCCAATGATTGTTCCTAGCTCATATAGCATATCTACAGTTGCATTAGCATTCATTAAATCATTTTCTGGAACAATACTACTTATCATGGGTACTGCCGCTGGCATATAAAATGAGACAAAAATACCCAGACATGTGGCCAGGACAAAAATATTTGTTGATAAGCCCAAGTAATAAAGTATCACAAAAACAATAACAGCCAGCCCACGAACCATATTGGACATAATCATTAAATTTTTACGGTTATATTTATCTGCGCATACACCAAAAAGGGGACCAAATAGTATTGTGGGTAACCAAATACAAAACATCATTAAGGCTATGCCACTAATAGAATGCATTTTTTCATATGCAAGCCAGGATACTGTGATATAAATCAATCCATTCCCTAAAGTTGCTAAAATGCCACTTAAGGCAAAATAGAGATAAGGCTGAATAGAAAAAAGTCTAAAGCGTGTCTTTAATTCATCTATAATCATAATAAAAATTCTCTATAGAGTAATGAGTGCTCATTCATTTCTTCCAAAAGCATCTTTGCTACATTCGTAAGAAATTGTGCATTTTTTAGTGTGTCCAATGCAGCTTTAAGGTTCTGGTAATTATTTGATAATCGAACACGAGTTAATTCTGTTTCATATTGATCATTTAAAAGAGCTGACAATAATTGTACAACTCTGGATAATACAGATGCAGCATGAAATACACCGATAGTTGGTCTTTTGCTTTTTCTGAGCGGACTGTCTAATAGTACATTTTTTTCCACAATAGGATCAATCAGTTGCCGAATAAAGAGATCTATATGTGACATTTCATGAATTAAGTTTTCCACATAGTCAGCCAAACACCATGTCGTTTTCGGTGCAATTACTATTGTTCCCATGAATTTAAATGAAGAGCAAGCGACTAAATCTTCACAATCAACAACAATGATATTTTTAATAAAACTTTGCGCGAATACGGTCAGATCTTGTCTTTTGCTTCTTGAGAATAGAGTGGTTTTATAATTCTGTTAATTCATAAATAGCTGATCCCCAAATTTTTACCAATTTTATTCAAGCAAAAGGCAAGATCTGCCCCCTTTATGCTTGTTTTATGCTGTTTGCTGGAATGGAAGGATGATGATGAAATAACACATCAGTGAGCGATGCCATTGGTTTTGTTGCAAGGTGATGCCTCCGATGTAAGGTGAGATCTGGAAAGCCAGCGTAGCAACTGTCTTGAATGAAAATTCAAGACAGTTGCTACGCTGGCTATATTTTGGAAATACACTAAAGAGGCGCTAGAAGCAGGAGAAACGCAATGTATCTAAGGGAACAATTTGTTGTAATTTTAAGTTGTATATTCATAAGCTCTATTGGATTGGCCATGCCCCCAGTAGAATTTTTACAATCATGTAAAAACAGTAAGCCAGCCAATGATTCTATAACCATGACCTAACTTGATGGGTTTGGCACCACTAATGATAATGAACCAGGTTGTAGAAATCATTTCGATTCTGAAATTAATGGTCAGATCTATGGAGCAGTAGTGTGTGATGACCAACCTTATTTAATAATTGCAAATAAAAAATAAGTACAGCAACAGCTAAAAACTATTCGATGAATCCAAGTGTTAAACCAGATATCCCAATTCTTCGTTTTTCTGATTGGTGGAGAATAAATAAAGGCGATAAATCCTATCTATGTATACAAACATCTCTCTCAGATACGGGATCAGCAGCTAATTCCTGGCAATATTATCTAGTAGAAGACGCTTTTGATGTGAACAAAAAAAATTACAATATTAGTTATTATTTTTTCGACAAAAATGTCTATAAGCGTTTTTAAGCTTATCACCCAGAGATGAGAGCATCACGTGTCGACTGCTGGGCCAGTATTCCACCTACCAGTAAAAAATATTTGGGACGAAGGGGACAAGAGGGGCATCCGCATCATTTCTGAGCTAGAAACGTCCCTGCATCATTTTGCAATTGTGGGACGTATGGGACAAAGTACATTTCTTCACATAAATAATAATACCAAAAACGATTATTGATTTGCAGTTCGCGATTCGCGAATTGCGAATTTATGCTATACTCTGTTTATAGAGGTCACATTGGAACGATACATGTTAAAGCCACAAGACATCGTAATATTGTTAAAAATATTAGCTAGTGAACAACCAGAGCAATTACTTCAAAAAGATTTGGCAACCTATCTTTGCATGAGTGCGTCTGAAGTGCATGAAGGGATGAAGCGATTGGAATTATCTGGATTGATTGCACCTGTATATCGTAAATCTGAAGAATCTAATTCAAGTAAAACTATTCGGATGCCCATACAAGCCGCTTGTGAGGAATGCTTGATTTACGGTGTAAAATACTTCTTTCCGGTGCAACTAGGAGTGTATACACGGGGTATCCCTACAAGCTATGCAGCTCCTCTATTTAAAAAACATATCGTGTTAGGAGATGATCCCATACCTGTATGGCCTTATGCTGAGGGCGATCAGCGAGGGTTAGCTTTGGAACCATTGTATCGATCGGTGCCGGAGGCGTTAGCAAAACACCCGGATCAATCTTTTTACGAGCTACTAGTTCTCATTGACGCGATTCGTTCAGGGCGAGCAAGAGAGCGTAAGATAGCAATAGAGTTATTAAGGGAGTTTTATGCATCAAAGAAACGAAAGAGCGACATCCAATTTAAGAATGCTGGAGTTGGTTGCGAGGAAACTCGGGGAATTGAACGATGAAGTGGTCTATCTTGGTGGCTGCACCACGGCTTTGTTTATCAATGATCCATTATCATTAGATGTTCGCACAACATTGGATGTTGATTGCATTATCGATGTTTTATCTTTAGGCCAGTACTATAAATTTGAGGAAAAACTAAAAGAGAAAGGCTTTTATCGTTCGATGCAAGATGAGATCACCTGTCGTTGGCATCTTGATGACATCATATTGGATGTAATGCCTACAGATGAAAAAATTTTGGGTTGGGGTAATGAATGGTATAAAGAATCAATCAAACATGCTGTTGATCATCAGATTACAGAGGAGATTACCATCAAATCTGTAACAGCCCCGTATTTTTTAGCGACAAAAATAGAGGCTTTTAAATCAAGGGGCAACTATGATTTTCTTGGAAGTCATGACTTTGAAGACATGATTACGGTGATCGCTGGATGTATTGATATTGCAGAGCAAGTGCAAATTTCAAGCGATGATTTAAAGAAGCACTTAAGGATAGTATTCAATGAATTCTTAAAGAACGATGAATTCATGCAGTCACTCCCTGGCCATCTTAATGACGGGCCAGTGACAGAGCAACGAGTTCAAACTGTCATAAAACGAATAGAACAATTTGCTCAAAAAGAATAGGGTACATACAAATGAAACTGGCTTGGTTAACGGATATCCAATTCAATTTTCTAGAGGTTGAGTCTCGCCAAAAATACTATAGGGACACCAGAGTCCTAGCGCATTATTTTTAATTATTTGTATAATTTTACTAATATTAAAATTCATGTAATTACCTATTTAAAGACTACTCAAAAATATCATCCAAAGATTTTCACGAAAAGATGAACAACGATCGCTCTTATCTACCACGATTACTGAATACAACTAGCAATAAATTTAGCAAAAGGAAGGATATTCTGATGCTCACTTGCCTGTTCCAATGCCTCCATATATTCATTTCTTCTATCCACAGGAATAATAGTCCACGGATAATGACCACTCGCCAGCATAACATTCATCAAAAAACGTCCAATTCTGCCATTACCATCTGAATAAGGGTGGATATAAACAAAAAAGAAATGTCCGAGAACAACTCGAACAGCAGGTTCCTTTTCTTGAATTATTAACTGAAAAAATTCTTCCATTAGTTCACTAACAATTTGCCAACGGGGAGGAATATGTTTTGATTGACGTATGTATACAGGGCTGCGTCTGTATCCTGCCAGATCAGTTGGTTTTAAAAGACCTACAGCAACGCTAGGTTGAAATAATTCTCTATACCAATCCCCATGTTCTTTTTGTATTATTTTTCCGGGGTTTTCTTCATTTAATATTTCTATAAGGCTCTTTTTCACAGATTGAAATGCTTGCCAGTATCCACGGGCGGCTAATGCACTACGGTGATTACGATCCTGCTCTGTAGCATCGGGATTCCATTGCCCAGAACGAACTTTTTCAATTAAGTCTGGACTTACTTGATAACCTTCAATAGATAGAGAATGGTAAGCGTCTGAGATATAATTTTCGTCTACTTGTTCTAAATATTCTTTATTATCGGTTGTCTTGAGAGGGGGCTTAGGGAAGTTTTCCCTGACTGTCTCGCGCATATCATGCCACATAACTTCCAAACGACTGCGATAGGCTGGCTTATAAGTTGCGGAAAAATCTATCGGTGTATTTGTTAAAAAAGGATCTTCTTTCCTTATTTGATAACCGGCACTCTCCATGGTTTTTTTGATCTCTTCTGCCATGTGAGATTTGCCAATATTTTGAAGTGCGCCACAAATCCTTCCTGCTATCCAGGAATGTCCTTCTTCTAATAAATAATGCAGAAGATCAGATGCACTATTAAACATTGAAAGAACAGAGCGTGCTTCAGTAGGATATTGAGAAAAAAACTTAGGTGAACAATAGATCAATGCTGGCACAATTGCATAAACTCGCATGTCCTGCTTAATCTCTATATCCTGAGTAGCTGGCATTTTGTATTGTACTGAAAATAAAGAAGTATTATGAGGCAACTCCATATTACGGTTTGTTCCGTTGGGGCTGCGTATCATTAGTTGTTTAGGTACAGTCCAGTTTTCTGAATGAAGAAGTAAAGATTGTTCTGGGGAAAGGCACCATTCGTCACCAAAACGTTCATTTAAATAAGAAGCACAAAAACTCCAGAAAGAAGCATACCAAGCCGTACTTTCCCCTTTTTGTTCATCAGGTTTTATAGGTACATACCAACCTTTTACAACCTCTTCTAAAAATGCATTGTCTACAAGTCGTTCCCTATGAGTACGGCTTATGTCTTTTGATTGGATAGCGTACTTACCTTGCTTTTGTAGATTGTGTAAAACTTCTAGTGACTGCGATAGTTTTTCTGAAGGTTTCATAATATTTCAATTTATAGGTGTATGTAGAAATTATAGTATATTATGTTGTGGAAATCATAGTATATGATGATGTTTAAATTATAGTTTATTCGGTTGTGGAAATCATAGTATATTGCGTTATTAAATATCTAAAAATCCTTAAAGCAATTATTAAACATATAGTTACATTCGTCTAATATGGATTGTAAGTCCGTCTAATATGGAATATAAATGAATTTTTCTCCTTGAAGACCTTGTAAAAATGCCAGGGACTGCTGGGACAGGTGGGACATCTAAGCCATTATTGAGCTAGACTGGTCCCTATCCTACTTTGTAACCTTGGGACATATGGGACACTAAAAACTCTGCATTTAATTATGATAAATTCGCGATTCGCGATTCGCGAATTTATGACATGCTACATTTCATTTTCAGCAATGAGAATACGGGGTCAGATCGTGCCTTTTGCTTCTTAATCATAGAGTAGTTTTATAATTCTGTTAACTCATGAATTCCAGATCCCCAAATTTTTACCAATTTTATTCAAGCAAATGGCAATCTGACCCCTTTATGTTCGCAAAGGTATTTTACCTAAACGAATACCTTTAAGAGCATTAGAAATGTCGGGCAATAAGTTGCCCGGCCTACGCTTACTAATATAGAAAGAAAAATCATTACCTTTTTAACAGCTAATTTTGGCCTCAAAAATAGCTTTTAAGAGGGGAAATATAGGGGGTTTTATGGATATCTTATTGTTTATTAATATAAAATTTTGGTCAGACCCCTATGCAGGATACTATTTCCGAAAAATTACTTATTCGTTTTAAGCCATTGTAGGAGACATTGTTTGGTTTTTTCAGCACATTTTTGAAATTTAGCATAAACAATTTCTTTTTGGCCATCATCTTCATTAAGTGCAATTTCTTGGAGATTCTTGGTCAAATTTAGTAGAGCAGTTGTCGAGCTATATAAGCAAGAGCTTTTAAATTTGTGGACACGGGATTTGAGTTGTTCCCAATCTTTTGATACAAAAGCGGAGTCAATTTCGGGGATAGCTCTCGTTAGTTCTTCATTTACCATATATTCGATCGTTTCAATAACTGCTTCTTTAGCCCCCCATAACTTGATAGCTGTATCAAATTCAAATAATGGGTCATCATTTCCTATATCAACTTGATCATTAGCATTTGTAGTATTGAATGATAATTTTTTCGAATCTGAGCAATATTTTTGGATGAGAAACTTCAACTCCTCAGATTTTAGAGGTTTTTCGAGTACGATTGTCATGCCAGAAGACTCTTGTTGTACTTTGGCTTCTTCTTTTGCATGTGCTGTAAGCCCAATGACGGGGGTAGGAGAGAGACCTTGTTCTTGTTCATATTCCATGATTTTTTTTGCCAGTACAAAACCTGAAAAATCAGGTAGGCCAATGTCAGATAAGATAAAATCAAAACGGTTTTTCTTTACAAGTTTCAGGGCATCTGTCGAATTGCTTGCTTGGTCAAAACGGCAACCTACCTTTTTAAGCATGTTACTGGCAATGCGCATAGCCATTGGGTTGTCTTCAACCAATAACACAAAAGGCTGGCCTTCGATATATTGAATTGCATTAGAATTACTACTCGATTGCAAGGACGTTTCTATATCTTTTTCAAGCTTTAGAGGAGCAATTATTTCATTGCTAACTGGTCGGAATGGAATTGTAACAGATATGGTTGTTCCTTTATTACGTTTACTTTGTACTTCAATGGTGCCTTGTAAAGCCTCAATGTATTTTTTAACAATTGAAAGACCAACGCCATGTCCCTCATATTTACCTTCATAAGATGGAGAAGCTCTAAAGAAGGTTTCAAATATTTTATCTTTGTCTTCTTCAGCAATACCGATGCCTGTATCAGTTACATCAAATCGTAATAGTGGGGAAGAACGTTCTTGTTCCAAGAGACTTGCTTTTAATGTGACGCTGCCCTCAGTGGTAAATTTTATAGCGTTGCTCACCAGGTTTAATAGAATGCGATAGACCTTACTTTTATCAGATTCTATCACTTTAGGAATATTATCATCCATTTCGAGCTTTATCGTTATGGATTTCACCTGAATCGCTGGAAGTTCCAATTCAAAAATGTTGTGAAGCATTTCTTCTAAATCAAATTCAACTAGATTTAGCTTTTTGTCTTGGATGGTTCCACTGGCTACAATATCAAGCACGCTATTTAACAGTGATAATAATTGTTCACCACTAATATTTAGCATATGGGCATGTTCTTTTTGTTTGATTTCAGAGACTTCATCCTCCAAAATTCCCGATAGTCCGATAATCCCTGATAAAGGGGTTCTAATATCGTGGCTCATATTAGCGAGAAATTCTGACTTGGCTTGACTGGCAGCTTCCGCTTTTTCTTTAGCTATTTTTAACTCGTTTTCTAGTTTTTTTCGTTCAGTAATATCGAGAGAAAAACCAATCATACCTATGATAATACCCTGGTCGTCTCTTATCGGCTGTTTTTGGGAAAGAAATACTTTTACCTCTCCATTTGCCATTGTTATGGATTCTTCCAGCTCTTGTGGAATGCCATTTTGCATGACTTGATTATCTATGTCATCGATCGCCTTTGCAGAATCATAATCCTCTAAAATTTCAAAAATAGTCTTGCCTATAACTTCATCTCTGTTTAACCCGAAGAGTTTTAGTTGGTTGGAACTGGTTCCCTTATAAATGCCTTTGGTGTTTTTCCAGAAGACATAAGAAAAGGGCATACTATTAAAAAGCAATTCAATGAGGCGCTCTGAATTATTATGCTTATCCATAATGATATCTTTCTCCTATCAATAAGCATAATGTATAGGCCACGAAATTGCTAATCAGATTGTTATAAGAGAAAGATGAGGGTTAGGCAGACTCTTGTTGGAACAGGAGAGGTTTGTAATTTTTTAAGTATTCAAAAGTATTATAAATTTTATCATAGCACTCATCCCAGAAGATAATACTACAAGAAATATCTAATAAATTAGCTGCCTGTTCCAGCTGGTCATCGGGTTTCACAAATTCAATAAATTCACTGTCAATATCTAAGCTGGGTTTTACGATTGATTGGAGCGAGCCTTTTATTTTAGGAAAATTGAGGAAGCCAGCATAGATATCTTTTTGGGTTACATTAATCTCTTTCAGTTCCCCCATCTGTATAAGATAGTTTGTTTCTTCAATATTGAGATTAAACAGTTTTTCATACACTTTTGTGATAAGTGCACCACCAGTTCTCGCTCCTACCTCAAGAAAAACAAACTCACCTGTTTTATTATCTAAAAAAGCTTCAAGATGATATGCGCCAGATGGACAGGATAACTTATCAAAGACTTTCTGACTAAATTGTTTCAACTCATTAAACATGTGTTGATCTACAATTGGTATGCTGCCAACTGGTTTTCCTTCAAAAAATCTCGAAAGAGCAAAGCTGCACTTACCGATCATGAAAAAATGCATAACACCATCGATAATCATTGCATCGCAATGAAAGAGCTCGCCATCAATAAATTCATCAATTTCAAAATCATAATCATGGACGACTATACGATCTAGCACATGAATCAGCGTATCCATGTCCGGAATACGATGGGTTTCAATACTGCTAACTAAATCTACAGGTTTGGCAAACATTGGAAAGCCCAAGTTATTCTCTAATGATTGGAGGTAGTCATCCTTATTCTCTAAATAGGCTTGTTTATCAAACTGTATGTATTTTGGCATACGAACGACATTTTCCAGTCTGTCCTTTGATACAACCTTATTGACAAAAGGGAGCAATGTCTCTGCTCTATGGCCGCTTATACCATATTTTTCGCGCAGATGCCCGCAGACTAGTAGAGTACTATCTTCATTGCTAAGTAGACGTATATTTTCTGGACCATATTCTTGTAAATATTGGAGAATAATTTTTTCGATTTCATCCAGATCTACTTGTTGAAAATCTCTGGAAATGGGATGGATTTCATCAAAGCAAGCACGGTTTTCATCACTCAGTTCGTTGAGACAGTAGGGGCTTGCAATTAAAATAAGCTTTTGAGATTCACTAGTACGTATTTTAGAAAAGTCACATTTAATATACACCACATTATAGATAAAAATATCTATCATACAGATCTCCTTACAAAACTTTTCTCATACGATTTTTCATATTGAAAAGAATGCACATCATATCATAAGTGTAAAAAACGCTCAATAAGGTGATTGTATGAGCATGAATTTAATATGATTTTTTATAATTTTGTGCAATTTATTAAAGCCCAAGGGGGCTTCAATAATTAGAAAAACCATGAGCCTTTAAAGAGAGACTGTATCTTCAATTCAAAGTGATCTTTGTAGGTGTATTTCTCCGAACGGATACGATTAAATAATAAAAGATTTAGATTGATTCTATTTTTTAGTTTAAAGGCATAGGTCTAATAGCCAGCCTAGCAACTGTCTTGAATGAAAATTCAAGACAGTTGCTACTCGCTTCAATATAATTAATCTTTTACTTTAAATTTAGTTTAAATTTAATTGCCTCTGATTGAAATATTTTTTGAAATTCATCCGAGGAGAATCCTAATTTTGAAAAAATTAAAAAGCATAATAGAACATCCATTTTGAAACAAAGTTCTAACAAATTGTTTTCATGAGATTTTTTTATATTTTTAGCATCTATATGGGTTAAGTTATTTCTTGTTCGAACAATTCTAGTTATCAAATTGTCACATTCTTCATTATCTTTTAAATATACTTTAAATGGCTCGATTAATTGGTTGAGCCTTTGCTTGAAAGTTATGTCATTCATATGAGATATTACATCATTTAACCATTCTTGATGGATATTATTTTCCTCTATAGCACACCAATCTAAAATATGAGTTTTTAAAGTTTTAAATTGCACAGGGTCCATATAAGTATGATTTTTTTTCTCTAGATCGATACGATGAAATGCCTCTAAAGATTGTGCTAATGCGAGGAACTTAGTTTCAAGCACATGATATTGTTCACTTAAGTATGATAAATACAAATAAAAAATAGGGTAATGAGTTTCATAGAGATCTATGAAGTTTTTCAAAATTAGTAAAAAATTCTCAAAATCATAAAACTCTAAAAATTCACTAGATTGAAAATCTTTATTCTTATCAAATATAGTTGATTGGTGGTAAACAAGTACCTTACACTTGTTTTCATCAACCATACTTATTTTTTTTAAATTTACTATATGATTCAATATTAGAATAAAAAAGTATTCAACTATTTTTATTTTTTTATAAAATTCCTCTTGTGTGAATGGAATTGAGCTGGTTAATACAAAACTAGTGTTATTTTTATTTACTTTTAGGGTTAATAAAGTGTCATCGTTTATTTTAATTGAAGTTGTGATTTTTTTATTGAACCATTTGTAAAGTGAAATAAACCTAAATGTCCCTTCGATTAAATTAATTTTATCAGCATTTAGATAATGTTTACCATATAGTGCTTCATGAACATGTATTTCAAATTGTTTATCCAAAGGATATAAAAAAGGGTATCTTCTATAATAGGAGTTAATAAGACTTACTGGCCTATTATCTATTAGGCCGTGTATAACATCAAAATTATCTTCGGAATTTCCAAGCGGTTTTTCCATTAATAATTTAATTCTTCCTCCATCAGTTATTATTAAATTCCCTTCGAATTTATTTTCATTCATGGGTAACCAAAATAATCCTTTGTGTTTTATTTTTTTAAGAATTCTCATTTTAACTCCTAAAATGATATCACTTAGTATAGTATGTCTTGATTAGGATTGGAGCATTTTGATATGCTCACGCCAGTCTACATATACCCAACAAACACAATGCAAGAACTGTTACCATGTACTTAGTCGAATGCTCACGCAATCTGACAAGAGTTTGATTAATTCCAATCTTGATATTAAAAAATATATGAAGATATCGTTATGAGTTATTTTCAGGATTGAAATCTTTAGGGAGTTGATACCATTTCCCTCTTTTTTTTCGAACCAAGCGATGGATAGTTAAGGAGTCTGGGTTTTGAGGGTCAAAATCTATTTTTTCTCTTGGTATTGGCTCTGCATTAATCATGCTCTTAATTTCTTCGAGTATTTTTGGATTAATTTCATTGATAGGTTTCTGGGTACGCCAATCGGAAAAATATCTATCCCAAATTTTGCTAATTAGAAAGCTGTCTTCTTTGGGTGGTGTTTTCGCAAAGGAGATAATTCCTTTCTCCTTTTCTTCAGGGGAAAAATTATCAAAATACTGGTCAATTTGTTTTAAACCTTCTTTTAATTCAGTTCCTCGAACAAACAACTGGTTGTTTTTCAAAAATAACGGTGCACATCTTTCGTGAAGCTTATCTTGAGAAACAAAAAAGTCACAAAATGGAAGATAGTTAAGGTATGCCATATCCATCAAATGTGAGTTTCTCTCTCCCGATTCTAGGTTTGATGCTATTAAAATGTAAAAGAACAGTTCAACCGTTGCTACATAAGCTGCATAGGGGGCATAACGACTAAGTGGCATATTGCCCGAACTATTCCAGCGAGCAAATATTTGATGCATGTATGATTTTGGTGTCCTTAAGAGTATGCAGATTAAGTGCATTCGTTCAAATATTTTATCTGTTCCATGAATAATATTTTCAGCAATAATTTTAGCATCAGTATGCGTTTTACAGGATCTGGTATTTATCCCCAGTTTATGAAGCTCATTAGCTGTACTATTCAAATCTACATTCGATAATTGAGCGCGCCAATTTTTTGCATATAATCGTTCAATCTCTTGGAAATCTCCACTGACCCATCGATTAAAAGCATCATTTTCGGATGTCACTTCCTGTACTATCCCCGATTTTCCATCTTTGTTTACAAATTTACCTCTATTTAAAGGGATACCTTTTCGCATGGGAATGGAAGAGCCGAGCAAATTTACTAGTGCCATTTCTAAATGAAATGCGCAAGGGGAGCCATTTGCGTCCGGGAACTTATTGGCGATTCTTTTCACAATGGTTTCTGGAGGAAGTTTTCCGTTTGTTTTTGCTAGGTCTGCTAAAGTTTCAACATAAAATATAGGGCAGATAATGGGGTAAAAAAAATGTCCGAACCATACAGATTCATCCACAGAAAGGGCTTGTATGAATGATTTATCAAAAAGCGTTATTGGTCCCATATCCGACCTTAAAATTTCCTTATAATCTGTCTACATTGCGTCTACATAACTTTTTCGAACTTTCTGAAAACTACCGTCACTACTTGATTTTATTGGTGGGCCCACTAGGACTTGAACCTAGGACCAACGGATTATGAGCCCTCAGCCTTTAAGTTAACTCGTTGATTTAAAATAAATAATTTGTCGCGCGATACCACTACAAATGTCGTACGATGTATAACAGTGTCGTACTCAAACACGCAAATCTCACGCAAGGTTATTTTAGCCTCTTGTGGATTACGTTATCAACTTTTTATTTTAAATAGTTATGGTATTAATAACTTGTTCAATTCTCTTTATATTTTCCAATATGTTCTCAAAGTCAGGTGCCTCACCAAAAAACATATCAACCATTTTGCTATGATCTTGCTTTAATTGATTTATAAATTCTTTGTTAGGGTACAAGCGTAAAGTTCCAACTACCGCCTCTTCATAATTTGCTCTTTTTGTTGGGAAATATATGGATTTATTTTTTACAACATCTGCTAACAGATTAATATCTTGTAAGGCATCTTGTGTTAGACCGCTTTGATCTAACTTAACAATATCATAATAATGACGAAATAATCTGCGAGGAACAGTACCCTCAGTAGGGCGATGATACTCAGCATGCAGTAAAGTTACTTTTTCCCAATAGGTCCGTTTAGCTAACAGTGTAGAGACAGATATTTCGGGGATATCATCAAATAATTCTGGCAAAAGTTGGTGGCAATAAGAGGTTATTTTTTTAGGCTCAAAAGGGCTAATATCTCCCCGAGCACCAAATTCCAATTTTACTGCTGATTGAATATATTCCGAGGTTTTTTTAGGGAAGCAACTTGGATAATGAAAAATCAAGCTTTGATCATCATTTTCATCAAGTTCTAAGTGCCAATCACTTTCGTTAAAATGCTCTGAAAGACCAGCGTTAAATGAAGTCGTTAGTAGCTTTCTGATTTCTCCAGAAATTTTTTCTTTAACTTTCTCACTTAACTCATCCAAGCGCTTGTCTCGTTGTTTTCTTGAACTTTCTTTTGCTGGGTCATTATTTTCGTTGATGCCGATATAGTTTTTGCACAAAGTTAAATCAATATCTTCAGAAAAGCGTTCAATTACATTGTAGCATTTCGAGAGAGAGGTTCCTCCTTTGAAAATAACGTGAGGTAATAAATCAGGGTGTGAGAAAATTTGATTTAGAGTCCAACATACCCAAAAGTCTTTTTCAATAATAATGGGGTTCTTAATCATTTCTGATCGAGCTGTTGCTTCTTCAAAGGTCAGTTGGCGTTCTTTCGAGCTAAGCTCCAGTAGTTCTCTCATTTCATTTTCCTATAATATTTACAACAACTCTAATCATCCAATCTGGTAATTGAGTCAATATTTTTTTGAGCTGCGCTTTATCTCTTTGTGACAGGATAGCTTTACTTTTCTGAATCATGTCGTCAGTAATACTGTCTTTTCCTAGATGATTTAATGCGTTTAATACCTTAATTACATTAGGATTTAAAGGGATATTATTTAAAAATTTCGAATGGCTAAACTTCATTGGATAGTTAGATATTCTTTTTTGTTTTGTGCTACCGGAGGTAATATAAGACGGCTTTGCTGAAACCTGATTATCAAAACCTAGCTGATTAGCAAGTTGCGCACCACCGGGTTGAATAGTGTCTCCTGTGCGAACTGCAACTGCTCTGGCAATCGCATCTGCATTTGCTGATAAGGTCCCTAACTTTGGGTGCTGAATAGGAAAATCATAAATCCCGTGGCCTATCTTTCTGATAATCCCCTTATCAACCAATCTATGTAAGACAACACCGACAGTATTACGAGGTGCTATATCCACAAAATCTTTGGGCGTGAACACCCACCCACGCTTTTTGGCTCTTATACGCCTTATAATACTATCACTCACTGATTTCATGGAAGTATCTCTTGTAATGAAATTACATTAAAAAACATTACATTAAAATTTAATATTTAAATGTTTATTCATTGAAAAATATATGTTTTTTTAAATATATATAAATATAGTGCTTTTTAATATTATAGCAGGCATTGTTTGAATAACAATAATGTTATTCATTTGCTAATTTGCGAGCAACTGATTTGAGCAATTGCATGTTGGGAAGCATACAGAGCATTCACGTAACATATGTAATTCAATTTAAGTTTGAAGGATATGTTGCCATACCTCTATAATCATAACCATGGCCAATGTATCTAGTTCGCAGTATCTTAATAAAGCGTTTCTAAGTTCTTCTCGTTCAGAATTACTCATATTGGTGAACTGTAACTTTGCATAAGCTATTGTTGCGGCACCACCTTCTTTTAAGTCTTCACTATCAAATAAAAGCTGAGCATCTTCATCAGTGATGTCTTTATTGATTGGTGGTAACAAATGATAGGGATCTTTTATTCGATCATTTTCTTTAACTATCCAACATTGATTTATAAAGTTATGGCTGTGAATTCCATTTACGGATCCATATATTGGTTGGCTATATTTTTCTTGAAGGAAATCTGATCGATTTAAAATAGCAGGAAATACTTGTTTAATTGAATTAGAACCATTGGTTAGAGGATCATAATAAAAACGTTTAACTAATTCCAAAATATCAACCATACAACGCGGACCTTCCCATTTTACCTTGCTATCAGATGGTGACTTTGTGATGGAGCGTATAAAAGAGCCTAAATCTTCTTTATCATTAGGAGGTTCAATCATTTGTTCTAGTCGTTCAAGAATAGAGTTGAGATAGGTGTTTTCATGGTTACTATATCGAAATATTGTCCCATCATCATTTTCTAATTCCTTTTTTAGATGGCGAACAAATTCGATGCTTGGATCAACTCCAGGCTCAGAATTCAGATACTGACCAACATGAGAAACTTGACCGTTTTCATTAAGTGTATGATGTGAGAATTGAAAGGTGATACCTTGATAAGGGTGAGAACCTTTATTAAAAGGAATTGGCAGCATAGCTGTTTCAAAGTCTATAAAGTGGAAGGGATATCGCCATGAATCAATTTCAGCCTTTAGGTTTTCTTTATCAATCCAGATGCTATTGTCTTGAGTTTTAATTTTTTCTATCTGGAGCCATTGCCTTTCTGTTCTCGAAATACCTGATTTATCCGATTCGTTTATTTTGAATTCTGTTTCGTTAATATCCTTTAGCTTGATTAGTCCTTGCTGAAAGTATTTCGGTTTATCTCGGCAATCCCATAAATCGAGAATTGTATGGTCATTAAAATCTGTTTCTTTGTACCCTAATGATTCACGCCAACATTCTTTAAAACCAGATAGGAATTTGTCTGATTCTTTTGTATTAAACTGGCAATCACCACATTCGCTTTTTGCTTTAGGAGTGAACTTCTGCTCACTAAAATACATTTTGCTGAAATTGTGAAACTGGTCTTTTACCGTTTGTTCTTCTTCATTTTTTTCTTGCCAAAACAATTCGATATGATGGTCAACATTTACTTCTCTTAAGATTTTTATCGATAAATCTTCTTCCGTTACTGGTGATGTTAATGTAACAATAGCTTTACTGTTGCTATCTTTTTGTACCAGAAATTTTTGATTTAAGCCATCAGTTGGACAGATAGCATCTTTATCGACAAGCATTAAATAACTACTTATGGTGAAGGATGGGTAGAGTTGCTGCAGAACCCATTTTTGAAAAGCGATATCAGCAATATATGGCTGCCATTTTTTAGTTGCCATCTTAGATTCATCTTTTTTACTAATTGATTTTGCTTTAACTTCAATTATTTTGATATGCCCTGGTCTTTTTTGCAGGATATCAGCACGCAGAAAATAGTTTTGATATTGAAAGGAGGCCTCGAATACAGTTATTGAATCCCTTTGAATTAACAATTGAGTTTTGTTTAGTGCCTCCGTTGTACTTGAGCTTTCAATTGATATGCCATCTGGAAAATAACATCTTGCCAATGCTTCTACTTGAGCACCACCTTCAGCCAATGCTTTTAGAAAAGAGTCATCATCCAGTATATTTGCATATTCATCAGGTCGATCATAATACCAGAGCTTAGTTGGGCATTCTAAAGCCATTTTGAACTTTGATTTAGTTAGGAGCTTTCCCATCCCTGTCTCTATCAGTATTTGTTTAAATATTCATGTTATTAAGTTTAGTTGATAAAAATAAGAAGCCCCAATCTGGGGCAAGAGATAGATTTATGAATTCTTTTGCGATGAAATCTATTTACAAAATAGCAAGAGAACCACACAAGAGGCAGCAAACAATGTGGCTGAAGATACCAATGCAAATCGACTGAATTTCTGTGTCTTTTGTGTGAAGGAGTGGGCCTCAATCAATGAATCCGAGATCAGTTTCTTCATAACTTGAACCGATTCTTTAGTAGATTCGTGCAGCAATCTGGTTATAGCTTCTTTACTACTAGCTAATGCTGCATTGAGAACCTTTTCAGCTTTTTCTTTGGTATCATCTTTCCATTGTGAGGAAATGCCTTCTATTTCCTCTCGGAACTGTACCAGCAAATCCTGTTGGGTTTTCCGATTATCCTCAATCAGTTGTGCATTCATAGTCTGAAGTATGAGGATTGGATCGTCTTTACCCAAAAGTACACCATGTTTGACTGTGATGTCTTGAATGATTTTATCCAGTTTTTCTGACATTAGATCACCCTGGCGCTATCCAGTTGTCCAAATAGTTGATCGCGAACGATTTTTAAGCGTTGGCGGGTCATAATGCTTTTCTCTGGCGTACCCAAAACTTCATCGAAGGTCAGTTTCTGTTGAAGCATCTCGGTTAGATCTCTGCCATAGGTTTCTTTTTTCAGATCGGGGATTTGAATTAAGGCTGATATTCTATCCTTGTTATCTCGATAGGCTTTCAGTTGTTCAAATGCTTTGCCTTCATGTTCAATAGCTCCCCAATAGGGATTGAGCCAGACTACAAACTGAGCTTCATTTGCAAACTGGTCAATCAGCTGTGCGAAGCCATTAATGGTATCAAATAAGGCCTGGCCTCCGGTTATGACAGTATGAATCACCATTTCATGGCCTAATTCCTTTAACAAAGCCGGAACTTGATTGCTGATGAGGTAGTGAGATAGCGGTACAAAAGAACTGGCACCGTTGTCAATGACTACATCATTAGTTGTGGAGGCAATTTTTTCAATGAGGGTATCAAAAAGACGGGGGTTAATTTCATCACCACTCATAACTTGAATATGATCGACGTTTAGAGCCTTAAAGCCATGAAAGGTCGAATTGATGGGGTCGGTGTCAATACACAGCGGAGTGTGGCCTTTGTGTTGTTTGTATTGTGCTGTAGTTGCTGAAATAAATGATTTGCCGACACCGCCTTTTCCCTGCAGTGTGATATGTATTTTTGCCATTACAAGAGTTCCTCCAAGTTGGGTTTGGGATTAAAAGTAAAGCCGCGAATTTCGGTTTTTGCCTTACTTTTAGCCTTTTCATCATCCTTGGTGTTTTCCTGCATAGATGGCTTTTTTTCTGCAGCAATCAAACGTGCTACATAGCCACAAAAAGTTTTATATGAAAATGAAATTTTGCCTTCTTCAACTAAGGTTTCCCAGACAAGCTTTATAGACCAGCCGTCAGCTAGCGCTGAAGCGATATCATTTTTTAATGCAAGAAATGCGGCTTTATTTACAGATTTAGCAGAGGCTTTTCTTAACATTTGCTTTGCTGCGATTCGTTCGCTGAGGGAGTTTCCCATGTCATACCATCAACTTATTATTGTTCTCTTTCTGATGGTACAAACTATTTTGTTGCTGTGCAATCAGTTGAGTTATTTTATTTCCTTTTGGCGTAATTAAACCTTCTATAAAACGCATAAATATGTAATTTATCGTAATTATTGGTAATTATTAGAAATTAATTTGGTTTAAAAACAAATAGCCTTGAAATTACATAAAATTACCTGATAGTATGCTATTAGATGAACTTAAAACGCAGGGCAAGATAGGTGAAGTTAGCTAACCAGCAAGCTGGCTACCAAACCTCACAAGTCTTATTCGCACCTTCGGTGCTCAACGAAAAACCAGTGTTTTGAGATCAAATTAATACCTAAAGGATTGTCATAACCACTTTATTAAGAGGTCGGCATCCTTATGGACGATAAGCTTAAAACACCCACTAGAAAAAATGGTCGTCATCTTCGCGTTCCTGTTTTGCCTTCCGAAGAAATTCAGATTAAATCAAATGCAGCCACAGCTGGGCTTTCAATTGCCGAGTATTTAAGAAGGATTAGTCTCGGTTATCAAATTCAAAGTAGTGTTGATAAGGATTATGTACTGCAACTAGCCAAAATTAATGGAGACCTAGGACGGCTTGGTGGACTGTTAAAACTATGGTTGACTCAGGATAAACGTGTTGCACACTTTGACCTCCAAACAATAAAAACATTGTTAGCTCGTATTCAAACTACTCAGGATGCGATGTTTGAAGTGGTGAAAAAACTATGATTATTCGCCATATTCCTATGAAGAAAACCAGGCTTAGTAGTTTTTCAGGTCTTGTTCAATATCTATGTAATCAACAAAACAAACAGGAGCGAGTGGGTAAGATCAGATTATCAAACTGTAATAGTCTCGATCCCATTTGGGCTGTTCAGGAAGTATTGGCAACACAAGCTAAAAATCAAAGAGCAACAGGCGATAAAACTTACCATATGCTTATTTCGTTTGCTCCAGGAGAAAACCCTCCAGCTCAAGTTTTACAGGAAATCGAAGATACGGTGGCTTCATCGATTGGATTTAAAGAGCACCAAAGAATATCAGTTGTTCATCATGATACAGACAATCTTCACATTCATGTTGCGATTAATAAAATTCATCCTCAAACCTTTAATATGATTGAACCTTACAGGGCATATAAGACTTTTGCTGAGGTCGCATCCAAGCTAGAGATTGAATTAGGTCTTCAAATAACCAATCATCAAACCCGTAAAAACCATTCAGAAAATCTTGCTGACGATATGGAGCATCACTCAGGTATTGAAAGCTTAATTAATTGGATGAAACGCTATTGTAAAGAAAAAATCGATGCTGCCAGTAGTTGGAAGGATATTCATACTATTTTGGCAGAACATGGGTTGATGATTCGTATTAAAGCCAATGGTTTTGTGTTTTGCAATGTCCGAGGGCTTACTGTTAAAGCAAGTTCAATTTCCAGAACATTTTCTAAAAAAAATCTCGAATCCAAGCTAGGTTCATTCGCACCATCTTACCCAGAAGACGATGGATCTACATCAAATGTTTATCATTATGAACCATTAAATAAAAAGGTACTTGGCACCAATCTCTATGCTAAGTATCAGCATGAAAAATCACACACTAAATGTTTTGTTTCAGACAAACTTAAAAAGTTACGTGAGGCCAGAATAAAACTTATTGAAAAGGCGAAAAAGCGAGGACGAATTAAACGAGCTGCTTTGAAGTTAATGAACCTTTCTAAAGCACAGAAAAAATATCTCTATCAGCATATAAACAAAACGCTGCTTAATGAGATTGATAACATAAGAAAAAATTATGCAAAAGAACGTAGCCAGTTATTAGATTCTCATAAAAACCCAACCTGGGCTGATTGGCTGAAACAAAAAGCACAAGGTGGCGATCAGGATGCTTTAATGGCAATGAGGTATCGTAATCGTAAAAATAAGCATGATTACACCATATCAGGATCAGGCTCTTCTTTTTCTTCCTCTTTAAACTTTAGACAAATCGACTCTGTTACTAAAGAGGGTACTGAGATTTATAAAAAAGATAACAGTGTTATTAGGGACAATGGAAAAGAAATTATCATTTCTAAAGGCGGCTCTATTCCTGCGCTTAAAAGAGCCTTGGAAATGGCAAGACAGCGCTATGGTGACTGTATTTGTGTGAATGGGTCTCCATTATTTAAAAAGATTATCTTGCAGATTGTTATTCAGTATCAAATGCCAATCACTTTTGCTGATTTGGATTTGGAAAATCAACGTCAAAAACTAAATTTTGAACAGGAGAAACCCCATGATCAATCAAGAGCAAACCGACAAAGCCATCGAGGAAGAACTTCAGGAGACCATGAGGCTGCTGGAACAGCCACTGGAAATAGAAGGGGCAGCACAAAGCCCAACTCTTTCAGCATTAGACAAGGCTCGCCAGCCAAAGATCACCACAGCTTGCGAAACTTGTCCAAATGCGATCTGGTTCAGCTCACCGGAGGAGGTCAAGTGCTATTGCCGGATAATGCACATGATCACCTGGAGCGGAAAGGATTCAAATCTGATAACCATGTGCGATGGAAAATTTTTGGAATAAATGACAAAAGTAAAAGCCGCAAAAATAAATAAATTGGGGTTAATTTTCCATCTATCCTATAGTTATTAGATGGGGTAATTAAGAAAAACCACACTGATATTAGGAATAACCAGGGTTTTAAGTAACTTAGGGAAAACTATGGACGATGATAAATTAATTTTGGATGCGGCTAATAGCTATGGTTTTAATTTAGAATTCCGAGCAAAAAAGATACTGGAAGAAAAGAGTTTTTCTGTTTTAATGAATCAGTTAATAAAGAATGAGGATGAATTTGTAGAGGTCGATATTAAAGCAGCGCAATATCAAGGTAGGGAATGGCTAATTGAGTGTAAAGGGGCCACAAACTCATCATATCTGATTTTGATTAAAGAAGATAATGGCATTGACCCCAAAATGTATAATACAAGGCGACATGCTATTAAGGATTCTAACTATCGAATTGCTCAATTCAAACCAGATGAAAATCAGTATTTTTTTACGTTTACTGGTGATTTTTTTAATAAAACAGGTAATCAACTAAAAAAAGCAGCTAAGAATGACTTTGAAAATAATTTCTTTAAGGCTCAGAATCAAATTTTGTCGGCTATAAAGGCTATATCAGTAACAGATGTAGATAAAAATAAATCAAGAGACTTTCCCATCATCATCCCCATTATTATTACAAATGCTAAGTTATGGGTTATTGATTACAATAATTCCTCAGCCCCACAAGTTAGCCAATATAAATGGGCTTTACATAAAATACCAACTAAAAATAATTTATATATTGCTCCCAAAAATGAAAGAGAATTTGACTCAATTTCAATACTGGTATTAAACATTGAATATCTGGAAGAGTTTCTGAGTAATTATTCATTTTGTGAAGACGGAGAAATAACAGTTAGTAATGGCTCATTGTAATAAAACAGGTAAAGGTTCAAACCTGATGGCTTGAACTTTTACCCATTATGTCGAATCTAGGAAATATGAATTACATTGTTCTTTGACAATCGCATACGATTATAACGTTTAGCAATTTTTTCAACCTTTGGTTTGATCTGACGTATAACCCCTTCGAAACCCAATTTGCTATGATTTGCCAAGTCATTAAAATCACTGAATTTTTTAGGGTTTGATGACTGCTCATTTGACGCGAAGGTTGGTAGCACAATAAAACCATTGACAGCATCAGCAGCTTCGCCAGCTTTTTCTTTACCGGGGTTGATACCCTTCGATAACTCCAGATGCTTGTCATCATCCGCGGCCAGGATAACTGGAGTATGTGGATACTTTTCATGCAATGCTTTAGCTACTGCTTTTAGGTTCCCTGAATCAAAGGCAGAAACGACAGCAGGCAGCTCACATGCTTCTTTTATCGTTGCAGCAGTAGCATAACCTTCGGCAATTATAATTACAGGTGTATCAGCAAGCTTTTCCAAACCACCTAGCACGTGGAAACAACCCTCCTTTTTGGAATCTTTTGCAAAGCGTTTGGTTCCATCTTCGGCAATGTATTGAACAGTCCAAAGTGTTCCTTCGCAATCTGTTGCTGGAATACAGGTTATTTTTCTTTCTTCATCGGTATATACGCCAGAATGAACTTCAATACCCTTAGCCTGCATATAAGGTGTGGGTTCCACAATCTCTGCCATTATTGATAATTTTTCCTTGAGTCTTAATGCAGTATTTTTTTGTTTAGTTTCAAGCTCACGTTGGCGAGTCTGTTGATGCTCAAGCGCTTCAGTCTTAAGCGTTGTCTTGTGTTCATCAGTCAAAATGTAACCCTTACATTTCCAATTAAGCTCAGCACCAGTTCGATTATTTTTAATATATCCAGCCGGAATACCATCTAAATGGGCTACATAAAATCCTGCCTTTTCACCATTTTTATCACCCTCTGTAGCTATGCGATGAGGTTTACCATCCATAATTGGATGCCCACCTGAAACAATAGCACCAAGGTTTATCAATGCTGCTTTAAATTCATCGGCAGGTATAAGCGCTTTATCCTGAGACATTTCTTGATTTTCAGGAAGCCAGGCTTTGATTTTCTCAATAGGAACACCAGGATTTGCATACCAACATTTTTGGACTTTATCCCAGGCAATACCTGGTGTTCCATCAGAGAGTTTTCCTATTGTGGATTTAGCACTCTCTTTTTGTTTGAAGGAGATGCTTAACCAGACCTTTTCAGAAGTGATGTTTTCAGACGTCATAAATGCTACCTCTTTAAGTTTCTCATCCTTGATTTCAATAAGTTCTGCTAGTTGAATGTCTTGGGTTTGCTCAAAAGCACACAGGTGACTAACGATTTTTTCTGCATCTGCAGATGCTCTGAATATTTCTAAAGGTTCATCTTCCAGAACTTGAATCCACGATTTGATATATGCCGTGTGCTGAGAAGGGTCATGGCCTATACCAAGCTCTGCACCTAAGAGCATACTTGCAATTTCTGCTCTCAATTCTTCTTTGGCGTAGGCATCTGAACCAAAGGGATGACCTAAATCTCTATCCAGTCTTGAAGGATGACCGCTCCAATGTCCAAGCTCATGCAGGGCAGTGGCATAATAGTTTGCTGCAGATTTAAATTGCTCTTTTGGTGGAAGATGAATGCTATCAGTCGATAATCTGTAAAATGCTCTGTCCGCTTCAGAATGAGTAATGGTGGCGCCAGAGTTAAGCAGTAGTTTTTCTGCTCTTTCAATTAAGGACCAGTCCGGCTCTTTTGTAATGAGTTTGGGCATATTATCAATTTGTGATGCATGAAATACTGTTGCATAAAACACCTTGGGTCGTTCAAGATTCACCTGCACTTTTAATGGATTACCTTGCTCATCAAGCACAGGTTTACCCGCAGCATCTTGTTTGATTTGTTCTTCATGAAATTTCCAATACTGAATCGTCGTGCCTTTTTCTCCCTTGCGCACTTGCGCATCGATGCTTTGTGCTTGTTTGTAAGTTAACCAGCGATTGTCATCACTTTGATTCAGCATTAAATACAATGCATTAATCCCGCGATAACGTTTACCTGTTATTGGATTATAAGGAACTTGACCATTACCTGTGCCTGGTTCCCATGGTTTTAGCCAGGGTGCCGTTCCTGCTTTCAAGCTTTCAATAATTTGGTTGGCGACGACCTGATGATAAGGCATTTTAGTCATAAATAGCCTCCATCGCATCTTCTTCATTGAGTGCATCTTCAAAAAATGCGCCCATGATATCTGCCTCTATCGGACTGACTTCGACAAGAAAGCCAGGGATTACTAAATCCTCGAACTTTTCTGAAATCACATCCATTAACTCGGTTTCATGACTCATGTGGTTTTCTCCCGTTTATTAATTACCCATATGGGTGTGATCATTCCCTTGATTTGTCTTGTGTGAACAAGACCATAATATCGACCATCGAATGACCATTCGCTTTGACTGGTCATCGTCATGATTTCATTTACTTTAAGTTGATAATTCATTACCTGCCATTGAGGTAACGCGCGATTTATCCCATCCTGTAATTTTGGTTTTGAATAGGGGATTATTACTTGATTCACAAAAACCCCTTCATTTGTCACAGAGAGGATATCGCCAGATACAGCCACTACTTTTTTCATTAAATAGCCATATCCATTACAATAAAGACCTTGGTCTATATAGCCTCTGTTCTTGGCTAATTTGAAAGTTTGCCTATCATCTGGGCAAAAAATCACATAAGCATTTTTTAGCGGCTCTGCACCGGTGATGCGATATAAGCCTACAGGAATGGATTCAGTAAGATTTATCCTAAAGCCCATAGAATGGAATAATGAGCCTGCAGCTATAGTACTTATCAAAACAATAGCGATGACGACGGACATTTTTTTCATAACCGGATCACCTCGTCTTCACTTAAACGAACACGTAAAATATCTGAGTGAATAGGTGCCTCTACAGAGGCTCTAGCCATGAAGACTGGATCTTTAAAATAAAGCGGCTGTTTACCATAAATTGCAGGAAAGCCCGCTGCATAAATAACCATGTCGCCTGCTTCAACAATTAAACCATTTGAATCCTTTTTAGGCCCAAGCATACGCAGACACTCATCAACGGTTAAAAGTGGTCTCGATATTTCCTGAATGGTTTTTGATATTTGATTTAAGAACGTAGAGAAACGTTTACCGCTGGTGGTGATGTGTTCTTTAACAATCGTCGTTTGACCTGTCAGCTTGGAAAGATGTTCTGCCGTTTCAACTCGGTTGGGTGGATAAGCATTTTGGATGTGGCAATTAGAAGTAATGGTCTCATCAGGGCCATAGCCCCGTTCACGGCTTTTAAGCTGATTAATGTCCTGACAAATTAAGTAAAATTTTAAACCATAACCTGCAACAAAGGCTAATGACTCTTGTAGAATATCGAGTTTTCCAAGGCTTGGAAATTCATCAATCATGCAAAGCAGTCGATGTTTATACGTTTTTTTAGCACTCACATAAGATAATCCTTTGTCATCGGATACACGCTCAAATTCCATTTTGTCAGCCAATAGTTTCACTATCATATTAATCATGACTCTAACCAGAGGTTGAAGCCTGGCCTTGTCATTAGGTTGGGTAACAATATAAAGACTCACGGGATTTTCATGGTTCATCAAATCTCGAATACAAAAATCGGAAGACGAGACGTTATGTGCTACCACTGGATCGCGGTATAACGCCAAATAAGATTTTAAAGTAGATAATACAGATCCTGCTTCTTCTTCGGGGCGGTCTATCATGTCACGCGCAGAGGCTGAAATAACAGGATGGGTTTTGCCCTCAATATGTGGGTATTGCGTCATTTCAATGAGCAGGTCGGCAATATTAATATTGGGATCAACGAGCATACGGTCAATGTTGGGAAATGTGGCTGGTTCTCCCTGGTTGTTCAGTTTATAAATCGCATGCAGAATAAAACCAACCAAAAGGGCTTGAGAGGTTTTTTGCCAATGCGTTTCCAATCCTTTACCATCGGGATCAACTACAAGTGTTGCCAAATTTTGTACGTCGCCGACCTCTGATTCAGTACCGACTCTGATTTCATTTAGTGGGTTCCAGCGTGCACTTCCTTTTAACGTTGCAGGCTCAAAGCGAATGACTTTGTTGGTCGCATGTTTCTGCCTCCATCCAGCGGTCATTGCCCAAAGCTCACCTTTTAAATCAGTGATTACGCAGGAATGTTTCCACGATAAAAGGGTTGGAATCACAAGGCCAACACCTTTCCCAGAACGTGTGGGCGCATAAGTTAGGATATGCTCAGGCCCATTATGACGAAGATAATGAATATCCCCTTTGTCATCCTCAAACGCCCCAACATAAACTCCTTCATCATGTCCAATGAGGCTTGCACTGTTTAAGTCCTCCCAATTAGCCCATCTGGCTGAACCATGGAGGTAATCACTCACATTGTTCTTTTTAAAGTATTTGGAAGCCAGCACGATCATCATTAAAAAGAGACAGCTAATCATGACAATCAGACCAAAGGCGGCATTAAAAGAATCTGGGTAATAGTATTGATATTTAATAGCCCAAATAAAAATCTGCCAAGGCATATAAATATGAACGAATGAAGTCCCTAAGACATCAGCATAGTGAAATTGATGCGCGAAAAACTGCGTGCCAATTTGCATACTGATTAAAAAAGAACAAATCACTAACCAGGTATGCGTTTTATTTGCCTTGCCATGATTTTTTTCTCTGACTTGAGGGCCTATGGCTTTATTCAGTTTGTTTTGGCTCATTGGCTCTCTCCCGATGCCCTTTGGTTCACAAACTGACTGAGCTCATCTGATGTATCAGTACCTGAACTAAAGCTACCTCCAGGAGTACCCATAGACAAAATATTTTGTGCGTTGGATTCTTGCGATTCAGAAGCAGATGAATCTACCTTGTTCTGAATTGCCTCAGCAATTTTTCCACCTGTTGTGTCAGCAATTTTTTCAGCAATGGCCTCTTTAACCGAGTTTGCTTTTTCACGAGCCACATCCATAGTACCTGATGCTAAATGGGAACCAAAAGAACCTGCAAATTTGGCAGCTGTTCCCATGGCTTCGGCTAAACCACCGGTTTTAGAGCCTTTATCCATCCCTGACAGAGAACTTGTATCGCCAGAGTTGGTTGATTGGCTGGCTGCTTTAAATGCCGCATTGAGTGCGGATAATCCACCACCGCTTTGGGCAAGTACACTACCTGCAGCCCCCGCCATGGCAGCCCCAGCTATTCCAGCAGCTCCCATAGCACCACCCAGACCGAGCCCACCGCCACCACCAGAACCACCTCCTGATACAATGCCTGCTAAAGCAGGTGGAATTTTATCAATAAGAACCAGTAACAGTACGGCAACTACCAGCATGACAAACATTTCTTTAAGCATGATGTTTTCAGACATTGCAGCGTAATATTGATCTACAAAGGATTTACCAATACCAATAATTAAAATCATGGCAAAAGCTTGTAATGCAATCCCCAACACAGTTTTGTAGTAGTTAATTGCAATGTCCTGAGTCCAACGGCCACCGCCAAACCCTAATAAAACAATACCACCATAAGTTAAAATCCATGCGGTGATTAAGATAATGAGCATATTGATACTGACTAAAGCCAATATAATTAGAATGACCCCGGCAACGAGCAATCCAACGGTAGTTGCTGCAGGAGACCAGATGGATGAGCTGTCTATGGCTTTTGAAACAATATCAAACCCAACATCCACAATATCAGAAGGAGAGACATGTTCATTAATTCCAGAAGCCTTGGCTGCAAGTTGCCGCATGGAATCTATTATCGCTTTTGCAATTGCAGGTCCATTGTCTAAAATCCAATAGAAAAAACCGATAACCACAAAAAAACGTACTGTTTCAGCTAAGAATTCTTGAATGTCTGCTTTACGCAATGCCATCAAGCCGTAAGTCCACACCATACTGATTGAGGCCAAAGACCAAAACAAATATCTGGCGTAACTCAACATGGTTTTACTCCATAGCGCAGATGTGCTGGCAAATCGCTGTAAAATATTATCCAGTAAATCACGGCTATCCATGCCATGCCCCTGAGCATGGCAGCAAGCAGAAAACCCAAGTAAGCAAAAAAGAATAAAATAAGGAGTTATTTTTTTATTCATACCATCACCACTTCTTGCCAGAGCTTTTGGAATAGCTACCACCACGGAAACACGCATCACCAATAGCTTGGAGTTCTTCTTTAGTTCGACCCTCTCTTGAGCTGTTGCATGTTAGAGAAGCCAAATGTTCAGCCTTTTTTTGAGCCGCGGTTTCAGCGCTGTCGCAACCTGACAGAACACAAGTAAGAACCAAAATTGATAAACATATAACTTTCATTTCCTCTCCTTTTTATGATGGATTACCATTTTTTCCCTGAGCTTTTATGGTATGCCCCTGATCTGAAATGCTCATCTCCTGCAGTCTGTATCGCTTCCTTATTGGCATTCGCTGCATCTTTGACTGCCTGGGCATTTTGTTGCGCCAATAACACACCTCTGATTTGAAGCAATTGATGGGATTGATTACTTGCTAATTGAGAAGCAGCTTGAAGAGCCTGTTTTTGGCCGGCAGCACTTTGTGCTTGAGATTGCAAAGTACGTAGCTTTGCAGAATCATTTTTTAAGCTCTGTTGTTGTTTGTCAATTCCTTTGAGCATGGCATCATTTGAGCGTTTTTCAGCAACTGAAGCCGCTAATCTGCTTTGTTTGATTTTTCTAAGCTCTTCAGCAGAACATTGACCCGTGCCATTAAAACACGGTGTCTTTTGGTAGTATTCCTGACTTTGGAATCGGTCCAAATATCCTTGGAGGCTGCCAGCTTCCTGCTTGTAGTAATCAATGGTATCAGTCGACTCAAGCAAATTATTAATAACCGAGTTGGCATTATCCCATTCAAAGGAAGTCAGTGATTTGGTGTTGTCTAACATGTTTTGATATTGATCCATCTGATTCTTGTATTGATCGACTTGCGTTTTATATTCGCTAAGCTGAGTTGCAATCATTTTTCCATTTTGAATCCAGTTCGCAATGTCAAATACAGGCGCACCACCCGCGAATGCTGGCAAAACAAAGCAATAAATAATTATGGATTTAAATTTCATAATGCTCTCCTTCATTGATAAGCAAATTGCCTATAAGGCTGCTTAAACGTTAAATCTTTCACTACGATGATATTGAAACGATAACCTGGACGGACATTGATAGTAGGAGACACATTCAGGTTTTTTGAAACCAGTTGCGAAGTAACCTCGCCCAACTGTTGCCCTAAAGCCTGACTCATCACACTGCCAGCTGTGGGTTGGGCGTAACCGAATTGGTTAGACTGGTTGGTATTTTGGCTATAAGTAATACCCGCAATAATGCCTGACATTAAAAGCGCTGAACCATAAATTCGCGCATAATGATTATCTACCTGATCGCGAAAACCACCATATCCAGCACTATCAGCACCCGGCATAGACCCAATATCCAAAGCTTTACTGTCTGGAAACACTAGGCGTTGCCAAGCCACTAATACGGAAGACTGACCAAAAGGGACATCACTGGAATAAAGCCCCAATATCTTGGTGCCTTGGGGTATCAAAAGATATTTTCCGGTAGCGGTGTCATATACGTTTTGTGATACTTGAGCGATAATTTGACCTGGTAATTCTGAAGAAATACCACTAATCATTACCCCTGGAATCACGCTGCCAGCTCTTAGTTCGTATCGACTGTTCGGATTTTGCAGCGTTGAATTTAAATGCCAGCGCATTTCATTTTCCTCACCACCTAATGTTTGTGGCATAGGTTTGGCCTGTCTTCCTTGTAATAATGCGAGCTGCTCTTTAAATGCTGATGAAGGGTCGATGTTTAATGTCATCTCATTGCTATTCATGGAAGTTTTAGTAGTGTCGCGATTATTCAATCGTGGGTTATCTACCATTACGGATGACTTAGCTTTGACAGCCTCTTCAAATTCTTGAGTTTTTTCCTGACGAATACGCTCGATTTCAGCTTCAGATACCTCTTGTGTCAGAGTATCTTCTTGATGAGGAAGTTGTTCAGTAATGGGCAAAGGACCTGCTTCATTATTAGCTATCGTGTCACTCTGGGGCGGAATCACTGCTGTTTTATGATTTCCTACCACATCATTGGCAAGGCTCATGGTATTTTTCTTAGGGTTCTTAACCTTTGCTATTTCTTGTGGCTGGTTTTGCGCATTAGCCCGTTTATTGGCAACCAATGCGATGAGCACCACAAAAAGAGTTAAAATACCAATTGCAATCATTAGTGGGACATTATTTACACGTTTTACACCTGTGGTTTGAAGCTTTTGCGGTGAATTGTCTGGTGACAAATAATCATTATTTTTATTCATAGTTCTTATTCCTTATGTGTCCATGCGCTGATAGGGATGATATTTTCGCGGCTTTTTGCATACAGACGGCTCAATGTTTGCATTCCTACAAAAAGGCTTACTCGATAGCTTTGAGGTTTAAGTTCATCTAACACATAGAAAAAATTAGCCTTATTCTTAGGGCATTGATTTTCATTGATGCCATAACCTCTTTTTCTCAAGTTTTGAATAAGACTTAAGCCAAAGCCATCTGTTACTCTTTGACCAATACAAAATGTATTTTGAGCTGGTGGATATACTCGAGTTAATTGATTGGTTGCATCTACAGCCAAATAACTATCTTTACCCTGAGACATGTGAGTGAAATTGCCATAACGCATGCTGGCACAGCTTGATAACAAGACAGCGAGCAGTAAAACACTTAATTCTTTCATCTTCAGCACCTTGTAATCGTAATTTTTTCTTGAGAGGAACCGCTGCCGATAACCAATACGGCTTTATCAAAAACACCATCCACGATGTAACGACAACCCTGAAGGCGATAATTGACCATGACGGACTCTGATTTTTTAAATAGCCCTCGACTTCTTAAAACTAGCAGCGCGGGCGCTTCACTTTGAGCCATGGTTCTTGGCATCTCAATAATCGTTTTGACGCCATTGTTATAAACTCTAACTGGCTTAAATCGGGCATTGCCTTGAATTCGATAATTGAAGTTAAGATCGCCTAGATACTCATTGGTTTCTGGTAAGGTATCTACTTTTCGTCTTTCAGCCTGGATGCGTTGTAGTAACTGCCATTTGGCTTTTGCCTCATCAGGATAGGTAAATGAAATGTAAGGCATAAATTCGTTTCTATCTGACTTTAATCTAAAGTGATACGTTCTTCTGTCTGTGGTGACTACCAGAGAAGAATCAAGCCCTACATCTTTGGGTTTTATGAGCAGATGGATTTGTTGCATAGCCCCAGATCCTGTGATGGATGTTTCAACGACAAAGCGTGGGTCACCGACGTTCATGTCGTTAAATTGCTCACCTGGTTGGAGGGCAATATCACATACCTGTAAAGGCGCACAAACTACCCTGATTTGCCCTGAGCCATAAATAAAACTGACTGAACCATCAGAGGACGCAAAGGGTTTACTTGTTTTTTCTCCTTTTTGTGTACGCTCTGCAATATCTAAACCTTGTTTTTCCTGACTCGATAGCTTGGGTACAGTTTCCGAAAAATAATGTTCGGCCAGAATAGTGTTATCCAATGCAAAACTTGTGAGCGGTGTTAATAAACAAAATAGCTGCATTAATCTTTTCATTGCTGTTCTCCATGCTTTAATTCGTAGGACCAGTTAAAATCACGCACATAAATCAGGTGGGGATTTTTCAAAATGGACTCACTGGTGGCATCATTGATTTCATTCTCCTGATACATCGTAATCATCGCTTTCATCATGCGAGGCTTTTCTTTAAGCGATCCATCACGATTTCTCACCGTTTCAATCCAGTCGACTTGCCAGGTCTCATCGGATTCTTGAAGCACTGAACGTATGTCTATGCTCACAATCTCAAAGGCAGCTCTTTCAAAAGGATTTGATTGCTGTTTATCGCTATAGAACTCTTGAATCTTAGTCAAAGCTGCATCATTGGCATTTAAATAGGAATACACCTGAAAAACTGCTTTCTTTTGCAGTTCCGCATCAAGACTTACCATGCGAACGTTTTCAATAAAATGAGCAGCTGCAGCCCGATAATCATCAATGCTTGCGTCACCAACCTTATTAGCACGGGTAACTGACAAGGTATTGCCATTGGCATCTTGTTGAAACACCAAAGGGATAAACTTGGACTGGCTACCTATCGCGATGAGTCCACCAACTGCCGCCAATGCGATTAACAGGCTACCTAAGCCCACCAATTGCCAAACTTGTACTGATTTCATAAGGCCTGCAGTGTGGACATTCCAGGCGCGTCTGGCGTTGAGGTAGGGGTTATTCGTTATACTTTTTTTCATGCTGCTTCTCCGTACTGAGCCAAATGAATACCTTTTTCTGAAAGCCATTGAGAGACCCACTCATCTTCATACTTCGACTCTAATTGCTTCATACGCGCAATCGAATCGGGATCTGTTGCACCAACAAATGCCAAGGCATAAGGTCCTAACGCCAATTGATAAAGTCTTTGGCCTTTTTCACTGACGTAGTAGTAATCACGCTTGGGTTGAGCCGATGCTATGATGTCTATCTGGCGTGGATTTAAGCCCATGCGCTCATAAATGAGTCGGGTCTCAGGATCTCTTGCATACAGATTGGGTAAAAAGATTTTGGTGGCGGTTGATTCAACAATAATATCTAAGATTCCAGAGTTGGCTGCATGAGATAAATGTTGGGTTGCCATAAACACCACACAGTTTTTCTTGGCCATGGAGTCAAGCCATTCAGCAATCTTATTTTTAAACACTGGATGCGCCAGCATCAACCATGCTTCATCAAGCAAGATTAGGGTGGGGCGACCATCTAACGAGGTTTCAATACGCCTAAAGAGATAGAGCAATACCGGCAATGCAAATTTCTCACCTAGACCCATTAAATGCTCGATTTCAAAAGTCATAAAGGAAGACAAACCAAGCCCATCACTTTCTGCATCCAATAAATGCCCCATTAACCCATCTATGGTGTACTGCTTTAACGTTTCTCTAATGGGTTCATCCTGAATCGTCATGACAAATTCAGATAAGGTTTTAGAGCCACTTTGGTGCATGCTTAGAATGGCATGGCCGATTTCATTGCGCTGAGCTGGTGTGGTATTCAAACCATTCAAAGCTAGAATCGTATCAATCCACTCCATAGCCCAAGCCCGATCAGCTTTAGTTTCTAAAAACTGCAATGGCGCAAAGGCAAGGCGTGAGTCTTTACCTGCGATAGTGAAATGCTCCCCACCTGTTGCTTTACAGGTTGGATACATAGACATGCCTTTGTCAAAAGAATAAATACGCGCATCTTTATATCGACGCCAGGACAAGGCCAATAAACCAAGATGGGTTGATTTACCAGAGCGCGTTGGACCAAACATAATGCCATGGCCTAAGTCTCTGACATGAAGATTCAAACGAAATGGTGCATTACCGCTAGTGACACAGTGCAGCAAAGGCGGTGATTGAGGGGGAAACAGTGGGCAAGGCGCTTTATTTTCACCAGTCCAAATGCTAGATGTTGGCAATAAATCCGCCAGATTCATGGTATTCATTAGAGGTCGTCTGATGTTTTCAACACCATGGCCGGGTAGGCTGCCCATGAAGGCATCCATGGCATTAATGGTTTCTGTTCGTGCGCTAAAGCCTAAAGCGTTGATATTCTTTTCGATAAATAGAGCAGCTTTCTCAACGTTCGCTCTATCCTCATCCATTAATACAACGACAGATGTATAGTAGCCTTGCCCCACCATTCCTGAATTGGTTTCGGCAATAGCTGCCTGCGCGTCATTAACCATGCTGAGTGCATCTTCATCAACGATACCGGAGCTGGTATTAAACATTTGGTCAAAAAAACCTCTGACCTTTTGTTTCCACTTTTTACGGAACTTAGTGAAATGAGCTACAGCTTCATGAGGATCCATGAATATGAAGCGAGAATTCCAGCGATACTCCACAGGTAATTGAGTTAACAGCGTTAAAATACCTGGGTAAGATTCCATGGGGAATCCTTCAATAGCAACACACTGAATGAACTTTCGGCCAATTTTGGGTGTTATACCAGGTATTAATTCCTGACCGCCTATGAGTGCATCTAGATAAATTGGATTTTTAGGCAGATTAACGGGATGGTTAATTCCCGTGACACAATATTGGATGTATCTTAAAAAGTTATCTTGAGTAACTTTATGGTTTTCATTGATGAGTATTTCTGAGCCCAGCCTTTCCAGGTGAAGTGCAGCACTCATACGAGACTCAAAGTTTCTGCATGATTGCTTGAATGTTTCAATCAATTGATGGGTTTTTTCTTTGTGGTTTAATTTCTCCCCTGAATCATCAAACATCAATTCGACAAAACGCTTTTGGGCCAATACAGGTGGATACCAGGTTAGGGTGATAACAAAATAACCTTCATACAAAGCACCAATACTTTCAAAGTATTGTCTTCTTTCTTCGTCAACAGCCTTCGACACATGATCGGGAAAGTATGAAGCACTGCACTCACTGTAACTTGGAGCAGCACGTCTAATGGCATCTACATGAATCATCCAGCCATTACCCATAGAGGACATTGCCTGATTGATTCGAAAAGCCATCATTTCACGAGCTTCATCGGTAGTGTTGGCAATGTCTTCACCTTGATAAAGCCAGGCTGCCATAAACGAGCCATTTTTACCGATAATCACGCCATCATCGACAACTGCAGCATAATTCAGTAAATCAACCAATCCTGCTGTACGACTTCGATGTTTTTTGACATGGTGTTTACGACTTTTAATTTGAGCTGCGCTAAACAAAATACCTAATAGCAATAGCCCCGTAATACTGATTAAAAAGGTAATGAACTCAATCATAAATAACCCCCTTTATTATTACGAAAAGGGGTTGAACGAGCTGGGTAATATGCCTGATAGCCTCTTTGCCTTAGATAAACAGCTCTCATATAAGGGTCGGCTTTTGCCATGAGCCTTAAACCCTTTAAAGATAAAAACCAAAGGGCAAAGCCAAAAATAGCAGCAAGCCAATCTTGTGCTGCGAATACTAAGATTGCTGAAAGTAAACCTGAAAACATAACCAGCTCGCGGTCACCACCCATAAAAAGACTTGGGCGGTTACCACATCTGCGTATAGGAATAGTACGAAGACTCATGGTTGTGTCTCCATAGCACTTTTTGAGACTGAAGGTTTAGCAATTTCGGCTCCTTTTCCTGTAATTGCTGTCATGGTATTTTGTGCTGCAACCAAGAATGAAAGCACCAGTACAATAAAGAGAAGGGTTCGCAAAAAGCCATTCATTTCACCACCAAAAATCAGCGTGGCTCCCGCGCCAACCAAACCAATAATTGCTGCGGTAAATGCAAATGGGCCTGTTATGGATTTTTGTATTTTGGTGAGATACGAGTCAAAAGGTAATCCTCCGCCTGCGCTAGATGCACATGCAGGGTGTGTTATTAACAGAAGCAATAAAACAATCGCTCCCATCATCCATAGACTTCGATAATTTATATTAACTGCTTGGTTCATACCTATTCTCCTTAAATAAGTTGTTCAATGTTGTAATGACCGTTTTCATACCCTTTAACCGATATGATTTCTTCGACTCTGCGTCCTTGCGGGGTTCTTGCGATATGCACCACACAATGAACCGTCTCACCAATCAAAGGTTCAATTTCAGACGGGGCAGAGGGGTTACGGGTAATGAGTGATTTCAAACGATGAAGTCCTGCAAGACAGTTATTGGCATGCAAAGTAGCAGCACCACCCTCATGCCCCGTATTCCAGGCATCAAGTAAATCCAGCGCTTCACTGCCTCTAACTTCACCAACAAGGATTCGGTCTGGCCTCATCCTAAGCGTGGTTTTTAAAAGCTGAGTCATATTGACATCAAGAGTGGTGTGATATTGAACGCAGTTCTCAGCAGCACATTGAATTTCACCAGTATCTTCAATGATGAAGACACGCTCGGCTGGTGAGCTACAAACCATTTCATTGATAATGGCGTTCACTAAAGTAGTTTTACCAGAACCTGTACCGCCAATGACGAGAATGTTTCGATGTGCAATAACAGCCTTCTGAATCACCGCACATTGTGCTTCTGTCATAATTCCTGATTTTACATAGTCATACAGTGTAAAAACCGAAATGGCCTTTTTACGAATCGCAAAGGTTGGTTTTGATACCACTGGTGGCAGCTGCCCTGCAAAACGTGATCCATCCAGTGGCAGCTCACCTTCCAGTATCGGATTAAAACGGGTTACTTCCTTACCATGAAAGCCTGCAACAGTTTTAATGATGGATTCAGCACGAGCGTCATTGATACTACCTATACAACGCATTGTTTCACCAAGCCGTTCCTGCCAAAGTTTGCCATCTGCATTGAGCATGATTTCAACGGTTTTAGGATCACTTAGCGCCTGTTCAATCATGCCACCCAAATCACGCCTTAGCTTTTCACGGGCTCGGTCTTTAACCGTTATCCCTTGTTCTTCTTGTGCTTTCATACGAATAATCCTTGATGTTTTTAAGCTGACTTCAAGCCGTGTTTGAATTTGCTAATTAAACGGTCAACAATGCTTTCCTTATTGGAAGGAGAGTCGCTGAACCATTGATCTTTTTGGCGTTCTCGATAAATGCGTCTTTGAATTTCATCACGGTGAACAGGGATAGATTGAGGGGCATCGAAAGCAAGGCGAACTTCACCATCACGATAACCCACTACAGTGCAGTAAACCTCCTCACTGATAACAACTGATTCTCCAACTTTTCTTGTTAAAACCAACATAATGCGTCTCCTTTTGTTATTTAAATAAATAGGCCTTGCACTGCCTGATATTCTCTTCAGCCACTTCTTTGCTGGCTGGTTGATATTTTTCTGGTGCGACATTAAAAGAATTTCGTCTTTTAATATCACGACAAAAGCCAATCATTTGCGGCAGGGTAGGAGGCATTTCGCAATGATCTCGGCAATCAATAATGACCTGATTCAAAATCCCATCACTGAATTGACTTAAGCCCTCCAGCCACTCCTTCTTGGCAAACTCCAAAAAACCATCACTCTTGAACTGACTGCGCCACAAATGTCCGTAGTAAACTGCAAAGCGAGTAAACAAGTTTTCAATACACTTTTTTCTACTGTCGGTAGCATTGCAGGTTGATGACGTTTGACTGCTGGTATTCGTCTTCATCGGTGATTGCTGCGTCTCCTGTTTCTGGGTTCCAGAATGGATCAATGGCTCCGCTCTTAGTATTTGTGCCGCACTTCTCATTCCTTTTCTCCTGCGTTAATTCGACTTTGACTTCATCTTCCCAACATTTTTGAGACAACCAATTGGCTGGAAATTTCCATGCTGGAACCCATTCTCCATGTGCTTCTTTTGCTTCACGCGCTATGATTTGTTGATAAAGTGCTTGCAATATGCATTGCAGCAAAGCTTCATCTGGATTGATTTGTGTAAAGATTTCAAAGGCACGTTCACGAGACTTTTTCTCGGGGTACATACGCCAAAAATGGTCGAAGCGTTGTAATAAATAAATATAATTATTTTCTTCTATTAGAGGTGTGTCGGCTTTTAGGATTTCATCTGTGTCGGCTTTTGCTCCGATACCCTCAGAATACCCTGTATTTATAGGGAGTTTCGCATGCGACTTTGTGTCGGCTTGCTGTGTCGGGTTTGTGCCGGGTTTATTTTGGACACAATAACTGATATCCGCTAAAAGACATTTTAAAATAAGATGTTTATCGAAAGACTGAATAACTATAAGACCTGAGCGTTCAAGCCCTTTAACGGCTCGGCGAATTTGCTGACGGCTAGGACTTCCAGATTCTGTAATGCCTTGATGGGGTTCAATATAAAGTACTTCAGCCAGTGATTGGTAACTAATACGCCGCTTGATCCCTACTATGAAAGTATTGCGATCCATGTAGGGCCGAATCCCTCTTAAGTAGGTGATTTGCTGGATATATGAAAGCCCACAGAGCGCATCCAATTCCTTGTCATTCACTGTAAAGTACATAAATAATCCGTTATTCCTTAATTAAAAGTCTTAGCGCTCAATGAAACATGTGATAACATTTTGAGAACTTAAGACAAATAAATAGCTCTTAACGAGCTTAACTACTCGAAATGAGTAGTTATTAGATCTCAAAATAACACATATTGAGCTATAGTCAATATGTAAATGGACTAATTTATTAACCTAAAACCGTGGAATGGGTATGAACATCAAAGAGAAAATCGGCCAAAGAATTATGAATGAACGAAAGGCCAAAGGATTGACGAGAAAAGCATTGGCTGAGTTGACCAGTGAGTTGAAAATTTCACGTATAAATAATTATGAAAGAGGGGACCGTACCCCTGGCCCAACAGAAATTAAATTGTTGGCAGATGCACTAGAAGTTTCAGCTTCTTATTTGATGTGCTTAACTGATAGCCGTGAAGGGAAGATGACAAAATCCCTTGGTATGGGTGCCTTGATTCCTGTCTTGGATTACAAACAAGCAACTGATCCAGCTGCTTTCATCCAGAAAATCAAAGAGGATGTTGATACCAAAGTTGAGTTTATTCCTGTTAGTACAGCTGTCAGTGATAGCATTGGCAAAAATGCTTTTGCGCTGCAGATTAAGGACGAAAGCATGATACCTGAGTTTAGGATTAATGATGTCATCATCATAGATCCTGATACAAGCCCTAAGCCTGGTGATTTTGTAGTGGCCTTGATTGAAGTGGATCAGGAAATAATTGTTCGCAAATATAAGCAATTATCAGCCTCCAAAGAAGTAAGAGAATTTGAATTGATTGCTCTTAATGAGGATTGGGCTGGTATTCGTGTTGGTTCCAATGAAATGCAAGCCCAGATTATTGGATGTGGGATTAGTTTGGTTAGATCATTAACAGTATAGTCACTAATAGTTTGGGTTCTGCTCTCTTAATTTAGGTATCCTCAAATCAAGGAAAGATCATCTTAAACCAAACCCCATGGAGAAAAATCGCTGTTATGATAAGAAACGTAATTAAAATAATGTACAAATGGATGGTTTTCTTCTTTTTTCGAAATAAAAAGCTAAGGGTAATCAATACGATAATTGAGATGCCTAAAGAACCTAAAAACCATCCATCTGTAAACATGTTCATTTCTATTTAGTCACTCTTGGGTTGGTGATTGTGTCCTCCATTACCACCAAATCCTCCATCATAGCCACTTTCGGGGTGAGTTTGAGTAGATGTTGTTTTGGGAGTACAAGCTGACAAGCCAAAACTCAATAAGCCAATCAACACAATCATTTTAAATCCAATAGTATTCATTATTATCTCCTTAACACGATCCAGCTTTATTCTATCTACATCGTAACATATTCGTTCATTCGAAACCCAGTCATTCATCACAAAGACATTCATTAAGCCTTCATTTCTTGATATTTTGAATGTCCTTTGTGTGAATTAAGTAAACGCAACCCATTTGCAACAACAATTAAGCTCGCACCCATATCCGCAAATACTGCCATCCAAAGCGTTGCAAGTCCTCCTAAGGCCAGAATAAAAAACACCCCTTTTATCGCAAGGGATAAAGAAATATTTTGACGAAGAATGCGCGCCGTTTTTCGGCTTAAGGTAATGTATAATGGGAGCATAGCTAAATTATCATTCATTAACGCCACATCTGCAGTTTCTAAAGCAGTATCTGTGCCTTTCCCCATCGCAAAACTAATTGTGGCCTTAGCCAAGGCAGGGGCGTCGTTGATTCCATCACCCACCATTCCTACCGTGTTATAATGCGCTAAAAGACGATTAATTGCTTGTAATTTTTCTGTAGGCAGGACATTCGCTTGCACTTCATCAATCCCCACCTCCTTGGCAATAGCTTGAGCTGTCAGCGCATTATCGCCAGTTAACATCGCTGTTTTAAGTCCTTGTTGATGCAATGTGTCAATAGCCCATTGACTTGTCGCACGAAGGGTATCAGCTACTGCAAAAATCGCCAAAACTACTGATGAATTACTCAATATGACCGTCGTTTTTCCTTCTTCTTCCAAACGCTTGAGCTCCTGCTCTACAGCAAGAGAGCATACCTTATTATCCTCTGCCAATTGATGATTCCCAACGTAATGTAGTTCTTCACCAATAATGCCCCTTACCCCTCGCCCAGGAAGCGCTGAAAATTGCTCTACTTCAAGCAATGAATTATTAGATTGTTTTTGCCGGAAGTATTCCATCAAAGCATGAGCAACAGGATGTTCTGAATGACTATCAAGACTTGCAGCAAGTAATAATAAGTACTCTTCTGGTTGTTTTTTATCGTAGGTGATGAAATCAGTCACTACAGGTTTTCCTTCTGTTAAGGTACCTGTTTTATCCAAAGCAATACATTTTAGCTGGTGCCCTATTTCTAAATAGCTGCCTCCTTTAATAAGAAGACCATGTTGTGCCGCTGAGGCTAATCCGCTGACCACCGTCACTGGCGTTGAGATGACTAAAGCACAGGGGCAGGCTATCACTAGCAAGGTGAGCGCTTTATATACCCAATCATAAAAAGGATAACCTAACACCAATGGAGGAATTACAGCAATTAAAAGTGCTATTAACACCATAATAGGGGTGTAATATTTGGCAAACTCATCAACAAAGCGTTGTGTGGGGGCTCGCTCACTTTGCGCCTGTTCAATGGCCTTACCAATTTTAGCAAGCAATGTATCGCCTGAAGCCTTACTGACTTTGACTTCAAAAGCACCGTGCTCATTTAAAGTCCCCGCAAATACAATATCCCCTACTTGCTTACTAACTGGCATGGACTCGCCTGTAATCGGTGCCTGATTAACAGTACTTTGTCCCGATATTAGTACTCCATCAAGCGGGACGCGTTCACCGGGTTTTACTTTAAACACGGCACCGACTGCAACTTCTTCTACAGGCAAAGTCTGCCATTGACCATTATCCATCTTAATCTGAGCTACCTCAGGCGCAATTTGCATGAGACTGCGGATGGCCAAACGTGCCTTATCCAGAGAATAACGCTCGATGCGCTCAGCAAGCGCAAATAAGACAGTGACCATGGCAGCCTCCGGCCAGGCACCTATAATCATAGCCCCTGTGATTGCAATCAACATCAAACTGTTAATGTTCATAGCTTTGGTACGTAGCGCTAACAAACCCTTTTTAAGGGTAGGTGGCCCGCTTAAGATAATGGCCAGCACCGCAGGAAGAATTACCCAAATTGATTGCTCTGTTGCCCAAAAATAAGCGGCTAGCTCAGAGAAAAGCGCTAAAAAACCTGCCAAAGCAATAAAAGGCCATGAAGAATCAACTCGACTCTCTTCTTTTGCCGAAGAGGTACTGCCCTGAGTGCGCACGCTCATGCCTAATGCTTCGATTTGTTTTTGCAATACATCAATCGCAGGAAGACGATGGTGAACGGTCACTTCTTCAGCAATGAAATTAAAATCCATCTGTTCCACTTCAGGAATCATTTCTAATTGCCGCCTGATTAATTGCTCTTCAGTCGGGCAATCCATTCCCGCAACAAAAAAAGTGGTTACGGTTAAAGGCTTTGTCATAATGAACTCCCGCATTGGCCGCAAAATTTCGCACCAGCAGCAACAGTGGCACCACAAGTGCATAAGCTATTCTCAAGTCCGCTGCCACATTGACTGCAAAAGCGAGCCCCAGGTATAAGAGAAATCTTACAACGTGGACAATTCAATCCTGAAGCGGAAGGGGTGGTTGAGTAATTATCGTGTTGGTTTGTTTGACCATGATGAGAATTTCTGTTTCTGCCATGGTGACCGCCTAATGTCCCAAGCATTCGTTTTAAAAAACTCATGCTAATTCTCCGTTTCTTCAGTAAAGTGTTTGAGCATATCCTCTAAAATGCAACGAACATGAGAGTCATAAATGCTATAGTAAATATGTTTGCCTTCGCGATTGGCCATTAATAGGCGAGCTGAGCGCAACAAACTTAAGTGATGACTGGCTAAGGGTACTGATAGTTGTAGTTGCTCAGCCAGATCCGAGACCGATTTTGGGCCATCTAAACATACGATGAGAAGCCTTAAACGGTTGGCCTCACCCATCAGATGCAAGATATCGCTAAGCGTTACAATTTGGTCTTGGGTTAGCATAATCATTTCAACAGTTAAATAAGTATTTAACTATTAGTGTAGCTCATTCTTAAAAGTTGTCAAAATAAGGCCCGTTGTCTTTGTTTAAAAAAGCTATACTTAAATGAGAATAGTTATATTTAAGGAAGAAGAATGACATCCCTTCTTTCAAATCATGTCCTTCTTATCATTTTAGGATTTACTTTTTTTATGGGACTGATTTTGATGATTCTAGCTACAGGAAGTTCCGGTCACAAAATGAAATGTATAACAAATTTTGGATTTTACCTCGCTCTTATTGCGGCGTTTTTCTTTGCAGTCGTTTTCTTCATAGATGTCTTACCAATTACCTTAAAAATGATACGATAACCAGAGGGCAGACTCACCAGAAATTATGAGATATCACTGGATTTTTTAATTAATGGTTTTTTATATCGCTCATGAAATAGATAATACAAGCCAGGCAATACTAAGAGTGTTAGAAAAGTTGATGAAATAATGCCGCCTATGACAACCGTTGCCAAAGGACGCTGAACTTCAGAACCGGTGCCGGTGGCTAAAGCCATGGGCACAAAGCCTAAAGAGGCTACCAAAGCTGTCATCAGAACCGGACGAAGCCTTGCCAAAGAGCCTTGCAATACCGCATCTTTTAAATACATTTTTTTCTGATCATGCAGCTTATTGATAAAAGTAATCATGACCAGGCCATTAAGGACAGCCACTCCTGATAAAGCAATAAACCCAACACCTGCTGAAATGGACAAGGGAATACCTCGAAGCCACAGTGCAAATACCCCACCGGTTAATGCTAATGGAATGCCACTAAATACCAAGAGTGCATCTCGTACTCGACCAAAGCTCATAAACAACAGTAAGAAAATGCCTAATAAGGTGATAGGAACGACGATTTGTAGTCGTTGAGAAGCGGATTGCAATTGCTCAAATTGCCCACCCCAAGTCACCCAATAACCACTTGGGATCGTGACATTTTGCTCAATACGGTGCTTGGCTTCATTCACAAAGGAGCTTAAATCCCGATTACGGACGTTAGCACTGACCACTATCCGCCGCTTGCCGCTTTCTCGACTTATTTGATTAGGGCTTTCACTCCGCACCATTTTGGCTATTTCACTTAACGGAATAAAATGCCGTTCGCCATCTTTGGCTTGTGGTAAAGGAATAAATACTTGGCGCAAAACATTAGGATCGGTGCGCAAACTCTCGGGCAAACGCACTACCAAATCAAATCGTTTGTCCCCCTCAAAAAGCTCACCACCTTTTTTGCCGCCTGTAGCGATGACAATAGCATCTTGTACTGTCCCAATTTGTAATCCATAGCGCGCCAGAGCATCACGATTGATTTCAATGGTCAGAAGTGGCAAGCCACTGACTTGCTCGACTTTAACATCCGCAGCACCAGAGACTTGTTTTAATTGGGCACTAATAGCTTCTGCCACCTTGAGCAGTGTATTCATGTCATCACCAAATACTTTCACTGCGACATCACTTCGAACCCCAGAAATCAACTCATTAAAGCGCATTTGAATGGGTTGGGTAAACTCATAGTTATTCCCAGGGACTTGCTTGACTGCTTCCTCGATTTCCTGGACTAGCTCCTGTTTGGTTTTCTTGGGGTTAGGCCAATCTTTTCGAGGCTTTAACATAATAAAGGTATCCGCAACATTGGGCGGCATAGGGTCAGTGGCCACTTCAGCAGTTCCTAGTTTGGCAAAAACACGTTTGACTTCTGGAAATTGACTTATCCGCTCTTCCACTAAATGCTGCATGGTAATGGCTTGCGTTAAACTGGTTCCTGGAATACGCATCGCGTGCATCGCAATATCGCCTTCATCAAGGCTTGGAATGAATTCACCACCCAATCTAAAAGCAAGCAGGAGACTCATTGCGACCAAAGCAACCGCGCCTCCTATTACCATCTTTCTGGCATGAAAACAACGGCGCAAGGCCTTCGCATAAGTAAGGGAGAGGTAGTGTACCAACCAATTTTCCTTTTCTTGTACGCGCCCATTTAGAAAAATCGCAACTGCTGCTGGAACAAAAGTTAGAGCAAAGAACATGGAGGCAAGCAACGCTGTAATTACCGTTTCAGCCATGGGTAAAAACATTTTTCCTTCAACACCAGTTAACGTCAAAATCGGTAAATAAACGACGGTGATAATGAAGACACCAAAGATGCTGGGCCGAATCACTTCAGTGGTTGCATAAGCAATGACTTTCAAACGCTCTTCTAAATTCAAAATACGATGAAGCGCATGCTGTTGCTCACCTAAATGCTTAATGCAATTTTCAACAATAATCACTGCACCATCTACAATTAAACCAAAATCAAGAGCGCCCAAACTCATCAGATTAGCACTAATTTTATTAGATACCATGCCAGTAATAGTAAGTAGCATCGATAAAGGAATCACCATAGCAGTTATAAGTGCTGCACGAATGTTGCCTAAAAAAAGAAACAAAATAACGCAAACAAGCAATGCGCCTTCCAGTAAGTTTTTCTTAACTGTGTTAATGGTGGCATTCACCAACAAGGTTCGATTATATACTGTAAACGCTTCGATGCCTTCTGGCAGTGATTTATTAATCTCTTTCATTTTGGCAGAGACTCGCTCAGACACGGTGCGACTGTTTTCACCCATGAGCATGAATACAGTGCCTAACACTACCTCTTTGCTGTTCTCCGTAGCAGCCCCTGTGCGCAACTCCTTACCCAAGGCTACTTCCGCTACATCACGAATTCGAATAGGTGTCCCCTCAAAACTTGCTATAACAATGTTTTCAATATCAGAAATGTTTTGTACCTGTCCAGGCACTCGAATTAAATTTTGCTCGCCATTGGTTTCGATATAACCAGCACCGACATTGGAGTTATTACGCTCTAATGATTCAACCACATCATTTAAACTTAACCCATAGCGAACCAGCTTCATGGGATCTGGCGTGATATGAAATTGCTTTTCATAGCCTCCAATGGTGTTTACTTCGGCAACACCTTCGACATTACGCAGTTGCGGTTTAATAATCCAATCTTGAACGGTACGGAGTTCCGTAGGATTATAACGTTGACTGGTTGGCACATTGGGCTTATTGGTTACCGTGTACATAAAAATCTCACCTAGCCCTGTTGAAATTGGACCTAGGGTGGTTTCTACTCCGGGCGGGAGCTTGTCTTTTACTTCTTGCAGCCGCTCATTAATCAATTGGCGTGCAAAATAAATGTTCGTTCCGTCTTTAAAGACTACCGTGACTTGTGATAATCCATAGCGCGATAAAGAGCGTGTATAATCCAGATTAGGTAATCCACTCATGGCTAATTCAATAGGAAAGGTAATTCGCTGCTCTACTTCAAAAGGCGAATACCCTGAGGCCTGGGTATTGATTTGTACTTGCACGTTGGTGATATCGGGTACCGCATCAATGGGCAAGCGTTGGAAATTATACGCGCCATAGAGAGCAATGACTGTCGTAAACAACAGAACAAACCAGCGATGTTTTAGGGAAAAACGAATTATTTTTTCAAGCATCAACAATCCTTAGTGCTCATGGCTTGCGCCATCTTTACCTAATTCAGCTTTCATAAAAAAGCTGTTTTTACTGATGTAGTGCTCTCCGGGATCAATGCCTGATAACACTTCCACCCATTGGTCGTCTTTTTCGCCCAGTACGACTGGGGTTGTTTCAAAATAATCACCTTGTTGGACAAAAACGACATCTTTTTCATCCATGTGCTGGATGGCTGACAAAAGTATGGCAACTGGGACTGTTTTTTCTTTAATAGTAATTGAGGCATTCACATACATACCTGGCAACCAAACTCGTGGCTCATTAGGAAGAACTGCTCGCGCTAACGTTGTCTGACTGTCTTCAATGCCTAAAGGTGCAATGTAGGAAATGGTGCTGGTGGATTTTGGTGTTCCTTCATCTCCTGTGACCGTCACTTCCATGCCTTGTTTGATTAAGGGCGCTTCCTTTCGATACAAAGTAAAATCGGCCCAAACAGTAGCCAAATTAGCTACCTCATATATGGGCTTGCTGTTTTGTGCCAGCTCTCCATTGGTTGCATATTTTTGTACAATGGTGCCCGTCATCGGTGCATTTATGGTGTAGTTTTGTAAACTTTCGTTACTCTCAATTGTGACTAATATTTCCCCTTTAGTAACTTCATCCCCTAAGTTTTTAGTCATTGATTTAATAATGCCTGAATAGCGTGCATAGATGGGGGCAAGCGTATCTCGATTGGGTGCAATCTTGCCAACGACTTTAAGTTGCGTTTTAATTGTTTGACTTTGAGCCTTAGCTGTTTCAATACCTGCCGCCTTAAGAATAGCTGGAACCATTTTAACGCGACCTTCATAAGTAGTATAATGCCAAGTATAGTGTTTGTCCTGCAGTTCCAATTGAATATTCACCTCAAAAGAATGAGGCTCTTCAATCACTTCACTACTTTGTAAAAAATTTTCGGCAGGAATAAAAGAAATTGTCTCTTTTTTATCACCAAATCGGGTTAATTGAACGGTTAACTGCGCCTTCTTAGGTGCTATGGACTCACCATTATTGTACAAATAAGCGCGAAAATGGGGCGGCATGCCTCGCTCAAAAATTAAAAGCTCAAGAGCTATATCACCATCTTTAAACAGACGGCCTCCTTGCGGGCCTTTCTCCATAGTTTCTTGATGAGTATTTTCCTCTGTGCCATGGGAGGCTTCTTCAGCCCATAAATAAAAAGAGCTGTATCCCAATAACAAGAACATAAAAAATATGCGAGTCAAGAATGACTTTAGAAATTTCATTGACTCTCCTTAGTAGGATGTAATCCTAAAAGCCCAGTCAGCTGAATTAGGGCTTTATGATAATCTGCATGAGCTTGTTGGTAATGGCGTTCTTCTTCATATAATGAATTAAGTGCTGTTGATAATTCAACGTAGGTGTAACGTCCCATTTGATAACCATCCTGTGCTAATTTGATTGATTTACGTGCTAAAGGTAATAATGAATTCGTCACCTGGTTGGCCTCATAGTGACTTTGTTCCGCTTGTAAAAAAATAGCATAGGCATTTTGACGCACCTCAAGGCGGGCTCCTTGAAATTCATGAGCCGTTTGTGTGTATTGCGCTTCTGCGGTCATTATTTTACCTTGATTTCTATTATAAACTGGCACTTCTGCAAAAGCAGAAGCAACTACCGCATTACTGCCGTCATCAGAAAAATGACGGCCGCCCAGTTGAATGTTTAAATCAGGCCACACTGATTTTTTAACAGCGGTAATGGTTGCTCGTTTGGCTTGTAGTTGTTGTTGCAGTTGTATTAACTGGGGGCTTCGCGGTAATTGTTTAAGTAACGCAGCCCAGTTCAAAGAAATACCTGGAAGCCCCTTGTCTACCAACTGCCTATCCACTCTCAAGCCATCACCTAATAAGCGTGCCAATTTTGCACGCTGGAATAAGGCGTCCCGTTCCGCTTTATTTTCTTGAATACGTGCATCACCCAAGCGGACTTGAGCCAATCGCAAGTCTAATTCAGCACCTGCCCCTGCCTTAACTCGATGCTCAATTGCGCTGACAATGTCTTGATTGAGACGAATGAGTTTTTTAGTAACTTGATGCCATTGCCCGGCATAGAGTGCATCGACATAGGCCACGCCTACTGCCACATAAAGTATCGCTTTTTGTACCTGAATTTGCGCAAGAGAAGCTAAATAATCTGCATAAGTTGCCTTTTTCAAATACTGTAATCGATGTCCTAGTGGTATGGGTTGGGTCACCGAAGCAGTTGTTTCTGCGGCCTCATAACTTGAATAACTCCCAGAACCGCCAAAATTTTCTGCAGTTAAAGTCAATTGTGGGTTAGGGTAGAGACCACTTTGAATAAAATACCCGCGCATGGCTTGTGCTTTATCTATTTCGGCTTGTAATTCGGGATTATTCTGATAAGCAATATCCAATGCTTGTTTAAACGTAAAAGGAGTAGCCGCAAGCCCTTCGTTCATCACAAAGCTCATTGCACTACAAAGGACTGAATAAAGTAAATAGCGCATTCCCTTCCTATCAAGTATTCCATACTAAACTGTATTGTTTCAGTGTACCTTTATTTTTGATTTGAATACATCCCACTACTAGAGAATTAAGAAAATTGCGCATTAAGACCCCAACAATTCCCCAGTTCATGTAAAAATCTATTTACTACGATTCTTTCTCAGTTTCTATTGCACTGCCTGTTTCAACCTAGGTATCAATTTGAGATATTTCAAATTTCAGGAACCGGCCAACTTTAATCAATTTGCACGCATGATTAATATCAAAAACGATAAAATAGATCTGAGTAATAGAACTTAAAAGCATTAATGTGCAATCAGCATGGTGAAATAATGAAAGAGGCTATGTGCCTTCGCAGGTCCCAAAAACTCCTTTCCAGCCAACACTTGGCTGAGCACCAATGGGCTAGCTTCAAGTATTCGGGCTAACTCTTTAAAGCTCAATTCACTATAAGACAGAATATAATCAATCAAATATCTCTGGGTATCTTTCTTTAATCGAAACTTAACATCAATAACAGGTTCTGCTACCTCGATAAAACATTCCATGTAACATCCTCGCTTTCATATTATTACGGCATAGTCCAGCCGAAAAATAGTAAACCATAGCCGTGATATCGATAAAATTAGTTTTTTTACACAGAGAAGATCAGAGATAAAATGCAATTCTGTTCTATCTTATATCAATTGTTATCGTTTGATACCCTTTTTATGTGGCTGTTATAGTCTCCGGGAACCCTGAATCTGTTTTCGACTCAATAACGGGCTTAATTCTTTTAGCGATCAAGTAAAGGAAAATAGCGCCCAATAGTGCCCACATACCCAGCTGGTTAAACACATGCTGGTAATCACCATTGGATAGCAATGGATTTGCGGATTCCCCTTTGGTCATCGCATTGGAAAAATAATGTGATAACGATGCTGATACACCCGATACCATCATCCAAGTACCCATGAGCAGGCCTTGTAATTGTGGAGGGGAAATTCTACCAATCATGGCGTAGCCGACAGGCCCTATCAGTAACTCTGCTACTGCTTGCGTGGTAAAATGGAGCATCACCCAATAAATACTAACATATCCATGCTTGCTGGCTGAGAGAATACCGCTGGATAAAAAGAAGAAGGACACTGCCAATATCAGAAATGCCCAAATAAATTGTTTGGTTACTGATATGTTGTATCCTTTTGCCTGCAGTCGTGTTAGCACTATTGATAATAAAGGGGCACCGATAATGATCACGATGGCATTGATATTCAAAAGCCATTGAGTCGCCATTTCATAGTGGAACAGGTGTTTATCGACATTGTTTTTAATGAATAGGGTTACACCCATTGGGCCTGTGAAGTAGATCATCCAGAATAGGATTGATGTTATTGTCAGGATTAAAAAAGTCATAATCTTTTGCTTATCCAACGTCGATTTTTGTTGGTAGCCAAGATATAAAATGACAAAAAACATAATAACGCTGAGACCTACAACAATCCCATTGCTGAACTGGGCTTTATGAAAACAAAGCAAGGTGAATGGGATAAGAGATAATATAATTCCCCATCCCATAGAGTTTTTTAAATTCAGTGAAGCTTTGCTTTTAACTCTAAGTAATGGAGTATCGCGATCATTCAAGTTCGACCAGTAACCCCACATCAGCAAAAGGGTGATTACGTTTGGAATTATGCTGGCATAGAGCAGTGTTTGATATTGATTGGAGTAATCAAAAAAACCGCTTATGATATAGCCAGCGCAAAAGCCTACATTCATGTAGGAATAGCTTAAGAAAAAGGCTTTATCTCGGCGGTTATCATCAGGTGCAAAGCGCTGTGTCAGTATGCTGTTGTATGCAGTAGTATTTAAGCCACATCCAACCAGAAATAAACTCAGCCCAAGGTAAAGCAGTGACTTAACTGAAAGTGCCAAAAATAAAATGCCAATGGTTTGTACGCCTGTGGTAATCAAAAACAAAGCTCGGTTACTTAGAAATCGTCCGCCAATTACTCCGCCGAGTAAATGTAGAACATAATTAAATGCTAGAAATAGCCCAACAATGCTGTTTGAAAGGGTATTAGACAATCCTAATTGTTTAGTGAGAAACAGAGATAATGAGGAATATAGAATCGCATAGGAAAAGGTTGAAAAAGCCTGTATTAAATACAGGGGCATGATTCCTTTTGGCATTTTTTCTGATAACAACATATTTTTTCCCTAAAACTATTTTGGAAGGTGACTCTACCATTAAAAATGGATAAACTTAATCCCTTTCTGCAATTATCCTGATTTTTAAGGGATGATAATTGATATTTAATTGCTGTGTGGGTGTTTAGGAATGAACAAAATTACTAGAGTTTCATGGGATGAAGTCAAGCATCAAGTAAAGCAAGTCAACGAATCAATATATCGTGTCATTGAAGATATTACGCCTAGCAAAGAAATACCATTCTATTTGGCCCGTTATAAATTTGGTGAACATTTCGGTATTAAAAATCATGCTTATCTGCCAACTAGCAGTGGTCAAATGGAAAAAATTGACAGCAAGCACACAGATAATGAGTTATTCAATCATCTTGGCTATGGCAAAAATAGTTTACCTTTGGGCTTAATACTGGATAAGTTTTGCGAATGGCATTATTTTGGTGAAGATGAGCGAATCTTTCCAGACTGTGTTCAGGGACCTGGTGCAATTTTTAATATGCAGGTTATTTTTGATGAGGATCAAACTGTAGATAACAATGTGCTCTCTGTCTCATCTGGGGCACTTTCATCCTTTTTATTACCGAATATAGGTTGTAAAAGGAAGCATTCAAGAATTCAGAAATATTTTAATGTTTCTGTTCCTGCACCTAAATCTCCTTATGAGCATTATTTTGTATTTAAAGAAATATTGAAGGATAAAAATACTATCGATAACTGGTATAGCGAGATTCTTTATTTTTCCGAGCAGTTTATCAATGAAGTTAAATATAATGATAAATGGCTTAAGCTGAAACTATATTTTTCGGAGTCGTTAAGGAAAAAGCTGACGCAAAATACTTACGATGCTTCTTGTAACGATTTATTCCTCAGTGCCAAGAGTATTAATCGTTTCAGACCTACGCCATTCATCATGGATACAGCAAAATACATTTTTAATATTTGCATGGGATCAGGTATTGGTGTAAAGCCGGCAATTGATGAGCAATATTTTCCAGTTAAAACGATTCAGAAAATTTATAATGAATGTTATGACTTGGAATACACAGCAACAATTATGGTGCCATCAGCCTTGAATGGCCAGGCTGATAGTGTTTACTATCCTTTACAATGCCCCTTTGCAAAGATTAATACATTTAAAACCAATCAAAGCAACAGCGCTTATAGTGAACTGGAAATGCTAAAAAATGTGCTGTTGGCTTACCAGTCTGAATTTACTGCAGATAACAGTTCCGCTTTTGGAAGTCTTCTTTATCACGTAAGCAAACAAACGGAGTTTTCTTTTTACCACTATAAATCCTCTAGTAATAAAAGCATTAATAGTTCTGAAGAACTAGAGCGAACAGATAACAGATTTGCTTTTTCTTATTGCAGCGATAAAACGCAATTTGCCAGCGATGCGAAGTTATTTAGAGGTTGTGTTAGATTAAGAAAACAATAAGGTTATATAGATGAGAATATTAGAAACAAAACGATTATTTCTACGGACTTTTCAAGAAAAGGATGTGGAATGATTAATTGCCATTAACCAGGACCCAAAAGTAATGCAGTTTTTTCCAGCCATACCCACGCGGGAAGAAACCATTGCATTCATAGATAAAATCATTTCTCATCAAGAAGAAAAAAACTTCTCCCTATATGCTGCTGAAATTAAAAATACTGGTGAAATGATTGGTTTTGTAGGTTTATTTACTGCAACATTTCAAGCTCATTTTACTCCAGCGATTGAAATTGGTTGGCGTTTATCCTCAAAGCACTGGAACCAAGGCTATGCAACAGAGGCTGCCAAAGCAGTGCTTTATCATGCTTTTAGGAAATTAGATTTGGATGAAGTAGTCTCGTTTACATCGGCATTAAATAAACCGTCTATTCGAGTAATGCAAAAGATTGGATTACGTACTAATTTAGAAGATGATTTTGACAATCCAAAAGTACCGTTAGGGAGTTCGCTTATTGGGCACGTGTTGTATAGATTAAAACGAGCAGAGTATTTATCAACTCAGTATTAAATCATCAATTGTCAGATTGAGCAGCTTCAGGTATTTGTTGCTAATAGTCTTTTTTTCGATTGGTGGGATGTATATTGTTGTTATTGAAGAAATAACTGATAGCTCAAGATTACAAAGTTGAATCCATTCTATTCTGGGAGAACAAGTAGGCAGGGAGGGGGCTTCATAAAGACAGATAGAGGAATCTACTTGATAGTAACCACTTAGATAATCTTTTAAAATTGATAGGTTGTTAGCTTTTTTTCCATCAGTTCTACCAAAGTTTGCTACTTGCCAAAGTATTAAATGCGCATGAACATCAATGCACCGTTCAAATAATACCAGCTCTGTAGCTTCAATTGAAAAACACCCCTGATCACCTGGATCAATTTCAAGATCACTAAACAAGCAGTCTTGGGCAGATACTGCAGGTAAAATAATGGCTTCACCACCATCTTTTTTAATTTGTCTTACGGCATTAAGTGCTGAGTCTGCAAAAACGGTAGGGTGGCCGTAAAAAACAACACATAAAATTGAAACCTTCTTATATTCTTCAATAATATAATTTGTTAATGCTTGATAAGCTTCAATTCGTTTTTCTCTGCTAAAGTAGATAGAATCGAGCGATTCAGAATTTTTCGCTTCTCGTTGAATCCATTGTTTTAAGTTATCTTCATTGATAAGGTAGAGTACCTTGTCAGCATTTTGAATAACTCGTTTAGTTTCTTCGGTCAGATGGGAAATCGATTTAATTCCCGACCCTACTACTATAAGCTTATTCATTAAATTGTTTTATATTCACTATTTTATTGCTATCAGGCTGGTGCTGTTTTTGTATTGAAACTATTTTATTAGAATTAGCCTGGCTCTGTTTGTTTTGATTTGTATCTAACAATAAATCTTTGTGGCTGATCAAATACTCATTCCCTACAGCGTATTCAAGTTTATCCATTAAACTCATTTTGATGTCACCTTATATTAAATTCTGATAGCCATTGTACAAATAAAATTCTTATAGGTATAGCCTAAAAAAATATTTGCAGTGATGTGCTCAATATGCTCTAATAAATGCTCGAAACGAGCATTATTGATTTATGAGTTACAGGAGTTGAGAAATCATGAGCAATATTCACCTAATCCCTCGATTAATTCGCTTAAGAGACGCTCCCACCTATGTAGGTATGGATCGTCATCGATTTAATAAAGATGTAAGGCCAAATTTGGTTGAGATTCCAATGGGGACTCAGGGTATTGCTTTTGATCGACTTGATTTAGATGCCTGGGTAGACGATTATATACGGTGTAGTGGTCGTCCCGCGGCAGTTAAACGTAGGAGTTTGGAGTTATGGGACGAAAAAGAACACCAGGGCTGCAAAAGCGTGGCAGCGTCTGGTGTATTGACAAAAAGGTCTTCGGACGACGACTTTGCGAAAGCACTGGTACTGACAACCTCGAAGAGGCGGAAAAGTATCTCGCAAGACGTCTCGAAGAGATAAGACTAGCAACAGTCTATGGTGTTCGCCCAAAAAGAATATTCAAAGAAGCTGCTACTAAATTTCTGATGGAGAACCAACACAAACGCAGTATCAGTGATGATGCTGGTCGTTTGCGAGAAGTGGTTAAGTACATCGGGGATTTGCCTATTGAAGCAATTCATATCGGTAGCTTGCAATCCTTTATTGAAGGTAGAAGAAAGGATGAAGTGAGCACGAGAACTATCAATCATGGCTTGAAGATTGTTCGGCGTATATTAAATTTAGCTGCTAGTGAATGGATGGATGAATTCGGGTTAACCTGGTTAAATTCAGCGCCAAAGATAAAACTTTTACCTGAGCCAGATTTAAGGAAACCTTATCCATTAAGTTGGGATGAGCAGCATAAACTGTTTCAGCAGTTACCGGAACATCTGAAAAATATGGCTTTGTTTGCCGTAAATACCGGATGTCGGGATCGCGAAATATGTGAACTGCGCTGGGATTGGGAAATACAAATTCCAGAATTGCCACACATCATCGTTTTTATTGTACCAGGGGAACTGGTCAAAAACGGAGAAGAGCGGCTGATTGTTTGTAACGAAACAGTTCGGGAAGTGATAGAAGGGGAGAGAGGTAAACATCCTACGCATGTCTTTAGTTTTAAAGGTCGACCATTAAGTCGTATGTTATCGACTGGTTGGCGGCAGGCTAGAGAAAAGGCGAAATTGCCTGAAGTAAGAGTGCATGATTTAAAGCATACCTTTGGCAGGCGGTTAAGAGCTTCAGGGGTAAGTTTTGAAGACAGGCAAGATTTACTTGGGCATCGTTCAGGAAGGATTACAACTCACTACTCTTCAGCTGAGCTGCAAAGTTTATATCAAGCTGCGAATAAGGTTTGTGAAAATCGTAAAAGCGGAGTGATATTAACGTTATTGCGAAACCCAAAGAGTAGACCTGCCAGTCAAAATACTCTAAGGGATAGTCAGGTAAGTTTGTAAGTGCGTGATCTAGGTCACGCAAAAGTCACGCAAGGACTTTTGTACTAAAACAGGTAATCAACGTAAGTTATTGATTTTAAAGGTTTAAATTGGTGGGCCCACTAGGACTTGAACCTAGGACCAACGGATTATGAGTCCGCTGCTCTGACCAACTGAGCTATGGGCCCGAAGAGGGGGTCATTTTAAACTGATTTTGTTTTTTGTTCTACTGTTTTTTTCATTTTTTAATTGCCGTTTTTTGAACGGCAATTAATTTATCCTTCGTCGCCTTCCAAGAAGCTTCGTAGCTTCTCTGAGCGGGAAGGGTGACGCAGTTTTCGTAGTGCTTTTGCTTCAATTTGACGTATACGTTCACGAGTTACATCAAATTGTTTTCCTACTTCTTCCAGTGTATGGTCGGTGTTCATTTCGATACCGAAACGCATACGCAGAACTTTGGCTTCTCGTGGAGTTAGTGTTTCCAATATTTCCAGAGTTGCTTCTCTTAAGCCTTCTGCGGTTGCCATATCAATTGGCGATTCGATGTTGTTGTCTTCAATAAAGTCGCCTAAATGAGAGTCATCATCGTCACCAACCGGGGTTTCCATAGAAATCGGTTCTTTAGCAATTTTCAGTACTTTGCGGATTTTATCTTCGCTCAGTTCCATTTTTTCTGCTAATTCTTCTGGTGTTGCTTCACGACCTGTTTCCTGAAGAATCTGGCGGGATATACGATTCAGTTTGTTGATGGTCTCAATCATATGTACCGGTATACGTATGGTACGCGCCTGATCCGCAATGGAACGGGTAATCGCCTGTCTAATCCACCAGGTGGCATAAGTAGAGAATTTGTAACCACGCCGGTATTCAAATTTATCTACTGCTTTCATCAACCCGATGTTTCCTTCCTGAATCAAATCCAGGAACTGCAGACCACGGTTGGTGTATTTCTTAGCAATGGAAATTACCAAACGCAGGTTTGCTTCAACCATTTCTTTTTTAGCACGTCTTGCTTTAGCTTCACCAATAGACATTTTTCGATTGATGTCTTTAATTTCACTAATAATCAGGCCGTATTCAATCTCAAACGAGGCTAATCGGCTTTGCAGACGTAAAATTTCATCTTTATATTCTTCTATTCGCGGTAAATCCAGTTTTTTAGCTTGTTTAGCGCACAGGGTTTCTAACCATTTCAGATCTGTTTCCTGGCCTGGGAATGTGTCAATAAAGAGTTTTCGTGGAATACGAGCTTTCTCAATACATAGACGCATAATTCCGCGTTCAAATTCTCTGATGTGATTTCGTAATTGACGGAAATGACGTGTCAATCGATCCACCTGTCTTGAAGTAAGCTTCAGCTTCAGGAAGGAATCCGACATAATTTCCAGTAATTCAAGAGTCTTTTTATTCGTTCTGCCGTGCTCTTTTAATGCAACCATTGCATTATTGAAATTTTCACGCAGTTCATCAAAATAAACTTTGGCTTGCTCTGGATTGGGGCCATCATCAACTTCGGCCAGTCCACCTTCACCATCTTCGTCTTCTTCATCAACAACACTAAGAATGACTTCTTCCTGTTGATCTTCATCAAGCATGGAGCCGATATTGGCGGCAGGTGCGATTTCTTCATCTGTGTCAGCAAAACCGCTAATGATTTCATTGAGACGTATCTCTTCAGCGTTGAAGCGATCGTAATCATCAAGAACTAATTGTACTGTTTCTGGATAGTGAGCAAGAGATTTGAGAACTTGATAGATCCCTTCTTCGATGCGTTTGGCGATACGTATTTCACCTTCACGGGTCAGCAATTCTACTGTTCCCATTTCTCGCATGTACATACGTACAGGATCTGTCGTTCTACCTGTTTCTTTATCAACCGAAGCCAGTACCATGGCTGCTTCTTCGATATCAGGCACTTCTTCAGTATTAAGCAGGAGGGCGAGATCGTCATCCCCGGGTGGTTGCTCAAATACTTTGATGTTCAAGCCTTCAAGCATGCTTATGATGACATCAAAATGCTCCGTATCTACTATGTTAGGTAGTTGGTCGTTAATTTGACTATAAGTCAAATAACCTTGTTCTTTACCAAGGCTAATGACTTTGGTAATTTGTGAGCTTTGCTGTTCTTGGTCATTTGTGGTCATAGGCACTTCTTTTAGGAACAATTAGGATCTACAAAAAGGGTTTGATTATAAACCGGGTAGCCTCAACATACCAGCTTTTCAGATTTTTTATTTTTCCAAATCCGTCTGAAGATGTCTTTCTTTTAGCATCTGCTGTAAATTGTTGCGTTCCGTTTCAGTTAAACCCTCTTTCCGCGATTTATCTATCAATTGTCTTATTATAAGCTCTTTATTTTGTTTTTGTAAAAATAATAGAGTATCAACAAATTCTTTTATCAGCTCTTGTTCTGGAACCTGATGATCCCATGAAGCTAATCGGTTAATGGCATCAAAATAATTGGTTGTACGCCAGTATTCGATTAATGTTGCTGTAGTTGCCTGAGGATTTAATTCCAGTTGATGGAGAATATGAAGTAAAATGTGATGTTCTTTTTTATGCAGCAGTTCTGGATTGATTTGCGGCGCGATTCGTTTGTAAATTTCAGGGTTTTGTAAGAGCAGTGCAATGGCAATTCTCAGTGGTGATCTGGAAATGGTTGTGGTCTGCTCTGTTGTATTGGTTTCTGTTTGTTGCGCTATGAGTTGATTGAGTCTGTGATTTTCTATGTGAGTCAAACGGGCTAAATCATCAATCAATAATTGTTTGAAAGAACCTTCTTCCATTTTTTGCAAAAAGGGTTTGGCGGAATTAATAAGTTGGGTTTTTCCTGCCGGATTCTGGAGGTTGATGTCTTTGGCTAAACTATCAAAGAAGAATCGATGCAGGGGTGTTGCTTGTTTAAGACGAACTAAAAAATTATCCTTACCTTCTTCGCGCACCAGACTATCGGGATCGTGTCCTTCAGGTAAAAACATGAAACCTGCGTCCAATCCTGAGTTCAAATGGGGTAAGCTGCTTTCCAGGCCTCTCCATGCTGCCTGTCTTCCTGCTGTATCGCCATCGAAACAAAAAATGAGGTGTTTGGTATGTTTCGCTAGTAATTGGATGTGGTAGGTACTTGTAGCCGTACCTAATGTAGCTACGGCATTCGTGATTCCGTGTTGTGCCAGGGCAATAACATCCATATAGCCTTCAACCAGAATAATATATTCAGCAGTTTTGTTTTGACTTAAAATCTGGTGTAAGCCATAAAGTTCGCGGCTTTTCTGAAAAATGACTGTTTCAGGTGAGTTCAAATATTTGGGTTTTTGTTCGGGATCCAGTACACGCCCACCAAATCCAATGATACGTCCATGGCGATCATGAATTGGAAACATAATTCGGTTTCGGTAACGGTCATAGATTTTTCCGTCATCATTCTTAATCAGCATTCCTGTCGCGATTAATTCCCGTTGATTTCGAGGAAACGATTTTTCGAGATTATGCCAGCCTTCAGAAGCAAAACCTAATTGATACAGTTTAGCGACAGCTCCGCTGAGTCCTCTTTTACGAAGATAATCAATGGCAATTTGTCCATCGTGTTTTAATTTTTTCTGATAATGCTGACTCACTTCAGACAGTAATTTATACAGATCATTGGATGAGTTATTTTTTTCTACCTGACCGTCTCTGGGTACGGTTAAACCGAGTCGAGCAGACAGAGTTTCAATAGCATCAATAAAGCCTTGATTCAGGTAATTCATTACAAAACTGATTGCATTACCTGAAGCGCCGCAACCAAAACAGTGATAAAACTGTTTTTTGGCTACAACATTGAAGGAGGGGGATTTTTCATTATGAAATGGACAGCAGGCAATATGGCTTGTTCCCCTTTTTTTCAGAGGAACATAACTGTCTATCAATTCAACCAGATCGGTGCGATGCAGGAGATCATCAATGAATGGCTGTGGGATTAAGCCAGACATAATATCCCTTAGCTCAATTTGGCCTTGATTAAGGCACTCACTTGAGTCATATCAGCTCGACCTTGCAGCTTAGCTTTAAGCTGTCCCATCACTTTACCCATATCAGCCATTTTTTCTGCTCCGGTTGCAGTAACGGCTTCATTGATCATCTGTTCGATTTCTGAGGCAGATAGGGGTTCAGGCAGATATTTAGAAATGACTTCCAGTTCAAATTGTTCCTGAGCAACCAGATCATCTCGATTTGCTTTTTCATATTGGGAGATGGATTCTTTACGTTGTTTGGTCATTTTGTCCAAAATGGCCAGCATACGCTCTTCAGTAACTTCAATACGCTCATCTACTTCGATTTGCTTCACCGCTGCGGTGATTAAACGGAGTGTAGTCAGTAAATTTTTATCTTTAGCGCGCATCGCGTCTTTAATATCGTTATTGAGGCGTTCTTTTATGGACATAATTAATTCCTTAAAAACCAAAAGGCCACATGAAAATGTGACCTTGGTATTATATCTGACCATTCACCCAAATAATGATTCTGGTGAATGAAAGCGTAATTCTTATTTACGTCGGTGTTTCATGCTGCGTCGTGAAGAAGTATCGCGAGAAATTTTTTTCAGATGACGTTTTACTGCAGCAGCTTGTTTGCGTTTACGCTCAGCGGTTGGTTTTTCATAAAATTCGCGACGGCGTAATTCGGTTAAAATACCGGCTTTTTCACAAGAGCGCTTGAAACGGCGCAGTGCATATTCTGGGTTTTCGCCTTCTTTTACACGAACGGTAGGCATTAAACTAATCCTCTGGTTATTTGATCTTAATAGGTGGGCAATTCTAGTGCTAGTTGAAGCACTCGTCAAGTCCAATCTAAATCTTTCTTATTATTTTATTAATTATTTATTATAACTCAACTTTATCCAATGTGTTAATTGTCTTTTATTTATTGAATGGATTTACAGTTTACGTGATTAGTCTAGTAAATGATTTTGGGTATCAGGAATTTAATGAGACCTTATCAGTAAATGAATCGCAGGGATTTAACTTTTAATTCATGATGGAGCTTGTGATATAATGACAAATGGTTATTGATTGCCAGTATTGAGGTAGTGTATGCGTGTATTAGGTATAGAGTCTTCCTGTGATGAAACAGGGGTCGCAATTTATGATTCAAAATCCGGGTTATTGGCTCACGCGCTGCATTCACAAATTGATACCCATAGAATACATGGGGGAGTCGTACCGGAACTCGCATCAAGAGATCATGTCAATTATTTAATTCCTTTAGTCGATGAAGTGCTTAAGCGCGCTCAATTAAATAAAAAAGATCTGGATGGCATAGCATATACAGCAGGGCCAGGATTAATCGGGGCATTATTGGTAGGTTCCTGCTTTGCAAAAAGCCTTGCTTATGCTTTAGAAATTCCTGCTCTCGGAATTCATCATCTGGAAGCGCATTTACTGGCAGCAAAAATGGAAACCCCAACCCTGGAATTTCCATTTATCGCGTTACTCGTTTCAGGCGGACATTGTCAACTCATCGAAGTAAAAAATATGGGTGAGTACCAATTATTAGGGGATACGCTGGATGATGCAGTAGGTGAAGCATTTGATAAAACCGCCAAACTAATGGGTATTCCATATCCCGGTGGTCCAGTATTAGCCGGACTCGCCGATCAATGTGCCTCAACGCCTTATCGATTTCCTCGACCCATGACCGACCGACCAGGATTGGATTTCAGTTTTAGCGGATTAAAAACGTTTGCATTAAACACCTGGAATCAAAGCGCAAAAGAAGACTCCGATCGTTCAGAAATAGCAAAAGCATTTCAACAGGCTGTAGTAGAGACTCTGATTATTAAAGCGAAAAGAGCAATACAGCAGTCCAATTGCAAGCGTCTGGTTGTTGCCGGTGGAGTAGGGGCAAATAGCGCTCTGCGTTTGGCTTTAAACGAGTGGATGGCGAGCATCAATGGTGAAGTCTATTTTCCAGCTCTTGAATATTGTACAGATAATGGTGCGATGGTCGCGTATGCGGGGTGTTTGAGAATGGTGTTGGGGGAGCGGGATTTGGGGTGGGATGTGGTTGTCAAAGCCCGTTGGCCCCTCGCCTGAACGGGCGTATTTGGCGCATCTTGCGAGAACTCCGCTCTAAAAAAATGCTCATGTACTTGATGTACACTCCGCTTTTTTTAGTTCGGAGTTCTCACAACCTGCGCTCAAATCCGACCGTTCAGTAGTTTGATGTATTTGGCGCATCTTGCGAGAACTCCGCTCTAAAAAAATGCTCATGTACTTGATGTACACTCCGCTTTTTTTAGTTCGGAGTTCTCACAACCTGCACTCAAATCCGACCGTTCGGGTTTATGG
>NZ_JADOBG010000014.1 GCF_016786215.1 Legionella bononiensis | reverse complement strand
AATCCGACCGTTCAGTAGTTTGATGTATTTGGCGCATCTTGCGAGAACTCCGCTCTAAAAAAATGCTCATGTACTTGATGTACACTCCGCTTTTTTTAGTTCGGAGTTCTCACAACCTGCACTCAAATCCGACCGTTCGGGTTTATGGAGTTGTATTCTGCGAACTGGATTTAACAATCTAGCCCGTATTAGGCGCAGCTGTATAGACCGGGAAGTTCGAAGCCTCATCATTCCCGTATTACGGCTGCGCCTAATACGGGCTACGACTTATGAAGTAGAAGGATTATCGCAACTTGTAAAAATCCGACCGTGGAAGGGGATGGTGAGTACTTAAAAAAGTACTCGCTCTATTTTTCTTCTTTGGCTTTAGTGGATTTGGGTTTTGTTGTTTTTGCCTTTTTTGTGGGCTCTTCTGTTTTGTTTGCTTTCTTGGGTGCGGCTTTTGTGGTTTTAACGTTCTTTTCTGGCGCTTTTGATTTAGGCGTTTTTTCTTCTACTTTTTCTTTGATTTTTTCTTTGACTTTTTCAGTTTTAGATTCAGGAGCAACGGGTTTTTGAGTTGGGACTTCTTCGTTGTCGTTAATCACAGAGGGTGATTCCATGATGTCGTGGATTACGTCTGGTTTAAATTTTATTTTAGGTTCTACACCATCGATTAATCGGTTAATGTTGTTCTTGTGTTTGTAGAGTACCAGCAGGGCAATAAAGAATAATGGAGGGAATATATCCAGCCGACCTACTACAAGTAATGAATAGAAGGGCGATAAGGATATGGCTACGATAGAAGCTAAGGATGAGTATCGTGAAAAATTAGCTACTAATAACCAGGTTGTGGCAACCATGACCCCAATAATAAAGTGAAAGCCGAGCAATGCTCCAATCGCTGTTGCAACACCTTTCCCTCCTTTAAATTTAAAAAACACGGGAAACATATGACCAATAACAGCAGCCAAAGCTGTAAATGCTATAACTGCCGGGGTCGCGCCAAGTGCTTTGGCGATTAATACAGGAATGGTTCCTTTAAGAACATCTCCAATCATTACAAATGCCGCATATTTTTTCCCGGCTATACGAAGGACATTGGTTGCTCCCGGATTTTTTGAACCTTCTTCTCTTGGGTCAGGTAAACCAAATAATCGACAAACAATGATTGCTGAGCAGAATGAACCCATTAAGTAAGCAAGAATTACCAAGAATAGAAATAGAGTCACCGGGAGCTCCTTTAGCAAAATTATTTTTTATTATGAGATAATCTTTATGTTCTAGCAACTGAAAGTTATTCATTATGAATTGCGTGATTCGAGTAATTAAAATTCAAGAGACGGGTTCTTGAATAACCCGATCAGGGATAAGGCTTTCGGGGCGAAAAGTTGGCTTCATTTTAGTGATAATGACTCTATAAATGGAATATCAGGGTAAAAAAAGAGCCTGCAGGTTATTGGTAAAGCGTCTTCCTAATGGAGATACTTGCCAATGATCATGATTCAGAACGATAAGATTTTTATCCTGGGCTGTTTTTAATTTGGGGAGCAACAGATTTAAATCCAAACCCGTTGTTCGATTGAATAATTCCAGCGGGATGGGTTGTTCCAGGCGAGTAGTATTTAACATGAATTCGAATAATAATTCTTCATTAGTTACTTCTTCAATATGAGCCAGGTAGGGTTTGTCCTGATTTAAATAATCTTTAGGTTGACGGTGTTTTCTGGTTCTTAGAATTGAGTGTGCTGTGGTAATTTTTCCATGTGCACCGGCCCCTATTCCCAAATAATCGCCAAATAACCAATAATTCAAATTATGTCGGGCCTTTTTGTCTGGTTGTGAGAACGCTGAAATTTCATAACGTGTATAACCTGATTTCTGTAACAGGCTAAAACCTCGCTCTTCTAAAATAAAAGCATCATCTTCTGATGGAAGAGGCGGTTTTTCTTTGTAAAATACAGTATTTGGTTCTATGGTTAATTGGTACCAGGATAGATGTTCTGGCTGATGGCTTAATGCTGTGGCCAAATCAGCAAGTCCTTGTTCGATACTTTGATTTGGCAAGCCATGCATGATGTCGAGATTAAGATTATCAAAACCGGCTTTTCGTGCAGCACCGATAGCTGCATGGGATTGATGTTCGTCATGAATCCGTCCCAGAGCTTTTAAATGAACCGGGTTGAAACTTTGAATGCCCAGGGACAGTCGATTGATTCCTGTTTGTCTGTATTCTGTAAAACGCTGTTGTTCAACACTCCCCGGATTGGCCTCCATAGTAATTTCAATATCGGGAGCAAAAGGAAGCAGTTGCTTTAACTGGGTAAACAAGGAGTCATAGGCTTCTGCAGAAAAGAGGCTGGGAGTGCCACCTCCTATGAAAATTGAAGTGATTTCTCGAACCGGAAATCGGGATAAATCGGATTTTAAGTCTTCAATTAATGCACGAACATAATGGTCTTCCGGTAAAGCATCAGGGCTTTTATGAGAGTTAAAATCGCAGTAAGGGCATTTCCGAATGCACCATGGAATGTGGATGTATAAAGATAATGGAAGCATTAAAATTTTTAGACTGGCTTGTTTGAGAATGCGATAGTATCATGACAACTGTTTTGTCACCAAATAAGTGATAGTGAACTATGAGAGAAAAGCCAATTTGCAAACAGAGAACGGTGATTGCCAAATCACGGTTGTTTACTGTTGAAGAAATGCATTTAGAGTTTTCTAATGGCGCAAAAAGAGTTTATGAACGCATTAAAAGTCATGGACACGGCGCTGTATTGGTAGTTGCTTTAACTCCTGGAGAGTCATTACTATTGGTTCGGGAGTATGCTGCGGGAACTGATAATTATGAATTGGCTTTTCCTAAAGGAGTTATTGATAAAGGTGAGACTCCTGTTGAGGCAGCAAATAGAGAGTTGCGGGAAGAAATTGGATTCGCGGCTAAAGAGCTTCATTGGTTACGCACCATGAGTATGGCTCCTGGTTATTTTGGATCGCGAATCGAGGTGGTTATCGCTCAGGGATTGTATCATTCACCTTTGCAAGGGGATGAACCGGAACCACCAGAAATGGTTGAGTGGCCCCTAAGTGCTGCTTTGGAGTTACTAGAAAAACCGGATTTTACCGAGGCGCGCAGTATTGCTGCGCTATTTTTAGCTAAAGAGTGGTTAGATAAGAGGAAATAACATGTCGAAGAAACGAGTGAGAGTCGCGGTAACAGGCGCAGCAGGACAAATAGGTTATGCGCTACTGTTTCGAATTGCGTCAGGCCAAATGTTTGGAGCTGACACTGAAGTAGAATTGAATCTTTTGGAACTTGAGCCTGCTCTTCCCTCACTGGAAGGCGTTGCTATGGAACTGGATGATTGCGCTTTCCCATTATTAAAACGTATTGTCTGTACAGCGGATATGAATGCGGCAATGGATGGTATTAACTGGGCATTATTAGTCGGTTCAGTACCACGTAAACAAGGTATGGAGCGTTCTGATTTATTGCAGATCAATGGTGGTATATTTACCAAGCAGGGTCAGGCAATTAATGATTACGCCAGCGATGACGTCAGAGTCTTTGTTGTTGGTAATCCATGTAATACCAACTGTTTGATTGCCATGCATCATGCAAAAGACATTCCTAATGATCGCTTTTACGCAATGACCACCCTTGATGAGTTAAGAGCAAGAACTCAATTGGCTAAAAAAGCCGGTGTTGATATAACGGCTGTAACTGAAATGACCATCTGGGGTAACCATTCTGCAACTCAGTATCCTGATTTTTATAATGCTAAAATTAATGGCGTTTCTGCAGCCAAAGTGATCACGGATGAAGCCTGGTTGAAAGATACTTTTGTATCAACTGTTCAACAACGAGGCGCCGCGGTTATTAAAGCACGTGGTTCTTCTTCTGCTGCTTCAGCTGCCAATGCTATTATTACTGGCGTTAATCATTTAGTAACGGATACTCCTGCAGGTGAGTCGTTCTCTATGTCCCTTCGTTCTCAAGGAGAATATGGCGTTGATGAAGGCTTGATCTTCTCTGTACCTTGTCGACGTGAGAAAGGTGAGTTAATTGTAATTGATAATTTACAATTAAATGAATTTGGTCAGGAGAAGTTTAACATCACTCTAAATGAGTTGAGACAAGAACGCGATACAGTTAAAGAGCTGGGATTGCTGGATTAGAAACTTTAGTTTTATTGCACTTGGACTTCATGCTCCAGGTGCTCCTCACGTGTTCTACGTCATCCTCGCGAAAGCGGGGATCAATTAAGCAAACACAATCAGGTGCTCATTTGGTGCATCGATTTCCGCCTTCGAGGGAATGACGTACAGTATACTCAGATGGGCTATTAACCAGTTGAATAGTTCAATGCCAGGAATCTTCAGTGTGTTCACGCCGATGACAAGCTAATAAAATGCGCAAATTAAGATTAATCAATGTCGATTTTTAAAGAGTGAGGATAGCTCAGGGTTAAACGTAGGTTCACGGTTTAAAAACTGGGTTTAATTGACTCTGATTCAACCATAGTGGGAACTGACGGTTTTCTTTCATGACGATTAGAGTATTCTTCGCTTTGATAGATTTGAAAAAATATAGAATTATCCAATATGGGTTTGGCTGTACCGTTACGTAATAAGGTTGAAATCGATCGACCATTGGATAATATGTCATTGAGTTTATGAACTAATAATTCCACTTGTTCATATGGTTCCTTTTGTTTATGTATCATGTTGGGCGAATGTTGAATTATCGCTTTTGCCAGTTGTTCGTCGGTTAAATACAGAATGAGTCGAGTTTGAGATATTTTGATAAAGTTTTTTTCCGAATTCATAATCAAATCAAATAGAAATTCCGGGTGTTTTTTTAAGTGTTCATTCAATTTCTGACTAAATCCATGTCTGTCGCGATTGTCCAACATTGCCTGGGTCAGTTCATTATGATCCAGTTTGGCATACGGCTTTCCTGTTTTTGCAGTGAGCCAGACGAGCAGATCATCTTCAACTCGAGAATGGTTTAGAGCGCTGAATTGAAACTTTGGAGATACTTTCGGATGCGACAAAACCTTATTCCAGTCTATAGAGGGCATATGATGAAGTTTAGCCATCGCGTCCATGGATTTTCTGATGTCATCGAAATTAACCCTCCATTTTTCAATATTGGGAAGAGCCTCTCTTATTGCTCTCAGTAAACTGATGAATGTGTTTTTTGCATTAGGATTGTAGTGGTCTGTTGCTTCTTTTAGTTGTTGAACAGCTGGATAGGTGTACTTGCCATTTCTCATTGCTTCTAAATGAAATACAGATTGTAAGGATTTTAGCAATGCGGAGAATGGGTCTTCCATACACAATGTTCCTTTATAGGCCCTTCTATAAAAGTAGTTTATAAAAGCCATAAAAGCCAAATTTTTTACACAATGAAGTTAAAATCGCACTCTAAATCAATAATATCTATTGAAATAATAAATATAATCGATTTTATTTATATATTGATTTCACCTAAATTAATGGTGAGAGATAGATTAATTTACCCAGGAGTATTTTTATGATTACCGTAGGCAATAAATTTCCAAGTTTTCAAATTAAATCAACCGTCAGTAATGATTTGAATAATGCTTTTCAGGTTATTACGAATGAAACGTATCAAGGGAAATGGTTGGTTGTATTTTTCTGGCCTAAAGATTTTACTTTTGTTTGCCCTACTGAAATCGCTGAATTTGGTAAACTGAATTCTGAGTTTGCTGATCGGGATGCTCAGGTGCTTGGAGGCAGTACAGATAGTGAATTTGTACATTTGGCATGGAGAAATCAGCATCCGGATTTGAATCATTTACCTTTTCCAATGCTGGCAGATGTAAAACGAGAGTTGTGTAGTCAATTAGGAATATTAGATGAACAGGAAGGTGTTGCTCAAAGAGCTACTTTTATTGTTGATCCTCAGGGAATTACTCGTTTTGTGATGGTTACCGATTTAAATGTAGGACGCAATCCAGCTGAAGTGTTACGAGTTCTTGATGCCTTACAAACTGATGAACTCTGCCCATGCAACTGGAAAAAAGGTGAAGAAACCATCCATTTAAAATAATTACATACTGAGGTACGCACCATGATTGAGAATATTAAAAACTTTTTGCCAGAAATTGCTAAAGACATCCGTTTAAATCTAGGCAAGGTTCTGGATGTTTCCATGAATGATGGATTGAGTAAACAACAGATTTTAGGCTCTGCTCTGGCAGTTGCCTATTCGTTAGGCGATAAAGAGCTCATTACAGAAATCAAGGAGGAAATTGATGATGAACAGGTGATTAATGCCTCACAATTGGCAGCAAGTTTAATGGCAATGACCAATATTTATTATCGATTTGTCCATTTAACCGAAAATCCTGAAGTGGAACATATCCCTGCCGGGTTAAGGATGCAGGGTATGATGAATCCAGGCGTTGACAGAGTTACTTTTGAAACCTTGTCTTTGGCAGTTTCTTCACTTAATGGTTGTGGTACGTGTATTAGTTCCCATACCCATCAATTAAAGGAACACGGATTTTCAGCCGCAGCCATAGCTCGTGTAGGCAGAATAAGCGCTGTAATTCATGCGGTGTACGTAAGTAAACGATTTCGATAGTTGGTGATTTGTACAAGACTTTGAGTAACGACAAGGTGCGGGTATAAAAACCCGCACCCGATTAAGATCGTGTTACTTAATTACGCCACAGGCAATTCGAGCTCCACCACCACCTAGAGGGGGAGTATCAGTATAATTATCACCATCGGCATGAATCATAGTAGTTAAACCTTTTAAATCATTTAATTTTAATCGAGGAGCAAGCGTGGGGGTGTTGGCTATTCCTTCTTCAGATACATAAAGTACCGGCAGATCACCCAGATGTCCGTTACCGTAAGGGCCCTGGTGGCTATTGGTATTAGCGGGATCATAATGACCACCTGAATTCATACCGTCAGCACCGCAATCAGGATGTTGGTGCAAATGGAAGCCATGTAGTCCAGGAGTGAGTCCTGTCAGATTTGGCTTAATCAACAGTCCAAAGGGCGTTTCGGTAAATACTACCGATCCGAGGGCGTGCTGATTGGCTCCAGTTGTATTGATTGTAGCCGACATTTCTGCTGCATGGGCTGTATTGAAGCTGAGAAGTGAAGCAATAATTAGAGTAGAACATTTTGTCATTTTTTATCCCTAGTGTGATGTTCGTGTCATAAGTATTACTCAAGATAAAGATTTATACCACAGGACTTACGAAAAACGCCCAATTTCTTTGTGAGAAGGAATCGTAAATTCGGTCAGAAACCGTCATCTCGAACGAAGAGAGCGATCTCCTGAAACCGTCATGGTGCCTGCATTGGGAGATCCTTCACTGCGTTCAGGATGACGAAATATCGGACGGTATACCTCATCTCGAACGAAGTGAGAGATCTCCTGAAACCGTCATGGTGCCTGCATTGGGAGATCCTTCACTGCGTTCAGGATGACGAAATTTCGGACGGTATACGTCATCTCGAACGAAGTGAGAGATCTCCTGAAATCGGCATGGTGCCTGCATTGGGAGATCCTTCACTGCGTTCAGGATGACGAAATTTCGGAGGGTATACGTCATCTCGAACGAAGTGAGAGATCTCCTGAAATCGGCATGGTGCCTGCATTGGGAGATCCTTCACTGCGTTCAGGATGACGAAATTTCGGAGGGTATACGTCATCTCGAACGAAGTGAGAGATCTCCTGAAATCGGCATGGTGCCTGCATTTGGAGATCCTTCACTGCGTTCAGGATGACGAAATTTCCTAGGTAATTGAAAAGTTATAGCAATTCCTTTTGCCTCGACCTTGGGTTTTTTCATAAGCCCTGTATTGATGAAAAACGACCAATTTCTTCATTAAATTCATCTCTTTGTAAAAAAGTGGTTGCTGTAAAACAAGCAGGGTTTATACTTTCTATTTTGATGTCTTTAACTAGAGAGCACTCATGGAATTGAGAATTGATAATACCCCGTTTAAAGCCTTGTTCCAGCCTTTGGATTTAGGTTTTACACAAATTAAAAATCGTTTGTTGATGGGGTCTATGCATACAGGCCTTGAAGAAGATAAAGAAAGTTTAATGCGTTTGGCAGAATTCTATCGTGAACGTGCTTTAGGCGGGGTCGGTTTAATTGTTACTGGCGGTTTTGCCCCTAATCGATCAGGACGTTTGGCACCGTTTGCGGCGAAACTGACCAACAGCAAAGAACAGCATCGACACGAATTAGTGACTCATACCGTCCATGAAGCTGGCGGCAAGATAGCCATGCAAATTTTGCATGCCGGCCGTTACGGCTATCATCCATTTATCGTTGCTCCCAGCGGCATCAAATCGCCAATCAGCCCTTTTAAACCTTGGGTAATGAGTCAGTGGCGCATTAAAAAAACCATCAAACATTTTGCTCGTTGTGCCCGGCTTGCACAAGCTGCTGGTTACGATGGGGTTGAAATAATGGGCAGCGAAGGGTATCTGATCAATCAATTTATCGTATCTCATACGAATCATCGCCGTGATGAGTGGGGCGGAAGTTACGAAAACCGTATTCGCTTCCCTGTTGAAATCGTGCGGGCTGTCCGTGAAGCGGTTGGTGAACAGTTCATTATCATTTATCGATTGTCCATGCTGGATCTGATTGCTGAAGGAAGCAGCTGGGAAGAAGTAGTAATTTTAGCTAAAGCTATAGAACAAGCAGGAGCCAATATAATCAATACCGGTATTGGCTGGCATGAGGCTCGTATACCTACCATTGGAACCATGGTTCCTCCTGCAGCATTTACTTCCATAACCAAACATTTGAAACCGGAAGTGAGCATTCCGGTTATAACTTCTAACCGTATTAATACACCGGAACTTGCTAATCAACTTTTAGAAGATGGGTTCGCGGATATGATTTCCATGGCCAGACCTTTATTGGCTGATCCGCAATTTGCTGAAAAAGCAAAACGTGGTGAATCTGAAGCGATTAATGTCTGTATCGCCTGTAATCAAGCCTGTCTTGATCAGGTTTTTGTCAACAAATCAGCGTCCTGTCTGGTTAATCCACGCGCCTGCAATGAAACAGAAATAGTCTATCAAGCGGTTCATAAGCCTAAATCGATCGCGGTGGTTGGTTCAGGTCCCGCAGGTCTTGCTTTTGCGGCTGTAGCTGCAGAACGAGGGCATCAAATTACTGTATTTGAACGAAGTGATCGTTTGGGTGGTCAGTTTAATTTGGCGAAACAAATTCCTGGTAAAGAAGATTTTCAACATACGCTGAATTACTTTAAGTACCAATTGCAAAAGTTTAAGGTCGATCTGCGTTTGAATACAGAAGCCAATGTCGATTTGTTAAACGACTTTGACGAAATCGTACTTGCCACAGGCATCAAGCCTCGTACTCCGGATATTAAAGGTATCGATCATGAGAAAGTGGTCAGTTATATCGATGTAATCAATCGAAATAAACCTGTTGGTGAGCGAGTAGCGATTATTGGCGCCGGAGGCATTGGATTTGATGTCGCTGAATTTTTAACTCATGAGCATCTATCAACTCTTGATCAATTTTATGAGGAGTGGGGCATTGATATTAAAGGAGAGCATCGAGGCGGGCTTCGACCTGCGCAAAATGCTCCAAGCCCTCGTGAGGTTTATTTATTGCAACGTAAAAAAGAAAAAATGGGGAAACGTTTAGGCAAAACTACAGGCTGGATTCATCGATTAAGTTTAAAGCATAAAAAAGTCAAGATGATTTCCGGAGTCAGTTATGAAGCCATTGACGATCAAGGTTTGCATATCAAATTGGATGAAAAACCACAAATTTTGAATGTTGATACTGTAGTTATTTGTGCGGGGCAAACCGAGTTAAAAGAATTATATGATCCGTTAAAGCAAATGGGTAAATCAGTGCATTTGGTTGGGGGTGCTTATAAAGCTTTAGAACTTGATGCACGCCATGCCATCGATCAAGCATGCAGGTTGGCTGCTCTAATATGAGCAGCCTTGCTGTTGTTATTAATCCCGAGTCAGGTGGTGGGCGGGGTAAAAAAATCTGGCTGAAGGTCCAATCGGGATTAAATACACTATTTGATAAAATGACTTACAGGATCTCGGCTTGCGGCGATGAACTGACGCCTTTGACACAGGAATTATTGTCTGATAAACCGGATTATTTATTAATTATTGGTGGAGATGGTACTTTAAGTTATGCGATCAACGGTATTATAAAACAGGATAAAATAGAGATTCAAAAAACTAAAATCGCATATTTTAATGCGGGATGTGGGGGCGATTTTATCAGACAATTTCCAAAGCAGGATATTATCCAATTTTTAGACCGTTTAAAAAATAACCAATTTGTGAACTGTAACATTGGCAAAATTAATTTTATTGATCAGCCTCCCCATTATTTTATCAATATCGCCAGTTGTGGTCTTTCAGGACAGGTTGTTTCGACAGTGAGTAACAGTCGATGGTTTAAAAAGGTGGGCGGTTCGGTTAATTATTTTCTTCATTCATTAGTGGCTTTATTTACTTACAAAAGATCACCGGTACGAATTCAAATCGATGATGCTTCATTTTTTGATTGTTCTCTACTTTTATTGGCAGCATGCAACGGGCAATTTTTTGGCGGTGGTATGCATGTAGCTCCAAAGGCAAAATTGGATGATGGGCTCATTGATGTAGTGCTCTTTGGTGATTTCACAACTTTTAACGCTCTTCTGAAACTACCTGAAATTTATTCAGGAACTCATATTTTGGATAAGAACGTACAATACGTACAGGCAAAAAAAATAACTATTGAACCAAAAGATAATAGTATTATTCATGTTGAGGCAGATGGGGAATCTATTGGGCATTTACCTGCAACATTTGAATTACTAGAGGATACTTTTGCTCTCATCGTTTGACTTAGCTCAAACGACGTATTTTAAATGCACTACAGAAACACCTGGTGAAGCAATGCTGGCGTTTTGTTGTTTGCCCCTGAGATCCATCTACTTTTTGTTCTAATTTAAATCATTTTTGACAGAATAAAACCTATATTTTTAAATGTAAATGGCCTACTTTTTAAGAGAAAATAAATAAATATAGTGCATCATCCTGTTTATTTTGTTATTATACTGAGCAATTTTTATATTACTTAACCTTTTCAGGTTTACGCTTTACTATATCAGGAACACTATGACTCAAGAAATTACCAATTTCTCTGCCTTTAATTTTTCAGATGCTTTGAATAAAGCACTAGAGGATATGAAGTTTACAACCCCTTCGCCTATACAAGCACAAACTATTCCGTTGTTATTGCAAGGGCGCGATGCCATTGCTTTAGCTCAAACAGGTACTGGTAAAACTGCCGCTTTTGCTCTACCGATACTACAGAATTTATCATCTTCAATTCAGGGGACACAGGCTTTAATTATAGCGCCTACCCGTGAGTTAGCCATTCAGGTTGCTGAGCAATTTGAAATATTAAGTAAACATCAACGTGGCACTACTATTGCTGTATTGTGTGGTGGCCAGGAGTATGGTCGTCAATTAAAACAATTACGTGGTGGCGCGCAGGTTGTGGTCGGAACCCCGGGCCGTATCCTGGATCATATAGACAAAGGTACTTTACCTTTGGACAATTTACGTACGTTCATTCTGGATGAAGCAGATGAAATGTTGCGTATGGGTTTTATTGAAGATGTTGAAACAATTCTGGCGAAATTACCCGAGAAAAAACAAATCGCATTATTTTCCGCGACTATGCCACATCGCATTCGCCAAATCGCCAATACCTATTTAACTGATCCGGCTTCTGTCGAAATTCGAATGGAAACAGCGACAGTAAAAAGTATTGAACAGCGCTTTCTGTTTGCTTCAGGTCATCAGAAACCTGATGCCTTGGTACGTGTTCTGGAGGTTGAAGATTATCAAGGTGTTATCGTATTTGTTCGTACCAAAAGCAGCACAGAAGAAGTTGCCGAGTTATTGCAACAACAAGGACTGCGGGCAATGGCAATTCATGGTGATATTACCCAGGCATTGCGTGAACGCATTATTTCTCAATTTAAATCGGGTGCTATTGATATATTGGTTGCTACTGATGTTGCGGCACGTGGTTTGGATGTAGAACGTGTAACTCATGTTATTAATTATGATTTGCCCCATGATAATGAAACGTACGTGCATCGAATTGGCAGAACCGGAAGAGCAGGTCGCTCCGGAGTGACTATACTGTTTGTGACGCCTAAAGAATCACGCTTAATCAGCAGTATTGAACGACATACGCGTCAACGTATAGAAAAAGTCAATGTACCTAATGATCATATGATTCAAGTGGCCAGACAACAGCGTTTTATGGCAAATATAACAGAGCGTCTGGAACATGCAAATCTACCATCCTATAAGCGTATCGTTGAAGAATACATTAAGGAAAATGAAGTCTCAGCAGTAGATGTTGCGGCAACCCTCGCTTTATTGTTGCATAAAGATTTACCCTGGAAAAAAGAATTGGCTTTACCTAAATCACCTCGACCAGCTAAAGAAGGTCGAGTCAGCAGAAATGGTGATGGCCGCTCAGAGCGTACCTCACGTTTTGGTGAAGACAGAAAGGGATTTGGAGGCGATCGTAAAAGTTTTGGCGGTGATAAAAAAGCTTTTGGCGGTGAGCGAAAAAACTTTGGCGATGATCGCAAAAAATTTAATGATGAATCAACTGCCCAGGATTTGTTCCGAATTGATGTGGGTAAAGTTCATGGTGTAAAACCCGGAAATATTGTTGGGGCAATTGCTAATGAAGCCGGTTTACAAAGTCGATATATTACGGGTCTTAAAATTCATGAAGATCATTCTACTGTTCGACTTCCTAAAGGTATGTCTAAGGAAGTAGTTCGAGATCTTACTAAAGCATGGGTTTGTGGTCGACAATTGAATTTAACCTTAATCGGTAGTGCTTGAATAGATAGGCAGGGAAGTTAAACCGCTTCTCTGCACTAAGTGATTTAAAAAAACTCGGGAGTAGCGTTATCCCTAATACAATGAAGGATCTCCTGAATGTGGCGCAATGCCTGCATTTGGAGATCCTTCACTACGTTCAGGATGACAGAACTGAACCGTCATCCCGAATGCAATGAGGGATCTCCTGAGTGTGGTGCAATGTCTGCATTTGGAGATCCTTCACTGCGTTCAAGATAACAGAACTTAACCTTCATCCCGAATGCAATGAGGGATCTCCTGAACGTGGTGCAGTGTCTGCATTTGGAGATCCTTCACTACGTTCAGGATGACAGAACTTAACCGTCATCCCGAATGCAATGAGGGATCTCCTGAGTGTGGTGCAATGTCTGCATTTGGAGATCCTTCACTGCGTTCAGGATGACAGAACTTAACCTTCATCCCGAATGCAAT
>NZ_JADOBG010000013.1 GCF_016786215.1 Legionella bononiensis | reverse complement strand
ATCCTTCACTACGTTCAGGATGACAGAACTTAACCGTCATCCCGAATGCAATGAGGGATCTCCTGAGTGTGGTGCAATGTCTGCATTTGGAGATCCTTCACTGCGTTCAGGATGACAGAACTTAACCTTCATCCCGAATGCAATGAGGGATCTCCTGAACGTGGTGCAGTGTTTGCATTTGGAGATTCTTCATTGCGTTCAGGATGACGAAATTGCGAAGATACAAAATCTGGTTGTAACTCTCCGGTCTAAATTAAATGTTCCAATTTTGTTTATCTTTTCAGTCCTGTTTTAAAAAATCCAATGTAATAAAGTGAGTTGAAGTAATGGGTGATACAGTACGCGAAACGCATGATTGTTCTGTGGTAGATGATGATTCAACATCGATGTCGTATGCCAACATAAATCAGTTATATCCTGATTTGGTCATTATAAAGGATGGTCATTACAGAACTCAAATTGGAGGTGCATCCAAACCTTGGATACTGTTTAATTCCAAAGATACTTCTCAGCCCCCAAAAATCAAAGATTCAATATCTTTTGCCAATGTTTATAATGAATACGGTTCAAGCAGTGATTTTATTGAGTCGCCATGGAAAATTCATCTCAGTATACACCCCGATGATCTGGGTAAAGCATGGGATATTATTTATCCCTTATTGTCTTCGCGAGGATTCCCCGTTTTTAAAACGACACGATTGGCTGTTTCACGAGTTTTATACAATCAAATGCAGCAGGTAACTCCTGAGTTTTTGGAGAAGCACAATCTGTCTGTAGAGGATAAAAATCAGTCTCTTCAGGATATCGTTCGAGTGTATAACGGGATGCAGATTACCATTTATATAGAGCGTGGAAAAGAGAGGGCATACAATGCTCTTTTGCAAGAAATCGAGCCTCTTTTATATAAGGCAGGAATAACCCCTGGTATTATTGATAAAAGCGACCGTGCGCTAGGCATTTATAGTTCAGTGCGACATGTGGGTAAAGGCTATACGTCACATGAAAAAGTTTCTGGCTATAAAGCAGCCGAAGAGAAAGACATTTTTAAAGCAATTAAATTTAAACTGAAAGACATTCATATCAATTGGAATACTCTGGATTACAAAAGGCAAATTTTAAAAGCTCAAATGACTTTGCAACAAGTAGTTGATGCCAGAAGAAAGTATGAACTGGCAATCTTCAATAAATCTGAATTCATACAGGTTTGTGATGTAGCAACTGAGTATTTTGATCGCTGGCATCATTTGATTAAACGAGCGCCTGATGCAACGGATCTCTCGACCAAGAATCAGGGCATGATGGAGCAATTTAAAAAATGGATCTCTGATGGTCAGCACCTGATCCCTTCGATTAGAAAAGAAAAAATCAGAAAAATCAAAGAGGCAGAGGACATACTTCATGCCACTTCTGAATCATCCAGTCTTAATGATATTCCTCCGCAGAGAATTCAAAGACAGCTTGCCCGGAAGAATTTATTGGGCACTTTACCACCTGATTTTCTCAAAAAACATTCGGGTATCCTGTCTGTTCCGAGTGAGAAAAAAGGTGATACAGCGAGTATTATCAGAACATTGTCTGAGCAAAGAAGGGAGACTTTTGATCGTTTGAAGTCAGTTACCGTCCCTCAGAAGAAAAGAACCCTTTTTTTACAAGAGAGTGCGATTCTACCCGTTTTTCAAGTTAAGCCTGATACAAGTAGAAAACTGTTTGCGGGACAAAAAGTTGCAACTACAACTTTATCAGAACAGCAAAATAAGGATTTGCAGCATAATAAAGCAAGGTTAACTTCCAATCCGGGACTTTTTGAACATTATTTCTGGTTGGGAGGATTAAGTGGTGCCACTCTTGGATTGATAGGGGGGGCAAGTTTCATTGTGTTCTTTTTACCGTTGACTCTGGAATTGACGCTGATGGCTGTAGCACTGGCAACTGTTTTGACAGGAATAGGTTTTCTAACCGGTAACTTTATTGATGCGTCATTTTTGGGGCGGACTACTCAAGAGAATGAGAATACCCAGGCTTCTGAATCTTTATCTCCCGCGAGGTTGTCTCTTGTACCGGAATTTCGTCGAGTGGCCTCCGCTCCTGTAGTGAAGAGCGAACAGGAACGTTCTATACCTTGGAATGTTGGATTGCAACCGGATACGGTGAGTACAACATCCGATAAAGATGAACTGATTGTAAATAATAGGGCTAATTTATAATATAAAAATACATTTTAGCTTGCCTTTAATCTGTGTCGAATTTAATATGACCGACCTGAAAAATAACAACAATAATAAATTGAGGACATAACGTGAAAATCAATCCAAATAAATTTTTTAGACTGAACGAAAATAAAGGTTCAACTGATGACAAGCGAATAAAACAGGACGAAACACCCTATAAATACACTCAAAAAGCTAAGGGAACACTTCACCATTATATAAATGCAGAAGTTCGAGATGTCCTTGAGGAACTTCATGGTGACTATCAAGATGACTATGACAGTGATTCTGACTATGAGATGAATTCCGAAGAGGATTCAATTGGCATGGGTTCATCAATTCGAGTAGGGCATTAATCCTGGTTTTAGAGCGAGCGTTAGTTTTATCTAACGCTCCATTTTTATTAGAATGTAAGTCTTATGGTTTAAATACAATGGCAGCTCCAACTGCTGTTATCACGCCGAGAGCGGTTAAGGCAGTGAAAAAGGTATAAGGATTATCCTGTACGAAATTTTGCGGTGCATCGGAAGGTTCTGTTTTGTTAACATCAGCTTTTATTCTATTACTATTTTGAATAATAGTGATTATACGATTTTCAGCCGCTGTATTGGATGACAGTAAAGGTTTGTAATGATTCTGCCAAAGAGTTTGTGCTTGGGTTACCTGAGTAGATAATTCCGGGGATGTTACAAATTGGTAATTTGCACGCGCGGTGGCTTCAAAAAACGCAGCAGAGAATTGAAGTTTATCCTGATCCGTCCACAGTTCAGAATCAGGTATGGATGAATTGGAGTGGTATCGGCTCTGTTCCGTATTCTCACCTGCAAAACTGATTATCGCTTGGTCTAACTCTTCCTTTTCAGAAAGGATTTGCGTAAAAAAATCCAGGCATGTTAAAACAAATTCCTTTTCAAACTGGGTCATTTTCATTTCTCAAAAAGGCACACTATAAATTCGTTTACATTTTAGATCAACATGAAAATTAATGCGCATGTTTCTACTTCCAATTTAGGGGAAATTGATTAATAGTCGTGTTTCATAATATAATCATCAATGTTTTTTTAAAAAAAAAATCAATTAACTAAGGGTATTCATGAAACTATTAGCTACCGTGGGTGCTTTTTTATTTTCGGGAATTGTTGCTGCTACACCACTTAATAATGTCGTTATATTCGGTGATAGCTTATCTGATAATGGAAATTTATACGAATTCATGCAACACCAGTTACCTCAATCTCCTCCATACTTTGAGGGGCGTTTTTCAAATGGCCCTGTTTGGATAGAACGCTTGATCGCTTCCTATTTTCCTAATGATCCTGCATCACACCTGAACGATTATGCTATTGGTGGGGCAGGAGTTTCTGAAGAAGATGAAGACGATGATGTTTTATTTACTCTTAGAAGAGAAATTAAAACATATCTGCTGGCCCATGAAGACAAAGCAAGCGAAGACAGTCTTTTTGTTGTTTGGATAGGCGCGAATAATTACCTTGGGATGCCCAGCGAAATTGAACAAACATTGATTGATGTCAACACAGGCATTACCCATGGTTTGCAAAAACTGGCTGAAAAAGGTGCGAAACACATCCTAGTTCTTAATTTACCTGATTTAGGCAGAACACCTGCTGCCATAGAGTTTGGTTCGATTGATACTATGAGTTATTTTTCAAGCCAACATAATGAGGCGTTAAATAAAACGCTTGCCAATATGAAACAAAGCTATCCGGATGTGAATTGGTTGTATTTTGATATGAACTCGGCATTTAATGAAGTATTGGAACATGCAGCAGATTATGGCATCACCAATATAACAGGAACTTGCGCGAATTCGATAGCGGATGACTTCACCCGTAAATCTGTTTTAAAAATGGTGTCCAAAGTGACTCCTGGAAAAACAAGAGATGGATGTGATGGTTATCTGTTTTTCGATTTAGTTCATCCTACCGCATTTGCGCATCAGCTAATGGCAGATAAAGCTCGCGTCATGCTTGATGCTGCTGGTGTTGAACTTTCTGATAAACCCGTTTAATACTGTATTAACCGGGATACACCAATCCCGGTTCGTTATTCGATCAACTCTATAGGGACATATGGAACGAATTACACGGATGATCCTTATTTTTTTCTTTATTTCTTCCAGCTTATGGGCAGATCAATTAGAAATAACAGTAGATCAAAATTCTGTTCGTTTGCCCTATTGGCCTGCGCAAAAGATGCATTATGGCGCGGTGATGATTGTTCGTGGAGGGGAGCAGCCACAATGGTCAGAGTTATTGGCTCAGTGCGCAAAACAACTGGCTGCAAATGGTTGGTCTGTAGTGCTGTTAAATTGTAATTCACCTAATTCTGTCCCCTGGATTAAACAGGTACCCGAAGTAATCAGTTCTTTAAGACAAAATAAAAACAAACGCATTATCATGATTCATTATGGTGAGCAATTAAATCAATCGTTTGATTACTTCAGTAAGCCGCAATCCAAGATGATTAATGGATTGGTGTTGATTTCAGCATATGGCGAATCCACTAACAAGGATAAATCACCTTCGTTCCGCTTTCCCATTTTTGATGTTGCTGGTCAGTTTGATTACGATAATGTATTAACTCAAATGCATCATAGAAAAAAAGAATTTAAGGAGCGGCCTTATCTTGCTGTAGAAATGCCAGGCGCAGATCATGATTATGAATACAATCAACGTTTATTAGTCTCTTTTGTACACGGATGGATGACTAAGTTGCCAGAAACACAAGCACAGCCTCGTCCTATACTAGAGTCCTATATTGAACCTGTATATTCCTCTCAAAGTCAGATTGTTTCTATTGCTCATTCGGATTGGACTGGCTTTATAGATAATCCTGTCGAACCTTGATGGATTACCAACCTTTACTTTGACAAATGAGCTCATAAGCTTTCATGATTTTATGTGTTTTATCATTAGCCAGTTTAATCATTTCTTCTGGTAATCCCTGCGCGATTAATTTATCGGGATGATTACGGCTCAATAGCCGTCTGTAAGCCCGCTTTACTTCTTGTTTACTGGAGTCGGGACTTACTTCAATTAAAGCATAGGCATGTGCCAGATTATTTTGTGGGGATTGCGGTTTGTATTGGTACTGCTTTTGTGATGATGAGGAGTGACTGTATTCCTTATAATGGTGCTGTTGTTGCTGTTGCTGATGCGTTTGTTGTTGAGTCTGCTCTTGCTGTTGTTGTGCATAGGAACTGTAATTGAAATCCTCGTAAAATCGATATTGCTTATGCAGTGGTGCAAAACCTAAACAAGCAAAAACAATATCCAGTACTTTAATTTTTGTGGTTGTCAGACCATCCACCTGGGCGGCACGATATTGAATGTCCACGAATAGTTTCAGTAATTCGCGGTTATCTCTGCATATTTTTTTTAATTGAAACAGTGCGGAATCTAATTTAAACTGTTTTTGTTTTCCTTCATTGAATAAACGTTTAGCAAGCGTTTGTTGCTCAGAACTCAGGCGCATCTCCTTCATGAGTAATTTTGCCATGTTAATTTCTTGTTCTGTAACACGACCGTCGGCTTTTGCTATGTGTCCCATAACTGAAAAAGTGGTTTCAAAAAAAGCTTTTTGGACTGCTTTTCTTTTTTCGGAAAGATAGTACCAATGTGGGTTGGTAAAATGGCTGGCTAATCCTCTATCAAAAAAATTACCAACAAGGATACCAAACAGAGCTCCAATAGGTCCTGCGGTTAAGAATCCAAAGAAAGCTCCGAGAAGTTTTCCCCACCAAGTGGATAATGTAAAGAATTCCCTAAAAGTCATCGTTGATGTTAATCCTCAAGGGGTATAAATAATTTATGCCGTCATATATTTAATATATGTACAAGAAGTTGAATTATCCAACAGAATTAATAAAAAAGCCAATTTTGTAATAGAGTAATAATGAATTAAATCTAAAAGTAAAACTGTTGAGCAAACTCAATTGAATCACATTTGATGCGATTAGCCTGTTTTGATGAATTTACTAACTTAAAGGGAATCTGGAGTACTTGTCAACAGCAGGTAATGCAATTCAATTATGATATATCGCACAATTCACTGTTTTGGGTATATACTGTGCCCTTTTGGGATTTTGGTACACCTCTATGCGACTGATTTATTCATTTTTAATGTATCTGCTTACTCCTTACATACTCCTCCGGCTCTGGTGGAAAGGTAGAAAATTACCGGGATACAGAACGCGAATATTGGAGCGTTTTAGTATCGGTATTCATGATAGCAAACCAGTAGACGTCTGGCTTCATGCTGTTTCTCTGGGTGAAGTTATTGCAGCCATCCCCTTGATTGATGCCATGCTGGAGAAGCATTGGTCTGTTTTGGTTACGACTATGACGCCAACCGGTTCAGAACGAGTAAAAGCGCGTTTTGGTGATAAGGTGGCACATCGTTACATACCTTATGATTTACCTGTGGTACTCAAACGATTTTTCAAGCAGGTACAACCTCGCATTGGGGTCATTATGGAAACTGAATTGTGGCCTAATTTAATTAATCAGGCCCATGCAGCTAAAGTTCCCTTATTGCTGGCTAATGCACGCTTATCCGAACGTTCATTGAAAGGATATCTGAAGCTTAAAGTTTTATTTAAACCTGTTCTGAATCAATTTTCCGCCATTTTGGCTCAGAGTGAAGATGATGCAAACCGGTTTATCGCTCTGGGAGCCAGGACTGATATAGTTCAGGTTTTGGGAAATATGAAATTTGATTTACAAACCAACACAATCGATAGCGCACGGTTTAATGAGTTAAAAAGTCATTGGGGAAGTGACCGAGTTGCGGTCATTGCCGCCAGTACTCATGATGATGAAGAATCACGTATTTTGTCCGAGTTACCGCGTCTGCAAAAAGCGATTCCTAACGTGGTATTATTAATAGCTCCACGTCATCCAGAGCGCTTTCAAACGGTGTATCAGCTGAGTGTTCAAGCTGGATATAATACCGGCTTGCGAAGTGACCTGAATACCGTCTCAAGCGCAAACGAAGTAGTGATTTTAGATTGTCTTGGTGAGTTGTTAGGTTTATTTCAGATTAGTGATTATGCCTTTGTTGGGGGGAGTCTGGTGCCAGTAGGAGGGCATAATGTTCTGGAACCTATTGCCATGAATGTTCCTGTTTTAAGCGGAAATCAGGTCCATAATTTTAAAACAATTTGTAAGGACCTCGAAGAAGCCCAGGCGATACAGATCGTAAGTCAGGCAGATGAATTAATCGACGCCATTATCAAATTACATCAAGATAAAGTATTTCAAAATCGAATGGTAGAAAATGCTACTGCAGTTCTTGAGCAGAATAAAGGCTCCGTAATAAAGCATATACAAAAAATTGAATATACGATGAACCCAATAACGCTCTGTCGTTAATCTCATCAACTCTGGGTTGACGCTTTATGTCGCGTCAACCTGCACTATCTAAGATCACACACCTTTTTTTATTCTGTTGTTTGTACTGAATGAGAGAGTTTTTCGATAAATTCATTAATACAATGCTGCACTTCACTAAAATGGATTAACCAGGGGCAATGGCCTGCGGCGGGTATAATTTTATTAATAATATTAGCCGATTGAAATCGTTTATCCTGGGTAAAGATCTGCGGTGGGCATATCCAGTCATTCTCACTGGTAATCGTCATCGCAGGAATGTGTGAGGGAGACCATTTGCATTGATAATCAGCATAAAAATTTTGTATGGTGTAGTAATACGATTCGTTATTAAATGCAAAATGGGGAATCATCAGTTCACCAAGTGATAACTCTTCAGGAGTAAAACAATAATATTTATAGGTTTCCCAAAATTTTTTATAGGAGTTGTCTGTGGGATTTAAATGATATTCGCTGGCAGGAGGAACCAAATCGGGTAAATTATGTTGCTGTTGCATTTGGTTGACATGCTGAAAAAAACTATTGGTTGTAGTGGTATTCATTAATACCATACCCGTCAGATATCGTTCAAATTCAGGATAATTTAATAAAAACATACCCGCGAAGCTGTGAGTGACCAGGATGGGGTTGGAGAGTGATTTTAATAGTTCGATGAGACCATCTTTCCAGTGATTAAAATCCAATAGTCCTTCCTGGTTTGTGCCGTCTTTGGGGAAGTCCAAAAGCAGAACAGAGCCTGGTATTTGTATTTTCTTACAGAATTCAATTAAATATTCAGAACCGAGTCCAGGTCCACCTGGTAGAAATAACCAGTTATAACCGGAACCTTCCTGTATTCGATTTATTCTGTAGCCATATTTTGTATGCATCATAAGAGCCTTAAAGCATTTGTTACATTGATTTATATAATGATGCAGAGTGATTTGAGAGCATGTCCCAGTATTGTATCGCTTCTAGGACGAATCTGGTGGATGCCGGGGTTTGCTTGTTCTCTCTGCATCAGCTAACTCGTTGAGAGTATGTTTTTGATGTCTATCCAGAGAATGAATTAGTACTTGTGCATCGCTATGAGTCCTAAAGTCTGATGTTTATACCCGTCATCTCAGTTATTTAAAGATGACGGGTATTAAGCGGTTTCGTGACGGGGCATGAACATTGATGAACTAAAAGGTTAACGTGTTCTTTATGAACCTTGATTTTGTCGTTCCTTGATTTCTGATAAAGTTTTGCAATCGATGCATAAAGTTGCCGTTGGTCTTGCTTCCAGTCTTTTCAGACCGATTTCTATGCCACAGGCTTCACAGTAACCAAAATCGTCATTTCTTAATCGTTCCAGAGCATCTTCAATTTTTTTAATGAGTTTGCGCTCACGGTCACGTGTGCGTAATTCGATACTGAATTCCTCTTCCTGGCTTGCTCTGTCAGAAGGATCAGGAAAATTGGCTGCTTCGTCTTTCATGTGCGTCACAGTTCGGTCAACTTCTTCCATTAATGATTGACGCCAGGCCAGCAATATTTTTTCAATATGTGCTAACTGCTTTTCATTCATATATTCTTCCCCATCAGCTTCCTGATAAGGGGCAATTCCCATGCTTCCTATTGCGTCGTTTTTCACGTTGTATAATCTCTCATTGGTTTTATCAATTAATTGTTCTGTCATTTTGGCCTCCGTCTCCCACTGTTACTCTGAAACGAGTTTTACAGAAAATGGCTAGGTATACCAAATAACTGCAGCATCATCAACAAAATAATGGTACATATTTATTTGTTTAAGGATGCCAACCTCCACTAACCCTATCATGACCTTGAATATCCTGCCAACTCCGAACTTTTTTATATCCTAATTTATTAAGTATAGCGCTAAGATGGATTTTTTGATCGTATCCATGTTCAAGTAAAAGCAAGCCACCGGGTAAGAGGCATTCATAACTGTGCTGGATAATATATTGTAGATCAGCTAATCCATCTTGACCACTGGCTAAAGCACTTAGTGGTTCAAATCTGATATCTCCCTGTTTTAAATGAGGATCCTGCTCAGCAATATACGGCGGATTGGAAATAATAGCATGATAATGGTATTTGGGAAGAGTACTAAACCAGGATGAATGATAGAAATGGACATTGGTTATCCCAAGGTTTACCGCATTGTCCTGCGCTACTTTTAAAGCGGCTTTACTAAAGTCAGAGGCAATAATCTTCCACTTGGGTCTTTCACTGGCGATTGCCAGGGCAATAGCGCCACTCCCGGTACCCAGATCCAATATGCAGGTTTCGGGTGTGTCAGGTATTAAATCCAGGGCTAGTTCTACAAGAAGTTCCGTTTCATGTCTCGGGATTAAAGTATCTTTGCTTACTTTTAAATTAAGAGACCAGAATTCACGTTGGCCTGTCAGATAGGCAATAGGTGTTCCTTCAGCGCGTTGCGCGATTAACTGTTGATATGCTTCTAATTGATTCGGGTGTAGCACTGCTTCGGGATGGGCAAAAATATAAGCTCTGTTTTTATTTAATACATGGCTTAATAAGATTTCTGCTTCCAATCGTGATTCAGCATGGGATTTGTCAAGTTGTTGCAAGGCTCGTTCAAGAGCCGTGCGAATATCAATCATGTCGGCCCAATTCCGCAAGTAACTCAGCATGGTATTCGCGTTTTAATGAATCGATTACCAGGGATAAATTTCCTTCCATTACGTCGTTGAGTTGGTAAATGGTCAGATTGATCCGATGATCAGTCAGACGCCCCTGAGGGAAATTATAAGTACGGATGCGTTCGGAACGATCTCCTGAACCAACCAGTGATTTACGGGTTTGTGCCTGTTCTTTTTTTTGTTTGCTTTGTTCTGCGTCCAATAAGCGGGTTTTTAACAGGGACATCGCCTTGGATCGATTTTTATGTTGCGAACGTTCATCCTGACACTCAACGACAACACCTGTCGGGATGTGAGTAATTCGAATCGCGGAATCCGTTTTGTTTACGTGCTGGCCGCCCGCTCCAGATGAGCGGTAAGTATCAATGCGTAAATCATCGGGATTTATTTGAATTTCATCAATTTCCTCAACTTCAGGCATGATGGCTACCGTACAGGCAGAGGTATGAACACGCCCCTGAGATTCGGTTTCAGGAACACGTTGTACACGATGTGCGCCTGATTCAAATTTGAGTTGGGAATAAACTGCATTGCCGCTGATTCTGGCAATTATTTCTTTATATCCCCCGTGCTCACCATGGCTGGCACTGATTAACTCAAGCTGCCAGCCTTGGTTTTCCGCGTATCGGCTGTACATACGATAAAGATCACCAGCGAAAATCGCGGCTTCATCTCCACCTGTTCCTGCGCGTACTTCCAGATAGATGTTTCGTTCATCGTCGGGATCTTTAGGAATTAAATGCCATTGTAATTGCTCATCCAAATCTTCAATCAGCTGTTTTGCGCCTTCCAGCTCCTCTTCTGCCATAGACGCTAACTCTGCATCATCGCCTTCCAGCATTTCTTGCAGGGAGTTCAGATTATTTTTGGCCTCGATATAAGACTCATAACAGGTAGCGACGGGTTCCAGTTGTGCGTATTCTTTAGATAACGATTTGAACTGATTTTGGTCGGCGATTACGGATGCTTCAGACAGTAAACGACCGACTTCCTGAAAGCGTTCCAACATTTGCTGTAATTTTAATTCAAGAGATTTCTTCATAAGGTGTTTGACATAAGGTTGTAGTATTAAAGAGGTATTGTGCCAAAGCCAATAAATCTTCACGTCCATCCCAGGCTATTTGTCTCAGGCCGGCAGTTGGATTGTGAATTAACTTATTGACCAGGCGCTCGCTAAATTCACTTAAAACAGAAGACTGACTTTCTCCTGCGGATAATTTTTTCAGGGCACGTTGTAATTCCAATTGAGCCAAATGTTGCATTTGATTACGATAATCACAGATTACGTCTTTGGCTCTTAACGAGCGATGCCAGCGTATGTAGTTATCAAGCTCGCTTTCTATTAATTGTTCTGCCTGAAGAGCTGCATTGCGTCGTTCATTCATCCCATTTTCTATCATGATTTGCAGATCATCGATATTATAGAGTTGTACCTGATCCAATTCGTTAACATTGGTTTCAATATCTCGAGGAACTGCTAAATCCAGAAAAAACATGGGTGCATAATTTCTTTGTTTCAGAGCATGTTCGACCAGACTTTTATTAATGAAGGGGAGGGGGCATGCGGTTGCAGATATTACGACATCAGCCTGAGGAAGGTACTGAGGAATATCGCCAATAGACAGTGTGTTTCCTCCGAAAGAATCGGCAAGTTTTTTCGCATTTTCAAGGGTGCGACTTGCAACCATAAACTGATTTACACCGTGCTGGTGTAAATATTTGGCTACCAGGGAAGTAGTTTCTCCCGAACCTATTAAAAACACATTCAGAGATCGGAAATTGGTAAATAATTGGCCGATCAGTTGCACTGCTGCATAGGCAATAGATACCGGGTTTGCTCCAATTCCACTGTGTGTTCTGATTCTTTTTGATGCACTGAATATGTATTCGAATACTGGCCTTAGTTGAGATTTGACTGTGCCTAATCGGCATGCTTGATGATAGGCTTGTTTCATTTGGCCAAGGATCTGAGGTTCGCCTATCATCATGGAATCCAGTCCGCTGGCGACTCGCAGAGTATGTTTTATACCCTGGTGACCTTCATGCATATAGAGAAAAGGAGTCAGTAAATCTTGCGGTATGTGATGTTCATGAGCTAACCAGCCTGCGAGAACGTTGGGATCATCCGTATCACAGTAGATCTCAGTGCGATTGCATGTTGATAAAATAGCGGCTTCATTAATTTCAGGAAGACTCATCAGTCTATTTAATAATGAATCCTGCATAGCAGGGGGCAGAGCGACTTTTTCACGCACGTTTATTGGAGCAGTTTTATGATTGAGCCCGCAAGCAACAAACACCATGGAATCTGAATTCTTAGTTAGGACTCGCGAAAATTGCCCGATATCTTCGTTAAAGGATTTTTTTAATCAGGGAATTTTAGGGTTATTCGTAAGTCGTGTTAGTAATAAAAGTTAATTGATAGATTGTAACCGATTTGCGGTCAAATTTGTAGACACTGAAGAAATTCCTTGTATTTCTAAAGAACTTTTTTATTTTGCCGCCAACAATGATAGCCACTTTTTGCACACAATGTGTAATCTGAAAAGGAGCGTCAAATGGATATTATCCTTCAAGGTCAACATAATGCTGATGAAACAGTGAAGAGTCTGGAGCGAGTATTGCAATTATTTAAAGAACGTTATCATGTCGAAGGATTTCGTGAAATACATTTAACCGTTACATTAGTTGATGAACAGGGTGATGAAGTTGAACTCATTGATAGTGAATCCAATCAAGCCTATCGTGTATTTGAAGTGTATAGAAAAGGCTATGAGTTAAGTGGAAGAAAAGGAATTCCCATGCTGCAATTAGTGGTAGATAATACCAGTAAATAGGTTGGTGGATTTAAAACACGGGAGTTCTCTATGGTTATGGCAGTAATCGCCATAATATTCACACTGATATTAGTCGTGGGAATACATGAAGCAGGGCATGCGTTGGCAGCACGCATGTTTCAAGTAAAGATTAAAAAAATATCAATAGGTTTTGGTAAGCCCCTGATTCAATGGAGCAGTGCCAGTGGATGCGAATGGGTATGGGCTATGTGGCCATTGGGCGGCTATGTTCAATTGCTTAATTCAAGAATAAGTCCGGTGGATCCTGCAGAATATGCGTTCTGTTTTGACAAGAAACCAATCTGGAAGCGGAGTGTCATCTTGGTTTCTGGTGCTTTAGCCAATTTGATTACCGCCTGGTTGGCCTTTGTTTTAGTATTCTATATAGGTCTGAATTATCGCTTACCTTTGGTGCAATCCGTTCAATCCAACAGTATCGCTGCTCAGGCCGGCGTAATTTCTGGTGATCAATTTATTGCTGTTGATGGGTACAGTACGCCATCGTGGCAGGATGTTGGGATGCAACTGGTGATTCTGTGGGGAAAAAAAGAGGTTAATATCTCTTTGAAACAGCTTGATAATCAAGAAATCAAAGAGTTAACAATCAATTTAAGTCAGATAAAATTTACTGGCAATGAGCGTTCGCTTTTGTCTGGTCTTGGTATTAAACCTGATTTATCAGCCCCAACTGGATTGATGCAAGCATCTTCATTGTTCCAGGCCATAAATAAAGCAAACAGTGCTATGGTACATTTATTTTATTTTTTTCTGATGATATTAAAACAATTAGTTACCGGGGTTATTCCGTTTACCATTTTGCTGGGTCCTTTAGGATTGTTTGCAGCTTCTGTTGCCTCTTTGATACAGGGAATTGTTGTCTTTTTCTATTTTATAGCCAGTTTAAGTTGTGCTGTTGCATTGGTAAATTTATTTCCCGTCCCAGGGCTTGATGGTGGGTCTATACTCTATGCGCTTATTGAAAAAATCCGCGGAAAACCTATTTCTGTAGCAATGGAAGTCTTATTACATCGATTGATGGTCATTGTGTTTACCGTGGTGCTGGTTAATCTTTTAGTGAATGATTTGACCCGATTTTTACATTAATCCGGATGAGTTGAATGGGATGATGTGCTCTTACTCTGGTTTGAAAAAGAGTTTATTTTTATCCTGGTTTATCAGGTATCGATTGAGTCACTGTTCTGGCACAGCACCATACATCGACTTGTTTAACTCCAGTTTTTTTTAGGGTCAAGGCTAATTCATTAGCAGTATTTCCGGTAGTGAGGAGATCATCAATGATAGCAACATGTTCATAAGGCAAGGGCGTTGCATGAAATGCCTGACGTACATTTTTTTGTCTTTGTTTTCTGTCCAGACTGGCTTGAGGCTCTGTATTCATTCTTTTTTGGCAACTGGTTAAATCATAAGGTATCTTTAATTTTCGAGCTAATTTTTTGGACAGAAGAGCAGCTTGATTGAATCCACGTTGCTTGATTCTGAGGGGATGCATTGGGACCGGGATTAAGCATTGAGGGATATCTTGCGTTTTTTGTAAGGCATTAAGCATTAACTGACATAAAAAATTACAGAGGTGGAGGCCATTTTGGTATTTGAATTGATGAATAAGGCTGCGCAAAGGTTCATCAAAAGTATAACCAATAATCGCTTTATCATAATGCGGTGGTTTTATAATACATGAACCACAAATGAGGTATTGTTCATCAGGAAGCGGGGATGCACAATGGATGCAGGCAGATCCTAAAGGTTTTATCAAGCCAACACAAAAAGAACATACTGCAAGAGGTCCTTTATGAAATTGGTTGCAGAGTGTGCATATTGAAGGCAGACGCAAACTCTGTGTTATACTGAGCAATTTCTGGCGCACGAGCGTTGGATTTCCTATATATTAACTTTTCCTTGGTCTTAATGATGGCTGTCAAAAATGAAATTAGCAAGGCATTTAGCAAACATGCCGAAGAATACGAACGCGCCGCCAAGGTCCAGCAAGAGATTGGAGAGCGGTTGTTTGAGAGGCTTCATTATTTGAAAATCGCTCCTCAGCGAATTCTTGATCTGGGATGTGGTCCTGGCTCGTTTTCAAGGGAATTATCCTTGTTTTATCCTAAAGCTCAGATTATTGGATTGGATCTGGTCCCAGGCATGTTAGCTCTCGCCAGAAAAAAACAGACCTGGCGCCGAAAATGGTCTTTAGTCGCCGCAGATATGCAGCATATGCCTTTTGCAACCGGAATGTTTGATTTGGTGTTTACCAATCAGGTAATCCACTGGGCTAATCCAATGGCGCAGGTTTTTCGTGAAATTAATCGCGTGATGAATGTTAACGGCTGTCTGATGTTTACAACTCTGGGCCCCGATACGTTCAAAGAGCTAAAAATGGCCTGGTCTGGTGCGAATCATTATGCTCATGTTAATGAGTTTAGTGATATGCATGATATTGGTGACAGCCTTATGGCAGAGCATTTTTTAGATCCTGTCATGGATATGGAATTATTATCGGTTCACTATGAGACCCTACCCAAATTAATTTCTGCACTGAGAGCTCAGGGAGTACGAAATATAAATCCTGAACGGAATCACGGTTTAACCGGTCGGACTGCATGGCAACAATTTGAAAAGAATTACTCGGGGCTGATTGCTGATAACGGTAAGTATCCTTTGACTTATGAAGTAGTGTACGGACATGCATGGAAGGGCGAACAGAGGAAAACTGATAAAGGCATTGAGACCATAATCCCGGTATCACAGATTCGCATTAATAAAGCTTAGATAGAATGAATACTTTTCATTATTATGCGAATCTGTCAACACTCCCAGGTTTCATTACTCAGGAACAATTGCTTCTATTGTGTAATTGTCCTGTTAATTCAATTAAAGCGGTGGCTTTTTGATCAAATACTGTGAGTGAATCCAGGGCAAGTTGATAATGCTCGGCAATTTTCTCTTCCAGTTGTTGTTTGGTATAGAGTGTAGCAAAAGTGGTTTTTTGATTTGCTGTATCTGAGGATCTCCCTTTACCAAGAAGGTTTGCTGGCGCATACCGATCCAGATAATCGTCTTGCATCTGGAATACCAGGCCGATATGTTGTGCATACTCTCTAAGCGCTGTTTCAGTGTGTTCATGAGTTGTCTTTTGCGCAGCTAATACCATTTCAAAGCAGGCCATGATCAATTGACCGGTTTTGAGAAGGTGTATTTTTCGCAGTTCTTCTTCAGAAACTGAAGAAAATGCCAGTTTGGTCAGATCAAGGCTTTGTCCGCTAACCATGCCGCTTACACCGCTGGCTCTCACTAAGGTTCTGGTAATTGAAACAATCTGTGATGGACTTAATAATCCTGGTAAATGGGTTAATAGTACTTCAATAGCCAATGCCTGCATTCCATCGCCAACCAGAATTGCGGTAGCCTCATCGTACGCTTTATGACAACTTGGTTTTCCCCTACGTAAATCATCATCATCCATTGCAGGAAGATCATCATGAATTAATGAATAACAATGCGTTAATTCTATTGCTGCGGCAATAATATCAAGAATTTGAATATCGATGTCGAGCAGTTCACCAGTTAAATAAACCATGATAGGCCTGATTCTTTTGCCGCCTGGGAATAATGAGTAATTCAATGCTGAATAGATACGATCTGCAGGTATATGCGTGGTATTCAGTATCTGTTTGAGGCAGTTTTCATGACGTTGGATATAGGTATCAATCACTTGTTGGCTCATCCGATTGGGCTTCAGAAGTAGAATGAGAAGCAGTAAGCGTTTCGATTTTTTGTTCGGCCTGATTCAGTACATCCTGACAACGTCTGGCTAATCCAATTCCTTTTTCAAATTGTTTTAGCGAGTCTTCAAGAGACAGTTCCCCTTTTTCTAATTGTTTTACTATTTCTTCGAGTTCTGTTACTGATTGTTCGAAATTAATGCCTTTACTCATAAGAGTTCTCAATATCCTGAAATGCTGTGATTATACTGAGTTAGGCTAAGGATTCAACTTGCAATTGGCGTTGAATTGGGGCACATGATGACGGGTCTCTTCAATTAAGAAAATTTTTAATAAAATCTTAATGTAGAGCATGTTAAACTTCTGGCCAAAAAATGTCATGAATTAGTGATTTTAAGGAGTCTTTTATGAGTCAAGTGGAACAAAGTTATACTGACTTCAAAAAAAATATGTACGATACGTTCAATCTATCAATAACGCCTCTTAATCTGTTGATTACACTGTTTAGGGGAACTGCTGCAGAAGAACATAGTGAACTTGTACGAGGTTTTTCTTTATTTTTTGCACTAATTTCAAGTCCTGTACTGTTACTCGCTATTCCAGTGACTCTTGCTTTAGGGGTAATAGCCGGAGTGGTTCAGACGGTGTTTCTTCCTTTTCAATTCTTGTTTTCTTTGTTTCAGGATCTGAGATCAGCGCATGTAATGAACGCGAAACAGGAGGTTATGAAGCATGATTTAATGGATTCTTCCGAGGAGCTGGCTGATGATCTGGTTCCTGATCCTTCTGCAGGAACTCATTTTCCACCATTATTCAGTAATGATGAGCAAAAACCCACTCTTGTAATAGACGTACCATCAATAGAGACGTCTTTATCTCCTCAATAATGAAGCTGTTGAGCTTCATTAATAAAATTCCTTAGGTAATTATTTTAACTATCAGTTATCATTTATCACTTTATAGTAATGGATTAATCAAGGTTAACTGTAATGAAGATAAAAACCCAGTTTGTTTGTAACCAATGTGCAGCAACGTTCAAACAGTGGGCTGGACAATGTACGCAATGCGGATCCTGGAATTCAATATCTGAAGAAGGAGTCATAACCGAGAACCGAAATTCCCGAAGTGGGCAATGGGCTAACCAACGCTCTGTAATCACCGCAGTTGAAGATGTCGTTATGGATAAAGATGTTCGCATGGACTGTGGATTATCTGAATTGAACAGAGTGTTAGGTGGTGGTTTGGTTTACGGTTCTGTTGTCCTGATCGGGGGCGATCCGGGGATTGGTAAATCCACATTGTTATTACAGACTTTGGCCAATTTATCCATGCAGGAAACGGTATTATATGTAACCGGTGAAGAGTCGTTACAACAAGTTGCCATGCGAGCCCAGAGACTTGGTTTACCTCTCGCGGGATTACGGTTATTGGCTGAGACTCAGGTGGAGTCAATAATTGCCCATGCGCAAAAGGAAAAGCCTAGAATTATTGTTGTAGATTCCATACAAACCATTTTTACCGAAACCATCAGTTCTGCTCCCGGAGGGGTCAGCCAGGTCAGAGAATCTGCCGCTCAATTAGTACGTTTTGCCAAAATGACGCAAACCGCTGTTTTTCTCGTAGGTCATGTAACCAAAGAAGGTACTCTGGCAGGGCCCAGGGTTCTGGAGCATATGGTTGACAGTGTTCTTTATTTTGAAGGTCAAAGCGACAGCAGATTTCGAGTCATTCGCGCGATAAAAAATCGATTTGGAGCCGTTAATGAACTGGGGGTTTTCGCGATGACCGATAGAGGCTTGAAGGAAGTAGCCAATCCTTCAGCTATTTTTTTATCACGACAACCCGAGCCCACTCCTGGAAGTGCGGTGATGGTGACCTGGGAGGGTTCACGTCCGATGCTGGTTGAAGTTCAGGCCTTGGTTGATGAGGCGCATGGACAACAGGCAAAACGGGTAACCGCAGGTCTGGAGCATAATCGACTGGCAATTTTGCTTGCCGTGTTGCATCGGCATGGCGGTATTGCAACCTACGATCAGGATGTTTTTATCAATGTGGTGGGCGGAGTTAAAGTTACAGAAACAGGAAGCGATCTGGCTCTGCTGGCCGCGGTAGTTTCCAGTCTGCGAAATCGGGTCTTTGATAGTGAAACCATTATTTTTGGTGAAGTCGGTTTGGCTGGGGAAATTAGGCCTGTACAGAGTGGTCAGGAGCGGATTAAAGAAGCAGTAAAGCATGGATTCAAAAGAGCAATAGTTCCTTTTGCTAACGCTCCCAAGCAACAACAAGGTTCCTCCATGATTATTGAGCCGGTAAAATACTTGCGGGATGTATTGGAGAAAATGTGATGTTCAATCGTAATGACTCAGAACGAGTTCAACTTGATGAAGAAATTAATTCGTTCCAGAGAGATGGCGCCGTCTGTCTCCGTCAATTATTAAGTGCGGAAGAAATCGATACCTTACGTAAGGGCATAGAGCTTAATTTATCTGCTTTGAGTCCAAGAGCTAAAGTTGCGAGCAGACCAGATGACCCAGGTTTTTTTGTTGAAGATTTTTGTACCTGGCAAAATAATCCTTTTTATCAGAACCTCATATTCGAAACGCAACTTGGTGCCATTGCCGCTCAATTAATGCAAAGCCAGGAAGTGAGGCTCTATCATGATCATTTGCTGGTGAAAGAACCTGGAACGCGCCAAGTTACTCCCTGGCATCAGGATCAACCCTATTATAACGTGGCCGGTCGACAAAATTGTAGCTTCTGGATTCCGGTAGATCCAGTGAGCAGAGAGTCCACTTTGGAGTTTGTTGCTGGTTCTCATCTTGGGCCGTGGCTGATGCCCAGAACTTTTATGGATAATCAGGCTAAATGGTTTCCTGAAGGAAGTTTGCAGGAGCTTCCTGAGATTGAGCAGTCGAGAACGGATTTTCCTATTATCGGTTGGGATATAGAACCAGGTGATGTCGTTTGTTTTCATATGCTGACCTTACATATGGCAAGAGGAGTGAATACTCAACAGCGAAGACGCGTGTTCTCGGTACGATTTCTAGGGGATGATATGACTCACGCGCCAAGATCATGGGTTACTTCCCCTGATTTTCCGGGCCTGATCGATGAATTACCTGCTGGAGCCAGAATGGATCATCCTTTATTTCCAACTGTGTTTACTTTAGATTAATGTTTTGAAACAACCTGCAGAAGGGATTCGCATATTCATCAGTTTTGACTAAACTTATTATATAAAAATTAAAAAGTTGAGCCTATATATGGATATAACTCCTTTTTTCAAATTGATGGTTGATAAAGAGGCTTCGGATTTATTCTTCAGTGTGGGAGCTCCTCCCAATATCAAGATTCAAGGTGTTACTTCACCTATAGGTCAGGCTGCGATTAAATCCCAGCAAATGGCTGAAATCGTTTTATCGATAACCAATGATGATCAACAGAAGGAATTTGAGGCCAATATGGAACTGAATATGGCCTTATCCGTAAATGGCGTGGGTCGATTCAGGATCAATATTTTCCGGCAGCGTGGTGAAGTAGCGATGGTGGTACGTTATATAAAGGGGAAAATCCCATCCATAGAAGAATTACGCTTGCCGTTGATATTAAAAACAATAGTCCAGGAAATTCGCGGTCTGGTATTGGTTGTTGGATCCACTGGTTCAGGAAAATCAACCACTTTGGCTGCCATGATTGATCATCGCAATGCAACAACCAGGGGACATATTCTGACTATAGAAGATCCCATTGAATACATTCATGAACATAAAAAGTCCATAGTCGATCAACGTGAAGTCGGGATAGATACTTTAAGTTATGATAATGCTTTGAAAAATGCTATGAGAGAAGCTCCTGATGTTATTTTGATTGGAGAAATACGTGAACGGAACTCCATGAAACATGCAATTGCCTATGCTGAAACCGGACATTTATGTATTTCTACCTTGCATGCCAATAATGCAAACCAAACTTTGGATAGGATAATCAATTTTTTCCCGGAAGACGCCAAACAACAGATTTTAATGGATTTATCCCTTAATTTACGCGCGATCATTTCTTTGCGATTAATTCCTGGAATCGATAGTCAGCGCATCGCTGCAGTTGAAATATTAATTAATACGCCTTATATCTCTGATCTGATTGAGAAAGGTAAGGTCGAGGAAATCAAGGAAGTTATGGCTCGAAGCACTGAACAAGGGATGCAAACTTTTGATCAGGCATTACTCAATTTATATAAAGAGGGTAAAATTTCCAAAGAAAGCGCGATTAAATACGCTGACTCCAAAAATAATGTGGGTTTACAAATTCGACTTAATGAAGAGAAGAGCTTTGATTCTAAAGACGATAATCTGACTATCCAACCGGATGATTTAGATAAATTTTAAACCACACACGCGTTTTGATTATTTTGAACATTATGTTAAAATAATGAACTTAATTTATTTGTCTTATCCTCATGGTTTCAGTTTATCATATTAAAGATATTGAACTTGGAAAGTCCTTGCTTGCGGGGCATGAAACCTATCCTGACGCAACCTATATTCCTCCAGATAAAAAAGGGAAACCGATAAAAATTATTTTTAAAAAAAATAAATTTGGAAACCCGCAATTTTCACAACTTGAAATAGCCTTCAGTAAACTGGCCGGCCTGTTTATGTCCGGGGTCTCAATTCCTGACCAGAAGTTTGTAGTGGATGATTCCCAGAAGATTGTCGGATTAGGGGTGGAGCATCTAGGTTACGTCGTAGAAAAAAATGAGGGGCTGAGCCATCCTTTTTATGCCTTGGATCACTCAGGCTCAATAAAGCAATTAGAGAAAAAATCGGTACAATCTGCGGAACAGATACCGCTTTATTTTCTTGATAAATTACCACCGGCCTTTTTTAAATCATTATTGGAAGCTGAACAGTCAAAGACGCTAAGTATTGATTACTCTTCATTAGCCAATATATTCGCCAGTTCTTTTACTTTGGAAGAGGACGATCTGCATAAGGGTAATTTTGGTTTTTATCTGGTGGAAGACAATGGAAAGCCAAAAGCCGTCTTTTTTAAAATTGATCATGATTTAATGTTTGCTGATAGCATCATGTCCTTTTATTTTGCAAGACCATCTCATTGGTTGAATGGAGACAATGCATTTAATATTACTGCAAAAGACTTGCTTGATTTTCCCAAAATCAGGGATTCGGCTAATTCCTATTGGCCAACAAAACTCAGTTTGTTTCCCAATCCATGGAACGATAAGGAGTATCATAATCAAGATGAAGTGACAGCCTTCGCTCAATTAAAGGATTTGCCTGAGTTTAAAAAAGCCAAATGGATGTCGTTTTATAAACATATTTTATTGCCCAATGAATTACTGGTTAAATCGTTAAATGAGTGTCTGGATGGAAGTACATCATGTGACAGGGCTCAAATCGCATTATTAACTCAGGCAACGGCTTCAAGGCAGGCTCAATTAAGATCAGTGCTTTTTTCATTAAAAGAATTTCGTTTGTTTCTCGTTAATTTAACTTCAGAAGAGAAGAGAGTCTTATTAAAGGAAATAGTGCCCGAACAGGCTCAATACAATAAACTGTTACTTGAGCAGCTTGAACAGACGATGCAAACTCATCAGCAGTTGTGTGATTCTGGTGATGGAATTGTTGAGGGTGATACACCGCTTCATATTGCCATCAAACTCGGTGACTATCGTTATGAAGAAACCATACAAAAATACGGGCATTTGATTAATAAAAAAAATAATCAGGGAAAAACTCCCCTGGATTGTGCTGTAGATAGGGGGCATTCAGCTGAATTACATCCTGAGGATGTTCGTCAGGATCTTCGTTTTACCATGCGACATTTATTGGAGCATGGCGCTGAGCAAACAAAAGAATTCAAATTATTTAATAAATTTGAGAAGGTAGAATATCATAAATTTGTCACACCCTATATAGATAGAGTTGTTCAGGCACAATCCTATGATCAATTTAAAGACATTCTTCGTGACATCGGTGAAGATCACCGTTTTTGTTTAAAAAATAAAAAGAATTTAGCTATAGAGTGTGTTGCCAGATACACGAAAGAGAATAGAGCAAATCCTGAGTTTAAAAAAATACTGATTCAGTTAAAGAAAGATATTAATGGACATTCAACCAAATCGCACTGTGCAGGACTGCAATACATCCGACAGTTACGAAGCAGACTATGGATCATTCGCCAAATCAGAGGATTATTCGGTTGGACTACCACCCAAGGTGAAATGAATAACATTATTGAGCGTGAGTTAGAGCGATTAAAACCTAAAGGCTTTGATTGCTTCTCTTTCTTTAGTACTGCTCCTGTTACCGAGCCGCATCCGGAAGTCGTCAATTCAATACTGAAGATCAAGTAACGCTTTCTCAATGTGGTAAGAGGTTGAGATTTGAGGGATATTAGGAATGTTATCTAAGTTCTGTAAACATCTTTAAGGATGCCTCGGACAAGCTCAGAGAGTTCTTCACTTTTTAACAATGCACTTTGATTCATCTTAATTGGCACTTTTTATAAGCTTGTCATCCTCGCGTAGGCGGGGATCCAATAATCAAGCATAATGAGGTGCACATTTGATGCATGGATTCCTGCCTTCGCGGGAATGACGTATTTTTTACTCAGATGAGCCTCTTATTAATCGGTTTGGTAATTAAATGTCAGGTATCCTCAGCGCAAAAGCGGGTATCAATCTAACATGTGGCATTGTGCTGGTTTTTGGAGCGATCCCCGCTTTCGCGAGGATGACGTAGAAACAGTGATGATTGTTCAGGTACATGCCGAGGCACGCAGATTTTTGAACCGAATCAATACACCCTAAATTAACCCATAAATAATTGCCGAGATGGAGATAATCCCCATGATGGTAATAAATACATTACTGAAGTGGTTGCTGTATTTTTTCATCGCTGGAACCCGGGCAATGGCATACATTGGCATAATAAACAACAGGATAGCAATGACTGGCCCACCTAATGTTTCTATCATTTTCAGGATATTGGGATTAATGGTAGCGACAACCCAACAAGTCAGAATCATAAATACTTCAATGACTCGTTGTAACGCGCTTTTACTGATGGTTTTTCCAGAAGATTTCAGGGCTTTAACGATAATGCCGCTCATACCTTCTTTTGCCCCAAGATAGTGACCAAGAAACGATTTTGAAATGGCAATAAACGCAATAACAGGAGCGATATAAGCTATGACCGGAGTATTAAAGTGATTGGCCAGATAAGACAAAATAGAGATATTCTGTTGTTTGGCCTGCATTAAATCCTGAGGTGACAGACTAAAGACACAACTGAATACAAAGAACATTACTGAAAAAACCATGAGTAAATGGCTGTATTTCATAATTAATGAGCTTCGTTTATCGGCCTGATTACCGTATTGCTGTTTTTGACTTACGGCAAAAGAAGAGATTATGGGGGAATGATTAAAAGAAAATACCATGACAGGAATGATTAACCATAAGGTCATTAATAATCCATGTCCACCATTAGCCTGTAAGGAGTTACTTTGCTGTAATATGGCATTGTTCCAGTTGGGTATTAAATATAATGAGAGGAGCAATAAGATGGTTGCGAAAGGATATACCAGCAAGGACATTGATTTAACAATAATGTCCTGTCCAAACCGTACTATGGCCATTAATGCCAGAATTAATACAATAGCCAGAAGTGCTCTTGGCGGAGCATTGAATCCCATTTGATTGACAATAAAGCTTTCTGTTGTGTTCGTTATTGCCACGCTATACATTAATAAAATGGGATAAATGGCAAAGAAATATAAACCGGTTAACATCCGGCCAGCGAATGAGCCGAAATGTTCTTCTACGACTTCAGTGATGTCATTGTGTGGAGAAGATCCCGATAATACAAACCGGCACAAGGCTCGATGAGAATAGTAGGTCATTGGAAATGCCAGCAAAGTCATAATGATGAGAGGTAAAATACCATTAAGCCCGGCATCTATGGGTAGAAAAAGGGTTCCAGCACCTATTGCTGTACCGTAAAGACTTAACATCCATACCGTATCTTGTTTTCTCCATTCTGAGAATTTGTTTTCTGATACAGGTGATACTATTGCTGCGGATTCATTTAACGACATGAAAAGATCCTCATTTCATTGCTAGTATTTTAAGAGCCATCCCCTTGGAATTGGTCAATATTAACACTATAGAGTTAATATTTCAACAATTGCATCATAAATCATATCCAAGTAGTTTAAACAAAGCAAGTAATGTTTAAGAGGTATTCGAATTGTTAACATAGCCTATTTATTTGTTTTAATTTTATCTTCCGCTCCTTTTTTCATTACTATAATGCTGATGCGTCTATTTTCAGGATTTAACGGATTGGATTTATCTAAAAGAACGGTGGAGGAGAATCCGGAAACGGTCATAACTTTATCTTCATTCATTCCCGCTTTAATCAGTGCTCGTCGTGCCGCATTTGCTCTTTGAGCGGATAATTCCCAGTTAGTGTATTCCAGTTCATCAGGATTATGATAGGGGCTTGCGTCTGTATGCCCCTGAATGGTTATTTTGTTGGGCACCGAATTGAGTAATTTAACTATATTGGCAAGAATGGGTTCAATTTCGGGATTAATTTTATCGGATCCTACATCAAACATGGGTTTTTTTTGATTATCGATGAGCTGGATCCTTAAGCCATCAGAAACGACATCCATTAACAGTTGCTTTTTTAATCCCGCTAGAGCAGGGTCTTGTTCTATACTTAGATTGATTTCTGATTTGAGCTCTTCCAGTTTTTTCAATTCTGCTTTATTCGATTCTATAACCTCTTTATTTTGAGCTATTTTCTGATTATTAAGGGGTTTGTTACTGGCGGAAACCTGTCCATCGCTGTCTTCTACATTGGGACCACCACCTTTGATATTAATTTGTCGGTTGCCTATGCTTTCACCACCAAAAATAGCCACTTTCATGGGCTGTTTAAAATACTCTGAAATACCTGCCTTTTGTGCTTTATTTAAAGAAGAAACTAACCACATCAGCAAGAAGAACGCCATCATTGCAGTGACAAAATCAGCATAGGCGATTTTCCAGGATCCCCCATGGTGTTGGTGTTTTTGTTTGTTTATTTTTCGGATAACAGGTGGAATGGCATGCTTTTCTTTTTTATCTTTCTTCTCTTTTTTTTCACCAAGATCGTCACTTGTTGAATCACTAATATCATTTATTTCAGTCATGGTCAGGCTCTAACTTGGGGTTGGTTGAGTATTTTCTGTGGAAATGGCGGCAGCTGCAGCAGGCTTCGCATTTTTAATTTCATCATTTAATTGATTAAATGAAGGTCGTTGTGATGAGAACAAGACTTTTCGACCAAATTCCACAGCAATAATTGGAGGGTTATTATGTAAACTGGCCAGAATGGTTACTTTGATGCATTGAAGCATCAGTTGTGTTTGATTTGCACGTTGTTCCATCGCGGTGGCGATGGGACCTACAAATCCATAACCCAATAAAATCCCCAAAAAGGTACCGACCAGGGCATGCGCAATTAAAACCCCCAGTTCCGAAGGCGGTAAACTGATGGATTCCATAGTATGAACCACACCCAGAACGGCCGCTACAATACCAAAGGCGGGCATTGCGTCTGCAAGTTTGGTAATGGAGTTTGCCGGAATCATTTCTTCTTCATGGTGAGAATCAATTTCCATATCCATTAAGGCTTCAAGCTGAAATGGTTGCATATTGGACGTGATAATCAATCTTAAATAATCGCAAATAAATTCGATAACATGGTGATTGCTCATTAATGCAGGGTAACTACTGAAAATTGGGCTGTTTTCAGGGTCATCAATATCGGTTTCAAGAGACATCAAACCTTGTTGCCTCGCTTTATTTAAAAGATTGTAGAGTAAGGCAAGCAAATCTACAAAAACGATCCTAGCCGATTTTTGCCCCTTGAAAATGCCCGGTAGTGCTTTAAGAACCGCTTTAATCACTGTACCACTATTACCGACTATGAATGAACCAATAGCCGCTCCGCCTATGATCAGCAGTTCGAGTGGTTGAAATATTGCGGCAAGATGACCCCCAGCAAGGGAGAATCCACCAAACACACAAAGCAAGATTACAATATATCCTATAATAATTAGCATCTTTCATCATCCTGAAGCGTTTTGTTCTATATTATCCTAGAAAAAGCAGTACAATCTACTGGAAGCCATTATTGCATTGAATTTAAAGGGTTTTTGATGTTTTTTTACTTCACTGTTTGAGTCTAATTGGTTCAGTAAAATCATCAAAATCTCGTTAAACCTCAGCATACTCAATTCGTTCGCACCAATTGAACTGCTTTTTTAAAGATTATTTAGTTAAATAATCATGAACAACTGTTCCATAGGGTAAAGTCAAATCCGATAAAATATGAACGGCATTTATTATGCGTCGCACAGGAAGGCATGCTACCGGTGCCAGAGCATGATGTGCCAGTTCAATTTGAGCCGGTCCTTGCCAGGCTCCTTTAACAGTTATATCAATCAGATGGTATTCAACCAATTCACAAATTCTGGTAGTGCCATCAACATGGGGAATGATTTTTAATAAATAATTTGCAGTGGACATTGATTCCTGGATTTTTTTTACATCCAGGGATTCGTATTTATAACCCATAGTTGCCGTTGCAATTCGACACGGGCCATACTCGAGAGTGCCCAGCAGGGTTTCATTAACGACTTGCAATTTGGGTTGAGCCAGTTTTTTGGGAAATCCCCAAATTTCACGACCACCCGCTATTGGAGGTTGATCGTCCAGATACATGGCATGGGTATACCCTCCTGGTTTACCTTTATACCGCACAGGTATGACTTGACCCGATTCAGTATAATTACCAAAACCGGTAGAGTCAGGCATTCTTATGAATTCAAATTTGACTACAGGCTCGGTAACTTCCAAAGGCGCAGGTACTACTTCACGCAGTAAATCCATATCCGTTTCATAAGAAATAATGAAATATTCTCTATTAGTGAAGCGATACGGACCTCGAGGATATGATGGACAGGTAATGGGCATTGTAAATGCTCTCTTTATCACCTCTGCTTCATTCATCGTGATTCTCCTTAAAGGTTTTCATATCGGACATATCATATAAGGCAATGCCTTCAGTAACAGGTACTGGTTTGAGCCAGGGCGATTTTTTTATCGCATTAACTCCATCATGGTATCCATTAGCTAATCGCTCATGGATTGATTTAGACGAAAATTCAAAATCTTTTGAAGATAGTTCGGTTTCATCATGTTTGTATAAGAAGCGAACCAAAGATATTGTGGATTCATGTCCTCTGGAAATACAGAGCTTTATTTCAGGATCTGATTTTTTCTCTTTGGGTACGAAATGGGACAACATGTGAATGGTGTTTTTCAAGGTTTGAATCTGCTGATACAGCTGAATGGTTTTAGTAAAACGACTGGAAAATTCAATATCTTTCTTGCGTTTTATTACTTCATCGAGTGTTGTGGGATGTAATCCAAAGGAATCAAATAAATGCACCATAAAACACAATACATTTTTACGATATTGATTAGATAGTACATAACTGGTAGGGGTGTTATTGGAAATACCGCCATCCCAATAAAATTTTCCTTCGACTTCAACTGCAGGAAACCCGGGAGGTAGCGCGCCGCTGGCCATGATATGCTCAGGGCCAATTTTTTGGTTGAACGAGTCAAAATAGACCATTTTTCCCGAGCAGATTTCTACTGCTCCAATACACAATCTCGCTACTCTTTTATTGTTTATCCGATCGAAATCAATATATTTTTCTAGAGTGCTGCGCAAAGGCGCGGTGTCATAATAACTGATTTTATCAGGGCTATTATGCCATCCCCATTGTGGTGGTGGAAATCGAGGTATAAAAAAACCCGGTTGTCCAAAAAGAAGGGATGAATGAGCTGCCAGTAAATGTTGGATTTTTCGACTGTCCGGGTCATTAGGTAATAGCGTTTCTCCAATAGTGCCGGGCGTCGCGATGGACTCCCAAAATTGATACAGTTTTTCAACGCGTATGTTTTCAGGATTACCTGCGGCTATCGCGGCATTAATTGCTCCAATAGATGTACCTACATACCAATCAGGGAAATATCCTGCTTCATCTAATGCGCGAAGAACGCCAGCCTGATAAGCTCCTAATGCCCCTCCGCCCTGAAAAGTACAGGCTATGCTTTTAAATAGTGCCTTGAATTTATTGCTCTTGGTTTGAACCATGGTTTACTCCATGAACCATCCATGACTGACAACCAGGGATTGACCGGTTAATGCATTCGAATCAAATGAAGCGAAAAATAAAGCGGTTTGGGCAACATCATCGGTAGTAGTAAATTCACCATCAACTGTGTCTTTTAACATTACTTTTTTTATAACATCCGCTTCACTGATACCCAGTTCCTTAGCTTGTTCTGGAATTTGTTTGTCAACCAGTGGAGTGCGTACGAAACCGGGACATATGACATTTGCTCTTACATTATGAGCAGCGCCTTCTTTAGCTACGACTTTACACAAACCCAGTAAACCATGCTTTGCAGTAACATAAGGGGCTTTGAGTACGGAAGCCTCTTTGGAATGAACTGAGCCCATATAGATGACGCTTCCTCCTTTACCGGATGCATACATATGCTTTAAAGCAGCCCGGGTAGTTAAAAATGCTCCGTCCAGATGGATGGCAATCAGTTTTTTCCAGTCAGAAAAGGCTAATTTATCGATTGATTCAATGATTTGAATACCGGCGTTACTTACCAAAACATCAACGCCACCAAAATGCTCTGCAACGGCATCTATTCCCTGATTGACTTGATGTTCATCGGTAACATTCATGGCAACTGCTATGGCTTGACCGCCCTGAGAATTTATTTCATCTGCGGCACGAGTTGCCTGATCCAGGTTGAGATCCGCAATCGCAATTTTTGCACCTTCCTTTGCATAAACCATGGCAATTTCCTTGCCTATTCCACTCGCAGCTCCAGTAATTACGGCGACCTTATTTTTAAGTCTCATGGTTACTATCCTTGTAATTTATTATCGCATTTGAACAGTATAGCAATGTATTTTTATATTGCTGTATGATTTGACAAGAATATTTGATAAACACCTTACCCTGATACTCTCAATTAAGAAAGAATCAGGGTATCAAGGCAAATTAAATCTTTAGTAGGAATGATAAAGAGTGGTGTCAAGATTAGTAGTAATAATAGGGACGGCCGTAATAATAATATTCACGTCTATCCTGTTCTCTACCGACAGCATTACCTACCAGTGCGCCAGCACCTGCACCAATCGCTGTTCCCAAGCCTGAACCACCAGATACTGCATATCCTAATCCGGCACCTAAAGCTGCGCCTCCAGCAGTACCAACCTGTTCATTGGTGCAACTGGCAAGCATGAAACTTGATGCGCCTAATAGAATTAAAGTACCAATTATCTTTTTCATAGTTGACTTCCTCGTGTAATTGTCCTTCATAGGAAATAATAGTACATAAATAATAAAATATGTGGAAAATTTATTCAGATGAGTGGCTGGGCAGACGATTTGGATCGGTCGATTCAATGTGTACATGGGTTAGATCAGGAGGCGATATTTATGCGGTGAATACAGATAATGTTAAGACCGAGGCATTGGTTTTCTTCCATAACTTATATATAAATTTACTCTGACCCCGGTTTTCCAGTAATATAAAGGGTAACTAATAATAAAAATAGAGGGCAGCATGTTTAGAGGAAGTATAGTAGCCTTGGTTACTCCCATGCAGAATGACGCTGTAGATGTTCATCATCTGCGAGAGTTGGTTGAATTTCACATAGAAATGGGGACTCACGGACTTGTCGCTGCCGGTACTACTGGTGAGGCAGGTACTTTATCTCATGAAGAAAAATTATTAGTCATTAAAACGGTTATCGATCAGGCTAAAGAAAGAGTGCCTGTAATTGCAGGAACTGCAATGAACGCAACCAGAGAGTGTATTGCGTTGACGCAACAGGCTATGGAGTTTGGGGCTCACGCCGCATTAATTATGACCCCGGCTTATATAAAACCTACCCAGGAAGGCCTGTACTTACATTACAGCAGGATTGCTCAGGCAGTAGCAATGCCAATTATTTTATATAATGTTCCCAGTAGAACCGCTTGTGATTTATTACCTGAAACCGTTGCGAGACTGGCCAAAATATCCAATATCGTCGGAATTAAGGAAGCTACTGGCCAGATGACACGGTTGCAACAAATTCTTCGTCTTTCTGAAGGCCGAATTGATGTCTACAGCGGTGATGATTTAACGGCAGCGCAATGGATGTTGGCTGGAGCTAAGGGCGTGATATCGGTAACTGCTAATGTCGCAGCTAAATTGATGGCTAAAATGTGTGATATGGCTATGGATGGAGATCATGCAGCCTGTCTTCGTCTACAGGAACAATTAATGCCTTTACATGAATTGATGTTTGTTGAATCAAATCCGATTCCAGTGAAATGGGCTTTGAATAAAATGGGCTTAATGGGCAGTGAGATTAGACTGCCTCTTACTGAATTATCAGAAACACATCATCAGGCATTAGAAAAAATACTAAAAAGTCTAGAGTTGATTTAATTGGGGATAGTTGTGAAAAAATTGAGTTTTATCGTTCTTGCTACACTGGCGTTGTCAGCCTGTAATTCTCGTTATTCCAGTAATGGTGAGAATGTTTATTTACAGAGTCGTAATGGAGTCAAAATAGTCGTGCCGCCTCCATTAACGAATTCTAATATCAGTAATTTTTATGATTTGCCCCCACAAAACCAGGATGCGCACGTCAGTATTGCGCCGCCAGGGGATGACATTATAACTTCATAAGGGTTCATTATGACACCATCAGAATCAGGGGAGTTGCTCATTGTACAGGAGTTGTCCAAGCGCATTGTGGAAGCGCAACGCAAAATCAGGATTCTTGATAGTATTAAATGGGATGACTCGGTTAAAAAGGAGTTTTTTAAAGCGAAGGGGAAAAAATTACCGAATGTTGATAAAGCGTACTATGATAATAAACCCTTACCTTTTGATGTACGTGAGAAACAGGAAGAGTTTCGGCTGATTCTGCGTGATGCACAGAATCAGTTAGGTCAGTATTCGACTTTAACCCGATTAATCAGACGTCAATGTGAAGAATACAGCCGAGCTACACAAATGTTGGCAGTTCGGGGAACTCCATCATTCAGTGAGTTGGCCATGGAGTTGTATGGTAGTCCTGATGATGTTTTTTATGCTGGTGGTCCGCGCATGTCCCAAATGGGAACTTTACTGTTTGATGTGTTAACCAACCTGAACGTTCAATTACAATCCGAAGCGGATTTGAAACGTCATACGCCACAGCAGGCTCAGGAAATATTGCAAGCACGATTAGGGCATTTCTTTTCCAAACATCCAGGAAAAGTAACGGTTATGGTAAGTGACGATATGGTTGCCGATGCTTCTGCAGGTGCTGACAGCATCAAATTAAGTCAACAGGCAATGTTTAGTGACCGCGATTTGCGTTATATGGAAGTGCATGAAGGTTGGGTACATGTCGGTACAACCTTGAATGGAGCGATGCAACCTAATTGTTTTTTCCTTTCCAAAGGCTCTCCATCCAGTAGCGTGATTCAGGAAGGTTTGGCTGTTATCACTGAAGTTGTTACTTTTTCCTCTTATCCCGGACGTATGTTAAAGATTACCAATAGGGTGATTGCTTTGGATAAGGTGACTAAAGGCGCTGATTTTCTGGACATCTATCGTTACTTTATCGATTGTGGTTTGTCTGAAGAGGACAGTTATAACCAGACGGTGCGGGTTTTTAGAGGCAGCACTCCAACTGGTGGGCCATTTACTAAAGATTTATCCTATGCGAAAGGCTTTGTTCTAATTTATAACTACATTCGATTTGCGATTAGTCAAAAGAGAGTGGATTCCATTCCTTTATTATTTACCGGCAAATTGATTCTCGATGATTTACCCTTATTAGGCGAATTGAAAGAACGTGGCATTCTAACGAACCCAGTGTATTTGCCGCCTCCTTTTCAGGATTTGGCCGCCTTAAGTGCCTGGATGAGTTTTTCTCTCTATTTAAATCAATTTGATTTAAATGAGATACAGAAAAATTTTCGCTTTTTATTGATTTAATGGGTCTGCATTTGTCCCAGTTGGAACGGATAATCATGACGGCATCGAGCATAAGCTGCTCCTATCTGAGCAGGATTTGGATAAAAGGCATAATGTGTCGCATTGTATGCACAACAGGGGTATGAACTGATAAAACAGCCCCGTTTCGCGTTCCAGACAAATCCTGTTTCAGTTGGCTCCAAAGTTCTACCATCAAAACAGACGTATCGCGGTTGAGACGGCTGTCCACCTTGAATACATCCTTGAGCATGAGCAACATTAACCAGAATCAATCCAGCCAGTATTATTTTTATTCTCATTTAATTGCCCTTAAACTTGCTATACTTCTATTAATAAAGTTAGCTTAAGTTTGGATCTATTCAAGCCCGATGAGAAAAAGATAACCAATTTAAGGTTAAATTAATAAATTAGGCTTAAAATAAAGACATACGAGTCTGCGGAGTTTATTTATGGCTAAGAATGTGGCGATCAGAAATGCAATTATTAATAATGATGTAGACATAGAAGAACCGGATGTTCGCCGCAGGGCTTTAGAACACTTATTAGAAGTCAATCCAGCCGATGTGAGCGCATTTAGGCAAGCGATTATCAATAATAAAGGATTTTGGGAGCAATTTCCTGATTTAAAAGAAGCAGAAGGCATTAAAATCTACGAAGACAATGATAATTTACTAACTCCGGATGAGGATCCGGATATTAAAACTATTCGCCAAATAGCAGCTCAACAGCGAGTAACATTGGGATTAAAAGATGTTGACGATGATGTTTTGATTCAGATTCTTTCAAACAATGAAGACGAATGCCGGGCTTATCTGGCTTCCATCAGTAAATTGGGTAATCTAAATCAAGCTCATGGCTGGAAAAAAGATGAAGTACCAGTTCTTGCGCCACCAGCCCCAGCACCTCCAGCACGTAATAAATCAGATGATATATTAACAGCAGATGCCATTAAAGAGATACGAGATCAAGCTCGTGATGTTTTATTATTACGCTTCATCAAACAATCTGAGAACCGTGGGCAAATAGTACAATTATTAACTGCAAATGATAAAGCTTCAGTTGATAGTGCTGCAATAGAAATGGGCTATCCGGACTCAGTCGCTGCCAAAGGCTTTTTGAATTTTCCATTAAGTGATAATGTAAAAGATGCGCTTAAAGGTCGTCTGGCGATGTTAAAGCAGGCACTTGGAAAAAACGATTTTGAGGAGTACGTTGCAGGGCTTTCATCAGATGCGGTTTTGAGGCAAGAAGATAATTTGCAAGAAGACAATGAAGAGTTTTTCAAAAGCATACCTCAACGAATAAGGAATAATTTAACTGAAGATGATATGGATTGGGCTAAAAGCGTTCTTGGAACACGGTTTTTGCAGGTAGCCTTATCGAATTCAGATGAAGATTTATTGCCAGCACTTAAAACTAAAACTGAAGAAGAGTTGGCGGCAATATTAAAAGACCTGTTCGATAATGATGACTACATCGATTTGGCAGTAAAGGGTAATCTCGCTGTACTTAAGAAAGCAATGTTGCAGAGTCATATTACTTCTATAAGTGATGAGAAACAATTGAAGGCGATGGATAAAGCTGTAGATTTAGCTGAATTCCAGAAAGCACTTGTTGATGCGGGTATAACTCCTGCTGATTGGGTTAAAGAGACTGATTTAAAAGATATCAAGCAATGGGTTCGATCTCAGATATTTCAGAACCATATAGACATTGTTTCTCAATTAGGAGCAGCACCTCATCCGCAATTATTCAAGGCCTTTAGTGAGTTACCTGTAGCGAAACAACGAGCAATGCTTAATGATCCCGTTCAAGATTATCATGTGTTGAATGCAAAAGATGTTAAGCAATTAGCTGTTCATATGGGAGCAGATGCGATTGGTTTAGCTGAGGTTGTTGAAGAAAATAAAAAAATTGCGGGCTTTCAGCAAATACATAATTCAGTGGTGGCTCGAATTTTATCTGGTTTTCAACCCCCGATTACATTGAGCTCCGCACAGATTGATGTAATTAATAATGATCTGGATACTGAGGCTACCAAGAATGGTGGTCGAGACTTTGAAGACCGGGTCCTTTATAAGGGTATTGTTGATAAAATTAAGGCACAATGTGGACCGGTTAATGATGGATCTTTTTATCAAGCTTTTGGTTTAACCAGGGATGGCTCCGCTTTCAAAAATCCGCCTTCAACAAGGGAAGATATAATAGTCCAAAATAGACACAATCAAGGATTACTCAATGCACATGCTTTAATTCGTCCTACTGACGGAGAAAATAAATTATTGGAAAAACAATTATTAGGTATTTTTTTAACGCTTAATAAAAACGTTGCGATTAATCCCGCAACAATTGTAAGTAAATTTAATGAGTCCAAAACGTATAATGAATTTATAGAAGGTGTTATTCCTCGTGTAAATTTAGCCTTGAAAGCTCAATTGTACTCTCAATTATCCAGCAGCACGTTTTATGAATTAAAGAATGCCGTACTAAAAAATAATTTAGCGGACCCTTCTCCTGCGGTTGTCAGGCAGGCTTTAAGCAATTTGAACAGCGTTATACAATCAATTAACGGGCATCGAACTGTAACAACCAAATCCAGGGAACACTTTAAATTCCTCGAGGGCGTAGAGCCTTCTCATTTATATAATCCATCTTTTAGAGGTACAGCACAATTTAGAGCCGAAAAAATGAAAGATAAATATCAGGCTCTTTCAGATGATTGCGATCTTATTGTGGATCAATTAAGACGTGACCAAAAAACAATTGAGGGATTTTTTAACCTGAATGTTCAGATGAATAGAGGTTTGCCATCTGATGTGACTGAGAAGGTTAATGAGGTGGACAAAAAGCTAAATGAAGAAATGGCAGCCATTAAGTCCAATTTACAATTTTATGAAAAAATCCAACAAAAATTATCCGGTAAAGACGGCATTCTGCAAGCAATTAATGATGCCGCTGATAATAAAAAAAGCTATATGTTCCATGCAAAAGGAATTACTCGCAGGATAGAGACACGTGATAAAGTTGAGGGTTTAACTTTTACTTCCGAAGCCCCACCTCCAAAAAATAATAATGGGCTTGATACTTCCGGTCATCCTGGAGAGGTACAAAAACTCGTATTGGAGGAATCCATCCCTGAAGGAAAAATTGCTGTTGTTGACTATGTCCAAACCAGTTACAAAGCAGATAAGGTAAGCAAAGATTATGAAATAGTCGGTCGATATACCGTCGATTTATCTCCTCCTGGACAAATGACTCAAAAAGGGGATCAGGTCACTAAAGTTGGTGGTGGAAAATTTGAAATCGAGCAATTTCCAAAACAAACAATTCCGGTTCCTGCCAAGGGGTCCCAAGAAGATGTACGGTTAATCAAGGCCAAGATGGAATTTTCTTTGGCACTTGCCGCTGATGCTATAGCCAATCTTGATTCACCACCAACCAAAGAAAAACCTTTAAGATTGTATGGTGATGATGAAGAACAAATGCGTTATTTATGGACAGCCTTGATCGTGCTTGGAGAAAAAAATCCTCATATGAAGATCACTGCTGATGCCATAAAGCTTGATCGATTTGGCGCAAACAGGTTTGATCCAGCACAGGAAAAGGGTTCTTTTCTGGGTATTGGTACGGGTTTTCATAAAGAGTCGTTATATCAGCAATTTAAAGATGTAATGGTGAAGGATACTGTAGAACAGACTGTCGATGCAGTAAAAAAGATGAGCGCGGATAAAGTAGAGAGCATGAAGGAGCGTCCAAAAGTCGACTCACAGGCTATTGATGCAGCTAAATCAATCAAAGATGGATTAAGTATTTTTAGAAAAGATGCTCAAGTCGCAAGAAAAGTGGAGGGCCCGGAAGAGAAACAGGATACTGGCCTAAAAAATTCATAATGTGTAGTACAGAATAAGAAGAAAGGAGTATTGAATTGAACTCTAAACAATTGGCTATTGGTGTATTTGATTCGGGTATGGGGGGATTGACCGTTTTAAAAGCGTTACGAGCCAGTTTACCGCAAGAGTCATTCGTTTATTTAGGTGATACGGCCCGTTTACCTTATGGTACCAAAAGCCCTGATACGGTCAAGCAATACGCTATGCAAATGGCAAAACTATTAGTCGAGCGGCGAATTAAGGCTTTAGTCGTTGCATGCAACACGGCAACTACTGCAGCATTACCTCATTTGCAAAGTATGTTGACGGATATACCTGTACTTGGTGTGGTTGCTCCAGGGGCGGAAGCGGCTGTGGCAGCAACCAGGAACGAACGTATTGTTGTTCTGGCTACTGAAACGACCATAGCGTCTAAAGCGTATCAAGAGCTTATCGTAAAAAAATTGCCTCAGGCAGTAATCAATACTCGAGCATGTAGTGTATTGGTTGCTTTGGCCGAAGAAGGCATGGTTGATAATTCTGTAGCCCGAGAAGCCTTAAAACATTATCTGGATAAAGTCACGGATGAGGATGCTGTTTTATTGGGTTGCACTCATTTTCCTGTGTTTAAGCCTTTACTCTCCAGCTTGCTGCCAGATAATGTAACTGTAGTTGATTCAGCTCAGGCAACAGCACGTTCACTGCACAATTTATTGAACAATCAGAATTTGCTTAATGATGATCTTATGAGTGCATCTAAAGTACATTATTTAGTGACGGACTCAGTGAACAGATTTCAGAAAGTGGGTGAAATCTTTTTAGGTGAACAGTTAAAGCTTGAGGATATAGAACTGGTTGACGCGAGGTAACTTCTCAAAGTCTCCTGGAGTTGCTTTCTCCCTCTTGGCGAAGGTCAGTTTAGTGGAATCTTGTTACATTTAAAAATGGAACATTTTAGTTGTTTTAAGATCCCCTCATCCGCCTGTCGGCACCTTCTCCCGAAGGGAGAAGACCAGTTTAGTGGGATCTTGTTACATTTTATAATGGAATATTTTGATTGATTTAAGATCTCCTCATCCATCCAGGAATTGCCTTCTCCCGAAGGGAGAAGACCAGTTTAGTGGGATCTTGTTACAT
>NZ_JADOBG010000012.1 GCF_016786215.1 Legionella bononiensis | reverse complement strand
TTTATTGATTTAAGATCTCCTCATCCATCCAGGAATTGCCTTCTCCCGAAGGGAGAAGACCAGTTTATTGGGATCTTGTTACATTTTATAATGGAATATTTTGATTGATTTAAGATCTCCTCATCCACCCAGGAATTGCCTTCTCCCGAAGGGAGAAGACCAGTTTATTGGGATCTTGTTACATTTTATAATGGAATATTTTGATTGATTTAAGATCTCCTCATCCATCCTGGAATTGCCTTCTCCCTCAGGGAGAAGGTGCCGACAGGCGGATGAGGGGATCAAATATCTATTATTATTTTTCATTTCAATGCAGACGCTATATTGACGCAGGCTTTTTTTCTTTATCAAAAAACTTCATGCACTTAATCCATTGTCTGTTGGGTTCAGTAATTGAATGGAACATCTTAATCGTTTTAAGATCCCCTCATTCGCCCTGGAATGTCCTTCTCCCTGAGGGAGAAGGACATTTTAGCGAGATATCGATAACATTTGAAATGAACCGATGAGCATCTTGTCAACGAATTACCTAGCTCACGCGGGTATGACATTGTTCCGGATTATTGAGTGTTACTATTTCCGGTAGACTCAAGACTAAATGAGTGTGCACCAATCTAGATTTGTTTTTGGGGGAATATCATCATCCAGACTGATTTCTTCGAAGTGCAAATCCTTATCGATGAAGTGCAAATCCTCATCGATATGTAATGATAGTTGGAGCAAACCATTTCCCATATCCCACTGTGGATTTGAGCTATTGTTCAATGCAGCAAGATTATTGAGCATATGAAGACAACATTCGTGATCAATACTGCGTTTTGGAATTGCTGCAAATTCACCTTTTCTTGGATTGGTCGGATAAGGTGTTTCATCTAAATGAGCCAGGAAAGTCACTATCGTGGGAAAATCAGGATTATTAATTTTTTGTAATAAGCTAAGTATTCGAATATTTAACAACGCATGAGGTGCATTGATTAGATCCAAAAGAAACCTAATTAATGAAATGCTTTTTTGTATACTGGCACTGGATTTTGTTTTATCTAAATCCTTTGCTTCATTCATACTGTTGAAATCATCTATTTCGGTACTGTTTTCAATTTCATTTTTCTTGCTAGCAAGCACTTCAAGACTGGTTAACATTTTTTCCAATAGAGCTTTTGAGGCTGGGAACGCTAATTTAATGGATTCAAGGTGTATTTTCCAGCCTGTTATTTGTTCATAGAAATTTACAGGGCCATAGACGTGTCCTGATTCATCGGGGACTGGGATAGGGTAATCAGAAAATAATGAGATTAATTGCTCCAGTGTCTCTGCATGTTCTATATCGGAAATTAAGTCTGATATTAATTGAGCTTTGGGATTCTTCGCGTGAGTTTTATTGTATTTACTGAGCCATATGATGTAATTTTCAGTGATTAGATTCTTCATATACAACACCTCTGAATCATGTTCCAATTGATCGAGTCGATCAATTATTCTTCCTTAGCTGGACGGCTCATTAAATTAACTACAGCTTGTTTTGCATTTATTTTATTTTGTAACAGGGCATTTATTTGTTCACAAATAGGCATTTCTATTTGAAGATTTTTGGCTATTGCGCACACTTGCGCCGCATTATTTTTGCCTTCAACGACCTGTCCTATTTGTTTTTCAGCGTCTTCTATGGAGACATTTTTTCCCAACAATAATCCAAAGCGTCTATTTCTGGATTGATCGTCAGTACAGGTTAACACCAGATCCCCTACACCGGCCAAACCGATAAATGTATCCTGTTTTGCTCCCAGACTAAGACCTAAACGACTCATTTCAGCTAAACCCCGGGTAATTAACGCGGCTTTAGCATTGGAGCCATAACCTAAGCCATCACTGATTCCACATGCAATAGCTAAAATATTTTTAACGGCGCCGCATAATTGCACACCGATCAGATCTTCACTTAAATATACACGAATATTATCATGATGGAATAATTTATGAATATTTTTTTGATAGTCTGGATTGTTACATGCCAATGTGAGTACGGTCGGTAAGAATTTCGCTACTTCTTTGGCAAAAGAGGGTCCAGAAACTACGGCTACAGGAAAATCAGGACCAAAACGGTTAGAGACTAATTCGCTTAATAAATGATGACTTAAGGGATCAACACCTTTAGTCAGCCAGGTTAGTCCTTTCGGCGCGTGATCTATTTTAGTTAAAAGTTCTGCAAAAGCATGCGACGGCACGGCGATAATGACATAGTCCGCCTCATTAAGGCATTGATGTAAATCGACCGATGGAATAAGCTGATTAGGAAATTTGATGCCTGGAAGATACTCAGGATTGGCGCGTTGTGATTCCATAAGGGCAACATGCTGTGGGTTATGACCCCACAGCAGAACGCGATGCCCGGTTTTGGCTAAATGAATTGCTACCGCGGTGCCCCATGATCCGGCACCCAGCATGGCAATGGTTTTTTTATTCATTGATTAGTGCGACACTTCTTCTTTAACACCGGCTGCTTTTTGTTTTTCTGCAAGTTGTTGCATGTATAACGCGTCGAAGTTAATAGGTGCTAAAACGAGTTGAGGGAAACTACCGCGAATAACCTGAGAAGTAATGGCCTCTCTGGCATAAGGGAACAAAATGCTTGGGCAGAAGCTGTTTAACAAATGATCGAGCTGGTTATCAACCGCGCCTTGAATGGTGAAGATACCTGCTTGTTTCACTTCAACAAGAAATGCAGTGGCTTTTTGGTTGACGACAGTTGCTGTAACGGTTAAAACCACTTCATAAACACCATTTTCCAGTTGGGTGTTGGAAGTATTGAGATCTAAAGTAAGTTCGGGTTCCCATTGTTGTTGAAATACTGCAGGTGTATTGGGTGTTTCATAGGATAAATCTTTAACATAGATTCTTTGAATCATGAATTGAGCTTCATCATTTTGTTGTGGATTTGTGGGTTGTTCAGACATGATATTCCTATCCTTTTAAAAGTTGATTCAAGGTTCCCTGGGCTTCCAGGGCATATAAATCATCGCAGCCACCAATAGATTGGCCATTAATGAAAATTTGCGGCACCGTTCGTCTGCCGCTTTTTGTTACCATTTCTTCACGTAATTCCGGATGTGTATCTACTCGAATCTCCGTAAAGCTAACATTTTTTTGATTTAATAATGCTTTGGCTTTAGTACAATAGGGACAATAACCAGTACTGTACATGATCACTTCGGTCATGGAACTAGCCCTTGCCTTTAATTAAAGGAAGATCAGCGTTTTGCCATGAAAGAATACCGCCGCCGAGTACCATTGGTTGGTACCCTTGGGCACTGATTTTGGCAGCCACAGTAGGAGATTGCAAGCCACGGGCGCAAACCAGAATAATTTTTTTATTTTTATATTTATTCATTTTTTGTTGTTCAAAATCTTCAGCAGTACAATTTATTGAATCGATGATATGGCCGTTTTTAAACGATTCTTTGTCGCGCAGATCAAATACTACGGCATTTTCATTGTTGATCAGATCCACAGCAGATTGCGGGGTGAGTTCTTTTGCTTTCTTTTTTTGAGATATAAATTCATTGATAAATATTAACAACAATACAGCGATAAGGGCTAACCAAAGCTGCCAGTGATTTGCAATAAATTGTCCTAAATGTTCCATAGAGTACCCGAGATATTTTTATAATTGACGAATTATCCTCAGATTAGTTGCTTAACGCAAGTCATGTAGTCTTTTCTGTCACTATTCTTCATGTTTATTTTTTTTCAATAAAACGTAAACGGCTCCATGACCACCATCTTTAGCTAATGCACTGTGAAATGCTAATACTTCTTTAAATTGTGGTAACCATCGGTTGATTAAATTTTTAATCACCGGGGGAGCTCCAAGGTGACCTCCTTTGCCGTGGATAATCAATAGACACCGTTTGTTTTGCTGTGTTTGTGCATGAATGAATTGACAGAGTGCTTCGCGGGCTGCTTCAGTTTTCAAGCCATGTAAATCCAATCGGGCTTCCCAGGGAATTAATCCATTTCTTAATTCGCGTACACGTGATCCCGTGACGCTGGGATGGGCATAGGATAAAACTGAATGAGAATGAACGGTCTCACTGATGAAGTCAGATAAAAAATATTCTGAATTCTGGGGTGTCGAAGTGGTCTGTTTTTTATTCAGACGAGCTGGAGGGGGAGCAGCAGGATGGTTCACCCTTTTTGTTTTTTCATTTAATGGCTTAACGGATCGCATGTGTTCACGAAACAGGGCCTTGTCCTCATCGGACATGAAATCATCTGCCATTTTTTTGCAGTAAATTATTAATTATAATCAAAGTATAACTTAGGTTATGACATATATTCTAACATAGAGTACAATTTGTTCTTTTTCTATCGCAATAGAATGTTAAGGGCTGAAGTACTTATGAGCAGTTACATTATAAAAGAAACACAAGAATTGGTCAGTATTCTTGATTTTTTACGTTTTAGTTTGTCATGCGCCATTGACGCGCATTTGTATTACGGCCATGGTACTGACAATGCCTGGGATGATATGCGATCTTTAATTTTAAGAAGTCTGTCCTTACCTTATGATATTGATCCCGTTTTGCTGAACGCACGATTAACGACCACTGAAAAAAAACAGTTGTGTCAGCAGCTGGATAAGCGTATTAATCAACGAGTTCCAGTACCGTACCTGATTAAGGAAGCCTATTTTTGCGATATGCCCTTTTATGTTGATGAGCGAGTACTTATACCTCGTTCACCTATAGCGGAGTTAATCAATAATCAATTTTCCCCATGGATAGAGGCAGATCAGGTTCATCACATACTGGATTTATGTACGGGCAGTGGTTGTATTGCAATCGCCTGCTGTTATGCCTTTCCTGACGCGCAAGTCGATGCGGTTGATATATCCTGTGAGGCGCTTGCTGTAGCCACTATAAATTGCGAACGCTTTGAGGTGGAAGATCAATTGACTTTGATAGAGTCAGATTGTTTTTCCAGGGTTCCTGAAATTAAATACGATTTAATAGTAAGTAATCCGCCTTATGTCGGTAAGGAAGAAATGCAGACCTTACCTGATGAATACCGACATGAGCCAGTATTAGCTTTGGAAACAAGCAATAATGGATTGGCTATTGTTGAAAAAATTCTCAAAAACGCCCATGCTTATTTAAGTGATCATGGAATATTAGTCGTAGAAGTAGGGAATAGTGAAGAGTTATTATGTGAAGCCTATCCTTCTGTTCCCTTTACCTGGCTTGAAATGAGCAATGGTGGCCAGGGCATATTTCTACTAACAAAACAACAGTTGGATGAGTTTTTTAACTAAGCGAGTACCGCATGTCAGGTAATACTTTTGGAACATTATTTTCAGTGACAACTTTTGGTGAGAGTCATGGACCTGCTATTGGTTGTGTTGTTGATGGTTGTCCTCCTGGCATGCCGCTAAATGAGGATGACATCCAACCCTTTTTGGACAAACGCAAACCGGGTCAATCCAAATACACTACTCAACGAAGGGAAGACGATAAGGTACAAATTCTCTCAGGTGTGTTTGAGGGAATAACGACAGGTGTTCCAATTGCTCTGTTAATTCAAAATACGGATCAACGTTCCAGTGATTACGATGAAATAAAAAACTTATTTCGTCCGGGGCATGCAGATTATACCTATCAACATAAGTACGGTCATCGTGATTATCGTGGGGGAGGGCGTTCTTCTGCCCGTGAAACTGCCGCTCGGGTAGCCGCTGGCGCTATTGCCCGGTTGTATTTGCGCCGGACTTTAAATTTGGAAATCGTCGGCTATCTGCGACAAATGGGGGATCTGGTTTTAACTTTTGAAAATGAAGCAGAAATCAATAATAATCCCTTTTTCTGTCCTAATAATACGCAGATTCAACAATTGTCGGATTATATTACGCGGTTGAGACGTCAGGGAGATTCTGTTGGGGCGCGAGTCAATGTGATAGCCAGAGGCGTTCCAGTTGGCTTGGGCGATCCTGTTTTTGATAAGCTGGATGCAACTTTGGCTTATGCCATGATGTCGATAAATGCCGTGAAAGGCGTGGAAATAGGAGCCGGTTTTGCTGCTGTAGAACAGCTGGGCAGTACTCATCGAGATGAAATGTCTCAGCAAGGTTTTTTGAGTAACAATTCCGGGGGCGTTCTAGGTGGCATTTCTACTGGCCAGCTTTTGGAAGTCAGTATGGCTTTAAAACCAACATCCAGTATTACTATTCCGGGCAAAACGGTTAATTTATTGGGAGAGGAAGTCAGCGTTGTAACAAAAGGCAGGCATGATCCTTGTGTGGGTATTCGTGCGGTGCCTATAGCTGAAGCGATGATGGCTTTAGTATTGATGGATCATTTTTTACGATATAAGGCTCAGTGTACTTAATAATTCGTCGCCCAGGTTGAGTGTCGTTGCGACAGGATATTCATTTGAAACAATTCCATGAAATAAAGAGGCTAAAATAATGAGCAGACAATTAAATATTGCCATAGTAGGTGCCACAGGTGCAGTAGGAGAAACTTTTTTAACCGTATTGGAAGAGAGAAAATTTCCAATAAAGACACTTTATCCTTTGGCCAGTTCTCGCTCAGTAGGTAAAACGGTAACATTTAAAAATCAACAATTGGATGTGCTCGATTTAGCTGAGTTTGATTTTAGTAAAGCAGATATTGCTCTTTTTTCTGCTGGAGGTTCCGTTTCTAAAGAATATGCTCCCAAGGCAGTGGCAGCAGGTTGTGTCGTCGTTGATAATACTTCCTGTTTTCGTTATGAAGAGGATGTTCCGCTGGTAGTTCCAGAAGTGAATGCACATCGTATCGCTGAATACACTAAAAGAGGCATTATTGCTAACCCTAATTGTTCTACTATTCAGATGGTTGTTGCCCTGAAGCCCTTATATGATGCAGCAGGGATTGCAAGAATTAATGTAGCAACCTACCAATCCGTATCGGGAACTGGAAAGAAAGCCATTTCAGAACTGGTTGCCCAGGTAAGCGATCTTTTAAATGGCCGACCAGCAAAAAGTACTGTTTATCCTGAGCAGATTGCCTTTAATGCCCTTCCTCATATCGATCAGTTTGAAGAGAATGGGTATACCCGTGAAGAAATGAAAATGGTTTGGGAAACACGCAAGATATTGGAAGATGAAAGTATTATGGTCAATCCTACTGCAGTCAGGGTTCCAGTGCTGTACGGACATTCTGAAGCAATTCATGTGGAATTAAAAAAGCCAATGACTGCTGCTCAGGCACGTACTCTTCTGTCCAAAGCGCCAGGGGTTAAAGTGGTCGATAATATGGCTAAAGCCAGTTATCCAACAGTGATAAAAAATGCTGTAGGGCATGACGAAGTATTTGTTGGCCGGATTCGAGAAGACATATCACATCCTTGTGGATTAAATTTATGGGTAGTCGCTGATAATATTCGGAAAGGCGCTGCAACCAATGCGGTGCAAATTGCAGAAATTCTTCAAAGAGAATATTTGTAGATATAAAGTACCGTTGATGTAACTTCTCAATAACCATGGGAAACGTCATCCCTAATGCAATGGGGATTTACTGAACGTAGTACTGTGTCTGCATTTGGAGATCCTTCACTGCGTTCAGGATGACGTGATAATCTCCGGGCACGTCATCCCTAATGCAATGGGGATTTACTGAACGTAGTACTGTGCCTGCATTTGGAGATCCTTCACTGCGTTTAGGATGACGAAATTGAGAAATTACGAAATAATCTGATAATTTATGAGAGCGTGTTGATATTTATAGAATAAATCGCAGCATGCTCAAGTATCTTCAATACAATGATAGAAAAAAAGCACTACTTTTTATAACCTAAGTTATACTTTGATCATAACTATTTAATTTTTGAAAAAAATGGCTGAAGAATATTATTTATCTGATGATATCGAAGACACAGTTTTTTCAGAAACGACTTTGTCTTATGTCAAACCCGGTGTTCCTCACAATCGATTCCAGGATTTAAAAAATGGAGCGATAAATTGGGATGCAAAACTTGATGTGCACGGTTTAAAAACTGAAGCCGCACGTGAGGCACTTATACAATTTATACAGACGCAGGTACGAAATAATAAACAATGCGTGCTTGTAATCCATGGCAAAGACAGCCCCAAAAATGTCCCTCCTTTATTAAAAAATCTGATTAATCGCTGGTTACCCCAGATTAAAGAAGTTGTAGCGTTTCACAGCGCCAAAGTCAAAGACGGTGGTTCTGGAGCAGTTTATGTTTTATTGAATAAAGGAACTGAGCTTCCTAAACGTTTACCAAAAGCGGGCGGAGATGGCTCTTTTTTGGTGGCTGAGACCAAGGCTATGGAACGAAAAAGACGACTTGCAGAACAGCAGGGAGAACGGCAAATTGCGCCTGTTAAAGCTCGCGAACATTCTGATGTTGAACATCAAGCGAGTCCTGAGGGAGAGTTACAGAACAGTATTTTACAACATCCGGTACTGGATAGTCAGCGATTCGACGGTATTGATCCTAATTTGAATCCTGAACCACCTTTAAATACAGAAGCTCGTCGTGAATTTGATAATGAAAAACGAGAACAGGATCAAGAAAAACAATTGCGTTTAGGTAATATGCCTAAATTCACAACGGCACCTACCCCAAGGGGGCCCTAAATGACTATTGCGAACGATATAATCAGTCATAGAATGCCTGAGTTTGAAGCCTATCTTCGAGAAGGTGAGTCTTTGGATGATATTGATGAATATGGATTTACTCCCTTAATTGAGTGCGCAATAACCCGTCAACCCAAAATTGCAGAACAGTTGATTGCTCGAAAGGTGGATATCAATAAACCGGATGTCACCGGGCGTACTCCTTTGCATTGGGCCATAGATAATAACGATTTGGAAATGGCTCGATTATTATTACATCATGGCGCAGATCCTAATGCCTATACTCGTAACGGACTTTCAGTTCTGGTTTATCCCGTGTTACGGGGACAGGATCCTTTAAAACATTTATTGTATCATCATGGTGCCAAACTTGATTTTGCCCTTGATTTTATTAATGCCAAACTGTTGGGGCATCGATTCGAATTGCAGGGTGATGTCGATATTGTCAATGCTAAAGGTGAATTTATTGAACTGGATTATGAAGGCTTCATTCTTGAATTTACTGTGGCGGTTGTGAAGGATTCTTTACGTCGATTTATTAGCAGTTATTCTACTCGGCACTTACGTGATTATTTTCCCTTGATCCATACGATTATGGATGCTTTTAGTGATGCAGGAGAACTTTTGCAATTTCAGCATCAACCAAGACTGACTGATGCTCATCTGAAACGCATCAATGAATTATTAAAGTCTCCCATGTTAATTCTTCCTGCCGCAAGCCGGGGTCATGCTCTTTGTTTTGTTCGCTTTCATCAATGGTGGGCAAAGATAGACCGTGGAGAAAACAGTCTGAAGGAAGGAAGTGTTAATATATATAGACTAACCAGGCCAGAAGCATTGACCGTTAATTTTATTCAGGATTTTTTATACAAAAAACAAAATAGACGCTATTTTCATCATGTGATTAATCAACAACTGGGCTTATTGCCCATAGCTCAAATGCCAATAAGTTCTCAAATTAGCGGTAATTGTTCCTGGGCAAATGTCCAGGCAGTAGTGCCAGTGGCTTATGCAATGCAGGAATTGACGACTGCTGAAGGATTTAACCCTGAAATACCGCTGTTTTTATATAATGAATGGGTCGAGTGGGATAAAGATAGGGCGTTGGATGAGTGCATACAACGCTTTTATATCGCCAGTCCAGAACGCAAAGCGAGTATTGCCGCTATGTTAGGCGGTGTTCTTTTTCAAGCCTGCGATCATAAAAACAAGCAGCATTTGGACAGGGCTGAGAAAATACTTAATATATTGACCTTGTCTGAGTACTACTATGTTCTAAAGAGTTATCTGGATGAATATTGCATCAAACGATTAACCCGTAAAGGGAATAATTTATTAAAACTTCTTGATGACTGTGGGGTCAATCCTAATATCGGGGTCAATCCTGTAGCTACAGATTTATAAGCAGTATGAAGTTCTGGTTTGATACACCAGAAATCACAATACGGTTATTTAAAAGCAATCCCATTGTCAGTCATATAATCTATTTCTTCAGCCATTTGCTCAAGACGTGGAACTAAATTGGGATCTGTTTCTATTAAGTGTTTTGCCTGTTTAGAATGGCTGTAATGGTTTAAATTATGTTTGAATAACGCATTATTTTGCTCTGGAGTTGTAGGTTTGAACAAGCCCAGCTTAAGTAAGCTATCTATCCGGTCGTAATCAGTTACAGCAGGATAAAGGTGGTAGCTTATCTGATCTGTTGCAATACACACTGCGGGGTAATAAATGGTAGATTGGTTCCACATTCTCTGGATACCAATGTGGTATGAATTGTAGTCTGTAGAATGGTAAGTTAGGTACATAGGAATACTGTTAATAGTAAATATGATCAGTATTTTATCATATTAGTTGTAAATTGTATCCTTTTTGCGAATTTCACCCTATAATTCGCTTTATTTTTGTTCATTTAGTAGTGGTTGAGTATACTGATTAGGCCATGAGAACATTCTGAAGGAGATGAGGTTGAACGAATATTCCTGGATATTATTTGATGCAGATGAAACCTTGTTTCATTTCGATGCATTTAATGGATTAAGTCTGATGTTTTCAGGTTTTGGCATGTCCTTTACTCAACAGGACTATGAGGAATATGAACGGATTAATAGACCTCTATGGGTAGAATATCAAAATGGTACTATTAATGCGCAACAGCTGCAGCATCGACGTTTTGCACCCTGGACGGATAAATTGCAAGTCAGTGCTCAGCACTTAAACAGTACCTATATGTCGGTAATGGCTGAAATTTGTACTCCAATCGATGGGGCAGTAAGTTTGTTGAATGCGGTGAAAGACCAGTATAAATTAGGCATCATAACCAATGGATTTACAGAATTACAACAGGCGCGTTTAGAACGTACCGGTCTTAAAGACCACTTTGAACTGATTGTCATTTCAGAAGAGGTAGGTCATGCCAAACCTCATCCCAAAATTTTTGAGCATACACTTTACAGGATGGGTAATCCATCTCGAGAACAGGTATTGATGGTGGGCGATAACCCGGATTCAGATATCCTGGGGGGATTAAATGCCGGACTTCATACCTGTTGGCTTAATAGGCAAAACAAGCCAGTTCCAGAGGGAATAACACCTCATTACGAAGTATCCTCATTAGTGGAGTTGGAACGAATGTTAGTGGTTTAAGAGTAAGGTGTGATGACAATTCATTAAATGATGCCCAACGTTCCGCAACAAGTCTTCAGCGTTCCTCACTTTTTATACGTCATCCTCGCGAAGGCGGGGATCCATCCTAAAAATTAGCACAATGCCTCTTTTGGGCATAGATCCCCGCTTTCGCGAGGATGACGTAGACAAAAGTGAGGATCGTTCAGGAACAATTCGCGGGACGTCGAAATCGGAATTTTCAACACACCCTTGTGTTTTTATTTATTAATAACAACCCTTAGTGCCTGGAGTTTTAAAGCGGCTGAATTAATATAGTGCTCGCACTCAACGATTTGTTGCTTAAAGTATTCAATTTCTTCATTTCTGATCGTTGGATTAATTTTTTGTAAGGATTCCAGTCGACTGACCTCATCACCTATAGATTGAATCATCTGGATTTTTGCCTGTTCAATGACTTCCTTCATCTGCTGATCAGCAAGGTGATTACAGTTCTTCAAAATGGATTCAATATCTCCACTGACTTGTTTTATTATGGGGTAACCCAAATGCCGTTTTACTGGCTCACACATCGCATTCAGTTGGTTATAGTCCAGGATTTTGCTCAAGTTTTTTCCTGACAGATCCATTAAAATTCTAATGGGGATAAAAGGTAAGAATCGATCCAGTTGAAGATGTTTGGGCGCAGCACAATTCACCGTGTAGAAGGTTTCCAGAAACAGGGTTCCAGGCGCAATGCTTTTAACCGATATGGTTGTCAGGGTCGCGTTTCCTGTTTCTGAGTTCAGTATCATCTCCATTGAATCATTGACCATGGGATGTTCCCAACTCAAAAATTCCATGTCCTCTCTAATCAGGGCTTTGGTTCGAGAATAGGTGACGGTGATTCCATCTTCTTTTAAACCTGGGAAGTGGGTTGTTTTCATATGATCAGTGGGTCGCAGGATCTCGGCAAGTTCAGAATGATATTCATGATCGATGCCAAATTCATGAAAGACCTTAGCCATATAGTTTTCCAGTTCAATACTGCTTTCTTCAGCCTCTATCTCAGCAATAAGCTCTTGAGCGATAACAGGATTGCAGGAGTTCAATTCCAGCAAACGGTCACGACCTTCATGTAACATCTGATTGATTTGGTCTGTATAGATTTTAGTTTCATCAATAAGGCGGTTCAAAGGCTCTGGATCTGAAGCGATGTTATTGGCTTGAAGAATTGGCAACAGTTGATGTTTAAATTGTTCATATATAGAAAAACCTACAGAGCAACTTTGTTTCAATAAATTGATTCCTTCATGATACCAACGAAACAGTATTTCCTGAGCCGTATTCACCAGGTAGGGAATATGAATTTCAATGGTATTTTTTTGTCCTATTCGATCTAATCGCCCGATTCGTTGCTCCAGTAAATCAGGGTTTAGAGGTAAATCAAAGAGCACAAGATGATGGGCAAATTGAAAGTTTCTGCCTTCGCTGCCAATTTCAGAACAAACCAATGCTTGAGCGCCTTGTTCCTGCTCTGCAAAATAGGCAGCAGCACGATCGCGTTCTATGATTGTTAATCCTTCATGAAACGCTGTACTGCGTATCCCGGCTTTTAATTTTAAAAATTGTTCCAGGGCCAGAGCTGTTTTGGCTTTGGCACAAATAATCAGAACTTTTTGAGGATGAAGTTCATCAATTTTGGAGGCAAGCCACTGAACTCGTGGATCACTGAGGAGCCAGATGTCATTATTCAATTGCGACTCAGGATACAGATTAATTCTATCGTCAATTGCATTTAATGCGGCATAGAGGGCAGGATTAGTTAAAGGATATTGGTGTACATTCCGTTCAGGAAAACCTTTAATCGCAGCGCGAGTATTGCGAAACAGAACTCTACCTGTGCCGTGTCTGTCCAATAAGTTCTTGATTGTAGTGTTGATACTGTTGCTAATATCCTTACCAAGATAATCTACTAATTGTGATTTTAATTCGGTATTAAGTTCATCTGTCTGTTCAGTTTCTTTGTAAGCGATTAATTTCTGAACTAGAGCATTTACTTTCTGGTAGCCCTCTTCCTCCTTTTTAAACAGATTGAGGTCATAAAAACGTGATGGATCCAGAAGACGAAGTCGTGCGAAATGGCTTTGAATTCCAATTTGTTCTGGTGTCGCGGTCAGTAAGAGTAAACCTTTGCTTTGCGCGGATAATTGTTCAACGAATTGGTATTCTGGACTCGGCAATTCTTCCGACCAATGTAAATGATGTGCTTCATCCACTATCAGAAGATCCCATTGTGCTTCTATGGCCTGTTTTCGTGCTTCTTCATTACTCATGAGGAAATCCAGACTGCATAGAACCAGTTGTTCCATTTCAAAAAAATTACTTTCAGATGTTGGTTCACAACGGTCTAAATCTTCATCATCTTCATCGTTGTCATCAACCTCATCATTTTTCATTAACTCAAAACGATTTTTATCAAAGATTGAGAAGTACAGATTAAACCGTCTTATCATCTCGACAAGCCATTGGTGGATAAGGGAATCAGGTACTATGATGAGTACTCGACTGGCACGGCCTGTATGCAGTTGATAATGCAAGATCATGCCTGCTTCAATGGTTTTACCAAGACCCACTTCGTCCGCAAGCAGGACTCGGGGAGCATATCGCTGTGCTATTTCGCTGGCTATGTATACCTGATGTGGCAGATGATTGGTTCGAGAACCCAAGAGTCCTCTTACTTTTGATTGTTGCAGTCGGCTCGTATGATTGAGGGTATCTATTCTCAACTTAAACGCATTCAGTTTATCCAAAAGACCACTAAATAGCCTTTGTTGGGGAGTGCTCAATGTGATAAAGCAATTTAAAGCAAGTTCATTAATCTGATGTTCCTTTCCCTCTGCATCCTGAGCTGTATAAATAATAAGCCCTTTCAGATCATTAATCTCTGTAACGTGTAATTTTTGGTCATCATTTGTGCATATTTCCTCGCCAATTTTATAAATAATGCGACTGAGAGGGGCGTTATCTATAGCATAAATTCTGTCTTCTTCTGCAGCGGGAAAGCTTATGCTTACATGCCTGCCATGTAATTCAGTAATAATTCCCAAGCCGAGTTGTGATTCAGTATTACTTATCCAGCGTTGACCAATGGTAAATGTCATAAAGAGCAACTTCCTATCTTGAAATGGGTTTCAGCAGCACTCCGGTTTTAATCGTGTCTGCCGTTTTATGGGTTTTACAATGTAATTCATCGATTGTATCAATTTTCATAACAATAGACATTATTTTCTCATGTTTATCTTTTTTGTTGCTTAAGAAAGAGAAAAGCTCGGGTGTTGTTGATTGGTATCAATATTCGATACAGACGTAGTGGAATAATATGCCCATCATGATCAATTTGTTGACATGTGTTTCATGAACCTTGTATGATGATTTGTAGTGTTTAAATAAATAAAGATAAGGAGTATACACATGTTGACACGAGCCGCAGTAAGACAACTTATTAAGAATAGCACCAGATCCACTCAGGAACGGGGGTATCTTTTTAGGGGCTAGACGCACCAGTTATAATCCAGGTCCAAGATTTTTCCATTCCACATCATCTGAACAATCCATCACCACTGTTTCTGAACAAATTAAACATCAATTCCTTGAAAGTCATAGTCGTTATGCCAGGCTTCAGCCATTAACCGGTATTGATCATATTATCATTTATCTGAATGGGCGTTTATCTCTTTGGGGTAAACATGTAACTAATGGACTGTATGAAATCGAATCTCAGGGAACTCCTGCTCTTGAATTACAGTATAATTTGATTAAATCCATATCTCATTGCAGTGTCTGGCTCAATTTGATCGTTCAATCCATTATTACTGATAAGACGTTTGAGATACATCACGAAGAGGATTTACAGAATATCAAGAACCAATTAAAAGCATTGAAGCAATTGAATCATAATAGCATAGATCATGAATGTGCAGTAATTGACAGAATATTGATGTACATTTCTAAAGTGATCCATGCTAAAAGTTTAGCCCAGATTAAACTGATACAGGTTCAGTATCTGCAGGAGATGAAATCAATTAATGAAACTTATGCTGCTACAGCAACACGGTTACAATTAAATGGTTTACATCAAACTATTGTTCAATGGATGTCTCAATTAAACATACATCTTGATTCGAGTCGTGTGCTCATCGTGAGTTCTCATGGACCAAGAGAGGATTTGATAGAGAAGCAATATTTCCTTGATTTGTATGCCCAACATGGGATTCAGAACGCAGAAAAAGGAAGTTCTCATATCATCTGTGTTGAAATGTTGCCAGAACAAATTGCGACAGTAAGTAAAGAATCTCTGATTGATTTTTTAAGAAAACATCAAATCAATATGATGATAGGGCAAAATATGTTAGGTGACCCTCAGGCAATGAATAAAGATGTATTGGGTCGGTACGCGCCTGAAGTAATAAAAAAATTATGCCCATATCATGCGCTAACTTCAAATGCTACTGGAATGAGATCGTTATTGTTTTCTCAACCAACTGCTTCAAATCAGGAAGAAGTGGCTGCGCCTCAGTCAAGTCAATTAAGAAATTAACGCTCATTAGAAGTACCTTCTCTATAAGGTACTTCATTGAATTTAATCAAATTTATCCAATTTATTCATTTTAAATCTAAAAATTTATTCGATAACACTTGTCTTATTAGCTAATTTTGATTAAAAATGGACTTCTAAGGATGGTTTTTAATCGTAAGGAGCGCAATCATGGGTGTTCAAGAAACAGAGCTTCAGGATCAACAGAATAAATTAGTCACTAAACCCCAAAATTCTGAACTGAAACCAACTGAGTCACATCCTTTGCAAACTACAGAACTTCCTGAAACACTTGAAGATCTGACCAGTCTTGAAATACCTAAAATTGAACTTGAGAGTTTAAACAAAATAAACTCTGCTAAAAATGACCTTATAAAGGTAAAAGAAACCCTGGGTTCAATTATTGATACCATGGCTAATAATCCAAGCCTAATCAGCCGCGCGGCCAAATCCTGGGGCGAATTACCTCTTTGGCAAAAAATTCTTGGTGGAGTTATCGTATCAGGGCCTGTTTTAGCAGCTGGTTTATTTGCTCATATTGGTGTTCTTATGGTTATTGGTGGAGTAAACGGCTTAGCTTATACTGCAAGCGGCATTATTCTAGATGATCATCATGTTCACACGATGGATATTGCCAATAAATTAAAAGAAGGAATATTTAGTCTTGCTGATTTATTGCAGATAACCATCAACGCCTTAGAAAAAATTGTTGAGTCTTTACAAGTAGAAGTTGAAAAATTCATTGTTGAGAATGCAAAACTTGCCAACAATGTGACTGATTTAAAATCTGAAGTAACCTCCTTAACCGCCCAGGTGGAACTATTTGTAGCGACACAGAGCTTATTACGCGAAACTCGAGATGACCTTGATAACGCAGCTAAAAAGCTGGAAGAATCTGTTGAAGCTCAAACGGAATTATTAGTCCAAAATCAGTCATTATTAGATACAGTAAGGAAGGAATACCAAAAAAATGAGGAGCAATTGAGCGCAAAAATTGCTGAGTTGCAGGCTGTCACAGATGAAATGGATAAAAAAATTAAACAAGCTAATATAGTGTCTACTACTTTAGGGGGGGCAGTAGAAACCATGGCACAAACTCTGTTGCAAGATGAGGAAAAGCAAGCTCAATTTAAGAAACAATTGGAAGGAATCATTGTTCACGGAGAAGGTTTTCATAACATAGCAGAACGTGTTTGTGATGCAGAAAGAAAACTTGCTGAAATTACCGAAAGACTAGCTGTAACGCAAGAAAATATGGATCAATTACTCGTTGTGCAAGAAGGTCATGTGAAACGCATGGAGCAGATTGTCGTTAAACCAGATACCGAAAACGTTGATCCCAATATTAAAACAGTTAAGGGGCTTCATAAACACAGTATTTATAAGCACCAAAAACAAGCCTCAGCTGTTGAGACGGTTGATCGCCCATCACTGCCCGCGAGAATGAATTAGATTTTTGGTCAGAATTCATCTGATGATGTCAAATTATTACGCTCTTCTTTGTTTACTCAAATCGCCTATGAGATGCTCACTGCGTCTCATATAGGCTATTAATGGCTAATACAGCTTATTAGGCCACTCTTCTCTATAAAGCAGTATGAACCGTTTTATAACTTCGACTATTGGAATCAGTATGTAACCAAAAGACGGTTCTGATATAGAAACTCTTATTAAGCAAGCTAATGCAGCTCTATATGAAGTGAAATGCAAAAGTAAACACGGACATCCTGATGGCCGAGCCTCAATGTGGGTGCGCAATTTTTTTTCAATTTTATGGAGTTATAAAGGGGTGTATGATAAATTAGATTAATTTCCTATCAATACTCATTGTATCATGACTCGATTTTTTAAACTCAATCCTCCAACAAAACAACTTTTAGAATGTGATATTTCGGAGGGTGCTGAATTTATTGAAATTTATCGGAATTGGGAAGCTTTTGCTATTCCAATGGTACTGGGGTTAAAAGATGCCGTAAGCAAATATACCAATAGATTTGAAGCTAATGGAGACTCTTACTCGGTGATCGCGCCGTCAATATGGCTTGCCTTGTTTGAACATAATGTAAAATATTGCCCACCCCAGGAAGCAGAACTTCTCTCTCAAGCAACCTTAGCTATGCGCCCATGCTGATTAGATTTATTGTTCTTGTGTTTCAGGATGTATTTACACTTTAAGCTTGAATCTAATGTACCTCTCACTCCTCGCTTTTCACAAAATTATTTGTTCCAGATGCGTGCACAGTAGTGTATTCAGGTGATCTTTGATTGCATTCGAGTTCATGTATTTGTCAGTTATTTATACGTTACAATTCCTGCTTCCAACCTGTGAATTTATTCCATTTTTACCGTGGGGAAATTACACAACGGAACGTTAGTGTGATCATTGAATTTTTGTCTTTTTGTCTTATAAATAACAAGTATCTAATAAATGAAGAGTGGAAAACTCCCTCATTACAACACTGCATCGACTTGTAACGTTGGAATTAATCAGGAGGAAGATAAGGACATATGGATGTATTAATCCATATGTCCTTAAGAGAAATGACTATTTTTCAGAAGGTTCTTTAGCTAATACTGCTTCTCTTTTCTTGTTCCCTTCATTTTTGACAACAGCAGAACGGTTACCTTGTTGACCAGCCTGATTTTGACCAGACTGAGTTTGCTGGTTCGGGTTGGTTCTTTTCCTTTGTTGATTCGGATTGGTTGTTCCGCCGAGATTTGCAGGATTGGTACGTTGTTGCTGATTGCCACTTGGACGACGTCTACGGTTAGGATTATTTTGTTGTCGTCGTTCACCACCTTGTCCCTTGGGAACTTGTCTGGATTGATTGTTATGACGGGCAGGGGCTTTTTTAGATTGGTCCAATGTGGTTGGAGCCGATTCGCTATGTCCACCAAACAAACTGGTCCATAAACGTTTTATAAAACTGTTTTGTGGGTGTTTTCTGGTTTGATGTTCAGTAAATGATTTAACTGCCGGTTCATCATGAACTGCTGCTTCCTTATCGCTGCTGGAAACTTGTAATTCGGGTTGTTGGATTAATGTGTAACTTGGCTTTTTGGATTTACCAACATTATCTTCTTTTAATCGGGTTATAGAATATTGTGGTGATTGCAGGTACGGATTAGCAATAATCACTACGCTGACGCTGTGTCTTTTTTCTATATCTCTGATGAAATCGCGTTTTTCATTCATAATGAACGTAGCCATTTCAGCAGGGAGCTGTACTTGAATTTCAGCGGTCTTTTCTTTTAAAGCTTCTTCTTCAATCAAGCGAGTTATGGATAACCCGTGTGATTGAATATTACGAACAGTACCACGACCTTCACAACGCGGACAAATTTCCTGCGCGGTTTCTCCCAGAGACAATCTCAAACGTTGACGTGACATTTCCAGCAGGCCAAAGCGGGAAATTCTTCCAACCTGAATGCGTGCTCTATCCGCTTGTAATGCTTCTTTCAGGCGATTTTCAACATCTCTCTGGTTTTTGCTTGAACTCATATCAATGAAATCAATAACAACCAGACCACCCAAATCACGCAGACGTAATTGGCGAGCGATTTCATCAGCTGCTTCGAGGTTCGTGTTCAAAGCGGTTGCTTCAATATCAGAACCGCCTGTGGCTTTAGCGGAGTTAATATCAATAGACACCAGAGCTTCAGTTCTATCAATGACTAATGCACCACCAGAAGGCAACATAACCTGCCGTTGATAAGCCGTTTCAATTTGGCTTTCTATTTGATAAAAGTTAAATAAAGGAATGCTGCTGTTATACAATTTCAAATTGGGCAGAAATTCCGGTTTTACTCGTTCAATATATTGCTTGGCTTTGATATAGGAAATTTGATCATCAATTATGATTTCACTAATTGATTTTCTTAAGTTATCGCGAATTGAACGAATAATGACATCGCCTTCCTGGTGAATCAAGCAGGGAGCAAGCTCGGAATTATAGGCTTGTTTGATGGATTGCCATTGATTGCAGAGCATGTTCAGATCGTCTTGCAGCTCTTCCTGACTTTTTCCAACGCCTGCTGTACGGATTATCAATCCCATATCGTCAGGTAGCGTTAACGCGTTTAATGTTTCACGCAATTCATCTCGTTCTTCGCCTTCGATCCGTCTTGAGATTCCACCAGAGCGTGGGTTGTTAGGCATTAGAACTAGATAACACCCGGCAAGAGTAATAAACGTAGTGAGCGCGGCGCCTTTATTTCCTCGTTCTTCTTTATCTACCTGAATCAGGAGTTCCTGACCTTCGCGTATTAATGTGGTAATGGGTGGTTTATCATCACCAAAATCATCCGGGTTTCTGCTCAAATATTCAGGAGCGATTTCTTTTAAAGGTAAGAAACCTTGACGTTTTGATCCGTATTCGACAAAAACTGCATCAAGACTTGGTTCTCGTCTTGTGACAATGGCTTTGTATATATTACCTTTTTTCTTAACTTCACCAGGACATTCTATATCCAGGTCAAATAAATGATTGTCTTTAATAAGTGCAACACGAACTTCTTCAGTTTGCATTGCGTTAATTAACATTTTTTCCATCTGTAACCCCATATTTAGGGCGCAGGCATTTAAGTTGAGATAGTGTAAGGCTCTATTTAGGACTGTTTTCACTTCTTCCAGAATGAGCCATGATGTTGATTAACAGTGTTCTGTAAAACCCATGCCCTTCTGCATGCCGCTTTACGGTACTTGAAAATCAATGTCCTGGCATTCATCCTTGTGAATTGAGAACAGTTCCTACCCAAATAGTCCAATGGAGTGCCTAAACAACACTCTCTTTGAACGATAATTGGCATGATCTTTAAGCTGACCCATGACCTTGTGGACAGACCGTACGCATGTTACCTGGATAATCAAAGGTGCACACTGTGAAATATACCGTTTACTTATTAAGTGGGTTGAAATAAGAAGCCTTTTTATGAGGCGTGTGGAAGCCCGGAAATAATTCGTATTGGGTATAAAGCATGTCTGGCATGCGCAGGTATCTGTCGAAATAGTAATCAATTTAGCTCTGGTATTGGGTCGCTTCCTTATATCTTCGACTTAAATGGAAGCGCATCTTGTTTTTCCTTAAGCATCAATCTTCTCATCTTCAATGAGTAAATAAACCTGATTTTAATACTTTTGGTTTAAGTCGCGATTAAAATTCAAGCCATTTATTTCATCTGGATCGATACTTCTTGTGTTGGATTTGTTATCAAATTAGCTAAAACAATAATAATCAGGTAATTTTTTATGCTATGATGATAAAAAATTCATGTGATTACATGTATTTTAGTGAGTTAATTACAAATCTTTGTCGATTATTAATCGACTATTAAACTTTTTTTCTGTTTATGCGTTATAATTCGGTCGCTAGGGAATTTTCCCACGCGATGTATAATCATATCAAAAAATTCACGCCCAGCAAACAGGTTTATTGACAATGAGTGAAGTTAGCTATAAAGAAATAGGCAATGAAGAAGAGGGGCAGCGTTTAGATAATTATTTAATTCGCATTTTAAAAGGTGTTCCTAAAAGTCATATTTATCGAATTATTAGAGGCGGTGAAGTCAGAATCAATAAAAAAAGATCCCAGGCCAGCTCTCGATTGCATGCAGGGGATATCGTACGAATTCCTCCAATACGCACATCGGACTCCAAAGAAGTATTCGTTGGTGATGCTCTGGCAAAGCGACTTAATGAATGCATCATTTTTGAAGATCCCTGCCTTTTGGTTATTAATAAGCCAGCAGGTATTGCGGTACATGGTGGAAGCGGATTGAGTCTGGGAGTTATCGAAGCGTTAAGAAAAACCAGACCCGATTTGCCCTATCTGGAATTAGTTCATCGTTTGGACAAAGATACTTCTGGTTGTCTTTTGCTGGCTAAAAAGAGAAGTACCTTAAGATCCATACAAGCTCTGCTTGAAGCGCGTGAAATCCAAAAAACGTACTGGGCTTTGTTAACCCATCCCTGGGAAGGTAACAAGAAAATTACTGTTAATGCGGCGCTTGAAAAGAATACCTTAAAATCGGGTGAGCGAATGGTTTTGGTTAAAGAAGATGGAAAAGCTTCTGAAACGGATTTTAAATTATTGGAAAATTACAAGCAGGCCTGTTGGGTTGAAGCCAGCCCTAAAACAGGACGTACTCACCAGATCCGCGTCCATAGTGCCTATCTCGGACATGTAATTGTAGGGGATGAAAAGTACGGATCACTTGCAGGCGAGGTCGAAGGAATAGATAATCAACACAATCGTCTTTATTTACATGCTCGAGCCATTCAATTTACTTTGAATGGTACCAAGCAGCTTTTTCAGGCTAATGTAGATGATCGATTTGCTAATACACTAAAACATTTGCGTGCAAGGAGCTTAGTGAGCAATGAGTAATCCATATCAACTGGTCGTTTTTGACTGGGAAGGCACAATTGCAGACACCCTGGGACTTATATTACATACAGTGGCCCATGAGGCCAATGTACTTGGATTTGGAGACTTTGATCCGTATCAGGCCAGAAAATATGTGGATTTGGGCTTAATACATGCCTTAAAGAAGCTATTTCCACACTTATCGAGTGAACAACAGGAGCAATTGGTGCAAGCTGTACAACATGCCATGATTACTCGACCAACAGAAGTCTGTTTACTTCCTGGAGCTTTGGAGTTTATACAGAAGTTGAATCTGGCAAAAATTGATATAGCTATTGCAACAAATAAAGGACAACATTCGTTACTCAGGGCTCTTCAAGCCACTGGACTTGATGCCTATTTCAAGGTAACCCGTTCCGCAGGGCAGGTTCCGGCCAAACCCTGTCCGCAAATGTTGGAAGAAATTATGGAAGAATTTGGCAGAGATGCAGCTTCAACGTTAATGATAGGCGACTCCGCTATGGATATGGAAATGGCAACCAGTATCAATGTTGCTGCTATTGGGGTGGATTTTTACCATCAACAAGAAGACGCCCTTAAAACGGCTGGTGCCCTGGCAGTATTTGATGATTATAAGCTATTGGCAGACTATTTAAAGTTGCCAAATATGGAATAGGGAGTAGTAATTAATGAGTACATTAACCAGTTTGCCTAATTTATTAACTTTGTTGCGCATAATTCTTATTCCGGTATTTATTATCGTTTTTTATCTGCCTTTTAAATGCGCTAATGCTATTGCCGCGGGAATTTTTGCGGCAGCCTCTTTTACCGATTGGCTGGATGGTTATCTGGCCCGCAAATTGAAAATGATGTCGCCGTTTGGCGCTTTTTTGGATCCGGTTGCCGATAAATTATTAGTATCAACCAGTTTACTATTACTGGTTGGTGCGAAGGATATCAATTACATTACTATACCCGCCATAGTCATTGTAGGTCGTGAGATCGTTATTTCGGGGTTAAGGGAGTGGATGGCTGAAATCGGACGACGTGCGAGCGTTACAGTAGGTTATATCGGTAAAGTCAAAACAACTTTTCAAATGATAGCATTAATTTTGTTGCTGGCATTTAATCCCGTTAATTCCTGGTGGGGAAGTATTGGTTTTATTCTTCTGTATGTGTCCGCAATTTTAACTATTTGGTCGATGGTTATTTATTTGGCCATCGCTTGGCCAGACTTAATGAAAAAAAATTAAGTTAGTTGTTGACAGGGTGTGAATTTTCGGTAAAATCACTCCCCGTAGAGACGCGGGAATAGCTCAGTTGGTAGAGCACAACCTTGCCAAGGTTGGGGTCGCGAGTTCGAGTCTCGTTTCCCGCTCCAAATTAAAGCGACGACAAAGTCGCTTTTTTTTTAGAGCTTTAGAGATACAAATGGGGCTGTGTGGCAGAGTGGTCATGCAGCGGCCTGCAAAGCCGTGTACGCCGGTTCGATTCCGGCCTCAGCCTCCACAACACACCGTATGCCCAGGTGGCGAAACAGGTAGACGCAAGGGACTTAAAATCCCTCGGTGGTAACACCATGCCGGTTCGATTCCGGCCCCGGGCACCAATTATTGATTCTTTCCTATTTAAGGGGAACGTTTCAATATCCTTTAAAGAATTCATAAACCAAGCTCACCAATTTAAAAATGATCTAATCCAGAAGCCTTTTTGTAAGAGCATTGAAAGCCCCTTTTTTTTATCGATGCATATAGCGCTCATCTTGCTCAGAGTAGTCCTTTATCCCCAACTTTTTTCCCGCGAAAAGGGAATATCACATTATTCTAATTTCTTGCGCGGGAGAGGGAGCTAATTTATGCTATCTTGATTGAAAAAGATAAAACCAGTTTATGGCTCATAGAGCTAACATCTCATTCGATAGGATATTCAATTTTATGTCTTTTGATAAAATAGTTTGTGTAGGAAAAAATTATCTTGACCATGCTAAAGAACTTGGAGATCCAGTACCAGAAAAACCCGTATTGTTTCTAAAGCCAGGAAGTGTTCTTAAACAAGCCTCCAGCTGGGGTGAACAAATACACCTTGATTTTCCTGTTGAAGACACTGCAGTTCAGCCAGAATGTGAAATTGTGTTACGCGTTGCTCATGATGGGTATAGAATGACATCTGAAGAAGCTAAAAATGCTGTTTCAGACCTTACTCTTGGTCTGGATATGACTTTAAGAACACGCCAGTCTGATTTAAAAAAACAGGGCCATCCTTGGACTACCGCAAAAGTATTTAAAGATGCTGCTATTCTGGGTCCCTGGATTCCCTATCATCAATTTCATGATTATATGGAGACAGAATTTCAGTTGCTTATTGACGGTACTCTCAGGCAACGTGCCAGAGGTGCAGATATGATGATGCAACCAGAAGATTTATTAGTTTATATTAGCCATTTTTTCCCCTTAAAGTCAGGAGATGTTATTTATACAGGAACTCCCGCGGGAGTGACTTCAATATCCAGAAATACTGTAGCTGAAGTACGCTGGCACAACTATTTCTACAGTGTAAAATGGGAGTAGTGCTTCAGAATGTATTGAGTGTATCTGAATGCCTTAATACATCTATTCAGATCAGAACATCAGTAATTTATAACCAAATCACGAAGTATCGTCATCCAGAACCCAGTGAAGGATCCCCCATTTTGGCAGCGTGCCTCATTGAGGAGATCCCTCGTTACACTCGGGATGACGGTTGAGTTTCGTCATCCTGAACGCAATGAAGGATCTCCAAATACTGGCACAAAGCCACTTTCAGGAGACCCCTCATTGCATTCGGGATGACGGTTGAGTTTCGTCATCCTGAACGCAGTGAAGGATCTCCAAATGCAGGTACCGTACCACGTTCAGGAGATCCCTCGTTACACTCGGGATGACGGTTGAGTTTCGTCATCCTGAATGCAATGAAGGATCTCCAAATACTGGCACAAAGCCACTTTCAGGAGATCCCTCACTGCATTCGGGATGACGGTTGAGATTCGTCATCCTGAATGCAATGAAGGATCTCCAAATACTGGCAAAAAGCCACTTTCAGGAGATCCCTCACTGCATTCGGGATGACGGTTGAGATTCGTCATCCTGAACGCAATGAAGGATCTCCAAATACTGGCACAAAGCCACTTTCAGGAGATCCCTCATTGCATTCGGGATGACGGTTGAGTTTCGTCATCCTGAACGCAGTGAAGGATCTCCAAATACTGGCACAAAGCCACTTTCAGGAGATCCCTCATTGCATTCGGGATGACGTTTCTCCGTGAGATTGAGAAATTACGAAAATCACTTCTAAGTTATTTTTACTTCATGAATTTGTTAATTGCCTGAGTTGATTTGAAATACAGGCGTTTTATTTTGATCAGATATTAATGCAACAAGATCAGCATATTCCCGCTCACTCAGAATTTTAACTCGCTCATGGATGCTCAAATCATTCCAATAAGTTTGCGTACTAATATGTATTTCTTCTTTAAATCGTATCGTTCGGGAATTTTCTGATAACTTTGCTACTAATTTTGGGTTAAGTTCTCTGAGATCATGATAGTTCATTTTTACCAGCGAACGTAAATGTTCTGGAATAGGGGTAATGACCAGTCTCAGATGATTCTGGTGTAATTCATAAGGTAAATGAGGACTTTGTTCTCTGAATTTATCGTAGGTCAGGTTATCGTCCCATGTTTTTCCAGCAATCAGAATGGTTTGTTCTGAAATATCAAACCCTTTTTTCTTTTGGATTAATTTTTTAATATCCAAGCAGGTCACAGTTCTGCTGTTTTCGATAGTGATGCCAATGGATTGTCCCATTAAGGTTTTTAAAAAAATATGCATGATCAATGCCCCTTAATTAAGACGTCTAATGTTAAAACAGGCTTGTTCTAATTATAATACAATAAAAAGTGTGTTGATTGGTAAAAGTTAATTTTGATTAGAATTTTTTCAAATCGAATAAATTTTAAAAATATGTGGTCGAAGTTGATTTAAACACCCTTATTCAATATTCACTTTGCTTCGATTGGGGAGCGTAAGTCCTGACGGCAGAAATCTATCTGATATAGAATAAATAAATTAAAAAAATCCCGGGTATAGTCTCTAATACCCGGATTGTGATGTAGTAATCTGAACGAGGTTTTTATTAAGCGGTTGGTGCTGAATTATTAATGTCGTTTTCAATGTCATCCAATAGTTCGGATGACTTTGTTTTATGAACAAAAAAGAAAGAATGGTTCATTGCGAGGTTAATTGCGCCTTTTATTACCAGTCCTATTCCCAAAGTTAAAATTCCCAATGCAAAATTAACTAAAAATTCTGACCATCCCCTGTGTTTGTCCAATTTGGTATGAGCAGTATCGATCAGTGCTTTACATGATTGTTCAAATTGTTCGTATGTTTGAGGCTTAGGATTGCTAAAATAAAGATCTCCTGCTCTTGCAATTTCTGTATGTAGCGTATTCGCAGCGTTCCATGCTTTGTCTAATTCATCAAATTTCACAGGATTAGATATTTTTTCATTTCGGCGTTTTGCAAGGTCATCCATCTTATCCTTAAGTGAATCAAGATGTTTTTGAAAGCTCTGTTTCGCTTCAAGTAACTTCATTGGTTGAAGTCTATCTTGTCTCAATTTCGTTTCTCTCTGCGATTCTTCGCTTCTATCTAGTATGCTGTTGTGTAGAGGAGTGGGCTTTGCTGTCGGTTTCAGCGCCAATTGCTCGCTTGCACGCTGATTTCGTTCTTCCTCTTCTTGCGCTAAACGTTCTTCATCCTGCAAATGTCTGGCTAATTGTTCAGTGGTGTCTGGATCGTGGTCAATCTGTTCAACGTTTTGATGCTCCGATTCCATTGCCAGCCTTTGCGCCAATTGCTCGCTTGCACGCTGATTTCGTTCTTCCTCTTCTTGTGCTAAACGTTCTTCATCCTGCAACTGCTTGACTAATTGTTCACTGGTGTCTGGATCGTGGTCAATCTGTTCAACGTTTTGATGCTCCGATTCCATTGCCAGCCTTTGTGCCAATTGCTCGCTTGCACGCTGATTTCGTTCTTCCTCTTCTTGTGCTAAACGTTCTTCATCCTGCAACTGTCTGGCTAATTGTTCACTGGTGTCCTCGATAGTGTTTTCGTGGAGCAGGTTATGAAGTTCCTCTTCTTCTGCCAGTTCTCGTGCCAATTGCTCACTTGCACGTTGATTCTTTTCTTCATTTTCGAATCGTTCTATGTCTCGCAATATTTGAGCTAATTCTTCATTAGATAAAAGTTCTTCATCCCGAGTTTTTTCAGGCTCCACAGGAAATAAGGTCTGAGGTACAGGGACTCTAAGCTGTTTGAGTACCTGTTGTTCTTCTTCATTCAATTGGGGTTTAAATTCATCAAGAGCTCTAATCCAGCGCTCAAAAATTTGATAGGGTTCAACTTCTACAAATTCGTATTGTTCAATAAATCGACGAGTAATTTCGGATAAACCGTTCCCAAGTAACCTGACTGCATAAACTTTGGGGACGGAATTAATATTACTAATGTATTTTAGTATCTGAGTTGCCGCGATATTAATTTCTGCAAACTCATATTCAAGTTGTACTGACTCATTGTGTTCTTCCAAAGTTCTTGCATTGATTTGAATATGTTTTTTTAATAACTCAAAACCAAAAGGGTTGACCCCTGTATTTTCACCCAGAAGTTGAATGACTCCATTCAGTTGGGTATCGTCGTGGTTTTGAACATTAAGACTTTCCTGGCCTTTATCCGTTCTTTCCCAGTGACCACCAGCTTGAGCGCCATCCAATCCTCCTTGGTGAAAGATATGAACTGTGGCCAACTCATGAGGAGTTTCAAAATTAGTGACTTTTCCTTCCTGGGGATGATAAGTCAAACTTAAACCTAAATCTTTGCTGACGTATTTATAAACTTCATCAGGCGCCAAACTTGCATAACGACTGGTATGGGGTTGTATCTCCGTCATGCTGTTGATGTATTCTTCGGTTGTCATGTCGTTCGTCATCGCTACGCCGGGAACAAATTCATCCTGAGACATGGGATCCTTCATCAACGAACGTAATACAGGGCCTAATATGATTTGGATATCAAAGGCATTATAGCAACTTAAAATACCTGCGAACTTATTCCAGGTAAATTCAGAGGGATCAAATCCATAAAAAGCTGCGAATTTATTTTTTAAATTAATGTACCCTGCTCTATGCTGGTTATTATAATGTTCATTCTCTCCAAATTTTAGAATTTCATCTTTTATTTCAGGCGTAAGAGCATGTAATGGACAGTTATTTAAAACAGCTGAAAGCTTGGGAAAAGGCATTGATTGGACTCCAATTTTATATAGATCAATTATAAGTTATTTTAGTTAAGGAATTATTAAGGAATCATTATAAAACAGGTGTTGAAGGAGCGGGATGGCTTCATTGTCAAGTTTCATAGATTATTAGCTTTAATTTGGATAGTTCTACTGAATTTTGTTTAGAATTCGGGATATTTGATAATAAATAATGGATCTTCATATTGGGTATATCCCCTGGCTCAGTTTTTATCTACAATAGAACTTTAAACTAATTTAAAGTAAATATGTATAAACCATTGGCTCTTTTTATAGGGTTACGCTACACCAGATCACGAAAGAAAAATCATTTTGTCTCTTTTATATCGTTAAGCTCCATGTTGGGTATTGGTATGGGGGTAATGGTATTGGTGACTGTTTTATCGGTCATGAATGGATTTGATCATGAAATTCATAATCGATTTTTTGGTATGGCACCAGAAATAACGGTAACCGGACCTGATGAAAAGTTAACGGATTGGCCCGCTCTTGAAAAAAAAATCAAGACCATGCCTCAGATAAAAGCGATTGCTCCCTATGTTGGAGGTCAAGGTTTGCTGACTCATGATGGGCAGGTTTTACCGATAGTGCTTACGGGTGTTTTGCCAGAAAAGGAAATTGCAGTAACTCATCTTAATGATAAATTGCTGGCTGGAGATATGAATAATCTGAAGCATTTTGGCATTATATTAGGCAAAGGTCTTGCTGATACCTTGGGTGTGATGATGGGAGATAAAGTGACCATCATGATTCCTCAGGCAACGGTTACCCCTGCAGGCATGATCCCTCGTTTTAAACGATTTACTGTGGCAGGAGTTTTTTCTGCGGGAACTGGATTTAACTTCGACACTAAACTGGCTTTTATCAATCTGGCTGATGCCCAAAAATTATTGCAGCTAGGTGACGATGTTACTGGCCTTAAAATGAAAATTGATAACGTATATCAGGCTCCTGAGCTTTCAGATCAATTATCCAGGTTATTAGGTGAAGAGTATCAGGTAGGAAATTGGACACAACAATTTGGTGCATTTTTCGAAGCAGTAAAAATGGAAAAAACCATGATGTTTCTTATTTTAATGCTTATTATTGCTGTCGCTGCTTTTAATTTGGTTTCTTCGTTAGTTATGGTAGTCAATGACAAACAGGCTGAAATTGCTATTTTAAGAACAATAGGTGCAACACCTTCTACCATACTCTGGGTCTTTATTGTTCAGGGGATGATGGTTGGAATCGTTGGTACTGGAATTGGATTGGCTGGTGGATTGATATTAGCGAAAAATGCTACAGCCATAGTCAATTGGTTACAGAACCTGTTTAACGTAAAAGTATTGTCTTCAAGTATTTATTTTGTTGATTACTTACCTTCAGAAATCTTATTCAGTGATTTATGGCATGTCTGTGTTATGGCTTTATTAATGAGTTTTGCCGCTACAATTTATCCTGCCTGGCGCGCTTCAAAAACAGTGATAGCGGAGGCTTTGCATTATGAGTGATTCTATTTTAAGTAGTAAACAATTAGTCAAATCTTATAATGACGGTGCTTCAAAAGTGGAAGTATTGAAAGGGATAGATTTGAATGTTGCGAAAGGCGATAGTGTAGCGATCATAGGCCCATCCGGTTCCGGGAAGAGTACTTTATTGCACTTGCTTGGTGGATTGGATAAACCAACCAGCGGTTCAATCTGTATTAATGATGTCAATTGGCAAAAAATTAGTGAGAAACAACGTTGCCAGTTGCGTAATCAGCGGTTAGGATTTGTATACCAATTTCATCATTTGTTACCTGAATTTACAGCGCTTGAAAATGTAGCCATGCCCTTGTTAATAGGGGGGATGCCGGTCAAGCAGGCTGAGCAAAAAGCCAGCGAGATGTTGGAGCATGTTGGGCTAAAGCCCAGAAAGGAACATAAACCCGCTCAACTTTCAGGCGGAGAACGACAACGCGTCGCGATTGCCAGAGCGTTGGTACATCAGCCTCACTGTGTTTTGGCAGATGAGCCTACAGGTAATTTGGACCAGGCAACAGCCACTAAAGTGTTTGATTTAATGCTGGATCTGAACAAGCAAATGAAAACAGCTTTGGTGATCGTAACGCATGATCAGGAAATAGCCAAGCGTATGGATAGAATTATGATATTGCATGAAGGAACTTTATCAGTACAGGATTAGTTTTATAACAAGGAGTAATAAGGATGTTAACAAAAGTTGATGGAACTGTTGAGCAAACTAGCGTTGGTATATCAGAGGATATCAAAAAGGATTTTTCGCCTGTATCCCAAAAAATCCCGGTAGGGTTTTTTTCTCATAGAAGAGAGAGATCGGTATCTGTACCATTAATCACTAAAAAGGTGGATGGATCTGATGAGGGCAAATCTACAGAACAACCTGTGAAAACCCATATACTAAAGTTTCTTACTGAAAATGAACGAAAGATGTCTGATGTTAGAGACTTTGGTTTTCCTATATTGCGCAGGACCGAAAGCAAAAAGCTTGAAGTTCCAGTAATAACGGAACTTCAGAAATCGGAACTGTCTCCAAAGTCAGATAGTGATCCGACTCAAGCTGAGTGCGAATCACCTCGTCCCTAAAATTAAATTAGTACTCTGCATGACCTGGTGTGCGTGGAAAAGGTATCACATCACGCACATTGGCCACGCCGGTAACATAACTGATCAATCGTTCAAAGCCCAGACCAAATCCTGAGTGAGGTACAGTGCCGTATCGACGCAGATCTCGATACCATTGGTAATGTTCTTTATTCAGGTTACACTCATCCATACGTTTATCCAGAATGGCTAATCGTTCTTCTCTCTGGCTTCCGCCTATAATTTCGCCTATGCCGGGTGCTAATACATCCATGGCCGCAACAGTTTTTTCGTCATCATTCAGCCTCATATAGAAGCCTTTAATTTCTTGTGGGTAATTGGTTAGAATTACAGGCTTTTTACAGTGTACTTCTGCCAGATAGCGTTCATGTTCTGATTGCAAATCAAGCCCCCAACTGACTGGAAACTCAAATTTGTGATCAGTTGTTTCGAGAATTTTGATGGCATCAGTGTATGTCATTACTTCAAAATCAGATTCTGCTATCAGTTCCAATCGTTCAATACAGCCTGGAGCGACAAACTGGTTAAAAAAGTCCATATCATCAGAACGCTCCTCAAGAACTGTTTTGCATAAATAGCGCAACATCTTTTGGCTCAACTCACAAATATCGTTCAATGTAGCAAATGCAATTTCTGGTTCTACCATCCAGAACTCAGCTAAATGACGACTCGTATTGGAGTTTTCGGCACGGAAGGTAGGACCGAAAGTGTAAACTTTAGACATGGCCATACAATAGGCTTCAAGGTTTAATTGACCAGAAACAGTAAGAAAAGTTTCTCTACCAAAAAAATCTTTGGTGAAATCTATTTGTCCTTGATCCGTTTTGGGGATATTCAACAAATCCAAGGTTGAAACACGGAACATTTCGCCTGCGCCTTCACAATCGCTGGCTGTTATAATGGGGGTGTGAATCCAGAAAAAGCCTTGTTGATCATAAAATCGATGAATGGCCTGTGCCAGACAATGGCGAATGCGGGTTACCGCGCTAATGGTATTGGTTCGTGGACGTAAATGAGCCACATCTCTTAAGAATTCCAGAGTATGTCTTTTGGCCTGTATGGGATAGCTGTCGGGATTTTCCACCCAGCCTGCAACTTCAATGTGTTCAGCCTGGATTTCAAAGAATTGACCTTTACCCTGTGAGGCAACTAATTTACCGGTAGCAATGATGGAACAACCAGCATTCAGTTTTATGACCTCTTCATGGTAATTGGATAAGCTGTCAGTGGCTACTATCTGTATTGGAGAAAAACAGGAGCCGTCATGCAAATTGATAAAGGACAAACCAACTTTTGAATCACGTCGAGTTTTCACCCAACCTCTTACCGTAACGGTTTCATCAACACTGATTTCACCATCCAGACATTGTTTTATAGTAAAGACTTCTGTCATTATGTACTCCAAAATCGATAAAAGCATATTAGGGTCTGTGGACCGTTCGCCATTTTGTTCCGGCTAGCGAAATGTAAACAGCCTAGTTTAATATGCGATGATACACTAAATAAAATCAGTGGGGGAACACTATGATGCAAAGAGTTTTACTGGTATTGCTATGTTTTTGTTCTTTTTTAGCTACTGCTGGCGATACTGTATTAAAACTGTATAGACCGTTTGGTGAAGTGATTGAGCAAGTTGCACCAGTAATTAAAAGCAAATTGGTTGGAGAATGTTTTACCCAGTCCAGGTTAATCCTGCGAGAAGACGCATGGCGTTGTCAGGCTGAGGGTAAAATTTATGATCCCTGTTTTGTAAAAGCAGGAAGTAAACCAATGGAAGCATTATGCCCACAGTCACCATGGGAAGGTGATAGTGTTCTAATTCAGGTGAGTGCCCCATTAAATAATGATAACCATTCTACTCTGGATATGTCACGTGCTTTTCCTTGGGCTATAGAACTGGCAAATGGCGAGCATTGTCAGGCGATTGAGCCTTCCGAGGTATACGATGCCATGCCGATACGTTATCGTTGCAGCAATCAAAATGTTTTAATTGGTTACCTTCAAAGATGTAAGACTGTGTGGAGCATGTTAGAGAAAACACCTCAAGGCGTAGTGACAGTTGAATTTATCAGAGCATGGTTTTAATTTGTTTCTTGCCACTTTGATCCTATATGACCCTTCGCTAATACAGGCTACCAGGCTTGTAGATAAGAGTATATTTGCTAGCTCCTGCCATTAAGTTAAGGATTATTATTGTGGTTTGGCTTTTTTTGTAGCCCGTATTAGCGCAGCGTAATACGGGGAAGTAATGGAGTTTGTTGTCACTTCGATCCTGTATTACGCTTCGCTAATACAGGCTACCAGGGTAGCTCCTGCCATTAAGTTAAGGATTATTATTGTGGTTTGGCTTTTTTTGTAGCCCGTATTAGCGCAGCGTAATACGGGGAAGTAATGGAGTTTGTTGTCACTTCGATCCTGTATTACGCTTCGCTAATACAGGCTACCAGGGTTGTAGATAAGAGTATATTTGCTGGTTCCTGCCATTAAGTTAAGGATTATTTATTGTGGTTTGGCTTTTTTTGAAGCCCATATTAGCGCAGCGTAATACGGGGAAATAATGGGGCGTGTTGCCACTTCGATCCTGTATTACGCTTCGCTAATACAGGCTACCAGGGATGTAGATTAGAGTATATCTGCTGGTTCCTGCCATTAAGTTAAGGATTATTTATTGTGGTTTGGCTTTTTTTGTAGCCCGTATTAGCGCAGCGTAATACGGGGAAGTAATGGAGTTTGTTGTCACTTCGATCCTGTATTACGCTTCGCTAATACAGGCTACTTGGTTTTGAGGCTTGGGGTGTAAGTCCTGTACATTTAAATTGGTTTATGATATCAATAATTTAAGAAAATTTTTGATTCAGTCATTCTCTCCCTCCTGGGCTGAATCTTGAATAATTTTCGATGAGGGCTCTGCATAACTTTTATGGGGGCTTTCATATGATTCTTGAACATCGAACAACAGCAACGGTCGATTTGTACAATTGCCACAGGTTAAGAGATACCCGGCAACCCTTTATACTGGTTTTGAATGAAACAGATAATGTATTTGCCGCTTTAAGTTATTGCGCTCTGCAAACTCGTTTAAAATCAGCTTCGGTTCATGCCCTGGGATCAATTGCCAATATTAAATTGGGTTATTTTCATCATGACAAAAAGCATCATGATATAAAAGAGTTTGCTGGTATCTATGAAATTGTTTCGCTGACAGGCAGCATTACAACAACTGAAGGAAAACCGTTTATCCATATTCATGCCGGTATCAGTAAGGAAGCATTTACTGTATTTGGCGGTCATGTCATTGATGCGTTCTCAGGCCCTGTATCTGAATTTATAATTAATCCGCTTTCATCAACCATCCCAAGAACGTTTGATGAGTCTTTAGGAATTTACACTATTTGTCAGGGAAGCGAACATGATAAGTCCTGAGCTTAAACTGCATAGGAATACTAATAAAGAAATTCTGTATAACTCAAATCAGTTACGTATTGATTATGAAAACCATGGAATTATTTATCTGAATAATTTTTTAGACTCCTCAAGTCTGGGTGCTTTATTAACAGAACTTAATCACGCTAAAAATAAAGCGGAGGACGATATTAGAACTCTATGGGGGAACAGGCGGGTTGTTTTTTATTCCAAAAATGCCGGAATTTCTACGGTTTCAGCTCATGATTACGTGACAGAGGATTATTTTCTACAATCCCATAATAAAGCGCATGTATTTTATGAAATGCATGGTGACCGCAGACATGTTAATCGGATGGGGCATGGCCTCCATTTAATGGAATCGTTTTATACTCTGCGAAACCTTGTTTATCATAATCCCTATCTCTCTACTGTATTAAAAACAATTGGATTCATTAAACCAATATGTCATCTCAGTGTTTATATTCCTAAGCATGCTCATGAAATAGGAAGTAGGGTACGCCCTCATCAAGAGTCTACTTTTGCTTATACTGAACCCCAATCAGTAGTTGTTTTATGGATCGCACTAGAAGATGCAACAATTCAAAATGCGTGTATGTGGGGTATTCCTGGAAGTAATAAATGGCCGCTCCACTTTGTATCTCGCGTAGATCATCAATTGAAAACCCGTAAATTTGAGCGCCTGAATGTCGTGACGGAAATTCCAGATTTTGACTTGCAGAGAGAGTTATTTGTTCCTTTGGAAGTCAAGGCAGGTGATGCTTTATTGTTTCATGGAAATTTCATCCATTGCAGTCCGGTTAATCGCTCCTCTTGTTCCAGAGGCGCGTTATCTTTGCAAATTATAGAAACTCAAAACGTGCAGTATCCAGGAACAAACTGGTTACAACCCAGGAACAACCAATTGATTTATGATTTATCCCCTTCTCTGGAGCGCACTCAAGGAGAACTCCATGTATGATAAAATTGAATTTTTTAAAAGTTATTTTTCTCGAGCTACTGAAAAAAAGATACTTGTTGAATCCATTGGCACTCGTTTAAACCTGCTGGAAGATAAAGCAAAAATTTTAGATCTGGGCTGTCATGATGGCTCATTAATCCGGACTATTATCACTCGTTATCAGCATTGTATTTCCAATAAACTGAACATTGTAGGAGTTGACCCAAGTCAAAGGGCACTGGCAGAATTTTCAGCACATGAATGTTCTAAAAAATATTCGATTAAAACGTATAAGGGAACTGCTGAAGAGTATTTTTCAAGACATAACGAGTATTTTGATTGGATTTTAGCCTCTCAAAGCCTTTATTGGTCACCTGATCTTGAGTTGATAATTCGCCAGATATATCAAAACAGTGACTCCGCGTTAATTGTTTTAAGAGGTAAAAAGGGAATTTTTGAAATCCAAACGCAATTCAAAGAGTATTTAGGAAACAAACAGGAGCAATTATATTCTGCTGATGATGTGGAACGGGCCCTTGTGGCAGAACAGATTCCTTATACCAAAGAATGTCATCAGACTTTTATTGAATTGCCTCAACAGAATACACTGGAGTTTAACTGGTTAATCGCCTTCTTTTTACAGCTTGAAGACGCAGACACCCCATCAGATCTCATTTCTAGAGTCAAGGATTATATAGAACAACAATCGACCGCCAACAGTTTGCAACACGATGTTGTATTTTTTTGGCTGGGTCAGACTGCTTGTTAATTTTAAATTTGGTTCAGTATTTTGAATAGCTGATCTAGTCAACCAAAAATCTATTATTTCATTAAATGAATCAGGTTTTGTTTTATGTTCCTTAAGGTTTGCTTAATATTTGCCCAGTATAATAATTGACCTTAATTACTAATCAATCAAATGATGTTCATTATGACTAAAAATACTTATCCAGAACATGTTGTGTATTTTGACGAAACTATTAGATCCAGAATATCCATGAAAAAGGAGTTTAAAGAAGAACGAAAGGTAATGAGGATATTACCTTCTAACCATCCTGATAACTCTTATTTAAATCTTGAGCAGCAACAGAAGTATGTTTTACAGTACTCAGAAGAGGACTATATTTTTTTTGCGGATGAAGGTGAGCAAATTGAAGATGGGGAATATCAATTCGTTTTGACTTGTGAAGAAGATCCCCGTTTGCTGTATAGTGATACCTTGCATCATTCCGCATTATCTAATGGTAAAAAAGTACTTGCAGCCGGCAGTTTAATTTTTTCTGACGGATATCTTGAAAAAATTACCAACAACAGTGGCCATTATCGACCAACTGATGATGAAATGTTGGACGTTATTAAAGCGTTATATACAGCAACCGACGGCAAATTAATAAGATATAAGAGTTATTGCACCAAGATGCCTTTAGAATATGCTGTACATGAACTAATCACATTAGATAAGTTTGCTGACGCAAAACCTCTTGCAAAAGGTGAGGTTGTAGACCTTATAACCGGTTTAAGAACAAAAAATAATTACGATGACAATATTGGGGCTTCTTCTTCAGATAATAATCATCGTTTTGGGCATAAACTCCGGGCAGAAATGAGCGATAAATATGAAAATATTCTTTCAAACTCGCAGATGTTTTTTTCCTTCTCTTCTTCAGATTTTAATGAATCTGAGAGTGTTGAACAAGGATATACCGGTCGTAAATTATCCAGGTAACAGGATTTAGTTCGTACTTGGAGAAACTCAAGACTTACGAAAAACACCCAATGTCTATCTTAAATGGAACTTGGGGTTTTTCGCAAATTCTGGGATTTTATTTTGGCGAAGCATTTTGAAAAGCAGGAATGGTCAAACAATAATCATTTATTGTGTTGATTAACGGATAGCTCTCCATAGCAAAATTGAATCGGTGCGCATTATAAACTTGAGGTATTAAACACAGGTCAGCAAGACTGACTTCATTGCCGTAGCAAACCGGTTGACTTCGCTCAAGGTGTTTTAATCGCTCCTCAAAGGCATCAAATCCGGTTTTTAGCCAGTGATGGTACCATTCTGTTACTTGCTCTTCATTTGCTTGAAACTGTTCTCTCAGGCGATTCAGTACTCTTAAATTATTAAGAGGGTGCATGTCGCAGGCGACAATCAAAGCCAGCGATTTTACAGCAGCTTTCATCAACGGATCTTGAGGAAGTAATGGAATTTCCGGATGGATTTCATCCAAATATTCGATAATAGCTACTGATTGATGGATGATGTGACCATCAATCTCCAAACTCGGCACCAAGCCTTGCGGGTTTATTTTCTTAAACTCCGGTTTATTTTGTTCGCCGCCATCATGTATTAAACGAACTTCCTCTTTTTCATAAGCAATATTTTTGAGATTCAGGGCAATACGAACCCTGTAGCAGGCCGTGGAACGGAAGTAGTCATACAAAATCATGAGGGATCCCATTGATAGCTTTTCACCGTTTGATCTATCGCACCAAAAATGCTGTTGCCCTGGGCGTCCAGCATTTCTATTCGTATTGAATCGCCAAAATGCATGAACGGTGTTTTAGCTTCACCTGATTCGATGATTTCCAGCATTCTTTTTTCAGCGATGCAGGATGAACCTTTGCTGCGATCGAGATTGGATACTGTCCCGGAACCTATAATGGTACCCGCAGTTAACGTTCTTGTTTTAGCTGCGTGTTGAATCAATTCAGGAAATGAGAACGTCATATCAACTCCGGCATTTGGTTGACCAAATAAAGTCCCATTCAAATGACTTAACAAGGGTAAATGAACACGTTGGCCATCCCAGCTGGAACCTAATTCATCTGGAGTAATGGCCACAGGAGAAAAACTGCTGGCCGGTTTGGATTGGAAGAAGCCAAATCCTTTTGCTAATTCACCGGGTATCAGATTGCGTAGGGATACATCATTAACCAGCATCAATAATTTAATATGTTGTTGTGCCTTCTTGTTATCGATTCCCATGGGGACATCATCAGTGATGATGGCAATTTCGGATTCAAAATCAATTCCATAGGATTCACTGGCAACAAGAACAGGATCTCTGGGACCAATAAAAGCATCAGAACCGCCTTGATACATTAATGGGTTAGTCCAAAAATCAGCAGGCATTTCTGCTCCTCTGGCTTTTCGAACCAATTCGACATGATTTACATAGGCACTTCCATCAGCCCATTGATACGCTCTGGGAAGAGGGGAGGCACAGTTGCGAGGATCAAAAGCAAAGGAGCCTTCTAAAGTCCGTTCATTCAATCGCTGATAGATGGCGTTCAGGTCAGCCTCTACCTGCGCCCAATGATCAAGGGCATATTGTAAATTGGGAGCAATAGAAGCAACTTTAATTGCTGTGGTCAATGATTGATTGACCACACATAATTCACCATCACGGGAGGAAGATGATTTTAAACTGGCAAGTTTCATTTAGACCTCTTAACAGTATTCTTTCAGGGTGCCGCGTCTGACTTGATCTCTTTCGATCGCCTCAAATAAGGCCTGGAAATTACCTTCACCAAATCCCTGATTTCCTTTACGTTGAATAATTTCAAAAAATACAGGTCCAAAAATATTTTCAGTAAAGATTTGCAACAGCAATCCGTGTTTGGGATCCACTTCACCGTCCATGAGGATTTTTTCCGCATTCAGTTGGTTCACTGGTTCTTTATGCCAGGGCAGTCGGGTGTCGAGCATTTCATAGTAGGTGTCTGGAACATCAAGGAATTTAACCCCTTGCTCTCTTAAACTATGGACTGTTTTATAGATGTCATTAGTAGACAAAGCAATGTGTTGAATACCTTCCCCTTTATATTCATGTAGGAATTCTTCGATTTGAGACAAATCGTCTTTGGATTCGTTCAACGGAATCTTGATTTTTCCACAAGGACTTCCTAGCGCTCTACTGACCAGACCGGTCATTTTTCCTTTAATATTAAAAAAGCGAATTTCCTGGAAATTAAAGAGTGATTCATAAAATGCAGCCCATTTATCCATATTACCGCGAAACACATTATGGGTCAGATGATCAATGTGAACCAGACCATTGCCAACAACTGGAGCAGTATTTTTTATGTTCCACTGTTGAGCAAAGGGTTGATGCGTGTCATCTACAAAATAAATCACACTACCGCCAATAGCTTCGATAGCGGGTAAACCGTGATGAGCATGAGCAGAGTCTTCAAATGCGGTAGCTCCATGAGAAATGGCATATTGAAAAGCAGCCTTGGCATCCTTAACCTTGAATCCCATAGCACAGGCTCCAGCGCCGTGAGTTACGGCGTGAGCCGCAGCCTGACATTGGGTTGCCGCGTTCACTATAAACTGAATATCACCTTGTTTAAATAAAGTGATGTCCTGATCCTGATGCGTTGCTACGGGTTGGAAACCCATATCGATAAATTGTTGATGTAACTTACTTTTATCCGGTCCTGAAAATTCCAAAAAGGCAAAGCCATCTAATCCGCAGGGGTTGTTATTTGTATGCATTATCAGGTTCTCCTTGTCTACATGTCACATTATGCGAGTACTCTTTCACAGGGGAAAAGAACGTTTGGCCTCTGAAAGAGTACTACTCAACGGGTTGTACCAGAAATAATCCATCAGCTATTGCTAATAAACTGATATGAACTCGGTGATCATTTTTAATCAATTCATTCAATTTTTTTATTTCCCTTGTTTGCCCGCTTACATCATTTGGATTGATCACGTTGCCATCCCAGAAAATATTATCTATGGCGATTAATCCTTTGGGTTGAATCAGTTTTAACGCTAATTCATAGTAATTAAGATAATTCGTTTTGTCGGCGTCAATGAATATAAAGTCAAATTGCTGCTCCCAACCTTCATTTAATAAGGAATATAAAGTATCTAGTGCTGGGCCAAGGCGTAATTTGATTTTTTGATCCTGTTGCGCTGCCCGCCAAAATGGATGAGCCCTTTTGGTCCATTCTTCGCTGATGTCGCAGGTTATCAACTGACCGTCATCGGGTAAGGCAAGTGACATTGCCAGAGCGCTGTAACCTGTAAAGGTTCCTAATTCCAGAACCTTTTTGGCACGGATCAGTCGGATCAGGAATTGCATAAATTGTGCTTGTTCTGGTGCAACCTGCATATTAGCAAGTTCCATAGTTGATGTTTCTTTGCGCAATTCGCTTAAAACAGGGTGTTCACGCAAAGATTTATCCAGCATGTATTCATACAGTTCAGGGGTAAGTGGTAAATGTTTCATATAACTACTCAATCAAGCCAGTTTTTCTTGTGCTAAAGTATCTGCGATTTCGCTGGCAGGTAAGTTATCTTTAGCAGAACGGGTAAAGATTTCAGTTAATGAAGTATAGATGCCATCGATCTGATCATTTACTTTATCTTCAGGAGTATGCAAATATTTGGACGCAGCAAAAATTAAACCGCCGGCGTTAATGACATAATCCGCTGCAAATAAAATGCCTTTTTCATGCAGTTTTTTGCCATGGAAACTATGTGCCAGCTGATTGTTCGCCGCACCAGCAATAACCGTGGTCTGGAGCTGGGGTATAGTTATATCATTAATGATTGCCCCCAATGCACATGGAGAAAATACATCGCAGGGGACTTTATGGATTAGATCCGTACTAACGGGTTTAGCGCCAAATTCATTAACCGCTTGTTCTACCACTGCCGGAGAAATATCAGCAACAGTAAGGGTTGCTCCTAATTCATGTAAATGTCTGGCCAGTAAATAACCTACATGGCCTAGACCCTGAATTGCTATATGGAGTCCTTTCAGGTTGTCTTTTCCTAGCTTAAATGCTACCGCTGCCTGAATACCGCGTAAGACGCCTTTAGCTGTGGATGGCGAGGGATCTCCGTTGTGTTTGGACAAGCTGGCAACATAGTCTGTATGCTCGGCAATTACATCCATATCGTTTAAAACGGTCCCGCTGTCTAGGGCGGTAATGTATCTGCCATTCAGTTCGTTAACAAATTTACCAAATTGATGCATGTATGCAGTGCGGTTAAATGAACCTTTAGGTTTCATTATTACCGATTTTCCTCCACCCAATGGAAGATTAACTGAAGCTGCTTTAAAGCTCATACCTCGTGCCAGACGCATGGCGTCTTTCAGTGCTGCTGCTGTGTTAGGGTATTCAATAAAGCGACAGCCACCCAGAGCCGGGCCCAGTTTCGTGCTGTGAATGGCTATCATAGCCTTCATTCCAGTTTCAGGATCCACTTTAAAGTGTAGGTCCCCAAAACCATGGGACAATGCGTACTCGAGGAAATCATCTTCTGCTATTGTTTGGTTGTTATTCGTTATATTGTCAACAGACATCATTTATTCGGCTCCTCTTGCAATAATTTGCGACAAGTTATAGACCTATTCGATAATTAAATCAATGGTAAGATTTCAACAAGTGGGATAAACGATCGTATTTGGCGCACCTTGAAAAAAATTGTTCTAAAATTTTGTGAATTGGTTTGGATGATCTTCTGATTTTTGATGTATTTTAAAATGAAAAATTCCATGGTTATGCTGCATTGCACAATATTGTGTTGCGACGCACCATTTGATGCTGCGCCGCACACATTAATCAGAGATGAATTTACCGTCAAAGTAGCCTGTATTAGACGAAGTCGTAATACAGGACGGTTTCCCCAATGCGATCCATTCCAGCCATCATCAATCATTCTGTGTTTAATCAATCGATCTGTACACAAATGATTGTACCCAACTACAGTAAAGCAGGGAATTGTTGAAGAGATTGATCCTGAATTACGACTTCGTCTAATACAGGCTACTCCCGCTGAACAGGTATTTGTAAAAGTTAAGAACTCTCCGGGAAAGCCCTGAATGCTTTTCTCTATTTCTACGTCATCCTCGCGAAAGAGAGGATCCATGCAACAATGTGGTATGGTGTTAATTTACAAGATGAATTGTCGCGTTCGTGAGGATGACGGATAACAAGAGACGAATTCTCTGTAATAAGTTATTGGACGTTGGGAATGATATGGTGTCTTGGGGGTTGCTGGTATACACTATTTTAAACATAAATTTTGAATGGAGAGAATCATGAAACAGCTTACCGGGATCCTTGCGTTAATGGCTTTTACCCCTTTTGCATTAGCAGGTGATGATGTTCCTCAATTGGTTCTTGATAAAGTTTTGTTCCAAATATCTGCGAAACAATGGGTTACCACTCAAACCGCCTTGTTAAATGTTAGCATCAATGTGACATTGAGTAGCGCTGATTTGGTTAAGGCGCGCGCTGACATTATGGACAGTTTGAATAAAATCGCTAAAGGTGATTGGCATTTAATAGAATTTGATCGCTCTCAGGACAGTTCCGGATTGGAAAAACTATTTGTGCAGGCACAGGCGCGAGTAGATCAATCTGCGTTAACTGATATTTATCAAAACGCCAAGTCGGTCAGCATGCCTGGGGCTAAATATGAAATTAGCGGTGTGGAGTTCAAACCCAGCCTGGAAGAAACACAAGCCGTTCGAGCTAAAGTGCGTGAAAAATTATATCAGCAGGTCACTGAAGAACTGTCGCGAATGAACAAAGCCTATCCAACTCAAAATTACAGTTTGAGTAACCTGGTGTTTTTTGAGGGCGATAATATACCGCCTCAACCAAGACCCTATCAGGCAAAAGAAATGAATACTGTTGTTATGGCAGCCGCAGCTCCTGCCCCATTAACGGTAAGTAATGAGTTGGTATTGACTGCCTATGTTGAAGCAGCTTCAAACCGTAAACAGGGGAATTAAGTTGTTGGTTGTAGATAAGGTTATTGGTCATCGAGGGGCATCAGGGTATGCTCCAGAGAATACGCTTGCGTCTTTTGATAAGGCACTGTCTTTGGGTTGTCGATTCATTGAGTTTGATGTGATGTGCAGCGCGGATGGTGAACCTTATATTATTCATGATGATAATTTAAAAAGAACAACCAATGGACGCGGTGAAGTCGGTCAGGTCGAGTCGACCTATTTGCAAAGTCTGGACGCGGGTTCCTGGTACTCCAGGCAGTTCAAAGGCGAGAAAATTCCTCATTTCAGAGATGCTTTAAAATGGTTGTCTTTTTCTGATGTTCAAGCCAATATAGAGATTAAACCCTATCCGGGTACCGCAGAGCAAACGGCAGTTGCCGTGTTGAGTCACATTCACCGTCATTGGCCTCAGGGTAAGGATTTACCTCTGGTTTCGAGTTTTGATTGGGAAGCGTTACTTTTATGTAGAACGATTGCTCCGGAGATGCCATTGGGATTATTGCTTCATGAATGGGATGAGCAATGGTTGCAGAAAGCAAAACAACTGGATTGCTTTTCGGTTCATTTTAATCGAAAAATATTAACCGCGGATCGAGTCAAAGCAGTAAAAGATGAAGGTTATACCGTTTGCGCCTATACAGTGAATCGAAAACGTCAGGCAAATAAATTATTTAATTGGGGTGTAGATGCTGTCTTTAGTGATTATCCAGATTTATTAACATGAAAGGTCTAATCTTATTCCTTTTGACACTACTGAATACTGTGTTAGCCCAGGCTAAACCCATAGAACTGGTGCTATGGCATGGTATGGCAGGACATTTGGGTGATGAAGTACGATTGCTCACTGACGATTTTAATAAAAGTCAAAATGAATACAGTATCAAACCTGTCTATAAAGGGGATTATATTGAAACGCTGACCAGTTTTGCTGCAGCATTTCGAGCGCATCAGGCGCCTTCTATAGTCCAGATATTTGAAGTGGGTACTGCGATCATGCTCTCTCCGAAAGGAGTCATCAAACCTGTAGACGCTTTGATGCAGGAGCAGGGAATGAGCCTGCCAAAAGGGGATTTTATTCAATCGGTACGCGAGTTTTATAGCAGAGACGGGCAATTGATGGCTATGCCTTTTAATCTATCCGCTCCTGTCTTGTATTACAATCTGGATGTGTTGGCAAAAGTTGGTTACAGCAAGGCAAATTTTCCGCGAACCTGGGATGAGATGGAAGTACTGGCCGAGCACATTAAAAAGGCTGGTTATGATTGCACTTATACCACAGCCTATCCCGGATGGATCTTGTTTGAGTCTTATTTGGCAATTCATGGATTGCCTATTACCGATACCAATCCAGTCCGGGCAGTATTTGAAACACCTCAGCTGGCTCGGCATTTTGAACGATTAAAGCGTTGGCATAATCTGCGCTATTTCCGTTATGGGGGGCGAGTGGATGATGCGACCATTCTGTTTACCAGCAGTGTTTGTCCCTTGTTTAGTCAATCTTCTGGTGCTTATAACAGTTTGTCCGCTTTAGTACCCTTTCAATTGGGTGTTGCAGCCATGCCTCTTGATACACAGGCCAGCAAAGTAAGACATGCCAATGTAGCTGGAGGCGCTGCGTTATGGGCTGTGGCTGGGCAACATGAAGAGAATTATAAGGGGATAGCTCTGTTTTTTAAATTCATCGCAAAACCGGAAATTCAGAAACGTTGGCATGAACATACCGGATATCTGCCTTTAGGTTTAAAAGGGCGTTACACTGGAATAGTCGAATCAAGTCATCATCCTGCTCTATTAATTGCTCGTACTGATTTGGAAGATAATCTTCATGCTGGAGCATTAAAACATACAGGCCCACAAAATCAGATACGTGGTATTAATGATGAAGTTTTAGAAGCCATGTTTGCAGGGCTAATCAGTGCCAATGATGCCTTACATGAAGCCGTCGAGCGTTCCAATCACATCCTGTTGCGTTTTACCAGAAATACCCAATGGGAAGAAAAAAAATCGGTTCCTTCTAAATTAGGGTAGATAATCCTTTATCTACCTCATAAACTATTCATCCGTAATTAAAGACAATACCACTCAGTATTTTAATTGGGTCCTGGTTATCGAGAACGTAGCTTGATCGTCCGAACCATGCTGTTTTTCAATCCAATCTACTAACTTGGTGCGAAATGCTAAAAAAAACAATTGAAATCTATTGGCTGATCGAATTTGAGCTAATTCATCGTTTCGATATAAACTCATCAGTTCCTCAGGTGTTGTTAATTTTAAATTGAGCGCTATTTTGTCCATATGAAAACAGATATCAGTCAAGCCAGGGGTTTCTAATTTAATTTCACCCTCAATAATTTCTCTACCATTTCTTTTAAAATCTCTCAGACTAAAATGGTGATGATAAAAATAAGAACAGTCTCTCCCATCAGTATTTTTTAATTGATCATTTGCCCCTGCAACTCGTAGCTTATCAATTAAATCATCGAAATGATAAAAGGCTGCCCAATGGAGTGCGGTCATTCCATGACTGTCTTTTTGATTGACATCACATCGCAGTTCTTGCATTTTTGCCAAAATTAATTTGGCCGCTTTTTTATCACCTAATTTGCAAGCCAATAACAATGCGGTATTTTCGTAAGAAGTTTGAATGAGTAATCTAGGATTAGCAAAGCTTAACGCTGTTATTAGATTTGGCATATTATGCTCAATAATACTCAGGTGTAAGGGGGTATTTGTTGATACTTTATCATCGTAATGTTCTAGAGAGGGTTGGGTGAGTTGACAATAAACGGGTAAAAATTCCAATGTTTTCTCATGTGCGTTTTTTTGCTGTAGTTCTGATTGAAAAATAGTTAAAAAAGTCCTGATTGTATTCATCTGATCTAGTCGAGGTATAACAACCGTCAATACATGCTCTAGTAATAAATCTTTTTCATGAAGCATGGTAAATAATGATAGAAGTGTTTCTATAAGTGTTTTGTTATGAAAATAGGGCATGATCTCTTTGAACACTTCCTGTCGCACTACTATGGTTTTGCTCATGGCATTGAGGAAGTTAATTAAAGCGCTAATGTCCATGATGGAGGGTGTTCTCTCGATGATCCAATCTGCAATTATTGGAATCAATTCCGGTGGGGCGACACGGGTTAAACTGAACAGTTCAAAAATAAAATACCACTCATTATATTCATCATATTCATCGTTATAATCTGAACTTCGGTAAAGGCGAAGAGGAGCTACCGTGCTGATATTGGTATAATATTCCAGTTTATTTTCCTGTGCCAGATGACAAATGAGTTCGTACGATTTATCGTCTTTCTCCTGGGTCATCCATATGGCTTTGATTAAAGCTTTACTAGTCGCAGTGCTGGTATTTTGATCAATAAATATTTGCAGTGCCCGGATGGGTTTTGTAAATTGTTTATGCCTTGTGAAGCTGATTAAATGCCCTAGGTCAGTTAACAGATCCATTTCTAATGGAGCTATTTTAGAACTGGTTGCAGCATTACTTAATTCTTCCTGAACTACAGTGTCTATTTCATCAAGGTGAACAGATTGGTTATTGATACTTTGAGTAATTTTATCAGTAAAGACTATTTTTCTGATAACAGAAGTTGAAGCAGCCATAATTATTCCTTTAACTATTAACAATTGCACATAGATACCATTCCAAAATCATCTTATGTTAAAAAAACTCACTTAACAACGGACCTAATCAATTTATCTGGATTTATTTGGGGTCGAATTTATGAAACGTTCACTGGCTATATAAAATGTTTAAATCAGGATTTATTTATAAGCATATTTAAAAAGTGAGTATCTCTCAGGACTTGTTCGAGGGATGTTGGGAACTATTTGATGCAGTATCAACAGATACTAAATTTATTTACGAATAATTTTGGTGGATTTCAAGTTAAAGTTGTATAGTTAAAATAGATGGATTGTTAATGATATCAATAGGATGGAATTATGATGATACGGTTATCAAAAATTGTACTTGTAGCGGCAGTTGCTTTTTATTGCCTGTTAACAGCCTTTGGGAATATTACTGATTATGGCACGAATCTACCTGCCGTAGAAAAAGCATTATCGATGAAGGATGTATTCCCTGGTTCGAAAATTACCTATAGAGCCATTACAAGCCCTGAGCTTCAGCACGCAGCTTATATGGGTATTATTACGTTAGAGACATTAACCACCCTCCTTTGCGCGCTAGGAGCCTGGAAGCTTTTTCGTGCAAGAAAAAAAGAGGCTTCTGTATTTAATCACGCCAAAAACTGGTCAGTAGCTGGTTTGACATTAGGATTTGTAACCTGGCAGGTTGTGTTTATGTCCATTGGTGGCGAATGGTTTGGCATGTGGATGTCTCCCATGCTGAATAATGCGATAACAACGGCATTTCACATATTTATTATGATCTTGGCGATTTTGATTTATTTAGTGATTAAAGACGAGTAACGGACGAGCTTTGGCTCATAGCTGTCAAATCAAAAGAAGCCTGGATGAATCACAGCGAAATCCGGGAGGCCTATGCGCAGTATGGTACCTTTTTAATCGGTGCCCGCTTCGCGGGGTTGAACCGTAACCCTCATCCCTAACCCTTCTCCCTTAAAAAGGGAGAAGGGATCAGCTGAGTATAAACCGGGATAATAGGTAACACTGAAAGCAAGCAAGCGTAGCAACTGTCTTGAATTTTCATTCAAGGCAGTTGCTACGCTTGCTTTTTTGCTTACCATTTAAAGATACAAGCCCAGATGAAGCATAGCGCAATCCGGGAAGCCTATGCGCAGCATAGTACATTTTAATCGGAGCCCGCTTCGCGGGACTTCTGATTGAGTCACAATGGTGCCAAAAATTTATTTAAATTAGGTTTTTGATTGAGCCTGTATTGATAAACAACGTAAAATGCCATGACATTCTTCAAATAATTTCTCGTTTCCTGCCAGGGCAAGGTTTCTATCCATACATCAATCTCCTTTGGAGGATGGTTCTTTAACCAATATACGACTTGTCTGGGTCCGGCATTGTATGCCGCGGCCACCAGTACAGGATGATTGCTGAATCTTTTGGTCAGTTGCTGGAGGTACGCAATACCAATATTGATGTTTTTGTGCGACATAAATAATTGTTTTTGATCATTATATTGAATTTTACTCATTTTAGAGACAACGCTGGCAGTTTGAGGCATAACCTGCATTAACCCTCTGGCTCCTGCGGATGAGACTACATCTTCTCTGAATCCACTTTCCTGACGGATTATCGCATAGACAAATTCTGCAGGGACAGAGTATTGGTTTGCATAAGCTTTAACTGTGCCCTTATAGGCAAGAGGGAATCTCAGACTAAGTTGATTGTTGAGTGTTTCATTATTACTTAAATAAACTGATTTACCATGCCATCCCAGTTCACTGTCAACCCAATACACCAAGGCGCTCGCCTCTTCTTTAGGCAGTTCACTAATGAAATCATTAAGTAACCGACTTGCTTCAGCCGTTTGTTTCGACAGGTACAGTGATTTAACTTGATCGATAATGGGTTGATAAGGTTTCAAGGCTGACAAACTGGTTGTTGCCTTTTCATTTTCAAAGTTAGGTGTTTTCTTTAAACGTATACTGGCAAGAAAACCATAGTATTGTCTGCTTTTGGCTAATGACTCATAAATTGCCCTTGCCTCTGCTTTATTTCCCTGTGCTTCAAGCGCGCGGGCAAGCCAATATTGCCAGCACGGTGTGTCTTTATTTTTGGAACTATTTATAAATTGGGCCACATGTTCCCAGTCATGATTTTTTAGCGCAAAACGGATCTGCCAATCCACCAGTACATCGTTATAATATTGTGGTTTTACTTTGGCAAACCATTCCAGTGCGTCTTCATGGTTTCGCATGGCTTTATAGAGCGCTACATGGGCTAAAAAAGCCTGTTTTTGGGATTCATTCAAAACTTTGTTGGTTTTTACCTGTTGCCAAAAGGTTATGGCTTTATCCATGTTCATGGACACCATTCGTTTTAACCCATAGAGATACAATTGACCATTTACTTCTCCGGGAGTTAATTTGTTAATGTTTGCAGGATTCTGTTGGATGTTTGTCAATGATTGTATTTCAGTATCATGAGGTAGTTTATATTGTTTTAAAAGATATCGCGCCAATTGGATATTTCGTTTATCAAGAGCAAGCGCGATGCGTTGAGTGATTAGGTTTTGATCGAAATTATCATTTTTTAGCATTAAATCAAACAACGTATTACAGGCAGCGGGACGTGAATCACCTGTTAACCAGATAGGAGCAGATTCTTGTAAAGCTTCTTTATCCATTCCTAAATTAAATTTTGCAATTTGGTCATAACACATCAAATTGATGTCGTTAGTGGGCTGATAATAGCTCACGTAATTTGCCCAATCCTTGGTTCTGGCTAATTCATAAAGCCATTTATCACGCAATTTATTGGAAAGAGGGGTTGTTCCTTTTACAAACTCAAGGAATTCTGGTGGTGGATTAATAGGGAGATTCTGGTACCAGGCCATAAACGTGTTGAATCGATCCATATAGGCCTGACCTGATAATGCAAAAGCAGAACAGGTCCAAATCAGTCCACACAACAGTGCAATAATTTTGTTCATAGGTCCTCTTGTAAAACCTGAATGAATAAAGCAGGTACAGATCAAATGTCAGCTAATTCTTCACGCATACTTTTTATGGTTTCATGGTAACTGGTGCTATTGAATATAGCAGAACCGGCAACAAATTGGTTTGCGCCTGCTCGTGCCAGCTCAGCAATGTTTTTTGTAGTCACCCCGCCATCGACACAAAGGTCGAGTTGGGGGTAGAGCTGATGTATCCGGGTAATTTTGTTGATCACTTCTGGAATCAATTTTTGTCCGCCAAAACCAGGGTTAACCGTCATAACGAGGACAAAATCAAGCTGATGTACACACCAGGTCAGGCAACCAATGGTTGTTGCGGGATTAAGTACCAAACCTGCTTCACAGCCCAGAGTTTTAATTAATTGCAAACTTCTGTCCAAATGTATTGTTGCATCAGGATGGATGCTGATCCTTTTGGCTCCTGCTTTGGCAAATGATTCAATCAGTGCGTCTACCGGGGTTACCATCAGGTGCACGTCAATAGGTACATTGGGAAATCGTTTCACCAAGGCTTCACAAAAAGTGGGTCCAAAGGTTAAGTTTGGTACATAATGATTATCCATGACGTCAAAATGAATAAAATCAGCACCAGCGCTCATCACTGACTCTACCTCATCTCCGATTCGAGTCATATCAGCAGAAAGGAGGGAGGGTAAAATTTGGTAAATCATCATGTCATTTCAATAAAGATACTGTGTGTATATCATATGCTGTCTGCGAATAACATTCCAGATAAACACTCTGATTCTATGAATCAGGAGATTCAATACCTGATGGGTTTAGTGCAATGTTTAACCAGAGTATTGAGTATTTGTTCAAGATATGGCATAATATTAACTGATTTCTGCCCTTGTAATTTTAAAAGTTACCCCCATCTAGTGGAAATTATTGTGACCCAACTCATGTTTTTAGGGAGTGTTTTATGAGTCAAAATTGGCCTACCAGAGACAGAGATTTGCAGACTGCTCGAGTGATTATGGAAGAGTACGCTAATGATCGCGAGAGCGATTCATTGGGACTTTTTGAAATTGTAGTGGATCAAATCGAAAAAAGAATGAATTTTCGTTTATCAGGTTGGGTGGTAATTTTAGCCAAGCACTTTTCATCAATGTATGGCGCGAGCCAGGGTGATTTTGTTACCCGACAAGTTATAAGCCGTTGTATTACTCAAGGCCAAACTTTACACTAGCCTTAAGAGTGTACAACAGGGTTCATGGGCTTAGTGCTCCAGAGTTGTCACCCGTGAATAAATAAAAGGAACAACACTGAATCCGAGGCCATTCTCAATGTGCATTTGCTGAGAATGGCTTTTTGAATTACTGTCATTTAGAAACTTTCAATATATCGGCTATACGATAATTTGAATTCCTTGGAAAGTTCATACTGTTTCAACGCTTGATTCACTGATTCCAGTAAATTATTCTCTGTTTGATTAACCGCTATGCCCAGTCCAAACCCGTACAAATAGGGTTTTCCTATGACTATAAACGCGCCGGATGAGTTGGCAGCCCAGTATAATGCTGTAGGATTATCAAATAAGACGCAATCTATCTTACCTTTTTTTAAATCTTCAAGCATAACTTCGGTATTGGGATATTCAATTACTGTAGGATTAATGATTCCCATGTCTTTGATTTGGTCTTTAAAAACAGTAGCCACTACAACGCCAATTTTTTTATCTTTGAGTAATTGCAGGCTAAATGCTTGATGAGCTTCCTCTGTATGGTTCGTTAGAAATCGTGAGTAACTTAATAAATACGGGGCACTGAACCCTACCTTTTTAGAACGTTCCGCAGTAATTGTGATTGCACTGACTGCAATGTCCACTTTTTTACTTTCAACAGCAGCTAATAAATCTTCAAATCGCATGGGAACAAAAGTGCAGGTACGTTTCATTATTTTACAAAGAGACGTAATCATATCAATATCAAAGCCGTAGTATTCATTATTTTGTCCTTCCATGACAAACGGCGGTGTATAACTATCAATACCGACGTTTAAGGGTTCTCCTATTGCATGTAATGGAGACATCAGAAACAGGAAGGTAATCAGGATTAAGTGACGAAATAAGTTCATTTTGGGTTTTCGCTAAATGATTCATTCTAGTTATAGAGTATAACGAGAATACCAGGATGTGAAACAAAAAAAATTGGATTTCTATCATTATTCTCAGAAATAAATAAAATTAAATCAATAACATTCGATCCCAGCTGTTTTATTGAGCAATTTTAAAAACACATTGATTTATCTTAGTGTGCATTTTTTAAAAGGTTTTCTTCACTGATTTCGCGTCGAGGAATCCAGGCAATTAAATATTCTGCTGGTTAATATCTATCTCATCTGATTGAAAGTCGCTTAATACCCTGCGAAGGTGGGAAGCTGCGTTCAAATTGTGTGCGAACTGGTGGCAGAGGAGTCTGGATCGGGATTTTCCATGGATGCTGTCAGATCTTCCGACTGAGTGGGCGATTGTACTTCGGGTGAAGGATCTTGAGGCAACTTGCTCTTTAGAGCAGAAATATCCTCAATTATTTTAGACTCTTGTTCGAAGCGTCGTTGATCTGCCTTTTCAGATTCAGTAGTCAGACTGAAACTTAGTGTGAATATGGAGCGCAAAAGCCGAAGAACTACGCTCATCAGAGGCGCTGGTGGCTTCGCTTTGAGCACATCTTGTTGGACATCGGTTGAAAATTGATTAATGGCATTATTGTAGATTTTTTCGATTTTATCTCTTTTGGTATCATCGCTCGCATCCGGAAAGATTTCTTCGACATCACTTATTTCTTCTAATTTATTTTTTAGCCGGTAAGCTGACTCAATGGGGTTATCCAGTGCTGGAACCTTGGTATCGTTCGGGATGTTATGTTCTTGTCTGTATTGTGCTGCCGCATCTTTGAGTTCCTTAATGGCAGCATCTACCAGACCTTCCAGCGCTGCTACTTTTTGTTTCACTTCTTCCAAAGAGGGTTTAGGCGCAGGTTCTTCCAATGTTTTCATAGTGAATAGAGTTGCCATAATATCCAGAGGAGCAATAATTGTAGAAGTAAACTCCTGAGTTTGGTGATCAATTTCTAATTTACCCGCTTGTCTTAATGATTCACACTGCTTGTATAAATTGAGCAGTGCTGATGAGTCAGTATCACTTTGTATGGCGCTCTCGTGTGTTTTAATCAGCATATCAGCTGCTTTAGGGTCAAATGTAACAGGGTCAATTCTTAATCCTTCCAGTTGTTGAGATGCTAAAGTGGATTTTAACCGATTTCCTGCTTGGAAGAGGTCGTCGCATTGCTTTTGCATGGCTTTCGCTTCGTCCGAAAGAACATAATCTGAAACACGTAACGAGTAACTAACAATTATTGAGGCGGTCATTAATCGTGCAACTTCAGCTTCTTCTTGAGCAAAGCGTTCTTCATCTCCACTTTTGGGAACAACCTTCCCATCAGCGTTAACTTCACCTCCGACAATTTCAGCATAATCTTTAGTTCCAATGGCAGCAATAACATTATCTTGCACACGTGTTTTATCGGGATTCAGCAGTACTTGCGTTATATCGTTTAAAATTGGGCGCATAAATGCATCGATATTTCCTGCTTCGCTAATAGCTTGTCTAAAACTGGTATCATCAAGAACAGGTAGAGGCAATTGATCAAATATTCGTGATAGTTTGGCTATATTGCCTTTTGCTTGCTCTATTAATTCTCTTGGTTGATTTTCTGTGCCTGGAGCAAAATTTGTATTTTTTAAATGAGCGATAAAATTGTTTTTAAACGCTTCAGTATAAGCCGGGTCATAGTTTTTTTGGGTAGGCATAATAGTTAACCATCAAATAATTTAAGAAAATTCTCAGAATACAGTTGTGGTATTAGTGAGCGATTAATTATTCTTTATATATTTATGTATAGACTATGTATCGGTTGTTTATAAATTATTTATTAGTTTTGATTCAATTGAATTCATTATTATTTGTCGCATTAGCCGGTAAGTACTAACACGGTTTGTTGTAATGTAACCAAGTCATAGGGTAGTCTTTATGCTTTACCTTTACTAAAGAAATCAGATCTGTTTATGACACAACTCAGTATATTCTCCGAACTTATCGCTTCAAAATCATGGTTTATTGAAAAGCATGTGTCGAATGTGAATCATCCATTAAAAGATAGTGTAGAACAATTGCTCCTTATTAGTGATTACTCCTGCAGACACATAAAGTTACTTGAACAGTTACTACAAGAAGATGACTGCCATTCGTTACTAGTCCGCGAGGATTACTTTAGTGCCATCAATAAATTAAATATAGAGGCTGCTCAGACAGTCTATTTCAGGGATTTACGTCAGTTTCGTAATACTCATTTTTTACGGTTATTGCTACTTGAGGTGGCTGGAATAGCCAATACTGAAGAGGTAATGCGATCCTGGTCTGATTGTGCTGATGCAATAATTTTACATGCTTTACATTATTGCAGGTACTCATTATCTCTGCGTTATGGTACCCCGCGTAATGAAGGGGGCGATGAAGTTGATTTATTTGCGCTGGCTATGGGAAAACTCGGTGGACGGGAACTGAACTATTCATCGGACATCGATTTAATTTTTGCGTTTGGTGAAGCCGGTTCTACAGATGGTGAAGAGGTCTTATCGAATCAGCAGTTTTTTAGCAAAGTGGTACAACAATTTATTCATATTTTGCAAAATGTCACTGCAGATGGTTTTGTATTCAGGGTCGATTTAAGACTTCGTCCTAATGGGGATAGTGGACCTTTGGTTTCAAGCCTTGCTGCAATGGAAACCTATTATCAGGAGCAGGGTCGGGATTGGGAGCGATACGCTATGGTCAAGGCTCGAGTCATCTCTGAATCCATCAATGAAACTGTTCCCTGGTTTGACCGATTAATCCTTCCTTTTGTTTATAGACGCTATGTTGATTTTAGTGTCATTGAATCCTTGCGTAGTATGAAGTCAATGATAGAGCGAGAGGTGCAGCTTAATCCTCGACTTGATGATATTAAACGAGGGAAGGGCGGCATTAGAGAGGTTGAGTTTATTATACAGAATTTTCAATTGATTCGTGGGGGAAGATTACCCCGTTTACAAGTTCAAAATGCGATGGCGGCCCTTGAGGTATTAAAACAGGAAAAACTGTTGCCGCGGAGTGAAGCGTTAAAACAAGCCTATCTTTTTTTAAGAAAATTGGAAAATGCGCTGCAAAGTCTTGGTGATCAGCAGACTCATTCTCTACCTGATGAACCGATGAAACAAACACAGATTATATTGGCTATGGGGTATGCTCAATGGGATGATTTATTAGCCAAATTACAACAATATCAACGCATCATCTCCAATTCGTTTCATTCAGTCCTGGGGAAGGTAGATGATTATGAAGATGAAAAAAGAGTGTTGGCAAATCAGCTATCCAGTGTTTGGCAGGGACATGTAGAACAGAGTATGGCAATTAATCTGTTGACCAGTTTGGGGTTTGAAAACGCGCAGCATTGCTACCAAATGATTCATGCATTCAGACATGGGCCACGCTGCAGAAGATTATCGCAGGGGGCGCGTATCAGGCTGGATCGATTTATGGTGATGTTGTTGACTGAACTGACTCATTTTATCAATACGGATGAAGTATTATTACAGGTAATGCATTTGCTGGAAAATATTGTAGGCCGTAGCGCTTACCTGGCTTTATTGACAGAAAATCCATTAGCCTTACGTGAGTTATTGTTTTGGTTTGCTAACAGTCCATTCATTACTTCATTATTTGTAAATCAACCGTTTTTGTTGGAAGTTTTGTTGGATCAAGGGGAACATTGGCGTCCAAACTCCCGTCAACAATTAGAGTTGATAATCACTGAACAATTGTCTCACGCAGATGATATTGAACTTCAGGAAGAAATTTTACGGCAATTTAAATTAACGAATTGGTTATTGGCCGCACGTGCAGAGCTTTATGGTTCAAGTAATGCGGTTCGGATTGGCAAGTTTTTGGCTGATGTCGCTCAAGTGATCGTAACTCAGGTGATGAATATTGCCTGTCAGCAATTAAGTCTTCGTAATCCGGAGATGTCTGAAATAAAATCGTCCTTTGCCATTATTGCTTATGGAAAATTAGGCAGTCGGGAAATGAATTACTCTTCTGACCTGGATCTGGTTTTTCTTCATACTGCCAAACCTGCCGAGGAGGCCTTAATCACTCGATTAACTCAGAAAATATTACATATGTTAACTACTCGAACTCAATCCGGTGTTTTGTATTCTGTTGACACGCGGCTTAGACCGTCAGGTTCTGCCGGTTTATTGGTAAGTCCTATCGATGCCTTCGTTGAATATCAAAAATCCCAGGCATGGACCTGGGAGCATCAGGCTTTATTAAGAGCGCGAATTGTGTCTGGAAATCGCAAAATAAAGCACGATTTTATGCAATTAAAAAAAGTGATTTTAATGTTCTCTCGAAAAAAGGCTGCCTTACAGGAAGAGGTATTGGCTATGAGGGCTAAAATTGATCAACATCAAGACCTCGATCCTGTCAAACATGCGCGAGGTGGTTTGTTAGACTTGGAGTTTTTAATTCAGTTTTTAGTGCTCAATGTGGGGGATTCACGATTTGCTCGATATACCCATACCTTGAGTCAACTGGAACAGTTATTTCTTATTCATGTGTTAACAAAGGAACAATTGACCATTTTGAAGAACGCTTATCGACAGTTTCATCATATACAGCATCAAAAAATACTCCAGCCTGGAGTTGATAATAGTGAGGAGATTAATAAATCAGTGATGGCTGTTTGTAAGGAAATTTATAATTAATTGAGCACGTATTAGGGTAGTGATATCCGAGAGCAGGATATAAAACTCTTAATGCATTAATCACTCATTAATCCATTCCTAATGTTCCTCGATACAGCTTCCCCTTACGCTAACTTTTAATGCCATTAAGTTTAGGATTAGCTATTTTCGTAGCCCGTATTAGCGAAGCGTAATACGAGGAAATAATGGAGTGTATTGCCACATCGCTCCTGTATTACGCTTCGCTAATACAGGCTACTAAGATTGTAGAATAATTATTTTCGTAGCCCGTATTAGCGAAGCGTAATACGGGGAAATGTTTGTGTACTGGAATTTAAGCAATTAAGTTAGTCAGGTACCACACAATAGGCATGACTCTGCTTCAATGACGTAGCCCGTATTAGGCGCAGCCGTAATACGGGAGGTTCAAAGCTTCATAGTTCCTGTATTACGTCTGCGCCTAATACAGGGTACGATCCTATACTTGTTATTGTATTTATTTACTGGATCAAATGTGATCTTTTTGGACATAATGTCAACTTAGTGTTATACTGCTGTCCGTTTATAATTTGTCCACCACGGTTGTATTATGCCCAACAAAATTAAAATTTTATCTAAAAGAACTCGAAAATTTCCTAGTAAATTTGAAGATTTTCAGCTTTCATCAACTTTTGATAGAAAAGAAGTTCAAACCAGGACCATAAAAGCTAGCAAAAGAAAGTACACCTCTCAAATGGATGGGCAGACCTTGTTCTCTCATTCTAAAAGAATAACTGCCGTAAAAAAACGAGCTAAGAAGGACGATAAAAAATTATTGAAGATTAAACAATATTTGAGCAATATTGGTATTGATAATATGACTGTGGATGAATATATACCTTCTCCGGCTGATTTATCAGACACCGTTGCAGTTAAAATCGTTGATTTACTTAAAGATATTCCAGGGCGAGGCCTTTTTGCTCATATCGATATCGAAAAAGGTACTTGTATTGGTTTTTACACTGGTGAAGAGTATGCAAGTAATGCAGAGTTTGAGAGATATCTTAGCGAAAATCCAGGCGCAGATAACAGTTATGCTATGACTGTTGGACGTCGAATTATAGATGCTGCAACCAAAGGCAATTTTACCCGATATATTAATTTTTCTGATAGTCAGGATAATGTTGAGTTCAGGGAAACAACACGTAATGGGGTAAAAGTAGTTGAGGTAGTTGCATTAAAAGATATTCGTCAAGGACAACAAATATTGGTTAATTACAATACCTATAATGAAAATGCATCCAAATTGTATTATTTCCTTAATCCTGGCGATGGGTGGCTCTCTGCAAATGAGTTGTATGAGCAAAATAAAGCCAGTTATCATTTATGGACAATGTCTGGTGAGTGTGAAGCATTCAATATTAATAATAATGAAGAGTTTCTTATCAATCGAGTTGCTTCGGCAGTATTTGCAAATCAGTTACTAACTCATTTAAAGGATGTGAATAGAACGGAAATCGATCTTCCTATACTCAAAATGAACTCATTTAAAGAGATTCTTGATTTTAAAGATGCTGACACGTTTACTTCATTAATGATGGCTTGCTATTTGGGTCAGTCAGAAAACGTCAATTGGTTGATACGCCGGGGAGCTAATGTAGATCAACAGCAAAACCTTTCGGGAAAATGTCCCTTGTTCTTTGCCTTATCAGGATACAGTTCGGAACAAGATAATAAAAGTAATTATTTAAGCATCATGAGTTCATTAATTAAAAACAGGGCAAATTTAAGAGTACATGATAGAGCTGATAGAACTTTTTTACATAAGGCTATTGAAATACTCTCTGACAATGATTTTCAAAAAATACTGATTACTATCAAGACTCAAACTGGATCACAGTTTAATGAATTATATAATTATATTGATGAAAATAACTTTGATATCGTTTTGTTTGGTCTTAAAACAAAACAATTGGATAAAGTGCAACTTTTATTAGAGGCTAACCCAGAATATTTTAATCAATATGTTAGTCAGGGAAAAGCCTATCTACGAAATGAAATTGAGTTATTTAAAGCAGCGATACAGGATTATGATCAGGAGGAATTAACTATTCTATATCAAATGCTTGGAGAAGAAGGACTGAATTTACCTAATGATCTGTTGGAACGCTTGATTAACAACTTGCAACTCAACAGGTTTTGCTTGATGTGCTAGATTGGGTTATGAGGTATGGTGGGTGTTGACCATGCCGATAGCGACGTCAAGGTTTGTCTAAGTTTAGGTGTTGCCAGTTTTTAACTGGTTTCACCATAGCCACTTAATTGATTTGGTGGGTCGTGTAGGGATCGAACCTACGACCAAGAGATTAAGAGTCTCCTGCTCTACCAGCTGAGCTAACGACCCGCTTTGGAACCAAGTGCTCTAATAATAGCTATCCTATCAGCTTTTGTCGAGATATGGACCTGAAAATTGTTTCTGCCTGAATCGTTCAATTTGAAATGCATCACATCAGTCTATAGATCCTCGCACTAATTGAACAAGCCCATTGTGCTTTAAGAGATAGAATCAAATGGATTTCTTTATTGAATCAAATGGATAGTTCGCCTGATATTCTTTCCAGGTAATCATGTGGCCTTTGCTTTCGTCGTAGAGTTTTAATGATATTAAAGAATTCATATCCTTAAGTCCAAATTGAGGAGCGGTTTGAAAAATGGGGTTTTCGATATGGCATTTGGGCAAATTATAAAAGGGGATACGGGGTAATAATGTGTGGACGTGATGATACCCAATATTTCCTGTGAGCCATTTGAATGGTTGTGGTAAGGCATAAAAGGTACTGCCTAATAACGCCGAATTTTTTAAAGTCCATTCTTTACCCGGAACAAAATAGCGAGTTTTAAAATTATGCTGGACGTAGAATAAATAAATTCCGATAGCGCCTCCAATCCATTGTGGTACCAGGATGGCTAACAAATAAAATTTTATTCCACATAATGTAATTATCAACCCATAAAGTATCAGAATTCCTATATTGGTCATAATGATACTTCGATGTTCCTTTTTACCAAAACCTGGTCGTTTAATAAAAAATCGCTGTTCAATCATAAAGACATAGATACTTCCTAAAAAGAACATGACCAGGCTATTGCGGTAAAATTTATAGACAATTTGCCGCAGCTTATTTTTTGCCCTGTATTCGTTGACAGTAAGAAGTTGAATGTCTCCTTTCCAGGGACGTTTGTCCGTATTACCTCCACTGGAATGGTGAATGATATGGGCTTTTTTCCAAAAATAGAAAGGCGTTAACAGGAGAATACCGATGAAGATACCTACCCTGTCATTGTATCTTTTGGGTTTAAAAAGATTCCCATGTGCCAAATCATGCAAGATGATGAACAAGCGTGTAAAAAGTAGTCCAAGTGGCAGCGTGAGGAGATATAAAGGCCAATAATTATTGCTTGTGGCCACATACATAATATAAATGCCCAAAATAAGTGGAGTCAGGGTCATTGCCATTTCGACAATGCCACGCCAATTGTTGATTGAATTGTATTTGTAGATATCGAATTGAAGACTTTTCAAGGGATACTTCTTGCTAAACAGAACTCTATATTATTAATTATAGAGGGTATTTTATAACTTACTATAAATAAGAAGAATATAACCGTATTCCTATGGGAATAATGCACCCAGTTCCTTCAATTCGCCATAAGTGCTCTATAATTAGTCAAATGAAGTTGATTTGAGAACGGGAATGAGTTTAATTATTAGAATTAAATGGATATTATTCATATTTTTGTTCATCCTTATGGGACAAAAGGATTTAAATGCCTGTCAATGTTTTAACTCCTATTTTCTTAATTCCATTTTTTACTCGAGTGCAGAAGTGAATTGTTATATTTCACGAGATCATGGTGTAATCATCAATGCCAGAATTTCTGATGGCAGGAATAATGCGGGTTCCTTTTTTTATGGGTGTTCTTTGAATTCCGTAAACAGTAACATTAGCAGGGAATATTTTGACTTATATTCCAACGATAATGAATTATGTATCGATGAAATTATGCATGCCTGCATGATGCTCAAAGCAGAACTTTATTCAGAATGATAAGCAAGGCGCTTATAAAGTCAATGCATCATCCCATGATATAGACCCATATGCTATGCTTTAGTTATGTCTGATAAACCCTTTGAATTCTTCTATGAAAGTGACATTATTCAGAGATGATTACGAATCCATTTCAGAAATAGTAAGAGAGCAACTTCGGCAATTAATGCCTGATAATGAATTTGCTCAAACAGAGTATTTACTTTTTGGGCCTGAGTTCATGGCTCAGCCTTTGCGTATTTCTACTCCATCAACTCGTTTTGATTTTGATCCGGTGCACACAGGGTATATAAACATCCTTAAGGATGAAATTAATTCGAGTGATGACAGCCCAGAAGAGAAGCAATTAAAACAACAACAACTCGAAAGCATTATCCTTTTTGGTCAAATACTTTTTTCTCAGTCCGCAAGTCTTCATTTTTTACAAAAATCTGCGATAGACGCTTCGCTGGAAGAGGATAATCCTATTGCAATTACGATAGAAAGATTAAGATCTTTGGTTCAAAAAGAAGGCATTCAATTTGAGTCTTCCAAATTAGAGGCTTTATCAAGACGAAAGGAGTTTAATGATGAGCTTAATGATCTCAAGCGTACCATAAAGGATTCACCATTAGATGAAGAAAATAAAGCACAATTACTGGATAACTTATCGAAAACTAAAGATTTTTATTATCAAGCGAATGATTTTAATTTTAAGTTTGCAAATAAACCTTCAAGAAGTTATTCAAATTTTGTAAACAACTGTGAGCGTATTGGATCAAAAATAGCACTGGTTGCATCACTTGTAGCAATTGGAGCAACAGCTCTTTCTTTAATTCCGCCTTTTGCCCCAGTGATGATACCTTTAGCGCTCGCAGCCAGTACTATTTCAGTGGTTATAGGATTGCCCTTGGCACTGAAAAAAGTAGGTACAATGTTGTATAACTTAATTAGATTTGGTGCTGCTCCAACCACAGGAGAGTTAATTACAACTGCTTTATTGGGTACCAGTCTGATTATGGCTGGAGTTACTAATGTAATAGGTCAAGCAGTGAATGCAGGTGTTTTATCAAAAACAGCTCAATTGATATCGCAAGCAGTTGCTGCTGTGAGTAATCTGGGAAAAGCCGCAGTGGGAATAGCTGGTCAAAATATGAGTGAAGTGCATTTGGATAAAGTGGAATTCTATAAGTCAGAGCTGGTTCGACTTAAACCCCAAGAGCAAGGTTTAGCACTCAATATGCACAATAGTGAAGTAGTTGACGAAGGTGAAAAAGCTGAACAAGTTGAAGAGGCTGGAGAGATTGAAGAAGTAAACGAATTTAATAAAGTTGAAGAAGTTGAAGATGCTGATTCTGATTTAGATTCTGATGCTCCTGGCATGCAATTGGGTTAATTCGACTGCTGGTAATCACCGGTTTATTAAGGACAAGTCAATCAGTGTTCGCATCTCATTCTATAGTTTTTCTGCTTTGGCAAGCACGCTTTGGGGTTTAATAAATACCTGAACTCTGCATTGTTAATACTCAACTCTCGTGATTATGTTCTTGTTCGTGATCCTGTAATTTATTTCTGCAACAGTTTTATTCATAGAGCAAAATTAATGTTTGAATTTTGTAAGATAAATATGTACTGTAATAAAGCAGGACATTGTTACTAACATACATCAAGAGTTGGTACGTATTCCATGCCAATTCCTTGATTGAGCAATCGAGTCTGTTTAAGGATACAGGACTCTTAATGCGTTTAGTACAACATTGGGACTAATGGCGATTCAAGGAGAGAACCATGATGGGACGAATTAAGTTTGTTAGAATACCCTTGGCAAGAACGAATCCTGATATTTCTGTAACTCCTCGCGCAATTGCTTCAAAATTTCCATCGTCAGCTCTTCCACCTCAGGTCATTCACAACACGTCACAAACGATTAAAACGGAACACCATAACGCGCAAATTGGTGTCGACCGAAAAGCTAAAGTTCCCGACTCGAAATTTTTTAACCAATTAAAATCTGAAGAACATAAACAGTTTTTTAACAGAAGACGGGCTCGTTATAATTATTATGAAAACTACAGCGCCGCTCTTGCGTTACCTTGTTCGAAATATGAATTGGTAAAAAAACGGAATGATCGAAGCGCGCTGCTTGCGCTCTCCAGAAACAGTATCATCGAACACGCAAATCGGCGTGTTGATTTATTTTTTTATACTTTAATTGCTTATTACAAAACAGGCATACTTCCTACAAATGGTCATACCAGTCTACAACATGGACGAGGAAGGACTTTGTTCAGAGAAGATAACGATTCAAATTTAACTCAGGCATGCCATAGTAGTTTTACTCCAGCATTACTCGATAAAACACTTTATCAAAAAAGCCGATTTGGAACACAACATAAATGCTTGCTCTCTGGCACTCACTTGATGGATAGTCTCAACTCAACTGTAGAGTTACCTCCGTTTGTAAATGAGCTGGATGATGTGCTAGAGCATAGGTGCAGACAAAAAACTTTGGAATTAATAGGGCAGGTTTCGCTTGGAATATTAAATCCAATCGAAGGATTGGTAGTTTTTCTTAAAATGATGAGGGACGTACTGACTGAACTCAAACAGTCAGCAGAACAGCGGGAACAATCTGCCTTATTACAGGGTTCTTTTTCAGGGCAGAAAAATATAAATCCAAAATTGATAGATCTGGTTATGAGAGGGACGCTACGTACTACTTTTTTTACTGCCACAGATACTGTTTCTGATGAGTACATTCAATTATTACTCAGGATGAACCCAGAGGAAAAAGCGTTATCTGAACAAAATAATGAGACCAGACAAAAAGTCTATCTGGATAAAATTGCAGACCTGCAAAAAGAAATTCTGGAGACTAAGAGCGAATTAAATTACTCTACTTCCAGATCTAACTGGAACAGATGACAGGGAGTTGACTCATTAACTTGACTGACCCCCATGGAGCTCACTTGATGAATAAAACTTTTCGATTTTCGTATAGGCCTGTTGAACCAGCACAAAAAAAATGGGTATGTGATGGGATAGTACAAAAACATATCAGCGAATGGCTGCATGGTGATGGTTTAAAAAATACGTTTAGAGACTTGGAACAATTTCCAGATGGTGGCTCATGGGGCGTTCATTGGATAGCATATGATAATGAAATTCCCTTTGCCTATTTAATAACGTCGGGGCTTGAAAAACGCTCTCCAGATGATAAAGACACGATTACTCTTGATTTATTTATATGTAATCTGGATTACCTTGGTAAAGGACTTGCAGTTCAGATGATACATGAGTTTTTACTCAGTCAATACGCTTATGTTGACAGGGTGCTTATTGATCCTGAAATAGCAAATAAACGAGCCGTTCATGTTTATGAGAAAGCAGGATTTCGGATTATTGAAGAATTTATTGCTGAATGGCATCCCGTCCCTCATTACAGAATGCAATTAAACATGGAGCATTTAAGAGGCTCGAAAGTAATCCAGGAGCCTGGTAATTGATTTGACTAGTGGTCTTTCATACTCTGTGAAAGAAATCAGGAAGCAAGGATACCCTCTGACTTCAGTAATTTAAGACGTGGGATCAGGGTTTTTCCTGGAAATCATCATTAACGTATGGTCATTGGGTTTTCTTGATATAAAACAAAGAGCAAGAGTAGCCTGGCTAAAAATCAGCAGGTACAATAAATCCCAATAAACTGGTATCAAATGCGCTCCGCCATAATTTCCATAATAGGCAAACAGGCCGAGACCCACAAGATAAATCATAAGCCAGGCCGCATTTGATGCGTCAATGTCATGGCTTGATTTTTTTAAGATACGAGAATAAATCAGGTAAAAAATCAAACAGAGAAAAGTCAGAACCAATACTTTTTCAATACTCAACAGACCAGACCAGTAAACTCCAACAGTACAAATATAAAATCCTGCCGATCCAATGATTCCGCTGAATCGCAGGCGAAAAGGTCTCGGGTGGGACGGTAGTTGTTTACGCAAACAGACCAGACTGATAGGACCAACTGCATAGCTAATCATGAGTACTGCAACTAAAAAAGCAGAAATTTCTTGCCACCCATGCAATAAAAAGGACATTACTGCGGCAAGGCAGAAATTTATTATTAAACTGACCCATGGAACTTGATACTTATTCATTTTGTTCGTGATAGGTGGCGCTGCGCCTGTCGTTCCCATACTGGCTAACATATGTGCTGCAGTGGTGCTGTATACTAAACCGGTTGAAAAGGGCGATATAAAGGCATCAAAATACAGTAAAAAACTCAGCCATATTAATCCCGCAAGTGTCACCAATGCTGCAAAAGGACCAGCATCTCCAGCAAAGGAGAGCTTTGCCCACCCGTGAGTAAGGGCCTGTCCGTTTAAACTGCCAATAAATGACCATTGTAAACCGGTATAGAGTAACGTGGTAAGCACGATGGAACTTACAATAACTAAGGGCACGTACTTACCCGGGTTATCAATTTCTCCCATCAAAATAATGATTTGCCTGAAACCTAAAAGAGAGAACAGTACACCACCACTTGACATTGCAGCCATCACACCTTCCCAACCGTAGGGCATGAACCCTCCGTATTGAGTAAAATTTTCACTATGATAGTTCGTATACACCAATGCAATTATGGTAAGACAAGGGATAAAGAGCTTCCAGAACGTAAAGCCAGCATTGATCCGAGCAAATAATTTAAGCCCAAAATAGTTAAATAAAACGAAACTCATTAACAACACGAGATTAACCAGAGCTCCTATAGAGGTATTATGGTAATGAGTGCCAAAAGGTGTTACCAGACCAGGTATGTAATTACTGGCATACTGGACTAACCCTTGTGTTTCTATAACAGGAATAATTGCCAGGGAAATCCAGCCCATGCCACTAATCATGACGCTGGTTAATCGACCATGTGTATAAAGAGGTAGACTCGCGAGTGCATCTGACTGAGGGAGCATGGTACCAATTTCGGCGTAGGATAAAGAAAGTACCAGTAGTAAAAAGCCTCCAATTGGCCAGGCCAAAATTGCAGCTGGTCCTGCAAATTGCGCAGAATATAAGGTACCAAATAACCATCCAGAACCAATGATGCTGGTAAAGGATATCCATAATAAACCTAAGGGACTCAGTTTTTTATTCATGTATGCGTTCTTGTTGTTTTTAGTTATTGAGTGTTGTTATAAGTTTAGTCTAGCATTGTCCTATCTAATGAAAAACCCCATTTTTTTGTTATTTATAAAGAAGCGTGTTTCAATTCTAAAAGACTCCTGCTCATTGGACTTGATGGAAGCCTCTTATTGTTGTAGATATTCGATCAGGGTATGCTTAATCTAATCTTAAATTCAGAAAGCAGAAACCAATGAACTATGTCCGATTTAATTTACTGTTGATTAGTTTGATTATTGTATTTCCTTTTTCAACGAATTGTTTTTCCCAACCAATGACTCAGGCAGAATCAGATGCCGCCCGAATTTCAATGTTGGAACGCGCTTTGGCTCCTGAAACACCAGATGCGCTGGCAGCGCTCTTTGCTTCAGCGAATAAAAACAGGAACGCAGCGGTGCAGTTTATGTTGTTTTCTGAACCGTTAAAAAATAAATATAAAGACAACTGGCCTTATTGGGTTTCAGGTACTTCAAGTCCATGGATTACTTCGTTCACGATTAAAAAATCAGTGTTAAATAAGCATCAATGGCAATTTCAAATCACTTATCAATGGGCAACTGCTGATGGTCCATTTCAACCTCCAATGGTCCAAAAGATTCTAGTAGAACCCGTTCCAAAAAGTTTGAGTTCTTCACAAAAATTTTGGATTACTCAATTGAGTGAACAATAAAATAAAATAAAAAATAGTTTAAAAACAGATTTGTTCCTAAATTCAGCCTATACTTTAGTTAATTAAATTTAAAGTGTAACTGTATAGGTTGTCACTCCGATGAATAATTTAAAAACTGATCTGATTGTAGTGAGTAAATTGGATTTATTTAACTATTATGGGGACTTTTTTTTATTGCCATTGGTTTGGTGTGGTGATGTATATTATATTTTTCAGTATTCTCAATTTGATGTGTCAGTAGTAATTGCCTTTATCATTGGTTTTATTGTATATGGTGGGGTACTTGAATATGGGTTTCATCGATTTATATATCATGGAAAACTAAAAAGTATTAAAAAAATGCATTTAATACATCATAAATTTCCTAAAGCTTTAGTTTCTTCTCCTCCTTACGTTACTGCAATTTTATTATTGATTTTACATGTGATTTTTTTGAGTATATTGGGATATCAATTAGGTTGCGCCTTTGTAGGAGGAATAGTCTTTGGCTATTTTTGGTATATTACTATCCATCACATGATTCATCATGTAGATAATGATCGTTCAGTAATTTTAAATTACTTCAAAGCGGAACATCTGATTCATCATGAGCATGCAAAAGAGAACTATTGTGTCAGTCAACCATACTGGAATAGCATTTACAGAAAATTCAAATAAATTCAAAATTCATAAAATCTTATAAATTAAGTGATTTTGCATATTTTTGTATCATCTCAATAAACGCCTGAAAACCGTCATCCCGAGTGAAACGAAGGATCTTCTGAATGTGGCAGAAAGTCGAGTTCAATGCCCGTATATGGAGATCCCTCACTGTGTTCGGGATGACGATAAAACCAACCGTCATCCTGAGTGAAACGAAGGATCTTCTGAATGTGGCAGAAAGTCGTGTTCAATGCCCGTATATGGAGATCCCTCACTGTGTTCGGGATGACGATAAAACGTGCAATTTAGTCATGGATGTTATCCGTAAATATTTAATGAATGATGTGTGATCCCCCTCATCCGCCTGTCGGCACCTTCTCCCTGAGGGAGAAGGCGATTCTAGCGAGATCTGGATAACATATGAGATGAAGCATTGCATTCAGGATTGACACAACTCACAGAACTATCGAAAAATGACTCCTGGAATTTACATAAAAACATATCTAACTGCCGCTAGCTTTAAACAGTACTATTCGTAAATTCCGAACAAAGCTGATTCGTATGAGTCAGAATTCTTTTGACTTCATGTAATCGATTTAAAATCATTTCCCCACTATCTGCATAATCAGAATGCAGAATCACCATTTTAGATAGTATTGCCCTATTCACATAGTCAATTGGCGATTTCTTTGTAATATCCCATACTGAAGGATCTGCCCCATTATCCAGCAGCCATTGGACAATTTTAGGCAGAGTCCTTCGGGAAGCTGTATGAAGAGGATAATACTGAGCTTTATCATTTGATGGCTTATTCAAGTCAATTTTCGCTTCAAATAGTTCCTTAATAATCAGCAGCATATCATCCTGTGTATATTCAAGGCATTTAAGTATTGCCCAGTGCAACAAAGTGACTCTTCTAATGGTATGAACATTAAGATCAATTCTTTTCGCTTTTGCTTCCAATACAATCGAGCGCACATGTTCTACATTAATGTCCTGAATTGCACAAAGAAGCTCTTCAATAACAGAATTAGCATCAAAAAACATAATAGTTCAAAAGTTATCCCAATGGGTTCATAATTACATAGTAACATAACAAATTATACCGCAATTCTCTATAGCTATAATTGATACAAAACAACAAGTTAAACTCAAATTAATATTCAATTAAATAATTCTGTTTATTGATTTAATACCCTAGTCATATGATACTCAACCTGAGTCCAATCAAAATTAACTACTCAATAATTATCCGGGAAGATAATTAATTCAGGGGAAAAGCATGTCCATTAAAATAATACAAAAATTTTGGTTATTAACACTTTGTTCGCTGCTATCCTTATACGCCACATCATCAAGTGCATGTACCCGCATACTTATTGCGGATAAAAATACTGCGGTTATGGTAGGTCGTAGCATGGACTGGAATGAAGACATGGGTACTAATTTGATAGTTTACCCAAAAAAAATCAGCCGTTCCGGTCGTGATCCCGACAGTAGTCACCAAGGTAACTGGATGTCATGGATTTCTCAATATGGAAGTATCGTCGCAACTGGTTATGAAGATCTTACTACAGATGGGTTTAATGAAATGGGGCTTGCTGCTCATGTCCTTTGGCTGGAGGAAACCGATTATGGTATTCGTGATCAAGCAAAACCTGGTTTATCCATTACCCAATGGATGCAATACTATCTTGATAACTTTAAAAATGTTGAAGAGGCGGTTCGATTTACCCAATTGAATCCAATCCAGATAACCCCATATTTTCATCCAGCTACGAAACAGTGGGGAAAATTACATCTGGTTCTGGATGATGCATCAGGTGATTCAGCGATTTTCGAATACATCAACGGGATATTACACATCTATCATGATCGGAATAATATTACTGTAACCAATGATCCAACTTATGATAAACAGTTACATAACTTAACTCGATATAAAGTATTTGGTGGAACCAAGCCTTTACCCGGCACTACCAGTTCCACGCATCGATTTGTTCGCGCGCACTTCTATACACAAGTCTTGCCGGAATTCACCTCAACAAAGAAAGAACTGGCGGGGATATTGGGAATACTGAATAATGTGGCTTATCCTTACTCTACTCAAAATACATCATTAACTGTTTGGCGAGTCGTTTCGGACTTAACAAACAAAATTTATTACTTCCAATCTTCTGAAAACCAAAATTTAATCTCTGTACATTTGGATCATTTTGATTTGAACCAAAACGTAATTAAAAAACTGGATCTGGTGAATCATCCTGAATATGCGGGTGATGTATCTGATAAATTTCAGATAATTGGCTAAGGCGTGTTGGCAATTTATCAAATTACTCCTAACGTCCCGCGACGTGTTCGCGGGATCCAGAAAATCAGAATCATAAACGAACATAATGTATTCATCAAGATCGAAATGGATCCCGTGAACACGTCGCGGGACGTCGAAATCGGAATTGTCAACACAACCTAATAACAAATAATTTGAGCATTAAAAAATTCCAGACTTGATTATCTATAGCGCTCCTATGGTTCAATCCATTTTAAACTATTCAGCGGTTGATATAACTGACAAATTATATCAATCATTCTAAAATAATAAAAATTACTGCTGGTAGAAATCCGCTATGACTTTAAATCTTATCCAACTCAGAAATGATACGCCAGGATGTCAAAATGTTCTTCATTTTAATAATGCCGGTGCGTCTCTTCCAACCTTATCGGTCACGGAATCCATTAAAAAACATCTCGATCTTGAAGCCAATATTGGTGGTTATGAAGCGGCTCATTTAGCAGAACAAAAAATCAATAAATTCTATAACAGCGCAGCTCAATTAATTAATTGCAGTGCTGATGAAATTGCCTTTATGGAAAATGCGACCCGGGCCTGGGATATGGCGTTTTATAGCCTGCGTTTAAAAAAAGGAGACAGGATTCTAACGGCCGTTTGTGAATACGCCAGCAATTTTATTGCCCTATTACATAAAGCCCAAACCACAGGAGTGATTATCGATGTGATACCCAATGATGATATGGGTCAATTAGACGTTACTCAATTGGAATCCAAAATAGATGATAAAGTGAAGCTTATTGCAATTACCCATATTCCTACCAATGGGGGATTGATTAACCCCGCTGAACACATTGGAACAATTGCCAGGAAATACGACATACCCTATCTTCTGGACACGACCCAATCCATTGGTCAGATGCCCATTGATGTAAAAGCTATTGGTTGCGACTTTCTTTGTGCAACCGGACGAAAATATTTAAGAGGCCCAAGGGGTACTGGATTTCTATATGCCGGAACCCAGATTATTGATCGCTGTGATCCGCCCTTTCTGGATTTACATTCAGCAAAATGGGTAAATAATAATTCATATGAAATCCTCAAAAATGCGCAACGATTTGAAACCTGGGAACAATACATCGCAGGAAAAATTGGACTCACCGCCGCGATTGATTATGCGTTAAATCTGGATATTAACCTGTGCTGGCAGCGAATTTTAGATTTAGCTGCTTTATTAAGATCGAGGCTTGCCTCCATTCCGGGTATTCAACTGCATGATTTAGGATCGCATCAATGCGGCATCGTAACGTTTACCCATAATACAAAATCAGCTCAGGAAGTTCAGCATTATTTGTCATCACGTAAAATCAATACCTCTGTTTCATTATTGGAATATACCCGTCTGGATATGGCAGGGAGAAATTTATCCGCCCTCGTACGCGCATCAGTACATTATTACAATACCGAAGATGAAATAGAACGGTTTTGTGAAGAAATAGTGCATTTAAAATAATCAGATCTTACGAACTGAACTTAAGATTTATTTTTACCCAGGGTGTGTTGACCATCACAATTTCGACGTTCCACGACGTGTTACTGAGAGAACATCACCTTTTAAAAATGTCTATTAATTAACTCTAATTTGCATATTTTATAAGCTCGTCATCCTCACGAAAGCGGGGATGACGTATAAGAAGATAGGGGCAGTGAGGACTTGTTTACAGGATCCAGAGATTAAGAATCACTAACGAACATAATGTCTTCATCAAGTTCGAACAGGATCCCACGAACGCGTCACGGGATGTAGAGAATAATTTGATGAATTATCAAAACACCCTAAATTTATTCAATTTTAATTTGATTATAATAATGCGGCAGTGTTTCCGCTATCAAAGAATCAATCGCGCGTGCATAGGGAATATTATCCGCGGCTGTTCTTGGATACACCCTGTCATTTACCCAATAACCGGACCAGTGTGTTGTTTTTGTAATGCATTCTTTCGCAAATTGGTGAAGATGATATTTTTTTTCAAGCTCAAAACACCCGGATAAAAAGATATCTATATAAGATTGAGCCAACGGATACTGTGAAGAAGGCGCAGCGTCCCTGGCTAAGGTTGTATAGATCCAATACTGCCCCTGAGGTAGTTCTTCACTGATAAGCGACTGGATTGAATTCCTCGGTACACTCACCCTGCAATAAGTGTCTTCTCTTGAATCATACTTCAGGAGATCTTTGGGGTTGTTTAATTGAAAAACTACTGCATTTATTCGAGCACCCGATTTGGACTTGACGCCTAAATAAGTAGTACCAAATCGAGTATCAGAGCTATGCTCAATCCATCCACGCTCAAACCCGGCAAGATAAACAGGGAGATTCTTTCCTACATCAGCCCCTTCATCCTGCTTGGATTCCTCCTGCATTAATGATCCATAACCAATAATATATTGTGGAGAAGCAAAATCAGGATCAGGGCGACATTGTGTTTCCTCAAGATTTTTTTGAGCCTGAATAGGAACCATTAATGAAAAAAACAACAGGCCAACAATCAATTTGATACAGTTCAAATCATTACTCCACATTAAAGTGTGTTACCAAAATACAACATAAACAACAAGAATGGATAAAATCATAACAAAGTCTCTCACAAAGGCACAAGTTACTGATATAATTAAAACATTCATTCCTGCAAAACAGAATGCCAATTCATCAATCAAACAAAAGAGAGACAGGATTTGCCAAATCACGATAATGAGTTATTTCAACTGGATCAATTCCCTTTATTTGATAAAGAACTGGCTATAAAAAATTGTGGAAACGAATCCATATTACTTGAGCTTTTAACTCTAATGACCTCAAAACAAATACCCGATGATTTAAAACGAATTAAAACTGCATTTGAACATCAGGATTACCCTTTAGTAGAACGAATAGCTCATAAAATCAAAAGTGGCGCGATGTATCTGGGTACAACGCGTATGAAATTTGCCTGCCAATATGTTGAGAGGTATTGGAAATCAGGCGAACGGGAATTATTCAATCAACTCTATTCGCAAGCAGTCCAGGTGATTGAAGAGACCGGTCAATACATTTCTGATTGGTTATCGAAACAGATACCACAATAAATTCACTGTTCCTAAAATATATCAATACAGTTTCAATCTGTTCTGATTTATTCAAATAGGCACGATCAGAACGACAATAAATGCAGGCTAGCCATGAGTACACAGATAATTGAAATAATGAGAAACATTCTGAATTGAAGGTATCTTTGTGCTTTTTGAACGCCATAATTAGCCATTATTCTCAGATGTGCTAATCTCCTTTTTGACATTTTTTTAAAACTTTTTATTTTTAAAGGTCGCCCATTCGTTTTAAATCGGATTGGAGAATACTCTTTAAAATACAAAGTTCCATAATCAACAAGCAGTTGCTCTCCGGGCAAGATATCCCTTGTTGCCAGGTACACAATAAATGATAGACCGTTGATGAAATAGATACTGCCTTTTGAATTGGCAAAAAGTCGTTGTGACGAATCAGCAGATAATGAATTATTATCAAGATTTGGGGCATGATTAATAAATCGCGTAATATTTCCGAAGCCTCGTGCATTCAGAATCATGTTCAAACTATCCCCATCCGGTTTGTATGCAAAATTGAAGCTTTCTGGAGGATTGACTTGTTTCACTCCAGAATATATTCCCAAAACCTCCTCATTCTTTATGAGTGTTTTACTAAAGACACCAAATCCAATTATAGGATTGATATAGCGAAGTTCAAATCGCGATAAATCTACTGGATTTTCAAAAATTTGGAAAAATGGTTCTTCACTGGGATAAAATAAATCCCCATTGACTGATTCAGGAAGATCTTCAACAGTAAATGAATCATTTATGATTAAATCTTCGGAGTATTCATAAGGGTCTCTTAGCAATGCACTGACAATTCTATTGAGTTGATTAATAGAAATAAGTTCCGTGGCTGATTTATTCCCATCAATAGAAAAATACAGTCTTTCAGGCAGCTTATTGTGGTGAAAGTTCAAGGATGGATTTATTTTAAACACACAAAGCTTGGGATTATCTACGTGTAATAATGTTTTATAAACAAAAATAGCTGAATAGAATAATTCTCTGATGTTATTATACTCATAATGATATACATCATCAGATGACGATAAAAAGGGCTCTGATAATAAGGGATGAACAAAATCCACATGCTTGATAAATTGGTGCAGAGGCATTTCTCGGTTATCAGAAAAAAAACAGGCCCCTGTATTCAGGTTAATTGTCACCTTATCATCTTTAGAATCAAAATTATTATTAGTAAGAGTAATAGTAACCAATTTTTCTCCCTGATTATTTCTTTAAGTCCTGGAAACACGAAACAAGGATAAGACAGGACTAACCACAACCAAACAATAGAACCCTCAAATTGAATTTTAATAATCAAATGTCTATATTGATTAATATGAGCTCATAAAAAGCGACATTTGACCATGCCTGATACATCCATAACACTGGATAATGCACGATATGTGTTTACAGCCGGTCCAGATACTTTAAAAAAAATTAGTGGAAATCCATTATATGGAGACAATAACTGTCATGTAAACATCATTGACGACAAGATTTGCCTTGGCTTAAGCATTACTGAATTTGATAATTATTTTCCAAACATTCTCGATGAAGAAAATGTCAGCAGAGTGTATGTCTATGATACTCCTCTAAAAATGCGTCTTGAAGCGGATATCGAAATTATCAAATCCTTTGAATTGAAAAAAGTTCAGCAGGCTCTTATTGATGAAGGAACAATGTACTTTCAAATGAAAACAACGGTTCAACCCAATCGTGACAATCTACCGAAAGTCAGTGACAAAGAACATACAATAATCGCGGAACTATTAAAAAACAATGACGGATTATGTATCGGAGAGATCCATAAAAGCCTCGCATCAAAAAAGTTTCTAATCGATAATATGGCCGAATTAAAAAAACAAGGAGTAACCACTTTATTTCTTGAGCATTTATTTTCAGATACACAAACTTCTTTACTGAATGAGTATTTAGATCCTCTTTGTACTGAAATGCCCCTATTACTATCTCTACATCTGGATCATTTAGACAAAGGTCATGGATTACGAAACATCGTAGACGACAATCCCTACTCATTTAAAGGGTTAATCATGTCGGCCAAAAAACATGGGATGCGAATTATCCCTATTGATACGTCCATAAGTTATGAAAGAGATAAAAATCAAATAGATTCTCAGGATGAACACACCCCTCGTTGTGTGATGATGAATTACATTGCAGCTCAACAGTTTTCAAAATTTAAAATGCAAAGCCCTCATTGTAAGTACGTATTTTTTGTTGGTTCTGCTCATATTAACGCGGTTACCAGCACGATACCGGGAATTGGCGAAATTACGGGATGTCCTACAATTGTTGTTGAAGATGGAACCAGTTACCACTATACCATCGCGACAAAACAACATATTGCAGTACCTGATATTATAATCAAACTCAATGGAAACGAACTCTCTAAAGAAGCTAAAGTGATTCAACAGGAATTAGCAGAAAGTGCACCCAAAACCAGCGAATTAATGCAAAATAATGATACTTATGTTTCAACGAATATAATGGATCCCGCTAAAAGCGATGTAAGAAAATACGAGAATAAACCAAAAGAATCAGATTTTGAAATGATGTCCAAAAATACTTTTTCCAGCGAAAAATACATATCCGCTAAACCGGTAAAAAATGCACAGGTACCCTGTAAGCCTCCACCGGACTCTGATTCATCTGGAGAAGATGAAAACGAAAAGTTCTCATTGAAATCGTCGCGATTTTTTATATCAAGAAAAGACCATGAACAATCACTCAAAAAAGAATCGAAAGACAATAAAGAAAAACCGGAAGACTCTGAAAGTATGGACATGGGCAGTTAACAAACAAATTGGTATTGCTCTATAAAAAAGTCAATGGTTTTAGTGTGGGGACATCGCCTGCCAGAAAGTTAAGAATTATTTATTCGAATTGTTTCATAACTCGTTCCGGCTGTAGATTGGCTATTTTTGTAGCCCATATTAGCAAAGCGTAATACGGGAAAACAATAGAGTTTGTTGCTGCTTCGATCCTGTATTACGCTTCGCTAATACAGGCTACAAATACTTAACTTCATGGCAGGAAAAAATCCCCTCAAAATTAGAACAATGCCCTATTTTTTCCTGGATCCCCGCTTACGCGAGGATGACGTATAAAGTTCAGAAGCAAATTGTGGAACAACAAAATTCGAATGGTCAACAACTCCTAGTAATATCGGATATCACTTTAAACCTGTCAATAATCATGGGAAGAGAACACTACTCACTCTTTAGGCAAAGAAGCAATAAATTCAGTCACTTGTTTTGGTGTTAATTCATAAGTCTGACCTCGAGTCAGATATCTTGGCATAGATAGCATGCCATATCGAACACGAATCAATCGGCTGACCTCGACCCCTTGCGATTCCCATAATCGTCTGACTTCTCGATTTCTTCCTTCATTAAGCGTTACATGATACCAGCTGTTAGTACCCTCTCCACCACGAAATTCAATTTTGGTAAATTGAGCCAGACCATCATCCAGGTTAACGCCTTTTTGTAAATTAACCAATGCCTCAGGGCTTACTTGTCCATGCACTCTCACTGCATACTCTCGTTCCAAACCGTATTTTGGATGCATAAGCTGATTTGCTAATTCTCCATCGTTGGTAAAAATGAGTAAGCCTGAGGTATTTAGATCCAAACGCCCCACCTGAACCCAACGACCATGTCGAAGATGAGGTAAGTTATCAAATACTGTTTTTTCAAATTTAGGATCATGTCGACTGGAGATTTCTCCTACAGGCTTATGATAAAGGAGTATTCGTGTATTTTGCTTGATTTTTAAGGGATTAGGGATAAGTTTTCCCTTAACGGTAATTTTATCAAGTGGTCCAGCCGAGTCACCTAATTTGACGGGTTTCCCATTAACCTGAACCCAACCATTCTCTATCCAACGTTCCATTTCACGACGAGAACCAAGTCCTGCCTGGCTTAATATTTTTTGTAACCTTTCGTTGCTCATTCAGTAATACACTCTTCATTAGGTTGGTTTGCAGTATGCAAAGTCAATGTTTCCAAAACTTCTGGTAAGGATGGAAGTTCATGTAAATAAGTTAAATTAAAATAATTTAAAAATTCTTTAGTTGTAGTATATACGGCCGGCTTCCCAGCGACATCTTTATGACCGGCAATGCGAATCCATTCTCTTTCCATCAAGGTTTTCATAATATGACTGCTCACTGCCACTCCACGAATTTCCTCTATATCTGCTCGTGTCACAGGTTGCTTATAAGCAATTATTGCCAAAGTTTCAAGTAAAGCACGTGAGTATTTACTTGGTTTTTCAATTTGTAATCGAGCAATCCAGGTACTGTATGCGGATTTTGTTTGCACTTGATACCCACCAGCCACCTGAATGAGTTCAAATGAGCGAGTTTCATACTCTTTTTGTAACTGGGTGATCATATTTTTTAATTGAGGCAGAGATGGTCGTTCCCACTCATCAAAGACTTCCGACAATTGCTCGAGCGAAAGAGGCTCATTACAGCTCAACAACAGTGCTTCAATAATATTTTTTAGTTCATTTTCTTCCATATCATGCTGCCTGTAGATGAATGGGAGAAAAAGGTTGATTTTGAGTGATTACAATCAATGATTGTCTTGCCAACTCAAGAATGGCTAACAAAGATACAACTAATCCCATGCGCCCTTCTTCAAGACTAAACAACTGTGTAAATTCCACAACCTTCTGTTCCTGTAACTTAAATAAAACGATACTCATGCGCTCACGAACCGACATTGCTTCTCTCGCAATCTGGTGATGAGTCATTTGCTCTTCTCTCAGTAATAATCCTTTCATAGCCTCAATCAAATCAGCTAATTCCACATCAGGATGAACTTTTATCGTTTCAATTTCATCTGGAGTAATTTGAATGATAAAATTATCTCTGTCTTTTCGGGGAAGCGCATCAAGTAATTGAGCTGCTTCTTTGATCTGTTCATAAGCCTGTAACTTTCTCACCAGAGTCATGCGTGGATCTTCCTCTTCCTCATCTGCAGAATTGGCTGTAACGGGTAATAATAATCGTGATTTTATTTCCGCTAACATCGCTGCCATAAGTAAATAATCAGCGGCCAACTCCAGACGTCGGCATTCCATCAATTGAATGTATTGCAGATATTGTCTCGTAATGCTTACCATTGGAATATCCAATATATCTATATTTTGTTTGCGAATTAAATATAAAAGCAAATCCAAAGGCCCACTGAATGAATCCAGCAGTACCTCCAAAGCATCCGGAGGTATAAACAAGTCATCCGGAACCTGAGTAAGTTCCACGCCATCAACAATGGCTCTTATCTCAGGTTTATTTGATAACTCGACAGTCATTAGTAATCCAGTCCCATGACTTCCCGAACTGTATTTAGATTTTTAATGCCCTCTTCTCGAGCAGCTTCACTTCCTTCGGAGACAATGCGTTTAACAGAACCCAGATCGGATTCATAATCCGCTATGGATTCCTGTATGGGTTGCAATTCCTGATTAATTGCATCAATTACGGGTCGTTTGCAATCGACACACCCGATACCCGCAGTTCTACATCCTGTCTGAACCCAGTTCTTTACATCATCCTTGGAGTAAATTTTATGAAATTGCCATACTGGACATTTTTCAGGCTCACCCGGATCAGTACGTTTAATTCGTGCGGGATCCGTAGGCATGGTTAATACTTTCTTCTCCACTTGTGCCGGTTCTTCCCTCAACATAATCGTATTATGATAGGATTTAGACATCTTTTGACCATCGGTTCCAGGCATTTTGGAGGTTTCAGTCAGCAATGGTTGGGGTTCTGGTAATATTATTTTACCGCTTCCTTCCAGGTAACCCAATAAACGTTCTTTATCACCTATGGAAAGATTTGATTGATCCTCCAAAAGTGCCTGAGCAGTTTTTATTGCTTCATGTACTCCATTTTCCTGAAATTGTCGTCGTAACTCACTGTAAATCTTGCTATTTTTCTTGCCCATTTTCTTTATTGCTTCAATAGCCAATTCTTCAAAATTAGCTTCTTTACCATAAATATGATTAAAGCGGCGGGCAATCTCACGCGTTAATTCAATATGAGCCACCTGATCCTCACCTACAGGAACATAATCAGCGTGATACAATAACACATCGGCGCTTTGCAATAAGGGGTAGCCTAAAAACCCATAGGTAGCCAGATCTTTTTCTTTTAATTTCTCTTGTTGATCTTTATAACTGGGTACCCGTTCTAACCACCCAAGTGGCGTTATCATTGATAAAAGCAAATGAAGTTCGGCATGTTCTGGTACCCAGGATTGAATAAATATTTTAGACAAGCCGGGATTCACACCACAGGCCAACCAATCAATGATCATATCCCAAAGGTGTTTTTCGATAAAACTTGAATGTTCGTATTGTGTAGTCAAGCCATGCCAATCAGCAGCAAAAAAGAAGCAATCGTATTGATGTTGTAATTTAATCCAGTTTTTTAAAACACCATGATAATGTCCAAGATGTAATCTTCCACTGACACGCATTCCAGAAACAACTCGTTTGTTGGAAGTAAATAATGCTGACATCAATATCCTCTTTAGTTGTTGAAAATTATACAAAAACCTGAATTTTCTTAAAAATCTCTGGCATTTTTCGTCATCCTGAACGCAGTGAAGGATCTCCAAATGCAGGCACCGCACCACGTTCAGGAGATCCCTCGTTACACTCGGGATGACGATTGAGTTTCGTCATCCTGAAAGCAGTGAAGGATCTCCAAATGCAGGCACCGCACCACGTTCAAGAGATCCCTCGTTACACTCGGGATGACAATTGAGTTTCGTCATCCTGAACGCAGTGAAGGATCTCCAAATGCAGGCACCGCACCACGTTCAGGAGATTCCTCAGTGCATTCGGGATGACTTTTCTCGTTATTATTCAAACGTCACTTTATCTAAAAGGTTCTGGATCTCCCTTCCCTTCTCTTATAATTACCGGATAATCTCCAGTTAAATCGACTACAGTTGTAGGTTCATGTCCACAGTTACCACCATCAATTATCAAATCAGTCTGATCACCTAAAAGATCTTTGATTGCTTCCGGTTCACTAAGTGGCGCTTGAGCTCCGGGAAGAATCAGAGTAGTACTCATCAAGGGAGCCTCCAGACTCTCCAATAAAGACAAAGTAATTGTATTATCAGGCACTCGAAGACCTAAAGTTCTTCTTTTGGGATGAAGCATCAATCGAGGAACTTCATGTGTTGCGTTAAGAATAAACGTGTAGGATCCTGGTGTAAAAGCTTTTAAAAGTCTGAAAATAGAATTGGATACTTTGGCGTAAGTACCCAATTGAGACAGATCACGACAAACCAGTGTCATGTTGTGATTTTTATCTAACTGTCTCAAACGTCTGATCCGTTCAAGAGCCGATTTATTACCCAAGCTACAGCCTAAGGCATAACCGGAATCAGTTGGATAGACAATTAATCCACCATCTTCAATAATGGATACCGCTTTTCTAACCAAGCGAGCCTGTGGATTATCAGGATGTAATGCATAAAACTGACTCATAAAGTCCCCTGTTAAATGTTCCATTCTTGCCAAATAGGCGTACAGTTTACTGGTAGTTGCTGCTGACGTCCAAGATTTATCCGTGATAATGCATCACTATGAAAATCAGAGCCGGATGAAGCCAACAAATTAAAACGAAGGCATGTTGCTGCCATTTCTTTAATTTGAGTCACGTTCATTTCTCCGGACACTACTTCCATACCTTCTCCACCAGCATCTTTAAACTCATTGATTAACTCATGCAATTTTGAACGCGTCAATCCATATTTAAGCGGATGGGCTATAACAGCCTGTCCTCCTGAATCCGTAATTCCCTTTACTGCTTCTTGAATACTAATCCATGGTGTTGGAATATAAGCAGTTTTACCGCGTCCCAGAAATTGTTTAAACGCGGATTTCATATCCCGGGTCTTACCTTCATTTATTAAAATCTGGGCAAAATGAGGGCGTCCCACTCTTTTATGTCCAGCAAGTTGACACGCTTTTTCATAAGCATTATCTACACCAACCAATTGGAGGGAAGCACCAATTTGTTCAGCACGCGCCACTCGACTGTTGTTCTGATGAGTAATTAAGTGATTTAACTCATTAGTATGATTAATTTGATAACCAAGAATATGAATATCGTATTTTTTCCACCGGGTACTAAACTCAATACCATTGACTATTTTTATGCCAGTATGGAGTGCTGCCTGATTTAAAGCCACATATCCAGCAACTGTATCGTGATCAGTAAGAGACAGACATTTAATCTGATGATTTTGCGCTTTTTGAACTAATTCTTCCGGGCTCAACGCTCCATCAGAAAAATAACTGTGGCAATGAAGATCAATCATAGAGTGGTTAACTACTTTAAAAAACAAAAATTATAGCATATTTAAACGTTTAATTAGACAGAATATGGCTTTTTAATTCACGAAATACCCCACAGGATCCGTGAATTACTTGCAGATCATAGCACTTTTGCACTATTCTTAAAGTACGGTTAGTAATTAAATAAATCACATTGAGTAGTACACTGAACAGCGACATTGTAAAATTACCTATTCTCAGTAACCAGGAACTGGCCAATCTGTGCGGTGTTTTACATAGCAATCTGAAATTTCTTGAAGAACAATTTAATGTAATCATTAAAATCAAACAGCAATCACTTCAACTGTACGGTCAATCAGAACAGCAATTTGAAGAAATTAAAAACATTTTAACGTTACTCTACCCCTTAAGCAAAGAACCCATCAATATTACAACCATCCGTGGTTTAATTCATGAGGATTATCAGACAGCAATGACTCATCATATTAAATTAACTCGCAAATCCATATCGGCACGAAATAATAAACAGGCAACTTTTCTTGATTCCATCGATAGATGTGATATTACCTTTGCTGTTGGACCTGCAGGAACCGGAAAAACCTACCTTGCAGTTTCCAAAGCAATAGAGTGTTTTGAAAAAGGTGAAGTACAAAGACTGATTTTTGTAAGACCCGCAGTGGAAGCAGGAGAAAAGCTGGGATTCCTGCCGGGAGATCTGGTAGAAAAAGTACTTCCTTATCTAAGACCAATTTATGATGCTTTGTATGAGATGATTGGCTTTAAAGAAACCCAGAAAATGATTCAAAGCGATATCATTGAAGTATTGCCTCTCGCCTTTATGAGAGGACGTACCTTGAATGAGTCCTTTATAATTCTGGATGAAGCCCAAAATACAACTGTAATGCAGATGAAAATGTTTTTAACTCGAATGGGGTTTGGTTCTAAAACTGTCATTACTGGAGATATAACTCAGGTGGACCTGCCAAAAGGAATTGAATCAGGACTAGCTCATGCTATACATTTATTCAAATCAATTCCTGATATCAGTATTAATACATTTACCAGCCGTGAAGTTGTCCGCCATCCATTAGTATCCCAAATTATTGATTGTTATGACCACGAGCATTCAGGAAAAAAGAAATGACCTATCACATTGACATACAAAATGCGACAAACGAATCGTTGCCCATTCCAGAAACAGATCTAACTGCTCTGGCGAATTTGGCACTTAGAGATCACCAGAATGATGCCGAATTAACTATTCGACTGGTTGATACTGAAGAAATGACTTATCTGAATAGTACTTACAGAAAGCAAGACAAAACCACCAATGTTCTTGCTTTTCCATCTGTCTTACCCGACGCCATTGAATTAGAATGTCCATTATTAGGTGATATTATCATCTGTCCTCCGGTTTTATTAGAAGAAAGTAAACAATTTGATAAATCGCTGCATGAACACTGGGCCTTGATTGTCATTCATGGTGTCTTGCATTTATTAGGCTATGATCATATTAAAGAAGATGATGCACGGATAATGCAGGATCTTGAGATTAAATTATTAGCTGAATTAGGATATGGTAATCCTTATGACTTAGAGGGAAATGATCTTGAGTAAAGAGGAAGAAAGCGGATCGTGGTTTGTTCGATTGAAACACTTCATACAGGGCGAACCACAAAATCAGGAAGAATTGGTTAGTTTGTTACGAGATGCTCAGATTAGGTCACTAATCAATTCAGAAACCCTGGCGATGATTGAGGGCGCCATTTTGTTTTCGAAAATGCGTGTCCGGGATATCATGCTACCTAAAAATCAAATGGTTTATATTAATCAGGATGATGAATATGCTGAAATTATTAAGGTAGTTACCCAAACCGGTCACTCCCGATTTCCAGTAACCGGTGAAAATACCAATGAAGTCATAGGTATTCTTCATGCAAAAGATCTATTAAGATATCAAATGGAGAACATTGAATCGTTTGATCTGCTTGATATTTGCCGACAGGTTACGTTTGTTCCGGAAAGCAGACGACTCGACAGCTTGCTTAGCGAATTTCGCAGTAACCGGAATCATATGGCCATTGTTGTCGATGAATATGGAGAAGTTTCGGGATTTGTTACTATTGAGGATATAATAGAGCAAATTATCGGTGATATTGAAGATGAGTTCGATATTGATGAAGATGCCTATATCAAAGCACATGATGATCATTGCTACATCATCAAAGCGCACACACCTATAGAAGAGTTCAACGAACAGCTCCACGCTAATTTTAGCGATGAGACATACGATACTATAGGTGGTATAGTTATGAATAATTTTGGTTATTTACCAACTCGTGGTGAAATTATCACTATAGATAATTTTGAATTTAAAATAATTAATGCAGATGCCAGAAGAATTAAATTATTAGAATGCATTGATAAACGGACTTTAGAGAACGCCAATATACCTGTTGAAGGATAACTGATGAATAGTACTATTCTCATAATAGATGATGACGCTGAACTCACTGATTTATTAGCTCAATACCTGGAGCCAGAAGGTTTCAATGTTGTTTGTGTTCATGATGGCGAGAATGGTGTAAAAAAAGCACTGAATCAAGTTTTTGACGCAATAGTACTTGATGTAATGCTTCCTAAACTGAATGGATTTGAGGTATTAAAAGCAATAAGAGAGCATCTGGAGACCCCTGTCCTCATGTTGACTGCGCGAGGTGATGATATCGATCGCATCGTTGGATTGGAGATCGGAGCGGATGATTATTTACCCAAACCATGTAATCCCCGAGAACTGGTTGCACGGCTAAGAGCCATTTTGAGAAGAACCCAAAAAATTCCAACCCCCAAACCTATTATAGAACAACACAATATCGTGGTTGACTGCTCCAAACGACACGTGACCATGGCTGGAAAATATCTTGAATTAACTAATGCTGAATTTAATATTTTAGAAATGTTAATTAAATCACCCGGACAAGCCTTTTCTAAAGAAGAACTCACCGAATACGCTCTGGGACGAAAATATACGGCTTATGATCGCAGTATTGATGTTCATATCAGTAATTTAAGAAATAAACTAGGCGATAACCCGCAAGGCGAACCCATAGTTAAAACTGTACGTGGCTTTGGATATATGTTTAATGCGTAGTTTGTATTGGAAAATATTTGTTTCATTTTGGCTAGCAACAATTTTAATCATTCTCACCACTGCCTGGGTTACAAGTCAAATCGCTCAGAAATCCTCTCAGCCTGCACGAGAAGAGATGTTTATGGACAGTTATGCAAATGCGGCTGTTGCAACGTTTGAATCAGGTCAACAATCTGCTCTAGTGAAATGGCTAAACCAAATTGGCCTGTCTCGCCATATGTCAATTTACCTGTTATCAAATACAGGAGAAATTATTGGAACTCAGACTCCACCTGAAAATGTGAAGATGGTGTCACAAAATCTGATTGATGATCAGTTGCCCAGTGAAGGAATTTTCAAATCAGGGAAGTTAATTGTTAGTCATGAAATATTATCGACCTCAGGAAAATACTATCGACTTGCCGCAGTCAGTGAAAAGCCGATTTCCTATTTTGTTCAGATCCCATGGGCAGGCCTTACTATTCGTCTAACCTTGGCTACGGTAATTAGTGGACTCATATGCTATTTATTATCACTTTATCTGACTCAACCCCTGCGTTCACTAGGTATGGCTGCAAAATCAATAGCGACAGGCAAACTAAGCACCCGAGTAGGTCATTTTAGAGGTCATAATAAAGACGAAATAGCTGAACTCAGCAATGAATTCGACAGAATGGCAGAACGATTAGAGACCTTGATAACCTCAAAGGAGCGGTTACTTCAAGATATTTCACACGAATTGCGATCACCGCTCGCTCGATTAAATATTGCCATTGAGTTGGGTAAAAAGAAAACCAAAAATTTAGCTGATCCAGAATTCAACCGCATGGAAATAGAAAGTTCTCGATTGAATAAATTAATCGGAGAAATATTGGATTTCGCACGATTGGATAAATCCACGACCGATCTGGAAATCACCAAGGTAAATCTGAATGAACTTCTGGCGGATATTGTCAAGGATGCTAATTATGAATTTGAGAAAGAGTCAGTCCATATATCAACCGAAGAGACTGTTCCATGTGAATTATTTATCGACAGACGACTCATTCATAGAGCCATAGAAAATATTGTACGAAATGCCTCACATTATTCTCCCAAAGATCAATTGGTTATTATTTCAACTCATTACACTGATAATAAAGATGAGATATGTATCGAAATTAAAGACAAAGGGCCTGGAGTTCCTGAAGATCAACTGGAAACCATATTTAATCCCTTTTATCGAGTCGATACCTCCAGAACAAAGAAAACAGGAGGCTATGGGTTGGGGCTGGCGATAGCTGCCAGAGCAGTTACTCTGCACCACGGAGTTATTACAGCAAAGAATAATGAAGATGGTGGACTGTTAGTCCGTATTACTCTACCTCTTCAGAATAAAGAAATAGCTACATGATGAACGCTGTGTTAATGCAGTCCATTATTCCATCACTCAGATTTTAAGTTTCGATTGTGTTTGAGTTGATGGAGTATCGCGTTGCATCTGAGACCCCAAAGCCATTTCAACCTGAGATTTTAAATCAGGATCCGCATTTTTTTTATTTAAAAAACCCTTTCCCAGATTAATCAGATCGCTATCGCCTGGATTTTTTTTGATTGCTTCTGCAAGTTCATTGACTTTATCAGCTTTCATATCTGCTTTAAACTGTTTGTATTCATCCCGAGCATAGGCTATATCCTGTCTATCCAACTTACCAAAACCGCCTTTTTTAATTGCCTGTTGACAAAGTAATATACCATGCACATTAGCGCTTGAATTAGCAATGGTGCAGTTATCGACCTTCTGTCCTCTTTGTTTAATGGTATGAATGGGATCTTTACCATCGGTTACCTGCGCAATTTGTCTTTTGATTTCATCATGAGGTGTTCCATTATGAAAACCATTCATCATGTTATTTATAAACTGTGGCGTGGCTTTACTGACGTCGTCCAAGCGATAAATTTGCGACCCATATTCAGCAGGTTTCGCACCTAAACCCTTGTTTGTATACACCAGATAACCAGATTTTGAACCCGGACCATCAGGGACAATTGATAACCCCATAGCATGCCCCTCACAACTTATAGGTATTGTAGTTAGTTTTCCGCTTTGTATGCGATCTGATAACTCTTGACCAGCAGCAGGATTGCGCTGTGAGGTACTATTGGAAAATGCGGCAGATTTATTCGAAAAACTAAAGGCATCAGCCAGCTCTTTAAGATCCTGATTTCCAGGATTTTTTTGAGCGTATTTGTTCACATTATCCGTCACTAATTGGTATGTAGGAGCAATATGCGCATATTGAGAAAAGGTTACACCGTCTTTACTCGTCATTTCTATTCCCAAAAACAAACCAAAATATTTAACAGTATGTAATTTTTCGGATGGAGAAGGCTCAGATAATCCATATTCTCTGGCTGCTTTGCTGTCGCGCGCCAAATCTAAAACCGCCTCCTCAACAGGCCCGAGAGTAGCACCATTATCCATTAATGCTTTGGCACCTGAAAAATCCTGTTTTTGTATTAAATATTGCAGCGGACTTTGTCCTTCTTTATTGAGTATTTTATTTAAAGCGTCTGCCACTCGAGTAAAACCTACCTGAATTGTCGCTTGTTCAAGGTTGCCTTTTACATCTGAAGATCTTAGAGCCTTCATCATCAATTGAAAAAATAAATCATTGATAATTTTTATTTGATTTAAATGGTCTGCTTCAGCAGCCATTGTATTAGCAGCTAATCTATCAGCGGCAAGCTTATCAGCAAAAGCTTTTTCAGAAGCAGCTTTCATTTCATTTATAGGTTCGTCAGATGTATTGTCCGGAGTTTTATCCTTCTTATCACCATACAACTCATCCAACTGTTCGTGTAACGATGAAGGACCATCAGGAAACTTTCCAAACATAAGAACCCTCTAGAATCAACACACTATATATTGATTATATATACATAAGCACGACATGTCTAAATAATAACCATGCATTTATTCGCTACCGCTATAAACACCGGTTAACATTCATCTTATCAAAAACCCTCCCGCCCCTTCATTGACTCCAATGTCCCTGTACTCAGAGTAAATGAATAAGTCCTTTTGTAGCATTAAGAATGGTTTATTTTTAGTGCAAAATAGACTTTTTGCTTCCCATTTCAAATAAAAACAATTACAGTGATATGTAACCAATTATTACAAATTGAGCGATTAGTGTTTCAGTGTTTTTTTGAATTAATCCAGGCCCTGTGGACACTTCATTGACTCAGATTTTTCAGAATCCCAACGTACCGCGTCATATCTGTACAATGCAGCAGATAGAAAGAACGAACAAATCGCGTCACGAAAGGATTTTGGAGCATTTATCAACAGACTCTAATAAACCGATATAAAAATTTATGAAAATTACTCATGAAGCTTTGATGGAGTTAATGAAATTATTCGGTTATAACCAGGACTTTGAAGGTATATGTAATGGCTATACATGGATGTGGATTCAATCTCAATTATTGGATCCTGCTGAATCAGTTCAATTCTATAAACGATTAAAAATCATAGAGGCTCATCAGGATGATCTTGGTAAACTAAAAGATGCCATCGACGAGATAAAAAAAACCATCATTTCTCTTGCAGATCAAACGGAACTGCAAAAAAAACTTCATACAGAACACCAGGATATGTTGGAAGTTCTTTCCTTCTGCGAAGGAATAGAACTTTATCATAATCCAGAGCGTCATAAAGAATTATTCACCAGTAATGAGACTGAAGCGGATAATAAACACCATTCAGACCCCAAAACATCCACTGCAAAATTATACTTTCAACAAAATAACATAAAACTAATTTCACCCATCATCGCATCGGATAGGTTATTGGAAAGAAATAAAAACACAGCAAATCGCTCCCCAGTGAATGCTTTAGTCAATGATTGCTTTATTCTAACTCCAGAGGAATGTACCTCCTATTTTAGTGATCTTCAAGTATGGTTTGATGAACATAGTGAGCAATTTGGTCATCAAACCGTAATCCCGATTAAATTAGGTACTGATAATCATGCTATTGCCTGCGCTTATAATCTGAAGTTAAAAAAATGGCAATTTATGGATATAAATGACTCTGATGAGCAAGAATACGTCAGAGAAATACACAATATTGATGATTTAACCAGTAATATTCAATTAGCATTTTCCGATGATAACTACCTGCTCTTTAACGCCATGCCCATTGTCATCGATCCTTCAACGATTTCAACAGATGCACTGTCTAATTTAAAAAAACTCAATCAAAACCATCAGAATTTATCAAAAGAACGATCGCTACGTGTTAATAGCCGCAATGCATCAATACAATACATCGCTTCAAAAAATGGTGATCTTGAGGTGATTAAAAAATTAGTAGCGCTTGGTGCCGATGTCAATGTAACGAAAATTAATGGTTCTTCGCCACTATGCATTGCTTGTCAAACCAAAGAATACAAAGTAGCTCAATTTTTAGTAACAAACGGGGCCACTGTCAATCACACTAAAAACAATGGAGCAACCCCCCTCTTCTTAGCCGTTCAGGCAGGAGATGTGGATATAGTTAATTTACTGCTGGAAAACAAAGCAAAAGTAGATCAACAGGGCTATCAGAGAATAACCCCATTACTAGCAGCGTGCAGTGAGGAACATATAACGATGGTACAGGTTCTATTGAACCATGGTGCAGATCCTAATCTGGCCAATATGAATGGAGTTACACCTCTCGATTTTGCATTTAAATTCAAGAACATGGAGTTGATTAAGCTATTAATCTCTAATGGTGCTTGCATCGACAAATACTTGCTGAATGGATTTTCTCCTCTCATTAATGCCATTATTTCAGGTGATTATGAGTTAATTAATTATTTATTGAGCAATAGAGCTGATCCGGATCATCCGGATCAGGATGGCATTACCCCGATCTATTGGGCCTGTATGCTCGGGAATGATTTAGCACTTCGTCTTTTATTAGAACACAAAGCACGAACGATTAATTGCATAGGTGAGACTGGACATACTCCATTGTTAGTTTCCTGTTTAAGCGAATACACAAGAAGAAACCAGAATTTATTTCGACTCTTACTTGAATTTGGAGGCGATATTAACGCTAAAAATGATGAAGGAGAGCCATGTCTGGAAATTGCTTTAAAAAGTAATAATTCTGCAGCAATCAAAGTGCTGTTAGCTTATTTCAAAAAACACAGTTTAAAATATGAAAAGTACTTATCCATAGAATCGCGATCCAACCAGGATACTATACGTTATCTGGAACAAGTAAATAACTCAAATGAAATGGATGAGTTTAAAACTTCTTTTGGATTCTTTAATAACTCAGCCCAAGTCAATCAAACTCAATCCCCCACAGCAGAAATGATGAAACATTTATAACATTCTTAATTTATATATATCCCACTGAACACCATCCTATTGCTTGTTTATCTCCATAAAAAGAAATGCTCAAACCCTAGTTTATCTTGAGTGATTCTAATTCATTAAAAGCCTTTTACTTTTGAATATTTTCTCTTAATTCATACGTTTAATAATTCACTGAGCCTCACTTCACGCTGGCTTTATGCTCCTATTTTAAGTATTATGCTCAAAATAATTGTAGATCGGATTAAGCTCAGTGACTCAGGCAAAAAATATAAGTAAAGCCAGTAGTTATTTCTTTTTAATTGGATTTATAGTTTCAAAAATCCAGTATCTTCCTATTGTATTTGTTTCAGTCATCCCCAATGTAATTTCTCTTGGATGTTATTTTATGGCTTATGGTTTGTGGTTTATTTCGAGCCATTTTCAAGACAGCAATAAACCCAATAAAGAAGAATGGTATGGATTTGCCCAATTTAAGGAACAATTTTTATATGCTGCGACCATCGGTATTATCGCTTCACTTATAAGCATCTCCTCTCTATTTCTTCCTGTTCTGATTGTACCGGCAACCTGGTTGTTTTTTACCAGCAATATTCTATGGTCAATTGGAGAATATAATAAATTAAAGCATCCTTCTGAATCTGATGTTAATTTTTCATACAGCTACCAACAAACTTACTTATCCTATGCTCTTACAATGACCGCCATCGCATTCACTACTGCGCTAAGTGCGACATTAATCTTTATGTTTCCACCAATAACCATGCCAATACTCATTATCTCCACGATAACCAGCTCAGGGTTAGGGATATTATCATGTGACTACTGGCTGGATTATACATTCGGAGATCATAAGACAACCTCTCCAGCGAATCAAAGCTACCATCAGATGAACAATTCTTTGGGTTCTGCACTGTCTAATCAAAACAACGACTCACCTGAACCTTATCATGGAGAAGCGCTCTTAAAGTCACCACCTGTAATTCCAGTCAATAATAATGAAGCAAAAGATCCTGATTTATCCATTCAGCCTTGTACACCGAGTCAATAATTTAGTATATTCTGCTCGCCAATAAAGAGATTCATCATGGACAAATTAATTTCACGAATGATTAAGGATGCTCATGAAGCATTGAAGCATGCTTATGCGCCCTATTCTAAATTTAGTGTCGGATGCTCTATCTGTACTATTGATGATAACTTATATACCGGTGTCAATGTAGAGAATAGTTCTTATGGTTTAACTATTTGCGCTGAAGGTTCAGCGATTTGTCAAATGATTACCGCAGGAGATCGTCACATCAAAAGCATTGTCATATTAGCGTCTAATAATTTATTATGCCCGCCTTGTGGGGCCTGCAGACAAAGAATTTATGAGTTCGCTACTCCTGACACGATGATTTACTTATGCAACAAAGATTCGATATTAAAAAAAATGACCATGAATGAACTGATGCCCCTGGCTTTTGATATTAAACCCTGATTGGACAATAGAATGACTCAACATGTACTAAACAAAACACATGCTCACTTAGCAGCAGAGCGAATTCAATCATTACTCCCTTCATTCAAACCCACCGTTGGAGTAATCTTAGGTTCCGGATTAGGCCAGTTTGCGGAAGAACTGGAAGATGCTGTAGTTATCAACTATAAAGATCTGCCTGGATTTCCAAATACTACCGTTCAAGGTCACGGCGGTAAATTAATACTGGGATATTGTGGAGGCATTGCAGTAGTCTGTTTACAGGGACGCGCCCACACTTATGAAGGTCTGGAACATTATGACACAGTAAAAACTTATGTAAGAACTCTGAAACTATTAGGATGCAGTCATTTTATAGCCACAAATGCCTCAGGTTCGCTCCGGGAAGATGTTGGACCAGGTGAGTTAATGCTTATTACCGATCACATTAATTTGCAACCCAGCAATCCTCTGATTGGACCAAATGATGATGATTTTGGCCCCCGATTTTATCCTCTAGATAATGCTTATGATAAGGTGATGCAGAACGATTTATTAAACACAGCTCAAAAACATTCAATTAAGCTGAATCAAGGTGTTTATATCTCTGTATTAGGACCTCATTATGAAACAGCTGCTGAGATACGGGCTTTTAAAATATTGGGAGCTGATGCTGTTGGCATGTCTACTGTTCCTGAAGTATTGGTAGCAAATCATTGCGGCATGAAAGTAGCCGTCATAGCAATGATCACCAATTATGCTACTGGTCTTTCTAAAACAAGCCACAATCACGAGGCTGTAGTTGAAATGGCATCCAGTGCTGCAGTAAAACTCAATACCCTGTTAAAACATTATATTATGGAATTATAGTGACTCTGGAAACACAATTAAATGAACTCTTGGAACAGCTCCTGACTGCGCAAGCAGCAGGAACTGTATCTAAAGAACAATTAATTCATACACTAGATCTAACTTTATTAGAGCCTGATGCCACAACCGAGTCTTTAGCTTTACTGGGAGATCGGGCGAATACGCACCATGTTGCTGCTGTCTGTGTTTTACCAGAACATTTATCACACTTTCACCTTCCTTCTTCACTTAATTTAGCTACGGTGATTAATTTTCCTCACCGGAATGATGAGTTACTGATTTCCCTGGCAGGTATAGATAATGCGATTCAGCTTGGTGCCAATGAAATTGATTTCGTGCTGCCTTACCAGGCTTATCTCACAGGCAACAGTCAAAAAGTGTTAAATCACTGTGATGTCATTATACAGGCATGTAAAAAACACGAAGTGACTATTAAAATTATATTGGAAACAGGTGCCTTTCCAGACATGGAACACATCTACAATGTCAGCAAAGAACTCATTACGATGGGAACTGATTTTATTAAAACCTCCACCGGTACAATATCGCAAGGAGCCACTCTTCCAGCCGTTTTTTCCATTTTAAGCGCTCTTAAGGAAACTGAGGAAACATCATGCGGCATAAAAATATCCGGAGGGGTTAAAACGACGCAACAAGCACTAAATTACGCCTGTCTTGCTGAGCTGATGTTAGGTAAAACGATAAGCAATAATTGGTTCCGAATAGGCGCCAGTTCTCTACTGAACGATTTGCTGAATGGTGCATAAGAAGCGCCCCATCTTTCTTTTATCTCATGCAGACCTATGTGATATTATATTTCTTCATTACTCAGGAGAGTTAATCAATGAAATTATGGATCATGGCGCTTTATCTTATTCTGGTTTTTATTAGCATCCCCACGCAGGCACTTCAAACTGAAAAAACCTCTGTCGCCACATACTGTACTCCTGAGAGCCCATGTTGGCCTAAAGAATCTGAATGGAATGATTTAAAAAACAAAGTGAATGGACATTTATATAAAGGCGTCTCTCCTCTTGCTCCTTGTATCAAAAACAGTAATAGCACTGCATGTCATAAAATTCTAGAGGACGTTAAAAACCCCTTTTATCTTGAATCACACTCCGGGTCAACTCAATCCAATGGATGGATAGATGCCTGGCAGGCAAAAACGAGTTCTTATGTACTAGCTGCTGAAAATGCTCAGGAAATCGCCAATGCGGTTGCTTTTGCTAAAAAGCATCATCTTAAACTTGTCATAAAAGGTACTGGACATGACTACCTGGGGCGTTCTAATGCACCCAACTCATTATTAATTTGGACTCATAAAATGCGAGAGGTGCATGTACACAATGAGTTCATCCCTTCAGGATGCCCGAAAACTCAAAAAGGAATCACTGCTGTAACCGCTGAAGCGGGTACTCGATGGTTGGAAGCATATAAAGAAGTAGTAGTTAACAATGGACGCTACGTTCAGGGAGGAGGATGTACCTCGGTTGGGGTAGCAGGCGGATTCATCCAGGGAGGTGGATTTGGTAGCTTTTCAAAAAAATTTGGAACTGGAGCAGCAGGAATTCTTGAGGCTGAAATTGTCACTGCAGATGGAACCCTATTAACAGTAAATGCCTGTCAGAACTCTGATCTGTATTGGGCCTTGAAAGGAGGCGGTGGTGGGACGTTCGGTATAGTCACTAAGATCACTTTGGAAACACACGCCCTCCCCGCAGTATTCGGTGCTCTGACTGGCACCGTCAGTGCCCGTTCGGATGAAGATTATAAGCAGTTAATAGACTACTTTATCCGCTTTTACCGGGTAAAATTACATAATGAACATTGGGGTGAGCAGGTTATTTTAAATCCGGATAATACAATGCAGCTGGGCCTGGTCTTTCAGGGAATGAGTAAAACAGAAGTTGATAGACTCTGGCAACCATTTAAAGATTGGTTAGCTCTTAAACCAGGACACTACCAATTTACGCTGCATAGTCTAGCCCTTCCGGCAAGAAAATTCTGGGATTATGACTATTTAAGTAAAAATCTGCCAAGTTATATTGTAATTGATAAGAGAAAAAACGCACCCTATGGTGAGTTTTGGTGGACTGGCAATCAGTCAGAAGTATCAATCTATTTAACTCATTATCAATCCGGATACCTTCCTTTTCGCTTATTTGAAGAAGGTCATGCCAGTCAATTATCTGATGCACTCTTCAAGGCATCACGCTTGACAAGTCTTTCGCTCCACTTCAATAAAGGCTTGTCCGGTGCCTCCGCACAAGCTGTGGCTCGGCAAAAAAACACCTCCATGAATCCTGCCGTTCTTGATGCTGCAGCGTTAATTACCATTGCAGGTGGTCAACAGTATACTTACCCAGATATCGCTGGACACAAGCCTAATTTGACCCAGGCAAGAGAATCTGCTTTAAAAGCCAAGCAGGCAATGCAATTAATCCACGATTTAAGTCCTGATGCAGGTACTTACGGTAATGAAGCGGATTATTTTCTAGAGGATTGGCAAAAGGCACTATGGGGTTCTAATTATGAACAATTGCTGCAGATTAAACAGCACTACGATCCCAACAATCTCTTCAATTGCCATCATTGTGTAGGGAGTCAGTAAAAATGGGTTAAAATTTATTGGAAACTCAGCTAGAATGACCAAGCAATTTAATCAATAACTATTGGAGTTTAAATCACTATGAACATAAATGCCGTATTTAAATCCATTTTAGTAGTTCTGTTGGGTCTTGTATTAGCAAGCTGCAATAAAGATCTACCTCCTGGTGAATATGATGCAAATGAGATTGGTAAAATTAAAAAAGTAATACCTGGTACCATTATTTCAAAAAGACCCGTGAATTTACATCGACAAAACACAGACAGCAGCGCTCAATCTAAAAACACTGCTGATGGTGGTTTTATTGATGGCGGTTACAATCAAACTCATGGTGTTGAATACGTAATTAAATTAAATTCAGGAAGTATTATTTCCGTGGTTCAATCTGAAGATTTGAAACTGAAAAACAAACAAAAAATTCTGGTCATCTATGGCAGACATACTCGCGTTGTAGCTGATAACGGCAGTGATGTTTATTAAAATTCAATAGATACAGGGTTTTGTTGCATAGCAGCAAAGCCTTGTTAAACCTCTTTTCCAGGCTATATAAATACGGGAATGAATGAATTGTATAATTATTCTTACTGATTTACCTTGTGATCCTCTCTTAACCTATGTATTAATCATTCGATTTTTTAATACCTGCTATTCATTTTTTAAATGCTAATTTAAGCAAACCTTAAGGTTAACCTTGTAGATTAAACCACTTTATCTATCAATTACTGTCCTCGCTAATCGAATCATAGAGAATTGAAATGCCCAAAAGTTACGTCATCCTAAACAACGATGGATTTACACGCGCTCAAAAAGGATCATATAGAGAAGCTCTATTGAAATTCAATGAAGCAATAAGTCAAAAGAATGATTATTACGATGCCTGGCTAAATAAAATCCGTACGCACATAATACTTAAAGAATATGCAGCAGCTGTAGTCTCTCTTGAGCGTATAGAAAAAATAAAACCTGATTTAAATACAAAAAGAAATATTGAATACCTTTATAAACTTATTTATAGCTCCAAAAGCGAAGAAGACCAGGAGACTCAGAAATTATCATTAGAACAGTTGTTTCGCAAAGACATTTGTAACGAACAATATCTCCTGGAATTGCAACAACTGAAAGGCTCTCATCACGAAGTTTCTAAGTGGGATTATCCTCAAAAAATTAACTGGATTGTACAGTTAATCGAGTTTTGCTTATTTTATTACAACAACCCCTCGAATCCCTTTATTAAAAAAGAATTTTTGAAAGAGGACAAAGATGGGTTTAGCCGGGCTTTTTACACCATGAGCAATAGATGCTCAAGTTATTTAATTGATATAAACCGTCATGGATTTCACACCTTGTATCTGAAGAAGATGACTTCACGTTACATAGAGAATACTCAAAACGACATTTTATCTATGGATGCGATCACCATTTTGCAGATGGTTTTTGAGACTATATACTATCTACCTCGGGAAAAACGAGGTGAATTAGTACCCTTACTTCCATGGGGCCCAAATTCATGGTATCTGTTAGAATTTTGCGGCGCGATCATTAGCAACAAGAACTATGAAAAATTAGTTGGGATACTTTACACGAGTGATTTGGATGAATCCGCAACCAAACAACTCTTTACCTTTCAACAAGTACAAAAAGACAGTACATGCTTAGTAAAAATTGCTCTTCGTGACATTATAAAATGTGATCTTCATATTATGCTTAATTTTTTCTCAAATATTGGCAATCCTTCAGGACCAGTTCGTATGGGTGAATTACCTAATTTAAAAGCCCTGTTATGGAAGCATAAGCATGTATTTAACTTGACACGACTCATTAGTATATTGCCGTTGCGATCAGACCAAACTCCTAAAAAAATTATCAGAGATGATAAGCAAGATTATATAAAGCTCACTCCTTATGCACAATTGGTACTTCTTAATAAACCTGATTTTTCTTTTAGCTTGAAAGGCAGGCTCTCATTGATACGACGTTTACAATTAATTGGAGAAATATTTACCAAAAAACATTTAGGTGATGAACTGGATAAAGTAACCTATATCAATCCGACACAATTGACATCGGTTCGCAATGCCTTATGTCATATCGAAGATCTTTTATCCTATTCTGAGATATACGATTTAGAGCAGAATGCCTTCCGTCTCAATCAGATCTATGATGAACTGTCTCATTTAAACAAAATGATCTATCGTGAAATTATCAAATTTCAAAATCAGTTTCCTGATTGGCCAGATATTCAGAAGGATTATTCTACCTGGAGTAGTCCTGTATCGTTTTATTGGAATAGAGTAAAAGAAGTATATCTTCCGAATAATACATTTGATCACCAAAACTATATTCCAGATACAAAACTTCTGACTGAAGATCAAATTAATTTATTATTAAGCCGTTTAAAAGAAGGTGACCATAAAAATAAGATTCGTCTTATGTTAAATGGCCTCGTTCCGTTTGAAAAAACCGATAATAGGGATCTCTCTTCATTTATAAATGAAGGTATTAAAGCAGATACTGTACGTAAACCATTAGGTGATGCGCATAGAGAATATAATAAATTAAAAAGAGCAGCAGAGCAGAACTGGGCAAAAGAAAATAAAGAGAGAAACCGTGAAATCGAAAGGCTACGAAATGCAGAAATGCAAACGCATTTTCCAATATTGCTTGAATTAAGTAAAAATCTGGGGGCTCATTATCGTCCTAGTCAATTAACGACACAAGTTGAAGCCTTGGAATTATTTAATTGTTTAAAATCACGTATGATAATGCTCAGGGAAGTATTCATTGAGTCAAGTGTTGATTTTACCGATGTAAGTGCTGTTTCCGAAAGCCATATAGCTCAACTACTCATTAACGATGTAGAGTTACTATTCGCCAGCGGGTATTTAATTGGTCAAATTATTGAGATAATAAATAAATTTGTCAGCTTAGGCATAGTTCACGAAATGACTCCTGAAATAGAGCCAAAGATTGATGACTATATTGCTTTAAGAAATGGACTTGAACACAGTAACCCAATCCACGATAGTGAAATGAATTTATATATCCACATGCAAAGTAAAGTGAACATTAAACTTGCAACTGTAGTTATTGATTTAATTGCAACACATTACGATGTGATATTGACACGCGTTCCTCAGAATATACCTGATACACTTATCGAAATTGGACGCAAACAACAGAGTAGCTTTATTGATTTATCTCAAACACCATATATGTCACCAGCCAGAAAAAGTTTTATAAGAAGCAGTGCAGATGAACAGTTCTTCTTCAATAGATTTACTACCCACAGCAGCAAGGGAGATTGTCAGGGTACAGTGAGTTCTGATCCATTTACTAGCAGCAGCTCCAGTTGCACCAGCAGCTCCAGTTGCACCAGCAGCTCCAGTTGCACCAGCAGCTCCAGTTGCACCAGCAGCTCCAGTTACACCAGCAGCTCCAGTTACACCAGCAGCTCCAGTTACACCAGCAGCTCCAGTTACACCAGTGGCTCCAGTTACACCAGCGGCTCCAGTTACACCAGCAGCTCCAGTTACACCAGCGGTTACTGCGACACCAGAAGCTCCGGCGACACCAGAAGCACCAGTGACACCAGAAGCACCAGTGACACCAGAAGCTCCTGGAACACCAGCAGCTCCTGCGACACCATAAGCTCCATGAACTCGAGTAGCTCAAGTAGTTCAACTCGCTCTTCTAGCACTGCCAGATCTTCTGCAACTACTGGCACCTCCAGTTTCACCATATTTAGCCGTTCAAAAAGTTCAAAAAGTACAAAAAAGAGTATGCAGATAAAACCTGGGGGTACATCATCAAAACAGGGGACGAGTAAGAGAAAATCATTCAGTCCAACTGGGTAACTTTTTTTAGGAAGGCATACTGCAGAATTACATACCTCCATGATTAATTAACATTTCTCTGTAGATGACAAGTTATTGGTCAAATACCAAGTTAACATGAATATTATTGAGCTAAATAGTAGTCAAAATTACACCATACTCACACATACAGAAGCCCACATCAGTGCCCCGTAATAACTGCTGACTAAAAAAGCTCTAAAACACTTCTGCGGTTTTCGACTTTGGATGAGCTTCATTTGATAAAATAATACCCCTGCTCCTGCACACCAAAACAAATAAAATCCAAGGTTAGTCTTATTCATTAAAGCCCATAACAACCATAATGAGTGTAAAGCAAACATCAATACACCGATCATAAAACGATCGTAATCAGCAAAATAGATTGCAGTCGATCTCACTCCTATTTTTAAGTCATCTTCTTTATCTGTCATGGCATACATGGTGTCATAGGCGATTATCCAGGCAAAATTAATCAATAACAAAATAAGCAAATCCACATTAATTGGCACAGAGGATGCTACATAGGCCATAGGCATACCCATAGAAAATGCCAACCCCAGAATAATTTGTGGCGCATTTAAAAATCGTTTACAAAAGGGATAAAGAAATGTAATGAATAATGAAACCAAAGCCAAATAAAAACAGTCTTGTGGCAAATTTATTAATACGATTAATGAACAAAAAAGGAGAATAATTAATAGTACAAAAGCGTCTACCAAACTGATTTCACCGGAGGTTAATGGGCGTAATTTAGTTCTCGCGACATGCAAATCAACGTTCCTATCTGCTATGTCATTAATAACACAGCCTGCGGATCGCATGAAAACCGTGCCGATTAGAAATAAAGAGAATAACTTAAAAGATGGGCTCCCTTTATTGGCTATCCACAAAGCCCAGGCCGTTGGGTACCACAATAATAAAATTCCAACCGGTTTATTTAATCTTGCCAGTCGCCAATAAGCACCCCATTTTGTCACGAAACACTCTCTAGTTGTGGTAATAAAATTTCAATCAAATAAAATCGATGCGTCTGTTGAACTGAATATTCAGCCAATCGAACCCAAAGAATCCCTTTAACAGTTTTTACATGGTTTTTAACCCAATGGTACTCGATACAGTCAGAGTCAACTGGATAACAAATCATCTGTACTCTTTGGACTCTGCTTTCGCCAAATATTAAATTTCGAATCGATTCATTTTGCAGTCTATTAAAAAAATCTGGATTAGAATCATAACATCTTTGCGGAATAATGGTTCGAGCGTACCAATACTCGATACCTGTATTTTTCATCAATATTTCCCTTAAGAAAATATGACCATCCTGTATTTGCAGCACATATTGACTCCACCAGTCTGTTTTTATCCAATTTTGAAAAACGAGTTCCAAGTCTGCTGATCCCCGGGACGAAATTAACTTATCAGTTAATGAATCCTCATACTCTCTCCACTCCTTGAGAAATTCGGAGTCTTGAGAATCAGCAATATAAATTGGCTGGCTGTTGATATACATAGGTACTTTTACTTGAATATTATTCAGATGAATAGTACAAAAATAACGGATTGGGAACAAGTAGATTAACTATCCAGTTACTGATAATACCCTTATGACAAAGTCTGATGTTTCATCCTCACTCTGCCCAGTCTGTTTACTATAATCTCTACTTTTTCACGAGTTCGGATATTACTTAATGTAAAGGTTCCATTGCTTATTCCATGTGCCGCGTCATGTGCAAAAGCTATGTTGTTTGTGGAATTAACACCGGACCAATTTACTGTCCAGTGATGATAACTCCATTGCCACTGATGAAGCACTTCATCCTGAGTCAGTTTTTTATTAAATCGAGTAAGAGCAACTCCTTTTGACCAATTGAATGCAGGATCCAAAGGAACAAGATATACAGTATGACCCTGACTAACTGATTGAATTCTGGCGTATTGAACGATGGATCTGATGTCATCGATTAATGTCTGCTTTTCATTTTTACTAATCAATTGAGTCGATGAACTGACACTTAATAAAGTCAAGCCAGTAATCAAAACCAGAACGATCACAAGTTCAATTAATGTAAATCCCGATATTTTCATATGAATTGATTAATTAATTGACTAATGCTTTTATGAAATGAAGCATCTTAAACGCTTCTTTTTTTTCCATGGGATTATCAAGTAAATGTTCTGGTGATACTCCAGATAGGACTGGACACTGGCACTGAGTGGAGTGAAATAATTCACTTAATTCTACCCCTAATACCCATATTACTTTAGGTGATTTATGTTTTGAAAAAGAATATTCTTGTAGTGATTCACTGATTAATACATCTGTAGCATTCAAACCGAGATAAGCTAGCATCTTATTTAACAGAATTTCAGCTTTTTTGCTTAAATGCGGTTTCTTGATAATTATGAGTATCGGTGAAATCTGTTCCGACTCGGATTCCTGACGTTCCAATCCCAGACAAGTCTCTTTATGTACCCAGGGAGTAATGCCTAATTGCTTCAAGTAATAAAGAGTCAGATTGCTATACATATCAATTTTGAATCAAAAAAAACGAGTATATCTTGAAAATTCAGTAGAGTCAGCATCTAAATAATGAAACACCTATGATGCACATCCTAATCTCCCGAGTAATGCATAGAAGTTTGCCAAGATATTAGTACCTGGTTAAATCATTCAACACTCGAGACATAAACTTCATAAACAGAAGACAACAAATTTTTAATTTGCTGGATCATCTGGTTTATGATGAAAATAGGCAGCAAGTGCAGCAGCGATTTTCTTAGGAGATATTGCAGCTAAATTTGCCAAGCTTTTATTCATTACCCCTGGAATGATGTATAATTTTTTTCTCATCAGACCTTTATATGCAATTTTAGCGACTTTTTCAGGAGATAACATGCCTGTATAGCCACGCTCTAACATGGAGTTCTCCATTCCTGCTGATAAAAAGAATGACGTTCTGGTTGCTCCTGGACATAATATCGATAACGATACATTGCTATCCTTCAGTTCATAAGCAATAGCATGAGAAAGTGATGCAAGATAAGACTTACTAGCATAATATGCTGCCATATATGGCCCTGGTTGAAACGCTGCGGTAGAAGATACTTGCAAAATACTTCCTCCATTACGCGCTACAAAATCACCCAGATAACATTGAGTTAACTCACTCGGAGAAACCATATTAATCTGTATTAATTCATCAAGTTTATCGATTCCCATTTCTGCAAAAGAACCCATATATCCGATTCCTGCATTATTAACCAGGCAATTAATTTCAACCCCTCGCGATTCCAATTCATTATATAAATTGACAGCGCTTCCAGATTTGCTCAAATCGCAAACTGTATAGGCGACTTTGACTTGATATTGTTCATGAAATTCATTACAAATCTCTTTTAATCGTGTTTCATCTCGAGCAACAAGCATCAAATCATGGCCATGCTGTGCAAATTCACGCGCCAAGCATAGGCCTATTCCCTTCGATGCTCCCGTCACTAAAGTCATCATAAAAAGCTCCTTTTTTAATTGTTTGCATTGGCTCAGCTTTATCTTTTAGATAGAACAGTAATTGGCTAGCCGCGGCATGTTGTCCATTATTTAACAATTTAAAAACTCTCAAAGTTTGAGGCATCGATAAATCCCATTGATCATAATATTCGGGCTTTAATAATTTAATAGTATTAAACGGGAGTTTTTCGATTTCTTTTAGGGTATCAAACAGAATTTGTTGGGGATTGTCTTTCAATTCTTTTATTAAATTAATAATGATATGAAGAATAATATGTGTTTTGTTTTTAATCTTGGCAAAATGCTCCAGACAGATGAACGGATTGTGAATTTTTAAGGAATGGCGTGCATAACTCAGAGCGTTTTTATCATCACTTGATCGCACCATATCCTGTGTTAATTTGAGAAATATAGGATATAAGGCATGCAAAACATCATGATTTTCTACCCCTAATCCTGAACTGTGATGTTGAGGAACAGCATTACCGAAAAAAGTAAGGGGGCTTTGCTCGGGTTCTTCAAAATTCTTGAGATTAAGTTCATTGTTTTGCTCTTCTTCTTTCAATTCTTCACTTGATCCTTTTGATTTGATATAAAGAGGTGAAAGAGCGCCGAAATATAAAGTTCTTAACTCAAGGGATTGCTTCATTAATGCTGTACGGTTTGGTAATGTGGATTGGGATATCAAATTATTTACAATATCAAACCAGTGTCTATCGCCTCGATAACAACAATACGCGAGCAAATCACCTAGGGAATTAAATGTTGAATACATCATTTCCTGGTTTTTATTAGTGTAATTTACTTTGGTTCCATATCGAGCAGTCAAATAATCCTGCGTTGCTTCATATCCTCTTTGAATCATTTTATTCTGACTTTCTATCTCTACACTAAAGCCTGAAACAGGAATATCATCAACATTAGGAACTATAGTTTGATGCGCATATTGCCTTAATTTCAAACGGTCCTTTACCCAACCACTGGCAGGATCGTTTACACCGGTTATGAAACTGTAGATCCAATTGAGAACCACATTCTCTCGATATACTTTCTGCATGATACGATCTATCGCAGTTCGTTCAGTACCATTATCAAATTGAACCGCTAGCAATTTCAGATTATTTCCATACTCGGACTCCAGTAACGTTGAGTGGTCATCAGAAAAAACTTCAGTTGGAAAATTACTTAAAATGCCACCATCATTATGAGCTTCACCATCGATCAGTTCTGCCTTATACACAATAGGAAATTTAGCAGAAACTTCCACTGATTTGGTAAACTCCATATCAGGTGATCTGGCTAATGAAAAATAGGTCGTTTTACCTTGCTTTTTATTGGTTGCAGTAACCGTTATTTCGTCACCTAAACCACAACCTGGACATTGTTTCTTTATATTATCCAAAGTTCTGAATGTAATAACGCCTTGCGGATAGGCGATATTATATTTTGCGACAATTTCCTTCAGCTTGTTGGTCACCGCATAATCCAGCGCCGCTTTTAAAGAATCAGAACCCGATAAACCATCAAAATCAATATCATAATGGACTAGATGTTCTTGTTTGAAATTTCTAAAAAGGACCGCTATTTCATCAGCAGAATAACCCAGGTAACACAACATGGCCATAATCGCGCCGGCTGAACTTCCTGCAAAACGGGTTGGCCTGATATTCGCTTCATTCAATGCTTTCCAAACACCTACGTGCGCAAAAATTTTTGCGCCGCCACCGCAAAAGACAAGATTTTCTATATCCGGTTTTTTCTCTCGTACTATAATTTCTTTAGTTACTGTACGCTGAAAAATCTTTATCGTATCCGTTTCATATAATAAAGATAAATTATTATTAGGCACGCTCTGCTCAATAGGTACGTAATCGGTCGCAAACCAGGAATAAATCCAATTCCATAACCTGATATACCAGGCCTCATAGGCATTTAAATTATGAGTTTTTCTGTATGAACTCATTTCCTCAAAACGCGCTGCTGGATTTATTATATCAATTGCTTGAGGATGAGCGCGCTTGCAGATGGATTCAGGTCTGATGCTTTTGAAATTTTCCTTTATTAATTGGTCAACCAATTGATCCGTTATTATGACTCTTTTCGTATTGCCTAGTGGTTCTCTTTGAGAACTATCAGGATCTTTATATTTTGTACCTGTTGGAGGAACAAGGAATTGATTGAAACCAATTAAAATACCTTTATCTCCATGATTGATTTCAATTCCAGTCAACTGGTAATTAAGAGATAACTCCAAATCAGTAATTTTCCAATAATCAGATTTATTATTTTTAAACCAATTGCTTAATGTATTCCACCAGCTTAACCGTTGTTCTGCTGTGTAACCTCGATACTCATTTACATTAACACTACTAAAATAAACACTCTGTTTTTCATTTTGATGTGGCGCAAGCAGCCATTGAAGAAAGACCTCTATTTTATCTTCACTTAATCTGGAAAAATCGAACATCATTCGTTCGTTATCGAACAAGTAATTACCAAGGGCTATCTTATTATCAGGAGCCAATCCGTTAACTCTAAGTCGACCAAGATAAGCAGTTATGATAATTTTTTTTAAAAGTTCTAAATTTTTAGGGTATTTTGTGTCAGATTCCAGCAGCTGACTTATTATGTGCTGTGGGGTCATCACTTCATCCTTAAGTCTGAAAATCCGTTAAAAAAAACATCTGGAGTAATGCTGGTCTTTTTAAAATATTTATTAAAAATCATTATTACAATTATCATAAATTATCACGGATTAAAATAGAACAAAGTTAATTCACTCAGGAGTGGTCATATATTATACCATATGACCAATGCATTAGATAGGTGCGTTAAGATATATCAGTTAGAATTGTAGCAATAACTTCTGAAGGACGAGCTGATTGAGTAATTGGTCTACCGATAACTAAAAAATTGGTTCCTTCAGTAATGGCCTGTTTTGGGGTCATAATACGAGATTGATCATCATTTGAATCAGCCGTTAATCTAATTCCGGGGGTTACTGTTATAAAATCATCTCCACACTCGTGTTTAATTGTTCGAACTTCATGAGCTGAACTAACGACACCATCAAGCCCGGCTTCCTGGGCAAGCCGAGCCAGCATTGTTACTTCATTAGTTAATGGATTCGTAATTCCTATATCACTCAATTCATGTTCTGTATGACTGGTAAGTACTGTTACAGCAATGAGTATAGGCCTATCCTTACCCAAACCCTTTAATGCTTCATTTGCTGCTTTCATCATATTAATGCCACCAAGAGCATGAACATTCATCATCCAAACACCCAAATCTGCAGCAGCTTTACATGCATGAGCTACAGTGTTTGGGATGTCATGAAACTTTAAATCCAAAAAGACATTAAATGTTCTTGAAACCAATTGCCTTACAAACTGCGCACCAAAACGGGTAAAGAGCTCGCTACCGACTTTTAATCCACAGGTTGCAGGATCTATCGAATCTATCAGATTTAAAGCCTGACGTTCATTATCAAAATCCAGTGCGACAATTAACTTTGAAGTCATTTAAACAACAGCCTTTTCTTGAGTTAATAAAGCTTCTTTTACAGCGGCTACAACATGCCTTTGTTCTTCTATCTGTAAATATGGGTGCATTGGTAAACTAATTACTCGATTACTTGCCAGTTCTGCATGAGGAAAATCACCCGTACGATAATTCAAATAACTTAATGCTTTTTGATGATGCATGGCAACAGGGTAATGAACTGCTGTTGGAATACCTGCTGCTTGCATTGATTTTTGGAACTCATCTCTATCATCTACTTCAATAGTATATTGGGCATAAACACTGGTATTGTGGCTTTTTACAAATGGAACCTTAACCAAAGACCCCAGCATTTCATTATATCGTTGTGCTACTTTTTGACGCATAATGATTTCATCAGGAAAAATTTTCATTTTTTCAATCAAAACAGCAGCCTGAATAGTATCCATGCGCCCATTAATTCCAACACGACTATGACAATAGCGTGCATTTTGGCCGTGTATTCTGATTTCAATTAATCGTTGTGCCAGAACATCATCATTAGTAAAACAGGCTCCTGAATCCCCATAACCGCCCAACGGTTTTGATGGGAAAAAACTCGTACAGCCAATAGTAGTTAAAGCACAGGAATATTTATCTTTATAGGTAGCACCAAAACTTTGAGCGGCATCTTCAATCACTGGAATGCCATACTGATTAGCTATAGCATTGATTTCATCATAATCAGCACATTGACCGTATAGACCTACAGGCATTATTGCTTTTGTCTTTTTGGTAATAGCAGCTTCCAGTTTAGCCGGATCAAGATTATAGGTCATAGGATCTATGTCTACAAAAACCGGTTTGGCATGACACAGACTTATTACTTCAGCTGTTGCGAAGAAACTGAATGGACTGGTAATAACCTCGTCACCCGGTTGAATTTCCAAAGCCATCAACGCCATTAATAGAGCGTCAGTACCGCTGGAATTAACAATGGCATGCTTTACTCCAATAAAAGATGCCAGTTGCTTTTCAAGCTCAGCAATCTCTGGACCCATAATATATTGGCCGTGATTTAATACATTTTTTATACTATTAAGTATGTCATTTTCGATCAAGGAATATTGTTTTTTTAAGTCAATAAATTGCATTATAGTCTCATAATTTTTATATAATATATTTTATTATCAATAGGTTATTAACATCTAACGAAATTCAAACCCAACCTATTCTAATCACCCTCTAAACCATGAATTGGTTTCATTCTACCCCACTGTTTACAACTTGGACAATGCCAGTGCAAATGCTTACCACCAAAACCGCAATGACCGCATCGATAAACAGGTTTATTGTCTAAAAATTTGCTCGTAATATCATAGAGCATCTGTAATTTATCACGCACTTTGCCATGAGCGGACTCAAGATGCCAATATATCAATCGATTCAAGCCTCGAATTGAAGGATGCTTACTCAACTTATCTGCTACAAAATCAATAGCGGTATCCATATTTTTATTCTGGCGTAAATATTCAGCAATGACGAAAATTACTGAGGCTCTGGGATGATCAACCAGAGTTTGTTCCAGATAATGAATACAGTCCGCCATTGTATCGAGTTCCTTATGACAGAACACCAGAGGCTCAATAATTTCAGTTAAGAATTCAGCATCCTGAAGGGGGACTCTTTTTAAAGAACGTATAGCTTGTTTGTATCGCCCTTCTTTCATTTCGATACTTGCATTCATTAAACTGGCTCTAACAGATTGTGAGTCAACATTCATTGCCTGTTTGATACAATATACTGCCCTATCCAGAGCGTTCACTTTCAATGCTTGGCTCGCCATTTCACAATAATAATGAGCAGCTTGATTATGCAAACTATTCCCTGTTGAAATTTCCAGTTTTTTAATTACATCAAGAGCTTTTTCCCATGCTTTTTCCTGCTGATATATAGCCAATAAGCCTTGTAAACTACTGGTTTCTTTACTTCCACCTAATTCGACAACTTCAAGGAATATACGCTCAGCTCGATCAAAAACTCCTGCGCTCATATAATCTTGACCTAAAGCCATTAATGCTTCTTTTCGCTGTAATATACTCAGCTGTGGTCTTGCAATTAAATTCTGGTGGATTCGGATGGCTCTATCGACCTCTCCACGCCGTCGAAACAAACTGCCTAAGGCTAAATGTGTTTCAACAGTATCACTATCCACTTCCAGTAATTTGATAAAGATATCTACAGCTTTATCCGATTGTTCGTTTAATAAATAATTTAATCCAACAACATATTCGCGTGATAAACGATTGGTTACATGAGTATTTTTATCGGAATTACTGCGATGTGCGACCCACCATCCTGACCAAGCGGCAGCAGGCAACAGTAGTGGCCATAAATTAATCATTTATTAATTTCCCTCTCTTTGCATACCGAGTTCCTGATAATAAAAGAATTAATGTTGATCCTGTAAAGGAATTGAACGTAAATTTTTAATTTCTTTTTCAGTGAGTTTCAATTGATTTTTCATTCTATGACATTCAATTTTTAAACGCCAATATCTGCTGATAAACAGTATAAATCCAACAAATATACCGACACCAAGCATCACTGTCATCAGTACGGATATAGGCATGGAAACTGTTTTAAAATAAAAGTTAACAGCTACAGAAGATGCATTTAAAGCAGCAAAACTAACACCAATAATAATCAGTAAAATATAAGTAACCAGCATTAATATGCGCATTCAGGATTCCTTGTATCTTTAAACTGTCCCATCATAACATGATCAATCCAGATAAGTCAGTTGAAATGAGCTTTAAAAAAAATGGAGTTATCACCTAATTCATAGATGCGAATTCAAACTAAAAGGACTCAATTTAAAATAATAAAATTGAATTCAAATAATGAACTAACATTTGTCAGATTCAGCATCATCTTTTTTTTAATAATAAAAAAAGCGTAGTTAAAACTACGCTTTTTTATGTTTGGGCCGTTTAGAGACTATTCGCCTTCTTTACTTGCCATTTTTTCTTTCAATAAATCACCCAGAGTAGTTGAGGTTCCTTCAGCTCTTGAGTATTTCTTAATTGCATCAGCTTCATCTTGTGCATCTTTAGCTTTAACAGAAAGAGTTATTGAACGATTTTTTCTGTCAACATTGATGATTTTGGCTTCAATTTCATCACCCTCTTTAACAAGAGTGGTTGCATCATCAACGCGTTCATCAGAAAGCTCACTGGCACGTATAGTACCGGTAATATCGTCTGCTAATGCTACAGTTACTGACTTGGCATCTACTGCTGTTACAGTACCTTTAACAATTGCACCTTTAGTGTATGAATCAGCGAAACTTGTAAAGTTATCCCCTTCAAGTTGCTTCAATCCTAAAGAAATACGCTCACGCTCTGGATCAATAGCCAGGATGACTGCTTCCAGCTCTTGACCTTTCTTAAACTGTTTTACTGCTTCTTCACCAGGAACAGTCCAGGAAATATCAGATAAGTGAACCAGACCGTCAATTTCTCCATCCAAACCAATAAAGATACCAAAATCAGTGATTGAACGAATCTTTCCACTAACTTTTTGACCTTTACTATGAGATGCAGCAAATTGTTGCCATGGATTACCAACACATTGTTTCATACCCAGAGAGATACGACGTCTGTCTTCGTCAATTTCAAGAACCATTACGTCAACAACATCACCCATAGATACTACTTTGCTTGGATGAACATTTTTGTTAGTCCAATCCATTTCAGACATGTGTACCAGACCTTCCACGCCTTCTTCAATTTCAACAAAGCAACCGTAATCAGTAATATTGGTTACTTTACCTTGTAAGCGCTTGGTCAGAGGATAACGCTCTACCAAATCAACCCAAGGATCATTACCTAATTGTTTCATACCTAGAGAAACACGGTTTCTTTCGCTATCAAAACTCAATACTTTTACTTTTACATCTTGGCCAACTGACAATAATTCACTTGGATGTTTAACACGTTTCCAGGAAATATCAGTGATATGTAACAGGCCATCAATGCCACCCAGGTCGATAAATGCACCGTAATCGGTAAGGTTTTTAACGATACCATGAAGCTCTTGACCATCATGCAGCGACTCAAGAAGAGCCTGTCTGTCAGCACTGCTTTCCTCTTCGACAACTGCGCGACGAGAAACAACAATATTATTACGCTTCAGATCCATCTTGATTACTTTGAATTCAAGTTCTTTACCTTCAAGGTAAGAAGGATCTCTTACAGGTCTTACATCTACTAACGAACCAGGTAAAAATGCACGTATGGTTCCAATTTCAACAGTAAAGCCACCTTTGACTTTGCCAGAAATGAGACCAGTAACTGTTTCATTATTTTCATGGGATTTAGATAATTTACGCCAGGCTTCCTGACGTTTGGCTTTTTCTCTTGAAAGCAGCGTTTCGCCGTGGCCATCTTCAACTGAATCTAATGCCACTTCGACAGTATCACCTAGGCTAATTTCCAGTGCGCCATCTTTGTCATAAAATTCTTCTACGGCAACAATACCTTCAGATTTTAATCCAGCATTTAAAGTGACGTAGTCATCATCTATACCAATAACTTTGGCAGTAATAATCGCACCAGGATAAAATTGAGCGCCGATAATACTTTGCTCAAATAGTTCTTTGAAACTTTCAGACATGTTAATAAACTCTTTAGTAAAAAAATGAAAGAATGAGATCCACTCACCTTCCCCCCAACAAACAACACTCTATAAACTATTCAATTGCTTATCCAATAATTTTAATACATTATTGAACACTTGTACAATTGATAATCCAGTTGTATCGATCCGTACTGCATCCTCGGCCGGTTTTAGCGGAGCATGAGTTCGCGCTGTATCCCTTGTATCACGTTTAACCAGTTCTTCAACAACCTGGGCGAGGCTAACATTAATTCCTTTTTCTTTCAACTGTAAATAACGTCTATTTGCTCTTTCTTCCTCATTTGCGTAGAGAAATATTTTTAAAACAGCATTAGGAAACACCACCGTGCCCATATCTCGCCCATCAGTAACTAAACCAGGGTATTGTGCAAAATCTCTTTGGCGTTCAAGAAGAGCCTGTCTTACTTCAGGAATCACTGCAATTTGTGATGCATCCTGACCGCATTGTTCACTACGAATTTGTTGTGAAACATCTTCATTATCAAGGATGACTTGAGTTTCATTCTGCTCAGAGGATTCAAAACGTAAATCCAGAGTCACTGCCAAATCAATCAAATGATTCGTGTCATTAAAGTTCACTCCCCTTTTTCTGGCCGCGTAGGCAAGAACACGATAGATAGCGCCACTATCCAACATATTCCAATGAAGATGTTTCGCGAGTAAATGACAGATAGTACCTTTACCTGTTCCACTAGGTCCATCCAACGTAATTACGGGTACATTATTATCAAACATTATCAATTATGTCCTCTATTCTAAAATCCAGGGTATTGGCTGTTGTTACAAAATCAGGGAATGACGTAGCGACATTGGCGCAGTTTAGAACCGTTACTGACTGTTTGGCGACTGCCCCGGCAACAGCAAAAGACATTGCAATTCGATGATCTCCAAAACTATCAACAGTTCCACCTTGAACAATTCCGCCTGTAATCTGTATTCCATCATCAAATACAAGTGCATCGATACCTAATTGCTCCAAACCTTTAGCCATGGAACCAATGCGATCGCTTTCCTTCAAACGCAACTCTTTAGCTCCTCGTAAAGTAGTCACTCCTTTGGCGCAGGCAGCAGCGACAAAGAGTATTGGAAACTCGTCTATAGCGAGGGGGACCATGGCCTCAGGAATATCAATTCCTTTAAGCTGTGCTGATTTTACGCATAAATCGGCTACTGGCTCCTCACCAAAAAATCGTTCATTCACAATCGTGATATCAGCCCCCATTTCCAATAATATATGGATAACTCCAGTTCGAGTAGGATTGATACCGACATTGCGGATTACAACATTTGAACCCGGGATTATTGTGGCAGCGACTATAAAAAAAGCTGCTGATGAAATGTCACCTGGGACAGTGATATGAGTACCTTGACATGCCCCATTTGCATTTATTTCTATAGTATTTCCTGTTTTTATTACTGGATAGGAACATGTTTTTAACATACGTTCGGTATGATCACGACTCACTCCGGTTTCTGTAATTCGCGTTGTTCCCTCAGCATAAATACCGGCCAAAAGGATGCAGGATTTCACCTGCGCACTTGCCTCAGGCATGACATAATCTATGGCTTTTAATTTGTGACCTCCTTTAATATTGATTGGAGGTTTTCCGTCACGAGTTTCTACAGCCGCACCCATTTGACTCAAAGGTTTACTGATACGAAGCATGGGGCGTTTTAATAAACTTTCATCACCAGTTAAGGTGCTGTCAAAGTCTTGTGCAGCAAGTAACCCGGCTAACAAACGCATGCTGGTTCCTGAATTACCGCAATCGATTATTTGATTTGGTTTTTTTAAACCATGTTTCCCAACACCATGAATGATCACTTGTTGTTTATGAGGCCCCTCAATAGAGACCCCCATGGATTTGAATGCCTTGACAGTAGCCATGCAATCTTCACCATCAAGAAAACCATGAACAGTGGTGACTCCCTCGGCTATAGCTCCAAAAATGATTGAGCGATGAGATATGGATTTATCACCTGGAACACTCATTTCCCCATTTATCGAATTAACGGGTTGGCTCACAAAATTATGTCTTTTCACTGGTTATGTTCCTTTGCAAATTCAGACATGTAATCAATTAAAGCATCAACACCTGACATGGGCATTGCATTATACAAACTTGCTCTAAGACCACCAACGTATCGATGACCTTTTAATGCGCATAGACCTCGCTGCTCAGCCAATGCAATAAATGGCTCTTCCAGGGCAGGACGTTTCAGTGTAAAACAGACATTCATAATCGATCGCGCATCACGGTCTACAGTTGGAGTATAAAAATCAGAAGCATCAAGGAATTGATATAGTTTTGCAGCTTTTAAGCAATTTAATCGAAATAAAGCTTCTACGCCACCTTGCTCACGAATCCAGTCAAACATCTTGGCTGCCAAATAACAGTTAAATACCGGTGGAGTAGCATAGAGTGAGTGATGCTCTGCCTGTACTTTATAATTCAACATAGTCGGTACAACAGGATTTGCTACCCGCTCCAATAAATCGTTACGAACAATAACTAATGTTAATCCGGCATTGGCGATATTTTTTTGGGCTCCGGCAAAAATTAATCCATATTGCCTGATATCAATTGGTTCACTAAGCAAACACGACGTCATATCAGCAATTAATGGTATATTTCCCGTCTTGGGAACATAAGGAAATCGGACTCCATTGACCGTTTCATTTGGAGTATAATAGACATATTGCGTATTTTTTTTGATTTCCCAACTTTTTGCATCAGGTATTGATTTATAGCCATTAGATTCTTCACTGACACAACAATAAGCATTTTTTAATAGATTTGCTTCCTGAAAAGCCATTTGAGACCAGATACCAGTAATCAAATACCCTGCCTGCTCTTCTGGATGTAAAAAATTCATGGGAATCATGGCAAACTGAGTACGAGCAGCGCCACCAAGAAAAAGCACCTGATAATTATCAGGGATGGATAGCAATTGTCTAAGCGAATGTTCGGCGTGCTCAAGCAAGTCCATAAATTGAGAAGTACGATGGCCTACTTCAAGTACAGACATTCCAAGATTGTGCCAATTCAGTAACTCTTCCTGAGCCGCCTTAAGAATGGGCTCAGGGAGCATTGCAGGTCCTGCACCAAAATTATAAATCCTGGTGTTCATCATTACTTTCTTCAGTATCTGTTGATGATTCTTCAAACTCTTCAGATTCTTCACCGAGATCTTCAATTTTTTGCATACCGACTACCAACTCACCAGAGCTGACGTTGATTAAACGGACGCCTTGAGTATTACGACCAATAATTGATAATTCATTTACCTTAAAGCGTACTAATGTGCCTTTATCGGTAATCAGCATTGCCTCATCACCATCAGTTACCTGTATAGAGCGCACTACTTTTCCATTTCGCTCGGTAACCTGAATAGAAATCACTCCTTGTCCACCTCGTCCGGATACACGATATTCATCAATATCTGTGCGCTTTCCATAACCATTTTCAGTAGCGGTCAAGATGGTGCCGTTTGGATGAACAACTACCAGAGATTTAACTTCCTGGCCCTCTTCTATTCTAATACCACGGACTCCACGTGCAGTACGCCCCATAGGCCGTACTTTGCTTTCAGCAAAACGAATTACCTTTCCTGCATCAGTGAACAACATGATGTCTCGTTCGCCATCAGTAATGTCCACACCTACCAGGCTGTCATCTTCGTCCAAATCTACGGCAATTATACCGTTTGAGCGAGGGCGGCTAAATGCATCCAGAGGCACTTTCTTAACCGTACCTTTCTTGGTTGCCATAAATACATAAGAACCATCGGTATATTCACGAACAGGAAGCATCGCATTAATTTCTTCTCCTTCGGCTAAAGGAAGAATGTTAATTATTGGACGACCACGAGAAATACGGCTGGCCAACGGAAGCTGATATGCTTTTAACCAATAAAGTTTACCGTGGTTAGAAAAACAGAGTAAGGTATCATGAGTACTTGCAATAACGAGACGTTCAACAAAGTCCTCATCTTTGACGTGAGTCGCAGATTTACCTTTACCCCCTCGACGCTGAGCTTGATAAGCGGATATGGGTTGATATTTTACATATCCCTGATGAGATAAAGTAACCACAACATCTTCTTCAGTAATCAAATCTTCTATAGTTAAATCTTCCTGAGAAGCGGTTATCTCTGTACGACGCTCATCACCGAACTGGGTTTTTATATCAACTAATTCTTCACGAATCACCTGCATCAAACGTTCAGGTGAAGCCAGAATGTCCAATAACTCTTTAATTAACAGCAATAACTCTTCGAATTCATTAAGAATTTTGTCTTGTTCAAGGGCTGTCAATCGATGCAACCTTAACTCAAGAATGGCTTGCGCCTGAGCTGCCGACAATCGGTATCCGTCTGCATTTAAACCGAATTCATCGGTTAAATCATCAGGCCTTGACGCGTTGGATCCCGCTTTATCAAGCATTGCTTTAACCAGACCGGGTTGCCAGGGTTTGGCCAATAAAGCATCTTTAGCATCCTGAGGCGTTGGCGATTGTTTAATTAAAGCAATCATTTCATCAATATTTGCCAGAGCAATTCCTAAACCTTCCAATAAATGAGCACGACTTCTGGCTTTTTTCAATTCAAATATGGTTCGTCGAGTTACTACTTCACGGCGATGCTTAATAAAGTACTCAAGAATTTGTTTTAAATTCAGTGTACGTGGTTGACCATCTACCAAGGCAACCATATTAATACCAAATACATTTTGCATTTGGGTATGAGCAAACAGATTATTTAAAATAACATCCGCTACTTCATTTCTTTTTAATTCAATGACAACTCTCATTCCCTGTTTATCAGACTCATCTCTAAGACCGGAAATGCCTTCAATTTTCTTATCTCTGACCAATTCAGCAATGCGTTCAACCAAACGGGCTTTATTTACCTGATAAGGTAACTCATGAATAATGATTGCCTGACGGCCTGAATTTTCATCGGTTTCAATTTCAGTTCTGGCACGAATAATAACTCGCCCCTTACCTGTACGATAACCTTGTATAATTCCAGCGCGACCATTGATTATTGCAGCGGTTGGAAAATCCGGGCCAGGAATAATTTCCATAATATCTTCAAGACTGGTTTCCGGATCATCTACTAAAGCAACACAGGCATTAATTACTTCTGTTAAATTGTGTGGCGGTATATTTGTCGCCATACCTACAGCAATACCTGAAGAGCCATTGACCAAAAGATTGGGAACCCGGGATGGTAAAACAACCGGAGCAAATTCTGTTTCATCATAGTTAGGACTGAAATCAACAGTTTCTTTATCCAAATCAGCGAGTAAAGCATGTGCCACTTTGGACATACGCACTTCGGTATATCGCATTGCGGCTGGAGCGTCACCATCAACAGATCCGAAGTTACCCTGACCATCAACCAGCAAATATCGCAGCGAAAAAGGCTGAGCCATACGAACTATTGTATCGTAAACCGCTGTGTCACCATGCGGGTGATATTTACCAATGACATCCCCCACAACACGAGCGGATTTTTTATACGGTTTATTCCAGTCATTACCCAATTCGCTCATAGCAAAAAGTACGCGTCTGTGGACAGGTTTCAACCCATCACGAACATCAGGTAAAGCCCTACCTACTATCACGCTCATAGCATAATCCAGATAGGATTGTTTTAATTCGTCTTCAATATTGACTGGCAAGACTTCTTTGGCTAAATAAACCATGATTTGGACGTATCCTTATTCGATGATTAATATTAATTTTGAGTAAGAGGATACCATACAGACGGGTGTAATTGAATCATCTTGAGCCTTTGAAACAGACAGCAGTACTTTTAGAAGATAAAAAGGGCTTTTTATAAAAAATCACTTTAAGTCGTCATATTTTTCTGTTCAACTATAAAAATCTCAACCATAATCATATTATGGAAAAATATGATTTGAATTTACTCGATTTATAACTATCATCTAGTAAATGAAGACAGCATTTTAAAGATGAAATTGATGTTTAAATTGACTGTAAGTGCCCATTTTTATATAGTTCCTCGCACTACCGAAAGTAAGAATGCTGATATGGCATGAAATCAATCAGGAGACACAATGACACAAAAGACTGCAAAACTAAGTATTGAAGGTCAAGACACGCTTGAATTACCCATCTATACTCCAACCTTGGGAAATGACGTAATTGATATAACCCAACTTGGTGCTAACGGCGTGTTTACCTTTGATCAAGGTTTTTTATCAACGGCCTCCTGCGAATCTAAAATTACCTATATCGATGGTGATCAGGGAATATTACTGTACAGAGGTTACCCAATAGAACAGTTGGCAGAGAAAAAAGATTTTCTGGACGTCAGTTATCTTTTGCTCAATGGTGAATTACCCAATGTTGAAGAAAAAAAATCATTCGTAAGCTTAATCAATAACCATACTATGGTTCACCAACAAATGTATCAATTTTTGAATGGCTTCCGACGTGATGCACATCCAATGGCCATTATGGTTGGTATAGTTGGAGCGCTTTCCGCGTTCTACCATGACTCCATGGATTTAAATAACGCTCAGGATCGCTTTATATCAGCTATTCGTCTGGTTGCCAAAATGCCTACATTGGCTGCGATGAGTTATAAATACTCTACAGGCATGCCCTATATGTATCCACAAAACAAAATGTCCTATGCTGAAAATTTCCTGCATATGATGTTTGGTGTTCCATCTGAAAATACCACTCCCGATCCGGTTTTAGTCAAAGCGATGGATACTATTTTTATCCTTCATGCAGATCATGAACAAAATGCTTCTACTTCCACAGTACGACTGGCCGGATCTACTGGCGCAAATCCATTTGCCTGTATATCAGCAGGAATTGGCGCATTATGGGGACCTGCTCATGGTGGAGCGAATGAAGCCTGTTTAAATATGTTAAAAGAAATTGGTGATGTCAGTCGCATTGAGCATTATATTCAGCGCGCTAAGGATAAAAATGACCCCTTCCGTTTAATGGGCTTTGGTCATAGAGTGTATAAAAGTTATGACCCTCGGGCAAAAGTAATGCGTAAAACCTGTTATGACGTTCTCGAAGCTGTTGGTGCAAAAGATGAACCTCTATTTAAACTAGCAATGGAATTGGAACGCATCGCTCTTGAAGATGATTATTTCATTGAGAAAAAACTTTATCCTAACGTGGATTTTTATTCAGGCTTGACTTTAAGCGCTATTGGTATCCCAACAAATATGTTTACTGTGGTGTTTGCCTTAGCTCGAACCGTTGGATGGATGAGTCACTGGATGGAAATGGTTGCCAGCAAATCACGAATTGGCAGACCACGCCAATTGTATACTGGCGAAAAAAATCGAGATGTGATTTAATCAGTGACACCATCCTGTACCCGTATTAGCATTGCATAGTACGGGTTCTTTTTTTGTCAGAATCTTATAAGCTTTTTGGCAAATATCCATGAATTATCGCATATTTTTGAGAGCTCTAAATATCCTCACGTTTTATATGTCATCTTCACAAAATCGGAGCTCCATCTTAAAATTTAGCATATTGCCACATTATTGTATGGAACCCCGCTTTATCGAGGATGATAAACTGATTAAAAATGCAAATTGAGATTACTTAATATGCATTATCAATTAATAAAGGGCTACGACGACCGAGCCACGGCACGAAGTTGTTATTGAGCAATTATCAACCTCTACTAATGGTGTCCTGAAGTTGGAATTGGATATTCAGGAGCCAAATCAGGGGCTAAATATCGCCATAAATCCATGCTTAAATTAGCTGAGTCTTTCTGGTTTTTTTTCACCGTATTGAAGGCAATAAATACCAATTTTTTTTCCGGTAGAACAGCGAATACTCCACTATATCCTCCAAAACTGGGATTCTGGAGAAGCCAATGATTTACAACTTCAAACCCCATAGCAAAATATGCATCATTTGTGTTAGTGCCTTTACCAACAGTATCTGCTGATCGTAGTATTTTAGTAGAATTCTCTGAAAGCAAGCTTCCATTCATCCATGCATTTGCCCAGACGCCCAAATCGCTAATAGTTGAGATCATAGCTGCAAATGAAGTCCAGGAAGGATTCCAGAAAGTTGAATCTTCATACACTCCTCTATCCTGAGTGAATGCATGAAGCACAGGATAAGGAATATTGGCCGTGCGAATATATTGAGAATTAGTTAAATCCAATTTATCTAAAATTCCAGACTTGTATAATAGTTTTAACGACTTATGACTCGCACGACTTAATATGTCAGCTAATAATACATAATCCGTATGTGAATACTTTTGATTTGTTCCAGGTTGAAATAATGGAGAGTCCATCATTGCATATTCAATTATCTCATTATCTGTCCAAAGTTTGAATGGATGATTCGTGTTAACCTCAATAAATTTCTTATTGTATACATAGTCAGGATAACCACTGGTGCAATTCGCCAACATTTTTAAAGTGACACGATTGGCATTAGGCAAATTAGGAAACCAATTTGAAACTTTATCATCAAGGCTTACGATTTTTTGTTCTACCATCTGCATTAACAGCGTCGTTAACATCGTCTCAGTAATACCTCCGATTCTAAAATGCATTGCTGTAGTAGCAGGTACAGCAGTCATGGATTTACCAAGAGCATGAATGCTTATCGGTTTTCCATTAATCCATAAACCGTACGTTATCGCCTTAACGGGATGATCGTTAACAAAATTATTAATTTTGGTATCAATCCATTTTTTATCGATCATCGAATAAGCATCAATTTTTATCAGCAAGAGAGAGATAATAAACAGTACACTTAAAATACAACGCATTAAATTCACAATAACTCCTTATTATCATTGTATTATGGTAATTTTAGAGTGTTATAGCAGTTCTGCAAGTTGGATGTTATTCAGCTCTAATTACCCCATTTAACTCGACTCAACGCCCTGCTCCACCCATCAAAATCTGCTTCAACCTCATTAATATCCCTTTGGGGTTTAAACTCTTTATCAGTATCCCATACATAGTGCACCGCAGATAGTGAATCAAAGACACCATAACCTATAGCGGCTAAAATTGCTGCCCCCTTGGCCGTTGTTTCTATATCCTTGGGCTTTTGAACTGTTAATTGACATTGATCGGCTAAAAACTGTAAAAACCATTGATTCGCGGCCATTCCTCCGTCAACCCGTAATAATGCCAAATCCAAATGACTTTCCTCCCGCATACAATTCAAGACTTCGCGAGTTTGATAACATACGCCTTCCAATGCTGCTCTTGCAAAATGAGCTCTGTTTGTAGAACGCGACAAACCAAATACTGCGGCGCCTGTTGTAGATAACCAATGGGGCGCACCCAATCCGGTAAATGAAGAAACGAGATATACACCGTCATTTCCATCCAGACTTTGAGCCAAAGATTCCGTTTCACTGGAGCTGGAAATTAATTTCATCTCATCACGCAACCATTTTACCGTTGTTCCCGCATGATAAATACTGCCTTCCAATCCATAAGCGATAGTGCCCTTAATTTTATAGGCAATGGTAGTCAATAGCTTATGATGTGATAATACAGGAGTGCTACCTGTATTTAACAATAAAAAACCGCCAGTTCCAAAAGTTGCCTTGACCATGCCGTCCTCAAAACACCCCTGACCTATTAATGCGGCTTGCTGATCACCTGCAACACCATGGATAGGAATTTCAAAACCGAACCATTTTTTATTAATAACCCCAAAATGCCAATCGCTGGCACATACTGTGGGTAATACGGATTCAGGGATACCAAAAAGCTCCAGCAGATCTGTGTCCCATTGTTCTTTTTTAATATTAAATAACATGGTTCTGGATGCATTGGTCACATCGGTTAAATGCTTGTCGCCATCATTCATCCGCCAGATCAGAAAACTGTCAATTGTACCAAAAGCCAAATCACCATTTAATGCCAATTCCTTAGCCTCTGGGCAATGTGCCAAAAGCCAGTGTAACTTGCTGGCTGAGAAATAAGGATCAGGGAGCAATCCCGTTTTCTCCTGAATCATCAAGGCATATTCTGATAGAGAGTTACAATAATCTGCTGTTCGCCTATCCTGCCAAACAATTGCAGGGGCAAGACAGGCTCCGGTTTTTTTGTTCCAAATAACCGTAGTCTCCCTTTGATTAGTAATACCGCATGAAAGTATCTGATGAGCATCTACTTGTGTTACTACATCGTTAATGGCTGTTAAGGTTTTTTGCCAGATCTCCTCAGGATCATGTTCGACCCAACCCGGGTGAGGATAATATTGGGTAAGTGGGTACTGGCTGCTTGTAACCAATTCTCCCCGAAGAGTGTATATCATAGCTCGAGTACTGCTCGTTCCCTGATCTATGGCAAGTAAATAATTCATTATCACCCGTCTCCTGATTTCAATTACATCAGTGTAATCTTTTTTTTCGAAGACAAAAACAGGGTTTTATTTTATTTATAACGATCGTGGATAAATCAGAATGTAATAGAGGAAACGCTCAAAAGAACGTCATCCCGAATGCAATGAGGGATCTCCTGATTGTGGCATTGTGCCTGCATTGGGAGATCCTTCGCTGTGCTCAGGATGACGAAACGCTCAAAAGAACGTCATCCCGAATGCAATGAGGGATCTCCTGATTGTGGCATTGGATGGGATTCGGAGGGTGACGAGCATGGGATTCGGAGGGTTGACGGACACTCTTCGCTGTCTTCCGTCGCCCTCCGCGAAGGCGGAGGGTCCATGTATGGTAAGTCCGATACCGAAAAACCATAATAAAATAGTCATATCAGTACATTGCAACTAATAAAAGAGAACATTATATTCTCGTATTACATTAAATCTCATTAAAAAGGTCTGGGTACACACGAATAATACAGTTAAGTGAATCACAAACAAAATGATAAATAATGGACCCTCCGCCTTCGCGGAGGGTGACGAGGATGGGATGCGGAGGGTGACGAGAATGGGATGTGAAGGGTAACGAGGATGGGATGCGGAGAGTGACGAGGATGGACTGCGAAGGATGACGAGGATGGGCTGTGGAGGGTGACGGAAGGATGCGAAGAGTGACGGGAAGCCGCAGAGGGAGATATATAAAAATGAGGAAGGTTCAGATCTTGTCCGCGGCACGTCGAGAGCTTGTTTTTTCACTGACTGATTGAGAAGTTACCAAAATTCCTGACAGAACATTGAATCTATTAAACAACCTGCAATCCAGGCTTAAGGAGACATGATCCCGGATTGCACTGTTCTTTTTCATGCACATAGTATTTAATCCTTGGCATAAATTATGCAAAGCATGGATTATCTTTGCATCTAGGGACTATTCATGAATGCCTTTAAATCGGATTTAATCGCAGGATTTAGTGTGTTTTTACTCGCTCTGCCTCTGTGTCTGGGAATCGCTTTGGCCAGTCAATTTCCGCCAAGTGCCGGAATTTTAACAGCAATATTAGGCGGAATAATTACGTCCTTGTTCGGAGGCGCCAAGTTAACCATTAAAGGACCTGCTGCCGGTTTGATTGTAATCGTCCTGGGTTCAGTAATGGAGCTTGGGCAAGGGGATTTATTTCTCGGTTATAAACGTACCTTAGCTATTGGTGTTATTGCAGCGATCCTGCAAATCCTTATTGCCTTAAGGAAAAAAGCCGTCATTGCAGAAATCATGCCTCCTTCAGTCATTCATGGCATGCTTGCAGCCATAGGCGTCATCATTATAGCCAAACAGTCCTATGTCCTTATTGGTGAACATCCCAACAACACTTCAATATTTGGGTTATTGGAACAGTTGCCAATGCAATTAGGTAACTCGAATCCCGTTATTTTATGCATCGGAATTATTGCGCTCAGTATTGTATTGTTCTGGCCCAAACTTAAAAAATTAAGTTTCATTCCGTCATCCATTGTAGTTGTCGCAATAACGATCCCGATGTCCTTGTATTTCGATATAAAAGACACGCACACCTATCATTTATTTTATAATGACTACATTCTGGATCACAGTCAGCTGGTAACCTTGCCCAATCATCTGCTGCAAGCCATAAACTTCCCCGATTTTTCCTATTTGTTTACCTTGGCCAGCGCAAAATACATCATCATGTTTACTTTAGTAGGCTCCATTGAATCCTTACTTACTGTATGCGCCATTGACTCGATCACCAAACCAGAAAAACCATCAGATCTTAATAAAGATTTATTGGGTATAGGGGTTGCCAATTTATGTTCTTCACTAATAGGCGGCTTGCCCATGATTGCCGAAATTGTTCGCAGCAAGGCAAATGTGGACTATGGAGCAAAAACCATCAGAGCCAATTTTTTTCATGGCGTGTTTATGCTGATTGCGGCAGTCGCTTTGACTCCATACATCAATCTGATCCCTTTATCCGCACTGGCTGCATTATTGATTTTTGTGGGATGTAAACTGGCTTCACCTAAAGCGTTTATTCATGCCTATCAAATCGGACGCGATCAATTTCTTCTGTTCATAACGACCTTCATGGTTACCTTGATGACTGATTTATTGACCGGCGTTTTGGCAGGCATCTGTTTAAAATTATTTTTCCATCTGATACGTGGAAACAGTTTAATTACTCTTTTTAGACCCGAAGTAAGCTTAGTACACTCTTCTGATGCAACAACGATCAATGTATCAGGTCCTTTAACCTTTGTGGCCTATCTCAAGTTAAAACGTCTGATTGGACAGGCAGCATCAAATAATAATCCGGTCATTGTTGATTTGAGTAACAGCAATTTTGTTGATCATACCATCATGACAAAATTGTACGCATTAAGAGAGTTATCAGATGATACATTATTAAAAATATCAGGAGTCGGTCATTTAAGACCTCTCTATGATCATGAGCTTTCAACCAGGATGTATTGGGGTTAACATGAGAATTACACAGGAACTACTGATTGATTCAATCAATCAGGCTATGGAACATATACCCGAACAAGGACCTCTTGAGTACTTTGTTCACCATAATACCATTCATCATTACCAGCATTTGGAGTTCTGTGACGCAGTAAAAAAAGCTGCTCTTGATTATCAATGCAATGCATTCATGCCCGAAGAGTTTTACTGGCAAGAGTATGCTAATAGAGGCATTAACAAATCAGATCTCTTTTATGAGATTGACTGTTATATCAAAAAACATCAACTCCAAATCCCCAATCACATTGTGTATCGATTGTTAATCCAGAGTGAAACTGCCAATCACTATCTGGATAAGCAGGAATGCGAATCCGTTAGAAATTATTTCATACAAACAAAAAAGTATTTTTATCATTATGCGCTGCGTGAAGAATCAGGTATCGATATAGATCATTATATTGCGCCCCACTTATTAAAATTCATGGCGACTTATTTCGATTTTGGCTCAGCCTATTGGTCAATGACGAATAAAAAAGAGGGAATGTGGGCAGCCTTCCGCTCTCTTTATGAATCTGCCTCAATCGTTGATTCGGCTTTTTTAAAATCATTAAGCCTACAGATAAATCACTATGGCACGATGAGTCCTTCATTAATTCTATTAGATCTTCTTAAAAACTTACAAATCAATACCGATGATCTGCCGGATTATCTTTTTGATTTAGCCTATAGATTTAAAGGATGGTCAGGGATGATCAAAAGCTTGAAGCATCATCCGGACTGGATAAAGGTTGAGGACATTAAACCCTGTTTTATAGAACTCATGACCATCATCATGCTCTGTGAATGGACCGCCATTAAAACCATCACATCACAGCTGCCAACTGTTCCAAAATACGACTCAAGTTACCTTCATTCAGAACAATTTATTCACCATTTTTTCAACAAGCTCTTTAAGCATCCGGAACTGCAATCCGCTTTTATTCAAGCCCTGCCTTTTCTGGATGATAAATCACGACAAGAGATTCTACATCGATCATTTGAACGGACATTCTATAATAATTTCTTTAATGCCTACGTCACTCAATCACCTGCTCCAACTGCAACAAAACCAGAGTATCAAGTTATTTGCTGTCTTGATGAACGCGAAGAGTCATTCAGACGATACCTGGAAAGGGATCCAACCTGTGAAACTTTTGGCCATGCAGGGCATTTCGGTTTAAATATCAAATTTAAAGGCTACTTTGATAAGCATACCCGGGCGCTTTGTCCAGTGAATGCCAAGCCTGAATATCTAATCACCGAAAATGGGGAAGTTAATAATCAGATAGGCCTCAAATCCTTATTTTTATGGGGAGAATTGTTATGGCTTTCCGTATTAAGTTCCAAAACCATTCTTCGCAGTTCGGTAGATACTTTTTTAGGTTGCTTTCTCAAAGTAATACCCTTTAGTCTGGATATCATATCTCCTCGGTTGACCGCAAAAATAAAACACTCCTGTTCCAAATTAATTAACAATACAGTACATACTGAGCTGGTCTACAAAAAAGAGGAATGGCCCTCTGGAATGGATTTGGAAGCACGAATCAATCTGGCCTATAACTTATTAGCAACACTAGGTTTGACCCAACATTTTGGCAACTACGTCATTATTATGGGACATGGATCGTCCAGTTTGAATAATCCCCACGAAGCGGCTTATGATTGCGGCGCCTGCGGAGGTGGTCGCGGTGGAGCCAATTCACGCCTAATGGCCCTGTTATTAAATGAACCGGCAGTGAGAGAACGACTTAAAGCAAAAGCTATTGACATCCCGGTGCATACCCAATTTATTGGCGCCTATCATAATACTTGCAGTGATGATATTACCTACTACGACATTCCACTGGAATTGCAATCTGAATTCAAAACCATCCAGACCCGAATCAAACGAGCCGGTCAATTAAATGCCAAAGAACGATGCAGGCGTTTTTCATCAGTACCGTTTGGTAAATCACCCGCCTACTATCACCGTAAAGTACAAGAGCGCTCTATAGATTTACGCCAACCTCGGCCAGAGTATGGTCACTCAACCAATGCTTTATGTATTATCGGACCAAGAAGCCACTCCAAAAACCTGTTTCTGGACAGACGTTCATTCCTTATTTCCTACGATCCGGGTCAAGATCAAGATGGAGTCATCCTGAATAAAATTCTTAATACTGCTGGCCCGGTTTGTGCCGGAATAAATCTCGAATATTATTTTAGTTATATCGATAATGAAACCTATGGTTGCGGTACTAAACTGCCTCATAATGTCACGTCATTAATTGGTGTCATGAATGGATACCAGAGCGACTTACAAAATGGATTATCCAGCCAGATGATAGAAATTCATCAACCCATCAGACTATGTATTTTGGTCATCTGTTCTTTATCGATATTAAAAAGCGCATTAAAAAAACCTAGTGAATTCAGTGAGTTGGCGAATAATAACTGGATTAAACTATCAGTACATAATACAGAAGATGAACAAGTGTACCTCTATGAAGATGGACTTTTTGAACCCTTCAAAAATTCAAACTTCCCTCCTACCTATTTTCATCAGGATGAGGATGTATTTAATCATGCAAATCATCTTAGCTTTGGACATCTCACATCATGAATAAATTTTTATCCGAGTATTTTTTTTATTATTTTACTGTATCTTCCTTATTACGTTTTTTCCTGGTCCTGATATTTAGCGGCCAAACACCCATTACCTTAGGTGAAAAAAGAGTGAGAATGGTGGTAACCTCGGGTATTATCCTCGATGGAATCCATGTGTTGTTCATTCTCCTCCTGAACCAACATCTCTCGCAAATCACGATCAATGATTTTTTATATTTTTCAGACAGTTTTAAAATTATCTGGAATCCCTATTCCATCGCATTTTTTATTTTTTGTATCAGCCTGATTTCATTAATTGCACGATTTTCTTCTTTTTATCTGCATCGAGATCATTATTTTTATAAATTCTTTTCTTTGCTCTATATACTCGAACTGGCAGTATCCCTTCTGGTATTAACCAGCAGTTCTGAAAGTATCTTTATTGGATGGGAGCTACTGGGTTTATCTTCAGTGTTACTGATTGCCTTTTACGAACACCGTATGTCGGTATTAAAAAACTCTCTGATTATTCTGGTCATTTATAAAATTGCTGATGTCATTTTTTATACCGCGCTTATTTCTTCAGCCTATTTTGGCAGTCACATCTATACTCAAATTGACAATCCAATTGCTGAACTCTTTATTCTCATCGCCTGTTTAATTAAATCCAGTATTTTTCCCTGGATTTGGTTACCCAGAGCAATGGAAGGCCCTACCCCATCCAGCGCCATCTTTTATGGAGGGATAGCAACTCATATTCCCATGTTTATATTTTTAAATATCAGCATGAATCATCCGAATACCAACCCGACGCTCACGGTCCTGTCTATAGGATTTATCCTTGTGGCAACAGTACTAACCAGTCTCATGAGTAAACAGGCAACTGATGCAAAAAATGCGATCGCTTATGCGTCCATAACTCAATTAGGAATCATCTATATTGAAATTCTGATGGGCTTTTATACTTTGGCATTAATCCATGGAATAGTGAATGGAATATACCGTTCCTTTGAATTCCTCAAATCTCCATCGCTCATTTATCAACGCCATACCATTGAAAAACGGCGAGAACATCTGAAACACCGATCGTTTACTGACACCCTGATTCCGCAAAAAATGCGCGACTATTTATATAAACTGGCATACCATGAATTTTTTATTCCACGCATGCTCATCCACGGTATTGAATTGTTCCTGGGCTTGCAAAACTCAAGAACCAAAACCAATACGATAAAAAATTACTTAATGATCTGTCTTGCCATGTTTTTTATCTTTGAACTCTGCATTTATTTCTTGTTGCATATCAAGGTGGGATTTTTAGATGAAAGCTTGCTGCTGCTAGGATTAAGTTTTAATTTCATTGCCACTTTATACAAATACAAACCAGGCCATTTTTTTATAGTCATTCTGGCTTCAACCTCAACTGTGTTTACCTTATTGTTTGAACACATTCATCAAATCACTTTGCATCTTGAGTGGATATTCCTCATCATTATGGCTTATTTTATATTTGATCTGCTGACCAAAGGCATCACGGTTTATAAACCCATCAATTTCTCCGGGCGCTTTTTTAAATCGACAAAAACCAACATCCTTATATTAATTACGGGAATTTCGGTCATCGGTATCCCGGGACTAACTTCTTATATTATTTGGGAACGGTTAGAACACGAATTATTACCTTACTACCCTAATCTCATCATGGAAGGTTTTTTCATTCTGGCGCTTAACACGGTTTTATTTTTTAGATTTTATTACGCCAACTTTCTAGGCAAAAGAATGCAAACGACTCATTATGAGGCAATTAAACGGGTATAGAACTCACAAAAAGCTGCTTACAACACATTAGACCGCCCTTCCAATTAGCCTTAAGGTTTTGTTTACAAAGATAAAGACCGACCTACCGCGGACAAGCCGCGGTACGTAGACCTTGTCGGATGTAAAACTAAAGCCTAATTGGAAGATACCGCTTGCATAAAGCATTCTTTGTTCCATGATGCACGGGTCTATTCTTCCTTGTAGGGAATAATATGTTGCCCCTCATCTAGTATTGATTGAGGAAAATAACGTAAATTGGAAATTAATTTCAGTTTCTCTAATAGCTTTATCACGTAGTACGATAAATCAATTTCCCACCAGTAAATACCTTGCTTACAGGATGCCTGATATCGATGGTGATTATTATGAAAGCCCTCACCCAAGGTGAAGAGTGCCAACAACCACATATTACGTGAATTATCATTGGTATTAAATCGACGATAACCCACATGGTGTAACACGGAGTTAACGATGCAACTACCGTGAAGAACACATACTGTGGGTATAAAGAATAGCCACACTAACATTTGCCAACCATTCGTTCCCAGATCAGGATAAAAATGATTTATTAACGCACCATAACTGTAGGCCAATACCATCATGACTATAGGCGCAAGCCATTCAAGCCGATCAATCCAGATTAACTCAGGATAACGTAGCCAATCTTTTAGATACGATTTATCAGTCGCAGAATCGTTTATCGTAAAATACCACCCCAGGTGACTGTAGAAAAAACCTTGTTTTGGAGTATGCGGATCTCCCGGCTTATCCGTAAACTGATGATGTCGGCGATGATGGGAAACCCACCAGAGAGGCCCTCTTTGCAATGGAGTTAAGGCCAACAAGGCAAAAATAAACTGGATGCCCCTCGACGTTTCAAAACAACGATGGGTAAAATATCGATGCAACAAAATCGTTACGCAAAAAGCACGAAAAATATCAAAGAATAAAAATGAGAAAAAAGCAGTCTTGCTAACCCCGACATAGACAACACAAAGTGCTCCTGCATGATAAATTATCTGCTCTATTACAAAACGCCAGTTTATATTGGCTAACCCTTGCAATGGCTGGTCACCAGGCTCACGCCAATGAAAAAATGCCTTCCGCAAATAAAACGCAATGGTGTTCTTCATCATGCACATCCTTTGGCTCAAAAGTTTGTTTAATAAGTCCTGTTTATTTGAACTGACGCTTAAATCTAAAGCTCGCCAGGCTAATCATAACAACGCAAAAAATTAATAGTGGCCATAAATTTGCCCAGATTTCACTAAAATCATTACCTCGCAACATCACACCAAACAAAATTTTAAAAAAATGAGTCAGAGGTAAAAATAGTCCGGTAATTTGTGCCCATTCTGGCATTCCAAAAATTGGAAAAACAAAACCCGTCAATATAATTGAAAAAGCGATAAATACGTTCACAATCTGAGCAGCCTCAAATTGAGTTTTGCAAAATGTCGCAATAGTTAATCCTAATGATAATTCAGCAATGATATAAGGCAACGCACATAAATAGAGCAACAGGGGATTACCTATAAAAGGAATATGAAATAAATAATAAGAAAGCAGTAATCCCAAGGTTAACTGCACATAACCAATGATGATATAAGACAGAATTTCTCCTAACAAAATTTCAGATGGGCGTGAGGGAGATGCCAATAAATAATCAATAGTCCCTCCCTGCACATCTCTGAAGGCAATGATCACCGTGATTAACAACATGGTTAACATAAGCACAAGCCCAATCATTCCTGGAACAACATAAATCTGAGTAATACGTTCGGGATCATAAATACGATGGATAATGATCTGAAACGACGGCAATTGATCCAGCGCATGAAAAGCCCCGGGAAATATCTTCTCTAACACCTGTTGCTTTAATCCTGCCAGAGCGATTATGGCCCTGCCTGTAGAAAGAGAATCAATGCTTCCATCCTCTAACAATAAAGCAGGATTTTCATGTCGACGTAACGCCTTGGAAAAGTCTGCCGGAATGGTAAGTACCATCAAAGCATCTCCAGTTCTGAGCAGGTGGTATGCTTCTTCATTGCTGGCAGTAGAGGCAACAAATTTAAAATATTCAGTATGTTCCATGCTTCGGATGAGTTCTCGACTGACATCACTGTTATCAAAATTAATTAATACGGTAGGGACTTTTTTAGGATAGGTATTAATCGCATAACCCGCCATACATACCAATATTAATGGCAATACCGCCATAATAATTATCGTTGCGGGATCACGCTTCATTAAAATAAATTCTTTGCGCATGATGGCCCATAGCCGATGAACTGAAAACCCAGGCATCATATTCAGGTTTCCTCATGTTGTATTTTAAAAATAAACGCATCTTCCAAAGTGGTATCCGTTGCTTCAACTTCATAATTTAAAAAAACTGAAGGGTCGAACTGCTTTAATATATCTGGATGCAACGAACTGATACGAATCTCACTTCCTTTTTCAATAAGCTGCAAGGGAACTGAATTTTTAGTAAGTACTAATTTAAGATCAGCCAGATTTTTCCCTTTTATTCGCCATGAATACAGCCTGGATGATTGGATAATATCGACCGAGGAACCGTTGGCCAATAGTTCACCATAAGACATATAGGCCAGTTGATGACATCGTTCTGCTTCGTCCATTAAATGAGTACTCAATAAAACCGTAACCCCTTGCCCTACCAAATCTTGTATGTGATTCCAGATTAATACTCTGGATTGAGGATCTATTCCTGAAGTTGGCTCATCCAACAAAAGTATACGGGGACAGTGTAATAAAGCTGCGGCCAGAGCAACCCGTTGTTTCCATCCTCCTGACAGAGTGCAGGAGATTTGATTTTTCTTTTCTACTAAATGAAGTAATTCAATCACTTCATCCAGACGAGCCTTTCTATTTCTTAATCCATAAATTCGGGCGATAAAATCCAGGTTTTCATAAACGGTCAGATTCTGATACAGACAAAACTGCTGCGGCATATAACCTATTTGTGCCTGTATCATTTTAGTTTGGGTAAATAAATCCAGACCAAGACAGCGTCCCTTTCCCTGATCAGGAACAAGTAAACCACTAAGCAAGCGCAGACAGGTCGTTTTTCCGCTGCCATTCGCTCCTAAAAAACCAAAAATGGTTCCCGCCTGAATTTGCAAGGTTAAATCGATTACCGCTTTGATCCCATTAAACGATTTTGAAAGTCCACTCACATCAATAACCAGTTGGCTAGAATCTGGATTACTCATAATCCACTTCCACCGGCTGACCAATTTTTAATTCATTTCTTAATTTGGATGTCCTCACATCCGCTTTCACTTTATAAATCAATTTATGATTGTTCTCTTCACTGAAGAGTACATCAGGTGTGTATTCTGCCTGATTCGCTATGTAGGTAATCTTAACTGGATATTTTTGATTTTTAATTATAACAGACACCTGTTTCCCTAATTTTATTTTATTGAGATGAGCCTCGGGTACATAAAATATAATTCGCATCTGGGAAGGAAGTAACAAGCTGACAATAGGATGATTAGGTGGAACAAATTCATCAATTTGATAAAAAATTTCATGTACAGTTGCTGTTGCAGGAGCTTTAATTGGTTTTTGATCCTCAATGGATAAAATTGACTCGCTTTTAGATAAAGAATCCCCCTCGTGAACAAATAGTTTTTTTAGCTGTCCTCCAGTAGGACTCGATACAAAAAACAGAGTGGATTCAACATAACCTGTTGTTTGATATGGAGGTTTCTGCTGTTTGCATGAACTGAGTAAAGGGCAAAAAAATAATATAAAGGAAGCTATCCATATCCTCCGATGTGTCATGTCATGTTCCTTAATTATGGATTGTTTCCCCAAATATCCTGTTGGAGCTGATCATTATTCAGTTAATTCACAACCAGTACTGGATTAGCCCAGTTCATTTTTAATAATACAACACGTGCTGATAATAATTATAACGCCTAATTTGAAATACTGGCAAATTCTGGACTCTAACCCTGTTTAGGACCTATTATAAAAAATTAACTAACAAGAAAAATGGATTTTAGAGGGGCCTGAAATGGAGTGTATAACCGATGCCATTCATCATCATTCAATTACAAAACCCAATCAGACGGCACTGGCCTGGGTAAATCAAAAAGGTATTATTACCGAATCGATGAACTATAGGGAACTGTCAAAATCCGTAAATCAGACAAGTGCATTTCTAAGTAATAAAATGTCTTTGCGTTCTGGTGATAAAGCCATATTATTATTCACCAAAGGTACGGATTTTATAGTAACGTTTCTGGCTTGTGTGCAGTCAGGCATCATCCCCATTCCATTAAAGCATCCTCACAACACTAAAAAATTCAGTACCCTATTAACCATTATCAATGAATGTCAGCCGCAATGCATCATCAGTTCAGAGCCCCTGGATACTTCAGAACTGTGCTCCGTCCCATGGATTAAATATCCAGGTGAAAATACCAGTGATTCGTTTCAAAGACCCGATAACTATCCGGATATCGCTTTTTTGCAATTTACTTCCGGATCGATCAGTGCGCCGAAAGGAGTCATGGTGTCCCACGACAATCTGATTCATAATTTAAAATTAATCGGATTCTATTTAACGAATAAGCCTTCAGATCAAGTCGTTGCCTCATGGCTCCCCCACTACCACGATATGGGATTAATTGGTGCCTATCTGGCCAGTCTCTATCATGGAAGTACCGGTTATTATATGGCTCCGACTACCTTCATGACCAATCCCAATGCCTTCCTTCAGCTTATTTCGGATACTAAAGCCACTCTGATTCAATGCCCCAATGCAGCCTATGAATTTATGGTGTCTCAATGGGATAAGCGAGAAGTGGATTTAAGTTCATTGGACAATGTCATTAATGCGGCAGAGCCTATCCATTGCGCCACTTTGGAAAAATTTTATGAAACATTTCAATCGAAGGGACTTCGCAAAGAAGCATTAAAACCAACCTATGGTCTTGCGGAAGCCACCTTGTTTGTCACTCAGGCAAATACCCCGGTCTGGAAAGCCGATGACAGAAAAGTATCTTGTGGTTATTGTCCCGATATTGACATTCAAATCGTCGATCCGCATACCCGCATAGTTTGTAAAGAAGGAACAGAAGGAGAAATCTGGTTACATAGTAAAAGTAACGCTCTGGGTTATTATAATAAACCGGATCTTACCGAAGAAGTTTTTAATGCAAAAATAATAGGATGCTCCAAAAATTATTTAAAAACTGGCGACCTGGGATTTATGAAAGATCAGCAGCTTTATATCACAGGCCGGATCAAAGAAATAATGATTTGTAACGGCGTTAACATTTACCCTCATGATATTGAATATACCGTTGAACAGTTTCCCGAGATTCAGCCACATGGATGTGTTGCCGTGTCCTGGGAAGATCATTTTGAAACCAAAATCGTCATAATCGCCGAGGTTAAAAATAAAAATCGCCTGCCTGATATGGATGCCCTGGTTCAATTCATACTCCAAAATCATGATATTCCACTACACGATCTCGTTTTATGTTCTCGCTATAGCCTACCCAAAACCACTTCTGGAAAAATAAAACGACTCGCCTGTAAACAATTATATAAAGAACAATCTATTACCGCTTTAAAACAACTTAATGGCAATCTTCGTATTACTCATTTTATTCAGGAAGATCCGGGGCAAAATCATAAAACATTCTATGAATTAGGAGTTGATTCGTTAACCATCACTCATCTGCATGTCCAGTTAACCCAAAAAATCAGTCCTAAATATTGCAATGAACTCTTGGCTTCCAGGCTGTATTCCATGCGGTTGTCAGAATATCAAAACATCCTCAACGCAACTTCCATCAAGGAGCAGAACAGGTTAATAGCCAATTGGTTAAAACGCTTTAAAAACGATTCTAAAACTACCAGTCATCACATTAAAAACGATGCACGGCTTCATTGTTCCATTGAACCTTCGATATTGCCCGTATGCCCCAAGAAAAACATTCATCATATTTTGCTTACTGGCAGTACAGGATTTATAGGTGCTTATTTATGTTTCAATCTGTTGAAAATGACCAATTATCAATTAGTTCTCCTGGTCAATGCTGCTGATAAACAAACAGGTCTGTCACGTGTACTGAATAATCTGAAACACTATGGTCTCCTGGATAGATGTCAGGCAATGGGTTTAGAACAACGGATCAGCATTCTTTGCGGCAATCTTGCCATGGACCATTTTGGTCTGGATGCATCCAGTTGGCAGACTTTAGCCCAAACCGTTGATAGCATCTATCATAACGGGGCAGTGACCCATTATCTCAGCCGCTATGAAGACTTAAAACCCAGTAATGTGGATGGAACAAAAACCATCATTCAATTAGCCACTACTCATCGATTAAAATACATACACTATATTTCAACCACTTTAATTTTTGGCTGGACCCCCACAAAACTATTAGTTGAAGACACCCGAAATACTGCATTCAAATATGTTGATTTTGGCTATGCGGAATCAAAATGGGTAGCGGAACAGTTAATCTGGCAATCAGAAGAACTGGGCGTACCGATTCAAATTTACAGACCAGCCATGGTCACCGCTTCATCTGAAAATCAATACACCGATAAAGACATCGTGGCACGATCCCTGGTGTATTTATTAAATCATCGTGTTGCGATAACTCTTCCTAATCAAATCAGTTTTATGCCTGTTGATGAAACCGCTGAAGACATCATCGCAATTTCCTTACTGGAACATCCGAAACACAAGGTCTATCACCTGGCAGCTGAATACGCGAATTTACCGATGATCTGTCGATATATAACCGAACAGTACCATTATTCATTTAACTCTATGTCATTAGCTGAGTTTAATGAGCATCTGCAACAACATGCTACGGAGCAGGATTTAATTTATCCACTGGTGTCATTCTTTAACAATCATTATAAGAAAATAGCGAAAATGGATAATAAACGTTATTGCAGGAATAACTATCTTGAAGCAAAGAAATTGATTAGGGCAGAACCATACTCAACCCCACTCCATAAAACTTTGGATTTCATTATGAACTACCTGCAAAACAATAAATTGATTCAACCAGCAACGGCGATACCCTTAAATCAACAACAGCATGAACTGGAGATTCCGAAATAATACCATGATTGAAGACGTATCATGGGATGGTTTCATATCAACAGAATCGTTCTTGATCACAGGTTTTAAATTGCGACACTGTTACTTTTTTATTCCTAAGGTTAAATGGTGTCATTCCTCAGACTTTTAATTTGACTTAGCTATATTCTTGTAAAATAATCCAAAACTATCGATTTATTCAACAATACCCCATCGCAACATCAATAAGAAAAGGAAAGTTATGATTGTTATCTTCGTTCATGGTTGGAGTGCCACCCACACCAATACTTATGGAGAGCTTCCTCAATGGCTTGAACGTCAAAGCAATGAGGGAAAACTGAAGATTCAAGTAGGAAATATTTACCTGGGACGCTATATCAGCTTCGTCGATTCAATAACTATTGATGATATTGCCCGAGCCTTTGATCATGCTGTGCGTGATGAAATTGCTGACCAACTGCGAGAGGGAAAACGTTTTGCCTGTATCGCTCACTCCACAGGGGGAATCGTTGTTCGTAAATGGATGGATTTATACTTTAAAAATAATCTTGCGAAATGCCCATTGAGTCATCTTATCATGCTGGCTCCCGCCAACCATGGTTCGGCGCTCGCTCAACTGGGCAAATCCAGACTGGGTCGTATTAAAAGCTTTTTTGAAGGTATTGAACCGGGACAACGTGTACTGGATTGGCTTGAGCTCGGCAGTGATATGAGCTGGCAACTTAATGAAAGTTGGCTAGATTATGATTGCTCTGCTCACGGCATCTATTCCTTTGTACTTACAGGCCAGAAAATTGATCGCCAGCTTTATGATGCAATTAACTCCTACACTGGAGAAGCCGGATCTGATGGAGTTGTACGGGTTACTGCTGCAAATATGAATTACAGTCTATTAAAGTTACATCAGGAAGGGACTAACGGTGAAAATCTTGTTGTCGCCAAAATGACACGAACTCAACGAATGGCATTTGGGGTTCTGCCAGGGTGTTCGCACATCGGGAAACACATGGGAATCATCCGCAGCATTACTATGGCCAATGCCGCAACACATCCTACAGCAATATGGGTCATGCGATGCCTCCAGGTAAAAAGTCGTGAGTCCTATAATACTTTGGCAAAAGAGCTGGATAAGCTGACTGAAGAAACACAAAACAATGAGCATATAGAACGAGTGAAGACGCTTGTCTTTAACCGTGAATACATCACCAATCGCTACTCTATGATTATATTCCGGCTCATTGATGACAGGGGCAATCATCTTGAGGATTATGATCTGTATCTGACGGCTGGTCCCCAATACAGTGAGAATGCGCTTCCTTCAGGTTTCTTTGCAGACCGTCAACGAAATCAGCGTAATCGAGGAAAACTGACTTATTTTCTTGACTACGACATCATGGAAACGGGTATTAATACGCCCCAAATGCAGGGTAATCTGGGGTTTCGGATTAAGGCACACCCTGAAGCAAGTGACCAGGCACTCGCCTATTATAGAGTACTGGATTTTCATTCCTCGCTTGCTGACATTAACAAAATTCTTCATCCGAACGAAACAGTAATGGTTGAAATCATGCTGCAGCGACGAGTAGACAGGATTGTCTCCCGCATCACCAACGACCTTACCCCAGCAAAAATCAGTAGAAAACCTACTGGCCAAAAGGTCGATTGACATGAATCATTGAAGTGCAAGAAACTGTCGACAACGAGAGCTACTTTGCGGTATAATTCGTTCAATTTTTTTACAGATAGAAATTTATGAATCATAAAGTAGGGTTTGTCAGTTTAGGGTGTCCTAAAGCTTTGGTCGATTCGGAACGCATCATTACTCAACTGCGCGCTCAAGGTTACGAGCTGGTTTCCAGTTATCAAGATGCGGGTGTGGTTGTCATTAATACCTGCGGCTTTATTGATAGTGCCGTTAAAGAATCTCTTGATACCATTAAAGAAGCCATGGCGGAAAATGGCCGGGTTATAGTAACGGGCTGTCTTGGAGCCAAAGCAGATATCATCAAGGAAGCCTGCCCTGATGTTCTTCATATCAGTGGAGCTCATGCTTATGAAGAAGTGGTGAACGCGGTGCATCAACATTTACCGCCACCAAAAGATCCGTTTACTCAGCTGGTTCCGCCACAAGGAATTAAATTAACGCCCCGTCATTATGCTTATTTGAAAATTTCTGAGGGTTGCAATCAAAAATGCACCTTCTGCATTATTCCCACCATGCGTGGCAAATTGCAAAGTTATCCTATGGCACAAGTTCTAACAGAAGCTAAAAAACTAAAAGAAGCGGGAGTAAACGAAATACTGGTTATCTCCCAGGACACCAGTGCTTATGGAATAGATACTCGTTATCAACCCGTTGAATGGCAAGGAAAAACCGTTAATACCCGGTTCTATGATTTATGTGAGCAATTGGGCGAGTTAGGTATTTGGGTGCGTTTGCATTATGTGTACCCTTACCCTCACGTTGATGAAATCATTCCGCTCATGAGAGATGGATTGATCCTTCCCTATCTGGATATCCCATTACAGCATGCCAATACACGTATTTTAAAAGCCATGAAAAGGCCTGCCAGCAGTGAAAATACTTTATTACGGATTGCTTCATGGAGAGAAGTATGTCCCGATATTACCTTGCGTTCAACCTTTATCGTCGGCTTTCCTGGTGAAACAGAAGAAGAGTTTTCTGAACTCTTGAACTTCCTTGAGGCAGCTCAATTAGACCGAGTTGGTTGTTTCAAATACTCACCGGTTGAAGGTGCCAAGGCAAATGATTTGGCCGATCCCGTTCCTGAAGAAATTAAAGAAGAACGCTATCATCGTTTTATGCAATTACAGGCTGAAATCAGTAGAAATAAATTGGAAAACAAAATAGGCAGTACTCAAACTGTTCTCGTTGATGAAATTACTGCGGATCAGATCATTGCTCGAAGCAAAGCTGATGCTCCTGAAATTGATGGACTGGTGTATCTTCCACCGACAAAAAACATCAAAGTGGGTGATTTTGTTGAGGTCAATATTGTCGATAGTGATGAGTACGATTTATATGCTGAAGTGAAGTAATTCACTCCTTAAATCAGGCTGTGTTGGCAATCCGATTTGGACTTCCCCCGAAGTATTCGGCGATGTTACAAAGGCCCAGACACAGCCATTAAGTTAAGCCAAGAAGTCCGTATTAACGTAGCGTAATACAGTATAGATGTGGCAACAAACTCCATTATTTCCCCGTATTACGCTTCGCTAATACGGGCTACGAAAATAATTAATCTACAATCTTAGTAGCCTGTATTAGCGAAGCGTAATACAGGAGCGATGTGGCAACACACGCCATGATGTCCCCGTATTACGCTGCGCTAATACGGGCTACGAAAATAATTAATCTACAATCTTAGTAGCCTGTATTAGCGAAGCGTAATACAGGATCGATATGGCAACACACGCCATGATGTCCCCGTATTACGCTGCGCTAATACGTTATGGTTTTTCGGTATCGGACTTACCATACATGGACCCTCCGCCTTCGCGGAGGGCGACGGAAGACAGCGAAGAGTGTCCGTCAACCCTCCGAATCCCATGCTCGTCACCCTCCGAATCCCATCCTCATCACCCTTCGAATCCCATCTACGTCACCCTCCACATCCCATGCTCGTCACCCTCCGCGAAGGCGGAGGGTCCATTATTTATCATTTTGTTTGTGATTCACTTAACTGCATTATTCGCGTGTACCCAGACTCTTTTAATGAGATTTAATATATTAATAGAATATAGCGTTCCCTATTTTATTAGTTGCAATGCACTGTTATGAATATTTTATTATGGTGTTTCGGTATCGGACTTACCATACATGGACCCTCCGCCTTCGCAGAGGGTGACGAGGATGGGATGCAGAGGGTGACGAGGATAGGATGCAGAGGGTGACGAGGATGGGATGCGGAGGGTGACGGAAGGATGCGAAGGGTGACGAGAGGCCGCAGAGGGTGATATATAAAAAATGAGGATCGTTAAGGGACAAGCCCCGGGACGTCGTTTAAGTACTTTTCCCGGGGTTATTGAGAAGTTACGAATTTTGTTTTATCTGATTTAAATTGTGTAAAAATTCATTTGCCGAACTTTCACCAACCAGTTTAAATTCGTTAAGCTCTTTACCTTGTGAATTAAAAAATACAAAAGTAGGCGGAGCAACTACTTTATACTCATTCATTATGGCTTTGTTTTCCGCATCATTAGCGGTAACGTCAATTTTAATGATTTTAAAGTGATTTAACGCCTCAAGAACATTGGGATCCTGGAAGGTAGTTGCTTCCATAATTTTGCAGGAGGCACACCAATCCGCATAGAAATCGAGCATCACGGGAGTTCCTTTTGCTTGTTCGATTTCTCGCTTAATGCTTGCCAGCGTTTTTGGTTGATTTATTGTGGGTTGATAGGGCGTTACAGTAGCTGCCTGCAGATTTGCCAAAGGCTGTAATGGATTAGTTGATCCCATGCTGGCACCTATCAAAATCAGTAAGCCATAGCCTAACATGATGATACCTGCACCTTGGCAAAACTTTTCTCGACTGGAGATGGAGTGCGTAAAAGCACCAGTGTAAATTCCTGAGAATATCAGTAAGCTGCCCCACAGACCCATAGTCAATCCAGCGGGTAAAATGCGCTCCATCAGATATATGGCCACAGCGATGAGCATAACACCAAAAAATGCTTTAACTGCATTCATCCAGCTTCCGGTTTCTGGTAACCATCTTCCAGCTGAAGTTCCTATGAGCAGCAAAGGTGTTCCCATACCCAGACTTAAGAAAAACAAGGTAAGTGTTCCTAAAAGCACATTACCGGATTGGGCAATATAGGTTAATACACCGATTAATGGAGCCGTAACGCATGGGGACAGGATCAGCGTGGAGAGACAACCCATAATCGCAGCACCTATATAGTGCCCCCCTCTTTGACTTCGGCTTGAGCCGGCTATTTTAGCCTGCCAGGAATCAGGAAGTTTAAATTCATAGAATCCAAACATTGATAAGGCCAGCAATACAAATATCAGGCTGAATATGCTGATTGCCCAGGGTGATTGCATGCTGATTTGCAGATTGGCTCCTAATTTTGCAACAACCGCGCCGACGACAGCATAAGTGATTGACATACTTAGGACATAACTTAACGAGAGGAAAAATGCTTTTTTTGTGGTGACGTCTTTACCATGACCGATGATGATTCCTGATAATACGGGTACCATGGGCAGGATACAGGGGGTAAATGAAAGCAGTAAACCAAATCCAAAAAAAATAAACAGTATGGTTATCCATCCATTGGTTTCGAACACTTGCGAGATTTCATTGCGCGGTGCTTTGGAGGTGACTTTGGCAGCATCTGATGACTGCTCCAAATTAACCAGCGAAAGCGCTAATGTTTCATCAATGGCTACTTTGATCTGCTTTACTTCTGGCGGGTAGCAGAACCCGTCATCAGCGCAGCCCTGATAATGCAGGCTCAGGATTGTTTCTCCGGGTTCTTTACCCAGTATTGCGACCGGCAGAGACAGTTGATTTCTATATACATTATAAGTATGACCCTGTTTGTCCGTTTTTATCACTGTAGGTGGAAAACGCAAAGCCCCTAGATGAATGTTACTGTCTGCTTGTTCTGTTAATTTAATTCTGTCGCCATATAAAAAATAATCCGGTTTTATTTCCCATTGGATTACAAAAGTATTGGGGTCGACTTTATTTACATTCACCTGAAATACTTCCGAAGCAGGAAGCGGTTCAGCATGGGTAAGCGAAGTGATAAAGTAAAGTATTGATAATAAAAGCCATTTTTTCATGCTTTGCCTTCTTGCCATAAAAGATTAGTCCTCATTGTAGTGCCAGTACAGATAAAACGAAAATATTTTTTGTTTTAACCCTTGAAAGTTTTATTCTTGGCCCCATATGCCAGTCATCAGGATTGTTTGCCAGGTGGCAGGCAATACTCGTAAATCATAGTTTAATTAAAATCAGGAGATAAAAGTATGAAAATTCGTCCTCTACACGATCGCGTAGTTGTTCGTCGTATGGAAGAAGAGCGTACCACTGCAGGTGGTATTGTTATTCCAGATAGCGCTACTGAAAAACCCATGCGTGGTGAAATTATTGCCGTTGGTGCTGGTAAAGTGCTGGATAATGGAGATGTTCGTGCTTTGGCAGTGAAAATTGGTGATGTAGTACTGTTTGGCAAGTATTCTGGTACAGAAGTTAAAATTGATGGTAAAGAATTAGTTGTGATGCGTGAAGACGACATCATGGGTGTAATTGAGAAGTAATCTAATCTAATTGTTTAAGGAGATTGAGTAATGGCTAAAGAATTACGTTTTGGTGACGATGCTCGCCTACAAATGCTTGCTGGTGTTAATGCATTGGCTGATGCAGTACAAGTGACCATGGGTCCACGTGGCCGTAATGTGGTATTAGAAAAGTCTTATGGTGCACCTACTGTCACTAAAGATGGCGTATCTGTTGCTAAAGAAATTGAATTTGAACAACGTTTCATGAACATGGGCGCTCAAATGGTTAAAGAAGTTGCTTCCAAAACTTCTGATACTGCGGGTGATGGTACAACAACTGCTACTGTATTGGCTCGTTCTATTCTGGTTGAAGGGAACAAAGCTGTTGCTGCCGGCATGAATCCAATGGATCTGAAACGCGGTATCGACAAAGCTGTATTGGCTGTTACCAAAAAATTACAAGCTATGTCCAAGCCTTGCAAAGATACTAAAGCAATCGCTCAAGTTGGTACTATTTCTGCTAACTCTGACGAAGCTATTGGTTCTATTATTGCTGAAGCAATGGAAAAAGTAGGTAAAGAAGGTGTGATCACTGTTGAAGATGGCAATGGTCTTGAAAATGAATTATCTGTTGTTGAAGGGATGCAATTTGACCGTGGTTATATTTCTCCTTACTTCATCAACAATCAACAAAACATGACTTGTGAACTGGAACATCCATTTATTCTGTTAGTTGACAAGAAAGTTTCAAGCATCCGTGACATGTTGTCAGTACTTGAAGGTGTTGCGAAATCAGGTCGTCCATTATTGATTATTGCAGAAGATGTTGAAGGTGAAGCTTTGGCAACTCTGGTAGTTAACAACATGCGTGGAATTGTTAAAGTATGTGCTGTTAAAGCGCCTGGCTTTGGTGATCGTCGTAAAGCAATGTTACAAGACATCGCGATTTTAACTAGCGGACAAGTTATTTCTGAAGAAATTGGCAAGAGCCTTGAAGCGGCTACTTTGGAAGATCTGGGTACTGCTAAACGGATTGTTGTTACTAAAGAAAATACAACCATTATCGATGGTGAAGGTAAAGCAGCTGAGATCAATTCTCGTATCGCTCAAATTCGTGCTCAAATGGAAGAAACTACTTCTGACTACGATCGTGAGAAATTACAAGAGCGTGTTGCTAAATTAGCTGGTGGTGTTGCTGTAATTAAAGTAGGTGCTGCTACTGAAGTAGAAATGAAAGAGAAGAAAGCTCGTGTAGAAGATGCTCTTCATGCTACTCGTGCTGCAGTAGAAGAAGGTATCGTTGCTGGTGGTGGTGTTGCATTGATTCGTGCTCAAAAAGCACTGGATTCATTGAAAGGCGATAACGACGATCAAACTATGGGTATCAATATTCTGCGTCGCGCTATTGAATCTCCAATGCGTCAGATCGTAACTAACGCTGGTTATGAGTCTTCTGTAGTTGTAAACAAAGTTTCTGAACATAAAGATAACTATGGATTCAACGCAGCAACTGGTGAATACGGTGATATGGTTGAGATGGGTATTCTTGATCCAACTAAAGTTACTCGTATGGCATTACAAAATGCAGCTTCTGTAGCCAGCTTAATGTTAACAACTGAGTGTATGGTTGCAGATTTACCTAAGAAAGATGAAGGTGTTGGTGCTGGCGATATGGGCGGCATGGGCGGTATGGGAGGCATGGGCGGCATGATGTAAGCTTCCCTGCTTTCCTTAAAAACCCGCCTTATGGCGGGTTTTTTATTGTTGAGAAATACAAGGCATGCGTTTTTAATCTCCCTGAAAGCACCAGTTGTTATTTAATCAATTTAAACTATTATTAGTATCAGAATAATAAATAAGGGATAAATTATGAGTAACGTGATTAAAAAACTGGAAGTGGCTCTGGCTGATACCTATGCCTTATATCTTAAAACTCAAAATTATCACTGGCATGTTAAAGGCCCTCAATTTAAAAGTTTGCATGAGCTGTTTGAAATGCAATACAAAGAATTAGCAGAAGCAGTTGATCAGGTTGCTGAGCGAATATTAATGATGGGGCATAAGGCTCCAGCTACTTTTCCTGAATTTAATCGATTAAAAACCATCAAAGATGGGGATTCAAGTTTGAGCGCCAATCAGATGGTTATTGAATTGGCCAAAGATAACAGTACTTTAGTTAATGATTTAAATCAGGCAATCAAAATTGCCCAGGATAATAATGATGAGGGAACGGTAACTTTACTAAGCGATCGTATTGCCGCTCATCAAAAGGCACATTGGATGTTAACTGCTTCAATTGATACTAAATAATGAAGTGATTGTATAGTGCAGCCCAAAATTCTCAGTGATTTACCCGGAGAAGTGATTTGTCTACTAAACGGTATTAGATTGAGGTATCAGATCGTAGCCTGTATTAGGCGCAGCCGTAATACAGGTTTTGATTACGCATCAATTCTGTATTACGGCTGCGCCTAATACAGGCTACAATTTAGATGGATATTTTTGTACTCGTGCTTCCTTATTCAATTTGATCCATTAACCTGAAGCTATTGTAACCAGTCTCTACATTCCCTATTATATGTCCTTGAACCCTAGATGGCTTATTAGTGAGTATGTTGAAATTTTATACTCTGTTCTTATAATCACCTGTTGTCAGCCAAGGATTGCTTCGTGTTACGTTTTCTTTTTCCGGTAAGTTTATTTCTTAGTGCAGTTCTTTTATTTAGCATCCAGCCTATGGTAGCGAAAACAATATTGCCGGTTTATGGCGGTACTCCTGCTGTATGGACTGTTTGTATGCTGTTTTTCCAGGGAATATTGCTTGTATCCTATGGATATGTCTGGTTATTAAGTTTTCTTAATAGATCCCTGCTCTGGCGTTTGGTTCATACTGTTCTGATTGTGTTGAGTATCATTGCAATTCCACTTCTGTTTCAACCTGCAGAAATGGCTGGATATCCAGAATGGGATATACTCTATGATTTATTATCTCAATTGGGCTTGCCTCTATTGATTATTGGGGCATCTGCGCCTTTATTACAATTTGCTTACAGTCAAACTTCCAGCAAAGGGGCATCTGATCCTTATTATCTGTATATAGCAAGTAATCTGGGCAGTTTAATAACCTTACTTATTTATCCTTGGGTAATTGAGAGAGTTTGGGGAATAACTCATCAGTTTCATCTCTGGAGCATAGGATATCTGGCTTATCTGTTATTATTGCTGTTTGTTCTGTACAGCGCTCGTTATAAGCCATTAGAGCATCAACGCACGGATACAAAAGCCTTGCCCTGGCGATCCATGCTGTACTGGGTATTTTTAAGTTTTATCCCGTGCAGCCTGATGTTAGGTGTTACTTTATATATTTCTACGGATGTTGCGGCTACTCCTTTATTTTGGGTACTGCCTTTAGCCTTATATTTGCTTACCTTTGTTATAACTTTTACAACCAAACCCTTTATATCCAATGAATGGATAAAGAGAAATTGTATTTTTTTTCTGGTGTTTACCATTCTAGGTTATATTTTAAAAGCAAATCAGGTTCATGTCTGGCAGGTTATACTGGCTAATTTAGCCAGTTTTTTTGTTTTGGCTTTACTCTGTCATGGCCAATTATTTCAGCGAAGACCCGAACCGCAATTACTGACCTTATTTTATTTTTGTCTTGCTTTGGGCGGTGTGCTTGCAGGAGTATTCAATGGAATACTTGCTACTCATTTATTTAATCAAATTTATGAATACCCATTAGCAATTTTATTGAGTTTATTTGTTCTCCCTTTGTCCAATTACTCAAAGGACTGGTGGGTACCACTGGTTGTTACCTGTTTGCTTTTACTGCATTATTTTATACCTCAAATCAACTGGTATGCAGGATTTTCCACTTTTCAAGTTACCGCAATTCTGGCATTAATTGTCATTGTTGTTGGTTATAAAAGTAAAGTGAGTCTCATTTTATCCATGTTTATTTTATTTGCCTTTCTTTATTCTCCTATTTTTTTGGATAAAAATATTTTATTGCAAGAACGAAATTTCTTTGGTGTTAAACAGGTGTTGATTAAAGAAAATACTCATGTATTGGTCAGTCAGTCAACAGTTCATGGCTTTCAATTGCTTGGAGAAAAGAAACCGATTAGCGGTTTTAGGGCATATTACGGTGCCATAAAATCCGTTGTTGAAGACATGCAAAAGGAATTTCATTCCATGTCAGTGACCATATTGGGATTAGGTACTGGAACCATGGTGTGTCAATTTAGAGAAAATGACCAATTAACGGTGATTGAAATTGATCAGCAAGTCATTGATTTGGCGAAAAATCCCAAATTATTTACTTATCTGCGTGACTGTTTGCCCTCAGTAAAGTTAATAAGAGATGATGGTCGACTGGCTTTGAATAAAATACCTGATGGATCACAGCAATTAATTATTTTGGATGCCTTCAATTCGGATGCAATTCCCGTTCATCTAATGACTCTTGAAGCGTTTACCCTTTATAAGAAGAAACTGAAGGAAGATGGGGTGATTTTGGTGAACCTGAGTAATCGACATCTTCACCTACTGCCAGTCGAGAATTCAGTAAGTCGATCATTGGATATGATGTTACTCAGTCTGGTGCACAAAGGGGATCCCAAGCTCGGGCAGTTTGATTCCGAGTGGGCTTTGCTCACCATGAATCAACCTTTGGCTATGCAACTGATGAAGGGAACTGGCTGGCGTTTTGTCAGTGACAATAATCAATTTTTATGGACTGATGATTATTCCAATCTGATACCTATGCTGAAATGGTGATAGTTCAGGTTGTGTAAAGCCCATATTCCACTTTGGCTCTTTATTGACGGTTATGCACGCAGTCAATGAGTGAAGTAGGGTATGGGCTAGATTTCATTATATCTCGGCAAGGTTACCTTTAGTTTCCAGCCAGATTTTTCTATCGCCAGCTCGTTTTTTATTAAGCATCATATCCATTACTGCTTCTGTTAACTCCTCGTCATCCAGAGTGAGTTGTACTAGGCGTCGTGTATTAGGATCCATTGTCGTTTCCCTTAATTGAATGGGGTTCATTTCTCCCAGTCCTTTAAATCGCTGGACATTTACTTTTGCCCTTGAGGTTTGGTTCAGATGATTGATGATTCGGGTTTTCTCTTCGTCATCCAAAGCATAATGTACAATTTTCCCTGAATCGATTCGATAAAGCGGGGGCATGGCAACAAAAACATGGCCGGCTTTAACCAGTGGTTTGAAGTGGCGCAGGAACAGGGCGCATATTAAGGTGGCAATATGGGCTCCATCAGAATCCGCATCAGCAAGAATACATAATTTTCCATATCGAAGACCACTAAGATCATCAGAACCAGGATCTACACCGATTGCGACTGATATGTCATGAATTTCCTGTGATGCCAACACTTGGGATGAATCTACTTCCCAGGAATTCAGGATTTTTCCACGTAAAGGCAAAATAGCTTGAAAATCTTTGTTACGTGCCTGTTTTGCTGAACCACCTGCCGAATCTCCTTCTACTAAAAATAACTCGGCCTGACTCAAATCAGTTTGCAAACAATCCGCCAGTTTTCCTGGCAGGGCAGGACCCTGACTGACTCGTTTTCTTGCGACCTGCTTGGCTTGTTTCAGGCGTTTTTGGGCGCGCTCTATGGCCAGAGTTGCTATTGCCTCACCCTGATTGCGATGTTGATTCAGCCAGAGAGAGAAAGCATCTTTGATGACGTTGGTAACAAAAGCAGATGTTTGACGAGAGCTCAATCGTTCTTTAGTTTGTCCTGCAAACTGCGGCTCTTTCATTTTGACAGACAAAACGTACTGGCAGGGTTCCCAAAGATCATCCGCAGTGAGTTTCACGCCACGGGGTAAGAGATTTCTTAATTCACAAAATTCGGCCATTGCATCAAATAAACCAGAACGCAAACCATTCACATGGGTTCCGCCCTGAACCGTTGGAATCAAATTGACATAACTTTCATTCAAGGTACTGTTAGCCGCATCTGACCAGACCAATGCCCAGTCAACAGTTGCTTCATCGCTTTTAAATTCACCGGCAAAGGGTTCTTCGGGTAAATAATCATCAGGCAGTGTTTGGCTTAAATAATCGGTTAATCCATGTTCGTAACACCAATGTGTTTCTTCGTTGGTTGCCTTATTAATAAATGTCATGGAAAGGCCGGTACATAATACCGCTTTTGCTCTTAAGACATGGGTAAGATGTTTTAAGGAGATTTTAGTCGTGTCAAAATATTTAGCATTGGGCCAGAACCGGATAATGGTACCTGTATCTCTTTTTTTGGTCACTCCTGTTTCATTGAGTTCACAGAGTTTGTCGCCATTGGCAAAAGACATTTGATAGATAATTCCATTTCGTTTAATGGTTACATCAAGTCGTTCGGATAGGGCATTAACAACAGATACCCCCACTCCATGCAGTCCACCGGAAAAGCTGTAGTTTTTATCAGAGAATTTTCCGCCAGCATGTAATCGTGTCATAATGACTTCGACACCACTGAGTCCCAATTGAGGATGCAGATCAACAGGCATTCCTCGTCCATTATCTTCGACTTCGACTGAGCCGTCTTCATGAAGGGTGACTGTGATATGGCTGGCAAAGCCTGCAAGTACTTCATCCACGCTATTATCGATGACTTCCTGAGCCAAATGATTAGGACGTGTTGTGTCGGTATACATACCCGGACGTCGTTGAACAGGCTCAAGACCACTTAAGACCTCAATCGCTTCCGCAGTGTAGTTTTCAGACATAGGTATTCACTCAAATTTAAACTAGAACTATTTTAGCATACATCATTCGTTAACAGGGTGGGATAGGTTCAATTTGAAAAAAAAAACTGACTCATTGTTTTAAAAACACTGGGAAAAACGCCATCCTGCACTATGTTCGGGCTGACGTTTCTCTGCGTTACTATGAAGTTACGAGTCAATCAGGTAATTCGTTTATCAACTATAATGAAATCGAGTTTCGAATGATGTGTTTTGATCGGTTGTCGAAGGACTGTTTATGACCCGTCAGAATATCAGGTTAAACCATGGCCAGGAGTAAAAAACTTGAACTATAAATTAATCTATTTGTTAAGTGGTTTATTTCTTTTAGCAACAGGTCAACTAACAGCAGCTGAAGCAAATAAACCCATCGAGTTAATTATCAAGAAATACCCTGTTGAGGTGAATGGTAAGGCAAGTGAGTTATTTCGAATTGAACAACCTGATGGTACCTGGGGATTTCAGGGGATAAAAGGCCAATGGTTTGATGCCATAGTAAAAAATACCTCCGATAAACCTACCGTCATTCATTGGCATGGTTTGATTGTACCTAATGATCAAGATGGCGTTCCTTACGTCACACAACCTCCAGTTCCTGCAGGAGGTTCCTATCATTATCGTTTTAAATTAAAACAATCCGGAACCTACTGGATGCATTCGCATTATGATTTGCAAGAGCAAAAATTTTTATCAGCTCCCTTTATTTTACTTGATCCACAGGAGAAAAAAGCAGATAAAGATGTCATTTTTATGATTGGAGATTTTAGCTTTAAAAGCCCTGAAACGATTTTAGCATCATTAAAAAAAGGTACTAAAATGCCTATGAACACGACACAGGACAGTATGACTATGTCCCATACCATGGATAAAAGCATGGAGGGTTCAAAACCTGATTTAAATGATGTGACTTATGATGCGATTCTTACGAATTATAAAACACTCAAAAACCCGGAAATCGTGCATGTAAAACCTGGTGATTCAGTGCGCTTACGTATTATAGCCGGTTCATCAATGACCAATTTTTTTATAAATACAGGGGCATTATCTGCTCAGGCAATAGCGGTTGATGGTCAGAATATTAAACCCTTTGAGGACAGACGATTTCAAATAGCCGTAGGACAACGCCTTGATCTGATGGTTAAAATACCTGATGAAGGAGGTTCATTTCCTATTCTGGCTCAAGGTGAGGGGACTTCGATGCAAACAGGTCTTATTTTGGCAACTGATAATGCTCAAATTGTTCTGCCAAAAGAACAGGCATCCTCTACATCAGGTGCTTTTAATTATGATCAGGAATTAAAGATCGAGGCGGTTTCACCTCTCTTGCCTAAAACTCCAGAACTCATACTGACCGTAACATTGGATGGGGATATGGTGAAGTACATCTGGACACTGAATAAACAGGCATGGCCCGATATAAAACCATTGGAGGTTTCTCTCAATAAGCGGGTGGAACTGGTTTTTATTAATAATACATCCATGGCTCATCCCATGCATTTGCATGGTCATCTGTTTGAAGTTACCGAGATCGATGGTAAGTCATTAAAAAATGGGGCGATGCGAGATACCGTGCTCGTTTTACCTAAATCAACGGTTAAAATACAATTTGATACGGATAATCCTGGCAACTGGATGTTGCATTGTCATATGCTCTATCATCAGGCTACAGGGATGATGACCTTTATGAATTATAAAGAAGTTAAAATTCCGAATCTGAATACTATTAAAAAAATGGAATAGACTTCTTCGTCTTAACCCTGTTCTTTGTTGCTTAAAACTGTTTCCTTATAACCTTTTGGGTTACAATATGCACAAAATATATGAGGTTATTATGAAAGATATATCGGATAGTCGTGGGGAAGCAGAAGAGTTGTATCAGAAAGGAATAGCTCAACTGGAACGCGTTAAAGAACTGGATGGTAAAGAAGTGATAAGTGCGATTAGTCATTTTCATCATTTAATTTTTATCATCGAAAATATAGATATTAATTGTCGCATCAGTAGAGACTATACTCTTCTTGGTCTTGCAAATCTTGGCTTGGCTCATGCCTATAGGCATGTAACCAGAGGCATTAATCCGGGTGATATTGAATCTCGATCCAACAGGGCTGTTGAGTTTTTTGTAAAAGCAAATGCAGAGGGTTATCCAAAAGAGTCCGATAGACAACTCTCTTCTCATGTTAAGCTGTCGATGTTAAATGGTCATTTTAATTTACGACAAGAGACGGAGCAAATGGAACGTGTTTTTCGGATTTGATCTTGCCTCAAGCGGTATTTTAATACGATTCTGATCCTTGGTTGTACTCATAGTACATAGGACATTTCATGCGTATTAAGGCTTGTCCCCGAGAGCCACGGTCATTAAGTTAAGGATTATTGATTTTAGATTGGCTATTTTCGTAGCCCATATTAGCGAAGCGTAATATGGGGAAATAATGGAGTATGTTGCCACTTCGATCCTGTATTACGCTTTGCTAATACAGGCTACTAAGGCTTAACTTAATGGCAGTGTCCCCGAGAGTTCCTCACTTTTTAAAAAATGCACATTGAATACTCTTAATTTGCATTTTTTATTCGTCATTCTCGCGAAATCGGGGATCCATCCTAAAAGTTAGCACCAAGCCACATTGGTGCATGGATCCCCGCCTTCGCGAGGATGACCTAAAAAAGTGAGGCTCGTTCAGTACTTGTCCCTGGATGTTCCTCAGGAAAATTTTAATCCGAGTTGATTCTGACTATCCAACCAGTCCAGTTCTTGCATTACTTCACGACTTCGATTATTTGTACTTTGAGCATGAGTTACTATTTGATCAAAGGTCATATCGTTCTTAATTTGAGAGTAAGCAAATAAAGAATACAGACCCAGCCATGCCTTATTATCTTTATCCAGCCGTTTTTTATATTCAGTAAGGAAGATTTCTTTAGCTTCTTCTTTTGAATCCGGGCAATAGCGCATGGGTCTCCATGAGTCATGATTGGAACGAATAACGATATTATCAGGACGTTCGGTAGGTTGAGAATACAGGCATGAGGGATTGGAGTAATCATGATTGTTGACCACATGGGAAATCAGATTGGCAATTACTTCTGCTCCTTTGGCGCTGGGCTCAATTTGACTTCGGTAATAACGGGTATCCCGGTGATCCATTGAACTTGCCATATCAATGACGGGGATGTTCTGTTCTTTAGCGTACTTCAGTATTGGCGCATACACTGTTTGCATCAGATGATGTAATTCATCAACGGCATTGTGCGGCGCTTTATTGGATTTGCCCCAAAAATAATAGTTTAGAATGGTCAGGTAGGATAACGACTGATCTTTTTGTAACAAATTCATCAAGGTATAGATACCGTATAAATCCCGCGTTGAATCCGGACTATATTGAAGCATAATTATTGGTGAGGCATTGGGCTGAATGGTTTTTAATTCATTTAAAATGTCCAAATACCTCTGCTGAATTCCAGTAATAATCGATTTTAATTGCAATCTTCGTGTTTCTGGACTTTGATTGGCAAGAATTATGAGGTTTTCCCTTAAATCATTACCGCCAACACTCAGGATAATATGAGAAGGATTGTCTATTTTTTTGAGTTCACTCAATGGGTAATATTGAGTATGTTGATGATAAGGAGAACGAACCGCTTTGTCTCTGAACGCTCCTGAAAGTACATCTCTTGTTGTAAATCCATCACAGGATAGATCAATAATCTGGTCAGGCTTTTGAAATTTCTGTTTTAATTTGCCTGCTACGGTATCCTCTTCATTATCTACCCAATCGATGTTATCCAGAGTTGAGTCACCAAGAAGTACTATGTTCTTTTGATCTGATGGCATGACTACCTTTCCTTTGTAAAAAAATTAAGCATAGTATGTCGTTAAATGATTGTCTATAAATAAAAAACGGATACTTTAATTTTAATTATAGACTTTTAGGTTTTATATTAAAAATGATGAAGTAGTGCTTTTCTTACCCGATAAAAAAACAGAACTATATATAATTGAGATATGAATTAAAGTTACCTTTAGTCCTGGCTCTTTAGTTGCCAGTTAAACCGATATATTGGTACAGTGTATGATTATGACTTTGTGACTTGTCCCATGCAAAATACTGCTGAAATTAATCACTTAACAGTTGCTTTTCAAAATCCTGCCAAAACAGTCATGGCTTTGGATAAAGTCAGTTTCAATTTAAATCCGGGTGAAACTCTGGTTTTACTGGGAGAGTCTGGATGTGGTAAATCGCTCACGTCATTGGCCTTAATGCGTCTTCTACCCAAGTCAGGGGTGTATGGGCTAGACAGTCAGATTAATGTCAATGGTGAAGATATATTAAATTTGCCTGAACAAATGATGAGGCAATTAAGAGGCCGTCGACTGGCCATGATTTTCCAGGAGCCGATGACCGCGTTAAATCCAGTAATGACTATTGGGGAGCAGATTTCAGAGGTTTTAATAAGACATAACGCTCTGAAATCTCATGAGGCTAAAAAAGCTTTGATTTCATTATTGAATGAAGTTGAAATGCCACAACCGCATAATCGAATTCATCAATATCCTCATCAATTATCAGGTGGACAAAAGCAGCGGGTAGTCATTGCCATGGCCTTGGCATGCAACCCCGATATTTTAATCGCGGATGAGCCGACAACTGCTCTCGATGTCACCATACAGGCTCAGATTTTGGCTTTATTAAAAAAGTTACAAAAGAAACATCAGATGAGCATGCTATTAATTACGCATGACTTGGGAGTGGCCAAGGCAATGGCTGATCGAGTGTGTGTGATGTATGCGGGGCAAGTGGTTGAACAGGCTCGGGTCACTGATTTTTTTACTCAAATAAGACATCCTTATGTTCAGCAACTGATGGCTTCTTTACCTTCTTTTGCTAAAAGAGAGGAAAAATTATCCATTATTACAGGCAGCGTCCCAACTTTGGATGCTTTGCCTTCCGGATGCAGATTTCATCCTCGTTGTATTTATGCATTCGATCGATGCCGTAATGAAGAACCTCAATTACAGGAAATTGAACATCGAGTTTTAAGATGTCATTTGTATCCTGATTCTCAACAGTTACCCCAGTTGGAAAAAGACAGAATAATCTGGAACGTTTCAGAGGAACAGGCTGAGACTATTTTTACAGTGAATAATTTATCGGTTCATTTTATTCATAAAAAAGGACTCTTCAGCCGGAATAAGACTATGTTTAAGGCCGTTGATGGTCTCAGCTTCAAACTTCAACAAGGTAAAACATTGGCACTCGTAGGAGAGTCAGGTTGCGGAAAAACAACTGCAAGCCGTGCATTATTGCGTTTGATACCTGTTGCTGGAGGAGAAATCAATTACAGGGATATGGATGTTCTTGCCCTAGGCGGAAGCGCATTAAGACGTTATAGAAAAAAAGTTCAAATTATATTTCAGGATCCATTTTCTTCCATGAATCCACGGATGACTATTGGTGAAATTATTGCTGAAGGCATGCATGCTCAGGGTATGAACTCCTCATTAATTTCCCGAAGACAAAAGCAATTGATTCATCAGGTGAATTTACCCAGTACCAGTTTGCACCGTTATCCCCACCAGTTTTCAGGGGGCCAGAGGCAGCGTATCTGTATTGCCAGAGCCTTGGCTACAGAGCCAGATGTATTGATATGCGATGAACCTACCAGTGCTTTGGATGTGTCTGTACAAGCACAAATTCTCAATTTATTGAAGGAATTACAACAGGAAACAGGGATCTCCTATCTGTTTATTACACACAACATGGGGGTTGTGTCCTATATAGCAGATGATGTTTTGGTAATGAAAGATGGTTTGGCGGTAGAATATGGACACTGTGCAACTATTTTAAAACACCCGGAACATCCTTATACTCAGCAATTATTAAACGCAGTTTTAGATGTAGTTTAAGTCTCTTCAGGTTTTCTTAAGCATTAATGTGCTATATTTTGAGCAATAAATTAGATCATAATGCGAATAATTTGAGTTTGGGGAGATCTTGTTGCATGAAGAGCGCTATAGATAAATTATTATCCAGGAACGTTACTGAGTTCATTGAACAATTAGAAACTCTAAGTCAACAAGACAAAACACTTTCAGATGATTTAAAGTTCACTATTAAAATTTTAATTTCTTTTGGTAAAGAAGCCACCGAAAATCAATTTGAGTTGTTACAGGAGTTAAAAGAAAATCTCAAAATTCATCGAGTATTATTGAGAGATATCGCAGGCCTCTTTGATTATCCTCCTTATCCAGATTTAGAAGAATTTTCCAAACAACTCCATAAAAACTCCCTGCAACTTCAGTCTTATATCGATTCTTTTGATAAAGATCCTAAAGCAGGGCGTGACCCTAAAGTGAATAAAGGGAAAGTCTCGCAATTAACTGATGAAATTCTAGAAGAGCAATTTGATACTTCTAAATTGAGTCGTGTTGTTGCAAATATCCAAAATCTTGGGGATGGTTCAGTACTGTCATCATCAAGGCAGTTTAATCTTGTACAACAAGTAGTCTACATTAATGCTATAGGTCGAGAGTGTCCTTTAAATGTTAAAAACAGAACCTATTCGGATCTGACTACCTTGAGCCGAACGCAGTTGCGTCATTTATCTGATTTGTTTATTGAGCGTGTAAATGATCCTTTATTGGGTGCTCAAGAACGCGTTAAATCCCAATTAAATTTGATTGCTGTGATGAGGGAACAATATTTTCGTTGTACGGGTGTTTTCCTGAACTCTACTCAGATTGTCACCGTTTTATTGACGTTAAATCAGTTGCAGCATAATCGATGTGTTGAACTACCACCGGATGAAAATCTAAATGATACCAAAGCCTTTCTAGCTGCTTTGCAATGGGTGTTTACTCAGGATAATAATAAAACGAGAGCAAATAAAGATTTGCTCGTTAAAGAGTTTAAGTCCAATGATGTAAAAGATTTTTTTACGTTTCTTGGAGTACCAGCGAACGATTTGAATGAATCTGAAGCCGAAGTTCTGATTACCGAAGGGGTTTTTAAACCTGAAATAGTTGGTTTGAGTAAAAAAGTGGATGTAGAGTTGGCGTTCCGTGTTCCTTCGCATCATCGTGTTCCTCATCCGGAACCCGTTTCAGAACATTTGATACACAGTCTGGATTATTTACAAAAGATCCACCTTGCAGTCAATATGGCAAAATCTGGACAGCCTATTGTATTGATCGCCAAGAATGCCGAACATGCTTTAGCTTTAAATAAGCAATTAATTGAATATTTTAAAAGCGCTGGCAATTCCTATGAGATAAAGGCTTTTACGGGATCTGAGTCTGCTGAAAGAAGACATCAGTGGTTTAGGGATAAGGCAGCCAGGACTCCTAGGATCGCTGTTACCGTTCCTTATCTTGCCAATAGTGACGAATTTAAAACAGAACATATCAATGGGTGTCTTGCTATTCAATCTTATTTACATAAACCAGGTGAGACACGAAAGATTATTGATAAGCTTTCAGGTTTTGGAACACCAAGTAGATTTTATGCGATTCATGAAGAAAATGGCATTGTTTCATCTCTGCACAGCTCTTTAAAATCAAATCAGGATAAAGTAAATCTATTAAAAGCAGTACATGAGAATCGCAGGAACAGAAATCAGGAAAAGGCAATAGAGCAGTATTATATTCAATCAGTGACCACCATCCAAAGAGTCATACTGGAGCAATTTGATCATTGGCAAGAATTATTGCATCTACTACATCCCCGCACGGAATGGAAACAATTGGATTCAGAGCTATTTCTTGTGCAACAGGATTTAATTAAAAACCTCGAGTCTCAATGGAAGCAGATTTTAAAAGAGAGTGATCCTGAGCGCGTGTATTCCAATCCCTATGTTCGACGTTCTTCCAGTAAGGAACTGGATACACAAACTTTAGATAAAGCTCTGACTGATTATGAGATCAAAGTTGAGAATATCTGGACAAACACTCAACGCAAACTTAAAGAAAAAACTACGGGCAAATTAATTCCAGATTCAGTTAATGCATTACGTACAGTATATCTTGAGCAGGTAAAGTTAAGTGAACAATTGAAGCTTAATAAATTAGCTACTCGCGAGAATATTAAAATCACCCAGCATGAACAAAGAAAAGCGAATCGGATGGTCAAATCAGCACTTGATGTTAATGGTGCAATGCTTAAATATTCTGAAGGCAATGTCAGACAATACAGACAACCTTTTATTCAATATCAAATCAGATTACTCGCAAAAGATATTATTAATAACATCAATCAATCTTCGTTAAGTTCTAATATTAAAAAGGCCTTGATTGATCGGGCAAATAACGCAGAAAATTTACTTTCTCTTGAGTTGATTTTGATTGATTACGAAGGGCGATGGTTAAGTACGGAACATAATTCTGAGAAATACCGTATGCAGCCAGTAATCAATGAATTATTACGGGTACATCAGCAAACAGGTGCCGAACTGAACCCGGAGCTTCAGACTATTAAAGACATTTACCTGGATAATGTAGTTAAAGATGTAGTTCAAAAATTGGAGGATTCACTTTCTTGGGCAAAAAAAGAAAATAGAGGGTTCTGGTATCTTCTGGAACGTTCTGCAGCGACACGTGCCGCTGATGATTTGCTACTTGCTATCGAAGGGATAAAACTCTCAACTGATCCAATATTGCAAAAATCAGCATTAAAAAATCTGTTTAAAAAATTAAGTCAACATCAAGCCCAACTCGAAGGGTTATGGTTATTTTCATTTGGCCATAAGAATATTCGAGATACAATTAATCAAACATTGAACACCTTGAACGAATTAACTGTCATTGGTAGTGGTAAGGATGAGCTGGATCTTGGTTTTATAAATGAGTGCAAAGAGGAAGCACACAGTGAGGTAGTAAAACAAAAATTCAGAACGATTTTAAAACAATTGGAAGATAGAAATAGTCCATGGTTAAAAGAAAATAAAGACTGGCAGGAAATTACTCAGAAACTTAAAGTGATTCAAGGTGAAAATCCCTCCCTTTATGCTCTGGATGAAATGCATCATCTTGTTACTTTGAAGTGTAATGAACTCAGTCAAAGCAAATCAAAAATTGTTGATCCTATGATCCATTTAAGAGGAACATTACGTAGTCTTTGGAATGATGTGTCACAAAAGCATCATGACTTGTTGGATGAGTCACAACATTTTACGATTAAAAAAGAACAGATCAAAAAGGATCTTGATGGCGTCGCTGGCTTTAAAACCAATCAGGTTGAGTTGATCGTTGGAAGCAATGGAAGCACAGAATATTATGATTTAATTATCAGGGGATCAGGAGAACTTCCATTATTAGATAATTTTACTCGATATAATTCACAAATTAAGGCGATGCTTAATGATCAAGCTCAGTTAAGAAAACAACTTGAATTACCCCTATCCAAACATTCAGCTTTGAAACAATTGCGTGATGAACAGCTTAAATTAATTGAGGATGGTAAAGGGGAACAAGTCAATGTTGCGCTATTTCCGCAAACCTATCAAAGCGATATAAGAGCAATTCTTGAGTTACATTCGTATATTGCTGGAACAATTCCAGAGAATATCACTGATTTCCCGGAAGAGATTCAGAATCATTTTTTTGATAGAGCGCTGGTTAACTCAATGGATTTTTCCCAATTTTTTGATAAAACGGTGGTCGACCCAACAGAGATTCAGCGTGTGTTGGAACATCTAGGTACGATAAAAGATTCTCATTTAAGATCTGATTTAATTGATTTGTATAAAAAAATTCACCCAGATAATGTAGAGCCGCCAAAATCAAGATGGTCACCCAAAACATGGATATCTGGTATTGCATCATTTATCACCAGTCCATTTAAAATGGGAGAGACAGAACAGGATTTGCGCTATCAATTGTCAGAATTAACAGGCAGATCTCATAAAAATCTATCCCAGTTTATATCTATGAATATTAATAAGCGAATGACCACGTTAACTACTGAGATAGAATCTCAAATTGATGACGAAGCTAGAAAGATTGATTCGTTACAAGAGAACATTCAATTTATTAGTGAACGTATTGCCGATGAAAAGAATAAAGGAGGAGTATTTATTCGTCGATTTGCTTCCATCAGCCAACTCTATGATTTTGAAAGTAATCTAAGACAGTATAAAGCAGAGACTCCTAAGTTAAATGAAGTGGATGAGGTTAGTCCTGCAGAAGAACGTTTCGAGTCTGATGAAGTATTGGATTTGGAACATGAAGAATTTAATCTTCATCGAAATCAATCTGAGTTCAAGCTTTAATTTTAGGATTGTTGAGGCTTGAGCTACTGGGTTATTAAGATAGACTATGGAAATGATTTGATTCAATAATTTAGATAGGTAGTTCCAGCAGATACTTTTATTTTTAACCACTAGTCCTCAATATCATTTTGTCCAGGAAAAAATGATTAAATTTAGCCTTGGTACGTGGTCCTTTCGAGAAATTGCACACGTGAATTGTTAACAGCCTCTAAAACCGTATAAATTTTGATTTTAATTTCCCAACAACGTAATATCAATTAAATAGTTTTTCTATATTTAATAACCACCAGGATGTAGGGTGAAGGAAACAGGCCGCCTCGTCGCTATTATCAAAGATTTTCCTTTCATTTAATTTAAATTCCAAAAGTGGCACAAGGATAGAAACCATGAAAAGAATGCAATCATTTTATTTCAGGATTAACTTATGCATCGTTTTTTTTTCCTGTTTAATCTTGTCGAACGTTCAGGCATCCCATCCTTTATGGACGTTTGAACCAAAAACACCAACCGATCTTTCAGTAACCAGAGGAGCCAGTGAGCAGGTTATCTATACTGTACACAATCAATCGACTAGCCCTAAAAATCTGGTGATGAAACAAATTCCAGGAGTAACGCAAAGCCAACCTTGTCAACTTTCTCCTAAAGGAAGCTGTACCTTAACACTGACTATTAACGGTTTTACTTTACAAGGAGACGTGTTGGGGGGGCCTGTTTTATGTCAACAGGGCAACGGCTTGATGTGTTATCACCCAAGTGAGAAAGCTCAATTACATATTCGTCTGACAGAGCAACCATCACCTCCAATACCTCCAATACCTCCATCACCTCCATCTCCGCCTGCTCATTACACCGTGATTCCTGTAGCTGGTGCTAATGGAATCATTGATCCAGCAGTGCCTCAAGTGGTTCTTTCCGGGTCGAATATAGCATTTACTGCATTTCCTGATGCCAATTATTTAGTCGATCAATGGTTCCTGGATGGTAACGCAGTTCAAAATGGTGGCGCCAGTTATCAGTTAAATAATATTCAAGTCAATCACACTGTTGAGGTGACTTTTACTCCAATTCAATACACTGTTACTCCTTCTGCGGGTGCGAACGGAGCCATTTCTCCCGCAGTTCCTCAGATGGTTAATTTTGGAACCAGTATGACGTTTACCGCAACTCCCAATGCTTATTTTGCCGTAGATCAATGGTTTCTTGATGGAAACGTAGTCCAAAATGGCGGCACCACCTACCAGTTGAACGCGATTCAAGCCGATCACACGATTGAAGTGACTTTTAATCAGACCACATTGACCCCATTAACCTCAAATCTGACCTTATCCATCAACAGTCCTTTACCCACATCCGATCCGGCATTAACTCTCACTCCACGCATCATCCGAATTCATAATGCAGGCGGTATAACCGCTACGAATCTTCAGGTGAGTTCCACCGCATTTCCATCTGGATCTTCAATAACGAGTAATGCTTGTACTGGCGCTCTAAACTCGAATGCAGACTGCAACATCACGATTACACCTGGAGCTACTGCAAGTCCTGATGCCACTGCCATCTCTTGCAATACATCGCCTGGTAGAACCCCTGTGCCGACTGTAGTGACGGTCAGCGCGGATAACGCCACACCAGTCGACATTAATGTACTAATATTGGGCTATGGGTGTATTTATCAGGGGGGATATTTATTCACAGTGGATAATACTACTTCTAATACGGGTAGTATTGGCGGGAAGGTGGCGGCATTATCCGATGAGTCGTTTTCATATGCGTGGGCGACATTATTCAATGACACGCCAGCAAACAGTCTTTTGAATGGATTAACCAATTCCAATGCTCTTGCAGCACCGGTAGGCCAATATCCAGCGGCGCAAATCTGTCTCAACAAGAGTGATCAAGGATTTTCTGATTGGTATCTGCCAGCGATTTGCGAATTGGGACGCTATGTAGGTATTAATACTAATGCTGGTTGCAGTAATTTCAGACCCAACTTATATGCAACACTGGCTTTGAAAAATTTAGGTGGTTTTGCGAATTCTAATTATTGGAGTTCTTCCGAGTATGTTCTTAATGCTCAATTTAGCGCCTGGGCGCAGTACTTCGGCTTTGGAGACCAGTTTTACAACAGTAAGACCATCGGCAGTAGTATACGGTGTATTCGGGCTTTTATCCCTTAAGCCCTTTTACTATTTTTGAGGCAGCCAAGCTGCCTTATGCGCTAGCGAAACAGGCTGCAACTACGCATGCTCCAGGGGGGGGTACAGTGAATTCTGTACGATTTACCGGTGCAGCACTGATACTTGACGCCTAACATTTTATTGGAGACCGGCCTGCAGCCTCTAATAAAATGGTGACATCACCGATGAATTTGCAATTCAGTTAAATAGAACCTAAGGTTAACAGAGTGTGCTGATCATACATCAATTTATGTTCAAGGTACCGCGGAATGTTGAAATGGGAATGATCCACACAGCCTGATGTTGCATTGTGTTAACTTAATTTCTTTCCTTGATTTTGTCCTTATCAGAGATGATTCGGTTCAGGTAAAGGAATTAAAATTGCAGTACACATTTAGAGTTTAAATGGTTTGTATCGTAGCATTTTTTGAAAGCCGTTGTTTAGAGTACATCGCGTGCAGGATGCTGTGCGCTGGGGATGGGCTGTCTATCGAGTTTAAAAAAGGATAGCCTTTAAATTCAATACATCACTATATGGCATAAGGATTGTGACCATGCAAAGAATTCAAAGACATTATATGAAGTATGCAATACTTATATCGGTATTCAGTTGTTTTATGCTGTCAAACGTCCATGCGGCGGATCCTTTATGGACCTTTACACCGCAAACACCAACAGATATTAGTGTATTAAAAGGAGCAACCGATCAGGTTATTTATACTGTGACGAATAATACGTCCTATCGTAAAAATCTCGTAATAAAACCGATTACAGGGGTAACACAAAGCGCGCCGTGTATTGCTCCAGCCAAAAAAACCTGTACTTTGACGCTCATCATTGATGGCTCTACTTTGTTAGGTGACGTACAGGGTGGCCCTGTCTTATGTCAGAAAAACAACCAATTGAAGTGTTTTCAGCCGAATCCTGCCGATGTTTTAAGTATTCATCTTATTGAACAGCCCTCTGTGCAGCACTATACAATTACCCCTTCGGCAGATGCTAATGGCACAATTACTCCAGAAGTACCGCAAGTGGTTGGTGCCGGTACCAGTTTATCCTTTACAGCGAGTCCAAATGCCAGCTTTGGTGTTGATGAATGGTTATTGGATGGTATGGCCGTACAATATGGCGGCACCAGCTACCAATTAAATAATGTTGATGCAAACCATACTCTTGAAGTGACGTTTAGCCAGGCTACGTTGTCACCACTGATTAATGGCCTGACTCTGTCAATTAACAGTCCATATCCTAATTCGGATCCGGCATTGACAGGAAAACCACGTATTATCCATATAGAAAATACGGGCTCTATACCCGCAAGTAATCTTCAGGTCAGTTCCTCCACTTTCCCTGCAGGTACTTCGATCACCAGTAATACCTGTACTGGATCCCTTGATGCGGGAGCGACCTGCGACATAACGATTACACCTGGAAGCACTGCCAGTGCCGATACCAGTAACGTCGCTTGTAATACATCACCAGGTTCAGTGCCTGTACCTACTGTGGTTACAGTCAGTTCGGATACCTCTCCATCGACCAACATTAATGTACTGGTAGTGGGACAGGGTTGTATATACCAGGGAGGATATCTGTTTACAGTAGATGATACTACTCCTGACGATGGCAGTATTGGCGGAAAAGTCGCAGCATTGACTGATGAGTCAAATACACTCTATACGTGGTCGGCAGCATACAATGACACGGCAGCAAACAGTCTTCTGGATGGGTTAAGCAATTCCAACGCTCTGGAAACGCCTGCAGGTCAATATCCAGCCGCGCAATCCTGTCTTAATAAGAATGATCAAGGGTTTGTTGACTGGTACTTGCCGGCGATTTGCGAGCTGGGGCGGTATGTAGGCATTAATACTAATGCTGGCTGTGGCAGCACGAGACCCAACTTGTATACTACGCTGCATTTGAAAAAATTAGGTGGTTTTGCCAATGCTACCTACTGGAGCTCTTCCGAGTTTACCGGCAATTCTTTCTACAGCGCCTGGGCTCAGTATTTCGGCTGGGGTGACCAGTATTATGACGGAAAGACGGTGAGCAGGAATGTCCGGTGTATTAGAGCCTTTACCCCTTAACCTGGTGATCACACTCTTTGGAGGCAGCTTAGCTGCCTCCAGTAAAACCTCGACATAATACCCCAGTTGATTTGCTATTAGTCTAATTAGCATTTAAGGTAAATAGTGCGGTCTTTATTTATGTCGTTATTCATTTGTTTACTTGTGTACATGCAAAATCACACTACTTACTTAGACATTATTTATGTGGTAACTCGCTACCTAGAATTAAGCTTGAATCTGGTGCTAGTACAAACTAAACTGTATTATGTGCTATTTATTTTTACAAATGGATGTCATTATGCGCAGCAGAGATGAGAGAAAAGGGTATAAAAATGGTGCTGAAATACGATTTTTTTCACAACAGCTACCTACTCAAAAAACTATGCAAGAATTATCATCAGATGTGATTGCGGTTATTGGCGGCGGAGTTTCTGGCTTGTTTGCTGCTCGTGAATTGCTTAAAAATGGGCACTCAGTTGTTATTATTGAGGCTCAAGATAGACTGGGAGGTAGAGTTTATCCGGTTAAAGTTCCTATAAAAGATGGAACTGTCGAATTACAGTTAGGCGCTAATTTTATGCATAATACAGGTACGGAAATACCCAATATGCTTATTTCGGAATTAGATCCGCAAATCGATTTTACGTCAGCTGAAACAAGTCTAAAAAAATTAGGTAAACCTGTTCAACTTGAATCAGGTGAGGTATGCATCATCACTGAGGATGGTAGATCGTTTAAAAGAGCCTATGGTGAAATGGAATATGGTTGTGCGCTTGATAAAGTAAGTCACTATGACAGAAGCAAAGTTTTTGGTCTTTATGAAGGATATGAAAATTTCTTTTTGTATGATGGATTTACAACCATGTTGGAGCGGCTCCAGGAAGAATTAAATGAACATGACCGTTGTACTCTTTTTACTGGCACCCGAGTTGAATCAGTCGAATATATAGAAGAGGCTAAAAAGCATGTAATTGTTACTAATCTTGGATCCTTAACCTGCCAAGAGATTGTGTGTGCTTTACCCATAGGAGTACTGCAACAGGGTACTGTACAATTTACTCCAAAACTACCAGATGCTATTAATGCGGTGAATTCAGGTAGTGCCGCACGAATTGTGATTCAATTTGAAGGTTCTTTGATAAATCCTAAATATTCGCATATTGCACTACATGATAAAGAAACCAATACCATTTTAAGGATATTAAATGTTGATCATTACAGGCAATCACAAACACCTAGTAATTGCCTTGTAGTAACATATGTACCTCTACCTGGAAATGAAGAAAAACTAACACCTGAACTTGTTTTGGAACAAGTTAAAATTGGTTTAAAGAATCAATACCAGGATAAAGCCCTTATGATAGACGAGGGGACCATTATTGTGGAACACAATTGGAGTCAAGATCCCTATTGCATGGGCGGTTGGTCTAGTTTTAACAGAATGATTTCAAATGATATAGATGTGAACAATTGGTTTTCCGAGATGGAAGAGTATGGTAAAAAATCCGGCGTTTATTTCGCAGGAGAACATATGTCCAAAGGTGAGAATGGTACCGTTCACGGTGCTGCTCTTTCAGGTATCGATGCAGCTCATCAGTTGGAATCAGACTTACAATATCAAAAGACTATTTCCACCTATAATGGATAAACCACGCATTGGTAATAGTATTTTGATTGCTAAATTTCCATCCTTAATCGAGTCCTGTCGACATCTACTGGATGTCGCGGACAAGCCCTGTATCTTGTGCACAACTCACTGAAAAGCTATATTTGGTGCATCTTGAGCGAAAATCTGACTTTTCCCCAAGACTCCATATTTGTGAACAAGAGTCAGGGACAAGCCGCGGCACGCAGGGGGGCTACCATTAGCTAAGGATTATTTATTGTAGATTAGCTCATTTCGTAGCCCGTATTAGCGAAGCGTAATACGGGAAACAATGGAGAGTGTTGCCACTTCGATCCTGTATTACGCTTCGCTAATACAGGCTACTAAGGATTAACTTGATGGCAGTGAGGGGGCATCTCAAAAAAGTACAGGGTTGAAAAGTTGCTTGTCCTGCTTTTCAGCCCTGTTTCATTCAGAATTTACTGTTACCAATTAATCAAAAAAATTCAGAATAAAATCAATGACTTTATCCTTGCTTATCTGTTGTGATTCATTAGCAGAGCGCGCTTTATATTCAACACAATCCTGTTCCAGATTTCGTTCACTTACCACCAGTCGGTGTGGTATGCCAATTAAATCGTTATCAGCAAAGAGAACACCTGCTCTTTCATTGCGATCATCTAATAATACGTCCAAACCCGCATTGGAAAACTGTTGATATAAATGTTCCGCATAATCTGTTACGAGTTGCGATTTTTGCCCATTAATGGGAATAATAACCAGTTGGAATGGTGCAATAGCCTGAGGCCAGATTATACCCTGTTCATCATGGTGCTGTTCTATTGCTGCTGCTACGACACGACTAATTCCTAATCCATAACATCCCATTAGCATGGTTTGTAATTGTCCCTGTTCATTAAGCACAGCTGCATTCATGGCTTTGGCATATTTATCACCTAACTGAAACACATGCCCAACTTCTATACCACGACATGAGTGGAGTGTGCCTTTTCCATCTGGACTTGCATCTCCTTCTTTAACATTTCGTAAATCAAATGCATCCTGATAGGCAGCATCTCTATTCCAGGCTGCATGAAGATAATGTTTATCTGCCTGATTAGCGCCACAGACAAAAGATGACATGGCTAAGGCATAATGATCGACTATTACTGGAATAGTCAGATTGACTGGTCCCAGTGAACCAACCGGAGCATTAAGTGATTTTTTAATAGTCTCTTCGTCAATGAAAATTAAAGGTGAATGTACCATCGGATGTTTTGTTGCCTTCACTTCATTGAGTTCGTCATCGCCTCTTAAAACCAAAGCGACCATGGGATGGTCTTTGCCCTGTACTATTAAAGTTTTAATCATTTCTTTGCTTTCGATTTTCAAGAAATGTGCTACTTCAGCTATGGTTTTTTGATTCGGGGTATCAATCAGCTCTATGGATTTAGCCATTACATTGCTTGCTTTGGCTGGTTTCAAACTGGTAGCCTGTTCAATGTTTGCTGCATAATCACTGTTATCGCAGTAAAAAATTAAATCTTCACCAGAATCAGCTAATACTTGAAATTCGTGAGATGCGGAACCACCAATAGCCCCAGTGTCAGCTTCTACGGCACGGAATTTCAATCCCATACGATTAAATATTCGGCTGTAAGCCTGGTACATATCATTATAGGTGTCTTGTAAACTTTCCATACTTAAATGAAAAGAATAGGCATCTTTCATAATAAATTCACGAGCGCGCATGACGCCAAATCGTGGTCTGATTTCATCTCGAAATTTGGTCTGAATTTGATAAAAGTTAACCGGTAGTTGCTTGTATGAGCGGAGCTCGTTGCGCATGATATCGGTTATTACCTCTTCATGAGTTGGACCAAAACAATATTCACGTTTATTACTGTCACACATCGTCAGTAATTGCTCGCCAAAGGTCTCCCATCGACCTGTTTCCTGCCATAATTCAGCAGGTTGTACCGCTGGCATCAATACTTCCATTGCATGAGTTTTGTTCATTTCTTCACGAACAATATGCTCTATTTTACGCAGTACCTTAAGACCTAATGGCATCCATGTATAAAGCCCTGAGCCCAGTTTACGAATCATACCTGCTCTTAGCATTAATTGATGAGAAGTGATTTCAGCATCACTTGGAGTTTCTTTTTGGGTCGCTAAAAACCATTGGGATGCGCGCATTTCAGCTCCTGGAGTAGTCTAAATTCTATATGGTGGGGTATTATATACTTATCATGAGATAATTGGCGATATGTATTAGGAATACTGATGAATACCTTAGGTTTAATTCATACTTTTTGCAAGGTTGCACAATGTGCCAATTTTAGTGCTGCAGCTAAGGTTTTGAATCGTTCTGCAGCGGCAGTTAGCAAACAAATCAGTTTATTAGAATCCAGTCTCGGGGTTATGCTTCTGAATCGTACAACGCGACAGGTATCACTTACTGAAATCGGTGAAGCGTATTACCGTGAAGCACAAGGCGTATTGCTCGCATTGGATAAAGCCAATGGAGTTGTTGCTGCCGCAAAACACGAACCTACAGGATTATTAAGGGTGAAAAGTTCACGATATTTTGCTGATAATTATATTTTACCTCGCCTGAACGAATATATGAACACGTACCCTCAGGTTACAATTGATTTACAAATTGCCGAGCATATTCCTGATCTTCTGGAGGAGGATTTGGATGTAGTATTTGGTATGTCGGCGCAGGTTTCTTCAAACTCAGTGCAAAAGAAAATTACCACTACCCGTTATGTGTTTTGTGCCTCGCCCGCATACCTTGGTTCAAAAAACCGTCCTGAAACTCCCTCGGATTTATTAAGTCACAACTACATCACTCATACCATGAGAACACCCAATGATGCCTGGACCTTTCCAACAGGTGAAACGGTATATTTACTGCCTGTTTTGTATCTTAATGATGCTCAGGCTATGTTGGATAGTGCAATTAATGGATTAGGGATTGTTGCTCTTCATCATTACCAAGTCGCGGATGCTTTAAGTCGTGGGGAGTTGGTGGAACTATTGACCAATTATCAAATGCCAAGGATTCCGGTGTTTCTCTATTACCATCCTGGGCGATATATGCAACCCAAAGTGAAAACATGGGTTGATTTTATGAGTCAAGGATTACCTGATGAGTTATAGGCTGATTCATTAGTCCTGTACAGAAAGTGAAATTAATAGTGATCAACTTTCATGTTGAGACTCTGAATTAAATACTCAGTTGTAGAGGAGCGGATAATCAGTAAAGAAAAATCGATTTTTAAATGAAGCTCAGGAAGATTATAGGATTGATTCACCCTCCAGCAAGGCTTAACCTGACAGTTATCTTCATGGCTTACAGTGGGATTATTTAACGGTTTGGGGTGTAAGGTCAGTTTATGGGTATAAATTGCTTTAAGTTCTTTATCAAAAAATAAGTTCATGGGATCCCAGGCGGCATGAGAGTAGTACTTTTGAACACTTTCGATATCGGACTGAGTGTCGCGATAGCTGGCAGTTAATGAATCCATTAATATGTTCTGCGTCCATCTTGTTACGGCTTTTTCTCTTAAATTAGTGCCTGAGGCATAATGAACAGGGGAAATAATCAGCGCAAACAGCATTGTCATATGTAATGCAAGCGGTTTAATCATGGCTCAATCCCCTTTTTGCCAGGTAAGTATAAACTCCTATATAAATATTAGTTACAGTAAAGACTAATATCCAGAATTTACTTAAAAAAGTGATGGTTTAACGAGAGTGAGGTGTTCAATATTAAGAGTAATCAGAATGTACTCCTGTTTTGTGACAGGTGCTTTAACCTGAAGTCGACAGTTCAATTTTCCATTACATTGAACTGTCGACTTCAGGTTAAAGAGTATCGCATTTTGTGATTAGTCATTCAATTTGGCTTGCTGAAGGACATTCTCGCATTTCTCTACCAATGTTTTTTGTTCTGTACCTTCTAGTTCAATCAGTTCATAAGCATAGTTTTTATATTTGACTTTACCACTATTCACATCATACATGGCGCCTACTATACCGATATCTTCTTTGGTTATCATGGTTCTTAATATGTCACTTTGTGAATAAATATGATGGAGCGTGTTGGCAATATTAAGTTCTGTTACTCGCGTCACAAAAGTAGCATTATGGCCTGTACGATTCTCTATGGTTTGAGTTTCAGCCTCAACAGCTGGCTTAATTTTTGAAAGCAACTGAGTAATATGTCCTTTTTTGATGTTATCACATGCAGACTGAATTGCTCCACATCGGGTATGACCAAGGACGACTATCAATTTGGCGCCAACCACATTACAGGCATATTCAATACTGGCAAGAATGTCATCATTAATGACGTTTCCAGCAATACGAACACAAAAGATATCACCGAAGCTCATATCAAAAATAGTTTCAACGGGAACTCGTGAGTCAATACAACCAAGGACAACAGCGATTGGATGTTGCATTTTTGCTGTATGTTTAATATCAACTCGATTCGACCGGTGTATGCGCGTGTCATGCAGGAAACGTTGGTTACCTTCATGTAATATATTGAGTACATCTGCCGGTGAAAGATTGGATTGAACGTCATAAGTAGTTACATTAATAAAATCAATGTAATTATGAATTTTATAATGATCTTTAAAGCCGGTTAGGTTTAAGGCGATATGTTTACTTGGGGCCTGATCTTCTTTGAATTCTTTTAACAATTCCAGAATTTCTTTATCTATATACTGAGTATATCTGGCGTCAATAATCAATTGAGCATGCTTGGGTATGGAATCCAGTTCGGCTACCAAGGCGGCTTTGTTTAGAAAAGTCATCTGCTGGGGAAGAATAATACGGCTGGTAACCCCATTGGGATATATTTCCTTGATTATATCAATCCGTGTCTGACTGTTCGATTTTAAGATATAAAACAGTGAGATGGATAGACCGATCAGGATGCCGGCGAGTAAGTTAAAAGCAATAATACTAATCACTGTTACTATAAATGGAATAAAGCGATCACTCCCTTGGGAGTAAATATTACGGTATATAGAGGGTTTATTGAGCTTATAGCCAGTATAAATCAAGATTGCCGCAAGTGAGGACAAAGGAATCTTGTTTAAAGCTCCAGGTACCAACATTACTGCAAACAAAATGAATACACCATGTAAAATCGTTGATATTTTAGATTTAGAACCAGCCTGAATATTAATCGACGTTCTGACAATTACCGAAGTAACCGGGATTCCTCCAACAAGACCAGCAGTAATGTTACCTACTCCCTGTGCGATTAACTCACGATTGGTTGAAACATGCCGCTTTCTTTTATCTATTCTTTCACCTGCTTTGAAATTAAGCAGAGTCTCGAGTGATGCAACTATCCCGATGATTAAAGCATATACATATACTTTAGGATTCGTCCAGGATCCCCAGTTGGGATATTGAAGTTGACTAAAAAATTCATATAACCCTGTTGTTTCAGGAATATTTACCAGTTGCGGTGAGTTTTGTACTAAAGGGGAGTCAAGCCATTGAAACAGGTCATTGAGAAATACTCCAGTGATTACCACTATGATTGGAGCAGGAATTTCTTTTAATAATTTAATTTTTGTATATTCGAAGTAGATTAAAATAAACATGGATAGTGCAGTAATTAACATAGCCCCCGAGTTGATGTGATGGGATAGAGCCAGCAGGGGGCTTAGGGTAATTACATCTGTAGTTTCCAATAAGTGAGTTTTCAATTCATCAAAATCTGATGATAGGGTAAATGCAAGCGGTAATTGTTTGATTATTAATAAAATTCCAACAGCACAAAGTAATCCTTGAACTACGTTGGTAGGAACGTAATCGGCAACGAAACCGGCTTTAAAACTGCCAATGATGATTTGCAGTACGCCGGCTAATACCAGGGCAAGTAAAAAAGAATTAAAATCGCCAATTTGGGCAATGGCAGTAACAACAACTGCAGCCATACCCGCAGCAGGTCCACTGACACTGATATGAGAACCACTGATACTTCCAACGACTATACCCCCGATTATTCCACTTAAAATTCCAGAAAATAGTGGGGCGCCAGACGCTAACGCGATTCCTAAACATAAAGGAATCGCTACGAGAAATACAACTATGGCTGCAACAAAATCAAATTTGAAATAGCGTTTAGTATATACACGAAATTTACGTGAATTTATAATTTTTTTATTGATCATCGAAAAGTTCCTGTATCTGAGATAAACATAATATCAGTCTGGCCAGCCTGCTTTTTCAACATGATGCGTGTTTGGCGCTCTCAATGGTGATGCTTTGTGGTTGGCTTGTTCAAAACATATACTATACATTATGTAATATATTTGTAAAGAATGTTACAGAATATTTTTGTCAGTTATAAAAGAGTTTATTGCAACTTATAAAAACCGAAGCGTGTTCTGTATAATAATAGAGAGAACTGGTTGAATTGAGGCGTTGGCACCATCCTCTTTCTGGAGTGGATGGTGTCGTTTTGATATGCCAGAACCTGAATATGTTGTAATGGTGTTTAGTCTTCCAAAATCTCAAATTCCTCGGCTTTAAAAACTTCCAATTCTGCGGTATCGCTAGGAGTGATTAATTCCTGTTCGAGATTTTTAAAATTCCACATGTTTTGATCCATCAACTGACTTGGTTTTAAACTTTGCAGAGCATGGAGGATATTGCTTGGAACTTTAGGATTTTCAGCAGCCAGCTGATCTATTAAATGCGCAACCTTTTTACGCATCAGATTTTCCTGCGAACCGCAAAGATTGCAGGGTATAATAGGGAATGCCTGTTCGCCGGCAAAAGTGATAATGTCTTTTTCCTGTACGTAGCACATTGGGCGAATGACTATATGCTTCTTGTTATCGCTTAACAGTTTCGGAGGCATGGAGCGTATATCACCATTATATAAAATAGACATCATTAAGGTACGTATCATGTCGTCACGATGATGCCCCAAGGCTATTTTATTAAATCCTTGTTCTTCGGCGTAGCGATAAATAATGCCTCGCCGTAATCGTGAACACAGTGAACAATAGGTTTTACCTTCAGGAATTTTTTCCTTTACGATGCTGTAGGTATCACGTGTCAGAATTTCATGAGGTATGGCACGGTCAGCCAACCATTGACGGAGTACCGAATCATTCCATCCAGGTTGAGCCTGATCGAGAGTGAAGGCAAACAGTTCAAATTTGTTACCCGAACGCCGCCGTAATTGATTCAGTATGGTTAACATGGTGAATGAATCTTTGCCCCCGGACAAACAGACCATCACTCGGTCTCCTCGCTGAATCATGTTAAAATCAGCGATGGCTTTTCCGGTATAATGTAATAATTTTTTTTCTACTAATGTGGGATTGGACGACATATAACAACCTAATCTATTATTTAGTGGTGGCGCTGGATACTGAAGCCATTCCATTAACCCGAGTAGTCGCTAACCATGAATTAACCAGCTCAATATCATTTACATTTAGAGTGCCGGCGAGATATTTTAAAGTTAATATAGCATTAATCAAATCGTATTGATCTTTTGCTAATTGTTCCTGAGCCTCGAACAGTCGTTGTTGGGCATTGACCACATCAACCATGGTACGTGTACCGACTTCAAACTGCGCTTCAGTACTTTCCAGGGAATTTTGTTGTGAGATAATCGTTTGTCTATCTGCTTTAACTTTGCTGATTCCATCGGTAATCGTATTGAACGCGATACGACTGTTTACAACTACGTCTCTGTAGGTTTGCTCCAGTTGCTCGCTGGTCGATTGAAAACCATATTGTGCCTGTCTGGTTTGAGACTGTACCAGTCCACCCTGGAATACAGGAAAATTCATTGCCAATGCCACACTGGCCTGCGTTTGTTTGGTTGGCGCAAAGAATGAGGTGCTGTCTACACTATTATGGGTCTGAGCGGCGTTCGTTTGTATGGAAAAGACAGGCCAGTTACCTGCTGATAATGATTTAACATTCTCTTTTGCCACCTCAAGATTGTATTTCGCGGCGTATAATTTATAGTTTTGCTTGAGACCTGTATCAATCCATTGGTTAACATCATTGGGTTCTGGCTTAATTAATGGAATTTTACTGTCGCGAAGAGGTGCCAGGGTTTCGTAGACATGATTGGTCAGTTTACGTAAATTTTCACTTTGGTTTATCTGATTATTCCGGGCAGAAATAACGGTGGCAATGGATTGATCATAAGCGGCTTTTGCCTCATAAACCGAGGTAATGGCATCCAGTCCGACCTGAAAGCGTTGAGAGGCTTGTTCGTACTGACGTTTGTTTGCACGTTTCTTGGCTTCAGCGAAATCCAGGGTGTCTTTGGCAAACAATACATCAAAATAGGCTCTAGCAGTTCTGAGTATTAAATCCTGGGCCGCATCATTAAACGAGGCCTGAGCGGCTTTAACAGATGCTTTTGCTTGTGAGACTTTTGCCCATGCCTGATAGTTGAATACTGCCTGGGATGCTGTTACTTGCCATAATGTACTGCCATAATAGAGGTTAGTACTCAGTCCACCGGCTTGTACCGCCTGTAGATTACGTCCCACTTGACTTTTAATACCAACTTGGGGAAATAGTGCAGCGCGGGCTTGTGGAATTGCTTCTGTACTGGACATGTAGGTATCGTAAGCATTTTTGAATACGGTATCGTTTTCAAGAGCCTGTTGATAAATATCCATTAGATCTGTTGCATGAATATGCGTTGATAGACCCAGAGTTAATATACAGAACAGCAACGATCTCTTCATTCGAGCTTTCCCTAGAATACAAATTCTTTTGGTTTTAACTGATCTACTAGTTGAGGAATATCTGTCTCAAAAAGCATGCTCTCAGTCCAGATACCATTATGATCTAAGTTGTATAAACGTGCCTGCATTATAGGGGATTTACCCTCTATAGTGAATAACTTTCCACCCGGTAATATCTGAAGTCTATGGGTTTCTGTTAGATGTTCCAGTGCCCCTGTAAACACCATAACATCGTAGGGGGCGCTTTCCAGCCATCCACGGCATGCGTCACCTGTAAATAATTCGACATTAGTGCATTTATGGGATTCCAGTTTATGTTTTGCGTACTGAGTAAATTCAGAATAACAATCGATGCTGATTACCTTTTTGCATAACTTGCTCAGCATTGCGGTAAAAAACCCACTTCCTGTTCCCACTTCCAGAACTGTTTCGTGACCTTTAAGGTTCAAAGCCTGTAATATTTTTCCCTCTTCCAAAGGGGTTAACATTTTTTGACCATGTGATAAGGGAATCTGCATGTCTGAGTATGCAAAATGAGTGAAAAGTTCAGGTACGAATTCATGACGAGGAATGAGATCATACAAATCAAGTATGGATTCGTTTAAAACATCGCCAGTTCTTAATTGTTGTTTGACCATATTAATGCGTGCGCTTTGATTGCTCATTTGTTCTACCGAGTTAATTATCTTTGATAGGTTAAAACTTTGGGCCAATTTTAGCAAGAATTCATCTGATGTGCTAAGCATAAATGTCGTAAAGTGAAAGTTCTTATTTTTCTTATCGGTATTTCATGGTGACTATGTTTAAAATTTGTTATTATTTATAACTTTGTCAACAGCCATTGGAGAGAAGAGTGCTTGAGCGATTTATTAATCATTTGCAAACCGAACTGGAAACTCTTAAAGATGAAGGTTTATTTAAATCAGAACGCATTATTTCCAGTCAGCAGCAAGCTGATGTAAAAGTAAATGAACGCGAAGTAATCAATCTTTGCGCCAATAATTATTTAGGTTTGGCAAATGATCCTGTGCTTATTGCTGAAGGACAAAAAGCCCTTGAACAATACGGTTATGGTATGGCATCTGTTCGTTTTATCTGCGGAACCCAAACTCCTCATAAAGTGCTGGAGCAGAAAATCAGTCAGTTTTTGAGTAAGGAAGATACTATTTTATATTCTTCTTGTTTTGATGCCAATACAGGACTTTTTGAAACCTTGTTGGGTGAAGAAGATGCAATTATCAGTGATGCGCTGAATCATGCCAGTATTATTGATGGAATCAGATTGTGCAAGGCTGCGCGATATCGATATGCAAATAATGATATGAGTGCTCTGGAAGAACAATTGATCGCTGCTAAAAACGCGCGTTTTCGATTGATTGCTACGGATGGGGTCTTTTCAATGGATGGCATACTGGCAAATCTCCCCGCAATTTGTGAATTGGCAGACAAATATGATGCCATGGTGATGGTAGATGACTCACATGCAGTGGGATTTATGGGAGCGACCGGAAGAGGAACTCCAGAGCATTTTGGTGTGACTGATCGAATTGATATTGTTACAGGTACCCTTGGAAAAGCATTAGGGGGAGCTTCTGGTGGTTACACGTCGGCAAATCATGTAATAGTAGAATGGTTGCGCCAACGCTCAAGACCTTATCTCTTTTCAAATACTCTGGCACCGGTAATCGCTCATACTTCATCTGTAGTGCTGGATCAATTAACCCAAAGTAATGCTCTGGCTGAAAAATTAAAACGCAACAGCCACTATTTTCGTAAAGGGATGACCGAATTAGGATTTAAACTAATCCCAGGCGAACACCCAATCATTCCTGTGATGCTTGGTGATGCCAGCCTGGCTGGCCGTATAGCCAATCGATTGCTGGAGTTAGGTATTTATGTCGTTGGATTTTCTTATCCGGTTGTGCCAAAAGGTCTGGCCAGGATTCGTACACAGATGTCAGCCGCTCTTGAATTGCATCATCTAGACAAAGCCTTGAATGCATTTGAAACGGTTGGTAAGGAATTTTCTGTTATTTAACAAGGTACTCTCAGTCAAATAGAGATGCCGCAAATAAATGGATAAACTGTTCCTGTTTTAATGCAGGATTAAATTAACTCATTATGATTCTGAGGTACTGAATGAAATCGTTAGTCAAAGCAAAAAGAGAACCCGGAATTTGGATGCAGGATGTACCAGTTCCAGAATACGGTGTTAATGATGTATTGATTAAAATTAAAAAGACTGCAATTTGCGGTACAGATATTCATATTTACACCTGGGATGAATGGGCACAAGCTACAATTCCAGTGCCCATGACAGTTGGCCATGAGTTTTATGGTGAAATTGTAGAGGTGGGTAAAGAAGTTCAAGGTTTAAAAGTTGGTCAAAGAGTTTCTGGGGAAGGGCATATAACCTGTGGTTTTTGCCGTAATTGTCGTGCAGGTAAGCGACATTTATGCCGTAATACCTTAGGTGTTGGCGTTAATAGACCAGGATGCTTTGCCGAATATTTGGCTCTTCCAGCTACGAACGTTATCGCTCTTCCTGATAATATTACTGGCGATCAAGCTTCCATACTGGATCCACTGGGTAATGCGACTCATTGTGCCCTGGCTTTTGATGTGGTGGGGGAAGATGTATTGATTACTGGCGCTGGCCCAATAGGCATTATGGCCGTTGCAATAGTAAAACACATAGGTGCACGGCATGTAGTCATCACAGATGTTAATGAATATCGTCTGGATCTTGCCCGTAAAATGGGAGCTACTCGAGCTGTTAATGTGAAACATGAAAAACTGGATGATGTTATTGCTGAGTTAGGCATGGTGGAAGGTTTTGATATTGGTCTGGAAATGTCAGGAAATCCTATGGCCTTGAATGATATGTTGAGGACCATGAATCATGGTGGACATGTCGCTATATTAGGCATCCCTCCTCAGGCAACTTCAGTTGATTGGAATCAGGTCATTTTTAAAGGATTAGTAATAAAAGGTATTTATGGTCGAGAAATGTTTGAAACCTGGTATAAAATGATAGCCATGTTACAAAGTGGATTAGCTATTGAACCGGTGATGACTCATCATTTTCCGGTAGACCAGTATGAACACGCGTTTCAAATTATGGCATCAGGTCAGTCAGGTAAAGTGATTCTTGATTGGTAACAGATCCAGATTTTAAGAGGGTTAGAGTATTATGGCACAGTATATTTTCACCATGAATCGGGTGAGTAAAATTGTTGAAAATCAACGATTTATTTTAAAAGATATTTCATTAAGTTTTTATCCCGGCGCCAAAATCGGTGTATTAGGTTTAAACGGTTCCGGTAAGTCTACTTTATTGCGAATAATGGCGGGAGTCGATACGCAGTTTGAAGGTGAAGCCAGACCTCAACCTGGAATCCGAATAGGATACCTGGAGCAAGAGCCACAACTTCATCTGGAAAAAACTGTTCGTGAAGTAGTGGAAGAAGGTGTAGCGGAAATCAAAGATAAATTGGCGCGTTTTGATGCGATCAGCATGCGTTTTGCTGAACCAATGAGTGACGATGAAATGAATACCCTGCTTGCTGAACAGGGTGAGTTGCAAAATGAAATTGAAGCCTGTGGTGGTTGGGATCTTGATAGAAAACTGGATGTTGCTGCCGATGCTCTGAGATTACCGGAATGGGATGCAGTGGTAGGCAAGCTTTCTGGAGGGGAGCGTAGACGGGTTGCACTGTGTCGCTTGTTGCTTTCGAATCCAGATATGCTATTGCTTGATGAGCCGACTAACCATCTTGATGCAGAAAGTGTCGCCTGGTTGGAACATTATCTTGAAGGATTCCCTGGTACTGTAGTGGCGATTACCCATGATAGATATTTTCTGGATAATGCCGCAGAGTGGATCCTGGAGCTGGATAGAGGTGAAGGAATTCCCTATAAAGGGAACTATACATCCTGGCTTGAACAGAAAGAAGAACGTTTAAGTATGGAGAAAAAACAAGAAGATTCACATCAACGAGCGATTAAGGCCGAGTTGGAATGGGTTCGAACCTCTCCAAAAGGACGACATGCCAAAAATAAGGCACGGCTTGCCCGATTTGAAGAAATGAATTCCAAAGAGTTTCAAAAACGAAATGAAACCAATGAAATATATATTCCACCAGGCGAGCGTCTTGGCGATTTGGTACTGGAAGGCGAAAAAATCTCTAAAGCATTTGGAGACAGAATTCTTATTGATAACCTGGATTTCGTACTTCCTAAAGGTGGTGTATTAGGTATTATAGGTCCTAATGGCGCAGGTAAATCAACCTTTTTGAAAATGATCACTGGCCAGGAAGAGCCTGATAGCGGTACCATTCGTATTGGAGAAACGGTGCAGATGGCTTATGTTGATCAGATGCGTGATGATCTGAATGCAAATAATTCAGTCTGGCAAGAAATTTCCGATGGTCACGATATTATGCAGGTTGGTAGTTTCCAAATGCCTTCCCGTGCTTATGTTGGTCGATTTAATTTTAAAGGTACGGATCAACAGAAGAAAATGTCCCAATTATCGGGGGGTGAACGAAATCGGGTACATTTGGCTAAGTTATTGAAAAGTGGTGGTAATGTATTATTACTTGACGAACCAAGTAATGATTTGGATGTGGAAACTTTAAGAGCCTTGGAAGAGGCAATACTTAATTTTCCGGGTTGTGCTATCGTTATTTCGCATGATAGATGGTTTTTAGATAGAATTTGTACTCACTTAATGGCTTTTGAAGGTGATTCACAAATCACGTTCTTTGAGGGAAATTACAGTGATTATGAAGCAGATAGAAGACGACGTTTGGGTGATGAGGCAACTAGACCATCGCGGATTAAATACAGACGACTAAAAGATTGATTTAATATCCGCTCTGGTCAGTGGATATGGTGCATTTTTAGTTAACCAATCATTCAGCATTATTTGAAGTACATTCTGAATGATTTGAGATTATATTGTGGAGATTAAATTTAAATGAAAAAGTTGTTTTGGTTTGGTTTGTTCCTATGCCTTGGTCTTACGTCCTGCGTTGAATATGACGAATCTACTTTAATTACTGATGATGCGGGTTACGTTCATCGGACAACTCATTATTTAAGGGATAAACGAGGGCGTGATTATTTTCCAATGCAAATTAAAGCATCGGGAGAACGACAGTTTATTTTCGATCCTAAAGCATCTGCATGGGCTGCATATGACGAGGAAGGGAAACGAGTAATGACTGGAAGCGGCTCTGCAGGAGTTGACGTTTGTGAAGAAAACTCCAATCAATCCTGTAGAACGATTACTGGCACTTTCCGTGTTTACAATAAACGGGGTGCTGATTGTCGCTCCGGGGAATATCCTGTAGATACTAAGGGCGGCGCTAAAATGCCCTATTGTATGTATTTCTATCAAGGATTTACCATCCATGCTGCCTATGAAGTTCCCGATCATCCATCCAGTCATGGTTGTGTTCGAGTTCTGCCCAGTGCTGCAAAATGGCTTAATGAAGAGTTCATTCGAGTTGGTACCAAGGTTACTATTCTAGCCTACCCGGATCAAAATGGCGTGAACAATCCTGCTGTAGCACCTCATTAATTTATTGGGTTTAAATTAATTATTATCTCCCGCATTAGAGTATAGAAATGCGGGAGCTTAGTGTTTCGAATTTCCTGGATTACGGCTACGCCTAATCCAGGCTAAAATATTAGGTACCAGTTTTATTTCTGAAGTGATGGCAAAAGCCATTCATTCATCAATGTATTCGCAACGTTCCGCGATGTCGAAAGCGGAATTGTCAACACACCTTAGTCAATAATCCAGATGTTCGCAATTTTTATAAATCTTCTTATTTTGATGAGTATTAGCGAAGCCAGGCTTAATTCCATATAATCAAAATTTGGAAGGAACTTACTTTAAAAACAATACAGTTTTTGGAGAACATTGGAGCATTACATGACAGGGAACATCATTCGATGGGGAATTCTGGGAACCAGTTTTATTTCTGAAGTGATGGCAAAAGCCATTCAATCTTCTGCAACCAGTCAGCTAGTTGCTGTTGGGAGTCGATCTTCAGAGTCAGCCAACCAATTTGCACAACAGTTTTCAATATCCCAAATCTATGATGATTATCAAAGATTGATTGATGCCCAGGACATTGATGCAGTTTATATAGGGTTACCGAATCATGTTCATAAAGAGTGGATCATTCGAGCTGCCTATGCTGGGAAACATATATTATGTGAGAAGCCTTTAGTTTTGAATACCGAGGAAGCACAGGAAGTGATTTCAGTACTCGCGGAAACCCAGGTGTTCTGTATGGAAGCGTTGATGTATCGATGTCACCCCTTTACCCAAAAATTGGAAGAAATAATACAAAGCAGGATACTTGGGGAGATCAAATTATATAATGCACTTTATACCGCTCCTATTGCAGATCTGGCTAATCCAATAGCTGGAGGAAGTATTCGAAATTTGGGATGTTATCCCATATCCTTAATAAGGCTTCTTGCCAAGGCTGAGCCCGTTGAACTTGTTGCATCCGGAAGATTGAATCAGAGTAATCATAGTGACAGTCAGGCGAGCGCCATTTTGAAATTTGAGGATACTGCAATTGCTGTAGTTTCTACAGCAGATGATTTTGAAATGGTCTGGCAGTTTGATGTTTATGGAACTTTGGGAAGTTTGAAGGCAGTGACCAACCCTTGGCTTCCGGGTGAAGAGAATAATCAATGTGTTGTCCAACTATATGAAGATAAAAAAGAACTTGAACTCATTATCAAGGCGGAAAAACCTTTGTATACCTATCAAATTGACGCAGTAAACAGCCATATCATGAAGAATAGTGTCCAGAAACAGAACGTTATTTCTTTGGCGGACAGTTTGGGAAATATCAGGGTATTGGAGGATTGGTTAAAGCAGATTAATTAACTCCGACTTGGCGCGGACTAACCTTGACCGATCCACGTTTTTAAAAGCACATTGATTAAATTGAATTGGTATTATATTTAAGATCGTCATCCTCGCGAAAGCGGGGATCCATCCTAAAAATTAGCACCATGCCAGATTTTTGCATGGCTCCCCGCATTCGGGCGAGGTATCCTGAGATATTCTGAATGGCGCGTACAATTTGCGCCAAGCAGAAATTATAGATTAATTGTCAACAGCCACTGATTTTATGCTTCAATTTTTAATTTAAGATCCACAATGTTGGCATGGATGTTAACAAATCCAGTAGTAAAGGGCACTGAAACGTTATTTGCCATAACTCTGTTTTGAATGGATGGATAGGACAACACATGGCCGTAAATCAACTCGACCGTAGTATTGGTATTGACATGATAGTCACCAATCAATCCAAGGAAATATTGTGTGTCTGAAGGAAACACAATTGTTCTTAGGCTGTCATGCTCAGGCCCATCATCAATCATGCCCGCCAGAGTAAGACCTAATTTCTCAGAAAACTGATTTCGTATTGCAGCAAGATAGGCATAAGATTTGCCGAAATGCATATCAAAAACAAAGTTACTGAATGGAGGTGGAGCCGCAGTATTGAAAAGACGTGCATATTCATTCACGTTCCATTCACTTTGAAATACCTGAAAGTTAACAAGCCAGGTTGGATTGAAAATATGAACATAGCTTGCAATCGTAGTTGCTGGCATATTGAAATTAAAATACAGATTATTACTGTAATTGGAACCAAGAACACTATAACCCGTAGTTTTTTGAACAATTCTTGAATAATAAGTCAAACCAAGGAAGTTAGTTTGATTGATGATGTATGTAGCTCCGACGTTATAGCCTAAACCAAAACTGTGCGTTTTATTGACCAGGTTGGAATAAGTAAATTGACCTGTAGGAAAAGCCCAGTTTACTTCATTATTTAGCAGAAAATTGAAATTTAAACCGCCGCCAAACTGAAGCTTTTGATTAAAAGCGTAGGACATTTTGGGACTAACATCTACATCAGTAAGGTAGTTTTGTGTCACTGCATATTTTGTAAATGTATTGCTGCCCCAATCCAGATTCGAATTGAATGGCTCAGTTACATCCACAGCAAAAACTGTTTTATCATTGAACCGTTTGGCAATGCGTCCGTAAGGTAATAAGGTGTAGGTTCGTGAATGGCCAACACCAGTATCATATTGAAAGGTATTAAAATTAAGTACGCTGCCTTTAAATGTTAAATCACCATAGAAGCCAGTTCCACCAACAATAAAACTTTCTTTTTTAACTTTAAATAATTCGGAGGGATTGTTATAGCTGATGCCTGCAAAATACTGAATTACGTTTGCATGTGCACTTAAGGTTAAAATGCATAAAACTCCTGTAGTAAATTTCCGCATGATTGTCCTATCATCAGAGCAGCATCCTGTTTACAGGATGCTGCTTGTTTAATGTCCTAATTAGTTGTGCCGGGAGTAGCGGTCGTTCCTGAACCTGGATTTTGCTGATTGGAACCGTTATTTATTGAAGACGGTGAAGTTCCTGAATTAGCCGGTGTAGTTGGTGTAGTAGTATTGCCAGGAGTGGTCGTACCTGAATTGCTGTTTGTTGGGTTTGTGTTCGTATTGGTAGGGTTAACCTCTGTGCCAGTATTGGCCGGTGGTGCGCCCGTATTCACAGTATTGGGGGTGGTTGATGTGCTGTTTGGATTAGTGGTCGCATTCGCATCATTTGATTGCTGCATGGTCACTGATGTTCTGGGAGTAGCAATCATTTGAGTGATACCCAGATCTCCTGACATTTTTCGACCTATAGTTAAATTCACAATCAGTAATTGCGTCACTTTTTCTTTATTATTTTGATAGACTACTTGCAATGGCAGAGTTATTTTCCACTCATTTGCAGTCGCTTCTGTCACTTGAGCCTGACCATCCAGTTGACTGCTAACAGTCAGATTTTGCGATTTAATGGCATCAATATTACCTGATTTTTGTAAGGCGGTGTTAAATCCTTGCCATCCTTGATCAGTAAAGCAGGCTTGAAGTTTTTGAAGTTGAGCATCCAGAGACGCTGGTTCAAAATCAAATGCCTGAGTTGCAGCTTTTTCCGACCAGGTTAATACCAGAGCTTGGTCTATAGTTTTGGTTTCAGCAGAAATTTTATAATCGCAATTGATCGGTTGGGAAACTTGTTGCTGCTCAACAGGTACCTGTTGTGTTGTCTGTGGTTCTGCATTTTGAGCCGGTTGTTGCGTATTAGTTTGTACAGGCTGAGTTGTTTGAGGTTGACTTGTTTGATTTTGTTGCGTGTTTTGAGCGGGTTGCTGATTGGTGGTTTGCACCTGCTGTGTCGGTTGATTGCTTTGATTGGTCTGATTGGTCTGGGTAGCTGGTGTATTTTGATTCACAGCAGGCGTTTGGTTTGTTGTCGCAGGGCTATTGGTTGCGCCTGGAGTTTGTGCCTGCACAGCTTGTTGGGTTGCTTCTGCATGTATTTGAGTACATATAAGTGTACATAAAGCACCCCACAGCATCGTTTTCTTCATGAATTATACTCCTTAATTAGTATCTAACAATTCTGCGATAATAAGAGCCGCTAGTCTAGCAGTTTTTTGTTCTTGATCCAGTGGTGGAGAAAGTTCAGCTATATCAAGACTGACTACTTTTCCGCTTTGCATAATGTATTTCAGCAAAGGAAGTATTTGCCATGGGGTGAGTCCCAGGGTTTGTGGCGCACTAACGCCCGGTGCATAACACTCAGCAAGGACATCAAGACAAATAGTCAAATAGATGTGATCCAGATTAAGCATAAAATCATCAAGAAAAGCAATTTGCCAGGCTTGGCTCTGTTCATTAAGTTCTTCAGCAGTGAGATAATTGACATTTAACTCGTTGGCGCGGTTGAAGAGCGAGGGTGTATTTCCAAATTTTTGAATTCCGATACAACAGTATTCAAAGGGTAGTTTATTGGTTTTACAGTGTTCCGCAATTTGAGAAAACGGGGTGCCAGAATTACCCGGTTGACCGGCTTGATAGGGACGAAGGTCAAAATGGGCATCAAAATTGATTATACCAATTTTAGAATAACGACGAGATAAACCCTGAAAATGGGCCCAGGCAATTTCATGCCCTCCACCAAATGCAATTGTTTTATGTCCTTGTTGAAGACAACGGTGTATTAATTCAGCGAATTGAGTTTGAGCCGACTCCAGATCATCATCGACACAGATAATGTTGCCAAGATCTATATAGTGTTGATCATAGGGACAGGGTAACTTCGCCAGCTGCTGTTTTAGTTGATCGGGACCCAAATGAGCTCCTGGTCTGCCAAGGTTTCTTTTGATACCGGTGTCACTGGCAAAGCCGAGAAAAATTGTTTTTTTATCCTCAGTGATCAGTTCGTTTTCATCATTTAAAAATTTAATTTTTTGAAAAAAACGCTCTTCATTTACTGTATCTTTTCTTCCTTGCCAAAGAGAGGGATTGGCTCTTTGATAATTTGGTAGATATTCAAACATCTACTTCTCCTATGTATTAAAATTATGCCATGTTAGTTCAATGTCTGGTATTATCTGCGCATATCGTCGAATAGTGAATGAGGAAAGCGTGTTTATTATTACTGGTGGAGGAAGTGGAATAGGGAAGGCATTAGCTTTGAATTTGGCTGAACGCGGTAAATCAGTATTGATAATAGGCCGACGTGAGTCATTATTGCAGGAAACCGCTTCCGTTTCTACTTCGATTAAATATTTATGCGCCGATGTATCCACCAGTGAAGGCCGAGAATTGATAAAGATCTATTTGAACAATATACCTCAAATAAGCGCTCTGGTTAACAATGCCGGATCTCTGGAACCTCTTGCTTCCATCGAGGATATCCCATTGACCGAATGGCATCAGACTTTTGCTACAAATCTGGATGCTCCACTTTTTTTACCACAATTATTAATTGATAAATTACAGCATGGCCGAGTATTAAACATTGGCTCTGGGGCAGCATATTTTCCTATAAAAGGATGGGCGGCATATTGTGTTTCCAAAGCGGCACTGGCAATGCTGACTCGATGCTGGCAGCTAGAAACAGACTCAGTATCGTTTGCCAGTGTAATGCCTGGTATTATTGATACCGAAATGCAAGCAATTGCCAGAAATGGTTCCAATATGGATCCTGAACAGGTTGATTTTTATAAACGTTTAAAACAGCAGAACAGGTTAATAACTCCGGAAACAGTCGCGGAATTTTTATCCTGGCTTTTGCTGGAAATTGATGAAGAGACCTATGTTTCAAAAGAATGGGATATATATGAATCATCACATCATGCATCCTGGCTTAAACCACCACATCAAGTTCTTCATTGGGATTTCTAATGTTTGCCTGCGATAAATTACTAGTAAACGCGACGACTATCACGGCACAAGGGTTACCATTGCAGAACCAGGCTATTGTTATTCAAAACGGCCGGATAAAATGGTGCGGTTCTATGGATGATCTGCCCAGCGAATTTATCGACGGAGCAGGCCAAAAAGAGGATTGTTTGGGTAAGGTGATCACTCCCGGCCTTATTGACTGTCATACTCATCTTGTTTATGCGGGTAACAGAGCTTCCGAATTTCGAATGAAGCTGGAAGGGGTGAGTTATGCCGACATTGCCAAATCGGGTGGTGGAATCCTGTCTACGGTACAACACACCCGGGCTGCTTCTGAAGAGGAACTGATTCAACAATCCTTACCCAGAATACTTGCTTTACGAAATGAAGGTGTGACTACGGTTGAAATCAAGTCGGGATATGGTCTGGACTTGGTAAATGAGATGAAAATGCTTAAAGTCGCCAGAAGTTTGGGTGAGTTAAGCGGATTAAGAGTGAAGACTACTTTTTTAGGCGCACATGCCATAGGTCCGGAATATAAGGGAAACAGTCAGGCTTATGTTGATTACCTTTGTCAGGACATGTTGCCGGCGATCACTGAAATGGGATTGGTTGATGCTGTTGATGTTTTTTGTGAGTCTATTGCTTTTTCAGTGGCCCAAACGGAACAGATTTTCGCAGCCGCGCGCGCATTGAAAGTACCGATAAAATGTCATGCAGAGCAATTATCCAACCTTGGAGCAAGTATACTGGCTGCTAATTCAGGAGCGTTATCTTGTGATCATCTTGAATTTCTGGATGAAGCAGGGGCTGCTGCCATGGCAAAATCAGATACGGTGGCCGTGTTGCTTCCGGGAGCGTTCTATTTTTTACGTGAAAAGAGAAAGCCTCCTGTTGAATTATTACGACAGGCTGGAGTTCGAATGGCCATTGCAACTGATTCAAATCCAGGATCATCACCCACTACTTCGTTATTGTTGATGATGAGCATGGCCTGTCAGTTTTTTGAAATGTCCATTCCTGAGGTATTGTCTGCAGTAACTGCTCAAGCGTCAAAAGCATTAGGTCTGGAACATGAAACGGGACTCATTGAACAGGGTAAGGCAGCAGATTTGGTATTATGGTCTATAACTGATAGTGCGTCTCTTTGTTATTATTTCGCTTACCCACTGTCACACAAGACGATGATAGCCGGTGAGTGGTTATCCAATACAAATATTGATCAGGAGTTAAATAATGATTAATCGAATGAATCGCATACTTAAAACGGGTTTTATTTTAGGTCTTATATTAAATTCATTATTGGCCTATTCCATCACTCCTGTAGTGATTAAACAGGAAACCGCGCAATACATTCTGGATATTAAATATCCTCAAGGTTTTAAATCACCTGCAGTTAATGCATCGATAAAAGACTTTATTGCAAAGACGCAAAACAGTTTTATGGGCGAATTATCAGAAGATGCAACCACTCCTGCTGATGCTCCTGGTAAAACTGGGCTTAATATTACTTATACAGTACCTTATAAAACACCCAGGGCTTTAAGCGTTCGATTTAATATATCCATTTTTCATAAAGGTGCAGCACATCCTTCAAATACAGTTGTGGTGAAAAATTTTATCAATGGAAAAAATGTTAATCTGGGTGATTTATTTGTGTCAGGATCTGATTATTTGACGCCAATTGCTGCATTTGCTAAAAAGAACATCACCGAAAAAAATATTTCTGATGAAAATTGGATCAATGAAGGCACCAAGCCTACTGCTGAAAATTATTCAGTCTGGTATTTTACTCCCAAGGGCATCGCCATAATTTTTAATAGTTATCAAGTTGCCGCATACGTTTATGGCGAACAAACCGTGAAGATTCCATTGTCTTTAATCTCAAGATTTGTCTCATCTGAAATTTCAAAATCAGTGTGGGGTAATTAATGTCTGATACCCCATTTATTGCCGCGAATGAGAAGGTACCCGAATTAACGTTGAGAGTCATCTTACTTGCAATAATACTTACTGTATTATTAGCGATGTCCAATGCTTATCTTGCTCTCAAATTAGGTATTTTAACGTCGGCATCAATTCCTGCGGCTATTATTTCCATGGGGATTTTGCGTTTATTTAAAAACTCCAGCATTCTTGAGAATAATGCGGTGCAAACCGCTGCCTCTGCCGGAGAGGCAGTTGCAGGCGGTATTGTTTATACCATCCCTGCCTTGATTATTATTGGATTTTGGAATCATTTTGATTATCTGACCAATTTCTTTATTGCCGCTTGCGGTGGAATATTGGGCGTTTTATTTTCAATTCCATTGCGCCGTATTTTGGTAAATGACCAATCTTTGAAATTTCCTGAGGGACGCGCTATTGCCGAGGTTTTGAAATCTTCTGCTGAGAAGGCCGGAATAAAAGATATATTTATTGGTGGCGCTATAGGTGGTTTTATTGAGTTGTTGCAAATTGGATTCAAACTCGTAGCCAATAGCTGGGGTTACTGGTTTGTTGTAAAAAGATCTTTGTTTGGTTTGGGCGCTGGTTTCTCTGCAACAATGATCGGTGCTGGATATCTTGTCGGACATGATATGGCCATCAGTATTTTTATTGGGGCTGTTATATCCTGGTTGATCGCATTACCAATAGTCAGTCAGTTTTACCCTGATTTTATTACTCAATATCCTCCCGAACAGGCGACGACCTTATTATGGAATAGTGAAATGCGCTATTTGGGTATTGGTGCCATGTTGTTCGCAGGAATGTGGACTTTTGTAAAGTTAGTAAAACCATTAACCAAAAGCATTAAAGGCTCTTTGAGTGCTTTTATCTCAAGGAACAACGCAGATAAGGATGTTCTGCGTACAGATAAAGACATTCCGTTGCCCTTTATCTTTATGGGTGTAGGAACCGTTGCAGCCATTCTGTTTTTATTTTTTCAGTTTATCTTTCCTTTAGGTCAAGTAGGGCTGGATAACACCTATTCTCCCACCATTGTGTTTTTTGGAGTGGTTTATGTTTTGGTAATTGGATTTCTATTTTCTGTTATTACTGCCTATTTTTCCGGAATGGTCGGAGTGACAGCAAGCCCGGGAAGCTCTGTAGTCATTTCCGGAATGTTGTTTGCTGCATGGTTACTATTAACTGCGATTGATCATTTATTGCCTCTTCCTTTAAGCGCGCATCAAATACAGGCCGCAGAAGCCATTACTATTATAATTGGTTCGGTTGTAACAGGTATTGCAGCAATTGCTAACGACAATACTCAGGATTTGAAAGTAGGGCAATTAGTCGGCGCAACCCCCTGGCGCCAACAGGTCATGTTATTGCTGGGAGTGATAGTTTCTGCATTAGTTATTCCTCCTGTAATGCAATTATTATTTAATGTTTATGGAATTGCTGGGGTTATGCCTCATCCTGGCATGGATGTTACTCAGACCTTGCCCGCCCCGACAGCCGCATTGATGGCAGCAATTACCGAAGCTGTTTTTAGTAATTCATTGCCCTGGAACATGATGTTCTTTGGATCCTTAATTATACTACTCGCTATAGTTTTGAATCGTGTTTTTAATTTAAAACGAGTTCTGAATTTATCAATCCTGGGTATAGCTATTGGAATGTATTTGCCTCTGTCGTCATCTTTTCCTTTATTTATAGGCGGGATGATTGCCTTATTTGTGCAAAAACGGTTACAGAGAATGAAGACAGGTCAAGAAGAAACAATCACTCGAAAACAAAAAGGTACTTTAATTGCCTGCGGCCTGGTTGCTGGCTCGGCAATAATGGATGTATTGCTTGCCATCCCCTTTTCTATTTTCCATAGTCCTGACGCATTGCAGTTGGTCGGGCCAGAGTGGAAAGAAAAAGGTGTCTATTTAGGAGTGTTCACTACATTTGTTCTGGCCTGGTGGATTAGTCAACGAGTGTGCAAACATAAAATTTGAGCTTTGGGAGTTTTTAACTCTCTTCATGATCAATTAAGAAACAACTGGATTTAATTTGTTTCAATGAGCTATAATGGTTTACTATTTAATTAATAAGACCATTTTATGCCCATTAGTTATACTACTTCAGATCTCTATAATGATTTATTATTTACAGTCCGCTACCTTCCCAAGGTAGTCAAAAATACCGTTCAGTATGGACTTCTTGGTGCCATTTTAGGGTACGGTGCTGCATTTGTTTGTAAACGATCACTTACTCAATTTGCACAGGAACAACATGAAGCTGTAGATCTTGTAGACGGTTACGTTCCTGACGAAGAGGAATTTCTTCACTTTTCACGTAATCGCTACGTTAACAGAGTTACCCCTCCAATATCTGAATTTGTTCCCATTTATTCTTCCATTATCGGAGCAGGGGCCGGTGCTCTATTTGCCCTCAGTAAAGTGTCTTCAGATTATTCTGTACAATTGAAGCAAGATAGAGAAGAGCGCCGGCTTGATGTAATGGTTTAAACCATTATTCTTTTCTGGAACAGGTGACATGGACAGATAAATAAGGATAAGATCGGTTAAAACACGTATAAGGACATTTCGATTGTGTACTTCCAGGATCGGCAATTAGTTTTATTTAAAAAAGCCATCATTATTTTTTGGACTATCTGGTGGGTATTGGCATTTTGGACTGATTTTATCGGTATGTTCGCCCATATGAAACTGATTCAAAAAAGTTGGGCCCCAGATGCTAATTATCCATTTCTGGTTGAAGCTTTGAAAATGTATGAGGTATCAGCTCTGATTCCCCAAATGTGTTTTGCCGGGATCCTGATATGGTCATTCCTATCCTCAATCGCCTTCATCTGGACCTGTATTGCCTTTAATCAGGAAATCGAGCGATGGATGAAAAGAGCAGATACAGCCTTTATCATTTCACTTTGTTTTTGGTTAGCGATGTTTTTAGCGGATCAATTGGTTATGAAATTTGATCTGGAAGAAAATCATATGGTACAAGGAGGTTTTCAATTATTAACCTATTTGACACTTTATATTCTTCCAACAGGTATTAAAGACAGTTGATTTATACTGTTAACTATCTTTGTTCATGGAGAACGGCACTTAAAGCGGTATTTATAAAGCTTCAGCATACACATTATATGTTATTTTTAGTTCCATTTAGTGCGATTGTTTGACAATGTCTCATCCCCCTTCTAGATTTAAAATAACGTCTAAAGGGATTTAATGTATGAAACTTTGTATAACTATTGTTTTATTGTTCAGTACAGTTCTTGGTTACAGTGTTCCGATAAATGTTGGAGTAATGGGGTTTGCTCCTCCTTTTTCAACTTCGACAGATGGTGGGAAAAGTTTTTATGGGTTTCATATCGAATTAATGAATGAACTGTGCAAGCGAAGTAAGCTGAAATGTGAATATAAAGCGACAAAATTAGCTGATCAGATTAAATCACTTAATCAAGGTACTGTTGATTTAATCTTCTCGGCAATTCCGATAGAAAAAACAAACACAGGCGATTATATTTATAGCTTGCCTTATATGAACAGTAATGCTCAATTTGTAACTTTAAAAAATAACGATACGATTAATAGTTTAAAGGATATTAATAATCTGACTATAGGTGCCTTAACGAATACCTTATATTATACCTTTATTAATTCCAAATTTAATACAAAAGATGTAATCAAAAAATTCTCAACCATGGGCGATATGGTTTCTGCCTTGGTAAATAAGGATGTAGATGTCATTATTGTAAATAATAATTTAGCTCGATATTTATTACTTAATGATATGAACACGTTTAAATTGGTAGGTCCACCTATAACTTTGGGTAATGGGTACGGTATATTAGCGCTTAAGAAGAATAAGAAACTAATCAATAAAATGAATTCAGCTTTATTGCAAATGGAATCTGATGGCTCCTATCTTGTCATTTATAACAATTATTTCAGTCATGAAATAAAATAAATGAGCGATTAACCTTCCAGTTCAATGGATTAGTATTTGATATCAATCTTGTAGATTAATATAAAAAGAATTAATCTTATTTCCTGCAAATATTCTAAGGATGGATATGAAAATTATGGTGATAGGCGGTACCGGATTAATTGGTGCAGCAGTAGTTGCAGAATTAGAACCTCGTCATGAGGTTATATGCGTCGGTCATTCCAGTGGTGATTACACCGTAAATATAGAAGATCCTGCAACGATAAAAAAACTGTATCAAAAGGTTGGTCGAATAGATGCCGTAGTAATGACTACTGGTCGAGTATCTTTTCTTGGTTTATCCGAAATGACGGCCAGCGATTTTAATGTGGGATTAAACAGTAAACTGATGGGGCAGGTAAATTGTGTCTTAATGGGTTTGGAATACATGAATGACGCGGGGTCTTTTACACTGACCAGTGGTATTTTAAATCATGATCCAATTGCTGCAGGTACTTCTGCTGCAATGGTTAATGGCGCCATTGATGGATTTGTTACAGCTGCAGCAATAGAAATGCCCAGAGGAATTCGCATTAATGCAGTAAGTCCAACCGTAGTCACAGAAGCATTGGATGTCTATGGCCCTTATTTTCGAGGATACGAACCTGTTCCAGTTCAACGGGTAGCTCATGCATTCAGTAAAAGTGTAGAAGGATTACAGACCGGCAAGATTTATCATGCTCGATAATCTTGGGCATACATCGTGACTGGGTGGTAATCTGTCAGGTAATCATGAATGGATCATTGTGTGGGTCAGTATTAAGGCTATATTCTGCTTTTTTAGCGATATCATTGCGGACTGATTCACCAAACAATCGTGAAATAGCATAGAGACTCATGTCAATGCCCGCTGAAATTCCTGATGAGGTAATGATTCTACCATCATCTACCCAGCGGGCTTTTTTTATCCATTGAACCTGTTGACTTTGTTGCGTCACCCAATCAAAGGCCAGTTTGTTTGTTGTTGCCTTATGTCCATCAAGTATACCTGCTTTAGCAAGTAATGCGGCTCCTGTACAGACCGATAAAATAAGTTCAGCTTTGCCACAACGATTTTGAAGCCAATGGATTAATGGTTCATTATAAATTTCTGTTCGTGTTCCCATACCGCCTGGAACGAGCAGTAGATCCAAATGTGGCGCTTCGTGCCAGCTGTAGTCAGAGAGGACTGATTGTCCTTGTGCTGATTTTATCAATCCCTTATGCTCGGAAATCAAGATACTGTTCAGGTAATTGGGGATCATTCCGAACATTTCCAGCGGTCCAAATACATCCAGCGTTTCAAAATTGGGAAAAAGTACTATTCCCAGGTTTTTGACTGAAGTTTTATTTTGATTCATAAGTTAATCCTGATTTCTATTAAGTTGTTTTGGTCGTTCAATTTATTGAATACCAAACCAACCCCCTGTATCACCACCACCCCAACAAGCACTATTTTTACAAGCCGGTATTTTATCGGCACAAAGTTGAGTAAAGGTCTCAGAGGCACTGATATCCTGGCCCTTATAGCCATCAGGTTGGCAAATTCGTTCTACATAGTGTCCCTTAACTCGAATTTGTCCTACTACAGATATGGTTGCTGAAACAGAGTACACACCGGGGTTATGCGAATAACAGGCAACATAGCAACCAGGAGGTTCAAAATAACTGTTGTCCGTAGGTAACAGTACCTGAGTGGCCCCAGGGTAAGGGTGATTAATTACTTGAGAATCTTTAAGGATATACACAGGAAATGGCGAAGGCAACAGAGTAAAGTCGGGATCTAAAATTGTTCCAGTAGTTCCCAGGGCAAAAGTTTGGAAGCACAATACAATTCCTGAGAGATACCAAACGGTTTTGTTCATAATAATCATCCAGATGGGGCCGCTTAATTGATTATAGCCTAAGGATGGCGCAACGTAGATCGCAGTTCGTATGGGTTTATAATTGAGTCCTATGACTACAATGGTTGTGCAGGTTTAGCTTTTGGATGATACCATTTCTTTCCTTCGATCAGCCGAGCGATCATCATGCTGCTTACGCTATTACCTGTTACATTGAGCATTGTTGCGAGTGGGTCAATGATAATGCTGATGGCTGCGATTGCTATCAAAACTGAAGGAGGAAAACCGTAAACATTCAGGATCAATAACTCCCCAAGCATTCCTCCACTTGGAATTGCTCCCATGACAGTACCAACCAACAGGGATACACCTAATGCAGTGATAATAACCGGTAGTTCGGAAAAATTTAATTGAAATACCCCAAACAGAAAGGCAATTTTAAAAATCCCACCGATCACTGATCCGTCTTTATGAATAATGGTTCCAAGGGGTACTGCAGTTTCATAAATTTCAGGGGCAACGCTCATTTGCTTTGTAGCAGCTAAATTCGCTGGAATACTGGCCGCACTGCTGCAGGTTGCAATGGCAGTAATCATGGGCAGGAAGATATTGCTCCAGAATAATTTGATACCGGAACTGGTACCGGCTAAATAGGCATACCAGGTAAAGAATACTAAAAAATAGAGCAGGCCAGAAGCATAATACACTACGGTAATGCGAATGTAGCTGTCCAGCAATTGTGTTCCCAATTCATTGACCAATACAGCGAAATAAGCAAAAAAACCGATAGGGGCGTAATACATGATAAGTCCAAAAACCCTCATGAATATGTCCTCACCCGATTGTAAAAAGGTTCTAAATGCTGTTCCTTTTTCCTTAGAGCCAGCTACAGCGAGACCAACCAGAATTGAGAAGACGATTAAAGCAAGAATATGCTCATGTGATAATAATTTGGAGAAATCAGACACGGTGAATATAGTGGCAATTTGGCTGGAAAAACTGATTGTATTCATTTGTTTTGGCATAACCAATTGTAATGATACTCCTTCAGCAGGAGGGAACAATTGTACGGTGATCATGGCGTACATTGCTGCCATTAGTCCTGTAAAAAGAAATACTACAGTCATATAAAAAATTATTGACCCCAGTTTTCCTATGGAACCGGCGCGAGCAATTGCAGATGAGACACTGAAGAAGATCAATGGAACTATTGCGGTAAAAATCAAATTAAGAAAAATATCGCCAAAAGGTTTTAACCAAAGCGTAGCGTCATGATCAAGGCAGGATCCTGTTAAACCACCCATCACGATTGATAAGATTAAAATGATGGGGAAGGTATACGATTTTATGGTTTTGTACTGTGTGATCACTCGCCAGTGCTTCCTTTCTATGCATTGCTCAAAAGTCTCCTGAGCAATGCATGTCTTATGTGATTATAAAGTTTCAATCCTGATTTTATGCTGTAATAGTTTGTCTTTGGCTATTTGGGCCTGAGACAGTTTTTCCTGTTCTTTGGCAATAATTTCTGCAGGAGCTTTATCAGTGAATTTGGGATTATTTAATTTACCCTGTGCCAGATCAATATCTTTATCCAGTTTGGCTACTTCTTTCGCCAGACGAACTAATTCAGCTTCTTTATCAATTAAATTGGCCATTGGAATAAGTAATTCGATTTCACCCAAAACAGCGGTTGCTGAAACCGGGATTTTTTCTTCAGCAGCGAGATAATGGATATCAGTTACTTTGCTCAGTGCCTTAAGTGTTTGCTGATATTTCTCAACGCGTTGTTTTAATGTGGGCGTTATATTACGAATCGATAACGGGATTAATTTAGCAGGTGAAATAGACATCTCACTTCGAATGGTACGGATGGCTTGAATCGCTGATTTGAGCCAATCCAGCTCTTCCTCAATGGTATCATTGATAAATTGTTCATCCACCTGAGGATAGCTGCTTAACATAATGCTATTGCCATTTTCATTAGTAAATTTGGTTGTTCTATGCCAAATTTCTTCGGTAATAAAAGGCATTAAAGGATGGAGTAATTTTAAAATCTGATCGAGCACATGGATTAGGGTCCTTCGAGTGCCTCTTTTCATAGCGCTCAGCGCATGTTCATCCTGTAATACAGGTTTGGATAACTCAAGATACCAGTCACAATACTCATGCCATACGAATTCATAAAGAGTATTTGCTAATAAATCAAATCTATAGGTGTCAAAATAATGATGTACTTTTTCTATAGTTCGTTGCAAACGTGACAGAATCCATTGATCAGCAGGGCTGTATTGGAACGCGCCATCACCAAAATCAATTTGTTCTTCATCTGTATTAAGTAAAACATAGCGGGCCGCATTCCATAATTTATTACAGAAGTTTCGATATCCTTCTACACGCCCTATGTCAAAACGTACATTACGGCCAGTTGATGCAAGCGAGCAATAAGTAAAACGTAATGCATCCGTACCGTAGGCGTTAATGCCTTCAGGAAACTCCTTGCGGGTTGCTTTAATAATTTTGTCACGAACGGAGGTGAGCATGAGATTGGAAGTTCGTTTAGCAACAAGAGATTCAATATCTATTCCATCGATTATATCGAGAGGATCAAGGACATTTCCTTTGGATTTGGACATCTTGTGTCCTTCACTGTCTCGAATTAACCCCGTTATAAAGATGTCTTTAAAAGGAATTTTTCCTGTAAATTTCAAGCCCATCATGATCATGCGGGCTACCCAGAAAAATATAATATCAAATCCTGTAACCAGTACTGAGGTAGGATAGAACTGATCCAGTTCAGGAGTACGTTCAGGCCAACCTAGTGTTGAAAATGGCCATAGTGCGGATGAAAACCAGGTATCCAGAACATCTTCATCCTGTTTTAGCGGTGTGGCATCATCTATTTTATATTTAAAACGAACGTCATTCTCACTGTAGCCCACATAAATATTGCCATGGTTATCATACCAGGCTGGAATTCTGTGTCCCCACCACAATTGGCGGCTGATACACCAGTCTTCGATATTATCCATCCATTGGTAATAGGTTTTAGTCCAAGTCTCAGGTATAAAACGGATGTCTCCCTTTTTAACTGCGGCAATGGCCGGTTCAGCTAATGGTTTGGTTTTTACATACCATTGGTCTGTTAATAAAGGTTCGATTACTACATTCGATTTTTCGCCACGTGGTACTTTTAATTGATGTGGTTCCGTTTTAACCAGTGCTCCAGTGTGTTCCAAATCCTTAATGATTTGCTCACGGGCAACAAATCTGTCCATACCCTGATATTTTAATGGCGCATTTTTATTAATTGTTGCTTTCTTGGTTAAGATATTGATTAACGGTAATTGATGTCGTTTGCCAACTTCATGATCATTAAAATCATGTGCAGGTGTGATTTTGACGCAACCACTTCCGAACTCCATGTCGACATAGTCATCGGCTATAATGGGAATAGTTCTATCGCAAAGTGGAAGATGAACTTGTTTGCCAACCAGATGTTTGAATCGTGGATCTTCCGGGTGGACTGCAACTGCCGAGTCACCAAGCAGTGTTTCTGGCCGTGTGGTCGCGACCACTACAAATTCATCGGAATCAACCACTGGATAGCGAATATGCCAAAGTGATCCCTCTTCTTCTTCAGAAAGTACTTCAAGATCAGATACTGCAGTCCCGAGTTTGGGATCCCAGTTGACCAGGCGAGTACCACGGTAGATCAATCCTTCATCATGGAGTTGAACAAACACTTTTTGAACAGCAGCAGACAGGCCTTCATCCATAGTAAACCGTTCGCGGCTCCAATCCACTGATGCCCCGATACGTCTCATTTGCTGGGTAATCGTGTTTCCTGATTCATTTTTCCATTTCCACACGTATTCGAGAAATTGCTCGCGAGTGAGATCTTTTCTGGAGATTCCTTGCGCTTCTAATTGACGCTCAACGACGAGTTGAGTTGAAATACCGGCATGATCAGTACCAGGCTGCCACAGGGTTTTGTCTCCAAGCATGCGATGATAGCGAGTTAATGCATCCATGATGGTATGTTGAAAACCATGTCCCATATGCAGACTGCCTGTAACATTGGGAGGAGGGAGCATGATACTGAATCGCTTTCCATCACCGCGGGGTTGAAAGTAATGTTGACTTTCCCATTTCTTGTAGGAAGCCTGTTCTATGGCTTCGGGGGAATAGGTTTTATCCATGTTTGAGCCTGTACTGGTAAAACAAAGAATATTATCACAGACTGAGGGAGCATGGCCAACATTATGGCGGATATCATGAGGTTCAAACGGGCAGTTTTCTGTGGAATAGTGCCATCTGTATTGACGGCACTATTTAAGGATATTTATCTAGAGTTCTTCCGCCGTTTCATCAGGTTTATGACGATGGTCTTCGGCAATATAAGTATACATGGTTGGAACCACAAACAGAGTAAAGCAGGTTCCAATTAACAGGCCAGTGGCAATAACCAGACCAATATCAAAACGACTGACGGCACCTGCTCCGGTTGCAATAAGCAGAGGTAGAACGCCAAAAACCATTGCCGCAGTAGTCATTAATATAGGTCTTAATCTGATTGCAGCGGCTTCCTCAACTGCGGCTCGCCTATCAAGATTTTTTTCTCGTTGCAGATGGTTCGCAAAGTCAACAATCAAAATACCATGCTTACTGATAAGGCCAATTAAGGTAATTAATCCCACCTGAGTATAAATGTTAATGCTTGCCAGGCCCAAATTCAGGGGAATTAATGCGCCACAGATGGACATGGGCACGCTGATTAATACGATTAAAGGATCCCGGAAGCTTTCATACTGAGCTGAAAGCACTAAAAAGATGATGACGATCGCAAAAAGAAAGGCAAATACCAGAGCGCTTCCTTCTTGCATGAATTGTCTTGATTCACCACCGTAATCATAGGTAAAGCCTTTGGGTAAGGTTTCATCTGCTGCTTTTTGTAAAAAGTTGAGTCCATCTCCCAGCGTTTTCCCCGGCATCATTACAGCCTGAATGGTGGCTGAATTTAATTGTTGGAAGTGAGTTGCGGCATTAGGTTGTGTTTTTTCAACCGGAGTTACTACTGTTGAGAGTGGAACCATAACATCGTTTGATGTTTTAACGTAGATTTGCCCTAATTGTTCTGGTGTCAGGCGATATTTTCTATCAAGCTGGGGTATGACCTGATAACTGCGACCTTCCAGGTTAAAATAGTTAATGTAGTTACCTGAGAGCGCACTGGTTAAACTGCTTCCTATCGCACGCATATCCAGCCCCATTTCTGAAGCTTTCGAACGATTTATTTGATACTCAACCTGAGGTTGATTGAATTTGAGTGAGTTATCAATATAGATAAACAGCCCGCTTTTTTTAGCGCGTTGCGTTAATTTGTTTGAGACATCATATAAACTCTGAAAATCATTCGTGGTTTTTATAACAAATTGTACAGCAGGTCCACCTCCACCGCCTGGAAGTGGAGGTGGAACAATCGCGAAAGCATTTAAACCGGCAATCTTGGATAATTTATTTTGAAGCGGTTGCTTCATATCAAATTGGCTGGTCGATCTTTGATCCCATGGTTTCAGCACCATTCCCGAGATGGGCTGCGCCATGTTAACAGTAAAATAATTTTCTGTTTCGGGAAAGCTTTTATAGATTTCATCAAAAGGTTTGGTAAACGCCTCTATGTAATTGAGTGTTGCAGATTGAGGCGCTACGGCCATGACGAAGAAGAACCCTTGATCTTCATCAGGAGCTGTTTCAGCAGCGGTGTTGTTATATAAATAAGGCAGCATCAAGAGAACAACTGCAGCAAAAACAAGCATAATAGATCGTGTATTTAATAAATTATGTAATGCATTCTGGTATTTCGTTTTAAGTTTATTAAATAAATCATCCAGGAAGTGTACAAATTTTCCACTGCTTATTTCTTTAGTTAATACTTTAGAACACATCATAGGAGATAGGGTTAAGGCTATGACTCCAGATATGATAACGGAACAGGCTAAAGTAAACGCAAATTCCTTAAACAGAGCACCTGTCAATCCCCCCATAAATCCTATGGGAGCATAAACAGCTGCAAGCGTAATCGTCATCGCGATCACTGGCGTTGCTATTTCTCTAGCCCCTATGATGGCGGCCTCATATGGGGTTTTTCCCTCTTCTATATGTCTATGCACGTTCTCTACAACGACAATGGCGTCATCAACAACCAGACCAATAGCCAGAACGAAGGCTAACAAGGTAAGGAGATTAACGCTGTACCCCAGCATGAGCATTAGAGTACACACACCAACCAGAGAAAGCGGTATGGTGACTACTGGAATCAACACCGAACGAATGGATCCAAGGAATAAAAAGATAACAATAATAACGATTACCCCGGCTTCGATAATGGTATGCATCACCTCACTGATTGATGCTCGAATAAAGGCCGTTGCGTCATAAACTATTGTACCTGTTAATGATGGCGGGAATTCTTTTACTATGGAGGGCATCAGTTTTCTGGCATCGCTAATTACTGTCAGCGGATTTGCTGTTGGGGTTGGGGTAATTGAGATAAATACAGCTTTTTTACCGTTAAAAGTTACTGAACTGTCATAATTTTGAGAGCCTAAAGTAATTTTAGCGATATCTCGAAGTCTTACTATGGAGCCTTTGGAGCTTCTTACGATGAGTTTGCTGAATTCTTCAGCGGTATTCAGATCAGTTTTTGCGGTCATATTAATTGCAACGTATTCACTTTTAGTGCTGCCCGCTGCAGTGAGGAAATTGTTACTGGCCAGTACCGATGCCACATCGGACGGAGTAACGTTCAGAGCCGCCATTTTAATCGGATTCATGAAGATACGCATGGAGTAGGTCGCTCCACCCAGAATATCCGCTTTGGCCACTCCATCAACAGTTTGTAACTGAGGTTGAACTACCCGAGTTGCGTAGTCTGTTATTTGTTGAGGCGTCATTTCCTTACTGTCCAGACTGATGTACATCAAGGCAGTAGATGAGTCTGATTTTTTAAGAATCACAGGCTGTTGTGCTTCTTTGGGTAATTGATTTAGTGTTTGCTGGACTTTACTCATGACGTCTGTAAAAGCGATTTGCGGATCAAAATTCAACTTTATGGTGAGGGTGATGGTACTCAGACCTTGATCACTGGTTGATGTCATGTAGTCTATGCCTTCAGCGCTTGCTACTGAACTTTCCAGCGGTGAAGTAATAAAACCGGCAATTAACTCAGCGTCAGCGCCGGGATAGGCGGTAATAATGGTGATTACCGTATTATCCATACGTGGATACTGACGAATCTGCATTTTATTAATGGAGTTTATACCAAATAGAAAAATCAGCATACTTACTACTATCGAAAGCACTGGGCGCTTGATATATAAATCGGTAAATTTCATAAGTTATCCTGCAAAAAAACCAGCAATTATTAAATTAAAGAGCTCAAGATATTGAGCTCTGCACTTCAAACAGGAGAAATCTCAGGATTTCTGTTATTGTCCCATGCTATCTGGATTACTGATATCAGTCAGTTGGACGCTATTATTAATTACAACAGGTGTACCATTTTGTAATTTGAGATCTCCAGTACTGACAACCAGTTGTCCGGCCTTAATTCCTTTTTTTACTACTGTATAATTACCTTGTTGTTCCCCGGTAACCACAAATACACGATTAACTACCAGTTGATCCGAACCATCCTTGTTTTTCTTGCCTTCTGTATTTTTTTCAATGAGATAGATGGAATTTCCATACAGGCTGTACGATATGGCTGTGGAAGGAACAATTACTGTATTAGGTTCTGCGGGTTGTGGAATTTCAATGGAAGAAAACATGCCAGGAATAAATACATACTCACTTATTTTATTTTGACGGTTGGCTTCGCTGTTACAGGAGATGACGAGTTTGCTACCTCTGACTTCTTTACGCGTTTTAATAAGTGGTGATTTTGTTGGGTCCTTGATTGCCTGGGATGGGCAATTGGGTAATGTCGCCTGAATAAGGACGTTATGGGTGTTCAAATCGATTTTAGAGTTTACAGCGGATATAGTCCCTTCAAAAAGCGCATTGGGAAATTCTTCGACTGAAAAAGAGATGGTTTGATTTAACTGGATTCGTTTATAGAGTTGTTCAGGTACATAGAATTCCAGGTAAAGAGGATCTAATGATTGAAGCGAAACAATGGAGGTTTGTCCTGGGGTGACGTACTGACCGAGATTCACCTGACGAATTCCAAGGCGACCGGAAAAAGGAGCTGTGATGTGTTTCTGATTTATTTGAGCCTGCATTTGTTCTACTTTAGCCTGAGCTTGTTGAAGATTTGCTTTTGCTTCATCAACACTTGAACTGGGAGTAGCGCCGCGTTTAAATAAATCCGTTTGTCGCTTGTAATTGAGTTCTTTAAGGGTTAATTCAGATTGGTTAAATTTAAGTAAGGCTTGATCAATGCTGTCATCAATTGTAATTAATGGCGCATCTTTATTAACAAATTGACCTGATTCAAAGTCAATTTTAACTACATTTCCTGATGCTTCAGAATTGACATCAACTCCATTAATAGCAACGAAATTACCAATGGCACTGATGGTAGGTAACCAATCCACTGATTCAGCAACTGCTGAGGAGACAGTAACGGCAGGAGGTTCGTAACTGGCAAAAAATTGCTTAATCATCATTGCTTTAATCAGATTAAAGGCAATGATCCCACCGAAAACAACCAATAAGGTAATTCCCATGATCGTCATACGTTTTTTCATTGTCTTCCCCTGCGGATATTCGGTAAATTTTTGAATTTGTCAAATATAACATAAAGATATACTTAATCATCTTATTGTTTCGATTTGTTTCAATTTTTATTTATTTCATGGATATAAAAATAACCTATTGACTAAATTGAATACTTTGTTACTATGCGGCTTCCATCTTAATAAGGGGGTAAACCATGAAGTTGAAGTCGTTATTGTTTCTAGTTTGTTTTAGCTTATTTACCAATGTTTTTGCAGCAAATATACACCTGAATCCAAATGCTGACAGCAAAGACAAACAATCCATTCAAAAAGGCGTAACTTATCCTGGATACTGTCAAATTGAAATCATTAACCAAAGTTATACTGACGTTAATGTATTCGGAACTTTTGATGATGGTTCTACTGTAGATTTTAATATCTATCGTTATGAATCACCTCACTATATAAGCTTATTCTATAATTTCTACTGTCATAGTGGCATGTACATTACTATTACTTCACCGTTTTACACCATTTACTCCGGTTGGACTAATGTCAACAGTACAATTCGTGTAGTTCCTTATTTGAAACAAGCCAAAGCTGAATTATCAACCCGATAAATCACCAAAAAAAGGTTCATCATTGATGAACCTTTTTTATTTCTGAGGAGTTTTTTATGAGATACCTCGTCTCAAGTCTGTTAGTCCTGCCTTTATTGAGTTCCTGTACTGTAATTGAAGAGCAATATTATGATCGTGGATATTATGTTCCAGCTCCACGAGTTGAAGTCAGACCTGTTAATCCACATCGACATTATCATGCTAACCCTGTATACCGACCTGCCCGAACCGGCGGAGTGTACCATGGTCACCCTGTTACCAATGGTAATACGGTATTGATTGCACCACGACCTCGTTCAGCCCAGGTTGAAGTACAACAAAATGTACATGGTCACACTGGAAACTCTGGAACAGTTCATGGTCATGCCGGGAGTTCCGGAACAGTACATGGCCATGCTGGAAATTCAGGAACTGTTCATGGTCATACGGGTAATTCCGGAGTTGTTCACGGTCATGCTCCAACTGATGATAATGTTGTTTTACAACATTCTCAAAGTACCGGTGTTACAAATCAAGCCAAAGCTAATTCCTCTGGGATGGTTAACCGTGGTAATGTCCAGGAGCATCAAAAAAACTCTGATGTTCAGACTAAATCACATGGACATGCTTAAGGTTTATTGACAATTCTGATTTCGATTTCCCATGACTTGTTCCTTAACCAGCCATATATTTTAAAGGTCCTCCCCGCGAAAGCGGGGATCCATGCAACAACGGAGCGTTCTACGTCCTGTTTAAAGAAATTAATCAACGTGATTACCCCTTCGTATCTGGATAAATTTTGTGGTACTCTAATAACGTTTTTTCTTTAAGGAGCCTTTATGATTGACTCACTGAAGATGTTACTGGTGGGATCTATTTCCATGATCATTATTGCCTGTGCTGCCTCTCCTCAAGCTGAAAGCACTGGAGAATATCTTGACAGCACAACGACGACTACAAAAGTTAAAGCAAGTTTGGTTGATCAATTAGGAACAGATGGATTTGCTGTTAAAGTCAAGACGTATAAAGATCAGGTACAGCTTAGCGGTTTTGTAGATTCACCGCGAATAAAACAAAGAGCCGCAACTATTGCTGCTGGAGTAGGTGGTGTTAAAAGCGTTCGAAACGACATTATTGTTAAATCACGATAGGTATCATCCAGGCTAAGGAATTTCTCATGTTTGATGAAAGTTATACTATAGAACATTTTGATGATGCGCTTTTTCAGGCTATTACGAATGAAAAGCGTCGTCAGGAAGATCATATTGAACTCATCGCCTCTGAAAATTATGTGAGTCCCAGAGTTTTACAGGCTCAAGGTTCTGTACTGACTAACAAATATGCAGAAGGGTATCCAGGAAAACGTTATTATGGCGGATGCGAATATGTTGATATCGCTGAAGATCTGGCTATAACAAGAGCAAAAAAATTATTTGGCGCACATTATGTTAATGTTCAGCCGCACTCAGGCTCGCAGGCGAATGCCTCTGTAATGATGGCTTTGCTATCACCTGGGGATGTTTTTATGGGCATGGCATTGCCTCATGGTGGTCATCTTACTCATGGTTCGAAGGTGAATTTCTCCGGTAAATTATACCAGGCCGTAGAATATGGTGTTGATGTGAACACTGGTTTAATTGATTATGATGTTTTAGAAAGTCTAGCACTGCAACATAAACCCAAATTAATCATCGCCGGTTTCTCCGCTTACTCGAGAACTTTGGATTGGGCAAGATTCAGAGCAATTGCTGATAAAGTAGGTGCTTATTTAATGGCCGATATGGCACACGTCGCCGGTTTGGTTGCTGCTGGACTATACCCATCTCCTCTACCTTATGCTGATGTGGTTACAACCACTACTCACAAAACCTTAAGAGGACCTCGAGGTGGTTTAATACTGTGTAAAGAAAATGAAGAAATTGAAAAAAAATTAAATTCTGCAGTTTTTCCAGGTATGCAGGGCGGGCCATTAATGCATGTTATTGCAGCTAAGGCAGTCGCTTTTGCTGAAGCATTATTACCAGAGTTTAAAGCTTATCAGCAACAGGTTCTGATAAATGCCAAAACGATGTCTGACGTGTTAAAAAGTCGAGGATATACTATTGTTTCAGGGGGTACCGATAATCATTTATTGCTGGTGGATTTGATTAATAAGAATATTACAGGTAAGGAAGCGGACGCTGCATTAGGTAAAGCCAATATCACGGTTAACAAGAATTCGGTACCTAATGATCCACGTTCTCCCTTTGTAACCAGTGGGTTACGATTGGGAACTCCTGCAGCAACTACGAGAGGATTTAAAGAAAAAGAAATTACTCTTTTATCCAATTGGGTGGCCGATATCCTGGATAATATTAACGATGAAACGATCAACGCACGAGTAAAAACACAGGTTTTGCTTTTGTGCCGTGAATTTCCGGTTTATGGTTAATCATGTACTGTCCTTTTTGTCATGCCGAAGAAACCAAAGTTGTTGACTCTCGATTAGTCGCTGATGGCGCACAGGTGCGCCGGAGGCGAGAATGTCTGCTCTGTCATGAACGTTTTACTACTTTTGAGACTGCTGAATTGATTATGCCGCTAATAATCAAACGTGATGGAAGACGAGAGCCCTTTAATATCGATAACCTGCGTTCAGGCATGCTTCGCGCTTTGGAAAAGCGACCGGTAAGTGTGGATAGTCTGGAAGAAGCAATCATTTCCATAACTCAGGAAATTCGCCGTAGAGGTGAACGAGAAGTGGATTCACAACTTATAGGTGAGCTGGTGATGAATGAGTTATTCAGGCTGGATCATGTTGCGTATGTGCGATTCGCATCAGTATACAAACGGTTCAAAGATGTGAGTGATTTTAGACAGACTATAGATCAGATGAAAAACGATAAAGAGTAACTTTTTTTACTTCTCAATTATTTTGGTACACGTAATCCTGAACGCAGAGAAGGATCTCCTAATGCAGGCACAATACTGCATTCAAGAGATCCTTCTCTGCGTTCAGGATGACACCAATTCGATGTTTATTGAGAAGTGACAGGCTTTAGCCCTAATCTATTCTAAATTAAGAGGTACGAGTGGAAAAACAATCAATAAGTGGTAAAAGGAAAGCACGCAAATTAGCATTACAGGCATTGTATCAGTGGTTAATGTCAGGTTCTGATCTTCATGAAATTGAAGCACAGTTCCGGGTTATTAATAATATGGATAAAGTGGATGTGGAGTATTTCACACGTTTACTTCATGGAGTCCCCGCTTATGTAGAGGCTTTGGAAGCAAGTTTCTCTCCATTTCTAGATAGAGATGTAGGTGGATTGAATCCTATAGAATTAACCGTTTTACGTATTGGTTCCTTTGAGCTTTTTTATTGTCCCGAAATCCCCTATAAAGTAGTCCTTGATGAATCAATTTCGCTGACTAAAGAATTTGGATCACAGGATGGACATCGTTATGTTAACGGTGTATTGAATAATTTGGCAAAGCAGGTACGTGCGGTAGAAATCAGTCTTGGCAATGAATGAATTTTCTCTAATTGATTATTATTTTAAGTCTTTTCCTGTCCGGCATAAAGAAGTGATGTACGGCATAGGTGATGACGCTGCCTGTTTGCATCTGCCTCAGGGATTTGATTTATTAGTCAGTACAGATACTCTGGTGTCAGGAGTTCATTTTCTGCTGGAATGGGATCCTTATGACATTGCCTGCAAAGCGGTGATGGTCAATGTAAGTGATATGGCTGCGATGGCAGCCGAACCAAGATATGTGACTTTGGCATTAACACTTCCTGAAATACAACAACACTGGCTCGAGCGCTTTTCACAGGGATTAAGGGACTCACTGGATCGATTTCATATTGATTTAATTGGGGGTGATACGACCCATGGACCTTTATCGATTACATTGACTATAATGGGTCTTGCCCCGCATAAAAAATCAATCAGGCGTTCCGGTGCAAAGTCAGGGGATGTTATTTTGGTTTCTGGTCTTCTGGGTGCTGCTGCCTTGGCCGTTAAAACACTTGATGATCAGAATATACCAGCCGATGAAAAAGCTGAGTTAATGCATCAATTATTGCATCCTAATCCTCGAGTTGATTTGATTAATCTGCTTCGCCAATATGCTACATCTGCTATAGATATTTCTGATGGATTAAGTGCTGATTTGAATCATCTGTGTATTGCCAGTGGAGTTGGCGCCTGTTTAAATGAAAGAGATATACCCGTTCATCCTCTGGTGGGCAAATATATGAAGGAACAGGCTGTTGACTTGGCTTTAACGGGGGGCGATGATTATGAATTATGTTTTACGGTTAATTCTTCGCAGTTGGAGCAACTTAAACACGAGTTGAATGAATTAAATTTAGAGTGTTATCCGATTGGAGTTATTGAAGAGCTCCCTGGTTTAAGGATTAAAACATCAAATAATCAGTTGGAAGAATTAAAACCAGTTGGTTATTCTCATTTTTAAATTGGATAAATAAAGTATGAATCAGGCAAATTTGGTTAATCGAGTATGGCAGGATCCTGCTTATTTTATAGCGTTTGGGTTTGGTAGCGGCTTGATGCCAGTAGCACCAGGAACCTGGGGTACTCTCGCTGCTGTCCCTCTTTATCTTTTAATGATGGATACTCATTGGAGTGTTTACCTAACGCTGACTGTCCTGGCTTTTATTTTAGGGGTATTGGTCAGTGACAAAGTATCGCGAGACTTAGGAGTCCATGATTATAAAGGCATCGTTTGGGATGAAGTCGTAGGTTATTTATTGACTATGTTTTTAGCCCCCAAAGGATTATGCTGGATGATTGCCGGTTTTATTTTATTTCGTCTTTTCGACATTTGGAAACCCCAGCCAATCCGTTATATTGATCAAACAGTACATGGAGGTTTGGGCATCATGCTGGATGATGTTGGAGCTGCTGTTCCAGCCTGGTTGATCATGCAAACCTTAGCTTGGAGTTTTTCGTGATGAATGAAAATCATAAAGAACTTATCAGTATGGGATTGACTGTTGGTATCGTTGTTCTTTCTATTTTTATTGTACATAAATTTATTCCTTCAATGATCTGGGCGGCAATTATTGCTATAGCAACCTATCCCTTGTATAAAAAATGGTGTGATTTTTTTGGCAAGAGAGATAATGTATCTGCATTATTATTTACTACGCTTATGGGGTTGCTGTTTCTTATTCCTTTAAGCTGGTTAGTCGGGATACTCATTAAAGAGTCACAGCTCTTCATCAATTTTTTGCAGCAAATTAATAAGGATGGTGGGGCAGCGCCTGAGTTTTTTAAAAATTTTCCTTTTATAGGTAATGACTTAGTACAATATTGGGATACCAATATTGGTAAACCCGGCAACATAAAAGACTTCTTATCCAATCTTCATGTTACACTGACTCCAGCAAGTTATTATATTAAACAAATCGGATTTAATCTGGCTCATAGAAGTTTTCAGGTCGGCTTTACTTTATTAACCTTGTTCTTTTTTTACCGTGATGGCGATAAATTACTGTTACAAGTCCACCATGTGGGAGAATATTGTTTGGGTACTCGATGGTTTCGTTATTCCGATCGACTTCCAAGGGCCTTGCGCGCTACAGTAAATGGGACCATAGTAGTAGGTATTGGCGTGGGTATTCTGATGGGGGTTTGCTACGCTCTTGTAGAGTTCCCAGCACCTACATTAACCGGATTTATTACCGCATTGGCCGCAATGATTCCTTTCGTTGTACCTATAGTGTTTATCACCGTGGCATTGGTTTTACTCTCTGTCGGCAGTTTGATAAGCGCCATAATCGTTTTGGTCTGGGGAACATTGGTTATGTTTGTTGCGGATCATTTTATTAAACCGGTGCTGATAGGTGGGGCCATAGAATTACCATTTCTAGCTGTTTTATTTGGTATCCTGGGAGGAGTTGAAACCTTAGGCTTACTGGGATTATTTTTGGGGCCTATGGTCATGGTATTATTTGTTACCCTGTGGCAAGAGCCTCAGGGTAAACAACAGTAAAAGGTCCGCCTCTATCAGGGAACGATCATTTTGGGTCCATCTTGAACGAGCCTAAGTACCGCTTTTATCGAAAGATAAACTGACGGTAAAGTTGAGCGAGTTAATTACATACCGCTCGTTTCCGTAGTTTTTCAAAGTATTGGTCGTGAGATAGCGATAGTCCATCCCGGCCCAGGTGAAATCATCCATAAAGAGACCTAAACCAAGAATACCTTGAGCGGCGCCACTAGTGAATGTTCTGCTTGAACCGTGAGAGGTACTATCCAGTTCGTAATAGTTTCGAATGAAATTTCCTCTGCTTGTAACACGCGCGTAACCAACACCTAATCCTACGTAGGGGAATACACTCTGATTGTCGCTATCATAGTTTATAAAATCCCAAAATAGGTTAGCCAAACCGTACATGGTTGCAACACTGCCATTAAACGCGAGATTATTCGCCTGAAAATGATCCTGAGGACAAATACCTGTGGGGGTCTGAACAATTGGACTGAGCAGAGTGCAATCGCCAATATCTACAGAACCCGATCCATTCCAGTTATAAAGAAATTCACCTTCAACCCTGAATTGATGGTAGCGGTAACCCAGCATAGCGCCACCACCGCCTCCAATTCTGCTATTATCTACTCTACCCACCCAAATCGTCGGATCAGGCGGCTCTACAAATGCAATTTCATGATTCGCAGGACCGGAACTCATTTCGCCCAGTAAGCCCAAATAAAACCCTTGTTCCGGATTTACTGCAAAGGCTGAACTGCTGATTAGCAGGTTCGATAACAAACCCAGTTGAATTAGCTGCTTCATTAAAAATCCTTACTTATAATTAACCTGATCAAAACGATAAATTGCCCCAACATTGGCGATATGCGCCTGGAAGACTTTTCCGAATCCACTCGGCGTATCAGTTGCTACATAGCGGTATGCTAGGTTCACGGCATAATTTTCCGCAAAATTATAAGTAATCCCTGCTGTTCCCTGATAGGCAAAAACGCTGTCACTAACAGAGAAAAAGGTTGGCGCAAAAGGACCTAAGCTGGAAAGATTCGCTTGAAGATAGGCATAACCAATACCTAAACCTAAATAAGGAGAAATCGCTGGTAACATTTCAGGAAAATCATAATAGATATTGGCCATTAACAAGTTGGCTGATGAATAGCCTGATACGCCAAGCTGATCGATATGATTGATACTAAAATGCTTCAGATTGCCTCTAAGATAAGTATATTCGGCTTCATAACGTAATGGATTACTTTGAAATCCGATGCGTCCGCCGGCGTTATAACCACTCTTATACCCGGTACGGTCTCGATATACAAAAATACTGGTATAGTTGTCGATATTGGCAGGTATATAGGTATAACCACCGAATACGCTGGTATACCAACCGTCAACTGGTGTTGCTGCTGAAGCAATGCCAGTGGCTAATAAAGCCGCTGAAAGTAGTGAAATTCTCATGACATCCCTTTGTTATTATTTTTTAACTAAACCATGTTAGCGATTTACTTTAAATTTGCAAGCCTTCTGTGGTGCTTTACCTTGAGCATTGCTGAATTTTTTGTTTTGTATGGACTGAGCTTTTAAAAGCAACTTAACTTAATAGCGAATTGAGCTTAAGAATTTTGTTGCTTGTATAAAAAAATTATTGAGGTAATATGATAGATGGACATAAAAAGGAGATTATATGCCTCCCAAGGATGGTAAGAAGAGATTAGTCATTCTGGATAATTTGGATTTATTCGTTGAAAAACTATTAACTCGAGTCGCGGAAGAATCAGAACAAGCCCGTGCTGACCTGATTGAAATATGTGAAACAGCCAAAAGAAAATACAATCAACCAATTCAATCCTGGTTCTTTGGATTCATTTATCAATACTCCAGAGTCAGAGGTTCCGAAGTCGACCTGGCGATCAAGAGTATGGAAGAATTCCATGATACCTGTACTCGATTGCAGGAAATTAAATTATTAGTCAGTAAAGGCAAATGGAATGTTGGCTCTTATAATTATTATTTGTTTGATGGATTAATTAGTAGTATTCCTGGATATGAACCTCTTACAGATAAAAACCGCGAAGCGGTCATTGAGCGGGTCAGTGAGTTAATTATAGATAAAATCGATTCCTTTATCGCTCAATACATAGCTAATCGTAAATTGATTGAAGCAAAAGAAAAAGAACTGAAAAACACACAGCAAAGCATTCAACAAACAGTTGATAATGTACTCATTGCTAAAACTCTGGAACTGGCTTCAAGTTCTGCTCAATCGTCACATGATAAAATTCAATTTGTCCTATATAAGGAAAAAAACATTTGGAAATTACATTGGGTTGATGTATTGGGGAAAGCATACAGTATTGAACCGGGCGATGAATTGATTGAGATACTTCATAATAAACAGTCTGAGGATCTGGATACATTGCATCCATTGATTATGAAGCGATTGAAAAGGGAATGTGTTAAAGCAAGGGATATGTTTCTTGATAGAGTTCAGATTTTAGTAAATCCCAAAAACCCTAGAACCAATACCGAGATGAGTAATGATGAGTTGGAACAAACAGGGAACCTGACTACTTTTGTTCTACGTGGCGAACCTGGGCATTATTCTCTATGCTGGATCAATTCATTAGGCAAAGATAAGGCTATTACTTTAGATGAATACCCTCAAATGGCAACCTGGCTTGAAGGGCAAAAATCGTTAACAGAAGAGCATATCTACACGTTGAGATCGTATTTAATGTATGTAAATACATCAAAATCAATTGGCATGGATGAATTTAAAACTCAGTTGAAGAACTGTTTGGAAAAAAGACCACCACCACCTCCACCCAAAGATGTAGATCAACCTAATACTGGTAAAAAACTAGATTTACGTTTATTCGCTGATCTTGAAAAATGTTTGCAACGAAAAAAAGATGCCCCACCAGTTCTAGCTGAGCCAAGTAAAGATGAAGAGACTACAGCGTTGAGTCCAGGGAAGGTACCATTACCAGGTAAACTCAACCTGAAATTGTTCAGTACTGTAGTTAATTCTATAGAGCATAAACAAAATGCTGCTCCAGAAGAGTCAGTTACTGGAGCATGCTCAAGTCAGGCCACTATTCAAAACCATTAGTTATTGGATAACGCCAGTCTTTTCCGAATGCCACTGGGCTGATTTTGATTCCCGGAGCAGCCTGGCGGCGTTTGTATTCATTGCGCTTTATTAATTTAATGACTTTATTCACTTCCTCAGGTTTAAAGCCCTTATTGATAATTGCTTTGGCACTCAATCGTTGTTCCATATAAGCGACAATAATTGCATCCAGGATTGCATATTCAGGCAGGCTGTCCTGATCTGTTTGATTGTCCTTTAGTTCAGCTGATGGAGCTCGAGTAATCACCCGTTCAGGGATAACTGGTGAAATGGTGTTCCTGTAGTGTGCCAGATCATACACCTGCGTCTTAAGTACATCTTTCAGTACGGAGAAGCCACCGGCCATATCCCCATATAATGTGGCATAACCTACAGCTGATTCACTTTTATTGCTGGTAGTAAGTACCATTTTTCCACTTTTATTGGACATGGCCATCAGCAACATCCCACGTATTCTAGCTTGTATGTTTTCTTCAGTCGTGTCAGCGGCTAATCCTTGAAAAACTGGATCAAGTACAGACAGAATGGAGTTAAATACAGGTTCAATTGAAAGTGTTGTATGAGAAACCTTGAGGGTATTCAGTTGCTGCAAAGCATCCTCTTTACTCATTGACGCAGTATATCGCGATGGCATCATTACCGCATGAACCTGTTCACATCCCAGGGCATCCACTGCTATGCTTAAAGTTAAGGCAGAGTCTATACCTCCTGATAGTCCTAGCAGGACACCCGGAAATTTGTTTTTTCTGACATAATCTCTTGTACCGCAGACTAATGCTTTATAAATTAATGCCTCATTTGAGAGAAGGGGAGTTAATTTTCCCTTAATTGTGTCCTGTGCGAGTTCTACCGTACATAACTCTTCTTCAAAAGCGGGTGCGCGAGCGCACAGGGCGCCTGTTTTATCCATGGCAAATGATTGACCATCAAACAATAATTCATCCTGACCACCTATCTGGTTCACATAAATCATTGCGATCCCTTTTTTGGCAAAAGAGCGAAGTAATTCTACTCGGGCAGGATATTTAAGATAATCGAAGGGGGACGCATTCAAGCTTATTATAGTGCCTACGCCTGCTTCGATTAAATCCTCTACTGGGCCTGGTTGCCATAAATCTTCACAGATGCAAATTCCTAAAGTGTGATTTTTTATCGTTAACGTGCACGGATCTTTTATTCCGGGAGTAAAATACCGTGCCTCATCAAATACATGGTAATTTGGTAATTTTTGTTTGTGATATTCTCTGATTTTCTGTCCCATATGGAACATGCTCATACTGTTATAACAGCACTCGTTATCCAGAACAGGATGACCAATCATTACATAGCAGTCTTTGGTAGCTGCCTGAATGCGTTGCAAGCTTTCACTAATTACTTGATAAAAATCCTTACGAAACAACAAATCTTCAGGGGGATAGCCCGTTAGTGACAGTTCAGGAAAAATGATTAAATCATGCTCTGATTGTTTGTTTTCAATGATTTCAATTATTTTGCTTTCATTGGACTTAATCGCGCCAACTGTTGGATTGATTTGTGCCATCAAAAGCTTGAGATTCGCTTGCATGTCAGTAGGTCAATTGAGTTGTTTAATCGCTATTGTATCGTATATAAGTATAAATATATATTGAGACCTTTCCTCTTTCCGTGTAAATCGGTTCTCAATTAAAAACGTTCACACCAGAGCATACATCATTAACTTCTCTTGTCCATTACACAATAAGCATCAACAGCTTCTAACAATTAGCGTTTTGGTCTTTGAGATGACTCGCTATCGATATCCATCTTTTCGGAACTTGAGGGTTGTGATGAATGATCGTGACTAAAAAACGAAGGCGAAGAGGGTGCGGCGGTGCTTTTGGCTGCCGTAGCATACGCCTGAAGGATTTTCAGGGATTCTGGATTTCTCGCCGCATAGTCCAGTACGGTTTTGCCATATCTGTTTTTAGCCATAACAGCCGTTGATTTTAATTCCTCTGGCAGGCAGGCCAGAATGAGCGTCAGGGATTCTGGATTATTCGCCGCATAGTGCAGTGTGGTAAAATCATATTTGTCCTTTGTCATCAGGGCTGCTGCTCTTTCGTTTTCCTGAAAGCATGCCAGAAGGAGTCTCAGTGATTTCGGTTTGTTTGCAGCTCTGAGCAGCACTGTTTCGCCATTCCAGTTCTTCTTCATGATTTGGGCTGCCTTGGTTTGCTCTGGTAAATCGGTCAAAATGAGTTTCAGAAACTCCGGATCGATTGCCGCTAGGTGCAGCACGGTATTACCAGACCTTTTTTTCTCCATCAAGAGTGTTGCCGTTATTTCCTTTGGCAGGTAAGGCCAAAGGAGATTCAGAGACTTTGGATTATCAAGTGCACAATCCAGCACGGTCTCGCCATCCCTGTTCTTATCCATCACAGCAGCTGCCTTTTTATCCTCAGGCAGGCACTCAATAAGGAGTCTCAGGGATTCTGAATTGGCTGTTGCCCGGTGCAGCAAGGTTTCACCTTTCCAGTTTTTTGTCATCACGATGTCTACTCTAGCTTTCTCTGGCAGGCAGGTCAGAAGTTGGTTTAGTAATTCCGGTTTTTTTAGCGCCAAATCAATAACCGTTTCGCCTTTCTTGTCCTTCTTCTTCACGGCTGCTGCCCTTTCGCCTTGCGGTATATTGGTTAGAAGGAGTCTCAGAGATTCCGGGTTGTTTGCCGCCCGGTGCAGCGAAGTATAACCATTATTGTCTTTGGCCATCACAGTCGCTGCTTTTGCAGATTCAGGTATGCAGAGCAGAAGGAGTTTCAGAGACTCCGGATAATTTGATGCCTCATGCAGTAACGTAGTACTTCCCCTATTCATCACCATAACGGCATCTGCCCGTTCAGCTTCCGTCAGGTATTCCAGAAGAAGTTTCAGGGATTCCGGGTTACTTGCCGCATAGTGCAGCACAGTCAAACCATTATTGTTCTTCGCCATCAAGACTTCTGCTCTTGCTACTTCCGGCAAGCAGTCCAGAAGGAGCTTCAGAGATTCCGGGTTGTTTGCTGCATAGTGCAGAAGGGTGCTTTGATCCTCAAATTTCATCATCACGGCCGCTGCCTTTGCGGTTTCCGATAGGTAGGTCAAAAGGAGTCTCAGGGATTCCGGGTTGCTTGATGCCTCAAGCAGTACAGTATTTTCAAATCCGTCCTTTATCATCATGGCCTCCGCCCTTTTGTCATCAGGCAGGGCGTTAAGGAACCATAGCACAAAAGACAGATAACCATTATGGAGCGCTGTGCTGAGCGGAAGATAACCATTAAAGGGTACGAGGTAGTCCGCACCCCTTGCAAGAAGGGCAGCGGCGAGAGGGATGTGGTTTTGCTCCGCAGCTAGATAAAAAGGCGTCAACCCGTCATCATCGACAGCATCAGGATTGAAATTCGGATGTCCAACGACAGCCTGAACAACGGTTTCCGGTGTATCTTTGGAAGCGGCAAGGAGTTTTGCTATATCAAGACTGGTGGCGGAAGTAATAGTACCTGGCGAGAGCAGTGGCGGTACAGTGTCTGGTGCCACGCCGTTAGCGCTATTCTCGACATAATTAAGGAGTTCATCTGGATAGGAGTCGCGCGCAAGCGTTTGTGCGGCTATGCCCTGCGCCTCATTGAATCGATTGCGCAGGAATTGCAGGAGGATGCGAAGATTCATTTGAAATGCATCTGACCAGGTGTCTTTGGAATAGCACAACGCATGGAGCAGGATGCGGTTTATCTGATAAGGAGTAATCTCGAGCACACCGTCTTCATTTATTCGTCCGGTCCATTCGATAAGCATACTGTCACTGAGACTGATTGCCGGTATGGCATTTTGTGTCCGTACGTTTTCCCGAAAAAATAGCTCACAAAGCTTGGTGAACAGATTCGCGCGCACGGTTATCTCATCATCTCCGGTTGCAGCAAACCAGCTGGCAAAGTAATTGCCGATAAAATCGTGAAAGGAAGTGTTTCGCCATATGCCAAAACCACGTTCAAATGTCCTTAATTTGCGTTCAAGCGCTCCGACGTCAGAGAGAAGCGCCTGAAGGGACGGGGTTGGAGTTTCGAGGCATCTGGCCAGAAACGATATAGAATCGTTCCAGGCAAGAAGATCTTCCGCTGGAATGTCACCTATGTTCAGCAGACTTTTGTGTTTCTCATACTGATGAAGGGCGTCCAGAAGGCGTATAAGCAGATACACTCTTGAGAATGCTTCATTCGCATCAGTCTCAGCCAACACTTCGGGCAGGAAGTCGGGTCCTCGAAGCCAGTCGAGCAATTCACGGGCTAAATGCTCAATTCCTGTTACAGGAATTGTGTCCATTCCTAACGCGGCATTCAATAATGCTGGATGGTTCAGGGCGGCAAGAAGTGGGGTGAAATTGCAAGGTATGTTTTTAAGTCCTTCCATGGTGCAATAATCGTGAATCGTGTTCATCATGCCTTTGTCGGGTAGGGCCTCGATTTCGTGAAAGCGCGAAAGTACCCAATTCTGTGCGCTTTCAGACCCACCAGCGCCTAAAATCGCCTCTTCAACTGGTTTTGGCATGCCTTCGAATATCCATGGCAAAAACAAGGACTGGAAATACCTGTTGAACACCTGACGCTCATCTCCTTCCGGGTCTCGTCCATTAGGAAGATCAATCCCCATCTGTTCATCAAGAACCTTATGAACCATGAAATCAAACAATCCTCGGAATAACAGATCATCTGCATTCAACGGTAGACGTTTGCCTTCATAGCCATTGAGCGCCATAAGCCATGAATGGCGAATCCCTGTGGCACAGATGGGTGGGTGAGCCGTTGCAAGGGCGTTGTTGATGCGGTCGAATTCCTGAAGACGCAGGGCTCGCTCTATTTTGGGTGAACTTCCTGGTGGCACCGGCCAGACGTGTTCATCGGTATCTATCAAAGCGGAAAGCACTATGGTATAGACTTCTGGCAGCGGTAGGTACCATTCCTCCGAAATTTCAGAATCACTCTTGGCACGCATGAGCGTGACCCGATCCAGTTCCGGATTCAGAGAACGAGGGCTCAGGGTTGTAGCCAGCCAGGATTTAGTGGTGTCGGTGAGGAACGATGTGGTTTGACGTTTTTCATAGCGCTCCCTGACGCTTTTAATACGCGTTTGCGCTGCAGCATTGCCTTCAGCGCTTAGGGACATGCGTGATGTAGCAGATGAAGAGGCTGACGCAGTAGAAGAGCTTGCGCTACGATGACGAAAAAGGTATTTTGGTGCAAGACGAATGGCGAGTGATGCTGCCGCATTCGATACAATCATATCGTGCGTGCTTTGTTCCTTTTCTGCAGCAAGGGCAATTTGGCGCTCTCTAGAGTCTGTCATAGGTATTTGCCTTTTGAACTCATAATTAGAATAATTTTAATTCAATTAGTTGTTTTTGTAAACATTATGGTCTTAGTGTAATCTGCTTCAGCAAGAACGATTTATTCTCTGCATATTATATTAGTTTGAAATCGAAGGATTAACTTATCTTAAAAACCAGTCTGGTTCTATTCACTGACTTTCTGCTGTCACGCGTTGAGAGATCCTCACTTTTTAAAAATGCATATTAATTAAACCTAACTTGTATATTTTATAACGTGTCATCTTCACGAAAGGGGGCACTGCCATTAAGTTAAGAGTTTCTCCTCGAACCGTTCGAGGTTAATTTGGAAACAAAATTACTAACTTAATGGCAGTGGTGAAAGCGGGAAGCCATTAAGTTAACACAATCAGGTGCTCATTTGATGCATGGATTCCCGCCTTCGCGGGAAGGACGTATATTTTGCCCAGATGGGTTTTCTATTAAATAGATGAGTAATTAAATGCCAGGTTTCCTCATCGTTTTCGCGAAGGTGACGTATAAACAGTGAGGAGCGCTTAGGGGCAAGTCGCTGGACGTCGACTTGGATGTTAATTAGCGACAGGGCACGTAGGTGACAGAGGAGATGTCCTAATCTACTTGCGTAAAAATAGAATGTTTATTGTAGCCAATTCTCAATTGATTCCATTGTTTGTTTATTGATTAAATAAAATTCTTCATACAGTTTTTGGGGAATTCCTGGTTTTTTATCTTTGAAATAGTTTTCCAATGCTTCACAAGCGTATCGCATGCGGATGGTTCCGAAATAAAGAGCGCTGCTTTTCATTTTATGTGCGATCTTTTGTACATGGGTAAAATTTTGTTTTTTCCAGGCTTGATCCATTTCCTGAAGATCCTGTTCGGTTTGAGTCAGCAGCATTTTTAATAATTCAGGAAGGGATTCTTTTGTTTCTATATGTTCAAGAGCGCTGTTTATATCCAATAGGGGATGTTGCTCAAAATTGAGTAGTTGATAGAACGATGAGTTATTTACTGTTCCGGAGGATGTGTCTTTATTCTTTAATACATAATCAGTTAACAAAGCAGTGAGCATATCCTGTCTGATAGGTTTGGTCAGCATTTTGTTAATACCCGCTTTTAATCCTTCTGGTTCTGCATCGGCTATAGAATGGGCTGTTAATCCAATGATAGGAACAGGATCTTGTCCGATTTTTTTTTCATATCTGCGGCATAATTTTGCTAAAGTTGTCCCGGAAATATCAGGTAGTCCAATATCGGTTAATACCAGATCAAATGAATGAGACTTAAACAGTGCCAGTGCTTTTTTCCCAGTTGTAGCTGACAGAAAATTACAATGGGCATGTTTCAGCGCATTTTCCGCCATTTTGAGTGCGATGGCATTATCTTCTACCAATAATATTACCGGAGTATTTTTATTTGAATTACATGCTTTATCTTTTTGTAAGTGTGCCTGACTATCAGCAGTATAAGTGGCCGGTACCGATTGAATCATGTCAACTGTCGTTTTGTCCCCGGTTGATGGCGTCTGGGTTGGTAACACCACGGGTATGTTGAGAGTAAACGTTGAACCAACTCCTGGGGTAGAGTCTACTGTGATATGGCTATGCAGAATATGAGTGTATTGTTTGACTATATGTAATCCCACGCCATGACCGGCATAAATTCCTTCATAAGAGGGTGTGCCGCGATAAAAGCGTTTGAAAATTTTTTCTTTATCTTCATGTTTGATTCCAGAACCACTGTCTTTTATATAAAACGACAAAATTGTATTTTTACCAGAAGATTCCTTTAGTTTGACGCCAATTTCAATAAATCCTTTTTCAGTGAATTTCACTGCATTTCCTAGTAAATTCAGTAAAATTCGATGCAGTTTGGTTTTATCTGTTTCTATGAACACAGGGACATCGTGTTCAATAGTCATTTTTAAATCCAGATTTTTCAATTTAATGGTAGGTAATTCCAAATCTGCAATATTCTGGATTAAATCGACTACGTTGAATACAGACAGATTAACCTGGTTTTCTTTTTCGCTTCCTGTAGCAATAATATCCAATACACTGTTGAGCATCGCCAGCAATTGTTCACCACTGATATTGATCAGATGGGCGTGCTCTTTCTCTTCTTGTGAACTTACTGATTGCTCTAAAATAGTAGACATTCCAATAATTCCACTTAATGGAGTACGAATGTCATGACTCATATTTCGTATGAATTCATCCTTGGCCTGGTTCGCTGCTTCTGCTTTCTCTTTAGCTTGTTTTAGTGCTACCAATAATTTTTTTTGTTCCGTGATATCAATAGAAGTTCCGACTATACCGATGATATTTCCATCATCATCGCGCAAGGGTGCTTTGATTGCAGTAAAATATTTGGTTTCTCCAGTGGATATATCTTTAATGACTTCTTCCTGGGATAAAACCATTCCGGTTCTCATGACTTCTTCATTATGCCGCTTGATATAGGCAGCCATTTCTTTGGGGTACAGTTCAAAAAGGGTTTTGCCCACATAGGCTTCAGCAAAACGTGCTCCGGTCGCATTGAAAACGGCTTCGTTTCCACCTAAGAGTACACTGTTCACATCTTCCCAATAAATAGGCGCTGGCAGAATGGGAGCAACGATTTCAAGTAGTTTAAGAATGCTTGCTTTTGACATGCTCCACCTCCCTTTTTATGTATTTGCGCACGTCTTCATTGGTTATCATGTCCCATGCAAAACCGAGCTGTTTTAGTATCGATTGCGTTCTATCCTGAAGTATTTTTATCTGTGTTGTATATCGATGTTGCTCGTTTAACCATCGCCTGTGAAGCAAAAAGAGTTCAAGCGATTGGTTGTATTCTTTATTTTCCAATTGGTTCATTATAGTAGTAATAAACTGATTAATTGTGACCATCTTAACATCAAGACTGTTGTCCTGAGTGAGAATATCACCTAAATTATAAGTTTGGGGATTAAAAACATGAAATATGGAGTTACTTAATGCATTGATATCAAAAAGTTTAATTATTGCCTGTGCAGTTAAATCCACTGGAGAGATTTCTTCCATGCTGATTTCTGGTGCTACCATTTTTAAGTTAATCAAACAGTTGATCCGTGTAAAAAATCCATTTTCTTCGATATTTTCCTGTCCACGATGAGTACTGGCATTAAAAGCTAAATTGCCCACACGGTAAATCGATCCAAGAATCCCATGCTTTCGGTATTTCATTACAATTTTTTCGCCTTCATATTTGGTTTTTACATAAATATTTGAACGATCTTCCATATTATCCCCGTCATCATCTTCTGTAAAAATATGATGATCACAGTTTGGAATATAGCCTTCATTTAAAACAGATGAGGTGGAAATATAATGAAAATGTTTCAATTTGGTTAATTTGGATAATTCCAGCAAATGACTTGTAGCCTGAACATTCGCCCGATAAAAAGTATCGTATTCCCCATAGTGTTTTGTAAGCGCTGCGGAATGGATGATACTGTCAATTTGTGTGATAAGCATTTGATAGGTTTCTTGGGAAATCCCTAAATCCTTTTGTTCAAGATCGCCGGCGTAAACAAAAAGGCGCTTGTTCAGGAAGTGATTTAAATGGTGCTCAAAATAAAATTTATATTGTTTATTTATCCGTTCAAATGCGTGTTCATCCGTGTCAGCTCGTATCAATAAAAAGATACTGTAATTAGTAGATGTTAATAATGTATGGAGTAAATTACATCCTAAAAATCCAGTTGCTCCAGTAAGCAATATATTGCTTATCGGGGCTTTTTCAAAATCAACGTTCAGTTGTCGTATGGATGAGTAATAGGAGTCCAGTTTGTTTTGAAATCTGGTTTCATTGTAAGAATATGAACTCTGCGCCTGGGAACGATAAGCTTCCTGAATGGCTTCCAGATTTTTTTTCAGATTATCCTTAATAAACGGTATGTCTCGAGCAATTTTTTTAGGAGTTTTTAAATTAAATACATCCGTCACATTAATATTAAAATTGGATTGTAAATTGGCTACAAGGCTGATGGCGATAATGGAGTTACCGCCAATTTTGAAGAAATCATCTTCGATACCCACTTGACGTAATGAGAGTACTTTAGCAAAGGCGTCACAAACCAGCGATTCTTTATCATTTGTTGGGGGGGAGTATTGACTCATTGGTGTTAATTCAGGCTCGGGCAATGCCTTTCTATCCAGTTTTCCATTAGGTGTAAGTGGTAAATGGGTTAAGTGTACCAAGGCGCTGGGTTGCATGTAATCGGGTAAATGTAATGCCAGATATTCTTGTATTTTACGTTCATCAATTTTTTTATTAGTGACATAGTATCCAACTAAAAATTTGCTATTTGTCTGGTTGTCTTCGGAATCCATCAGATTTTTAACCAGCACTACGGCTTGTTGAATATTAGGATAACTGCTAATAGCTGCTTCAATTTCGCCAAGCTCTATGCGATATCCTCTGATTTTTACTTGAAAGTCATTACGCCCGATGTATTCTAAATTTCCATCAGGACGCCATCGGACCAGGTCTCCTGTTTTATAAAGACGACTGTTAACATCCTGAATTTGTTCTTCTTCCGATTGAAAAGGGTTAGAAATAAAGCGTTCAGCAGTGAGTTCTCTCTGATTCAAATAGCCTTTGGCTACTCCCTGACCACCTATATAAAGTTCCCCAATAACTCCTATCGGTTGAGGCATTTGTTCTGCATTTAATACATAAGTTGTAGTATTAACTATTGGTTTTCCAATTAAGTGAACTTCGCCGGCTTTAATCTGCAATCCAGTAGCATAGATGGATGCCTCAGTGGGCCCATAGTAGTTATATAATTTTGTTTTATTTGACCAGTACAATGCGGTTTCTTTATCGCACGGCTCCCCAGCATAGATGATTGCTTTCAGTGATGGGTATTTTATTCTGGGTAAATTGGCAAGCAGGACGGGTGGCAGGTAAATATAATTGATTTGATGTTCAATGATGTATTTGCTGGTTAATAAAATATCCTGTCGTAAGGTATTACTTAAAAGATGTAGTTCATCGCCCTGAATTAGTGGGACAAAAAATTCGGAAACAGAGACATCAAAGGCGTAACTAGTAAAAGCAGTAATTTTTAATGGAGTAGGTTCATGATCACGTGTGTAAACATCCGAGAGCGCTCGTAGGGTGTTAATGACATTCTTATGCTCGATCATGACTCCTTTGGGTTTTCCAGTGGTTCCACTGGTATAAATTACATAAGCAAGGTTAGTGCTGGTATCTGCAGTAATGATATTGGTACTTTCGAATTTCTCGAGTTCCTGTTGAATTCTATAGTTATCAATGGCAATGATCTCCAGATTGTCAAAACGAGATTTTGATTCGAAGCCTGGATAAGCCAATTGGGGTTTTATTTTGTCTCTATGATGTTCGTTCAGGATTATTATATTTGCTTGAGTGTCTTCAAGAATATACTCTATACGTTCTTGAGGATAACTGAGATCAATAGGTACGTAAGCCCCTCCTGCTTTCAATATGGCAAGAATTGAGATCACAGTAAATTCATTTCTATCCAGTAATAATGCAATCAGGTCATCCGGTTTAATCTGATGGCAATTTATCAAGTAATGAGCCAGTTGATTGGCCTTTCGGTTGAGCTGCTCGTAGGTTAATTTAATTTCTTCAAATACCAGCGCGATGTCTTCAGGTGTTTTTTGTACCTGCATTTCAAAAAGGTCTACAAGGGTTTTATCCTGCGGAAATTGTTGCCCAGTTTGATTAAATTCATATAAAACCTGTCTTTTTTCTTCAGGGAATGTCAGGTCAATTTGTGATAAGAATTGTTTCGGATCATCTAATAATTTATTCAGGTAATTAAAATAACGAGGCAGCAGGGAAGCAGCAACACATTCCGGAAGTGTATCTGAGAGTATATCTGCACTAAAGTACAACGAGTCCTGATATTCTCTATATTTGATACATAATATTGAGTTTGCTATTTGTGCATAGCCTTTGCTTATTATCTGTCTTTCCTGCAGGATCAGATCCGCAGGTTTGGCGAGATTGGAATTGGAAAAATTAGAGATCGGACCAAGGTTAATTTGATTATTTAATTGGAGTGATGCCAGGTGTTTAAAAAAAGGCATTTTGTCGCGTAACATATAAGTTAAGGATAGAAAGGTCTCTTCTTCAGCGAGGCTTAACGGCAAGATTAGCGTATTGATAAAACAGCCGGGAATGGTTTTATCTTTTCGTATATTAGTGGGGTAATTGACCAGGATGTTTTTTTGATTATTCAGCTTTGCAAAAAACACACTCCAGGCCAGCAGGAGTAAATTGAACATACTCACATGGTAGCGCTTGCTCGCACTCACCAATTTTTGCATCACACCACCTGGCATTTGTTCTTTAAAATATAAGACTTTCTGACTTGGGTTGTATTCAGAATGATCCATATTTTTAGCAATGCTATTTACTGATTGAATGTAGTTTTTCAGCTCTGAAAAGTCACTTTCTGTGTGTAACGGTACTTCTTTTTCCAACTTGGCAATATATTCTTCCGGAGTGTCTTTCTTGATGGATTTGCCTGCAATTAATTGATTAAGATCGTTTATAAAGTGATCCAGAGTGTTGGCATCCATTAAGATGTGATGAATATTAAACAACGCAATATAACTCGAGTTATCTGTGATAGTGATGATGTTTAATCGGATGGATGAGTTATTACTGATATCATGCCGTTCTCTAATTAACGTGTTCTCAACTGTATCAAGATCCTCTGAGGATGTTGTTACAAAATGTATTTCGGGTGGAAGATTCGTATGAATACGTCCAATGACTTTATGGTGATCCAGTTTGAATGTTTGTCGTAAATACGACTTGGCATTAACAAGCTCATGCAGTTTTTCAATTAATAGTGTGATTGAATGTTCATCATGTAATTGATAAGAGAAGCACAGATTATATCTATTGATATGATTATCGACCTCAAGTTGATGCGCAATCAAGAAAGGTAATAAGCTGTTATGTGCATTATATTTTTTCATAATTTACCTGTTTTACATAAAGCCTTGGCGAATATGCAGTCCGATAATGAAATATCATGGTTCAAGGACCTTTAATTTGTATAGTGATATTCGGGTGTGTTAACACACTCTATTCAGTGCCCGTTCGTCATAGCCATTTTACTTTTATTCATTCTTGTCAGGGCTTATGAAAACGCCCAATCTCTTTGTTAACAGGAATTCTATTTATTCAAATCGAGTTATCGGCTTGTACGTGAAAATCTTAAAGAATTGCTTTTATAATGATTTGTTCGTGTTAGTTTGGATCATAGGACATCTTTAACCCTTTAATAAAATGAAATGATCTAAAATTGGCTTACTCAGTTATTAATAAACCATATTTTATCATAATTTGTTTCTGTGTATAAATTTTAATGTATTACTAATAGGGTATCAAACAGGACTTTATCCATTTGTGTCAGTTCTCTTTGCAAATACACGCAAAGACGACATTTTGATTGTTAAAAATGGCTAAGGTCTGGTCACAGTATACCAAAAAGTTTTGTACTACTTGATTAAGACAATGAAGAACATTACAAACATCCTGTTACAGAGACAATTGTCATTCAGAACCAAAATTGACTACAATAGACCCTTTTGCCTGGATAATTCTATTTTATGCTAAATGAAGCAATATCAAAAATGCCCGAAGCTTTTGAATCGAAAATACTGCTCCGGGGATTAGAGTACTTTCAAAATGGTCAAGTACTCAATATTCGCTTGAGTGATGGATTATTAAAAGGACGAGTTAAAGGCAGCAGCAGTCAGATTTACGATATTCACATGGATTTGAAAACATGGCCGGGCAAACCATCCCGTTGTTCCTGCTCCTATCATAGTAATTGTAAACATGCAGCCGCGTGCCTCTTCGCCTTGCGAGATAGGGAAAAACTTAATCTTCAGTCGCAATCTTCTACTAAATTGGATAAAAAACTGGATGTCTGGCTCAAGAACTTACGTGCTCAGGAAGCGACCGAAGTTAAAAAATACGAAGCAACCCACCATTTAAATTATTTAATTGCAGTAAAACTTTCGGGTTATGAACATAAAGTTTCTATTAAATTGGCGTTGGCTAAAATTTTAAAACGTGGTGGCTATGGTAAAAAGAGTATTTTTAATAGCTTACCAGAATCCAAAAAACAACACTTTATAGATAATGATGATGATATAGTCGCGCAATTATTATTCAAATGTGGTGTTTCTGGCTGGTTTGATAATTTAACGATTCGTAATACGGAATTATTGGAAAAAATTATTGCTACAGGACGTGCTTTTTTTATTGAAAATGAAGACATCCCTATCCAATTAGGAGAAACGTTGACTGGAACTTGCGAGTGGGTTCTGGCAACTAATGGAAATCAAAGTTTAAAATTAATGCATGATGGAGTGAGTCTTGAGCCTTTACTGCTTGACGAAAGCTGGTATTTTGACAGTTCTGTGCCCGTGATGGGTCGACTGGTTACACCCTATCCTGTAAGGCAATTACGTCATTTATTGGAAGCTCCTCCGATACCTATAGATCAAGCTGAATTGTTAGCGCAAAAAATGGATAAAACATGTCCAGAGTTTCCCACTCCACACGTATTTAAAAGTCGGGAAGTTAAAGAAGTTAAGCCAATACCTATTTTAACACTGGATACAATTAATGAGTTTGATAGTGAGTCATCCTGGTTTTACGACCGAGATGAAGACATTAACGCGGTATTTATCGCGAAGGTTTCCTTTGACTACAATGGCTTGATTATCCCTTATGCTGAACCCTGTCTCAATGTGATGCGTCAGCAAGAAGATGTATTGGTTGAATATAAACGGGACAAAGATTTTGAACAATTAAAATTAGAAGAGTTACATCAATCAATTGAATTAAGACCTACGCATAAATGGGAAGAATATAATTGGAATCTTGATGAGCATGAGTGCTTCGTCTTTGTAAATGCAACTGTTCCAGCAGATCTTGAACCTTTTTATGCCCGATCCTTGCCTTTTTTAAAAAGCCAAGGGTGGCGGGTGGAATTTAAAAGTTCATTATATCAGGAAGTAGTGAGTGCTGAGGATGTAGAGTGGTTTTCAGATATTCAGGAAAGCACTACAGATTTCTTTTCTTACCAACTGGGTATTTTAGTAGAAGGCAGACCCGTCAGTATTGTTCCTTTGGTTGCAGAGTTAATTCAACGATATAGTGGAAATGATTTGGATGGTTTGCCTGATGAACAACGCGTTAATCTTCCTCTAGAGGATGGACGGGTTCTGCAGTTACAAATGGGACGGATTAAGCCGTTAATTCGCCTGTTGTTCCAATTTGGATTGCGTCAAATAGATGAAAATCATCAATTACAAATCAATAAATATCAATTTATATTGATGCAGGAAGCCGAACTGGCATTAGCTGCGACGAAATCTCGTTGGCAGGGTGCAGAGTCATTACGAAAAGAATTGCGTCAGTTAATTACCCTGAGCGATTTACCAGAAATTCCAACACCCTCAGGACTGCATGCCAGTTTAAGAGATTATCAGCAGTATGGACTGAATTGGTTGCAGTTTTTACGGGTAAGTCAATTCAGTGGAGTTTTGGCGGATGATATGGGATTAGGTAAGACGGTACAGACTCTTGCTCATTTGCTCTATGAAAAGGAACAAGGACGATTGACTCAGGCTACCTTGATCGTTGCCCCTACCAGTCTGGTTGGAAACTGGCTAGCGGAAGCGAAACGATTTACTCCGGATTTATCTGTAGTCGCCTATCATGGCAGTGATCGGCACCTGGATAATTTTGATGATTACGATTTAGTGATATCTACTTATGGTCTAATTCATAGGGATAAAGAGAAATTTGTTAATTATAATTTCTATTATCTGATTCTTGATGAGGCGCAATTTATTAAAAACGCGCGCACTAAAACGACTCAGATTATTCAACAATTAAAAGCAAAGCATCGTTTGTGTCTTACCGGAACACCTTTGGAAAATCATTTAGGTGAACTTTGGTCTTTATTTCACTTTTTAATGCCGGGTTTGCTGGGTGATGCGAAACAATTCAGGCTTTGGTTTAGAACTCCTATAGAAAAATACGCTGATTTAGGGCGACGAGAATTATTAGCCCGAAGGGTGAAGCCTTTCATGTTAAGGCGAACGAAGAATCAAGTAGCCAGCGAATTACCGCCTAAAACTGAGATGACCCGTACCATCGAAATCGTGGGCCCTCAACGAGATCTTTATGAAGCAATTCGTATGAGTATGGAGAAAAAAGTCAGAGATGCCATTGCCAAACAAGGATTAGGGAAAAGTCATATTTTGCTATTGGATGCATTATTGAAATTGCGTCAAGTCTGTTGCGATCCCAGATTGTTAACTCTGCCAGAAGCAGCTATTGCTCATGGTACTTCCAGTAAATTGGAGACGTTGATGGAGCTACTGGATAATCTGGTTGAAGAAGGGAGACGCGTATTGGTTTTTTCTCAGTTCACCTCAATGTTAAAACTAATAGAAGAGCAATTAAACGAAAGAAAATACGATTATTTGAAATTAACAGGGCAAACCCAAAACAGACAGGCTTTGGTTGAGCAATTTCAAAAAGGTTCGATTCCTATATTTTTAATCAGTTTAAAAGCTGGTGGAACTGGCCTCAATTTGACACGTGCTGATACGGTGATTCATTACGATCCTTGGTGGAATCCTGCAGTTGAAGATCAGGCAACGGATAGAACTCATAGGATAGGACAGGAAAATCCAGTTTTTGTTTATAAATTAATAACATCAGGAACTGTAGAAGAAGCGATCTTGGGGATGCAGGAAAGAAAACGATTGTTGGTAGATGGTATCTTGTCCTCTGATGCATCCAAGACTATGACTTTGACGGAAGCAGATCTGGATCAATTTTTCATGCCCCTCACTTGAATGGGCATATTTGGCGCATCTTGCGCGATCTCGCCTGCTAAAAAATGCTCACATACAGGTGTATGCTGCGCTTTTTTAGCAGACGAGATCGTGCAACCTGCACTCAAATCTCCCCATTCAATGCAATCTGGCGAGATTGCGAAAAGATATTCAACCCTGTAGCCCGTATTAGGCGCAGCCGTAATACGGGATTTCGAAGTCCTATAATCCTTGTATTACGGCTGCGCCTAATACAGGCTACGAACTGATCATTCAATGCAATCTGGTGAGATTGCGAAAAGAAATACAACGATGTAGCCCGTATTAGGCGGAGCCGTAATACGGGATTTCGAAGTCCTATAATCCCTGTATTACGGCTCCGCCTAATACAGGTTACGATCCAACGATTCTCATACATGTTGCTTAACAAGCTGGATCGTGTAAATAGAGTTCATAACTGATTAATAAATAAATGATTTTAAAAAAATATTGGCAAAATTGATGATCATGGCTTATGCTTTTAATGGTTGCTAATTATGGAGAATGTTTATGAACGTATGGAAGTCACTATGTGGTTTTTTGATTGCAGTATGTTATTTACCTATAGCTATCGCCGCAGGCACACCTGCTGGAACCTGGACTACTATCGATGATAAAACAGGTGCCAAAAGAGCTGTAGTTAATTTGTCTATCTCCAACGGAACTTTAAGCGGTTATATCGTTAAAGTTTATCCACAACCAGGTGATACTGGTATTTGCTCAAAATGTCCTGGAGCTTTCAAAGGTAAGAAAATTCAAGGCATTGGTTTTGTATGGGGTCTAAAAGACGAAGGTAATGGAGTTTGGGGTGGTGGTTCAATACTGGATCCCAAAACTGGAAAAATTTATAAAGCCAAGATGACCCTTCAAGGTAACAAACTTTATGTAAGAGGTTATGTTGGAGTTTCTGTTCTGGGTCGTACTCAAACCTGGGTTAGATAATCTGATTTATAAAAAAATAGTATAAAAAGGCACACTAAAGTGTGCCTTTTTTGTTAAAAGCACATTACAATGGTATTAATAAAAAAGTATCTGTAACCTAACTATCGTGCCCCGACTATGCTAGAGCTTCAAACTTCTAAAAAAACAGTTGATCCATTGAAACGCCCACCTCACTCTGCTGAAGCAGAGCAATCCATAATTGGTGGTTTAATGCTGGATAATCAGGTTTGGGATAAAATCAGTACCAAACTATGTGAAGCAGATTTTTATCGCACGGAACATCGCATTTTATTCAGAACTATTGCTGCCTTAGCTAAAAAGGATCAACCTTTTGATGTAGTCACACTTCTTGACGCCCTAAAGTCTCATAATGAGTTAGATGATGCCGGTGGTGAAGCCTATTTATTTGAATTGGCAAATAATACCCCAAGTGTGGCTAACGTATCGGCCTATGCGGACATAGTCAGGGAAAAATCAGTACAAAGACAGTTAATCGCAGTCGCCACAGAGATTGCTGATTCAGCTTATAATCCAGTAGGAAGGCAAGTCCCTGAGTTATTGGACCTGGCCGAATCCAAAGTATTTGCTATTGGAGAACAAACTGGCGGTGATGGCGGTCCTGAAAATATCAAGTCAATTTTGGTACGTGCTGTTGAAAAAATTGATGCCCTCTATCATAGTGGTGATGCGATTACCGGACTAGCAACAGGTTTATCAGATTTAGATGAGATGACATCAGGTTTACAACCCTCAGACCTGGTGATCGTTGCGGGTCGTCCCTCAATGGGTAAGACTACTTTAGTTATGAACATGGCAGAACATGCAGCCATCAAGGCGGGTAAACCGGTATTGGTTTTCTCTATGGAAATGCCTGCTGATTCCCTTGCGATGAGGATGATGTCTTCTCTGGGGCGTATTGATCAACACCGTATCAGAACCGGTAAACTGGATGATGATGATTGGCCGCGTGTTACTTCAGCAGTACATATGCTTTCTGAAGCCCCATTATTCATTGATGATACGCCAGCATTAAGTCCCGGAGAAATGAGAGCGCGTTCCAGACGCTTGGCAAAAGAGCATGGCTCACTGGGCTTGATTGTGGTGGATTATCTTCAGTTAATGAAAGCGCCAGGGTTTGGTGCTGACAACAGAACTGCAGAAATATCTGAAATTTCACGGAGTCTAAAATCTTTGGCAAAGGAATTACAGGTACCTGTCATTGCGTTGTCACAGTTGAATCGAAGTTTGGAACAAAGGGCGGATAAACGTCCAGTAATGTCTGACTTAAGGGAATCAGGCGCTATTGAGCAGGATGCCGATTTAATCTGCTTTATTTATCGGGACGAAGTCTATAATGAGGATAGCCCAGATAAAGGAACTGCTGAAATTATCATAGCCAAGCAAAGAAATGGACCAATTGGTAAAGTTCGAGTGGCGTTTCTTGGTAAATTCACGCGTTTTGAGGATTTGGCTTTTAATGGGTATCAAGGGGTAGATTAAGGTGTCCAGACCTACCAGACTGGTAATAGAGTCAAGCGCGCTATTACATAATGTATTACAAATAAGACGTTTTGCTCCCGGTAAAAAAATAATTGCCATGGTCAAAGCCAATGCTTATGGCTGCGGCGTCAAGGCAGTGGTTCCTGTACTTGAAGGACAGGTGGATGGCTTCGGAGTAGCTTGTCTTGAGGAAGCGTTAGTCATTAAGGCAATGGGAAGCCAGACTCAATGCATTCTTTTTCAGGGAGTATTTAGTCCCGATGAATTATTGGTAGTTGCTCAAAATCAATTCGGTTGCGTACTGCATCATCCTCATCAATTAGAATGGCTTATTAATACACCCTTACCTAACCCCATTAAATTATGGGTCAAAGTAAATACGGGTATGCATCGTTTAGGATTTAAAGTCCAGGAGCTCCAGGACATAATGAGTGCATTACAATCCTGTTCCTGGGTTGATAAAGATATTGGATTAATGAGTCATTTGGCTTGTGCGGATGAATCGCTAAGACAAGAGAATCTGCAACAGATTTCTCTATTTGAAAGTATAAACGTACCAGGATTCACTAAGCGCAGCATCGCTAATTCAGCAGCAATTATTTCATTTCCAGAAACGCATGGGGATGTCGTAAGGCCTGGTATCATGCTTTATGGTGTGTCTCCATTTAACCATCAAATGGCTCCAGAATTGGGATTAATACCAGTAATGCGGTTTATGTCTGCTATAAGCGCTATTCATTACCATCCTCCTCATGCTCAAGTGGGATACGGTGGCACCTGGAAAAGTGATAAACCTTCAGTGATTGGTATAGTCGCAGCAGGTTATGGTGATGGATATCCCAGGCATATAGCTCCTGGTACCCCGGTCTGGGTTTGTGGAAGAGAGGTTGTAATTGCAGGTAGAGTATCCATGGATATGATGGCAGTCGATTTAACTGACCATCCTGAAGTTAAAATAGGTGATCCTGTTGAACTTTGGGGAAATCATATATTAGTTGAGCGAATTGCAAAATCTGCTGGTACTATTGGCTATGAACTGTTATGCCAGATCTCCGAACGGGTGCGTCATGATTAGTGATGACTAAGGAATGATTCATCAAAAGTTTCTTCAGATGAAACAGTAATTTGGGGCGAAATCCTGAACTATGGATAATATCTGGCCGTGATGGTAGAATGGCAACCGATTTGTAACTCATTAAACAGGTGAACTGTAATGAAAAAATTAACTGTTGCATCGTTATCTTTGTCGTTTTTCTTAGTTGGTTGTGCGCCAATAAATAATGAAGGCGTAGGTACTATTTCAGGTGGTGTTGTAGGTGGTTTACTTGGCAGTCAATTTGGCAGTGGTTCAGGAAAAGTAATGGCCGCAGCTGGAGGCGCCTTATTAGGTGCTTATTTAGGTGGTCAAATTGGTAAGACTATGGACAGGCAGGATCGCATGGAAATGCAACGTGCTTTAGAAACTGCTCCAACTGGCAGGGCTGTAGTCTGGTCTAACCCTGATAATGGAAATCGTTATACAGTACAACCAACGAGAACGTATTATCGTTCACAACAACCTTGTCGTGAATACATAACCAAAGCCTTGATCGGCGGTAAAACCCAACAAATCTATGGTAAAGCATGTCGTCAAGCTGACGGTTCATGGCGTGTTGTGAATTAATCTGTTGATTATTTCCAGAAAATAATCAAATCAATTTTATTCTTTTGTTATAGGGGGCTTGATTATAGCCCCTAACACTCGCCATACATGTAGCATGTTCTGTAGTTCCTCTACATTCTATAGGTCAATCCCTGCACAAGCGGGGATGATACTTCATAAAAATTGAACTCTAATATTAAGCAACCGTCCCAAAGTTTTTAAAGCATCTTCGCCTTAATAAAAGCAGTAAATGCCCCGCTTACATGGTTAAACTCCCTCTCCCGCGCAAGCGTTGAGGAATACTGACATTTAATTACTCGGCTGATTAATGGGCACTCCGTGTGAGCAAAAGTAGGTCATTCCCGCGCAGGCGGGAATCCAGGCATCAAATTAGAACCTGATTGTTTTTTGCTAAATGGATCCCCGCCTTCGCGAGGATGACGTCATTTCACTCAGTGTGAATTAACTAAGGTCTATAAGATGATTAAATGTATGTCCGGATACCTTAGCGCTCAAACGTGCTAATCGATGCAAACTTAACATAGACGTTTTTCCTGACTTTTGTTCGAAATAAGTATCGATATTTTAAAACAGCATCGATGTTTGTGCTATATTTATACAGTAAGTTAACAATAAAAGTAATTTGTACTCATGGAGAGTGAAATGGCTCACTTAATTTACAGTGTATTACCAATGCCACCACGAAAAATTGTGTACATTCATCCCAATGAAAGTGTAAAAAAGTGTATTGATTTAATGGTGGATATGGATATAGGTGCAGTTGTAGTTGTCGATTCAGAGAATAAACTGATTGGTATAGTAAGTGAACGAGATATTGTTCGCTCCTGTTTGCATCAATGTGTGGATCTCAATGCTGGCAAGGTTTCTGATGTAGTATTCACTAAAGTAAGTATACTCAGTCCACATGATACAGTTGAAAAAGCGATGCAAGTAATAACTCAGACGAAAAGAAGACATCTTTTGATTCGTGAAAATGATGAGTTTCTGGCGATATTATCAATTGGTGATTTGCTTTTACATTTACTGGATGATAAGGCAAGGGTTATAGAGCATTTGGAACATTACATTCATAATTAACCCGGACTTACGAAAAACGCCCAATCTTTTCGTTAAAAGGAATCTTTAATTAATACAGGAGACGTCATTTCGAACGAAGTGAGAGATCTCTTGAAATCAGCATGGTGCCTGCTCGTGGAGATCATTCACTGCGTTCTGGATGGCGAAATTAGCGCGGAAATTGAGACGTTACAAACATTCCTTTTGCCTCGATCCCAGAGGTTTTTCGTAAGTCTTGTGTTATAAATGTTCAATTTCTTCATTTCTCAAAATGATCACTGGGTGCTATAGTTATCTTTTGACTAATACATCCGAGCTATGACAACAACTTTCAGAATTCTATTCGTGTTATTTGTAGTATGGTCCAATCTTTGGGCGGCTACTACTCCTGCCGTCTGGTATACCCAGAAAGAGGATAAACAGGTCATTATTAATGTTGAATTGTATCTGTCTACTACTTGTAAATATTGTCATAAAGCGGATGCTTTTTTTAGTGAACTGCAAGCCACCACTCCATGGTTGCATGTACAGCGTTATATGATTAATGAAGATAAAAAGGCATTGATTCAGTTTAATCAATTATTAATGGAACAGAATATGTACGACTTCAGCGTGCCTTCTGTATTTTTTTGTAATTCGCGCTGGATTGGCTTTGCATCGAATGAGACCACGGGTAAAGATCTGCTTCGAGGTTTGACTTACTGTAAAAATGAAATTGAAAAAAATGGAACATTATCACCAGTTACTGTTAATGTATTAAAACGTTGGGGCCATGCAAATATGTTTGGTTCGTCCATGATAGAGCACCCATCTGCAGCAAAATATATTGGAACAATTGCATTAATGGATGCATTTAATCCCTGTGCCTTCTTTTGTCTCGCTGGATTTTTTGCGCTTCTTTTTATTCAGGAAGAGAGAAAAAAGCAATTACTGGCCGGATTGTTATTTATTATTACAGTAGGGGGAGTGCATTTTTTCCAACAGGCTTATGCGAGTACTTTCTTTGGGGTATTACCTTTCTTACGTTTGCCTGCGGCATTTACTGGGTTATTTTCTTTTTATCTCGCAGGCCAATATTACAGGAAACGTACAACAACACATTTACTGTTTTTATTGACCTTTTTGCTGGCATTTATGATTCAGTCCTATCAACAAACCTGTATCATGAACTGGTCCTATATTTTTGGCCAATGGTTATATAATCAACAGCTAAACAATGCTCAATTGATCCTGTATCAATTAGCTTACCAGGGTATTTATTTAATATTCTTATTCATTACACTTGCATTATATGTCATGCTCATTCGTACTGAATTTTTTGCCAAATTGAGGCAAAGATTAAATACGATAGGTTTATTATATATTATGACAATAGGCTTATTTTTAATTATTTATCCTTGGGCCCTGGCTAATTTGGCATTATCCTTATTTACCTTAATCATTTTATTTGTCTGTGGTTGGTTTTTAAGTAAATACCTTAGCCCGGTAAAAGATTAAACAAAGGAATCAATAAAAATAAATCCAGAATTATGATCATTTCAGGATTTTTAGAATAAACTTAACAATAGATAATGGAATGATACCGTGTGATGAATAGGGGGAAGTTCCTGAAATGGACGATTCGAAATACAAAGATTTATTTCCAATTGCCGTAGAAGTTCAGCAAGGGCAGGAATATTATTGGTGCAGTTGCGGTGAAAGTACTAAACCACCTTTTTGCGATAAAGATGATTGTGGGCAAAAGTCGATTTATTATTTGGCCGATTTAACAGAAGACCTTCATTTTTGTAATTGCAAACAAACCAAAAATCCGCCGTTGTGTGATGGATCACACGCGAAATTGTTACTGGAAATTGTAAATAAAAGACAAAATACATGAATTAAGAAAAGGATTTCTTAAATGATTGATCAAGAGCTTAAGAAGAAAATAGTTAATACAATTGGTCGTTATGAAACAAAATGCGACAAAATGCAACTGCAGATCAATGCATTAAAAAATGTAATCAATCAATTGATCATAACCCCCGTGGGTATTAATTATGAAATGGATGAGCAACTCTCTAAATTTCGCGATCAATTGGATGCAGAGTTTGACCCTGCTGCATTGGAAAAAAAGGTCAATGAATTGGTGGATCAATTTGCCAAATTACATAATAAAAATTTAGAGAGTTCCCGCGTAATAACAGGCTTGGTGAAGCAGGGCGTTGATTCTGTAAGTCGTATAGCCAATAAATCTCATGATAAACGGGCCGTTTCCAAATTACTTAAAATGCTGGACACTGAGGTGGAGAATCAGGTAATTCTGATTCATTTTAATGAAGTACTTACCCAATGTGTGTCCTCAGTTATTAAAGAAATCGAAGATCTGTCGCAAGTTTCCTCTGTCAATGAATTATTAAAAAATAAAGATGGGGAAATCAGTTTAAAAATTAATGACAGCTTACAGCAGTTAATTAATCATTTATCGATACCTCAAGATTTGGATGCAAAAAGAGAAGAGATAAAATTAATTCTGGAACGTCAGTTAACCACTGAGGATTTAAATAAAATAATTGACGGATTAACTGAGTTGGTTGTAGATGCTTTTAATGTAGAGCAAAACAGATTTAAAGGATTTCTTCAACACTTAACGAATCAACTTCATGATTTTGATGTTTATTTGAAAGCTACTTCTAAAAATCAGAAAGATGGTGTTCTCGAATGCCGTCAGTTAGAGCATGGAATTCAAGATAATATAGAACAAATCAAAAATCATATGGATAATTCAACGACTATTGAAGAGCTGTCAGCAAAAGTCAGCCAAAATCTTAAACTTATCGGAGACCGAATCAGAGCATTTCGCAAAAACCAACAACGACGCGAAAAAGAGTTTGAACAACAGGTTGTAACATTACAAACAAAATTAACGGAGTCTCAGCAACATGCTGAAGAAATCAGGAATCTGTTGTCCTTCCAAAAATACAGAATTAATCACGATAGTTTAACCGGTTTACCTAATCGTGAAGCATATGATGAATGTATGCTGGACTCATACCAACGATGGAAACTGCATTCCAAACCATTATCATTGGCTATTGGCGATATCGATCATTTTAAACACATTAATGATAATTTTGGGCATTTGGCCGGGGACAAAGTTCTTAAAAAGGTAGCAATGATTTTTAGATCCTCAATTCGCAATCTGGATTTTATATCTCGGTTTGGTGGTGAGGAATTTGTATTTATTTTTGAGGATACTCCCGGAAATCAGGCATATTCTGTTCTTGAGAAATTACGAAAACTGGTTGAAGACTGTCAGTTTTATTATAGAGATAAAAAAGTTGATGTGACTGTGTCTTTTGGTCTAACCACTGTTATTGAAAGTGATGATATTGAAAGTTTATTTATGCGGGCTGATAAGGCAATGTATAAAGCCAAAAACAGCGGACGAAATCGAATTGAAATACTATAATCGAATCTAAAATGAGCTATCTTCTGGTGGATAAACCATTTTGCTGGATGCAAATTTGACTTGATCTTGTACCCATGATTTGGGATTATCTAAACTCTTGGTTTTTAGGGTAGTACTATGAGTAAACTCATTGATATTCCAGTTGTAGTTGAAAGCGGGCAAAAATATAAAACTTCAAATGGGGTAACCGCAATTAAGGACGGGGTGAAGTCAACAGGTCTTACTCATGAACGCTTACCAAAACCCAAATGGTTACGTATTGTAAATCACACCACTCCTGCTTATAACCAAGTGAAGGAACAGGTTCAAAAACATCGTCTGGCGACAGTATGTGAAGAAGCGAAATGCCCTAATATTGCCGAATGCTGGTCGCATGGAACCGCGACTATCATGTTAATGGGGGCTGTCTGCACTCGTGCCTGCCGATTTTGTGCTGTAGATACTGGGAATCCACATGGTTGGCTTGACATGGAAGAACCTGATAATACCGCAAATACTGTTGCACTGATGAATCTGGATTATGTCGTGTTAACTTCGGTTAACAGAGATGATTTACCTGATGGTGGAGCCAGTCATTATGCGAAGACGATCAAAGCGATTAAACAACGTTCTCCGCGAACCAAAGTCGAGGCTCTGACTCCTGATTTTCAGGGTGTTGAACACGATGTGGCAGTTCTGTTGGATAGCGGTGTTGATGTTTTTGCGCAAAACGTTGAGACCGTTGAGCGTTTGACACACCCAGTTCGGGATAACAGGGCAGGATATCATCAAACTTTAAATGTATTGGCTTTTGCCAAACGATACAGACCTGATGTTTTAACCAAAACCAGTCTGATGTTGGGATTGGGTGAGACAAATGAGGAAATCATTCAAACCATGGATGATTTGCGTGCTCATCAAGTGGATATTTTAACTTTGGGGCAGTACCTTCAACCTACAAAAAATCATTTGCCTATAGAGCGTTATGTGACCCCGGAAACTTTTGCCGAATTAAGACAGATAGGCTTACAAAAAGGCTTTTTTGAAGTAGCATCGGGTCCTCTGGTGCGATCCAGTTATAGAGCCGATCGAGTGTTCAAACGAGATAATTTAGGCTTGGAAGAACCTAAGTAAGCGCATAAATCCAGTGGATATTGATAATTAATCAATTACTTCTCAATACTCTGAGACTTGCTCCTGAACGATCTTCTTCTATTAAAAAAGTACGATGAATAATTTTAATTTGCACTTGTTATAGGGTTTCATCCTCGTTATAGCGCTGAAGAACCAAGGCATTTAATTATTCAACCGTTTGATTATAAACCCATATGATTAAATAATGCGTCATTCCCGCGAAGGCGGGAATCCATGCATCATATTAACACCTGATTGTGTTTGCTTAATGGATCCCCTTTTTCGCAAGGATGATCTAAAAAAATTAGGATCGTTCAGGAACAAGTAGCGGAGCGTCGAAAGAGAATTGGACAACAATCGGTATAATTATAAACCTCAGATGTAGGTTCAAATTTCCCAATTAAAAGCCTATAATAAGTCCAATGTGGTTTTATTAGCGACATTTGATTGAATGACTTTTAAAGATTGGTGTTATGAGGCGCTGGGTATTGTTGAATTTACAGAAGGCAAAATCCTCAATTGCATATTTATCCCTGCGTTACCCAAGAATTCTCTAAAGAGTTTTTCATTGGTTGAGTGGGCTGGTGGATATCCTGTCAATGTCTCTAATATGAGTGGAATTATTATTCCTTATGATAACTATCTAGTATTAATGGATAGTCTACAGAATATTTTTTGGAACTCTCGTTTATTTCAACAGACTTATCAAGAATGGTTAAATCAGTTTTTTTTAAATTTGGGAGTCGATTTAACTCAAATGAGAGAATATAAGGATTTTTCTTCAATTCATTTGACTTTTAATACGCCTCAGTCGCAAATCAATTTTATATCCCGATTTAATTTTTTATATCCTATAGTGAGTTATAATCCCATATTGCGAACCGAATCCCTTCAATTACCTGCCACTATTATCAGGTATCTATTAACATTGTATTATCAAGATCCTGTTGCTGAGATAAAAAATAGTCGCAATTATTCAGTAATGCAAAATCATTTGGATAATTTGCGGCAATTAAAACAATTGATTGAACATCATAACCTGCAGATCAGGCTTGATTACTCAATGATGCTAGCCAGGGATTTTTCTAATAGTATCAGAAATGGAATCAGGCTAAGTCCTACGCACGCAGCAAGTGCATATTCTCTTTCATTAAAGATATATGCTGAAGTGAATCGAGATAATTTAACTACAGTACAATATGAAGAGTTAAATTATGCAGCCTCTCTTTTGGCTGCATATACACCAGAAGGGAAATTACGACAAAGTTTGAAAACTGATACAAAATTTATCAAATATCTGCACGAACAATTCAAGGTTCCCAACCTGAATGGACAGTTGGCTCAGATGCCTTTACTTAAACATTTAGCTGAACCAGAGCAAAATCTGATTTCATCGTTAATAGAGCAAAACTTGAATGCAATGCTTTATGGTTGTCCCTTTATTTCTATAGGTTACGGTTCTTATATAAGCATGCTTCGATTTCTCCCCGGAAGGCAAATGCAGTCTGATACGGATGAACTGATTTTTCAGGGTGGAGGAATGAGAGGACATGCGGCAGTTTTTAGAATCATCAAGATTGGATTTCTGGCAGATGGTGTTAGAGCTGAATTCAATGAGAAACCATTTTTTTATGAATATTATAAAGTTGAGGATAATTTAGGGGATGGTTATCATGAACTCAATTTATATGAGAAAACCTGTACTGGAACTTATGTAACTCAATTAGAACCATATACAATAAAGGACGGTGTTTTTATCCGATTAAAATTGGATCCCTTTACACAACCTGTTGAATATCAAAACGCTATGGAATTTACCCTGAAGGAATTAATCAGGGTGGAGCGATTAATCAAATTTTATAGGAAACCCTCTTATTCAGCCATCAGTCCAGATTTTTCCTCTCCAGACAGTGATGAAGCCAATGAATGGATTAGACTGAATGAAATTAGACTGTTCCTCAGTGGACGAGCACATCCATACCCACTGGTTTATTATAGTAAGGATCCTTTAAATCCATCGATAGGTCATCGTCGTACCGTATGTAATCGAAGAGGCTTTTATCAGGAAGGAGGTAGTTGTCCTGTATTTTCACTTAAAAGTCTGGTGAATGGTGTGATTGGCAGTGAGCTGATGACTTTGCACAATAATTTTATGCAACTGAATAATTCAAGACACTATATGAGGTCGATTGAATGTAAAATTGCTTTATTACACTATTTTCTTTCCCGACTTGGACAGTCACAAAAAGCATCAATGACTCCTGCCCCGAATTTGATAACACCTGAAGAAAAACCGACTGTATCTGGGGCAACAGTTCAGTATAGAGTTTCTTTTTTTAGTGAAAATCAGTCTGAGCCAGTGTTATCTAGTCATAAAGAAGTAAGGAAAACAGGGTTTAGAATGTGAGATTGAAACACTTTGTTACCCTGAATAGCATGTGTTCATGCCAGTTCGATTCCTTTATTTCTCATTTTCTTTTGTAAGAAATAGGCTAGAACGTACATGAATATTCCAATGCCCAAAGCACAAACTCCCATGATTAGATAATAGCTTTTATAATAGGGCAAACTTTCTACCGCGCTTTTAATGTGTTCTGGTATAGCAACCCAGCCTGCAACCCTTCCTGAAATTGCGTTGGACATAGAGCTGGCCAAGTACCAGACGCCCATCGCAAATGCTATTGCGCGCCCATCACAATACAAACCAATCATACTTAAACCTATGGCACTGACCCATAATTCTGCGATTGAAATTAAAACGTACGTTAAGGCAATATAATTGCCGTTGACTATGCCTTCAGTTGCTCTGCTGGCAGCAAAAGCCATGACCAGTAGTGCTATACCTGAGAGCATGGTTCCTGCTGCAAATTGATAGGGGATGGTGAAACGAGAAAACAACCGGTAAAAACGCGGAAGCTGGCTGCCTATAATTAAAATCAATAAAGGATTTAGCATTTGATATTGCGCCGCAGAGATGCTTAAGCCTAATAAATTATGATCGGAATTATTATTGGCAAATAAAACCAGTGTACTGTTCATTTGGTTGTAAATGATAAAAAACACAACCGCTTCTATTATCAGTAGGACTGCTATCATTTGTTTACTGCGAGTTTCGCCTGTAAGTAGAGCAGTTTTTACTATAAACCAGAGTATTCCTATGCTACAGCCTAGAGCAATCAATGTGCTGGCTATATAAACATGCGAATAGGCATATAAGGTCAGTGAATAAATAGCGGCAATATAACCTATTAAACGAAAGATACCTTGTTTTGAAAGCCTTGATTTATCCTTGCCCCAGATGACCGATTCATAAATCGAATACCTTTTGACAAAATTCAACGCAGCAATGGATTTACCTATGAACGTCAGGGTTAAAACAGACAAAGGCCCATACCTGCTGTCTAATAATGCAGGCGCGATTAAAGTCGCCAGAAGCGCGCCTACATTAATGGCCATGTAATAATAGGTCATTGCAGATTTTGCTTTTATTGCATCATCCGAATAAATATGCGAAACCATACTGGATGCCGTACCCATTAATAAAGAATTGGTAGCGGGAATAAATGCAAATGCTGCAATAAAAAGTTGATCTCCCAAAGAGCTTATTGTGTATCCACTAAGCATTACCAGTAAGTAGGCGCATGCCAGCATGATGCTGCCAAGAAGTATGGATCGCCTGATCCCCACAATAGTATCCGCCATGTATCCACCAAGTACGGGCATCAAATATCCGGTTGCTTGAGTCACTCCAATAAATGCATAGGCTTTAGCCTGGCTATAACCCAAACCCTGAGAGAGGAGGGGGCGAGTTAGAAATAAAATTAAAACAGTATTAAGCGCATAAACTGAAAACTGGCTCCAGAATGTAATGAAGATAATATTATTGGTTTGTTTTTGTCGTAGATTTAATTCGGGAAGATAATTTTTAATAGTTTCAGATATCAATTGTTCACCTCGTCCATGAAAATATAAATCTAAAATATCTTATAAAAACAGAGTATCACTTCTTTGCAAGGACTACATCTATTATATGAGTATCATGATAGGGGAAAGTGAAAATTTTGCTGAACAGTCGTTTCAACCGTTGAATCAAAAAATATTTAGGTAACATGCGAATTGACAGGGTATTCAGAAACCAGGTGCCTTCAATGCCAAAAAGAGCTAATTCGTCAATGTTATTGAGCGTAATCGGTATTTCCAGGCGCTTGTGATCAATGATTTCAAACTGATGCTGTTTAAAGGCGAGCATCAGCTCATCAAGATTTGCGGCAACCGTAGTATTTTTGACTATGGATTTATAGTAATGACCCACGACACTGCTTAATAAAGAATCCTGGGCTATAAATTCAGCTAATTGCTGTTGTGCGACAGGAAATGAATCATAGGTAGTCGTGATCATTGAATAATGCCCAGTAGCCCGTGTTAACAATTTAGCTTCATCGAATAAGATATTGATAGGAATGTAGGCATTAATAAAATGTGCAAGAACCAAATCCTGACTATGGGGAGGCAAGAATTTGCTCGCATCAGCCGCACTGGTTTCTATGGTTTTTAAACTCAAGGTTTCATTGGCACGCTTTAACATTTCAGAAGAAACGTCAATACCGGTAAATTCTGCAGCAGGCATAATGTGCTGAAGCTTGCGCAGAAAGGCACCGTCGCCAACACCCAGATCAAGAACTTTATAATTGGGTTTTAAGCCCAAATGAAATTTCTTCATCTGTTCAATAGCAACATGATGACTCTCACTAATTGCTCCAAAGCGATTAGCGGTAGCATAATTCTCAGCGATTTGGTTATACATGGCCTTCAAGGACATGCAGAATTCCTGTTTAACACTATTTTTCAAGTATATCCTTAAAATGGGGCAATTGGCGACAGGTGTTTGAGGAAAATATTTAGATGACTAAGAATTTTAATCCTTACCACCTGTATTCGCAGAACATAACAAAAAAAACTGTCGTATTCGGAGGTTTATATATGTATATGATTTGTGTAATCAACACTCATTTTCATGTATACTTCAAATTTTTATTATAATTCATGCTACTTTGTGAAATAGATTAAATAGCTTGTTACTATCTCAAAATAGTTGTATTTATTATTGCCTGTAGTGATTAGTTATTGATGTGCAATAAGTATCATTGGAATTATTTCTATAAGTAATGGGGTTCTTTTATGAGTTGTTTTGTTATTGCAGAAGCTGGAGTGAATCATAATGGTGATATTCAATTAGCTAAAGAATTAATATATGCAGCAAGAGACTCTGGTGCAAATGCAGTTAAATTTCAAACATTTAAAGCAGATACTTTAGTTAACAAAAAAGCCGAAAAAGCTCAATATCAAAAAATAAATTCTTCAAATTCAAATACTCAGCATGAAATGTTAAAAGCATTGGAACTTTCTGAGGATGATCATTACCTTTTGAGTGAATTAGCTACATCCCTTGATATTGAGTTCATGTCAACCGGTTTTGATGAAGATACAATTGATTTTTTGGTATCGATTGGTGTAAAGCGGCTAAAAATTCCATCAGGCGAAATTACTAATCTCCCTTATTTAGAACATATCGCTCAAAAAGGGCTTCCGTTGATTATGTCTACAGGTATGTGCGATATTGAGGAAGTGCGGCAAGCAGTTAATACAGTAAGTCCTTTGTTAGGTAATAGAATAAATAATGATCTTGTTTTATTGCATTGCACATCAAATTATCCAGCAGCATATAAAGATGTTAATTTAAGAGCTATGCAAACTCTTGCAAAAGAATTTAATTTACCTGTCGGATATTCTGATCATACTTTAGGTATTTTAGTTCCCACTTTGGCAGTAGGATTAGGTGCTTGTGTTATAGAAAAACATTTTACTATGGATAAAACACTTTCTGGTCCAGATCATGCCGCTTCTATGATGCCAGAAGAATTAAAGCAAATGGTGCAGGCAATAAGAGATACAGAATCTGCATTGGGTTCTGATGAAAAAAAACCAGCAGATAATGAAATACCAATCAGAGCCTTAGTACGTAGAAGTGTAACCTTAAAGCATGGTTTATCAAAAGGAACATATATTTCAAAGGATGATTTAATCTTACTTAGACCTGGCACCGGAATTACTCCTGCAGCCTTGCCCAAAGTAGTCGGGGCTAAACTCAAGATAGATCTTCCAGAAGGAAGTACGTTGTTATGGGAACATATAGAAGTATGATGCGAAGAAAAATAATCTATGTTACCGGTACGCGAGCAGATTATGGACTTATGCGAGAAGTACTTAAGAGGCTTGATGCCTCTGAACACATTGAGCTTTTGATTTGTGTTACAGGCATGCACCTCTCTACGGTTTATGGGAATACGGTTGAAGAAATTGAATCAGATGGTTTGACAATTTGTGGTCGTATAGCAGTAGACGTTGAAAATACAACTCATATAATGATGTCAAAAAGTATTGGTTATGAAATATTAGGTATGACCGATGTTTTTGCTCAAGAAAAACCTGATTTGATATTATTGCTTGGTGATAGAGGAGAAATGTTGGCCGCGGCGATTTCAGCAGTCCATTTAAACATACCTTTAGTTCATTTACATGGTGGAGAGCGTTCAGGCACAGTAGATGAAATGATCAGACACGCTATCTCCAAATTATCGCATTATCATTTTGTTGCGACAGAGAATTCTAAGCAAAGATTAATCAAGATGGGGGAACAGGAAGAGTCTGTATTTGTTGTTGGTGCTCCAGGGTTAGAAGCAATTAAAAACTATAAAATCACCAATAAGGAATCAATTTATCAACGTTTTGGATTTTCTTCAAATAAAAAAATGTGTTTATGTATCTATCATCCTGTCGTACAAGAATATAATGAATTGAAAAATCAGTTCAGACATGTTATTGATGCCGCTTTAGCTGTTGATCTCCAGGTTATCTGTTTGGAACCAAACTCTGATGCAGGTGGACACCTAATTCGAGAAGTAATTAAAGAATACAGTGAATATCCTGATGTGAAGATTTTAAAACATTTACCAAGAGCAGAATTTATTGATTGTCTGGCTCATGTTGATGTCATGTTAGGTAATTCAAGTAGTGGAATAATAGAGGCTGCTTCCTTTAATTTGCCTGTAGTCAATGTTGGCAGTAGACAAAATCTTCGCGACCGTAGTGATAATGTTATAGATGTTTCCACCTCTTATGATTCTATTAGGGCTGGATTACAAGAAGCATTGCAAAGAAGTAATGAGGTTTATACAAATTGCTATGGAGATGGAATGACAAGTGAAAAATGTTATAAATTGTTAACAACTTTACCTTTAAATAACCATATATTGAATAAGTGTAATGCATACTAAATTGAAAATCATTGGCTGTGGTGGGCATTCAAAGGTAGTTATTGATACTTTATCTAATACCTGCCATTCCTACATTGTATCACTTTGTGATAGTAATAAAGAACTAGTTGGCACAGAGATTTACGGTATTATAGTCGACTCAACAATGGATACTTTATTGGATCATATTGGATTTGTACATGTTGCTATTGGTAATAACCAGGTTCGGGAGCGGATTTATAATTCTTTAAATTCTGAATCATTACCATTATCAATTATGCATCCTACAGCTGTAATATCCAAATTTGCTGTTATAGGTTCAGGTTCATTTGTTGCTGCAAACGCAATACTTGGGCCTGAGAGTTCCATTGGTAAAGGATGTATTGTAAATCATGGGGCAATTGTTGATCATGAAGTTAAAATCGGTGCTTATACACATATTGCTCCCAATAGTACTTTAGGTGGACGAGTACGTGTTGGTAATGGGGTTTTGATCGGAGCCGGAGCAGTGATTTTGCCTGGTATAAGCTTGGGTGATGGATCGGTAATTGGTGCTGGAGCAGTGGTTGTTAAAGATGTACCATCTGGCTCTATAGTTAAAGGTGTACCTGCAGCATGAAGGGAATGAAATGATTCATATTAAAAAATTATTTGTTAATAAAAGTTTTAATTTAAAAGAAGCGTTGAATCAATTAGAAGAGACAGGACAGGGTGTTTTGTTTTTGGTAGATTCTGAAGAACGTTTAATAAGGACTATAACAGATGGAGATATTAGACGTCTTTTTTTGAAGGGTTGTACTTTAGAGACTTTACTCAGCGAATTACCTGAACAAAGTTCAAAATTTCTTCGAGATACTTCCTCTATACAAGATGCTTACCAATTAATGAGCGAGTATGAACTGGATCATATACCCCTAATTGATGAACATGGGAGACCTGTCCGTTTAATTCATAGACGCGAATTATCCCAGAATATTCTTCTTTCTTCTCCTCATATTGGCGATCACGAACAACAATATGTACAAGAAGCATTTACTACTAATTGGGTTGCCCCATTAGGGCCGAATGTTGATGCATTTGAAAAAGAAGTCGCAGAATATATAAATATTAAAAGTGCAGTTGCATTGAGCTCGGGGACTGCGGCCTTACACTTGGCGTTGATCTTGTTAGGTGTAAAAGCCGGAGATCTTGTTTTTGCATCGAGCTTTACTTTTGTAGCTACAGTTAATCCAATCATATATCAGGGAGCCACGCCAGTATTTATCGATTCAGATTTGGATACTTGGAATATGTCTCCTAAAGCTTTGGAACGTGCTCTCAAAGATGCAAAAGCAAAAAATCAATTACCAAAGGCAGTGATTATAGTCAATTTATATGGTCAAAGTGCAAATTACGATGCCTTGTGTGAGTTATGTAATGAGTACAATGTACCTATTATTGAAGATGCTGCTGAGTCTTTAGGAGCTACATATAAGAAAAAGCATACTGGAACTTTTGGAAAACTAGGTGTTTTTTCCTTTAATGGTAATAAAATTATTACTACTTCTGGAGGCGGGATGTTAGTCTCTGAAGATGAAGCACTAATTGAAAGAGCCAGATTTTTAGCAACTCAGGCTCGTGATCCCGCACCTCATTATGAACATAGTGTAGTTGGTTATAATTATAGATTAAGTAATGTTCTTGCAGGTATAGGCAGAGGGCAATTAAAAGTACTGGATGAACGAGTTGCTTCAAGAAAAAGAATTTTTGACCAATATAAGCACGCATTTAAATCATTTAACTTTATTGAAATGATGCCCGAAATAGAAAATGGATTTAGCACAAATTGGTTATCTACAATGCTAATTAATCCAATATCTTCTGCGCTAAGACCTGAAATAATTATAGAACAACTAAAAAAATACAATATCGAGGCAAGAAGAACCTGGAAGCCTATGCACAAGCAGCCTCTATTTTCAGGAACTACTTATTATCCACATGATGAAGAATTTAGTGTTTCAGATTATTTATTTGATCAGGGAATATGTTTACCATCAGGATCCAATCTAAGCTCCAAGGATATAGATAGAGTTATTCATTGCTTGATCGATATTTTTGAAAAAAATGATGACAGATCACTGTGTGTTAGTGCTTGAAGTTGAAGATAATATAGATTGGTGATTATTTTCTATTTAATTAGAGAGTTAAATTTTAGAGTTTTTTTGCATGAAGATAATCGATACTAAAATAGCAGATGTCAAAATTATTGAACCAACTGTTTATGGCGATGATAGGGGTTTTTTTTATGAATCGTTTCATCTTCGCCGATATCAGGAAACTCTTGGTATTAAAGAAGTCTTTGTGCAGGATAATTTTTCTCGCTCACAAAAGGGCGTGTTAAGAGGACTTCACTTTCAAAGTCAGTTTGCTCAAGGAAAATTAGTGTCTGTTTTGGCGGGAGAAGTATTTGATGTTGCGGTAGATATCCGAATTGGTTCCCCTACATTTGGAGAATGGGTTGGAGTGATATTATCTTCTCAAAATAGACGACAATTATGGATACCTAAGGGGCTGGCTCATGGATTTTACGTTTTAAGCGCTACGGCTGATTTTTTTTATAAATGTACTGATTATTATCATCCTCAAAGTGAAATTTCAATTAATTATCTAGACCCTCAATTAGCAATAGATTGGCCTATCGAGAGTGAAGTCCAACTTTCTACAAAAGATGCTGCTGCCGAGCCTTTGAGCTTAATTGATACCAATTATTTACCAAGGTATTAAAGCAAATGAAAATATTGGTAACCGGTGCAAAAGGTCAAGTTGGCACTGAAATTGTGACATTATTTACTTCTACAACACATGAAATTGTAAGCTTTACAAGACGAGAGCTTAATTGTGAAAATATAATGGGAGTAAATGCTGCCTTATTAGCGATTCGCCCAGATCTTATAATTAACACGGCTGCATATACTTCAGTTGATCAGGCCGAGAATGAACCAAATCGAGTTATGACTGTGAATTCTACTTTTGTTGCAGAGTTGGCAGTTTATTGCAGACAATGGAATATACCAATAATCCATTTATCTACTGATTATGTATTTGATGGAACAAAGTTCGAACCTTATAAGGAATCAGATATTCCTAATCCCCAAAATGTTTATGGGCGATCAAAATTAGCAGGTGAGCAAGCGATATTCTCTAAGTTAAATCATTATATTATTTTGCGAGTAAGTTGGGTATTTGGTACATCTGGTAGCAATTTTGTAAAAACCATTTTAAATTTGGCTTCTTCCCGTGACGAATTAAATATAGTTAGTGATCAATGGGGGAGACCAACTGCTGCCCGTGATATAGCCAGAGTATTACTAGGTATTGTTCAAAATATCGCCACAAATTCTTTTGACGATTGGGGGATATATCACTATGCAAGTCATGGGGTTACTAATTGGTTTGAGTTTGCTCATGAATTTATAAATATGGCTAAGGAAAAAAATAGCGCTTTAAATTTAGCACATATACATCCAATCAAATCTGAAGAGTATGTTACAAAAGTTAAAAGACCTAAGTATTCGGTTTTGGATACGAGCAAGATTCAGCAGAAATTAGGTATCGATTGTCACCATTGGTACAGTTATTTACCAGAGGTTGTAGAGTGTTGCATCAAATGAGCAGAATTATATGAGCTATAAAATTAAAAATCTTTTAGTCACCGGAGCTGCCGGCTTCATCGGTTCTAACTTTGTTCGATATTTTCTAGAGCAATATTCAGACATTAGAGTGATTAGTCTTGATAAATTAACCTATGCAGGAAGTAAAACTAATCTGAATTCTGTCGAACACTATAAAAATCATATTTTTGTACAAGGTGATATTTTAGATAAAGACTTGGTTTTATCTTTGTTACGACACTATGAGATAGACACTATCGCTCATTTTGCAGCTGAATCACATGTAGATAACTCAATTAATAATCCACGGATTTTTCTTGAAACCAATATCATTGGTACTTTTACTTTATTAGAATCTGCCCGATCTTATTGGATTAATGAGAAGAACTGGGATAAAGAAAACTGTAGGTTTCATCACGTATCTACTGATGAAGTTTATGGCTCTTTGGAAGACAGTGATCCTCCTTTTACTGAGTTAAATACCTACCAACCTAATTCCCCTTACTCTGCTTCAAAGGCTGGTTCTGATCATATAGTAAGGGCATTTTTTCATACTTATGGATTGCCTGTAATTACAACAAATTGTTCAAACAATTATGGACCAAATCAACATAAGGAAAAATTAATTCCCAAAGTAATTGATGCATGCATTCATAGAACACCAATTCCAGTATACGGGAGTGGTAAAAATATACGTGATTGGCTTTTTGTAATGGATCATTGTGAGGCGATTGATTTGATTATCAGGAAGGGATCTGTTGGAGATGTTTATAACATTGGTGGAAATAATGAGATGGATAATCTGAGTTTAATTAAAACTATTTGTCATGTTATGGATGACCTTATGCCAATGAGTAAACCCTATGAATCATTGATCAGATTTGTAGAGGATAGGAAGGGACATGATAAACGATATGCAATAGATAACTCTAAAATTTACAGGGAACTTGGCTGGAAGCCTGAAGGTGATTTTCATTGTAAATTGATGACGACCATTCAGCATTATCTGAGCTGAATTTAATTATAATTTTGATGGAGAGCTGATTTAAGGATTGTATTAAATTAGTATAACTTATGTTTAATAACATATATTTTAAAATTAATTTAACTATCCCTATAATTGACAGTTTATGAAAAAGCTTACTGAACTAGCTTCTTGGAATGAACTCCAAAAAGAAGCGAAGAATCTTCGAGAAAAAGGAAGAGCTGAGGCTCTTTATCTAAATGAAAATGCTAAAAGCCTATACATAAAAAGTATGGGTTTTTTGACGTTTGATTTTTCAAAACAAATGATAAATTCCACTATTATGGATTTACTGGTTCGATTGGCTAATGACGTTGAACTAGGAGAAAGAATAGAGAATTTAATGAGTGGTAAGAAAGTCAATGTCAGTGAACACAAAGCCGCCCTTCATACTGCTTTGCGTGATTTTGAAACATCATCGCTACTAGTTGATGGTTTAAATATTATGTCAGAAGTAGATAATACCCGAGAGCAAATTAAACGAATATCCAATCTTATCAGAACTAAAAAATGGCTTGGTTATTCAGGGACCCATATTACCGATGTTGTCAATATTGGAATTGGAGGTTCGGATTTAGGGCCTCGTTTCTGTATCAATGCTCTCGATTCTTATTGCTCAAAAGATCTTAATTATTATTTTATATCTGATGCTGATCCAGATGGGTTTGATGCAATAATCAAATTAATAGACCCTCAAACCACATTATTTATTATCTCCTCGAAATCATTTACTACAAAAGAAACCTTGATAAATGCTCATAAAGTTATTGAATTATATCCATCACAAAATAGCATTCAACAACATTTTATTGCTATTACCGCACATCCAAAGAGAGCACAACAATTGGGTATCAAAACTATTTTACCTATATGGGATTGGGTAGGGGGGAGGTATTCATTTTGTTCTGCTGTTAATTTAATTACTGCAATTGCAATTGGCTATGAACAATTTACTCAACTGTTAATTGGCGCCCATCAAGTTGATCAACATGTCCACCAAACAGATTTTAAAAATAATATTCCTGTATTAATGGCTTTATTGGGTATTTGGAATATTAATTTTTTAAATATTCATAATTTGCTTATTCTAGCCTATTCAAAACGGCTGGAATATTTTATCCCTTATTTGCAGCAACTTGATATGGAAAGTAATGGAAAATCTATCGATATAAACGGGAAGCGGGTTGCTTATGCTACAGGCCCTATAGTCTGGGGTGGCTTGGGAAATCAAGCTCAACACAGTTATTTTCAGTTATTATGCCAAGGTACACACAAATCTGCCGTTGATTTTATTACTTTACAGACAAATGACAAATCCATAATTAATGAGATGTGTGACTACAAAATGAAAGTTCTAAGTGAAGGCATAGAGTCTGTTAACAATCCCAATGGCTTTATATCGGGCAATGTTCCTTTGAATCATATTAAATTGTCTGATTGTTCGCCATTTTCTCTTGGCGCATTGGTATCCCTGTATGAACATAAGATATTCATACAAAGCGTCATTTGGAATATTAATCCCTTTGATCAACCTGGTGTTGAAAGTGCTAAATTGCTTGGAAATTTTTCGACTGCATTGAGTTGACTTAAAGAGTATTAAAGTGAAATGGTGTTTTTAAAAGATAATATCAGAATTTAATGTAATGGCTTATTATTCTTGATAAAATCAAAAAGATTATAAATTTGTTACAAATTAGAATGTGAGAAATAAATGAAAGGTATTATCTTGGCAGGCGGAACAGGTACCAGACTGTATCCCCTGACTAAATCTATCAGTAAGCAAATTGTTCCAGTTTATGATAAGCCAATGATTTATTACTCTATTTCTACATTAATGCTGGCTAATATTCGGGATATATTAATTATTTCAACTGAAGAGCATTTACCTCTTTATAAATCTTTATTATCTGATGGTTCACAATGGGGCGTTAGTTTTAGTTATGTGATCCAAAATAAACCTAAAGGAATTGCTGAAGCATTTATACTAGGCGATGAATTTATTGGAACAGACTCTGTGTGTTTGGTTTTGGGAGATAATATTCATCAGGGAAGGGGATTATCTGAATTATTGCAAAATGCCAAATCCAAATTAAATGGTGCTACAATTTTTGCTTATTATGTAGATAAACCTCAGGCTTATGGAGTTGTAGAATTTAATAAAGACTTGCAAGTAGTTTCGATTATTGAAAAACCAACTCAACCTAAATCGAATTATGCTGTAACTGGTCTGTATTTTTATGATAATCAAGTTATAGAAGTAGCAAAGAGTTTAAAACCTTCTGATAGAGGCGAGCTAGAAATAACTGATGTAAATCAATTTTATTTGTATGAAAATAAGTTGGATGTTGAAGTTCTTGGCCGTGGATTTGTATGGCTGGATATGGGAACGCCTGAAACCCTTTTATCAGCAAGTAACTACGTGCATATGATAGAACAACGACAAGGCCTTAAAGTTGGATGCCCTGAAGAAATAGCATGGAGAATGAAATTCATTAGTGATGCTGAGTTATTAGAAAGAGCGAATGAATTGGATAAAAGTAGTTATGGACAATATCTTTCAGGACTATTAAATCAAAATTATTATTAATTGAGTTAGGTACTGATAGTGTCCACAATTTTAATTACAGGTGCAACAGGCTTTATAGGGCGAAGTTTGGTTCCTGCTCTTATTTCAGCAGGACATGATGTTCGATGCGCAGTACATAAAAAATGTAAATCCCTTCAAGCAGAACAAGTACAAATCAATAAGTTAGAACTGCAGCCGGATTGGACAGAAGCATTGAGTGGTATTGATATAGTGATTCATCTTGCTGCAAAAGCTCATAGTACAGATAAAAAGCGTGACTTATATCCTGATGAGTATTCTAAAGTGAATAGCATCGCTACCCATCATTTAGCGACTCAGGCAGCGAAGAGCAAAGTAAAGAGATTTATATTTTTGAGCTCAATTAAAGTAAATGGGGAATTTACACTGGAAAATAGTCCTTTTACGGAAGAGAGCATTGTTCAGCCTGAGGATCCTTACGCTCAGAGTAAATTGGCAGCTGAACACTATTTATGGGACATTAGTAAGATTACAGGTATGCAAATTGTAATTATAAGGCCTCCATTAGTTTATGGTCCTCATGTTAAGGCTAATTTTTTAAAGATAATGAAGTTAGTTAATAAAGGTTGGCCTTTACCTTTTGGAATGGTTCATAATAAACGGAGTTTTATTTTTATTGATAATTTGGTTTCAGCAATATGTTCTGTACTTTGGGATGCAAGAGCTGCTAATCAAATGTTTTTGGTATCTGATGATGACTCTTGGTCATTAGCTCAATTAATAAATATATTGGCGAATGGAATGGATAGAAAAGCAACATTGTTTTCGGTACCTATCCCTTTATTGGCATTGCTTTTTACTCTCACTGGCTTTAAAAGTCTTAATTCCCGATTGTTTGCTTCGTTAGAAGTAAGTAATAATAAAATTAAATCACAATTAGGCTGGACTCCTCCCATCAGTTCAGCAGAGGGATTAGCGAAAACAGCTAAATGGTATCAATATGAATATAATTCTTAGTTTAATTCTTGTCATAGCATCGGCTATCTTGACCAATTTATTTTTTATATTTGCCAAAAATACTAGGCTTATTGATAAACCTAATGAAAGAAATTTACATGCTAAGCCGACTGTGCGCGGTGGAGGCGTTATCTTCATAGGGTTAAGTTTAATCACTTGGTTATTAATTAGTTATAATAATGATACTCTTGCAAATGAGCAGATAATATTTCTAAGTAGCATCTTTATAATTGCAACCATCAGTTTCTTTGATGATTTATTTAGCTTATCTGTCAAATTCAGATTTTTAATTCAATGTTTAATCGCTTTAACTATTTCTTTAACGATACAACCAGAGAAACTGGATTTTATCTTATTTTCTATCAGTTCCGTTTATATTATTGTCCCTTTTATCTTTATTTCAGTTATTGGGGCAATAAACCATTTTAATTTTATGGATGGCCTTGATGGATTTTGTGCTTCTCAAGCTATTTTTTTACTAATAACTTATGCTTTGTTTTTTTTCATACAAGGGGCTTTATTGTATCAAGAGTATTGTACTATTCTTACCCTTTGCCTCTTGGGATTTTTGGTCTTTAATTTTCCTCCTGCCAAAATATTTATGGGGGATATTGGGAGTGCCTCATTAGGTCTAATTACGTTTTGTCTTGCTTTGATTGCACAGGAGCAATACAACATTCCAATTATATATTGGTTTATGTTAAATTTAATCTTTCTTTTTGACTCAATAATTACTTTGTTACGGAGAATGATAAAAAAGGAGCATTGGATAGCCCCTCATAAAAAACATGCTTATCAGAGATTAAAACAGTTTGGAGTTAATTCGAGAATTATCTTATTCGGGCAAATAGTAATAAATTTGTTTTTCTTTGTGCTTGTACTATTGCTTCAGAATCAACTACTCAATTTGATTGTTGTATTGATAGTACAACTTAGCTCTCTGATGTTCATATATTATTCTATTGAAAATAAATTTCCAATGAAATGATTCCGATAACAACAATAATTTAACACTGGTTTCTAGTGCAGGGTTTGATATATTTTATTGACATATAACAATGTAAATGATTATCCTGCATTGATTTAAAATCAAAATCATAACAGATGAAATCTATTCAAAACTAGGAGAGATCATTGAGTTCTTTATATTTCGAAAATGAATCTTATTTAAACTACATGCTAGAGCATTGCCATCCTTCAAATCAAAATGATTATGGCCGAGTTTCTGGTACCCAATTCGCTATGAAAATCATTCAAGATTTAGAAATTCAAGATACTCATAAAGTATTAGAGATTGGCTGTGGTTTAGGAAGGATTTTGAATAACTTGCGTACTTCCTATAATGCTGATTTTTGGGGTTGTGATATATCATCTACACTTATTCAAGAAGCAAAGGCCTTATTTCCTGATTATCAAGATCAATTTTTTGTCTCTTCTGCAGAATCTATTTCCGCCCCTGAAAAATCGTTTGATAGAGTTATCTATTGGGGGGTTTTTGAAATGACTGATATGATTAAAGCCCTTATAGAAACATCTAGGATTCTTAAAATTGGTGGAAAGGCATTACTATGCTCTATCAAAAACAAAGAATTTATTCAGGATGATATTGATAGTATCAAAGCACATCAAGCTTATATAGAGAAGAACATTCCAATTAAATATTTACATGTAGAAAATTTTAAAAAGGTAATTGATTATCTTGGGTTTAGTATAAGCAAGCAATATATTTTCGATTATAAGGATGATTTAATTAAACAAAAATATAGGAACTCAGAAGATAACAATTATAATTATAGTGACGCTATTTATATAATTGAGAAATTGACTTCTACCCCTCTTGATGAAAAATCTGTTTTTTCCCCTGTTGAATTGTAGGAAATCTTGAATGAACTCTAGTGAAAGTAACAATGGCCAGCTCTATGTGTGCCCTGTAATTAATGCAATGGGTCCAGTGGTTGATAGCAGACACAATGATCTATTGCCTGATTGGGAAGCAGTTGATAATGCAGTTGATAAAATTTTCAATCCTGCATTTAGAGCTTCGTACAAAGATTCATATCAACGGATGGTAGCATTTTCTTGGTTTTTTATCAGCTGGTCAGGTTTTAAAACAAATCCAGTTCAAAGAGACTTTGGCTATTTCAATATCTTCGACCACTATAACCAGAGGTGGTCGAATGAAATGAAAAAATATAATGACCAACTGTTCTGGATGTATAATCATCCAGCGGAATCAGGTATTGGTAATGAATGGGGCCTGGATTGGTTACATAATTCACATTATCTGCAGATATTAATGAGATTTGTGGCTGAACGTCAATATTTCCCTTCTGTAGTAGAGATAGTTACTGAAAAAAATGATACGTCACATTTTCTTGAAAATTATTTTCCATTTGATTTAAGCAATCGCAATAGCGTGGATGTTAACTGGAACGCAATTAATGCCGATGGTAAACCTATGTCAGATGTTATTGACTGGCGTCGAGCTCCACATGATTGGGAAATTTATTCTCCAAGTGAATTAGACTATCAGCGTCCAGGCTCTATGAAGAGAAAAATTGGCCGGTTACTAGATATTAAATCGGTGGTGTATGAGTTAAAGGATTATGAGATAGAAAAGGCTTTTCAAACTTGTTTAGAAGGAAAGAATGCAATGATTTGTGCTTACGAGCACGATTTCAGAGACAGGTATCAGACTATAGTTGATAAATTACTTGATCCTGTGGTTCGCATCTCAAAAAAATACCCTGAAATAAAATGGCGCTACGCCAATGTCCTTGAAGCTTTTCAAAATTTATCCAATGATTCCAATGATTCCAATGATATTAAACTGAATTTTAATATCAAGTTGGATGCTAATGGAAATTTGTTAATTCATTCTAATGGTTCTATTTTTGGTAGATTTCCTTTTGCTTTTTTAAAAAATGGTGATGATTATATTCATTTAACACCATTGCCGGTTGGGGAAAACGTATGGCTCTTAGATAAGGGCATATTGATTCCTGGTTATCAATTGTTCGTAGCTGCATGCACTGCAAATGGTTGTATAGGAATAAATACATTTGATGTGAGCTTCTGAAATGATAAAGCAGGAATTTTATCTTTTTATTGATATACATCCTCAACATATTGAGGCAATAAACCAGTGGATATCAGGAAAGAATGGTAAGACAGCAATTCTAGTTCCAAGTCACTCGGAACTATCAACAGGCGCATTTAATGCCGAATTATTTACAGAGAAAATGCTGATTACGACAAATTCAGAAATAGAGGAGCTTTGTTATAAAACTGTAGAAAATCATAAACTATTTCAAGAAAATTATTATAAGAAATATAAATTCAATGGGGTTCCCTTAATTAAAGATTTTTATAATAATTTTGATGTATCCTCAAAAAATCTGTTTATTTTATCAGTAGCAGCACGAATGCTTTATGATAAAGGATATGATAATGTTGTAGTTGTGTTACAACACTATTCTATCTGGCACTTATTTTTATTGGATGAAGCCAAAAGTATAGCTCTTTCATCTGAAGATGCCACTCCTTATACTGTTAATGAATCTAATGAAATAATCTCATGTCCTAAACACCAAGACATATTTTTACAAACATCCAGAAAATGTACTAATTTTGAATTAGCTGGCTTAGTTTGGCATTTGTATTGTGGCCAAGGTTTCGAATACGATGAATTAATGAAGGGTAACTTGGCAAAAATTAGATGGGATATATTTTTGAGATTTATTGATCAATTGAAACTTAGTACAAAAAATCTAGTTTCTAAAATGTTGCAAAAATTTAAGTCATTAAAAACCAGGGACAATTCTCAAAACCCAAATAGGATCTTGTGTTTAATTACCAGCCAAGAGCCGTTATATTATAAAAACATTCTACCAATATCCAGAGCGTTAAATTCATCCAATGCTGAGGTATCATTTTATACTTTAAATAAAGAGCAGGCGGGGTTCTATCAAAACAATATAAAGGCTAATTCTTTAACAGCTGATGCCATGGATTATACAGATTGGTCATTAGTTATGTTCTTTGGTGTGTTATCTCTTATTAAATTGTTTCAGGCTATTCAAACCGCAGAAAATCAGAACCCCGAGCAAAGTACTAATACTCTTGGTATGAGTAGTAATACGCTATTTTTTATTGATCGATCTATTATTAATCGATACGGTTTTCAGAAGGGTATTATCCTTATAAGAAATATCAAAAGAATAAAAAAGATTTTTGATGATGTAAACCCTACAGTCGTTTATAAAGTACCTTCTACTCATATTTTACATCATGTAATTAAAGTGTTTACCGAAAGAAGGAAATTAAAATTAGTCACTTCAATTTTTGCATCTATAAATGAAGCATCAAGAAATTGGGAAGAAGTTGCGCCATGTGATATTTATACTGTGCTTGGTTACGAACAAGTAAATTCTTTTATTAATAAAGGGTTATCTTCTTCACATGTGTATCCCGTCGGCCAACCTGAATTAGATGTCTATATTGAAGATTGGAACGAAGATAAGTGTTATGAATATGTTATAGAGAAAATAGGGGCTATAGATAGAAATAAGAGAATTATCTTAATTGCCACAAGTAATTTCGATGTGGAATCCGAAAAGCAATGGATACCCAGAGTTGCGCAAATATGTTCTCAAATGGGACTACAATTACTCATAAAATTACATCCCTCAATGAATGTAAGCCAATTTAAATTAAACATAACAAGTGCTCATGACTATATCATATGTCCTGAAATGGATCTTATTCCCATCATAAAATTAGCCGCAATCATTTTGACTGATGTAAGTCATGCAGGCAAACTTTCAGTGTATTTTGGTAAGCGTCTTCTTATTGTAAATTTATCTGAACAACCTTTTCCATATAATAGATTGGATGAAGAAGGTGTGGCTCTATTGGCGAAAGATTTAGAGAGCATTGAAGATAAAATTAAAGAATTACTCTCTCATCAAGTTTCAGAAGAATATAGCTTATTTAGGAGCAAATTTATTTCACATAACTTTACAAGTGATAAAGAACCAGCTTCGAAATCGATAGTGAAATTGCTTTGTAATAGTTTATAGAGTTATTTGTGTATACTGAACGATTTAAAAGATGAAATCCGTTATTATTTTATGAGTATGAATGTATAGAAAAATGCTTTATTTTAGCAGTGAACTATATATAATCTAAAAAAATATTATACGTCTCATCTCTAAGCCAAGTATGCTTTTTAATTCTTATTCATTTGTATTCTTTTATTTACCTTTAGTCTTAATTATATTTGGTATTATACAAAATCGATTTCGAAACGAATATATAATAGCCTATTTGTTTATTACTTCTTTAATATTTTATGGTCTTTGGAATCAACAATACCTTCCAATATTATTAATATCAATTTTATTTAATTACACAATTAGTCTATTAATAAAACAGAATTATAAACAATTTTATTATTTAGGACTTTTAGGAAATCTCTCATTACTTATTTACTTTAAGTACAGTCAATTTGTAATCAATAATTTTTCCATATTATTGAATCAACCCATCGAATTAATTAATGGAGATCTTCCATTAGGTATTTCTTTCTTTACATTCACTCAAATTGCATATTTAACAGATTGTTATAAAAATCAAATCAAAGCTCCAACATTTATTAATTATGGTCTATTTGTAACCTTTTTCCCTCATCTCATGGCTGGCCCAATACTTCATCACCAAGAAATAATGCCGCAATTTAAACCTGAAAAAGCACGATTATTAACCTGGAACAATACAGCTATTGGTATCGCCATTTTTAGTATAGGACTTTTTAAAAAATCCATAATTGCAGATACTCTTGCTCCATACGCTAACCAGATGTTTGATGCTGCTTCTCATGGACCAGTTACTTTTATCGAAGCATGGTCAGGAAGTATCTGTTATACCTTTCAACTATACTTTGATTTCTCAGGTTACTCAGATATGGCAATTGGTCTCGCTCGAATGTTCGGTATCATTTTTCCATTGAATTTTAATTCACCTTACAAAGCAAAGAATATAATAAGTTTTTGGCGTCGATGGCATATGACACTTTCTCGTTTTTTAAGAGACTATATATACATCCCTTTAGGTGGCAATCGCCATGGTAAAATGAGCAAATATGTTAATTTAATGATCACCATGTTTGTTGGGGGAATTTGGCATGGAGCTGCATGGACTTTTATAGTTTGGGGGCTGCTCCATGGACTATTTCTGGTAATCAATCATTTATGGCTTTATGTAAAGCAAAAATATCTTAATTTTTTGTTTTCGAGAACTATATTTATATATAAAGCAATAGCTCAGACCATTACCTTTATTATAGTTGTTGTTGCCTGGGTATTTTTTCGAGCTGAGACCTTCTCAACAAGTTACTACATATTAAACGCAATGTTTAATCCAAATCCATCATTTACTTCAACTATATTTGCTCCAGAACAATTTAAAATCATGATCGAGTTATTACTTATTTCAAGTTTGCTTATTTTTGTAGCACCAAATACGCAGCAATTATTTTATAAATTCAAACCCGCATTAGAAACCTATCCTGGTGAAATTGAGCCATACTCTTTAAAAATGCTTCAATGGAGTCCAAATGCTCTTACCGCTGCTGTTTGTGCAATATTAACAGTAATTTCCTTGTTATCTTTTGGGAAAGTAAGCGAATTTTTATATTATAAATTCTAGGATGATTCGAATTGAATGACTTTAAAAAATTCTCAATCTATTATTTTTTCATTCTTACATTACTTATACTGATTATAATTATTTTTAATTGGGTAGTTAATCCTTATAATATTTATAGTTCTATAGCCATGAAAAAATTGAGTCGAAAACCCATGGTTACCTCCCATCTGCGACTTGCTAAAGCTAGGGCTGTGGAATGGAAAAAACCCCAAACTGTTATTATGGGCTCGTCTACCGCTGAAACTGGTCTTGACCCCGAACATCCTGATTGGATTAACAAACCTGTCTATAATCTTGGCCTTAGTGGTGCGAATATTTACGAAGTAATGCGGTATTTACAGCATGCACAATCAATAAAACCTTTGAAAACAGTGGTATTAACCGTTAATTTTTTTATGTTTAATGCATATTCAAAAAACAGAGTCGATTTTAGTGAAGAAATACTCAATATTGATTTTAATGGTAATCTAAATCCAAAATCCACTACTGCTTATTTCTCTACATTACTCACTTATGATGCTATAAATGCAAGTTTGTTCACTATTAAGAATCAAGATAAAAAAAATGCATTTAAAAATAATGGGCAATTAGTTCATAATTATCGGAATGATTTGGTTAATCAATTAAAGGGTTATAGAAATAATTTTATATCTGCTGAGCGATATAACAGAAGTTCATTTTTACCCCCACCTGCAAATAAATACGCATTTTATGATTTAAAAAACAATATTGATACGATGAACTACATGAAAAAAATCATTGAAATTTGTGAAACTAATAATACTGAATTAGTAATCATAATAGCTCCTGAACATGTAAGATTGTTGGAAACCTATAAATTACTTGGTTTATGGGAGCAATATGAACAATGGCAAAGTAAACTTGTATCTTTAGTTAATTACCATAATATGAACCATCCAAATCTTCAATATGCTCTCTGGAGTTTTAATAATATAAATCAATTCACTACAGAACCATTACCTGTAAAGGATGATCACGTTACAAAAATGCAATGGTTTTGGGATCCTCTTCATTTTAAAAATGAATTCGGTAATTTAATTTTATCAAGCATACTAAATCCCCAATTTAAATCGAACATAATTAATTTCAGATCAGATTTGACAAAAGCTAATCTGAGTTCTGAATTCGAAAAAATTAGGAGCGATTTAAATAGATGGGAGAGTTTAAACTCTGACCAAACTCAAGAAATTAAGCAAATATTGTCTAGTTCAAATTAGAAATTATGTAGATGCTAAACATAACCTGTGATGCTCGTTCAGGATCTAAGTGATCCTTGACGAGATCAGCAAAAGTTTACAACCAAATTATGCAACTTTCTTTAAAGCCACTACCTGTTACTTAAATAGGCACGTACTCTGGGACTTCAACAAGAGTTACAGTTTTTTTAATGTACAACCTTAGAAAATTCTTAATGTTGTTTATACTCCCCCCCTGTGATATATTCTTCGACTTCAAAAATGCCAGATCAAGGCTAAGAGCCCAATTTTAAATTGAATATTTATTGATTTAAAAACAACAAATTAAAACATATATCTTCTTGGATTTTGAACTGTTCTCATACAAACGAGATTTTTTAATCCATAGTAACGGAAGCCAAATTAGGAGGACCTCAAAATGAAATCGAATTCTCTTCAACAAACAACTTATGAATATTATTCCTCTTCTATAGTTGATGAATGGCTAAAATATGTATACATAGATGAAACAGATGCAGGACATTTTCCATTTGGCGCTGCCAGGCGACTTGTTTTATCAAAAGCAATAGAGCGAAATAACATTAAAGGGCAGTTTGCACTGGATGTAGGTTGTGGCGGTGGTCAACTTAGTATTGAACTAGCGAAGGCTGGATTTAATGTAGAAGGAATCGATTTTTCAGATAAAATGTTGGCACATGCTCAAAAAATTATCAATGAGGAACATTTATCAAATAAAGTAAAATTTCGCCAAGCTGACTTTTTAGAATTAAAACCTTCGGATTTTAAACACTCTGCAAATCTAGCAATCGCAATGGGTTTTATTGAATATTTTAATGATGAAAATATTTTTTTCCAAAATGTTGAATCGTTCTTGGTTAATAAAGGTTATTTGATTGTAGAATTTAGAAATAGAGCATTTAATATTGCATCTGCTAATCAGTTTACAATTAAGGAAGCTAACAATGGAGAGCTAGAAACTCTGGTTAATGCATTCCAAGATTATCTACAGGGCACAGAAATTAATCAAGATACATATCTTGAATATCTCGACCAAATGAGCCAAGTTAATGCATTACTAAAAGCCGATACCAGTGAATTTAATACACCTATTTTGACCAAAACATTCCCTACTACAAGAAGGCAACATATTCTTAAGGATCTGGTTAATACAGCTTCTCAAAATGGTTTTAAATTAGTGGATACTTTAGGTATGCATCCGCATCCATTTTTTCCGATTCTGGAACAAAGGGGAACGCGGGCGTTCAATAAAATTGCTTGGGCTTTGCAATGCATTCCTTGGAATCCATTAGTTGTTTTGAATTGTTCTTCAATTGTTGCTGTATTTCAGAAAAACTAGGTATCAGGGAATATAATATGATTTCAGTTACATACCATGCATTTTTTTTAGGTAATGAATATGAGCATTTGCCAAAAAGTATGGTTATTACAACAGAACAATTAGATTATCAAATTCGACATCTTAAAAATTTGCATCAATTTTATCACCCGAATGATATTATTTTAAGCATAGAAAAAACGGGCGTACCACCGCCCAATGCTGTCGTTCTTACTTTTGATGATGCTCATTTAGGACAAGCAACAGTTGCAGAAAGAGTTCTAAATCAACATGATATCAAGGGATTCTTTTTTGCACCGACATGCATTATTAATGATAGGATTCTGCCCACTGTTGAGAAACAACGATTATTACAATATTTTCGTACAGATTATTCCCTCTTTTATAATGGTTTTTGTGAGAAACTTAGAGAATTTTGCCCTGATATTGAACCAATACTCTATTTACCCAGTGAAACTGCTATATCATCAGCATTAGATTATTATGCAGAATATAAGTTTTATTCTCCTCTTGAGCGTCTTTACCGCAAGGTGAGAGAAACGATAATACCTACAGATAAATTTGATACAATTATAAATCTGATGTTTGGCGAAATTTTTAATGAACAAGAAATTGTAGATAGTTATTACATGAATTGGGAACATTTAAAACAACTAAAAAAGAATGGACATGAAATTGGTGGGCATGGGCACTTACACCTTTTGGAGACTTCGATTGATCCTGAAATGGCAATAAATGATGCTGCACATTGCCTCGATCTTTTGAGTACTAATTTACAATATAAACCAAGAACTTATGCATATCCTTATGGAATTTTCAAAAAGGAAACTGAAGAGTATCTTAAGCAGAAAGGAATACAAATCTCTTTTACATGTCGTGAGGGAATTGGCATGGAATATAGTCCATTACGCATGGATAGACTTGATTGTCAAAATTTACCTTTTGACCTCTCAGCACCAATTACCCACTGGTCTATCAATGAAATGGCATGATTTTAAAAGCCATTAATCATAGCTTAAAGCATTGAAGATGATGTGTGTATTGGCATTAGAATAACAAGCAATACAGCACTACTGACTTAATAGCATATCTAATTTGCGCTAGTCATCAATCATATTGTATTTCAAGCGAACTAAGTAGCTCTATAATTCTTTGTGAAGATGATTTATTTGGATCTACATCGATAAAACGTCTCATTTGCTCTTCAAAGTTGGTTGTATTTAAATTATTATTTTGATCCATTTTTATATCTACTAACAGACTTTCAAATTCTTCAATGGATTTCAGAGTAGGAAGGTTCAAGGACAGGATAAAATCACCATATTTTGTATGGTGCAACCCAATATTAGAAAGCATGCATAGTTTTTGATTAAAATAAGCTTGTATAAATATAGAAGAAAAATTGGTAAGACATAGGTTACTTTTGCTGAACAAGTAATCCAGAGATGCATTTTTAGTTATCTCTAGTTGAGGCCCTAATTGTGAAAGTGATTTATAGTTATCACAAGAATCCTCTGGATGAATTTTTAATATAAAACTGAATTGTTCTTGGAAAATGAAATTAATTTTTTGATATAAAAGTTTAATTTCAGCCAGTTGTAGCTCATGAGCTTTATGATCATTTAGACCTGATAAAAAATTGGTGAGAAAGTAGGTAATACACAAAGAGTTCTTTGAATTATATACAGGGGTATTTGTTGACTCGATAGGGGGTTTTATAAATGATTCAAAATATGGAGAACTTACAGTGTATATTCGTTCATGAAGATTATTCCCATAATTACGAACAACTTCAGACCAATAATGTCCTAATGAAAGAAATACATTACAGCCGCCGTAACCATATTTAACACCCCCAATAAATCGTGAGATGTATTTTTGATAGAAATAATATAATGAATTACTAAATTTTGTTTTTTTATTGGATTTCATTTGACTAAATAACAAACCATCTTGCAAGAGCACTGTGGTAATTTTGTATTTTTTTGCAATCCTTATAATGGCTCGTTCATAATGTCCAGTATCATTTCCCAACAGTATAAAATCAGGTTTAATAGTATTTAAGGTTATTTGGATCTTGTTACTTGCCTCAAGGTAAACATATTTCAGAGTATTAAATAAATAAAATAAATATCTAGACTGATTTTTAAGTTCTTTTAATGATTGTAAACCAAAACTTGAATTGTTATCTTCGGTGTTCTCTAAATCAATCAGCATTATTTCTATATCATAGTTGCATAATTTAGATTGAGTCGCTAATTCTAAAAATGTTCTTTTATGCAATGAATTACTGGATACTGCAAGTATTTTTCTCATCAACATACCTAATATTTTATTAGTACTATTTATTCAAATAGTACATTAGATCCAAACTCCAATTATCGAAATATCAGTTTCTAATCATTTGATAGAAAGTATTAATCTATTGGCAGTGCTAATTTTATATTGGAATTTGAAGAAGTCTTAACAAACTGGTTAAGTAACATATTACTCTTGAGTTCCAAACATGCTAAATCATCATTTTGTGGTTGAAGATAGACGGTTAATAGCTGAGTCAATTCTTCACAATTTGTAGCGACTAAATCCCAAAATCTCCCTTTGATAATACCAGTAAAATCAGGTGTATTAGCAAAATTTACAAGAATTAGAACTTTATTTTGGGCTAAAGCATCAAAAATGACACTAGATGCTTTCGTTATAACTATGTTTGATGAGTCAAGATCTTGACTTAGTGAGCGGGTCACAGCTGAATGCAGTTCGATATTTTTATATGACGAAAGGTGATTTTTGAATAGTTCAATAGGATGTGATGGGTGTAATCTTATGCTCAAAATGTAATGCTCTGGTATTGTTTCAGCCAATTTAACTATTGTGAATAATTCTTCGTCAATAGTCATGATTAAAGGGAATACATCGATATTAGAAGACGCAATATATAAAATCACTTTACAATTACTAATCCATTCCTTTTTATTTGGAGACATGACACTAAGTAGGTTTGTATTTCCACTAATTTTAATGAGTTCATTTGGGTATCCATAATTATCAATTAATAAAGTTCTATAATAATTTCCCCATATGTGGAACTCATTGGGTAATAACGGGTATTTGATTTTCGTACCCTGCAGATGTGCTAAATAAAAGCCTGTATTCGTTACAATATAGGGGGTAATAATGCCCCCTTGTAAGCCAATTAACTTACCATTGCTTGTATTTAATGCGAGGGCCAGAGATCGGCCAATGGATGAATGCGATTCAACCGTATACAGTGTATCTACGTGTTGATTTTTTACAATACGAGATGCGATATCTATATATAAACTAGCCGAGAATAGTAAACCAGGGAGCAGTTCAAGAATTTTATGTTCACATGATTTAAGAAAACTGAACTCGTCAATCATAAAATTGGATTGAACATTAATGTCTTGAAAAAGAGATGAAATCTGTTTTTTAAACACTTTCTTTTTGAAAAACAATTTCCAGATACTTGAATAAGAAACACTACTATACCATGGAATATAGATTCCCTTGATGATGAAGAACCAATTTTTAACTTTATTTAATGTTGAATGATTTGATAGAACTGGTTCAAATAAGGAAATAGTTTTAACGTTCTTGTTAATATTTCTAATTTTAATTTCAAATTCTTTGTAAATATTGTCCGTTATATAAAGTGAATTATTATTATCGAATTGCAGTAAACTTCTGTTTCCATGATTACATAAAAATGCAGTATATCGGGAATGTACAGAGTTAGATTTAAGGAGCGAGCTAATACCAAGTAAACATTTCTTAATAACAAGCAGGTCAAACCAGTACAATGAATTATAGAGTAAATGTTTAAATTTTTGAGAGAGCGTTTTCTTGACATTTATCTTATCAGTGCTCTCTAAAATCTGTATTTTATAATTTGTTTGTTCAAGAATTCTTAAGAGGTTTGAGCACGCTATAGATTGAACATTTCCAATAATTACAATGTTCTGAGGAGTATTTGAAGCCAATAGGTATTTATAGATTGTACAATATAAAATTGAATCAAAAATTCCTCCTGCTACCTCAAACAGAGCATCGTAAATAAACCACCACAATGATTGATTCTTAAATTTAAAATAGTCTGCTAACTGAATATTATTTGATAAGGTTATTTTAGGAAAATTGGTTAACCATCGTAATGCAGTTGTTAAAATTTCATTCCAAATTACGTCATTTATATTAAAAAGGTAATGAGACTGCAATCCCTTTAATATCAGCTGCTCACGTGTAAAAAGGGAATCACAGATATAAATATAATTAATGTGTTCTTCTTTTTTTATGGCGTCTACTTTAGTTAGTGATAGATTATTCCCAAAAATAAAAATGAGTTGTGTCTGTCTCATATAAATTAATTATTCACAATCAGTTTTTAATGAATCCAACACGACGCGAGAGATGCGATCAGCTGATTTTCCATCACATGGCCCAAAGATTGGTCTTAGATGTGTTATAAATTCATTCAATTTTTCTTTGGTCATAACTTCTGAACAAAGGAATGGAGTTAAAATGCTGCTTAGTTTTGTTGGTGAATTAATTTTAATAGCTAATTTGTCATAAATTGACATATGTTTTGCTTCGAAATAACTTTTTGATTCGGGATAATTAATTAAAAAACATAAATTTTCGCACAAAGTTGCTTCACCAACTATCGAAGAAAAAGTACTGATGCACAGGTCACTAAGTAATAAAAGATATGAATTGGGAATAATTACATTTTGTGGCGCAAAATGGATTTTGTCAGGTCGTTTAGAAGCTTGTTCTAATAGATAGGTAATGTTATCACCAGACCAGGGTTTAATAATAATATTAAAATCATATAAGTCGGCAAGTTTCAGAAGTTCCGATAATGTAGATTCAAAATCAGATTTATTTACTAAACAAGTATTTAAAACATTATATTGGACAGTAAAAAGTACATATCGCTTATTTGGATTTAGGCCTAATGCTGTTGCAGCTTTTTGACGATTTTTAAGTTTATCAGTTTTAGCAAAATAATGTTTATCTAGGCGTGCATAACCTGCTGTTTCGACTTGATCTACTGGATATCCGTAATTCTTAACAAATTGGTCTTTATGAAACTCTCCCCAGACAAGAAATTTATCAGGAATCGGGAATTTCAGAGACTCTTTATTAGAGTTGGTCCAATAGCCTGTTTCATGATGGTTTAAAGCATGAGAGTAGGGGCCTAATGCTTGTTGAACGCCAATTATTTTTACGTTATTAATTTTTGCGGCAGCCATTAATGGTCTGAATACACCTTCCCAATTATAGGTAAATAGTATTTTTGTTTGTAATTTAGAAATAAGTTGATCGTATTCATTAAATTGTCGTATTTTAATTGTTAAGATTTCTAACATTAATGAAATGGGCATTTCATTTTCAAGCAGCGGAGATATATAGGAATAGAGTTCTTCAATAACATTTATAAACTGCTTGGGAATAATATATGGGCTTGATTTTGGCATTCTATATATTTTAAATTTCCATAGAGGTTTTCTCGCACAACTATTTGATCTATCAACTATCATTGTTTCGCGTGAAGCACTTTGATGGATTTTCTCAATGATTCCTTCCGCATAGGTTAACGCATCATCTAATTGTCTAGTACTAAAATTATAATGTGTTCTTATATTTTCATTCTCGAAAAATATAAGTATGTCTTTTGGTTTCAAAAATAGATAAGAAAATATTCTAATCATATTACAAATGAATACTTTTAGTTTATAACTTATATAATTAAATATAAGCTGAGACAGATTTTTAGGTTTAATGAAAATAATTTCTTTAATCCACACTCGTAATGATTTCTTTTGAATATTAGCAAACTCTCCTTTTAACTCATTTAGAGAAGTGGGTAATATATTTGGCTGGAGAGTATCTCTATGTTCATATATGAAATATTCATCATTTATTCTTAATTTCTTAAGTAACATCTGGGATCGTAATTTGAGAAAGACTGGCTCGTGTAGAGCAATCTCCAGAAACCACCAAGCACTAATCCCATTATAATTTAATGATTCAAAAAGAGGACGCCCCGTTGTCTTAAATACTTTATTGGATAATTCGGCTATATACTTTCTTGCCTGTTCACGTATATCAAAATCAATTAATCCATCATCTAGTTGATTGTTAATTTCATTAGGCGTGTAGGTAATTCCATTCTTATCAGTTAATAGGCCTGTTTTATAATCAAAATACAAAATTTCCTTGTTCTTTATATATTCATGAGGCGATGTTCTACCTTGCTTAGTGGTATGACCTGCTTCCCTTTTACTAGTTAGCACGTTGTCCTCCAATAGGCATACCGTTTGTTTGTGCCATTTGTTGTATCATATTTATATTATTGGGTCCTAAATCAGTTTGATCTTCTGTTGGTTGCATATGCAGTTCATTTAAATATAGAGATATTGCCTTTGCTGGATCCCCATAATAAACTTGCTTACCTTTTGAAAGAAGCAATGCTTTATTACATTTTTGTACTACAAATTGTGTGCTGTGTGTGACAACTACTACCACTTTAGCTCTTTGTATTAGCTGATCCATCCGTTTGGCTGCTTTTTGCTGAAATTTAATGTCTCCAGCACTTAAAAGCTCATCCAGCATTAAGATATCTGGTGAAACACTCGTTGCAATAGAAAAGACTAAGCGTCCTTTCATTCCATCAGAATAATATTTAAAGGGTCTGTCAATTGCCTCACCCAGTTCGGAAAAATCAACTATTTCTTCATAGAGATCATCAATTTGTTTCTTGTTAAGCCCCATGAAGCATCCTGATAAATAGATGTTTTCACGACCAGTTAATTCATTTCTTGCGCCTAAACCGGCGCTTAATAATAGGTGTCGTGCATACAAATTTACATTTCCTTGGTTGATTGGAATCATGCCAGAAATGGTTTTTAATAAGGTGCTCTTTCCTGCGCCATTAGCGCCAACTATACCTATGATATCACCTGGGTATACGTTAATATTGATATTATCTAATACTCTAAATTTATTGTTTTTATGAAGTCTCGCTAGTCTGCCAAGGGAAAAACGAGTATTTGGTGTTCTATAAAACTCAACCATTAAATTTTTAACTTCTAGAATTGGTCCTGGAAATTTAACAATATTTTTTTTATACCAAGCCTCTATGCTTGTCTTGGAAACGCGGGATAAGAGCTTTTCAAATATCCATTCTCTATATCCTTGTTCGTTATTTAATTCATTACTTAACAGCTGAAGGAGTTGTTCTTCTGCAATAGTAATATCGAAACCATCAGTAGTTTCAAGTAGTTCATGAATTTTATGAAGTACCGAGTTTTTCATGTATTCATCTATTCTATTAATAAAAATAGCCTGATCATTTGAAAATAAATTCTCTATCTCCATATCAGAGGTGCAGATTTCCATTCCACAAATGGCAGCAGATAGATCAGCACCCAATACTCCAATGAGTTTAAGACTCACCATGCTTGGTTTAAACCCGATAGGTATCGATTTACAAAGATATAAAATCCCGTTCAAATAGACTTTAAGAAAATCCTTGCTTAATACAATGGTATATAGTTTATCAGTCTTTGTGTTACATAATAACGTTGTACCCGATGCGGTATGAGTGAAACCAGTATTACCAAATCGTATTGCTTCGCAATGTGTATTACCTTTGAGTTCGAGATATAAATTGTCTTCCAGATTACTTTTAAGATTACCCCAGAAATGGATAATAAGAGAGTTATGGTCAGGTATTTCTTCAAAACTAATTTTTGCTAATTGATCACTGATTGTAACCAATTCGATTGATGATTGATTATTGCGAATAATTCCATCGCCAGATTTAACGAATGTACTTTGGATCTTATCAATATCATTTTTGTCAGCCAGGAATGTTGTAAAAATACGATCTGTATTTGTTTTAGTACTTAATTGGGTTAAGAAATTATTCCATTCTCCCAAGTGTTTATTTTTATGAAGAAAAAGATTATTCAGCTGTTGTATGACTTCTGATGAAAGGCCATGTTGGTCTATTTCAGCCAATCTAAACTCTGCAAATAAATTTGGATATTGATTATTATCTATATAGTTTAAAATCTTACCTAGATTATTGAGACTATTAATTTTATTCATAAAAACTTAATCCAAATTATAAATACATAAAAAAGCGGTATTTTGCTGCGTTAAAAAGCTTAAAGGCAAAAAATGTTAAAAATATTGAAGTTACCAAGATATAAAGTAATGGAATAAGTTCGGGTGCTTTGCCATCAATTAAAATATCACGATAAGCAGGTAAAATATGTGCGAAAGGATTTAAATTGTATATCCACAGATATTGGGCAGGAATTCGTGAAACGGGGTAAATACCCGGTGACATATACCACCAGATAGAGGTTAAGGCGTACAATACACCTGCCAAATCCTTAATGAACGTACCAATAACTGCAAAAATTAGTGTAAAAAACATGGTCATAACTAATTGGACAAGTAATACAAATGGAAGATACAGATATGCAGTGGTCGGAAAAATTCCATAACATGCTAAAAAGATTAATAAGACCATAAATGACATAAACCATAAAAAGATTTCTGTACTTATATAACTTAAAATTATTATATAAATAGGAAAATTGGTTTGCTTTATGACTGACGCATAGGAGAGCAAGACATAGGGCGAAGAGTCAATGGTTTTAGAAAACCATCGCCAAAATATCACTGAGGTTAGAATAAATAAAAACATGTGTTTTTGGCCGGTATAAGTAAAAATTACTGTACTTATAAAAAAATAGAGGCCAGCCATAATAATAGGCTCTACTAAAAGCCAAAATTGTCCGAGGGCTTTATCAAAAATTCTTGCTTTTACCTCTGAACCAACAATGTATTTAATTCTATAAAAATCATTGAACGCCCGTTCCAGGATTTCACCTAGAGACTTTTTGGATTCATACACTCCCTTGGGAGTTACTTTTAAAAAATACTCGCTCACTATATTTTCCTAATTACCAAGCTGTTAAACCACCATCAATTATTAAATTTTGACCATTGACATAAGTTGAGGCATCGGATGCTAAGAATAAAAGAGCTCCAAGCATTTCATTTGTATTAGCCATCCGGTTGAGGGGCACCCGCTTACTGTATTTTTCAATAAAAATATCATTCTGTCCTGAGAATACGCCACCTGGAGTTAATGTATTCGTTCGTATACCTTTAGCACCCCAATATGTAGCTAGATACTTTGTCATTGCAATAACTGCGCCTTTGCTTGTTGAGTAAATTAGTGGGGTGTTAATCGCACCACCAAGATCTTCATAATATGATCCTTCATAAATGGATTGATCAGGTCCAACAACACCATAAATAGAGCTCACATTAATAATACTTCCAGTACCTTGTTTGACCATTTGTTTGCCAATATATTTCGCTGTAAGAAATATTGCAGTTACATTAACGTTTAATATGAAATTCCACTCGTCCAAACTAAACTCGTCAATGGGTTTAAAAAAATTTTTAGATTTTGTAGCAGCATTATTAATTAAAACATCAATTTTTTTATTCTCAATAATAATTTTCTCAGCCCAGGATTTGATGGACTCTTCAGAACTTAAATCTACTGCATAAGGTTTAGCTAAACCTATACCATTGTCATTTAACTTCTTGGATAAAGCATCACACTTTTCTTGAGAAAGATCCGCTATAACAACGGTTGCGCCTGCATTAACCAGACATTCACAATAAGTTGAACCTAATATTCCTGTGCCACCAGTAACGACCACAACTTTATCTTTCATATCAAACATAGATAAAGGCTCTTTAGCGAATTTAACTAAATTAGTCATAATCAACTCCTGCCAGTCGATGTTCAAATGTAGGAAGTATTTTTTTTGCTTGTACCTGGTCTGATTTTGAAATGGTGTATGTTATTGCTGTATTAATTTCACTGAAGGCTGAAACCAGCATACCTCCGGGACCTGCTATCATCGAATGCCCTGCAAACAATTCATCGGTGTCATTTGGCCCAATGCGATTTGATAGAACCAGGAATGCTTGAGATTCAATTGCCCTGGCTTGACCCAAGGTTGTCATAATGTGTTCTCTTGCAGCTGGCCACTCAGCGCTTACTAAAAACACATCAACTCCTTCAATTGCCAATCTTCTATACATTTCTGGAAATCTAAGGTCATAACAAATAGTAGGTGCTATTTTAAATCCATTCACTTCAAAAATTTGCGTTGTCTTACCTGCAGTTAAATACACATGTTCATTCATTAAAGTAAAGAGATGAGATTTATCATAGTGTCCTACTAGATTTCCTTCAGGGTTTATAAGCAGGAACCTATTTCGCAGTTGGCTATTCTCATCAAAATAAATTACTGAGCCACCAATCCATGCTTGATGTATTTTTGCCTTATTTTTCATAAATTCGATTGTTTTAGGCGTATCCTCTTTCGCCATACTTAGCCATTCAGAATGACAATAACCTGAACTCCATAACTCAGGTAGCAGGTAAAAATCAGCTCCTAAATTATTGTTAAAAATGCTATTGGCAGTATGGCGGTTTTTCTCCCCATCTGCTTCTTTTATTGACATTTGTATGCAGCAAAATTTCATATTCACTCTTAATTAATGATGAGGATTAATGATTAATTGTATTTTCTGAAAACCGGTTTTACAGGAGTACCTGTCAATAATCCTTCTGTTGAGTTTTCTGATATTGCTTGAGACATTTTTTTCATTGCAATCCTTGATCCTTGCAGATATTGATCAAGATGCGAGGAATCATGAGCTGCTGATATAGCAAAGTAAGGCGCTAAAATTCCCTGTTGAATCGTTTCCTGCAAAAACAATGATCGAAGAGATAAATCAATCTGACCCTCTTTGTTCTTAAAAACCTGGTAGGGGCTACATTGGATACCATCCATATATACGTGATTTTCAAGACCAAATTCTTTTGAAAGGGCATTAAATTGAGAAATTAATACTTCCCCTAAAGCCCATATATGTTTGCTTATGTTGCCATTTTCCATTATTTCGATTGATTTTAGTGCTGCAGCAATTGAATGTGTTTCTCCACCATTAGTTGTTGAAAGTAAAAATACACGTGGCTTACTGTGTTCTAATCCACCTAATTCCATAATATGACGTTTACCGACTAATGCAGATAAAGAGAACCCATTAGCAATAGATTTACCAAATGTAGCTAAATCAGGAGTTACATTATATAAATGTTGGGCTCCTTTAGGATGAAATCTAAATCCAGATATTATCTCATCAAAAATGAGTACAATTCCTTTTTCTTCAGTAAGTTGTCTTATTTTTTGTAAAAAACCTGGTTTTGGTTGGTGCGTCGTTGCAATTTCCATAATGACGCATGCAATATCATCTGGATATTGGTTTAAAACGCTTTCAAAACTATCGATATCATTATAACGAAAGTTTTTTGTTAATGCTTTAGTTGAATCTGGTATGCCTGCATCGCAAGCTGTATCACCTATAAACCAATCATCAACGCTAAAGAAGGGGTGATCCATGCATCGAACAACGATGTTTTTACCCGTATAGGCTCGGGCTAATTTCACCGCAGCAGTAGTTACATCTGAACCGTTTTTTGCCAGTTTCACCATTTCTGCGCATGGAATTAAATTGATTAATTTCTCGGCCAATTGATTTTCAATTGGGCTAGGAAGTATAAAGTTAGTACCGTTTTCAAGTTCTTCTTTTACAGCATTTAGTACTTCTGAATGAGCATGTCCTAATATAACGGATCTTAGTCCCATACCCCAATCTGTAAATTGATTGCCATCAATATCCCAAACCTGGCAGCCTTTCCCTTTTACTATAAATTTTGGTGACAATTGTGGAAACTGATCACTGCCCTTGCTATATGTGTGTGCCCCAGCGGGTATGTTTCTTTTGGCTATGGTGGCCAATTCCATTGATTTGTTAAAATTCATAATAATGAGGTCCTAGATAGATTGATTTTTGCCTGTCATTGAACTAATTTCAGCTTTCTTTAGTATTTGTAACATTTCATAATCATCCTGAAGTGTATAGTAGGGCTGAGATTTGTGTTCTACACAAGTTAAAAAGTCTTTAATTTCAGATATATAAGGTTCCTCTGGGTTAATATATTCTTTTTCTATTGACCCTAGTGATAATTTAGTGGTTTCCCACTGATTTGTTTCTTTAGTAAAATGGCGTATGATTTTTTGTCCATCATCCCACTCAATTGTACCATTGGAGCCTGTAATTCTAATTGCTCTGACCGGCGTTCTGCTGACTACATCTACTATAAGTTGTCCCAAAATACCTGATTTGTGTTTGAATTGTAAAAGATACATGTCATCGATATCTGCGTTAATATCTGATAATTTCGATTTCAGACCAGAAACTTCAGACAAATGTCCAAAAAGATCTACAAGCCAGACTAATTCGAAAGGTACTATTTCTCTGCAACCACCTGTTATTCTATTGGATACATAATAGTCCTGAATGCTTTCCCATGGATGCCAATCGGGGAGATATTGTCCGCTTTGATACTGCCATGCGTATACTTTCCCAATCGCGTTGTTGCTTATTAGATCTTTTATTAATTTGGGGCCTTGAAAATATTTCATGGTACATGATGGATATATGATCACATCGTTTTTTTCAGACAATTGATGTAAGGTTTCCATCCCTTCATCTACTACGCTTGCTTCAATAAACATTGGCACAGATGCTTCGACTGCCTTTAATGCATATTCCATATGTGCATCAGGCGGGGTAGAGATAATTACAGCTTTAAAATCGTTTAATCTAAGGGAATTAAAATCAGATGTTGTACTGACTTGGTATTTATTTTCAACTTCAGCTCTTCGTTCAGTTTTAATGTCATACCCTAAAATATTTGAGTTAGGTATTCCATTTGCCATTAAGCAACGAATTCGTCTTTTCCCCATTGATCCTAGACCAATTACTAAATAATTCATTTATACCTCTTCTAGAGTTTTAAACTTAACTGGTGCGGCATTTGCAATGTGCTGTTCATATTTTTTTTGAGCTACTTCATTAATCTTAACAAGCTCTGGTTTGATATTTATGAGGAGATCCATTAATTCGTAGCTTGTAAAATCAATAGAATTAAAATGGTTAAAAACTGCTTTTAAGAAGTTATAATCCTCTTCATAATCAAGTGTTAAGCGAATTTCTGGATGATTAAATATTTTATCCTGCATGGTTAACGATTTCGTTTTGAAATGGCCAGAACCGATAAAATACCCTCCCCAAACCTCGGTATCATTTTCATCCTTTAAGGAAATGACCTTTTCAAGCGCTTGGCGGGTTAGCCCTGTAGAGGCAGCTCCCAATGGTAAATTTTCTAAATAAATGCAATCGGCTGAATCTCGTCGGAGTTCTTGTGCAATCAGATCAATCCCTTCAGGAAAACAAAGCAAATCATCACCATCAACAATTACTACTGCATCCAAACCATAATGCTTGGCTGTCTGAAAATAACGAGCCAATTTATCCTCTTCACTACCACGAAAGGCTTTAACTCCATTGGCTTCTGCTAATTGAACTAAAACCTCGTCTCCAGGATGCGTAGATGTTGATACAATAACCTGATCAATGTTTTTGGTAAGTGCAAGACGTTTCAGTAAACATTCTGTTACTGTATACCCGTTAATATTTTGTAGAACTTTTTTAGGGAATCTGGTTGCTTTCTCACGAACCGATAATAAACAACCAATTTTCATATAAGATCTTCCCATTCAATAGCTTCATTTTCTTTAATATCTTTTTTTATTGTTCTACCTACAATCAACTCATGCATGTCAGGAGTTAATCCTATATCAGAACGTTTGAAGGTCAGATCTGTGCTTTCCAATCGTTTACCCTCTGTAATTGATTTTGCAGCAACAACTCGTTTTCGGGTAATGTTTCTATAGCGCGTGCTGGCTTCAGATAATTTTTGCCAGCTACTGATTCCTAGTGCAATTTCTGTGGCTCTTACAAAATCCACGAACGTTTTGAAATCATCTGGATTCAATGCGGACTCAAAGTCCTCGCCTTTTTCGCTTCTATCCCAGGTGATGTGTTTTTCCAAATAAGTAGCGCCATAAGGGATTGCAAGAAGCGGGATATTTAAAGCTAAAGGACTAGAACCATCTATATGATCTGCTAAACCAACAGGCAAGCCAAAAATATCTTGTAATGATTTGAGTTGTTTAATATTCGTATCTTCAAGTTTTGTAGGATAGTTCTGAAATCCATGAAGTAAAATTAGTTCTGCTTTACTGATGTTTTTAAACCATGTGATAGCTTGTTCAATTTCACCTAACAATGCACCGCCGATTCTAAAAAATGTGGTTGTATTTGTTTCGGCTAATTGTTCAATAAATTCTCGTTCAATAAAACTTGCTGCTGATACAACAAAATATTTTGGTTTTATTTGTGTATGAACAAATTTAAGACTGGCTAAATCATTAGGCATAACGCATAGATCTATTCCGGTTTTCTTAGCTTCTTGACTAAAATCAATCCAGTCTTCATTAGAAAGGTTAATATCTGAAAGATAGTTATAAATTTGTAAATGTTCTTTACCTTCAGATACTTTCCCTTTGCCACTACCGTAATGTGGTACCATATACGCTTCCAGAGCAGTAACATGAATACCTATTGCATCTGCTCCTGCTTCTTTAGCTGCCTTCATGATTTTTATGGCTTTTTCTAATTGACCATCGTGAGCCCAAGCCATTTCCGCGATAATTTTAATATGTTCCATAGTTTTTAGTCCAAAGAAGAATTGATGCTATAGTAACAATTTGTTACTTATAAAAGAAGAGGGTTTTTGAAATTTCATCTTGAGCATTAACCGTATATAACTTCAAAAAATATACATAGTTATCTATCTCTCATAATTCTCCAGAGCACTGTAGGTATTCACTTTTCAGACGTAATATCAAGCTGATTATTTAATCATGGCAATATGTAGTCTGCAATGAAATCAGTCAAGATTGATTTCATTTTTTATTGTTACTTTCTTCTGAATCTACCGGTATCTTGGAAATCCCGTTTATCAGGTTAGCTGGTACAGCAAATTGTAAATTCTTTGGCGGAGGTAGATTTAAATTATTCATCAATTGAATATACTCATCCTTAGATTGAACCTGAAGTCTGGGATTATATTGTTTTTCTCTGCCAATAGTACTGGACTTGTTGTTATTATAATCATGTCCAGGGAAAACTATTGTACTGTCTGGTAATTTTAATATTTTATTAAATAAACTATCATATTGGTCGCCTGCGTTTCCAAATTGAAAATCAGTTCGTCCAGTAGCATTAATGAGCAAAGTATCTCCCGTAAATACTTTATCATCTATCAGAAAACAATATGAATCTGGTGTATGTCCAGGAGTATGCATGGTTTTAATCGTGAGCGAGCCGAATTTTAGAAGTTCATTATCGCTAAATTTATATTTTATAAATTGGGCTTGTGTTTCAACTCCCATCATTGATTTACATCCAGTCAGGTCTGATAGATCCCCCGACGCTGTTATATGATCTGCATGTAAATGTGTATCAATTGACGCTACCAGTTCCAAGCCTAGTTTGTTGATTAGATTGGTATATGTATTAATTTGAGTTCTTACAGGGTCTATAATAATCGCATGTTTGCAAAAATCAGAACCTATTAAATAGGTATAAGTACACGAATCTTGGTCAAATAATTGATGAAATATCATTGAACCTCCGAATATGTAAAATATTGACTAAAAGGACATATGATTAATTTCATATCTTGATTCTCGTCTTCATGAATAGTTACAAAAAATAACTTTAATTAGTTTCATTATTTGAATATTTTATAATGACTTTTATATTTGATATAATTTTCTTACAGAGTACAACGAAACTCAATAATACTAAACGTAAAATTATTCCAGTTCGGACCATAACGCAAGTAAACATTGATTCATTTTTTTTAAAAAATTTATTATAGTATCTCCACATCCCTTTAGCCTTATAAACAAGTATTTTTAATGGTATTTGTTTAGTACTAAAACTTTTTATGTGTGCGACTTTAGTTGATGGAGTAAAAATGATGTCCCACTTGGATTGGATAAACCTATAAAACCAATCGTAGTCCTCACAATAAAGAAAATAATTGTCATCTAGAAGGCCTACAACGGTTAATGCTTCTTTTCTAACAAACATACATGAGCCTGAAATCAGTTCCACCTGAATAGGGTGTTTAGGTATTTCCTCATTTGATAATAAGTACCCCTTATATTTGGGATTATTCGGAAATACTTTGTAAAGCCTTAACATTTGATTTAAAACACGGGCTGGAGTTGGAGTAAGACCTCTGCATCCTACTTGTTCTGTGCCATTCATATTGGTGACTAAACACCCCACTATTCCAGCATTAGGATATTCATTCATTGTATCAAGTAAATGCTGAATCGTATCTTTCTCTATAAAACAATCTGGATTCAGATAAAGAATAAATGGAGTTTTAATATCTGCAAATACAGCGTTATTCGCAGCTGAAAATCCAGAATTTTTTTTATTTTTATGGATAAGTAAATTGGTACATTTCGAAAAACGTTGTTCTACCATATCCAAACTACAATCAGTAGATGCATTATCTGATATGATTATTTGAGGTAGGATTGTTCCAGCTAAAATCTGTTCTATGCAACGAACAAGCATTTCACCTGCATTATAGTTTACTATTACAACTGTAACCAATCTTTCTACCATGGCAGACCTTTTTTTAATATTTTTAATAATTCAATAGAGCTAATTATTCTGTTTTTTTGTATTGATTTTCTTTGTTTCCAAATTCTTGGCAGATCTTTTAAGGCATCTAGTTTAGATTTTAAAATAGTTGCGGTTTGGCCTCTTTTCATAAAGAGAAAAAGAGTCAATATATTTAACATTATATGTAGAGGCAGGGTTATGAGAATTAATATGAATGGCATATTTTTAAAATACGTCCATACTAAATTCCTGTGGCCATGATAAGTATAGAAATCACTATGTCTTTTTGTGGTGGCTGATCCAGTATGTTCAACTATTGCTTTAGGGGCATAGCAACCTTTGTAGCCTGATAACCATAGTCGGAAGGCTAAATCTATGTCTTCATAATAACAGAAATAGTGATCATCAAAACCTTGAACAGCATTGAATGCATCTCGTCTATATAATGCTGCGGCAGCACAAGGTGAAAAGAGTTCTTTAATTTCTTTAGGTGCATTACTTAATGGTTTTCTATGATTCATTCGCCAAGCTTTACCACTAATATGATATATGTCCCCAGTTCCATCCAATAGATGAGGTTCTTGTTCGCATATTAATTGAGAGCCCCAAAAACTGTATTGAGGGTTTTGTTCGATGGCTCTAACCATTTCTAATAGCCAATCTTCATGAGGATAGGCATCAGGATTGACTAAGGCAATCCAGTTGACTTTGCTATTAAGCGATTCTATTGCTTTATTATTTCCCGTTGCGAAACCTAAATTATTAGGTGATTTAATTATCTTTAAGGGCAATGTTGAATGTTCAATATCATCAGGAAGTTGCTCAATACTGGCGTTGTCAAAAATAATTACTTGATAGGGTTTATAGGTCTGTTTTTCTAATGCCTTAATGGTCTTACGAAGATAAACTGACGAGTTGTAATTAATAATAATTACACCAATGGTGATCTCAGTGCCTTGTAAATGCATCGCTTTGAGTCCAATTAGTGCTATTTGTAAGTATGATAATTTTGAATCCTTAATTCAATGTACTAAAAACGTTAAGCATTTAGTATTAGGTAAACCAAAAGATTTGTTGTGTTAAACTAATTTTGTATGAGGAATTTTGGAGCTATTTTATATGAGGCTGAACTTTAAATCCATTAAAGAAGGGTAATATATTCTATTACAGTTAAATGTCAGGGGACCAAATAACGACAAGTTTCCTTTTGCACCCCAAAGCGAGCTCTAATTTATTTTTTTTATTAAAACCTTCTGGAAATTCATCATAATTAAAGTAAAATCAACTAAAATTTTTTTATTATTCTTTGATTTATAAGATTATAATAGGAGAATTTTTATATTTTAAACTTTATAAGTTTGTGCTGAATTGATCTACAAATGTCGAGTTTTTTTTCGAACACTTAATACTCCGTTAATAATCAGAGTGTAGAATATGATCCGAGTAAGAAAAGTTGTTTAATTTTTAGTCAGCATGTGGCTGCCAAGAACACCATGGAAGCGTTCTATGGAGAAGTAGGTGGCTGCCTCATTAGGGAGATTTAGTCATGTTAATTTTGACTCGGCGTATAGGTGAAACATTAATCATCGGTGATGATGTAAATATTACTGTGTTAGGTGTAAAAGGTAACCAGGTTCGTTTAGGTATTAATGCACCAAAAGATGTTTCAGTTCATCGTGAAGAAATTTATTTACGTATACAACAAGAAAAAGAATCTGATGATTCTGAACAAGCAGTATAAATCGATTTCCTCGCAGTTCATCCAGTTCCGAGCAGTTAAAATGGCTCGGGACGAACCTTCAGTATTCTTCTAAGTCCCTTTTTTAGTTTAATTACCAGCATAATATCCTGTTTAATTGATTCAATTAATCATCAGCATTTACGTTCCCTCCATGTAAAGTAACTTCTTAATAACCATGCGAAACGTCATCCCGAATGCAATGCTTGAAGCTAGCCTTAGGCTTTTGAATCTGTTGCTGTGCCTGCATTAGAAGAGCTTTTACTGCGTTCAGAATGACGAAAATCACGGATTGTTTGAGATGTAACCCTGTAATGATGTATCCCCGGATGAGAGGAGATGCAGGATCCCTTGATCATCTTTTAAGATTAATTGCCCGGTTTGATCTATCCCACAAGCAATGCCCGAGAAAGAGGCCAGGGATTGAGTTACCGTAATGTGCTTCCCCACGAGATAATCGTATTGATTCCATTCATCCATAAAACTGTTGAGATCACAGTCTAAAAACTTATTTATATTATTCTGAAGATGAAATAACAGGCTGGCAATAATGGCATTGCGGTCAAATTGCTGATTGGATAGTTCATATAAAGAACCCCAGGGTTTATCCGGAAGAGGGTGCTTTAGGGTATCGGTATTCACATTCAGTCCAATACCAATAATGACCTGGGCATTTCCATTCGATTCAGCAATAATTTCAATTAAAATCCCGCATAATTTTTTATTGCCCCAGAGTATATCATTGGGCCACTTGATTTTAATTTCTTCAGTTGGAATAAATTCTTTTAACGAGTTGAGTACTGCTAAACTGGTTACCAGACTCAATCCGGAAAGACGGCTGAGATCACAACTCAAGTTCCAACGGCTGGAACAATAAATATTCTCTCCAAATGGTGAGTGCCATGCTCTACCAAACCGACCTCTCCCCTGTGTTTGTAGTTCAGCACAGCAAATATCCAGAATTGAACCAGTTGGAATTTCTTTCAAAAAGCGATTAGTGGAATCAATTGAGGTAAACAAATGCAATTTGAATGGGGGTGTAAATTTTTTGTTTTTAAGTTGAGCGGAAATTTCCGCCTCGTCTAATAGTTTGAGTGGAGTTGCTAGTTGATACCCTTGTTGTGATATCCGGCTAATTGGGATTCCCAAATCGATAAGCTGATTGATGTGTTTCCAGATAGCCGAGCGAGTAATGCCCAGAGCATTACCTAATTCATTGCCACTATGACAGAAGCCATCACCTAGCAACTGGATCAAGGTGCGCTGTGATTGATTAAACTGGATCATATCGTTAAAATTTTAAACTGACGTTTTGATGAAGCTGGATCAAACCATGTCGGATTTCCCTGATGGTCGGATGATGGCATAGAGCGCCACTGCAGGCTACTTCAGGCATAAATGTACGCAAATGCCAGGTCATGTTATGCAGCGGATCGTCCACCAGTTGTTTTGTTGGCATGGTTGTCGGCACATGAAATTCTTTGGTTGGGTAAGAAAGTCCAAGGCCGCTGGCTTTTATAAACGCTTCTTTTTGTGCCCAGACATGAAAAAATAATGCGGGTTTCATTGGTGATGGAGCTTTTTTAAATTCCATATATTCCTGATCAGAAAATAAATTTTTAGCAATTCCTTCATAAGGACGTGCTGAATATTTTTCAATATCTACTCCCATAGGATACCCTTTACCTACGGCGAGCAGGGCTAGATCCCCCGTATGACTGATATTGAACTGAAGTTTTTGGGAGTTAATAACGGTTGGTTTGCCATGTGGTCCATAATCAAATTCGAGCCGCTCTGGAGCTGTATTGAGATAACGGGAAAGAATGATTCTTAAAGTAGCTCGGGCGGTGGAAAAACGTCTTTTGTGTCGACTAAAGTAAAAACGGTCGGCTCTAGCTCGCTCATCCGCATTTAATAATTGATCGGCGATATGGAGTTCATGCTCTAAAGAGAACTGCCAGAGGTCGATACGTGACTCATTTAAAATGCAATTTTGCGTATTTAATGGGGTAAATCCTGTAATTATCATATGAAGTGTTTTGAATCTAGCGTCAATTAACGGTTAAGAGTATCATATACCATGATATTTAATTCAACAAAGAGTAATCAATGAGCCGACAATTTTTGGATTTTGAGCAACCAATTGAAGAGTTGAATCAAAAAATTGAAGCACTCCGCATGGTTGGTAGTGATAATGAAGTTAATTTGAGTGAAGAAATTGCCCGTCTTGAAGCGAAATGCTCTGAGTTAACGGCTAATGTTTTTTCCAATCTGGAGCCTTGGCAAGTTGCACAAATGGCGCGACATCCACTGAGACCTCAGACTACAGATTATATTGAACATATATTTACGGATTTTCAGGAACTGCACGGTGATCGCAGTTATTCTTCTGCTCCCGCTATCATTGGCGGTGTAGCTCGATTGAATGATGAACCTGTAATGGTGTTAGGTCATCAAAAAGGGAAGCGAACCAAAGAAAAAGTATATCGAAATTTTGGTATGGCACGACCTGAGGAATATCGAAAAGCATTGCGTCTGATGAAGATGGCTGAAAAATTTAAAATGCCAATCTTTACATTTATTGATACAGCTGGAGCGTATCCGGGAATTGGCGCTGAGGAACGTAATCAATCTGAGGCAATCGCGCGTAATCTGTTTGCCATGTCCCGTCTGAAAACTCCCATTATCTGTACAGTAACTGGTGAAGCCGGATCCGGTGGCGCTTTGGCTATCGGAGTGGGAGATAAAGTATTAATGCTTCAATTTGGTATTTATTCTGTAATTTCTCCTGAGGGTTGCGCATCCATTTTATGGAAAGACGCTGCCAAGGCGAGCGAGGCCGCTCGTGCTATGGGGATTACTGCAGACCGAATTTATGAAAATAAATTGGTTGATATGGTGATACCAGAACCATTAGGTGGCGCGCACCGCAATGTTGATGATATGACTAAAAGATTAAAAAAGGTACTCATCAATGAACTCCAGGCTTTGAAGAGCATTCCTTTGGATAAATTAATCGAATTGCGATATCAAAAGTTTATGGCTATGGGGGCATGTGACTAAGCCGTTATTCAATTCCAGGTGGGTTTTCCATCTGGAGCAGTTTAAGAAATTAATTGTAGGGTTTAGTGGTGGGCTGGACTCTACAGTTTTACTGCATGCGCTTTATTCTCAATCATCATTACGCAATAAATTACTGGCAGTACACATTAATCATGGCATTAGTCCCAATGCTTTATTCTGGCAAAGCCATTGTGAGGCCTTTTGTACTCATGCCGGTATTCCATTTATATCTAAAACAGTAGAATTTGATCGCTCTGCCAATATAGAAGAAGGAGCGAGAAATGCACGCTATGAAGTTTTTAACTCCTTGTTAAAGGATAGGGATTGTTTGCTTTTAGGTCATCATATGGATGATCAGGCCGAGACTGTTCTATTACAGTTGTTTCGAGGTGCTGGGGTAGATGGGCTGGCGGCTATGATGGAGTCTGGTAGTTTCGGTTCCGGGGCATTGTCCAGACCATTATTAACCTGTTCTCGCAAACAACTCGAGCAGTATGCGGCTCATTATGAATTAACTTGGATAGAAGATGAAAGCAATCAGGATGAACATTATTCCCGTAATTTTATAAGACAACAAATAATGCCTTCATTAGCTGCCAAATGGCCTGGAGTAGTGGGCAATATAGCCAGAGCAGCCAGTCATTGCCAACAGGCACGTTTGAATCTGGATGAACTTGCTGTAATGGATTGCTCGCAGTTATTATCACCATCAACCCGGTTGTGTATTGAATCTTTAAAATCGCTAAGTGTTGAGCGTCTTTCCAATGTATTACGCGTTTGGTTAAAAAAAAATCAAGTGCAATTGCCCGCTGCTGCGACTTTTGAGCGTTTGATCCATGAAGCTGTGTTTGCAAGTGAAGATGCTATGCCCTTAATTAGTTGGGATGCCGTACAGATTCGTCGTTATAAAGACTCACTTTATATTGTGCCTTCTAAAGAAATGCATCTGACTGAATGTATTGAGTGGACTGATTTTCCGCAACCTTTAAGGTGTGGTGATACAGGTTCCTGTCTGTTAGCACAAAAAGCTCAGGAAGGTATAAGAATTTCCAATGATGCAAAAATCCATATTCAATTCAGGCAGGGTGGAGAGCTGTTTTTTTGGCATGGTCAAACGAAACAATTGAAAAAGCTATTCCAGGATTGGGGGATTCCTCCCTGGTTGAGACAGAACATTCCTCTTGTTTATATCAATGGACAGCTTGCCGCTGTGATTGGCTATGCGATAAGTGATTTATTTTTTACGAACAATTCATCAGAAGCCTGGTCGATATCGATGAATTAGTAATTTTTAACGCCTGGCACTAGTGCTGTTTTTATTGAATTTGACTGGTTGAGATCCTGAGCCGCGCGTGAGCAAGCAGAATCTTGTTTAAATTTATGCTCCCAGATGTTCATTATTCGGTTAAGCCAGTAAAACTAAATGGAGGCGTTACCCAGTACCGTGTCTCATTGAAATATTAGCAGGTCCTATAAATCAATACTAAAAATGTTGATCTTGCGCAAGGTTTAAATTCTAAAATTTCTATTGTCTAATATTTATGTTTGATATCTATTGCCTGAAAACATATCTTAGAGAACTTTTAAGCAAGGAGTAAGTGGTTTTTTTTAAGTTTTAGTAATAGGTCTGCTGATTTGTATATTTTCTACAGCGAAACCTTTTATCTATTTTGTATTTTAATCGGATAGGGATGTAATCCTGTTTGATAATATCTGTTGCGCTGCTCCATGTTTCATTACACGTATTTTGATAATACTAATGGAACAAATTGATTCGGACTTTTTCGTAACAGCCCCTAATGTGCAACACCATAAACGATTGATAAAGACTGGTTCTGCACACTAGGGGGCTATCATGAATTGCTTTAATTATAGATGTAACAGCATACCTTGTTCCGGTTTAATTAATTCAACGCCAATTTCATTATCCTGCGACAATTCGTTCATAATCTGATTTACTGTATCTTCTTTGGAACCTGTAAAGTCACCCAATCTGGGTTTGATGTGAGTAACAACAACGGGTAATCCTCTAAGTGAGTTTCTTAAGTCTAGAGGATCAACTATAGATGCTAGGTGTCGCAATTCAGACATAAATAAGCTTGGTTTTAAATGACCAAATAATTTGTCATCTGGTTGAGCGTTTATAAATGAACACTCCAGCATGATGGCATGAAGCTGTTTTTTTCTAATGAGTGGTGCAATTTCTTTCCAAATATTCTCCATGTTTGATGATTTTTCAATGCTATCCGGGCCAGTATCACCAAAATATAAAATATATTCAGTTTTATAGCGTATTAAAAATGCGCTTGATGGCATTCCACTATGACTCAAAGGGAACGTTTTTACGTGCAGATCGGTATTTGGAATAGCCATCCACTGCAGTAATGGCATCGATTGATAATGTTGCAAATTTAAGTGCGGAATTTCTCCCCGATCTCCAAAATTGCCCCAAACAGACCAATTAAAAATATGGTTTTGCAATGCCTGCATTGTTTCTTCGCGTGCCATAATCGTCTGCTGTTCTCGCAATTCCGGTTGCGCCATAACAAGACCCATAACATGATCGAGATGTGCGTGAGAAATGAGGTACGCTGGAATATGTTTTTGCAGCAAATCTTTAATATTTTTATTGTGTACTGATTGTTTCTCCACTGCTGCTTCAAGCCCATTCACCAAAGTACCCCCATCAAGAGCCGTATAATTCTCACTCTCGATATTCTTTAGTAAATACGCTGATAAATTTCCATCTTTCAGACCACCATAGACGCCAAGAGGGACGACTTCGAAGACGGGTGCACAATTTGCTGCATTGGACATCACAAAAATACAAATGGCTATAAAAAACTGACGCATGCTAAGATCCTTTAATTGATGTGAGTAAGTTTGTGAAATACTACACGATTCAGGCCTACTTCAATCACCGTATTTATACGGTAAAAAAATCGGCAGAAAAAGATATTAAAGTGATTTTATAATCGTAGCCTGATTTAATCGCGCAGGGATGTGATGGTGATATCCACTTAACATTGCTTTTACCAGTATTTCAGCCTTATTCTTGCAATCCATTTTATTTTTAATGTGTTCTATGTAAGACTCTACTGTACGTTTTGATAGAGAAAGCAAAGTGCCTATTTCTTTTGCGGATTTACCTCGTATTAATAAAAAAACACATTCATACTCACGGTTTGTTAATTCATATTTATTTTCATGGTCAATCAGTGTGTAATGGTGACCGCTTAACTGCAGTGTTTCATCGTACTGTCTTAACATTTGAAAAACTTCATCCTTAGAACAAGGACGACAATAATAAATCAACCCTGTCACGTTATTTTTGGGGTCTGTTAATGGATTTTTTTCTAACAGGTATACTTCACCAGTTTTTGAATCCATATGCACAGTAGATACTTTTTTGCCATTTAATACAGACAAATCTTGCTGATGGAACAGTTCATTTTCTTCAATTGACCAGGGTGACAGTTCCTCATCTGTTTTACCGTTAAAATCTTCTAAATCACTAAAACCTTTAAGCTCCAGCAACGCTTTGTTTGCGCCTAGATAATGACGATTTAAATCTTTCCAACCAATATAGCCGGGGAGATGATCAAGTAATGATAGTTCAGGAATCAACATCAGGTCATATCCTTAATTGAGTAGATGGATTATTAAAGGGTTGTGTCGAAATTTTAAAGGTAACTTGTCAGACTCAGACGCCTATATAATCAGTTGGAGTCTAATCAATGATCAGCTTTCAAGGCAAGTAGTTTAGGGTCATATCATAAGGTCGAAAAAAGGAAGTACTTTCATAGTTTTGAATTCGAGTGCTGGCAAGCTTATAGAATAACGTATCGTTCAAAGACAACCTGTGTAACGAAGTACTGATAAAGCAGACTAAATATTCTTTGGTGCGGATGGTAGGTAATGGGTCGAATTGATTGAATTATGCTCTTTGTGTATAATGGAATGCATTTATACTTTAAGACAGGAAATTTCAAATTGGAATCCAAATTCGACTCATCAATATTAACTGATATCTCAAATTCACAACAGGACCATTCTGAGCAAACAAATGGACAATTTGAAAAAAAAAGAAAGAGAAATCCACAGTTTTCACCGGTTAAAAAGTATAAAACAGAATTTGACGCTCGGTGTTCTGAGATACTGAACGCGACTGAATTACAAGACTCACGAATTCGAGTCCCCGAATTTCTAAGCACTAAATTGACTTCTGAACGTTTGATTGAAACAGCAAATAGTGAATTGGTCAAAGGCAGAGTTTCTGCTGTCATTGAAATGGTAAAAAAACTGGGTGTCACTATGGTGAGTATTGATCAAAATATATCTCAGACTAATTATAAAATTTTAGCTTCTGGTGATCACTATTTTGTCATTTATCCTGCTGTAGTTCATAAAAAAGAAAATATGGTAATGAGGCTTGGGCAAGATTTGGATTCCGGTGCCTGGCATATTATCAAATCCTACGAAATTAGTGATAAAAAATATGTCTCCGACATTGATGCTGAAATAGAACTGTTAAAAACAGTGAATCAGTTTACTGTTTCTATTGATGAGAATAGCCAGACTGTACATGTAATCAAACCTTATGTTTATGGTAAAGATCTAACACAATGGCTCCATCTTGATTTGAATAAAAAAATAGAGATCTTTGTCTATGTCACTGCGGCACTCAATGAATTACATAAAAAAGGAATACTTCATTGTGATATTAAATTATCCAACATCATTTATGATGACTTAACGAATACCGTAACTCTGATTGATTTCGATGTGGCGCTACGAATGAATGAAAAGCAAACCGCGATAACAGATACCTTTCGTGGAACGTTCGGTCAGGTAGCTGTAGAGATATTTGGTAGCGACGGTACATATACCTATACAGATAAGACTGAAGTATATGCTTTGGGTAGAACAATGGAAGATTGGTTTGACTTAAATCAAGATGTTAGCCATTCGAATTTGAGTCTTAATTTCTTTAAACCTCATTTGTCCTCGCAACAATCAGAATTAAATTCATTGATAGGGCAAACAATTCAAAAAGACGCAATGAAGCGCCCTGATTTAAATCAAATTCGTGATACGTTAATGCTCATTATGGATGAGGTTAATACCAAGACTGATGCTTTGGACGTGACTTTGTAGAGAGAAATATGAAAATCACTGGATCGGAGGAAACCTTCATTCTTTTGAATGAATACTAATAATAAGCGTTTATCAAAGTAAATAGTCCACTCAGTAAAGGCATTGTCCTCGACGAGACTCATGCACTCATATCCTTTAACGTTCTTCTATGCCATCCGATCCCCAGTCACACTGTGAAACTCTCGTTACTCTCAGCAGCTCTCGGCTCTGTCCTCAATCCTCGTCACCCTCCGCAACTCCCGATTCTAAATAGAAATTCGTGGTTAAGATAAAGAATGGACCCTCCGCCTTCGCGGAGGGTGACGAGTTACGGAGGGTAACGGATTACTGAAGCCCCCATCACTCTCCGCAACTCCCGTCACCCTTCGCAATTCCCGTCACCCTCCGCAACTCCCGTCACCCTCCGCAACTCCCGTCACCCTCCGCAACTCCCCCGCAACTCCCGTCACCCTCCGCAACTCTCGTCACCCTCCGCAACTCTCGTCACCCTCCGCAACTCTCGTCACCCTCCGCAACTCTCGTCACCCTCCGCAACTCTCGTCACCCTCCGCGAAGGCGGAGGGTCCAGGAGTGATAAGCTCAGCAGAGAGAAAAAACATGGAACAATATTCATATCTGTACATGTTTCAAATAAAAGAAGAATAAGGATTATATTGGAATAACATCAAATCTCATTAAAAGAGTCCGGGAACCTAAAAATGAAGCAATTAAAGGATACACAAGTCAGTAGACTTGTAAGCCTCTTGTGACTTAGGTTCTACATCAAGGCGTTTTCGAAGTTTTTTAATGGAACATGAGATTAAAATTCCTAAGAGATTGGACAAATTTCCACATAGAAATTCGAGGTTAAGATAAAGAATGGACCCTCCGTTTTCACTGAGGGTGACGAGTTACGGAGGGTGAGTAGGGTTGTGGAGACTAATGAGATTAAAAATCCTAAGAGGATGGACAAATTTCCACATAGAAATTCGTGGTTAAGATAAAGAATGGACCCTCCGTTTTCACTGAGGGTGAGTAGGGTTGTGGGGACTGATGAGATTAAAATTCCTAAGAGATTGGACAAATTTCCACATAGAAATTCGTGGTTAAGATAAAGAATGGACCCTCCGTTTTAACGGATGGTGACGTGTTACGAAGGGGGAGTAGGGTTGTGGAGACTGATGTTTGTGGTTATAAACTATTAATGGATTTTAAAAAAAGTAAATTATTATCTTCTGCTCTTTCAATTGTTAACAAAAAGTTAATTTATTATGACGATTACCTATATTTATTAATTAATGATTAATTATTAAACTCTCTATATAGGGTCATTATAAATATATTGAGCATAATAGAGAGTAATACTGTTTCCTGCTATTTCATAAGTGAACTGTGGTAATGAGTGTTCACAGTAGCTTTTATCGCTCTTCTGCAGTACTCAAAGTGATGGCCTCCTAAGTCTTTCTGGAGAATTACAATGGTCTACTTTCATATGGTCTGGTTACTAAGCTATATTTCAATCGCTTCATTTTCTGCGACAATAATTACACCAGCATTGCCTGATATTCAGCATCAGTTTGGTCTGCTGCAAGGTGAAGTGGAGTGGATGGTATCAGCTTTTCTGGTGGGGTATGTGATCGGCCAATTAATTTATGGGCCATTGGCTAATCGGTTTGGACGTATTTTAGCATTACGTACGGGGCTGGTGATCAATATCCTGGGCATTATCATGTGCCTTCTTGGTTTAAATCATCATTCTTTTATAGTGTTACTCATCGGCCGATGGATCACTGCTTTAGGGGCGGCAAGTGGATTGGCCTGTACTTTTATGTTAATTAATGAATGGCTTCCAGTGAATCAAAGAAAAACTGCAACAGCCTATACCATATTATCTTTTACTTTAGGCATAGGAGTAGCGGTTATTCTGGGGGGTATCATTACAGAGTACAGTCATTGGGAATATTGTTTTTATCTGCTGCTCTGTCATGGGTTAATAATGCTCTATGGAACCAGAATATTCAGCGAAACCTTGAAAATCCCGCAAAATTTAAATTGGAACGTGATCCTGAATGGTTATAAAGAAGCCTTATCATCAGCTACATTAGTCATCTATTCATTAGTAGTCGGTCTGTGTTCTGCAATCGGATATTGCTTTTCTGCAGCGGGTCCACAGATTGCCATCGATTTATTTCAATTAACGCCTGCTGAGTACGGTTATTGGAATCTATTTAACATGGCCGGGATGCTCGCTGGTGGATTGATTGCCCGTTCAATGGTACACCAGTTTGCTGCTGGAACAGTAGTTTTGATAGGCATGTTAGGCACTGCTCTGGGATTGACTCAGGTCTTTTTGATCACCTGTGTAACTACTTCTTCAGTCGCCTGGTTTTTCTCCAGCACGTTAACTTTGTATTTATTCAGTGGATTATTATTTGCGGGTGGTTCATTGATTGCGTCAAACTCGGTTACTGACAAAGCCAGTGGATCCGCTATGATGAGTTTTCTGAATATGGTGACGGCTACACTTTCAGTAATTTGTTCAGGATTGATCAGTGATAATCCCTTGATTGGTTTTATCAGTGTATTAGGCGGATTATGGATGATAGTGTCGTTTTTATTAATTCTTAGAAGCATTCTGAATAAGAGAGTTGAGACCTGTTGCGGGGAGTAAAGACAATAAATACCTGAAATTATCATGTGTGTAATGGGGAAACTGGTTTTAAAGAATATCCCTAAAGAGTGTTGACTAGTAGCTCAAATGATTTAAAAAATGCTGTAAGTCAGATGAAAACACAGACTTATTGGGACAGTCTGTGTTTTCAATAATGGGTGATTAACCTGTAATCAGCATTCAGGCAAATTAACCGCTAATCCGCCCATTGACGTTTCTTTATAAATGCTTTGCATGTCCATGCCAGTCTGCTTCATGGTTTTAATTACTTTATCTAATGAAATCTGATGCTGACCATCCCCGATCAGAGCCATTCGTGTTGCATTAACTGCTTTAACTGAACCCATAGCATTACGTTCAATACACGGTATTTGAACCAGACCCATCACAGGATCACAGGTCATGCCCAAATGATGCTCCATAGCAATTTCCGCGGCGTTTTCAACCTGGGCTACAGTACCACCCAGAACTGCTGTCAGGCCAGCTGCTGCCATTGAGGAAGCCACACCGACCTCACCCTGACATCCAACTTCCGCTCCAGATATTGACGCACCTATTTTATAAAGTATGCCTATTGCTGCTGCAGTGAGGAAATAAATGTATACGTCTTCATTGCTCATTTTATCATGAGCCTGCTGACAATATTTTAAAACTGCTGGAATAATACCTGCCGCACCATTTGTTGGCGCAGTCACTATACGGCCTCCGGCGGCATTTTCTTCATTAACTGCCATGGCGTAGAGATTTAAGTGGTTCATAATATCTGATTGTTCGAAGATACTTTTGACACCCTTTTGATCCATGAGTTTTTTATAGAGATCCGGAGCACGTCTTTTTAAATTAAGACCACCGGGTAAGATTCCATCATGTTTGCAACCACTTGCGATGCAATCATCCATCACTTTGGCAATAGCTAAAATTCCTTGTTGAATTTCTTCAGTACTTCGCCAGGTTTTTTCATTAGCCATCATTAATTCAGCTATGGTCATGTTGTTGGACTGACATAAATTGAGTAACTGTTCGGCTGTGGAGAATGGGTAGGGTGGTGGATCGGTATCTTCGCCGGGTTTATTAAATTCTTCTTCAGTAGTGATAAATCCACCACCAATTGAGTAATAAACCTGATTAATTAATGGATTTCCCTGCTCATCAAAAGCTGAAAACCGCATTCCATTAGTGTGTTTGGGCAGTAATTCCTTTTGTAAAAATAAAAAATCAGTCGCTTCATTAAATGAAATATTTTTCTTTCCGCCCAGATTAAGGGTATGAGAATTCAGAATTTCATGCATGCGAGGTATCATGGATTCCGGTTTTACAGTTTCCGGTGCTTTATTTTCAAGCCCGTTCAGAATGGCTTTATCTGTGCCATGACCTTTACCTGTTAGAGCCAAAGATCCATATAATTCAACCTTGATTCTTTGTGTTTTTTCAAAAAGGTTGCGTTCTTCCAATAATACCAAAAAAGCATTGGCTGCAGACATGGGACCAACAGTATGTGAACTTGAAGGACCAATTCCAATCGAAAACAAATCGAATACACTGATGTTCATACTATTTATATCTCTTGTTCTAATTAGTGCCAAGTGTAGAAGGATATTATCTGTTTGTCTATTTGTAATTAAATCATTGTTAATGACTGGTAATTTTACGCGAATTTAGGCAGAATGAATGGGCTATTTTACAATGTTCTATATCTTTCTAATTCAATTAGGGAAGATATGTACTTAAGAAAGACTAAAAGGGGATTGTTTATGAAGATGAAATTGGTCACTGCGGCCGTCTTGGGGCTGGCAATGTCTACTGCAATGGCAACCGATGCCACATCCTTACCTACAGACAAAGATAAATTGTCATACAGTATTGGTGCTGATTTAGGAAAGAATTTCAAAAATCAAGGTATTGATGTAAACCCAGAGGCATTAGCTAAAGGTATGCAAGATGGTATGAGTGGAGCTCAATTGATCTTGACCGAACAGCAAATGAAAGATGTTCTTAATAAATTCCAAAAAGATTTGATGGCTAAACGTACATCGGAATTTAACAAGAAAGCAGAAGAAAACAAATCAAAAGGCGAAGCGTTTTTAGCTGAAAATAAAAGTAAAACCGGTGTTGTAGTATTGCCAAGCGGTTTGCAATATAAAATTATAGATGCTGGTACAGGCGCTAAACCCGGTAAATCAGATACTGTAACTGTAGAATATACTGGTCGATTGATTGACGGCACTGTATTTGACAGCACTGAAAAAACTGGCAAACCAGCAACATTCCAGGTTTCACAAGTAATTCCTGGATGGACTGAAGCATTACAATTAATGCCTGCTGGATCTACCTGGGAAATTTATGTTCCTTCTTCTCTGGCTTATGGCCCACGTAGTGTTGGTGGACCTATTGGACCAAATGAAACTTTAATCTTTAAAATTCATTTGATTTCAGTTAAAAAATCCGCGTCTTAATTAATAGTTAATTCACCCTGAATTCTTATGTTCAGGGTGAACTCTGTTCCTCATTTACTTCGCTTCGAGATATCTAAATAATGAACAAACGTCTCTTTATCGTTTTCATTTTAGGTTTTTCCTCAGGTCTTCCCATGGCTTTAATCAGCAGTACCTTACAAGCCTGGTATGCTTATAGTGGGATGTCGGTACTGGTCACCGGTTCTTTAAGCCTGGTGAGCCTTCCTTATGCCTATCGAATTTTCTGGGGACCAATTTTAGATCGTTATTCATTATTTGATCTGGGAAAAAGGCGCAGCTGGATCCTGACCATGCAATTTTTATTGTTGGTAGGATTTAATCTTATGGCCTGGTTTACTCCAGAACAGTATCCGAAATTTTTAGCATTTCTGGCATTGATACTCGCGTGTTTTTCTGCGACTCAGGATGTTGCGATTGATGCACACAGAGCTGAATACCTCCCTGTATCAGAACACGCCCTGGGCGCTTCCCTTGCTGTTTTTGGATACCGAGTGGCTTTATTATTGTCCGGTGGTTTAGCCTTGATCATGGCAGGTCATTTTGGTTGGGCATTTACCTACCGATTTATGGGCTCTGTGATGTTAATAGGCATGGCTGCAACTCTATTCAGTCAAGAGCCTTCCGCTGAAATTCAAGAAAAAACCAATTTTGCGCTTTCTTTTATTGCTCCAATTAAGGAGTTGTTTGGCCGTCCTAAAATCATATACCTTTTGATGTTTGTCTTTTGTTATAAATTAGGTGAGGCCTTTACTACGACAACCAGTGGTATTGTCATGCCATTTTTAATTCAGGGTTTGGGTTTTTCTCTGGATACTATTGGCTATATTAATAAGATGCTGGGAATAGGCTCCATATTGCTTGGAGGATTAACAGCGGGTTTTATTTTACTGCACTGTTCACTTTATCGTTCTTTGTTATTTTTTGGATTACTGCAAGCGATCACCAATGTATTTTTTGTGGCATTGGCTATGATTGGAAAAAATACAGTTTTATTAGCTGTAGCAGTGGTTTCAGATAATTTTGCAGCAGGAATGGGATCCACTGCTTTGGTTGCATTATTCATGCGTTTGGTGAATAAACAATTTACCGGCACTCAATTTTCCATTCTGGTTGCTCTGTCGACCTTACCAAGGATTATTTCAGGTCCTATAGCCGCAAGTATTCAGTTGAATATCGGTTGGGTGGGTCTATATCAATTATCCATTATATTCGCATTGGCATTTATACCCTTCCTGATATTAATTAAAGATCAGACCAATGGTAATCAACCACAACAGGTACTCTTGGATAAAGAAGAGGGATTGAAGGCAGTAGGGGAGTAATAAGTTATAGGGTATTTACCCTATTGTTCATCTATCAACTTAAACTATGCACTCAAATTTCAGCTTACTTCAATCAGCTCCCTCTCCTGTTTACGGAATTTGAATTAAATTATGTTGCCTATACACAGGAAAAGGTGATTGGACAAGGCTGTTTTAAATCGGCGTAGCCTGGGAGTAGGCCCAAAGGGCCGTATCCCAGGTTTTCACTCCCCACTCACTCTCCAAATTGATGTTTTGTTATTTTTACGCTTTCTTTGTTTAAACTTTAATACAATACGATTTAATCTGATGACAGCTTAAAAAGTCATTTGAAAATGGAATCCTGGGATACGACCCTTTGGGTCTACTCCCAGGCTACAATTTTTGAATAGAAGCATGATGAATGCTAGGTACATAGATTTATGCTTGGGTGTCTTCAAATTACATAGGGAGTTTATTTAAGATGTATTATTTTTGATTTTATTAAAAATGATAGTTCAATAATATGAAATGTGTGCGAGCTGTTGTGAACCAATGAGAGCTGTTGTAAAAAGATTCATTGGTACCGAGGGTCGGACTCGAACCTCTTTGTAACCATTTGATTTTATTGGTTTAGAATAATAAGGACTCAGTACTTACCCAATATCTTACCCAACGTTGAGTATAATACCTTATTTGAATTAATATGAATAGATACGAATATTTTATATTAGTTTTGGATTAAGATTATATGTTTAATCATTGAGCCAGGTCTTTCTTAACGTATCCTCAATCTAAATTAATGTACAAATTTTACCTAGAAATAACAGATATCACTACAATTCTTAAAGTGATAATACTCTATACTTAATTAAATAGACTATACGGAGATATAAATAGTTAATATATATATCACATACAAATGGCTGATAGATGACCATAATATTCCACCTAAAAACTAACTTGCTGTTGTATCATTCAATGTTGAATTTTTAGACAGTTATGTCCCTCCTATATATCATATTTCTTTAAATGATGGTGTAGGAGTTCTTGAGTGTCTATCGCAAACTTCATCTTGGGATCTGCAAATTGATGTAGGGAATGAACATAAATCAACATTTTTATATCATTTTCTGTTTATTATCAGCATCAGAAATAAATCATTTTATGCGATTTAACATTTATCCAGTAGACTTAAGTCCAACAGCACATAAAAGGTGGCGATTAGGCCTACCTTGAGAATGGTTTTGTTAAATGCTTTCGGTATATTATTTATTAAATTAAAAATAATTATTTCCAGCACAAGTTGGATTAATGATATTGATTTTAAGGATTTAATATGTTTATAGGTTCTAAAATGAAAGGTGTTTTGTATCATTATACAAATCATGATTCGTTATATAAAATAGTTAATACTAAAACTTTAAGAGCTACTCATGTTTATTATATGAATGACTCTAGTGAAATTAAACACGCAATTGACTTGTTTATTAAAATTGTAAATCAACGTAAAGAACAACAAAATATTCAACCCTTAACTTTACAGCTGCTTGAGCAACTCACAGAATGGGTTAAATATTTAATATATAACCCTCACTATATATTTTCATTCTCTTTATCTGAACATGGAAATTTACTTAGTCAATGGAGAGCATATACCCATCATGGGACAGGTGTCAGTATAGGGTTTGATTTTTCTGATCTAGAACTGTATGCAACTAAAAATAATTTATTATTAATTAAATGCATATATCAATCTGATGAACAAGAACGAGTTTTAATAGAAGCTCTAGACAATATATTAATTCAATTTGATATGGATAAATCATCAATTAATATTGCTCAGGGGCCAAAAGGGCAAGAATATCATGTTTATTTATGTAAGTTTACTGCCCAGTTACTTAATGTATTCATTAGGATAAAGAATCAATCATTTCATGAGGAATGTGAGTGGCGATTAGTAAGTAAGTATTATGAAAGCTATAAAAATAAAGATATTCAATTCCTAAGTGGTAAGACAACTCTAATTCCTTATATTACCTTTAATATCGATAGCATTAGATCAGATGGTTATTTATTTCAACAAATATTTGTAGGGCCTTCTCCAAATTTTGAACTGGCATTTGCGGCTATCAGTTCTTACCTTAGCAATAGTGGTGCTTGTAATATAACAGTTAACTCTCAGCAGCCATTTAGAGAAATATGAGTGATTTTACCGGATGCTGAGTCGCAGTTTATTTATGCATACTTTATGCATTTAATGTTGATTTTAATTGAGATTAATCGAAATTAATTTCTTTAAACATTATTTTTATAAATATATAAGATATTTAGAATTTAATAAATGCCTTACCCTGGACGTTTTTAATAGCCGAATCTATATATCAGACTATAAATAATACAAAGACATTTTTTTCAAAACTTCCAGTCAGGATAAATAAGTCTTCTAAATACTGTGCTTAAGATTATAAAAAAATACTCCAGTTTGCTGATAGGCGGGACTCCTATATATGATGATACCCCACCTTTATGCGGGGGTACCCCCCCACTTATTTACATGGTATAACCTACAGCATGTGGTTGGTTAAAGTTCCTATGTTATACAACTAAAGTTTAATAGTCGCGACTATGTCTAGCTTCTAGATCAGCAATCGACAGTCGTAGTTCCTCTGAAATACTGCCATCACTTTCAATGTCAATTTTATTACCGTAAACCTTGGGAACTAACTTAGATGCTAACCATTTGCGTGTTTCAATTTTTAACCGAGCCCGATTTATGGCTGGTGGATTAGGTACTAATGTCCCTAGCTCATTCACATACTGATCTTGAGTAGTGTCATCAGAAATTTCTAAAATTTCATCAATCAACAACTCAATCTGGCATATTTTAGCTTGCGCGTATTGCTCGGAAAATTCAGGGTATGTTCTTAACCAAGTGAATAAGGTATCTTGGCATGGCCAATGAGGGTGCTCTAAACACAATTTTTTTGTGCCTTTGCTTGATGATGCAATTTTATCGCAGATTTCTTTTGCCAGTTTATCGGTATACCGAGTTGGCCTGCCTACTGATAGGTTTTTACTCATGTTTTTCTCCATATATTTGATTTTTACTCGGCTTCGCCAGAGTAATGAGGCATTCCTTTTGCCATCCAGAGTTCAATGTGTAATTTTAATGTTTCCATTGGTATATTACCATCAGCAATATCATTGATATCGTCGCTTGATAGAAGATGTTTAAGAACGTAACTAGTACTGACAGAAAATCCCTGACAACTACTTTGTACAAACTCGATTACTTGTGTCTTCATCAACGTTTCAAGGCTTAGTCCGCATTTATTCCGCAATAAATCCGCAGCACTAATTTGATTTTCTGCTTGAATTTCCATAACATCCGCAGTTTCCGCAACACTATCTTTGTTAAGACCGTTATCTTCTCTAATAACACAATCTTTATTGTCATTATTTTGCATGTAATCATCAGCTGAGTGTTGATTCATTGCCTCTGCGGATTCTGCGGTACTTGCGGAATCCTTTACTGGGTATGACATATCAGTTGCGTGGTTACAGCGGATTTCTTGAGGTGTTACTGCAAGCGATTTCTTTCTTAAAGCAAATCCATTGGATATTAGATCTAACATGGATTAACCTCCCATACTACAGGCTTTCCAGTTTTACTGTTTTTTACGGTAATCTGCAGATGTCCAGTATCAACAAGAATTTGTAATAAATGACGTGCTGTCTGCGCCACTCTATACTTTGGCGGTAATGCTTTAAATTGATCGGCCGACAATGTTCCGCCTTTCATTTTTATCCAAGCAAGCAAATCATTAGCTTGTAACTCATTTACATCATATTGGGCTTCTGTAATGAGCATGGTAGTTGATTCTAAATAATAAGCAATCAATATTCCTGCACGTTTCACATGTTCAACGGTAGGTTGATCATAGCCTTCTATAAAAGCTAATATTGCAGCAATACGAGCAGCATTTTCTGCTGCCTTTGATGCAAATGCTTTAATTTCTATAAACATTCCGTCAACTCGAAGCTGTTCTTCTATACCATCATGTAGAGCACACCATTCATCTAACGCTTCACCCCTTAAGGCAAATACGGTTAATTGTAATTCACCAGTTGACTCATTTATTCTCAACGGTTGATTTAATAAAGTTGTAAGCCTTTGCCAGTACTTAGCAATAGCAGGATCACTATTTGCACCTTTTTCTAAATCCCTATCTAATAATAATCGACTACCTGCAATGCTTGGTTCATGACAAATTAAGAATCGTGCAAGAACTCCCTGCCCCTGAAGTAGTTGATCAGATAATACCTTACTTGCAATAATTGGCTGAATCATTAAATGACTGCTTAGTCTACGATTCGTTAAGGCTCCTGATTCTCCTTCACCACCTCGCGTGCGCGTTATTGAATCACCATCCCATAGCTTTGATAAGATGTGAATAGTTCTACCTTTGGCTTCATCATTCATGCCATGCCCACTAAAGAAGGAAATACCTTCGTCACTAAATAATCCTGCGCTTGGATCTCCTTGAATATAATGTTTCCATATTCCCTCAGAAGTAGGTTCGCTAAAGGTAATATTTGAGCGTGAAGGTGGTCTTGGTTTAGTTAGTTCAAGTTCAAATAACCTCTCGGATAGCCTCTTTTGCTCCTCTTCCCCCAGCTCTGCTTTAGGTTTGTTACATAATTTTATAATTGAATTACGTCGAATCTCCCAAGCCTCCATTTCGGCCTTATACTTTTGTTCTTTCACGAGAATTGCCTGAGCTCGTTCGCTTTCATAAGATCTGATCGGTGCGAGGGCTAATCGATCTACAGTACTTTTACGATCACCTGATTCAGCGACACTAAGGCAGAAAATTGATACAGGGCTTACACCAATACAGCCTCGTTCCACATTGATATGAGCTTGTGCTACTAACCCCGCTGCAGCTAAAACAGATTGACCAGCCATGCCTTCAGGTACTTGAACATGATAAGCGAGTTGTTTAGCAGCCTCACCCAAAATACTACCTAAAGCCTCTAATGGATATTTTATTGAGGTATTGCGTGTAGGCAGTGGATCAGCCAAATCTGTGTTAAGAGATGGCAATTCAAATGGCGTACTATTGACAAGGGCTTTAATATTTTCAGCACTCATTATCAGTCCTCCAATAACATGTCAGCAAAGTCATTGTCGACACAAGGAGGAATTACGCATTTAACCGCTCGTCCTTCTGTTAGTAGTCTTTTTGTAAGTTGATAAGCAGCCTGTTGCCCACGCTCAGATTTATCATTATCAATAGCTATAATCACTTCTCTGATGTATGGAGGTAACAAAATATTCTCCATACCTACCGCACTTATTGTTGCCCACACTGGAAGCTTTGTTGCAACATGCATAGCAAGCGCCGTTTCAATACCTTCAGCTAATATAATTTTTCCATTAACAGGTTGGTATAATTTTATCGCTGCTCCAACAGATGCTCTGGGCTGCATTGAAGGCATAAGCTTTTTAGGAGTTGGTACATCGGCTTTACAAGCTTTTCCTAAGTATGTGCGATGAAGCGTAACCATTTTATTATTTTGATCTCTTACAAGCGCAATCATCACAGGAAAGTGCCCTACTAAACCTTTTTCATCGTAATAAGGTAAATGAGGGTGGTGGCGTAATGAGTAAGGATATTCTTTAAGGGGAATACCGCGTGATTTTAAATAACAATCCACAGGATCGCTCGAACTGACTAATTGTGTCTGTAGCCAAGTGTAGATTAAAGAGTCTCGACGCTTCTTCAATTCCGCTGCATTAAGACCATGCTCATAAATTTGAGGGGAAGAATTAATCCTCTGATTAAAATTATAGTTCCTCTCCTGAGTTTGAATGCCTAATACCTTTGCAACCTGATTCACGGCTTCAACAAAACTCCACTTATGGTAATTCTGTAATAACTTTATTCCGTAACCAGAGCCACATTGATTACAATAAAAAGTGCCTTTACCTTCTTTATCGTCAAATCTAAAGCGATCTTTTCCTCCACATACAGGACACGCCCCATGCTTATTTTTTAAATAATACGTATCTATACCTAATGCACATAAAATTTCAGGCCACTGCCCCTGCGCTCTATCAATTATAAGGTTCATAGCAAATTATCCCTCTAATTCTTATAATATGCTCAGGTGGCTTTATAATGAACATAAGCCATCCATGAGCCTATGTTTTAATCTAAATTTTTAACCCAATTTTCTAATTCCTCCCTTAAATACATGGGACGCTTACCAAGTGGTGATTTAGCCTTTGGGAAAGTTGGTGACTTAATCAACTCATAAAATTTAGTTGTGCCTATACCTAAAAGTTTTTGAGCTTGTTTGGGGTACAACAATAATGCTTCATCTTTCATTTTTCTCTCCAAAAATAACTAAGACTCTTCACGAATCGTTCTCACGGATCCGTAAAGAGCATTGTTAGTTATTTTGAAGAGTCGCAATAACCACTAGACGATAGCGGTTTTAAGCTAAGCGTCATGGGTGATAGACAGGGCGCAGGGTTTAATCGATAATTTTAATAAGTACGATTGGAATTCTTTTAAAATACTCTTTAGAGTCCTTTTTTGTTCTTGATGACATCTAAATAAATTATCAATGAAAGGCTTGTTATTGGGATTTAGTTTAAATTGTTTGTATATACTGTAAGTTGTACTAATTCTTTTTCGTGTCACGTACTTATCCATTTGGGCATCCGTCCAGCCTGTTAAAATATCTAAAAATGTTAGAAGAGGATTCCCATCTTTAGAGTATTGGGGTTCATGTAATCCCAACAACTCTCCCAAAAAAAATGCTGAAAAATAAGCTTGTTGTTGAATGTGGTTGGCACTTAACTCATAACCATTATCTTGTCTTAACCGTTCTGCAAGAGCTTTAGATTCATCTAACTGATTTTGGGTATCTAATAAGTATTTTTCCTCAGCCTCAATATTAATTAAGAGAAAACGATCAATTTCACATACCCGATCAATAGCCTCCCTACTTGATTTAACTACACCTTCAAGATACCTAATGCGTGCAATTAATACTCTTTTTAGTTCTTTTATTTGTTCTTTAGTATAATTATCAGGACTGCGAAGATCTTCAGCAAATACCATATAGTGGAACCATGTTTCTGCTATCAAATGAAATTCTTCTTTTAATAGTTCCCTATCGAATAGGTGGTCTAATTGCGATTTCTTTGATGCATATGTATTGGCATCCCAATTAGTTTTAGAGCGCGAGGTCAAATTATTTAGAAATTTATTAGTATCATGAAACTGATTCATCTCTTCAATAACGATTTCTATCATCTGACTAGCCTGATTTATATCAACCTGTTGTCCGATTTGATTTTGAACGTTCTCAACTATTTCGTTATTATTACTAATTAAAACCTTTACTCGGGCTTGATCGATTATTAGTAATGCTGGATCTTTATGTTGAGCATCAGAGACGGTTTGTGTAATAAGAAGAATAATTTTATCTATATCCCCTACATTTAACGCAATCTTAACTTCATTTTTTATTCTTTTTTTTACTTCAGTATAATCAAGTATGCAAGATCGCTTCGGGAATAAACCTTGTAGAGATTGTTTTAAAGCAAGTTCCAGTGAGTCAATTTTTGAGTTCATATTAAATAGTCTCCTGTTTCAATTGCTTTGTGTTTTGTTCATCCAATATCCAATTGCTGTACCAGTTCATTAGCTCTCTCCGTTCAGTTTTAAAATCAGCACGTAAATATACACCTCGTACACCTTGTACTTTATGAGCAAGTTGGGCTTCTATAGCATCACTCCTGAAATGACTTTGTTCATGTAAGACACTTGAAGCTAAGGCACGAAAACCATGTAGTGTATGAAGATCTTTATAGCCAGTATTGTGGATCAGTTTTCTTGCACTGGTTTCACTGATAGGTTGTGGTTTCTTTGTGGATGGTGAGTTAAACAGGAATGGGGTGAAGCCAGTAATAAGTCTTAGTTCTTTCAGCAACTTTAACACTTGTTCTGATAAAGGTACCCAATGAGGTGCTGCCATCTTCATACGATCCGCTGGTATATGCCATTCTGCTTTTTGTAAATTAAATTCACTCCACTGCGCTAATCTTAATTCTGATGGTCTGGTAAATAAGTGTGCGAGTAGTTCAATGTATAGCTTAATGATTTTAGTGGCTGAACTGTTTTTAATTATGTTCAGCATTTCATGGGCTTTTTCGTGATTTATGGCTGGTTGATTGGTTACACGTGGTTTGGGGGCTAATGCCTTTTTCAATCCTATGAATGGATAATTTTCTGTAAGTGATGAACCCACTGCATATTCAAAAATTGCCTCTAATCTATCATGCAATCGATGTGTTACTTCAAAATGACCTCTTATTTCATGAGGGCAGATGATTTCTAAAATATCTGCTTTAGTTATATCATCAAGATGTTTATCACCAATGAATGGGTAAACGTCTCGTATAAGACTCTTATGGTGACGATTACTGGTTACTGGTTTCCAACGAGTATTATTTTTTTTATGCCATTGTTCTGCAATTTCACGAAAAGTGGTTTTTTTAATTTCGAAGGTATCACTTTTTCTTGGGTCGATTCCTTTATTAAGTAAATCCCTATGTGATATAGCGAGAGTACGAGCTTCTGCTAAACTGATACTGGGATAATTCCCTATGGTAATTGTTTGTGGTTTCTTTTCCCATTGAAAACGAAAGAGGAACACTTTTTTACCACTGGGTCTGATTTCCAACACTAAACCATCTCGGTCAGCGTGTCGTTTTCCATCCTCTATCTTTAATGATCTAATTTTTGCGTCTGAAAGCATTGTCCTTACCTCAACTAAGCAGAACCTTTGAATAGAAGGGTAGAAAAACCTTACCCAAGATCTTACCCAAAGTACCTGCGGTTAAATACGAAAATAAACGAATAGTTGAGAACGATTTGAGAAGAAGAAGTCAGTATTATTTTAATAATAATCAATAAGTTGCGAGCTGTTGTGAACCAATGAGAGCTGTTGTAAAAAGATTCATTGGTACCGAGGGTCGGACTCGAACCGACACGATGTCACCATCACCGGATTTTGAATCCGGCGCGTCTACCAATTCCGCCACCCCGGCACGCGCGGTCATTATAACAAAGATAGAGATACTAACAATGGATTTTAGAAAATTATTTAACTGGAACCAGAACTATTCTAATTATTAGTCTGTATCTGGTTATTTTTTCCATAATTTGTAGAAAAACTAATTGATATTGAACCTTCGTGGACGCGTACTTTCTGATTCAGATTCCTTAATCCTATTTGACATTTTGAATCACTTAATTAAATAATGGCCTAAAATATGAGTTATAGTTGATTTAAGCGTGTTGAATGAGGTATGTATGAATAAGTCCGGCTGTTTTGTTTTGGGAGTTGCTTTATTCAGTTTTAGTGTTGCAGGTTATAGTACCCATTGCCCCGATCCCAATACGACCTCTTTGAAATGGGGCGTTCCACCTTCTCCCTGGGTTGAAAATCCTTTTTCACTGAACAGACCACAAGGAGAGGAAAACACGCGTTTTGTAAAAGCGAATATTCTTGTTGCTCGATATGGACAGGGCGTAACCTGTACTTATAGAAACTCTGCAGGTGATTACTCTATCTGGTGGCAGGTTTTGACAAAAATTCCAGCCCGCTCCGATAACAGCTGGATAGATACCTTGGGTGGTTATGTCTGTACTCAAGGATTAACTGAATGCCAGTTTTATGTTGCAGATACTTCTGAAAATTAATCCATAGAGGGTGATTTGTAATCATTTTAGCCTGTGACTATACTTAATTTGGATATAATCCAGTTGGATTCTAAATGAGGGAATAAGTCGTGGATGATATAGATGATGGAAGCAATTTGAAATCTGATGAAATGGACAAGTCAGACTCTGCGAAACATCGTATGGATGAGCTTTCTTCCAAAGATGAGGCATTTAAAGCGCTGGTTCTGCGTAAGCTTGTCGATATAAGAGATAAAGAGATTCAACCTGAGTTATACGACAAGGATCGCCCCGAACGAAACCCACATATTCAGAGAGCAAACTTTATCTACGCCTTGATATTTAAGGTGAAAGATGATTTTAGAGCGCCAAACGATGTAATGAAATTTATTTCGGAACTGGAAGATAAGTATCCACTGGCTGTTTCAACCATTGATGAAGTTAAAGAGATGTTGAGATCATTAGACGTTAAATGATGGATCACCATTTAACGTGTTTTCAATCAGGAAGGTAAGCAGGGCATACACGAATTATTATCGTATACACCATTGCTGAATTTTAGAATGAGCAAAACTAAATCCGGTCTTCTGTAATGTTAATCATCATTTCCAGGGCTTTCTTGGCATTATCTATTACCCATTGCTGATCATTGACCGGGAGTCTGTTTCTGGTTCCCGTAAACTCGTTAACAACATCACCGGCTTTAACTTCGTTATACGCCATGTTTTTACCTTGGCGCAGCAGATCTACCAGGGCAACCAAATGAGGAGGATCATTGCGTGACATGGTAGCGCAACCACAGCCTATGCCTTTTTCTTCATCTTTTTTAGGCGCTTCTGCCAGATTGACTACTTCTATCCCCAGTCCTTTACAATATTGTTTTAGGTTGGCAACCATATGATTTTCTGTGCCTATAGCATAACGTTTGGTTCCTGCCCTGTCATTTACGACATGATCCCAGATAAATGCTGTAGATCCCGAATACTGGGCAACTCGTATGACCGCATTACGACATTCTGGATGCACTATGGTGGCGTAGCCTTTTTGCTGCCAGTATTCACACATTTCAGGTTGATAATGTGTATGTACTGCGCATTCGCTGGCAAATAAAATTAATTCTGCTTTATCAAATTGATCCAGAGTTTTCTTATCTTGATCTGGCAGTGAGTAGCGTGCACCTGCTGTTCCACCAGGCCAATAAGCAAGATTCTTAATTCCTAGCCAGTAAGCTACATTTTCACCCATATGTTGATCGGGTATAAACAGGATTTTTTTATTTTGCTTTTGTGCCCATTGGAATATTTTTTTTACATTAGAACTGGTACAAACTGCTCCACCTTGTGCTCCAGTCATGGCTTTTACCCGGCCAGAGGTGTTCATGTAACAAACAGGTATAATATTCTCGGCACCATAACGCTCATTTAAATCGATAAAGGCAGGTTCTACCATAAAATCTTTGGCAAGCATTTCCATGGTGCATCCTGATTTGGGATTGGTAATGTACACATGCTGTGATTTGTTAGCCAGAATACTGATGGATTCAGCCATAAAATGCACCGCAGATTCAATGATGACTGACTTTTCTGGATGATTGGCTGCCATAAGCGCTAACTGATATGAATCGCCTATTTTGCCACCGAACTGTTCGATTAAACGAACAATATCTCCACCCATATAATAATGAGCGAGAAGGAGCATTTTATCGCCGAAATGATCCTGTGCTTTCTTAAGATAAGGCTTCATCCACTCCAATACAGTAGTTAGCTTGCGATCTGGTAGTGCCTGATATTCTTCGGCATAGGGTATAAAATCTTCCTGGTACCAGTCTATTGGGTAATCACTTTGGCAAATGCTCATATCATTGCGTATGTGCATCAAGGTCGTTTCTGGTTGGTAAATAGTCGAATTATTAAACATCAAATCTACCTCTAAAATAATTGGGGATAAACATCATTAAATCCTGGAATTTCGTCATCCTGAACGCAGTGAAGGATCTCCAAATGCAGACACAGAACCATGTTCAGGAGATCCCTCATTGTATTCGGGATGACGTATCCTTAGGTTATTGAGAAGTTACCAACTTGTGCGAGGATCCCTAAGGAACACGTTGCGGGACGTCGGAATTGTCAACAAACCCTAGCCAAGAGCATTATCTACTGGTCCCAGTTTGGCAATGCTTTCCTGAGCTTTTATATTTTTACCTGGGAAATCTTCCCGATAATGACCTCCACGGGATTCTCGTCGTGCTAATGCTGCCCTGACGATTAGCTCAGCATTTAGTATTATATTTCTTAATTCGATGAAGTCTCGGGTAATACAATGTTTCCAGTAATATTCTTCAATAATTTTCTTACGCTTCATTATTAATTGTAGTAGATCCTGAAGACCTGCTTCAGTACGCACTATTCCTGCATAGGAAGTCATTTCTCCCCGTAGTCCTCTCCATTGAGCATTAATTTGACTGGCACGTCTGGCGTTGACTTCACCCGGTGAACTCCAGTTCGGTATAGTATCCATTGTTTTTATTGGTGATGCGATGTCTTTTAAAGTGCATCGTGCTGCATTGGAGCCCATGACCAAAGCTTCTAGCAATGAATTACTTGCCAGACGATTGGCGCCATGAAGCCCCGTAAAAGCGACTTCGCCTATAGCATATAACCGTTTCAGGTCTGTACGGCCATCAACGTCTGTTAATACTCCGCCACACTGGTAATGTGCCGCAGGTACAACAGGGATCATGTCCTGACTCATTTCTATGCCTATAGATAATAAAGTCGTGTATATCTGGGGAAATCGTTTTTTCAGGAATGATTTGCTTTGGTGAGTAATGTCTAGATACACATATCCTGCTTGGCTTTGCTCAATTTCACTAAAAATTGCTCTGGCAACAACGTCTCGGGTAGCCAGCTCCATTTGCTCAGGGGCATACTGCTTCATGAACCGTTCGCCCGTTTCAGGATTTTTAAGTAAAGCTCCCTCGCCACGAACCGCTTCAGAGATTAAGAAATTATTCAGAGAGTGATGATGGAGAAGGGTAGGATGGAATTGATAGAACTCCATATTACCTACTCGTGCTCCCGCTCTGTAAGCCATAGCCACACCATCACCTGTTGCAACCATGGGGTTTGTTGTGTAACGGTATGTTTTTCCTGCGCCACCAGTAGCCAAAATGACACAATTAGCCAAAAAGGTGTGGATACGATTGTGTTGACAATCCAAAATATAAGCGCCTAAAACCTCACCTTGATTGTCCGTTCGGTGCGGAAGGTATTGAGTAATTAAATTGACTGCTACATGATGCTCAAAAAAATCAATTTGATCGTGGTGTCGTGCTAATTGATTCAAGGTTTGAGTAACGGTTAAACCGGTTTGATCACCACAATTAAAAATGCGTCTATGCGAATGTCCGCCTTCTTTCGCCAGATTAAACTCACCATTTTTGTCCTGTTTGAATTTAACCGCATAGTGACCCAATTGTTTAATTATGTCCGGTCCCTGACGAATAATAAATTCTACGGCTGGCTGATAACATAAACCATCGCCAGCAAGGAGGGTATCCGAAATATGTGATTCAAGTGAATCCTCTGGGGAAAAAGCAGCAGCTATTCCGCCTTGTGCATAACGGCTATTGCATTCAATTGATTCCGCTTTACTGATTAACGCGATCTTTAATTGAGGCTGGATTGCCAATATTTGCAGGCAATAATGCAATCCAGCTAATCCGGTACCTATAACAAGAACATCGTATTTAAAGGTTTGCCCTTGTTGTGATAAGGTATCGCTCATGAAAATGCCTTAACTAACTGTGTAGCCAGACCAGTGTAGGTTTCTGGGGTCAGGCTGGAAAGTTGCGCTTTTGCCTCTTGGGGAATGGAAAGATTATTGATAAAATGTTTCAGACTTTCCGCATCAATACCTTGACCACGAGTCAGTGTTTTTAATTGTTCGTAAGCATCAGGAACATTATAACGACGCATTACGGTTTGCACTGCTTCTGCCAGAACTTCCCAATTCGAATTTAAATCCTCTTCAAGGGCAGTTTTATTAATTTGTAATTTATCGTTGCCTTTGGTGATGGAATAATAGGCAATTAAACTGTAAGAAAAAGCCACGCCTATATTACGTAATACAGTGGAGTCAGACAAATCCCTCTGCAGACGTGACTGCGTCAGTTTATTAGAGAAATGGATGAACAGGGCGTTGGCAAGACCCAGATTTCCCTCTGCATTTTCAAAATCAATAGGATTCACTTTATGAGGCATTGTCGAAGAGCCTACTTCAGCGGCAATTGTTTTCTGTTTAAAATAACCCAGGGAAATATAACTCCAGATGTCTTGGGTGAAATCCAGTAATATATTATTAATTCGTACCATGATTTGTGATACTTCAGCGATACCATCATGTGGTTCGATCTGAGTCGTGTAGGGATTGAACGACAAGCCGAATGAAGTGACGAAATTAGCACAATGTTTGCGCCAGTCAACTTCCGGGTATGCAATAAGATGAGCATTGTAGTTACCTACCGCACCATTGAATTTTCCAGGGATCAGAACTTCTGCTAATTGTTGCTGAGGTCGTTTAAGTCTGGCTACGAAATTTACCAGTTCTTTACCCATAGTAGTTGGCGTTGCGGGTTGACCATGTGTTCTGGATAACATCGCAGCATCACAGTGCTGTTTTCCGAGCAGAGTGATACTTCCCATAATTTCAGCCAAAGTAGGTTGAATTACCTGGGCAATCGCTTGTTTCACCATGAGAGCATAGGCTAGATTGTTGATGTCTTCAGAAGTACAGGCAAAATGAATGAATCCAATGATCGATTTAAGTTGTTCCTGATTCTGGAATTTGTCCTTTAAATAATACTCAATAGCTTTTACATCATGATTCGTCTGCCTTTCAAATTCTTTGATTTTTCCAGCTTCTGATTCATTGAAATTTTCAATTAGAGCGGATAAAAACGCTTTTGAGTTCGCGTTTAATGCGGGTACTTCTGGAATGGCCTCATTAGCTGCCAAAGATTCAAGCCAGCGAATTTCAACCATCAACCGGTAATAAGTTAACGCAAATTCACTAAAATAAGGACTTAAAGACCTTGTTTTATTTATATAACGACCATCTATGGGGGAGATTGCGTTTAAAGCTGAAAGTGTCATAGGTAGCCTGCCTAAATAAGAAAGCATATATAATATTAGATGCGGGGCAAGATGTGAATTAAAGTGAGAAATTTTATATCAAAATTAACACATTTTTGTTCCATGTGCGTATAATAGCCACAAATTCTAATAAGTTGGCTCAATTTTTATGAAAACGATTATCGAATCCTATCAGGCTGGGTTATTTCAAAAAAAATATTGGTTACAAAATATTGTTTCTGGATTAATCGTTGGTGTGGTTGCTTTGCCCCTTGCAATGGCTTTTGCTATAGCTTCTGGAGCGAAGCCAGAACAGGGTTTGTATACCGCTATCGTTGCCGGTTTGGTTGTCTCGATTATGGGAGGCAGTCGGTTGCAGATTGCGGGTCCTACTGGTGCATTTATTGTAGTGCTTGCCGGGATTACTTCCAAATATGGGATCTCAGGATTGCAAATTGCCACATTGATGGCTGGTTTTATGTTGTTGTTCTTTGGACTCGCACGACTGGGCGGAATAATTAAATTCATACCCAGCCCCGTAATTATTGGATTTACCTCGGGGATCGCTGTAGTCATTTGGGTAGGACAGTGGCAATATTTTTTTGGATTACCCACAACAACTGGCGCGCATTTTCATGAAAAATTGTGGCACCTGATCCAATCGTTTCCACAATTCAATATACCTACCGCAATATTGGGATTGTGTTCTTTATTCATGGTTATTTTTTCCAACAGGATTCCTGGATTAAAACGCGTCCCAGGTCCATTGATTGCTTTGGTAATCGCAACGGTTTTGCAATCTATATTTCATTTCGAAAGTGTTGCCACTATAGGAAGCATGTTTGGTGGGATTCCTCAGGGTTTACCCACTTTTGAATTGCCTGCCATTAATCTGGATCGAATTATTGAACTGGTAGGTCCAGCGTTTACCATCGCCATGCTTGGCGCGATTGAATCTCTGTTATCAGCTGTTGTTGCTGATGGTATGTCTGGAACACAACATAACTCCAATCGAGAGTTGGTTGGACAAGGATTAGCAAATATCCTGACGCCCTTGTTTGGCGGATTTGCAGCAACTGGCGCCATCGCACGAACAGCGACCAATATTCGTAACGGTGGAAACAGTCCTTTATCAGGAATTATTCATGCGGTGACTTTGATATTAATTATATTGTTTTTAGCGCCATTGGCCGTAAATGTACCCCTGGCTGCGCTGGCGGCTATTTTATTTGTAGTTGCCTGGAATATGAGTGAAGTACATCATTTCGTTAAAATCATCAAATTGGCACCAAGAACGGATGTAGTGATATTACTTGTAACCTTCATTTTAACCGTGTTTGTCGATTTAGTCGTCGCAGTGAATATTGGAGTTATCATCGCTATTCTGCTCTTTATGCGTCAAATGGCCATGGGGGTAGAAGTACAGCAAATGTCTCAGGCTGAGTTGTCACAAGAATTGGAACAACAGAAAATTGCTGAGTTACCTCCTGGGGTGCTGGTGTATTCAATTGAAGGCCCATTTTTCTTTGGAGCTGTAGAGGTTTTTCAACGCGCATTGGCATTCACGCATACCGATCCACAAATTTTGATCATTAGAATGCGATGGGTACCCTTCATGGATGTTACCGGGTTGCAAACTTTAGAGGAAGTTATCGCAGGATTACAAAAACGTGGAGTGCGAGTGATATTAAGTGGCGCTAATGATTCAGTTGAAGAAAAATTACGTAAAATTGGGATCCTCAATATGATTGGTGAACATAATTTCTTTAAAGATTTTTCCAAGGCTCTTGCCGCGTGTCATGTGAATTTACCCGATCCAAGGAACCAGGATAAATACGAGGTTTCAAGCAATAGTTCCGAAGTAGGGGTAGGTACCTAGGAACTGTAATCAAATCAATTGAATTAATAAGGGCGCAAAGCGCCCTTATTGTTTAGCCATCAATCGATTTAAATTGATTGATTATATTTCCGGAGGCATGCTGGTAGGTATTTACAGATAATGGTTCATTTAGTTCACTAAAATTAATTCCGTCTAAGGGAATCATTCTCAGATTGGCTTCATTGATACTACGGAAGTAGATGGTCTTGGTACCGATATCAAACACCATGCTCAATTGCGTGGGCGAGGAAGTTCCTGGTGCCTGTGCGACATTTCCCAAACCATTAAACGCGTAAGCAATATGTTCTTCATTCGCTATATAACTAGGCAATTTTTTGAGATAATGTGCGCCCCTTACGAAGCGTGATTTAGAATCATATCCTCCGGGAAGTGGTTTATCACCACCGAACTCGCCATACTCACTAAGAGCGGCTAGTGCTGATGCATAGTCGATATTGGTTATCACAGGAGGGATTAAATTGTCCTGAGTATGAATGACCAGTTCGCCATTTAAATATTCAAGAACAGCTGATTTACCTTCGGCATCATTGATAATCAGATGAAGATTCATAGCCACATTGCGATAGGTATTGGGGAGTAACTGATAGTTGGAACTGTCATCAATGACTTCCTGTACATTTTGGAAATTATCTAAAATATACTGTACCCATTCAGACGTGCTTAAAGTAGGTTTATCCCCACTGACTGAATAACGTGAAGAACTCAGAATAAGAGCTGAAGCTGTAAGGCCCTTTTCATTCATTCCATCGGCAGCAGGGCCTGGTTTAAAGCGGTTTCCACCATGAAAAACGACACTGCCGTAACGGCTTTTCCAAATCAGTGGATGATATTGATGACTGTCAACATTGGAAACCATCAGTGTATCGCGTGGATGAATAACTACTGCTCCCTCTCTGTATTTCCAGTCTAAATTGACTGCAACAGTAGCGGGCTTGTTTTTATTAAAGACCAAGGCAGAACAGGCTACGCTGGAAAAGGAAATCGTATTTAAAGATAAGGCAACAGACATGAGTGCTATACGTTTAAACATTGTAACGTCCTTGTGATAATTGAACTGTTGAACAGGTTCAAGTGAGCCTGTTCGTCCTGAAATGGTACAGCAATTCATCTTAACTCATAATGATCAACTTTGTCATATTTTGTTACTATTGAAAAAAAATACCCCTCTAAATAAGCGTTTATAGAATTTCAATTGAGGCAACTGCCAAAGACTTGAAGGTTCTAATTCCAATAGACTGACAATTTAAGTAGAATGGCTATCATTTTATGAATTTGGGGTTGATATGACGGTTAAAATACATACTATCGATTTGGCGCAACTTGGAATGCGAGACCTGGAGCAGGTAGGTGGTAAAAATTCTTCTCTAGGTGAAATGATCAGTCATTTATCCTCAGTTGGTGTTTCTGTACCCGGTGGATTTGCAACTACTGCAGATTCATTTCGGGAATTTTTATCCCGTGACGGCCTGGATAAGAAAATCTATGAACAATTATCCTCACTGGATACTGATGATGTGCGTCAATTAGCTGTAGTGGGTAAACACATTCGAGACTTGATAATTAATACCCCCTTTACCCCTGAATTTGAACAGGCTGTTCGTTCATCCTATAAAGAGTTGGCTGATCGAATCGGTCATGATGATTTTAGTGTTGCTGTCCGGTCATCTGCTACAGCAGAAGATTTACCGGATGCCTCCTTTGCCGGTCAACAGGAAACTTTTTTAAATGTTAAGGGAATAGATGCAGTTTTAGATTCAATTAAACATGTCTTTGCGTCTTTGTTTAATGACAGAGCTATAGCCTACCGTGTCCACCATGAATTTGCTCATAGTGATGTGGCATTATCTGCTGGAATTCAACAAATGATACGCAGTGATTTGGCAGTCAGTGGTGTTATGTTCACTATGGATACTGAATCAGGCTTTGATCAAGTTGTCTTTATCACTTCATCTTATGGCTTAGGTGAAATGGTAGTTCAAGGAGCTGTAAACCCTGATGAATTTTATGTTCACAAACCAGGAATAAATGCGGGCAAACCCGCCGTAATTCGCAGAAATCTGGGTAGTAAAGCACTCAAAATGATTTATTGTGACGATCCGTCTTTGGAGCGACGAGTAAAAATAGTAGACGTTGATCCAGCAGAGCAATTATTGTTTTCTTTGAGTTCCGAAGAAGTAGAACAATTAGCGCGACAAGCATTAACTATAGAAAAGCATTACGGTCGACCCATGGATATTGAATGGGCTAAAGATGGAAAAAATGGCAAATTGTATATTTTGCAGGCGCGTCCTGAAACGGTAAAAAGCAGAGATAGCAAGCAGGTATTGGAGCGATACACGTTACTGAAAAAAGGCGAAATATTAAGTGAAGGCCGTAGTATAGGACAACGTATAGGACAGGGTAAGGCAAAGATCATTAAAGATATAAGTGAAATGCATAAGGTCCAGCCTGGTGATGTTCTTGTTTCAGATATGACGGATCCTGATTGGGAGCCGGTCATGAAGCGTGCATCAGCTATTGTTACCAATCGCGGGGGAAGAACCTGTCATGCTGCAATTATTGCGCGCGAACTGGGAATTCCTGCAGTAGTGGGATGTGGTGATGCAACGAAAACCATTACAGATGGTGATGACGTTACAGTGAGTTGTGCTGAAGGAGATACGGGTTTTGTGTATTCTGGTCTTTTGCCCTTTGAGCAAGTTCGTCTCGATGTAGAAACCATGCCAGAATTACCCATGAAAGTGATGTTGAATGTGGGTAATCCTGAAAGAGCCTTTGCCTTTCAATCAATTCCGAATTCAGGGGTAGGTTTGGCACGGCTGGAATTCTTGATTTCCAATACCATTGGAATTCACCCTAAAGCCTTACTTGATTTTGATACGTTGCAGGATAAAGAACTTAAAAAATTCATTGCGGATAAAACAGTAGCCTATTCATCACCTGTTGAATATTACATTGAGCGATTAAAAGAGGGGATAGCAACCATTGCAGCAGCGTTTTATCCCAAGCCTGTGATAGTACGTTTATCTGATTTTAAATCAAATGAGTATGCAAATCTTGTTGGTGGCAAATTGTATGAACCTCATGAAGAAAATCCGATGCTGGGTTTTAGAGGCGCATCGCGCTATGTGTCTTCAAGTTTTGCTGAGTGTTTTGCTCTGGAATGTAAAGCAGTCAGACGAGTTAGGGAAGATATGGGGTTAACCAATGTCGAAGTCATGATTCCTTTCGTAAGAACCGTTTCTGAAGCCAGTGATGTCATTCAAGTTTTAAAGCAACACGGACTTGAACGAGGCAAACACGGTTTGCGGGTTATTATGATGTGTGAATTACCTTCTAATGCTTTATTGGCCAGCGAATTCCTGGAGCATTTTGATGGCTTTTCAATTGGATCTAACGATCTGACGCAATTAACCTTAGGATTAGATAGAGACTCTGGTTTGGTGGCTGCTCAGTTTGATGAACGGAATGATGCGGTCAAAGCATTATTGCATATGGCAATTGTTGCCTGTAAAAATGCGGGTAAATATATAGGGATTTGTGGTCAAGGACCTTCAGATCATCAGGATTTTGCCCAATGGTTAATGAAAGAAGGAATCGATAGTGTATCTCTGAATCCTGATTCTGTTTTGGAAACCTGTTTATTTTTGGCAAAGCAGTAAAGACAGTATTATGACATCCTTGCATAAGCGCTGAGGAATTCTGGCATCTAAATACTGAGTTAGTTAATAGGGAATCGATCTGAGAAAAATGTACGTCATTCCCGCGAAGGAGGGAATCCATGCATCACATGAGCACCTGATTGTGTTTGCTTAATGGATCCCCGCTTTCGCGAGGATGACGTAAAAAAGGTAAGAATCATTTAGAATCAAGCCACGGTGCGTAAACATTTGTGGGTAACGGAACAAGTAAATTGTCAACAGATACTAATCAATGTGTGATTTAAAATATGAGGAATGTTCAGACCTTTTAGTTACATAGGGATATCATAAATTACATTAAAGGGGGCGGGAATTATGCGCAGTTCAAAATGGTGGTTTCTTGTAGTGAGCATCTGCCCGATGATTGCGTTTGCCGCGGGCACTGATGATCATGCTGATCCTGTTGCCTCGGTTCTTCTTGGTGTGACGTCCATTTTTTTCTTTGCCATTATCGGCAGATACATTGCTCGACGGTTGAATCAACCCGGAGTGCTCGGGGAATTATTGATGGGCGTTATTGTCGGCAATCTATGCTATTTTTTGGGAAGCCAGCTCATTGTTATTTTGAGGGAAGGTTCTTCAATTTTTAATGTGATGAAGGAAGTTCTAAATGGCGTTCCAATTGGTCAGGCCGTAAGTTCAGTTATTCCCAATCCGTTTTATGCTCAACAAATCACTCAGGCGTTAAGCGGTACTGATGGTACGGAATATCTTAAAATTGCGTACATAGTGGATATATTTTCACGTCTGGGTGTTATCTTTCTTTTGTTTATGGTCGGATTGGAAAGTTCTCTGGAAGAACTGAAGCACACCGGTAAAGAATCCATTTTAGTTGCTCTTATTGGTGTTTTGGCACCAATGATTCTGGGTTTTCTTGCTGCTTATTTTTTACTACCCGCTTCACACGTTCAAGCGGATTTATTTATCGCGGCAACTTTGAGCGCTACCAGTATTGGCATTACAGCGAGAGTGCTTAAAGAGATGAATAAGCTTCGTACACGAGAAGCACGAACTATTCTCGGCGCAGCCATGTTGGATGATATTTTAGGCTTGATTCTATTGGCTGTGGTTAGTAGCGTCGTCATAAGTGGTGCTGTTGATGTTGGGATGGTAGTACGAATTATTATATATTCCTTACTTTTCTTTGCGGGTACCCTGGTTTTGGGACCTGTATTTTTACGCAAATCCGTTCATTTTTTACGTTTTCTTGAGCCATGGGAATCCAAGTTGTTTATTTCGTTCATTTTTGTAATGGCCCTTTCCTGGCTGGCTTCGTTTGTACATTTGGCTGCTATTATTGGTGCTTTTGCCGCTGGAGTGATCATTCACGATGATTATTTTAAATCACAGGAACCTCGTCAAACAGAAAATCGAAGCATCCATCATTTAATTTCCCCTTTAGAGTCTATATTGGCACCCATGTTTTTTATGGTGATAGGTATTCAGGTGAAATTAGAAACATTCTGCAGCTGGAATGTGATTGTATTATCCAGTGGTTTAATTGTTGCCGCAATTATTGGAAAATTGGTCAGTGGGTTAGGTGCGAATCGTAAAGACGATCGATTGCTGATTGGCATTGGTATGTTGCCTCGTGGTGAAGTTGGTCTGGTATTCGCATCTATTGGTCGTACACTGGGTGTCATTTCTGATGAACTGTTTTCCTCTATAGTTCTAATGGTTTTAGTGACTACTTTTATTGCGCCTCCCTTATTAAAAGCGCGTTATGCTAACAAGAAAAAGGAACTGAAGGTTTGAAAATTGATACGTTACAAATTGCCTCAGATGTGCGGCATGCCATACTTGAAGATGTTGGCACTGGTGATGTGACCGCAGCTTTGTTGCCATCTCACCTTATAGTCGAAGCAGAGATTATTTCCAGAGAAGCGATGTTGGTCTGCGGGCAACCTTGGGTTAATGAAGTTTTTGCTCAGATTGATGATAAAATTGAAATTGAATGGTTGGTTTCCGAGGGCGAATGGTTAGCCGAACCCGCTTCTTTGTGCATCATTCACGGTACCGCTAGCAGTATTTTAACGGCAGAGCGAACAGCATTAAATTTTTTGCAAACCCTTTCAGCCACAGCAACTCAAACTCACCATTATGTAGAGAAGCTTCGTGGTACGGACACTCGATTACTGGATACCCGTAAAACGATACCTGGCCTAAGATTGGCTCAGAAATATGCTGTCGTTTGTGGTGGCGGAGTTAATCATCGCATGGGACTATATGATGCTTTTTTGATAAAAGAAAATCATATTAAAGCCTGTGGAACGATTGCCAAAGCGATTAACCTGGCCAGAAGTACTGACAAACATTTATTAGTTGAGATTGAGGTGGAAACTCTGGGTGAGTTACGTGAGGCTTTTGAAGCCCATCCTGACAGGATACTGCTGGATAATTTTAGTCTGGATATGCTCAGGCAGGCGGTACAGATGAATCAGCCTAAATACTGTGAGTTGGAAGCTTCAGGCGGGATAAATATTGAGAATATAAATGAAGTTGCCCGTTGCGGGGTTGATTTTATTTCTGTGGGTGCAATTACTAAATCAGTCAAGGCAATTGACTTAAGCTTATTAGTTAGGGAAGTGTTATGAGCCTGAGTATCGTATTTACTGGAGGAGGCACTGCCGGTCATGTCACTCCAAATATGGCATTAATTAAAGAATTTAAGGCAGAAGGGTGGAATATAAATTATATTGGTTCAGAAGAAGGTATTGAAAAAGGGATGATTCAGAATGTGGGAATACCTTTTCATGCGGTGAGCAGTGGGAAATTACGCCGATATTTTAGTCTGAAAAATGTGTTAGACCCTTTTAAAATAGTGATTGGAATTGTTCAATCATTTTTCTTATTTCATAGATTAAAACCTGATGTGGTGTTTTCTAAAGGTGGATTTGTTGCATTCCCAGTGGTTGTCGGTGCCTGGTTAAATCGAATCCCTGTCGTTGCCCATGAATCAGATATGACCCCGGGGTTGGCTAACCGACTTTCATTTCCGTTTGTTAATAAAATTTGCCTCACCTTTGAGGCGGGTAAAAAGCACTTTAAGCGTCAGGATAAGATTGAGGTTACCGGCACTCCAATTCGTGAGCAATTATTTACAGGATCCCCAGCGAAAGGGCTGGAGATGTGTGGCTTTAATAACGAAAAACCGTGTTTGCTGGTTATTGGTGGAAGTTTAGGAGCAGGCTCAATCAATCAGAGTGTGAGGGATGCTCTTGGACAATTAACTGAGCAGTTTCAAGTGATTCATTTGTGTGGCAAGGGAAAAATCGATCCTTCATTGAATCATCTTAAAGGTTATCGTCAGTTTGAATATGCCAATGAAGAGCTTGCTGATTTGTTTGCGGCCGCTTCAATTGTTATTTCTCGAGCAGGGGCAAATTCTTTGTATGAGATACTTGCTTTAGGAAAACCGCATATCCTCATCCCGATATCCGCAATGGTGAGTCGAGGGGATCAAATACAAAATGCGCGTTATTTCCAGGGATTGGGTATCAGTGTCGTGATTCAGGATCAGGCTTTGAATGCAGAAACTTTATTAGCTGCTCTCCAGGAAGTGATAAACAACACGAATGATATTGATAAAAAAATCAAAGCATTAAAAATTGAGTCTGCTACAGACAAAATCGTAGCAATAATCAAGGAGCAAGCACATGTTCAAGCCCCAAGAACTGTATGATTATGTAAATCAGCAATGGCAGGAAGAAATACTGCCCAGTTTATGCGACTATATTAAAATTCCCAATAAATCACCTCATTTTGATTCCATGTGGCAAGAACATGGTTATATGGATAAAGCCGTTGCCCATATCGCCCAGTGGTGCACAGATCATGCGCCCAAAGGAATGAAATTGGAAATTATGCGTTTAGAAAACAGAACGCCTTTAATTTTTATGGAAATCCCCGGGCAAATCGATGAAACCGTTTTACTCTATGGACATTTGGACAAACAACCTGAAATGTCTGGATGGCATGAAGACCTGGATCCGTGGAAGCCGGTGTTGAAAAATGGGCTCCTTTATGGACGAGGGGGAGCAGATGATGGATATTCTGCTTATGCTTCATTAACCGCGATTCGTGCTCTTGAAGCGCAGGACATTCCTTATCCTCGCTGTGTATTAATTATTGAGGCTTGTGAAGAAAGCGGCAGTTACGATTTGCCTTATTATATTGAACTATTAAAAGAGCGGATTGGTAAGCCAGCCTTGGTCATCTGCCTGGATTCGGGAGCCGGTAATTATGAGCAACTTTGGATGACCACCTCTTTGCGCGGCAATGTTGTCGGAGAACTGACGGTTGAACTGATCAATGAAGGAGTACATTCCGGTAATGCCAGCGGTATTGTAGCTGATAGCTTTAGAGTTGCCAGACAATTAATCAGTCGAATTGAGGATGAGAAAACCGGTGAAATTAAGTTACCTCAGCTTTATTGTGATATCCCTGAAGAGCGAATCAGTCAGGCAAAAGATTGCGCTTTGGCGCTTGGTAATCAAGTGTATACTGAATTTCCCTGGCATGATGAAGTTCAACCAGTCAGACAGGAAAATCCGGAATTAATTTTGAATCGAACATGGCGACCAGCATTGACCGTGACGGGTGCAGATGGATTTCCTGCAATTGCAAATGCAGGGAATGTTATGCGCCCTAAAACAGCACTTAAACTATCCATGCGCCTACCTCCACTGGTAAACCCAAAAGAAGCATCACGAGCGTTGCAGGAAACTTTAACGGTAAATCCGCCGTATAATGCCAAAGTGAGTTTTCGGGTTGATGATGGATCAAAAGGGTGGAATGCTCCATTGCTTTCTGGTTGGTTAGCTCAATCCGCTGATGAAGCATCGCGTACTTTTTATGGTAAACCTGCAGCCTACATGGGGGAAGGTGGGACTATTCCATTTATGGGAATGTTGGGCGAGCAATTTCCAAATGCCCAATTTATGATCACCGGTGTATTGGGTCCACACTCTAATGCTCATGGACCTAATGAATTTCTTCATCTGGATATGGTAAAGAAATTAACATCATGCGTTTCATATGTTCTTTATAGTTTTTCTCAACAAAAATAATTAAAAATTATCTCGACAGTTAATTAAAATATTGGGATACTTTGCAGCGGCTCCGGAACGAGCCGCTTAGTCCAACAATTAGGAGAAAATTATGAAAGCAAGATTCATTGCTATGTTATTGTCATTATTCGTTGTAACCCTTCCTGTTCAAGCAGATACAGTACCTAAAAAACAACCAGAGCAACATGCTTCTTCACCAGGTAAAATAGATCTTAATCAAGCGGATTTATCTACTCTTACCGGTTCTTTTAAAGGTATTGGAAAGAAACGAGCTGAAGCGATTATTGCCTATCGAGAGAGTCATAAAGGATTCAAGTCACTTGAAGAGCTCGCTGAAGTCAAAGGATTTGGCCAACGTTTTATGAATACTAATCGTGATAAACTGAAAGAAGTATTCATCATTAATTAAGTGCTGAGGTCGTACCGAATTATCTTAAGTTTTAATTACTTTGGATACACGGTTCCCTGAGTTATATCCTCATCCTGAACGCAGAGAAGGTTCTCCAAATGCGGGCACAGTACTACGTTCAGTAGATCTCTCATTAAATTCAGGATGACGTTTATCAAAGTTGTTATGAAGTAACTTCATTGAGGAATAACTGAAACATCGACCATTACGCTCAAAAAGTGATTAATGCCCAGGAAAATGGATAAGCCTTCATAGACTTGGCTCGAATTGATTTTTGTAAATGTGTCATAACCTCAAATTTTATGCAATTATTTAAATTTCTTACAATACAACTGTCGATTTTTACTCAAATATAGGATAAAGTAGCATCCAAAAAGAAGAACGGGATCTTACTGCATATGTTCAGAAAATTAAGGGGCGTGTTTTCTAACGATTTGTCAATCGATTTAGGAACTGCAAATACATTGATTTATGTTCGGGATAAGGGCATTGTCCTTAACGAGCCTTCCGTAGTTGCTTTGCGTAATGAATCAGGCCAAAAGCGAGTTGCTGCTGTGGGCATTGAAGCGAAACGCATGTTAGGAAGAACTCCCGGTAACATTAACGCCATTCGACCGATGAAAGACGGCGTAATCGCCGATTTTTTTGTTACTGAAAAAATGCTCCAGCATTTCATACATAAAGTCCATGAAAATAAATTTCTCAGACCTAGCCCAAGGGTTCTTGTTTGTGTTCCCTGCGGTTCTACTCAGGTTGAACGTCGCGCTATTCGAGAATCAGCCATGGGTGCAGGAGCTCGAGAAGTATTTCTTATTGAAGAACCTATGGCTGCTGCTTTGGGTTCTGGAATGCCAGTTGAAGAAGCCAGTGGTTCTATGGTAGTAGACATTGGTGGTGGAACCACTGAAGTGGCCATTATCTCTTTAAGTGGTATTGTTTATCATCAATCAGTACGAATAGGCGGTGACAAATTTGATGACGCTATTGTCTCTTATGTTCGTCGTAATTACGGTACTTTGATCGGTGAAACAACAGCAGAACGAATTAAACACGAAATCGGTTCTGCATTTCCTAGCCGTGATTTGTTTGAAATTGAAGTCCGTGGAAGAAACCTTGCTGAAGGTGTGCCACGTAGTTTTACTTTGACAAGCGCAGAAATTCTGGAAGCATTACAAGAACCTTTATCAGGAATAGTAGGTGCGGTACGAGCTGCATTAGAGCTGGCTCCACCTGAATTGGCAGCGGATATAGCCGAGCGTGGTATGGTTTTAACCGGAGGCGGTGCTTTGTTGAAAAACATAGACACGTTACTGATGGAAGAAACAGGATTACCTGTATTAATTGCTGAAGATCCATTGACCTGCGTAGCACGTGGTGGTGGTAAAGCTTTAGAAACCATGGATTTGCGTGGCGGTGATTTCCTCTCAACAGAATAATAAGCACAGTAGATTATTTATCAAGGGTGGGCACAGTTCAATTGGATTTGTGTTTGCTCTTGTTTTTTCTATTTTTATGATGATTTCTGATTATCATTACCATTATTTGGATAATGTCCGAAGTGGTTTTTCTTTAATTGTTTCTCCATTGCAGTACGCTGTTGATTATCCAGTTCGGGTTGTTGGCTGGGTTCAATCGTTAGTTAGCGCAAAAAAAGCATTGATCGATGAAAACATGCAGCTACGCTATCAGCAAACCATGCTGGAAGCAGAGTTACAAAAGTTATTAGTGATACAAAAAGAAAACTCACAACTAAAAGAATTATTATTAACCTCGTCCCAGGCTGATATGCGTGCCATGGCTGCCCAAATTCTTGCTGTTGATACCAGTAACTCACGGCAAATAGTTGTATTAAATAAGGGAAAACGTGATGGAGTGTATTCTGGACAACCTGTACTTGATGCGAAAGGCGTTATGGGTCAGGTGATTGATGTAGGTCCAATGACGAGTACTGTATTATTGATATCCGATTCCAAGAGTGCGGTACCTGTAAGAAATAATCGTACTGGAGAGCGGGCAATACTGGTTGGCAATAACAGTATTGATCAGTTGTCTCTAATCAATTTACCTAAAACCTCATCCATTCATCCTGGTGATGTTTTGGTGACGTCGGGTTTAGGGCGACGATATCCAGAAGGGTACCCGGTAGGTCGTGTAGAGCGAGTTAATAGTATTCCCGGCGAAGATTTTGTAAAAGTAATGGTAAGTCCTGTTGCCCTGCTTAATCGTAATCGTTTGGTTCTTTTAATTTGGCCTGATCTGGAACAAGAGGAATTAACTTCTCAAATCAATGAACGATTGAATGCCGAGGAGTCCGCTTGATGAAGAATCTTCGCCTGCGATTATGGATAGGATTTATTGGGGCTCTGGTACTTTCAATTTTGCCTATGCCTGAAATTCTGTCAGCTTTTCGCCCACCCTGGATTTTATTATTGGTATTGTATATTGAGTATTATTTACCTGGAAATTTCAGGTTAACTACGCTATTAATTACCGGTCTTTTATTGGATGTGCTGCTTTCTACCGTAATAGGCGAACATTCATTTGCATTACTGTTGGTAACCTGGATTGCTTCCACCAAGTCAAGAAGATTCCAATTTTTCTCCATGATACAGCAGATCTGTCTTATTGGTTTCTTTTGCCTTTTATATCAATCCGTTATTTCCTTTATTAACGCTTTGCTAGGTTTTCATTACAGCCTTCTCATGCCTATTGCAAGTGCTCTGTTAGGGATGTTTTTCTGGCCCTGGATACGTTTACTTGGCGATGGTTCATTACTGACTCGACTGGTTTATCGGTAATTGAAGCAACGGTATGTTTTGATGTCTTCTTTATAATGCGCTCTAAGCGTTAAAACAGGCAGTGTGAAGCCCTGTTATTTCTTTAGTAACTTGCTCATTTTATCTATCCCTTGCATGCTGGCTATGAAATATGAACGAGCGTACTGGTACAGTTTTTAAAAAATTGAGGTATCCTTATTCTTCTAATATACTGAATATTAACACGTTGTTTGTCATATTTTTGAACACGCATACCAGTAAATTGACACATCGCCTTGTTTGTGCTCTAATATCGCCATTTTAGGCCACGAAACAACAGGGAATGCACAATGATATTGTATGAATCTATAAGTAAACAATTCAGCGAATTTAATCTGGAAATTGATTTTAAAACCACAGCTATCCTTCAGTATATGGTGCTTGAAAAAGCTGGATGTCTAAATTCTTTGAAAGGTATGCCGCTTATAACTGACTTTTTGTTTAGCGCCATGAATAATAATAGGCTAGATGATAATTGTCGCTCACATATTTATCTAGGTTTTGATGGAAAAGAAAATGATTTAAGCAAAAGTCTTTTGGAAGAAATATTTGGCAAAGTCTTGGGTCATTTTAACTCATTCGTTCTTGAGCCCATAGGGAAAGAATATGATATGGGGTATTCACAAGGTCATTTGGTTCTTCTTGACCGGGAGATACTAGACGCCATAAAGTCTTCTTCTTTGTATATAGCGGCGGGAGATATATCCAAGCTAGATTTGGATGCTCTTCTTGAACTTACGGTAAATATTAGTCTTTATAAAACCAATGATGAAAAGATAAATGGCCTTGTTGACAAATTGACTATTAAAATAGCACAGCACATAGGGCGTACATTTGATAAAACCAAGATCGACGAAGCCATTGAGAATGTAAAAGTATGTCTATTCAATCAGAAACAACAATTCAATGAATTAGTTGTTCAATTTAATGATCAAATAGCTTACCTTAAGAACAAGGGAACTCCTTTTTTAGCTGAAGTCAAGGGGATAGCACGTGAAGAGGATACCAATACACCCAACCCTGATTTTGTTCCCGAGTACAAAAAGTTAGCCATAGCAGCGAACAAGTTAAAAACCACTCTGGAAAATGCCAGGGACAATTTCTTTGATAATGCACCGACTGAAACAAGCCTTAAGCTATTTCAAGAGACCTGTTCGCAGGCAATTAAAGAAGCCAGAATTGAATTTTCCAAGCACCAAGGTTTATGGGATCAATTGCATCCAATTTTAAAGGGTATATTAGGTGTAATAGCACTCATTACTATTATTCCAGCGGCAATAGTTCAACTGCAATCCCCACGCGGTTTTGTGGGAACTTTCTTTAAAACACCAAAACCGGATTCACTGGCGAAATTAGAGTCATTTGAAAAAGACTTGTCTGGTATGCATAATATTTTTGATGACATGGCAAAACCAACACAGATACTCAACATGCTCTCGTAAAAGTGATTGCATATTCTTTTGCTTTTCTTTCTGGATCAAACCGGTTGATTGATGATTATTAATTATTGATAAGACTCATATCTCCGGTTTTGAATTCGGTTTCTCTTATATCCAGATTTTTGGCGTAATTCTCTTGAAAAAGTGATTTAAAATGTCTTGATGCTAAAGCAAAGTCTCGTGCCGGCGTCATATGCACACCCTTTAAAGCCAGGACCAAGACCTGTTTTTATCTAGTACTCTTTCAGAGAGGGACAGCGGATTAGGGCAGCCAGGTGAATTTTCCAGGTTGTAAATCTCCCAGTTTCCAGTCACCAATTCTATGCCTTATCAGTCTTAATGTAGGAAATCCAATGGCGGCTGTCATTTTTCGAATTTGGTGATTTTTACCTTCTTTCAGAATGATTTCAATCCAACTGGTCGGTATGCTTTTTCGTACACGAATTGGTGGATTTCGTGGCCAGAGAGGCGGTTCATCAATCTGATGAACCTGAGCGGGTAAAAAGGAACACGCTTTGATAGTTAACCCTTTTCGTAATGGTTCTAAATCAGCATCAGTGGGAATTCCTTCTATCTGAACCCAATAATATTTGTTTTTTTCAAATTTGGGGTGTGTCAAACGATGCTGCAGAGCACCATCATTTGTTAATAATAATAAACCTTCGCTGTTTTTATCTAATCGTCCCGCTGCATAAAAACCTGGGATCTTGATATATGCTGCCAGAGTCCGCTCAGGTACTTCTCCAGTGAACTGTGTTACCACGCCGAAGGGTTTATTGAAGAGAATGATTGGAGGCATAGAGTATTTATGAATAAAAACGATCGGAGCTCAATGGTAGATTTATTCTCAAATTCAGGCAACTGCTATTAGTATGATTTAATTGAATTCATGGCAGATAATAGATTGTTTTTTAAATTCCATCACTATACAATGATGCAAATTTACTCTTTATGGTGAAATTTGTTCATGAAATGGATATTGCTTGCTTTATTGGTTTTAGCTCAAACCGGCTGTGCGATTAATCATAAAGTAATGGTGGGTGATGAACGCGTTGTGATTCAGCAAACTGTTGGCAAGGGAAAAACATACGTCCATGTACATCACAATGAACAGACAGCCTTGAAAGCAGCTAAAAGAGTAATCCGTAAAGACGGTGGTAGTCTTATCACTCTCATCCACTCAGGTGGGCGAAATATTGTTTTTCATTTGAATAATAAACGGTATGAATTTGATCCGAATAGAATTTATACGGATAATGGAATCAAAAAAACATTGATTCAATACAGTTCCTATTCACCTGAAGCTCATAGAGAAGTAAAAAAATTAGCAAATAAAATTACAGAGTTATTGCCTAAAGGCAAAATTATTGCAGTTCATAATAACTCTTCTTATTCTTTAAAAGACTATTTACCAGGACATGAATTGGCTAAAGATGCGAAAGCGGTGCATATGAGTCCTGATAATTATTACAGAAATTTTTATCTGGTAACAAAATTCAGCGATTATATTCGCTTAAAACTCGAAGGATTTAATGGCATATTACAAAAACCTTCTGCAACAGATGACGGATCATTATCCGTACTATTGGCTAAAAGCGATTACATTAATGTAGAAGCCGGTTATGATCAGTTGTATGAGCAGATAAAAATGTTGCAACATGCATAGTATACAGGCCGGGACTTTATAAAAGTCCAAATAAATCAGAAATAAGTGGCAGGACCTCGAAATCAGAATTCTCAACACATCCTATTCATAGGTAAACTGTTTCTTCATCTGTGTTTGTGAGCTGGATCCTATATAAAGTTCAAACTCTCCTGGCTCTGAAACATGATCTAAATGTGCATTATAAAATCGAAGCATAGGCTCAGTAATAATAAACGTAACTCGTTTGGATTCGCCTTTATTCAAAAAGATTTTTTTAAAGTCTTTGAGCAGTTTTTCTGGTTGAGTCATTGATGCCACTTTATCATGCAGGTACAGTTGCACAATTTCATGGCCATTATACTTACCATTATTGGTAACAATAACCGACGCAGTGATCTTTGTATTTTTGTGTAATACCGAAGAATTTAATTTGAGATCATGATAATGAAAGTTACTATAACTCAAGCCATATCCGAATGGGTATCTCGGTAAATTTGATTCATCAATGTATTTACTTTTATATTTTTCAGCAAATTTTTGACTAAGCTCTTGATAAGGACGTCCAGTTGGCTTGGCATTATAATATATCGGGATTTGGCCTACATGACGTGGAACAGTCATGGTTAATTTACCTGAAGGATTGTAACGGCCAAATAACACATCAGAAATAGCAGTACCTGCTTCGCTGCCACCATACCAAGCTTCAACAATGGCATCAATATGATGATGCGGCCATTCAATGGTTAATGGTCGACCATTCATCAATACCAATACGATAGGCTTGTTGAGTTTTTTGAGGGCTTTTAATAAATTTAACTGATTAGGTAATAAACCAATCCTGGTACGACTGGCAGCTTCTCCACTCATGCCAAAAGGCTCACCTAAAACAGCAACAATGACCTCGCTTTGTTGAGCAATTGACAAAGCCTCGTTTAATAATTTTTGAGGGTCATCGTTTTGAATCCTGCCACCATGTTTGTTCAAATAGGTGACTAAATCTTTATCATCGGAAAAGTTGCATCCTTTTGCATAGTGAATATGATCCCCGAACTGTTCTTGTTGTAATGCTTGCCATAGGCTTATCGCTTCTTCAGGCTGGCCAATGGCTCGCCATTCCCCAAGTTGCTGATTCGCGTCCTTTACAAATGGACCGATGAATGCAATATTTTGGTTGGGATGCAGAGGCAGAAGACTGTTCGCATTTTTTAATAAAACAATACTCTCAAGTGCAGCCTGAAGAGCTAAGGCTCGGTGCTGTTTTTTATCATAGGCTAATTGATCCATTTGGTGATAGGGATGTTCAAACAAACCTAAATCCCATTTAGCACGGAGTACTCTTTTTACCGCTTCATTAATTTGTTCGATCTTAATGTGTTTCTCTTTCAACAGATTGGATAGCTGATTGACATACATCTCACCAACCATATCCATATCAGTGGTTGCGTTGATGGCTAATCGAGTCACTTCTTTGGCATCACCTACGCCATGAGCCATCATTTCATTAATGGCGGTGTAATCTGTGACTAGCAAGCCATCAAATCGGTACGTATCACGTAATAGTTCTTTCATTAACCAGTAATTGCCAGTTGCCGGGATACCATTGACCTCATTAAACGATGTCATCACACTTTTAGCATGGGCATTAATGGCTGCGAGGTAAGGCGGTAGGTAGTCGTTATACATCCGTGCCAGACTCATATCAACGGTGTTGTAATCACGCCCCGCTTCAGCTCCTCCATACAGGGCAAAGTGTTTGACACAGGCCATAATTGATGAAGGCTGAGACAGATCAGTTCCTTGATAGCCTGTGACCATTGCCACCCCTATCTTGGATGCTAGTAATGGGTCTTCGCCAGCGGATTCCATGACTCTACCCCAGCGAGGATCTCTTACAATATCGACCATGGGGCTAAAGGTCCAATGCAGGCCATCTTGCGCTGCTTCACTTGCTGAGGCATGCGCTAATTTTTTTATCAGGTCGGGGTTCCAGCTTGCAGCCTGCGCTAGAGGAATTGGGAATATGGTGCGATAACCATGAATCACATCAAAACCAAACAATAAGGGTATCTTTAAACGAGAGTTTTTAATGGCCAAGTCTTGCAGCTGTTTAACTACTTTTGGCGAATAGGCATTCATAAGAGCGCCGACTTGGCCATTTTTAATTTTATAATCAATTTCCTGATTGCTGGAAGGTCCGGTTTCGGTTAAACCAACGGTCAGCAAATTCAGTTGACCAATCTTTTCAGCCACAGTCATACGAGCTAACAAATTGTCAATAAATTCTTCTTTTTGACTTTCTGAATTGGCATTTGCCAACGAGACCAGACCGCAAAGAAACAAGCAACATAAGTGATAGCGCCTCATATTAATCTATCCTGGGTGAGTGAAATCCCAGATTTTTTAGTCCATGCTGTACATCAGGGTGTGACATAAATAACCGCCATAATAATTGAGAGCGGTAGTTTTCAATCATTACAATAATTGGTCCTTGATCAATAGCTAAAGAACCTTCCGCTACCCAACCGGTTGTTGGATTGTATGCATCTTTAAACCCCAGATTACTCCATAATTTAGGGTGATTGATGAAGCATTGGAGTGCCTTCATGGATTCTTCTGGTGTATAAGGAAACGAGGACAGCGCTGCTGTTGGTGTTAAAACGCCGACATCCTGAGTAGGAGATTGGGCACCATAACCCGTATCGATATCGGATGCGGTTAGTCCCCAACAACGGTCACTATATCCCTCGTATCCTTTGGGGTTCTCTACACAATAAGCGTGATTAATTTTAGTGTGTGCCACGTTCTGTTCATAATAGTCAATGTTGCCATCAGTTAATCCATTGGGATCAAGGCCCAGGAACGAATAATGCGACCAGAATAAGGGACCACCATAAGGTACACCGAGTGGCAATTTTACACCATAGTACTCATTTCCATTATGATAAGTAGGAGAGTCTTTATAACAACGGTCATATACTTGTTTAGAAATTGGATGCGTCGGCGAACTTGCAGCTAAAATATAGGTAATCAAGGTTTCATCCCATCCTCGAATTTTATGATTCATATGCCAGCCGTAATTAGGCGACCAATGCCAATAGAGCGCGTCATTCGTTCCATTGGTATGCCAGTTCCAGTTTGCATTACGCCATAATGTGTTAATGGTCTGGCGCAATTCCTTCTCTTTAGGGGTATTCCTGTCAAAATATTGATGAACGGTTAACAAGCCTTGAAATAAAAATGCTGTTTCAACAAGATCGCTCCCATCATCATACTGCCAATGAGCAAATGTTTTACCGGTGTCACCATACATCCAATGAGGAAATATTCCATGAAATTTATCGGCCTGCGTATCCAAAAATCGAACTGCTTTAAGCAGATGATCTACTCCTTGTTCTCTGCTGATAAATTGGCGTTCAACTGCAACAATGGTTGCCATAAAGCCAAACCCTGAACCACCAGTCGTGATGATGGCTTCAGGATCATAATCAGGATAATTTTGATTACTTCTTTCACGCGCCATACCGCTTGTTGGATGAGCAAATTCATAAAAATAGTGATAAGTTTGCTTTTGGACTTGAGTCAGTAATTCCTCTTCGTTTTTTGTAAATGCAAAACTCGTCTGAGTGATACAAATCATTAAAAATAAGCTGATTAGAACGTTCATTTAAATTGATAATTCCCTTTAAGTTAAATAGATGCAGTACTAAATGGAACATTATTGGTTGATCAAGATCAATTCAGTATTAGATCTATCACTATATGTTCTCATAATGAATGTTCTTATGGACTGAAAAACGGGTACTATAGTATTGGATAGCCGTTTGTAATGAAACAAAGATTACTATCTGGAATCACTCTTAAATAACCCTTAACTAGCATCCCTTCTGATCGTAATCGGTGAAGCATCACATAAATACCCAATATTTTCAACCATACTGATTACAGACTTTTTAAGACAATGAGTTAAGTTTTGATTCAGTTTACGTTGATGAAGATGCGAGGTTAACTCTAGTATCCCAATCGAATCAAATTTAACCAACAGAATGCAAACCAAGGGTTTAACTAATCAAGGCTCATCTGGTCAATTCGCAGTAGAGCCTGATTTGTTTGAAAGCCAAGTGAGGTGTCAGGCCATAACTTGGTTTTTAAACTGATTTAACCTTTACGTAGTTTTGTATTCCCGAGAATGTATAACAGGTCAATTGCGACGGTGGCACCTACGAGAGCAGTAGTTTGTGCTACGTCATATGGCGGAGATACTTCTACAACATCTCCTCCTATCATATTTAATCCGACTAGACCCCATAAAATTTCCCGTTGCATTGCTGATGTCAGGCCACCTGGCATGGGAGTTCCCGTACCTGGTGTAAACGCGGGATCCATACCATCTACATCAAGACTGATATAGCATTTTCGCGTGCCAACAATGTTTCTTATTTTGTCTACTACTTGTTGTGTTCCCATTTCGAAACATTGATTGGCTGTGATGACATGCAGTTTCGGTGTTTCTGGTACACTAGTACGTATTCCAATCTGAATAGAATTCTCAGGATCGATTAATCCTTCCTTAGCTGCATAATAAAACATACTACCATGGGTCAAGTGTGGCATTTGGACGGTATCTGTATGTGCATCAAAATGGATTAACGATAAAGGTCCGTGTTGCTGTGCAAGTGCTTTTATAGCAGGATAGGCAACCAGATGATCACCACCTAATCCTAAAGTAAGAACATCATGTGAGCACAATTCTTTTATAGCGGACTCCAGGTTTTGTAACATGTTGTCAATTTGCCCTGGAAAAAAGCCAATATCACCATAATCTATTAATTTGAATTGATGATCAATCCGATATTTATGTGGCCAGCAGGTACCCAATAAACTTAAGTAGCACGAGAGCTCACGAATACTACGGGGTCCAAAACGAGCTCCTGAACGATTGAATGTGCTTAAGTCGAACGGAACACCATAGACGGCGAGATCAACTCCTTTTAAATCGCGTGTATATTCTGATCTTAAAAAAGTTGGTATTCCTTCGTAGGGTACTGATTTAGTAAGAATAGGCTTTTGTGATGCGGATTCAAAATCTGACATGATGCTCATACTCCATGTTATTAACAATGACATTGATTTTAATTAAGTCATGCAGCACATATTGATTATCATTATAGATTATTTTTACACACCTATAATTTAAAGCATGTTAAGTTAATTTTTGAGTAAGCTACCATTCTCTTAAAACTACTGAAAATAGGGATATTCAATCCTTGAAATGCAGATTAAATAATATTAAAGAATAATGTAAATTCATATTTGGGATTCAGTGTTATCACATGCTATGATTTATCTCTCTAAAATTTACGGAGTGGTCAATGACATACGATAAAATAAAAGTACCTGCACAAGGTGAAGCCATTACAGTGGCTGCTGATCTTTCTCTTCGTGTACCTAATAACCCGATTATTCCTTTTATCGAAGGTGATGGTATTGGGGTTGATGTGACGCCTCCAATGATCCGTGTTGTTGATGCTGCTGTTGAGAAAGCATATGGCAATAAGAGAAAAATTGCCTGGATGGAAGTGTATGCTGGCGAGAAGGCTACTCAGGTTTATGGCAGTGATCAATGGTTGCCAAAAGAAACTATAGACGCTTTGAAGAAATACGTAGTTTCAATAAAAGGCCCATTAACTACACCAGTTGGTGGTGGTATACGTTCTTTAAACGTTGCAATACGTCAGGATATGGATCTTTATACCTGTTTACGTCCTATCAGATATTTTAAAGGTGTTCCAAGTCCAGTTAGAGAGCCTTGGAAAACTGATATGGTTATATTTCGTGAAAATGCGGAAGATATTTATGCTGGTATTGAATGGCAGGCTGATTCTCCAGAAGCGAAAAAGGTCATTCAATTCCTGAAAAATGATATGGGTGTTAAAAAAATTCGCTTCTCTGAACATTGTGGTATTGGTATCAAACCTGTATCTAAAGAAGGTACAACCCGTTTGGTGAAAGCAGCAATTCAATATGCAATTGATAACGATCGTCAGACTGTTACTTTGGTTCATAAAGGTAACATTATGAAATTTACTGAAGGTGCATTTAAGGATTGGGGATATCAGGTAGCTCGAGATACTTTTGGAGCCAAGGAATATCAAGGTGGTCCCTGGATGGAATTTAAAAATCCTAAGACGGGCAAACAAATTATCATCAATGATGTAATTGCTGATGCATTTTTACAACAAATCTTGCTAAGACCAGAAGATTACAGTGTCATCGCTACTTTAAACTTGAATGGCGATTACATTTCTGATGCTTTAGCAGCTCAGGTTGGTGGTATAGGTATAGCACCCGGCGCTAATATGAGTGATGATGTTGCCGTGTTTGAAGCAACTCACGGAACAGCACCAAAATATGCCGGCCAGAATAAAGTGAATCCTGGCTCTATTATCCTTTCTGCTGAAATGATGTTAAGACATATGGGTTGGACTGAAGCAGCTGATTTGATTATTAAAGGCATGGAAGGCGCAATTGAAGCTAAAACAGTGACCTATGATTTCGAACGCGGTATGCCTGGCGCTACATTAGTAAGCAGCTCTGGCTTTGCTGATGCAATGATAAAACATATGTAGGTAGTATTAAGTACTCACCGATATTTGAATCTATGGATGCTATTAAACTATCAAACGTTAAGAGTTGGTATCAAATTCCAACTCTTAACGTCAGATGCAGCTCGATTGCTTTCAAGTAACTGCAATGATGATAGGACTGACAAACCTTTGGCTCCATAAAAGTAAGAGTACTGTTTTTAAATAGAAGTATTAGCTCACAAAATAACGAAAAATCAGGAATGATTTGTTAAATTGTTCTGATGGTTAATTGATACGATAAATTTACAATTGAGTGAGTTCTTAGTAATCAATATGCTATTGATTATTTCAAAGGCTAAATATTTCATTAAAAATAGCGAAATTTACTGGCCAAATGTGTGTAGGGAGTCTATAAAAATAGTATGAGGTTGTAAGTTATGAGCGGGCAGAATTTAGAGGAATTTGTCAGGCATGAAATAGCTGATACTGAATTAAGTACGGATATTAAGCTGCCTAGAAAGTATAAAGTTGTATTGCTCAATGATGACTATACACCAATGGATTTTGTGGTAGAGGTACTGAAGCATTTTTTTCATTTAAATGAAGAAACTGCAATTCAGGTGATGTTACAGGTTCATATACAAGGGAAGGGCGTATGTGGCGTGTTTACAAGAGATATTGCAGAAACGAAAGTCGCCCTAGTAAATGAATACGCCAGAATGAATCAACATCCATTGCTATCTAGCATGGAACCCGAATGACTGGTGGTGGGCTGGAAAGGAGCAACGACAATGTTAAATAAAGAACTAGAATTCACCTTGAATCTAGCCTTCAAGGAAGCAAAAGAAAAGCGTCATGAATTTATGACTGTCGAACATTTGCTGTTGTCCTTGCTTGATAACCCAGCAGCAGGTAATGTGTTGCAGGCATGTGACGCAAATATCGAGGCTTTACGCCGCGATTTAGTTGAATTTATTGATGAAACAACACCCAGAATCCCTGAAGATGAATTAGATAGGGAAACTCAACCAACCTTAGGTTTTCAGCGAGTATTACAACGCGCTGTTTTTCATGTGCAGTCTGCCGGAAAAACAGAAGTAACCGGCGCCAATGTGCTGGCTGCTATTTTCAGTGAACAGGAAAGTCAGGCAGTGTATTTTCTAAGAAGAGAAAATATTACCAGGCTTGATGTCATCAATTATATTTCTCATGGTGTTTCAAAATATCAAAATAATGATATGCATGAAAATATGAACTCCTCTATGGATGAGGATATGATGTCACCAGAAGGTAATGAATCTCCTCTGGACAGTTATTGTATGAATCTTAACCGACGAGCCAAACAGGGTAAAATTGATCCCCTAATTGGCCGACATGAAGAAATCCAACGTACAATCCAGGTCTTATGTAGACGACGAAAAAATAATCCATTGCTCGTTGGTGAGGCTGGTGTAGGTAAAACAGCCATAGCAGAAGGATTAGCGCGTCGAATCGTGGATGGCGAGATACCCGATGCCATTCGTGGCTGCGTTGTTTATTCACTCGATTTGGGCGCTTTGTTAGCGGGAACCAAATATCGAGGAGATTTTGAAAAACGCCTGAAAGCAGTTTTAAAACAATTGGGGCAACAAGAAGGTGCTGTTTTATTTATAGATGAAATTCATACCATTATCGGTGCAGGTGCTGCTTCAGGTGGCGTTATGGATGCTTCTAACCTTATTAAGCCCTTATTAGCCAATGGTGAATTAAAATGCATAGGCTCCACAACTTATCAGGAATACCGTGGTATTTTTGAAAAAGACAGAGCTCTGGCCAGACGTTTTCAAAAAATAGACATTTCCGAACCAACAGTTGATGAAACTTTTGAAATATTGAAAGGCTTAAAAGGTCGTCTCGAAGATCACCATGGAGTTAAATTCTCTATTCCATCATTAAAAGCAGCTGCCGAATTATCAGCAAAATACATTAATGATCGATTTTTGCCTGATAAAGCGATTGATGTGGTGGATGAAGCCGGTGCTTATCAAAATCTGTTAACTGCTAACAAACGTAAAAAGATCATTAGCGTGACAGAAATAGAAAGCGTTGTTGCTAAAATTGCCCGTATACCCATTAAGAAGGTCTCTGCTCGAGATAAAGATACACTGCGTAATCTTGAGCGTGATTTGAAATTATTGGTTTATGGACAAGATCAGGCGATCACTGCGTTGGCATCAGCAATTAAATTAGGTCGTTCAGGACTCAGGGAACCTCAAAAACCTGTTGGATGCTTCCTGTTTGCTGGACCTACCGGAGTTGGTAAAACAGAGGTTACACGACAATTAGCTAATGTACTGGGAATTGAGTTATTACGATTTGATATGTCCGAGTATATGGAAAAGCATACAGTGTCCCGCTTAATTGGTGCACCTCCTGGATATGTTGGTTATGATCAAGGTGGGCTTTTGACTGAAGCTGTGACTAAAAATCCACATGCTGTTTTATTACTTGATGAAATTGAAAAAGCGCATCCTGATGTCTTTAATCTGTTATTACAGATTATGGATCACGGTACTTTAACTGATACTAATGGAAGACAGGCTGATTTCAGACATATTATTTTAGTGATGACGAGTAATGCTGGTGCAAGTGAGATTGTGCGTAACTCAATAGGATTCTCCAGACAGGATAATACCAACGATGGATTGGAAGTAATCAAAAAGCAATTTAGTCCTGAATTTAGAAACCGACTGGATGCGATAATCAATTTTGCCCCATTGGATTCACAAACTATAGGTTTGGTAGTTGATAAATTTATTATGGAGCTGGATGAGCAACTCAGTCATAAAGGAGTTACTTTTACTGTTGATAAATCAGCTCGTGAATGGTTAATTGAACATGGTTATGATAAAGCGATGGGCGCTCGTCCTATGGCTCGTTTGATACAGGAAAATGTGAAAAAACCTTTAGCAGATGAACTTTTATTTGGTAAATTGATGCATGGTGGACATGTGACTCTTAGAGTAAAAGATGGCAAGTTGCATTTTGACAGTCATGATCATCGTGAGGGTGTCTTTTAATTAATCTTAAAGTTAAGGAGATCTTCTCATGATTTATGGGGGGATCTCCTGAAGGCAGCATGGTGCTTTCAGTTGGAGATCAGTCGCTGCGTTCTGTTAATTAATCATATTATTGTCTAGGCTTCACAGAAATTCTGCGGGACTTCAGTGTTGCTATGGACTGGTTTTTCGAAGTGGTGTAGACGATTCTGCGCTTCGTTCAGGATGAGTAAATTCCAGAGGTTATTGATAAGTTGGAAAAATTTCTTCTAACGAAGAGCTTGGGCTGTTTTCGTAAGTCATGCCAGTTACAATCCTGATTGATTCTGGATATAATGTTCTTTTTTCTGCTGATCCGATTGGCTATGCTCACTGTAATTATAATAACTAAAAATGAAGAATCTAACATCCGAAGATGTCTGGAATCTGTTCGTTTTGCTGACGAAATTATAGTTGTTGATTCAGGAAGTACCGATAATACCTTGGCTATCGCTCGCGAATATACTGAACACGTGTTTCAGACGGATGATTGGCAGGGATATGGTATTCAAAAGCAAAGAGCATTGGCGAAAGCATCCGGGGATTGGGTTTTGAACCTTGATGCGGATGAGTCCGTGAGTAATGAGTTGCAGGAAGAAATGATGAAAGTAATTAACTCTAACTCCGCTGATGCATTCCGTATTCCAATTCAAATGTTTTTTTATAACCAGCTTTTAAAACATTCTGCGTCACCGAAAAGGCACATTCGCCTGTTTAAACGCGCTAATGCCAATTACAGTAATGACATAGTTCATGAAAAAGTTGTTGTATCTTCATCTGCACGAATTGGCAAATTAAAAAATGCCATACAACATCATTCTTACAAAGATGTAAGTCATTTGCTTTATAAACTTAACAAATATTCCTCATATAGCGCCAAAATTCGAATTGAGTCGAATAAAAAAACGAGATTTATTTGGGTTTTGATGAATACAGGATGGATGTTTAGTCGATGTTTTATTTTACAGCGTGGTTTTTTAGACGGTAAACTTGGATTTTTATTTGCCGTGTTTAGCGCGCAAGGTACTTTTTATCGTGGAATAAAGCAAATGTACAAAGACCGAAATATCAATCAATTACCCAGTTTAACCAATACGGATAAGGACGAATTGTGAGACTAACATTGCTAGAAGGGAAGGGTATATTGTTAACTCCAATATTATTTGTATTATTTATGTTTTTTATTCCGATCAGTTCTACTCTAAAATCAATTTTCTTTGGTTGTGCTGTTGGAGCTATATTACTTACACCGCATTACAGTCAATATATTCCTCAAGCATTTAGCACATTATGGGGGGGAGCTGCTTTAGCATTATTGGGCTTTTCTGTAATTGCCTGCCTATGGAGTCCTGCACCTTTTTCCATGCAATTGACGGTTGTAGGTAAATATGCAAAATTAATTTACCTTCCAGTGCTTGCCGTCGCGTTTATACATTCAAAAATACGAAATCTGACTCTGAACAGCTATTTGGCTGCCATGTTGTTGACCTGCATTATTTCAATACTCAAAGCACTGAATATTTTGACACCTGGAGATCCTGGTGAAGTTTTTTATAATCATATAATTACTGGCTTTATGATGGCTTTTGCCGCTTATATTGCAGGTCTTTATGTTTTTAAATATAAAGGCTGGGCAAGAGCAGGGTATTCATTCCTGGTAGTATTAATGAGTTATCAAGTACTTTTTATCAATACAGGCAGAACAGGTTATATTGTGTATTTTATTTTGATGGCTTTTCTCATTATGCAAAAACTAAGCATTAAAAAAGCCTTGGTGGGTGTGCTTTTGTTCAGCAGCCTGTTAGCGCTGGTTTATCATGAAAGTCCCATCCTGCATGGCAGAGTACATGATTTAATTTCGGATATTAAGGCTTTAAAACAGAACAATCAGAATACGTCATTAGGATACAGAATTCAGTTCCATAATTACGCTGAATCATTATGGGAGAAACGCCCGATTATTGGAATTGGTACGGGTGGTTTTAAATACAGTTTCTCACAAGATAATCCAGTACCCAGTTGGGGAAAAGAGTTAACTGATCCTCATAGTCAATACTGGATGACTCTATCCGAGCAGGGAATAATTGGTTTGATATTATTAATGATATTTTTAGGCAGTTTATTTATCACTTCGATTCAATTGATTGAAACGAAACCTATTATTTTAGGGATATTAATTTCATTTTGTATTAGTTCGTTCTCGGATACTATTTTATGCTATTCAACAGCAGGTTATTTATTAGTAATAATGAGCGCTTTATGCTTTGGCGAGCTCATTGAAAAACGCATGATTAAGAGCGTAAAAGAATCTGGTTTGACTTCTGTTGATGATGCAATCAAGGTGATCCCGGTTTAATAGAGAGGTTTGGCCAAAGGTGATAAAAGTGATGCACCGGGCCATTACCAGAACCTAAAGAGTTATCTTTAGCGGCCTGAATGGCATGTGTTAAATAGTTTTTTGCGAAGCCGCAGGCTTCTTCCAATTCCACATTTTGAGCAAGGCACGCCGCAATTGCCGCAGATAAGGTGCACCCTGTTCCGTGCGTGTTTTTGGAATCAATCCTGGTATTTTTGTACCATATTGTAGTTCCGTTAGCACCATACAATAAATCATTCGATTCTTTTGACTGCAGATGACCGCCTTTTAGCAAGACATGTTTAGGACCTAATTCAAGGAGTTTCTGAGCGACCGTTATCATTTCGGTTTCCGTAGAGGCATTGATGCCTGTAAAAGAACAAGCTTCAGGTATATTCGGAGTGATCAATGTCGCAAGAGGCATAAGTAACGAGGTTAATGTATCTATTGCCTCGGGCAACAATAAGGCATCGCCGCTTTTGGCGACTGTTACCGGATCAAGGACAATCGGAATAGTGCCGGCTCTTTTTTGGAGAAATGAAGCAACCAGTTCGATTATCTCACTTTTAAACAACATACCGATTTTAATACTGTCGGGTCTTATATCATCAAAAATGGCATTTAGTTGATCTTCTATTGCTTGTAACGGGATTTCATAACAGGTTCGTACACCACAGGTATTCTGTACTGGCAGAGCGGTTAGAACCGTCATCCCATAACAGCCTAAAGCTGAAAAAGTTTTAAGGTCAGCCTGGATTCCTGCTCCTCCAGAACCATCAAAACCCGCAATAGATAAGGCTTTATAACGCATTAGATGTTTACTCTTGAGTTGTTGATTGCATCAGTATAAAACTTCCAGTCCGGATTATATAAATTATCAATAAATGCCTGTCTGAACGTGCCGGGGGTTTGAGTATGTTGATGTGTCAGTTGGCCACATAGGCTAAAATAGGCTGCAGCATGTGTGCTTGCCTGAAAGTGATCGGGATTAACGGCAGCAAATGCGCTAAGGACCGCGGTCATAGTGCATCCCATACCGGTAATTAAGGGCATTAACTCTGAGCCAAAAGGAAGTACTTGTTTTTGAGTACCATCGGTTATAAAGTCTTCTGGCCCACTGATAACAATGATTTTATTATGATGATGCGCCAAAGTTATTGCGCTATCCATTGCGCTCTCGACTTGATGAGCGGTTTCAACTCCCTTGGACCGTCCATTCACTCCGGATAACGAAATGATTTCACTGGCATTACCTCTAATAATATCGGCACAATCCATGATTTTTTGTGAGGCAGCCGTTCTTAATTTACTGGCTCCAGAACCGACTGGATCTAATATGACGGGTTTATTAAGCGAATGTGCCTTGTCAGCTGCATAAAGAGCTCTTTCAATAAAAGCATCGTTCAAGGTGCCTATATTAATGTATACAGCCTGACTAATATTCACTAACTCCTCTAATTCGGGAAGAGCTTCTGACATCAAAGGAGCTGCTCCAAGCGCAAGCAGGCTGTTTGCCATGAAATCCATAGTAACGTAATTGGTTAAACACAGTATTAATGGCTTCTTTTGTCTGATCTTTAAGAACGAGGACTTTATATCATTTATCATCTTCTAAAAACTCCTTTGGTCAATGATTTTTCGAAGCCTTAATGCCATATCAGCCGGATTATTAGCCTGATGCAGGGCCCCAATTACTGCTACCCCCTGAGCACCAGCCTGTAAAACCTTGATTAAATTATCCAGATCAATTCCACCAATGCCGATTACAGGATGATTGGATTGGTTGCACAAGCGGCTAAGTCCCTCTATTCCCCAGATTTTCTTCAGGTTGTTTTTATGTTGGCTTGGAAAAACGGCGCTTGCGGCAACATAAGTTAGTTCTGATGCGTTGGCTTGAGTTAAATCGTGCTCCGACTCAATTGAGAGGCCTATCAATTTATGTGTACCCAGTTGATTTCTGGCATACAAGGGACAAGCATCTGATTGTCCAAGATGCACGCCATCAGCATCAACCTGCTTGGCAAGATGAACATCATCATTGATAATTAGGGGAATTTGATATGTACTTAGAAGGTGTTTTAGTTCGAGAGCAAATTCCAATTTAAATGATTCATTGGCATTTTTTTCTCTTAATTGGACGGATGTGACGCCTGATGAGACGCATTGTTGAATAAAAGTCAAGTATTGGGGGATGGGAAGATCTTGTCGGTGGGTAACCAACATCAATTTATAAAATTCTGCGCTCATAACAACGAGTATCACCCATATTCCATCATTTAAGTAATGGAACAATTGTTCATGACATTATACTAACTGAAGCGTCGTTAGATGTCTAACTTGTGATCATGATGATTTTAATACATCAATCAATCACCAGGTAGCGACGCTTTGTTGGGGATTTTGCAAGGTACATTCTTCTGATATTGAGCCGTCATTACACACGACCAGGCCAGAAGCGATATAATCTGGAGAAACGCCGCCTTGCCATAAACAACAGCCTTTTAGAAGTTGTAAATCCATCACTGCATGGCGAGTGCAATAACAGGTTGAGTAAAATCCATTATTACAAACTAAACGGCCAGCAGATGAATCACAGTAGTTAATCCCTCCCATTTTACTACAACATCCACCAGCGAATGCTGGAGAGAAAACCATGCTTAACATACTTGATATTAATAGAGTTTTAAGTGATGGCATTTTGTGTCTCTCAAGATTTATTAATTTTAGAATAGCACAGAGTAAGAAAGAATATTAGAGGGTACCTATCAATTCCTGAACGGTCATTAGTTAAATTTTAAAGGAGGGGAATTATGAACTCCAGAAAAAGTCATCCCGAATGCAATGAGTGATCTCCAGAGCATGGCACTGTGGCAACTTATGGAGATCCTTCGCTGCGCTCAGGATGACGTTGTACCTTATGAAACCACTATAACTCCAGAGCACGTCATCCCGAATGCACTGAGGGATCTCCAGAGTATGGCACTGTGCCAACTTTTGGAGATCCTTCGCTGCGCTCAGGATGGCGTTGTAGCTTATGAAACCACTAGAACTCCAGAACACGTCATCCCGAATGCAAGGAGTGATCTCCAGAGCATGGCACTGTGGCAACTTATGGAGATCCTTCGCTGCGCTCAGGATGACGTTGTACCTTATGAAACCACTATAACTCCAGAGCACGTC
>NZ_JADOBG010000011.1 GCF_016786215.1 Legionella bononiensis | reverse complement strand
GTGATCTCCAGAGCATGGCACTGTGGCAACTTATGGAGATCCTTCGCTGCGCTCAGGATGACGTTGTACCTTATGAAACCACTATAACTCCAGAGCACGTCATCCCGAATGCAATGAGGGATCTCCAGAGTATGGCACTGTACCAACTTTTGGAGATCCTTCGCTGCGCTCAGGATGACGTTGTAGCTTATGAAACCACTAGAACTCCAGAACACGTCATCCCGATTGCAATCAGGGATCACCAGAGCATGGCACTGTGGCAACTTATGGGAGATCCTTCGCTGTACTCAAGAAGATGTTATCTGAGGTAATTGCGAGGTTACAGAGTAAGCAAGTAACTGGTCGCCAAACCAGCAAGTAATCCGAATAAGTGACCTTCCCAGGATACTCCCTTTTCTCTTGGAAATATTCCAAAAAAGATACCGGCAAAATAATACAGACTCACCAATCCCAAAATTACTGTGGTTAAGGTGCCTTGTTGATAAATATTACTAATCAAAAATCCCCAGTAACCGGTTATTAAAGCACTGGCGCCTATATGCAAACCAGGTTTGGCGAAACACCAGATTGCCAGACCGCTGAGCACAGTGATGAAGAAAGTCACTACAAGATAATAATACAGACCATTAATTAGAATAAAATTACTTAACACCAGTAAAGGAATTGAGTTGAAAAATATATGATTAAAGTTTGCATGGAGCAACGGAGCACAAATAATTCCAGGGAGTCCACGAAGGTGTCTTGGAATAATACCCAGTAACAGAATTCGTTTCGTAATAAAATGACTGATAAAAAACACTGACCAGGGAATAAGCAGAATAATTCCAAGGGTTCTGGAATTATTCTGCGTTTGAATGATGATTAAATCCAGGCTGCTTCCGAGTTCATTGATCATGATTTTACCATGGGTGATTCGTCTTTTTTAACCGATTTTTGGGGTTGAGCTGGCGGGGTGATTGCAATATTGCGAATGGGTACAAAAAGTAAGGGTTCAACCAAAGTTTGATTGACTATCATGGTCCAATGCAGATGAGGTCCTGTGACCCTTCCGGTCATTCCTACAAGGCCAAGTTCTTGCCCCTGTTTTATTGGTTCACCAGTTTTTACAAGAATTTTGCTCAGATGAGCATAAAGGGAAAATACACCCATACCATGGTCAATAATCACCGTATTTCCAGTAAAAAAATAATCACCGGTTTCTACCACAATACCATCGTTTACTGCATGAATAGGCTCACCTTCGGGTGTTGCAATATCAAGTCCTGAATGGGGATCTCTGGGTTGTTTGTTATAAACTCTTTTCAAGCCGAATAAACTGCTTATGGGTCCACGTAGCGGAGCTGTAAATTGTTGTTTGAATGGATTGGCATTGGAGTAGGTTGCATAGATCTGGGCTAACTTTTGGGTTTCATTTTTGATACGTAATAAATCTTGTGGTTGTGGATCTACCTTGCTAATGTCTTTAATATTTAAAAATTGAGTAGTATAAAATTTATTGCTGACTTGAAACGGGATGGTTGTTTTTACGGGTTTTGTAATGTCCAGATATTGAATTGGTTCACTATTATTTAACGGTATGGCTACAATAAGCAACCACTGATTCGGTTTAACACTGGGAACGACCGGTATTTTGTTCCCATGATAATAAGCTTCTGGTTGTTTTTTAATGTCTATGGGAATTATGGTTAATCCACCATTGACCGCATGATTCTCGGGTAAAGCTATGGCAAATGTACTGGTTGATAAACTCCATAAGAAGAGGGCGGTACAAAGAAATAGTTTGTTCATGATCGTGTTCAGTCCTTAATGTGAGTTACTTCACAAGCTAGATTGCCTTTTGCCAAACGTACTTCTATGGCATCTCCTATATGTACTTGTTGTGTAGTAAAAATTACTTTATTGTTTATCGTGGCTATAGCATATCCTCTTTCTAGTGTAGCCAAGGGGCTTACCGCGTGCAAAGTTGACAAATTATTTGCCAATTGATGCCTCAGTTGAATGACTTTATTTTTGATATGATGAATTAGCTGTAACACGATTTGATTGATGCGGATCTGGGTTTGTTCTATTTGCGTTTTCGGATTGTTTGCATGCAACAAAAATAAACAGCGACTCACATCCTGTTGTTTTCGGTTAATCAATTGAGTTTGATTTGCTACTAATTGTCGTTCCATATAGTCTACTGTTTGCCAATAAGAAATGATGGTTTGCCGCGGCGATGAGATTTTGTCTAATAAGTGGCTGACTTTCAGCTGATGGTTCTGTATGAATCGTGATATTGTCGTGTGTAAGCGGGTTATTGCCTGATTAATACGATTTATTAGCTCAACACAGTTCGGGGTAACGGCGATCGCGGCAGCTGTTGGTGTTTCGGCTCTGAGATCGGCTACGAAATCTGCAATCGTAAAATCGGTTTCATGCCCTACACCAGATACTATGGGAATAGTACTGACGGCGATTTCACGTGCCAGCTGTTCGTTATTAAAGGCCCATAAATCCTCTATGCTCCCTCCACCCCGAGCCAATATCAGTACATCGCATCGAGGGTTTGCATTGGCAAATTGCAAGGCTTTAATCAGTTGTTGCGGTGCTGTTGCACCTTGGACTTCACTTGGATAGATGATGATATGTGCCAGGGGAAAACGACGTGCCAAAGTTGATAAAATATCACGAAGAGCAGCGCCACTCGCTGAAGTGATAATTCCTATGGTTTTTGGTATCTCGGGTATCTTTTTTTTCCTGGCGGGATTAAATAATCCTTCGGATGCAAGTTTATTTTTCAGTTCTTCAAATCGTTGATAGAGTTCTCCAAGACCTGCATCCGTTATTTGATCGACTATGAGCTGATAGTCTCCCCGAGCTTCGTAAAGACTTAATGTACCACTTGCCACGATTTGCTTCCCATCACCAAGTTGTCCTGCTGCAGATCCAAAATGCCTGTTTTTAAAAAACACACAGCGAATTTGAGCTGAGCTGTCTTTTAGAGTGAAATAAAAATGTCCGGATGAGGGTTTGCTTAAATTTGAAATTTCACCTTCAACATGAACTACCCCCATTTCATTTTCAAGATAGCTTTTTACTTGTCTGTTCAGTTGACTGACCGACACTACTGAGAAAAGAGCAACCATAATGAAAAAATATCCTGCAAATCAATCATTTGCTTATAGTAGCAGATAAAAAAAGAATTCAAAAATCTATTGAAGCAACCTGTCACATGAATTAACTTAGTAGGATCGAATTATTCTATAAATTTTTTTCTTTTAATAGGGATGAGGAAGTGGCATGAGACATGCGATAATATTGGTTGCTGTTCTTGGTTCATCGTATGCAGCTGCTGATACTTTATATGATGCTGTTCAACATGGCATGATTTCAAATCCGGATGTTTTGTCAAATACAGCAAAGGGATTGTCTGCCAAACAAGGGATTGATAAGGCTAAAGGTGCTTATTATCCTACAATTGATGTGACTGGTGGCTTTGGTCGCGAGAGAAGTTTAAATCCAACCACTACGGCGATTGATGATACTAATGTTGCCATATTAGATCGTACCGAATCTGCAGTGGAGTTTAAGCAGAATTTGTTTGCTGGTGGCGGGATAGTTAATGAAGTCAAACGAAATCAATACCTAACTCAAGGCCAACGTTGGAAAACTCAGGGTGTTGCTGAAGACTTGGCTCTGGATATCACTAAGGCTTATCTGGCAGTATTAATGCATGAACGTTTATATAGGTATTCTGTAAGTAACCTGCAAGCTCATAGAGCCGTTTTTAAAATGATTAAAGAGCGGGCGGATGCAGGAATTTCGCGTGAAGCTGAAGTAGATCAGGCAGTCGCAAGACTTGCTCTGGCTGAATCCAATAAAATTAGTGCCCAGGCCAATCTTCAGGAAGTGCGTATTAACTATGCGAAACTGGTAGGAAAATGGCCTGAACATTTGACATGGCCACATATACCAACTAATAAGGAATTGCCAAGTACCTTGACTAAGGCACTTGAAAAAGGATTGGATAATCATCCTACAATTAAATCCAGTTATGCAGACATCAAGCAGGCTAAAGCTCAGTATGAAGTAGCAAGAGCCGCATATTATCCCAAAGTCGATTTGGTATTGAGTGCTTCCAAAAACAGGAATCTTAGCGGTTTGGTTGGACCGAATAATTCAGATCTTGCTGCAATTCGTATGAATTATAATGCCTTCCGTGGTGGAGCAGATGAGGCTTATGTTCGTCAGACTGCGTATCAGGTTCAGGAAGCGTATGAAATAAAAAATCGTAGTTTGCTTCAATTGAAGGAAGCAATCAGGTTGTCCTGGAATACGTATACTTCTGCAACACTCAGATTAAAACCTCTAAAAACACATGTCATTGCTTCACGAAAAACACGTACTGCCTATCAGGATGAGTTTAAGGTAGGAAAAAGAACTCTGCTTGACCTGCTGGATTCTCAGAATGAGTATTATCAATCTGAAATTGAGCTGGCTCAAGGTCAAAACGACGAGATGCTGTCACGGTTTAGAATTCTGAATGGAATGGGTAGATTATTGTATTATTTAAAACTAAGATTACCTGTTAATGTAGTAAATAATGATGTATTTAGCTCAGCTCAAACGCATATTTTGTTAAATAAAAAAATGGATGAAATACCTTATCCTAATGATACGGATCATCCCATGCTTTTGGCTCAGCCTGTTAAAAATATGGAAACAACTCCAATAAACAAGGCGATAATCGATAAGAATACTACTTATCCTCAGCAGGTAACGCCTAAATTATGGTATGTTTCAGCAGGTGTTTTCAATGTAAAAAGTAATGCTGTTGCACTGGTAAATCGTTTGATTGGTCTTGGTTTTTCAGCGTTCATAACCAGGTGTGATAATCGCTTGTCAGTGCTTGTAGGACCTTATGAATATCGTGGGCATGCAGGTAATGGAATGGAACGATTAAAGGAACTGGCTCATGTACAAGGGGTACTTGTTACATTCAAAAATCGGCCCCAAAAAGCATAATGGAACACCAGGCACACTTCTTTTGGTGTGCCTGGCTTTTTTTTATTCATTCCATTCTGGTCTTTATGCTTCTACTCCTATAAGTCTTGAAAAAATTCAACAAATGGAGCAAAAATCCCAAGGTGATATCAAAAAAAGATTTCGAGCCTGGGGTAATTTAATAAAAACTCTGGAAAATGAATCCATTGACATAAAATTAGAGAAAGTAAATTCTTTTTTTAATCAATTTGGGTATGAGTCTGATATGCAATCCGAAGGTATTGAGGATTATTGGAAATCTCCTGATGAATTTATTATCGATGGCGGAGGAGATTGTGAGGATTATGCGATCATTAAATATTTTACTTTGATCACCTTAGGTGTGCCAACGGAACGATTGAGAATTACTTACGTTACATCACTTAAATTAAATCAGGCACATATGGTTTTATCTTATTATCCATCACCCGAAGCTGAGCCCCTTATTTTAGACAGTTTGGAACCCGAGATACTGCGGGCGTCCAAACGCACTGATCTCAAACCAATATACAGTTTTAATGGAGAAGGTTTATGGCTTGCTAAACAACGTGGTCAAGGGTCCTTTATGGGACAATCCAAAGGTTTAGGCAAATGGGACGAATTAATAAAACGTATGCAATAAAAGGTGAGAGACCATGACACTGATTAAGAAAATGGCTTTGGGTGCTTTAATGATGTTACTGCTCGTTTTTATTGGCACTTATTTTATTACAATGAATAATGCTCGTAACTTTTTTATCCAGCAAATTGAGAGTAATGCTCAGGATACAGCTACCTCCCTAGGATTGTCGTTATCTCAATCATTATTAAACCATGATCTGCCAACCATGAACGCCATGGTTCAGGCAGTATTTGATAGAGGCTACTTTTCCTTTATTCGGGTTAAAGACATTAAGGGAAAGGTTCTTATCACCAAAAAACTGATGGCCCAGCAACATGATGTTCCTCAATGGTTTGTCCATTTGATCCAATGGCCGTTAACTGAAAAATCGTCGCTGGTTATGGATGGATGGATGCAGGCAGGAGTAGTATCTGTTATCAGTGATCCCAGTAATGTTTATAGTGCTCTGTGGCGTAATGCAGTAGAAATGGTTAAGGCTTATATTATTTTTGCTTTAGTCGTTCTGCTACTAACTTATGGGTTTATTCAGCTGTTATTGAGACCTTTAAAACGAGTTACTGCACAGGCTCTAGCCATATCAGAACATGAGTTTCCAATTGAAAAGCACATACCTCGAACGCCTGAATTGAAGCAGGTGACACTGGCGATGAATCAGATGGTGCTAAAAATTAAATCATTATTTGAAGATCAATTACAACAAGCTGAATTATTGCGTGTACAGGTTTATCAGGATCCGTTGACAGGATTAAGTAATCGTCGGTATTTTTTACAACAATTATCTGCAATTCTGGATAATGAGGATGAGTTTATTCCCGGTTACGTCCTGATGATCGTTATTGACGGGTTGGATGATCTGAACCAAAAACATGGTTATCAGCAAGGAGATAATCTGGTTTTAGTCGTTGCCAAAATATGCAAGGAATTCTGGAATCACTCTTCAGTCAGTACTATTGCACGAATTAGCGGAAGTACCTTTGCGGTAATTAATCACGAGCAAGATCCGGAGATATTTGATAAGCAATGTAAGGAGTTTGAGAGTAGTTTAAGACAGGCAATTAGTGAGATTAAACCTTGTGAATCCCATATGGGAGCCGCTGGATATTTTGCTCATCAAAGTGTATCCAACTTATTATCCATGGTTGATTTGTCGGTTAAAAAAGCCCGTGAACTCCAGGTGTTCTATTGCCAGAAAGAACATGATACGTTTAAGTATCCGCGCTTAATTACTCGTGATGACCTGGTCAATTTCTTGGACAAAAAAAACATGTATTTGTATGCGCAAGGGGTTACCAACGGCAAAGATTTTCTACATAAAGAGATCTTTGTAAGAATTCAAGATCAGGATAATGATGAATTAGGGGCGGGTTATTTTATGCCAGTGGCTGAAAAAATGGGATTGGCTTTTCTGATTGATCTGTATGTTCTTAAAGAATTGACTGCCAAAAAAATTGCCTCCACTGAGTGTTTTGCACTGAACATATCGGAAGATACTTTGGTGAATAAAGAGCATAGAGAAGCTTATTTACAACAATTAAAAAATACACCGCCGGATATATTAAAAAATTTATCTTTAGAAATAAGTGAGAACAAGGTACTGGACTCGTTTCCTGATGTGAAATTATTTGCCAAGCAAGCTCAAAAATTGGGAGTTAAGATTGGCGTGGATCGTGTTGGGATTCATTTTTCTCCTCTTCATTATTTAAGTGAATTACATGTCGATTATGTAAAATTGCATGGTAGCCTGGTACAGGATATTGATGAAAATGAGAGTAAGCAGTTTTTTATTCATTATTTTAACGAAATGGCTAAAACCCTGGACATTCAGGTCGTTGCAACACAGGTAGAACAGGAAGCCCAATGGCATGCTTTGGAACTGGTTCATGTTTCATGGGGGCAGGGGCGTTATCTGGATTCAATTGCTTTACTGGATTAAGAGATTTTTCTTAACTGTACATCCATTGAGAGTGGCATGATTGAGTTCCTGAATAATTGACGAGCTAAGCCTCTGTAAAATAAATCAAGAATACGTTATGATAAACTTTCGATAATTCACAATAAAAATAATATGAACTATTGTCGCAATCAGCAAACATATTTCTTTATACCGTTCTTATTGTTGTTAACGAGTGTTATTTTAACTGGATGCGTCGATTTATCCGGTTCCCGAAGTGCTTATAGAAAAAAAGCGATACATAATACCAGTACCGTGAATAAAAATACGCCAAAGGGGAACACAGTACCTGTTAAAAAAGGTGAAGTGCATACCATGCGAGGCGGCTTAGGTATTTTTAGTAAGGGTATGAATCAATTAAGAGATACAGTAGCAGATAAATACCACATTTCATCTCGAAGTACTATGTGGTATAACGCAGGTGAAGTAAGTCGAAACATTATTGATCGGTATTACAGACAAAAAGAACACAGACCGATTATATTAATTGGCCATTCATTGGGCGCCAATGAGCAGATTAAGGTTGCGCGTAATCTAAATGACGCAGGTGTTCCTGTTGCGCTGTTAGTTACGGTTGATGCCGTATCTCAAACCATAGTACCTCCAAACGTAAAACAGGTGCTTAATGTTTATAAACCTGGTTATGTTCCTATGTTTAGTGGTTTAAAGTTAAGGGCAGTAAATCCGGAAGCAACTCATATTGAAAACGTAAATGTAGATTCATTAAAAGAGGTTAATGTAAACCACTTTACTATTGATAAAGATAAAGTCGTACAGGCGATGATATTAGATAAAGTTGAAAAGGTGTTAATTGATGGAAATAGTAAGGGCGCATAAAGACTGTTTATCTCCTCGTATCTGTGTTATTGGAGCTGGCCCAAGTGGAATTGCAGCAATTAAAAATTTACAGGAACAAGGTTTAACCGATATCACAGCTTTTGAAAAAAACAATCAAATAGGCGGTAATTGGGTTTATGATGAGAATAATAATCATTCAAGTGTCTATGAAACTACTCATATTATCAGTTCAAAGAGGTGGTCGGAATTTGAAGACTTTCCTATGCCCGCGGAATATTCTGACTATCCATCCCATGCGCAGTTATTAAATTATTTTAAGAGCTATGCTGAACATTTCGATCTGAACAAGTATGTTCGTTTTAATACTACGGTTTTAAAAGTTACACGAACTGATGATCAGAAATGGAACGTACTTTATGAGGATTCACATGGTACTCATGAAGAGTGCTATGACTTTTTGTTGGTAGCAAATGGCCATCATTGGGATCCCACTGTGCCTAAATATCAAGGGGAATTTTCTGGTGAGGTGCTTCATTCCCACCAATATAAAAAAGCATCAGTTTTTAAAGATAAACGTGTATTAGTAGTCGGTGGCGGAAATTCAGCCTGTGATGTAGCCGTAGAAATTTCTCGAGTGTCTCCTAAAACCTGCATCAGTATGCGCCGCGGATATCATATTTTTCCCAAATTTATTTTTGGTAAACCTACTGATGTAGCTGTAGCTAAAATTCAGTGGATGCCGTCCTGGTTAAGACAGAAATTTATCAGTTTGGTAGTCAGAGGCTTACAGGGACGCTATGGTAAATACAAATTAATGAAACCCGATTGCGGCCCTTTAGAAATACATCCCACAATCAACTCGGAGCTACTTTATTTTATTCGTCATGGAAAAATAATACCTCGCCCAGGAATATCCCATTTCGAAGGGAATGAAGTGCATTTTACAGATGGCAGCAAAGATGAGTTTGATACAGTCATTTTTGCAACAGGGTATCAAATCAGTTTTCCTTTTTTTGATAAAGAGTGTCTTGATTTTAGTAATTCCACCAAAATTCCTCTTTATCGAAAAATGATGCATCCAGATTTTGATAATTTATATTTTATTGGTCTTTGTCAACCACAAGGGTGTATTTGGCCTTTAGCTGATTATCAATCGAAAATTGTTGCACGCATTATCAATGGAAGTTTACAGCGACCAGAGCAGTTGCATAAAAAAATAGAGAAGGAAATTAATAAACCGCATTATCGCTTCAAGTCCAACAGGCGTCATGCCCTGGAGGTTGACTATCACATGTTTCGGCGTGAATTATTAGAAATGCTGGGAAAAAAACGATTTAGTTTAAAATTTAACTCTTGATTGATTGTCAGCAATTGTAGCCTGTATTAGACGAAGTCGTAATGCAGGGTTGTTTCGTCAGAGCTATAAGCGTTGGAAATTGCTTGAGAAGGTTGAACCTGTATTACGACTTCGTCTAATACAGGCTACGACTTACATTTTTTGAATTTTCTCTAAACTAAAACTCGTTTACGTTTGATTAGAGAATTCATCAGTTTTTCAATGTTATTAATATATGGGTTTTCCTGCCGGAGGATGGCGTTTGTTCGTTCCTCACAGTACCCCTTAACTTCTTTGTCCGGCAATATATAAAATCGTTTTAGTTCCACTTCTTGAATAATATGCAACGCGACATCTGATGCAGGGCGTGAATGCGCTAACAGTGAATTTAAAGACTCGTGAAATGCAGACTGGGATTCAGCTGAATTATTGGATAGCAATGCGGTATCAGTAAATGAAGGGAAAACTACTGACACATCAACAGGTTTTTCAAGTCGTTTAAGATCATAAAACAGTGATTCAGATAATGCCAAAACAGCATGTTTTGACATGGAATACGCTGCAATTTGTGAACCGGAACACAGTCCATACATACTTCCCATATTTATAATATGGGAATGGAATTGTTGTTTGAATAAATAAGGCATAAAAATCCGGATGACATGAGTCATCCCATATAAATTGACATCCATAACCTGGTTCAATTGTTCTGGCTGTAATTCCCAGACGGGTGCCAAAGTACCCATGATTCCTGCATTATTAAAAAGCCAGTCTATTCTTCCACAATGAGTATCTACATAGTGCAGCAGTTGTACAATTTCATCAGGTTTTGTGATATCACAGGTTTTATTGAGTACTGATCCAGGAAATAAGGCGATCAGCGTGTTGGCCTCTTTAATCAGTCTGGAGCCGTCCTTATCGACCATGACTACCTTGATACCACGTTGTAGGCATATATGGCTTAGAGCTAGTCCTATGCCGCTTGCAGCACCAGTAATTACAGCAACCTTCATTTTAGTTCCCCAGTATTCTGTTGTTTAATTGGTTGTACTTCGTCAACGGATAGAGTGTTTTGATGATTCAGTAATTCACTCCCAACGTTCCCTGACTTGTTAGCGGGATTCAGAGATCCAGTAAGATTGGCGAACATAATGTATTTATCAAGATCGAACTGGATCTCGCGAACAAGTCGCGGGACGTCGAAATTAGAGTCGTCAAAAAACTGAATCAATCGGTTCATTCTTCTTCGGTCTACACATCATGTTTGATGCATAATGAAGAGAAACCCAATTTCAGAAGGGTATCACAATTTATTCTGATACCAAACTGTCATCAATCATGAGGCACATTGTGTATCATCTTATTAACCCAGGGTAACGTCATCCCGAATGCACTGTGGGAGCTCCTGAATGTGGTGCTGTGCCTGGATTTGGAGATCCTTCACTGCGTTCAGGATGACGTGATAATCTCCGAGCACGTCATCCCGAATGCAATGTGGGAGCTCCTGAATTTGGTGCTGTGCCTGGATTTGGAGATCCTTCACTGCGTTCAGGATGACGTGATAATTTCCGAGTACATCATCCCGAATGCAATGAGGGATCTCCTGAATTTGGTGCTGTGCCTGCATTGGGAGACCCTTCACTGCGTTCAGGATGACGTGATAATCTCCGAGCACGTCATCCCGAATGCAATGAGGGATCTCCTGAGTTTGGTGCAGTGCCTGCATTGGGAGATCCTTCACTGCATTCAGGATGACGTGATAATCTCCGAACACGTCATCCCGAATGCAATGAGGGATCTCCTGAGTTTGGTGCAGTGCCTGCATTTGGAGATTCTTCACTGCGTTCAGGTTGTCAGATTTCCTGAATTTATTTAGGGGCTAGTGCAATGTGTAAGTCCTGATTTTATGATTCGCTAGAAATAATTTGGATTACCACCAATACATGAAATTGGCTTTGCTATAATTAATTAAAATGACAACTGAAAGGTGTTACTTTGAGAAACAGCGAAATACCAAATGACCCATATGAGTATCCCGAGGAGCCGATGGAATATCCAATAACTCCAGAGCCATTTGAACCCGGTTACCCTGAATTGCCTGAACCTGAGCCCATTCAAACTCCTGAACCAGGATATGAAGAATAATTTAACAGGGATCGCTTATTAATCCCTTGAGTGCTTCACCAATATTTTTGGAGCGCATGAGACTTTCTCCGATAAGAAATGTATTAATCCCATGAGACTGCATTAATTTAATGTCGTCACGCGTATTGATTCCGCTTTCTGTAATAATCATTTTATCTACGGGTACATACTGTTTGAGTTGAATGCTTAATTGCATGTCGGTCTTAAAGGTATGTAAACTGCGGTTGTTTATGCCTATTAATGGAGTAGGTAATTTTATGGCCCGTTCCAGTTCTTCTCTAGTATGACTTTCAACCAGTACAGACAGGTTAAGTTCCTGGGCTAACTGACAAAAATCAGCTAACTGTGGGTCATCTAGCATCGCAACAATAAGAAGGATGCAATCAGCGCCCAAAGCCAGACTTTCATGGATTTGGTACGGATCGATAATAAAATCCTTTCGTAAAACAGGTAGATTGCACTGTAATTTTGCCAGCGCTAAATAATCAGGGTGACCTTGAAAAAAATGTGTATCGGTCAGAACAGATATACATTTTGCGCCATTTTGGGCATAAATAGTTGCAATTTCCGCGACATCAAAGTCTTCTCTAATGAGTCCTTTACTTGGAGACGCTTTTTTTATTTCTGCAATGATCGCAGGAGACGAACTGTGTTGAAGCGCTGCTAGAAAATCTCGTTTTTCTATAAAGTGTTCTTTGGAAAGAGAACTCAGGGGCTTAATTTTTTTTGAGTGTGCAACCTCTTCCTGCTTATATTGAGCAATGCGTTGTAAAATACTATTCATGGTGTGATTCTTTATTTAAGTTTTGAGTTAGGATACGAAGATTGGTGAAACATTGAGCTGCGTTACCACTGTCTATTGACGTTTTGGCCTGCTCAAGCGCAAGTTCGAATGATAAATCATCTTTGGCACAATAAATTGCCGCTGCAGAATTAAGCAGAACCATGTCACGCGCTGGCCCAGGTATCCCGGAAAATACGGATGTAATCAATTCCAGACTTTGCTGGGGTGAGTCGACAATAATTGCATCCAGCGAGCGGTGTTTTATACCATATTGCTCAGGATTGATTAACCATTCTTTATACACTCCATTACGGTACTCCACAACATCAGTAGGTGAAGCAATACTGATTTCATCCAGTCCATCATGCGAACTGATCACCAGTGAACGTTCACAGCCTAAATTAGCCAGTACAGTAGATAAAGGTTTTAACCAGGTACCAGGGTAAACTCCGACAACCTGTTTTTTTACTTGCGCTGGATTGACCAATGGACCCAGTAAATTGAACAGAGTTCTAATTCCTAATTGTTGACGCGCTGATCGTGCATGCTGCATGGCCGGGTGATAATGGGGGGCAAACAGAAAAGCCAAACCGCATTGTTTGATGCAGGTATGCATCTGCTCGTCAGTAAGATTCAAGATAAATCCCGCCTGTTCCAATAAATCGGCACTACCACTACGGCTTGATACGGAACGATTCCCATGCTTAGCAACTTGAACTCCTGCTCCAGCGACAACAAAACTGCAGGCAGTGGATACGTTAAAGGTATTTTTACCGTCACCACCAGTGCCAACGATATCAATCAGATTCTCGCCCAGTTCAATAGGATGAGCTAATTTTCGCATTACTTTTGCTGCAGCGGTCAGTTCATTGGCTGTTTCACCTTTCATTCTCATGAGCGCCAAAAAGGTAGCGATTTGCGTATCATTCAATTGACCCGTCATACAGTCATGAATAACTTCATGCATCTGAGAAGGACTCAGATCCTTCTTCGCGATTAGCTGTTCAAATAGTTGATTGGGTTTCATAATTTAAAAAATTCTCTAATAATTGCAAACCGTATTGGCTTAAAATTGCTTCCGGGTGAAATTGTAGACCAAAAAGGGGATATTGACGATGTGAAATTGCCATAATTGTATTATCTGTCCAGGCATCTATAGAAAAACAATCCGGTAAATTTGATTCTTCGACTGCCAGAGAGTGGTATCTTGTGGCTTTAAAGTTGTTGGGAATATTCTTGAAGAGTCCTTTGTTATTATGGTGGATTTCTGACGTTTTCCCATGCATGATTTCAGGTGCAGGGATAATTGTTCCCCCAAAAGCCTGAGCCAGACACTGATGACCAAGACAAACACCTAATATTGGAATCTCTTGATGTAGTGCTCTGATTGCCTCTAAGGAAATGCCTGCCTCATCTGGCGATTTTGGACCGGGTGAGATGACTAGAAATTCAGGCGCAAGTCTTCTTATATCGTTTATATTAATTTGATCATTAGGATGAACCGTAACTTCCTGGTTCAAACATTGAAAATATTGTACCAGGTTATAAGTAAATGAGTCGTAATTATCAATCAGTAAAAGCATTGGGATCCTATAAAGCAAAATCCTCGCCGAGGTATACTGCCCTTACTTGTTTATTCGCCAGGATGACTTCCGGAGCGCCTTCACATAAAATTTTTCCTTGGCTTACAATATAGGCTCGTTCACAAATATCCAGTGTTTCCCGGACATTATGATCAGTAATTAATACCCCAATACCATGATCGCATAAATGCTGAATAATTTTTTTAATGTCTATGACCGAAATAGGATCAACACCGGCAAAAGGTTCATCAAGTAAAATAAAGGAAGGTTCAATGGCCAAAGCTCTTGCGATTTCAACTCGTCTTCTTTCTCCGCCAGATAATGACATTCCCAAACTTTTTTCAATATGGGTAATATGGAATTCCTGAAGAAGCAGATCCAGCTTTTCTTCGCGAGCCTGATCGTCTAAATCAGTCCGGAGTTGCAATATTGCCATGATGTTTTCTGCAACGGTGAGTTTACGGAATACGGAAGCTTCCTGTGGCAGATAGCTGATCCCTAATCGTGCCCTTTGGTGCATTGCTGAATGCGTAATGTCTTTACCATTAAGAATTATTTGACCTTCATCACAGGATTGCAGGCCAACTATCATATAGAAACAGGTGGTTTTACCTGCACCATTAGGCCCCAGTAATCCAACGCATTCGCCTTTTTTAATATTAATGCTAATGCCATTAACAACAGTTCTGGATTTAAATGATTTTTTTAACTCTATGGCTTCTAATAGACTCATGTCGGTTTCTTTTCTGGGTAGATTATGATTGTTGTTCTGGTTTTCCCGTCGCTTTCAGATACAACATGCTGCTCCAAAGTATCATAGCTAATTTTAGCCGCAGCTAATGAATTGGTTCCTTGTTCTATACGTGCGTTACCAATTAACTCTATCAGATGTTTTAATGGATAATATTTTATAGTATCGGCGTAGGCATGGAAGGGCGGTTTGTCTGGCCCGGTTTCGGTCCAGTAATGAGCTTGTTTTCCATTTTCTCCATTGGCTATGGCCAGGGTTAACTGATTTTTGGCATCACCTTGAGTTATCGCCTTTGCAGCATTCAGTTTGGTTGTGCCTTGGATGAATTCAACATTACCAGTATAGATTCCTTTATGGTTTTTTTGACTTAAATCCGCGGAATCAGATACTACATGCATAATCTGTTCTTTGTCCGTGGGCAGGGCATATCCAACCATCAAGTTCAGCATCAGAATTAAAAATAAACTGAAGTTAACCTTTGGCTGGCTCATAGCTTCCTCTGGCTTGGTGGAGCAGTTCGACGCGTTTTTCATCAAGGTAAGCATTCATTCCAGTTGACTGAATGATATTTCCTGGTTGTTCAAAGGTTACGAACAAATCTGTAGTCGCTTTTTTTTCTTTAGGGTAATAGGTTACTTCTTCTGTTTTCAAGGTGCTTTCCTGAGTTTTATCACCAGGATTTTGATGAACAATAACCTGTTCTATAAACTTAATGCGTTTGCCTCCATCATATGATTTAGCTCGCAGTGAATTAATTTCCCATGCAGGTTGATCTTCCTGATTGATAATAATATGTGGTGTCTTAAGCAGGTGGATGTCATCTTTTGGAATATGTTCCATTAAAGGAGTAGTTAATAAATTAATCAGTACCCCTTCATTATTAAATTGCCTGACGGTCAGGTGAGTGATTGTGGTATCAATAGTCGTCGATAAAACATCATTATCCAAGCTGATATGTTTCTTGGAGTTGGAAAGATACCAACTTGAGCAGGTCAAAAGTGCTAGTGCTAAAAACAACCATATTGCTTGTTTGATGGCATTCATTGTTTTAGATAACCTTCAAGTGCTAAGTCCATTTTATTTTGTGCGCTCAGAATTAAGTCGCATAGTTCCCTGACTGCTCCACGTCCACCTGTTTGTTGCGTTTGCCAATCTGCAAACTCTTTAACTTGAGGTACGGCGTTTCCAACTGCTACCCCCAATCCTACTTGCTGAATTAATGGCAAGTCCGGTAAATCATCGCCAATATAGGCGAATTGCTCATCGTGCAGCCCCAGTGTTTTTTTAAGCTGTTGATATGCGTCGCGTTTGTCAACTTGCCCCTTGAAATAATGGGTGATTCCTAATTGCTTCATTCTGTGGTCTACAACTGCATTTCGAGCGGTAGTAATTACAGCAACTTCTATGCCAATTGCCATAAGAAGTTTCAAACCCATCCCATCTTGGACATGAAAAGATTTTAATTCATTGCCATGATTGTCTATGTGAAGCAGCCCATCGGTAAGTACTCCATCGACATCACAAATAAGGCATTGAATTTTTTTTGCTTTTTCAAATAATTCGTTCATTTTATTCTCTAAATTAAAAAACACCGGCTCTTAATAAATCATGTAAATGGAGCACAGCATAAGGTCGGTTCATATCATCCACCACGACTAATGAAGTGATACTGTATTTTTGCATAATCGCCAAAGCTTCAGCTGCCAGCATTCCCATATGGATGGTTCTGCAGTTGCGGGTCATTACTTCCTTAAGCTGAGTCGTATTAATATCGTATTGACGGGTTAAGGTTCTTCGAACATCACCATCAGTATAAACACCGACCAGATATCCTTGATTGTCTACAACGCAGGTCATGCCAAGCTTTTTGTCCGTTACTTCAATCAGGGCTTCACTAATCGTTGCCTTCTCATTGGTCAGGGGGAGCTGATCACCTTTATGGCATAAATCATCAATTCGGAGTAACAGTTTTTTACCCAATGCACCACCTGGATGCGACAAGGCAAAGTCTTCGGCACTAAAACCACGTGCCTGAAGAAGGGCTATAGCTAATGCATCTCCCATAACCAGTGAAACGGTGGTGCTTGTTGTCGGAGCAAGACCCAATGGACATGCTTCTTGTTTGATGCTGACATCCAGATTGACATCGGCTGATTTAGCCAGGGTAGAATCAACATTCCCGGTCAGAGTTATCAACGGTACTTCAAGACGTTTTAATAAAGGCAAGATGGTTACAATTTCTACGGTATTACCGGAATGAGAAATTGCTACAACGGTATCTTGACGAGTGATCATGCCCAGATCACCATGACTTGCTTCGCCGGGATGCATAAAAAAAGCGGGGCTGCCGGTACTGGAGAACGTAGCGGCCAATTTATTGGCTATATGCCCGGATTTGCCCATCCCGGTTACTACGATGCGCCCTTTACAGGCAAGTAATAACTCACAGGCTTTTTCAAATCGAGCATCAATTCTCTGAGTTAATTCGAAGACAGCTTGTGCTTCAGTTTCAATAACTGCTAGTCCAAGTGTGCAAAAATTCATAGGCAATTTGTATTTTTTTTTGTGTATTTTTCATTCTAACACAATGCTTTTGAATGATGTATCCCTATTTTTTTTTATAAATGAACTTTTTTTTTATTCAAACGCAATTAAAAACCACATTTTTTTTTTAACCAGTATATACTTCTAAATTCAGACTAAAATTGGAAATGAGAGCATGCCTGAAAATTGGGTTGAAATTAAAAATCTGATCTTTACACGGGATAACCGCTACATTTTTGATGGCATTGATATGGTAGTGAAACAGGGGAAAATCACTGCTATTATGGGGCCTAGCGGTTCAGGGAAAACCACCTTATTAAGGTTGATTGGTGCCCAATTGACACCTGATAATGGTGAGGTGTATGTACACGGACAAAACATACATCAGCTTTCCCGCAAAGCTTTATATGAGGCGAGGCGTACTATGGGTCTGCTTTTTCAAAGCAGCGCGCTGTTTACCCATCTTTCTGTATTTGACAATGTTGCATTCCCATTGCGGGAACATACTCAATTAAATTATTCCATGTTACGTGATATAGTCTTAATGAAGCTTGAAGCAGTAGGTTTGCGTGGCGCAGCGAATTTGATGCCAGCCCAGTTATCTGGTGGTATGGCAAGGCGAGTAGCATTGGCGCGAACGATAGCGCTTGACCCTGAGCTAATGATGTATGATGAACCGTTTACGGGACAGGATCCCATTTCAATGGGGGTTTTGGTGCGTTTAATAAAACGGCTGAATCAGTTGTTACATACCACAACCATTATAGTGTCTCATGATGTTGAAGAAACCTGTTCGATCGCGGATTATATTTATTTGATTTCAGGTGGAAAAATTATTGGTCAGGGAACTCCTGATGAGTTAATTCAATCCAGTGAACCACAGGTAAAACAGTTTATGCACGGTGAAGCAGATGGCGTAGTGCCTTTTCATTACCCGGCCAGACCTTATACAGAGGAGTTATTAGATGCTTGATACAATCGCGCGTCTTGGTAATCGTGGTATACAGGTTTTACAAAATATTGGTAATTCAGGATTATTCTTATTTACCATGTTGTTCAGAAGACCTAATATACCTAAGTTATGGCCTTTGTTGCGCCATCAACTGTACTTCGTTGGTGTATTGTCCTGTTTGATTATCATTGTATCGGCTTTATTTATTGGCATGGTTGTTGGATTGCAAGGTTATAATACATTGCAAAAATTTGGCGCAGCAAGTCAGCTGGGACAATTACTGGCCTTGAGTATTGCACGAGAACTAGGACCGGTTATCAGTGCCTTGTTGTTTGCCGGAAGGGCGGGGTCAGCACTGACTGCTGAAATTGGCTTGATGAAAGCAACAGAGCAATTATCCAGTATGGATATGATGGGCGTTGATCCATTAGGCAGAGTGATTTATCCGCGTTTTATGGCTGGATTTATTGCCTTACCTGTACTTGCATTGATTTTTTCTGCTGTAGCTATTTATGGTGGGTATTTTATTGGGGTACATTGGTTAGGTGTGGATGACGGCAGTTTCTGGTCTAATATGCAGGCTGCTGTTAATTTTCGTATCGATATATTTAGTGGCATAATTAAAAGTTTTGTTTTTGCTTTTGTTGTGACCTGGATTGCGGTATTCCAGGGGTTTGAGTGTGTGCCAACAGCGGAGGGCATTAGTCAGGCGACGACTAAGACAGTAGTATATTCATCGCTTGCTGTTTTAGGGCTCGATTTTTTGTTGACTGCAATGATGATTGGAGATTGGTAAATGAAAAAGCAACGCTATGTAGACATAAGTGTAGGAATATTTATGTTGCTTGGCCTATTGGCATTATTGGTAATGGCAATGAAAGTCAGTAGTTTTAATGATTTCATCTCTCGTAAAGGCTATCAGGTCACGGCGGATTTTACTGATATTGGTGGATTAAAGGTAAGAGCTCCTGTTACTGTTGCTGGTGTTCGAATTGGTGAAGTGAGTCGAATTGAGTTACAGCCAGGTGAACTCAATGCCCGGGTTACAATGACTTTAAGAAGTGATAAAAAGATACCCTACGAAGATTCATCTGCACGAATTTTGACCGAAGGCTTGCTTGGTTCCAATTATATTAGTATTGTTCCAGGTTTTGAAGATGAGGAAAGTAATAATCATCCTTATTTACGGGAAGGGGATGTGATTGCTAAAACTCAGGAAGCGATCATTCTTGAGAATCTTATAGGCCAATTATTATTTAATATTAAGAAATAGGTGAACCATGAGAGTATTGAAAACAATTTTATTAGTTGCTTGTATGTCCTTATCTCAAATGATGGCGGCACAGACATCTCCTGTACCTATGCTGGAACGCGCTGCTAATGATATTATTGCTACTCTCAAGGAAAATAAATCCAGTTTAAAGAGCAATCCTTCCATTATTTACAAAGCAGTAGAAACCTATTTATTACCTAATGTTGATGTAGCCGGTATGTCCCGATCAGTCTTAGGTCGTCAAGCTTGGAACAAAGCATCACCATCTGAGCGACTTGAATTTTCTAAAGCTTTTACCCGACTGGTCATACGTACCTATTCCAGTCCACTTGCTCAATATTCCGATGAAACCATTCAGTTTTTACCCTTACGTGGTTCACTGGATAGTCGATTTATCCGGGTAAATAGTGTGATTGTTCGTTCCAAAGGGCAAAACATTCCCTTGAGCTATAGTTTGGTTTCAAAAAATGGATATTGGAAAATATATGACATAAGTGTTGAAGGAGTGAGTTTGTTACAGAGCTTCAGATCTCAATTCGCTCAGGCGTTGCAACATTCGAGTATAAATGAAGTGATTGCGGAAATGCAGAAGAAACAAGTTAAAAAGGCTTCATAATCGTGGACAAAATTAATTTTAAACCCGGTTCTGAACTTACTTTTAAATCAGTGGTATCTGTACGCGCTAAGCTGTTTAAAGCGTTGATGGATGATACCAGTAATACATTTTGTCTTGATTTAAGTGATGTGACGCATTGTGATAGCGCAGGCTTGGCATTGCTGATTGAGGCAAGAAAACTGTGTAAGCACAGTAACAAGATATTTGAAGTGATAGGGATATCTCCAGAAACTCAGTCTTTAGCCGAATTTTGTGGAGTAAAGAGTATTTTAGAAACCGCATGAATAGAATAACCTGAATTAGGTCAATACTCATCATCCCTAAGACCCTGGCCTGCCTTTCGTGCAGGCTCGTTTTTTTAATATAAAACCTCCTTTGGTATGACTGTATAATCCTCATTTATATTTTTTTTTACAACTAGGGTAAAAAAATTGTATTTATTTCAATTAGTGAGCTAACTTTATGTTAAGTAATGAAGAAATTGAACAGAGACTTAAAAGCATTGACGAAGTGCTTCATGTCGAAGTAACAGGCGATGGTTACCAGTATCAATTAGTAATAGTAACCGATATTTTTTTAAATAAAACCAGGGTCGCTCGACAGCAATGGGTCTATGCACAGCTCAATGACTTAATTACCACTGGCAGGCTTCATGCTTTAAGCATGAAGACATGGACAAAAGAAGAATGGGGGAAGCAACATGGATAAATTATTAATAAACGGTGGTAAGGCATTAAATGGGGAAGTAGTTATTTCGGGCGCGAAAAATGCGGCATTACCCATAATGGCTGCCAGCTTACTTGCCAGTGACCATGTAACCATTTCAAATGTTCCTCATTTAAAAGACATTACAACAATGATGGAGCTTCTGGGACAACTCGGTGCACATTTAATTGTTGATGAAAAAATGAATGTCCAGGTAGATGCCAGCCAGGTCAATGAGTTTGTGGCTCCTTATGATTTAGTTAAAACAATGCGTGCTTCCATTCTGGTTTTAGGGCCAATGTTAGCAAGATTTGGTAAAGCTGATGTTTCTCTACCTGGAGGGTGTGCGATTGGTACACGTCCAGTTGATTTGCATCTAAAAGCATTAAAGGCCATGGGGGCTGATATTACTGTTAAGAATGGTTATATCAATGCACGTTGTAAACGAGGACGCTTGCAGGGTCGTCGATTAATGTTTGATACCGTTACCGTAACGGGTACTGAGAATATTCTCATGGCTGCAGTGCTTGCAGAAGGTACAACCATTATTAAGAATGCTGCACGTGAACCGGAAGTGGTTGATTTAGCTAATTTCCTTATCCAAATGGGTGCCAAAATTTCAGGAGCCGGAACATCAACTATTGAAGTTGAAGGTGTTGAGTCACTGGCTGGTGGAACTTACGCGGTTATGTCTGACCGAATAGAAGCAGGTACTTATCTTGCTGCCGGAGCATTGACCAGAGGTCATGTAACCGTAAAAAGAGTACGACCCGATACCTTACTGTCTCAATTATGCAAATTTGAGGAAGCTGGGGCAGAGTTGACTATAGGTGAAGACTGGGTCAGTTTAAATATGCATGGCAAACGTCCTCAGGCGGTACATATTTCAACGGCTCCTTATCCTGCTTTTGCAACGGATATGCAAGCTCAATTTATGGCAATGAATTCAGTCGCTGAAGGTTCTTCAACGATAGTTGAAACAATTTTTGAAAACCGTTTTATGCATGTGCAGGAATTGCAACGTATGGGCGCTCAGATTCAGCTTAATGGTAATACTGCGATTATCAACGGGGTTGAAAAATTAACTGGAGCACCTGTTATGGCAACCGATCTTCGTGCTTCAGCCAGTTTGATATTAGCGGGTTTGGTGGCTGAGGGAGAAACTGCTGTTGAGCGAATCTATCATGTTGATAGAGGATATGAACGTATAGAAGAAAAATTGTCTCTTCTGGGTGCTGATATCAAGCGGGTTTCTGAACGGTGATTAAACGTAGTGAATTAAGTCTTTTCCTGAATGATTTGTTGAATTGCAGTAAATTCAATGACTATGCTCCAAATGGAATTCAGGTTGAAGGCAAAGAACAAATCAAGCGCATCTGTACTGCAGTTACTGCATCTGAGGACATTATTTCTCAGGCAATTGAATGGCGTGCAGATGCGCTATTAGTCCATCATGGTTATTTTTGGCGAGGCGAAGATCCTGTCATCACAGGAATGAAGCGCCAACGAATCTGCAAATTATTGAATCACGACATTAACCTGTTTGCTTATCATTTGCCCCTCGATTGTCATCCTGAGCTTGGTAATAATGCATGTTTGGCTAAGTTATTGTTACTGGATTCAGTACAAATGCATCAAGTCGGTTCTACAGATAATTTGTTATGGACTGGTCTTCTACCAAAACAAATGACAGATACTCAATTTAATGACGTTCTGGAACACTCTTTTGGACGAAAGCCTCTTCATATCGCGGGTAATTCCAAAGACATAAAATCAATAGCGCTGTGTACTGGCGCTGCTCAGGATTATATCGAACATGCTCATGACTTGGGGGTCGATGCTTATATAAGTGGTGAGGTATCTGAACGGACTTATTATCAAGCGAAAGAATTAGGAATCCATTATTTTGCCTGTGGACATCATGCAACAGAGCGGTATGGAATTCAGGCATTAGGAAACTATGTAGCTAGCTATTTTAATTTGCCCCATCTATTTCTGGACAGCGATAATCCTGTTTAATCATTTAGGGGGTGTTGACACTTCCAATTTCGACGTACCGCGACTTGTTCCTGAGAAATCCTCACAAAATTGAAGCACCTTATAAATACCCAAGTACCACGTTTATGCCTGAACGATCCTTATTTTTTAATATATCACTCTCAGCATCCCATCCTCGTCACTCTCAGCATTCCATCCTCGTCACTCTCAGCATCCCATCCTCGTCACTCTCAGCATCCCTTCCTCATCACTCTCAGCATCCCTTCCTCATCACCCTCCGCATCCCTTCCTCGTCACTCTCAGCATCCCATCCCTCATCACCCTTAGCATCCCATTCTCGTCACTCTCAGCATCCCTTCCTCGTCACCCTTAGCATCCCATCTTCGTCACCCTCAGCATCCCATTCTCGTCACCCTCCGCGGAGGCGGAGGGTCCATCCTTTATCATTTTGTATGTGATTCATATAACTGCATTATTCGTGTGTGTCCAAAGCCTTTTAATGAGATTTAATGTAATACTTGAATATAACGTTCCATTATTTTATTAATCGCAATGTAGAGATATGAATTTTTTAGGATTTTTTGGTATCGAACTTACCTGGGCCCTCCGCCTTCGCGGAGGGTGACGAGAATGGGATGCTGAGGGTGACGAAGATGGGATGCTAAGGGTGACGAAGAAGGGATGCTGAGGGTGATGAGGATGGGATGCTAAGGGTGACGAGGAAGGGATGCTGAGAGTGACGAGGAAGGGATGCTGAGAGTGACGAGGAAGGGATGCTGAGAGTGACGAGAATGGGATGCTAAGGGTGATGAGGATGGGATGCTGAGGGTGATATATAAAAAAATGAGGATCTCTCAGGAACAAGTCACGGGACGTTGGGAATAATCTGATGAATTATCAACACACCCAAATTAATTGAAAATTTCACATTAGCCTATCAAATTGGAATTTATTAAAACAAATCAACAGGAATCACTGTATTTTTATTCTGTCCTGTAGCAATCTCTCTTGTGCCTGCCCGGTATACTGGGCTAACATGTGACAATAGTTGCTAAAGGATTGTTATAATGATCAATTTTAGAAGATTCCTGGTCTTTATATTTGTGCTTTGTTTTTTTTCGCTGCAGTCAAATGCGAGTGGATTAAAAAATAAAGCATTCAGAACGATCTGGCATCCAACTTACCTTGGAGAGCGTCTGGATTATTGCAGTTTTGATGGAAAAGAGTGTGGTAAGGAAGTTGCTAATCGTTATTGTCAAATGTTGGGCTATGATTATTCCAGTCAAAATGTGATTGCTTATAATGTTGGGTTAACGAATTATTTAGCCAGCAGAGCACAATGCAAAGGTTGGCGTTGCAACGGATTTATGACCATTAGTTGTTCCATTGGTTTATCACATAATCCGCCTAAACCCTATCATTATCGTGAGAAACAATTTGTTTATCCTCGATACAATGATTATAGAGTGGATTGGTGTTATGACAAGAATAAGGGATGTGGAGCAAGAGCCGCTAATTCGTTCTGCAGTCGAATGGGGTTTCTCCAGGCAAAACGTTTTGTTAAGGAAGCTCAAATTAGCGCAACTAAATCAATTGGTAGTCAGGAGTTATGTTTTGGTCACCAATGTAATGCTTTTAAATCAATACTTTGTTATCGATGAACCCCTCATTAAATTGCATTAGGGGTTGTTGACGATTCATATTTTCATGATCATACACTTATAACCGACTTATTGCGGTTTTACCGCTTTATGTCGGTGTTGTAGAGTAATTGTTATTCGACCCTAATAATTTTAAATTGACAGCTTTTATGACAGTTAAGTAAATTTAATGTCAGAAGTTTGACAGTTGTGAAGTGCGTATCCGATACTTAAATTAAATTAACTCGAACTTAAGGATAGGTTTATGAGTGACAATGAGAAAATATACATCATTGATGAAAATGAAAATCGTTGTGACAAATTACGAACTATATTTGATTTTTTAGGACAAGCTACAGAAGTTAGCAAATATAATAACTGGCAAATTATTACTAATCCCAACCCTGGAGTAATTATTCTGGGTGCAGAATTAACGTTCGAAAAAACAGTGGATGAACTTGATGCGTTGGTAAAGCATTTTTCCAAAGTTCCGATAATCGTTATTGATCAACAGTTAAGTTCCGTTCAATGTGAAGATCGAAATGTCGTTGCATGTCTCTCTTTTCCATTCAGTTATGCTCAAATGCTAGAAGCCTTGCATCGTTGTCAAATTGCTAAAGAAGCCGTTAAATTCATTACTGCGAGTACTCAAAGAACTCCTTTATTCCGTAGCTTAGTGGGTACTAGTGAAAGTATCAGCCAGGTTCGTAAATTGATTGAGCAGGTTGCAAATACTGAGGCAAGCGTATTGATTTTAGGAGAGTCAGGTACTGGTAAGGAAGTTGTTGCTCGTAATATTCATTCTCTTTCATCACGATCCAATAAGCCGTTTATTCCAATTAACTGCGGCGCTATTCCTGGAGAATTATTAGAAAGTGAATTATTTGGTCATGAAAAAGGAGCTTTTACCGGGGCTATTACATCAAGACAAGGTCGTTTTGAATTAGCTAACGGAGGAACACTGTTTCTTGATGAAATTGGCGATATGCCTTTAGCCATGCAGGTGAAACTGCTTAGAGTTTTACAGGAACGATGTTTTGAGCGAGTGGGATCGAACAAGAGCATTGATGTGAACGTTCGAATCATTGCAGCAACCCATCGAAATTTGGAGGTTGCAATTCAGGAAGGTAAATTCAGAGAGGATTTATTCTATAGGCTCAATGTATTTCCTATTGAAATGCCACCACTGAGAAGTAGAAGTGCCGATGTAGTGCTTTTATTTAATGAACTTATCTCGCGTATTGAAGGCGAACACAGGCCAACTGTTCGATTAATGCCTGATGCTATGGATGCATTATGTAATTACAGCTGGCCGGGAAATGTTCGTGAGTTGGCAAATTTAGTGGAACGATTATCAATTTTATATCCTAATGGTATTGTATGTAAAAATGATTTACCCCAACGCTTTCAAGGTGAATACAAACTGTCTTATATGGAAATGAATTCATCAGGTACTGAGCGTGAAACCTTATTGCAAATCATCAGTCAGGATCAAACGTCTAATACAGATGGTATTGATTTGAAGGAACATTTAGTTAAAACGGAGCTCGCCTTAATTAGTCAGGCTCTGGAAGAATCTGACTGGGTAGTAGCTCATGCAGCAAGTTATCTTAATATGCGACGGACAACATTAGTAGAGAAAATGCGTAAATATGGCTTGACTCGTCCAGAGAAAGAAGAGCGATAGACTATTGGCATCTGTTGCACTCCTGAATCGTTTGTAACAGAGAAGCGTTAAAGTAGGGTCTGTTGATAATACCTTGTTTCATTATCCGTAAACGCCTACGTAATGTGGACAAGCTGCGCTTGGAGGGGGTATGGAGATCCCATTTTAATTAAATATTGAGAGCACGTGTAATGAACCAGGAAATTAATTGGAAGAACACATGAGATGTAATACAATGACCGCAGATAAAATGCTTATGGAACAATAATAATTATGTCTTTAGGGATAAAGCTTGTTATCCTGTGAGAGATGTAATCATGAAAATTATTCAAATTAAACGAGGCGCTTCAGGAACTATACTACCAGTAAGCGAACGAGTTTTTTTACCCCGATCAGAATTTCATTGCAGATATCCGTCATTATTTGAGATGAACGATTCAGTGCGATGGTCTACTTACCATAGAAGTGATTTTAAAAAAATCGAAGGAACGACTAAAGACCAGTTTAAATTTCAGGGAAACCAGGATTCAATCAAAACAGGAATGTATCCTAAAACGGGTAATTTTTATAACCCATTTCATTTTCAGAGCTATAAAAAAGCCTTAAAACCAGTAAAAAAGGCGACAATAACTTCTGAACCGGCGTTATGGTACGATAGGCTGTTAGAGCAGCAAAAAAAAATGGCTGCTTATGTTGTTGCTCAAGTCAAAACAAAAGATCCTGATTTTCTGATTAACGCTGATAATAATTATACATGCGTTTTGTTTTCCTTACCTAAACCGGTTCGTGAAAAAAATCCTAAAATTTGGAGTGAATTCTTATCGGTTTATCTAATTGCTCTGGCCAATACCCTTGCTTATGAACGAGGAATTAATATTGAAATGGTGCACCGATCCAGTTTTGGATGTTTGAGGCCTTCAGTTGCAGAGTGCGGGGAAAGTGTGCGTGTTAATCTTGGATTAACTCCAAAACCTTATGCAGATTGCGTTATTGATGCAATTATCTATTTGCAAAAAATTGTCAAGAATTCAAAAGCTTTTAAAATTCCATTTAAATCAGTGGCATTGACTAATACCTTGAACAATTATAATGAAAAAAAATCAACAAAAACAAAGCCAGTAAACATATGTCTTAAAGATACACTTTGGGATACGTTATGGGCTCCCGGTGATAGCTCAAACAAATCGTTTGCGAGTCAAATGTTCAGGAAATCAGTAGTTAAAGAATGTTTGGTCGATTTGATTCAAAATGCCTGTCTTGAGAAGCCATTAGACGATCTATTTAAAGATACAAAAGCCTTTGATAAAGCTTTTGTAGAGCCAGTAAAAAAAGTACTTCAATCCATTAAATTAAATGGTCAATCCCTTTCTGTTCAATTGGATTCTGAGGATTTAAAATCGTATGAATGGGCTAAGGCCCAAAAAGTTGTGGATGATGAGTTTTGGACACTTGCAGAAGAAATGGCAGAGCGCTTGGGAGTTACAAAAAGAGAAATCAAGACTCTTGTCAGTAAAAAAGTGACTGAAGATTTCCACTCTTGTTTTGAAGCGTGGGTTGCCAATTTTATTTTTCAGCCTGGGAGGGATAATTCGGTTAAGGATGGTAATGGCTCTGACTCAGAAGATGAAGGTGAGCTTGAAATTAAAGGCAAGCCGCAGACTGTTCATGCAAAAAAATTGATTACTGCAACAGGGATGAGAGCAATTCAACTAATCCATGCCGTTAGCAGAAAATACTTGCATGACAAATATAAAATTGATCCCTTGTATCTGACATTTAGTGCAAGTCAAATGTATTATGAAACAGATGAGGCATTAGCCGCTCATCCAATCCCTATTGATTACAGTCATGATCAAAATAAAAAAAGAGTGCAGACAAATGTCGGATTCTTTGATGTGAATCATTGCAATACTACACATGATGAAATGGAGGATGAAATTGCTTTAATTGATAAAAAGGATCGCATTTGTGCCATAGATGTAACTTCAGCTACAACTCAGGAAATTCATGAAACACTGGTGCGACTCTATGAAAGGCGGCCTAATCTAGAGCTTATTTTAACAATCAGTAGCGGATTAAAAAACGAACAGGCAATGGGGGATTACAATCCTTACGGTACGATTCGAATATTTTCGAAGGATCGTGAATCGCTTGATACAATTTATGATGATTTGGTTCAACTTGAAGAGCAAGCTGGTTATTTACATCCAAAAGAAAGTCATTTAATAAGAAAAACTGCGAAATTAGCTGGAATGACTCCAACTAATGCGTCAATTTTAAGTTGATTTGCTCTGAACCTGTTTTAACACGGATCAATTACTACCGAAATTATGCAGAGGTATGGTCACAGGTGAAATTGGAATTAAGCCTTAGTTTTTGTACTAAGGCTTGTTCTCAGTAGATTCTTCTTCAGTTTTTTCGGTTGTCTTGGTCGTTTCAGTTTTGACCTCAGCAGTTTTTACTTCTTCAGTCTTAACGGCTTCAGTTTTTACCTCTTCGCCAGATGCTTCTTGATTTTCTCTTTTATGTTTGTAGTCTTGAATTATCTCTTCAACACTGTTCTTTATGCCTTTAAAGAGTTTACTGGTCATTGAAGATAATTCTTTAAAATCAGGCAGCTTGGATTTAAAATCGCTCATGTTTCACTCCCTTGCAGAAAATAGATTGATTATATAATTATATACTCATATTAAAGCTTTTGTTGATCTTCCTTTATCATAACACCGAACTGTTCATTTAAGCCCAGGGATGCATCAAGTTCATGGCAGGTTTAAGCAGTTTATTCATTAACGTTGATTTCGGTTGGACGGTTACTTTAAATGCTTTGTAGCGTCCCATTTTTTCGACAAGATATTCATCACTGGTGGAAAGTTTATCTACCAGGCTGAGTTGAAACGCATCTGTTGCCAGCCAATGCTCACCAGTGGAAACCTTATCCATATCCAGTTGGCTTCTATTCATTAGAACATAATCTCTAAATGCAGTATGTATTTTTTCCAGATCTTCCTGAAATTTTTTCCGACCTTTATCTGTATTTTCAGCAAAAAGAGTTAAGGTTCGTTTGTATTCACCAGCAGTTAATAATTCAATATCAATATCATTTTTCTTTAGCCAGCGGTGAAAATTAGGGATTTGAGCCACAACACCAATTGAACCAATGATTGCAAATGGAGCAGCAATAATTTGATTGGCTACACAAGCCATTAAATAGCCTCCGCTTGCAGCTACTTTATCTATACTGACTGTCAAAGGAATGTTCTTTTCACGTATTCTTTGTAATTGAGACGCTGCAAGCCCATAACCATTAACAGCACCTCCAGGACTATCCAATCTTATTAAAACTTCATCTTCAGGTTTGGCGATACTCAGGATGGAGGTAATTTCTTCACGGAGTTGTTCGACTTGTGAAGCTTTTATATCGCCACTGAAATCAATGACGTATAGAGTTGGTTGTTTTTCTTTACTTTTTTTCTTCTTACTTATTTTTTTGCCCAGAATTTCTTTGTTCATTAACGACTGAATGTGGTCATATTGTTCATTTAGAGAAGTAATTTCCAATTTTGGTTTGGGTTTACGGCCTATAGAAAAGATGCCACCGATGAGTATTAAAAATGCAATCACCAGGGTAAAGCATTTAAGGAGAAACATACCGTATTCACTTAGAAATTCCATTGTCGACCTTTAAATAAATAAAACAGATTATGGCGATCATAGGGGGACTTCGCAAGACAAAAATCGGGAAAATAAAGGGTTTGAGAGTTAAAAAACTTGTTTTGTCTTTTATTTATAGTTAGTCTCACTTTTTATGGTAAAAATACACTCCTATGCTTGAAGTTATCGATCTTGATTTTGATTACCAGGAACAACCTCTGTTACATCATGTTTCTTTTAAAGTGCCCCAGGGTGGACTATTGCATTTGAAAGGGGCCAATGGAGCCGGAAAAACCACCTTACTCAAGTTAATCGCGGGATTGCATCAACCTTCGCAGGGTCGGATTTGTTTTGCTGGCCAACCTATATCCAAACAACGTGCTGCATATCAAAAAGAACTATGTTTTGTAGGTCATAAAACAGGAATAAACCCTTACCTTACCCTGAAAGAAAATTGTCTGTTTGATCTGAATTATGGGGATAACAAAACCAATATCACTGAACTGGCTGCACTGTTTCACCTAGAGCGATTTTTAGATCAACCTTGTGGTTTGCTTTCTGCGGGGCAAAGAAGACAGGTGGGTCTTCTTCGATTATGGATGTCGGATAAAGCACTATGGTTGTTGGATGAACCCTTGGTGGCTCTAGATCATACAGCGCTGATGACACTGATGAATAAAATAGAACAGCATCGATTACAAGGCGGCACGGTATTACTTACTTCGCACCAAAATTTGCCTTTAAGCGATAATGACTATTTGGAGTATCATCTGTGAATTCCTGCTTTGTATTATTTGTAACCCAATTCAAGCGTGAATGGTTAATCCAGATGCGGCAAATCAGATATTTGGTTAATTCCTGTTTATTTTTTTTAATGTTGCTCTTTATTTTTCCTTTAACGATAAGACCAGAAGTTCAGCTGATGAGAACTATAGCACCCGGTTTAATATGGATGGCTATTTTACTCTCCATGTTACTCTCAGCGGAGAGACTGTTTCAACAAGACTATGAACACGGTGTTATCGAGCAATGGCTGGTTTCAGGTCAATCGCTGAGCCTTATAGTCAGCGCAAAAGTTTTGGCGCATTGGTTATTTAATTTGATACCTTTGTTATTGCTGTCTCCTTTGGTAGCAGTTTTATTTTCTTTTTCTGTATGGGAAACCTGGATATTGGTCCTTAGTCTGCTCTGCGGTACACCGGCATTATTCTATCTGTGCGCACTGGCGGCTGCTTTTGGTGTTGGAGTGAATCAAAGGGGAGCCTTAATGGCATTGATATTATTGCCTTTAACTCTTCCTTTACTCATATTTGGCAGTGGAACTTTAAACATTGCCATGCAGGGACTGCCAATCAATGGGTATTTGGCATTATTACTGGCTATGTCCTTAATTGCAGCAGGTTTTTTGCCTTATGCTATTTCGGGAGTAGTTCGAATCAGTCAGGTCGATTAATGCATCTGTCCGGTATATTTTGCGAAAGCACTGAGACATGGTAAAATCCGATTCTTTTTTCTGATTTTATTGTTTCCTATGTGGAAGTTTTTATATCAATTAGCCTCACCTAAAACATTTTACACTCTTTCAGGGCGAATTATTCCCTGGTTAGCGACAGGTGCATTGCTGACGATAATCATTGGTGTTATTTGGGGACTTGTATTTGCTCCACCTGATTATCAACAAGGCGATGCGTTTCGTATAATTTATGTACATGTCCCAAGCGCATTCCTCTCAATGGCTCTGTATGCCTGGATGGGCTTTTTGGCCGTTTTGCTTTTAGTTTGGCGTATTAAAATTGCTGGTTTGCTGATTAGCCTGGTTGCTCAATTGGGTCTTTGTATGGCTTTTCTCGCGCTGGTAACTGGCAGTATTTGGGGTAAGCCCATGTGGGGAGCCTGGTGGGTTTGGGATGCACGATTGACGTCTGAATTAGTCCTTTTATTGCTTTATGCTGCTATTTTAGCAACTCATCATGCAGTAAAAAATAAGGAAGACGGAGATAAAATCATTGCAATACTCACTTTGGTCGGCTTGATTGATTTACCTATTATTCATTACTCAGTGTACTGGTGGAATACTTTGCATCAAGGGGCTACCTTATCCGCGTTTGCAAAACCTAAAATCGAAAGCAGTATGTTATATCCATTATTGTTTACTCTGATTGGATTTTTCTTCTATTGTTTATGGATTATTTTGGAAAAGGCACGAAATGAATTGTTAATCAGGGAAAAGAAACAAGCCTGGGTTAAAATTCAATTCGAAGGAGAGCGTTAATGAACCCATTTTTTGAATGGTTGGCAATGGGTGGTTATTCTGCTTATGTTTGGCCTGCCTACGGACTGGTTGGTTTTGTCTTGATAATGAATCTTTATGGCATTAAACGGCAAAAAACTCGTACTCGTCAAAAACTGCAACGATGGTTTAAGAGATAAAATTTATGAACCCGGCAAGAAAGCGTAAGTTACTCATGATACTTTTTTTTATGTCGATTTTAGCTATAGCCTCTGGTCTGGTGTTATATGCTCTAAGACAAAATATTAGTTTATTTTATACCCCAACCCAGGTCATAGCCGGAGAAGCGCCGCTGGCTCATCCTGTTCGTGTAGGGGGAATGGTTGAAAAAAACAGTATCATAAGAGCTAAGGAAGGCTTGGAAGTTCAATTTAAAATTACAGATTTTAATAAAACCATCACTGTAACTTATAAAGGTATACTCCCTGATTTATTTCGGGAAGGTCAGGGAATAGTCGCCGAAGGTGAGGTCATTGATTTGCACCATTTTCGAGCCAGTCAGGTGTTAGCAAAACACGATGCCAATTATATGCCTCCAGAAGTTAAAGCAGCTTTGGCTAAAAAGGTGAATTCATGATAGCAGAAATTGGCCTTTTTTCGTTAATCCTGGCATTGATTGTTGCCCTCATGCTGGCGATAATTCCTTTGGCGGGTTTATATCTGAAGCGTGAAGCCTGGATGGATTCAGCTAAAACCTATGCCGGATTGCAGTTTCTGTTTGTCAGTCTTGCCTATATTTGCTTAACTTTTTGCTTTTTAAGTGATGATTTCTCTGTTTTATATGTAGTGAGTAATTCCAGTATTTTATTGCCCTGGTTTTATAAACTCTGTGCTGTCTGGGGTGGGCATGAAGGCTCCATGCTTTTATGGGTCGCTATTCTTAGTTTCTGGATGATTCTGGTAGGATATTTAAGTTCCAGCCTGGACAAGGAAATGCGTACTCGGGTATTGGTGGTATTGGGATGGCTGAGTATAGGTTTCATTCTCTTTTTATTGACTACATCAAATCCTTTTTTACGCCAATTTCAAGTTTTAAATACTCAGGGGCGTGATCTGAATCCATTATTACAGGATCCAGGATTCCTGTTTCATCCACCCATGTTGTACATGGGGTATGTCGGTTTTTCTGTGGCTTTTGCTTTTGCCATTGCTGCTTTGTGGGCCGGTAAAGTTGAAGCCAGCTGGTCTAAATGGACCAGGCCATGGACTTTGGCCGCCTGGTGTTGTTTAACAGCAGGCATAACGCTGGGAAGCTGGTGGGCCTACCGAGAGTTAGGTTGGGGCGGTTGGTGGTTCTGGGATCCTGTTGAGAATGCTTCATTCATGCCCTGGCTAGTCGGTACTGCATTGCTTCATTCTCTTGCCGTGACCGAACAACGTCAACAATTTAAAGCCTGGACCATGCTATTGGCAATTGCTGCGTTCTCTTTAAGCCTCATTGGAACTTTTCTTGTTCGTTCTGGAGTATTAACCTCAGTGCATGCTTTTGCTGTGGACCCACAGCGTGGCTTGTTTATTTTGGGTTTTCTGCTGATTGTAATTGGTGGTTCATTACTCCTGTTTTTGTTTCGCGCACAAACACTGCAGACTGGCAACAGTCCCAGTCCTTTGTCTCGGGAGAGTGCATTACTCCTAAACAACGTTTTTCTGGTTGTCATTATGCTCACCGTACTAATGGGTACAGTATATCCCTTATTGGTTGAAGGTTTGGGACTGGGTAAACTTTCTGTAGGAGCTCCGTATTTTAATGCGGTATTCGTTCCGTTGATGATCCCGATGTTGTTGATCATGGGTATCGGGATTCATTTAAAGTGGAATAGTGATGGTTGGAGGGCAGTATACAGAAGACTAAACTGGACCGCTCTTGTTAGTCTGGTAGTACCTGTTGGTTTATTGTGGGTTACATCCAGCCATTTTGATGGATCAGCCTTAATGGGCTTGATGTTGGCCTTCTGGGTTTTATTGAGTACATTGAATGCCGTAATTCGGCGCATCAAGGAACGAGGTCTTGATGGAGTTGGTCAAGCCTATTGGGGCATGGTAGTGGCACATTGTGGCGTTGCCGCTTCCGTTATTGGTGTTGCGGTTTCCACTGCCTATGGAGTGCAGGACGATGTCCAGATGTCGCCTGGCACTAAAGTTTCTCTTGCTGGATATCAAATAGAATTTATTAATCAATCTGATTTGGTTGGACCCAACTATAAAGGAGCAAGAGCCGAGTTTAAAATCACCCTTAATGACAAAGCCAGTCTGATCTATCCTGAAAAAAGAGTGTACTCTATTGGACAGATGGCTATGACTGAGTCAGCCATAGACGTGACCCCATTTAGAGACATCTACGTCGCTTTGGGTGAGCCACTGACCGATAACTCCTGGTCTGTACGACTTTATTATAAACCTTTTGTACGCTGGATCTGGGGGGGAGGATTTATGATTCTTGCTGGCGGTTTTCTGGCCTTGACTGATAGAAGGTATTATAAAAGCAGAAAAGCAGTTGCTGTTCGCGCTCAGGAGTTAGAGGCATGAAAACTATTGGATGGAGAATAATTCCAGTTGTTCTGTTTTTATTATTGAGTTTCTTTCTTTGGCGTGGCCTATCTTTAGATCCGCATCAATTACCCTCGGTTCAGCTTGGAAAGACAGTCCCCGAATTTACTTTACCGCAACTCCAAAATCCTGAGGCGACATTCAGTTCAAGTCAATTGCGAAATCAGGTCGTCTTGCTTAATGTCTGGGCCAGTTGGTGTGAAGCCTGTGTTGAAGAACAGGTTTTTATGCTGCAATTGGCACGTGAAGGGGTGCCGGTTTACGGGTTAAATTATAAAGATAAATCGGCAGATGCACTGCGGTGGTTAGAGCAATGGGGTAATCCTTATAAACTGGTGGCTCAGGATACCGAAGGCAAGGTTGCAATTGATCTAGGCGTTTATGGAGCACCTGAGACTTTTGTTATTGATAAACAAGGTATTATTCGTTATCGACATGTTGGGATAATGAATCAAGAGGTATGGTCAAAAGATATAATGCCTCTAATGAAGAAATTGGAGCAGGTTTGATGAGAGCAGCTTATTTATTATGCTTCAGTTTAGTTATTTTATTGAACATGCCTGTCGGTTTTGCCAACAGCGCATACCCTCTGGATTCAGCTAGAAAGGAAGCTCAATTTAATCATTTATTAAAAGATTTGCGATGTTTGGTCTGTCAGAACCAGGATTTGGCAGATTCAAATGCCGAATTGGCTAAGGATTTACGTTTACAGGTCTATCACTTGGTTCAAGAAGGCAAAAGCGATAGTGAGATCAATGACTACCTGACTTCCCGGTACGGTGATTTTATTCTTTTTAAACCGCCAGTAAAGGCAGTTACATTATTACTATGGTTTGGCCCATTTGTCTTTTTATTGCTGGGCTTCCTGATTTTTTGGCGAACATGTTTTAAGCGAAGATCCTATGAATGAATGGTGGTTAATCAGTATTTTGGTTTTAATAACCATTGCTGCAAGTATTCTGATAATTTATCCCTTAAAGTGTAATTTATTGACCCGTATCGTGCTGGTGCCGATAATTTTTTTGATGGCTTCTACCAGTTATTATTTTTGGGGTGGTTTTGCAGAGTGGCAGGATTATATTCATCAAAATGAATCCCGGCAACGCGCTCAACAAGTGCTTAAATCAATTAAAAGCCCTCAGGAATTGATCGATAAATTGAGAGCAAAACTGGATGACAGTCCAAAGAGTGCCAAAGGGTGGTATTTATTGGGTAGGTTATATACCAGTCAAAATGAGACAAACAATGCGGCTCAAGCCTTTGCTAAAGCGCATCGTTTAAATCCAGAAGATGAACAGTATGCCGTGAATTATGCGCACAGTCTCTGGTTGATGAACAATCAACAATTTAGTGCTGAGATTATAGATGTATTTAAGAATCTATTGAACAAGAATCCTAATCAACCCGATGCGCTAGCCATGCTTGCCATGAACGCTTACATGAGTCATGATTACAAAGATGCGATAGCTTATTGGCAACGCCTGTTAGTTATGGCGCCAGAACAATCTGAAGAATCTCAATCTATTCGTAAAGCTATTGCAAAAGCACAGGATCAAATTAATTTAGGGAGTAAGTAAAATGACGGATAAAGTATATCGATTAATTGAATTAATTGGTACTTCGCAGGAAAGTATAGAGAAGGCCATTGATAATGCAATAATGGCGGCAAAATCTCATGGAAAACTGGAATGGTTTGAAGTGTTGGAAACCAGAGGCTTTATCGATAATAACAAAGTCAAATATTATCAGGTTCATGTGAAAATTGGTTATTACAGCTAGTGTAACGTTGTACTGGATATCAAGGTTTGGAAATAAACGCATTATCTTTTATATAAAACCTTAATAATTTATCAGTCCAATCTTTAGCATAGTGAACGCCTATTCTGGGTTTTTCCATTATCGTGAAGTTGGTTTGATCATTAGTGTCCGCTAGATAAAAAGTGTCGCCAGTTAAATCATGTCGATTCAAACTTTTATCAATATTCATGGCCCTGGATAATAATCCAGGCCCCTGAGTTCTTCCAATGGTATTTTGCACAGGTTCCAGTGCCCTTATTAATACCGCTGAACCAACACCTTCTTTCTCTGTAACCACGTTAGTGCAATAGTACATTCCATAGATCAGATAAATGTATGCAAATCCAGCAGGCCCATACATCACTTCAGTACGTTTGGTTATCCCTTTCGACGAATGCGACGCTAAATCCTGTTGTCCAACATAAGCCTCCACTTCTACTATTTTACCGATACGGATTACCCCTTCATCATGATGTACCAGAACTTTTCCTAATAGGTCTTTGGCAACCTGTACCGTGTCTCTTTGATAGAATTCTTTAGGAAGTTTCTGCATTGGTTTTCGTTTTTGTCTGGAATAAGTCATTAGTCTAATGGGGTTAGGATTGATAATAAAGAGTGATATCGGGCTACATGATTTTAAATTTAGCCATATAATTACAACAGGAGCATAGTCGTTACTTGGAATGTAGAGGGATAAAATGAACTCAGTTGCTATTTTTTTTAATGCCATAACCCCTTTTAAAAGTGATTTGAGTGTATTAAAGTGTTCTGAAACTCGCAGCATTTTATTCATTAATTCAACGATTTATGCCCAATTAAATGAAGAGCAAAAGATTTTTTTTGAAAAAATTCATGTGATTGATCCCATATCGTTCGAGACTACATTACCCTTAGTTGAACATTATTTAAATGAAATAAGTCGTAACCAATTAAGATTAGTGACCAACGACGAAGCATGCATCCTTGTTGTTGGAAAGCTTATTGATTATTTAGGATTAAACGGAGAAGGAGAACAAGTCTTAATTAAATTTATTGATAAAATTGTCATGAAAAATACATTAGATGCTCAAGGAATTCGTACTCCATATCACCAGGTGTTTAATAGAGAAGAATATATTACCGATAAAGTGCGTTACATCACTGAGCTGGAAAAAAAATTCAACTATCCTTTTGCTGTAAAACCGATTGCATTATACGGTAGCGCCAGTTTTAAGAAAATACATAATAGAAACGACTGGTTCGCTTATGTTGAGCAAATAGCACATTCAGAAATCTCCTTTCAAATTGAAGAGTTTATTGAGGGAACTTTATTTCATTGTGATGCGATTGTGGAAAATAAGGAAATTCGATTTGTTTCCATTTCAGAATACCTATGGCCTATGGCATTGTTTAAAGAGGGCTATCCAACGGGCAGTATCGTGCTTCCTGAACATGATTCGCGTTGGAACCAATTGAACGTAGTGCATCAACAGATCATTGCCTCGTTACAACCACCTGATGGAGTGACTCATTGTGAATTGTTTCTGACACAAAATAATGAAGTCGTTTTTTTGGAGATAGCCGCAAGGCCCTCTGGGGCCTTGGTTGTGACCATGATTGAACGCATGACAGGAGTTAATCTCGAATTGGCTCATTTTATGTTAAGACTGCAAAGACCCTTAACCATTCAAACCCAACCAATAACTGAGTTTGCTTTTTTTTGTTATGTTCCTAAAAAAAATGGAATCGTTTTGAGTCTTGAATTACCCAAACTGAATAGTGAGTTGAGTATTGAATGGAATGTAAAGCCTGGAGAATTAATTCAAATGCAGCCCAGTGGAGAATACGATATTTTAGTTAAACCCTCTAATATTGCGGCGACAATGATATTAAGCAACTCGCGCTTTGATCCTCTCTATCACGATTTTCTCAGCTTAAAAAATGCACCTCTGGTAAAAATACAATCAGAACCTTACAGTTCTTCATAAATCAGTTCATTTTGTTTTGCCAGATGATGCAGAACAGACTCATTAATCTCTATTCCTAAACCAGGCTTTTCGAAGGGTATTCTCATACCCTGAATGTAGGGTAATTGAGTAAAAACAGGATTCTTTAAATCTTTAAATAAAAATAAGTCACTATCTAAATCAGTAAATGCGATATTAGGCATTGATGCTGCAAAATGAATGCCTGCTGCCACACCCAAAGGGCTTTCCATCATACATCCAACCATTACCTTTAATCCTGCTTCATGAGCTCTTTGCGCCATAAGACGTGCTTTCCAAATTCCGCCTGCTTTTTGGATTTTGATATTAATTCCATTGACCGCCTTCAAACGAATAAGCTCTTCCAGATCATCCATGCCCACGATGCTCTCATCAGCATAAATCTGAATGCCACCAAGCTGATTTTTTATCTCCAATAATCCTTGATAATCGTATTTTGCTACAGGTTGTTCAACCGCAATTACCGATTTTAAAATCGATTGCATTTCTTTTAATACTTCAATTGCTTGTTGTGCATCTTTAAAACTTTGATTGGGATCAATCACATAAGATACGTCTTTAGCAAATATACGTTTAATTAATTCCGTTGTTTTGAGATTAATCGTATTAAGATCCATTTTAATCTTTATGAGTTGAACCTGGGGATGATTATTAAGAATAGACAACGCAAAATCTTGGGTTTCTTCTAAATCTAAAATAGGTATAGTTAAACTATTGGGGGTGCGCTTCGTCTCATTGCCAAAAAGCCTGTATACAGGTTTATTGTTTATTTTTCCTACTAAGTCATGAAAAGCACTATCTAAAGCAGCAGAAGCATGAGAACTCTTAACCTGATCCTTGAGAAATTGATAAAAAACGTGAGGTGCGGCATTCGGATCAATAGGGTGATCTTTAACCTTCTGTAGTTGCGAAACAACATCATCGAATGATTCACCTGTCATCAGGACAAAGGGAGCCGCTTCACCAATGCCAATCAAATCATGATAATGAAGTTGGACTATAATGTTTTCTAAGTGAGTCCAGGTATAAGTAGCAATACAAAGAGGTTGTGGTAATTTATAGTTTAGTCTATATATTTTTAATGATGCGACATCCATAGATAAAGTTCCTCATAATTAATAGAGTAGATAAATTGTACTAACTTTTATTTGGAGTTAATTGGAGTCTACCTAGTCAATTATAGGATCTTTAAAGAGAATTCGATGAATGTACTTTTTCTTATAGGCAGCGATTTATATTCTTATAATATGGCAAATGAGATATGCATTAAATGGGCAAAAACTCATTTAAAAGCATCTTTTTTGGTATTTAAGAACGAATTGGCATTTAAGCCCGAAAAAATACAAGAAGATATAAACCAATTAATTTTCTATGAGCGAACCTTATTTAGTGAGGTTCTAATTCCGTTCCTTAAAAATCATCGGAATGAGGGTAAATATGCAGGATTAGATGCCTTGGTTCAAAAATATGCTATCAATTATGCATTTTGTCCCTCTATTGATAATAAAAAAGCGTCCCAATTTATTTTAGAACAAGCAAAGAATTGGAAGATTGATGTGGTTATTTCTATAAGATGTATTGTCAAACTTGATGCACAGCTTATCGATTACTTTACTCGTTCAAACGAACATTATTTATGGAATGTTCATCCTGGTTTGTTGCCACAATACAGAGGAATTATGCCTCTGTTTGCAGCCATGTTGAATCAGGAACAACACTATGGCATCACCTTGCTTCGAGTATCCGAACAATTGGATGAAGGCTCTATTATCGATTCACGAACCTGCTCTATTGATTATACACGATCCATGATGCACAACGTCCTCGCTCTGATTCCCATTGGAGTTGAACTCGTCACGACTAATTTACTTAAACTATCAAGAAATGAATCACTATCGGTTTTGGTTCAAAATGCAACCGATAAAGGATTTTATTCATTTCCTACAGTAGAGGAGTTGGAACTTTTCAAAGCCAGAGGATTGCGTCTTTATTCAAAAGAAGAACTCATTAACGTAATGAAGAGTTGTTATTTGACTGACAATCAAAAAGATACAGTAGAACAATTACTTCATTACAGTCGGTCATAGTTTATTATGAAATCAATGGGATCAATTCTAAATCGATGCTCTTGTCCAATTAATTAAGACAGTCTGCGATAAACACTGAGCCCATGGTTGAATACATCAGCAATATTAGCCGCGCTTGGGATAGTCGAATTCCCTGAAAAAAATGCCAAGCCTGCTTGTATTCCTCTGGTAAAATTTGCCGTTATTGCCAAATTGTTTAATGAATTAGGGGCTATTGCTTCAAATGCATGAACAGCAACATCAGGAAGATATTCAATTGCTGCTGCTTCAGGGTTATTGATGTATTCAAGCATAACAAGACCTGCGATTAATGCATTGTAACCTCGGTATGCAGTACTCCAATTTAAAAGATGGTACCAGCTCACAGATTGTTTGGTTGTCTCTTTCTTATCCATTGTAATAACTCCTTTACGACTTGTTAATTCCAGTGAGTGTTGACAAATTATCAAATACTCCCAACTTCCCCTGAGTTGTTCCTGATTGAACCTCACTGATTATCGAAATCAAACTTACAATATAATTAGTAACGAATCAATGGGGATAGCTCCTCAACGCTCCTTACTTTTTATACGTCATCCCCGCTTTCGCGAGGATGACAAGCTTATAAAATATGCAAATTGGGGTTAATTAGTATGCATTTTAAAAAAAGTGAGAATTTCTGGAGTAGTCCCTGAAGTATTAACATCTATATCGTGTTATTCATCTGCAAGTCATCGGGTGAGTTATTCTCTATTTGAAGTTCAGTTTCATCAGTTTGTACCGAATAAATAGTTGTATAAACAGGGTCTATATCAATTCTATTACTCGGTTCTGGATTCGAATTCGCAGATAAACCCGCCAATAATTTACTAGTGGAGCATAAATTAATCGCATCATTGGATAATGCCTGCGCGTTCGAGGCACTTCTTTTCCCATCTATAATAGCGCCTACACCAAAGCCAATCAGTCCACCTATTGCTGTAGACAGAGCCCGGACAGTTGTTGATGGGAGTGAGGCCAGTTTCTCAGCAAGAAATGGTGGTGCCGCAATAGATGAAACTAGGGCGGAACTTATAATCCCAAGTGCAGTTCCAGCCGATTTTCCTAGATGTTGATTAAGAAAGGATGGAGAGTCATGACTCACCTGTTCGGGTATTGTTTCTGTTTCAGAACTGTTTTCTACCGGGGGTATTGTTACAAGTACTTCATGCTCAACTGTATTAATGGTTTCATTAAAACTGCTTTCGGGTATCCCTGATTGCTGTGAATCAGTTTGTTCTTTTTGTATCTTTTCTCTGAAAAAAAGCAATACGGGTTCAATAGTTTCTTGGGAAAATGATAAATCACTGGAATGCGCCATTTGAATTTCAGCTAAAATATGTTCCAAAATATGCAGCTCATTCAATGATAAATTTCCTCCTGGAAGAAGCTTTAATAGCTCAAAAAATACAGTACAAAATTCCTGGTATGTATATTGAAAAAAACTGTTGTCGTATGTTCCTTCAGAAAAAACATCATTCTTGATTTTATTCACGATAAGTGAAAAAAGCTCCGGACTTAATTTGAACTGACCTATTGGGGAATAAGCAGTAATAATGCATGTTATTCTGGACAGTTGCTCAAAGGATAGTTTTTTTGGAGCCAATGCACGATAATAGTGTAAAAAGGTTCTCTGATTTTCATTTATTGGTATCTCATGAAGAATCTCATTTAATTTATCATAATAGTAAAATCTGTTTTCAGTAATAATATACTGTGATTCAGTAGACGTCCTTTGACTCTCATTTGTGGGTTCTTCAGACATGAAGATCAGGCTGCATTGCCCATAAACCAGATGAAAAATATCTTCCTTATCCAGTTTACTCTCAGCATTAATTCGCGGATACAAGCATACATTCATATCCAGGTTCAGAGTACGAATCAGTTTTATTTGTTTATCAAGGCTGATGCACACGTTTGGAATGACAGGAGTACCATAGTATGGGTCTTTGCTAGTCCTTCCATGTCTGAGTATATTTTTTGAAGCTCCAATCATAGGATTGTATGCATATGCATCCGATTTATTAGTGGGAATCACCGGGATATTATTAAATAGTTGTTCCAATACGCCACGGGTATTTTTTAATTTATCTTGCAGACGGGTGCTTTGCATAATTAGAGCGTAGCTATGTTCTGAAAGAATGGAGTGTTGTTCTGACAATAGATCATCATATAATCTGTCTTCCATTTCCTTTGCAATGGTTTGCCGCTCCTGCTCAATCGCGAGATTAATTCGTTCTCTTAAATGAACTGGGTAATTTGAATCTGCCGGCAGAATTCTGTTTCCATGGATGTACCTTTTGTTAAAAAGATAATAATCTGTCTGATGAAGGAGTTTTTGAAGTTCTTCATCTGAATAATTGCGATCAGGTTGATATTCATGGATGAAATACATGCTCTTAACTTTGATAGCTTCCAAATTATCTTCAAGTACATCTGCGTGTCCATGAGATACTTGTGTTCTGATGTAGCGTGAACAGATAGCCGTCCATCGTTGGATTAATAGTTCATCATCCAATTCCTGTTCAGCAGTAAGGTGAATTTGGTTGTGCCTAGAAGAATATTCAATAATTGGAAGTTTCTTTTTTTCGCCAAACTCAGTGATGAATTCGCGTTCACCTTGTTCTGGTCCATAGGTTAAAATATAGGCTGCTTTGGCTTTGTTATAAGCAGTTTCATATTCATTTCGTAAATAAACTGCCTGTAATAGGCCAAAATATGGCGGAAGGCATGGATTGTTTGGTGTCTGATCCTGAGTGAAGTAAATTGCATCTATTTTTTTGCAGTGATATAAAAGTTCAGAGTGCGTTGTAAACTCCCCATTATGCATCCTCCGATATTGCCCACCCAGCTTTAATGATTGATGCAGGTCAGCATACTGTTGATTGATTACATCAATATCTTGTGTCACGTTATTGTTCCAAATGGATTTTTTTTGATAGCCTGTGTCTGCATCAACGCTGCTGATCAATTGAATGTCAGCAGGATTAGGGTTGATCATTAAAAATCCAACATTAGACCATAATCCCGCACCGTACCCCAGCAGTGAGACAGAGCGGTATGGATTTCCATGTTTAATAAATCGATCAGGTTTAGAGCTGGGTGTAGCGACACCAGGTCTACGCATGGATTTTTCAATTTCGATTTGTGCTTTGTTTCCTTTGATTCCAGAGGTAGAATTAAACGCAACCTCTTCTGATACATAGATGATTGATCTGGCAAGAATCTTTCCGTCTCGGAGTGCGGCCTCAAGGTTTTCCTGGGTTAATTCCTTTTGAGGGTCATAAGGAGTTAATTCAACCAGTGGCATTGTAGAAAGCTGCTCAATAGGGAGTAATTCCTTACTTAATGCTTTCAGAACAGGATAATTGTAGCGTTTTATATCTTGAGCTATTGCTTGAAATCCATTTTCCTGTTCGTAGTTGATTTTGATCGAGGGCTCAATCGTTCCGTAAGAATCCCCATGATAGGTAATTAAGCTTCTTGCTTCACAAATTAATTGCGCCATCTCCTCCAGAGCCAAAGGATTATCCTTAGCTGCAATCTGATAAAAATCAAGATATTTGGCATCAAAAGCAGGTCTGGCTCTGATAATATCGAGACAGTCCACATCATGAATCAATTGATGATAAATGCTTTTTTGGTAATTATCCTTAGTGATGCTTGAATCAAATTGCCAGCTTATCTGGCCATCTTCCCCTTCGTTAATTCTAAAATATCCTGTTTTATGGAGGTCTTTATTAGCAGTTGCCTCGGCAATCAAACAAGCCTTTTCTTTGTTAACGCGTAATACCTGTCTTAAATAATGATAAAGCAATAAGGCGCTCTCATGATCCCATTGATCTTCATTTTCATCTTCTCGAGCAGAATCATGGAATAATGCGGCAATTTGTAATAATTTAATGTCTTCTTCGGTGAGTGTATCTGAGTCCTTAACACGATGTTTGCGATATAGATTAGCAAATACAGGTATATAATGAGCCGCACGCGAAACGTGAGTTAATCCATGTGCATATCTGGAAAATCCAGGAACAACAACCTCCTGTTTTGCAACGGGATAAGGTATTTTATAGATGTTATTAAATAGCCATTTAGCATGCTCATTAATATCACTATCAAAACTTAGATGTTGTGTATTATCTTTATGAAAAAGCTCCAGCGACAGATTTTTATGCTCAAGTATCTTTAACAGGCCTGTATTCCATACGTTGTTTGTACTGGATTTAGCTGAAACGGTTTGAGAACTAACTACCGCCTCATTAATAAAAGATGAATCATTACCCATTTCTATTGTCCAATATAGTTTAATATTGTTTTATTTTATTTCAATGTGGTTAATGATTTATTAAATCCCCGACTTAAATATTCATAATACTTATATAAATAATTGATGATTCAAATTACGGAAATCCGTAACTCCCCACGTATTTTATTGAGCTCACTGAGTATTCCCCTCTCCACCGCGCGCAGCGTGGGGGAGAGGGATCAAGGGTGAGGGAGAATACTCAGTGAGCTCAATTAAGTGTGGGGAGTTAAGGAAATCCTCTGAATTGTATAGTTCCTACGCTCCGTGGGTTTTTTCAGCGCTGTTATAAATTTTTCTACTCATGGTCTTGTGATATTTTTGCAGATTGGTAATAGTGATCTAAACTGCTAAAAGAGAGTTTTCTAGGAAAAGGAGTTTGCTTCATGAAAACACTGAGTTCTTTATCAGGAAAATCAGTAGTTGAGCTGATAAAAAAAAAGGAAGTATCCTGTGTGGAGGTAATGCAAGCACATCTGGATCAAGTTGCAAAGGTAAATCCTTCAATTAACGCGATGATTCAGCATTTATCTCCAGAGGACGCTTTAAAACAAGCACATAACGCAGATAAAGAACTTGCTAAAAATAGAGAAGCAGGTCTCTTGCATGGACTACCTGTTTCAATAAAAGACGCGCGAGAAGTCCGTGGTTTTTTATGTTCTTATGGAAATCAAAGTCCATTTAATTATCGTGCTACAAAAGATTGCACGGTCGCTGCGCGTTTAAGAAAAGCAGGAGCGATAATCACCGGGATTACTAATATTCCTGATTTCTCAATGTCCTATGATACCGATAATAGTTTATATGGTCGAACATGTAATCCCTATGATTTGCAACGCTCACCTGGAGGAAGCAGTGGTGGTGAGGCTGCACTTATTGCTGCCTGCGGTTCTTATCTGGGTATTGGAGCTGATAGCGGTGGAAGCATCAGGCAACCAGCACATAACTGTGGAATCACGGGTTTAAAGCCAACGCTTGGTTTAATACCTGATACCGGTGTTTTTCCCGGAAACGGTTCTTATGGTATTTTTAAAAACATTTTGACTCAAGGACCTATGGCGCGCTATGTAGAAGATTTAATCCATGTTTTACCCATTCTGAGTGGCCCTGATGGAGTAGATCCCAATACAATACCGATTGCCGTAAAAGATCCGAATCAAGTTGATTTAAGTCAATTACGTATAGCTATCTATACAGAGAACAACATTACCGTTCCAAGAGACGATATCGTAAGGGTTGTGAACAAGGCGGGAAATCTGCTTAAGTCTGAGGTTCACAGTATCGAAGAACATGCTCCACCCAATACCAAAGAAACCTCCTCTATGTTCGAGGAGCTGTTTTTCTATGGTGGTGACGGCGGGCAGTGGTTAATTGATCACATGAACATCATGAATGTTTCTAAAGTAGAAAAGCCTTTTCAGGCCATTTTAGACAGAGCGGCCGTTTGCCATTTTTCAGTTACCGAGTTACGTCGTCGGCTGGAATTAGTTGAAGAATTTAAATATTCAATGATGGAGTTCATGCGAGATTACGATGTGATTATTTGTCCAGCTGCCACTACACCTGCCAATTTATATGAGCAAAAGATTGAGGAAAAGGACGGTTTTGATTTGGCTTATGATTTAACGTATAACCTGCCCTACAATATTACTGGTTGGCCTGCAGTTGTGGTGCGTTGTGGCACTTCAGATGAAGGGCTTCCGATTGGGGTGCAAGTCGTTGCAAAAGCCTGGCGGGATGATGTGGCACTCGCAGTGGCCAAACGTTTGGAAGAATTACTGGGAGGTTGGCAAGCTCCAACGGGAGCTTGCTGACAACTCGCTGGTTGATCTAACCGGAATCAATTGAGACTGACGCTCTGATCTTGAATCTATATAATTAATACTTTGGTTCCCGGGTTGGATTTTACCCAATCAGCAACATAATCGATATAGTTATTTTTGCCCACTGCAATGCATCCACGTGTTGAGTAGGGCAGGCTGTTCATCCAGTTAAACCCTTTGGAGGACTGCGTAGGGCCATGAATGCCTACGTCTCTGCCTGAATACCCAGCTGCTCTTTGTTTTGGTGTTGGATAAAGAATTGGAATAAAAACTTTAAATTGATTGGATTTTCTTGGATAAGCTAACCCATATAAACCAATTGGTGTTTTATTATCACCTGCTTTCTTTTTACCAATGCCTTTATATCCAAGAGCTACCTTAAAGGTCTTTACTACTGAGCCGTGTTTACAAATATTTAAGGTTCGCTTTGAAGTATGTACATTGATTCCGGTGGATAAAGGACAGGTTGAAGTACTGGCCAATAAAGCAACAGGAAAAAAAAGAGCGATGATTAATGAAATTGCTTTTATTTTCATACAAATAGACAAAATTTACTGAAGTTGGTTGATAATTATTCCATAATATTTGCTTTATTCATAGAGTTTGCCGACTAATTTTTTCATTAATAGCTATAGAAAAAGAGTGGGAATGAAAATAACTCTTTGATTTAAAAAAGTATTCTCTCTAGGGGGCGCGATCGATCTTTTGAGTAAATAATAATAGGGAGTCGGTGTTGGCCACTGCCATTTAATTAAGCCCTGGTAGCCTGTATTAGCGAAGCGTAATACAGGATCGAAGGGGCATTAAAACTCCAAAGTTTCCCCGTATTTCGCTTCGCTAATACGGGCTACAAAAAATAGTCAATTTCCTTACTGCCATTCCCTGCTCAGGATTCGCTAAATTCTTTTAACGCTTTAAGAAAATGGTGGCCATAGTGAGTTAGTTTGTGTTGGCCTACTCCTGAGACATCAAGTAGCTGCTCGGTATTTTGGGGTTTTAGCTGCGTCATTTCGTGTAAGGTCGCATCACTGAAAATCATAAATGGAGGTTTGTTTTCTTCATCTGCCAGTTTACGTCTTAAACTACGCAGTACTTCAAATAAAGGACTATTTTCAGGCTTAACAGAACTGCGTTCCTTACTTTTCTTTTTAGTGCCTTTGAGGTCATTATTGGGGATGGTCAGGGATATCTTTTCTTCACCCTTTAAAAGGGGTATCGCTTTGGGAGTCAGACGCAACACATTAAAATGACTGATGTCCTGTAAACAATAATCCTTATGAATAAGTTGCCAGGCCAGCTGTTTCCAGTAATTGGCTGATTTCTCTTTACCAATACCGTAGGTGCTGAGTTGGTCATGTCCAAATTGTTTGATTTTGTCCGTTACGGCACCTCTGAGTACTTCTATGGTATGGGTTAATCCGTAATTCTGTTTTAATCGGTAGATACACGATAATAATTTCTGAGCATCTTCTGTTGCGTCAGCCATTTCAGGCGGATTGTCACAAACATCACAATACTTGCATTCGGTATCACTGGGCTCGTCAAAATAACGCAAGAGAATTTGGCGACGGCAATGTGAGGCTTCAGCAAAAGCCAGCATGTGATTTAATTTATTGGTTTCCACCCGTCTTTGCTCGTCAAGTGGCGTATTGATTATCCAGGAACGTAGCCTTGCGCTGTCTGCCGCATCATAAAGCAGAAGGGCTCTTGCCGGTAAGCCATCACGACCCGCGCGACCGGTTTCTTGATAGTACCCCTCGATATTTTTGGGTAAATCATGATGCACTACGAAGCGGACATTGGGTTTATCAATACCCATTCCAAAGGCAATCGTTGCGACAACAATATCAATACGATCATGGCGGAACAAAGTTTGTACCTCGCGACGCTCGTTATGCGGAAGGCCGGCATGATAAGCGCGTGCCTTAAACCCCATATCCTGCAGTTTTTCCGCAAGTCGTTCAACGCTGTTCCGTGTTCCGCAATAGATAATCCCGGATTGTTGCACCTCAGATTGCAAAAATTGATTCAATTGTTTTGCTGGATTAATTTTAGGGACTACTTTGTAATGAATATTAGGTCTGTTAAACGAAGTCACGTATCTTTTGGGATTGTAATTTAATTTTACAACAATATCTTCGCGAGTTTGTTTATCGGCAGTCGCGGTTAACGCGATCATGGGAACATTGGGAAAATGGGTTTTTAATAGTCCGAGCGCAGCATATTCAGGTCTGAAATCATGCCCCCATTGAGAAACACAATGTGCCTCATCAATTGCGAACAGAGCGATATGACATTCTTCAAGACGCTCTAAAAAGGAAGCACTGATAAGTCGTTCCGGTGCAATATATAACAGGTCCAATTCGTCATTATGCAATTGTGCTAATACTCTTCTGGCCTCTTCACTTGATAGGGACGAGTTATAATAGGCTGCGTTAATGCCTTGTAATTTAAGCGATGCTACCTGATCTTCCATTAATGCGATTAAGGGAGATACAACGATACCAACTCCAGATCGAACTATTGAAGGGATTTGATAGCACAGAGATTTTCCGCCGCCAGTCGGCATGAGAACGAGTACGTCTACTCCAGAAATAACATCATTAATTATTTCTTCTTGAGGCGATCTAAAAGAATCAAAGCCGAAATAGTCTTTTAAAACGGTCAGGGCATTTTTATTTGTTAATGTAGGTTGCGCTAATGTTTCCATGTGATTATTCTTGTTGTATTTCACAGGCGCTAAAAATTCGCAATAATAACATCTTTTAACCTGTAAACAGAGCAGTTTAATTGGAACCTGAAAATTTATGTGCTAAGTCCAGGATTTTTTACAAAATTTAGTGCCGTAATCGATTCAGTAGATTAAACTCTTTCAGGTTTATACCTATGTCCGATGGGTATATAGGGTGTTAAAAACAAACTTTCTAAGGATGGTCTATGAATTTTGAATTCACCGCTGAACATCAGGCATTTCGTCAGATGGCATCAGATTTTGCCCAAAATAAATTGGCTCCCATGGCCGATAGTTGGGATGAGCACAGTCACTTTCCAACCGATATTTTACGTGAAGCCGCAGCATTAGGTATGGCTGGTATGGTGGCTCGAGAGGATATTGGCGGAGCGCAACTCACTCGTTTGGATGCGTCCTTGATATTTGAACAACTAGCTACCGGTTGTATTACTACCAGTGCTTATCTTTCAATTCATAATATGGTCACTTCATTGGTTGATCGTTATGCTAATGACGAATTGCGTTCCTTTTGGGGACCTAAATTAACTGCGATGGAAGTCATATCCAGTTATTGTCTTACAGAACCGGAATCGGGATCTGATGCGGCTTCATTAAAAACCAGAGCTGTACGAGACGGTGATTATTATATTCTTAATGGTGCCAAGGCATTTATTTCAGGCGGAAGCGTCAGTGATGTCTATTTATGTATGGTTCGCACTGGAGATGAATCGCATCACGGGATCAGTTGTCTGTTAATCGAGAAGAATACACCTGGTTTTACTTTTGGAAAACTGGAAAAGAAAATGGGGTGGCGTAGTCAACCTACCTGTATGATCTATTTTGAAAATTGTCGAGTCCCAGTATCCAACCGGGTTGGCGAAGAAGGGATGGGGTTCAAAATTGCTCTTAATGCATTAAATGGCGGACGGGTTAATATCGCATCATGTTCACTGGGCGGTGCACTTGCCTGTTTGAGATTAACTCAAGCCTATCTTCATGAGCGTAAGCAGTTCGGTAAATCATTAACTAAAATGCAGGCACTACGCTTTTATTTTGCCGATATGCTAACCGATTATGAAGCAGCACGATTAATGGTCTATAGAGCTGCAACGGCTATGGATAATAATGACGTCAATGCGCCTATGTATTGTGCGATGGCCAAACGACTCGCGACTGACGTGGCATTTCGGATAAGTGATAAGGCCATGCAATTGCATGGTGGATATGGCTATTTACGCGATTATCAAATAGAGCGAATATTCAGAGATTTAAGAGTGCACCAAATTCTTGAAGGCACTAACGAGATCATGAGAGAAATTGTTGCAAAAGCGAGTTTGGATGAAGAATTTTTTATTGATTAGGAATATACCAGGAGTTTATTAATGAATTTAATTGAACATGAGTTGGATGGAAATGGAATTTTAACTTTAACGTTAAATCGACCAGAAAAACTGAATGCACTGAGTACCGAGGTTTTAGATGCTCTGGCTGAATTATTCCGCTCTGCAAAAGCAAATCCAAAAGTTAAGGCATTAATAATAACTGGCAATGGTAAAGCCTTTTGTGCTGGAGCTGATATCAATCGACTCGCTGAATGTACCGCTCAGACCGGATACGAGTTTGCCTGTCATGGTCAGGAAGTGTTCCGTTTGCTGGAAAACATGGGTAAGCCGTCTCTGGCGGCGATTAATGGATTTGCTTTTGGTGGCGGTTGTGAACTGGCAATTTCCGCAACGCTGAGAATTGCTTCAACCAAAGCGATGTTTGGACAACCAGAAGTCAAACTGGGCGTTATACCTGGATATGGCGGTACACAGAGATTAGCCCGCCTTGTCGGTAAAGGACGCGCTATGGATTTGTGCCTGACCGGGCGATTTATTAATGCTGAAACGGCTTTAAATTGGGGTTTGGTCTCAGAGGTCACAGAACCTGAGCTTTTATTAGAGCAGGGCAAAACTATCTTAAAGGGTATTTTAAGTATGGCTCCTCTGGCTATTGCCGGAGTGATGGAAGTTATTGACCATGGTTATGATATATCCCTTCAGGAAGCCTTGCATCTGGAAGCGATTCATTTTGCCAAAGTATGTGCTACTGAGGATAAAAAAGAAGGAGTAGAGGCGTTTCTGGGTAAGCGTACCGCCGTCTTTAAGGGAGAATAATGATGATCGAAGAGATACTTTTTGCTCAGAAAGGTCAAATAGGGTTAATTACTTTAAACAGAGCCAGTGCATTAAATGCGCTCTCATTACCCATGATTCTAGCCATGCAAAAACAATTGGAGCTTTGGAAAGAAGACAATTCCATTAAGGCAATAGTGGTTCGAGCCGTTCCAGGTAATGCCTTTTGTGCTGGGGGGGATGTGCGTTGGCTCTACAATTCAGGAAGAAGTACTGAGTCAGAGCAAATGCAGTTCTTCTGGCATGAATACAGGCTTAATCATTATATTCACCATTATGGTAAGCCTTATATCGCTTTAATGGATGGTATCACTATGGGAGGCGGAGTAGGAATTTCCCTGCATGGTAGCCATCCGGTTGCCAGCGAGCAATTTGTATTTGCCATGCCAGAGACCGGGATAGGTTTTTTCCCGGATATAGGTGCCAGTCATTTATTAAATCGTTGTCCCGGATCTCTGGGGATTTATTTAGGATTAACAGGTAATCGATTAGGTTCTCAGGATGCTTTAAAGGCTGGATTGATTAAATATCGTGTACCTTCCATGAAAATGAACGCTTTAACCGAAGCCTTAATGTCTACTGATCTATCAGAAGACGCTTATGCCCGAGTTGATCAGTGCATTCAAACCTTTACTGAATCAGATTCGGACAATGAGGTCAGTCAGATTAAGCCTTTAATCGATGTATGTTTTTCTCAGCCGACAGTGGAACTGATCAGAGAAGCTCTGCGTGATTGTGACGGAATATGGGCAGAAGGCGTTTATAATGCTCTTGGGCAAAAATCTCCATTAAGTCTTAAAGTGACTCTCGCTCAGTTACATAAGGCAAAAGATCTATCCCTGGCTGAATGTTTGAAAATGGATTTTGATTTGGTCGCGCATTTTATGAGTGACAGCGATTTTTATGAAGGCGTACGTTGCTTGTTAATCATTAAGGATAAAAAACCAAACTGGAAACCAGCCAGCCTGGATTTGGTAACAGACAGTATGGTTGTGAATTATTTTGAGCGGTTTCATTCCGGTTTGGAGTTGATAGTCGTCTAGTACATATTTATGTTGGAGAATGGCTCGTCTTTATAAGGCGAGCCACAGTGATCTAAATAGTTAAACTCCCTGTACCAGGCAGCGATGATTTTCATATGTAGTGCAATTATGAGCAAAATGGTATTTTAGGCCAGAGACAAATATCTTTTCACCATTTTCCATGAGGAAAATTTGTTCCGGTTGCAGTTCCGCGTAGTTAGAGTCTCTTAATACTGCTTTATAAATAGTCCCTGCATATGGAAATAACCATCTTTCGAGGAATGGCAGGATTTTTTCCGGATCATTGGAATAAAAATTCTGTTTAATATCAGTAAACAATTTTTTATTCATTTCATAATTGTTTTTGAAATAGAAGTTGCTGCGATCCTGTCTGTATTCTACAAAAGGAGGATTTTTGGGGTTTTTCTTCATTCCTGCTGAAAAATTAAGCGCAACCACGAGACCTTTGGCTGATTCTATATTTAATTGGGTTCCAAGAAATTCAGAGCCATTATTCGCTGACAGATAGGATTTTAAGTAGCTAACCGCTTCATCATTAATCGGATCGAAATAACTGTTGATCTGGAAGTTAATTGCATAATTAGTGTCCGGATTGAAGGTGCAACTGAAATAAGTCTGATATGAAAATTTATCTGAAGTAATATAATCCACTATTTTTTTTTCAATGGCTTCATTGACTTGATCACAGGTGAGTTGTTGGTTTTCCATTGTTCCCGACATGCGAATAACTTGCGTTGGGTAATCCGCACTGCGGGTAAATGATTGGAGTTGATTCAGGCCCTCTGAAGTATTGGAGTATGTTTTTTGTATGGAGTTTTTCGATAGAGGATTGTGCGTAAATATCATCGAATCGGTCGGAAATTCTGATTGACTGAATGCACACAGTGGAATTAAAACAAGAGGAGCAATAAAGTAGTTACGTCTCATGGCAAACTCCTTATTTTTTTTTAAATTAAATCCTTTAATTTAAGGTACCTATTGAACACGGAACAAATTCGATAAAATTCTCAGGACTAACTAATAACACCCAATCTCTTCGTTAAAAGGAATTTTTAATTCAGTCATTTAGTCTATCTAAACTCCCTCATTAAAAAATCTTTTTTGCCTCGGCCTCGGGGGTATTTGTAAGTCCTAAATTAATCAATTTTGGTCGTATTATTGAAAGGCCCTGTTTCGAGTATACATGATTGAATTTAATTCGCTACAGCTAGTCCAGGTTTGAATTCAAGATGATTTTCATGATTTATGTCACAATTTGGGTATAAATCGACGAAAAAATTGTTAGTTTGATGCATTTCCCTTAGAATTCACCTCATTATTAAATTATTTATTTAGAGAGATTTATGTCTGATTTTTATCAAGACTTTAATAAGAGAAGAACCTTTGCCATTATTTCTCACCCTGACGCGGGTAAAACCACCGTTACTGAAAAACTCCTGTTATTTGGGGGTGCTATACAGATGGCTGGTACAGTAAAAGGACGAAAAGCAGACCGACATGCAACTTCCGACTGGATGGAAATGGAAAAGGAGCGTGGTATTTCCATTACTACTTCTGTGATGCAGTTTGTTCATAATGAACATGTTATGAACTTGCTGGATACTCCTGGACATGAAGACTTTTCGGAAGATACTTATCGTACATTGACCGCTGTAGATTCTGCTTTAATGGTGATAGACGTTGCCAAAGGGGTAGAGGACAGAACGGTTAAACTGATGGAAGTATGTCGTCTTCGTGATACTCCCATTATGACTTTTATTAATAAATTAGACCGTGAAGGACGTGAGCCCATTGATTTGCTTGATGAAGTCGAATCGGTATTAGGGATTCAGTGTGCTCCTATCACCTGGCCTGTAGGTATGGGGAAACGTTTTAAAGGAATTTATCATCGCTATGAAGATACAGTATATCTCTATCAGCACGGTAAAAATGCTCAAAAGCAGGAAGCGGTCCGAATTAAAGGACTGGATAACCCTCAATTGGATGAATTGCTTGGTGACAGTGCACAGGAACTTCGTGATGAGATTGAATTAGTAAAAGGGGCATCACATGAGTTTAATCTGGATGCTTACCTGGCAGGTAAAATGACCCCGGTTTATTTTGGTTCTGCAATTAATAATTTTGGCATTAAGGAATTGTTAGACGATTTTGTTCAATACGCTCCAGGCCCTCAACCCAGAGCAACGACGGAACGAATAGTAAATCCTCAGGAAGAAGCCTTTACCGGGTTTGTATTTAAAATTCAAGCCAATATGGATCCCAAACATCGAGATAGAATCGCTTTTGTACGCATTTGTTCCGGCGCATATAAAAAAGGGATGAAGCTGAGTCATTTACGTATTGGTAAAGAAGTGCAAATCGCCAATGCTTTAACCTTTATGGCAGGCGACAGATCGCATACTGAAATTGCTTTGGCAGGGGATATTATAGGTTTGCATAATCACGGCACCATACGTATAGGTGATACGTTTACTCAGGGCGAACAACTGAAGTTCACTGGGATTCCTAATTTTGCACCCGAATTATTTCGTCTGGTTCGCTTAAAAGATCCTCTGAAAAGCAAAGCCTTACTGAAAGGGTTAATTGAATTATCTGAAGAGGGCGCAACCCAGGTATTCAGACCTTTAAATAGTAATCAACTTATTCTTGGCGCTGTAGGGATTCTCCAGTTCGATGTAGTAGCTCACAGATTAAAGCATGAATATAAGGTGGATTGCATTTATGAATCAGTCAGCGTGACTTGTGCTCGTTGGGTGTACGCTGACGATGACAAAGCCTTGAGTGAGTTCCGTGATAAAGCCTATGATTATTTAGCCCTGGATGGCAGTGATACCTTAATGTATCTCGCACCTACACGAGTGAATTTAACAATGGCGGAAGAGCGTTATCCTAAGATTAAGTTCCGAGCGACAAGAGAGCATTAACTGGGGATAGACAGGCTTATAACCTGTATCCACCTTTGGTAGATGCAGGTCATTTGACTTAATGGGTTTTTTCTTTAAAACTAGGTTGTACAGCTCGCTTTAACGGTATGCTGTCCAAGATTTGTAATTCTAACTTTTGCACCTGATTCGGCACTTATTTTTAATGTATCGCCTTGATGTACAGTAACCTGCATGGAACTTCCCTTGGTTATAGTTACATCATTTACTTTACCTTGCTTGGCTAATGCTTCAGCAAACAGCACATTGCTTTCATCTTTGGTAATAATTTTACATTTAGCTTCAATATCCCAATACAGGTAATTAATAAATACTTGAGGTTCATTTGGTACTAATTCATAGTCAACTGTCATACTCGGTTGAAGGGTATTAGTCACTATTGAATGAACATTCGTACTGAATGCTGTGGCTGCGCATAGTAAGGAAAAGCCGATTTTTCGTAGCATAGATATCTCCAGTGTGAAAAATTAACAGGCTAAGATACAATTATTTTGTTTCCTTGGCAAATTAAAAGGCATTTGCGCAGAGCAAATGGGATACCACCCCAAGTATTTGAATAAATTATAAAATTATTGGGTTATATTTCTCCTAAGGCTTTGGATATAGATTCAGTCATTGTTTTGGCATCTCCAAACAACATATAAGTATTGTCATGAAAAAATAAACTGTTCTCGACCCCCGCATACCCTGGGGACATTCCACGTTTTACAAATAAAACGGTTTTAGCCTTTTCAACTTCTAATACAGGCATGCCGTAAATTGGGGAGCTGGAGTCTGTTTTAGCAGCCGGATTCGTAATATCATTTGCCCCTATAACAAAAGCAACATCGCAGGATGCAAAATCCCTGTTAATTTCGCTTTGCTCAAAAACGCGATCATAGGGAATATTGGCTTCCGCAAGTAAAACGTTCATATGGCCTGGCATACGTCCTGCAACAGGGTGAATAGCAAAACGTACTTTGATAGAGCGAGCTTCCAGGGCATCAACCAATTCTTTAACTGCATGTTGTGCATGCGCAACAGCCATGCCATAACCGGGTACGATAATCACGTCTCTGGCATTACTTAACAGAAAAGCTGCATCTTCCCCATTCGCTTGCCTCACCGATCTGGATTCGTCACCTGCATGAGCTTGCTGGGTATTTCCCGCGGAGTTAATTCCTCCAAAAATCACATTGAAAATGGAACGATTCATTCCAACACACATGATGTAACTTAGGATGGCTCCACTGGCTCCGACTAATGCCCCAGTGATTACCAGCAGATCATTACTCAGGGTGAATCCTATACCTGCTGCAGCCCACCCGGAATAGGAGTTGAGCATGGAAATTACCACGGGCATATCAGCACCGCCTATAGGGATGATCAGCAATACACCAATGAGAAATGCTAACCCAGCTAATATACCAAAGAGCAATAAACTTTGATTTAGTAAAAATACAACAAAAAATCCTAGAATTGATAAAGCGATAACCAGGTTTACTATGCTTTGTCCCATAAATCGTACCGGTACTCCGGACATGATCCCTTGCAGTTTTAGAAAGGCAATTACTGAGCCTGAAAAGGTAATTGCACCAATAATTAACCCTAAACTCATTTCAATCAGACTGGCTTTTTCTATGTCGCCAGTGCTGCCAATATGAAATGATTCAGGAGATAAAAAGGCACAGAACGCTACCAGAACAGCAGCCATACCTACCAATGAGTGGAATGCTGCTACAAGTTGCGGTATGGCAGTCATATTAATTTTTAGTGCGATGAAGGTACCAATGATTCCACCGGCTACGATTAAACCAATCAGAATGTAGTGATGGAAAATGGTGGGCATCATCAACGTAGAGCCGACTGCAAGTGTCATACCTAAAATTCCCAGGAGATTTCCTCTTCTGGACGTGGCTGGACTGGCCAAACCCTTTAAAGCAAGAATAAAACAGACAGCGGCTAATAAATAGAATAGGGGAACAATTGAATTCATTACTGATTCCATCCTTTAAGTCATTATTTTTTATACATGCGAAGCATGCGTTGAGTTACAACAAATCCACCAAATATATTTATAGAAGTAATGAATATTGCCAAGCCCCCTAACCAGGTGATGGCTCCAACCATTTCGCTTCCCGCTGCGATTAACGCGCCTAAAACGATGATGCTTGAAATCGCATTGGTAACAGACATTAAGGGGGTATGAAGTGCCGGTGTGACTTTCCATACGACGTAATAGCCTACAAAACAGGCCAGGACAAAAATGGTCAGAATAGTTATATAAGGATTACCTATAGAGTGAACTTCATGCATTTTGTTGCTCCTTGGCTGCCTGAAAAGGTAAGTATGTTCCGTCACAACAAAGAACTGCTTGCTGAATAATCTCATCTTCAGGGTTAAATTTAATTTCAGGAGGCGCTGCAGCCAATAAATTAATTAAATGCACCAGATTATTAGCGTAGAGATCACTGGCTGTTGCTGGTACGAGACCTGCCATATTACTTATTCCGATTACAGTGATTGTTCCGTGTTTTATAATCTCATCGGGTACACTCACTTCACAGTTTCCACCACGCGAGGTAGCCAGATCTACTATGATAGACCCCGGTTTCATCTGTTCAACGGTTGTTTTATAGAGCAAAACAGGAGCTTTACGTCCTGGTATTAATGCAGTAGAGATGACAATGTCGGAAATTTTAGCGTACTGATCGATCAACTCGGCCTGTAATTTTTTATATTCATCGCTGGTTTCCGAGGCATACCCACCTTTGGTTTCGCCATCCAGTTCCTGGCTTACTTCTATAAACTCAGCCCCTAAACTTTCAACCTGTTCTTTGGCGGCTCTTCTTACGTCGAAAGCATAAACAACCGCACCCAATCGTTTGGCGGTAGCTATAGCTTGTAATCCTGCTACGCCTGCGCCCAGTATCAATATTTTAGAGGGTTGAATCATGCCAGCAGCTGTCATCATCATCGGTATGGCACGGTGGAATTGAGTTACTGCTTCCAGAACCGCTCTATAACCTGCAAGATTTGCTTGGGATGACAGACTGTCCATGCTTTGTGCCCGGCTGATTCGAGGGATCAAGTTCATGGAAAATAGATTAATGTGTTCTTTTTGACACCATTGAATCAGTTTACTTTGTGGATCATTGTCGATGTGACCTATTATCAATGCATTTCTAGCCAATCCATTCAAATCATCGGGATTGGGTTCATTGATGCACAGAAGAATATTCGTCTCTTTGAGCAATGTTTTTTTATTATCAATGAGTTGAACACCAACACGCTGGTATTCTTCATTAGAGAAATCGGAAGACAATCCCGCATTCTTTTCAATGGCGACTTCAAAGCCTAATTTGATAAGTTGTTTTGCTGAATGAGGAGTTATTGCTACGCGGGTTTCCCGACCTGATTCAAGTAAGGTTGCTATTTTCATGGGGTAATCCTTTTACCGTTCTATAAACTATCCTAGTGTAGATTAGAATAATTTGCTACTGAATAAAATGTCAAATGCAAGAATACGTGTTGGCATTACTGTGAATTCTTTATATGATGTAAATTAACCTGAATTTTCAATAGGATAGAATGGATGTATCATATTAAACGGAATTTATCCACTGTAATGCTGTCGTTATTTGTCGTTGTATCAAGCACGGATGTTGTTTCTGGCACAATGGGTACTCATCCAATCGCTCCCTGGAATTATATCGCTACATTGAGTGCGGGCCCTGTATGGCAAGATGGTGGTGAAACTCAGACATTCTTTTTAACACCTGATATAGAAAAAACTTATGCGGCAAATAAATCCAGTCATACTTTAGCTGATGGTGAGTTTTTTCTAGGGATACAAAAAAAATTATATAATTCCTTTAGCGGTCAATTAGGTATTGCATTCGCTACGACTGGCAAGGCCAGACTCAATGGTGGTATCTGGGATGACGCAGATCCAGAATTTAACAATTTTGTATACAGCTATAAAGTGCAACACAGTCACATTGCGCTAAAAGGGAAATTATTATCCGATTTAGGGTTTATTGTTACTCCCTGGATAAGTGCCAGTGTGGGAGCAGGATTTAATCGAGCATCTGATTTTTTCAATCGTCCTGTTATTTTTGAAGCATTGCCTACTCCAGATTTCGATTCTCATAATAAGACAACATTGACTTATACTCTTGGGGCTGGAGTGCAAAAAGCACTAAATCAAAATTGGCAAATGGGTATTGGTTATGAGTTCGCCGATTGGAGGAAAAGTCAATTGGGTAGAGCTTTCGGACAAACGTTGGGTACTGGTTTAAGTTTAAATCACTTTTATACTCATGGTGTTATGCTCAATATCACAGTAGTTGCAGGGTAATGAACGATGCAAGCAAATAATATACTGTTCAGAGTGTTGTTGGGATTTTTATCCTTATTTATGTTGACAGCAGTGCATGCGGGGATCCCGTTATGGACATTTAGCCCTTTGACGGCTACGCAAGTCGCAGTTCCTGAAAACAGTACAGTGACAATTCAATATCGGGTGACCAGTCAAACAAATAGGCCTCATACTCTGGTAATGACTCCCATTCCGGGCGTGACCCAGGTTACTACTGGACCGGATATTTGCGGAAGCGTTTTTGTTTTATCCACGAAAGGCCGTTCTTGCATTCTGTCCTTACGAATCAAGGGCAGTCAATTAACCCAACCCATTAATGATGGGCCAGTTGTCTGCCAGCAGGGCTTAATTAATGAATGTTATAGACCTGGTCAATTTAATATATTGCATATCAGCAAGGCGCCTGCTTTGGTTCCTGTATTAACCGCGATCAATCCTGCCGCTGGAACACAACTGGGTGGAACCTCAGTTACTCTGACGGGTGTTAATTTAATGGATACCACACGAGTTACTTTTGGCGGCATAGAGGCTACTGGGTTAAACGTGGTTAATTCTACAACAGTGATCGCTGTCACACCGGCTCATCCTCAAGGTTCTGTAGATGTCAGTATTACGACTTCAGGTGGCAGTGATACTTTGAATGATGGTTTTACATATGAAGGGATACCTTCTCTCTCTGGAATTTCTCCTGCTTCGGGACCTTTGATAGGGGGAACAGGAGTGACTTTGACTGGAACTAATTTATCTTCAACGCAAAACATTACATTTGGGGGGATAGCAGCTTCGTTTGTTCATGTTGTCAATTCAAACACGGTCACCGCGGTAACGCCACCAAGAGCGGGAGTGGGTCTGGTTGATGTGGTGCTCACCGCGACTCAGGGAAGTACTTCATTGGTTAACGGTTTCACGTATTTGGCTACAGCTGTAGGGCAACCATCAGGTGGCGGAGAGATTGCCTGTTTGAATGTTGGGGCGGTACAGCAACTTATAATGACTACGGTAGATAATAGTTCCGGGATCCAGTGGGGAGGAACAAGTACCGTAATAGGAGCCAGCGCACAGCATAATCTTGATGGAGCGACTAACACTGCAGCGATAGTGCTCGCACTGGGCAGTCCAACTAATTATGCTGCCGGTCTTTGCAAGACGTTTTCAGTGGACTCGCAAGGAAATTCTCCCTGTCAAACGGGGAATGCATGTTATAGTGATTGGTTTTTACCGGCTAAAGACCAGCTTAATTGTATCTATAGTAATAACTTAATTGCATCGGGAATTTATTGGTCGTCTACAGAAGACCCACCTAATGCCTTGCACCCGGTTCAAGCATGGGCTCAGAACTTTACATTAGCAGGAACCAGATTTTCAATCAGTAAAGCCAATACTTATGCTGTACGTTGTGTTCGGGGAATTGTACCTTGATAAAATAAAAAGGGCGTATAATATACGCCCTGTTTTTTTAAAGTGGATATAGACAGCAAGATTGATTACAGTCCTAGTTCACTAGGTGGACTCCTCCGGAATGTTTTTGGCTTCTTAGTCTGGCTAAGCATGCTCACCACATTCTCAATCTGGCTTCCAATGTTGTGATGTTGGCTGAACAATGTGTACCGCCTATGATTCTATAATAGGCTACTATTTTTATTAAATCCACTGACTAAAATGGGTTTATTGCAAAGATTTCGTTAAGTGCCTCGATGCTCATGGTGAACACTGGTTGAACACAATTGTTGAACCAGTGATTCATTAATCTTAAGCTGTTCTTTTGAATAGTGAATTATTGAATAAATGAGTAAAGGGCTTTCTAGCAGCATATTTACTGTTCGTTCCTGTTTTTAGAAAAATTTGAGTAAAGTATATTTTTCCATTTTTATCACGAGCAATTCCGATACCAGTAAGATTATAATTTCCATCTATGTTTTGTTTGTGTCCTGGGCTGCGTAACCAGTTCTTTACTACATCCTGTGCATCTTTATAATTAAACGCTACGTTTTCAGCGCCAGCGTTGGAATCTTTGATTTGACTATGTAAACGGTCGATGCGACTTTTAAAATATTTATGGCCAAATGGCATTTTATGATTTGCCATATCTAAAGAGTGTTGCTTTGCTTCTTTAACAATTCGGTTGTCCATTTTGAGAGGGCTTAATCCATGCTGGTGTCTGTACTCATTAATGTAATACAAAATGGCATTTTGAATGGCTGTATCGTTACTAGCTTTCTCTATAGATTTTCCTGCAAAAGCCAATTGAAATAAGTTTAAAATTATGGAAGTGAGAATTACTGTTATTTTAGTTTTGTTTAAGTACATCATTGTGCCTCTTCAAGATTAGAAAGAATAATGAGCTGAATGGTTACTAATAATCGTGCATTTGTCTAGAGATTTGAGGATCTAAAAAAGAACAATTCAAATTCATTTTGAACTTTTAGATTTAATTGACCTTAATAATTTCAATAATTGTACAATTGGTTTCTTCGAGAGCGTAGTATTGCATCTTGCTAATTGATGAAGATTAAGTCCTTCATGATCGGATTTTCGGTTTTGAAGAGTGATGAGCACACGCTCTTATTGAAGTTCTCTATGTTGTGCCTCAAATCCTCAAAGCAAGCTAAAACAACTTTGTGAGTACAGAAAAAAACAATGGTATTGCGCTCTCATTGGATAACGCTCATCAATGAGTCAATTTTTTTATGGCATCTTTCAATTGTTCTACTTCTCCAGAGTAGTGGTAGTATATTCTGTTATGCGTACAATCGATAATACTCAAAGGTTCTTTCGGAAGATCACCAAACTGCTTAAATATCCAGAATATACCTTCTGTATGATCATTCTGAATTTCAATTAAGAGGTCCAGCATTTTATCTTCTTCAATTTCAGCATGACTACAAACCAGATCTGCAGGGGATTGAGTTATCTTATAGGCATAATGTTTTTCTTTCATGGTACTACTCCATTGAAGTCATCATTGCAAATTGGATACTACACTCGATCTCTATAGTGGTTTTATTACTATCTGATGACTAAATTATAGTCTTATATATTGATTTAAGTGCAATTTATAGAAAATAAAGATAATCAGCAATGAATTCATTTTTCTTTTAATTCAATACAAATCCAGCACTTTGTTTGTTTTGAATTTAGAGGTTTGTTGTTTTGAATTTAGAGGTTTACAGTAAGGCCTAATAATACAGCATGCAAGATGGGTATATTAGAGATACTTGCAGTTTTAGTTGAATTATAAATTCTCAGTTTCGGGTCGTTACCGTATACACCCTGATACAACACATTTAAACTGGCCAAGGCAGTGATTGGATAACCAAAACCAGCTTGGAGTTCACCTGCAAGTTGTGAGATCTCTTTAATCGGCCGATGTTCCACTTGCCAGTATCGGTACGCAACACCACCTTTCAACTGAGCAAAGAAGGAACTGCCAAATAAAGGGTCGCTCTTAGCTGTAATTAATAAATCAAGCATGGGGCCAAGAGTCGTTTTAACAGGAAGCCATTCCAGAACAGCTAATGTTTCATTAGGAATCTTTAGACGCATCTGATGGCCATTTTGCACCCCTAACTCCAGTCCGAGGGCAAAATCTCCAGACAGCATCAGTTCATTTCCTAGAGCCAGGCGTCCAATAACTGATTTTCCATCATTAGAATATATATCTTGAAATCTCCCATTGCCTACACTTGCTATGACTGTCCAGGGCTGATCTTGTGATGTTAATTCGGGGTAGTATCCGTCTGCGAATACGTTGACTGATAATAAAATTCCTAATGTGAATAATTGTAATTTCATTTTCATCTGTCATATCCCTAATTAAATTAGTTCATTCAGAAAGCGAAGCTTATTTTATAGTGTATGGGCGTGAGATTTATTTTGGCGGAGAGAGAGGGATTCGAACCCTCGATACGTTGCCGTATACACACTTTCCAGGCGTGCGCCTTCAACCACTCGGCCACCTCTCCAACCGGCCAAGCTTATACTTGTCAGAAAATAAATGCAAGACTATGCATGAAATGAACTGAAAATTAGGGTAAGTAACTTGGTCATTTATCACTTCAGTATGACAAAACTTCCGAGTTTATAGAACAGTTACATCACTCTTTTTGCCTCGATTTTGGAGTTTTTCATACATCTTCTTAATGCTGATATAAAAAATATATGATTAAAATTTATTGATTATGGTTTAAATATGATGTATTTTGCATTTTTTTTTACTGGAGAAGGAATTAATTATGTCTTTAGAGAATACCATGCAAAAGGGAGTTGCTGATTTTAGTTTAATCATAGGAAAAGGCTTAATGTATGGTGGTGGAGCTGGTTTATTGATTATGGCTGCAATCGGTACGGTTTCAATTGATATCGTCCTTCTTGCCTATGCTGAAAAACATCATAATAGTTTTTTAACCGGTTATATTTTGGGAACCATGTTTTGGGGACCAAAATTTGATCCGCTTCCTTTGCTTATTGCCTCTCCAATTACTTCAATAATTGCGGTAGGTTTATCCGTCGCTTTAGGAGTGCCTGCGGTGGGGGCGGCGATACTGGCAGGTTGGGCTTTAGCCGCCACAGTACTGGCTTTGGGATTTGGTTTGATGGCGCTGGGACAGACAATTAATCCAGGAATCGAAGCTGAGTCTGAAAGAGATGAAGATTATGAAGACAACTGTTGTTTTTGCCCCTGATTTATGGAATGGCATTTAAAATGATCGCGAGTTGAAAGGGAATTCAACTTATTCTTTCTTGCAGTACCTCTCACCTCTTTTCGTGTTAAATAACGAACACGATACAATTTTATCAAGAATTGTATATACTCAACATATTATTATTTGATCTGGTTAATACACAGCCTTATTATGAAAATGCGTCTTTCAATTCTTTTCTGGATGATTTTTTTTAGTGGCCCAATCTGGTCTTTCACGTGTTTCTATACATTAGCTAAAGACAATTGTTGGACTAATTATGATGTAACTGTAGACGTCATTGACGCATCCAATCTAAATAAAGTATTCAGCCTTACTGTTCCAAAAGGAAAATCCTGGGGACGGGCGGAGTTTAGTTGTACCCCGGCTCAAAGTTTACTTTATTATTCTCGATATTCTCCCGTTTTTTGGCAAAGTGAACAAGGCAAAACATATCCTGCCTTAAGGAACTGGACGTTACCGGGTAAAATAAATCCAGGTGATTTAGCCTGGACTATCCCCGTTTGTTTCCCAGCTGATTTTTCACAAGTTCCTTTACCACCTGATGCGAAAGGGAATTGTAAGTGTGATTTTAGTAACATTCCTGAACCAAAACCTAAACAGTAGTGGCATAGCACTGAATTTTCGTGAAATAGATTTCCTCCATCTTGCCTATGCTGGATTACCACAACACAACATTTCTATTAAGAATTGTATATACTTAAATCAATATTAGTACATCTGGTTAAACAAGGGCTTATTATGATGATGCGTCTATTAGTTCTTTCTTTGATGATTTTTTTTACTAGTCCAAGCTGGTCTTTTAGCTGTTACTATACTTTGGCTAAAGATAATTGTTGGACTAATTACGATGTATCTGTAGATGTTTTTGATGCGACCACTCATGATAAATTATTCAGCCTCACTGTACCAAAAGGAAAAACCTGGGGACGGACGGAGTTTACTTGTACCTCTGGCCAACGTTTACTTTATTATGCTCGATATGCGCCTGTTTTTTGGCAAAGTGAAGAAGGTAAAACTTATTCTGCTCTTAAAAGCTGGACTTTGCCTAGAACGAGTGATCCAAAGCATATAGCCTGGACTATTCCCGTTTGTTTTACAGCTGATTTTTCACAGGTTCCGTTACCTCCGGATGCGAAAGGAAATTGTACCTGTGATTTTAGTACCATTCCTGAACCCAAACCCGGACAGTAGTGACATCGCAAGCGTTTTTTGTAGGTTCTGCGATTAACACATAGCCTTACTTCATATCTTTGTGTATTATTTCGTGCATAAGTCAGGATGGGGCGAGCAAATGGTTACTCTTAGAAATAAAATTGGACAAATGTTGATTATGGGGTTTAGTGGTGCTGAACTACACGAACATAGCCCTATAGCTCACTGGTTATCCAATGATGGACTTGGAGGTGTTTTATTATTTGATAAAGACCTGTCTACTGATATGTACGGTAAAAATCTAAAAAACCAGGCTCAAATCAAACATTTGACCCATCAGCTCAATCATTACTCTGCCAAGTTATTCTCTGGCAATGAAGAACTTCCACTATTAATCGCATTAGATTATGAAGGTGGTGCTGTTGATCGATTATCTAAAATCGATGGATGTATGACCACAATGAGACCTTGCGATCTTGCTAAATTGTCAACACTTGATTTTAACGAAGAAGCAAGACAAATGGCATCCACATTAAAATCCTTGGGTTTTAATCTTAATTTTGCTCCAGTGGTGGATTTAAATTTAAATGATCAACAAGGTATCATTGGCAAATTGGGTCGGAGTTTTTCAAATAATCCTGAACTCGTAGCTCAGGTTGCCAGACAATTTGTTGCGATATTCAGCAGTTATGGAATAGGGTGCTGCTATAAGCATTTTCCGGGACATGGAAGTGCTGTTGGTGATACGCATGAAGGATTTGTCGATGTTACAGATACCTTTCAATTTGATGAATTAGTTCCTTATCGTAATTTATTAAGAGATAGTGATAAACCGGTGATGGTGATGACTGCTCATGTTGTTAATAAAAAATTGGACAATGACGGACTTCCAGCCACACTTTCTCATGAAATTTTAACCGGGCTTTTAAGAGAGACCATGGGATATGATGGCGTTATCATCAGTGATGATTTGCAAATGCAGGCAATTGCAAAACATTATTCACTGGATGAGTCACTTGCTCTTACAATTAATGCAGGTGCAGATATGATGATATTTGCGAATCAATTAGACAGTATTTCAGCGACTCAAGTGATTGATTGCGTTGAACAACTAGTGATGAACAATCAGATCGATATTAAACGAATAGATGATGCGTATAGACGCATCATGCGTTTCAAGCAACAAATCAACAGTATTGAACTGGTGGATTATTAGGAATTCATTTGGGGTTGAATCAGTTATGGTAGTGAAGCGTAACTGTCCAATAACCCCAGTTATCGATAAACCTGAGAATTTATCCTTATCCCGAACACAGTGAGGGACCTCCCGAAACCGGCATAGTGCCTGCATTTGGAGGTCCTTCACTTCGTTCAGGATGACGGAACCGGGAAATGTTATCCCGAACACAGTGAGGGACCTCCCGAAACAGGCATAGTGCCTGTATTTGGAGATCCTTCACTTCGTTCAGGATGACGGAACCGGGAACGTCATCCCGAACACAGTGAGGGATCTCCCGAAACCGGCATGATGCCTGCATTTGGAGGTCCTTAGCTGCGTTCAGGATGACGGAACTGGGACTTAGATACGTTTTAGTGACACAATGAATCGGTGTCTTTTTTTTATAACATTGATTATTTTGCATATTATTGTTGAAGAGTATTGACCTAAACCCATAATGTGTTAGAATATATCCGATATGTTCAAATTTTTACCAAGGTAATGGTGTTTATGTCAATTCAACCCCTACATTTTACCCGCCTTTTATCTAACTCTAACACTAAATTATTGTATTGTTGTTGCTGTTAAATCCCTGATATTTCTTGTTTTTTATTATCTAAATTAAGGATTTAAACATGTGTGCAGCACATCACCAAAGCAAAAAAATTATTTTAACTACTCCTGTAATCTATTTTCTCATGATTGGCTTGGGAATTATAAGCGGTATGTCTGATATTGTTTTTTTAAAAGGACTGGGACTGCTTATTTCTGAATTGTTCATAAAAATATTTAAATGCATCAGTTTACCCATTATTTCTCTTTCAATAATTGTTACTCTGGCAAATTATAAAACGGATGGGGTGATGAAACGGATTTGGCAACGAACCATTAAATATACCTTTTTAACCACCCTGGTTGCAGCAACGATCAGCTGCTTGCTTTATATAATCATTAACCCCAATACGGTCCAGGTAAATTTGCAGGCAACAGCTTCAAATTCAATGAATAATCTGGGCTATCTGAGTTATTTAGCTAATATTATTCCAACTAACTTATTATCTCCCTTCCTTGAGCAGCAGGTAATGGGCGTATTATTGTTGAGTATTGTTATTGGATTTGCCATACGTCAAATTCCCGAAGAGGATTCAAGAGAAACTCTTACTCAATTGTTCCGCGGTGCTCATGGAATGTTTTTAGTCATGACCCGTTGGATTATTACCTTAATCCCTTTAGGTTTGTTTGGATTCATCACTTCCACAGTAGTTCAGTTGCGTTCAGGGATGGATATTAAGGGTATAGGTCAGTATTTATTGATTATCGTATTAGCTAATCTGATTCAAGGATTTATTATTTTACCTTTGTGGCTGAGATTGAATGGCATTAAACCATTTGCCACGATGCGTGCAATGATACCAGCATTATCAGTAGCTTTTTTCTCAAAATCCTCTGTAGGCACCTTACCGGTAACGATGAATACAGTAGAAACCAATTTGCAGGTCAAACCGAAGATCAGCCGTTTTGTATTGCCATTATGCACCAGCATTAATATGAATGGATGTGCCGCATTTATATTTGCGACTGTGATTTATTTGATGCAAAGTCATGGTATGCCAATATCTTATTCTGCCATGGGCTTGTGGATTTTGGTATCAACGATTGCGGCCATAGGAAATGCCGGGGTACCAATGGGCTGTTTTTTCCTTAGCATCAGTTTATTATCCAGTATGAATGTTCCAATCACCTTAATGGGCGTTATTTTACCTTTCTATGCCTTGATTGATATGTTGGAAACAGCATTAAATGTCTGGTCGGATGCTTGTGTCACTAAAGTAGTTAATGACAAAGCAGTATCAGAAGAAGGCTTAAAAATAAAGCCCAAAAAACACTCTGCTTTAGAGCTTGAACTGGGATAGTTATTGTCATTCTCAGAGGGTGAGTGTGTTTTTACAGAACCCTTTCCCTGAATTTGCTTAACCCGTATTAGCAGAATCTAATACGGGTTCATCATGACACCCTCATACACAACGCAGCGGTAATTCGTAAGTCCTGACTTTAATTAAGTAATAATTGTTCACAAATCGAGAAATACATAGCCTCCAATAATTGAAGATCCTTTAGTGAAACACATTCATTCACCTGGTGTATTGTCGCATTGCTTGGACCGAGCTCGACTACTTCAACCCCATAAGGAGCAATGAACCGACCATCTGAAGTACCACCGCTGGTCGATAACTCTGGGGTTAATCCTGTAATTTTGGTTACTGCCTGTTTACAACTTTCAAGAAGGTCTCCTTTATCCGTCAGGAACGGCTCTCCATTGAGCCGCCATTCTATAATGGGAACCAAATGATGATGATTGAACGTACTCATTACTTTTTCGATTAGCGTGCTTTCTGTTTGTTCAGTAGAGTATCTGAAATTAAGATGCAGATTCAATTCACCAGGTATGATGTTACTGGCTTGTCCACCCGAGTGAATATGGGTAATTTGCATGGAAGTCGGAGGAAAAAAAGCATTGCCATTATCCCACTGAATGGCGGTTAATTCTGCGAGTACCGGGCTAATTCTATGGATGGGATTATCAGCCAAATGAGGGTAGGCTACATGACCCTGTTTGCCGTGCAGGGTGATTTTGGCACTCAAGGAACCTCTTCTGCCGATTTTTATTACATCACCGGCTTGAGCGGTGCTTGATGGTTCACCTACAACACAATAGTCGATATGGGTATCCTGCTTTTGTAATTGCTCCATAACATAAGGGGTTCCAAAATCAAAATCATCACCTTCTTCACCACTGGTGATCAAAAATCCCAATCTTCCCAAAAATGAAGGATGCGTTTTGATAAAACGTTCAGCCATAACCAGCATACTCGCCAAGCTGCCTTTCATGTCGGCAACTCCGCGCCCGTAAAGCGTATCGCCCTTGGCCTGGAGTACAAAAGGATCGGAATTCCATTTCGTAATCTCGCCAACCGGAACTACATCTGTATGCCCCGCAAAGACTAACAAGGGTCCAATAGAACCGTAAGAGGCAAAAAAGTTAGATACAGGGCCTTGATTCATTATTTGGCAAGAAAATCCCAAGTTCTTCAGGAATTGGATCATAAAGTCCTGACAACCAGCATCCTCGGGAGTTATGGAACGGAAGCTAACGAGTTTAGCCAGGATACTTTCAATATCATTCATTTTAATTAGCTCTTAGTAATTCATTGATGCTTACTTTGGCGCGAGTTTTTTCATCAACTTGCTTTACAATAACGGCACAATATAAACTGTGACTGCCATCTTCACTGGGCAGGTTACCTGCTACGACTACTGATCCTGCAGGGATTCTGCCATAGGTAATGCTTCCCGTCAGGCGATTGTATATTTTTGTACTTTGACCTAGAAACACGCCCATAGATATGACTGAATCTCGTTCTACAATGACACCCTCAACAACTTCCGAACGTGCCCCTATAAAACAATTGTCTTCAATAATAGTCGGATTGGCTTGGAGCGGTTCCAGAACCCCACCTATGCCGGCTCCTCCAGATAAATGAACGTTTTTGCCAATTTGGGCGCAGGAACCGACCGTGGCCCAGGTATCTACCATAACACCTTCATCAATATAAGCTCCTACGTTAACATAGGAAGGCATTAATACCGTATTTTTTGCAATGTAGGCTCCTCGTCGAACCATGGCATGAGGTACAACACGAACTCCTGATTGTTGGAATTGCTCATTGGTATAACCAGTATATTTTAGAGGAACCTTGTCATAGAACTGACAAAATCCTGAGTCAATCACTTGATTAGGAAAGAGCTTAAATGATAAAAGCACTGCCTTTTTTATCCATTGATGAACCGTCCATTCACCATTTATTTGTTCTGCAACACGATACTGTCCATTATCAAGACAGGACAGAACTTCGTCTATAGCGGCAATCAGTTCTGGTGAGGCGGTATTCATGGACAGACTTTGACGTTGTTCAAATGCTTGTTCAATAATCGTTTGTAGTGAGTTCATTTTTTATTCCTGTAATGAGGCTATTAGAGTATCTTTTTCAGCCCATTGTTTGTTTAACCAATCTTTAAATTCATTTTGTGTTGCGTGGTCATTAATGAGACTTAATGAGGTAAATTGGGCTGGTATGGGAATTTGTCGGATATTTATTTTAATCGATTTTACTCGTTTGCATAGAAAATCCCAAAGTGAATGATTCTTTTCTGAATAAACTATGGTTACATCCAACAGGCTGCTGATTTGTGAGCCCATAGAACTGATAATAAAACTGATGCCCCCGGCTTTGGGTTTGAGCAAATGATTGTATGGTGATTGCTGTTGTTCTTTTTTAGATAAGGTAAAGCGGGTCCCTTCAACAAAATTCATGATTGATGCCGGAGTTCTTTTAAATGTTTCTATGGCTTTGAATGTGGAAATCAGGTCTTTACCTTGTTTATGGGGCTTTTTAGCCAGATATTCTTTGCTGTATCTTTTCATAAAAGGACAGCCCATAGCCCACCAGGAAAATCCAAGCAACGGAACCCATTTTAATTGATCTTTTATAAAAAATTTTAATACAGGAATTTTTCTGTTAAATATTCGTTGAAGAATCACAATATCAAGCCAGCTTTGATGATTGGCAACAACAAGATACCAGTTTTTGGGATTTAGGTTATTCAAACCAGTAACTTCCCACTTAATTTTTTGTACGTTATCTATATAGTAATTGTTAATGCCGCACCAGAACGTGGCAATCGCATCCACACATCGAGTACAGAGCGCCTGCCACGATTTATTGGGAAACAATTTAAATAACCCAATAAACAGGATGGGTATAAAGCAAAGGGTAGTCGAAAAGATAAGAAGCAGGGTAGCAATTACGGCATGAATTTGCCCCCGATATTTATTTGGTGTTTGCATGAATTACTACTCCCGATATTAAATGATATTTTTAGCTTAAGGCATATTCCAGATCGGCACGTAAATCATCTATATGTTCAATTCCAACAGATAATCTGATTAAACCGTCATCTATACCTAAGGCTTGTCGTTGTTTGGCTGGCACAGAAGCATGAGTCATAATTGCAGGATGCTCAATCAGACTCTCAACTCCTCCGAGACTTTCTGCCAGCGTAAACAGTTCACAACGGGCTAAAAATCTCTTAGCCTGCTCCAGGTCGCCATCGATTACCATAGAAATCATACCGCCAAAATCATGCATTTGCTCTTTGGCTAATGAATGCTGCGGATGGCTTGTTAATCCAGGATAAATAACTTTTTTAATTTTGGGATGGCTGCTTAACCACGTTGCGAGCTGATTGGCATTTTGGCAGTGTCGTTCCATGCGAATGGATAAGGTTTTCAGACTTCGTAAAACCAGAAAACTGTCAAAGGGACCTGCAATTCCACCACATGAGTTTTGCAGATAAGCCAATCGTTCCGCTAATTCAGAATTATCTCCAACAACGACAACACCACTGACAACATCTGAATGTCCATTAAGGTATTTGGTCGCGGAATGGAGCACTATATCAAATCCCAGTTCTATGGGGCGTTGAATCCAGGGCGTTGCAAAAGTATTGTCTGCAACAGTGATGAGGCCATGTTTTTTAGCAATGACCGCTATTTCACGTAAATTGGCTAATTTTAGCATGGGATTTGAAGGAGTTTCTAACCATAACAATTTTGTTTTTGGAGTAATGGCAGCTTCAAGAGTCGCTGGATTAGACATATCAATGAAGGAAAATGATAAATGAGATGTACGCGTTTTTACTTTGTCGAACAATCTAAAGGTGCCGCCATATAGATCATCCATGGCTATTACGTGATCTCCAGCATCCAGTAGATCGATCACGGTATTGATTGCAGCCATACCTGATGCAAAGGCAAATCCATGTTGACCCGATTCCAGACTGGCGACACAGGCTTCATAAGCTGATCGGGTAGGATTTTTTGTTCGGGAATATTCATAACCAAGATGTTCACCTGGAGCAATTTGTTTGTAGGTAGACGTAGCATATATAGGAGTCATTACAGCACCGGTGCTCGGACAAGGTTCTTGACCTGCGTGAATTGCACGTGTATCAAAGTGAGTTTTTTTCATTTTATTGTAATCCTTTTTCAAAATTCAAACTCAGTATTGTTCCTGAGTCATTAGATCCTCGGTTGTTCATTAACTGTACTTTAAGTGCTTTATTTGCTAAAGTAAATATAGAAAATGCCGCTAATTATCATGAAGGACATTCTAGTGAGGGATGCATGCGTAGGCAAGAAATCAATTACGAAAAAGTTGCCGCTGCCGCTGAAAAAATAAAAAAAAGGGGCAAAGAGCCATCTGTAACAGATATTAGTGACGAATTGGGAATAGTAGGTAATCATCCCGGCTTATCCGATCTGTTGGAGCAGTGGTATCACACTCAACCTGAGTTTCAACGCTCAAGTAAATCACCCTTGACTGAGAATATATCTATTAAAACGGATGAAATTGTTGAAAAAAACCTCGAACTCGAGAAATCCTTGTCCTTACTTAGAGCCACTTTAGAATCCACTGCGGATGGAATCATGATGGTAAATGGTCATGGAGCTGTAGTTGACTGGAACCAAAAGTTTGTTGAAATGTGGCGCATTCCTTCTTATATGTTGGAGTCAGGGAAGGAAAGCATGAGTTTTGAGTACATATTGGAGCAGTTGATTGATCCTCAATCGTTAATTTCCGATGTCCAATACTTATATCAAAATTCTGAGTGGCAAGGGGAATTACCCGAATTGATTTTTAAGGATGGTCGAATCTATGAGCGTTTCACTCAACCACAACGGGTGGGATCACAGATTGTTGGGCGGGTTTACAGTTTTAGAGATGTTACTCAAAAACGTCTTGCCCAGGATGAGTTACGAATACGTGAACGAGCCATTGAAGCAAGTACTCATGGAATAGCGATTATCGATATTTCAAAAAATGAAAATAAAGTGATTTATGTTAATCGGGCATTTGAACGGACGACGGGATATTCCGAGCAACAGGCTCTGGGAAAAAGCTTGATCAGCCTATTAGGTTCAAATTCTGAAGAGGTGAATAACAAAAGGATAGAGCTGGCGATAAGAGAACTACGCGAAGAAACAGTTGAGATGGAAAGCATTAAAAGAAATGGAGAGGTATTCTGGTGTGAGATAAGCGTTGCGCCAGTGAAAGATTCTTTTGGTCATGTGAAACATTATATTTGCATTCTTAATGATATTACGCAGCGCAGGGATATGGAAAATCAATTGGTCATGCAGGCTACCTATGATTCATTGACTCATTTACCCAATCGAGTGTTATTAATGGATAGGGTTGATCAAGCAATTCTTCTGGCCAAAAAGAAAAAATCCATTTTAGCTTTTCTGTTTTTAGATTTGGATCGATTCAAGATGACTAATGATACCTTGGGTCATACTATGGGTGATAAATTATTGCAGGCTATATCGAACAGACTTTTAATTGCAACAGATGATTTTGATACGGTAGCCAGGCTTGGTGGCGATGAGTTTGTAATCTTACTTTCAGAAATTGACTCTTATCAACAGGCTGAGGTTTTGGCACAGGAGATTTTACATTCAATAGAAAAACCAATACAGATAGATCAACACAGTTTAAAAATTACAGCGAGTCTGGGTATTAGTTATTATCCTCGAGATGGAGGTGATTATGAGACCTTGATGAAGAGTGCTGATTTGTCCATGTATCATGCGAAAGATAGCGGGCGGAATACCTATCGAGTTTATGAACCGGAAATGAATAGACGAGTTATTAATTATATGCAATTAGACTCTGCGTTAAGAGATGCTCTAAAAAATAAGGAGTTGTTTTTAGTTTATCAACCCTTAATTGATTTGAAGCAATCGAAGGTGGTTGGTTTTGAAGCCTTAATGCGGTGGCATAGCAGCGTTTTGGGCTTGGTAAGTCCTGTTGATTTTATCCCTATGGCTGAAGAAAATGGTCTAATTCTTGAGATGGGTGAATGGGCCATGAATGAAGCGTGCAGACAAATGAAAACATGGCAGAAACAAGGACTAAAGAACTTAAGCATTGCAGTGAATATATCTGGAAGACAATTCCGTCAAACTAATTTGCCTGAAATGATTTCAAGAGCATTAACATCCAGCGGATTGCAGGCAAAATATCTAGAACTTGAATTAACTGAAAGTTTATTGATTGAAGATATAGATCATGTCGTTGAAACCATGTATGCCTTAAAAGATATGGGAACCAAGCTGGTTATCGATGATTTTGGTACCGGTTATTCAAGTCTTTCCTATCTAAAGCAATTCCCGGTAGATAAGTTGAAGATTGATCGTTCCTTTATTAGTGAAATGGCATCCAATGCTAATGATGCAGCTATTGCAAAAGCGATTATTAACTTAGGTCATAGTCTGAATATTCAGGTATTGGCTGAAGGAATAGAAAATGAGTTTCAACGAGATTTTGTAGTGTCTCATGGATGTGATTTTGCACAAGGATATTTTTACAAAGCACCGGATCTCCCTGATAAAATATATGAGTTTCTAATCAGTCTGCCTCAAACCAAAATCAAGAACTCTTGAGTCTTACTGTTTATCTCCATACAGTACAGCATGTCGATTCACTTAAGCACTATGAGTACAGGTTATAAATATGACAACCTTATGCTCCTAATGCTTTCGCCAGAGTGATGAAGCTATCGACATATAAATCAAACCAAGGTTCAGGAGTAAGGTCAGGTTTGCCGTGTGGGCCAAATTCTAGAGGACGAGTTACAAAAGCAGTACGCATTCCAAAGGACCGCGCAGCGTTCAAATCATATTTATGACAAGCCACCATTAATAGTTCATCGGGTCTATAACCCAGATAATCTACCGCAAGCTGATACACAGCGGGGGAGGGTTTGTAGTCATGTGCCAGTTCAGCGGTTAACAATGCATCGAACGGCAGCCTGGCATGTTTAACGACAGAAACCATTGTCGCCATACCCGCATTGGATAATGTTGAAGTAACGAACTTTTGGCGCAATCGGCCAAGTCCTTCTCTACTGTCTGGCCAAGGTTCCAGATGACTCCAAATCATGTTGAGCTCATCGCGTTCAGAGATGGAGAAATAGGGTGACAGTTTGTTGTTTTCCAACAAGGTATCTAAAGTTTGACGGTAGATGTGATCAACCCTCATCCATATTCGTTGTCCAGAAATTACTTCATCAAGCATGTTGCGGTATAATTCCCGCCACTCAAATGATAAAGTAGCCCAATCGATATTCATGTTCTTTCGATGATTGAATTCCTCTCCAACGCGCATAAGAGGTTGAACAAAATCAACACAGGTTCCCTGTACATCAAAAGTTATTGCTTTAATCGTTTGTAAGACACGCGCTTTATTTTCTTCTTTACCCATCTGTTTTTTATTCATAAGGATTATATTTTTAGAGGAAATGTTAATTTAAATTATAGATTACCCGGTATAACTCCAGGCTTTATTACACAAAATAATAACGCAAACTAAGTTAGTGCATTGGTCAGGTATCTTATCGATGTTTGATGCTAACCCGATCAGAATGTTCAATTTTGCTTTTTTCTAATGGAGAATCTGGTAATTTGGATATTTTTTCCTTGGGTAGATAGGTAGATAAAATATCGTATACCAGTTGACCACGTAGATACATGGCTGCTAGTCCTGCGCCTATGGCCAGTACGACACCGAATAGAATATAGCTATAGGCAAGAATATACAGATAGAAATAAATCATATTCTTAATCTGTGCAATAGGTAGTAAATTTGAGTTTTCTTTTATCATGAACAATAAAAGTCCTAAATCAAAAATGGGTAAAGAGGCTATAACCATGGAAAACCCAATCAGAAATGTTTTAGCTTTGTATGGTGTTGGGCAGTGAATAATTTTCTCTCCCATTAATGCGCCAGTGCATGAAGCGATAACCATTCCCAAAATCACTGCTTCAAAAAGCGGAATGATTTCTTTTATTCCAATAGAAGTAAGAAAAGCATTAATAAGAATAGTGCCTACAACGGATAATAATCCAAAGTAAATAGCTGAGATTAACCGTGGATTAGAACAGGTAACTGCAGGATCCTGGTTATTCATGATGCACCTGATAGATTGGGTTTATATAGATAATTTTAGTACATTATGGGAGGGACTGGTAATTATTTAAACGCCTTCAAAGGTCCATGAGTACCTCTATTTTCACCTTTGTTTAAGCGGGTGCTTTTTATTCTGATCAATTTCTTTAACTCGATGCACGGAACTGCTGCAAATCCGGATATAATACTGTATACTATGTCACTATTTTTATTCCATTTAAATTTATAAGAGCGCTATGACTGACTTAAACCTTTATAGAAACATTGGTATCTTCGCCCACGTAGATGCCGGAAAAACCACCACTACCGAACGAATTCTTAAGCTCACCGGTAGAATCCACAAAATGGGTGAAGTTCACGAAGGTGAATCAACAACCGATTTCATGGAACAGGAAGCGGAACGCGGTATTACCATCCAGTCAGCAGCTGTAAGTTGTTTCTGGAAAGGTACTCGTTTCAACGTTATCGATACCCCAGGACACGTAGACTTCACTGTCGAAGTATATCGTTCACTGAAAGTTCTCGATGGCGGTATCGGGGTATTCTGTGGTTCCGGTGGTGTTGAGCCTCAGTCAGAAACCAACTGGCGTTATGCGAACAATTCGAAAGTATCTCGTTTGATTTTCGTAAACAAACTGGATCGTATCGGCGCAGACTTCTTGAAAGTCACAGAGCAAGTGAAAAAAGTATTGGGCGCACACCCATTAATTATGACCTTGCCAATTGGCATTGAAGATGACTTCGTAGGTGTTGTTGATTTATTAACTCGAAAAGCGTACGTTTGGGATGAAACTGGTCAGCCTGAAAATTACACCGTTACTGACGTTCCTGCCAATATGCATGACGACGTTGAAATGTACCGCGCTCAATTAATTGAAACGGCACTTGAAATGGATGATGATTTGCTGATGGCTTACCTTGATGGTGAAGAGCCTTCAATTGAAGACATCAAGCGTTGTATCCGTAAAGGTACTCTCGAATTAGCCTTCTTCCCGACTTATTGCGGTTCAGCATTTAAAAACAAAGGGATGCAATTATTACTGGATGCGGTCGTTGATTATTTGCCTGCTCCACATGAAGTTAATCCACAGCCGTTGACCAATGCTGAAGGTGAGCCCAATGGCCAATTCGCTATCGTTTCTCCTGATGAGCCATTCCGAGCATTGGCATTTAAAATTATGGATGACCGTTTTGGTGCTTTGACTTTCGTACGTATTTATTCAGGAAAATTGAATAAAGGCGATACTATTCTGAACTCCTTTACTGGTAAAACGGAACGTGTCGGACGTATGGTTGAGATGCAGGCGAATGAGCGTAATGAGTTGCAACATGCAGAAGCAGGCGACATCATCGCTATCGTAGGTATGAAAAACGTTCGAACCGGTCATACTCTTTGTGATCCTAATCATGAGTGTACCCTTGAAGCGATGGTATTCCCAGAACCAGTAATCTCTATTGCGGTCACGCCAAAAGATAAAGGCTCTACCGAAAAAATGGGTATTGCGATTGGTAAGATGGTTGCGGAAGATCCAACATTCAGAGTTGAAACGGATGAAGATTCAGGTGAAACCATTCTTCGTGGTATGGGTGAATTACACCTTGATATTAAAGTGGATATTCTGAAGCGTACTTATGATGTTGAATTAATAGTAGGTCAACCTCAGGTTGCTTATCGCGAAACCATCACAAAAGAGATTCAGGACAGTTATACTCACAAGAAACAATCCGGTGGTTCTGGTCAATACGGTAAAATTGATTACACTATTTCACCAGGGGAACCAAACTCTGGATTCACTTTTGTGACCTCTGTTGTGGGCGGTAACGTTCCTAAAGAATTCTTCCCTGCGATTGAGAAAGGGTTCCGTTCAATGATGGGCTCAGGTACTTTAGCAGGTTTCCCTGTTTTAGATGTGTCTGTTAACCTCACTGACGGTGCTTACCATCCTGTTGACTCTTCCGCAATTGCATTTGAAATTGCTGCAAAAGGCGCTTTCCGTCAATCAATACCAAAAGCAGCTCCACAATTGCTTGAACCCATCATGAAAGTTGATGTTTACAGCACAGAAGATGATGTCGGTAATGTTATTGGTGATTTGAACCGTCGTCGCGGTATGATCTCCGGACAAGAACCTTGCGCATCTGGCGTACGCATTAAAGCCGATGTTCCTCTTTCAGAAATGTTTGGTTACATCAGTACCTTGCGCACACTTACATCGGGTCGTGGTCAATTCTCTATGGAATTCTCTCACTACGCTCCATGTCCAACCAGTGTTGCTGAAGCAGTGATTGCAAAAGAGAAAGAAAAGAAAGCTGCAGCTGCCAAGTAAGGCAGTTACTCAGAGTAGGCTGAGCTTTACAGCTCAGTCTACACTTGCTGCATTCGAGCAGAACTTTTATTATGAAACCCGATAAACCACTAAAAATCATACTAGCCAGCGCGTCACCAAGACGTCTGCGAATCTTGCAAGAACACGGATTGAATGCAGATGCTATTCCCGCCAATATTGCAGAAACTCAGCAAAAAGGGGAGGATGCTAAAGCATATGTAACTCGACTTGCCAAAGAAAAAGCTCAAACTATTTTATCTCAGGTTGCTGTCGACGGTGTTGATTTAATTCTTGCCGCAGATACTACCGTTGCACTTCAGGATCATATTTTAGAAAAACCCAGCGACCACAAGGATGCATATAGAATGTTAAGCATGCTGAGTGGCAAGTCACATGAAGTTTATACCGGCTATGCTCTGATTTTTTTACCAGAGCAACGATGGCAGATTGATTATGTGACAACGAAAATTACTTTTCACACGCTTACAGAAGAGCAAATTCAAGATTATATTGATACAGGTGATCCTTTTGATAAGGCAGGAGCATATGGTATCCAGAACGTATATGATACCTTTGTGAAAGACATAAAAGGCTCCTATTACAATGTTATGGGTTTGCCCATAGAGGAAATTACCAGACAAATTTCTCTTGAGTATTCTGAATAAAGCAATTCAATACTAACCTATTGGTGCACTAGGCATATATGGCGCTAATCCATAGCGTGATGGTAATTTCGCGCAAGCCAGTCTGGATGCTATTGAAGAAGATTTATAAAAGCATTTATTTTGATTAACTATATCAAATCAGTAAATTATAAGTACTCTCGTTTTATTATTTGATTTAACATGATCATCTGTTTAAAACTAATAACTGATTTATATGTCAAAGAAGCCAATTCAAGAACAGGAAATCATCCAGCTCTTGAAGATTTATTATGGAATTAATGCCCAGTCAGCGCAGTTAATCTCAGGTGGTGCTGATTTCAACGCGTTTGCGTATAAATCAGATGCAAAAGACAACTCCAACTCTTATTTCGTAAAATTTAAATATGGCGATCATGATGATATAGGTTTATCGATTATCTCTATCCTTCATGATTCTGGAATAAAAGAACTGATTGTTCCTATCAATACACTTGAAGGAAAATCATCTCAGCTGTCAGATCGTTTTAGAATTATTGTTTATCCTTTTATCCATGCTCCCAATGGGTTCACTCAAAATTTAACAGAAAAACAATGGAAACAGCTCGGAACAGCATTAAGATCAACTCACGAGATAACTGTTCCTGCATTGATTCAAAACCAATTAAGAAAGGAATCGTACTCAACACAATGGAGGGAAATGGTACGATCGTTTTATAGCCGGATTGAACCTGACAGTTCAGATGATAAAATTACTGCGGACTTCAAAGCCTTTTTTAAACAAAATAGTGCTCAAATTCATCGATTAGTTGACTCTACAGAAGAATTATCTAAAAAAATTCATCCAGATCCTGAACACTATGTTCTGTGTCATTCAGACGTACATGCAGGCAATATCTTAGTTGCCAATGATGACTCTATTTATATTATTGATTGGGATGAGCCAATGATGGGCCCTAAAGAACGAGATCTTATGTTTATAGGCGGTGGTGTTGGTCATGTCTGGAATAAACATCAAGAAATTGAATATTTTTATGAGGGTTATGGTACAACTGATATCGACAAAACCATGTTGTCTTACTATCGACATGAACGCATTGTTGAAGATTTAGCTTTATATGGAGCCGATTTGCTTGCACAGGATCAAAGTGATGAGTCCAGAATGGAAATGCTTCAGTATTTTATAGAAATGTTTAATCCCAATGACGTTATTGAAATTGCTTTTGCCACAAAGCCAATTTAAAAACAGTTATCGTGCCACCTGATATGAAACCCTCATCCCCAGCCCTTCTCCCTTAAAAAGGGAGAAGGGAGCTGCTGCTACTACATACTGTGTAGGCTGGTAGCTCGTTCATAAGTAAGTAAGTTGGGTCGCGATCCAACTTACGCTCGATGATCAGCAACCCTCATCCCCGGCCCTTCTCCCTTGAAAAGGGAGAAGGGAGCTGCTGGTTCATACTGTGTGGGTTGGTAATACATTCATAAGAGAAAAATGGTTTAGCTGGATTTGGACTATTTTTTTAGGCTGTCATCCTCGCGAAAGCGGGGATCCATCCTGACAATTCGCACAATGCCACATTGTTGTGTGGATCCCTGCTTTCGCGGGGATGAGGAATAAAATTGAAGCATCTGATAAGTAACTACCTGGCGTATAGTGAATATTGAGCCATTGACACCAAGGTTTGGTGCCAATGCGTTTCAACTTTTAGCTGTTAGCGTTTTGGCAGCGCGACAAATAATGAGCCTGTGTGATTGAGATTATTTGCTTCAATACCAGCCTGGTCACCCTCACCTTTATAGCAGTCAACATGAGCTCCCATAATGGCCCCACCCGTGTCTTGGGCCACGCACCATGAAGTCGCTTTTTGACAGGTGTAGATAAAATTCATACCAACTGGAATGACCTTGTGATCAGTTGCGCAAGAAGCATGTGGCGTCAGAGAAATATTTTCGGAACCATAAGGCCCGCCATCTTCTTTAGCAAAAAATACGAAGCTTTGATCTCGATTTCGCAAATCGGCGGCTTTATCGAAATTTAGAGAGTCCAGATATTGGCGAATTTGCTTTTCAGATGCAGCGCTTTGTCTGATTTCTTTAGAGACGTTACAGCGTAGTTTTGCTTCATCATGACACTTGGGATCTCTTGAGCAACGTTCAATTTCATCCAGATTGCCACCACAGGTTGGGTCTTGTGCGCATTGGACTATTCGGCCAAGCATGGTGCGAGGTCGGCCGTTGAAACCATCATAATTAAGATGGAATAATGTACCATCGAGAATTAATGACCCAGAACCTTCAACCATTAAAAAAGCAGGGTCATTCGGGTCTTTAACATAGCCAATGACGTATTTTTGATCTAATGCTCCATGATCGATTTCGTGTCGATCTGGTGCTACAGAGTAAGTACCATCAGCATTTTTCTGACAAAATCCACGTGGCATTTTGGTCAGTGGATCAACTCCGCAAAGAGGAGCTTTGCAATGAATTTTTTTGCATTCCAACGATGCATTCACAACACCGGGGTTACTGTAGATAGGATATAAAAATTTTCCACCACGTTTGGAGCGAGCCTCAATAGCTGCTGGCGCGTAATAAGCTGTAAATTGAAACTCTCCCTTTTTAAATCCTGCGTGATTTTCAGGCCAGCCATCACTTTTATACCAGTCAAATTGAGCTTTGATGTCGGATAAATATTTTTGAAAATCACCACGGGCAGCTTTTGCTAGAGCAAGCATTTTCATATTGGTTTGATGGCACCATTCCTGGCGCTTGTAATGATGACCAGCAATAGTTATGGTTTGAAATTCGCCACGGCTTTTAGTGCAGTTTTCAATCTGATTATTTAAAGCATTGATTACTTCTTCCATATTGCCCACCGGGTTATTTATCGGCAGCTCGGATGCTGAAATTTTATGGAATTTAAAACGCAGTACACCAGGTTCTTTGGCGGCCATTTTCTGCCTTGTGGTGAAATCAGCGTATCTTCTTACATCCAGACAACGCTGGATTGGATCCACAGGAAGGGTTGCCTGAGCGATGATGCTAAAGGTCATTAATGCAATTAGTAATGCTGATTGAAACATGGGTATCCTTTAGTCTATTTATGGTTGAGCCTTCGCCCAAACACGGTTATGAATTGGTAACAGGAATTATATAGGCTATTGATCATCCATCAAAATCAGGTGATCTCGAATCAACTAACTTATTATACATAATTCGCGTTGAATACCAATTGTTATTCATTTTTCGTATAAGCTAACATTCAATTTGATCCAGTAATTCAATCTGCTCATTGAGATTCATCACCTGGTTTTGCCAATATACAGGCGAATTAAACCATGGAAAACTCTGCGGGAATGCGGGGTCGGTCCAGCGTTTTGCAAGCCATCCTGAATAATGCAGCATGCGTAAAGTACGTAATACTTCGATCAAATGGCGTTCACGTAGATTAAAGTCATGAAATTCACTATACCCTTGTAAAATCTTCGTTAGCTGCACTTCCATTTGTTTCGGTTCACCTGAAAGCAACATCCAAATATCCTGTATCGCAGGACCCATGAGGCAATCGTCCAAGTCTACAATATGGGGACCTGATTCACTCCATAACACATTTCCAGCATGACAATCGCCATGTAAGCGTATTTGATCTATTGAGCCTACGCATTTTAATAGTTCATCAATTTTTTGTAAGACCGTTTCAACAGTTCTGCAAAAATTATCTACTAGATAGTCCGGAATAAAGTTGTTTTTCAGGAGAAATTCGTATGGCTCAATGCCATAAGTTTGGGTATTCAATTGGATGCGATGTTGGAATGACTTGCACGCACTGACCCCATGTAAACGTCCTATGAACCGTCCCATCCATTCAAGTTGTTCATTATTATCTAACTCCAGGGGGCGCCCGCCACGTCTGGGGAACAGGGCGAATCTGAAATCACGATGATGGTGTAGTGTTTCATTGTTTATATTCAGGGGGGCAATGATGGGAATTTCATGGTCTACTAATTCAAGTGCGAACTGATGTTCTTCTAGAATCGCTTTCGAACTCCAGCGATGAGGTCTATAAAATTTCGCAATGATGGGTTCTTCATTTTCTATCCCTATTTGATAAACACGATTTTCGTAACTATTGAGCGCCAGCAGGCTTCCTGTGCAAATAAAACCAGTGCTTTCAATCGCGTCCAGAATGACATTGGGATTGAGTTGCTCATAAGGTGTTTGATTCTCGTGATTCAAGTGTGTTTTCTCAATTGGGATATATGGGGATGTATTATACAGGTTGTTATCTTAATTCTTATGCGATCATCGAGAAATTCTTTAGTTTTATTTTGGATGCATTAATGTCTTGCATGACTACACCGATAATGAGTACCTGTTAGGAGATCTCATCCAATATATAAATCGGTATATTTCTTGCTTCATTAGTGTTGATTGAATTACAAAATAGCACAGTTTGAGCTATAGGCTCATTTTTTTGTTGATTTGAAGTTTTATTGAAGGAGTACGTTGCAATTGTCAACAGGCCTTAATGAAGATGGAATTTAATATGACGAGTTGATTCGGTACATTTTCAGATAATGTGTAGTTTCTTATTTTTCTCAAGAAGTTTGAGAATGTACTGTTTATTAATTTGCACAGGCAGTACGTGGATTAATTTCCATGCTGCCGTTTATTGGAGAATTATGGATAGTGATTCTGTTGATTGTTGAACTACGCACGAATAATGTATTCAGCAAGTGTATACAATACCTCCATCAGGGCTTGGCCCAAACACTGGACGTTGGATGGGGTTATGGGTTTATAGGGAGAAATGATGAAAGAGATTACCATTATTGGCGCTGGGCTGGCAGGAACACTTTGCTCATTATATTTGGCCAGGCGAGGCTATAAAGTTGAGTTGTTTGAGTCGCGTTCTGATATACGTAAGAGCCCAATTGATTACGGTCGTTCTATAAATCTTGCTTTATCATGCCGTGGAATTACAGGCCTGAAGGCAATGGATTTAATGGACGAAGTGAACAAAATCATGGTGCCAATGCGTGCACGAGCGATACATGAAGCAAATGGAGATATTCATTTTCAGCCCTTTGGTCGTCATGAAAATGAATACATTAATGCAATATCTCGCACGGATTTGAATGCATTACTCTTAAATAAAGCAGATCAATCTCCTAATATTCACCTGCACTTTGATATGAAGTTATTGCAATTGGATGTTCAGAATAAAAAACTTAAGTTTGAGACTAAAGAGGGGCGTCCTGTTGAATACAGTTATCAACGATTAATTGGGGCAGACGGAGCTCCTTCGCATGTTAGAGAGTCACTGAAAAATGAAGGAATTGTAACGGCAAGCCGTGAGTTTCTATCACACAGTTACAAGGAGTTGTCCATCAGTAGAACACATACTGTAGGAATGGCTCGGGAACATTTACATCTTTGGCCGCGTGATTCCTTTATGCTTTTAGGTAATCCAAATCCAGACGATTCAATAACCGGATCTTTGTTTTTGGCTAATGAAGGCAAAGACAGTTTTGCTGTTTTGGATAATGAAGAACGTTTATTTGCGTTTTTTCAGAAAGAATTTCCTGACGCCTTTAAAGCCATGCCCAACCTGGCCAGTGAATTTTTTGGAAATCCGACTGGATATATGAGCACCATAAAGTGCACTCCTTGGTATTATCGTGATGAATGTTTATTAATAGGTGATGCCGCTCATGGAATTATTCCTTTTTTTGGTCAAGGAATGAATAGTGCGTTTGAGGATTGCCGCATATTGGATGAGTTGCTCGAACAGCATCATGATGATTGGTCTCGAGTCATGCCTGTTTTTTATGAGCAAAGAAAAGTGAATACTGATGCTGTTGCGCTAATGTCTATGGATAACTACCATGAAATTCATTCCGATATTCGTAACCCTGAGTTTATTTTAAAAAAACAGGTAGAGCGGGAGTTAATGGCTCGATATCCTGAACGTTATGTCTCTAAACATGTCCTGGTTATGTTTACAAATACCCCTTATTCTCGTGCATTAGAGCTTGGGGAGATTCAAACTCGGCTTTTAGACCAAATTTGTTGTTCAATAACTGATGTTAAGGAGTTAAATTGGCATGAAGTGGATAATTTAATGCTTGATTATGACAAAAAATTGGCGAAATTATTTTAGTTAAAAATAGATCATTAATTTTAAAGAGATTTATTGGTCAAAATTTTGTCGTGCAGCCAAGATTCAGGGACATTATTTTGTCGCTACCTGAGGATTAATAGCGGAAATAATAAAATAACTGCATAAAACAGTGTTAATTTTGAGCATTTTGATTAAAAAGTTGGCACGATGGCTGCACTTGTAATTTTGTCGAAATTATTTTTACACGGAGTCAGTCATGAAAACTATTCAAGCATACATCGATTCAAAACAAAATGAATTTGTGAATCATCCCTTCTTTAATATATTAGAAGAGTTAAACAGTTTGGAAGAAATCAGTTATTTTGTACCAGAATTAACCTTTTGGGCAATGACCTTTCAAGATATATTACGTATTAATGAGGAACGAGTAAAAGATCCCTATCTAAAGAAAGTAGCGCGTCACCATCGTCTGGAAGATGCCGGTCACGAAAAATGGTTTTTGAGTGATAAAAAATACATGAGTGAATTTTGTAATGATAAATCCTGCGATCGGGATGATGTAGCCTGGTTATACAGTAAAGATTCACAATTAATCCGAGACGCAGCTTATGCCATCATGTCAGAAATTTATAAACTGGACGATGAACGGTTAAACGTTGCGTTACTCTTGACTTTGGAATCTTCTGGACATGTGTTTTTCGAAAAAGTAGTGAAACAAGTTAAAAAAACAGGACAAGATAGAAATCTGAAATATTTCTCAAGTTCACACCTGGAAGTGGAACTGGCTCATGCCTTGTTCGAAGAAGAAATGGAGAAAAGAATATACGAAGTGCAATTACCTATCAGTACCCGTCGTGAAGCATTAAAAATGATAGATCGCTGCTACGATGCGTTTAACAAGATGTTTGATGGATTGGTTCTTGCATGTAACAAACGATTAGGTCAAGCAAAAGAAAGGAATCAACATGTCATTAAACCAGTGGAATACAGAGAAAATCAAGCAGTATGAATATGAAACAGGACAAGCGTTGCTCAGTGATGAGCAAACGCTTGTTTCATTTAGTCAGGATTTTGGTAAATTAATTCAATCGCCTCCCGCCGCTGTTTTTATTCCTCAGACTACAGATGCATTACAAACAATGATTTTATTTGCAAATCAGCACAAATTACCAATTACTATTCGTGGGAATGGATTGAGTCAATGTGGGCAGTCTTTACCCGTTCCGGGTGGATTAACTCTTTCAATGCAACATTTTATGAATCCTCTGGAAATGACTGATGATTCCATCTGGGTTGAGGCAAATACCAGTTGGGCCAATTTGCTCCAAGTAACATTACAAAACAATAAGGCTCCTTTTGTATTACCCTATAATTGTAACTTATCCATAGCGGGCGTATTGTCGGCAGGTGGAGTAGGCGCTTCTTCTTTTAAATATGGGGCTATAAATGCTCATGTTCGGGCATTGGAGGTAGTTGATGGTTTGGGTGTGAAACACCTTGTTGAGAGTAATTCGCCATTATTTCAGGCCTGTCTCTCAGGGCAGGGACGCTTTGCGGTTATTACTAAAGCCTGTATTCAATTACGTCCAATAAAAGCACTGGTTAAAACTGTTTGTCTGGTTTATACCGATCAGGAGCAATGGTTTATCGATATAGAAAAAGCAAAAGGTACCGTAGATTATATGGAGATGTTTTGTTCTCCTTCTATCCAGGGCGCAAAATTAGCTGGAGATAAACGCGTTCCCCTAGTGGAGTGGCTTTATGGATTGCATCTTTCTGTTGAATATGAAAAAAACAGTCCCGAGCTGAGTGATGTAATTGCCAATCTGGATCCCTGGCGTGTTATCAATACTCAAGAGGAGTATAGCTCAGCATATCTTTTAAGGCATAATTCCCGATTTGAAGTCATGAAAATGTTAGGACAATGGGATTTATATCATCCCTGGTATGAGTGTTTTATCTCTACTGCCGTGTTAAAAGAGCATCTTCCTTCAATACTTCAGGAATTACCTGTACATTACGCCAGTCTCGTCCATGTAGTACCTATGGCTAAAAAGAAAGGGGGGTTTTTGATGCTCCCTGAAGATGATTCTATTTGTTCTTTTATGATTTTGAACCCAGGCGTACCTTCACCTCTTAAAGACAGTTGTTTACAGGCAATTCAAGATTTGGATAAACGTTTTATTCAGTTGGGTGGCAAACGTTATCTGTCGGGTTTTTTGGGGACTAGTTTGCCAGAACACTATTGGGAAAATCATTTTGGTGAGCGGCATACCTCCTGGATTGATTTAAAAAATCAATTTGATCCACAAGGTATTTTTCAATCGATGCTGCATCCTCATTAATTTTGGAACTCTATCAGGGTAAACATGCCCTCAGTCGGAGTGATTAATTTTAAGTTAAAACCAGTTGATTCTACTAATTCGCACCATTGGTTTACGGTTCTTTGTCTGCCTCCTACTAACACCATCATGATGATGTCCATGGTTTTGTTAGTATGAGGTACATGATTATTGGGAATGGCTTGTTCGGCAATAATAAGTGAACCCTTGCTTTTCATGGAATTGCGGATGTCTTTAAGCAGTTTAGCAATGATCTTGTCATTAAAATCATGCAGTATTCCTTTTAAAATATAGGCATCAGCTTTAGGAAGGTTTGAAAAAGAAGAGTCATGTTCTTTTTTAATTAACTCGGGAATAAATGGATTGATGTCTATCTGTACATCGGGGTGGTGTTTTTTAATTGCTTCAGCTAATCCTTTTCTGCCATAACCCAGCTCGATCAGCGTTGAAAATTGTCCAAAATCAAAGTGTTGGGCAATAAGGTCATCATCCCGTTTTGAAAGCTTTGCCATTCCTTTTTCATAGTCTGCTTTTTTTTCAGGATTATTATTCATAAATTCATAAAATTCAGTGCCGTGTTGGTATTTGAATGCAGGAATACCTGTTTTTAAACTGGTTTCCAATTGAGAAAAAGCTTGCCACCAAGATTCATCAAACATACCCAATATATCTTTTATAGAATTGGGGTTGTCCTGTCTTAGCGGGTAAGATAATGATGTAAGGGCATAGGCTTCGCCCTCTTTGATAAATAGTCCATAATCCGTGAGAAAAGTTAATAAACGATCTAAAAGATCAGGAATCGTTCCAGTTAATTGTGCAAGTTCTATAACTGATTTAGGTTGGTCGGACATATGGTCTGCTAATCCAAGGTGAGCAATAGCATGTATGGCTCTTGAAACAACATATTCACGTGACATTACAGCCAACTGTACATGAGGTGGGAGCAGCTCTTTATTCATTCATCATCCTTGAAATAATTCGGTTTTTATTGGCAGGTTTATACCCACTTTAGATAAAGATCCAATAATTTATGCTAGGATGGGTACATACCTAATTATCTTGGGTTTATAGTAATTTTTAGCATAGAATGAATGAGTTCGCATCTTTAAAAAATAACAGGGTTATGGGCATATGAAATTTGATATTCATTATTTACTGTCAGCCAGGTATGCAAAATGGATCATCATTAGTTTAATTTCACTTTTTTCAATATTAATTATTATAGAATTCGCCAGTATTTTAATTCCATACTCTAAAACCAGTGAAGCTTCTGAACAAGAAACTACACCTCCAGGAGGAGCAAAACAGGATTCATTTCGCGATATTTTGAACTCTTCCATGTTTGGTGTTTATGTTCCTAATGATTTAAATGAAGGCAATGTTAAAAAATCCATGTTGAATGTCAGTCTGGTCGGAATACTTCTAGCCGATAAAACAGACGAATCGCAGGTTATTATCCGTTCCTCCAGTGGTGAAGAAAAAACTTATAAAATCGGAGATAAAATTCCTGGTGGAGCAGTTATCAAACGAATTATGGCTGGAGGGGTCCTTGTCGAAAGGGATGGTAATCTGGAGAGTTTAAGTTTGCCTAAAAATGATTTAACCTTTGAGCCTGTAGCAAAGCCTTTAAAAGAGGAATAAAGAGCATGAGATCTATATCCAGGTTATTATTAATATTAATTTTTATTCCGCTGTTGGCTGCCTGTATTTCGAGCGCATATAATTTACATGAAGGGATACAGAGTTTTAAGGCTCAGGATTACAGAAGAGCATTCATTCGATTAAAGCCTGAAGCAGCAAAAGGTCAGCCTGATGCTCAATATGCAATAGGGTATATGTATTATTATGGCCAGGGTGTAGTCGAGGACCGAAAGAAAGCATGGTATTGGATTAATATGGCAGCTGAGGCTGGCCAACCGGATGCCGTGGTAGCAACTAAAATTCTTGAACGCGGTAGTCTGGAGAAGAAAAAGATATTCCAGAGTAAAAAACTTCAGAATTATCCAGTAGAAAAGATATTATTCTAGGGGCTGTTGAGCATTCATATTTTCAGTTAGCTGCAAACGACGACGTACCGAGGACATGCCGCGGTACGTCGAGCTTTATCTTTACCAAGTTTAATTTAAGGCTAATTGAAAGAGCGTAGTTCCATCCTAAAAACAAGCACAACCCCATATTGGGACATGGAACCCCGCTTTCGCGTTGAGGATAACGTACAAATAGAGGATTGATCAGGGACAAGCCGCTCTAGGCAGAGGTTAAAGAACCAAAGCCAAAAGTCCCTGGTATCTATGTGGAATAAAATGAAGATTGAAGGGAGGCCAATGAACGTTCAATCAAGTCAAATCAATTTTAAACGCGGGCTTTAAGAATTAAAGAAACAATGTAGCTACAATAAACCAAAACCAGTATCCCGCCATGCCACGGAGACAGTTTCTTCTTGTAATGATAATTTAAAAATACTAACAGAACAGTAAGAGCTATCAATACAGGCATATCTCGCCATAAAACAATGGTACTGATTTTTGCAGGGTTAATTAGTGCCGGGAAAGCTAATATCAATAAAAGATTGTAGATATTGGATCCTAGAATTGTACCTATAGCGATATCCTCTTCACCTTTTAAGGCTGCCGTGATTGATGTTGCTAATTCAGGAAGGGTTGTTCCAAAAGCAATAATTGTTAATCCTATGGTAACTTCATTTACACCACACCATTGAGCAATAGTGGTAGAGCTCACAATAATGTATTTTGCACTTACAGGCAGAATGATTAAGCCTAGAATTGTACTTAACAGATTGGAGCCAATGGAGCGATTTAAATTGACAGCTGCTTTAAATTCATTGAAGAAGGGATCTCTTTTTGGGGCGTGATTCGCCAGATAGATAAAAAAAGAAATAACTGCAATACACGCAATAAGCAATAAACAGCCATCAGTTTTACCCAGAAATCCATCAAGTATTAAGCTGTATGCGAAAAGCATGGTGATAATCAAGATGGGATAGGCTTTTTTTAGGGCGGTGTAATTCATTGTACTTGGTTTAATCAGTATGGTAATCCCCAAAACCAAACCGATATTAGCAATGTTAGATCCAATGGCGTCTCCTATCGCTAGATCATTTTTATCCTTAAGAGCGGAAAGAATGGAAATGGCAATTTCAGGTGCTGACGTCCCTATGGCAACAATTGTTAATCCAGTGATCAATGGTGACAGGTTATATCGAATTGCTAATCCTGAAACACCGCTTACTAAATGATTAGCTGCCCATAGGAGAGCAATAAAACTAATGATTAATATCAGGATAGTATTCATTGAGGAACTCAAAATTAAGATTTATTTGATGATAATACGAGATTGAGTAATAGGATATAGATCAACTCAAATTAGCCTTACTGAAATTCATGAAGATCGAATAGTTGTGCCAGGATAAGACTGGTCGGTTTGGCTAAACCGAGGGAAGCCAGTTGTTCTTTGGGAAACCACAAACCTGTAGTTTCTGCGATGTGTTGATTCGTAGTTTGAGTTTTAATACTCAGTGCTTTAATTTCCAGATGAAAATGACTAAATCGGTGCTTAAAGGTCATCAGTTGTCTTGGAGTAGCTCCCTTTAATGCATAATGGCGCTGGATGTATTCCAGGGGACAATCATCAATGTTCAGGCTGGGGAAACACCATAAACCACCCCATAATCCCGTAGGAGGTCTTCTTTCCAGGTATATCCGTTTATATTGGTCATGGAGAACAAGAAATTGCTGGTACTGGACCGGTGTTGGTTTTTTAACTTTTTTTTCAGGGTAATGGCTTTGTTCTTCGTTTTTATAAGCAAGACATGTTGAGTTTAGAGGACAGCGAATACAATCTGGTTTTCTGGACGTACAACAGGTTGCCCCCAAGTCCATTATTGCCTGAGTGTAATCAGCACAGCGTTCTGTTGGCATGCATAAATTCGCGTACTCCCACAAAGTTTTCTTTACCTGCGCCTGTTCTGGCCAGCCTTTAATTAAAAAATACCGTGCTAAAACCCGCTTTACATTACCATCTAAAATTGCTGCTGGTTCATTAAATGCTTGCGATATTATCGCCGCTGCTGTTGAAGGGCCAATGCCTGGGAAGGTGATCAACGTGTTCAGATCCCTTGGAAATATCCCTTGATAGCGCTCTTTGATTATTTTTGCAGTGGCATGCAGATTTCTTGCCCGGCTATAGTATCCAAGCCCTGACCATAATGAGAGCACCTCATCTTCTGCAGATTGAGCCAGCTCATCAACAGTAGGGAATCGTTGCATAAAGCGATTAAAATAGGGAATAACTGTTTGCACCTGAGTCTGCTGTAACATTATTTCAGAAATCCATACGCGGTATGGATGCCGTGGAGATTGCCAGGGTAAATCTTTACGGCCGTTTACGTCATACCATGCAAGCAGGGGACGGCTAAATTGTTCCTGAATTACTTGATTGGTCAACGTATAAACTCTTTTAATGTGCCTTCAATTTTCTTCAGGGGTTGTTCCAATGTGGTTTTAATCAACAAATGACTTAGCAGAGGATTGATTATTTTAATATCAGGAAGCACTAATGGATGCTCAATGGTTCCTGATACATTTAAAGGAAAATAACCTCCGAGAGCCTGTTGAACCTTCTGCATGGAACTGTCTGTTGAGTTACTGTTTAAAACAGCTTTTAGTTTGGCATTTAATTCATGGGTTGATAAATTGATATTCCCTTCACCATTGACTTGTAATTTATCGGTTTGCAAGAGCAAGGATTCGCTCGTAATGTGTTCATTGTGTATTAGATACTGGATATTCGCTAATTTAAAGGGAGTATTGCCTGATCCGGATTTTTCCCACCCTGACAATTGTAATGTTTTGGGAAGCTTTGATGGAGCTCCTTTCATCAGGTTATCTAATTGCTCTTTTATATTGCTGATCATTTGATTCAGGTTGATGTTATATAGTTCACCATCTTTGATCGTAATCGTTCCTTTACCGTTAATATTATCAAGTCCTTGTTTATTCAACGGGACCGTTGCATGAATGGAGTAATCAAGATTACCACTGATTGCTTCATGACCTATTAGGGCAGTCATTAATTGTTTGCCATCAAGATTGGTGGCTGTTTGATTCAGTGAACATTCTTGGTTGGCTAGTGTATAATCCATATCACCAATAGATTCCCCACCATAAAGAGAAAGAGTGAGTGGGTTAAATGATATGCCGGTTTTATGTGTTTTAAGGGTAGTATTGAGCTTACTGATTGCAAATTGATTGAGTAAAATATTTTGAATAAAAAGTTGACCTTCAATTGATGAGTTATCAATTCCATTGTGTAATTCATTTAAAAATGAGGGTGCAAGACTTAATCTTCCTTTAAAATTAATGTTCGCTTTAGCTATTGAAACAGGTGCTGCTTCGGTAAGTCTGGCTTTGATTTGAACTGGAAACGGAGATTTTTGAATATTAAACTGTTCAATACCAATTTGAATGTTTTTAAATACAGTGGAGCGTCCGTTATTATTTATAATCAATTGACCATGATTGACTGATAAACTTTGAATTGCAAATTGATGGCTGGACAATTCTTTTTTATTTGGAGTTATTGCAGTAGGGGATTGAGTTGCCTGGGGTATATCCTGGTTGATTTGTAATTTTAACCCATCCACATTAATTTCACTAAAAACAAAATTTCCCTTTAACAATGGGGTAATTTGTAAATTCAACAGCATGGTATCCGCAGATAAAAAATAGTTCTCCCTGCTTTTTTCATCACCAATTTGAATTTTGCTGAATTTTAATCCGGGTCTTGGGAAGACTTGCCAATAAATATCACCATTAATTTGGCTTTTCTTATGTGTAAGGGCTGTGATTTGATTGCTGACTAATTGCTTGATGGTTTCGGGTTTAATATTTTTAGCGAGTATCCAGAGGGTTATAAACGCAAGTAATATTAAGACAATAGCAGCAAGTATAGTTTTTCCCAGTAGTTTCATAGGACAGAACCTGGAGTTAAAAAATGAAGCATATAGATATAGAGATGTCTGTCAAGCTGAACTTAAAAAAATTGGATTATTTTTTCTGGAATCAGTCTATTGTGTCTTCAGGTTAGTATAAACAGATGAAGTAATTGTTTGTAACGCTCTGTTATAATAAAAAACTCTGCTTTGCTCTTGAAAGAATCTTGATGGCAATTTAGACTGAAGAAGAGGGTTCTATTGTTCAGCATTATAAATTGGAATAATAGATTATTTCACTCGTGATTTGATAACAGTATCTAACCAACTCAAAGATAAGATGTAGATTTCTTTTCAGGATGTACTCAGGATGAGTTTACTAAATCAGGGAGATCGTCATGCATCAAAGACAATCGGAGATAGTGGTATTAAAGCCTACCACAGTCTTTTTATCGTTTCTTGCTTCACAATTACCAGAACATGATTTGCCCAGTTTAAAAACATTACACACGGACAGCACCGCTTATGTTATTGCAAAGCAAAATTCTGACGAAGCAACGCTAAATGAAATTGAAAAGCATTTTTCAACCATGTTCCGGCATGAAATTTGTCGTTGGTTAGGAGCAAATGCACGAAATGAAATTGAGGCCAGTTTTTTGGATTTTTTATGTTGTTTCAAGTTTGAGTTGCACTCCCATATTATTTTGATGGAACCAGCAATAACTGATGGTCATCAGTTATTGAATATCAAGCCTCGTACCATGCTTTTAAAATGGATTAAGTCTGCCGTAGAAGATCAAGATGAGTTAGCGACAGTAATGGAGCGGGTTAATCTATCTCAGCTGGTTGAAAACTCAACAGTTATGGTAAAGAATTTTTCAAGCTTAAAAGAAATTAAACCTTTTTTGAAAAAATACTATAAGCCAATATTTGAAACGGCAATGAGCCGGATGTCCAATCAACCAAATGAATGGCCCAAGGTTAATTCATTTCAATCATTCAATCAGTATTTTGCTGTTGAAATACATACTCAATTGATTCATTTGCACCAATAAGGAGTCGACTATGGAACCAGTGACTATAGCCCTCATATGTGCGGCGGCGTTTGGAGCAGTAGTAGCCTTATCTGTATTTGTCAGACAGCTATTGCTCAGTAGAGATAAGAACTTAAATGATGAAGCACAAAGAAAAGCAATATCTCAGGAAGCGGGTGAACTTGAAAAGATGCGCGAGCAAATGCAAAGTAATAAACGCTTCGATTCTCATTATAAGGTTCTGGGCGCCAATAAAGACGCTATTATGTACTTGGATACTAAAATAGAAGATGTTCTTCATAAAAAAACGCAATTGATTGAACGTTATGCTCAGGTTTCATTAAAAGAATCGGGTGCAATTGTGGATGGTGAAATTTCTGAAGAACGTAAAACAGCCTGCGATAGATTAAAAAAAGAAATCGATGAAGAAATTAAATTTTACGATAGTGAGCTGGAGCATTTGCAGAAACGAAGAACGTCCTTATGGGATACTCGCACGGATTTGCAAGAATATTTATTAGGTCAGGAAAAGTCACGTAATGAAAGCCTCGACTATATTTATAAACAACATTCAGGACTTCTTGAAAAGATATATATACGCCATACAGATGATAGTGAACATATTGCAAAACAAACTATTGAAGCCGGTACTTCATCTTTTAAAATGATGATTCTGGCGCCAATTCAATTTCTATTGCAGTATTTTAATATTTCAACAGGCATTTCCTTTGATCAATCTAAAATTGAGAAAGCAGCCAGAGATGATGTTGATAAAACTGAAAGTGATGTTAATGATTCAGAAAATAGCGATGATGATGTTAAAAGCGATGATGAAGTCAACAGTGATGATGATGCCGATCCTACAAATAGTGATGATTCCAATGTAGACTCTGATGAGGATGCTGATTCTGAAAAAGACTCAAGATTAATGTTTGTTTAAAAATTATTCTTTTGAGTTATTTGATGACATTTATGCTGTTGTATATTACAATATGGCACCCATGTAGACTTGTTATCCGCATGGGTTTTATAAGGGTCTGAATTTTAATTTAGCTTAATGCTTAAAATTTGAAGACTTTTATCCCTTGGTTGCTTAAGGAAATACTCGTGGTCTATATAAAGCGTGATAAGGATGGTCAGATTTGTGCCATATATAATCAAGAGAGCGCAGATACTAAAGAAGAAATTGATATTAATGATCCAGAAGTAGTCCAATTTTTAATAAATTGTGACAAGGATTTTCAATTAAAATTTATTCAATCAGATTTGCAATTAATTCGTGTGCTTGAAGACGTAATTGACATTTTAATGGATAAAAATATCATTACTATTACGGATTTTCCGCAACCAGTAATCGATAAGTTATTAGCACGCCAGGCCTTTCGCAAGAGATATGCTGGTGCTGCTGGTATGGAGTATAACGAAGATGAAGAAGATAAGTAATTTTATTTTTATAGCTTGTGTTTTAAGTTTTACCCTTGTAAGTCCCGGATTCAGTTTAAATTTAGATACACTTCTGCCTGATGAACGAAATACCGTAGATATATTTCAAAAATCTGCCCCTAAAGTGGTATATGTTCATCGTCTGACTACAATAGCAAAGAATCATTCCCTGCAGAAAATGCATGTTCCCGATGGGGCTGGTTCAGGTATTATTTGGGATGATAAAGGACATATAGTAACCAATTATCATGTGATTAAAGGCGCAGATGATTTGGCTATAACTCTGGGTAATATGACAGTACCAGCCAAGGTGATTGGCACAGAACCCCGTAAGGATATTGCTGTTCTGGAAATTAAAAATCCTCAAGCATTATCTTATTTGAAAGCGTATAAGCCTTTTGAAATTGTCCATGTAAATGATCTGATCGTCGGTCAGAAAGCAATTGCCATAGGAAATCCATTTGGACTCGACCATAGTTTGTCTAAAGGGGTGATTTCAGCATTAGGCCGTAAAGTCCCTGGAATTGGTGGTGTGACCATCCATAATATGATTCAAACGGATACTCCTATTAATCCAGGTAATTCAGGTGGTCCTCTATTGAATAGTGCGGGTCAGTTAATTGGTCTGAATACCATGATTTATTCGCGTTCAGGAACTTCAGCTGGAATTGGTTTTGCAGTTCCTGCAGATGACATTGATCGAATCGTTACTCAGATAATCAAGCATGGCCGGGTAGTATTGTCCGGTATTGGTATCCAGCGGGTTGAACCTAACGTTGCTCAGAGATTGGGTGTTAAAAAAGGAATATTAATCGCTGATGTTCTGCCGAATACTCCAGCAGCTCATGTCAAATTGCATGGAACCCATAGAGATCCCTGGGGGCATATAGTAATGGGAGATATTATCGTCGCTCTGAATGCTCATCCAGTACCCAACTATGATGTGTTATATAATTTACTGACTGAAATTAAAGTGGGTGAAGAAGTGACGTTATCAATTCAAAGAGGCAACAAGCAGATGGATGTGAAAATGAAAACCATAGACATCGCAGCGCTATAATGTGGTTGATGAGATATAATCTTTAAAGTTCAATGGCCGGAGTTTTACTCCGGCTTTTTTTATACAGAAAATACGTTACTCAATAGCCAGGCGTCAACTCGAAGATTCAGCATTGATGAATATCTAGTCCCCCTTTCATCTAGCATTTACAGATAGCGTTAAACAAAACGAGTGTGTGTATATCCGAGCCGCGCGCGTTAGCAAGCGGATTCTCGTTTAAATTTCCGCTCCCTGACGGTCACGGCTCGGAACAAGTACTTAAAACACAACGGAAATGGCATCAGGTCATTCAAATGCCTAATCAGAATGGCAGTAGATTCATTTGCACTACTTAGGATAAGATGATGATTCATTTCTAATAACCTTTTTATTAATTCTAAGGATAAAAGGATGTTACTTAACAAAAATGACTCTCTCCTGGTTCTGGTCGATGTACAACAAAAATTACTCCCCTCTATTTCAAATAATAAAGCCTTGGTTGCACGCTGTGAATGGCTATTAAAACTGGCAAAGAAATTGGATGTGCCTATTCTGTCCAGTGAGCAATACCCCAAAGGTCTGGGTTCAACCATAGAACCGCTCAATCGCTATATAGTTTCAGAAGATTGTATTGAGAAGGTACATTTCTCTTGCATGCAGCAATCAGATTATGTTCAGCGATTAAGTTCATTTAAGAAAACACAATTAATTCTGATTGGCATTGAAGCTCATGTTTGTGTGTTACAGACTGCTATGGAAATGAAAGACGCAGGCTATGAAGTATACGTAGTAGTTGATGCAGTAAGCAGTCGTAATGAATTTGATATGAAATATGCATTAAAACGGATGAAACAAGAAAGCATCCATTTGATAACTTCCGAAATGGTATTTTTTGAATGGATTAGGGTGGCAGGTAGCCCAGAGTTTAAAGCGTTGAGTAAAGAGTTTTTACAGTAGGCAAATAAGATGGAGCATAATGGTGAATTTTGATAATCAAATTGCATTAGTAACTGGCGGTGCCTCAGGAATGGGTAAAGCATGTGCCGAGTATCTACAAAAACATGGTATGAAGGTGGTCATCTGGGACAAACAGGAAGATAGTGATACTACTGCCAATTTATATGTGAGCTGTGATGTAACCAGCGATGAATCAGTAGAAAAGGCAATGAAAGAAACTATTGCGCAGCTAGGTATTCCCAGAGTTTGCATTAATTGTGCAGGAATTGCTCCCGCCAAACGAATAGTGGGAAAAGAAGGGCCAATGCCCTTGGCTGCATTTAAACAGGTAATCGATGTGAATCTCATTGGTACATTTAATGTAATGAGAGTAGCCGCACATGCCATGACCGGTCTCGATATCGATAATAAATCTCAGGAACGAGGCGTAATCATCAATACCGCTTCCATAGCAGCATTTGAAGGCCAGATTGGTCAGGCAGCATATAGTGCATCAAAAGGTGGGGTAGTAGCAATGACCTTACCCGCAGCACGTGAATTAGCGCAATTTGCCATCAGAGTAAATACAATAGCTCCCGGTTTAATAGCAACCCCAATGTTATTAAATATGCCTCAGGAGGTGCAGGATAATCTGGCCGCCTCAGTTACTTTTCCCAAACGACTGGGTCGACCTGAAGAGTTTGCTTCGTTAGTAGGGCATATTATTGGGAATGGGATGATAAATGGGGAAGTGATTCGGCTCGACGGCGCCCTTCGTATGCGCTGAACGGCTGTCTTTGGCGCATCTTGCACGATCTCTTGAATAAAAAAATGCTCATGTACCTTATGTACATTCCGCTTTTTGTATTCAAGACATCGTACAACCTGCACTCAAATCCAACCGTTCAGTTTATGGCGTGCTTTGGCACATGGAGTCTAACATGTAGCCCGTATTAGGCGAAGCCGTAATACGGGAGTTTCGATGACTCCTTATTCCCGTATTACGGCTACGCCTAATACGGGCTACGGCCTAGGATCACGAACTGCTGGCTTTGGTATTTGTTGGGCAAAAAATGCTCATCTACCTTGTTTGTCTGTCTTTGTTTTTCTTAAGAGATCATGTGGAATTTAAATTAAGATTGTAATGACATGGTAACAATAATGAATGATAATAAAAGATGGATTTAAAATAAAATCAAGCAGTTCGAAAGTTGAAATAGAAATAATGATTGACTGAATAGTACTTGATTCAAGGATGAATTAATACCCGCTCAATTTTAATGAGTCTCCTTTAAATACTTATTCCAAATTGTATGAACTACGAGTAAGAGCTTAAATTACTATAGAACGTCTCTTCAAATATGTAGTTTTAATCTTGAAAGGGATCCGATGTTCATTTAAGGGGACTGGATGAAAATCAAATTAGGAATTCACTTTCCTATTATTTTATTAGCTATATTCGGAATATGTAGCCCAACGGTATTTGCAGGGCAAGGGCTTTCTTTTGATTTAGCTCCTGTAGTTTTAAAAAAAATATGGGGTAAACCCTCTCCAACTCAATTGATCTTTTTGCCAATCGGTTTTCATTTTTTTAATCAAAGTAATACCATGAATAATGAACAATGGCTTATAGCACTTAATTATCAGGGATTTATTGGCGGTACATTTGTTAATTCCGCAAATCGTCGTGTTTATTTTGGTGGAGTAGAACGTCAGATATACAAACACGGACGTCTTTCAATCGATTATCTTTTAGGAATTATGCAAGGTTATAAAGGAGAGGGATTGAGTCATCTGGGACGAGTATTAAGCCATGACCCAGGTCCTCTTGTTTCTTTTACAGCAACCTGGTTATTAACAGAACATTTGGCGATTAACCTGGCAACCTATGGTGTTGGTGGATTAGGTGGAATTAGTTACTATTTTTAAATTCCACGTCCATCCACACCGCGAGGTTTTTAATATTATGCTTTTTGATGATGATTTGTAGTGCTAGATGAGGTCAAATCACCGTTAGAAGTATAAACACTCATGGCATCTACTTTATTCCCTGACAAGGCATTGACAATTTGTTGACGCGTATGAATATTATTAGCGATTACCTGGCCATTGATCGTATTTAGATCACGACAGATGGTTAGTTGTTCTATAAGTTTAGTGTTTAATCTATTTATTTCATTTGCATCATTCACTGAGCAGTTTTTTAAAAACCCTTGCAAAGCTAAACTGGGTGAAGTTTCAGGATGAGTGCTATTGATTAGGTTTATGCGCTGCTTGGCACTTTCTTCCAGTTTGGCGGAAAGGTCTTGTTTTTTTTCTGCCAGTTCCTCCAGTCGGTCAAATTGTCTGGAACTAAGAACATTTTTTTCTTCTGACAACAGTACATTCAAAACTTCAATCCAGTTAATTTCCTGTTCTAAATGGCCGATCAATTGTGCTGCATTGTTATTATTATTCATTAAATCATCCTAATATTTAAGCCATTTCTACCGTGTTAAACATGTTTTTTGCAATTTTGTTGCTGTTGATTTGATAGCTTCCAGAATTGATCTCTGCTTTAAAATATAAAACACGAGCTTCATTAATTTCAGGTACATCCTGGAGAGAAGCTTTTAGTGCTTCTAATTGTCTGGAAGTATCACTCAAATTGACGTTATCGATAGACACTGCATTATTATCGGGTGCAAAATGTTGTGCCTCCTGAGACTTGGCTTTCAGACGACTATCAGACTCAATAGGTTTCATATTGGCCGAATCATTGATATGGTTAACCATACAGATATCCTCAATCACGTTTAACATAGTTATCGGCTCCTTTTACAATTTCTTTAGTAATTTTCGGTTAATTTTTAATCTTTTTAATCACTTAAGTCTTTTAAATCTAATTATTCAATAAGTTTAGGAGTCTTGTCATCATGAACCTGGTGAAGAATCTCCCAATGTAATCACCATGCTGGTTTCAGAATATCTCTCAATACACTCGAGATAGATTATTTATCCTACGAAACCAATACCTTTATAGTGTGGTTTTTATACTACAATACTACTTTTACTTTTTTATCTCCCGTTACCTGTGCATCTATAATTCGTTTGGAGGATAGATTTTTTACTTTAACAGAATCACCCAGTACTCCTTCACTTAATGCAATACCATCCATACTCACAGTTAAATAATCATTTGTTGCTACTATGGTCACTTGATCGCCTCTATGAACCAGTTTTGCTAATTCAATATTAAAAGGGTTAAGGGGACTATCAGGGGAAATATCATGTTTGCAGATAAGCCCAATTAATTCACTAGTATCAGTAAAATAACCCTGTTTCAACTTTTGTGCATCCATTTCTAATGGATAAATATCGTTGCTAGTAATACGACTTCCTTTCATCAATGCTCGTTTTGCTACTAATATGGTTTTCAAAACACTTATTTTGACAGGGACGTATAGAGTCCAATGATTTTCTTCTTCCAAACATTTAATGCCCATAGTATTGGTATTAAGCAAGGGCGTTTGATACGGGTTAAAAATTTCAAGTTTATCCTCAGCACATGCTTTGAGGTTTAAGCGAGGATCCAATTGATCAGCCTGAACTTGAATTTTTCCTTCTGTATAGGTTGTTAGTTCATTTATAACATGTGATTCAATTTTATTTTTTATTAAATCGAGCGATTGGCTCGGAGCTGCATATAAACAGAAGCTTGCAAAAAATGTTAAAACACTTAGTATGCTCTTTTTCACAACACGAATCCTTTTTCTATTTATTTACTCATTAACTATGAGCATTGAATCCCTAGCAATAATTACGCCAATTTTCAGGAGTATAACATGAGAGACTATTTCACTGTCTACCCGCTGATTTTATTCATGTTTCTTGGGACGGCTTATTCTGAAAGCCATCATCCACAAGATTTTTTAAAATCAATTGACGGTGCAAAAGATGAAGGTGAACAAATTTACAATCATTATTGCGTCAATTGTCATGCTCAAAAACCATTGATTTCCCTTGGAGCGCCAAGAATTGGTGAGGAAGGGGATTGGAAATTACGCTTGAAACAAGGATTTGATGTTCTATTTTTACACACTGATGAAGGATTTAATGCAATGCCTCCACGAGGTGGATGCTTTGAGTGTTCGGATAGGCAGTTGGCTCTGGCAATGATCAGTATGGTGCCAAAAGAGGCACAAAAAAGCCTATTAAGTGAGCTTCGAGATCACAAAAAATACAAATAGTTAAAAATTTTTATAAAAAAAGCTAAACCTATTTTGAAATCTCCCGATACAGTAAAAAAAAAGAGGGAGATATAAAGTGAAAAAACAACTACTGTTAGTTCCTGTTTGTGCTTTGGCGGCCTCTTGTGCATCCATGGATAGATCAACCGCTGTTGTCGATGATGCAGGGTATACTCATTACACTATGAGTATGGAATCAGATCATAAGGGCGCTAATTATTTTCCTGAGAAAAGAGAACCTACCGGGAAAAAAGTGTTTGTGTTTGATCCTAAAGCTACTGCCTGGGCAGCCTATGATGCGCAGGGTAATAGGGTGAAGACGGGTAGTGCATCTGGAGGAAAAGATTTCTGTGAAGACGTTGGTAGACCTTGCCGAACAGTAACCGGTAACTTTAGAGTCTATTCGAAAAAAGGCGAAGATTGTACATCGAGCATCTATCCTGTAGAAACAGGTGGTGGCGCGAAAATGCCGTATTGCATGCACTTTAGCGGTGGATATTCGATACATGCTGCGTATGAAGTACCTAATTATAACGCCAGTCATGGATGCATCCGAGTGTTACCTAGCGCTGCAAAATGGTTAAATCAGAATTTTATAGATATTGGTACTTCTGTAATAGTTAAGCCATACTAATAATAGATTTAATAAAAACGCTTCTCCACTACTGCCCTGTGATTTACAGGGCTTTTTTTTTGTAACTTTTCATCAAGAATCTGAAAAGAAATGATATTCTTCTGGTGCCCGACTAATCTGTTACTCTGATTACTTATTGAGATGTATTTAGACTTGATAATAATAGAACCAGATCATACTATCGTGTTTTTTTATTTAGAGTAGAACTATATAATGATTTTATGTATAGATGTTGGCAATTCTCATATATATGGTGGAGTTTTTGATGGGGATGAGATAAAACTTCGTTTTCGTCACACGTCCAAAGTGAGTACTTCCGATGAGCTGGGTATTTTTTTAAAAAGTGTTTTACGCGAAAATAACTGTTCACCTGATGGAATTAAACAAATTGGTATTTGTTCTGTAGTTCCTCAATTAGATTATTCATTGCGATCAGCTTGTGTCAAATATTTTTCTTCCGATCCATTTTTCTTACAGGCAGGGGTTAAAACTGGATTGAATATCAAGTATCGGAATCCCATTGAGGTTGGCGCTGACCGGATTGCCAATGCTATTTCAGCAACCCATATTTATCCAAATCAAAATATTATCGTTATTGATTTTGGGACCGCGACTACTTTTTGTGTGATAACTGCTCAAAAGGCTTATCTGGGGGGGGCAATATTGCCCGGGGTTCGGTTATCTGTTGATGCGTTATCAAAAAATACTGCTAAATTACCTTCTGTAGAAATCATCAAAACGGAAAGTGTAGTAGGGCGTTCAACTATAGAAAGTATACAGTCTGGGGTGTATTACGGCGTGCTGGGAGCCTGCAGGGAGTTAATAAACAGAATAAATCAGGAATCTTTTGCAGGAAAAAATGCTTTAGTATTAGCTACAGGCGGTTTTGCCTCATTATTTGATAAACAGGGGTTGTATGATCACCTGGTGCCCGATCTGGTACTTCAGGGGATACGGTTGGCAGCTTTGATGAATGTATAATCGATCTGGTTGTCAGTGGGGATCGCCTCTCGGTTGAAGCAGTGATTCCGGCGACTCCTGAGGTCGCTTCCACCATAGTAGCCCGTATTAGCGAAGCGTAATACGGGGAAACGATGGAGTTTATTGCCGCTCTGACCCCGTATTACGCTTCGCTAATACGGGCTACGAAAATAACCAAACTACACTATATAAGTTCTTAACTTAATGTTTTGAGATGAACATCACATTTCCTTAGTTCTGTTTCAGACCGAAATTATATTTGTACCTTTCGTAAGTCCTGTTCTTATCCAATGATAGATTCACTATAAAGTCATTTTTAGTCTGTGCTTGCATTATCGCTTATCAGATTAGTTTTTAATCATCTCCGGCTTGTGTCTATTAAAAAATCAGAAAATTTATCAAAAAAGTGGGTTTTCAGCTTGACTGGTGAAGAAATGTGTTTCTATAGTGTATAAAAGTGGGGTAAAATAATAAAAAAGTGGAAAATTGTGGAGGAGTTGTATTCCACCACCTGGGACTAAAATATGTTTCGTGGAATAAATAGCATCACCATAGACACTAAAGGACGGTTGGCCATCCCAACTCGTTATCGAAGTGCTTTGGGTGCAGAGGAGAAAATTCCTTTGGTGGTGACTATTGATACTGAAGAAACCTGTTTGCTTCTGTACACTGCGGCTCAATGGCAGGTTATTGAAGATAATTTGCAAAAATTGCCAAGTTTTAATGCAGCAGCTCGACGAATACAGCGTTTGTTAATTGGGCATGCTACTGATGTTGAAGTTGATGCTAATGGCCGCGTGCTTTTGCCGACAGTTTTGAGAAATTATGCAAAGTTAGAAAAAGACGTAGTGATGATAGGCCAGGGTAATAAATTTGAAGTATGGAATAAAGAACTTTGGGAATCCAAACGTGAACAATGGTTGGCTGATGAAGCCTCCGGAACGGATGGATTACCTGATGAAATGAAAACGTTTTCTTTGTAGTGGAAGCTTAAATGGCGACGCATCAATCAGTATTGCTACACGAATCAATTAAAGGCTTGGCTATCAAACCAGGTGGAACCTATTTTGATGGAACCTTTGGTCGTGGGGGGCATAGTCAGGAAATTTTGAATCATTTAAATGATAGTGGACGGTTGTTTGCCATAGATAAAGATCCTGATGCGATTCAATATGCGAAAGATCATTTTGGACTGGATAAACGCTTTCAGATATTCCATGGTTCGTTTGCAAAAATAAAGGATTTTGCAGTAGAAGCTGGCGTTCTTGGCGAAGTAGATGGAATTTTACTTGACCTGGGGGTGTCTTCTCCACAACTCGATAATCCTGAGAGAGGCTTCAGTTTTATGCAACAGGGTCCTTTGGATATGCGTATGGACATCACGCAGGCCATAAGTGCAGCTAAATTTATTAACGAAGCTGAAGTGGATGAGATGGCTTCAATATTCAGAACCTATGGTGAGGAACGATTTGCGGGAAGAATTGCCAAAGCTATTCTTGAGGCGAGAAAAATTCAACCCATTACTACAACTCTGCAATTAGCAGAGATAGTAAAAGAGGCTAATCCCAAATGGGAAAAGCATAAACATCCTGCAACTCGAGTATTTCAAGCGATTCGTATCCATGTGAATCAGGAATTGACCGACTTAAGCAGTTGTTTGGCTCAATGTCTGGATGTTTTAGCTCCGGGTGGTCGATTAGCCGTGATTAGTTTTCACTCCCTTGAAGACCGAATTGTAAAACAATTTATGAGAGATAAAGAACAAGGACATAGGCCTCCGCCTGAAGTGCCTGTGAAATATGAGCAGCTTAAAACAGGGTTTAAACGCATAGGTAAAGCCATAATGCCACAAGAAAATGAAATTAAAGACAATGTCAGATCCAGAAGTGCGGTGCTTAGGATAGGGGAGAAACTAGCATGAATGCTGCAGCGAAAGTAATAAATCAAGGTAATTTATTCAATGGTCAATTGGCAGATATGCACATGTCTAAATCAATCTATATGTTGATAGTATTGTTAGCTGCCGTATTAGTGAGTGCCTTTGCAGTGATTTATAGTACAAATTCATATAGGTCAACACTAAGTCAGGTGGAACAGGAAGAACAACAAACTCATTATTTCCAATTGCAATGGGGGCAATTGTTGTTAGAACAATCCAGTTTGGCTACTCCTGCTCGAGTAGAGGAATTGGCAAGGGAAAAATTGGGCATGATTTTGCCAAATTCTAAAAATACTTATTTTTTACATGCGCAATGAACAAAGTTCTTCACAGTGAAGAAGAGCAGAGTACGTACATGAGCTTAAGTTTAAGAGAAAAATCACCTCGAAAAATTTTAATGCTTCATGTACACTCCCTACTCAATAACAATAAGCGCAAAATGGATGTATTTGTGCTTCAAAACACTATTTTTGAGTAGTCATTTATGAAAAAAACACATCATTTAGCTCGACTTATTACTGTTGCTGTTTTTTTTTCCTTACTATTGATTATCCTGATTTGGCGAATGGTCGATCTGACTGTTTTACATAGGCAATTTTTACAAGGGCAGGGGAATGCTCGAAGTTTACGGGTAATTGATATTCCAGCGTACCGGGGAATGATTACTGACAGAAACGGTACGCCTTTGGCTGTAAGTACACCTGTTGAATCTGTATGGGTTAATCCTAAAGAGTTTTCTCCTGACAAGGAACAGTTCATGCAGTTGGCAAAATATTTGAACCTTTCTCCTAAAGCGTTAAGTAGAAAAGTAGTAGATGCTCAAAATCGCGAATTTCTTTATTTACAAAGACAATTACCGCCACCTCTTTCAAAAAAAATTGAAGCACTAAAAATTCCTGGTGTGAATTTCCAAAAAGAATTTAAACGCTATTATCCTGATTCCGATAGTATGTCTCAGTTGTTAGGGTTTACTAATGTAGATGATCAGGGATTGGAAGGAATAGAACTCGCTTATCAGGATTGGTTGATGGGCGTTGTGGGCAAGAAACGCGTAATTAAAGATCGTCTGGGTCGAGTTATAGAAGAGTTGGGAGTGATAAAAGAACCACGCCCAGGACATGAGTTGTCCTTGAGTATTGATAGACGATTGCAATATCTGGCATACAGTGAATTAAGCAAAACCGTTGAGGAATTTGCAGCCAAATCAGGATCTGTAGTGGTACTTGATACTGAGAATGGTGAGATTCTCGCTATGGCCAATGTCCCATCCTATAATCCTAATTCTCGTGGTCGCTATGATAAAGACACATACAGAAACAGAGCGTTAACCGATACTTTTGAGCCAGGTTCGGTCATTAAACCCTTCAGTATTGCCAGTGCCCTGGAAACGGGTCTGTTTACTCCTGATACCATTATAGATACCAATCCAAGCTGGATGATTGTGCATGGCCGTACGGTTCGTGATATACATAATTATGGTGTATTGGATGTGACCGGAGTATTGCAGCATTCCAGTAATGTGGGAGTAACCAAAATGGTCTTGGCAAGCCCTCCTGAGCAGCTTATTGGGTTATTACAGCGAAGTGGATTTGGGCAAAGAACTGAAAGTGCTTACCCAGGTGAAAGTGAAGGCGGAATCGTAAAAGCTAAAGATGCTAATCCCTTCGTTTTGGCAACTTTAGGTTTTGGATACGGTCTCTCTGTTACTGCGCTGCAGTTGGCTAAAGCGAGCTTAATCTTTGCTAACAAGGGACAATTAATTCCAGTAACTTTAATCCATAATGATACCCCAACACCTGGAGTACAGGTGATACAACCTAAGACAGCAGAACAGGTGTTATTAATGATGGAAGCGGTTTTAGGCAAAGGCGGGACAGGAAAGGATGCTCGAGTACCTGGTTACAGGGTGGCAGGAAAAACAGGAACTGCTCGGGTTGCCGGAAAAAATGGTTATAAAGATAGAAAATATACAGCCAGTTTTATGGGTATCGCTCCGGTATCCAAGCCCAAATTTGTCGTAGTAGTTATTATTCATGAGCCTACGCGAAAAGGCTATTACGCCGCTGCAGTTGCGGCTCCTTTGTTTGCTAAAGTGATGTCAGGGGCATTACGTTTATTTAATGTACCCACTGATGATCCGGTTGGGTAATGTACTGTGTGTTTTCACTCGAAATGATGTTTGGACAGCCTGAGATGATAATTCGGGATCATATATAAAAGCTTTGCTTTGACTCAGGTTATTCTATATAAGAATATTTATCATAATGAGGCATAGGCTCATGGAACTTACTCAATTATTAAAACCCTGGTTGAATCAGGATGTAACCAATTGTGATCTGAACGATATTAAGAATGACAGTCGATTGATTCAAAAGGGGGATTTGTTTATCGCATACCCTGGGGCTGCATCCGATGGTCGACTGTATATTGAGAAAGCAGTTCAATCAGGTGCTGTTGCGGTTGTTTATGATCCGGATAATGTACCCGCTTCCTTTAAATTGCCTGTCTCGGTGCCTTGTGTACCTGTACCGCATTTAGCAGAGAAATTAGCGCAAATTGCCAAACGATTTTATCAGGAACCCGGTAAATCACTAACCGTTACTGGCGTTACTGGCACCAATGGTAAAACTACAATAGCTTATCAACTGGCGCAAGCACATGATTTGCTCGGACAAAAATCTGCTTATATAGGTACTATAGGCCAAGGGAATGTACAACTGCTCAAACCTTTAGACAATACAACACCAGATGCTTTGTGTTTACAAAAGTTGCTATCTCAGTATCAAAAACAGGGCGTAAAACAAGTCTGCATGGAAGTATCATCACATGCTTTAAGTCAGCATCGTGTTGACAGTATTGATTTTAATCAGGCACTGTTTACTAATTTGACTCTGGATCATTTGGATTATCACCACACTATGCAGGCTTATGGTGAGGCAAAGGCCATGCTGTTTACCAGAGAGGAATTACAATGGGCAATCATTAATCAGGATGACGAGTATCAGCATTTAATCAGCCGTTCCATCAAGCCACATGTCAAAATAATTACCTACGGTATGGGGCCTTCCTGTGATGTAAAAGCAGTGACATGGCATAGTGATCTTAACGGTACTGAAATTGAAGTTCATTCTCCTTGGGGAATACATCAATTAAACATTAAAGCCCTTGGACAGTTTAATATCTATAACAGTTTAGCGGTGTTTAGTAGTTTAATGATTAGCGGGTATGCAGCGGACACAGTCATTCAGGTTATGTCCCGCCTAAAAGCGGCACCTGGACGCATGGAAATAGTGGCGAACTCTCCATACGTTCTGGTGGATTATGCCCATACTCCTGATGCTTTGGAAAATGTATTAATGACATTAAATGAATTAAAAAAAGGTCATTTGTGGGTGATTTTTGGTTGTGGTGGTGATAGAGATAAAACAAAACGTCCAGTGATGGGTAAAGCAGCCAGTCGTTATGCGGATAAGATTGTAATAACCAGTGATAATCCAAGAAGTGAAGATCCTTCGTTAATCGTTGACGAGATTGCTCAGGGAATTCCTTCGTCTACCCCGGTTACCAAATTAATTAATCGTGAAGAAGCCATTGCGCATGCTCTAAAGGGCGCGGAGAAGGACGATATTATTCTGATTGCTGGCAAAGGTCATGAAGCCTATCAACAGATTGGTTCTGAAAAACTGGCTTTTTCTGACCAGGAAGTGGTCAGGCGATTAATCAAGGAATAATAGTCTAAATGCCTCAGTGTGATTTTTGCACTGAGGCTGATGAATTGTCAATCCGTCCTGTTCAAAACCCTATTTATTCAAAAACTACATCTCGTTCATATCCTGTTTCAGTGTATGTCGCTGCTTCATTGCCTCAAGAAAAATTAACCAGCAGCTTTATTATTCGATTGATTAAGAATTCATATATTCATTATTGAAAATAAGAGGAAGAAATTAAGATTGGCTTAATCTTTATGCTCTATTTTACCGCATTGCTTAATTTTTGAGAATCAATCGGATGTCTACTGAAATATTTTATTGGGATGGTTTAATCATGGATGAGGCCATAGCGGATAAATACGTAGAGGTTATTAATCAATTAAAAAATGGAGCACTCCAGGGGGCAGGTTTATCTCTGAAAAAAATGCGTAGTCATCGCGTTTTTAGTCTGAGTACCAGCTATAGCGGCCGATTATTGTTTACATCTCGAGTCATTAACCAAAAGAAATGCCTGATATTTTTAGAAGAACTTCCCAATCATGATTATAAAAATTCAAAATTTTTAAATAATCCAGCAACGTTAAATCAATTTATTGAAAAAAATAATAATGATTTCATGGAGATAGTTGATTTTGAAGAAGAGTTTATGGACATTGATGATTTTCCTGTTCCAATGGACATAGATGAGAAAGAAAAGCGACTGTATACCCCGGTTGAATATTATGACCAGGAATTTATCGTTTTAAACAATTCTCAAAAGGAAGCTAAATTTGCAAGAGGGCCAGCAGTGATTGAAGGTCCTCCTGGATCAGGGAAATCATGTGCCGCGCTTTCATTAATAGCCAATTCTAGACCAGAATTGAATAAAATACTGTACTTAACATCATCTCCTGCTTTGGTTTCTCATATGGAGGAGTTATATAAAAGCCTGCCTGCTTCTATGGAAAGTCCTCCTGGCCGGGTAGTTTTTAAGTCCTATGTACAATTAGTACATGAAACGGATCCCGCTACGAAGGATAAAAAAATTGTTGGACAAAAGAACTTTGCCAAATGGTTTGCAGATTATTGCGATAGAAAAGAACAACTGCTAAAAACTCAAAAATCAGAGTTAAAAAATTCAAAAAAAAAGAGACCTCAAAAGAGGATTCAACATCTGCCTCAAGAACTGCTGGATGCAGGGAATGTTTATCAGGAGTTTAGAACAACAGCAGCTTACTCAGAGTATGTTGATACCCAATTTGGTACTAGTAAAGAATATACAAAGCTAAAATATGAGGCATTGGGTGAGAAGCATCAATCCTTATTCAAAAAGGAACATCGTTCCTGGCTTTATCAAGCATATCAAGACTATGCCACATACTTGAGACATACCAATCGCCTTGATCTCTCTTTTTATCGTCTGAAATCAGATGAATTATTCGATATGGTTGTTGTCGATGAAGGACAGGATTTTTCAAAAGCCCAAATTCAGGATATAACCGCACTGACCAGTCCAGCTTTGCAAATTTATTTTTGTCGGGATTCTCATCAAAGCTTGGAAGACAGTCAATCCTCAGGTCCATTTATCCATGAGCATTTGTTCAGGTTAGGTAAAAACATGGGTATTAAAGCCCAACACATTGAACTTCCCTGTTCCTACAGAGTGTTTCCCAATGCACAACCTTTAGTTGATAGAATATTGGATTTGCGTATGAAATTGATTGGTGGGCGCGCCGATAATCTTGAATACGTCCAACTACCCATGACTGTGGAGCAGAACAGTACTTTAGGATCCGTTCATTGGTTTGATAAAGTACCTGAGGCTGTACATAGTGCTTTGCAAGAGGCAACTCAAAGCAGTGATTTAATCATTATCACCTTGCCCGAGTTTATAGAAGAAGCTAAAAAATTCTTCAAAACTGATTTAGTCTATACAGTAGATCAAGTTAAAGGCTTACAATTTCCCGTTGTTGTCCTTTATAGAATGGCTGAAGATAAAGCTTTGGAAGACGCAAATAAATTGCTTGGAAATCCAGAGCACTCTTATTTAGGAAGTAGTTCTACCACGAATCGTCCTGCTGAGGGAGTAGGCAATCCCAAGTTTGGTCCTCCATTAAATCGCTTTTTTACCGCGGCAACACGCGCACAACAGCAAATCATAGTAATTCAACCCCCGCAACATAAATTCAGTCATGTAATCAATGCCATGAGATCAGTTGAGCAATCTAATGAAGAGTTTAAAATTGAGCTGAACAAACAAAGTTACTCTGAAGAAAAGTGGTTGGATTTGGTCAAAAAACTTATCCGCAAAAATGAAATACCTCTTGCTAAGAAAATTTATATTCAGCATTTAAAGAAAGCACCGATTGAATTTAAAGAATTTCTAAAGGAAATGACGAGTCCTTATTCAACCTCTAACCCAAAATCTGTTGTGAAGAACAAAAGTACCCTAAATACGCAACAACACGCTGCGTCGAGTTCATTTAGTTCCAATGATTTCAGTACGGTAGCTTCAGTCAGTACATTGGGTATTTTTTCTGACAGAATGACTCACAAAGAGATCTCTGCATTTAAGAAAAAGAGAAGGGGTAGACATCAATCTATTATCAGCTCAGGTACTTCAAATAGTTCCAGGGCTCCGAAACCTCTCTCCTTAATCGCTCAAGGTACAGATAAACGTAATCAACAGGATAATAAACATCCGGAAATCAAGAAGTCTATACCTTTGCAGCAGCAGAATTTGTCAAAACTTCCGGTGGGCAGGCGTTACACCCTGGGAACCTCAATGGATGAGTACTTGAAAGGAATACAAAACAGCTCAAATCCCGGATTGCATTTATCCATAGAGTTATCCAATGGAACTCTCGATACTCAAAAATTGAATATCTTATTTCTCAATGTTCCGGAGTTAACTGAATTAATTACCGTCGATCAATTATGTCAAGTTGGAGAGCAAGCCCACACGTCACTTTTAAGCCAGCTTTGCTCGCCGTATATTGAATCCAGACATACTCTGCTTAATTTTTTGTTTGAAAAAGATCCTGAATTAATTCAGATATTTGCAGGCGGTTTACAGTGTTATTTACTTTCATTTCAAGAGATTCAAGAGGGACTTACTAATGAAACAAGTGCAGCGCTACTGGATATTTTTCAGAAAAAATCAGTGGATTTCCGTGATATTCAATACTTAAACACAACAGGTACTGGCAAAAAAATCTTGTTAAAATTGGCAAATGAACTGAATTGGAGTACTGAGCGATTACAAAAAGAATTACAAAGCATTTCAAACAACCAGCCTGAGCCAAATTTTTCTGTACCCTTCCAACGGCAACATATTATGACAACTATTCAACAATATCATTTGTTTGCCTCTCAGCTTAACGAGCTTAATGAAGCATCATGGCCGCAAATTATTGCCAGAAATAATACAGACGATATTTCAAGAAAAATAGTAAGGCTTATGATACAAGGCAATTGTATTGGTGCTGAATTATGGAATAGTGCTTCCTCTGTTTGCTTGTTGGATTTCTTTAATCATGTATGCAGAGAGTCAGCGGTTCGCGAAAAGCTTAGTGAAAATGAAATTGAGTTAGCTATGCGAGTGATAACGAATCTTGAAAGCAATCCTGGCTGGAGCATTATAGAGCAATTAAATTATATTGATCTCGAATTATGTGCTCCTGATCTTGATAGCACCTGCATTTTTTCAGGAATTTTGCGTACAGTTCGTACTCACTTGATTCTTGAAAACAGATTGCTCAACAAACTTTATACTCTGAATATAAAATTTTGGGGTAATACTGTCGGACAATTTAAGGACGTTTTAGTTAATCCCCATCGTACTCAAGCCATATTAGACCGGCTTTCTGTTAATGATGCTGTAGCAATAAAGGCATGGAATTCTCTAAATGAAATGGAGTTTAAAAATAATCCTTCAATGTGTTCGCTACAGTTTTTCATAACCTGCAAAAATGCAATGAGTCCAGCAGAGTATGAGAAATGCACTTTGCTTCAGGATATTATAGTGTGGTTAGAGGCTGATAAACCTTGGGAACTAGAGACTTATTTTAACTACATCACTCAATGTCTGAAATCCGGGGAATTGGGGCGATTTAGTCTGTTAGCCGGGTATTTGAGATTTGCACATGATTATCTTGCTAAACAGTTATTGCAGGAACGGCTCAATCAAAGACAAGTGATTACTCATCCTGAACAGGTATCAGTACCAGAACATAGTGAACAGCGTACTACGCACTTGATGCATGAAGCTTCAATTACTGAAGACGAGGCAGACGAAGAGCATTCTGTACCCGGAATGAGGGCTTGTTCCTAGGATGAATTTACAACTCTTCAATTCAAGCTTAATGTCCCGCCTGCGCGGCGCATTCTATCAGCCTTAAATTATTCTGGACAAAATGCTTAATGTTCCATTTCAAAAGTAATTGAGATCTCGCTAAAATGGCCTTCTCCGGGAGGGAGAAGGCCATTTTAGCGAGATCTCGATTGGAACATTGAGCATTTTATCAATAAAAACTTAAGGCTAATTGGACGTCCCAGCCTTCTCGAGGATGACTTATAAAAAATGATGAACTCTCAGGAACAAGTAGCGGGACCTCGAAATCGGAACTGTCAACGCGTCTTAGATGGATCTTTTACTTGGTAGAATAAATCATTAAATCATATTCTCCATGCAACAAAGCATCCTTGCTTTTCTACAGTCATTATAGGATATTGCTCAGTGTAATGTTCGCAATGTGAGGTTGGTTTACACTGGAGTTAGTATTATTTATCTGATTATCAGCAGGAGGAAAGAAGGATAATTGAGGAGCTAGTTTCATCGCACTGTTTAAGGTTTTTTGTTTTTGAATAACTGCATCCAAATTGGGATTACAATGAACCAAAAGATTCAGGAATTGTTCTCCATCTGAGGATTGTAAAAGCATTTCTAAAGGCGATGATTTATGGAGTTCCTGAGTTAATAAATTACATTTTAGACAAAGAAGATCTTCAGTAATCTCTTTTGCCATCTCTGGATTTTTATCCAGGATTATCTTCAGTATTTTATGCCCCTCAGTTGTCGATGATAACCAGAAAAAAGCGGAAGTATTGGCGAATTTGCCAATATCAGGGCCTCTTTTGTTGCATAATGCGGATGCAGTAATTCCTTGAGCAAGTTCGGAGTTATTGTCTAATAGTTTGAGTAATGTGTGTCGTCCACATGAAGTGGATGAAAACCAATGGAATGCGGAAATAGCGCTGGTACTATTATCTTCAATATCAGTGAGCAGACATAATGTTTCGGCTGTGACAGATTGTGCCAATGCCGGATTTTTAGTCAACATCTGATAAAAGAGCATTTGTCCCCTTGTATTTTCTGCAAATAAGCACAAGGAAGAAATATTGGTGTATCCAGTCGAGTTTTTTGGACGAGCTGTACACAGCGTTTCCTTAGTAACACTGTGTACCAGAGAGGGCTGTGTTTTGTAGATCTTGGTCAGGACATCTATGCCTTTTGGATCTGTCAGTAACCAGAATAAAGTTGAGGTACCTGGTAGAGTTATAGCATTTAAAGGGCTTATAAGATATAAAGCTTTGCTGCTAATTGTTTTGGCTAGTTCTGGATTAAGATCCAATAATTGATTCAGTAATTCTCGACCATCAGGATTAGCGGCAAGCCAGAAAAGCGGTGAAGAATGACATTCTGGGTCATTTGGCAAGCTAATAATGTGGCATAGAGCATCAGCAGTCATGCGCTTCGCTATTTCTGGATTGAACTCAATTAATCGCTTTAAAATGTCTCTGCCGTCTTTTTGTCCACAAAGCCAAAATAGGGGCGATGCATCCACATACATCTGATTCGGTGAAGTACAAATTCGGCTTAACTCTTCAGCAGTAATTTCTTTGGCCAGGTTTGGGTTAGAATCCAATAACTTACTGAGCAGAATACGGCCAGCAGCACTCCCTGTGAGCCAGAATATTGGTGATGTATTGGGATCAGAATGAGCTTTTGAGCTGAGCGTCATATATAGATTCTTGCCAGTTAGTTTCTTTGCTAAATCAGGATTGGCATCAACTAACCGGATGAGTAATTCGCGACCCTCTGCTGTTCCTGCAAGGACAAAGAAAATGGATGTATTGGAGTGATCATCCTCTCTTTGTTGAAAAGCGTAATAAATACTATCCGCATTAATATTTTTAGCTATCTCAGGATTAAGGTCTAATAATCTATTGATTAACGCGATACCTTCAAGTGTGTTGGCTGCATAGGATAATGGTGAATGATGGGCGTTTTTACCCATTGCGACAGTACGTCGTCGACATAAAGCTTCCGCGGTGATTCCTTTGGCAAGATTCGGATTGAGGGTCAATAATTTGTTCAGGAGTGCACGACCATCACCAGTTGAAAGTAACCAGAACAATCCTGATACATTGGAAAATATTTGCGCATTGTATGAAAGCGGCCGACATAATGCTTTGGCGGTTAATTGTTGAGCTAATTCCGGGTTGAGATCCAATAATAAATTTAAAATGGCTCGTCCTTGAGCAGATGACGTAAGCCAATAGAATGCTGATGAACTGGTTTCGTCACTATTAGTTTGTTTTCGTACTATGCATAAAGTCTTACCAGTAATCGTCTTACCCAGATTTGGATTTTGAGCTATTAATTGAGCTAACAAAGTCAGCCCGGTGGTTGAACTTGAAATCCAATACATTGGCGGAACTAGTTCTAAAGTTTCTGTAGGTTTGGGCTCAGGTGAATAATTCAGGAATTGATCGTCAAGTTCCTTTCCTAACTCCGGGTTCAGTTCTAGAAGTCTGTTTACAAATTTTCGACCTTCAATATAAGCAAGTAGCCAATATAATGCTGATAAATTGTGATGTGCAATCGTGTTCGATATAGGAATATAGGTTAAGGACGATAGTTTGATGTCTTTTGCTAGAGTACTATGACAGTTTAGTATCATTTTCAGGATTAATCGACCCTCATTATGTAATGCAAGTATGAGGATGGAAGGGATGTCTTGTGGTGGATCACATTGACAAAGAATATCTGGAGTGAACGCCTTGGATAAGACACTCCAATGTTTATTTACCTGTTGAATGATAAAATCGCTGAACTGAGCGTTATTTATGAGCTTCGTGAACAAACAGGTTCCATCATTCAGTCGATGTTGAAAAAGAAGTTTGGCCGCTGATTTGTGTTTGAACAGGTTAATAATGGATTGTTCATTGAGTTTAATTAATAATAAAGAAATATAGGTATCATACGGGGATATGTTAGATGGTTTCACAGCAGCAATACTGGGTTTATGTACTGGGCTGATATCTATGCTTACGCTGTTTTTTTCATTATCTTCCGGTTTACCTCTGTAATCAGACTGTTCGACTTTAGGTTGTATGTTCTTTTTCTTATTTTTTTTTCTACTCGAAGACGTTACGCTTGTTCCGGCAGTGTTTTTTTCTTTTGGAACGACTACGTTAGGCTGCTCCTTTTTTTGAGGTAAAATGTCAGCCTGAGCAGGAGCAGGAGCAGGAGCAGGGTGATCAGTTTGGGTATGAATACTTGATCGCGCATTTATTTTTTCGTCAATGGCAGTCGAATCCAGTTTTAGATGAAATTGCATCAGTTCTCTGGCGACTGATATTCTCCCTTCAGCCAAATGATGTTCAATGACTTGTTCCCATTTTAATAGTTCATTTTCAGGTTTACTTTCTTTTAATGATGTACTCACTTCATTATGGGGCAGTTTCCCTAAAAAGTGTTCTCCCAACTCAATCCAACGAGTGCTAATTTCATGGACAAATACATCGGATTGAGAGCGAGTGATAGATACATACAGGGCATTTAATGTATTCCATTGTTCTAAAGTTAATTCGGTATTGTCAGGTTTTTTAATTTTTTGCAGTAAACTATTGAAACACTTATTGCTTGAGAAAGGTCTCCATAAAATCACGCGATCAAAATCCAGTCCAATAGCCTCTCTGGCGGTCAGGATATTATTAGTATTTAAATTTTTGTTAATAATCGCTCGTTCACCAGGATCCAGATGCTCGGCAATAACAACAGTACTTGTTAATGCGCCAAATTCACGTATTTGTTCCATACTTGGGGTATTAATCCAGCTTACCAAGCCTCCGCTGGCATGCATGGATTCAATAGCATGGTAGTTACGTCGTTTACTACCTCCATCTAACGTATATTTAACCTGCATCAGTGTATTGGCCACTTCTGCTACTTTGGGTCGGCATCGCCATGTTTTTGGCAAAGGCTGTTCTGAGTAAGCCCCATAATATTGATGCATGAGCTCTTTGAGGCAACTGAGAATATAAGGAGAGGAAATAAGGCATTGTTCATTGTCAAGACAGGCCACAAAATGTTGATCTTCTGCGAATACTATTAAATCACACAGCGCTACTGGTGGCAGATTTTGTGCTTCATCACAAAAAACACTGAGGAATTTTAGATTTTTTGAACTATTTAATCGCGTTACCATCGGATCGAGAAGCTGATGTTTGTTTAGGTGCAATTGCCACAGATCAAGTAAATTAATTAATTTATTTTGCATTTCCGGATTTTTGGAGTAATAACACTGACGATTACCCAGATTCAAATATTTATTAATTCCAAGCGCAACAATCAAACTGAATTCATAATGAATAACATCGCTGGATACTTTTGGCATTTTGTCTTTTAACCAAAGGGAGAACTCGTGATCCGGGATTAATTTTAAATCAGGATGATGTTGTGTCAGTAATCCCTGCCAGGTTGAAAATAAGACGTTCGGGCTATTTCCTAATTGGTCTGATTTATATTGCTCTTTCAAAGCGGTTATCAAATTGTCGGACTGAGAGATAAACAATACTGGAGATACAACTGATTGTTCCGCTGTAGTGTTTTCCCAATTTGAACTTAAAATTAAAGAATAATAATTAAGGATTTTCAGCATCAGATTATACAAAATTACCGTTTTACCGGCACCAGGTGGTCCATTCAGTATTAATGGTGTTTTTTGCAGCATGGCGTTTTGTTGGGAGTCATCCAATGCCAGAGTTAGTTTATTGTAGGATACAGCAGGGAGCAGTGACAGATTGCCTGATGTGGGTTCCGGCGCTTCTTTATACGGATCATCATCAATAGTGATTGCTTCAATATTGCCCGAATTTTTACTGCGTAATTGCCGTTTAACCTGTCCGTAATTATGATCATTTAGGGCCAATACCAATAAAGTTTTTTTTTCATTATGGAGTAGGTAGGTATAAATCAAACGATTTTTTTTATCTGTTTTTGCTCGAAAGACATCTTCGTTGTTGTATTTTGCTCCCTTTAATTTTTTTACATTAGGATAACGAAGGGTTCTGGACAGAATATTATTAATTAAATCAGAATGTTGGAGTAGTTCTGTCGAGTCAATGCGCGTTTGATCAAAGAGTATTTGGGGCATATAAAAATACCTGTAGTGTTATCTTTCCTTTGCTTAAGAAATTATGGTTCTAAATGTGAGCGCATTGTAACTAATTAGTGATCGATGTGTCAAAATATTAACAAAGTGGTTTTAATTTTTAATTGCAGTTATGTATCGATAACGGTCAATAAATCAAAGAGGAAGATGAAGTTTTTATCATGGGCAGTATTCAGGATTCTGTAATCGCATTATAAACAGATGGGAAGTTCTGATGCATTAAATCGATATACAGTGAAAAATTATGGCGATGTTGATGTTGTTTGCGCAATCTTAGAAAGGCCAGTTCTTTGTTTGGCGCATCTTTGAGTATTCTGGTCTCAATCACTGGATTGTATAGTGAAAGGACTAGTTCATGCCATGATTGGTGTTCATCGCATGTTATTTCAGTAGACAGGTCAGGTTGGGCATAGACGGGTTCAGGTATGTTCATGATCTTGTGTATTTGCTGACTGATTAAAGCGACAGCCCCGTATTTGGCTTCCATACTATGGCCCGCTATATGAGGGGTACATAATGTGGCTTTTTTAATGATTCGGTGATCGATTTTTGGTTCATTAAGATAGACATCGGTACAGTAAATCAGCTCATTCTGACTGCTCGCCAAGGCTTCTTCGTTGACTATTCCACCTCGAGAAGCATTGATGAGAATACAACCCGATTTTAGTTGATTCAGGAAGTTTTGATCAATTAGATTGTTACTGGGATGAGGCTTTGTACTGTGTAATTCTGCATGAATGCACAAGAGATCACAGTCAAACAAATCCTCAAGCTCACAACTTTGAAATGCGGTATCATCGTCAGCTTTAAGTGGATCATAAGTATGGATTTGAAAATTTAAAGCGTTCAGACGACGGTATACTTTACTGCCTACAGCTCCCATTCCGATGATTCCTGCTTTTTTGCCGTTCAACAGGTGTTTTTGTTCGAGATAAGCCAGGGTCGATACAACATAATCAGCTACCGAGGTTGCATTAGAGCCTTTGGCATCAATAAGCTTAATGTTGTTGTTTTTTAAATAGGCATGATCGATATGATCAGTTCCACTACTGGCCGTAGCAACATATTTTAATTGATGATCTTTCAGCAGATGATGATTTACTTTCAATGTTGATCTGCACAGCAGGATGTCTTGTTTATCCAATAAAAAGGGAATTTCTTCTGGCTTATTATAAAGCGTCAGAATAAATGGCAAGGGAAATGCTGCTTCCAAACCGGGGAGAGTGGCATCGGCAAGAATGTTCATAAATTAAATATAAGACTCAGTAGATAGAGTCCACCGTTTATCAGAGGCAGTAATATATATCCCAGGACATTAGTGAATATTAAGATGACCAGAATCAAAAATCCATAAGGTTCAATTTTTTCATAGACCATGGCCTGTCTGGGAGGTAACAAACTGCTGACTACTCTACTGCCGTCTAGTGGTGGTATGGGAATAAGATTTAAAAAAGCCAATACCAGGTTTATTATCATCCCGGCTCTGGAGGTAACCAATAAAAACAGTCCGGCCATTGAGGTTTCAGGATGTAAAAAAGTAGCTATTTTAAAACATCCCGCCCATAAAAAAGCCATAAGAAAATTAGCAAACGGTCCTGCTAAAGTGACCAGTATCATATCTCTTCTAGGATGGCGTAATTGATTCCAGTTTATAGGTACTGGTTTCGCATAACCGATGACAAAATTAAAATGGGTGAGTACTCCGGCCAGTATAGGTAACAGGATGGTTCCTATGGGATCAATGTGTTTGACTGGATTTAAACTTAATCGACCAAACATTTTTGCTGTAGTATCACCACATTTAAATGCTACGTAGGCGTGAGCAGCCTCATGTAAGGTAATGGCTAATAATACAGGGAGAGCCCAAATACAGACTTGTTGGATTAAGGTAAATTCTTGCATTAATCATTCTATTATGAAAATCAGGATTTGATTCTATCCAATTCTTGATGCGATTAACAAGAAATATGTTGATAAATAATGATGAATATAAATTGACCATTAAAATGAAGGCAAAGAACTTCACAGCTGATTTTAAGCATTGGTCTTGGCTAAAACAGCTCCATCTTATATGATGCTGTATAGCGTATTATTTATAAAGGATTTGGTAGATGACTCAATTTGAACGAACTTTTAATCTGATGAAGAAACCCTGGGCAATCTTTCTTTATGCAGCTCTGGTTGTTTTGATCTATTTTTATGTAGACATACCAACGGCTGTTTATTTTCATCAGCTAGACGTCCGCAAAAATCTTCCTGCCCTTAATGTATTAACTGCTTTCGGACAATGGAAAGCCTATATTATCTTATTTATATTCCTGGGGTTTCATTCGCGATTCATTCAAAAAAACGATCGTTTTGAAGCAAAAATCTGGTATCTGTTAGGTTGTGTTTTCATCCCAAATCTCATTGGTTTTATTCTGAAAGTTTGTGTGAGTCGGGCACGTCCGGATTTATTATTTTCTAATAATTTGTTTGGTTTCTACTGGTTTCAAACTAAAGATTTATACTGGTCTTTTCCCTCTGGCCATTCTCTTACTGTAGTAGGCCTGGCTTCTGGATTAGGCGTTTTGTTTCCAAAATATTTCTTTGCATTTCTTGGTCTGGCCATGCTTGTAGTACTTTCCCGAGTATTCCTATACCATCATTACTTAAGTGATGTAATGACCGGATTTTATTTGAGTATTTTGGTAGTTGGCTTTTTTACTGAATTTTTAAAAAGGAAACATTATCTTATTAAAATGAGATGAGCCTGGGAGTCAGTCTGATTAAAGGAGTAATTATGACTATAGAAGCGGAATTGGAACGACTGGTAGAGGTCTATGCGACATTTGATTCTGAGCACAATTGCTATGTTGGGAAAAAAGAGAAACTAAATTTGTTATCTTTAGAGAGTGATTTTGTTAAACTGGTTAATCAACAACTCCTGGAACATGGACCATCAAAAGAGGCAATAACCAGTCAATACAGAAAAATCAGTGTAAAATTTCATCCTGATCGAAAGTCGACGTATTCTCCTGAAATCAGTTGGCTTGAACACAATTTGTCGGAAGGAAGAAATGATGGTGCCTGTTTCAAGGTATTGAACTTTTGCAATGACAAATTTATCAATCCGGAACAATTTAAAGACTCTAAATTTGCTGATATTAAAACCAAAGAGGATTGTAAAAAATGGCTGGACGGTTTAAAAAATCAGGCGAACACTTATACGGGGCGAAGCTTGTATGATAGTTTGCAGGACTTGCTTGATCAATCGAGTAACTTTTTCGATGATGCTGGAAAGATTAAACCCACTGGCTTAAGAGTCTTGATAAAATCCATCCCGGTAATTTTTTCTACTTATGGAACCTTTATCTTTGCGGAAGAATTATTTGCCGTTTATGCGCTCTATTTTATTATGTTAAAGAGCGGTCAATATCTTGAGACCTGTAAATCATCTGAATTAAAGAGTATAGGCAAAACCCTTCAGGAAATAAGTACTATTACAGCCACTGCGACCACAACGTTTATGGTGCGTTTGCTTGAGATGATATTCTGGGCTTCACACCAGTGTCTGGATGTGAGCTTACAAATTGGCTCTTCTATTTTAACACCATTACTTCCTGTTCCCTCTTCAAGTCAGGAAAGCATGCCTGAGGAGGATTCGAGCAAGTGTATGGATCTCATTCTCGCAAGTCAGAATATGCAAGAAGGTATGCAATTTCGGACACCTGAATTAAAGGTAATTTCAGCCCCACTTGAGTCTTATCTGGGATTGAATGCTCAGCAATTTTTTCGTGGCTTCCGGTTAGGCCAGGAGAAGTTTCATGCAATAGAAGCGTTTTTATTCCGCATGAGAGTATTGGATAACAGTCCTGGTTCTATTGAATCTAAATTGACACAGGCTGAAGATGAACTGCGTAAAATTAAAGATAATCCAAAAGTTTATAACAGCACCACGGCTGCTGCAGTAGATCGGGCAAGGCGAATAATTGATCTATTAACTGAGTCCGATGTTTCCGACCGCCAGTTAGTGGTATATACACCAAGATAGTATCGGATACCCAGTGATTTTTGTACAAAACTCAATATTTTACTGAACTATTTAAGAGGGATATTTAATGTGTACAGGGAGGTCAGCGGGTTAACTCCAGATAAATCCGGAATCCGTCATCTCGAACGAAGTGAGAGATCTCCTGAAACCGGCATGGTGCCTGTATTTGGAGATCCTTCACTGCGTTTCGGATGACGAAATTTCCGGGGTTATTAAGAAGTTACATAAAATGCTGATCTTGAATTGATTTAAATAGTTTTTCTATATTAATCAATTTCATAAATAAGTGACTGCACTCAAATTAAAATTAACCTCTTGAATTTACACCCGTATCTCTGGCAAGATGCGGACTGTTTTGATATTCCAGTGAGGAACCATGAAAATACTCGTGGCAGTGAAACGTGTGATAGACCCTTATGTAAAAATTCGTGTCAAATCGGATAATTCAGGAGTCGAAACGCAAAATATAAAAATGGCAATGAATCCCTTCGATGAAATAGCTATTGAGGAGGCTTTACGTCTTCGCGAAAAAAACTGGGCAACTGAAGTTGTTGCAGTGAGCATAGGAGACGACAGTTCGCAGGAAACCTTGCGTCATGCGCTGGCTTTAGGCGCTGACAGAGCAATTCTGGTTCGAAGCGGTCAGGTATTGGAAAGCTTGAATATCGCTAAAATTCTGAAAAAAATTGCCGAAGAGGAACAGCCAGATTTAATCTTGATGGGCAAACAGGCCATAGATGGTGATAACAATCAAACTCCACAAATGCTAGCGGCTATTTTAGGCTGGCCTCAGGCAACTTATGCTTCCAACTTAAATGCTCATACCGATGGTCTCGAAGTCACTCGGGAAATTGATGGTGGCCTGGAAACCATAAAAGTGCAATTACCTGCGGTGGTGAGCACTGATTTGCGTCTTAACGAACCCAGATACGCAAGCCTGCCCAATATAATGAAAGCAAAGCGCAAACCTTTGGATGTGCGTGAACTTGATTCTTTAGGGCTTTCTTTGAAAAAGCATATTGAAATTTTAAAGGTCAATGCACCTGCTGTTCGCAGTGGTGGAATCAAAGTTGAGTCAGTGGCGGCATTGTTGGATAAATTACAACATGAAGCCAAAGTGCTTTGATAAGGAGAAGAGATGAGCACTTTAGTACTTGTGGAACATAATAATCAAACAATACACCCATCAATACGAAATGTATTGGCTGCAGCATTGGAAGTGGATAATAAACCAACCCTTCTTGTCGTTGGGCATCAATGTAAGGCAGTTGCAGAGCAAGCCGCTCAGTTAGCAGGAGTACAAGCAGTCTGGCATGTTGATAATCCCTGTTATGAACATCAACTTGCTGAACAGATCAGTGATTTGGTCGTTTCATTTGCCAGTTCATTTGATGTAATCCTGGCGCCTGCCAGTACTTATGGCAAAAATATATCTCCCCGGATTGCCGCTTTGTTGGATGTGGCTCAAGTGTCCGATGTGACTCGAATAATTGACGCGAATACCTTTGAACATCCTGTTTATGCAGGTAATGCGATTGAAACGGTTCGAGTTCTGGATGCAAAAAAAGTAATGACCATAAGGTCAACAGCGTTTAATCCTGTAACAGGCAGTCAAGAGGCCTGTTGTATCGAAACAATGAATCAGGAATTTCAGCCACAAAACAGTCAGTTTATCCGACATGAACTGAGCAAGTCAGAACGACCAGAACTGGGTAGCGCCAAAATCGTTGTTTCTGGCGGAAGAGGGTTACAAAGTGCTGAAAAATTTAAGCTAATTGAAGATTTGGCTGATTGCCTTGGTGCTGCTGTTGGCGCTTCTCGAGCTGCGGTTGACGCGGGTTTTGTACCGAACGATTATCAAGTGGGACAAACCGGAAAGGTCGTCGCACCTACACTCTATATCGCCGTAGGCATTTCCGGAGCCGTGCAGCACCTGGCTGGTATGAAAGACTCTAAAGTAATTGTCGCAATCAATAAGGATGAAGATGCACCTATTTTCCAAATTGCTAATTACGGATTGGTGGGTGATTTGTTTGAATTGGTTCCTCAATTAATAGAACAATTAAAGAACCGTTAGAGGGAGTTGTTATGTTAGTAGGTGTTCCAAAAGAAATAAAATCTCAAGAAAATCGCGTAGGTCTTGTTCCTTCAAGCGTAAGGGAGATTATTCGTGTAGGCAGCTCTGTATTAGTAGAGCGGGGCGCAGGTCTTGGTATCGGTATTTCGGATGATGACTATCGTAATGCTGGCGCAGAGGTTGTGGACAGTGCTGATGAAGTTTTTGCCAACGCTGAGCTGATTGTTAAAGTAAAAGAACCTCAACCCATCGAATGTAAAAGACTTCGTGAAGGCCAAACATTATTCACCTATTTGCACTTGGCTCCAGATCCTCAGCAAACTCGTTTGCTTAAAGAATCGGGTGTCACTGCTATTGCTTACGAAACAGTAACTCAGGATGACGGAGGCTTGCCTTTACTTACTCCTATGTCTCAAGTCGCAGGCCGTATGTCCATACAGGCTGGAGCGCATTGCCTCGAAATGGCACAAGGAGGCAGCGGGGTCTTGTTAGGTGGCGTACCTGGAGTGGCAGCAGCTAACGTAGTTGTTATCGGTGGTGGTGTTGTCGGCTCAAATGCGGTTCGTATGGCTATGGGTATGGAAGCACGAGTAATTGTTCTTGATCGTTCATTACAACGATTGAATGATTTGGATTTTCAATTCGGTTCCAAGCTTAATACCGTTTATTCTACAGCGGATGCCATAGAGAAGTATGTATCCAGTGCGGACTTGGTAATTGGTGCTGTTCTGGTTCCTGGCGCGGCAGCTCCCAAGCTGGTTACCCGTGCTATGTTGAAGTCCATGCGTCCTGGTTCAGTTCTTGTCGATGTGGCTATAGATCAAGGTGGATGTTTCGAAACCAGTCGCGCTACGACACATCAAGAGCCTACTTATGTAGTTGATAATGTAGTGCATTATTGTGTGGCCAACATGCCAGGAGCTGTACCCAGAACATCAACATTTGCATTGAATAATGCAACCTTGCCTTTTGTTTTAAGCATTGTAACTAAAGGCACCAAACTGGCTTTACTAAGTGATCATCATCTTTTGAACGGGTTAAATGTTCATCAAGGTAAAATTACCTATGAAGCGGTGGCTCGTGATTTAGGTTTTGATTATGTTCCTGCCAATATTGCTTTGGCTGGAAAGTAGGGTCTGTTGACAATTCACTGTTCAATTATTCAAAAATGCCTACGTACCGCGGCTTGTCCGCGGTATCCAGAGATCTCCTCGATAGTGCGGACAAGATTTGCCACGTAGGGGGGTATAGAGCAATTATCAACAGACTCAAGTTGACTCAAAAGTTTTTATGGAATCTGTATAGATAAACATTGTCTGCGTGAACCCCAAGAAACGTCATCCGGGATCTCCTAATATGGCGTTGTGCCCGTGTAATTGGAGATTTCTCATTTCGTTCAGGATGACAAAATCACAGAATTTATTGAGAGGTTACAAAAGCAGGAGTTAACCTCCTGCTTTTTATATAGAATAATTTAGTGAATACAAACTAATCTGTAGTTTTTATATAATCGTAAATGAGTTTACATCATCATTTTCATAGTCACCCTCTTCTTTGTCATTTAAAACTGTATTTTCAGGTGACAGATCACGAGGAGGAAGAGCTGGAGGTATTCTAACAGCTGGTTCCGCTGATGGAATTTGAACTACGGGCGTATCACTATAGCTGGAACTCACTAGAACTGGTGAGCCAACTTCTACATCAGGAGCAGGAGCCCAGAATGAATAGGCTTTACTGAAAGCGCCACGAGTGAAATCACCAAATTTGTAGCCTGATGCTTGAGCATTAGTAGCTGCAGGAACTGCTGCTGGGGTGGATTTTGCTGCGAAAAGAAGCTCGCTTCCTTTACGCAATAATCCTCTGGATATATCACCAAATCGATATCCAGGTGTTTCTTCACGTTTGGTTGCTTCAACTAAATAAGATTTTGTGGTTGTTAGAAGAAGCTCCAACTGTTCTCTTGCTGCGGGGATTAATTTATTGGGTGCGTCCACAGAAAGATCGTCATCTCGTTTTAATACATCCCTGATTAATAATTCATAGCGAGGGCCACGCTGGAGTGGCTGAATCAATAGTGAATCAGAGTTATTTTGTGAAATTGTCTTAAGAAATTCGTCCAGTTGTGTAAACGGTACTTTATTGGCAGATAAATCTGGATTGTATTTTGTTTTGAGAAATTCTTCATATAGAGACATATAAGATTTAAATTCAGTAAAAAATTGACCTATTAATTTCATCCGTTCTGTGCGAAGGTCGTTAAGATCAGAAGGATCTAATTCCTGGGTCATTTCTACACTGGCATTAAAGTGAAGCGATTCTGACAGTTGTGCAAATGTATTCATAGAAGTTGCTAATCTTTGGAAGATCTCAGGACCTTCTGAATAAAATGGTTGCTGTGTTGCTTCGTTAAATTGAGATAAAGAATTCTGATAAGCCTTTTCTGTATCTAACATTTCTTGAATTACGCGATTATTGATCATTGAAACTCCCATTATTAATTAGTTGTCGACCTAAAAAATGCCAATATGTTTTTAGTGAGAGCAATTCTATCAGGATATAATTAAGATAAAGTTAAGAGAACATTAAGGAAAAATTAACAAGGTGTTTATTTTTTTGTGTTTAATTTCAGCAGTATCAGTAATTAATGATGATTTCATTTGAAATTTTTCTTGATTAGTAACTTTGCATCAAAGTGCAGTGATTCATTATTTTTTATTTTTTCAATGCCCACGTGAATCGTCATCCCGAATGGAATGAGGGTCCTCCTGAATGTGGCACTGTGTCAGCATGTGGAGATCCTTCACTACGTTCAGGATGACGCAACAGAGAAGCGTCATTCCGAATGGAATGAGGGATCTCCTTAAAATGGCACTGTGCCTGCATGTGGAGATCCTTCACTGCGTTCAGGATGACGCAACAGAGACACGTCATCCCGAATGGAATGAGGGATCTCCTTAATGTGGCACTGTGCCAGCATGTGGAGATCCTTTACTGCGTACAGGATGACGAAACAGAGACACGTCATCCCGAATGGAACGAGGGATCTCCTTAATGTGGCACTGTGCCAGCATGTGGAGAATCTTCACTGCATTCATGATGACGAAACAGAGAAGCGCCATTCCGAATGTAATAAGGGATCTCCTGAATGTTGTGCTGTGCCAGCATGTGGAGATCCTTCACTGCGTTCAGGATGACGAAACAGAGAAACGTCCTCCCGAATGAAATGATTTCAATGAGCCTGAAGTTATTCCCGACATAATGCTAATTGACTTATGTAATGAGTAATCTCCTGAGCGATACAGGAGATCACATGACTTACTCTAAAATAGATTTTCTTCTACTGGAGCCAGATGTTCATCATTATTGCTGTTGTTGGCATTATAAACCGGAGTAGGGTCTTCCTCTGCCGGTACTTCCTTATCACGGAAATATTCAATAATGCCATTGTCCTGATTGGGCTTGGCTAGCAGGCCACTAACGGGATCAATACGTACAGCGACTACATTTTCAGGTTGTTTCAATTCACTTTCGGGTTTGCCTTTTAATGCTTCTCGCATGAAGTCTATCCACATGGGCAGGGCAAGATTTGCAGCATATTCATGTAATGATTTAGGATTATCAAAGCCTATCCATGCGGTGACTACCAAATCAGAATTAAATCCGGCAAACCAGGCATCTACCTGATCATTGGTTGTTCCGGTTTTACCGGCAATATCCTGACGATTGAGCACACGAGCAGCTCTTGCCGTACCATGCTGGATTACATCCTTAAGAGCTGAATTCATTAAAAACGCGATGTCTTCAGGTATTACTCGTGGTGCCAGAGTTGAGGTATCTACTTTCTCATTATCGCAAGGATTACACACTACAGTCGGTTTTGCCTGCAGTAAAATTTTACCGTCCGCATCAGTAATATGATCGATAAGATAAGGTTCTACTTTATAACCGCCATTGGCAAATACAGCATAAGCCGTAGTCAGCTCCATAGGGCTAATCGATAAGCTTCCTAAGGCCAATGATAAGGCTTTTGGTAAGGATTTTTTACTAAAGCCAAATCGGGTCAGGAAGTCGATTGTATAATCTATTCCAATATCATCAAGGATTCTAATGGATACCAGATTCTTCGATTGAACCAGAGCTTGTTTCAGGCGAGTTGGTCCATTAAATTTAAGATTCACATTATGTGGTCGCCACAGATTGGGCTGGCTTGGATCATCAACGACTATGGGGGCGTCATTAATTAAAGTCGCCAGATTATAGCCGTTATTCAAAGCTGCAGCATAAACAAAAGGTTTGAAACTGGATCCAGGTTGTCTACTGGATTGAGTTGCTCTATTGAATTTGCTTTTCTGGAAATTAAAGCCACCAACCAGAACTTCTATAGCTCCATTTTTAGGATTAAGGGCAACCATAGCTGACTCAGCTTCAGGGATTTGAGCCAGTTCCCAGTATTTTTCAGTCGAATGAACATAAACTATATCACCAACTGCAACGACTTGCTGTGCCTTGACAGGCGATTTGCCTACCCAGCCTTTTTTAAGCGCGGGTCGTGCCCAGGATAAGCCTTCCCAAGGAATAATGAATGTTTGTCCATTTTGCAGGGCAGCGGTGGCTTCTTTTTCACCCACTTCAGTAATAACCGCGGGTACCAGAGTGTTCAGCTCAGGGTACTGTCTTAAGTATTTTTGTCTTATCTGGGGTGATTGACTGTCCTTCTCACCTATGGTGGCTACCGGGCCTCGATAACCATGCCGGTGATCATAAGCAATCAAATTCTTTTCAACGACTTCATTGGCAGTATTTTGTAATTTGCCATCAATGGTTGTGTATACTTTGTACCCTTTCGTATAAGCATCAGGACCAAAATTGTCATATAAAGACTGGCGGATCATTTCCGCGACATAGGGGGCACTTACTTCAATATTGGTACCATGATATTTTGCAGTAATGGGTTGATTTATTGCATTTTGATATTGTTCTTCATTGATGTAATGCTCTTCCAGTAATCGTTCCAATACATGGTCTCGCCGCTTTTTGGCTGCCAAAGGATTAGCGATAGGATTTTGGGTTGAAGGAGCCTGGGGAAGACCGGCTATCATTGCCAGTTCTGCCAGATTAAGTTCTTTCAGTGGTTTGCCAAAATACACCATGGCAGCAGCGCCTACACCATAAGCACGATTACCCAGGTAAATTCTGTTAAGATAAAGCTCTAAAATCTTTTCTTTACTGAGTTCTCTATCGATTTTAATCGCCAACATGATTTCATTGAACTTACGTAAAAAGGTTTTTTTACGGCTCAAAAAGAAATTACGTGCTACCTGCATGGTGATGGTACTACCACCTTGGGATTTTGTACCTGTTTTCAGCATACGTACTGCGGCGCGACCCAGTCCCATCACATCGACACCGGGATGTTCAAAAAATCGTTGATCTTCTGTTGCAATCAGGGCATGAACCAGGGTTTGGGGGATTTCTTCATAGGTTAATGGAATACGCTTTTTTTCACCGTATTCTTGAATTAATAAGCCTTCTTTACTGAAAATTTGTAAAGGAACTTGTAATTGAACTGTTTTGAGCGAATCTACATTAGGGAGCTGGCTTTCCAGATAAAGATATAAAAGACTGCCTGCTACTAATAAAAGAAAAAACAGGCTCATCAGCGCCCAAAGACCTTTACGCCAGAAGTATGCCATTTTTTTCATAGAATTATGTTATCGTTGAATGTGAATAGTCATGCATTATACAGCGAATCTATATCATATTGCGAGTTTTGTTGGAAAAAGGCTGGAATGTTTCATGAATACATGCCATGAAGCGTCGAAAATACAATTATTTTGTTAATCAGTATTTTTATGATGCAGAAATATCAATGCGTTCGTATACAATGGAGAACTTTGGGGGAAAGGGAACAGGATTTGCGATTCATTGGCCATGGATTAAAGCCAATGAATCAATAGAGGATTACTCATTTATTCCCAAGCTTGCAAGGCCAATACCTGGTGCCTCTGTACCTTCAGCAACTCTCGGAAACCTTCCTAATGCAAACAATGCCGGATTATACGCTAATCCACCGAAGAACGTTCTGGGTCTTTGAATTTGTTCGTTAAGTAGCTTGGTTTGTTCACTAAGTAGTGTGGTTTGCTCGCTTATCTTTTCTTCTTGTTGTTTCAGCTGTTCAGCTTGTTGTGCCATTGTTTCTTTCAGCTGTCGAATGGTTTCCTCGTATTGTTTGAGTAGGTCTGTTTGTTGCGCTGAACTGGATTGTGCTTCCTCTAGTTTTGGGGCGAACGATTCAAGGGTTTGCTTTTGGTTTGAGTTCTCTTCTTCCAACATCACTATTTTCGCTTGTTGTTCAGGTACTAATAAAGCATTTTGATGTTCCATACAAATACGATCAGCGAACTCTTCAAATCGCTCTTCAGAAAAGCCATAGGAAATATTCAGAGTTTCTAAAACTTCTTGATTTAAAAAAATGCCTGAATTACAAAAATAATCACCAACATAACGCTCATTAATGCAACCCGATAAAGCAATATCGCCTTTCGGACCTATATCGGATTGGTGACGTGTGACTTCATATCGACCACTTTTTTTCGTAGATAAGAGTCCTTTAATATCGATTAGTAATTTGTAAATTTGGGCCTTATACTCTGTAAACTCTTCAGCGGTAAACGATGTTTTTCTGTTGAGAAATGAGTTAATCAACACGGCTTCATTTAAAATATAATAAAGGAACGGTTGTCGATCAGCGTAACCAACCGTGCAATTTACAATTATATTTTCTAATTTTTTTGAGAAATCAAGACCATTATCTTTATTTTGGATTATTGCTATTGCTAATTCTCTTGATTTTAATCGAGCTTCAGGAATATCTTTGGCAGTAATCAGTTTTTTTCCCATAAGATTGTCGTGATAGCGAATAATTACGGTTGTTAAAGAATAAAGCAACTCTTCTAATCTAATCATTTAAAACTCCTTTTAAAACGTAAATCTATACTCTAAATGTGAAAATCAATAACAGCTTGGTTTTTCACTATATTAAATGTTTTGGTAGAGCGCAAGTGTTTGTTTACTCGTACATTAAAAGTAAAAATCATACAAAAAGAATGGTAATTTTACTCGCGTCAAGTACATTTTGTATGCAGTTCAAACAACTACGTACAGATTATTTTTAATGACTATTAACAGTCAGTATGAGGTCTGGTAATTTCTCAACAAAATCGGGTATTTTGTTCTCTTGAATTCGCAAAGGATTTCTGATGCTGACACCGCACCACGTTCAAGAGATCACTCATTGCATTCAGGATGAGGTTTTCCGATGTTATTAAAAAGTTCCGAGGTCTGATTTATGAGTAAAATAAAGGTGTTCCTCGAATCGAACCCTCATAAATTCAGTCTAAAAAATCCAAAACCGGGTGTTATTGAGCCATTGCTATCGGTTTCAGCTAAAGACGATAATTCATTAACTTTCTGAGTCAGATCCTCAATGGTTTCTTCATGCCGTTCTATTGTTTTTTGTAGACGTGTTTCGTTATATTTACTCCTTGTGTATTGGTGATAGAGTAAACAAAGAACTAATTGTTGTTTAGACAGGATCGAATTTAATTTTTTTTGAGCCTCTTTGAGTTCTTCTAGTTGCAATTCCAGTTCGTGCTGATAACTATCGGTACTACCACTATGTGAGTCATTTTTAGCAGTTAACTCGGGTATTAATAAGGCATTTTGATGTTCCTGACACAGTTGCTGCGCAAATTCATTTATCTCCAGTTCAGAAGAATCGATAGTCAGATTATACCGGTCCAGAATTTCTTCTTTTAAAAAAAGACCAGAGTTACATAATTGACCTCTGTTTAAATAACTGTCGTCAATTAAACCCTCCAAAGATGTTCTACCTCCAGAGCTTGTTGCCGTTTTATGTTGGGTGATCATGGGCGTTGTGCCTTTGGAATTCGATAATAACTGTTTAAAATCGATCAACAGTTGAGCGATCTGCTTTTTATATTCTTCATACTGGATAGGGCTGAATGATGTTTTTTGGTCAGTAATCGATTTTAAAGAAATGATTTCATTTAAAAGATATGAGAGAAAGGGGCGTCGATCTGCATGACTTTCTGTACACTCTTTGATTAGATATTCTAAGCGAGTTTTAAAATCAGTTTTATTGTCATTGATTATTCTTTTCGCTAAAGAACGTGATTTTTTTCTTACAACAGATTCGTCGCTTTCAGCAACCAGGATTTTTACACCTGATTGTTTGTCATGGTACCTTATAATTACCGTGGTTAGTGAGTAGAGTAAATCTTCAGATCGCGTCATTTAAAACTCCCTTTAAATGCAAAAAACAAGGTATTTGTGGTAATCCCATACACATTGATTTTTCACTATATTTAATGATTTGCCTCAGTGCAAGTTTTTAGTCATTATCAGGGCTGATGACATTACTTGGATTTTAGTAAAATCGAATAGTCCATAATGGTGACTATTAGGCAGAAGATTTCTCTACGATGCACTAGGTGGATGTGTTATAATTAACCTTTTTTGCGAGTAATTGAGCAACAAGAAGTACACTTTCGACTTTAGAGATAATTGAAAACCCGTAGTTGTTTTCTGGTTGCACACAAACGGGCTGACTTGCTGAATTATGTAAAGAATATTTTTGAAGAAATTAAGCTGCGGTATTGGTTTTGGATAGCCAAAACCCATAATTTAAGGAGCTATTGTGTTAACATTTTATGAAGAATTAACTCATTCTGATGTTTCCATAAATTGGACTGACTGGAAAGACTATATCCCATTTTACGATGCTTTCGCGCTTTGGCAAAACGGAAGCGACTACATTTTAAGTGAGGGGTATCAGCGTTCAAAAAATACAGGAGTGGGTGTTATTGATCCCTTACCCTATGGTGGGGTATTAAGACAACTGCCCATAGTGTCCCGTGTAGCCAGTTTAATTCCCAGTATTTATGTTTTTTCTGGAACGAAGTCTAATTTGGAAGCCATAGCGGAATATGGTGAACATGTTAACGATACAGAAGCACGTGAACCGCATGAGCGGGTAAAACAAGCCACCGATGCCACCACGATTGTGAATCTGTTAGGTGCTGATGCGAAGGCTGAAAAACAAAAAATCAGGAATAACCTGTCAAGTGACAATGCATTTCAATGCGCGAAAGAATTTGGGGCTAATGTCTCAGCTATCTGGGATAACCAATTATCCTTGCAGGATAATATCACTTATATGGGCGCTACAATCATTGGACGATGTTTTTTGGGTATTCAGGAGTTTCCCAGACAATATGTGCCATTAATCAGACAGGCGAATGATTTGATCGTGGATGGGAATGCAAAATCCGAGGAATTTGCAAAGATGAAAGCTCAAATGGTTGCCATGAGTGATGCTGTTTTGGGTGCAAACGCTCAACAGATCATCGAGTCAAACGGATACGTATGCAGTCAGTTTCAACTGGATGGTACCGAGACACAAAAAGGAATCACTGAGAAATTAATCTCATCACATGGTGGGGCAGGATTTATCGTTGAGAGTAATTTATCGTTCTTAATCATGGTAGCACTTGCACATATCAGTACATCGCCTCTTATCCTTGAACAATTGCGTGAGGAAATACTATCTCATGGTGAAATTACTGAGAACTCTTTCAATGAGTTGGTATATCTGGATTGTATCTATAGGGAAACACTACGATTTGCCTCGCCTACCGCCGTGGTACCCCGAAAAGCATCCATAAGTTCCACTATGGATATAGAAGACAATAATAAAGAAAAAACCTCCTGTACTATTTATCCTAATTCCTTTTTATTCTTTGCAATCCGATCAACTCATCACGATCCGGAGCTATGGCACGATCCGCAGGTTTTCGATCCCTTACGTTTTATGTCAGCGGCTAAAGAACGAAAAATGCATTTTATTGGGGACCATTATTTTCCATTTTCTGGTGGAAAACGCGGGTGTCCTGCAGGAACGACTTTTGTAGAAAAAGCGTTTAAAGGATTTGTCTTTGAATTTTTTAAAAATCACAGTTTGGTTTTAGATAAACCATTGGAAGATATACCTGCTTTTGCTGTCCATCCTCGTTGGAAACAGGAGTACTTTGCACAATTAACACCTTATTCGGAACCAGTTCAAAATAATGAAGTAGTTTATTGTAATAATATGTCTTGTTGATCAGGGTGTTTTTTTTATTTGGACGCTAAAGCCAAAATGCTTTGGCTTGACTCTGATAGAACTTCATTTTGTCTATGTCATTCGAACGCAAGGGGTACTACCATTAAGTGACGAATTTCGTCTCGAATCCTGGGTTTGTAGGTTTCGAGACAGTGTAAACGTATCTTCAGCCTTCAGCCTGAACTGATTTTAGTTATATTGGAAACACAATCCTTAACTTAATGACGGTTGGGTTTGCCCGTAGCATTCAGGATACCCTCTGAATTGAGTCTCGGGTCGATTTGTATTATGTTGAAATGCTGTTCTTATTGCTAATGATTATATGAATCCTTTCTTTATTATATTGTTATTAAGTATTTTTACCCATCAATCAGGAGCAGGAACAAATAATCAACAAGCATTATTGTCACAAAAACAACCTGGTATTCAATGCACTATTAAAATCCAAAAAGAATTCACTACGATTGATGAAGGCTTAAATTATGCCAACGCCTGTCGCGATTTATTAAATGAGACGATTAGTTCTGGAAATACTGTTGAAGCAATAAAACTGAGGGATTATCTGCAACACGTATTTCAAAACCTGATTCACTCGAATTTATCTAAAACAGAGCAGTTACAACTCATCAACTGGCTTAATGAAACCGCAAAACCGTTAAACAACCGTTGGTTCACTTTATCTTCAAATCAAACGAATCAGAATGCTTTAATTACAGGTCAAAAGTGGATTGATGAGATGCATACCCGGATTATTTTAAATTCTAAAAATGACAGCTTTGCAAATGTACAATTTTTATATGAGCAAGCACGAATCAAATTGAATCAGGGGGTCATTGATCAGGCACAAGCACTTCGTCAAAAAGCCAATCAGATGTTGACAGCAGGTATTGATAAGAAACAAAGTGAATTTGTTTCCGATGAAGCCATAGCGTACCTAAGGGATAAATTGATTCGATTAAATGATGGTTATTTAGTTCTGAATATTGAACAACCACCTAGAAACTCAGCACAAATTCAAGATAAAAAGAATTCCATTACGTTTATTCTTATGGCATTGAATAAAATCTTCATGCTAAGAGGCAAGGCTGCTGATGCAAATAAGTTAAGCACGGTAGAACAAATTAATGCGTTAATTGTAGAGGAACACCATCTATATGATGAAGCAATAGCGTACCTGACTCAAAAAAATCTTAACCAGGCTGCTGCTAAAGAACTATCGGGTGATAGAATTAAAGCGCAAGCCAAAGCAATGATTGTTATTTTTATAGGTTCACCTCAAGAAAAGCAAAAATTAATACAGTTATTAAAAGATCGAATTGAATGGCTCAATGGACGAATAGAGAAGATATCTAATGAGCAACCCAATGATTTAAATTTAGTAATTGGCTGTTATAAAGAAATTGTATTTTCGCTAATTGCGATACAAAATCTGAAGGTCGTTGATCGTTGATATTCTTATACCGATTAACTGCGTTTAGCCCTGAGCTATCCCTTTATTTTGTACGTCATCCTCGCGAAAGTGGGGATCCATGAAGAAAACATAATCAGGTGCTAATTTGATGCATTGATTCCCCCCTTCGCGGGAATGACGCACATTTTAAATAGATCGTTTTTATATCAATCAGTTGATTGATTAAAATTCAAGATTACTCAGCGCTTTCGCGAGGATGACCTATAAAAAGTGCCAATTAAGATGAATCAATGTGTATTTTAAAAGAAAGGATCTCTCAGAAGCTTATTTCGAAAGCCCCACATAAAGTGATGTATTATCTCCACAAGGGATGTTAATTAAATGGAGCGTTATTTTAGATTAGTGGACGTCAGAGTAAAATTCTGACATCCACCAGGTTTCAGGTCTAAGTGTTAAATAATAAAGTAACATTATTTGTTCTTTATGGTTTGGATGGTTTAATCAACTCCTGCAGTATTTCCTGGCCTTTGTACAACAAAGCTCCGGCAATAGTAGTAGTCAATGTTCGAGGTAAAGCCCCTTTAAAGAAAAATCCAAGTCGTTGAACAGTACCTCCGTTACCCGGTTGATTCCAAATGTCTTTAGCATGCTGCAGATAACTTTTCCCAACAACCGGCTCAGTAAGTCCCTGTTGTTTTCTGAAACGCAATTGATATAAGGGCGTACTGAAAAAGCCATAGGAACCTGCAGTTAATACCAATGCAAGGCCTTCAGCCTGTTCTTTCTTCATGCCTGTTGATTTGAAATAACGGGCAAGAGTAGGTATTGCTGTCAAATATACTGTAGACCAAAGACCTTCTCGCAGCATAATACTGAATCCTCCCTGAAACAGAGCATTATAACCATGATGCATGATCATTCTGTGTCGTGTTTCTTGTGAAGTCGTCAGTTTGGACAGTTGTTTATTCTGGGCGATTCCTTCAAAGGGTGTGCTTGCCAATCCTGAAAATGCCCCTGCTGTAAAGGACGTGGCAAATTCATACAGGGGCGATACCTGCTGGTTTTCAGGTTGCATCAATTTTTTAAGTACAAAGACAACAGCATAAGATGGGATTGCTGAACTCGCATATTCAAATGATCCTGACATGGCAAATCGCCATTGCATCGTTTTTCCATTCAGAACATGGTTTGTCCAGTTCAATCCAGGGGTGACCAATGTCATTACTCCTGCACCCAATAAGGGGCCCTGGATGAAGGGATATTGCAGGTATTTTTTCCAGGTAGGCAATTCAGTTCGGTCTGTTCGGGAGTGCATAATCGTACCTCACAAATAATTTAAAAATATAAGCTATTTTGTTTCTGCAGGTGATCCACGCCCAGCAGGCGCAGAAATGAACCCCACTAGGCGATAGACTCGCAGAGGATGACGATTACTAAAGATAAAAGAAGACCGATTACCAGAGTAGGCAACATAAAAAACGTGTTGTAAGTGGCAATAGTGGTCATTTAATTTGTGTTGTGTGTATTAATTATTCTTTCAAGCTAGCATTGATTAATCAGCTTTACAATAGGATGAGTAAAAAAATGTTGATTTAGAATTACGTACATCAAAGTAAAATTGAAAGTGAAATAACAGTTCAATCAGGTTATTGAAACGAAACAAAAATAACTGATTCTAAACGATTCCAATTTTTAGTCGCTTACGTTAACATCTTAGTAAGTAAAGTGGCGGTAAAAGGTTGTTAAATAAGAGCGCTTTTGGGGCTACACGGGAGATACAGGGAGATAAAACTGGTGCTCAAACTGTTTAAACCTAAACATCGTTCGATTCTTGGCATAGATATCAGTTCTGCAGCGGTGAAAATACTGGAAATTTCAGGTTCTGGGGATCAGCTTTGTGTCGAAGGATATGGACGACAATCATTACCTCCCAATGCTCTGGATGGAAACGTAATCAAGGATGTTGAAGCCGTTGCCAACACTATTAAAAAATTGATTAGTAGTGCGAGGTTGAATTGCAAGCAAGTTGCTCTGGCTGTTCCTGACTCTGCCGTGATCAGTAAAGTAGTTCAAATTAATGATGGCTTGACTGATATGGAAATGGAGGAGTTGGTCGTTATAGAGGCGGATAAATACATCCCATATCCTATAGATGAAATTAATCTTGATTTTGAAATTTTAGGTCACTCTGCAAAAAATTCAGCAATGTTGGACGTATTGATTGTTGCTTCACGGGCAGAAAATGTAAACAGCCGAGTCGAGGCAATAACCCGAGCAGGTCTGGAAGCCAAAATTGTAGACGTAGAGTCTTATGCTGTAGAGCGGGCAGCTCAACAACTGTCATCAGAATTACCCGCAGGGGGGCAGGATAAGATAGTAGCAATTATAGATATAGGTGCTAATTACACCCATCTGTTCGTATTGCATGGGATGCGATTGATCTTCTCAAGGGAGGAAAAATTTGGTGGTATGCAATTAATTGAAGCCATTGCGGAGCACTACAATATGTCATCTGAACAAGCTTTAATTGCAAAAGAAGAGGGTAAATTACCGCCAGATTTCGAGTCAGAGGTTCTCGAACCATTTAAAGAGATGGTTTTGTTACAGATTAAGCGAACTCTCCAGTTTTTTTATTCTACAAGTCAACATGGTTTTGTCGACCATATCTTGTTGGCTGGTGGTTTGGCACGTCAGGCAGGATTAGCCAATTTGATTCAAGAACAACTGGGAGTATCCACAACCGTGGCGAATCCCTTATCACATATGTCTTTTGGTAAAATGGTAAATTTGGAATCTATAAATAATGATGCTCCTGCTTTAATGGTTGCCTGCGGGTTAGCACTTAGGCATATAGAGTGAATAATGACTGAAATTAATCTGCTGCCATGGCGTGAATACAAGCGAGAGCAAGAAAAAAAGCTCTTCACTACTATGGCATTAATAGGGATAGTTTTTGCAGCAGTTGTAGTTTTTTTAATTAACTCTTATGCTGTTCATTTGGTAAACAATCAAACAACGCGTAATCAAATATTACAAAAAGAAATTGCCAGTTTAGATGAACAAATAAAGGAAATAAAAGCATTAAAACAAATCAGGGAAGGATTAATTTCCAGGATGTCAATTGTTCAGAATTTGCAATCCACACGAACTCTGATGGTTCATTTATTTGATGAATTGATTAAAGTGATGCCTCCAGGAATTTATGTTACTAAATTGGAACGTCAAAATGATATCGTATCGGTATGGGGGTATTCTGAATCAAATACCAATATTTCAATACTCATGCGAAGTATAGAAAATAATGCCTGGATTCAATCTCCAGTACTGACCGAGATTAAGAAAATGGATGAAACGAAACAAGCTGCAGATAATGAATTTAAATTAAGCTTTGTACTTAAACCTAAATACTAGACTGGTAACCCTATTATGAATACAGTCAATTTAAGCGAACTCACTCTGGAAAATGTAGGCCAGTGGCCTATTGCTGTAAAAGCTGGGGTAATTGCCGGATTGAGTTTTTTAATCATCGCATTGGGCTATTGGTTAATAATTAAAGCTAATTTTGAACAGTATGACATTCTGCAAACTCAGGAGGCTACTTTAAAAGAGGAGTTTGAAAAGAAACAGCATCAAGCTTCCAATTTACAAGCTTACAGAAATCAACTGCAACTCATGAACGAGCGTTTTGGTACCATGCTAAGGCAGTTACCTGCTAAGAATGAAATGCCTGGATTATTGGAGGAAATTTCAAAAACCGGCGTCGCTTCTGGATTAAAATTTGAGTTGTTTGCTCCTCAACCTGAAGTGGTTCATGATTTCTATATTGAATTACCTATTAAAATTACAGTGGTTGGTACGTATATGCAGTTGGCTGTTTTTTTAAGCCGCGTAGCAGAAATGAACAGAATTGTGACTTTACACGAGTTTAGTATCCAAGGGGAATCTTCTAAGGACAGTAAAACCGTTTCAGAGGATGAATTAGTGATGAATATCACGGCTAAAATATATCGATATCGCGCGCAATGATAAAATACAAACAGCAATTACATGCAGTGCTATTAGGAGCCCTTTCCTTGTTGCTCAGTGCTTGTTCAGGTGATAATAGCGACCTGATGAAGTATATTAATGATATTAAAACTCGGCCTACTAAACCTATTGAGCCTATTCCCAAATTCGCCCCATTACCCATTTTTAAATTTCCTGAAAATGATCAACGACGCAATCCATTTAAGCCCGTCGTTTTAAAGAAAAATACGGATTTATATGCTCCGGATCAAAAGAGATTAAAACAGCCACTGGAAGCTTATCCTCTGGATGCATTAAAATTTGTTGGTATATTAGAGCAAGGTTCGGTTATATGGGCTTTGATAAAACAACCTGACATGCAGATATCTCGAGTCAGGGTTGGGGATTATATGGGACAAAATTACGGACGAATAATTGTCATTACAAGAGAAGTAATTAAACTTGAAGAAACTGTAAAAGATACAGGGTCGTGGGAAAAGAAAATAACCACAATTAATTTAGATACTGGCAAGTAGGAGCGCAGGGTGCGAAAGATTATCGCTATTTTGATTTTATTAAGTGCTGGTTTCGGTGTGGCATTTTCCCAGGAAAATTCATTGACTTCGGTGAAGGTTATTCCATTACCAGAAGATAGGGTGCGCATTGATTTTCAATTTGCACATCCCTTAAAGCAGCTTCCCGCAAGCTTCATTACTCAGAAACCAGCGCGAATCGTACTGGATTTTATCAATACAGACATGCAATTACCTCCCGATCAAAAGATGAAAAAAATTGAGCTGGGTTCTTTAAAGACATACAACGTTGTTGCTGTGGCAGATAGAGTAAGAGCAATACTGGATCTGCAGCGGACGGTCTCTTATTCCGGAAGTTCTGCAGGGAATATTTATAGCCTTGTATTAAATGGTAAAAGTAATGAGATCTATCAGAATAATAAAGAAATATTCATTACCAATCAGGTGGTGAATGCAAAACATCAAATCAATCGAATTGATTTTCGCGGCATAGAGAAGCAGGGCGGTCGAGTACTTATAGACGTTTCGGACACCAGCATTCCTATTGACGTGACTCAGGTTGGAAAAGAGGTTGTTGTTAATTTTCTTAATACTAAAATTCCTGTTAATTTGATGAAGCGTTTTGATGTTGCCGACTTTCATAGTCCAGCTCAGGTGATAACGATGCAACAGGAAGGCAAAAATGTTCGCATGACCATTTTGAACAAAGGTGATTATGGACATTTTGTCTATCAGGTGAACAAACAATTCATGGTGGACATTTTCCCATTGACAGCTGAGGAAGTTCAACAGGCAAAACTCAAAAAACAAGTGTTTACAGGCAAGCGAATTTCTTTAAATTTCCAGAATATTAATATTCGTGCTGTGTTGCAGTTATTGGCTGATTTCACCGGGATAAATATGGTGGTTAGCGATAAAGTTCAGGGTGATATTACACTTCGATTGAATGATACTCCCTGGGATCAGGCTTTGGATATTATTTTGACTACTCAGGGATTGGATAAGCGTAAAACCGGTAATGTCATGTTGATAGATACCAAGGCCTCTTTGGATAAAATGGAAGAAGATGAGCTTAAAAGTCAACAGACTATCGAGAAACTGGAGCCGATACGATCTGATTTGATTCAAATTAATTATGCTAAGGCTTCAGATATTGCAATATTGATTAAAGACAAACAAAACTCACTGTTATCACCCAGAGGTAAAATCAGCGTTGATGCCAGAACCAATACCCTCTGGATTCAGGATACTGGACTTAAAATTGAAGAAGTAAGAGAGTTAATCAAGCAATTGGACGTAGCCGTGAAGCAGGTTCAAATTGAAGCTCGAATTGTTGAGGTTAATAAAGACTTCAGTCAGGATCTGGGTATTCGATGGGGTGTTTCCAAACCTACTCATTTAAGCGGTACTTTAGAAGGCGCAAATCAGCTGCAGCTGCCGCAGGGTATTGCCAATCCGGCAAACGTGCCAATAGCTCAACGGTTAAATTTGGATTTGGTTGCCGCTCCGAACACAGCCATTCCTGCATCGGTTGGTATTGCATTGGCAAAATTGGGAGATAACATATTATTGGATTTGGAATTATCAGCACTTGAAAGTCAAGGACAAGCAGAGTTGATTTCCAGTCCCAGTGTAATTACCACCAATCAACAGGCTGCCGTCATTGAATCAGGTAAAGAGATACCTTATCAGGAATCAACCTCAAGTGGAGCAACCGCGGTAGCATTTAAAAAAGCGGTGTTGAGTTTGAAAGTTACCCCCCAAATTACTCCAGATAACAAAATATTGATGGATTTGCAGATTAATCAGGATGCGGATTCTGGTGAACGAGTACTGGGAGTTCCTATTATTCTGACAAAACAGATACAGACCAATGTTTTGGTGAATAATGGACAGACGATAGTACTGGGTGGAATCTACAAACAAGATAAAAATAAAGCAATTAAAAGAATACCTTTCCTGGGCGAGCTTCCAGTTGTAGGGATATTATTCAGTAACAAACAGATAAGATTGGATAATGAGGAGTTGCTCATTTTCATCACTCCGAGGATAATAACGAACTCCTTATCGATTACAACGATTCAAGGACGTGAAAAAGAGGTGTATAAATAATCTCAATTAAGTCTATAGATCTGATAAACTATAATTATAGGGGATTTTAGTATCTATTCGTTGTAGAATAGGCCATATATATTCTTAGTCAGTAGGTATGAATACATATTCAAAATGAATATGCGTTGAATTTAAGGCATTCAAATGTTGTTTTATTGAATCTGGCCTATGGAATTTGTTTAATATAATAAAATCAACTAAGACGTGTATCTAATTTGTTGTTATAATGGTTTTGTTAATTATGACACTACAGTTAATGAGGTATGTAAGAAAAAATGAGCATAGTTAAAGTACGAAATATTTTTCTCATTGGCCCCATGGGTGCTGGAAAAAGCACAATAGGCCGTGCTTTGGCAAAGGAGCTCAAATTAGAATTCTTTGATTCGGATGAGGTCATTGAAGAGCGTGCTGGTGCCGATATATCATGGATTTTTGATATCGAAGGTGAGGAAGGATTCAGACGCCGAGAGCAAAAAGTTATTGATGAGTTAACTCAAAAAACCAATATAGTATTAGCAACCGGGGGTGGGGTAGTTATCACTCCGGAAAACAGGAATGCTCTGGCTGGCCGAGGCACTGTAATTTACTTAAAAACATCTTTGCAACAACAATTTGAACGAACCAAACGAGATACCAAACGTCCATTATTGCAAACTGAAGATCTTGAGGGCAGATTAGAGTCTTTAAGAGACGAACGTGAGCCATTTTATGATGAGTTAGCTGATGTTAGTTTTGAAACCGATAAATTAACTGTGAAGGCTGTAGCGAATAACATTATAAAATATATATATGGCGAAGTTTGAGGGTTATACTCAGGTTGATGTCTGTTTACCCGGATATCAATATCCTATAATAATTTGTCGCAAGGGTCTTAAAGACTCTTCGCTATTGCGTCATTGGATTCCTTCACAACAGGTACTGGTAGTAACCAATGCTACTGTCGCGCCACTTTATTTAGAGTTCATTCAATCCGCTTTTGCATCAATACAATGTGATGTCGTTATTTTAAAAGATGGTGAAGAGTTTAAAAATCAACAGAGTTTATTTACCATTTATGATGCATTAATCCAAAACAAGCATCATAGGGACACTACTGTAGTTGCTCTTGGTGGTGGGGTAGTGGGTGATGTCGCAGGTTTTGCCGCCTCAACATATCAACGAGGAGTGCGCTTAATTCAGATTCCCACTACTTTGCTAGCCCAGATTGATGCCTCTGTTGGTGGCAAAACAGCCATCAATCATTCTCTTGGTAAAAATTTGATAGGCAGTTTTTATCAACCCAATGCTGTATTAATCGATTTAAATACTCTGGAGACATTACCAGACAGAGAGTTTCGTTCCGGTTTGGCGGAGATGATAAAATATTCTTTATTGGAAGGCGGCGATTTTTTATACAGTCTCCTGGATGCACTGAAACGTGGATTAACTCCCAAAAGTCCAGAGCTTCCAGACTTGATTGCTCATTGTTGCCAAATCAAGGCAGATTATGTTGAGGGAGATGAAAAAGAAACAGGGCAACGCGCGCTTCTTAATCTTGGTCATACCTTTGGCCATGCTTTGGAGGCTCATACTCATTATCAACGATGGCTCCATGGTGAGGCTGTTGCAATAGGGTTATATTGTGCCTCCGTTTTATCTTATAACATGGGCTTGCTGGATGCTAAAATAGTTGAATTGGTTGAACAGATGCTGGAATATGCACATTTACCTCACAAGATACCTAAGTCTATTGATTTGAATCAATTAATGGATTTAATGAATCTTGATAAAAAAGTTAAAAATAATTGCTTACGTTTTGTAGTAATTAAAAAGCCTGGTGATTGTTATCTCGATGATAAAGTAACCGCTAACTGTTTGCATAATACGCTTATTACTGCTGTAGAAGGAGAATAAAAATGATAGATGGAAAGATTCAGCCAGATGTTGGAGCTGTAAATCAACCTAGAACGCTTTTTAAACCCGGGTCATGGTTAGCTAAGATCGACTTCATTAATCATTTGGTTCTTTTTAATAATGTTCTAATTACTTTGTTGTCAGAGAAAGAGGGTGGAAAAACATCCTTCAGTACGTTATTACAACATAATCTGGATCAACAGATAAAATCGGTTTTCATGACGATTAAACCTCCATGCAATGAACAACAAATCATTACTGACATTGCAGCACAATTGCATCTAAATGCAAGTTCAGACACCAATTTCGCATCTATAGTAGCGCAGATAAATGAGCGTAAGGCACATGTTTTATTAATAATTGATGACGCTCAAAATTTACCCGAGACTTTTATTAAAGAGGCAATGATTGCAATAAAAAACCAGGGGGATTTTGGTTACTTTCATCTGTGTCTGGTTTCAGATTATTCATTGGTCGCCGCCCTAAATAAATTAGCCGTTGATCAATTTAATAACTTAATTCATACCATAGAATTAGGTCCATTGAATGAGAATGAGACACGAACCTATGTTTTACAGCGGGCAATGACAGGTCGCTTGATTAATAAGCCGCTTACTGATGTGCAATTCAAGCAGTTTTTTCAGTTAACTAAAGGGAATTTGGCAAAAATAAACTCTAATCTGGAGCCATACATTTATAAGTGCTCAACCCAAAAGAATAGTAACAAGATGACGATTTTGAAACGCACCAGTATGGCTGTAAGTGCCGTTGCTGTAGCGGGTGTCTCTTATGTGTATTTCAGTGGCATCTATGATGAGTATCGATTCCCACAAATGGCACAATTGACGACTCCACCACCGATAACTACAATTGTGAGTGAAATAAAGGTTACTCAAAATGAAGCACCAGTGAGTTATATCGCGTCATGGCAGGATTCTTCAACCCGCCAACTGATGCATTATGCACTTCCCAAAAAACAGATTTTAGATGATTGGGATGGCGACGAACAAGAAATGAATACTGTAGCATTAGTAGATAAAGTTGTTGTGATTCCTACAGTAAAAGCAAGAGAAGCGTTGGTCGAAACGCAACTACCTGCAACTCAGATTGCCGCAGTACAAGAGTCTAAATTGGTTAAGTTTAAACAACCTGATCCAGAAACGCTGGCGAAAAAACCAGAGGCTCAAAAATCAGGCACTAATCTCTATACCATTCAATTAGCAGCGAGCCATAACGAAAGTGATATTCATCGCTTCAGAACAAGTAACAAATTGTTTGCAAATACAAAAGTAAGGCATTTTACCAATGCAAAAGGCAGCTGGTATATATTAACTTTAGGTGAATACGACAGTAGAACACTGGCTCAGCATACAACGAATAAATTACCGCCGGAATTGGCTAAATTAAAACCATGGATTAGGCCAGTAGCGGGGCTCTCCGACATCGGCTAACCCTGTAAGACGGCCATATTTGGTGCATCTTAAACGACAACAGCCCGGGAAAAATGCTCACATACTGATGTATGCTGCGCTTTTTCCCGGGCTGTTGTCGTTTAACCTGCACTCAAATCTGACCGTCTTGTTGGAATTGATATTTGGTCGAAAGTATTCTCCGTCATCCCGAGCGCAGCGAGGGATCTCCCGGCAGTGGCGCAATTTCTAAAGTATGGATTGATATAAATCTTTCCACTCAGAATTGAATGCATTAACAAGGTTATCCTTTTTTATTCTTGACCAACCTTTAATCTGCTTCTCTCGATCAATGGCTAAAACAATGGTGTCGAACGCTTCATAATATATTAGACGGTCCACATTATATTTTTGCGAGAACCCTTTTACCAATTTATGTTTATGTTCATAAATTCGACGTATCAAATCATTGGTGACGCCAACATATAGTACGTTGTTATGCGTATTAGCTACAAAGTAAACGTATGATTGCGTTTGCATAGGATATTCCTTTTTGGTATGGACTTTTTACCCTGTCATGGGCATGAAGGGAAGAATAGAATATCAGAAAAAATAGCATGAAGCTTAGTTACATCCTGCTGACTATTGTGCTGATAACTTAAAGAATATTGGCAAATTATTCGACCTTTCGATTATTTTAGATGTGTTTATTGATTTTTAAGAGTTTTTGAGAAGTTTAAATCGTGCCGCATTCAGGAGATCCCTCGTTTCACTCGGGATGACGGGTTAACACTTGGGATGACGGGTTAACACTTGGGATGACGGGTTAACACTTGGGGTGACGGGTTAACACTTGGGGTGACGGCTTAGCACTCGGGATGACGGTTTTTATACGTCATCCTGAACGCAGTGAAGGATCTCCTGAATGTGGCAGTATATTCGCTTTCCAACCACATTCAGGAGATCCCTCGTTTCACTCGGGATGACGGGTTAACACTTGGGGTGACGGCTTAGCACTCGGGATGACAGTTTTTATACGTCATCCTGAACGCAGTGAAGGATCTCCTGAATGTGGCACTATATTCGCTTTCCAACCACATTCGGGAGATCCCTCGTTTCACTCGGGATGACGGGTTAACACTTGGGGTGACGGCTTAGCACTCGGGATGACAGTTTTTATACGTA
>NZ_JADOBG010000010.1 GCF_016786215.1 Legionella bononiensis | reverse complement strand
GGGTTAACACTTGGGGTGACGGCTTAGCACTCGGGATGACAGTTTTTATACGTCATCCTGAACGCAGTGAAGGATCTCCTGAATGTGGCACTATTCGCTTTTCAACCACATTCAGGAGAGCCCTCGTTTCACTCGGGATGACGGGATAACACTCGGGATGTTAGAGTAACGTGCTGAATGACGGGTTAACACACTGCTTAAACGGATAGTCTTAATATTTTTAACTTAAACTGAAACAATACGCTCTTCGTAATTGTTATTATTTTTAGAAAATAATCTGGATTTTCTTGCCCATACTAAATAACCTGTAATAGCCAAACCGGTATATATAAGCATTAAACCGCAGTGGAAGGGTAGACTTTTATTTAGATACATCACTGCAAATAAAGCGTCGGTTATAAACCATAAAACCCAGGTTGCGATTATTTTGTGGCACATTAACCATTGTGCTACAAGACTCATTGAAGTGGTTGCTGCATCCATAATCGCGACAGTAGAGTGGGTTAAGCTGTGTAAGATATAATAAATGAAGATAAAGACAGTCCCAAGTGTGAGTGTCAGTAATAGCCATTGGGTCAGGTTCAGTGTTTTTAATGGTTTTTGTATCGCCGTTTCTTTAATTAATGATTGTCTATACCATAATGACCAGCCATAACACATGCTGAGGAAGTAAAAAATTTCCAACATCATATCGGCATAAATTCCCTTATGCCAATAGAGCCATCCATTCAGGACGGTTGCTAATATACCCATAGGCCAGGCTTTATTATTCAGTCGAATAAAAAAATAGGTTGACAGCAGGGAGGCTAAAGCACCAAATAAATCAAATAGCATAGAGAGTACCGTGATAAATGCCGAAACATAGTTCCAAACGATTATGTTTAGTGCAATTATAAGTGAGGTATCTATACCATAATTTGCATGATGTTACCAATCGTAAAGGGACAAAATACTCAAGTTTCAAGGACAGGACTTACGAAAAACGCTCAATCTCTTCGTTAAAAGGAGTTTTTAATTCAGTCATGTAGTTTATCTAAACGTCTTCATTAAAAATTCCTTTTGCCTCGACCTTGGGTTTTTTCATAAGTCCTTAAGGAATCAATTAAATCCAATTATGGGAAATTTAGCTGGGATCTGCTAATCTTAACTCAGACATCGGATTTTTAAGGAGAAAAAGATGTATAAGAGGGTGTTATTTGCTACAGACTTTGATGAAGTAGGGGTCAGGGCTGCTGAGAAAGCAAAGAAAATTTCAGATGAAAATGGAGCTGATTTGATTCTGGTTCATGTTGTCGAACCCATTCCGGCCTATGCATATCCTGGATTTGCTGGATTCGCTGAAGTCGAGTTATCCATTCGTGAACAAGCAGAGAAAGAACTGGATGAGCTAGCGGATAAATTGGGCGTTGATGCGAAACATCGATTTATTGAATTCGGTTCTACTAAAAATGAGATATTAAGAGTAGCGAAAGAACACAAAATAGATTTAATTGTAACAGGCAGTCATGGCAAACATGGTTTGTCTTTATTATTAGGATCTACAGCAAATGCAATACTGCATGGTGCTGAATGTGACGTATTAATTGTCCGGCCTAAAATCGATCACTAATTGAATGAAAACTGTTTGTGTTTGTATTGAGTTTAGGTTGTGTTGATGATTCATTAATTAATTCCTATGTTTTGAGATATGCTAACAGAATTTCGGAATTTTTTACCTACCCTATCTGGCTCAATAAAGGAATGGTGCCTCTGTTTGCAAATGATGGTTAGAACGTGTCGGGTGAAATACCCATAACCGTTAGGTTATGGGCGAGGTACCCGACCATGTTATTTTGAGCTTAATACTCATTTCTTTAACGTACTTTGTTCTTCGGGACTGCCTGGATCTTGTAGTCTTAACGATCGTTGACTAAAAAATGAATGAGAGCCAAGAGGTGCAGAAGCATCAAAATCTGATGAAGATGCAGGGGTTGATAGACCAGAGCCTGAATCATAGTGGGGTATGTTTGATTCCAAGCTGGTTTGATTAGTTGCCCGTTGTTTTGCTTGTTCCAGTGCCTCCTCAATACAATGCAAAGATTGAGAATGGTGTGAGCGTTTAACCAGATCAAGAACGGAATGGTGATCACTATTCTTTTTCATCACCGCGTCGGCTTTGGCAGCATCGGGCAAGTAATTCAGTAGTAGAATCAGATATTTTGAGTGGTGTCTTGCGACCGCATGCAGTAGGGTACTGCCATAATAGTCCCTTGCCATCACTGCCTCAGCCCTTACTGCTTTCGGCAGGCAATCCAGTAACTGTTTCAGTATTTCGGGGTGATTTGTTGCGGTTCGATGCAGCACGGTAGTTCCATACTTGTTACATATCATCACTGCCCCAGCTCTTGTCTCTTCAGGCAGGCTATCTAGCAGCTGTATCAGGATTTCAGGGCGGCTTCTTTCGACCTCATGCAGTACCGTATTATCATCTTCGTTCGTTACCAGTAACACGCCAGCTCTTGCTGCTTTGGGCAGGCAATCCAGAATCTGTTTCAGGAGTTCTGGGGCATTTTTTGCGATCTGATGCAGCACGGTATCACCATCCGTATTGGTTATCATCAGGACGTCCGCCCTTGTCGTCTCGGGCAGGTAGTTCAGAAGCAGTCTGCTGATTGTGGAGGGGTCTTCGATGCTGTGCAGTACGGTATCGCCTTTATTGCTCTTCGCCATCAAGACGCCAGCCCTTGCTGTCTGAGGCAGATAGTCCAGAAGCAGGTTCAGGCGTTCGGACTTTTTTACAGCCAAGTGCATCACGGTATAGCCAATATAATTCTTTGCCATCACGGCATTAGCTCTTTCCTCTTCAGGCAGGTAGTTCAGTAGCAGTTTCAGGGATTCGGGATAGTCTAAGGCCCGGTGCAGCACCGAATTACCAAATTTATCATTTATTTGTATCGCGTCTGCCACTGCCATCTTAGGCAGGTAGCTAATAAGCAGGTTTAGGGATGCACCGTTGTTTGCAGCCAGGTGCAGCGCTGTATATCCATCCTCGTTACGCGCCATCACGAAGCCAGCTCTTTTTTCTTCGAGTAGGCAGTCCAGAAGCAGCTTCAGGGATTTGGGGTTATTTGCAGCTTTATGCAACGGGGTGTTTTTTTGCTTGTTGCATACCATTACGGCACTACCCCTTGCTGCCTCGGGTAGACAGTCCAGAACCAGTTGCAGGGATCCCGGGTTGTTTGCAGCCTGGTGCAGCACGGTATCCCCTAATGCATTAGTTGTCATCAAAGCGTCAGCTCTTATCTCCTCTGGCAGGCAGCCGAGAAGCAGCTCCAATGATTCGGGGTCGCTTGCGGCCTCGTGCAGCAAAGTACCGTTACCCGTGTTAGCAGTCATTACGGGCCTGGCTCTGTCTGACACAGGCAGATAATCCAGCAGTTGTTTCAATATTTCAGGGCCTCTTTTTATGGCAAGGTGCAGTGAGGTTGTGCCATTCGTGTAATATAATATCGCGGCTCCGGCTTTGTCCGCCTCGGGCAGGCAGTCTATGATCGGTTTCAAGAGTTCTATAGAACTATTGGCGATCAGGTGCAGCAAAGTATCGTTCTCATTATCATCATCCTTTGCCATCACTGCATTAACTCGAGCTTCCTCAGGCAAGCAATTAAGAAGCTGGATCAATAGTTTTGGGTTGATTTTTGCAACCAAGTGCAGTACGGTTTCGCCATAATAATTCTTGGCCATCACAGCATTAACCCTTGCCTCCTCAGGAAGGCAATCCAGAAGCTGTTTCAGGATTTCAGGATGTTTTACTGCGGCAATGTGCAGCACGGTATCGTTGTGATGGTTCTTTGCCATCACAGCGCATGCCCTTTCTGTCTCGGGCAGGCAGTCCAGAATCTGTTTCAGAAGTTCAACGTGTGTATTCGTCACCAGGTGCAGCATGGTATTGCCTTGAGGGTTTCTTGCCAGTACGACGCCAACCCGTAGATGCTCGGGTAGTGTCTGTAGCAACCATTGTACAAAAGAAAAGTGCTGATTATCGATGGCTACTTGAAGTGGAGGGAATCGGCCTTTGAACTTCACCATAGAGTTTGCGCCTCGCTCAAGCAGGGCGGCCGCAAAGCCTATATTTCCGTACTCTGCCGCAAGATAAAAGGGAGTTAACCATTCGCTGCTAACGGCATTAGGGTAAAAACCCGAAAGTTGAACGATTTTACGAACTATGGCCTCGGGCATGTTGTTAGACGCTGCCAGCAGTTGTGCGACATCGAGACTGGATTCGGTCGTGATATTGCCGGGCGTGAGCAGCACCGGAAAGAAAGGCGCCCCTGTCGAGTCCGGTGCAGCAACACGTTCAATCTGGTCAAGCAACGCTTCGGGCCAGGAATCTCGTGAAAGCGCCTCGCCAGCGGTGTTCTGCTCCTGATTGCATCGGTTGCGGATGAACGCGATCGTGATGGGAAGACACTGACGAAAAAGGGGTGACCAGGTGTCTTCGGGATAACAGAGGGCATGAAGCAGGACGCGGTTTATTTGATAGGGCGTCACTTCCATAATGCCGTCTTCCCCCGCTCTGGCTATCCATTCGATAAGCATTGTATCGTTTACACGGATAACCGGAGTGCTGTCGTTCTCCGGGGTGTTTTCTTGAAAAAACAGCTCACAAAGCCTTCCAAAGAGATTCGCACGAGCGTCGATTCCGCCGTCACCGCTTGCGGCAAACCAGTTCGCCGCATAATTGCTGATGAAGTCATGATAGGTGTTGTTTCGCCATACTCCAAAACCGCGCTCAAAGGCGAGTAAACGATGTTCCAGCATAGCCGTGTCTTCAAGCAGAGGCGCAAGAGACAGGTCCGGATTGTGCAGGCATTGTCGAAGAAAATGAAGTGCATCTACCCATGCGGCCTTGTGTTCCTCAGGCATGTCGCTGACGTCCAGCAGATTTTTATAGTCTTTGTAGTGATACAACGCATCGTGAAGCCTGACAACGAGGTACAGAGTGCTAAACGGGTCGGTTGCCGCGTCAGGGTTGGCCAGTGCTTCCGGACTAAAGTCTGTTCCCTGAAGCCAGGCGAGCGTCTCGAGCGCAAGCGGTTGAATACCCGTTGCTGCGATGCTGCCAGAACTTGCAGCCAGGGTCTGGCGCTTGGCATGGCCTTCGAGGGTTGCAAGGATGGGGATAAAAGTACAGGGGATGGTTTCCAACCCCTCTTCGCTGCAATATCCGTTGATTTTTTGCATCATGGGCGCATCCGGAGCTATACCGATGGTGCGAAAACGCCCGAGCACGAACTCTCGTGATGCATCTGAGCCTCCGGCATTCTTGATGGCATCCCGAACGGTATCTGGCATGGTGCCGTATGACCATGGCAAAAGCAGGGACTGAAAATGCGCATGCAATGGGACGCGCTCACCGCCCACCGGGTCTCGCCCATCGGGAAAGCGAATGTTCATCTGCTTTCCAAGCACTTCATGCACCATAAAATCGAACAACCCCTGCATGAGGACATCCTCTGCATTCAGGGGGAGGCGCTTGCCTTCATAGCCATCGAGCGCCATAAGCCATGCATGGCGAATGCCTGTAGCGCAGATACGCGGTTTAGCTTTCGCCAGCGCGTTGTTGATGCGGTCAAACTCCTGAAGGCGCTTCAGCCGCTCATTTTCGGCTGTACTGTTAGCGGGCACCGGCCATCGTAATTCGTCCTTATCCATCAGTGCTGAGAGAACCGTGGCATAAATCTCGGGCAGCGGCAGGTACCATTCTGTGGAAACCAGGCTTCCGTTGTGCTCTTCCACCAAAGTGACCCGGTCAAGCTCCTTGCTCAAGATGCGCGACCCCAGTGTTTCCTTAAGCCAGGCTTTGGTGAGCTCCTCCAGCTTGGATGATTCTAGTCGCCCGTCATACCTTTTAATGACGTGATTCATCCGTTTCTTTGCTACTGAATTATCGGCCATATCGAGAGTCATTACGGATGTTGCGACTGCAGGCGATGACGAGACTGCTGAAGAAGACGCAGCAGTAGAAGAGGCAGCCGGGCGAGCAAATACTTCGATGTCCGTTTTTTTTAAAAGATACCGTGAAGCCAGTCGGATGGCGAGCATTGCAGCTGCATTTGAGGTCACTTTGTTGTGGGTGCTCTGTCCATCCTGGGCGCTTTCAATCATCGCATGAGTGAGGTTGGTTGGCATGGGTAGTTACATTAACAATCAATTTGGCGGCTATTATACTAATGTGATTGTAATTTTGTCAAAAAAAACACCGGTCCGGTTGTCCAATAAAATGCCCGCTGAAGCGTAATTCAGGCATTTAGCTTTTCTAAACTCTCCTCATTAAAATTTGTTTTACCATGCCTCTGATTTTTTTCGTTAATCCTGTATTGTTCAGGTTTAACTGAAATCAAAAATTAATGAATACTCTATTTCTCAATAGGCAATAAAACCAGTATACTATTATACTTTAATTCGTACGATTTAATTGATTAATGAAACTGTTGCGTGGTGTTCAACATCTTGCTGAAATTGAAAAGGGCGTAGTAGCTACGATTGGTAATTTTGATGGCATTCATTTAGGTCATCAGAATCTGATTAAATCCTTAAGAGATAAAGCGAATAGCATGAAATTGCCTTCGGTGCTGGTTCTATTTGAACCTCAACCCAGAGAGTATTTTCAACAAGAAGCTGCACCTGCCAGACTTTCCAGTTTAAGGGAAAAATTGGAAATGCTGAAGTCATGTCAACTGGATTATATTTATTGCATCAAATTTGATCGAACCATGGCTGAAACTACTGCTGAGGATTTTGCTAATCAATATCTTTTTCATGCATTAAAAGTAAAATATTTGCTTGTAGGGGAAGATTTTCGATTTGGCAAGAACAGGTCCGGCGATGTTCCTATGCTGAAAGCTTTAGGCGCACAATACTCATGTCAGGTAGAAACCTGTTCTGATTTTTTAATTGAAAATGAAAAGGTCAGTTCAACAAAAATAAGAAATGCATTGCATCATGGTGATCTAAATCTGGCTGCTCGATATCTAGGTAGAACTTATAGTTTATGCGGCAGAGTGATCCGAGGGGATGGTCGCGGACGACAGTGGGGGATTCCTACTGCTAACCTGAGTTTGCATCGATTAGCGCTCCCATTAGCGGGTGTTTACGTTGTTCATGTTCGTATGGGTTCTAAATATGTTGAAGGTGTTGCCAATATTGGAAAACGACCCACAGTAGATGGAACTAAAAACATATTGGAAATACATTTATTGAATTTTAATGATTCAATCTATGGTGAGTTGTTGCAAGTATTTTTCTTGCACAAATTGCGTGATGAGGTTAAATTCACAACAGTGGATGCTTTAATTACGCAGATTCAAAATGATATTGCGGCGGCAAAAGCATTTTTTAATTTGAAGTGCAGTAGTAGCTTGAACTGTACATAAAACCGTCAACACTTAACGATTTCGCAGAGTAGGCATCAATGGCAGAATATAAAGATACATTAAACCTTCCCAATACTTCTTTTCCAATGAAGGCAAGTCTCGCAACAAGAGAACCGCAAATGCTGGCTGATTGGAACGCCAAAGGGGTATATGAAAAAATTCGTAAAAACCGAAGTGGAAGTAAAAAATTTATTCTGCATGATGGTCCTCCTTATGCCAATGGACATCTTCATTGCGGTCATGCGCTGAATAAAATTCTTAAAGATATTATTATAAAATCCAAATCCTTTAGTGGCTATGATGCTCCTTTTGTTCCTGGATGGGATTGTCATGGATTACCCATAGAGCTGAATGTAGAAAAGAAAGTAGGTAAAGCCGGTGTAAAAATTTCACCCAGAGAGTTTCGTGTTAAATGTCGTGAATACGCAGCCAGTCAAATTGATATTCAGCGTGATGAATTTCAGCGTCTGGGAGTATTTGGCGATTGGTACAATCCCTATGTGACTATGGATTTTCGCTATGAAGCCAATATTGTCAGAGCATTGGGATTGATGATTAAAAATGGTCATCTGCAACAAGGCTTCAAGCCCGTGCACTGGTGTATTGATTGCGGTTCAGCTCTTGCTGAAGCAGAAGTCGAGTATGAAGAAAAAACCTCTCCTTCAATTGATGTGGCATTTGTTGCTGTTGATTCGGCAGATTTTATCAATTGTTTTAAAATAACAGTAGAAAATAAACCCTTGATTCTTCCGATCTGGACAACCACACCATGGACCTTGCCAGCCAATGAAGCGGTTTGTCTGCATCCCGAGATTGACTACTCGTTAATTGATGCAGGGGATACATATTATATAACAGCTACTGATTTGGTTGAGTCAGTAATGACGCGCTATGGGATCAGCGAATACACGATCTGCGGTTCAGCTAAAGGGGCGGTATTTGAATACCTTAAATTAAAGCATCCGTTTAATGATCGTCAGGTGCCGGTAGTACTTGGTGAACATGTTACTACTGATTCTGGAACTGGTTGTGTACATACAGCGCCTGCGCATGGCCCCGATGATTATATGGTGGGTAAATCTTATAATCTTCCTTTAATCAATCCAGTAAAGTCTAATGGTTGCTTTGCTGAGGATGTTGCGTTTTTTGCGGGTATTTCTGTATTAAAATCCAACGATGTTATTCTGGATAAATTATCCGAAAATGGGGCTCTTTTAGCCAAAGAATCGATTAGACACAGTTATCCTCATTGCTGGAGACATAAGTCACCGATGATTTTTCTGGCTACTCCTCAGTGGTTTATTTCTATGGATAAATCCAATTTAAGACAGGCCATAATCAGAGAAATTGATAAGGTCAACTGGGTGCCTGACTGGGGGAAAGCGCGTATTAGCAATATGGTTGAGAATAGGCCTGACTGGTGTATTTCAAGGCAGCGAGCCTGGGGTACGCCTATGCCATTATTTGTTCATAACACCACCCGGGAACTTCATCCAAATACTTTGGAACTCCTGGAACAAGTAGCTCTCATGATAGAAAAATCAGGAATTGATGTCTGGTTCGAATTAGACGCGGCTGAATTACTTGGTGATGACGCCAAAAATTACGATAAAATATCAGATACTATGGATGTCTGGCTTGACTCTGGTGTATCTCATTTCAGTGTTTTGAAACAAAATAAAGATTTGGATTTTCCTGCAGATGTTTATTTTGAAGGTTCTGATCAGCACCGTGGATGGTTTAATTCATCGCTGACTACTTCTGTGGCCATGAATGGAGTTGCGCCCTATAAGACGGTATTGACCCATGGTTATACAGTTGATGCAGAAGGTAAGAAATTATCAAAATCCAAAGGCAACTATGTAGCCCTGGATAAATTAGTGAATCAGCATGGAGCAGACATATTACGTTTATGGGTTGCTTCTACTGATTATAGAAATGAAGTCAGTATTTCAGATGAAATAATTAAACGTAATGCTGATGCATACCGAAGAATTCGTAATACCAGTCGTTTTTTATTGGCTAATCTGTTTGATTTCGATCCGGCTAAGGATTGCGTGGAGTCACAAGATTTATTGGAATTGGATAAATGGGCATTAAAACGGTGTCAAATCTTGCAGGATGAAATTGTAGCGGCTTATGAGGCGTATCAATTCCATGTGATATATCAGAAAATTCATAATTTCTGTGCAGTAGATATGGGCAGCTTTTACCTGGATCTGATTAAAGATAGGCAATACACTACAGCAAAAGAAAGCAAAGCAAGACGTTCCTGTCAAACTGCTATGTATCATATAGTAAAGGCCTTTACTCTTTGGCTTGCTCCTATATTATCATTCACTGCAGAAGAGATTTGGCAATCCATTCCCGGGTACCAGGGCGAGTCCATTTTCATTGAACGCTGGTATGATGCCTGGCCTGCAATCGATGCCGTGAATATGGAAGATTGGGAGCAATTGCATCAGATTCGTGATGAAGTTAATAAGTCTTTAGAAGAAACAAGACAGAAAGGCGCGATTGGTTCTGCTTTGGCTGCTGAAGTTAACCTGTATGCAAAACCCGAGGTCGTGCCAAAACTGACTCGTTTGGGAGAAGAGCTGCGTTTCTTGTTAATGACTTCAGGCGCGAATGTTTTACCAATGAGTAATGCTCCGGCTGGTTTGAACTTAACAGAATATGGCGTAACGATTGAGGTTATTGCCAGTTCTCATGAGAAGTGCGCGCGTTGCTGGCATAGAAGACCTGATATAGGACAAAACAAGGAGCATCCAGAACTCTGTTTGCGTTGTGTGGGCAATATCAGTGGTCAAGATGAGGTGAGGCTTTTCATATGAAAAAATGGTATTGGTTTTTACTCAGTATTTTTGTAATTATCTGCGACCAAACAAGTAAATACTGGATTGGTGTTTTATTAACTCCTTATAAACCAATGCCTGTAATTCCAATGCTAAATATAACTTTAGCTTATAACACTGGGGCTGCTTTCAGTTTTTTAAGTGGTGCTGGTGATTGGCACAGATGGTTTTTTGCTGGATTCAGCCTTCTGGTCAGTATTATTTTAGTGATATGGTTATGGCGAACTCCTGACAATGCACGCATGCAATCTGCAGGAATCAGCTTGATTTTAGGAGGCGCGCTGGGTAATCTTATTGACCGAGGATTACATGGCTATGTTATTGATTTCATTGATGTTTACTATAAGTATCATCACTTTGCTACGTTTAATATCGCTGATAGTGCAATATGTATAGGAGCTGCAATTTTAGTTTTGGATTTGTTAATCCATAGAGAATAGAACGTGTTTCCAATTCTCCTTGTTACCCGTCAATGAGTATTCATCCCCTTCATTTATCGAGATCTTACTAGAATTGCCTTCTCCCTCCGGGAGAAGGTGCCGAAAGGCGGATGAGGGGATCAAAAAATGATTAAATTCGCCCTCAAAATACTTAGCCCAACTAGTAATGGACTAAATGTAGGGAGTTATTTGATAAAGCAATAAGCAAGATTGGGTTGCGTCAACATGAGATCTCAAATTAAAAAAATACAATAGCTTGTCTTGACTTGGTTTACGCGTGCTAACTATCTTAATAGTTCAGGCTATGAGGTTTTAAGGTTTTGGTAAAGTGGAGTACAGCCCCTATTTATTTTAGTCATGGATGTTATCTCAAACTATTTAATGAATGATATTTGAGCCCCTCATCCGCCTGTCGGCACCTTCTCCCGAAGGGAGAAGGCGATTCTAGTAAGATCTCGCAAACCTATGAAATGCAACATTGTGCAATTTGAAAAAGAGAGGAGGCTCTGAGTCTGCTTGGTTTTGTTTAAGTGAGAACCCACCTGGTCTACTGCTCAAAGCATGTTAAACAAGGATCCCTGAGGATAGAGCGCCCAGTTGTTTTTTATCAGGGTTATGTATCCCTACAGCAGCAACTGCGGGCAGATTAAGAAAATGTTCTGCTTCTTCCCACTCTATTTCTGCTGGAAATAAATGAAGGTTAGGTAAGCATTTATTTAAAAGAGTGCAAAAAGCTAAACTTGCTGGAAAAGGGCGGACTTGATGGAAGCCCAGATGCAATGCTGCCATGGCTTCGGAAATAGTAGCCACACCTGGCAGATAGTTCATTGAATAAACGTTTGCAGTTTGTGCAATAGCAGGCAAAAAACCGGGGCTTGAAGCAAAATGAACACCTGCGTTATAACATTGTTCTAGTTGTTGTGTGTCAATTATGCCGCAAGCGCCTATTTTGATCGTAGGACATTGCTTAATAATCTGAGCTAATAATTGTGGATCAGTAGAGTTAATTTCAATCGTTGTAAAACCGGCTTCTTTTATCTGTTCTACTCGCTCAAATAATAAATTATCAACATCCAGTGATACTATAACAGGTTGGTTAACCATTAATTTATCGATGATCATGTTTTATTTCCGCAAGTGCTGCATAATTTTTCAATGTTAGAAGACTTGATTTAAGTTGGCAAGTAAATTGACCATAAAAATGGTTGGTATAGCTTTTGATGTGATTAATTACTGAGACTGTGGAATAAAATTGAAATAAAAGAATAACCCCGCTCTAAGCCTGGATGCTTAGAGCGGGTTATTGACGTAACTATTACTTAGGACTGGTGCTGAGAGGAGTTGGTGATGAATATTCTTCTTCTTTTACTTCTTCTGGAGTACTTTCTTTAGAGCTTGATTGTTCCAATTCGTTCTTTTTATCATTGTCTTGTGCCACCAGCTCTGTAGGGTTTTGAATGTTGGTTATTCCTTTTGTCGCGTCAACACCAAATCGTTCCATATTTTTAAGCATGGACTGCATGGTCTGGAATGGAATATTTCCTGTTCTCGGCATATTAACAAACATCATTTGTAAATAGGCATTTGCTGCGGTTCTGTTATTTGGAGGCGCTAGACTTGCCAGATTTAGCAAATCGTCACGGGTGAGCTGTTTTGCTTGTTGCAGTTCTTCCATGCGGTTTTTGAACAGATCTATAGGTGATGCCTGACTTGATTTTGGAGTTGCAACATTCCCTCCTGACTTAGGTGTCGGTACAGGAGTAGGGACTGGTGATGAAGGGAGTTGCTCCATAGATACAGTAGATTGATTTGCCTGATTCGCTTGATTCAATAAGTTGCCACGAATTGCGGTAAGTTGAGAGATTTCATTATTAATTATCGTCTTCTGAGCCTGGCATTCATCTTTTTGTGCTTTAACATCTTCAACTCGTGTACTGTGAAATTCCTTTTCGAGTTTTTTATTATGATGGATTACTGATTGGATTGACATCGCATCAGGATTTTGTTTTATAGCTTCGTAGCCTTTACGAGCCGCAGCTTTCGCTTCCGGATCCTCTTTTATTTTTTCCCAATCATCTGTTGATTTTATAAGATGCACCTGCCCGTTTTCATCTTTAACTAGTTTCTGATTGGCATCTAAGGTTAACACTGCGTCTTTAGGTGAACTGACTGTATCTCCATTTGCATCCACATAGTATTTCTCGTTTCGATCTACAGCAAGCATGTCATTGAAGCCAGCAACCTGAGTGTGTAGCCCCTGGATAACAGGCCTTAAAGCCTCAGCTTCATCATCTTTATCCATTTCAATTAATTTTTGAATTTCAGCATATTTTTCAATTATTTGAGCGTCCAGAACTTCTAATTTTTGTTGGATTTCTTCTGGAGATAAACTATCGTTTTCATCCAGTGACTGTTCAAACATATTCATATTGTATTCGAATATATTATATTTCTCTTCCATAAGAACTTTTTCAGTTTCTAATTGTTCCATTTTCTTATCAAGAGCTTGTTCTTTGGCTTCAATATTCTTAAGTGCGGTAGAATAATTGGCCAAGGTACTATCAACACTTTTTATCGATTTATCAATGGCGGTGCTTTTAGTTTCAGGGACAGGAGTTTTTGCTCTCTCTATAGCTTTTTCATTTTGCTGCATTACTATTTCTTTGATTTTATCTGAAGCGTTCGCTTTCTCATCCAGAAACCAGAGAAACAACAGTGCTTGTATCTTGCTCATTAAGAGTCGTTGTTGTTGCTGTTCAAATTGTCGTTCTTCTTCAATTGCTTTTTCCAGAGCGATTTCAGCGCCTATCTCTCCAATAACCGCCTCTCCAGCAGGGGAATGTAAAAATTTCTTTACATCTTCCGGAGTTTTTAATCCAAAGCGGCCAAGATTTATTGTTGGTCTGTAATCTTCATTAGATAGTTCACCAGAGTTTGTGTTTTTTTGTTGCGCATCTTTTGCAAAGATATAATCAACCCATGCATCTAATGATTGAGGTGCTTTGCGAAATTGGGATTCTGACAGGTAACCGGGAGCATTTGATGGACTAGTACTTAAACCAGCCAGATTAGTTGGTTCAACACTCTTTTTTTCAACTTCTAATGTGTCTGATTGATTATCAATAGCCATATATATGATCCTATTTACACCCAGTTATGTTAATTATACACAAATATGAACAAATAAGCATCAGTTTTCTATGGGTTATGCTTTGTGTCGAAGCACTGGCAGCCCTTTTTGCCTTGATATAAAAAGGTTTGAAAAAGACAATTGTTCTATAATTCATTTTTGATACTTAATCTTAGGTATAACGTCTTGATTTTGCAAATAAATGTGATGTGGAATTAATAACAATGTTCATCCCTTGTAACTATTCAGCATGGGCTGCTCTTGATGGTCGAGTTGATTCTTGTGTTCTGGTAGGGGAAATAATTTGGAGTAAGCAGGCTGAGAATCGGGAATTTCTGCTGGAGTGTTCTGTTGTCCTTCGTCGAGCAGATTACGTATTAAGCAGTGACTGTTGGAGTGCGGGACTAATTCTGAGCGTCGTGGTTCACTGCAATAATAGTGTTGGTCATCGAGAATTGTATGTAAAAGAGTATCCTCTTCATGAAAAGCCCAACTGAATAAGTTACTGCGGCTGATTTCTATTTGGGAAAGTATATACTGCTTTGCTTCCCCTGCTGTGTTATCCAACCAGTCGCACAGTTCAGTAACTACAGTCGCGCTGATTGAAAATACCATGCCAATTGAGTTATCCCAATACGATCCAATAACACTTAAAACAGTACCTGTTGAATAGGCCAGTATTCGACTGATTGGATTAATAATGGTTAAAGAAATACGTAGTCCTAACGAGAAGGCATCAAGTAAAGGGAGAATGATTATATTCTTGATGAGCTGAAGTGGTGGTATAAACAGTATTCGTAATGCATTGATACCTATATTAATGATCAGGGTATCGGAACAATGTTTTATTGGAGAACTAAAGCCATAAAGGGTTGAAAATTGAAATTCGGCAATAAAATTATTTAGGGAAGGTCTTTCTGCGATATCAATTAGTAACCGCCCGATGGCACCAAGATTTCCGAGAGTTGCGCATAATTTACGTATTATATTGGTTATCCCTCTGAAGGGAACATGAATTAATAAAGCGCTACCTTCAATTAAGGGAACCGTCAGAATCGCAAGGAAAAAATCAGTAATGGCGGCAGTACATTGTTTACCTGATCGGAGGATTTGAGCGCCGCTTTTTTTCAGGCCATTAATAAATCCGTTGTTAAAGCCATAAAAATACCATTCCACAAAGGGGGCTAAACCTATTTTCGCAAGAGTAATAATATGTTTACAAATCCATTTACAGGTACCTAATAACCAATCATCCCCGGGATGCATTATCGTATCATACAGTGCAGCTCCGCCTTTACCACCCAGTGCCGCATAATTGGTATAAGGAAAATCGCCCATTTCCTGTTGTAATGACGGGATTGCTTTGGTTAAGCCATAGCCAAGACTAAGCGCTAAAGCAGCTATAATGGCGATTTCACCCGGATCTTCCTTGAGAATTGAAACGGCTTCGACAAAAAATTTATCCAGATTTCCAACAGTAATCATTCCTTGCCATAGAGTAACCGAGGCAGAAATAGCTTCAGATATAGTGCCATGGTTCATTAATCGTGCCAGCTTCTGAGTTGGCTCAATACCCGATATCAGACCACTTAAATAGAGTTTGGTTAAAACTGATTCCAGGGCTTTGGGAGCCAGTACCGCACCTGCACCATATAAATAAGCGGCCATGGCCAGAGTGCCCACCATGGGATTTCGTTCACTGGTATCGATGAAAAAACTACCCAGATGCCTCAATACACCTAAAATTCGATGCAGCGGATTATCATAGGGATGTGGGCTGGGCGGATGATTTGCACGAGCGATAACGTAAGGAGAATTGCTTATTTGTTCTTTAATGAATTCTTCAAGGGTTTGACCATTGGCTAGTAGCCCTTTATTTTCCAGCGCGTCGTGGAGCGAGCCTCGTTTTAGAGCAGATGATCGAGGCTTGGTTTCCTGAGGTGCGGTTTCCTTTTTTTGTGTATGAGTCGCATGTACATGACCCATAAAATCTTCATGCAAGTCATGGATTATAAAATGACTCATTCGTTTATAGAAATTTTGGAAGAAACTTGGAATACGCGAAATAAATCCTTGAATTCTTAAACTGAGACGCTCAGGTAAATAGAGATGGCGTTTGCTCACCTGACTTAGAGTATAGAGATCCTGACCTTCCGGAAGAGGGTAAAATTGCGCGTCTTTTATGAAATAATTCAAAGCCACCAGTTTGTTGTCCAGACGCAGGATGATTTGATTTTTTTGAGCTACAATCACCCAATTGCCATTGGGGAGTTTGCCAAGATAATTCTTTGCCTTTCTGAGCGATTTTGCATGAATTGGTTCAACTGAACTGTTTGTTAAATTGAATACTAATTCGTTTAAAGTGGAATATCCCTGTTGGGGTAGTCCTTTTAGGGCATAATAAGGCTTTATTTTGGTTATTGTAACTCCATCAGGCCTTTGTTTTATTTTCGTCTTATGGGTTGGTTTTTCTTCAATTGATAAATAGTTTAACCAATCCTGACCATCATTCCATAGGGAGCGAAGAAAGGTTTCAAACTTTGAGAACCGGTTTGCTGGTACTTCGTTAAGATGAGATGCTGGTATCAAATTATAATGAGTGCAAATGACTCTCAAGGCATCATCAAGATCACGATTATCATGTCCAATATGCAATTCGCTGTCCCAGATAAAACAAAGCGGCTTTTGTCTGGAATCGAGTGTTTTGTGGATTTTAGAAAAATCCATTTGATCCTGACGTGAGACTGAAAAGACACGATTGAATTGATAACGTTGCGCTGCTATTTTAGCGTCATAAAGTAAATAACCTAAAGATCCTTCAGAGACTACCGGATTGTTAGTAATTCTTCGGTTGCCATCAGTGCATGTCTTTACAATAGCCAGAACTTTTCTTCTTAATTGTTCCTGTCCAGCGAAATCATGGGGTTTTATGTGGCGCTCCTCTCTGAGCAGAGAGCTTAAAGAGTTGATGCATTCATTGGCCAATTGCAATTTGGTCAGTTGTTCAGGACTGAGCGGTTGTTTATAACTTTCTGAGCGTATTCGGTAGCGATGGATTTTACTTATAATATCAGCAACCAGAGAAGAGGGACGGTCACCGGGAAGTAATTTTAACAGGTCCGAATTATGAGTAAACAGCATCAATTGCACTGTTTTCTTATGATGATTGGCTATGAGTCGAAGTCTGTCTCCATCCTGAAGAAGGTACTCCATAGTGTAATTTCCATAAAGTACGGTACCTGCCTCATGACTGAACGCATTGCCAGTTATTGTAGGCATTTCTTTATGGTTGTATGGTTTTATACGTAATGGAACAATTACTTGTGTATGACCATCCGTAGTCAGGAACTCAGGCATAAAATCCGTATTTTGCACATATCGTATACAGATTAATAGGTTTTGAGGGAAAATAGCAAGTATATAAGCTACAATTTTTATTTCCAGCTTATATACTTGGATCTACGGAGTTAAAAGCTGGATGTTTTACAGCTCGGCTGTTAAAATGATTTAAAAATAAACAGGAACCAATTTGAATGGCTAGTTATTGTGGATATATCGCTTTGGTCGGAAGACCTAATGTAGGCAAATCGACCTTGCTTAATCGTATTTTGCAACAAAAATTAAGTATTACCTCCAAAAAACCACAAACAACGCGTCATAGTATTTTGGGAATTCGCTCCGAGGGCGAGTATCAATTCGTTTATGTCGATACGCCAGGAATTCATCAGGGTAACAAAAAAGCGATGAATCGCCTGATGAATAAAACGGCCATCAGTGTGTTACGAGATGTTGATGTAGTTGCGTTCCTGGTGGATGGAACTCATTGGGAAGAGGAAGATGAGTATGTTCTTGGCTTGATTAAGCAGGCAAAGGTTCCTTGTATTCTTGTAATTAATAAAGTAGATAAAATTAGCGAAAAAGATCAGCTGTTGCCCTGGATCGAACACATGAGTCAGCGTCATGAATTTGCTGCAATCATTCCTTTATCAGCTAAAACAGGGGTTCAGGTTGAGGAACTAGAGACTCGTTTAATTCCCTTTTTGCCTGAAGGTCCTCATTTATTTCCCGATGATCAATTTACGGATAGATCAATCAAATTCTTATGTGCCGAGTTGTTGCGGGAAAAAATATTTCGTTTCTGCGGTCAGGAGATACCGTATTCGGTTTCGGTGGAAATTGAATCCTATAAAGATGAAGGCAATCTGGTTCGTATCCATGCCTTGATTTGGGTTGAAAAAGACAATCACAAACGCATGGTGATTGGAGATAAAGGTCAAAAATTAAAGGAAATGGCGACCAGCGCTCGTTTGGATATGGAGAAAATGCTTGGGAAAAAAGTATTTTTACAATGCTGGTGCAAAGTGAAGTCCGGATGGGCTGATGATGAGCGTATGCTAAAACAATTGGGCTATGACAACTAAATCCCTGCAGGCATGGGTTATTCATAAACAATGGTCTGGGGATACCAGTGCCAGAGTGAATTTTTTTTCTCGTGAGTCAGGACTGGTTAATTGTCTCTGCAAGGGGGGTAGAACCCCTAAAAAACAATCCTTGTTACAACCATTCACTCCTTTATGGGTCAGTGTTGATGAACGCCATGATCGGTATTATGCCCGTACCATGGAAAGCATTTCGCCCATGTTACATCTTGAAGGTAATTCTCTTTTTTCCGGTTTATATATTAATGAACTGCTGTATCACGCCTTGCGTCCAATAGACCCAGATGCAGAGCTATTTGATGCTTATTTAATGACATTAAACGGATTGGCCTCGACAGATAATCGATTGCTAATCGAATCCATTTTACGCCGTTTTGAATGGGCTTTGCTTAACTCCTGCGGTCATTCTTTTTCATGGATTGATGAGGCGCGAACCGGGGATCTGGTTCGCGCAGATCAGTGTTATCAATTTATTGCGGGTGAAGGATTTGTTGCTTCTGATAAAGGTATTCCAGGTGAGCATATTCTTGCTTTGGCGGAAGATAACCTGGATGAAGCACCCTATCTAAAATCAGCGAAGCTTATTATGCGTCAGGCAATAGATCATCTTTTAGGCGGACGTGAAATTAAGGCAAGGGCTTTATACAGCAGTAGTTAATTATCATTCGGGATGCAACGGACTTAAGTTAAGCCTAGGTAGCCTGTATTAGCGCAGCGTAATACAGGATGGAAGTGGCATCAAGCTCCATTGTTCCCCGTATTACGCTGCGCTAATACGGGCTACAAAAAACAATCTACAATAAATAATCCTTACATTAACGCTTTTGCATTCATATTCTGCCCCTGGACAATTTTGACATGAAGCACATCAATAGCAGTTTGGTACGAAGTCTATTATACTTTCCATTTTAAGTTTTTGTGGTGCAGAATGAATAAAGAGTTATTGTTAGGTGTTAATATCGATCATATTGCAACGTTACGTCAGGCACGTGGAACACGTTATCCCGATCCTGTACAGGCCGCTATGGATGCTGAGGAAGCCGGGGCAGATGGTATTACTTTGCATATGAGGGAAGATTTACGACACATTCAGGCTCGGGATGTTCGTTTAATTAAACAGGTATTACAAACGCGAATGAATCTTGAATTAGCAGTTACAGATGCTATGCTGGATTTTGCAGAAGAAATTTCACCAGAGCATACTTGTTTAGTTCCTGAAAAACGTGAAGAATTAACTACAGAGGGTGGTCTGGATGTATTGACTCATCAGAAGGCTGTAGAACATGCGGTTCGACGTTTGGAGCGCATGGGAAGTGAAGTGTCCTTGTTTATTGATCCGGACAGGGAACAAATAAAAGCGGCCGCTGATATTGGCGCACCTGTTATTGAGTTGCATACAGGATGTTATGCAGATGCAACTAATGTTGAACAACAAAGTTATGAACTGGAGCGAATCAAGCGAGCAGCAGAATATGCATCCAGTTTGAATCTAATTGTAAATGCAGGTCATGGGCTTCATTACCATAATGTGAAACCTATTGCCGCAATAAAAGAATTACTTGAACTTAACATTGGTCATGCCATTGTTTCCCGAGCCTTGTTTTGTGGGTTAAAGGAGGCAGTGCGGCACATGCGCCAATTAATGCAAGAAGCGAGACTTTATGTCAATGACTGACGTGATTGTTATTCGAATTACCGGAGACTCTGGTGACGGAGTGCAGCTGGTGGGGGAGCAGTTGACCATCAGTGCCGCACTTACAGGGCGTGATGTACGTACTCTTCCAGATTTTCCAGCAGAAATCAGGGCACCTGCAGGAACAGTAGCTGGTGTTTCGGGTTTCCAGCTTGCTATGGCCGAACGAGCCATTTTCACCGCCGGCGAATCGCTTGATGTTTTAGTGGCTTTGAATCCAGCGGCCTTGAAAAACTCTCTTCAACACCTTAATCAAGGCGGATTATTGATTATCAATGAGGACAGTTATACCGATAAGGATTGGCAAAAAGCAGGTATTGACAGGAGCTTCCTGGATAATTGTGCTGAACAATACCAGGTTGTTTCTTTTCCTTTAATTACTCAGACCTTGCAAGCAGTAGAATCTATAGACCTGACCAAGCCTCAAGCAACAAAAACCAAGAATTTTTATATTTTAGGATTGGTATTATGGCTGTTCGATTTACCCACTTCAACCTGTCAGTCTTTTATCAGTAAGAAATTTAAAGCGAAACCCGAAGTGGCCAAAGCCAATGAACTGGCGTTATTAGCCGGGTATAATTATGCCATGACTCTGGAGTTGTCACGTCGTGAATACATGCTGGGTGAAGTCAACAGACACGCAGGGGAATACCGGCAGATAACCGGAGTTGAAGCTGTTGGTTTAGCTCTCGCTACTCTTGCGACACACACTAAAACTCCAATGTTGGTATCTGGATATCCCATTACTCCTGCATCGGCTATTTTACATGAGTGTGCCCGACTTTCTGATTATGGCATTCAGTTAATTCAGGCAGAAGATGAAATTGCTGCCCTATGCTGTTGTATCGGTGCGGCATTTGGCGGACGATTGGCCTTAAGCTGTACTTCAGGTCCTGGTCTTGATCTAAAAAGTGAAAGTTTGGGACTGGCTGTAGTTACTGAATTACCTTTAGTATTAATCGACGTACAAAGAGCGGGTGCCTCAACAGGATTGCCAACTAAAACAAGTCAAAGTGATTTACGGCAAGCTTTATACGGTCGTCATGGCGAAGCTCCTTTGCCCGTACTTGCTGCTCAATCACCATCAGATTGTTTTTATACAGTACTTGAAGCCTTTCATATTGCAATCAAGTACATGACCCCGGTCATTGTATTGCTCGATGCTTATCTGGCTAACGCGGCTGAACCTTGGGAAATTCCAGCAGTTGAATCATTAACGTTACCCACTATTGAATACAATCGTTTTGCTAAACCATTTCAGCGCGATGAATCCTTAAGCAGAAGTTGGAATATTCCTGGAACTCCCGGATTTATTCATCAATTAGGCGGACTGGAAAAACAGGGAGATGAAGGACGAGTAAGCTATGATGCGGAAAATCATCAAAAAATGGTGAATTTGCGTATTAATAAAATTAAAGGTATTGCGCGAACCTACTCTAAAACAGTTATTGAAGGTGATGCTTCTGCTTCAACATTAGTAGTCGGATGGGGTAGCACTTACGGCAGTTTAAAATCAGCGGTAGCTCAATGTTGTGAACAGGGTATCGCTGTTGCCTATATTCATTTGCGTCATCTTAATCCTTTACCTGATGATTTTGCGGCGCTACTGAAGTCATTTGATAAGGTATTTGTCGCTGAATTGAATTCAGGTCAATTATGTCAGATTATTAGAGGGACTTATCTGGTTGATGCTCAATCAATTAATCAAAGTAACGGTCAGCCATTTAGCGTAACCCATTTAGTCAACGCCATCAAAGCGGAAGCCAATTATGAACAACAATTATAAGCGTGAAGATTTTACTAATGCTACAGAAGTTCGTTGGTGTCCGGGTTGCGGTGATTACGCTATTTTGGCAGCGTTGCAAAAATTGTTGCCGGAACTGGGGCTTGCACCTGAACAACACGTGTTTGTTTCAGGAATAGGCTGCGCGGGCCGATTACCTTATTATATGAATACCTATGGATTCCATACCATTCATGGCAGGGCAACAGCTGTCGCAACCGGTTTGAAAACCATGCGGGATGATTTAACCGTATGGGTAATAACCGGAGATGGCGATGCTCTGAGTATTGGTGGCAATCATTTGATCCATATTTTAAGACGTAACGTGAATGTGAATATTTTATTATTTAACAATCAAGTATACGGTCTGACCAAAGGGCAGTTTTCACCCACTTCTCAGAAGGGTCAGGTTACGAAAACCTCTCCTCAGGGAGTGACTAATGAGCCGATTAATCCACTGATGATTGCTATGGCTTCCGGAGCCAGTTTTGTCGCTCGCGCGGTGGATAAAGATCCGGCTCACCTGGGATCGATTCTGAAAAAAGCATACGAACATAAGGGATGTTCTTTTGTTGAAATTTATCAGGATTGTAATATTTTTAATCATGGCGCTTTTGATGAGTTTGCCGTAAAAAGTAACCGGGCAAACAACACTGTATTATTGGAAGAGGGTAAACCCTTAGTGTTTGGAGCTGAGAAGGAGTTTGCTTTAAATTTGAACGAGGGACAATTTGAGCGCGCAGGCTCTGATGTGAGTGGTCTATACACTCATGATTCAGCTAATTTGATTGATGCGATGCGTCTGGCTCGATTAACCTTTCCAGCTTATCCTGTTCCTTTAGGCGTGTATTATCAGCAATCAAGAGATCTGTTTACTTTGCCTCAAGAGATTAAAAAATCAGTCAATGATTTGCCGGCTTTATACAGGGCTAAGGCAAGTTGGCAACAAAGTTAACGTTTTTTGCGGACTAAATCCTTATTTATCTCACCATGCACCACTGGATTTTTCATCAATTTACACTATTCATAAATCATATAGATGATCTGTATGTACTTATTGTGAGGGATAACAATGCTTTTAAAGATTTTCAAGAATAAGATTTTTCTTTATTTTGGTGAACACGGGCCTGAGCTCGATTATATTGTCGGAACAACGATCACTGATTTAACCAATTTAAAAAACAGCGCAAGCAGTACTCAACTGTCTCCTGCAACGATTACCAAAATAATTGTCGGATGGAATTACTTGGATGCCATCTTTAATTTTATGTTTGCTACCAGTTTATTTGCTGATACAAGGGATTATCGATACATGTACAATGTAGTAAAAGGGATACTCAATGTACTTGAAGGAATTGAGTTATTTGTTTTCTCTTATAATCCCCCCTTAAATGCCGCATTGAAATTAAAGGGCGGTATTGCTCTGGCAGGAACTGCATTTGCAATTGGTATGGTAGCTGATGTGGTCTGCGCTTCCATAGATTTTCAAAAGATATATAGAGAATCCTATTTTCCAACCTGGCTTGAGGAAAAACTAAAGGCGTATCAATATGCTTTGGCTCATGACCTTGATACTAAAGAATTAATAAAAGAGATCCGTACGCGCTGTAAGGCCCATATTAATGGAAATCCAATTGAGGCAAATATAATAACCAATTTAGTAAAAAATCAATTAATAAATACTACTGAAAATCCACCGTCAATTGAAGAACTAACCCACAATTTAGACTCTGTAAATACAAAAAACAAAATCAAAGATCAATGGATGCAGGAGCAGCTGGAAGAGGCATATAAAAAGAACCGAACTTTTTTGGGAGTTAAAATAATCAGTATGGTCGGTATGATTTTATTAGCTGTTGCGGGCTTTTTGGAAAACGCTAATGATAATCAGGATTCCTATCCTACACTACTGACCTTTGGGTTGGCGCTGACCACTTTTGTGGGATGCTATTATTTTCTGGTCAATGCAGAACGATGCACTAACCAGGTTACTACGCTGTATCATCGATTTTTTCCAGCTAAAAAGAATGAAAACATCGTAGTAGAGCTTGAGGAGATTCACAGTGAACCTCCGGTTTTAAGCTGATTGAGGGAACTGGCTATCCTATTCGAATTTATTTTTTATCTCACCAGGTAACTGGGTATCGATATTTTTTTCAGTTAACAAACGTTCGAATTCTTTGACGCTATGGGGTGTAGCCCAAAAATGTAAGGCATTTCGTTTTTGGGCACATACTTTGTGAATCCTATTGATCCAGTGCGGTACTTCATCATTGGAGAATGCCGATTCTTTCTGCAACTCCTGCTTTATTTTTTCAAACTGGGATGTTTTCCAATCACTGTTTCGCTTGGTTTGACGGCCATTTCGCTGGTGGTGAATGTTATTTATCAGAATGTCTATTATTTCAATCAGTTTAGCTTGCTCAGGATTGCTGCTGGCAGAATCCTGTTGCAGTTGATCATGACGATCCGGTTGGTTATCCAACTGAAGGGGCATTGATTTGGGTTGATTCTTTTGTTCTCTTGTTAGAACGATGGTTGGCTCAACCTGGTGTGATGTCAATTGCTCGGTGGGCTGAGGGTTTATTGTGTTGATAATGCCATCCAGAATAGTTGATAATTGCTGATCCTGATTGATGATGGCATACTGTAATAAATACATGAGCGTTGTCACTTTGGGGGGAACTGTCTCGCGCAGTTGGTTAATCTGAATACCTGATAAAATAGCGGCATAATGGCAAAATTGACTGATATTACATACTTGACTCAGATAGGATTGAGATTCAGGTTGTCTTGATTTGCCTTGAATAAATTGAAAAGTGTATTCAGTATGATCGCCAAGCGATTTCAAGAACAATTCTATTTGATGTTTAAAAGAGAGCGGATCCTCATCTGTAGCCCCAAGAGTATTATTAATGGCATAAATTGTTTTGGTGTTTCTGTCTAATAATAAAAAGTGTTGATGACCACCACCAAGATTACGCAAGTCATTTGGGGATTCGAGTAGCTTGGATACGCCACGGACATTAAATGCCACTCGGTTTTTTTCCAATAATTTGAATTTTAAGGACGCTACAATCTGATCTGTATTAATTGAATCCTGAAGAGAGTTTTTAATTGCAGATTCTATATCGGCATCTTCGGTACTATTGGGGGTTCTTAACCATAAATCCAATCCATTAATCTGATGTAATTCTACACTATAACCTCCAGAAGCTAATGAGTTACCTTCATCATCAGTAGTTATTTTTTTTCTTTGTTTGGGAGTACGTGTATTGCGCATACATTGGGAAATTTCCTGATATAATTCCTGGTATTCATCTCGAAAGAGCATGCTTAAATTATTAGGCAGAATGGTTTCTTCAAGAAAACGTGCACAAATAGCCTGTTGTGACGATTGATTGGAGTGAGTCTTCATTCGCAGTGGTATATCACGAATGAGGGGAATTTCAGGAGTTGCTATAGGTACTATTCCCATCTTCTGAAAAAATAATTGATAGGCTTTTACCGTGGGGTTATCGGATGCAGAACCGGAGAAGAAATCCGGAGATAACATTTCAAATTGCTGATTCGTATCAATTAGATAATCGTTGACTGTTATTAGACCCTGACCTAATTCATTAATAGTAAGCGTGTTTTCTAATAATGTTTCTATCTGGTTAAGATGTTCATAAAAATCAGGCATATCAGACATGTTCCTTTAAGTCATAAATTCAATAGATTTATTGCATATCCTGCATCGTGCTCTTCAAGTAAAATCTACAGGATATGGAATGGATTTTGAGTATTCATTCATAATTGTTCAATATTATAACATAATGTTTGTGTGAGATCATCATGTCCTATCCGGGATATCTGAATGAGCGTTTAAAGTGTTGATGCCTGTTTTATTGAATAAAACAATTTAATTTGGGGGCTTTATAATGTTAGAGTCATAGATTAAAGGTTCCAGAGAAAAACATGTCTAAATTGATACCCAAGATGCCTGGTGGTGTAATTCCTTTGTATTGCATCCAAGGATTTTCAACGTTCTCATTTGCTGTTCTGTATTCTTCACTAGCACTATATAGTACAAAGCAACTCGGATTATCCAATGTTCTTTCTAACAGCATTGTGGGTTTATTCATTGCGTTCAATTATATTTTACAATTAACCGGGGGGTTGATTGGCGGGCGATTATTAAGTAATAGAGTATTATTTTTTATCACTATTATAATCCAAAGTATGGGATTATTAGTCCTGGCATTGGCTCAATCTTCGTTGCTCTATCTGGGATTGAGTTTGTTTCTGGTAGGTTGTGGATTAAATACAACCAGTTTCAACAGTATGTTAACGCAACGGTTTCAACAAAGTGATGATCGACGGGAAACGGCGTTCTTTTTTAATTATGCGGCAATGAATCTGGGATTTTGCGCCGGATATTGTGCTAGTGGATTTTTTGATTTTTCCAATCAATATCAAAGTTTATTTTATGCATGCATCATCACCAATACCGTTACCCTGTGTTTAATAATAAAATTCTGGTCGGTTCTTAGAGATATAAATACTCCTTTGATGCAGAGAGGAGATTCGCATTATGTGTTATTGAAAAAGCTTATTGGAGTAACGATTACACTGGTTCTCATACCTATGATGTTTTTGTGTTTTCATTCGTCTAATTTAAGTAATACCGTAATTGCGGCGCTAAGTATCATAATGCTCTGTGTCATTCTGATCATAGGAGTAAAACAAAAATCTCCTGTCGATAAGCACAGAATAATGGTTTATCTCATCCTTGCAGTGAGCACTTTATTTTTTTGGATGATTTATCTGACTGGCCCTATGGGGGTGACTCTTTTTATTAAAAATAATGTAGATAAAAGCGTTTTGGGGGTTGAGCTGGCAACACAATGGATTAGAAATATGAATCCAATAGTTATCATCATTGGCGCGCCCATTATCGCCATTTTCCTGAATAAATTAAATTCTAAAGGTTATAATGTATCGGTGTCCATACAGTTTGTCTGTGCATTTGTACTTCTTGCTGGCTCTTTCTTTTTTCTAGCCTGGGGCATTAGGTATGCAAACCCTCAGGGCTATTCACATCTATTTTGGGTATTAGGTTATATTATCCTGCAAGGAATGGCTGAATTAATGATAGCGCCTGTTGGTTATGCCATGATAGGGCGTATTGCCCCTCCCCAATTTCAGGGTATTCTAATGGGTACCTGGATGTTGGTCTCTGGAATAGCCGCATCTTTTTCCCAGTATTTCTCAAATGCCATGGTCACATCAGAAATCACAGATCCTCTGATAACCAATAATGATTTTTACCTGGTATTCAAACAATTAGGAATTTTGTCATTATCAGGAGCGATATTGCTCTACTTCATCTCGAAAAAAATCAGTACCGAACTGATGAAATCTTCTGAAATTGCCACAGCAGTTTGATTATTCTGTTTAAAAGGGATGTGCATCAATACGTTATGTAGAAAAAAAATCCCGGCCTAAAGCCGGGACTCAGGTAGAGGAGACGTTATCAGTCACGACCTGAAAATGCACTGAGCAGGTTAAGCAGGCTAACAAACAGATTGTATATTGATACAAAAAGGCCTACCGTTGCTGAAATATAGTTTGTTTCGCCACTATGAATAATTGCGCTGGTTTGTAACAGAATCAATCCAGATGAAATTAAGACAAAAGCAGCGGAAATTGCTAGCTGCAGGGCGGGTATTTGAATGAATATTCCAGCTACCATTGCCAGTAAAGCTACCATTACGCCTACAAAAAGAAATCCGCCAAGGAAGCTGAAATCTTTTCTGGTTGTTAATGCATAGCCTGACAGAGCGAAGAATATCATGCCAGTACCACCTAAAGCTGTGGCAATAAGTTGTGGACCATTAGAAAATCCGGTCATATAGTAATTAAGCAGTGGGCCCAGGGTGTATCCGAGAAAGCCGGTAAAAGCAAAAACGCTGACCAGACCCCAAACGCTGTTTCTTAAAGCTTGAGTTAAGAACATTAGACCGTAGACGCCAACTATCATAAGCAGCGGATTCATTGGACCAGCGCCACTGGCATAAGACATGTAGGCTGTAAAAGCACTGAATATAAATGTTAAGCTCAGTAACAAGTAGGTATTACGCAATACTTTATTAGTAGCAAGTACTGATTCACTACGTTGAGTAAGGATTGTAACATCGTTTCGGTTCATCTTTAGAACTCCAGTTATTTATATTTAGTCTAGCATATCTATGGTCAAGTTTCCTATTTTCAAGGGTTTTACTTGAAAATTTCAGGATAAACTGCATATTAAGATAGTAGCGACACATTATTATTAAGTTGAAAAGGGTTTTCTGTCAATTTTGTTTTTAAGTCTCAGGTGCACTATAGGTTCTATAGTGCTATATACTCAAGATATAGTAAGATAAAGAACAATAAAAATATCATTCGGGGAATACTATGAAACGGGTTGCTCTGGTACAAATGGTTTCTTCATCCAGAGTGGATGAGAATTTGCAGCACATCGAACAATTTATGTTGCAGGCACGGAACGAGCGCGCCGAATTGGTAGTATTGCCTGAAAATTTTGCATTTATGGGCCTTAAAGAAACAGATAAATTGGGAATTGCAGAGTCCTATGGTGAAGGACCAATTCAGCAAAAAATCAGTCAATTAGCAAAAAAAACAGGATTATGGGTTGTCGCTGGCACCATTCCCATAAAAGGAACGGGTACAAAAGTCAGAGCAAGTTGCATTGTTTTTGATGATCAAGGTCAGCATGTTGCTCGTTATGATAAAATTCATTTATTTGATGTGCGTGTATCCGAACAGGAGGCTCATCAGGAATCTTCAACAATAGAACGTGGCCATAATGTGGTTGTGGTGGATACTCCTGTAGGTAAAATTGGACTGACCGTTTGTTATGATTTGCGTTTTCCTGAATTGTATCAACAATTATTGCGCAAAGGGGCAGAATTATTTACTGTACCCTCTGCTTTTACAGCAGTAACCGGCCTTGCGCATTGGGAAGTTCTGCTCAGGGCAAGAGCAATAGAAAATTTATGTTATGTATTAGCCCCTAATCAAGGCGGGCAGCATGAAAATGGACGACATACTTATGGTCATAGCATGGTGATAGAACCTTGGGGTAAAATTTTGTCGCAAAAGCAGGTTGGAGCTGGCATGATTACAGCCGATATTGATTTGCAACGATTAGAACAACTAAGAAGGCATTTTCCCTGTGTGGATCATCATGTTTTAGCATAATCCTGAATAATTATTTTATAGGTAACGAAATGACACAAGCTCTTGCGATAGCAAAAAAAATGTTACTGGCTCCTGCTGCTTTGGATGAGTCAGGTATCGAAAAGCTATTTAAAACAATGATGAATCGTCATATTGATGATGCTGATTTGTATTTTCAAAGCTGCAGCTATGAATCCTGGTATCTGGAAGATTCTGAAGTTAAAAGTGGCAGTTATTCTTTGGATAAAGGTGTTGGAATACGGGCAGTGAGCGGTGATAAAACAGGCTTTGCCTATTGTGATGACATCTTATTGCCTTCTATGCTGCGTGCGGCAGATGCTGCACGTTCCATTGCGCTCACCGGTTCAAAAGTAGTTCAGCCCATTCATGTCAGCAGTTCTCCGGTCAGCCGTTATCAAGGACTCAATCCTATAGAAGGGATGAGCAAACAGGAAAAAATCGCTTTATTGGAAGCCATTGATAAAGAGGCTCGAAGCATTGATCCCCGCGTTATTCAGGTAAATGCCTCATTAAGTGGCTGTTATGAGGTTGTTATGGTCGCAGGAATGAACGGCCAGATGATCGCCGATGTTCGACCTTTAGTCAGTGTCAATGTCAGTGTGATTGTTGAGGACAAACAAGGTAGACGTGAGGCAGCACGAACTGGAGGCGGTGGCCGGGTAGCTTATTCTTATTTCACAGAGAAAGAGAATGCCTTAAGTTATGCCAGAGAAGCAGTGCGTGAAGCGTTGATCAATCTGGAAGCAAAACCGGCTCCAGCAGGTACTATGCCTGTTGTATTAGGCCCAGGTTGGCCTGGAGTATTGTTGCATGAAGCAGTGGGACATGGATTGGAGGGCGATTTTAATCGAAAAGGGCTTTCTGCATTTTCTGGTCGGTTAGGTCAGCAGGTTGCTGCTGCAGGCGTAACGGTAGTGGATGATGGAACCTTGGCAGATAGACGTGGCTCGTTAACGATTGATGATGAAGGAACTCCTTCTCAATGTACTACCTTGATTGATAATGGAATCCTGGTGAATTACATGCAGGACAAATTAAATGCCAAATTGATGGGCATGCAATCAACAGGTAACTGTCGTCGAGAGTCTTATGCTCATATTCCTATGCCCAGAATGACCAATACTTATATGTTGGCAGGACAACATGATCCCGAAGAAATAATTCGTTCAGTTGAATATGGGTTGTATGCTGTTAATTTTGGCGGTGGACAGGTGGATATTACTTCAGGCCAATTCGTATTTTCTGCAAGCGAAGCTTATTTAATTGAACACGGTAAAGTGACTCAACCAGTAAAAGGTGCGACTTTAATCGGTAATGGTCCTGATGTGATGAAAAAAATCAGCATGATAGGCAATGATTTGGCGCTTGATCGAGGGATTGGCGTTTGTGGCAAGGATGGACAATCAGTCCCTGTTGGTGTAGGCCAGCCTACGCTTAAAATTGATGCCCTGACAGTTGGTGGAACAAATTAAGTGATTATGGGGTTACTCGAGAAAATTTAGCACTCAGTGTTGCAATTGCGAGCTTTATCGTGGCATTGTGCTTCGTCATTCCGAATGCAATGAGGAATCTCCTGAATTCAGCACTGTGCTAACTTTTGGAGATCCTTCGCTGCGCTCAGGATGACGTAGCCGGAGAGTTATATTTATCTTAACCCGTTCGATTGAGGTTCAGAAGGCAATATGATGTTATTGTCTTTTAGTAAAGCCTTAAATTCAACAACACTATGAGGTGTCGCCCAGAAGTGGAGCGAGTTGCGTTTAATTTTGCATGCATCCATTATTTTACTTACATATTCTTCTTGAAATGTGCCAGACTCCTCACTATTGGTGAGTTTATCCAGTATCGATTTTAAATCAGTTATTTTTTTATGATTGATACTTGAAGTATAACGTCCTCCTGCTCCATTACTTATATTTTTGATTAGGATTGAAACGATATTAATTAGTTTTGTTTTAGCATCCTCTGATATTGAGGTTACAGGAGTTTCGTTTGAAATCTGTTCTGATGCATTTACAGGAGGTGTTTCATACTGATCAGCTATTGTATTGTCGTTATCAGGCCCCTCTCCAGGATGTTGTTGATCTGGTTCTTGAGTTTGGGGGCTTGTTATCTGGCGTTGGGATTGCTCTTCGATAGCGAGATTCTGAACCATCGCAGCAGCACTATCAATTACCATTATTCTTTCATGTGCGCTTTGTTCAATTGTTTTTATCTTCTTTTTGATGGTTTTTTGTATTAAGTCGTTATGGGTATTCATTCCATCAATTGTTCCCAATAATTGTGTTTTATGGGCTTCAACTTCTTCTTTGCTCTGAATGTTTTCAAAGTTGATCTCAAGTGCTGCTATGCTTAAGGCAACCGGGCGTTGTTCTAATATAGAATCCCATCTCTCTTTCTGTGAAGGCGTCATAAAAGGAATGAGTTGTTCCAATCCTTTAAAGGGTGTAAATTCAATGCCTTCAGTAATAGCTTCTTGCCAACGCTCTTGACCCACTTTTGATAATGTCATCATAACTCCTCCATAACTTGATGTCTTGGGAAATTTATCACCTATCTGCGACTCAAATGTATTTAACAATTTGGGTATAAAGTTGAATGTAATATAAGAGACACGCTTTTCGTTTAAGCCCAAGAGGAAGTCCTTATTATCCATTAAATCTTGTGCTGTTAGTTTACTGTCCTTAGGCCAATTTTTTTCTTTTCTTAAAATCTTCAGGAATTTTTTTAGATATTTCGGTTTCAGTTTTTCTGGATTGGTTAAGTCTTCTACGGAATGGTTATTTTTTAGAAGCTCCATGTTTGGAAGTAGAAGACCATGACGCGTATTCAAATACGATACTTTATGGTCATTAGGTATCATTCCCATATAGAGATGGAATATATGAGAAGACCAGGCAGCATCCAAAGTTACAGTTTTTTTCTGTTCCAAAGCTTCTTTAACTACCTCTCGCATCACAGCAGTGCCATAACCACTGCCCTGAAAGTAACTATCTACTCTATCTAAATGGATTGAACGTTCTTTTCTGATAAGCTTATACTGTCCTCTTTTTAATAATTCTTTATGCGCTAATTCGTCATGTTTGCCTTTAGTCATATTGTTCCCTTATTCTATGATTGAACATCAACCAGTGTCTTCAGGATAAAAAATCATTAATTGAACGCCTCTACCGGCATTAGGGTGAGTTTTTATCTAATTGAATTTTTATTGAACTATTGTAGTTTTTTTTTATTAAGGAAATATTAATACAGCTCCATATTCCAGGAGCTGGCTTGCTTCGAGTTTAATTTAATATGGACGTTGTTTAACCTCTTCTCCTTGATTGTTGATCTGTTCTTCAATGTGATCCAACATTTTTGAAGAGTTTGTTTGATGAACAAAGAAGAAGTTTTTATTTGAGGCTAAATTAACCACCCCTTTAATTACCAATCCAACGCCACCTAAGAGTGCCAGGCTCAGATTAACTAAAAACTCAGACCATCCTCTGTGTTGGTCGAGAGTCTTGTGCGCTGTACTGATTAAAGCTTTGGTTTCATTTCTATACGTAGCATAACTTTGGTGAATTAAATAGCTCTGATTCGCCGCTTGTAAACCTGATTTAAGGGTTATAGCGACTTGATGAGCCTCATTTAGTGATTTAAATTCACTGAAGTTATGTGCTGCTAGTGCTTGTTTACGGCGGAGCGCAAGATCGCTTATCTTATCGTCAAGTTTCTTCATATTTAATGCGATGTTACTTTTGCTGGTTTGCTCTAATTTAGTTGCTGGAGCACTCATATCTTCATCTGGACTTATAGTTTTAGAGTGATCAAGAGTTGGTTCATTCGCTATGACTTGAGGATCTGATGGTTTTGCTGATACTCGAATATTGACATCTTCATCTGGACTTATAGTTATAGAAGGATGATTCTGAAGCAGGAGTGCGATCTCATCCAGTCTCTTCTGAATTTCAGGATTACTTGAAGTAGGCAGAAGATCGATCGCTTGCTTTCCATCCGTTCGTTTTAGAGTAAGATCTGCTCCTGCGTTAATCAATGCCTTGATGATCTTAGTGGTGTCATGTTTACCACTTTTCTTTACAGCAAGCATTAGGGCGGAGTTGCCATTAGTCATTTGCAGATTCACCGATGCATTCTTTGTAATAAGCAGTTGTACTGCATCGTAATCATTTGCGAGTACTGCTTTCATTAAAAAGGTGTTTCTTACTTTACCTATACGCTCATCAAATTGATTTATATCAAGTCCCGCTTTGATGTACCGATCAAGTTTTTTTTCAGTAATCGAAATTTTATGTTGTACATTAACATGTTCCTTCGACATAAACGGACCGAGATGTTGTGGTTTATCGAAATATGTATAGATTGAGTTTAAATTCGGTTTAATTCCTTTTTGATGCATTACCTGGAAGGCCTCATCATTGAGGATATTGTCAGTCCATAGTGCACGACGAACTAATTGTTCCAGATAGTTCCTATCCGTTATTTGTCTGACATATACCAGCACAGCATCTCGATTAGCATTTTTCACGGCTTCCTCACACAATCCTTTTAATCTGGCCTGATTTAATTGTTGAAATGATTTCGGATTATTATTTTTTGATAACTGCTCGATTGCGTCGATTATTGCCGGGTCATTCCATGAAATTTTGCTTGCTTTGAATAGTAACGTTTTCAATATATTGAAACGATTATCGTTTGTTGTTTTTGTTGCTATCAAAGCTATCAAGTCTTCTGATGAATTAAGTTTATAGTTGTATTCTTCAATGAGAAATAACGCGATGGGCTCCTGATTGTGTTCGATAGCGGTTTTTAGTGCCGCTTTAAATGCTTTAGAAGACAGGCGAGTTCCTTGTAATAACAAGGTGATATCAAAAATTGATTTTTGGTTTTTGACCGCATCCACAATTTCTTCTGTAGTAATTGGTTTGGCACCTTTTTTGAGCAGAAAATCGATTAAATCAGGGTTGGAATGTTGATAGATTGCTGTTTGAAGAGGAGTAAGACCTTGCTCATTTCGCTCTTCAAGATCGGCACCATTGCTAATCAGGCGTTCTAAAATATGAAATGAGAATTTATGAGCATCTTTGAGGTAGTTGAATAGGCTGGGTCTTATTGGCTCGGCGTATCGGGTTGTAGTGAAACCCAGATTTTGTGTTTGTATATGAGCAATTAATTGTTCACTCAGGCTTTTCTCAGGGGCAAGAGTGCCATCAACGGCTGCTGATATTAATTTTTTAATTTCCATTAATTGTTTATTGAACTCAATCACTTCCGAATTTGTGGATTGGAATTGAGGGACAATTGTTGCACAATAATAAGAAGAATATGCAAAAGGGATTATATTATCTGCACTCGTTGAATACCGTCCAACAGATAAATCGATTGTATTTATTATTCCATTAGGCATCTTTTCAAACAGGATGATTGCAGCACTTCCTTTTCCTCCAGGACACACTGCTAACAGATTTTTATTTTGATTAAACAGAACACCGTAGAACTCTCTGCCATGTCGATTAGGCTCAATCACAGTGCCCAGTTTTCCTTCAGGAACAGTTTGGTGTTCACTGGTATACAGTCTCAGATAGTCTTGAATCAATGCTAATGAACTATCGGGATAGTCGCAAAACAGTTTATCGTATCCTGTTGTTGCTGATTTCACCGCATCTCTATAAGGATTGGGTTCGTCAGGATTTATTGCGGATAATTTTGAATTGAATTGATCGGTATTGAGTATCTCCCACGATTCATCAGTTAATGCATAATGTTTTATAGCTGATTGATCTGCTGGATGACTGGTAGCTGCAACGCGTGCATTCGTCTTATTATTATCTTTAGTCATTAAAGATGTATCGTGTTTCATGATGTAACTCCTAATGTAAATAAACGTCTGATTTTGCCTTTCTGAGTTTAATTTTGGCATTTGGAGATTAATTGAACATTAATTTTGCTGTGTATTTATTGATGACGGCTATGAGTAATTTCAATGTTGCTTGATTTTCAGTCGTACAGTACCATTTTTGAATGAGGTAAGAATAGGTACATGGCGATCGTAGTAACTGTTCTAAATTTTTAATTCAAGACAGTTCCCACGCATATTATTTCATATCGGAAGGTATTCTGATTTTTATTCCATATAAATACCTCAATTCCAAACAAGCATTTCAGGAAACCACTTAGGTATTTCCTCAATTAATAATAATTAAATAACAAAATAACCATGATGTATAAATTGCGCTAGGAGAGTTTTTGATACGTTTTAAAGTCTTCTATTCTAATAATATCGCAACATTCTTCTGTATGTGAATAAACAATAACAGCATCACCAGATGCAAGTTTATCTATTAATTGTTTCTTTTTAATTTGAATATCAATTTCATACTCACCGTAATCAGTAGCTTGACGAGTAATGATATCAATAATCAAATTTTCCAAGGCTTCTTTACTTAATAAAGTATAATCAATCTCAATCATTTTTCCCTCAGGGCACTTCTCAATTACTTTTGAGTGTAACATTCACTCGCCAGGTAATACTAATTTTAGAACACTAGGGTGAACTGTAATACGCCCTCGTTTTCCCCAATTAACTATTCTAAACAGCAATCAATGAATCTCTAAAGACGTATACATCATGGGCTTGTTTCAAGTAGGCGTGTTTCCTGGATCTCTGGATTTTTTGCACCAAGAATGGATCGAAGCTCTTGCAGATATGCTCCTTTATGGGAACGTAAGGAAATAGCGCCACGAATTGTTGTTTTTAATTGCTTCAGATCAGGATTCTGTAACTTGAAGGAAGTTCAAAAATTATTTCATAAATAAAAATTACTTTTAAAAAGAGATGTAATCTCTACTATTATATGAACTAAACATTGATTAATAAAAAGGCATCTCCTTGAAGACTAAACGACTAAAAATTGGTTTGGCACTGGGTAGTGGATCTGCTCGAGGATGGGCTCATATTGGGGTGATCAAAGCCTTAACCCAATTGGGTGTTCCTATTGATTGTGTTGCCGGTTGTTCCATTGGTTCATTGGTCGGGGCTATCTATGCCTGTGGAACACTGGATGCATTTGAGCAGTGGGTGTTAAAACTTGACAGAAAAAAAATGAGCAAGCTTATTGATTTGAATTTCACAGGAGGAGGGCTGATTTCGGGAAGTAAGTTAATGAATTTTTTTAAAGAATTTGGGCTGGAAAAGAAGATAGAGGAACTTCGAATTCCATTTTGCGCCGTGGCTACTGATCTTAATACGGGTCGTGAAGTCTGGCTGAATAAAGGGTCATTGGTCCCCGCGATTCGTTCTTCAATATCATTACCTGGTTTATTTACTCCTTTAGGCCATGAAGACCATTGGCTGGTAGATGGAGGTTTGGTTAATCCCGTGCCTATTTCTTTATGTCGAGCTATGGGTGCAGAACTGGTCATTGCAGTAAATCTTAATCACGAATTGTTACGTTCAGTTCATAGTCCTATGGAACAATCGGGAATGCTATCTATTTTTAGTCTTCGTTTTGATAAGTTATTACAGCGAATTTTTGGCTATAGTGAAGGGCCAGGTTATTACGATGTATTAACAAAAAGTATTAAAATAATGCAAGATCGAATCACTCGTGCCAGAGCTGTTGGTGATCCTGCTGATTTAACTCTGATTCCTCAATTGCCTCAGATTGCTTTACATGATTTTCATCGAGCTGAAGAAGCAATTAACGAAGGGGAGGCCTGTGTATTAAGAGAAAAAACTAATATTTTACAATTAGTTGGTCTAGACTAATATTAAAGTGATTTAATAAACTCAATTGCTTAAGGATAAGTCATGCAAAATGAAACTACGTCTAATTCATTATTCCAGTTGCTGTTAAAAAATGAAAAAGATTCAGCTGATCGAGTATACCTTAGACAACCCAAAAATGGGGTATGGCATGAATACACCTGGGCAGAAGTCATGCTTCAAGCCCGTAAAGTAGCTGGATTTTTGCAACAATTAAAAATTAAAAAAGGAAGTCATATTTCCATTATTTCTAAAAATTGTGCTGAATGGTTTATTACAGATTTTGGGATTCATCTTGCCGGTATGGTCAATGTTCCGTTGTTTGCAAATCAGAATGCGGACAGTGCTCGTTATGTACTGGAACATGGGGATGTAAAACTGGTATTTATAGGCAAGTTGGATGATCATCAACACGTACGCCAATTCATCCCGGATAACTATATTACTGTCGATTTTAACTATCACCCTGATTTAAAGGTTAATTACAAATGGGCTGACGTAATGGCAAGTAATCCTTTAGTCGATTTAATTGAACCAGGTCCGGATGATTTATATACCATTATTTATTCCTCTGGTACTTCTGGCTCACCTAAAGGGGCTATGTACACGAATAACTCTGTAGCAAATTATCTTACTTTGTTCCCGAAAGACATACTTAGAGTCAGGGATTTGAATCATTATAAATTAATTTCATATCTTCCCTTGGCCCATGTTTACGAGCGTTCTGCCATCCAGTTAGCAAGTGTCACGATTCATTGTGATGTCTCTTTTGTTGAAAGTCTGGATAAGTTCGCCGAAAATTTACGGGAAATTCAACCTACCTTTTTTACCGCAGTACCTCGTATCTGGGGGGTATTTAAACAAAAAATTGAGCAAAAAGTACCACCGGCCAAACTGAAATTTTTATTAAAAATCCCGTTTATTTCTTCACTAGTCAAAAAGAAAATAATTCATGGTCTTGGCCTGAACGATTGTGTCAATTCTTTTTCGGGAGCGTCGCATTTACCCATTCCCATAATTGAATTTTTTGAGAAAATAGGCATCTACATACAAGAAGGGTACGGTCAAACTGAAAATCTGGCTTATGCAACTTTATCTATGTTAAACGAAAGAAGAGCAGGGTATGTAGGTACTCCAAGGTTAGATGTAGCAGTTAAAATGGGTGAGGACTCTGAATTATTGATTAACTCACCTTGTCTCATGTCCGGATATTATAAAGACAAAGAAGCCACGAAGAATGCTTTTACCTCTGAAGGTTGGTTACGTACAGGAGATGTCGTGGAGTTGGATTCCCTGGATCGAGTTAAAATATTGGGACGACTATCGGAAAACTTTAAAAATCAGACTGGGGAATTCGTTGCTCCTTCTCCTATAGAAAAGCGATTCGCTTCGAACAGCAAGATTGAACAATTATGTCTGGTTGGTCGTGGATTACCTACTAATGTGCTGTTAGTCACCTTAAGTGAAGGGGCTCGTTTGAGCAAAAACAAGAACGAGATCAACCAATCACTACAAGAGAGTCTGCACAAGGTGAATGCCAAGCTGATGAAATACGAAAAAATCAGCCATATCATCGTTGTAAAGGATGCATGGTCTACTAATAATGATATGTTAACTCCCACTCTCAAGGTAAAACGTAAAGTCGTTGAACAAAATTACGATAAGCTGATTCAGGATGTTTTATCGAAACATCAAACGGTGGTCTGGGAGTAATTGAACTTAGTACAAAACTCCCAGGCTGTACCAAAAAGGAATAGATGCCAGGATGACGAATAATTTTAAAAACGTGAACCAGGCATTTAACTTTAATAGTGGCTTGAGGAGAAAATTATTATTGCGTTTAAGGAGTTCTTCAAAACACAGAAAGTAACTGGATTGATAGGGAAATATCCAGGCTTCTGTAGCCAAAAGAATGACAAAAGCGATTATCCAGTTGCAAACGGGACTTTGCAGCGCGAAGGGGATAATCGCAGTAAACAATATGGCAGGGGCAATCATTGTTCCTAAAATCAAACCACCAACCCAGCTGATGGCATAAATCAGGGTAATAAAACAGGCGACATTACTTTGAGCGAGATGAGTCAGCCATTGGAAATGATGAATTAACCAGAGATCAACCCCGATGCTTTGAATGGTACGCATTACCCCAATAATGGCGCCAAAATAGAACAGGAAACCCCAGTTAATATTATTTTGTAGTTCTTTTGAAGTTAAAGCACCAGTCACATAAAGAATGATAAAGAGAATCAGGCAAGTCCAGAGACCCGATATATTGAACCAGGTTGATAGAATTGTTCCTGCAAAAAATACGATGAAACTTATTATCGCTACATGCTCGATTAAGGTGGTTTTTCCCATGGAACACAGTTCTTTTTTTAACTTATAGCGATTGATATTCAGAGTGTTATTGGGTTTGAATAGAAGAGATTGCAGAATAAAAAATACAGCAACAAGCATTAGTCCCGGGAATGATGCTAACCATAACCAACTGAACCAATTGCCTTGCCATTGATGTTGTTCAGAAAGCAATCCATAGATAATAAAATTACTTGATTTTCCCGTAAGAAAAATAGTGGAAAGCAGTATGCAGCCGTTAAATGCAGAATTAGCTAATGCATTGGCCGAACTGCTGCGTGGTTTTATTCGGCTGCTTTCCATAATATCATTCAATAATGGAGCAATTAAAGCGACTCTGGAGCTTTGGACGCTCATCATCGGCGTCATTAATGCCCCAAGAAAAAACAAGCATTTTTGCAATACTGCTTGTTTAAAAGGCAGTTTAATTAACAGGATCAATGACAATCGATAAAAGAGCCTTGATTTGGTTAATAGAGCGCCAATACTAAAAACACTTACTGCAAAATAAAAACTATCAGAATTAAATCCGGATAATATTATGGTGCTAGGGGCTATATTAAGCAGTATGGTAGCAATCATTATTAATAAGGAGGGTATGTATTCAGGCACCAGCCTAAAGATCCACATGACCAATGCGGCGACCAGAATGATTGTGAATTTGGAGTAAGCCAGGCTGATGGCGTAATTCTGGGTAATATGGAATACGACCAGAGAACATAAAATAGTCATTAACCATCCCAACACTGCTACGCTGTTTTTGGATGCCGTGATCATGGTTTTGTTCATCAGAATTCGACTGTGATGGAGCATCATACTCGAACCCTGTAGAAAATAGTTAAAAATTGCCATCAGTACATAGTGCCATAATGGGTGATTACTTAGTAACGCGAACTTATTTGTAAGCTAACTTACTTAACAAAGAGCTTATTTCAAAGATGCGTTCATCGGGGGCGGTGCTATCCAAAGTGAAACGCAGGCGCTGTGGACCTTCCATTTGATAACGTTTTGCATGTACTTGAATCAGACTAATTAATGCGCCTGGGTCTATTGATGGTTTTTCGTTAAAATCCAATTTTCCCTGTTGTCCACTGGCACTGATCTTTTGAATGCCTAATTCTGCGGCCTTTAATTTCAGTTCAGTAATCAGTAGTAAATGTTTAACAGGTTGAGGTAATAAACCGAACCTGTCGATTAGTTCTATTTGTAAATCGTGAATTTGTTGATTGCTTTTAGCATTGGATATCCTTTTATACATGATTAAACGATTATGAATATCTGCTATATAATCTTCTGGAATAATAGCGCTGATGCGCATATCAATTTCCGGCCCCTGGTACATGGGCGCTGATAATTCCGGAATTTTTCCAGCTTTTAGATCATGTACTGCTCTATCCAGCATTTCCATAAACAAATTAAAGCCTATAGCATGCATATTTCCACTTTGATCTTCTCCGAGTAATTCCCCGGCTCCTCTAATTTCAAGATCGTGAGTTGCCAAAGTAAAGCCTGCTCCCAGGTCCTCAAGTGACACTATGGCTTCCAGGCGTTTTACGGCATCAGGAGTTAATGATTTTTCTTCGGGTGTTAACAAATAAGCATAGGCTTGATGATGCGAGCGTCCTACGCGACCACGGAGCTGGTGTAATTGCGCCAGACCGAATTTGTCTGCTCTATCAATGATGATGGTATTGGCGGTAGGTATGTCTATCCCGGTTTCTATGATTGTTGTACAGACCAATACATTAAAACGATGATGGTAAAAATCGGACATCACTCGTTCCAGTTCTCGTTCACGCATTTGTCCATGAGCACTGCGAATTTTTGCTTCGGGTACCAGGGTTTGCAGATCCTGGCATACTCTATCGATAGTTTGTACATTATTATGCAGGAAAAATACTTGTCCACCTCTAAGAATTTCCCGAAGCAAAGCTTCTCGGACTACGATGTCTTTCTTTTCCTGCCAAAAAGTTTTTATTGCCAGCCGTTTCGCAGGAGGAGTTGCTATCAGTGAAATGTCCCTGATTCCCGCCATTGCCATATTGAGCGTTCTGGGAATCGGAGTTGCGGTCATCGATAATATGTCTACATGAGTGCGTAATGATTTCATGTGTTCTTTTTGTTTTACACCAAATCGATGTTCCTCATCAATGATCAATAATCCCAGATTCTTAAAGTTAATGTTACTTTGGAATAATTTATGAGTTCCAATAACGATATCGACTTTGCCTGATGTTAATGACTGGAGCACGGACTCTGATTCTTTGGCGCTGCGAAAGCGGGATAAGAGCTCAATATTGATAGGGAAATCCGCGAAGCGGTCTCTGAATGACTCAAAATGTTGACCTGCCAGAAGGGTAGTAGGTACCAGAACACACACCTGCTTTCCATTTTGTACAGCCACAAATGCTGCTCGCATGGCAACTTCAGTTTTACCAAAACCTACATCACCGCAGATTAATCGATCCATCGGCCTTGGGGATTGCATGTCTTTAATGATCTGGTCTATGGCCTGGAGTTGGTCTACCGTTTCAGTAAATGGAAAGGCACTGGCAAATTTTATATATTCGCTGTGATTAAACTCATACTGATGTCCAGGTTGTGCTTCTCTTTTGGCGTACAAATCCAGTAATTCAATAGCCACATCATGAATTTTTTCAGCTGCTTTTTTCTTTTCTTTTTGCCATTGATCCGTACCGAGTTTATGCAGTGGAGCATGTTCACTGTCAACACCAGTATAACGGCTGATCAAATGAAGCGAGGTGACGGGTACATATATTTTATCATCACCCGCATAAGCAAGTACCAGGAATTCGCTGGAGGTATCATTGGTGGTGATGTATTGCAGCCCCTGATATCGTCCTACGCCAAATTGCAGGTGGACTACCGGAGCACCCAGTCTTAATTCAGCCATATCGCGAATAATTAAATCAGGGTCTACTGATTTTTGGGTTGTTCTGCGCTGTGGCGTACTTTGTTCACCAAATAACTGGGATTCGACAATTATAATAATATTCTTATTATTTAATTCACAGCCGTAAATCAGTGGTCCAGTGGTAATGTTGATTGGAGCATTATCATTAATAAAATCAACCCAGGTATTTTGCACCGTTGGGAATATTCCACTCGCTTTAAGAAGGTCCAGTACTACTTCACGTCGTCCAGCGCTTTCAACAACGATTAAGTATCGGGAAGAGGGTATCGAGCAGTACTGACGCAATTGCAGTAAAGGTTCCTGATTTTTTCTGTCTATAGGCAACTGAGGCGCTTTGGAAATATCAAAATTGACTACTGCGCCTTTTTTCTCAGAGGGTTTATGGAATACACGCAATTGCTCGTAAGTATTAGCATAGGTTAATAATTCAGTAGAATTAATGAAGCATGCGCCTGGAGTTAGAATGGGTCGACTTACATCATAGCGTCTTTGCTCGTATCGTTCATTTAATTCCTGCCAGAATTGTTCTGCGTTTACTTGTATCTCTTCAATAAGACATACTCTGGAGTTCTCAGGGAGGTAATCAAAAAAGGTAACGGTTTTATCAAAGAACAGTGGAAGATAATATTCGATACCTGCGGGAAACTGGCCATGAGAAATGGATTCGTAGATTGGGCATTGACTGGGATTTCCTGGGAAAAGCTCTCTGAAGGATCTTCTGAAGAGGGTTTGACTCTGTTCATTTAAAGGAAATTCACGTGCCGGCAATACATTTATTTCTGAAATTTTTTCTATAGTTCTTTGTGTTTCTGTATCGAATTCTCTTAAGCTTTCAATTTCATCATCAAAAAGTTCAATTCGAAAAGGAAGGCCGCTTCCCATTGGGTAAACATCTATTATGGAGCCACGTAAGGCATATTCTCCATGTTCCAGTACCTTGTTGACACAGTGATAGCCTGCTTGTTGTAATTGATTTCTGAACGTATTCAGATCAAGTTTTTGACCTTCTTTCAACATTAATGCATAGTGATTTAAAAATTCGGGAGGGCAGAGTCTGTGCATTAACGTGCTGGCTGAAGTAATTACTACAGCATCCGTTACCTGTTGCATGCGGCTTAAGGTATAAAGTCGTTCTGAAATAATGTCCTGATGTGGAGAGAACTGATCATACGGCAATGTTTCCCAATCAGGAAAAAATAACAGTTCTTGTTGTTTTTTTTGTGGGTTCAGGAAAAACTGCAGTTCGTCCTGTAACTGGCTTGCACTAAGATTGTCTTGTGCAATAAGTAATTTAATTCCAGGTGTCTCCTGGCAATATTCAGCCAAAGCAAGAGCCAGACTGCTACCATATAGTTGCCCCCAAATTTGTTTATTTTTTGTTGGATGGTAAAGCAGTGTTTCTGTAACCATGGGATTATAAAGCAGTCAAAACTGAAAAGAGGGGTATTATACCTGTATATTTTCTATTCTGCATCCTAAAATACACACATCAGCATCATCGTAATCAAATGTTGAACCATGATTCCCTCCGGGAGTGGACGAGGCACACACCGCCATTAAATTAAAAATTATTTAGTGCAGATGGGTTCTTTTCGTAGCCCGTATTAGCGAAGCGTAATACGGGGAAACAATGGGGTTTGTTGCTGCTTCTGATCCCGTATTACGCTTCGCTAATACGGGCTTTGATTTTCTCCTTAGCCTGATGGCTAAGAGTCGCGACCCAACTTAAGCCCACTGATCAGTAACCCTCATCCCCAACCCTTCTCCCTTAAAAAGGGAGAAGGGAGTGTTTGGGTATAGACCGGGTAGACTGGTAACACTCAAACAGTTGCTACTCCTGCTTATCAAATAGCCTTAATCTTTTTTGACGCAATGCTCAATGTTCAATTTCAAAGGTTATCGAGATCTTACTAGAATTGCCTTCTCCATCAGGGAGAAGTTGCCGACAGGCGGAAGAGGGGATCTTAAGGAGAAGGGAGCGGTTGGGTATAGACCGGGTAGACTGGTAACACTCAAATCGTTGCTACTCCTGCTTATCAAATAGTCTTAATCTTTTTTGACGCAATGCTCAATGTTCATTTTCAAACGTTATTGAGATCTTGCTAGAATCGCCTTCTCCCTTCGGGAGAAGGTGCCGACAGGCGGATGAGGGGATCATAAAATTATTAAAATTAGCCATCAAAATACTTAGCCCAACGGACAATGGATAATATGCATGGAGTTACTTGATAAAGCAAAAAGTAAGTGGCTTGGATCGTGAATCATAACCGTCAGGCTAAGGACTTTTTGTATTAAGAGTAGATACTGTCTTTAAAAGCGAGCTTTTAATGTACACTTAACTTGCTTTTAAAGACACTATCTACCAGGTTTCGCAAAGCGGCTTAGTTCTTAAGTCGGTATGGACTCCAGTTCAAAGCTTATTTCTTTATGCTCTTCAGTATTCAATACAATTTGAGACAGATAAAGCAGGATGATGCTCAAAGGCAGTAAACACATCATATCTACTGGAAACTTAAGAACACCAATTCCGCCAAAAGATCCAAGGTAGGAAACCAAAAGCAGCGAAAACATATAGAATATAAACCAATATAAGGGGTAATTATGGAGGATAAAACTTTTACGATGGTAGGCAATACTAATAAACAGGCCGATCAATAATGCGACATCAAGTTTCCATAAAATGGAAAATCCACACCAATACAACATTAAATTACAAAAATAAAATGCCAGATGAGAACATACCAGGCTGCCTGACAGTTTAAATGGTCTGTGTGTATTGGGTTGTAATTTGCGCATTGCCAGAAGACAGATAGGCCCAATGCTATAAGAGAGAATACTTGCCGAGGATAGGAACGCCACCAGTTTCTGCCATCCGGGAAAGGGTAAAAAGGAAAAGATGCCAACCAAAAAATTGGCATAAAGGGTTACATAAGGGATCTTGTGACGATTTACTTTTAAAAACAGTTTGGGTAAATGATTATTCAAAGCCATACCATGGACAATTCTTGAGGTTGCAGCGGTATATACAAGAGTAGTTCCAAAAGGAGAGAAGGCGGCATCAATCATTAACAGAGTCGCTACGACTCCAAGACCCAGCAGTAAAGTGAGTCCAACCAAAGGACCACTATCTCCAGGATAACTCAATGCGCTCCAACCGTGGGTTAAGTATTTTTGCGGCATGGCTGCAATAAAACTGAATTGCAGCATGAAATAAAGAAGAAAACCAATTAGAACAGCGCCCAATATTGCAATGGGTATGTTGCGTTGTGGGTTTTTAACTTCTCCAGCCAGAATCAGGCCATTTTAAAAACCAGTAAAGGCAAAAATAACACCACCTGCTGAAAGGGCTGAAAAAATATTCACCCAGCTGCTTTTATCGCCCAGACTTAGGCTAATATTTCCCAGGTCAGGTGCGCTGTGTAAAAGAGCGATGATTGCCACGCTGGGCAGGGCAAATTTGATGAGGCTGGCATATTTGTTACATTCTGCCAGTAATTTGATGCCGTATGAGTTAAGAATGACGACAAACAGCATAATGCCGATGGCTACAATATAGCCCGTTCCTGACAGTTTAAGCGTTGCCGGATCGTCAACAATCAGTGTGGGAAAAAAATGACTCGAATACTGCAGAATTGCCTGTATTTCAATAGGAGTCATCACGACGTAGGAGAGCCATGAAGTCCAGGCAAACAAAAAACCTACTTCCTGGCCATGAGTATAAGTTGGATAATTTGACATCCCCCCTGAAACGGGAAACATAGTACCCAGTTCACATAAGGGAAGGGCGATGAATAGCATGAACAGGGCGGCAATGACCCAGCTTATCAACGCGTTGCTTCCAGCCATCTGGGCGCTGATGAAGGGGCTAAAAAGCCAGCCTGAACCAATCATTCCACCAGCAGAGGCGACCAATATATTAATTGTTGAGATATCACGTTTTAGCAAGGGCAATTCCTTTTGGTTACTCGGTTTCGATTAATTCTACTTTACTCAGCTCCGGCTCATCCAACTCAATTTCTACTGATTCAATTTTTTGGAAGCGCGAAGTGATTTTTTTAGCTGAAGTATTCACTTCATTGACGTCTTGATGTGCTAAATCAATGTGTTTGGACAGTTTATCCATACGCTTTTCAAAACGTTGGAAATCATCTGCCAGAGCGTGTAAATGTTTTTGGATGATGTGCACCTGTTTTCGTGTGGCATCATCTTTTAGTACTGCTTTAGCAGTAGTTAATACAGCCATTAAGGTACTGGGTGAGACCAGCCATACTTTTAATCTTTGTGATAAAGAAATCAGATCGGGGTAATTTGCATGAATCTCGGCAAAAATGGATTCAGCAGGTATGAACATCATGGCACCATCTGTTGTTTCATTGGGGATGATGTATTTTTCTGCAATGTCCTTAATGTGTTTCTGGATGTCCTGACGAAATTGCTGTTGGATGGATTTTCTTTCAACAGACATGGCATCTGTGTTGATTAAGCGTTGGTAAGTTTCCAGAGGAAATTTGGCATCGATGACTACATTGCCTGTAGGTTCTGGTAAAAACAAAATACAATCAGCCCGTTTTTGGTTGCTCAAAGTGTATTGCATTTGATAATGGGCACTTGGGATCATATTGCTGATTAATGTTGAAAGTTGTACTTCACCAAAGGCGCCTCGGGCTTTTTTGTCTACCAGTACATCCTGTAAACTGACCACATGATTGGACAATTCGGTAATTTTCTTTTGTGCTTCATCAATGATGGTCAGTCGTTTGACTACATCAATAAATGTTGATGATGTCTTTTCAAATCCTTCAGTTAACTTATGGTTAACCTGCTGCGTCAGGCTGTGCAGATGATTGCGTATTTCTTCAGTCAGAAGGTGTAAATGAGAGGTTAGAGAGCCTGCATGTTGCTGAAAACTATGACTCATTTGTTCACGAACATCAGTCATTTGTTTTTGTATCGTATCACTGATGATTTGTTGGGTAATCAGTTGTCCATGAGCAATTTTTTCATTAATACTGTTTTGGCTGCTTTGATATGATTGAGCCAGATCCATATGCAACTGATGCAATTGAGTAGTCAGAGCGTGCTGAATTTTTTCGTTAATACTTTCGCTCAGGGCTTTTTGTTGATGTTGCTTTTTGATAAACCAGAGTGTCAGGAGCACTTGCAGGGCAATAGCGCATGCTATGCCCTCAATAAGGGTGAAGGAAGAAAAGGATATCATGCATTATTCCACTAATTGGGTAAGCTTGATAGGTTGATTGTATTGGTACACTGTTTTCAGCTGACCGTAATCTATCAAACGTAAATAACCTAAATAGAGACTATCGTCTGATAATTGATTGGAATTGTCAAAGGTAAATTGAATAACCTGTTTTCCAGGTTCAAGCCATTGCGCCCGTTGGGAAGTTTCAATAGGAGTCACTTCACCTTTGCCATTTTTTCGATATAAGACACTTTGTAAGGCATAGCGGCTTCCAGTCGCTACATCCAGGGTCGCGACAAAGGTTAAGGGTTTAGATGATAACTTTTTGACATTCAGCATACTGGCAGATGGAACTGAATAAGAAAATGCGGTGTGTCCACTGCGCCGTATCAGTTCTTGCCCATATTCAGACTGGATGTTTGTTTCAAGATACCAATTCTCGCCATGGTCATTGTTTTCCGAGTTTAATACAATAGTGGCTTCAAACTGGTTTTTTTTAACTTTGCTTAATTTCAGAGGTACATATTGTCCGCCGGGTCCTATGAGCGTCGCATTAATATCATAAATATCATGATCGATATAATCATCTACCAACGTTATTTTTGCAGTTAACTTATCGCCATATTGATAATGGATAGAGTCCGTCTGGACTTCCAGATAGGTTGGGGAAAATTTGTCATACACGTTAATCAGATATGCGTCGGCATCATTTGAAGAGTGTTCATCGCTTTTAAGAATGAATGTTCCAAAACCTAATTCTGGCTTTATTTGCAGCATGGTTTGATGTTTGGTTGATAAGGTTTTATCGCCAAAAGGCTCATCCTGACTGAATAAGGCGGAGGCTTCCTGTAAACTCAATAATTGATTCTTAGGAGTTTTGATCTTTAACTGCGGAATCAGTTTATTTTGCATGGGAGTAATGCGCACAACCGCTCCCGGGGCTGTTGTGGTGATCAGGACTCCAGCACGAAGCTGTTCCAGGCTGATGCGTTCTTTATAACCATAACTTTTTTGGCTGTTATTGATTTTACGATTCAATGGCTCATTGGATATGCTCCATTTATCCTGTAAATTTTCATGTGATAATTGACTGCACACATCGCACTCATAGGATTTGACAGGTTGTCTTGGTAAGGTCAATGCATGTGCCTGGGTAAAACAAAATGCAGAGATTAATACGAGTTGAGTCGTTTTCATTGTACAGCTCCTTCTGTAGATAAGGCACTTTTCAGAATTTGATCAAAACCAAAACAGGAGTGACGGCTTTGGTTATGGCTTAGAGGCGCATTATTTTCGGTTTTATCCCGGTCGTAAAACCACAGTTCACCAGCAGCCGTTTGTGAGGTGCAATTTAAAAAACCATCCGCGCAAGTGTCCAGATACAGTTTGGTTATTTTTAATCCACTGTTTTGTAGATAACCATTGCAATAACTTGACGTAGAAAAGGGTGAGGCATAGACATCGGTACCCACAATTACTTTAAAAGGAGTTGAAAGGGAAGGGCGTCCTTTACCACCCAATAATAATTCTTCATTATAAATGAGCATGTCGCCTACACGTTGTTGCTTGACCGCATCAGAGATATAACCCAGCAACCAGGCAAGGCTGGTTTCAAACACTCCACCACCAAGAACTTCATCCGCCAATGGTGTTCCTGAACTGGACGGTGCGATAGCGATGACCTGACTTATTTTGTGTTTCAATGTCAGATAGCGGCCGTCATAAGTAGGATTGGAGAGTATCCAGCGAATAATATTGGCGCCATCAGAGTGGGTGTAGACGGTCATGGAACTGATTTTTTTTCCCTTAATAAAATCAAGGAGTTGGTCTGCAACGCAGTTTGCAGCGTCTTCATGCCACATATACTGACTAAAATCGCAATGTACCACTAATAAGTTTTCCGGATTAGCCAAGCCTTTGGACATACTGTCAATAAAATCCGCCTTCCAATATCCGCCATAGGCGTCTTCTCTATGATCACGGGTACCATGTACTAAAGCGATACCTGGATTGGGTGTGTTTTCTGGAAGAGCCTGGATTAAAGTCGAGAATAAAAACAAACAGAGAGCGATTATTTTGCGTTGAAGGTCCATTTCTAAAATACCCCAATTAAATCAGAAACGTATCTATATCATAATTATGATCATGGATTCAAGCGCTATAAAATGAAGTATAAAGTGTACTTTTTGAGGTTCGAAAGTAGGAATAAAAGTGATAAACTGGATTTTTAAAAATCGGGAATCTTTTCAATGAGTAATGATGAAATTAAAGAGCAAATTAAAACTCTTAGAGATTTAATTCAAACCTACGATCATCATTATTATGTTCTTGATGAACCCTTGGTTCCTGATGCTGAATACGATCGAAATTTCAGGGCATTGCAGCAATTGGAGGCTGAGTACCCTCAATTTTTAACTCCGGATTCACCAACCCAGCGAGTCAGCGGAACACCTGCTGATGCTTTTATGCCGGTGTCCCATAAGCAACCCATGCTATCCCTATCGAATGTTTTTACTGATGAAGAGTTGCAGGCCTTTATAAAAAGGGCTACCGACAAGCTGGATGAACCCAATCAACAATTAGTATTTACCTGTGAACCCAAGCTTGATGGTTTAGCTGTGAACATGACTTATGAACATGGAGTATTAACCCATGCGGCGACTCGAGGTGATGGGGCTACCGGTGAAAATATTACTGCGAACATAAAAACGATCAGCTCCGTTCCTTTAAAATTGAGAACAGCGAATCCCCCTCGTTTGATTGAAATTCGAGGAGAAGTGTATATTCCCAAGGCAGGTTTTGACGCGTACAACAAGAAGGCCAGGGAAATCGGTGAAAAAACTTTTGTTAATCCTCGAAATGCCGCCGCAGGCAGTTTAAGGCAATTGAATCCGGCAGTGACCGCCAGTCGACCATTGGCAATTTATTGTTATGGTATAGGCGCATGTGAAGGGTATAAATTACCTGACAGTCATTGGGAACAATTGCAGTTGCTTAAAGAATTTGGTTTTAGAGTGTCTGCTGAATCGAAAAAAGAAATCGGGATGGAAGGATGTCTTGAGTACTATCATCGTATGTTAGAGAAAAGGCAACAATTGCCTTTTGAAATTGATGGTGTTGTTTATAAAATTGATAGTATTCCATTGCAACAGCAATTGGGTTTTGTATCACGAGCTCCTCGTTTTGCCTGCGCACATAAATTTCCTGCATCTGAAGAAATGACCCAGCTGCTGGCCGTAGATTTTCAAGTCGGTCGTACGGGTGCCTTAACTCCGGTAGCTCGTTTGGTTCCTGTTAGTGTAGGAGGTGTTACAGTCAGCAATGCCACTCTACATAATATGGATGAAATTGCGCGAAAGGATATACGCATTGGCGATACCGTCATTGTGCGTCGAGCGGGTGATGTCATACCCGAAGTGGTTTCTGTCGTTTTAGCCAAACGTCCTGCGATCACAGAAGCCATCGTGCTTCCCGCACATTGTCCCGTCTGTGGCTCCGATGTGGTTCGTGAAGAGGGAGAGGCTATAGCACGATGTATCGGTGGTCTGTTTTGCAAAGCGCAATTAAAAAGGATGATGTGGCATTTTGCTTCGCGTAAGGCCATGTATATTGAAGGTTTAGGTTCAGTTTTAATTGAACAATTGGTTGATGAAGGATTAGTGCGTCATCTTGCAGATCTTTATGAGCTGGATTTACCTACCTTGGCAAATTTACCCCGAATGGGTGAGAAGTCTGCGCAAAATCTTTTGCTGGCTTTGGAACAGAGCAAGAATACAACATTCAACAGATTTCTTTATGCTTTAGGGATTAGAGAAATAGGGGAGTCCAGCGCGCGGGTATTAGCAGAACACTATTCGGATATCGGTATGATTCAATCAGCCACTGTTGACGAGTTAATGTCTCTTCATGATATAGGACCAGTGGGGGCATCATACATCGTTCATTTTTTTGCTCAACCTCATAATATGGAAGTTATAAACCGTTTATTGGCGCTAGGGGTTCATTGGCCGAAGACTGAGAAAAAACAGATTAATCAGGATAATCCATTTTTTGGAAAAACAGTCGTTTTGACTGGAACTTTGGAAAGTATGGGGCGGGAAGAAGCTAAAGCTCAGTTATTAACCATGGGTGCCAAGGTGAGCGGCAGTGTTTCTGCCAAAACAGATTATGTCATCGCGGGAAGCGAGGCAGGATCCAAATTGATAAAGGCTAATGAATTAGGCGTTAAAGTTTTGGATGAAGAGGACTTTAAAGAGATGCTGTCAGCATCTTAAAAATGACACTCGCTAATCGGTTTGAGATAAGGATATACTTTCATGAATATTCTATTATTTTTGGCACAGGGAATTTAAGTGCGGCGACTTTCCGTTAAAGTGATGCTGTTGGTTTTATTGCACTACAGCCTGGGCTTGGCTAATGCCAGCTCCTGGGTGTTAAATAATCCTTATCCTGAAAATGAGTCCAATGAAAATATTTATTATTCATCTTTTAATGAGCAACCTAAAACCCTGGATCCGGCAAAATCCTATTCCGCCAATGAGTATGTTTTTATTGCCCAGATTTACGAACCATTGCTAGAATACGATTATTATATTAGACCCTATCAATTAATTCCGTTAACGGCCACTCAATTACCCCAGATTAGGTATCTGGATGATAAACGGAATCCAATTCCGTCTGGTGAACAGATTAACCCCGCATACAGTGTTTATACCATCCAAATAAAGAAAGGAATTTTTTATCAGCCTCATCCCGCTTTTGCGAGAACTAAAAAAGGCACCTATCGTTACCATCATTTATCAGAAGATTATCTTGATGATCACGATATTAATCAGTTATCTGATTTTAAGTATACAGATACCAGAGAACTGATCATTGATGATTATATTTATCAAATTAAACGAATGGCTAATCCTATGGTGAATTCACCAATCTATGGATTAATGAGTCATTATATAGAAGGTTTTAAGGAGTTTGGCGAAACAGTTCCCCAGGTACCCTTATCAAATTATCGCTATGTAGATTTAAGACAATACCCCTTGCAGGGAATAAAAAAAATTGATGACTATACTTTTGAGCTGACTTTAAAAGGGCAGTACTCACAATTTTTATTCTGGTTGGCTATGCCTTTTTTTTCCCCAGTTCCCTGGGAAGCCGATCTGTTTTATTCACAACAAGGCATGGATGATAAAAATTTATCATTCGGTTGGTATCCAGTGGGTACGGGCCCGTTTATGTTGGCTCAAAATAATCCAAACAGACAGATGGTTTTAGAAAAAAACCCGAATTATCGCGAAGTATATTTTCCAGTTGATGCTACAGAGAGGGATAGACGAGAAGGATTTACAACTAACATAGGCAAAAGGTTACCCCTGATTGCCAAGGCAGTTTATACCCTTGAAAAAGAATCCATCCCTCGTTGGAACAAATTCATGCAAGGATACTATGATATTTCTGGAGTCAGCGCGGACAGTTTTGATCAAGCAATCCATATAAACCGTTTTGGAGAAGCTATTTTAAGCCAGGAAATGGTAGATAAAAAATTACATTTAACGCAAACCCTTGAGCCTTATATTTTTTACATGGGCTTTAACATGCTCGACAATGTGGTCGGAGGGCGAAGTGAACGGGCACGTAAATTAAGGCAAGCCATATCCATTGCAGTCAATTACGATGAAAACATAGCCATATTTTTTAATGGTCGTGGTATTCCTGCTCAAGGCCCCATTCCCCCAGGCATTTTCGGTTATAAGGAAGGAAAAGAGGGCATTAATCCCTATGTTTATCAATGGAAGGATAATGCGCGTCAACGGCGTTCATTGGCTGAGGCACAACAATTGATGAGACAGGCAGGATATCCTGATGGCATTGATCCCAAAACTGGCAATGCTCTGATTTTGCATTACGATGTGACCACCAAGGGTGGTCCTGAAGATAAATCCATGTTGGACTGGATGCGAAAGCAATTCGCCAGTATCGGTATTGATTTGAACATCAGAGCGACTTTGTATAACCGATTTCAGGAGAAAATGCGAACAGGTGATGCGCAAATCTTCAGCTGGGGCTGGAATGCGGATTATCCGGATCCTGAAAATTTCCTGTTTCAGCTCTACAGTAAAAATGGAAAAGTACAATTTGGTGGAGAAAATGCAGCGAATTATTATAACCCTGAATTTGATCGATTATTTGATTTAATGAAAAATCGAAGTAATGATGAGCTCAGGCAGGAATATATAGATAAGATGGTGGAGTTAGTCCGATATGATGCACCCTGGGTATGGGGTATGCATCCAGAAGATTTCATTTTATCTCAAAGTTGGGTTTCTAATGTAAAACCTAATGCCATCGCGCTCGGTACTTTAAAATATGTTTCTATTAATACCACGGAACGCAATAAACTACGTGATGCCTGGAATCAACCCGTATTTTGGCCTTTGATGGTTATTGTACTTTTGTTGGTGGCATTAACTCTTCCATTGATAGTGGCGTATCGAAAAAAAGAGAAACAACCTGCAACGAGGTTTAAATTATAATGCTTATTTATTTAGTACGAAGAGTCATTTATGCAATTCCCATTTTGTTTGGAATTAATTTGTTAACCTTTGTTCTTTTTTTTATGGTTAACACTCCTGATGATATTGCACGCATGCATCTGGGGAACAAGCACGTTGAGCAAAGCACGGTTGATGAATGGAAGGTGGCTCACGGATATGATTTGCCTTTATTTTTCAATCAGACAAAACAGGGGATGAGTCGCTTTGAACAGACTTTGTTTTATCAAAAATCATTGATGCTGTTTACCTTTAACTTTGGGGTATCTGATGCAGGCAGGGACATCAGTCATGATATTACCTACAGAATGTGGCCCAGTTTGGCGATTGCTGTTCCAATTTTATTTTTCGGAATTCTGATCAACATAGTCTTTGCAATGGGAATGGCGTTTTTCAGGACCTCTTATCTTGATCTGACTGGAGTGGTTATCTGCATCATTTTAATGTCCATATCCAGTCTTTTTTATATCATCGGCGGTCAGTATCTTTTTGGAAAAATACTGCGTTTGTTCCCTATCTCTGGTTATGATGGGGGTTTTGAGGCGCTTAAATTTATTATTCTTCCTGTGCTTGTTGCCGTTTTAGGTCAATTAGGAGCTGGGGCCAGATGGTATAGAACTTTGTTTTTGGAGGAAATACATAAAGACTATGTTAAAACGGCTAAAGCCAAAGGTTTGTCGGATCAACAAGTATTGTTCAAGCACGTGTTAAAAAATACCATGCTGCCCATTTTGACAGGAGTCGTGGTTATTATCCCCTCATTATTTATGGGAAGTCTGGTATTGGAGTCATTCTTTGGGGTGCCCGGTTTGGGTAGCTATATCATAGACGCCATCCAGCAGCAGGATTTTGCCATCGTTCGTGCCATGGTGTTTCTGGGGTCGATTCTCTACATTATTGGACTGGTTATGACGGATTTCTCCTATATGCTGGTAGATCCACGTGTACGATTGTCATGAGGAACATTATTTTAATGAGCGCTGAATATCACTTGAGAGTTGAATCATGAGCTTTGAATTTCTATGGACAGACACGTGTTTTCTAACTCTGTTGGTATTGGGGTTGATCATCACTTTGTTCAGCTTGCGAAAGCAACACATCAGATTATCCTTTTCCATCATCTTGCATAGACCTATAGCGCTAAGCGCCGCGATTGTATTATTGCTGTTTTTGACTATTGGCGTCCTGGATTCAATCCATTATAAATCGGGTGAAACTGGCTCTGATATTGCTGAATCACTTTTGGATAAAATATTAGCTCCTCTAGGTACTGTATATGAAAAAACCTATTCTGCTCCTTTAGCGTTAACCATGTTTGTTACCGAAACCGAGCTGGTGGATGGAATAACAAAACAGGTCTATCCCCGCTTAAAGTATCCTCCTGCTTCCATCACGACAGATGCAGATAAAGTGATTATTATAAAAGCAGTCACCGAGCGTGCACTGGTGTATAGTATAGGGGTTACTTTAGTGTGTTGGCTGCTGGTGTTTTTAATTAGATTAGCGACGCAATCGAAGCGACTGTATCAATTAAGCTCGAGAGGCATCACTGTTTTATTGACCGTAGGCCTACTCACTTTTGCCGTGCTTTTGAGTTATTGGTTATCACGATCATTTCATGTCTTTGGAACCGGTCAGATTGGACAGGATATCTTTTATTTTAGTGTGAAAAGTATTCGAACCGGATTAATCATTGGTTTATTAACTACGTTGTTCATGCTTCCTTTAGCTTTATTTTTGGGCATAGTAGCTGGATATTTTGGTGGCGTAGTTGATGACATCATTCAATACATTTATACCACTTTAAGTTCTATTCCAGGTGTTTTATTAATCACTGCTTCAGTTTTATCGTTACAAACCTATATTGCCAGTCATCCGGAGCAATTTGCTACTTTGGCGCAAAGCGCTGATGCTCGATTATTGGCATTATGCCTGATCCTGGGCGTAACCAGTTGGACGAGTTTATGCCGTCTGTTGCGAGCAGAAACTTTGAAATTGCGTGAAGTAGATTATGTGATCGCAGCCCGAGCTTTGGGGAGCAGCTGGTTTACGATCATTCGCAAACACTTGCTTCCTAATGTGATGCATATAGTGGTGATCACGTTGGTACTGGATTTCAGTTTTTTGGTCATGGCAGAGGCAGTGCTGTCTTATGTTGGTGTAGGTGTCTCTCCAATGACCATCAGCTGGGGAAACATGATCAACGGTGCTCGACTGGAGTTGGCTCGTGATCCTGTGGTCTGGTGGCCAATTTTTGCTGCATTTCTCTTTATGTTTATTTTGGTTCTGGCAATTAACCTGTTTGCCGATGCAGTAAGAGATGCATTTGATCCGCATCAATCTTTAGCGTAGTTGAAATAAATCCACAGGGGACAGGAATACGTTTTAAAAAATCGGGCACTACAGAGAAAAATCGATACTGCTAGTGGATTCGATCCCGCTATTTAGGTTAAAGTTCCTTAATTAGGCTTAATGAGTTTATCCTCCTATGCAACAACGTTTTGTTCATTTACGTGTACACACTGAATTTTCTTTAGTAGATGGTTTGGTTCGGGTTAAACCTTTAATGAAAGCGTTGCCGGCAAGAGGGATGTGTGCGGTAGCGGTGACTGATTATTGTAATTTATTTGCCGCTGTAAAGCATTTTAAAAATGGCGTTGATGCCGGAATCAAACCCATTATCGGAAGTGATCTTCCTTGCCATAATCCTGAAATCCCGGATGTAACCAGTTCTTTGGTTTTATTATGCCTTGATGCTCAAGGTTATAAAAATTTAACCTGCCTTGTATCCAAAGCCTATCAGGAAGGGCAATATCATGGCCAACCCAGAGTACAATTCCAATGGATTGATGATTATGCTGATGGATTAATCGCTCTGTCAGGAGCTAAGTCGGGTGATATTGGTCAGGCTCTTCTGGCTAATGATGAATCACTGGCCACTGAGCGGGCATTACACTGGATGAAATTATTTCCTAATCGTTTTTATCTGGAGATTCAACGCACGGGTAGGGCAGATGAAGACTTATATAATGAGAAAGTCATTGCTTTAGCCGATAAATTGCAGTTACCCATAGTGGCAACTAATGATGTCCGCTTTCTGGATCGGGAAGATTTTGATGCCCATGAAGCCAGGGTGTGTATTCATGAAGGATATACTTTAGCTGATCCTCGCCGAGTCCAACAATACAGTTCACAGCAGTATTTACGCTCTGCAGAGGAGATGGAAGCTTTATTTGCTGATTTGCCGAGTGCCATAGCAAACACGGTAGAAATCAGTAAACGGTGCAATGTCAAACTGAATCTGGGAAATAATTATCTTCCCAATTTCCCTATTCCTGAAGGATCCACAGTTGAGGACTATTTATCTCACTTATCAGAGCTGGGTCTGGAGGAACGATTAAAACATCTCTTCAGAAATAAATCCGAAGAAGAATTAAATGCTTCAAGAGACGAATACGATAAGCGTCTGCAGATTGAGTTAAAAGTAATTAATAACATGGGGTTCGCGGGTTATTTTTTAATTGTTGCTGATTTTATTCAATGGGCCAAACAAAACGGTGTTCCTGTAGGCCCTGGTCGTGGATCGGGTGCTGGTTCGCTAGTGGCTTATGCTTTAAAGATTACTGATCTTGACCCCTTGGAATTTGAGTTGCTTTTTGAGCGCTTTTTGAATCCTGAACGGGTTTCCATGCCCGACTTTGATATTGATTTTTGCATGGAAGGCCGCGACAGGGTTATCGAATATGTTGCTGAAAAATACGGCAGACAAAGTGTGTCGCAAATTATTACCTTCGGTACCATGGCCGCTAAGGCTGTGGTACGTGATGTGGGGCGTGTTTTTGGGCATCCTTATGGCTTTGTTGACAAATTAGCCAAACTTATTCCTTTTGAAATTGGAATTACCTTAAGCAAAGCAATGGAGCAGGAACCGGAACTTCGTCGTCGCTACGAAGAGGAAGAAGACGTTAAAGAATTAATCGATCTTGCTTTAAAACTTGAGGGCATCACACGAAACGCGGGCAAACATGCTGGAGGGGTAGTCATTGCCCCATCACAACTTACTGATTTCACAGCTATTTATTGTGAAGAGGGGTCTACCCAAATCGTAAGTCAATTTGATAAGGATGATGTTGAGGCTGCCGGACTGGTTAAATTTGACTTTTTGGGTTTGCGGACTCTTACCATCATCGATTGGGCTTTGGCGACGGTAAATAAACAACGTGAACTGGCCGGTTTGCCGCCAGTTGATATCAGCCATATCCCAACGGATGATAAAACTACCTTTGATTTGCTGAAAGCGTGCAAGACAACCGCTGTGTTTCAGCTTGAATCACGTGGCATGAAGGAGTTAATTAACCGATTGCAACCCGACTGTTTTGAAGAAATCATCGCTTTGGTTGCTCTATTCCGTCCCGGTCCGTTGCAGTCAGGGATGGTGGATGATTTTATTGATCGAAAACACGGTCGAGCTGCGGTGGATTATCCTCATCCTGATTTGGAGCCCATTCTAAAACCTACTTATGGGGTTATTTTATATCAGGAACAGGTTATGCAGATTGCTCAGGTATTAGCAAATTATACCCTGGGCGCAGCAGATATGTTACGTCGAGCCATGGGTAAGAAAAAACCTGAGGAGATGGCCAAACAACGCGAAATCTTTACCAAGGGAGCTACCGAAAGAGGAGTAGCTGAAGAGGTCGCGACTCACATATTTGACTTGATGGAAAAATTCGCAGGATACGGATTTAATAAATCGCATTCAGCAGCTTATGCTTTAGTGGCTTATCAAACAGCATGGTTAAAAGCTCATTACCCGGCCGCTTTCATGGCTGCTGTAATGTCTTCCGATATGGATAATACGGATAAAGTAGTCACTTTCATTGATGAATGTGCTCATATGAAACTCAAAGTATTGCCGCCATCAATAAATCACTCCATGTATCCATTTACTGTAAGTGATGATGCTACAATTATATACGGGCTTGGAGCGATAAAAGGAGTAGGGGAGTCTGCTATTGATTGCATTACGCAGGAACGCTCTTTGAACGGGCCCTACACTGATTTATTTAGCTTTTGTCAAAGACTGGATTTACGCAAAGTAAACAGGCGAGTTCTGGAAGCATTAATTAAAAGTGGCGCATTTGATGATTGGCAGATTGAGCGGGCGGTATTAACTGCTTCTTTGGAAAAAGCATTAAAAGTGGCTGAAAAAGAACATCAGAATCAGTCCAGCGGACAATTTGATCTATTTTCTCTTTTGGATGATAAGGCCGATGAACAGGATTATATCCAATCCAAACCATGGTCTGAAGCCCATCGACTGGAAGGCGAACGAGAAGTATTGGGTTTTTATCTTACCGGCCATCCTGCGGATCAGTACCGACGTGAGTTTGGAGATTTTATAGTTCCCATTAGTCAATTGAATCCTTCCATGCATAAAAAGGCGAACATCTGTGCCCAGGTTACAGCGATTCGAAAAATCATTACCAAACGAGGCAAGAAATTAGTGATCATTGGTATGGATGATTCTACAGCTCGCATGGATGTTGTCGTATTTGGCGAGATATTTGACCTTTTTAATGAGCCATTGGCAACAGGTAACATGCTGGTTGTAGAGGGTGAAGTAGCCCATGATGATTATAATGGGGGGGTTAAAATGACAGCAAATCAATTGCATAGCATTTCATCATCCCGAACCAAATTTGCCCGTTGCCTGGAATTAAGATTGAATCAATCAAATCAGTCTGTGCTGCCAACCATCCAATCCATTTTGAAAGCTCACTCAGGGAGTTGTGTGGTGCAATTTTCTTATACAAATGATCATGCAAGGGCTAATTTAAGTCTGGCTCAGCAATGGCATGTAACGCCTAGCGATGAGTTGCTCGGTCTTTTAATTAGCGTTTTGGGTGAGGAACATGTAGTAATGCGTTACTGATGTCGGATAGCTTGCTCAAAGAAACATGGCTCCCGTTATTTCAGGGAGCCAAATGGTATAAGTCAGAAAAGTGGGCCTAAGTGCTCATAGCTGGTGTAGATTGTTCGATGCTTTTGGAATTGATTAATGCATCATCCACCTGAGGACATAATTTTAATTTTAATTGTTCAAGAACTTCCGGGGGAATTTTAGAATCAGGATCAGTAATTTCAAGTGGCTTGCCGTTGATGAGCAGGCTACCTTCTTTCATTTCAACAGATTGTGTATCTTGATGTTGTGTTAAAGTAGGATCGGATTCTGGAAGGAATTTTACTTCCATACCGCATATCATGTTCGCACCGTCTTTAATACGAATACCTGTTGTAGTATTTGGAATGTCAGAATAATAACCACTAATGATTGCGCAGGCTTTCCAAAGTAAATTATAAGCTGCATCCAATGGCAAACCAACTCCCATTCCAACTCCTTGCCCTACTATCCCCATCGCGGTTCCAAGTATGTGAGCCATACTGATACTGCAAAAAGTAGTTATTAATTTACATGCAATAACCTGAGAAAATAGTGCAACCCCCATAGGACCAGCTGAACCAATCATCAGTAATGAGCTGCCTATAAGAGCAGTGAGTTGAAATTTTAATGGGATGACCTGGACTGAGTCGCTGACCATTTGGCCACCCATACACCCTAAGGTCGCTCCGGTATAAGCGAATGCAGCTCCAAACATGGGTTGAGTGATTGATGTAACCGGGTAATTTTTATACGGATTATCAGCGCCTGATTTTTTGCAGGTCTCGCTAAGGAACTTGGAAAATTTGTTCCAGTCTTCGTCTGAAAATGGCTCCATGCCTACTTTCTTAAGGGCCGTATTTGCCTGTGTAAGTGCCATTAATGATGAATTAATAAAGGTATTGGCTGCCATAAAACATATTAATTTATCATCTTCTTCAAAATAGTTTTCTGCGTTAATCCCTAAATCTCGATTGATTAAATTAAATAATGCTGAATGTGTCTTGGGCGATTTTATTTGCGTTTGAACATACAGACAGGTGGCAAGCATGATTCTGGAAGCAATAAAATGCGCTTCCAATTGTCCAGCCCATAATTCTACATTTTGCATCATGGCTTGAATTTGTTCATCCTTAAGCAAATTGGCGGAAAAAACAACCAGCATCTTTTTAATAAATTTTGTTTGGGCATCACGAGCTACTACATCGGTCCCTCCCAATATTATGGGAGTGCCAAACATTGATGGTGATTTATCCAGGTCGACTTTTCGTTCTTTCTGATAATCGTCGCGTAAAAAATTGATACTTGTAAATGCACCAGGTGGTAAAATATAACGCATAATAAACCTCATATCCTTTGAAGAATTTCCTTATGTGTTTTTTATATTACTTATTCATTGGTTAAATGCAATCATATTTGGTTATTTTTTATTAAATAATTTTATAAATTTATATCAAACACTTTTATTTTTATTTTAACTTATTGAAATGATGATTTTTTTGAGGATTATGGTACTTTTAGCAAAAGGTTTCATCTTAATAGTGTCGAACACTACAATAGACCTCCTCGGAAACTCGTTGCTTGTGAGGTTTAATGATGCCCATGTCCTGTGGCCTGCTTTATAAATCAGTTCATTCTTTTGTTGAACGAACGAATTGATTTAAGGTGTTTTAAATAGTTTTGGGAAGATTATTATGATCGAATTGCTGAATAACTCCATCAAGGTACGATACATGGGTAGGTTAATTAATTTCTTTTTACTTCTGCGCGTTTCACATTGGAGTAAATCTGTATTTGTGATGTTGGGCTTTATCTATACTCCGGTACCAGGATATCTGGTTCCTGCGTTATTGGCTTCACTTGCTTTCTGTCTTATTTCCAGTGCGGTATATATTTATAATGATATTCAGGATAGGGATGAAGACAGTTTACACCCCTATAAATGCCATAGACCTTTAGCCAGCGATCAGATCACTGTATCCGATGCGATTTTTATGTTGTTTTTGTTGTTGGTAACCGGCCTGGTTCTTGGCGTACTGATCTCCAAACAGTTGGCTATTATTCTAACGATATACTTGTTGATTAATCTGGCTTATAACCACGTGTTAAAATTAATTCCGATACTGGATGTTGCCTGCATCGCTATGGGATTTATGCTGAGAGTACTGGCTGGTACTGTAGGCATAGGAGTTGCTATTTCTGGCTGGCTGATAGTAGCTGCAACCTTGCTTAGTTTATTTATCGCATTAAACAAGCGCCAATTGGAAATGCATTTGGGATTAAAAAACTCTACCCGGACAGTACTAAGAAAATATAATCCTGATCTGTTACAGCAACTCATAGTAGGAACCGGATTGGCCTGTTTTGTTACTTATTTGTTTTATACCGTATACGCACGAGGCGAGTCATTTTTCTTTATATTAACCTTACCATTTGCTGCAATTGCTCTATGGCGTTTTGCCTGGCTATCTAATCAGAATGTCGAAAATGATGATCCCGTTAATGTATTTCTTGGTGATCGATTATCCCGATTAAATCTGTATTGTTTTGTCATTCTTACGTTTATGGCATTGACTTGATGAGATCGGGTTTACGTTGGTATGACACTATTTTTGTTTTAGTGTTTTTTTATTTGTTGGTTTTGCAAATTCAAGCCATTTGGCCGTTTACAATAGATGATATGTACATTTCCTTACGCTATGCCAGAAATTGGGCGTCAGGAGATGGGTTGTTATGGAATCTTGATTCACCACCAGTCGAGGGATATTCCAATTTTAGTTTCGTAGTATTGGGAGCATTGTCCTTAGTATTTAATGGAAATCCGATTGTTACTTTAAAAACGGCAGGTTTTATTGGCTTGGTGGGTACTTGTTGTTTTCTTTTTTTGATAAGCCGGTTTTGGTTTACAATACGTGAATCTCTGATTCCTTGCATTATTTTATTAGTATACAAAGGACAAATCATTTGGGCAGTAAGTGGGTTTGAGACTACTGTCTATCAAGCGTTAATCTGTGGTTCTGTCTATTTTATTTTTCGAGGACAAGGATATGATTTATATCCTGGAGGGCGGGGTGAACTCCGAACCTTCAGTTTTTTTATTGCAGGTATCTTACTTGCCCTGGCTGGAATGACGCGGCCTGAAGCACCTGCTTTCATGATCCTGTTCTTTATTTTAATATGCTGGGACAGGCCTCAAACCAGCTTACACCGCCACAGGAAAGGGGTACTGTATTTTTTTGTTTCGCTAGTGTTGTTTTATCTCCCTTATTTTCTCTGGCGTTGGCATTATTATGGATTTTTGTTTCCTAACTCTGTTTATTGCAAAGGGTTTACTGAGGGATTTTTATATGAGCTGGATCTCAACTACCTAAAGCTCATTTGGCCTTTTGTCATTTTAGCTCTTCCTGCCTTTATAAAGGCTTGGGATAAACGGTACTTCTTTCTATGCTTACCCAGTTTGGCTTATCTCATAATGTTACGAGATGCAGATCCCATCGTTGCTTTTGATAATCGCCTTTTTTTACCCGCATTTACATTGTTTATACCACTTGCCTATAAAGGGCTTGACCAACTGAATTTATCCTTATTTAAAAAAAAGGAAACTTTTACAACGTTTGCCTTGTACCTTGTGATATGTGCTGTGCTTACTCTGTTTTTGCCCTGGATGTCTCTGGCACAATATCGCTATTTTAGCGAGAATCCTGTCCGAGGAGAGCAATTACGAATGTCTGTAATTCAGTGGCTGAATGCTAACGCGAGGATTGATGACAGGGTTGTATTGGGTGATTCAGGTATGATTCCATATTTGAGTAAATTGCATTTTATTGACTCTTATTGCTTGAATAATTTATCCATGACGCAATACCCGGGACAGCAACGATATGATCAGTTTTGTCATCAAATTTTATTTGAACGACCGGAAATTATTATTTTGACATCGTTTATAAAAGATGGGCAGGTATTCTACGCACCAAGTGATGCATGTTTAAAGGCAGTACTTGATAATCAAACTGATTACAAGTTAACCAGATCCTTTACGGCAGAAAATCCTGATTCAGAATATCGGTATGAAATGTTTACGAATTTTTAATGCGATGAAGAGTAACATGGTGTAACATCCTTTTTTATTATAATGGATTTAACACTGTATATTATATGAAGCATCGAATAAAATTATTAATAAAAAAATTACTGTCTAAATTTCCAGTTATTCTTTTTGATATAACGGCTATTCCAGTGGCATGGTATGCTGCGTACTGGTTGCGATATAACATGCAGCCATATCCTAGCATGTTAACATCAACTCATTCTTTTGTTGCCCTGGCTTTGTTATTTGTTGTACAGATCAGTTGTTTTTACTACTTTAAAATATATCGGGGCTTATGGCGTTTTTCTTCGTTAAATGATGTTATTCGTATTTTAAAAGCTTCAGTTGCCGCCATGTTTTTGGTGATCCCGGTATTTTACGCTACTTCAATATTGCACCATTTATCCCGATCAGTTTTTCCATTATATTGCATTATTCTGGCATCCATACTGTGCGGCGGCCGATTGTTAATTCGGTTGCGATGGGACAGAAGAGGAAGAAACGATAAAATTTTAGATGTCAAAAGAGTCTTAATCGTTGGCGCTGGGCAGGCAGGTGAAGGCTTGGTTCGAGACTTAAAGCGCAGTAGTTACTATCAGCCTATAGGTTTTGTTGATGATAATATCAGCAAGCGTGGTCTGGAAGTGCATGGGGTGAGGGTTTTGGGAACTACACGTCAAATTGCTGATTTAGTCAGACAAAATGTAGTCGATCTTATTTTTATTGCCATACCTTCAGCCCGATCCGCCACCATGCGTCGCATAGTGACTCTTTGCGAAACCTGTAATGTGCCATTCAGAACATTACCCAGCATTTCAGCTTTGGCAGCTGGCCGTGTCGAAGTCAATGCGCTAAGACCAGTAAATATTGAAGACTTATTAGGAAGGGATCAGGTTAATCTGGAATGGGACAGAATAGCGACGACCATTTCTGGAAAACGTGTATTAATTACTGGTGGTGGTGGTTCTATAGGTTCCGAGTTGTGCCGTCAGGTAATGGCGCTGAAACCTGAAAGTCTTGCTGTAATTGAAAATTCCGAATTTAATCTCTATCAGATTGAACAGGAACTTAAACTCAATTTTCCAGAGATTCCCATTGATCTAGGATTGGTCAGTGTTACCGATGAAGTGGCAATAAATCATATTTTTCAGCGTTTTCAACCTGAAATTGTATTTCATGCTGCTGCGTACAAACATGTACCTATGTTACAAAACCAAATCAGGGTGGCAGTTTTTAATAATGTTCTGGGCACTCAGGTTGTTGCTAAAGCCAGTGTCGCGGTGGGTGTAGAGAAGTTTATTTTGATTTCTACAGATAAAGCAGTTAATCCAACCAACATTATGGGTACCACCAAACGTGTTGCTGAAATTTACTGTCAAAACTTGAATATTCGAGTTGAAACACAATTCATTACAGTTCGCTTTGGTAATGTTCTGGGATCCGCCGGTTCTGTAGTTCCGTTATTTCAAAAACAATTGCAGGCGGGCGGTCCCTTGACGGTTACCCATCCTGACATGCAACGTTATTTTATGACCATTCCTGAGGCATGCCAATTGATTTTGCAAGCGATGGTCAATGGACATGGCGGTGAAATATTCGTTCTTGATATGGGCGATCCGGTTAAAATCAGTTATTTGGCAGAGCAAATGATTCGACTGGCTGGAAAAGAGCCAGGAAAGGATATAATGATTGAATATACTGGTTTGCGCCCAGGTGAAAAAATGTATGAAGAATTGTTTCATGAGACGGAACAATTAGCGTCCACTGAACACGAAAAACTGTTTAAAGCTCGATTTAGAGAGTTGGACTGGCATGAGTTAACACAAACCATGCGCATGTTGAATACCGCCTGCTATGAACATCAGGATGATGAGTTGTTGATTCTGCTTAAGAGTTTGGTTCCCGAGTTTCAATTGGATGCGTTAGTAACTGCATAAGTGGTATTTATAATTCAAGGGAATTGAGTTTTATTTTAAAAGGTGTCTTTTTTAAGGTAAATACAAAAAAAAACGCTGTTTTAGTCAATTAAGACCTAGTAATTCACTCTAACTATGCTAAATAGTTAGATAGTGAATTATATTTTATCAGGGATGAATACACTTTATGTACACAAAACGTATTTTAATTGGTACAGTATTCTTAATGGGGCTTTTTTTAGCAGCCTGCAAGGACAATAAATCAGTCCAGAATGCTCCTCGTCCTGTCCCTGTAGTTAAACTTGCCTTAACTAAAATTCCTCTGAAACGATCTTATATTGGTATCACTCAATCCATAGCTGAAGTGGGTATTCGCGCACGGGTTGAGGGTTTTCTTATTCAGAAGAATTTTATTGAAGGGAAGCCTGTTAAAAAAGATCAATTAATTTATGTTATTGATCCGAAGCCTTTTCAGGCTCAATTGGACCTTGCTAAAGGACAGCTCGCTAAAAGCATTGCCAATATGGAGTATCAAAAGGTTCAATACCTCCGATTGAAAGAGTTGGTTAAAAAAGGAGATGTGTCGCAAACACTATTTGATGAAACAGCTGCACAATATGGCGAAGCTCAGGCCGAAACTCTAGTTCAGAAAGCGAATGTTGAAACAGCTGAGATCAATTTGGGATATTGTTCCATGCTTGCTCCTTTTGATGGAATTATTGGTAAAAAATACGTTGATGTTGGAAATTTGGTGGGTGCTGGTGAGAACACATTACTGGCCAATATTGTTCAATTAAATCCCATCTATGTATTGTTTAGCCCAAGCGTTGAAGACTATGTAACCTTTTTAAAATATCGAAACAACATGCCTTTTCATGTTGAGGCAGTGTTACCGCATGATAATAAATTAGTATTCACGGGTAAGGTTGATTTAGTAAATAATCAGGCGGATACCCCAACTGCTACAATTTTGATGAGGGCGGTTGTTGACAATTCAGAGCAATTACTGTTGCCAGGTATCTATGTGAATATAACTCTTGAACTTACTAATGATGAACCTTCAATACTCATTCCTGCCTCAGCTGTAACCGAATCTCAAGGTCAAAGAACAGTCTATTTAGTCAATGCAAAAAATCAGGTTGAAGTAAGTACAATACAAACTTCGGGGATGTACAAACAACACTATATCGTAACTTCCGGAGTTAAAGAAGGGGATTTGCTAATCCTTAACGGGTTACAAAAAATTATACCTGGTGAAAATGTAATTCCTCAAATGCAAGAAAAGCAAGGCCAAAATAATGGTTAGATTTTTTATATATAGACCTATTTTTGCCATGGTAATAGCCATCATCATGGTACTTGTTGGTGGAATTTGTATTTTTATTCTGCCTGTAGCCCAATATCCGTCAATAGTTCCACCAGAAGTACAGGTTTCTTCTCAATATATTGGAGCAAGCTCTCAAGTTGTATCCGATACCGTTACAACTCCTCTTGAACGAAATATTAATGGAGTTGAAGGCATGATTTATATGTCTTCCAACAGTACTAATAATGGTGACTCGATCATCAGTATTACTTTCGATGTGGGGTATGATGTGGATATTGGTGCGGTTGATGTGCTCAATAACTCGAATACAGCCAATCCCTTGCTTCCTCCTGATGTGATTCAGGCAGGCATATCCATCCAAAAAGTTTCCAGCGATATGGTTCTGGTGGTTAACTTAATCTCTCCTGACGGCACATTGGATGATGTGTTTCTGGGCAACTATGCGGACATTCATCTTACTCCGGCGATTGAGCGAATACCCGGAGTCGGTAACGTGAATAACTTTGGTTTATTGCAATATTCTATCCGAATTTGGTTAAACCCGGACAAGCTGGTGAGTATGGGCATATCTCCGATAGAAGTTATCAATGCAGTTAAAGAGCAGAATCAGCAAGCGGCAGTGGGGGTTATAGGCCAACCACCGGTTCCTCAAACCATTCCTTTTCAGTATCAAATTACTACTCTAGGCCAATTAAGTGACACACAGCAATTCGAAGACATTATTGTTAAAACGAATCAGAATGGACAGATAGTACGCGTTAAAGATCTCGGGCGTGTCGAAATGGGTGCTGAAACCTACATCACTACCTCACAACTTAATGGAAAGCCTAATGCCAGTATTGGTGTGTATCAATTGCCAGGAGCCAATGCTCTGCAGCTGGCAGATGGCATTAGAAAGCTTATGGATAAAATGAAAAAAGATTTTCCGGATGGAATGGATTACACCATCGTATACGACACAACCAAGTTCGTTAAGGAATCACTAAAAGAAGTAGTGATTACCCTGTTTGAAGCAATAGGCTTGGTCTTTATTGTGGTTTTTTTATTTTTACAAAACTGGAGAACCACTCTGATTCCTTGTATTGCGATTCCAGTGTCCTTGATTGGAACCTTTGCCTTGTTTAGTGTGTTTGGGTTTTCGATAAATACTTTGAGTCTTTTAGGATTGGTGCTCGCAATAGGATTGGTCGTTGACGATGCGATTGTAGTGGTTGAAAACGTTGAGAAAAAATTGGAAGAACATGTTTCTGACATTAAAGAAGCCACTTTATTAGCTACTAAGGAAGTACAGGGCCCTATTATAGCAACAACATTAATTCTGTTGGCAGTGTTTGTTCCTGTTGCGTTTATACCTGGAATGACGGGTAGTTTGTACAATCAATTTGCTTTGGCAATTGCTTTTTCAGTGGCGCTTTCCGGGATTAATTCTTTAACCTTAAGTCCTGCTTTATGTGGGGTGTTACTCAAACAGAAAGTAGAAAATAATTTTATTTTGTTTCGTTGGTTTGAGCGAGGTTATCAAGCAACCTTAAACAAATATAAAGCGATGGTCGAATTGTGTTTGACTCATAAAAAAATAGTTTTAATTATTTTTGCCTTGCTAGGTGTAGCCACAGCATTTGTTTTCAAATCACTGCCCACCGGATTTTTGCCCGAAGAAGATCAAGGCTATTTTATTACAGTTGTTAAAGGTCCAGATGCCTCTTCTTTATACAGGACAGAAGAAACCGTCAAAAAGGCGCTTAAAATATTGTCTTCAACTGATGGTGTAGCTAATGTGATCAGTATTAATGGATTCAACATTATTGATTCAATAAATCAACCTGATACAGCCGTAATGTTTGTAATATTAAAGCCTTGGTCAGAGCGGACTACGCCAGAGTTAAGTGCTACAGGCATAATGAAGAAGGTACAAGCCCAATTTAATACTATAAATGATGCCAGGATTGGTGTATTAAACGCCCCAACTATTCCAGGTCTCGGATCTGTTGGTGGATTTCAGCTTGAAATAGAGGATGTGAATAATCAGGGAGTAAACCAATTAGCCGCGGTTGTTAACCAATTTGTGGAAGATGCTAATAAAGATCCTGCTATTCAGGGATTATTTTCTGATTTGTCGGTTCAGGTACCTCAGTTATTTTTGAATATAGATAGAACAAAAGCCAAGGCTTTAAATGTATCAATCAACGAATTACTTGCAACATTACAAACCTATTTGGGTTCATTTTATATTAACAACTTCACCAAATATGGACAAACCTATCGGGTAATGGTTCAGGCTGAGGGCAATTCAAGGGCTGAGGTGACTGATATCAGCAAGCTTTATGTTAAAAGCAATACAGGTGCTATGGTCCCTTTAAGTAGTTTATTAAAAGTTGAATATACTAATGGCGCCTATAACATTCCTCATTACAATTTATATACCGCAGCTAATCTGAACGGTGCTCCTGCACCTGGTTATAGTTCAGGTCAAGCGTTGGCTGCTGTTGAACATTTAGCAGCCAAAAAATTACCTAAAGGTTATGAAATGGAGTGGACTGGTATTACCTACCAGCAATTAAAAGCAGGTAATATGGCTTCATTAATTTTTATGTTGTGTCTGGTTTTCGTATTTCTGTTTCTTTCTGCTTTATATGAAAGCTGGTCCATGCCGTTCATGATTTTATTGGTAGTTCCTTTAGCTCTTTTAGGTGCAGGGCTAGCACTTTTGCTACGACATTTGGACTTGGATGTATACGCGCAAATTGGTTTGATCTTGTTAATTGGTCTTGCGGCCAAAAATGCAATTTTGATTGTGGAATTCGCAAAAGAAAAACGCCATACAGGTGCGTCCATTATTGATTCTGCAAGGGAAGCTGCCGCATTACGTTTAAGGCCTATTTTAATGACTGCCTTCGCGTTCATCTTTGGTGTACTACCCTTGGCAACGGCTACTGGAGCAGGAGCCGCCAGCCGCCACTCAATTGGCACTACAGTTTTGGGGGGCATGCTGGTTGCGACGGTACTGAGTCTTTTGGTTGTTCCTGTTTTTTATGTGGTCATTGAAACGCTACGAGAACGTAAAAAAACAGGTATCAGTAAGAGTGGTGAATTTGGGGATTAATTTTAACTCAAATCGTTAAACGCCCGATCTTAAAAAATCCATTGGTTCAATAGTCGAACTGAGCTGCTGTATTTTGGAGTTTTGTCTTCCTGTAATTCACGCATCAAGACAATACTGTTCATTTATGATAAGTTTGCTTCTTTTTGATAGGAAGGAATCATGTTAGCGAGTTATGAAGATTTTGAAAAAATTGAATTACGATCTGGCACTGTAGTAAAAGTAGAAGAGTTTCTACGTGCAAAAAAACCTGCCTATAAGGTATGGGTAGATTTCGGTAAAGACATAGGCGTTTTACAAACATCCGCGCAAGTTACGGTGCATTATACTCCCGAAACTTTATTAGGCCGCTCCGTTGTAGGTTGCGTTAATTTAGGTGAAAAAAATATTGCGGGATTTATATCGCAATTTTTGCTGGTTGGATTTTCTGATGAACAAGGCGCTATTTGCTTAATTACGACAGATCCAAAAGTACCCAATGGGCAAAAGCTGCATTGATTGTTGGTTTACCTGTTTTTGAGTGAAGACTGAATGATCGTGTTATGGGAATTCCAGAATACGATCCGAGTTAAGCTGGCACTTTAGAACTACATGAAACCATGTTCATTCAGTACATTTCTGAAGATCATGGTTCCATGATATAACCTGCTTTAGATTGTACAGTCCATGCTTTGATTTGGCTCTTGACTGAAATCAATATGCTCTAGAGTATTGGCCAGCGTTACTTTCAAATCATTTACTGCCTGGACAACATCATCTACCGCGGTTCTCGGTTTTTTGAAAAACTGAGGGGTTGTACCTAAGCTGAACATATAGATTCCCCAGTTTGCTATGGCTTTTAACATATCAACAATGACAGTTATTCCTGAACTATTGCCATCAAGCTTTTTAGCAGCACTTTTACCTGCATCACAGCATTCTTTAAAAAATGCATTAAAATCCTTTGCACTAATCTGCTCAATTTGCTTTCCAATTAATGGTTCATGCAAAAGATAAAAATGAGTTTCTTTTGCTTTCTGAATCGCGGTATAAAATTCTAATACGGCCAGATTAATATTTTGATCGTTGTTTGGATCCAATTTTTTGATTACTTCTTCTATGGTTTTAAAGGTTGGGACTCCAAATCCTAAAGATTCAAGTTGATTTTTTCGTTGCGGTATTCCATCCAGAACGTTTTGAACCAGAGCATGGATCAATTGGTATAGTTGTTTAGGATAATTGGAAGATGGATTTAAATTAAGTTCTGTTAACATAGCATAGAGTTGAGTTAATAATTGATCTCGAGTTTGAGATTCTAATTCATCCTGTCCGGGACATTTTGAGTAAACAACATCAATAATAATTTGATGCAGAAAATCAGGACTTGATATTAATGTGTCGAGATCCTCAGGAGATTGCTCTAACGCAACTTCAATGTATCCCTTAGCCGCAGGAAATGCTTTGCTTAATAAAAAAAGGTTACAGAGTTTTTCTGTATGTTGAATGATATCTGTATCAACCTGTTGGGATACTTTTGCAAAGAACTCTTCAACTTGAAATATATAGATCTTATGTTTACCAAGCCGCATCTCACTCAGAGCTTTTAATTCATTATCTTGTTTGAAAATTTCATCAATGCTCCTAAGTAACTTTTTATTGACCATGCTTGTTGATGCCAAGTCGTGTAATCTTGTTTTTAAGACGTTACTGGTGAGTTCTGTCGTGCGATGGGCTACTAATGCAGAGACCATTTGTGATTGCTCTTCCTGACTCAAAACACCTGTAAAAGGTTGAGAATCGGAATGTGTACGCATATAGTCAATAAATAAAGAGATCAGGCTATTAATATTGGTATATCCTGTGTCTCGCATGCTTGTTGACAGCTTAAACAACTCATTCGCAATCGGATCTTCATCTGATAAACCATTCTCTGCCAGATGGATTTTCAAATTGGTCACGATGGCATTGACAAAGTTCTTGACTGACTCGGGCAAATTAGCAATCGAATTGTTTAATTGTTCCAACTCATTTAATCGATGGTGATAAGTACTGGACCATAAATTGGGGTGTTTTTTCATCTTTTCATACATCGATACAACCACTTCTTTTTTCATGGTAAATGGTTGAATTAAACTGACTAATCGACCCAGTTCCTGTACTACCAATGCTTTTTTACTTAATGTATCAAAGTCGGGACACTGACCTGACGTGCTCGCTTGCATAATGGTATTAAAGTCCTTTACTTCCTTTATCCAGTGCATTTCTTCTTTATAATCATCCCTAATATCCTGATACACATTTTCTGGATCAATGTGTTCCAAACGACTTACAATATAGCTCATTTTTCCAACAACTTGACTATGGTATAGTTCTTTAGGGAGGTTATGCATAAAACACCTTTATATTTATTACAGAAAGAAATTGGTCAAATAATATCAAATGTGAGGAAATATTGCAATGTTTCGTTAGGTTTGTTTCTTTATTGTTTCATATTTGTTAAACGAAGAGTGTAATAGCAATCAATATGTTCTTTAGTTAACCTATCGATTTCAGTTAAGAAAATAAAAGGGGAGTTCTGTAACTTATTGATTTTTACTCAGGAATTTTTTAGATAAGTCACTTGGCGAAAGCCAAGTGAGAGACAAAAATGTTTGAGACCGTGATAAAGAAAATAAAAGCTATTTCAGCTAAATCAGGAATAAAATACTTCCTTAACTTTCTCAACAGCTAAAGTGGAGGAAATAAATCCTGAAACTTAACCCGACTTTTGACATGTAAGGCTTTGCGTCTGTCTTTAGATAAATCGAATAATTTATAGATGATAATGGGTAATATAAAGCTCACTACGCCGATTCCAAAAGCCAGTTTATACATTGGATCTTTATTTAAAACCAGAAAGAATAAAGCAAATAACATCAAGATAATGGCTACTATTCCAGTATAAGGAGAGTAGGGCGTCACATAACGCAGATCTTTGATGGTATAACCCGCCTGATACAGCCGATTTCTAAAACTGATTTGAGACAGACATAAAGAAATCCAGGCTAAAGTACCAGTAAATCCAGAGACTAGGAGTAATGCAATATAAAGCTTGGTTTGACCAAAAAAGTACCCAACACCCAATAATGTCCAAACTCCGGTCAGGGTAGCGATTACAGCATTTTGCGGGATAGCATTACGATTGAATTTAGCAAAAGCATGAGGAGCCATACCATCTCTGGCAAGCGCATTGAGCGATCGCACGGTACCATAGAATCCCGAGTTGGCGCAGGAAAGAGTAGCGGAAAGAGTCACAAAACTGGTTACTGCTCCAGCCCAATTTAAACCGTAAAAATTAAGTGCGTCAGCAAATACTGAGTTTGATAATCCGGCTTTTTGCCATGGAAAGATCAACACTAGACAAAACACGGGTATGATGTAAATGAACAAGATTCGTAACGTAACATTCCGTATGGCATGCGGGATCATTCGAGCAGGATTCTCAGATTCCCCTGCAGCAAGGCCAATAATTTCCGAACCTTGATAGTTAACCAGAAGCAGAACCATGGCCGTCAATAAGGACATGGTGCCGTTAGGAAGCAGACCTCCATCTCCTAACATATATTTAAAACCAATGATTCCAGGTGGTTCGGTTCCATGGATCACGCCAAAGAAAATGAGCAACGCTAAAACCACAAATGCCATCAGTGCAACAATTTTGATTAGAGCGAGCCAGAATTCAATTTCACCAAAAGTATCTACTTTTGCCAGATTGATGTAGGTAATCAGTAAGCCAAAACAAATTGCCCAGACATAGCCATTGATTCCGGTAAACATTTCCATAATTATGCCGCCGGCGACGCATTCAGCGGGAATATAAGCCACCCAGCTTATCCAGTACGACCAGCCAACCCCACAGGCAACAGAAGGTGATACAAAATCAGAAGTATAAGTGACGAAGGATCCAGAAATAGGGATAGCTACAGCCAGTTCACCCATACACAACATCGTTAAATAGATGATCAAGCCACCTAACATGTACGCAATAAACACAGCCGGGCCAACGAGGTTAATGACCTCTCCAGTCCCTAGAAAATAACAGGATCCAACGATCCCACCTAAAGCAATCAGCTGAACATGACGGTCTTTTAACCCACGGCGGTAGCCACTATCTTTGATGGGTTTAGCTAAGGTTGGATTTTTCACAGGCTGTTTATTTCTCACATGGTTATTAAAAGTATAAACTCTAATGTTATATTTAACTGAAATATTTTAAAACTACTCTTACAATAAAAAATATAAAATAGTTTCTTTGTAATTGAATAATCAGTTAATTTATTTCATCAAGTTACTCAATTATCAATTCAGTATGAATTAAATTTTGGCGTTTATAGCATAATTTTTGAACTTTTAAAAGAAAGTTTTTAGCTGATCCTTGATGGTTTGTTCTTGCAGGGCTTCCCTGTCATTGACTTTGCTCCAAAATTATTTGTAACTATATGATTATAATAAAAAATTATATAAGTTCGGGATTGAATATTTTCAATTGTTAAATTTTTAAAATGATTCATTTTTAAAAGTGCATTTAAGTTTTGACCCTAAGAATTTACTCAGGTAGGATAATTTTATCTTAGGCTGTAAGGATAGATTATGTACCGATTATGGACACTCGCCAGTATATTATTTGTTTTCACTTCTGTTTCTTTTGCTGATAAATCAGATTGCCTGAATCATCATTGTCTTGCTGTAATTGATGCAGGCAGCTCCGGATCCCGATTGCATGTTTATGCCTATGATCTTGATCAAACCAATACTCCAACCGGCATCAGGGAAATATGGAATAGAAAGGCATTACCGGGACTATCGACCCTTGAACATGAACATCGGTCAATTTCAGTCTATATGGAAAAATTATTTACCGATGCTCCAACCGTCCAGATGCCAGTTTACTTTTACTCAACTGCAGGAATGCGGTTATTACCAAAGACCCATCATAAAAATGTAAATCAATTGGTAGCTGACTGGTTTGATAAACAATACTACTGGCGTTTGGTTTCTGCACGAACCATCACCGGTAATGAAGAAGGGGTTTTTGCCTGGTTGGCAACAAATTACCAATTAAAACTGTTTGATCAAACCGAAAAACCTTTGGCCGGTGTAATGGATATTGGCGGCGCTTCCGTACAAATTGTTATTCCTTTAAAGGATGAGTCAACTATTGATAAAAAAGATACCGTAGAATTTAACTTATACGGAAAAAAATACCGTTTATATACCCACAGCTTTCTTGGGCTTGGTCAAAATGAAATGGGGCATCAATTCTTTGATTTGAAATCCTGTTTCCCCAATGACTACGAATTACCCAGCGGACGCCTGGCTGAAGGTGATGCCTACGCATGCAAAAATGAAATATCCATTTTAGTCAATGAAGTTCATTCAGTAAGAAAAACCATCAAATCAGTACTCGCTTTAAACCCGGTAGACAATTGGTACATCATTGGCGGCATTTCCTTCATGCTCAACGACAAAATCTTCCCAACCACAAAACAACATTTTACCAACCAGGACTTAATCTATTTCGCAGATAAAAACATCTGCCACCAAAAATGGTCCACCCTGGAAGAAATCCACCCCGATAACTTCATGCTCTACAACTACTGCATGCTACCATCCTACCTCTACGCACTAATAGTAAACGGCTACGGCCTCCCAGTCAGCCAAAGCATAAACTTTTTACCCCTGAACAAAAATGCCGACTGGACCATAGGAGTAGTATTGCAACATCACCAAACTTAAGTATACTTTTTATATGCCGCTGTAGCTCAGTTGGTAGAGCAGTTGATTCGTAATCAAAAGGTGGGAGGTTCGATTCCTCTCAGCGGCATAGTAAAATCAATGGATTGCGTTTCCATCTGTTCTGCATCTGAGTCTATGGGTACACTTTTGGGTACACTTTACTGAAATCCACTATTTTGAAATGTTATTCAATATTTTAAGGACTATTTCAATTACCGAGGCATAAATGAGTTTAAGGAAAAGTTGGGATTAGAAGATCTTTACAGATATTTTTTGCAGTATTAGGATTAATCTGATTGTGTCTAGGTACAGTTGATATACCTGATTTATTTGTTGTATTGATATAAATATCATGTTTTCCTCCATGGCGATGTAACTTGCAACCATGGTTCTCAAGATGTTTGATGAACTGATGACGATTTATCAATTATTACTTCCTTATAAATTTCATAGTCATGAATTCCCTTTATATCGGCAATGATGGACAATGCTTCTTTTAAGTTATCTCTAACTTCATCAAGGTTATCTCCTTGGGAATTTACTCCTGATATCTGCTCTATATAAGCCGAGAAGCCGAATTCATCCTGCTCTATTACTGCGGTTAATTTCATATGATTTTCCATCGAGCCTCATTGATTAAATTATAGATCAAAAGATCTATATTTGATCTATATATTATATTTTAATGTATTTTGAGTATGGTTTTATTAAATTATACTTAATTGTTAGGATTATGATAGATGCAATATCACGGCGGAATTGATTGGTATGGGTTGGTATTTTTCTTTTCTCTTGATTGAATATAGAAGATATTGAGCCTCAAAAGAGACTCAATATCTTGAAAAGACATGTATCTGCCCATCAACATTTGCTGAACAATAATCCCCGATAAAAAGATCACGAGCAAAAGCCTCGCAATCAAAATAACAGATCAAATTATCCGGCATCTGATGTGTATAGCACTCATCAAATAATTGCCAGGCAAAATCAACTTCTGAATCAAAGCATCCTTGATAACAATCATTTAGCATCGTTTCAGCATCATTGAGAGCATATTCAGCAAGTAGAGCCTTGCCGAGTTCGCCATGTTGAGTGATGAATGATGCATATTCAACAATTGTGTTAATGGAGGAATATTCTTCAATTCTGATATCACCGAAGCCTTCGAAATCATGAATTGCCCATTCTTCAGCATCTTCAATAGGGCTATTTGCCAGTATTTCCTGAATTGTAGCTACAATGTCATCTTCATCTTGTGTAGCGTCAATCCATTCACCGTACAATATGCCATTGTTATAAGATGCCAGACAGGCAACATAGATTTGAGGGGAATCCATGGGGTTGTTCTCCTTTTAAAATTAGAGTGCAAGCCCCAACGGGAGCATGCTCCCGATTTGGGTGATTTAAAGATTTAACAAGCGATCTTTATGTTCGAGTACTGCTTAACAAATGAAATCAGTGACTCTAATTTGTTTAAACTCAGTTCTGCTTGCTGTATATCGTCAACAGATATTTGTAATCGAAAATTACTCAGATCATTAACACAACAATTCAGCTCAAAGAGCAAATGTTCAATCTCAAGTTGTACTGGTTCCTGTTGTTGCATGGTGGCTCCTTAGGGTAGGGAGGATTAGCCCCAAAAAGGACTGTTCATCCCAATTGGGTTATGCAAAAAAGATCACCGAAACATCGGTTGATTTACCTGGTTATTAATGATGATGTGCTTAAAGCACTCCTCGGGCGAAAAGCCGTAAAACATCTCCTGATGGGGTTTCCCTGCTAAACGCTTTGCCATGAATTAGGGAACAAAATGGCATATCACAAGACCTGTGGTGGTTTCGTCAGAATTTCACTGGCTCATCAGTTGTGTTGCTTTCAGATTATCAAGCCAGTATTGGAAATCAAGACTTTTTTCTTGTTGATATTAAATGAACGCTAATTAACTTATTGTGCTCTTTTTATGTGATAGGGAATGTGTTTCCCTAATTGGTGATTCATCATGCAGGATGCTGACTTCATTAACTCCTACAACGATTACCAAACCGTTGTGTTAAATATGCCTGATGCTCAACATCAGTTTCGTTTGTTAATGCCAGGCGTAGATACTCTAATCGCCCAACGCAAAACTGAACACGATTTAAACTTAAGACACCATCGGTGTATTGTTCGATTGCAGGAATTAATTCTTCTAAATAAAAAACATTATGAGGTTTGGCACTTTTAAACACGGCTTCCCCACTAAAAACTACGATATTATGGATACACTGTGGCTCTATGAAATCAAGGGTCTTTTGAATGGCTTTAATGTGTTTATAATTTTGATGAATGGGATTTTGAAATTTGAATTTATCGTAATAGAGCGATTGAGACCAGCTTCGTGAGTTTGCTTTAGCGAATATCCATCCCTTGTAATGCTTTGTTTCTATTATGAATATGCCTTTTGTTGCAATTAGAATATGATCGATTTGAGTTGTGGAGCCATCCTCTAAACGTAATGTAATATTACTCAGAACATGAGCATCTTTGTTCTGGCAATACTTCGCTAATGAGTGTCTGACTCGGGCTTCGCCGCAATTTTCAGCAGCCCGTTTCCGATATCGTCCGGCAATATAACCAAATACAATACCCAAAAAAATTAATGACAAGAAACTAACGATTTCAAGATCAACCATACATCATACCCCCAAAGAGCGCATTATTTTAACAGTGCCAATCGATATTTTCCAATTTGGTGAAAACCAAGGGCAAGGTATGCGCATATAGCGGAATTATCATTGGTGAATAAAACGGCTCTTTTAACTTGTTGGTCGGTAGCTTGTTTGAGGCAAAAGTACACAGCGATTCTGACAAAACCTTTATTTCTTAATGAAGGAGGAGTATAAACGGGACCTATCTGATGTATTAAAATAAATAGCACTCCTACTTCCAGTACTCTTCTTCAAAATGTATACTCCATGAGTTTATAACAGAGCTATCGGATTGTTTATATGTCCAAGAATGCCGGAACTGATTTACATCCATTAAATAACATTTCTGATTATGAAGCGTTTATAGAGGAAAAGGTTAATGCTAATGTGAAGCCATATGAGGAAGTATTGAGATTAAAATCAGACGATTTTACAAAAAGCCTTCATCGCATTAGAAAAGGGGTAAGATTAGAGGCATATATTTTTATTGGTTTATGCGTTTTGAAAATATTTTGGGATGTTAGCTTAGGATTTTATTCTAATTAATTACTTTAAAATCCCATATTAAACAAGTACATACCGAGAATACAATCTATGATAAAAAATCCTGAATATGAAGATTTAATAGAAGTGAAGTTTGCCGCTGCCTTAAAGTCAGATGAATATATGAAGAGATACAAGCGGATTAACCTTAAGATTAACCTCTGTATTGGCTTAATGGCATTGAAACTTTTATTGATTGTTTGTGGCGTATTTTAGTTTTTTCAAGTTATTAGCCGCGCTTACTGTTGTGCAGTAGTTTAGCAAACCAGATTGTATGTTGTTCATAAACTGCAGCAGTTATGAAAAAATTATACACAGCTGATTTCTAGTATAATGACTACTTAACTTTAGTAGTAGCGATTAACCTAATTTTATATTTAACTCTTTGGTATCTAACTATGAACTTTCATTCAAAAAAATTACAGACCCTTTTCGACAATTCAAAACATTTTTTGGACAATCTGTCTTCTTTAAAAGAATATATTATCGAGGATATAAATTCCCTTGAAAGTTATCTTAAAACCATAAAGTTAGATAAAAGTGTGTCGCATACAATTAATGGTGACAATGGATTTACTCCTACTACTGAGTTGACCAGTGAAAAACCTGTTTATGGTTTTACTAATAGGGAAGTCCTTTTCTGGTGCCCAGAGGCAAAATGTATTATGTATGAAATAAGACACTACACCACTATATATGACTACTCTAAACAACACCCATCAGAAAGATTAGTAGTACAGAATGATAACTTTGAAAAAATAGTGTCGACACCTTTAAGTGAAGCAGATTTTGAGATAAAAAAATTTGTGTATTTGAATAATCATTTGGAAGGTTTTATACAATCCATATTGGAGATATACACAGAGAGCTGAGTAACTAACCGCAATAGATCTTAGTAATACTGAGCCTAGAATGCCCAAGTTCTTGGCTAATTAGCTCTCTAGCAGTCCTATCCCAATATTTTTCAAGAAGATTCAGTTCTTTGTATACTCTGCCTCCTTGAATTGGGCATAAAAGACCTTTGCCAGTCTTGTCATAGGATTGTGTAATTTCCTGATATCTTCGCTGAGCATAAGCATGGCGAAGACCATGGCATTTACTTAAGCCCATTTTTTCTATTACTTCATGATAGTGTGTCAGATGATTTTTATAGGTCTTTTCTTTAGGAATGAGGGATTGTCCAGCAGGAACCTGTTTTATAGCATTGAGTAGCCATTGCCGTTGCTGTTCACTGGTGAGTTTAATATCACGGCCAATTCCACCTTTTGTCCAGCTAGGCTTTATGGCCAGTTTATTTCCTTGCCAGGCTTCACTAAGTACAATCTTCATCGATTCTTCACGGCGGAGGCCAAATAGGGATTGGGCTTCCAGGGATAAACGGATCATCGGGTCTGGGCATTTGGAGAAATCGACGTTGTTGATTGCTTTATTGTACTGAGGAACATAATTGCGTTTGTTGATTTGGTAGCTGTTGTTGCCTTGCTTTACCAGCTCTGACTTGTCTAGTACAGAGGCTACTTTTCGCAGTTTAGCCATGTAATTTTTAATCGTTGCAGGGTTTTTATTCTGGGCTTTCCAGTGATCAACCAGAATGTGAATGTGCTTTGGCTTTAATCCTTTAATGTGCGTGACCATGTAGCCTAGTTCGTGCAAATCTTTGACGCACCGATTCAGCATGTGTTTCATATCTGCCCGGCTAGCGTGGGAGTAGTTTTGGATTTTCTTAATACATTCATTGATGGAATACTGCGCATTTTTAAGTTTGGATTTACTCATTGAGATACCTCCATAAAGAATCACGGGATTTGATGCCCATTTCGCTGCGAATAACCCAATAGGTTTCATATTTTCCCAATAGCGGTAAAAGATACTGAGCCATTTGTTTTGCATAGAGATAGCGGTAGGCTTTGTTAATTGGTAGGGCATGTTTTTTTAAAGCCTTTCGCCAGACAACCTTGGTGTCTTCATAGTCGTTAAATTCAGCAATGGATTTACTGTCAGTTAGCTTTTTGATTTCATCCAGGATGGCTTTTTGCACTTCAAATCTGATAGGGATTGTCCGGTCTCGGGAATTAAACGCAATGTTTCTCGTTATCCAGATGCTGTCATCTTGGATGTTAATTTCAGGTTTTATATAAATGGCTTCTTGAAAGGTCAGGCCAAATTCTGTTTGTAATGCCATGATGAGACGCGGTATTGTATCGTCCCATGATTGCCAGTGATCGTGCTGGATTTTGAGTTTTCTTTTACGCTTTTTGGAAGCTTTGCTGAGTTGGAGTGATTTATTGTCTATATTGGGAATGAGGCAATCTATCCTGGTTAGATAATGCCTGACAATCGTCATATGATTCATAATCGTGCTGGAACGTAGCTTACTCTTTCTCCAATGAGCTACCAATTGGTGAATATGGTGCGATTGGATATTTTTCCAGGAAGATGGAACATCACCAATGGTATAGAGATCATCAATCATTTTACGAATGACGTATGCCCGTTGTTTTTTGATTTTGTAGCTGCCTTGATTGCCGAGCTTTAAATATTGGTTGGCAGTTTGTCTTAAGCTGTATTTTCTCATCATCCCATCCGATAAAATTTATTTGCCCTGTCTTTGGTTTAGTGTTGAACGGGCGGCTCACTCAAAGATGAAACCTGGCCAAAGCCATAAAGCCCGAAGTAGGGGGCAAATCAATCGTTATAAGGCAAACGATCTCGCCGATTTACAACAGTTTTTGTGATGCTTGTTTCTCCTTGTTTTGATGATTAATAAAAACGACAAGACAATGGCTCTTGTCATACAAGTCCATGGTCAAATTGAAATAAATTGACTTAAACTCCCGAGGGAGTTGCCCTGTCGGATGACAGAGATTCCTAGATGGTTTTCCCGACTGAACGTCCAGCCACAGGGTTAGGGAATGAAGTGGCTTAGCATAAGACGTCGGTTGACGTTTCGCCGGAATTTCACCAGCTCTTCAGTCATGCTTGATTCCAAATTAGCAAAGCAGAGCTTGCTTCGCAAGGGATTTTGGAAAGAATTTTGTCCAATCCCGATTGGCGGGATCGGACAAAATGCTGAAATGAGTTGATTTTACGCGGTAAAATCAAAGTGATTTTTCTGCGTCACTGCTGGGAAATATGCAGTGACGCAGATATGGCGAAATTTGTTCAGGAAAAAACCGATAAATTATGGTATATTAATTTACAAATAACAGGAAAATTTACAATGCAACGAAAAAAATATAAAAATGATTATCTTGATAAAGTCATTATTAAAATTGATTTTCAAACAGAAAAAAACTGAAGTCAGATATATTGAATAAAGAAATTTTTTCATCTTTAAAGACTAGATTTCCCATCACAGAAGAGAAGAAGCTAATTGGACGTGAATATAGACTCGGTGAAGATGTATCAAAAACAAATGAATCGGTTGATGATGAGTGGCATTTCTTTGGTAAGGATAGGGAAAAACGATTAGTTATATCTCAACGATATATGTTTATTGAATACCTTCAGTATGAATACTTTGAACAACTTTTTGATGATTTTAAAGATTTGTATACAATTATTTCTCAATCTCATCCTGATCTCCAAGTATATCGTTTAGGTCTCAGGTATATTGATAAGATATCATTGAATGAAGACAATCCTTTAGAATGGGATGAGTATTTTAAACCTGAATTAAACTCGATCATTAAACTGTCAGAAAATCAAAAAAATCTTGCTAGGGTGTTTCATGTCTTGGACTATAATTTTAATGGAGAAATACTAAAATTTCAGTTTGGTATTTTAAATCCTGATTATCCGTCTCCAATAAGAAAGAAAGAGTATATTCTTGATTTTGATATGTATTCAAATAAATTGTTTGAAAAAGATGAAGTTTTTGAAGCTATGGAGAGATTTCATCAAAAAAATAACGAGTTATTTGAGAGCGTGATCACTGACAAGTTTAGAGAACATATGGGGGTTCTGGAAAATGAATAATAATCCCTTCTCCGAAGAGTATGCCAAGCCTGAAGACTCCTTTCAATTTAAAAAAGTTAGTACTACGGAAGTTTTTAAAGAAATTAGTAGTGAGATTGACAGTAGATATCCCCTAGATAAGCCAAGAAGATATGAAATAAGAGCTAGGATCATTCAAAATGAAAATGATTAAGGTTGGACAAAGCTCTAGACTTTCACAAGGAGATGTAATAAGACATGTAGATTATATCGAGTATGCGATAGAAAAGGATGGTATTCTAGAAATATCAAAAATCAAATTCCCAAATGTAATTGTATTATCCCAAGATTGTGATTTAACTCATGATTATCATTCACGGTGGGCAAGAAAAAAATACAAAAATCAGGATAAGTATCTTTTATCTGTCTTAGTTGCCCCATTGTATAATGTTGATCATTTTTTTAATGGTGAGCATTTATCCGAGTTAGATATAAAAATGGATAATGAGCTCAATAGAAACAAAACTCCTGGTAAAAATATTTTTCAAAATGTAAATCCAAGATACCATTATGTGAATTTTCCTGAAAACGTACCTGCAGTACCATCTATTATTGATTTTAAGCATTATTTTTCAGTGAACGTGAAATATCTTAAGGAACACAAGCGTAATAATTTTGTTTGTCAAATTGGTGAATTATATAGAGAGCAAATATCTGCAAGATTTTCAGCTTACCTGGCAAGAATAGGTTTACCTGATTGACACAACTAAAATGCAAAGAGCTTATAATCTCTAATCGATCTTAGTAAGTTATCAAATGCACCTCACTAAGGGTAATCTCACTTTAAATAAATCTCCTCCGTTAGTTAGAATAAATGCCTGTCCTTTTGGCAAAGTTAAGATATCATCCACTCCAATCATGGGCACAGAAGAAGTTTGAACTCTGTCCTCGTTAGTCGTATTAAAATAAACTCCATCATCCCCGTGCGGTGTATCATTCACCATAGAAACCTGTGTATGCCCAACAACTCCAACTTGAGGCAGTACCTTTACCAGTAAATTGGCTGTTTCTTCATTTTTAACACGCAGCATAATCAGGGTATTAAAATTTCCCTCCGATACCTCAGCTTTAGCTCTTGAGCCTAGTGCAACCTCCATATCCTGAATAGTTTGAGCATAAGCGGTTACCTGAAAACCTGCGCCACCTGCTTTATTGAGAATTTTCACAAAGGAATCTTGGATAATCTCTGATAACTCATCGCAATGCAGATTCAAAGTATATCGCGCGTTAGGTTCTTTATAGATTTTACCAGCTGTTGATACCAGATCTGACAAAAAGGCTTTACCTACTGCTTGAGCAATATTGGGGTTAGTCAGGCTATCCAAGCCAATATAAAGTACTTTCTTATTTTTAATGACATCCATCAGTTCAATTTCATCTGGTTGAGCTTTTGACGACAGGATTTTTGAGGCATTACTTTTATTGATTTCAGACAGTACAGGACCAACACTGGCTGTGATTTTGTCGTAATAGTGTTTATCCATAATGGCTGCATCGTAGAGATCTATTAAGATTTGGTCGTGCAGAGCTTCAGCATTGTTGCTTTTGATGGTTTTGTTGATGTGATCTTTGACATATTGAACGACTGCCTGATGACGCTCCATTGGGGATTTTGTCTTATTATTTTTTCCTATTTTACTATCATGTTCCTCGATGATTTCATCTATCTCTTGATGATAGTTAGGGTAGTGGTTAGGAAGAATCTTATCAGCATAGGACATTAATAATTGCTCTAATCGGCTGATATAGAAGGCTATTGTTTGGTAGGTAATGGGTTGATTCATTTCTTCCAGACATATGGCAACGATATTGACGTATTTCCAGGCGAAGGCTGCGAACTGTTTTCCTTCACCTTCTGCGGAGATTGCATCAGTGATGCGTGTTGCAACTTCGCTGATTTGATCGAAGTTCTTTAAGGGGTTGTATTGTGCGGATTGTTCTGGGAATCCTAAGTGTACGATTTTGAAGTCTTCTGTCCGTCCTGATACTTTACAGGCTGCCATCATATCTCGAACCAGATCTTGATCGCCTTTGGGATCTACAACGATAACAGCATCCCCATTTCGGATGTCTTGGTTAATTAGAATACTGGCCAACCGTGTTTTTCCTACCCTAGTTGTACCGACTACAAAGGTATGGCCTACTCGTACATCTTGAGGGATGTATACAGGCTTATCTTCTTCACCAACGCCATGCAAGAATGGACTGCCGCCAACAGGCGGATCAGGTCTAAATGGGTTTAGTTTTGAATTGGTATTTAGCCATTTGGCTAGCTTCGAGTGCTCATGGTTTTGGCAGAAACTTCTGGCAAGCTGGTAGCAATTGTTTCGTTGCATGAACTTTTCATTTTTGACCTGTTTAATTTGATGCAGCTTTTGAGTGTGGCTTGGTCGCCAGCGAAATCCCTTACCCAGGAACAACCAGTTTTGGGATAAAGGGATTTCTGTGGTGGATAGGGCATAGGTGGGCATGGCTAATAATCTTCGGTGATAGCGTTTTATTTTAATTGCTTGCCAGGCTCTGTAAATTCCAGGAATTAATAATGCGAGTGCAGCGTATAATCCCATAGTTTGTGTTAGTAAAAACAAATGCGGTTGAGTATATGCCAGTAAGGCTAGAGACAAACAGGTAATGGCTGACCAGGCTTCTGTTGGTTCTCTTAATAGGTTATTAATGGGGTAATTGCTCATAGTCGACTCCCAATCATCAAAGCATCAATGAATACAAAAATAGCCAGCAGATACCAGCGAGCGTTTAAGGCAGTGCTCAGTTGCTCTGCGGTAAGTTGGTGTTGATTCTGTACTCGTGAAATTAGCTTTGGCCATAATAGGACAAGGGCTAAATAGAGCACTCCATGCAGGGTGAGAAATAATGGTAGAATGGTAGTGAAGGTGCTTTGCCAGCGTGCCAGTAGATTGCTATTAATGAACCAGGGCGCAATTACTAATAAGGCAATCATTGGTAAAACGGTTTGAATTAATACTATAATGGATGAACGGATATAATGTTTAATCATAGGGATAGCTCCAAATGAGTAAGATATTTCGGTTGTTGGCAGTTATTCTTGATGCCATTGTCGGAGTGGCAGAGGATAAACCTGCCAAACGCTACATGTCTGTTTATGAGGCTCAAGATAAACTTGATAATGGCTTGATCACTATTCGTGAATACAATGAAGCCTTCGAGCGTAAAGATGTGCTTTAACATGTTCATCGAATTCCTTTTGCAATAATTTTTACTCCTGTCTTGGCTACCTGCATACCGGATTGCGCCATGCTTTCGCTCTGCCTATCTGAACCATTAACCAAATCCATAAGACCAGCCCCAGCGTCGCCACCAAAATGACTTGATAATCTCAGCAATAAAACTGGTGCGACAAAGTAAAACATCACAGCCATATTCTTCATTGCAGAAATCGCATCGTTTTCACCTAATGGATCAAGTACTGAACGTTCAAGAAATCCGACTAAATGCCAGAGGTATTGAAGAAAAATAGCCATGACAAATAAGGCACACAGGCTGCCTAATGCTCTGGTGCTGTAGCAGCTCAAAGACAAAACCATTGGGGTGAGAATGATTAAAAAGAACATGAAAAACGCCTGCATTACAGGTAAGGTTTGCATGATGGCTTCTCTTTTCAATGGGGTAGATGTCCAGGATTTTGTCCATTGCCCGACATTGACCAAGTTATGGGTAATGGCAGATGCGACCTTTCCATTGTTATTGTCCATGAGATTTTGCACAGAACTGGTCTGCATGTCTCTGCTTTCTTGCAAGAGCATTTTCGCAATAAAATCTTCTGCGCTGATGTCTGCTTTCCAGGCTTTTGGGTGTTTCACTTTATACTGACGAACCCTATCCAGCATGGCGTAGTAATTTAGATGTTTGTTAAAAACACTGGCTTGATTAGAGACTTCAACCAGGTCAGTTTTGATTTTGCTCCACCATTGCTGACAGCTGGGGTAGCCGTCTTCTGGCAATTGTTCTGGTGGGATATCACCGCGATTAGCCGCCTTTTCAAGATTACGATTAGGGGCTTGATGGAAAGTAAAACCAGGGACAGGTTGACGTGCATGAAGTTTGCTGTAATACATTTTTTGCAGGATTTTAGAACCCATCCAGTTTAAATCATCTTCACCGCCATAGCGTTTTAGCATGGGATCTAATTCACTGGCTTCATGCTTCTCACTGTTGAATTGCGTTCTCGCTTCGATAAAACATTGTCTATGAAAATCCAGGGCTTGTTTGCGAATATTCTGTGGCAGGTAGGTTGATACCAGGTCGCCTTGTATGGACTGTAGACTGTCGGTGCAGCCCGTTACTTTCATGAGACTGTAAGTAAAGCTCGACATAAAGTTCTGAATGATGGCAAAGCCTATAGGAATCTTGACTTGGTTAGTCAGCAGATCTGCAAAGGCTTCATCATAAGTTGTTCCGCTGTCACCAATGACCGCAGCTGTTGGATTCTTCAATCCACACAAGGGTTTAAATTGTAGGGCTTTGGTTTCCAACGGTACACAAGGATAGACAAATAAGCTACATATCAGGATAGTGATTGCCAGTTCATAAAGAAAATTATTTAAAGCATGTTCAACCGCATAGAACGCGCCAGCTGGATTGAGCACGTTTTTAAGAAAGCGATAACCAATGGCTAAAAAACCAAGATACAACAGCCCTGTTTGCCACAGGGCGTTGAATAGAACCTCATACTGTTGCCAGCCTAGATAGGTGGTATAAAGGGATAAAGGATTAAAGACAATCATGATTAAGCTCCTTTATTTTCTTTAACGTAAATTGCGCCATTTTTAACAGCAGGCTGTTCGTGATCCTGGCCTGGTATATTTTGGCTTTGGGCTTGATGTCGAATATCCATGATAGTTCCCAAGGTTTCAGTCATCATTTTTTTTCGGACATCGTTTTCAAATGATAAGGAGTGAATGTCATCATCCAATTTTTTAAGGGCAAACAAGACCATATTCATCGCAGGTTTTAAATTTTGTACTTCTTGCACTTGTAATCCAGCCTGTAAGATACGGCGCATCATCAACGCTTTATCCAACATATTTTGAACAGCGATTTCTTCTGCGAGTTTTGAGACAGTGAGCATTTGCTCTTCGCGTGGTAGATGCTGAATGGTGGTAATGACCTCATCGGTAATCAGTAAATTGGAAGCACTGACTTTATGCAGATTTTCCTCGGTCAGTTTCCATGTACCATTGACCAAATTCCATAAGGCCTTTGCAATGTTCTGACTACAGGTATTGGCGTTTGCACAGCTTTGCAATAAAGCTGACAAACCAATTCCTGCTTTAGCATCATGGCTTTGTTTGTTCTCACTACTGCTGACCTGGATGTCACCAAGAACCTTAACTGCCCAATTAGCAGCATCGGTTGGTGTTGACCAGCTTTGTACCATAGGAATTTTGGTACTTGGCTTTTCCAAAGAATCTAAGGGTTTTCTCTCTAAAAGGATGTTGTAGCCAGCAATGACCACATCATTGATGACCTTAATGGGACGTTGAAACTTACCGCCAGCATTGCCTTTATCGTGGCCTATCCAGGGCAGGCCATATTCATCTCGTTTTTGAGCGATGCTTTTCGATGTCTCTGTTACATCGACGTTTTCCTTTTTAGCCCGTTTGGCAGCGTCGAGCCATCCTTGGCTATCGGATACTGATAATATGCCTTCCATTGGCGATTGGTTTTGTTCCAGTGCTTGTTTGACTTCCTGACAATCTTTAACCTTGAGGGTAAATTCATTTTGTGCACTTGATGCGGCATTTTGTAGAACATTGTATAAAGCAGGCATGGACTGCTGTAGCTTATACAGCGGGAATCCTGCGACAGAACCTTTGAGGTTATCAATGACACCACCAGGGATATTTAACGCTGATTTTTTCAAATCCTGAAAGGTATTGGTAATGGATACGACAGGATTAAAACCGCTACAAGAGAATCCCATACGGCCATCAATATCTGCACCAATAACCAGTGTTTGGTCTTTATTAACAGGTGGAATAAATAAATTAGATGTTCCTCCTAATTCATAATAGTAATCCGATTGACTTGGCATAAAGCTGCCAGCATGAGTCAGTGTTGGAATGAGTAAAGCTAGTAATAGAGATTTCTTCATGATGATGTCCTATCGTTTTTGAGGTTGCCCAACCTTGGGGAAAGTAAGAAAGTTCACGAGTTTGCCTTTATGCTGAATACAGCCGCGATATTTGCGCCAAAGGACAAACACGTAATTGCCATTTCCGGCTTTTTCATCTTCAATGCCGAAATCCTGTACATTGCCTGGGTGAATATTGCGATTTAACGGATAAATTTCCTGCCAGATGACTTTCGTGTTTTGTGGGTCGTAAATGGCATTAGCCACCACACAGTTTTTACCGCAGGAATTACTGGTTGACTTGGTGACATGTAAAGGGTTTTTATTAGTCACAATATCTACTGCGTGCATAGCTGCAACCACTGAGGCTCTATAGTTGTAAGGTTGCGTTACACGCATTAACCTGGGAATTTCAGAACCCCAATGCTGTGTTAATGTGCCGATTTCATGGTTGATTAACAGGTGAGGGTGAGTTCCCATATACAGTAATTCAGCTGCTTCTGTTCTATCCATGACTGCATCAGCTTCGGCCAGATAATAAGGAACACCAAAACCAGTTTCCGGCCTGTGCGATAGATAGGGGATACGGTAAAACGCAGCAGGGCTGCCAATCACATCAACAATGCGAGTCCGCTCATCATTGATATGAAGATCTGTGGTTTGACCGCTGTCATTGCCAAATCCTAATGCTGAGCCAGTCGCAGCTTTATAGGCTTGTTGGTACAACGTTCTTGCTGCTTTGTTTTCATAAAGCGTTCGAGCTTCAAGCCAGGGATTTTCTTCAGGTTTATTGCTGACGGTAATTACTAAATCAGGCAAAAACTGCTCAACCGCAGGAGTGACTTCAAGCCTTGGCGGTAAACGTCCTACCGTCCAAGTGCAAGAACCAATGACTTTGTAATGACTGTTTTGAAACAGCTTTTGCAAAACCCGCGTGGCAATTGTGAAGGTATTCACCGGATGCGGCGGGCTTGTGCTTTCTATAGCAAAGGCAGTATTAGTCATAAAAATAAGCCCTGCTATGAGTAGTTTCTTTTGGTTGTTCGAGTTTTTTAGCCATGATTTCAGCTGCTTCAAGGACATCATGTTCTTTCTCCAGGAGGTGGCGTTGTGCTTTTTCTGATTTTTCAGTCATTAAGAGGGCAAGCAGGTAGCGAGGTGGAATGACACGAAACAATCCTTGATAGCGTGAGCCTAATAAGACTGCTTCTGCATACAAACCTTTTTGTGAATCAATATCTCTGATTAAGGTTTCCTGTTGCGGTGTTAAGGATTTAAAGCGTTTCACATCAGTGATTTCTTTTTCATCCAGCCCCAACAAAATCCAGGTTTCAATTAGCGATAAAATCTTTGCAGCCTTTTCAGAATTCATGTCGGTGACGTTTTGAGTAATCGCAACCAGCCAAAGCCCTAGCTTTCTGGCTACTTTGGCCACTAATAGGCACACCGTTACCACAGAAGGAATTTGAAATTGCAGATGGGATTCATCAATAAAAAGAAAGGTTGGTCTATTATCGTTTTGAGTAGCCTCTGCCATGGCCAGTATTCTTGGCAACAAAGAAACCATAACCAAAGCCAGTTTTCCGGTGTCATCTTTAATGGCAGAAATATCAATATGAAAGATATCAAAATCACCTAATGGTTCTGTTGGTACATTAAAGAAGCGTGATTTTGCGCTGTTAATGACATAACTGTTTAATCGGTCGTGCATATCCAGAATCCGGTCTTTCTTGCGTGCAACCGTTTCTTTATCCAATCGCCGTTGAAATGCACTCACAATATGCTCAGTCAGCATTTGTGGTATGCCATCGTTAAATGAAGTTAGAATGGCATCAATTAATACTTCGATTAGCAGCGTTTCATCAGCCAGGGTAAATTGTTCTTCTTCCATGGCATTGGCTTCCGTAATCATGGTACGCAAAGCCAAGGCAAGCTCTGCAAGATATGCGCGAGAACCATCGCCACAAGCCAAATCTTCTGAGTGAGCAGGATCTTTAAGATCCATGATTTTTTGAGCCATTAAAGCTGCTTGTTCCTTGCTTAAATTATCTGTAATTTCTGGAATGGCTTTATATGCTTCGCAAAAGGGATTTAATGGAACGGCTTCCTCTTTCTTATTGCTCAATAATAACTGCTTGGTTTTTTTGCCATGGGCTTTGGCATGAACGAGCATCCGATCAAACGAGTTCCCCATTTCAAAAAGTACTACACGGGCGTTTTTCATGGCGAGTAGTGATTGAATCATCCAACCTGTTAATACTGACTTACCACCGCCAGAGTTGGCGAAGATAGCGCAATGCGAATTTTGGCTAATAAAATCATGGTGAAGTAAGTCAAAGAAAACAGGTTCACCTAAGCGGTTGAAAAAAGGAAAGCAGGGTAGATGCCTTGCGCCTTGGTTTCGGCCATAGACTGGAAGCAGAGCCGCAAGCTCCGTGGCATACATCAGGCGGTCAAAGCATAAGTACTTACGGGCATAGTGAGGAGCGAAATTAAACGGCAAGGCATTGAGCCAGGAATTTAAAGGGTGAATATCATAGCAGGAATGAATTAAGGGCATCTTGGCGTCGTTGAAAATGGCATGCAGGTTTTTTTCTATGGCTTGTGCTTGTTGCTCATCCTCTGCATGATAAAAGACAGCTTGATTAACCCAGAACAGACGATTGCCAGTACTTAATTCATTACGGGCAGTTTTAATATCATCTCTTACTTCTTGTGGTTTTAAGCTGGTTCCCACAATTCCCTTTTCTAATCGTGTGAGATGAGAGTCCAGATTCTCATCATGGCTAAAGACGACTTGAATGGTGTAGATACTTCCTTCTGGTAAGCTATCCAAAAGCGCATAGCGGTGTTTCGGGTTGGCTTGTTGTCTTTCTCGGGAGACTAAACCAATAATGGGCGCTTCCTTTAAACCATCAACATATAGAACTCTTTGTTTACATCCTTCAAAGATAAATCCTTGTTCATCGCTTTCGGGTGGCGAAAAGAATATATTTTGCGCCAGATTAAAACCTGCTGGTATGGGATTGGGGTAGGGATATTGTTCCAAGATCTCATCGGCTGATTTGGGATTAAACCAGCGTACCCACCACTGATAATAATCCTGACCTTTCAGGCGTTTGATTTCTAAACCTGGTGAGCGTAGTTTGGTTTCAATCTGGTTGATGACTTCCTGATGTTCGAGAAGAATTTGTTCTTTGGTTAAAGTGGTTTGATGTAGTTGCCTATAAAATAACACTCTGATTCGTCGTCTTCGTCCTCGATAGGGCGCACCTGTTTTAGGATCGAGAAATAAACCTTCTGGCCTGGTCATTTTATTGTAGAGATCGTGCAGTCGTTGTAAGTAGTCTTGCGTTAATGGGCTGTCAATAAACTGTTGTGGAATTTGGGCTTTAATATGGTCGATAACCGGATCAAGGCAATATTCGTCTTGAACAAACATTTGCATAACCCAAGGGTCTATTGCGTGAAGTGGAACCACCGTTGCAAAGGTATCGCGGATTTTATTAAAAACAGCTTGCAAGTATTCAGGGGAAGCAGCTTCGGCTTGAATATCGCCTAGCTCAAACCCTGAACCTAAACTTTTTCCATCGGCAAATAAAAATACCTGTTCTTGTTCGTTGAAATCAACAATAGCCAGTCTGTCAGCAAAAGAGGGCAACGGATTGGCGTATTGCTTTTTAATCGTTTGTTCTTTGATGGCTTGGGAATTCATTTCCCCAAGCAACCAGTTAGATATTCGTTTCATCACGTCTCCTTAATACAGCTCTGATGCCAGGGCGTATTGATTTTGCTTGTAAAGAAAAAAGCGTGTGGTATAGGCTGGTTTGATGATTTGTTCATCGCCGAGCTGAGCCACATGCGCAAAAATATGAATAGGCACTTCGGGATTCGGCAGCTGCTTAAATTCTTCGCCTGAATCCTCAAGCCGTACCTGTTGAACAACAGCCTTTTGTACAGGCTGCTGCATGCTTTGCTGATAGAGCTGGCTGACAGTTAAGCCCTGCTCAGGAATGGCGCTTTGCGATATATTGGCGGTTGAGCAAGCGCTCAAAGCCAGACTAGCGCAAAGCATTGTCAAAATTCTTTTGTTGATGGTAACCATAATCTAATACCCTCCCTTGGTGTTCTTTATCAATGGCTATGGTTTGACTAAAATGAAGACTGAATTGATTTGGTATAAAGCCTGAGTGGCTGCGGATGCTGGCTGGGACAAAAACCATATCGAAACTGCCTTGTATTCTTTTCTCAAGCCAATCAGTAATTTTTTGGCTGCCCTCGTTGATGGCTCCACCAGCTGCGAAATGGGCTAAATCACCAGTAGGCGTGGCAATAGCAGAACCGCCTTCGGCTTGATAACTCATTTGCCATTTGGATAAAGCATTGCCTGCCCCTTGAATACCGCCAGCAGCCATAAAAGCGGCTAAAACTCTGGGGGCATTAGTGATGTATTGTCCTTTAATGCAAGGATTGCCAAATTGGGTAGTCAGATAACCAATGCTGTCATTATTCACAAGCTCTGCGGAGCTTTTCATTTGTTCCTGACCAGCACTGACGAAATGTCCATCTTCAAAGACAAATAAAGCGGCAGTGACATATGCGCGAACACAGCTGATGTTATCGAGAAAGGAACCTACGCCAATGGAGTAACCACTGATTTTCATACCGATAATTTCTTCCGGCAATTGCATCCCATTGGCTGTCATTAAGTCTCCACGGCTGACCATTGCGGTAAAAGGAAATAAGGGCTGCATTAATTTGCCCTCAACAGGTACTTCACCCATTAGAGCAGACAAAAGCGTAACCTTGCTAAAATCACTACCTGCCGGAATGGTATAGAAGGGTGTTTTGGTTGGCGCTTCTTCTTTGGTGGATGAGTCTTGGTCTGCAAAGATTTTGCTCTCAATAGGGGCTTTATCCAGCAATCCATCCAGATCTTTGATTTGGCCAGATACAGGAGCTTGATTGCCTTCCATGGGATAAGATTGGGTTTGATGATCGGTAAGCGCTGAGAGCTTTTCTTTCAGTGTTTGCAGTTCATCCTGTAGCGTATGACTTGCTTCTTGTATGGGTTGCTTTAATTGTTTTTGCAGCGATTTATTCTCCTTGTGCATTTGTTCCAGCTTCTTTTCTGTTTCAAGGAGTCTTGCAGACACATCACGGATGTTGTCGTTGAATTGGCTGGTAATGGCTTCATGAAAATTGTTGGGATTAGGTGTGTCATCATGGATAGGCGTACTATGACGGCTATTGATAAGAATCATGACGACTGCAAAAACCACCGATCCAGCTAAGATTTTAATGCCTTTGTTTTTGTTCATCGGCTGTACCTCGCATGTTGAGTAAGTGCTGTTGCAAAGGGTTGGTCAGAAACCACAAAGACAGTTGTGCTTTCATGTTGATTTCGCGGAGGCAATTCACTTTTGGGATAGAAACTTGCGGTTTGCCAATGCCCCATGAGTTTTGAAAATTGCAGTTTCACGGGTTGATTCAGCAGGTTTTTCAAATCGACCGCAGTCACATAGAGACTACCACCACGCCATGAAGCCAGTGGGTGAGCTTCAATGCTTGCGCCATAGAATAAGGGGATGGTTTTATTGGTTTGCATGGGCGAGCGATAAATGCCTTCTGGAATATCTCTGACACGCTCTGGCGAGTACAAGGCTTGAATAGCGAAACGAGTGAGTTGTATGGCATTGTATTCGTATTGGCTTGCACTTGATTGATGGGTGACTTTGGGATCATCAATGAGGACTTCAATAGGTGTGGTATTAACAGCTTTTTCATTGGCTTTAAGATTCAGTATGACCACTTCACCTTCAGGTAAGAGTTGCACAATCAAACGCGCATCGTTGAAAGTGTCTTTAGCCTTTAAATACAGACTGCCTTTTACTTTCAGAATATCGAGGTTGGTGCTCAGCTGTTGATCAATGATTTTAATGGCCTGGGGAAATTGAACGAGCCTTTCTTTATTGATAGGTAATTCAATCGTTAAAGGGACTTTTTCCCAAACCAGATGTTCACTTTGCAGGGCGTAGCTTACTTGCGTGAGCATAAAGCCAATTATTAATAATATGTGTTTAATGAGTTTCATGGGATTCCTCCGTGTCGACCAATAAATCTTGTAAACGTTCTTCAGGACGGGTGTAGCCATCGAGAGCGAGTTGGAACGGGTTGTGTAAACGAGACAAATTGAGTTTGACCACACGCAGGTGATAGGCCACTACCTTGTCGGCAATCACCATACCGCTGTTGTCTTTCAGTCTTTGAGTAATGCGCAGGATTAATTTCACCTCCCAGGTATCGGGACCAATTTTTCTAATATCTTGAGGTTCCATGAAACGATAGAGACTGGCTACTTGACTGCGGTCAAAGAGCTGCGCGTTTTTATAAGCTCCCAGCGTTTCTCTGAGTAATTGCTCATGACGAGGGGTAAAATAATAATGAAAGGCTTTGATATTTTGGTTAAATTCTTCTTTGCCTTTATTAGACCAGGTATATAGCGTTGGTATTAATGAGGACACAAATCCTTGCACATATTCATTAGGGATATCGCTTGCTTTCATTAAACCGCCATTGGCTGCCATATTAGGACTTAGCCAAAACTCATAGCGTTTGGGCATGGTCATGAGGTTAATGATTAAGGCCAAAACGATGGCTGATAACAGGCCGATAAAAGCCAGTAATAAACGGTTATGATGCTGTAGGCTGTCGATCTTTTTCCAATATTCAAACATGAGGCTCTCCAACAGATTTATTCTTTTGCCACTGTCCCTGATAATGAATCCAGGGCGAGTGTTTGAGCCTTAATCGCACCATCCATTGAATGGTTTTCTTCATCACATAACCGTAAGGTTTGACTGCTTTGATACGGGCGACGCCTTTAGGCCAAACGGTAATGGATAGGATGAATCCAATCACAAAACCGATGCAGCCAGCGGCCAGTGGATACCCTGCCATTGTTCCTAAAAGAATAAAAAGCAAGGTAGTTACTGGTGTTGTAGTGATGACAATCCAAAACAATTCACGCAGACTTAAGCCTTTCCAGGCTGGGAAGTCATGTGATAGATGGCGCGAAGAAGGCTGACTCATAATTTCACCTCCTATATTTTGAACTTGGTAATCATGGTGTAACCCACGTAACCAGAAGCGATGCTAATGGCTAAATAGGTGATTCCCATTACGGCAAAAGTACCGAAGGCCACCATGGAACCTTCGTTCTTTTTGGATTCTTCAATACCGTGTTGCACAGTAGTAATGAACTTGATAAAGGTCACGACTGCCGTGATGAACAGCAATAAGCCAAGACCCTGTTTGACGTAATTGCCTGTTACCGACATCATGCTTTTGGAACCGTCACCGATGTTGTCCGCATCAGAAATTTTAGGGAACCAGTTATCTGCCAATAACACAGGCGCATAAAAAAGATTGACAGCGCCTAGGTAAAGCGTGCGAAGCGTTGTTTTCATGTTGTCTCCTTAACGAATAACACTAAAATGAAAATCATCAGGCCAATGACAAGCCTGACCATTCGAGAGCCGAAGTTCAGCAAGTATCCTTGTTGCTGTTTTTCCTCGGCTCCCATCATGTGGTTGACGCACCACATCACCGCTAAAATCACCAGAGATATGGCAATAAAGCGAATACTGCTGGAAAAGACTTGGGCTGAGATGTTGTTGCTGGCTTGTTTGAATGTTGAAGCAAACATTCTCGCTATTTCGTCTTTACTCATTAGGGTTTCCTCACAAAATCCATTTCTAATGGTTTAATTTTTCGAGGGGCAATGATGGGCTGGTTGATGTAGTCAATCAGACCGTTGCGGATGTTTAGCAAGTCTTCTCTCAATCCTGCGTGATGTTGTCCTTGCAGATCTTCAAATCCTTCGATTTGCAATTGGATACGAGCGTTAGGTGTTATCTGTGTTTGCGCTTCATCAAGCAAAGGCATGATGGCGTTAATCTGATTAATAATCCGTACCAGCGTTTCATTTAAATCAGGGTTATTCGCTGAGCATTCCAGGCTTATTATCATTAAGATCAGGCATAATATTCGTTTCATGGTTTCTCCCTATAAGTATTTCTTAAAGCGGCTGGCCGTCATGGCTACCATTAATCCCATCAACAAACTGACAGGTACAAAGACATAAGCAGGGGTGATTCTGACGGGCAAGGCAAGCCACAGCATGAGTAAAATCACCAGTCCCTTTTTTAAATAGTGATTAAGCCTGTGGAACACATATGAGGATTCACGACCTAAACAAGCGGTGCGTATTGCTCTTTGATTTAGGCCGTCAACCAGGCCTGCAATCATGGTTAAAGCAAATAAGGGCAGGGCAGCGAATAGGATAATGAGTTTGATTAAAAGGCATTGGCTGCTTAATAAAAGGATCTGCAAGAATTGTTGTGATTTTTCGATTAATTCCTTGGCAAGATCGTTGATGGCTAATTTGTTTAAATAAGGAATGGTAAATGCCCAATCTGGTTTGGCATTTAAAGGAAGTGCTGCCAGCAGTGAGCCTTGATAAACAGGGGTGATAGCCTCTCTTTGAGTGTTTACAAGGGTATTCACTTTTTCAAAAGCAAAGGAGTAGCCATGCAGCAGCCATTGACTTAAAGCCCAGATAATAATCGCTAACCAACCTAAGAATAGCACTATGGTTAATTGCATGGTCAGTTGCCTTGAATATTGCTTTACTGCCATACAGCCCCCTCAGCAATGATTAAGGGGTAATGTTGTTCGTGAAGGTATGCAAGCAATGGATCAACATTGACAGGCAGTAACGGTAATTTGAATTTTTCTTGCAAAGCGACAATGGTTTCAAAGTCATTGACGTTGGTAATGAATCCTGTGGCTTGCATGGATTTTAATTCTTCTTGATGCTGCTCTAACCATTGAGTCGACGCTTTATTCGCACCTATGACAAACAAAGGCATGTTTAATAAAGTGGTATCCAATGTTTTGCGACTGACTTTGCCGGCGGTGGCTTTGCTTTTGGCTGGTACTCCTATTGGGCTGGACAGATTTAATTTTAATGACGTATCACTTTGTGACAGGGTTAACGGAATGACATTCATGCTATGAACATTCAACGCGCTCAACAATAAGAGCATAATCCTAATCATTAAAATCGCCCTAAATCGACGACTTGGGAATTTTTACCATTGGCTATTAACAGTAATGGAGTTTGTTTCTTGGCAAGCGTTAAGCTTTCAAATTGTTGGTTGCCAGAGGTTAGGGTGACTTGTTGGCTGGTCACTAATTGAATAGGGATTTGATGTCGGTTCGCCCATAACTGTATGGCGTAATTGTCCATATCCAAAAACAACAGGTTAAGTTTTGTATTGGGAGTGCGGTTAATCGCGTCAACCAGTTGCAGAACAATCGTGGTAACAGCATCGTCAGGTCTTACAAATAAATAGAGTGTTTCACCTGTTTTTAATTGAATAGGTTGATGTGCATAGGGTGAGTAAGGGGAGGGATCAAAATCACCAACCACGGGTACATCTTTAAACAGTTCGTTATAGGCTTTGTAAAAGGCATTGTTCCAAGTGATATTTTGCGCCACCTTTTGCGCTTCCTGGCGGGCAGCCAGGCTGGCAAAATGTTCACGCTCCACATCATCTCTGGCGTTAAGTCCAAGGATATCAATCGGTGTCATGCGCAAGTCTTTATAATACACGCCACTCCTGCTCTGCATTAATTGCAGATAGCGTTTTTCTTCCTTTTCATTTAATCCCCAGACTTTCGCTGCTTGCTTTTGAGCATCATTTAGTTGGAAATCTTTTTCTTCGATGACTTCATCATGAAACTCAGTAAGCCCTGCTTTTGCCAAGGCATTGTCGGCTTGTTGCATGGGTGAGGTGGCAATGCCAGGGATATACAAACCAGCGATGGCCTGTTGCCCAAGAACTAATCCCATGGCTAGGGTAGATAGCTTAAGCATGGCTCACCTCATGTTGATTTAAGTGAACCAGTACATGAGCTTTATCAGCGTTTTCAAATTCTATGATTTGCTTAGCAAAATCGATTTCAAAAACTGTCCAACCAGCTAGCGTATCGCCTTTTTCCAATGCTTGGGTTTTGTAATGGTAAGCAAGGGATGAAACGGGTATTTCTTGGATGCTGTCTATGCTTAGCACCTTAAACGGCAGCTGACTTGCAGAGAGCATTTTCACAGGTTGCTTTTTCTCATCTAAGTGGCGTAATAAATCGGTAATGCCTTCGAGTTGTTTTTTAATTGCACCTTGTTCCGTAGTAAATATCTCACCTAATTGATGCTCGTCTTTATTTTTCAGTTGTTTAACGAAGTTATTTAACTGGTTGAGGTTTTGGGTAATTGGCGATAAATCAGGTTGTTCTACAGGTTGTTTTAATTGTGTTTGAATAGATGTGAGTTGTTCGCCAAGGATATTTAGCTCATTATGATTTGCAGGCGATTGATTTTTTACACATACAAAAGTAATTAATAAAACATTTAAAACAAGCAGGCTAAGCCATTTAACATCCAGATACTTTTTCATCTTGCGCTCCTTGCAATTAGACTAAAATTGATTTCCCTTAACAAATCGTCTTGTTTGAGCGTGAACAGCTGTTGTCCCACCAATACCGTCAGGCCTCGCTCAATGGTTAATGGTCCAAGATTTCTGCTGACTTGCGGTAATGGTTGTTGAAAGACTTGTTGCAGGCTTTCACTTTGTTTTTCCTTGGGCGCAAGGTGATAACCGGAATAACGTAACCAGTAATGCACTGCGTCACCTATGGTTTGAATGGAGGCAGGAAAATGAATTTGTTGTACGGTTTTCAATGGATTAATTTGGGCTGCCAATGGTTGGTTATTAACCGTGGCATAGCGGCTTACTTGGGTGACATTGGCTGCATGAACTTGCAGCCCACATAACACTAGGCTGAATAGCATAGCTTTTTTAAGCATCATCGCCTCCTGATTGATTTCTAAGTGCCTGTGCTTGTTCATGTTGTGCCACCGCCTTTCGGACAAAGACCTCTTTACGTTCAATATCAAAGTGCTTGGGCGCTTCTATACCTAGCCTGATTAGTCCATCATTCTCAGAGAGTAGATGCACTTTGATTCTGCCTTTATCAATGTAAATTGCTTCGCCGATACGGCGGATTAAGATCAGCATGGTGTTTTCTCCTTTGGGTCTTCAAACAAGTATTTCTTCATTTCTGAGATATGGAATTGAACAATTTGGGGATCTGAAGGTGTGTGTGTTTCTCTTTTCTTTGCTAATACTTCTTGGCGTGCTTGGATGCTTTTTTTGATTGTCAGGCAAGTTTCACAAAAGAGAGGCAATGAAGGCGGATAATGTTCAGTTTTTTTTGTTTTTTCCAAAGCAAGTTTCAGAACTTGATTATCAAATTCTTTTAAACTTTCAGACCACTCAAGCCTGGCAATGTTTAGTACTTTTGCATTGTTATAGGCGGATAACCAGAGATATCCATAGATTGCATTAAAACGTGCAAACAGTATGTCAATTCGTTTATCGCTAATGGGTGGTTGAGCCGAATTGGATAACATTGCTTGCGGGTTCTGGTGCGGAGTCGTCTTCAAAGTCGAAGTTGAAGTTTGCGTCTTTGCAGGATTCAGCGAGGATATCTGCTGCTGATTTTTTACGAGTACTTGTTTGATTGCTTGCATTCGTTTGCTCCTGAATTCTTAGTGGTAATAGTTCATCGTTCCAACACTGTTGGGTTAACCAGTTAGCCGGAAATTTCCATTTGGGAACCCATTCACCTGCGAGTTCCATTTCTTGACGGTTTTGAATTTGTGCCTGAAGGGTATCAAGCATTTGAGAAAACAAATGATCATCAGGACGTAATTTAAAAAATTCCTGAAATGCTCTGGTTTCATCCTGTTTCAGTGGATAAAGAGACCAAAATTTTTGAAATTGTTGCCGCACACACACATACATATCTTGGGAGTTATGAGGTGTGTCGGGTTTTGTGTTTTGTATTGTGTTGGGTTTTTGATAATTTTTATCATAACTTAATGATTTATAATCATTTTTATTGTTCTGGTTTGTGTTGGGTTGCTGTGCCTGGTTTGTGTCGGGTTTATTTAGGACAGGAAAATCCGCATCAGCTAATAGACATTTTAAAATCAGCTGTTTACCAATAGATTGAATTTCAACTAAACCAGCTCTTTCAAGCGCATAGATGATGCGGCGCAATTGCTGACGACTTGGACTGCCAGAATGTTCAAAACCTTGATGTGGTTCAACATAGAGGGCTTCAGCAAGCTGTTGATAGCTGATTTTACGCTTAACCCCTACCAGAAAGGTCTTACGATCCATATATGGACGAATCCCCAGCAAATAAGCTGATTGCTGGATGTAAGGCAATCCCATCAGTGCTGATAATTCATCGGTATTAACAAACAAAAATCCCATTTCTTTATTTCATCCCTAATAAGCACCGCTAAAAACAGCACTTGCACTATCAAATGGTTTCAATTAGTATCAATCAATAACACGAAGTGTGTTGTTGATAACCCATTGTAAATAGGCGCTTTTTAGAGTCAATGGGGTATTTCCGTTTGATAGCAAATGAACCTAAATGAACATGAAAAAAATTATTGGCAGTAGGATTACACAGGCTAGAAAGGCAAATGGGTTGACGATTAAGGTCTTGGCTGAAAGGACCGGGTTGGGGGCTGCCAGGATTGGGAATTGGGAGCAGGGTACGAGGAGTCCGGGGCCAGAGGAGGCTAAAACTCTTTCTAGGGAGTTGAGGGTAGCTGCTTCTTGGTTGCTTTGTTTAACAGACAACCCTCAAGGAGAGTATTTTGACAGTTTAGAGGTTATATTTTAGATGCTGATTCGACTTTAATTTGCTATCCAAATTAAAATAATCCAAGTAATTCATAATGCTGGCGTTTTCGTGCTAACTTCTCATCTCCATTTGCAATTTTTAAGGCAGCTCTCAAATAACCTGAGGCTGAGTTGTAATCTCGACTTTGTTCACAAACTAAGATGAGTCGAGAAAGTACATCAATCAACCGAGGGTTCCGTTTATTAATTGTTTCAAGTTTCTTTCTAGCATCATCATATCTGGCCTCCATGGCGTCTATTGATGCTTCGCAAATCGCTAAATCTAAGGATTCATCATTACAATGTTTTGAAATATTTAGTATTTGGGTAGCACTATCAAGACGTCTTAATTTCATGAATACCTTTATAGTTAACTCACGAATATGTGAAGTCGATTGATCTTTAGATTCAAGCTCATTTTGATCTAATTTATCTACTACTTTCGCAAAATCAAACCATCGCTCAGCCCGATATAATGCATTTAGTTGTTGCAATAGTGCTAGTTTCTCCTTGGTTTTGAAATATTGATTTCCTGCTATATTGGCTGCTTTAAGGTAATCTGCTTGTTCAAGCGATGCGACAACGTCGGAAGTCCAATCTCGAAGTGACATGTTATTTGCGGGAGCAAGATGCATAATACTATTTTGTTTATTTTGAATTTCAACAGCGCTAGTAAATGCAATTTTTAGTTCTTCTATTGATTGAAAACGATCGGTTGGCTGCTTTTCTAGGCAACGTAAGATGACCTGATCCAGTTCTTTACTGATTGAATGATTAATTTCACTAGGTTTTCTAAAAGGATCATATCTTAATACTTGTGCTTGTGTATCATGTGGTAATTCACCAGTCATTAATTGATATAATAAAACACCTAAGCTATAAATGTCGCCGGCTAATAACTCTGAAAAATTACCTTTTCTACTAACGCAATCACAAAATTCCGGCGCAGAATAAAGAACCGTACCTCCATTTTCTCTTGTGCGAACATATATTTCTTCTGGTAGTGCCGAGCTTCCAAAATCTGTTAATTTAACTAACTGGCCTTGGCCAATTAGAATATTATGAGGTTTTATATCACCATGAGATATTGGGCGATCTAACTGCGAAAGAAATTCAACTGCATCTAATACCTGGCTGTATATATTAAAAAGTCTTTGATAGGTATTTCCAAAATGATGACTGCGTTGTTCAAGCTTTTGGGCCAGGCTCTCGCTGGGGAAGTATTCCATTTCTATAGCATACCATTCTTTTTCTGGGGGAACTCGTCCCATATCATATATCTGGATGACATTAGGATGAGGTTTAATGCCAATTAGTTCTTTCCCTTCAGCTAGGGACCGATCAGACAAGGTGATATTTTTTGGTATTTTCACCGCCACAATTAAATTATCTGAAAGGCGTTGTGCTCGCCAAACCCAACCATGACTACCGTCACCTAAACAATCAAGTAATAAATATTTATTACCTAATTGTTTATCTCTTCCTGGTAAAAAATGAGCTGAATTTATTTTCACTTTATGCACCTATATGTCATATTCTTAAGTCGTAACAGACCATCAGAACCTTTTATAAACATCATACGATTAATTAATAGTTGGCAATTGGTAGGCACTTGTATAAATGCGCCTTTATTATTTAGAGCTCCATTTTGAAAAACTTGCTCCAACTCATTAAAATCTGGTAAGGAAACCAAATCTTGACTCCAAAATGAGAGCACAAGTAACTCAGTACTGCTTTGCCAACGAGCTGCCGCGTCTATAAGATTAATTAATTTTTCTAGTAATTTACGCTTTCCTTTATAGGTACCGTCAAATCGTTCATATTCGATCAAGACTTTTGGTGTAACCGTTTTTTTATCAAACCAGATGGAGTCAGAACGAATATCATTTCCAGCCGCACTTGGAGCAGGGCCTTCAACTACTGCCATATAATCAAACTCGTGCCCAAGTGTATTCCATAGGCTACAACCAATGCTGTGCACGTAGACATGCTCATCCTTAACCCCCTGATGTAGCAGCACTGGAAAAGCGTTTTCAATAAAGTCACTATCAAGCTTATTTTGAATTTGCTGGATTAAATTACTCACTGAAACTATCCCATATTTTCAATACCTCTGGTGATTCACCACCATGAACCAATGCTTTTGTACCAATCTTGACTAATAAAGGTGCAGGAATAGAGCGACCACAAATTAATGCTTCACCAGTAGATAAGCTTGGTAATTCGTCTAAATCAGCTTTACTCACCATATCAGATGCTTTTGCAATAAATCTCTGATCATCAGGATTTTTTAATCTCATAGTAATCAACGTATTGCATTGAGAGGTTACATCAGAATCAAGCTTTGATGGTCTTTGGCTTACAATGCCAAATCCAACACCAAATTTACGGCCCTCACCAGCAATTTTCTTAATGATTCTGTGGCTAACGGCATTGCCACCGGCAGGCGCAAAATTGTGTCCCTCTTCATATATAAGAAAACATGGGCGTAAAGGATCTGTTTTGCTAGAAGCTGCCCTGAGGATTTCACTACTTAGCAAACCACAAACTACTTGTTTTGCTGTATCACTTAGGCCTTGAAGATCTATGACTACGAGACGACCTTTACGATTTGAAGGGCGACCTACCATTTGATAGATATCAGTTGGTTCTTTCATAGTAGCCGAGTAAAAGCTCTGAGCTTCATTTAAAATTCGGCTTAATTTCATCGATGCTACAGCAGCGCTGCGTCCATTTAGTGCTTTAGCTTCGGTCTCTGACAGGTCATCCCATGCTCTGATTTCCTCAATGCCATCGCCAAGAAAAAATCTGAGTCTATTAATATCTCTTGGTTCTGTCTTATCATGTGTTCTCCAATAACGAATCGCTACATCAAGAACACGTTGTTGAGGTTCTGTCAGCCCAGGTAAAATTTCTGAAATATCATCCATTTCGAATCGATCAAATTGCAGGGCTAAAGGATTGTTTTTATTTGCATACTTATACTTGAAGGATTCATGCTGAGGTGTATAAATCTGTATTCCCGCTCCTGAACTATGAAGACGCTCCATCATTGCTTTAATTTCAGGTAACGTTTTTTGGTCGCGAACATCTTCAACATCATTAAAGTTATTATTAAAATGCAATTTACCTTTTGCAAGAGCTTTACCATATTCCCCATGAGGGTCAAATACTACGACTGTACCATTATTAATAGCGACTAAACGTTCAATAATTCTGCCAACAGTATAAGACTTACCTGAACCCGTCATAGCCAAAATTGCCATATGTTCAGTTACTAGTTTGTTTACATCTAAAAAAACTGGGACGGTATTTTCACCACGCTCATAACCTATTAAATTTCCTATATGAAGGCTTGTGTGCTCATTAAACTCATAAAAATCTGATAGAAATTGAAAATCAACGGTTTCAACTTTAGCACCAGGATCTAATGGTCTTCTTGGAATTTTAATCTGTCTAGTTGCAGGATCACGGTAGCCAACTAATTCAAGATTAGCATATAAATGCTCCCCGGTTACATTAGCACCAGGTAATAATTCCAGCTCGGTCACCGCATCTCCAAATCCAGAATTATAGAGCATATTGGACCGATGAATTTTCATGATGCGACCTAAAACCGGGACTGCTTGTTCATCTTGTCTCTCTTTATGCATGATACGAACAAACTCGCCTCGTCGGACTGAGAATGAATCCTCTATAATCATGGTAAGTTTAGAGGCCTCGCCTGTATTACCTACCAATTTACCTAATACTTTATGTTTCATATTTTATTCATCCTCAAATAATCCAGATAGCCATATATCTTCTACTTCATTTTTCTTCATTTCTGAAACCAGTGTATTGCGATAATAATCGGTAAATTGTTCTAGCATTTTTAATTGCTGCAAACCAAGTATTTGGGGTAAGGGGACGCTCTTATGATGGCTTTGCATATCAAGAATCATTAGCTTCCACGCAACATTATCTAATGCTACAGAATCCCAATCGGTTTCTTCACCTGCCATTTGTATCATCTGAATTTCACCTTGGTTCCCCCCTTTAAAATGAAACCCAATCAACCCCTCAGAAACGATTTCGACTGGTTCAATGCGTGTATGTTTTTCAGTTACTCGAAATGCAATGGTACGGTTAAATGATCCTAATATCCCTTTAATGAATCGATAGTCCCCAATTCCTTTAAGTTTATTTTCTATCCCAATTAAAGAAGTTGCCTTTTCTGCTTTAAAACCATCAGACAATAACAAATGCTTACGACCTTCTTCCGTCCTTAAATCCTGATACGCTATATTGACAATGGCGCTAAATCGTTGTGCTATGATACTCACAAGAACAGGACCATTCTTATTCCATGGAAAAAGGTTATTTCTATATTGCTCCCAAAACTTTCTTATGACAGAAAGGGTTTTTGCATATTCAGCAGCATGTTGAAGGTGATGGCTAAGTGGTGCCATCTCCCTTTCTAAAAACAAAGGGGTGTCTATGATTATAAGTTGTGGCACCTCATCTTTCTTGAGTGTTCGTTCAATCAACTCATAAGATTGCCTGATTGCAATTAATTCCAGTCTTTTAGTTTGTGCTTCAATGTCAATATCATCTAGCTCTGCCACTGAATCACTTCCTTGAGTGCTCACTTTATTGTCTGCAATCAGCATGTCTGTTTTGACTGCTGCTGAAGAATAAATAAATCCACCTAAGGCTTTTTTGATGCAATATTTTGTCGCAATTCCAGTTAACGACAAATTCATTTGCGCGGGTCTATTCACTGGTTTTATCAACCCGGCATCACGAAATAAGGGCGCAACAGACTCTATATCTCTAATTTGTTTTAAAAGACGGCCAGCACTGCCTGGTAATCTAATTTGACTCTCTACAGCTAATGTTTGCGCCAGACTAGCTTCTCTCATTTGACCATTCCTCTTTTAGTCGTTCAGTATAAATCCAGTATGGGGATTGCTGTAATGCGTTGATTCCTTTATCAGATAAACCATTGCTGCTTAAAAAGCCTGCTTGTTCTAATCGTTCAAAGCCAGTGTCAATCTCTTGGTCACTAAAGGAAAAGATACCCATTCGATTTTGTTTTAATAAATGAATAATTTCTTCTCTATTTTGTAGGTTAAGGGCATTTATACAAACCATTAAACCAAAATCAGTCTTTTCAAGAGATGGTTGATGTTCATCTGATATTTTATGAGGTTGAGTTCCTGGTTTGCCAGCTAAATTAAGTAATTGCAAAAGCCAGTCAGTCACTTCATCAGTGTGATTCAATAATGAAATAGACCACAAAGGCAAACAAGTTGCGGCAAATACACCACTACCTGAATGTGTTTTAAAATAGCGAGTATTAATGGTCAGATTTTTCCATTGATACCCTAGTTGTCGATCGGACTCGCCATCCATCCCGTCAATTCGTGTGGCAACCTCGGAAACGATTTGGGAATAAAGAGATTTGAAACAATTAATATCAGCAGGATCAACGGCTGTTTCTAAAAAAGTAATATTCCAATCTAACGATGAGTATATCTTGCCTGGATTAAAAGGAGGTATTAGTAGCAAACAACACCCGGGTTGGGAGGCCCAACGCCACCAATTTAATTTTTGATTGTCTTCTAATTCTTGAAAATGATTACCATGAATTAATACCATTCCACTCTGAGGAAGCTCTTCAAATAGGTAGGCGTTTAGTTGAGACTGAAAAAAACGGCCATGTCGATGTTGGCTTAATTCAGTCTCTAAATAGAGTTTCATATATTGCCTCCAAAAGTTAACTGTATTTTTAAAATACCTTCGTTTACTAGCAACTTCTGTTCATCATCTGACAGTTGGGGGCTTTGATTTTTTAATAAATCTTCGGCAATTTGACACCAGCGCTCTAAAGAAACTGATGTACCCGAAAGTGCTTCTTGAGCTTGTGATTTCCATTGTTGCAAATAAATATCCAAGCCAATGTTTAAATCATGTAAGGATAAGTCTTTAATGTCTTCCTCTGATATGGCTTTTATTTCCTCTAGTCCTTTCGCACGTAACAATGGATTAATCAGCGGACGAAGTTGGGTATTTGTATGATTGAGTTTCTCTTGGCGATAACGATTAAGTGCATTTTCACAAGATCTCAATTTACCGCCCAAGCCACTCAATTGTCTTTTTATAGGACCTAATAATTGTTCTGGTGCATTGGTGATGGCGGAAAATTGACCTCGATGTGTTTGTTCAACAAACCGCTGACGAATTAAATCAATCTCATCTTCCATACCGTCAAAGCTGTCATGAATCAAAGCAAGTTGATTTTGTAATTCCAATAATATGAGAGGATGGTTATTATCCGTATAATCAACTGGTAGTTGTTCATCTAGGCTGGTGATAGCCTTTCTAATCCGAGCATCTAAATCTAATACTGTATCATTAACATCTTTATATTGTTCAAGAAATTGATGATAGGTTTTTAAAATGTATCCACTGATATCCTCAATTTTTTTAAACGTATTACTCGGCAGATCATAACCGACTTCTTCCGCTAACAGGGAAAGTCTTTCTGAAGCCTTGTTTAATTGCAAAGATCTTAAATAATGCAGTAAAGTTTCAGAACCTGCCTGAGCCTCCTTTTCTTGAGTGGCAGTGTTTCGACTGCCCTGAAGGGCGCCCTGGAGAATATTACTGATTGTTTGTAATGATAAGGTGAATAACCGGCGAGGAAATGGAAAGGCAGCTTTTGGATCATTTTCAATATATTCTAATAAAGCGTCTACGCGTTCATTAATATTTTTAGCGCCAGTTGAAACAAATTCTGCAAATAATCTCGCACGTTCAATACGTTCATATAATGATACTTCTTTGTCTTCTAAAGAAATATTACGTAGATTATCTAGTCTTACTCTAGGCAAGGGATTAGGATAAACTTTTTTCAAATCAGTGATAATTGCTAATCGCCTCTTAATGATTAAAGGAAGTTGTTCAAGCGCATCTTCCAGGCTACCGATTAAATTTTCTTCTTGATTTTTTAGTGCTGAAAAGCATTCATCAGCATCTTTTAAACAATCCAATGCTTCAGTAGTCTGTGTTCCCTGAGGAGACTTACCTTTGGGTGCAAATAAGTCAGCAATTTTGGTATAACCATAAACCTGCTCTAATGTAGCTATTACTTGGGGATAATCATCAGGACCAGTGCCTTCAAGCCAGTTGTTGGCTTCTGTGAGAGCATTATCAAGCTCAGCTCGAGAAATGTTGATATAACATGATGACTTTGTAGAACTATCCTCTAATTTTAAAAGATGCAGCTGCTGGCACCACCACATCCAGTCATCAAAGACATTTTTATCATTCAAACCATTACTGGCGCCAGACCACAAATAACCCCAGTACCATTCTTTTCTGGCCTTTTCAATTGTCCATTTTGAGAGTTTTGCAGGGCTAGCAATTTTTGCCATAAATGCAGGAAAGTGAGCCTGTGCATTTGCTGGCTGCTCAAGATCCTTAAATAACCCTGCCTGTTCATGACGGCTATAGCCTTGGGCTTGAGCTTTACTTCCCACTAACAAACGCCCAAAGAGTGATACCAATGCCTCAACATCAATGTGATGCTCTGGTGTGAGCGCGTGCAAGCCTCCCAGTTTTGGTTGTTGGATTGCAAATAATTTCCACGCATTTAATAAAAGTTGACGATCATCCAGATTTAATTTTCCAGATGGTCGCAAAGGCCAGGCTATTAAGCCACGGGCGGATAATGAATTTCTCCATTGATGAATACGTTGATAAGCAAAATCACGTATACTATTCAGTCGTCCTTTGAATTTGGTTGTAAAAATTTCTTCCTTTAAGTTAAATTGAAGGCAATGTTTTTGAGGTAACCCGATACGCTCTAAAACATCAATTTCACTAGTGTTCAAATGATAGATCAAAATATCATCATGCAGTTGTGCATCGCTTTCATTTCCATTGGCTACATACCAGTCATTTACCGCAACCGAGCCTGTAAACGCCATGATAGGTATACGACCTTCTCCATCTTCACGAACTCTGGCTATTAAAGCATGTAAGTTTTGTAATTCTTGTATATTGTTAACCCAGGCAAACCACGCTAACCCTTTCGGGTGCAGCTTCAGCCCATCACAAAATTGTAGTCCTCCTAATAAGCCTCTTCCTTGGCCTCGAGGTGTTATCTGAATCGCAAGACCGTCTCGTGTTGGATATGCTGGTTCATCATATTGCCATTGTTTATCCAGTAAACGAAACAATCCCGTTAATCTTGCCTGCGCTCGGGATAAAGGGTTCTTTGACCATTCTACCTCCGCTTTTTTCATTGCTGCTTCATGATAGTCGGCCATCATAGCATCGCGAAAGATCATTGAATTATGATGTTGGTTGCGATAGCGCAAATCCAGGCGTAATAACATTGCAACACTAGGGCCGATATGTGTGCCTTCGGATTCTGGGAGTTGCTGCTCTTGGCCAATAAATTTTTCCCATAGTGCATCAGCTGCAAATTCAGCCGCAGAATGACCATAAAGTAAAGCGACCAATTGTTTGAAATCGCTTCGTATTAACGGAATTAATAATCCATCAGCACCAGCATTTTTTTCTCCAACAGCAAAGGTTTTAAGATTTTGCAACAAGGTCTTAAGGTTCAGTCCTTGGTCAACACTGGGATAAAACCATTCATCTTTATCCCGTTGAAACTTGGCATCGCTCAAAGCCAATCGACAATCGCTCTCGGACCATTGGACCAGTCGATAGAGACTGACGACAGGTTCATCATATTCATTGACTAAAGGAAGTAATTCATTAATTCGTTCGTCTGCATTATTTAAAGATATTGGCAGTTGGCCAAATAAAAGTGTACGTGCTAACTGAAGCAATTGTCGGTCATTGGTTTTAATTCCTTCAATTGCTTCCGAATCGAGTACATGTCTGGCCACACGTCCTGATGCATCCAAAACACTATCAAACAGTTCACCTGTAGAGGGAATAGCTTTACCGGCATTGGAAAAAGTCTCTAGCACAGCATCAACATTAGCCATAATGACATTAAACCAGCCAAAATTGGCTCCACTCATAGCATAGGCTGCTTCCACCAAGCCAGTAGGGTAATCAAATCGAAGTTTCGAATTCTCTTTGAGCTGAGCCACATAATCAGAGACGTCAGAAAAGGCATTATGCTCAAGTTCCACTAATTCAAATCGACGAGCAGTCGATTGAATTTCTCGCAATTGTTGACCTAAAAGAGGGGAGCATAGGGCTACATAACGAAGCCAGGGTAATTTTCGGCGGGGATCTTCTTCTTTAATTGCTTTACCAATTAAACGAATTGCTTGTCCATCTAGTTGGCTTGCTTCATCTCGTTCAAGTCCGAAAGTAGCCGCTTCTGCAACTGTTTCTAATTCATCCAGGACAACCAGTACGTAGTGAATGCCAAATTGTTTTAAATATTGATAAGCTGCCTGCACCAGATTGGTGGCCAGTGTTTCATCATAATAAAGTGATTCATCGCTATGTTGTTGGCTCAGTTCCAATGCTTTGGCCAATTCTTCGTGCTCAAATCCCATGGGTTCCAATCGCCTCAGCGCTTGTTTGGCAATTTCACTTTGGATGGAATGATCAAATTTTTTGCTTGCCAAAGGCAATAAGGCTTTATATAACCCATAAGCAAACCAATTATCTGAATTTTGATATTCTGAAGCTACTTGAGAATAGCGTATATACAAACAAAGGTATTGATCGCGTCGGTGTTCATCATCAAAAAGTTGTGCTGATTCCAAACCGCCTTGTTTATTACGAACAAACCAGCCTTTAGAACAGTCATTTATTTGAGCGATTAATTCATAACCTAAACGTGATTTACCTTTTCCCCATTCCCCCTCAACGGCAAAAACATGAGCAAAACGATCGTCCTCATGATCAATGGTTTGAATAAAATTTTTATAGCGGTTAAAAAAAGTACTTTGTCCAACTAAAGGATCTCGAGGTGGATAATCAGAAACTCCGGTTGCAGCCCAACGGTGCTCCTTCACTGCCTTGGCAGTATAATCCTCAATTGATGTATGACTAATTTTACTCATAATTCGCCTTTATTCTTGGAGATAACTCTAATGATTTTTCATTAATTTTAGCAGTTTTTGGTGATTTTATTTCATCACGCCATTGATTAGCTTGAGATCGTATTGCATAACGCAAATGTCTGGCAAAGCGGGAAAATGCTGGTTGGCCTTTTCGTCCATAACAGACATCAGAAAAATCGGGGTGGATTTGATACTGCCCCTGTTCACCACCAATACCTTCTCTGTACTGCCAGACTTTGTGAGCTAATAGTGTGGCAATCACTGGTGATAATGCGATATTTAAATCGTGTTGATTCAAACCCGCAGGATAAAGCGACATATTTAGGCTATTTAAAATTCTTAAGATATAGGCCCCAAGAGAACCGCAACTGAGCTCATCACTCTCTTTGCCTAGCACTAAAACCTGAACCTCAGCAGGATGGTAGGGTGATTGGCCTTCTGGCAACTCTAATAATAATCCGCCACTCCCTTCAACTTGAAGAACATTTTGCTCATATGTAATGAGGGCCAATAAATAACACCAGGGATTTTTTAATACCCAATCAAGATTTTTAAACGCATGATTTTTTTCTGACATCTCTGTAACTGTTTGTTCTTTTGATATTGTTTGAGCACACAAAAGCCAAGCACCATCACCAAAAGATAAACCTGGCTGAACAATCGTCCGCCCAGAACACCAATTAATATCAGGTCGACTGCCATCAGTAATGACACCTAACAGTTTATCTATGGATTGTTTTTGCCATTGAGATAACTGATACGCTGCCCGCAAAACTCTGGCTAAAATTAAGCTTGCTTGATTTTGTTCGGCAGTAGTTCCCAATATTGTTCGTTCAAGAGATGTAAAAGTCGTCATGGCAAGGCTGGCATGAGGATAGAAAGTTTCAATCCAAGCACTCGCATCACCTAATTCGGTGATTAAATGAATTAATACATTCCCATCAGCTAATTGACCAGCTTCCATACACCGCGCAGCCATGATTTGACACCAGCTTTGTTTAATTTGAGCATTTGTGGCTAAAATTGCAGCAATCAATTCATTATCATTAAGCAATTGTGTGCGCACGTTGAGTAAGCGTTGACTGATAATCCATCGAGTATGGTCTATTGTTGAATAGGCTAAGCCTACCAGCAGTTCATTTAGTTCAGCTTCACTAGCTGAACAAGCCCCTTGGGTTAATAATTGATTTAATGGCTTTATCAGGATATCAAGACTCATTCATTATCCTTACGTTCATATGCTTCCTGACTTTCTTGTAATAAGTCATAGAGTTTATCAATATCGTGAAACAAAGGTTTTCCATCCTTATCAATGCCTTTATTGGTAATTTTTGATAAAATGTCTCTATCTAGTGAGTTATCCCCAGCTTCTAACGCATTTTGAGCATCGATTATTTGTTGTTCTGTAATTTGACCTTCGATTAAACCTTCAACTATTAACTTTGCTGAGAGTATTAACCTAGATGCATAACGTTTTTGGTTAATACGTAATTCATGTAATCGAGCAATTTTAATTTGTATTGCAAGAGGTGGAACTGTTATTAAATTACTACCAGTTTCTTCTAAATTCATATTTTTTTGAACAGCGCCATTTGCAATTCTATTTGACTGAGTACTTCCAACTTCAGAATTAAAAAACTCTACTAAGTAGCCTGGTATTATTTGATCACTACAATCTATTGTTACTACTGCAGCATTTAAACTTGCTTCACGATATGTTTCATCTTTAAATACTGCAGCTCTTCCGATTGTTCCTCGAACAGACAAAACAACACTACCTTTTTTAGCTTTATGAGTAGATAATTCATGATGTTTTTTTTCAGAAATAAATATACAGTTGCTAAGATCACATTCACCATCAATTATATTTACTGTTCTAATAACTGGAATTCCGTTTTCTGTATAATCTTCAGTAGAGACTCCCCAGCCCCCAGGACCATCTTTAATTCTTAATACTATATCTTTTAGAGGTTTATAGGGGAAAGGACCGTGTTTAATTTCATTTTCAGCCCAAAGTGATATTGAAGAATAATATTCAGCTTCTAGCCTATTAGAAGATAAATTATTCTTAGAAATTTTTAAACTAATATTCTTTGTTGGTTTTGGAATGCCAGCAAAAAAATTCTTCAGAGACAAATGTATCATCTCTTTGGTTTGTTTAGTTGATATTCTCAATTGTTCAGCTTGGCGTACTTTATCGCCGATGTATTTTTGGGCGGTATGTTTAAGTATAGGAATTGGAACTTTTCTCAAGTCCTCAAGATTAATTCCAGACTGAACTGAACCAGTGATTTGTCTTGTTAGTGCTTTCTGCCCAATTGAGCAGGATAAATAAGCTGTAACATAATACGAGTTTACTAAGTTTGAATTAATTCTTAATCTCGCCACATGCCTATTTATATTGCAAAGTATATTGTTATGTTTTAGTACAATTGCCGGTCTTCCGACATACCCGCCGATAGCAATTAAGATATCACCTGCTTGAACAAATGAACGCTTAAAATTATGATATGTTTCTGATGAGATGAATTGACAATTTTCAGGATCAACAAACATGTTGTCAAAATTTTCGGCTTTTATTACTTTATATTTCTGAGATTTACCTTCTGGTTTTAAAATCCCATAAACTATAGGGTTTTGTTTACACCTAAGATCATCTAGCTTTTCCAAAAGAAATCTTTCCAATTTTACCTCATTGTCAATATATTCTGGATGATAAAATTCAGCATCTAATCTTAGTGAAGAAATTTCAGAATTTGAAACAGTAGAAATATGGAACATCATGCCCCCTTTTTATAAGCACCAACGATTTTATCCAAATCATTAGGCACACCAGCAGCATAATCTTCAATATTATTCTTCACCAAATACCCTAAGGTATCGGCTACAGCCATAAATACATCGGTTTGTGGTTCAGGTAAGAATTGTTTAGGAACATCTTCACGGGCTTTCCGTTTTTGCAGATATAAGATGGAAGTTTTGGCGCCCGTACCTGAGAGCTTAAAGGTATCGGAAGGCAAGGAAATCACTGCTTTGACAATCGCTTTTCCGCCAACAAATTCACCTGTTTTTTCATCCTTTTTACCCATGATGTATTCACGCACATAGCGATCACCAGAATTACACAATACGCCATCGGGTAATACGATTAATAAACGACCACCGGGCTTTAAAAGTTGTAAGCAGCGGTCAATAAAGAGTACTGCAGGATCTATTGAACCACCTTTAACAGGATTCCAGCTTCCTTTACTGTCTGGTTTACTGCCCATAGCAAGACCTGTAGAAGTAGGGCGTAACTCAAATTTGGATTTGCTCCCAGTTCCAACATCAATTAAATCAGTACGAAAACCAGGCCAACTAGTTCCATTATCGCGATCGTAGCCTTGCAAAATACGATTCATATTATTTTCATATTGAGCTTTAGCTTCTTTACCTTTTTTATCGCTGCCAAACTTAGGGGTACCGAAGGGTGGATTGGTACAGATTAAATTGAAACTATTCGGTTTTAGGGCATCGGTTGTTAATGAGTTATCTGTATAAAATATTTGCGCTTTAGGTGCGCCTTGTAAAGCCATATTGACTCTAGCCAGCATGACCATTCTCGGGGCTGAGTCAGCGCCCACAAAACCGCCATCACGCATTTTTTGTTTTAAAGTGTCTCTTTGATTATCAGAAAGTCCACCTATATTATCGATAACTGCATCCATCCGACTTAATGCTACTGAGCCAAAACCAAAAGAGCCACAGGTCGGATCGGCAAATCGAAATTCTCCTGCAACCAGTTCCTCTAAGGTTTTCTGATCATTTTGAATGTCATGTATTGCCATTTCTAGCATGGCCTGTTTCACTGGGTTTGGGGTTAAGTAAACTCCAAGACCACCTTTAGATTCAAAATTGGCACGTAAAAATACATCAAACACTCGCCCCAACATATCACCAGCGACGTCTCCCAATGTTCCCTGTTCTTTAATGATTTTTCCTTCATTAGTCGTCACAGGACCTAGGTTTTGAATTGCTTCAAGTAGGGTACGATAATTTTCTGGTTGAGACAGTCTTAAGTGACTGTTTTTATCAAAAATGGCATTTCTCTGACCATCATCGCTAACAGTGACATAATCTTCGTGAGACTTAAATTCATCAAAAGCTGCTTGGATTTGCGCCACCGCTTTAGTCCCATTATTAGCGACATATTGATAATTAAATATGTCTCTAAAATTAAGTTGCTCACCCTCATAATTAAATATGAGGCTTTCATCATGATGAATACGGAATGTTTCTAAAAACAAAATCTTCGCAACTTCTTCGATAATATCGTTTTTATCAGAAACTTTATCTTTAACAGTTTGATAAACTTGTTCATGAAATGCATCAAGTTTATGCATCAATCGAGTGTATATTTGCATAGACCACTTCAGGGTGGTATTTTTATTTAAACGTTCGAACTCTCTGATTAAATGAAGGTCTGGTATTTCATCTACTGAGTGGGTCCCATCAGTACCATCAAGACCAAACAAGGCAAAGCAACGTTGATTTTGACTGTCTGAAAGATGGGCAAAAACAGGCCAGTCATCAGAAACGTTAGCAAGTAATTCATAAGCCAGCTCATCTAACAACGCCTCTTTGGAAAGTTCCCAATGCCCATCTTGAAGAGCAATTAACATAATCCGCGGGGTTGCATTGCCTTGATCTTCTCCCCAGATCAAACCTGCTTCGATAAAATCATGCTGGCTTTCTAATGCTTGAAATTCAATAAAACCACGATCAAGGTATTGGCTTTTTAATTTGCTGAATTGTTCTGATGTGAATTGTTGCTCTTTCATTGTTTAGTCTCTTATTTTAATAAATTAGTTTAAATTCAATTTAACCAAAGGGCCCATCATGGTTAATTGAGGGTGGTCTTCAATGGTTTTTTTTAATATAGTCTCAGTAGCGAATGTGCCAGTTGGTAACTTATTTTTTATAAAATTCAGGGCCAAAGGCCGCTGTTCAACTTTTAAAATTCTGACGATTTCTTCACCTAAATCTATTTTCCCTAAACTATCTTGCTGGCGGCTGATATAGGTTGATTTGCCGGCTTCGTTTTCCTCTTTTACAATATCAGGTTGACAGGTTAGCCATAAACTTAATTGCACTTTATTCCAGGCAAGCGCTTGCCATAATCCCGGATATGAAAACCATAATTCATCCAGAGTTTGTGGTTGCTGGCGGAGGTTATCTTTGATCCGCTTAAGCTCAGTCAGATCAATGGATTGGTTCATTCGAATTCCTTGTTATATTCTGCTCGGGATGGATAGAGCGATAAACGCTATACATTTGTTCAAGCAATAGTGATATTTCTTGCTCAAGCATTTCTTTTTCTTGTAGTAACTCTATTAACTGTTGGTGCCATGAGTAGGCTAGTGACTGCTCGATTTCAGGTATAACGATTTGTTCAAGCATTTTATGTTGAATAAATCGTTGGGTAGTCCCATGTGCCAAGGCTCGCATTTGTTCTGTAATTAATTCTGTTTCCATCAGCAATGCATAAGCTCCAGGAGCATGATGAAATCTCAAGATTGCTAATTGCTCACTTACCAAAGGTAGAGTTTTAAGTTCTTGGGCTATGATTGCAACTCTAGGTTCTTGCACAAAAGTTGAAATTAAGACATCAAAAGGTATCAAAGTACTTTTAAGAGTTCGCCAGCCAAAGCCATTTTGCTCAGGTTTATTGACAGAAAACTGGCTATTTATATCGCTAATTTTAACAACATGGGTTTGCTGAAGAGGGTCAGAAACGTATTTTGATTTAGGATTAATGAGCGCTAATTTAGTGAGTTTCTGACAATTATAGTCAGATATTAATTCCTCCGATAATCTGGATTGCCAAGAGGCAGCATAGGTCAATTGATCATTGATATGCCTGGACTGTATAAAAGTTGACTTAATATCTGGTGTGTTGATTTTTGTATAAAAGTTACTACCTGATAGCTTTTGTGTTAGCCAATTATTAACAGACAAACGTAAGTTGTAGAGGCGTTCTTGTGAGTAGGCTAGGGCACTGTATTTTTTATAATAGATCTTAGCCAAGGCTACAAAGCCTGTTGGCATTTCGGCAATAGGCATTTGCTCAAGTTGTTTAACACCCACACGGATCATCGTTGTGCCAGCACCTATTTGTTCCAGATAGCGACGATACCATAATTGATTAAGACAAAAGCTCAACCAAATTGCCCGATTTAACTCAAGTCCTCTAATAATGGCGACATTTGCATCAACAGGGTGCTGACGATGATAGTTTGAAACGATACTTGCACAAATACTTCCAATGCGGCGAATCAATACGTCACCTTTTTTTACACAGGAAGTCAGGTGATCAACAGAAGGTGGTCGCATCAAATGAGACTCTATATTTAATTTCATTGGCTCTATATGACGCATTCTGTAAAAAAGACTTTGCTTGATCGTTTGTTCATATCGTTCAGCTAAGTCGATTTCATTTGCAGTCGCTTTAGATGTTCTTTGAATATTTGTAATATGCTTTTTATACCAGTCAGACTCCATGTTTTCACTGAACCTCCATCCATCAAGAACTGTCGCATTTATTTCCTTTAATGTCGTCCAGGAATTTGTAAAGTGCATTACTTTATCTCTCTTGCAAAGATAATTCTCTGGAAGCCAGCTATCAAACTTATCAATATTTTCTTTTTTGATGTAAATGCTATCCACAATGGCCTTTTTATTATTTTTTGAAAAAGAATAATAGTTTATTGAATTAATGTCAAACTATGGTTTTGCGAGTGTGGACGCTTAAATTAAAAATATTTCAGAATATGTATTGATCTTTTATCGATCATAATCGTACCATTACCGCCTGGATAAAATATAAAAATACTGTTTGCGAGTTCAAACGCAAAATTAGAAAGGATGTGTCTATGATGAAAATTATTGCAGGATTGGGTTATGAGAGCAGATTGCCCAATCATCTCCCTGAATTATTAAATACTAAGATATGTAGTGAGTTAAGCCTAATTGACGAACTTGAGTTCCGTGTCGGGATTCCAAAACTAAAAGAAGATAGGGCATCCAGGATTATTGCTTATTTAAATGCTTTAAAGAAAGCAAATAAACCTACGTGCTTTTATCATGCTTCTCTTGACACTGATGCTTTATCAACTGCTGAAACATTACTTCAATGGCGGGACTGGGCATTGGCCTATGGTTGGAATCCATCTGATCAAGGAAATAATCATGGCCGTTTAGTTGATTTGGCTGAAGTTGAACATCATTTTTTTTGCGAAAGTTTAAGTCTTCCTGAACGTATTTTTCGACTTATCCCATTAGTTGGTATTTTAAAGGGAACTTTTGAAGGAGTTATTCTATATACTGAACATTCTCATTGGCCTCCTGTCTATCAGCATCTTTTTAATCAACTTCAAAGTTCTGGAATTGATATTATTGAAGACGTACCTAAAATGCTTTCACCTTTAGCGAACGAGGGATGTGATCTATGGAAACTACAAAAAGCAATACTGAATAAAAAAGTTGAGCCTTTCGAACTCTCCAATGATGGCAGCTTGCGATTATATAACTGTTCAAGTAACCAGGTTGTTGCTGATTTCATAGCTCATTATAATCCTGATAGTAGTTTGATAATTACCCAAAGTCAGGATTATGGGATTGAAACTGCAGTAAATAAGTTAAATCAAGTTTCACTTGGGCTGGGCAGTACTTCGGTATCACGTATTCCAAATCACTTGTTGCAATTAAGTTTGCAATGCGCCTGGCTTACACCTTCACCAGAGATAGTACTTCAATACTTAACACTACCCACCGGTAAATTTAAGACATTACGAAGACAATTAGCTCGTCAGTTTAAAGATCTTCCAGGATATAACCCCGATGAATGGCAATGCAGCATCGATGAATATGTTGCTTCTGAAATTAAAAAGCAGCCTGCACTTAATGAATCCGTATTACGACAATCAATACGCGAATGGCTCCCCATTAGTTGCTGCCAAAATGATGAAAATATGCCGGTCAAACAAGCTATTGAAATAGCTAAGAGAATTTCTGGTTATTGGAAAACCTTATGTTCTGTTGGTGATGATGTAACCAAGGATATTTACTTGGCTTCATATAGGGCTGCAGATGCAACGGTCGAGGCTTTATCAAATTGGCCTGATTCAGAAATTAATAAGGTCCAATTAAACCGATTACTTACGATAATCAGAAAACTGAGACCCAGTACTTTTTGTCAGCCAAGAGAAGTGAGCAGATTTGATGTAGTCAAAAATCCTGAAAGTATTAACTTAACCTCACAAAATATTGAGCATCTAATATGGTTAGACCCTAATCTCCAAGAGAAAGTAGGCGCTCCGCCATTTTCAAAAGATGAGCTATTATCAATTCCTTGGGCGCCAACGCATGAACAACAAGCATTAATCAAGGAGCGGGCATTACAAAGAGCATGTTCTGTATTTTTAAAAGCTAGAAAATCAGTTTGTTTAATTAATTTAAATCAGCATACGGATCTGTTTAAACTATTTATAAACCAATTGATATGCAATAGAAGGTGGTCTGAGCTTGAGTCGTCATTGTTATTAAACACCACAAGAGAAGTTTCTTTGTCTCGAATAAAAGACCTGTCACTTCCTCATCCTCAGCGCTGGTGTACATTTGGTGTTCCAATCCAATCAAATAGACCGAAAGAATCTTATAGTAGTTTGTCGTCATTGGTTAATAAGCCTCATGAGTATGTTTTTAAATATTGCGCAAAGATATCTGAAGGTACGATCGAGGCCATTGCAGTTGATCATCGTCTAAAAGGTAATTTGGCACATAGAATTATTGAAAGATGGTTTACCTCAAATCCATGGATGGGAAAAGAAGTGTCGCAAGATTACATATCCGAATGGTTGAATGTTCAACTTCCCGTATTTATTCGTCAATTTGCTCTTCCCCTGGCACAGTCAGGGAAACATGTAGAACGACTTGAATTTCATGAGGTCATGTTTAATGCAATAAGTGGTTTATGTAATCTATTTCATCAGGCTAAAGTCAAAGGAGTTGTCACAGAGAGGCATATGGAAGTACCTTTTAGCAGCGGTAACCTGGAAGGTAATATGGACATAATCTGTGAGTTTGGCGATGAAAAATTTGCCATTATTGACATGAAGTGGGGTGGCTATGACCAATACAAACAGGAGTTGAAATCGAATACGGCTCTTCAATTAGCAACTTACGCTTATATCGCCCAAAAAGACCAGAAAAAAGAATTAATTGACGCAGGATATTTTATCTTGAGTAAAGCAGAGTTGCTCTGTAATTCCAACACGATATTCCCCACAGCAACAGTCATTTATCCCGAGCAACCTGGTTCTTTAAATAATACCTGGGCGCAATTTGAGCGTACCATACAATGGAGACGTGCGCAGTTAAAGGAAGGATTAATCGAAATAACCTATGGAGTGGCTGCATCTGATGAATATTCAATACCACCTGATGGTTGTCTTTCTTTAGTTGATTCTGAAGAAAAGTATCTAAAGGGTCAAACAAGTTCTTATAAAAAAAATTACAAAAAAATTGATGTTTGGAGAAATCTGACAGGCAATATCAAGGAATAAACCCATGACTATCTATTATACACAAGCCAGCGCCGGTTCTGGAAAAACAACGAGCATTGAAAATGTAGTTACTGAAAAACTTATGAGTAAACAGCTTGAGCCACATCAAATCATGGCAGTTACATTTACAGAAGATGCAGCTGCTGAATTAAAAGAGAGAATCAGTCAGTCTCTTATAGCCAATGGAAATCTCTTTTTGGCAACGAGTATAATGAATTCACCGATTGGAACGGTTCATAGTGTTTTTGGTCAACTGCTTGTGGATTTTGCTTTTGAGCTTGGTCTTTCACCTGAACAACAAGTAATTGACCCGTATGATACAGAACAAATACTTGCTGAGGCCTTGGACAACAGTCTTGATGCAAAGAGGATTAAACAGCTTAATTATCTTGGAAATAGATTGAATATAGACGACTGGAGAACGGTGATACATGATCTGATTCAATTATGTCGTTCTAATAATTTCTCAGATGAAGATATGGCTGTTTTTGCTGATTTATCAATTAAGGATCTTATAAATTTAATACCTCCAATTGATGAAGGTATTAACGAATCAGCATTTAGGTTGGTTATTCAACAAGCTGTAGAGGCTGGTCGTGTAGTAGACAATCCAACAAAAGGATTAAGCTCTACTATAGAAGATTGTGAAAAAATTTTGAGAAAGGCCAGATTTGACTGGCAGGACTGGATTAAATTAAGCAAATTAAACCCAACTAAAAAGGGGGATCTTGCATTCGCTCAAACCAAATTAGTCGGTGCTTCTGTCCTAAAATGTAAAGATTTTCAGGAGGAACTATTTGGTTTTATCCGTGAGATTTTTACTACAACTGCAATTGTTTTGAAAGATTTTCAATTAACTAAAAAATCCCGAGGCTTCATTGATTTTGTAGATCAAGAACAATTGGCATTACATGCTTTAGATAATCCCATGATTCAGGAACGAATAAAAAATGAGATACGTTTTTTGATTATTGATGAATTCCAGGATACTAATCCAATCCAATTGGCATTATTTTCTAAACTGTCATCACTGGTAGACGATATTCTTATGGTTGGTGATGCTAAACAGGCTATTTATGGTTTTAGAGGTAGTGATCCTCGGTTGGCTTTAAATGTGCTGGATTTTGTACAAAAGGGAGGAGGAGAGATATCAACATTACCTAATTCATATCGTTCAAGGCCTGGACTTGTTGCTCTGACCAATGAATTATTTACTCAACCTTTCAGTCATTTGTTAACTCCTGAGCAGGTTCAATTGGCATCAGTTCGAGAAGATAAATTAGAAACAGCTGAAGTGGAATGGTGGACCTTGGTAACTGAAGGTAAAGCAAATAAAAACATTATGATAAATACACTTGCTCAGGGTATTAAGGATCACATCCATACCGGTGTAAAAATCATGGATAGAGAAACTAAAGAACATCGATTTGCTACCTGGCGTGATTTAGCGGTTCTTTGTCGTAGTAATTCAGAAATTTCTGAGTTAGCGGGTTCTTTGGCAAAGATGGGAGTCCCTGTTTCGTTTAAAAGAAGTGGACTTCTTGAGACGCCGGAAGTTAGTTTAGCTCTGGCTTGTTTACGTCTTCTAATAGACCCCTCTGATTCTTTAGCCAGTGCTGAAATTTTATGCTTGGCAGCAAATACTGGCCCCGAAACTTGGCTGAGAGAGCGGTTAAAGGGAATAGAAACCTCCAAATCGAATATTTGGGATGACAATGCTCATCCTATTTTAGATAAGTTAGCCAAGGCAAGAAAACAAATAAGTATGTTAAGTACTAGCGAAGCTTTAGATTTAGCAATGCTTACACCAGACGTTTACTCAATTGTAGCTGCATGGGAGGAGAATACGAAGCTTGCAGAACATCGGTTCGCTAATCTTTCAGCACTCAGTGAGTTTGTCAATGAATATGAAAATCATTGTGAAACTCAATTTATGGCAGCCACACCTTCTGGATTTATTCTTTGGTTAAAAAACAAAGAGCAGAATAATTCAGATAATCAGGCAGCAAATCCTGGTGATGCCGTTACGTTAACAACTTATCATGGTTCAAAAGGATTAGAATGGCCCATAGTGGTTTGTTCCAGCTTAGATAGTTCATTGAAATTATCTCTTTATGGCATCAGGATCGTTCAAGACAATTTTGATTTTGATTGGAATAATCCATTAAAAGGTCGGGCTATTCGCTATATCCCTAATCCATTCTCAGACCAGAAAGGCAATGAGCCTCTTAATGATTTGTTGAAACAATTCAATGATTGGACTGCAAATGAACGACAAGAAGTTAATGAGGCTATTCAGTTACTTTATGTTGGGATGACTCGAGCAAGAGACCAATTAATCCTCCCAACCTTGAATAAGAATGAGTATGTTGGTGAATGGTTAAAATTATTAAACAGTAACTTTTTACCTTTAAAAGGAGGGGATTTACAAATTGGTTCGAATACTTTGAAAGTAAAATCGAGAACAGTATTATATCAGGTTGAAAATCAAGTCTTATCTGCAGCCAAAAGATTGAAATATTGGTTTAATTCAGAGCCAGAGAAATCGTTGCAAGACAGGATAGTATATAATCAGCCCGCCTCTAAGTGTTCTCCAATAGAAACGGCCCAAGGGAATATTATTCATAACTTTGATTCAAGGATAAAATTAAGCGGTCCTGTGGAAATGGAAGATCTTGGTGTAGCCTTACATCATTGTCTTGCAATATTGATTAATAATCCAGAAGCTAACCATAGCATCATTAATAATATAATTAATAATAAAGTTCCGGGCATAATTAATCCTGAGCACGTCATCGCTCGAGGCAAGGAGCTATTAAATTGGATTAATACAACCTTTCCTGAATCTATAATGCATGCAGAACTACCATTTACTCAACATCTTGATAATGGCGGCATTAGGCAAGGTGAAATGGATCTGGTTCTGGAGACCTCGACGGGGTGGTACATAATTGACCATAAATCCAATCCACAACCATCAACAAATTGGGTTGATATTGCTCTTCAATATAGCGGGCAATTATCAGCATACAAACATACTCTGGAAGCTCTCTCCAATAAAAAAGTGTTAGGTACGTTTATTCACTTTACTATTGGTGGAGGCTTAGTTGAGCTAAATATATAAGACTTGAGTTTCTCAGGTTCAAGAATACAACTTAAACTTAAGAAATTGGCGATGGTGTATCGCTATGATCAAAAAAGAAAATAGAACTAAAGAAAAAACTAATATTGATGGTGAGGATGCAATTTTTGTAGTTCTCACCAATAACATTGAAGCTAAAGGTGCAACTCCAGCAGATAAACTTGCCGCAGTTGAATACAGCACTGATAGCACTGTGCAACGTAATTTAATTGGGAACATTTCAGCCAAGATTACCGGTACTGTTGCATAATAAGCACCAGCTGGAATTGCGATTAATGCTTGAAATAAAATAAACTCGTTAATACTATAGTTTGCCAACGAATAAAAAAATGGTTGGGATAGCAATAGAAATCCTATGCTTGCACAAATTACAATTTTTTCCCGATTTATCCGATCTGATAGCTTACCAACTAATGGAAATACACAAAGTAAAACTACTAATGAAATTATGTTAGACATTATAATTTCATGGTCATGGAAGTTACCATACAAATGAGCTTGCATGGGGCCGTAGATGTAAATCTGAAAGGTTGTAGTTACACCTAGGCAGCTTAAAATAAATACGTAAAGAGACTGTGTTTTATTGTTTCTTATATAATTCATTGATTCTGAGAGTAAACTCTTAAATTTAGGTTTTGGTCTATCAGCGTAATACATGATGTACTCCATGCTCTCTGGAATACACAACCGGATATATAATCCAATGGAAGAACCTAATAATGCTAGAACAAAGGGCACTCGCCAGATCAGCCAATCGTGCTCAGGATAGTTATTGGTAAAATACGTTACAATAAGAGCTACCAACGAGGCTACCAACATCCCTGACATAGCACCGAAGGAAGCCCAGCTTCCTGAGTAGCCTTTTTTTGATACTTCTGCATTTTCAATTAGATAAGCTGAAGAATTTAGATATTCTGCACCACAAGAAAAGCTCTGAATAACTCTTAACACTAATAAGGTAATAACAGAAAATGTGCCTATGGTGCTTTGAGGAGGGATAAACCCGATAAGGGTTGTTGATACACCCATTGAAAGAATTGAACCTGCAAGAATAATTTTTCTGCCATAAATATCGGAAAGTAAGCCCATCACCATAGCACCAATAGGCCTGGCTAAGTAGCCAGCAAAGAAAGTCAGAAATACTAGAAACAAACCCTTTGAAGCATCACCAATTAAGTATTTGGCAATGTAGACTGAGAGTAAGCCACAAATAGCCATATCAAAAGACTCTATTAAATTACCTAAAGTGCCTGCTAGTATGATTCTGGTTTGATGCTTCATGCGATTATCCTTTACTTTGCATTGCCGATAAGGTGGTGAGTGAGTCTTGATTTTCCACTCGGTCTAAAAATAAAAATCCATCCAGGTGATCAATTTCATGCTGAAGAATACGGGCTTCTAAGCCGGAAGCTTTTTTGGTAATTCTATTTCCATCTATATCAAAGCCGGAATATTCAATCTCCATGGCTCTTGGAACCTCGCCAATTATTTCGCCGCAATTAAGGCAACCCTCATGACCAGTTTGAATTTCCTTAGATAGGATCTTTAAGGCAGGATTAATTAAAGCTGTATCAGGAATAGGGTATTCAGGTTTTCTTCGTTTGGTATATTCAGTACTAAATACAATAACTCGTTTGCTGATCCCAATTTGGGGGGCAGCCACACCCACAGCACCTTTGTCAGCCATAATGCCGAACATGGTCTTAATCAATTCTTTTAACCAGCTGCTACCAAATTCTGATTCAGTGATTGGCTCAGCGATTTGTCTTAAAATGGGATCGTCCTTATCCAGGAGTGTGTTCATAGGTCACCTGATTGTTAATGATTAATGTCAGCTTGGGCTTAGCTGTTATGCAGGATTGTTTATCCGGGAACGCTAAATACTCTTGTATACGCCTTAACGCAAACTTACCCATGGCTAATAGTTTTTCGCAATGAATCGAGCTTTTATGTTGAATATTGGGATTAATTCGTTTTAATCCAAATGAAAAAATAGCTCTGTAAGAATCAAACTGAGTAGGGATGGAAATACCTGTTATCAGTCCAGGTTTTATTTGCTTGTATGTTGTAATGGCATCTAAGCAGCTTATAGGAGGTAGTTCGCTCCATAATTTAGGCTGATCCTGACCGATGAATCCTGGTTGATAGCATCCCTCAAATAACCAGAGATTATTCTCAATTAAATTTTGTTCTATGGCTGGGTTCGAGGACATGAAAAAGATCTGTCCTGATTGGTTAATAAGGGCAATAGAAGCATAGTCTGTTTCTACTTGCCCCAATACATCAGAGAACACCTTGCGCATTGTGACAAAGTGTTCAAATAGAAAATCTCTGGCTTTAGGGTGAAGCCTTACCTCAACAGCTGTTACATCCATATCTACAAACTTCTTAAACTGCATGACTGTGCTTATTTCTTTTTTCTTCGTAGGAAGAAATAGAACCCAAGGCTAAGTCAATGATTTTTAGTAAATTATCTTCCGAAGTGTCTATTGCACGCACCTCTTTGATCAATCCTAACACAAAATCGGCATAATCGTCATTACCCCCATTAGAGATAGGGTATAAGTGATGGCTTTGCTTCAGGATGTAATGAAGTAATGTTTCATTAACTTCATCTTTCTTCGGAGGTACATGTCCTTCTTCGCCAAATAAGAGCCAACCTGGGTTTACGTGAAGATGATAAGCTAGTTGTTTAACTTTCTCATAATCAGGTAGAGCGTCACCTCTTATGTAACGACGGCAGATTTGTTCAGATGCCCCAGCAAATTCAGCTAAGGTTTTAATACAAATCCCATTAGGTGAGCGGGATGCTATATGTCCTTTATCTTTGAGGGTATTAATTAGGCGATTGGCAAATGATTGATAGGGTCCCTTACTCATAAAATTATCCTTGTAATCGAATGACATAAAAAAATTATCATATAAAACGATATCATTCAATATCATACCGTATATTAATATAAATTTCTTTCAATCATATATTGATAATTAAATTAATATCGTTTTAATATTGGTTTCGTCAAATGATACTTATAGTTAATTTGTACGAATTGGACTTAATACATGTTTTACAGGAGTATGCTACATGTCTCATGATCTCAAAATCAGTATTTATAAGGGGATAATTCAATATTTGTTGGACTCAACAAATTATCCATTATATAGAATTGCTAATTTATCTAATTCTCTTATTGCTCATTTGCAATTGATTTATCATCACGACCGGTTACCTCAAAACAGAAATATCGAATTAAATTTACTGAAGTTGTTTATTTTGTTTATTGAAATGGAAATAAAACGCGAGTGGAAAGATAAATCATTTTCTCTAACTGAAACTTATCTAGGGGATTAGGGATGCAATTATCTGATAATAAATTACCAAAGCAAATTTTATTTATTACTGATTTAGAGGAGCTTCTTGGGCGGAATCGCTTAACATTAAGACGTTGGTGGTCGAGTGGTAAATTTCCAAAGCCAGTTAAATTAAATGGAACTACATTAGCTTGGCATAAGGAAACAATTAATCAATGGATTGAGCAGAATATAAGATCATTTTAATTAAAAGCCCATAGATATGGGCTTTTTTATAGTTATGTTGAAAGCGGAGCAACTTGAATTTAGTTCTGGATACTTCTCATTGCGTTAAGGAATAAAAATGCATAGATTTAAATAAGAATTTTGCATCCAGGATGAATTTATAAATTGCAGTAAAAAAATCATTATGAATAAAAAATAAACTATCATTATATTACATTTATTTCAAAGTTTATTTATGTATTGTTATATAGATGAAAGTGGTAATACTGGGAATCATATCTTTGATCCAGCCCAACCTGTTCAATATTATGGATTATTAATTAGCCCAGTTAATCTAAATGAATCAATTTTTGAACAAATTCAAAATATGAGAGATAAGCTTAATGTATCTCATCTACATGCAAGGATACTAGGTGATAGATTAGATACTATATCGGACGAGCTTGCTAATCTAATCAGTATATTTGCTCTCAATTTTAAAGTGCATACTGTTGATAAGGTTGATTATATCATTTTTCAATTTTTTGATATTGTATTTGATAATGATGTAAACCCTATGGTGCCTCTAATGTGGTATAACTCACCATTTCGATATAAATTATTGGTAGCTATCACATACTTCATCTTCAACAGTGAAATTAAGCAACTTGTATGGAAAGCTTTTTCATCTAAAAATGAGCAATCAGCTAACACAGCTTTTATTGAAACTTGTAAAAAAATTAGAAATAAACTTCACAAATTACCATTCACATCGAGTATTCGTTGTAGAGTATTTTTAATTTTAAAATGGGCTATAGAAAATTATAGCCAGATTTCATTTCGCATTGGACTTAAAACTGCTTATCATGTAAATATTATGTGTTTCCGCTCGGTTCTAGATAGTATTAGAGAAACGGGAGTTCAGCCGACTGAGATCGTCATTGATAAGGAATCTAATTATAACGTCCCTCAACAAGAGGTTTTAGATGTTTATCGAGATTTGAAAAACTACTCTTTTCCTTATTATCCACATATGCCTCATGTAGAATTCAATAATATCCCGGAAGTAAATTTTAAATTTTCTTCTTCGAGAAATAATTTTGGCCTCGAAATTACTGATATTTATTTGTGGATTTGTAAACGGAAATTAGAGGGGCGTAAATTATGCAAGAAATTTGAAGAACTAACAGATTCGTCTAGTTTCAGTTGGACTAATGATATCTCTCTCAATACAATAATCAAAACTTGGTTACTACCAAATAAACAACGATGATAAATTATACGCTATTAGTTAAATCGTTTTTGTATAGGGTCTAGTGTTATAGAGGAAGTCTCCTATTACGTGTGAGAATGTTTTTAACTAAGTCTAGCAATCCTGAAAAGTAGACTTTAATGAGGGAACTGACTTCCAAATATAAAAACCAATTTATTTAGCCTTTAAACAGCAAAGTTCGTAATACCCCTATAATAAATACCTCTTGTTTGTCTAAAAAAAAGTTAAGTGATCGTTTTTGCAATATATTCTGACCATGCATTTAAGGCTTCTTTGCGTTGTAGCAGCATCTCATTTTTATTATAAGTTGCCATTATGCGTGGCATTTTATGTCCTAAGCACTTCTCTATAACTACAGGGTCAATATTAAGAGATTCTCCTAACTGTGTTGCAAAAGTTCGTCGGAGATCATGAGCTGTCCATTCTGGAATACCTACACGATTTTGTATTCGCTTGATTGCTCGGGGCAGGGCATCTTTAGATAGAGGTGCATCGTCAGTAATACCTGGTATCACATATGATGAATCACTGCTTTTTTTATGCTGGTATAGGATCTTCTTGGTTAACTCACTCAAATGGATTTTTACGGTAATTGCTCCTTTTGAGTGCTCTGGTGGAATGGTCCATAATGATTGTTCGAAATTAAACTGATGCCATTGGGCCAATCTAATTTCACAAGTCCTTACCCCTGTTAATAAAATAATCTTAACCGCTACCCTAGCCGAATCAGACATTTGACATAGTTCGCTTTCTAAAAACTTCCATATAATTTTGATTTCTTCTGGGCTTAAAACACGTTCTCTAGGCTTTTCTATTCCGCCGATATCACGTGTCCTAATATTGCTGGCTGGATTTTGTTGCAGATAGCCGCGACTCACAGCGTAATTAAGTACTTGTTTTATAGTGCTGAGAATACGATTAGCCTGGATAGGCGCGCCTCTTTTAACAACGATATCAAGAGCATCTGTGATATCCCTAGTTTGAATTTTTTCTAATTCCATATGGCCAAGCAGGGGGACGATATCGGAATCTATTTGATATTTTAGTGGGCGTGGTTGTTTGCGATTTTTTACAGCGTAGTTTTCATACCATGAATAGATTAATTTTTTTAGAGTATCGTCTTTTTTTTCATTATGTAGTTGAATTTGGACTTTAGGGTTTTGGCCAGATTTTCTTAGTTCACTTAATTCAATAAAACGTTTTTTTGCATTAGCCAGGCTCATATTAGGGTAGTGCCCAAGTGAAAGCTTATCTGTTTTCCCATCAATTTTATATCTGTATATCCAGGTCTTTAGATTATTAGGACTTATTCGAATACCAAAGCCACCACCCTCGAACTCCTCATATCGAGTTGTTTTCGGTCGCAAACTTTTTATATAGGTATCAGTAAAGTTACTCATTTTAGCTTCCTTTATGTCTATAATGGGGTACACTTTTGGGTACACTTAATTGTGTGCTGAAATGAAATTATTTGCAACCAATTGATACTTGATAAATTAATAAATCCTTATAAATAAAGGGGTTCATGCGTTTTTTGTAATTAAATGATATTAATTGATATCGAATTGATAAAGTTTCGTAATCAAAAGGTCGGAAGTTCGATTCTTCTCAGCGGCATTGTAAAATCAATGAGTTAAGAAATTTTCTTGCAATGTTTTTTTCTTGTGTCGCATCTGTGTCGCAATAAAATCCAAGTCTTTTCCTTAGTCTATACTCTAAGTATCAGTATTTCAGTCAAAAAGGATATGATATGAATACTAGAGTCAATATTTCTTTTCTACTGTTAGTTTTACTACCTCTAACATCATTTTCAGAAGAAAAATTTGACAAAATAAGATGTAATGGAAAACTCATTGAACCAGGTAATTCCCTGCAATTTGTCCTTGAAAATTGTGGTGAGCCAGTTAATAGAAGAAATTGGGGAAACCAATATGAGACTCAAAAACATCTCTATTTCAAAGCTCCAGGCGAATCTGGTTGTTATTACACTTTTTTTATTGATGACAAGATAGTTGTCAGTGTCTACAAAGGATATCAAGGATGTCCTTAAGAGCCCTCATATACAAATTAGTAGCAGAGTGCTTTATTTCTGTATTTTTTGTGGTTCCTTCTTTCACTTTTGCTAAATCAGGTTGTTGTTCCCACCATGGAGGAGTTGTGGGATGTAATTCATCAACTGGATTTTATCTCTGTTCTGACGGAACAGACTCTCCATCTTGTTCTTGTGGATATTCTACCCCAAATAATTCTATCAAATACAATCCTTTTAATACCAATACCAATACCAATACCAATACCAATACCAATACCAATACCAATACCAATACCAATACCAATACCAATACCAATATTAGCTCAACACCAACTATAACAATTGGGCCTATGACCGTATATAAATGGACAGATAAGAAGGGAGTTGTGCATTATAGTGATCGACCACCTTGGTAGAAAATAAAACATTAATTTTATCGACACATAATTTAAATTTGTCTATATAAATATTCCATGACCCTAATCTGATGAGCTTTACAATAGTTAAAATCCAAAATAAGAGAGAGAACAGAGTCGATATTATTGTTTAGTTGGTAGTGTTTAACTCTACCGAAACTCCATCTTCTGTTTCACCGCTGATTTGACCATGCCCACTCCACTGTCCACTAAATTCAACGGAGTTACCATTCTCATCTGTAAGTTCGCCATTTACATCTTGTTCCCCATTATTTGAGTAAATTGTCCCGTCAAGTTCGTTACCGTTTTCGTCTTCACCTGTAACATCATAAGAGTAGTCTGAAGCAAATCCTGCCAAACTAATTGTGCATAGTAATACAGACATTATTTTTTTCATTGTTAACCCTTAATTGATAATTTAAAAGTGACACATCTTTGCTGTATATTTTCTGATTGCAAACTGTTTATTTAACTATAGTAACGCCTTGATATGGTTACTATATTTAAAATGAGCCGAACTAAAAAAACCACCACATTTGTCTTTGACTGAACACCCCTCACACTCAGGCATATATTCATTTTTCCAATCAGAGATGCTTTTTTTAGCAAATCGCCAGAGGCTTTTATCTAGCAGACATAACTGGTGATTGTATATTGAAACATTCATACCAAAACGATCTAAAATTTGAACGGCTTGGATGAGTTCATTTTGATATTCGATAGGGTCAATCCATAAAGAATCCAGATTAGCCTTGGTAAAGCCAATCATTTCAAGCCCCATTAAAGCCACATGATCTACGAATAGCAGGTTACGAGTAATAAACTCAGCAAGTTGTGGTAAGCGTTGATAAGTTTGTTTATGTAGGACAACTCGAATTTCAACTTTCTGATTAACTGATTTTAAATTAATTATGCCTTTTAGTGTTTCATTGTAGGCATTATTCGCTTGTACAACATAGTCATGAATACTCGGTACATCTGAATAAAGTGGAATGCCGAACATTAAGTCAGGATGAGCTACTTCAGCAATGCTTTTTACTAGCTGCGTATCTATGAAGTTTCTACCATTCGTTAAAACATGTATTGCTGTACATGGTAGGTAATTTTTAAACCGTTTAAACATAGTTACAAGGTCGTTACCTAATAATGTAGGTTCACCACCGGTAATGCCTATTTCTGTCGCGGATGGGCTTATTAGTGGGATCATAGATAGGATTTCATTCACCAAATATCTATCGTTGATATTTCTTGGAGGCTGTGAACACATCAAGCAAAAATTATTACAATTTTCAGTAACCAAAATTGAATTAAATGGAGTGTTTTTTCTGAAAACGACCTTGATAGAATTTTTTTCTGGATTAATAACAACAATGTCATCTGCTTCAAGATAGTTAAAATCTTGGGGTATGGAAAAGATATTATCTAATTGATTGTCTAGGTTACTGATATGTTCATTATCAAAAATAAGATAAGCTTTAAAACCTGTTGGTAGATTCGCTAAGTTAGTTTTATTGACGAATATCAAATTAGCTCGAAGCGCATTTGGTATAGAATGGTTATCTGTGATTTTCGCAACAAGACGCTCGGTGATATTCATTTTCGATAATGATTTCATTCGAGAGTATAGTTTTAACATATTTTAACCTCTCACCCAGCTCAATAAGACATTGCGAGTATCTTTATCATCCATCAGTCGTATCAAGTGCTTAAAAATCTCCATGTTCTTATAACAAAACACACTTTTAGGCTTGTTGCCAACCATATCGCCTTGGGTTGCATGATGAAAGACCGGATCACTTCCACAATAGGGTTGAAAGGCACACTCAGTGCAACCAGGCACACTTTCTGACATGGTTTGCTCGAGAATATCCAGTAACTTATCTGAACCAATAATTGCTTCATAAGAATCATGATGCAAGTTACCCAGTTTAAAAGTTTCATCTTTCATCTCAGCTAACATTCGAGCTTCGTCAGAAGCATAAACATTTCCATCGTAGTTGAAAACAATTGCACTCAATCCAATACCTGCTGGTGATTGGAGATCCACATATCCTGGTTCAGAGGGAGTGAACATTTTGGTTAAAATAATCGAAGCGTATTGCTCGGCAAAATAATGTCCATTTTTGTTAATTTCAATGATGTAATCGAGTCCATCAAAGTAAAACTTAAGCCACTCTTGTGTATCATATTTTTTGTAATTTTTTGTTTTAATTGCAAACCCATACGGACTTAGTGGTCTTAAAAAAATTGAATTAAATCCATGTTTAATATATTCATCGATAATATCAGTTCCTCTGGTGAGGCTTGATTTAGTTGTTGTCATTAATGCAGAAACATTCTGATGACCTAAAACTTCTCTGCTCTTATTTATTCCTTGTATGGTTATCTGGTGACTATTTTTACCAGGTCTAGGTCGATTCTTATTATGTAGATCCTCTGGGCCATCGAGAGATGTAGAAATAAGGATATGGTGGCTGTTACAAAAGTTTAAAATCTCATCATTTATAAAAACAAGATTGGTGGCAATCACAAATTGAATGTCACGATTTTCAGATAGATTTCTTTGTTCAACGGTCAAAACAATGTATTTGATTAAATCAAAATTAAGTAGGGATTCTCCACCTTGAAATTCAAATTTTAAGCTACGAGAAGGGCTTTTAAATGCGAACTCTATTCCTTTATCAGCTGTTTCATGGGTCATGTCGTAACGTGAGTTATCGACTATTTGGCGTGATACTTGGCAATATGGGCAAGAATGGTCGCAACGTAAACTAACAACAAATATGTGTAAATTAGTGAAGTCAGACAGATTGTTTTTTTTAGTGCGGTATTTTAATGCAAGTAAAGGAATAGCCACGTCTGAATTATGATCGTAGATAAAATGTTTTGCTATCAGATTATTATAAGTTTCAGTGCCCGCTAAAAGTTGTTTAGTTATTAAATGATTTAATTCTATTTTGGTTAGAACAACGTACTCACCAGCTAGATTAGTCACTACATATCTGTTGGAATCAAGAGAGGTAAAATTAAAGGGTAACAGGTTATAAGGAACGTCTTTTTTAGTATCATAGTAAGACAATGGTTTAAATTTAAGTCGCTCATCAGTCATGGTAACTATGACTCAATTAATGTGGTTTTTGAAAAAGCATGAGCTAAAATCAAGTTTCTAACATTTTCCGTTTCTTTAAAGACGATTTCTCTCAGATCTTGATCTAAAAGTTCATTTTGAAATTGACGAATTATCTCCGATTTATTTTCAGGATTGATTGTTGGGTTAAAATCAAAGAAAACATTAATTTGTTCATCATCAATTTTTTCAAAATTAACTGAAAATTCAGAAGAAAATTTATAAGCAGCCTTCTTGATGACGTTCAGACAATATACTGATAAATTGAGAACTATGTGGTCATTACTCGATTGTTTATTAATTTCTTCTGTATTCATTTTCATTACTCTTAGTAACTACTAGAGTAGTGAGATGAATGGGATGAGTGTGACGAGTGAGACGAATGCGAACTATGAGAATAGTGTCCTACTTTTGAAAATTTGGCATCAGCGCGTTGTATTAAAAGTGGATTATCAATTACTGAAGATACATTAGATTGTGCTTCTGTGGCTTGTATTGTAGGAGAGTTCATACTATTAGGCATAGCACTAGCAACTATGGGACTAGATGTGGCAATTAAAGCCAATACAGCCGTCATTGGCTTAAGAAAGCTTCTTTTTTGTTTGGAATCTGACATAAATCCTCTTATTCAACATGTATTATATAAAGATAGACCGTTTAGTAACGCCTTTCAAGTGATCAATAATTACCCAAAAGAACGCGATGGTAGGATATGGTTAAAATATTGTCAAGCAAAAAAAAAGGTCATGAAGGTTGAATTTAGATCATGACTCGGCGGGCAGGATTAACAAGCCTGTAATACGTTTTGAATAGCCAAATATGGTCTTTAGTAATTTAAATGTGAACAATTATCCAAAAAATGGGGCAATTGGGACTTGGGGACAACCTTATAAGCACTATATTTTTAGTGTCCCAATATAAAATATTCACTTGGGACAAATGGGACAAATCCTGCCAGCAAAATTTTTTTAGTAACAAACAATATCATTTAATAACAATCAGATCACCAGGCTTTAAAAGGCTTGACGGCCTTTTAAATTCCAAGCAATACTTATCGCGAGCAGTAAACTTTTGCGGATCCACGGTTCTGTAAAAGTCACGGAAAATGAAATATCACGACTATTATCCGGCCGGACAGTCAACTGATATTCATCGAGCAGGACGCATACCGTCGGCATTAAGCTGAATGAATAATCATTTGATGAGGTTCCATATGAATAAAAAACTATCTCGTTTACAACTGTTAAACGAATTCGAATCTGCACCAACTTCTGCGTTGTTTAATCAACACACTTTGGCCGCTGTTTTAGATTGTTCCACTCAACTTTTGGAGCGCAATCGTTGGGAAGGAAAGGGCGTTCCCTACATTAAAATAGGCCGTAAGGTTTTGTATCGAAAAAGTGACGTGTTGTCTTTTCTCCAACAACAGAAAATCTATCGCTCTACTGGTGACCGAGGTGAACTGCTTTCACTGGTCAACGAATAAATCCCACAGAAGAAATAGATTGTTCACGGATGGATAGGGTTTCTATCTTCCTTGGACGTTGTCGGAGAAACAGTGATGATGCAAAATCAAATTATTACATTAAAAAACAAAAATGGTCATATCCCTATTACCTGTGAATACGCTGGAGGTCATTTTAAATTAAATGAGCAGGGCGTGTCTTTTCTTGGAAAAGATAAAGACGGTAATCCAATGGCGCCAAAGTGGATTTGTTCTCCTTTGTATGTGGTGGCTAAAACTCGTGATGCTAAAAGTGGGGAGTGGGGTCGATTACTTGAATGGCAGGATGATGATGGAGTCATTCATCAATGGGCAATGCCATTAGCCTTGTTACAAGGAGACGCTTCTGAAGTAAGACGAGAATTGGCTAGCCTTGGTTTAACCATTTCACCTCATAGAATTTCTCGGGATTTACTGGCTACTTATTTGCAGGTATTCCCTGTTGAAGATCGGGCACGTTGTGTCGAGAAATTGGGGTGGCATGAAAACCTCTTTGCCACTCCCTCACATATCTTTGGACACTCCTCCGAGAAAATAGTTTTTCAAAATAGCCATGCGATTGAATCTGCTATGTCTGTATCGGGCACTGTGGATGATTGGAGAGACTCAATAGGCCGTCTTGCCTCTGGCAATTCGCGGTTAATATTTGCCATCTCTACTGCATTTGCTCCTGCTTTGGCAAAGATTGCTGGTGAAGATTCAGGCGGATTTCATTTTAGAGGTGCATCTTCTAGTGGTAAAAGTACCGCTTTAAAAGTAGCGGCTTCGGTTTGGGGTAATCCGCAGACATATTGCCGATTATGGCGTAGCAAGCGTAGGCTGGGCTGAAAAGCCCAGCAATTGAGTTTGATTATGGGCACTTTACATAATAGTTTAAGCGAACATATATATTGATTATTTTAATGAGATGGAGGTTGAGGTCTCACTTAGTATTATTAGGTTCTTAAATGCTGGGCTTGTCAGCCCAGCCTACAATTATATGTACCAAGATTTTAATTTGCGCCTTGAATTTGAAATAAAAAAATATTATAAGCTCCTGACAACGGAATAATAAAATCCAACCTTATGCGTTACAGAAGATTAATGATGGCTAATGCTACTTATTTTTTTACCTTAAATTTGCAAAATCGTGAAAGTAATTTACTTACTAATCACATTGACTGGTTAAGATTTGCTTTTAAAAAAGTGCAAAGGAACCATCCGTTTCATTTAGATGCCATTGTTATTTTGCCAGATCATTGCCATATGATGATGGTCTTGCCTGAAGGTGACAAGAATTATCCATTACGCCTAAGTTTAATAAAATCCAGTTTTTCTATACAAATTGCTATGGATGAAAATATATCTCAGTCTCGTAAAAACAAACGTGAAAGAGGTATTTGGCAACGGAGGTATTGGGAGCATGTTATTAGAGATGCCCAAGATTATGAGCATCATATCAATTATATTCACTTTAATCCGGTTAAGCATGGTTATGTTCTTAGTCCTTCTGATTGGGAGTACTCGAGCATTCATCGTTTTATCAGACAAGGTATTTTGAGTGAGAGTTGGGGATGTGATGACGATTTTGAACAATTTAGATTTGGTGAATGATGCTGGGCTTTTCAGCCCAGCCTACATTTGCTATTTTTTGGAAATTAAGCGACGACTTTCTTGTCGCATGGGGAGGAAAGCAATGTATTTAGCAAAATTAGGAATGTTCATGGTAAGCATTTTATTGGCGTTTACTTTAAGAGCAGATCCTGGGGTGGACATTATTCAATCTTGTAAAAATATGAAAGCTGCAAAAAATACTATTGTTATGAAAGAGCTTGATGGATTTGGATTCAATGAGAAAAACGAGGCTAATTGTCAAAACCAATTTGATAGTAAAATAGATGGTGCTATTTATGGGGCAGTTGTTTGTGACGATAAATCTTACTTTATTATTAACAATAAAAAAATCAGTACGGAATCTGCAAAGAATTTATCCATGAACGAAAGCGTGAAGCCAAATATTCCAATCCATTACACATCCATGTGGTGGAAAATTGAAGATGGTGCTAAATCCTGGCTATGTGTTGTTTCACCACTCTCAGATACAGGCTCAGCTGCAAACTCTTTACAATATTATTTAATTGAAAATGCTTTTGAGAGCCCTAAAAATTTAGCTTTATACTTTTATTTTTTCGATAAAAATGTGCATAAAAGATTTTCATAATGGTTCGCACCGATGAGTGTGTGAACTAATTTGGCCGACACTGTCTGCCAAATTAAAGTTATGGAGCGCAGCGCGTTCCGAATCTTAAAGTCTTTTTTATGAGATAAGTGAATTTGGATCTCACTGCGGTCCAAATTGAAGATGATGCATTTCAACTATAACTGCTGAATTTGCGACACCCATACACTTTAAAAAATAATCTGTAATTAATTGCATTGGCTTTCTAAGCCGCTCCACGTCATTAATAATATATCCAGCAGTTACATCATTAGTCATTTGGCTCTAATCACATCTAAAACTATTTCTCCTGTTGGTTCATTTTCTTTTGTGGCTTTGTTGATCCACCAATGTACTCAATAATACAAGTCTAACATTGTATAAATGGATTCTGGAGAGCGGTGCTCCATTCTGCTTGAATATTTATAACCATCTTCATTTCTCAATTTTGGCGCAAATTAAATAAGGTGTTTGATTTAATTAGGGGCTTTTTTGTTTTTTTAACCAATCTGCAATATGAAGGCACGTTTCTTCTATAGTAGCTACAGCCTGGTAATACAATTGATCGAATAAGTCTCTTTTTCCTGTTTTCCAATAACGTTCCACATACTGGCATGCATATTTCATTCTGGTTGTACCAACATATACTGCTCCACCTTTAATTTTATGAGTGATTTTCTCAATTAAAAGGTAATCTTGCATTTTAAAAGCATTTTTCATCTGTTCTAAATCAGCAGGTAATTCTTTATTGGCCATTAAGTAGAGTAACTCCATCAACATGGCTTTGTTATTGCCGCAGTTCTTAAGTGCAGGCTCGTCATCAAGAAGAGCAAATTGCTCTAATTGAAATAGTTCTAAGTTATTATCAGGAAGTTCTCGTTTTACCGCAAACTCTTCTTGTGCAGCTGGGGTGTGTCGCGAAGGCACAAAGGTTCTAAGAATGTCAGTGGCATGGGCTTGAGTCAAAGGTTTGGTGAGCACCGCATCCATACCCGCTTCAATACAGCGTTGTTTGTTTTCATCCCCAGAATGAGCAGTAAGCGCAATAATCGGTGTAGCCTGCGCTAAAGGTGATTTTGTTCTGAGATGATGAGTTATTTCATATCCATCAATGCCTTCTCCTAAACCAATATCCATAAAAATCAAGTCGTATTTGTTATTATCACAAAGTGTAATAGCCGTTGTACCCTCTGATGCTACATCTACTTGGCAAGATAAAGCAGACAACAAGGATTTAGCTACCGATTGAGCAATAAGGTTGTCTTCTACTACTAAAATATAAGGGAGTTTATTCCGCTTGGAAGTCGCAGCAACTTGATGAGATAGAGGTGATAAATAGGGTTGTTCTTCTTTGAGCAACTCTTCAGTATCAATTCCGGAATCATCATCAAGTAAGGATTCTTGCAAAGGAATAAGACATGTAAAACAAGAACCTTTTCCTGGTTCACTTTCAACATAAATTTCCCCACCCATCTCATTAATAAATTGTTTGATAATATAAAGTCCTAATCCCGTTCCTTTATAAATTCCCTGATAAGAAGGAGTTAGGCGTTTAAATTGCAGATAGATTTCTTGTTGTTTTTCTTTTGGAATACCCAGGCCTGAATCAGAAACAGTGATTTTAATCACTATATTTCGTTCTTTTTGTTTGACCAGCTCTACATGGCAGTGAACATATCCCTTATCGGTAAAATTAATGGCATTTCCTATTAATTCAAGAGTAATACGATGCAATCTGATTTTATCACCCAATACATAAAGAGGCATTCTTTCGTCTATTTTTAAGGACAAATCGATTTTTTTGTGTTGAGCTTTAGAGGAATAAAGAGCTACAACTGACTCAACGGTTTGAATGAGATTAAACTTTCGTTTGAGCATGGGAATATCCCCAGAACTTACGCGAACCGCTTCAAGCACTTCATCCATTAAATTTAATAAGGCGTGACTTGATGCCACTAAGTTATCAGAATATTCTTTAATACGCTCTTCATGAGATTCTGATTTGAGTAATTCCGCAAACCCTACAATTCCTGAAAGAGGGGTACGAATATCATGACGCATGTTGGCAAGAAATTCAGTTTTAGCTTGATTTGCCGCTTCAGCAGCTTCTTTGGCTGCTTTCAATTCTCGTTCAATGTTTTTAAGGTAGGTAATATCAATAGTATTACCTACAACGCCTGATACCGCGCCATTTTTATCAAATATTGGTCGTTTAGTAGAAAGCTGTGTCAGATTCTCACCTGTCACAAGTTCTACGTTCTCTTCATACGCTATTTCAATTTTTTTAGTAATGACCTCTAAATCATTTTTTCGATATATATCGGCAGTTTCTTTATTAAATAATTCGTAGTCCGTTTTGCCAAGAACCTCTTCTCGATGACGAATAAAGCCCATGCGTTTTAAACTTTCTTCACCTCGTTCATTCACACCTAACCATATCCCATTCAGGTCTTTCCAGTAAATGTCTCCGGGTAAGGCTTCAATAAGACTTTTTAATTGACAACACTCATTTTCAATCAATGCAAGCTTGGTGCGCAATTCATTGTTTTGTTTTTTGAGCTCATCCAATTGTTTATTCATTTAGTTTATTGATGTTATAGAGGATTCTATTTTAAAGCATAGACAATAATTGATACCTTATTTAATCATTTCCAAAAGTTTAAACCCTGGTCTCACTGATTACATTGTGTTGTTGATGTTCAAATTAAGTGCTAATATTGATTGTAAAGTGATTCTAAATAAGGCTGTTCCTATTCTTGAGATAAACGAAAAGAAGATAATTATGGACAATAGTCTGAGTTCAATTCATCCATCTTTTGACCCAATCAATTCCATTCATCTACCTGTTTTGGATGCGCTTTTGGCAACGGCTGATCCTAATCAAACCAAAAAAGTGATGGATAAAACGGTGATTTATTATGTGCATCACCCTTTGCATACGTCCATTAATGTAATTGACAGTTTTGTAGCTCTAGGAGCACGTTATGAAAATATCTTTATTTTGGGTAAAAAATACTCTCAATGTGATGAAGTAGTCAGTATCTTACAACGTCGTGGTGTTCATTATCAGCCCTGTTCCATGCAAAGTCGAATTGGACAATATGCAACCGCGTTTATTCGAGACATCAATTGGTTGTGGTTTCAGCTGATTTTGCATGTTAACGAACGTATTGATAATATTTTAATTCTTGATCATGGAGGTCATGCAATAACTTATGTGCCTTCCGAGTTATTTGCCAAGTATCGCATTGTTGGGATTGAAAAAACCTCTGCAGGATTTTTTGATATAGATAAACGAGGTTTACCTCCATTTCCTATTATTGATGTGGCTAATTGCGCAGCTAAAAAATGCCTTGAATCACCTTTGATTGCCAAGGCCATTGTGAATAAACTTTTTTCTTTATTACCTGATCCTCAAATAAACATCCATTATGGAGTTGTTGGTTTAGGTGCGGTAGGGCAAGCTATTTGCAAACGACTGGTAGAGCGAGGACATAAACTGGTAGTGTTTGATGTCAATTCGGAAATGATGAACCCCTATCAGAATGATTCGCGATTTGTCTGTGCAGATGACACCCGCAATGTCCTGATTTCCTGTGATTGGATTTTTGGTTGCAGTGGTCGTGACATCAGTGAAACGTCTCTTGATCAATTGAAAATAACCCCAACAGATAAAACCTTGGTTAGTTGCTCTTCTGAAGATAAAGAGTTTCTTTCTTTGCTACGTTTTATCGACACTCAAAAACCATCGGTTTTTGATCCATTGGAAACTATTGAATTTCATTCTGAGGGCGGTGGCGTTATTCGATTAATACGAGGTGGGTTTCCTGCCAATTTTGATAATTCAGGCGAATCAGTACCTCCCAATGAAATTCAATTAACTCGAGCGTTAGTAGTTGGCGCAGTGTTGCAAGCCATTCGATTTTTTACAGATGAAGACGTTTTAGCTCAGTCAGCCATTCATCCTTTGAGTCGGGAGATGCAGGAATTTATTGTTTTAGAATGGTTGCATCATCAAAACCTTTTGGGTAATGACGAGCCTTTAATAGAAAAATATACCCAAAATTTTACTAGTTATTTAGATGACAATAATCATTCTATGGCGTAGCAGTACTTTTTTGCATTTTCTAGGCCTTTGTAAATAGCGTATCACATCAATAAAATAATCTTAATTGCTCGCCTAGCTGAATCAGACATTTGACATAGTCCTTTCAGTCGGCGTAATACATTTATAAGCGAAGCTTTCTAGTAAGCAAGAGGGATTCAGATGGATTAAAAACAAACAAAATAGCTCACGATAGTGTTTGATTCTTGAAAATAAAAAGTTCAATTAAATGAGTGAGTTAGTACAAGAAAAATCACATAATCTGCGTAAGGTTATCTTTTTTTGGGGTGGTATGATAAAATTGTGCGCACATAATGCCAATGGATATCGATATGTGCCTTCCTTTAGACGACAAGACCAATCCTCTCTATAATCAGCCTGTTTCAGAACAGGTAACACGCCTCATTAATTGGTCACGGTACGTTCGCTCGGCTCGTGCTTTGTTTTCTCTTCCTGAACGCTATACCCAACAGGAGGTTGTTGCTGCTTATCGTCAATTATCAAAGCAGATTCACCCTGATAAAAACATGGAGATTCCAACAGCAGGGGAGGCCTTTGTTGTAATCAATTTAGCGAAAGAATTTCTGGATTTTGCCCTGCTTGGTACTTCCGAGCAAAGCCATGAACTCCAAAAGATGGTTAATAATCCCTTTTATAAAGCGGCGCAAGAGCATCCCTTCTCTGACATGATGTTTCATGCTGGGGCCGGTCATTATTATACATGGGATTATGATGTTTCTTCTCAAGAAGATTTTAATAATCCTGCCCTTTATAAAGAGCAGGGATTTTCCGCTATTCTGGCGGTACTGGAACGTGGCCGGAAGCAGGTGGAGTTGCAAGAGAGCCTCCTGGATTTTTGCCCATTCAAGCTTCCGCCTGCTGCCAAAGAACGACTAACCGCGCTTATGGCACAAGGCAACACTACCGAGCTCATTAACATTGTCGATTGGTTAAATCTTTGTCGTTACCAGGATGATTTTGATTTTTTCCAGCAATTATGTGACTACGTGCTCAGTCAAAAGCACCAGGCACCGCTGGCACAAATCAAAAATTTCTTACCACATGCGAAATATTGTTCAGACAATACCACTTTGGTTGATCATCTTTTTGCCGTAATTGATGCCCGTACCGCTCATTTTGTGATGTCGCAACTGTCTCGCTTTATCGACACTAACGCTCAGGATGAGCTTCTTCACCACTTTAAAGAGTTCGAAATGAATACGGTCAATCAAAACAGGCCGATTAGTTATCATGTGATTGCTGCGTTTCTCGGCTGGCATCCTTCTTCTGTGCAATTACGTGATGAAATACGGGCGGATATCAAAAAAAGAAACCGTCATTTTGATTGGACCGTAAAAAGAGATAACCATAATGTTCCAGACGAGGAGCTTTATTTTGATAAGGACTTCTTTGGTAAAGACAGTATGGCGGCAATTCGTTTAGGCTCATCTTGCCGCCTACCTGCTAGTAAGCGAAAACATTACTCAAGTATCCTCATATCTGTATTAAGAGAGCAGAGCGTCTTGACCGATTGCGAGGCGCTTTATATCGCATCGCGACGGAAATACCTTGACGAGTTGAGCCGAATTTTATCAGACCATCCCAAACTACCGCTAAACCCCTACTATCTGCTTTTTCAGTTGTTTGAAATTGATATTTTTGATCCTTCTTATGACAGCACGTACGAACTTGAAGAAACCGTATTACCTGGCGGCTTGGAGTCCACAAGGGACAATGCGATTGCCTGCATAACCCGGCTGTTTCGGCAGATTTTAGCTCACGCGCAATTAAGCCCCGAGCAATTGAGCGAACTATTCCTCTTTCTTCTGGAAAACAACCAATCTACAGATACCCCTACCTTAAATTTCATTCTTGCACGAATGGATGAGTGCGCCCTTCCTGATACGCTGCAAAAAAAAATCTGGCAGCACTTTATTAAAGCGTTTACGTGGAGAGAGGATCCCGCATTCCTTAACTCGTTAATTAACCGAGCCCGCCCGTTGTTTTTTGATTCCACTCCTCTTCACCATTATCTATTTAAAAATAGTTATGAGCCTGAGCTTATTACCAGAATTCTCAGTGCTGAACCTCGTTTTTTATCTTGCCGCTATACCAACATGCCGGTGATGACCAAATTTTCGAGTTATACTTTTTTGGGAGACGGCAGTTACGACACCAAATACCGCATCGGCACGGTGAATGGACTGTACTTGCATCACAGCCTGACCACAACGTGCATGTACGGTATCCCGAGCAAAAGTAAGGCCTGTGCTGTTATTGAATCCATGAGAACTGAAGAGTGTACCCAGTTTAATGAGATGCTTGAAATTCCTATTTATAAAAATCCCGAACAATACGATATGTACCAGTGGTTTTATAACGAACCACCATTGCGTTACAGTCGTTGTGATGCCATGCACATTGCGGCCATTCGCGGCCTTGATAAGGAGTTATTAGCGATGCTGCAACAAGGAGGGGATTATCATCAAAAAGCATCTGTTTGGAGAAAAAGCTCCTTTTTTGGTATTGAAACCCTCATTTTGGAACAAAAAAGCAGTTATCAATACGCTAAAGAGCAACATCTTCCCGAATCGTGTCGCTGGATACTGAAGCAAGAGCTTAAAGACTACATTCAGGGACGGCAAAAAGAGGATAAATACATCACACGATTAAGCCTTTGTGGTTATACCTTGTGGAACGGTGGTTATAATCGGGACGATAAAGTATATGGTGCTAAAGCTCTACTGCACTTGATAGAGTCCACAGACTTTGTTGGTTTTGGTCAAGATTTGGAAGTCGCCAATCAGTTTGCACAAGAACATCCTGCTTTAACCCAGGGACGACTGGGGGCACTGTTTGATCACTATAAAAAACTCTGCCACTGGTTTGAAGAAGAACAAAAAACAAAGACAGGTACCCATTATTATTATTGGGATGATAAACCAACAAAAGAGGTTTATGCCGATAAACGCGGATTTAATGAGATTGAATCTAATAATAACTACAAACCCAATTGGAACTGAGGTATCACATTATGTATTCCAATCATGAATTCATCAAGCAACGAGATAACGATACTCTTCGGGCACGAAGAGCATTAGCGCAAGCAAAACACAACCGCGAACCGGCGCCATCGGTGCATCGTCTACTTTATGGAACAGAGGCTCCTGAGGTTCTGAACCAATCGTCGGATGTACTGGCTCGTATTTTATGCGGCGACCTTTATCATCTTGATGCAGTGCTGAATCAGTGTGAACAAACAGAACTTCAGGACTCTTTTGGCCCTGATGGCACTGTATGGCAAGAACTCCTAAACGCAGTGGCAGAAACAGAAAAAGGAATATTAAACGAACTGACTGAAGAAGACTCAAAACAACTAAATATAAAGCACTTGGAGCAATCTGTTAAATCAATTTATAAAATTGTAAATAAATTTATTGGCGAGGGTGTAATACCGCCCTTAAGCAAAACAGGATTCTTTAGCTATGCAATACTGGGCCGTCTAGCCTTTGAGTTGCGCAGTGATCGCATGGCAGAAGGAGCCTTCCTTTATGGTTTGTGGTTAACTACCCTTCCTTATCACACAAGCAGTGATCTGGATGTCACCCTGGAGCCACGCCATAGCCGGGAAGCTTTCGCCAGAGTTTTAGGTAAGACTTCTACTCCTGCATTTCTCTTCCACAGTTTTTATTATAGTGATGCGGGCAAAACCACCATGGCAGCTTTAGAGCCAGTTCATCGTCGTAGTGGTTTGTACTGGATGCGACTCGCTAAAAATCTGGATCTTGCCCCATATCCAGTGTTGGAAAATCTCGATCTCGCACTCGGCGCAATCAAAGACGGCGATCAGATTATACCTAAAGCCGGCGGTCAGCTGATACCTCTTGAATGTTATCACCGACACTTTCTGGACGATGCCAATTCACAAGGCAGCTACGTCGACAAGTTGTTTCCTACACGAGCTTGGTGGTCGGATAATTTCAACTATCTGTTTTCTACTGAGCTGCCTGCAGAGTTTCCCAGTAGCCTTAAATCCTACCAGCTTTCGGTGTACTTCAAATTACTGATAAGCGACCCTCATCTCTCACCTGCGACTCGAAAAGAGTGTCTTATCAGGATAGAGTCTATTTCTGATCCTCGTTATGAATGGGTAAAAAGCAGCAGTTTGCTGCCATTGTCCCGTTGGACTTCTGAAATAACCCGTTTTCACAAAAAGCCATTTGCGCTTGAATTACATCAAATGTTTTATCCATTAATGACTCAAAGAGCCAGTGGAATATTTGCTCGCATGAAAGAGCACCTTTTGCGTTATGTACGTGAGGGTAAAATCGGTAATATCAAAGTGCATCCGGAAGAATCTCCGGCCTATGCGGCCACTCTAATGCTTCGCAGTCTGGAGTTTATGGCAAAAGATGCATCTGTCGAAGAATTGCCTTTAATTAAAGCGCAGCTCGAACCGTTAAGCGATCGTATTGATTACCTGATGATTGTCGAAACATCACACAAGAGAAATTGTACTTTGACATTTAATCAAGCCTTGGGAAGGTATATACAAAGTTTCATTCATGCTGGAATATCAGCAGATACATTAAAACTGCATTTGCGTGACAAGTTCCGAAAACCAGGGCAACCAATCGAGTTAGTCCATGGAAAAAAATCCAAATTAAGCAACATACTGTATAGTCTGGCATTTGACTCTAATGTGTTGGAATTAATCAGTTATGTATACCCTGGAGCAACGGAAGCTGTATCGGTCATAAAAGCTGTGGCCGATGGAATTTCATCGGGTTCTATAGAACAGTCTATAAAGCCAGGAATCGATCAACTTCCAATTGATGAGACGACCAAAACAACAGTTCTGGATACAGTGTCATTTGCTGATGCTAATTTTGAGTGGGTTAATGAAAACAGCGTATGGTTAAAACAGTTTCCCTTTGCTGCCGAATTGCTGAAGTTTTATAAACAATGCACAACCTGGAATAAAGACAAGGAATATAAATTGGCAGGAAAGGAAGACGGCATGGTGTATTTAAATGAAATGTTAAATAGCGCCAGACCGGCTTCCAGCTATAAAATAGGAGAGAGATTTACACGAGCTATGCACCATCATTATCTTGGCTGGATAGAAAAGCTATCTCCTCACAGTCAGCAATTATTTGCAGAAGCAGTTGCGCACGCACTGCTCGGTGGCTTAATCGTTCGACATAAGTTGAAAAAAACATCCTTCGTTGAAGAGGGAAGTAATGAGCTTTTTGAAGAATTACACCAATGCATTTCAGTCCATGGAAAAAGTATCCTTGCGTTATCCCCGCCGCTTTTGACGAAGGATGGAAGTACTATTACAGCAACTGAAATAGTGATGTCATTAAGTTCAACTGTAATGCTAAAGCCAAGATATCCTGCTCTTGACCATGGGATATTTAAATCTGCTCCGGTTGCTATACAGCAAGAATCCACCTCTCAGCAGCTTACAAATTGTCGTTAAACTTTAGATAGTTCCTCACCTTAAAGGGTGGGGGATTATATGCCTTGAATTTGAAAGCAATTCACAGATATAGCGTTCACTTTTGAGTGAATTCGTCATTGATCTGAGTACTATGTCCAGTGATTGGGGTATACATTCTATATTGTACTCATGGAGTTCCCCTTGAAATTACATAGGTTACGATGATATTTTCATTAGTAACGTGGCTTGTCGAGTGGTCAGAACTTTCTATTCAGATATGATCTTTATAATATGGTGAGCCCAAGTATCCAAAGCTTCTTTGCGCTGTAATAACATCTCATTTTTATTATAAGTAGCCATGATTCGTGGCATTTTATGCCCCAGGCACTTTTCTATAACTACGGGATCTGTATTAAGACACTCTCCTAATTGAGTAGCGAACGTTCTACGGAGATCATGAGCTGTCCATTCTGGAATACCTACCCGATTTTGAATTCGCTTGATTGCTCGGAGCAGGGCATCTTTAGAAAGCGGTACATCGTCAGTAATGCCTTGTATCACATAGGGTGAATCGCTGGTTTCTTTATGTTGAAATAATATTTTCTTGGTTAATTCACTCAAGTGTATTTTTACCGTAATTGCTCCTTTAGAGTGCTCCGGTGGTATGGTCCATAATGATTCTGCGAAATTAAACTGATGCCACTGTGCCATTCTAATTTCGCCAGTTCTTACTCCAGTTAGTAAAATAATCTTAATCGCTACTCTAGCTGAATCAGACATTTGGCATAGTTCGCTTTCTAAAAATTTCCATATAATTTTGATCTCTTCTGGGCTTAAAACACGTTCTCTGGGCTTTTCAATTCCGCCAATATCACGTGTCCTAATATTGCTGGCTGGATTCTGTTGCAGGTAGCCGCGACTCACCGCGTAATTAAGTACTTGCTTTATAGTACTGAGAATACGGTTAGCCTGGATAGGTGCTCCTCTTTTCACAACGATATCAAGAGCATTTGTAATATCTCTGGTTTGAATTTTTTCTAATTCCATATGGCCAAGCAAAGGGACGATATCTGAATCTATTTGATATTTTAATGGGCGTGGTTGTTTGCGATTTTTTACAGCGTAGTTTTCATACCATGAATAGATTAATTTTTTTTGAGTATCGTCTTTTTTTTCATTATTCAGTTGAATCTGAACTTTGGGATTTTGGCCAGATCTTTTTAATTCACTTAACTCAATAAAGCGTTTTTTGCATTTGCAAGGCTCATATTAGGGTAGTGCCCAAGGAAGATTAAAGGGTCAGGGCTTGAATTGTGAATTTATCAATATTCACAATTCAAGCCCTGACCCCGTAGGCACAAGCCCCTGACCCCGTAGGCATCTTCTACCTCCAGCTCATTAACATCCATCAATTCAGACTTCAATGCCTTTAATATAGGTTGAGTTGCAGTTCTAGTTTTCCGCTTTAGAGCCTTCTACTCTTTCCTTGCCTTTTTAGGCAAAGGGGATTTAAATCATTAATAGACAAACCAGGTGCAAATATGATAAAAAATGTCTCTCTTCTTCCATATAAAGACTATTATGCTTAAATTTTACGTATTTCTATCTTTGGGTCTGTGTGCCACCATGAGCGTTGCAGACCCTTGTTATCGTATTCACAGAAGTTGTTTGATTCTTAAAAACCAATACGAACAACCTGCCAATATAAGTTGCAATTGGTTAGAGGGCGTCAGTGCGCCAGGCGGTTCGGAAGGCAGTACTCAATTGGATTTAAGTTATGGTGACGGTATGGGTTCACCAGAACCTCGGCGGCTTTATTGTTCTATAAGAGCAGGAAATCTAATTCGTGACTTTAATTTCGATAATTATTATTGGGGTCCTTTAATAGAGTTCAAATTATTATCAGAAAAGCAACTGGATGTTACTATTAAAGACGTGTGGGGATCTCAACAAACGAATTATTCATTTAAATGGTAATAGGTAAGTAGCATCTAGAGGGGCAGGCCTTGAATTTTGAATTTACAAATCTATAGTCATAATTTTCTGACTATTTTACTTATACTAGAATAATGCAAACCAAAATAATCTCCGATTTCTTTTAAACTAAATTGACCGCTTTTGTACGCGATTTGAATCCCTTCATTTCTTGTACTGGCTTTTTGTCCATTTCCTTTAAAGAGTGCCTCTCCATTTCATATTGAGTTTTCGGGATATCTATTAGATTCATTTGAGGGTCAATTTTATTCAACATTTCATTAATAAATGCATCATTTCCCAAATAAATTTGTTTTTTTAAGTCACTCCATGGAGACATACTCATCATTCCATCAGTTACAAACTCTCGGTATTTCCGAATGGCCTGAGGAAACATCTTCACTAAATAAGCAAAGAATTTTATCTACATACAACCAATTTGGTTTCGGCTCTTTTAATACCGTTGCTAGATAACTACTCCATTTCCATTCATGTGGTGAAGTAACCATTTTTGCGCGTACAGGATTTAATACAATGTATCTTGATAGCTCAAGCAAATAACTATCTTTATCAACTAATATTGCTTTGAATCGTCCTTGAAAAACGTGCCCCACACGATGGTGTATTCGATTAAATTTTTGAGTATAGATACCGTTAAGTAATTGCATACCTTTACTTAATTTGTCAGCCGGAGTCTCTATTAACAGATGATAGTGATTATCCATGAGACAGTACGTATAACATACCCATGTACATCTTAAACATATTTCAGAAAGAGTATTTTAAAAATAAATTTCGATCCTCTTCTGAGTTGTAGATGCGCTCCTGACCATCACCCCTTGAGGTGATATGATACAAGGCTCCTGGAAATTCTATACGTAGTGATCTTGCCATGTTGGACTATTAACTATCTTTTCCTTAGCATGTTTTTAATCCATTTGATTCGGGTCGTCAATAGATTCATCAACCTTTAATTGATAATTCACAATTCAAGGCCTGACCCTCTAGGTGTGTAAAAGAAATTGGGCAATACTTTTGCTCATCATAAGCCATGAGATTGATAAGCCTCAACTTTTTCTTCGCGGCTTTTCATTTTATCGTCTTTCATATGTTGTATTTGTTGCTTATAATCACTGACTATATTTTGTTTAGCAGATAACCTTTTTTCTAGACCATCAACTAATGTGTAAGAATCAGATGGTTGGCCCCAAAAACTATTTTTTCCAAACTTGGAGACAAGATCCTCTTTTAATCGAGTTATTCGCTCTTGTGCTTTCCCAATATCTCCATTTTCAATATATTTAATCGCTTCGTTTAAGCCTTCCTGCATGAAAATGTTTTTTTGGGCTCTCACTCTAAAAGAACTAAACCATTGATTTTTAGCTTTATTCTCATAATCATCTTTTTTAGAAGATATTACTTCGGTTGTAGAAAGAAGTTCCTTCTTTATTTTTAAATTTAATAGTGCGGGATTCTTGGGTTCTATCGGCACACTTCCTCTGAAAATTGACTGCTTGTCTGTATAGATCACACCAATATGTCAACCAATAAGAACCTAAGTGTTATCTATCTCAAACCGAGCATTATCCCATTAACCTAGAATTTCAGTTACACTATATTCTTAAAATACTATGGGATTAGTAATGAACAAAAACACAGCGATGGAAACGCGAATGATGCAGATTGTTTTCCCTAATCAAGTAAATCATGTCGGGACGCTTTTTGGCGGACACGCTTTGGAGTGGATGGATATGGCAGCAAGTATCGCGGCAACCCGCTACACTCGATGTACTGTTGTCACCGTTGCAAGTGATAAGATCGAGTTTAAAGTTCCTGTCAAAGTCGGTGAACTCATCGATCTCGTTGCTGTCGTTGAGAGACATGGCAAAACAAGTCTAACTGTTGATGTAAAAATGTTTTCTGAAATCTTGATAACTGGCGAGCGTAAACTTTGCACAGAAGGAAAGTTCACAATGGTGGCTGTAGATGCGAACATGAACCCTATTCCCATTATTGGAGTTGAAAGGCCATAGAAGCTTATAATTATTTCTGAGATTTCGCCAAGCCTGCGTGGCTGTATAGTTGGTGAGAAATTACCCTATACCTTTTAAATTTCGATTTTTTTTAAGCAATAGGTGATGCTCTTGTAAGGGGCATGTTCACTGGCAATATTTCCATATTATCACCTGCATGCTGGGTGCTATTATAAAAGAGTGTGATATCTTTGTCGTATGACTTAACCAATAATCATGATGTCATTATTCCGTCGAATTGCTTGATGGCTTAATTCTCAACCCATGAATTATGTTTTTACATGATTGCTTTATAATGCGCTCTGGTCATATTAAAAATCATAAGCCAATTAACTACATAATCAAAATGACTCTGTTTGATTAATATACATTTGTAAGCTATATAATACAAATTGATAGCATATGTTGACTCATTATGAAGAATCGATTGAAATTTTTTCCGATCGCTGGCCAAAGTAGTGAGCCACAATTTGATCTGCAGTCATTTTTTGCTCATTTTCCTCATCAAGAGTTTTGGAGATTTTTTGTTGAAAGGACGCGTTATGATATACGTCCTTTTGTGTATAGAGAGTTGTATAATAAATTGGTTGGAACAACAGAAACCATTCCACTTTCAACAATAAAAGAATTTATTAAGAATCTGGGGTTACGTATTCATCAGTTAGATTCATTCAGAGATCATTATGTTGATGAAGTAATTAAATTATTTAAAGCTACTGACAAAAGGGATGAGCTGGTCTTTGATATCATTGAGGGTGATAACTATGATCCAGCATGGATTAGCTTTGAGCAATCCGAACCAGGTTATTTAAAACATGTAACAGAAGGTTTTTGTTTTGTTCTAGATAATCTCGATACAGAAGCTCCTCTTACTAATGAATTTATTAAAAAGCTACACGAAATTTGCACAAAAGGTGTTGAAAATATGATAGAGCAAATACCTGGCGAGTTTCGAAAGAGTGATGCGGTTTGGAGTTTGACAGCTAATTTTGATTCATTATCTGGATTAACTGAATCCATTTCTTACCTTAAGTCACTTGAGAAAGAATATCAAATAGCAGGGATAAGATTGGTCATAAGACCTCAAAATAAACCTGTAAAAATATACAGTTCTTTTGTTGATCAGGATCCAGAGGAAGTAGCTAAAGAATGTATGGACTATATTAGAAATGGTGCTTTAATAAACTATGAAACGAATGATGTAAAATTGAATGATGAATTTCTGCATCATGTTACTGAACGACTTATCACGGAACTCAATAATTCTCTGCATGAATCAGCAAGTGAAATGGACAAACTTAAATCCATATTTACTTTTATAAAGTATACAGTTTTACATCATCCCTTCACGGATGGAGTCGGTCGCACGTATTCTATGATTCTTCTTCAGTATCTTTTGATGAAAGAAAATCTGTCTCCGTTTCTAATTAAAAATTCCAATATAATCCCTGGTTTTTCAGTTGATGAAATGATATCGATTTATTTGAGTGGCAAAGAGGAAATGAAATTGATATTAAACGATCCTTCATACATTAACAGCTTAAGTTTCTCGGACCCTAATATATCAACAGAATACTCTCTTGAAAAAGCACCGGAAGAATTAAGACACGTTTTTCAAGAGTGTCAGGCAATGTGGAGTTCGAAAGTTAACGAATGTTTCGTACAAATGAACGTTGAATCTACTTTAGGTGCCGGGTAGGTCTTCATAAATACCGCCGACTTGCAGGTGCATTAACATTAATCGAGAATCCAATTGGTCTGTTAACAACTCATCTTGAATAGTTTACTTACTGCCCTTTATGCGCTGAAGGTAGGTGTTTATAAGATGCTTAAATCTTGTGGGGATCGGTCAAGACTTGTTTGCGAGATCTCGTAATCAAGTATCATCAATGTAAATAACAATAGAGGTCAGATCTTGCCTTTTGTCCAATGTCTACATCTCTTAAATATAGTGCTTCTTATCTAATTCTCTGACTGGTAATGTGATTGAGCCCACCAGACCGATCTTAGGGGTCTGACCCATAAATTGCATATTAAAACAATAAGATAAATGCTATAAAGGGGTTTTGTTATATCTTAGAATCGATTTTTAAGGTTTAAGATGGATTTTAAAAATTATGAAATAGAAATTGTAGCTCGATCGCTTTGCAGGACAGTGTAGGGCGCCGTTCAAAAATGAGTTGGGTGATGCGGTTAAAGCAAGCGTAGCCTGGGAGTAGGCTCGAAGGGCCGTATCCCAGGTTTACATTTCACATTCACTCACCCTCCAAATTCCCTTGAACACCATCATATCTCCAATTTTCCTGCAATACTCCATTCCGCAATAGGGGTCAGCTGACCCCTTGGTGTCCTGCTGGCTCCTATGGTTTTAGCGGATCCATTGTTTAAATCGGAGAAACCACTGCTTGTAGAATTTCTACTTATCAGAGAGTTACCAGTGTTTCGATTTTGATTGCAATAACCTTATTTTATTTGATAACAGAGTGTAGATCTGGGAGCAATACCGTTTCATGGAATATTTTGTCCAATCTAATCTCGTGTCTCAGGACAAGGAACTTTTTGAGGCTTTGGTGATGATGGCTAAAGAAGATGAATTTTCCTGCGTCACTGCTGGAACATTGCCGTGACGCAGAAACGTATTCTATTGCGCCTTCCATTGCGTGGCCAGAAAGCTTGCATTCTTCTCCTCTAGATTTTAACCGCGCTCGTTCTGAATACTTAAGCTTCTTTTTTCCTGATAGTGATAGAAATTTTAAAAGTTTTGTATAGGTTTCGTTTAATTGTTTATCAATAACCTTATTCTCTTCTGCTATGCAGTTGCGTTTGTCTGCTGTTGTAACTACTTTTGAGATGCACTCATTATAGTTTCCTGTTATTCCTTCAATAGTATAAAATGGTAAAAGGGTGGTGATAAGAATTAAAAAATGACTTTTACTAGCTCGTTAATTTTATCAATAGGTTGCCGGAATGTGTGGGACATTTTCATTTTGGTTTGACAACCATAAATGATACGAGTTGATAAAAAAAGAACATAAATTTATACTCGATGAATTATCGAGGGGTGTTTATTGAAAGAAGACATATCATCACGTATCACTAAAATCATCGGGCGCGTAGAAGCTGATATGTTAATTCAAATACTAAAATCCAGTAACATTCAGCAAGATATGCAAATTACAGGCAAATCCATCAAGTTTCCGATTACATCTTTACAGCAATTATCCTGTTTAAATACTCAAATGGAAGCGTTAAGAGCCTTTGCCAGAAAAACAAATAAGTCCAGAAGCAGATCTTATTCTGTAAAATTGGACAAGCAGGGAAACGCATCCATAAGTTTGAAAAAAACTGCTGACAATTTCTCTTTCTTTGATTGGGTAATGGATCTTTTTATTAACTTGATAATCCATTGATAAATTTAACGTAACCGGTTTGCCTTGCCGGAAATTAACAATTAACTCAATATCTTGAAGATGGAAATCGTTCACTTAAGGATAGTGATTGAAATTGAAGCAGCAAAAATCAAACTAATTAAGAAAACCAAAGTAGCTTAGGTGCAAGCCTTGCTACTTAATTCCTTAATAGCAAAAAGCAAGGCTTGACCCTCTTGGTTTGCTTTAGCTTTTGCCGTAAATTGTTGTGTCTAAGAGTTGTGAAAGTAAAATGAAAACCTGGGGTACGGCCCTTTGGGCTTGATCCTAGTCTACCCCCGACTTTTTAAACAAATAAGCTCGCTTATTGGATGATCTTCTGGTATTTCATGGCAATAATCCAATTAAGCGAATAGGTGCTTCAGTCGCTTGTTTGATTTTCAATGGTAGGGCCATGACGAAACTACCAGTGGATGGTAATTGTTCACTATTTGCAATGTTCTCCACGATGTATCGTCCTGAACCTAACACGATGCGATGCACCGGATAACCAACATCTGGCCTGTCAGGTGATAATGTATCTATGCCTAATCCCACAATGCTTCGAGATAACAGCAAGGAGGCTGCTTCTGCCGAGACAGAGGGAAAATCAAGGTTGTTACGATATTGAATCGGATTGTTCCAGAAGCGTGACCAGCCTGTTTTAATGATGACAAATGAATTAGCTTGAATGAGGCCGTGCGTTTTTTCAAAATCAGCGATGTCTTGGGGTGTCACACTATAGAGTCCATGTGCCTTTGGAGTTACATCAATTACCACACAAGGAGCAACCAATTGATCCAGTGGAATTTGGTCTATAGATAGTCCGTCGGGACAGCAATGTGAAGGGGCATCCATATGCGTTCCCATTCCCGCTGGCATGGTGAGATGCTGAACGCGAAATAAGGGTTCACTAGTACAATCAGCATAATCCAATACTATTGATGACGAAAAGCCACAGTTTACCTCCCAGGAGGGGCTGGTTTCATCTAAAGTATGGGTTAATTCAATGAGGCGATAGGGAAAATTCATTTTATTATTTCACTTTTTTGGTAAACCATAATATCAAATCATCATCTAAAGAAACCATTGTTCCGGGAGCTACTGGTTTATAGTCATAAGTGACTCCAAACCCATCTGGAATATAGCCGCGATTGATGTAGAGTCGTTGCGCTGATCCATATCCCCCATCTTGTCCACCATATAGGCCAACGCCAAGACCTACATGTGAGTGTTGGCTTGCTGCTTTTTTTTCAGCGACTTTTAGTAAAGTACTTCCTATTCCAAATTGGCGAAAAGAGGGTAATACATTTAAGTCCATAATTTCCGGGATTTGTTTCTGAGCAAAGGGCTCATAGAGTGATGTCCATTTTAGCGTAACATAGCCGGCAATTTGGTCTTGCACATAAGCCAACCATACGACTCGTTCAGCCTTTTGTTGTTCTTGGTAATATTGTTCAAATAATGATGCAGGTTTTTGCCAATTTACTTTTTGAAAAGCATCGACCAGAGAGGGAATATCTGCCAATGTTAGTGCTTTGATAACCATTGCGTGTTGGTTTATTGCTAAAGGTTCAAGCTGTTTCATCATATATGCCATAGTCCACTCATATCCAGCGGGTTTTAAATCAAAAAGAGCTTTAAAACCAACCGACATATAGAACCGATACGTTTTAAGATAATTATCTTCTGATTCAGATGGACTCAGTGTTTCAACGGTTATAGTTGTAGCTCCTTGAGTTACAGCAAAATGACAAGCCGCGTCTATTAATTGTTTCCCAACACCTTGACGGTGAAAATCAGGTCTTACAGCCATCCAATAAATATTGGCATTATAATGATAGGGAAAATCTATTGAAATCAGAGCAATATAAATATCATCCTTTTTTGCAGCGAAATTTATACGGTTTGTAACCCCTATTGAATAATGCTCGTTGGCTTCTGGTACTCCGAAGTACTCAGGTAATTCCGTTGTAATGGCTAGACACAAGGTTTTAGCACGTTCCCCAGTGATTTTTTCAATGTGAATCATCATATTTTCTCTGTCGCTGTATTTCGAGCATCTCACTCTCAATTCGTTTTGATTCAGTATTCATTCTTGCGCATTTCTGTTTATCCCCTTAGAACTAAATTTTCAGTAGGTGATTGGAATATAATGTTTTGAATAAATTGTATCATATAGTGCGATTGAAGCAGGTGCTTAATATTGGCAGTGATGATTTAGTTGGTTTTTAACATCTTATTAGGATCGTAGCCCTTATTAGGCGCCTAATACGGACTACTTTTGATCTGACGGCTATGGGGCATGGTGATTTCTGGCTTTGAGGCTAGGGAATTTCTGTATTAAATGATACTGTTTTTAAAAGCAAGCTAAGTGTTCGTTAAAAGCTTGCTTATTTATTAAGACCCCGAAAATGATTAGAGCCAATTTATGCATGACAGCGCAAATAATTGTTTTCGGTGTTTTTCCTTTAGTTTGAAGTTTACTCTCTATTTGTTTATGAAGATGGATTTCCTGTGAATGGAAATTGATAGGAGGTATTGAGCTATGGAAGTAAAATGAAAACCTGGGATACGGCCCTTTGGGCCTACTCCCAGGCTACGCTGATTTTGATTTTAATTGGCATATTTTGAGAATCAATCCTTTTTCTGTAGCCGACTTTAAATGAACACGTATGAACTTAAATGATATTTTTTTAGAGATAATGGGGTTTGCGGAGAGAGAGGAATATAAATATCGAATCGTTACTTTAAGTACTATTTTCCTGCATGTATACTGTATAACATGTAATATTTTATGGGTTCATGGAGATGTCTAAACAATTAAAACCGGTATGCAATTCTTGTCTGGTAATCCTGACTATGAACATCTAATCCAGGAAAGGCTTGCTGTTGCGTTGAAATCTGATGAATTTATAAGGAGAATGAGTACGTTTAAAAGCATTAATTTTAAGTTAAATCTCTGTATTGGCTTAATGGCTTTGAAACTTTTATTGGATTTCGGTGGCGTATTTTAGTTTTTTCATGTCATTTGCTGCGCCTAATTTTGTGCGGTAGTTCAGCAAGCGAAGTCTGGGAGTAGGCCCGAAGGGTCGTATCCCAGGTTTACATTTCACATTTAATTACTCTCTAAACTCCCTTGAACATCATCATATCTCCAATTTTCCTGCAATACTCCATTCCGAAATAGGGGGCAGCTGACCCCTTGGTGTCTTGCGGGCTCCCATGGTTTTAGCGGATCCATTGTTTAAATCGGAGAAACCACCGCTTGTCGAATCTCTACCTATCAGAGAGTTACCAGTGTTTGGATTTTGATTGCAATAACCTTATTCTCTTCTGCTATGCAGTTGCGTTTGTCTGCTGTTGTAAGTGCTTTTGAGATGCACTCATTATAGTTTCCTGTTATTCCTTCAACAGTATAAAATGGTAAAAGGGTGGTGATAAGAATTAAAAAATGACTTTTACTAGCTCGTTAAGTTTATTTATTTTTGCTTTAAGCATAACAGTGTCCCATTTTAACTTGACTGGATTGGGGTTGAAGTCGGACTTTCTAATGGGTGATCCCCTACGTTTAATAGCAGATCAATAGAGCCAGACTCTGACCCTATTAATCTTTATTCTTCGAAATGCGTTCGACAATACTCGTTTATTGTCTGTTTGCAAAAACAATACCATGAGGTCCTGCCGTTTGACCTCCAGAATCTCCAAACATTGTTGCACTTGTTACATCTAAAATTGAAGGTAGAAACAATAAAGCGGCAGAAATAAACAATAGAGCAATTGGGGTTCCAATTGGAATTTGAGTCGGGTTATCTTTGTGTTGTTTAAACTTCATAATAGCCCCAATAGAAAATCCCAAACCAGCCAAATAAGCACCAGAAGTAATCAATTTAGCCAGGTTCGTAAATGATTCAGTAATTGATCCTGCCACTTCACCTAAAGACATTGCAGTATATGCTGCCGCAGAATGGTTTACTAGCGTTAGAAATATAAGACAAGCAATACTGCTAAACCAACCTCTAAAATCAGATGTATTAATAATGTTACTTTTCACGCCTTATGCCCCCTAAAATTAACAAAAATTGGGGGGCATGATATTTAAGCTTTACGAATTAATCAATGGAGTCAGGCTCGATTGATTTTATAAAAAATCTTGTTTGGCCGCATTAATTTTTTATAGCTCAGAATGAATCAATTGAGCAACAATAGGGGGCAGATCTTGCCTTTTGCCCTTTTTCTTCATCTGTTAAATATATTGCTTCTTTTTTTGTTTCTCGACTGGTAATGTGATAGAGCACACCAGTAAACTCAAGGCAAAAAAGCAAGATCTGACCCCTAGGTGGACCCCCTGGAAAAAAGAAACTGATTTTCCCAATAAAAATTATTCTTCATTATCTGAAGAAAAAAAATTAATCATTTTAGTCACCCTTCAATCGTTAATCGAGCAAGGCTTTGATCTTTATTTTGAAAATAAGTCCAATAATACTTCAGATCCCTTGAAATGGTTCGATCCCACTTTGAAGTCACTGGACTATTCTTTAGAGGAAAATACCGGTTCTATTGTAAATGAAGATCCTTGGTTACTCCTAGATCAGGCTTCCCAATTTTTAAAATGTCCCAAGGATCAGTTGTTTCTTTTTTCAGTTGAGGATGATAAAGATTTTAATATTCGGGACGTCATGGATCATGTAAATATAGCCATGCTATTGTTGCACCAGTTGAACTGTCGGAATAAATGAATCAGCTGGTTATTCTGCTATTAATTTTATTAGATTGCTTAGAGTGTAAATGATAAGAGAGCGTTGTAAATTAGGGATTACAGAACTGGATCACCCAGCGGCAATAACATTAAATCCGGCAGAAACGATGGCATTTATTACCAATTATGGTAACAACACCGTCACTTAATGCAGGGGCATTATCGGCACTATAAATTCATGCGCCAATTCTGGAGCGACAGACTTGGAAGCACCTTACGCAAAAAGATTGAATGCAGCAGGAACAAAGGCATTTATTACCAATAGTAACGATACCATCTCTCAATGTACAGTAAATGGGAGGACTTTCAGTCCATGCAATATCCAGGTGATGCGAAAAAGTGGTCACCTTGCTAAGCTACCTTTTTAACCATAATATGGTACAATATATATACAAACCGTTTTTATGATGTTCTATTATGCCATTTAATATTGAATTGCTCAAACCAGAGTATATTGTTAAATTACAAGTATATAAAAAAACCATTAGCGTCTATTTTCGTGGAGAAGATAGTTATAAAGTTGAAAGAGCCAAAGCACATTGGGAAAAGGTAGAAAAAGGAGTTGTAGGCCTGATGCCTGAATATAACCCACACTGGCTTAGAGGCCGAGACTCCGTGCATATCAAAAGAAATCATACGAATGAACATGAAGTGCCCATACGACATTCTCATAGAGAATTTAATTGCGATGTCAGTCCAACCATATTCTCAGAGTATCTTTTAGGAATGTGGAATTATCAAAATACCTATCCTGATGTGGCTTATGAAGGATTTTTGGATTTTTTTGAAAATAAAACGGAAGTAGATAACATTTTAAACACTTTTGATAAATATTATCAGGAATATCACGGAAGTCCTGAAGAGAGTGCCTATAATGAAGAAACAAAACTCTCTGAGGCAGAGGAAAAAGAATATGCTATGTTATTTAAGCCCCGTTCATAAAACAGGGTGGTCATCGGTCGGTACTTGCTGTTTGGGACAAACACTCCATGAAATTGCGTTAAATGCACGCGAGGCTTTGGGGCCAAGACTACAAGGTGCGCAATCATTGTAGGTTGGGTCGCTACCCAACTCATCATTCTGCCAACAATAGGGGGCAGATCGTGCATTTTGCCCTTTTTCTTCATCTGTTTCATATATTGCTTCTTTTCTGTTTCTCGACTGGTAATGTGATACAGCCCACCAGAAAACTCAGGGCAAAAAAGCAAGATCTGCCCCCTAAGTGCTATGGTATCGTTTGAATTCCATTAATTTTTTTAAATGGTTATTTTATATCAAAAAATAACTCTCTATCTTTGTAGATAATGATACTAGCAAATGCAATCAACACTAATGTCTGAATACATTTTGTCACAGGCTCAACCATAAGTGCTTCTTGTGAAAGGTTAGCGATAAAGTGAAATAGTATGGCTACGGGAATGCTGTAGTTATTCTTCTTCCATAACCAGTTAATGATAAATGCAAATGGAATAACACCGATTATAAAATTGATAGCGAACAATGGATTTAAGTGCAAAATATTATAGTGATAACTGTGGTTAATAAAAAATAAGGGCAGATGCCATAATGCCCATAGTACCGAAAAAATAGCCGTACTATTAAAATAATTGAATTTGGCTGACAAACTATCCATCCCATATCCTCTCCATCCTAATTCTTCAAAACAAGCTGCCAAAAATAGAATGAGAAGAGTAGGAGTCCCTGCCATATGAAATGAAAAGGATTGTGCAAGGTTAAATTGGTCGATTGAATAAGAAAATAAAAGGGATATTAAGATGGAAATAATCAATGAAAGAGGTGGAATCATGAAGAGATAAATTAGAGTTCCTAGCTTAATCAACCGTAAATTCAATAATTTGTTGAGAAATTGTCTTTTAAGCGCTTTGCTTTGAGATAAAAAGATGAATAGTAGCGCCGTGATGCAGGGAGAAAGTAACCCTAGGAAAAAAAACAACTCTTTTCCATTTTGAGCTTGAATGTAATTAGAAGAAAACCAGAATATCCAGGTTAAAATAAAAACGAGGATAAAAAATTGCAAAGGTTTATATATATCACGAATATCTGGTTCCATTATCAATGCATTTCCCTATTAAATGACAATCTAAGTATCATTTTAAACATAAAAGCATGATATGGAATCATTGAAATAAAAAAATGGAACAAGTTCTATTTCCTCGACTGGTCATTCGATAGAGCTCACTAGCAAACTTAATGAGTAAAGGTCTTATCATGCTAATCCTGGGCTTACTTATTTTCATTTGAAATAAAATAAATATGTATGGAACTATTTATCATGAATTAATTTCAAAGTGCGGATTTTCAGGATAGAGGCAAAAAAGCAAGATCTGACCCTAGATGCTGCTGGAGCACCCAGAGCGTGACTCCTCATGAGCAAGAAAGCAAAAAGCAAGGCCTGTCCCCATAGGTGCTCGGACGCTAACGAAGGCTTCCCACAATAGAATACAGGCGGTTTCGACCTGAATTTTTCGCTTGATACAATGCCTTATCAGCTTCATTTAAGCATTCTTCAACTGTAGCATCCATAATATTCGAAATATAGACTCCTATTGAGATGGTGTAGTTTATTTTTTGTCCTGATGGCATTTCAAAAGGGCTCTTTTCAATGAGAGACCGAAGCTTTTCCGCAACCTCAAGAGCATTTTTCTCCAAAACATTAGGTAGGACAATGGCAAATTCCTCGCCACCAATGCGACCAACCAAATCAGTACTCCGTAAATCCTGCTGCAACAGCGTGCTAAAATGCTGTAAAACCAAGTCACCTACTTTATGTCCGTTAATGTCATTTACTTTCTTAAAATAATCAATATCTACCATTAAAATAGCTATGTTATATTTCATACGTCTAGCGCGTTCAAATTCTAACTCAGCTTGTTCAATGAAATATCTTCTATTATTTAAGCCTGTCAGAGAATCTTGATTAGCGTACTGTTCTAATTTGGCTATCAGGGATTTTTGCTGGGTTATATCCATAATTTGCGCGATGAAATATTTGACGTTTTGATTTGTATCATGCACTACGGAGCCGGTTAATAAAATCCAAATAATGTGGCCGTCTTTATGAAAGTATCTTTTTTCTAATTGATAATTACTGAGTGTTCCATCTAATAATTGTTTCACATACCCAAGATCGGTCTGTAGATCATCAGGATGTGTAATGTCTATGAATGTTTTTTTCAACAGCTCATCCGATGTATATCCTACAAGCTGACACAATGCCTTATTAACCTGTACAAAACGGCCATCAATGTCAACAATTGCCATCCCTATAGCAGCAGCTTCAAACACAGAATGAAAACGTTCTTCAGATTCCCGAAGTACATCTTCATGAATTTTCCGTTCAGTGATATCGGTAGATACACCGCACAAACCATATATCTTATGGTTATCGTCTACTTCATATAGCGGTGTTTTTACCTCCCAATACACACGAGAATGGCCATCACGCTCTATGGAGTGAATTTCTTCTTGCGTGGTTATCTGCTGGTAAAATACCCTGTTATCAATCTCATGCAACCGTTTCACGGTGGCCTCAGGAAAGAAATGATTATCATCCAAATTTGCTAGTTCTGATTCAGAGCATTTAAACAACCTAAGCGTTGGTTTATTAGCATAGATATAGTGGTGATTAAGGTCTTTCATATACACATATACAGGGATACAATCTAGAGCATCGGACAAACGTTTTGCTTTATATAAGGCCGCTCTCATCTTTTTTCGTGTAAATCTGAAATATTCCCCCACTAACGAAAAAATTGCCCCATTAACACAAAAGTAAATAAGCGTTACTATGGAAGTATGTTCGTCAATGTAAACAGGCTGAACAAAGGTAGAATAATAAACAAACAAAAAACTAAAAAATGTTGCAAATATTCCCACATAAAACCCACCCCATAAAGCAGGGAGCATCACTGCGAGATAAAAAGGTCCAAACCCTAAAAAAATAGAATAATGATTCCATGCCAGGATGCGGATTAATCCTAAAATAATAACTATAATGCTCGTTGAAACAAGCTTGATAATTATATTTACATCGGAAAATGGCTTCAAATTGCTCCCTAACGCAAAGGTGATGCCCATATTATAAATCTAACACAAAATTACAGGTATACTTTGCATTTATTGCAAGTATTACCGCAAGCGTAGCCTGGGAGTAGGCCCGAAGGGCTGTATCCCAGGTTTACATTTCACATTCACTCACCCTCTAATCTCCGTTGAACACCATCATATCCCCAATTTTCCTGCAATACTCCATTCTGAACATAACGATGGAAACTGGAATACGACTTGAAGGTACATATCCATGTTTAACAGGGTTAAAGTGGATGTAATCGATATGTGCTTGTAAGTCTGATTCATCTCGAATTCGATGCTCCCAAAACCGACGTTGCCAAAGAGGATACTCTCCTCGTTGATCTTTTGTTATTTCTACGCCTTGCTTAATTAAATTTTTTGTGAAATACGATTTGATCTGATGCCAGCGTAAAGAGTAATTAAAATCATTGTCTGGCAGTTTCCACACTGTATGCACATGATCAGGCAATACGACCATGGCCTCTGTACTAAAAGGAAATTTTTGTTTTGTTGTTTGAAATTTCTATACCCATGAAGGGGTATCGTATCTGACGAATTAACAATGAATAGGATAGGGGATGAGTTAAAGTACCTAGGTATGCGGCTGAGTCCACTAGGCTTCAACTACACCCGTTAGCAATTTTGCGGGCACCGGATCTAGTCAAGTGCCTGCTGCAACCATCTGTTGAATTGCGCCTTCTAATGCATTGCTGAATGCATCCGCAATGGAGCTTAATCTAATACGCCCAATACCGCATTGCGTCTCTTCCGCTACTATCCATACTAGAGATACTTCCTTTTTTTAACGCGTAGGTTCAACCTCTATAACCAATGATTGAGTCAGTTTATCAAATGATGATTCTGATGGGGACTTTAATACGGCGATTAATGCTTTATTAATTTCTTTGCTATTATGTTGATTAAATTTCCTAACTGAAGTGTTCGAGTCCGATGGGGTGGTTTTTGATAGAATCAAGCCGAACCCATTATAAAACATGTTTGGAGTAACAACCCAAAGGAGAGTTCCCCAAAATAGTGTAAAAGCCACCCCAAGAGTAGCTCGTTGAGTAAATTTGATACTCTTATAGCCTACAATCAGTACCCAAAATGAAATCAGAAGCAGACTAATTTGAGATGCCAAATTTAGGGACACTCGACAATATGCAGTAAAAATCAATAAAAGAACCGTTAAAGCAGGTATAGCTAAAAAAAGTAAATAATTTGAGATCGTTCCCAACCATGATACTTGAAATAGACGATCTCCGGGTATGCCGTTCCACAAAAGCAAACCGACAGGAACAGCAATAAACCAATGAAAATGTTGTGATGTACAAAAACCAAATATGAGTATAGTTGAAAGGGCAAGCATTAAGCCTGAGCGAGCGTGGGCATAGTTCATTTTAGTATTATAGTTTTGTAAACTTTGCCCCCAAATTTCACGCCAGAAGGGAAGGCTTCCCATTAATAAAAATTTGATTAAAGAGCCCATTCCAACCCCATTAATTCGGGTCAGATTTTCTCCAAAAATGAACTTTTGTACATACCAATCTCCATATAAATAAAGATTCCAGAGAATCCATCCATTACCTATTATTAACGAGAGAATTATCCACGGAGAAAAACGAATAAATAATCTGGTGAGTTGCTGATCATATGGACGGGGGATTACGACTAATGTAGGTAAAAAGATTAAACAATAAAAGACTGGTCCTTTCCACCATCCACCTATAATAAGTGCCAAGGTAAGTGCAATTGTTTGAGGTAATTTCTGTCCCGATTCCCACCAGCACAATGTTAACAAAGGAATAGAAAGCAATGAGGCAAGCATCGGAATATCCATCATCCCAAAATGACAAAACGATAGAACGCTTAAACATGATGTTGATAAAATGGCGGTTTTAACAGCTTGCGATCCAGCTGAACTTTGTGATAATGAGTTAAGTGATTTTGTTACAAAAACAAAAATTAACCAAGAGCAAAGTATCCAGGATAGTACCGAAACAACACGCATCCCTCCCAAAGCGCCTAACCCAGTTAATTTTCCAATACCATATCCCAGCCAAAGCAATAAGGGAGGTTTTGTATACCAAGGTTCTCTATTGTGTAACGGCATCAATAATGAGTGAGTGTTCAGAGACTCTTCAATTATTCTTAAATGATATTGTTCATCAGGGTGGACTCGTCCTTGTATGTGACCTATTGAGTCAGTATTGATCAGTATACCTAAAAATAACTGCAACATCATCCAAAGGACTATTTTCGTTGTTGGCGTTATTTTTTCTTTTAGCAATACAATGTTGTTATTTATATTCTCATATAGTATTGCATAGGAATCATTTTTAAAAATATTCATGGCTTTGTTTCCTAGCTCATACATTAATTACCCATCCGCTGTATTTTCAATATTATTATTAAGGTATGTGGCGTAGTCTACTAGGTTTCAAATGCACCCGTTAGCAATTTCGCGGGCACCGGATCGACCTCAAGCTCCTGTTGGATTAACCTGTAAAACAATTTACCTCTCGAGTTAGATGTACGTCGATTAAATCTAAAGGTAAACTCATCCATCTAATACGGTAAATTTTTGTGGTTAATTCCACCATGAAGCGTACCCATTAACCAGCGATTAAGCAATGCTGCAACAAGATGGACCTGTTCAATAGCATCCTCTTCCTCCATATTATGATTACTGATCTGTTCGTGTGTATACCCAAGCTTGGTTAAACCATTATAGCCAGACCAGCCATCGGTTCTGCTGCAACCATCTGTTGCATTGCGCCCTTTAATGCATTGCTGGATGCGTCCTCAATGGTGGTTAATCTAAGACGCCCAATACCCCATTGCGTCTCTTCCGCCGCTATCAATACTAGAGTTTTTCCTCCCGTGCCACGTCCTCTCTTCCCTGATTTTTCGCCACCAATCATAGTTTCATTGATTTCAACTGCTCACCCCGTGCTAACAAAACTCTCACCAATAGACGAATCAACCACAGAACAATATAAAATTTAAGCTTTCTAGGATAAACTATTGCTACCTAAAAAAACTGGAAATGCAGTTTTCATGCTTTTGGAGTGATGAAGGTGAGTGATAAAAAACGAGTTGCGGTGATCATGGGATCGCAAAGTGATTGGCAGATAATGTCACATACCGTGGAGACATTAGATGCTTTGGGCATTCATTATCATGCTGAAATTGTTTCTGCACACCGAACTCCCGATAAACTATTTCAATTTGCTGAACAAGCTGAGAAAAATGAATTTGAAGTCATTATCGCAGGAGCGGGTGGGGCTGCACACCTACCTGGTATGGTTTCTTCTAAAACCAGCTTACCCGTTTTAGGAGTTCCAGTGCCTTCAAATATGCTCAATGGGGTTGATTCTTTGTTGTCAATTGTCCAAATGCCAGCAGGAATTCCAGTGGGAACCCTCGCGATTGGTAAAGCAGGGGCAATCAATGCTGCTTTGTTTGCAGCAGCCATTCTTGCAAATAAATACCCTGACATCCGTCAGCGTTTGCAGGAATATCGTAACGATCAGACACAAAAGGTACTCAATAATTCAAATCCTCAAAAGGATGCTTAATGAAGCTTGCAATTCTAGGTGGTGGACAATTAGCAAGGATGATGTCTTTAAGTGCGCATACATTAGGTATTAAAACTATATGCCTAGATCCCAGTCCTGAAGCGTGTGCTAAAGAAGTGACAGAGGTCATTACTGCACCATTAATGGATGAATCTGCATTAGATAAGCTCCTGGAAAATGCGGATTTTGTAACCATTGAAACGGAGAATATTCCTCTATCCCTTGTAGAATACGTGTGTAAGCATAAAGCCTTTTATCCCTCAGTCAATGCATTGGCCGTTTCACAGGATAGATTATTAGAAAAGAGTTTTCTTAACTCCCTCAATATCCCAACAGCGAGATTTCGGGAGGTGAGTTCAAATGATGTTTTACATCAAGCATATTCGGAATTAGGCAAATCCATCTTGAAGACAAGAAGACTTGGCTACGATGGCAAGGGGCAATTTGTAATTAAGTCTGAAAAGGATATAGAAACGGGGTGGAAGGATTTGCAGGATAAAGCATTAATCCTCGAACAGTTTATTCCCTTTAAATTCGAAGTGTCCTTGATTGGAGTTAGAAGCAAAGACAGGCACCTTCGTTTTTATCCATTGGTTCGCAATTATCATCAAGAAGGGATTTTGCGTTGGTCTGAAGTAATTCTAGATAATCCCAGTTTGCAAAAGGAAGCTGAAGGCATTGTTACTACTATTTTAACTACCCTGGATTATGTGGGAACTCTTTGCGTCGAATTTTTTTACGATGGAACGCACTTATTAGTCAATGAAATGGCGCCACGAGTACATAATTCGGGTCATTGGACTATTGAAGGCGCTTATACTAGCCAATTTGAGAATCATTTGCGGGCCATTTTTGATTTGCCATTAGGTAGCACTGAGGCAATAGGGCATTCATTTATGTTGAATTGCATCAGTGAAATGCCATCAATAACACAGTGCCTCAGTATTCCTGGGGCTCATTTCCATCAATATGGCAAAACAGCGAAACCTAATCGCAAGTTGGGTCATGTGACTTTAGTGGATACTAACTTTCCGCGTTTCCAGGCAAGTAAACGTTTGTTAACTGATGTTTCCTAAGTCCACTAAAAACATATAAAATGTTATAGTGTTCGAGAGTTAATTCATTGTACGATTACAGGAGCGCGATTTAACCGACCTGGTGGTATAATTGTTAATTCGGCAGGAACTTTCTTTTATTGATCATCAGTTCAAACATATTGCGTGTTTATTTATACCTGTATGTATATTTAATCGTCTATAATAGGGATAAATTTATAGTTTGAATAGAAATGCTATGTTTAGTCATAAAAATACTTCAAGAAATGTAAATAAAATCGGTGATGATTTGCTTAAAATTGCCCAATTTATCCTGGATAAAGTTAAAAATTATGCTCCCTTTAGCTCGAATACCAATATAATTGAAGAGATTTCTGAAGAGCAACCAATTCATCGCCTCCTTTGGATCAACGCAATGCGTGCCAGAAATGATCAGGATGGTATACGCCAACTGATATTTAGCTGGGATATCGACATTTCTTCCAATGCGCCTGAGGAACAATATGAGTCAGGCAGGATCAAAATACACTGCGACCAAGTCAATATTGTAAATTTGTCTAATTATTTACAGAGTCAATGTGAGGCGGAAGATTATCACATAGAACTTAATGACCAGTCTCAGGTTGTGGAAATTGAATGTACCCTGACGGATTTAAATAATTACATTTATGATGAAATTGAATCTCTTGAATTTAAAGAAAAACGAAAAAATAAATCTGATTACACCAATAAAGAGCGAGTGGAGAGTATTACAAAAAGATTGGCACAATGGGGTATTGGAAATTGTTCCGACCTTTCTCAGGCAGCAATTGCCCTATTAATGCACTATCCTGCTCAAGGCTTTGCAGAGTTGAATCTTCCTGGTATTGAAACATCAGTACCCATTGAAACCTTTTCAATTGATCATGATGATCATGAATTTGTAGTGATTAACCGCAAAGCAGATTCGGATAAAAATAATCCAAAAATGTGGGGTGATGATGTTATCCTCCTTGATCCATGGCTTGGAGAGTGCTACATGCTCAAGGACGCCTTGTCGGGATCGAGAAACACACCGTCTGTAGAATATATTTTCGATGGTTCAACTTTTAAAATTGAAGATAGTGGATTTATCGCTGAAGGTGCATCAGAGCATTGGAAAGCAACACGCTCTGAATTCGAACTATTTGATCTAACACCTAGAGTTCTCCATCCTGAAGAAAAAATTCCATGGGCAGGATCAAACACTCTCCAACTGAATTTTGGATGTTAATCGATTAGTATCCACGGTGTATTAAGAGTAATTTCTTGTCAGGATTTTTAGACTGATACTTTTGAAAACGGGAACCAGGTATTTTAAAATGCCGATACCCTATTAAAGACTTTCAGGCGCATCCGGGCATTCTGTGGTGAACAGTGCTCAAAATAAAACGGATAAAGGTACTATTGGGATACAAAACTACTTCTAACCTAATCCATTATTGGCGTAAAGCTCAATCAGGAAGAAACGCAGGAAACACTATAAGAATTATTTGAACATTAATTACATCAGGTTGAGTTTATGAATTATGAAATTGTACCCATTCGTGAGCAGCATATAAAAGAATTTTGGTCCGCTGTAGATAGTGTTGCCCGTGAGCATAAGTATCTAGCGTTCCTGGAAGGACCTCCTATTGAAACTACACGGGAATTTGTCCTGGATCATATTAATAATGATTGGCCTCAACTCGTTGCTCTTCATGAGGATAAAGTTATAGGGTGGTGCGATATAAGCCCACTGGATCGCCCTGTATTTGCCCATATTGGTTCATTAGGAATTGGCGTGATTGATGGGTATAGAAGTATGGGAGTAGGGCGAGCATTGATAAGAGCTGCCTTAAAAGAAGCGCAGCAAAAAGGATTAACTCGTATAGAACTTACAGTAAGAGAACAAAATAAAAGAGCCATCAATCTTTATAAAGAAGTTGGTTTCGTTATTGAAGGCATTCATAAAAATGCTGTATGTATCAATGGGCACTATGAAAACCATATCTTTATGGCTTTGTTATGGTGTTAGGCATAGTCCAATTGAACTCCATGCAAATAAAAACAGTTTAATTCAGTTCCTTTGTAAACCCATAGGGTCGTTGCTAAATTTAGACAGTAGTCTGATAATTTAATTGCCAATCTAATAGCTGTTTGTAATATTTGAATTTTTTAGACTGATTATAGGGAGTAGGCAACAAATTAGTATTTACTAGTAAACTACGATTATTGTTCCATTTAAAAAAAATAGGATTCTCTAAATCAAGAGGGAATACTCCTTTCGATGTTATCCACAGTTTTTCATTATATCCAAAAGCACAAGCATCCAGGTCAATTCTAGAAAGCATGTTTCGACCACAAAGGCTATTATATTTTTGGTTAGATAAACTAAATGCATATAATGTAGGAAAAATATCTTTATGAGATCCTACTCGAGAAGGATCATAATGCCAATTTACATGATTTAATAGTTGATGAGGAACATACAAATAAAAAGGAACCGCATACATTAATACAAGCTGCTTTGGATAAGACATACTGACATTTCTGGCTTTATGATCACCTGTTATTGCTACTATAGTATTGTTTGTTTGAGGCGAGGTTTTGATGAAATCAAGAAATTCGCCAAGAAGATCGGTTGTATATCTATAGGTTTGCAATTGCATAAAATCATTTTTTGTTTTAAAGCCATATTTTTTAAAATGTTCTTTATGATTAATAGGCATTTGAGAATAGTGATGAGGTAATTTGAAAGGGGGATGATTTGTTAAAGTTAGTACACTTATAAATACCGGCTTTTTTGCGTTTAATAATATTGACTTGGCCAACTTAAATGCATACTCGTCAAGGACTCCATAAGAATTTTCATCTTGTGATGATTCAGGATATTTTTTCTTTAAATAAGCCAAATCATATATTTTGTCTACTCCCTGAACCTTTAAATACTGATCTAAATTTTCCCAGTTCATACTTTTCGAGCAGATAAAAATGGTCTTATATCCTGCTTCTTTATAGGTCCAAAAAGGCGTCCCTTTAAGGGGTATATTCTTTTTAATTGAGGTGCTCAAGTGGGGGTAGGGAGAATGAAAAAAAATGGCTTCTAAACTATCTGTTGTCCCATTTTTCTCTGATAAAAATCGATTAAAAATAAAATCTTTTTGCCAGTGATTATCTAACTTACCTAAGAAATTATTTTGTGTCTGTGCACCTATCTCTAAAATATTTGAACCCAGGCTTTCTGTAAGAATAAAAACAACATTTGGGGGATGACGTGATATCCATGAGTTTACTGGAGTACTATGTTGTACGATATGTCCAAAGTAATTTAATAATGTTCTACTTTCCTCTTGTGTAACAGGAACAAAAGAATATTTATTTTGATAATCTCGATAGGACCACCATAGCGCACTTATTGGATTAGGAACCAAATCATTCACAATAGGATTTGTCGAAATGTTTATATGTTGTTTTCTTAAAGGAAAAGAATCAAAACTTCCTCGACTAAATAAGAGTAAAATTATAAAGTAACAGACTATTAATACAATAAATTTGGTTCTGTACCTAATGGGACTTAAAGGTATTAATAGTAATTTTTTGATAATGCTCATTGTCAGAAGTGATAACACAAGAGCACATGTTATACCCTTCAAAATAGGATAATTTTGCCAAGCAGCTTCAAGTATGGCTGTTTTATTTTCTGAAAGGAAATTATAAACAAATACATCAAAGTTATGATTAAATGTTTTGAGATAATTATAACTGGCAAAGGAAAGTAGGGTCATTATAAAAACAACTAATACTGAGCTCGCCAAGAAAATTTTTTTTAATAGATGCCAACTCCATTCAAACCAACAAAAAATAGATGCAATCATTAGAAATAAAAGAATAAAAATCCCGGCAATTTTTAAATCAAATCTTAGGCCCGTAATAAATAAATTAACTATGTCATTTTCTTCCAGGGGAATATTTGGGGTTATAATAAATTCATGAAACATCCCTATTCTTGTTAGCATTTGCAATGCAACAATAAACGCAAGCAAGACCAATGAAACAAAACTGAACTGTTTAAGCCTACTCGAGTACATTGGTTCCCTTTAAAAAACAGATGGAATAAAACTCATCATTCAGATATATCTGATGGTTTAATTGGCTTTATCTATTTGAATTGTGGTGGATTATACAGTAAATTTTCAATGGGATCATACTTAGTGAGACCCCATTGGCTAGTTTGCATGTTATTTTATCTTGAAGCTATTTTAGAAGAGCTCCAGGGACTGGTTGAAGATATACTCCGCTGGTATATTCTTGCCAGTTATCGGCATTTTTGATGTTACAATGTTTAGAAACCATATGCCATCCTGGTTCTGGATTAATACATTCTGCTTGTAATGGACCTGCTGCAAAAACCATGGCAGCAGTAAAGAGTAATCCAGCTGCTGTTGATTTGATCTTCATAAGGATCTCCTTGGTGATTTCTTAAATTGCATGTGCAAAAAATAACCAATCTAAGTATAGTCGGTTCCAAGTGATATGCAAACATCAAAAGAAATAAAAGGCTGTGTCTTCAAAAATAGTATCCAAACTAGCAGCTCAGTAGTAAATAAGCGTAACAATAAAACTTACCAAGGGAATAGCCGAACCAAGCATGAGAATGATGATTAATGAGGTCAATAGGGGGGGGGCAATCAGTTCATTCTGTCCCGGCAATGCTTTTTCTTTGATAATCAGATACGCAAGCGATAATAATCCATAAAAATGAAAAGAATAAATGGTGGTTCGAGTTAAAAAATTAGGCATGTAGCCAAATTTTACATAATCAAAGGGAAAGTTGAGCAAAAATAAACAGAGCAACCAAAATCCTAAAGTACGTGTTGGGGCGTTCAGTTTTTGCACTTCTTTGGACCAACACAGTAGCAAAGGCAGGATTAATAAAGAGAAATAATATATCCAGCCGAAGGGACTGAGTAATAGCATGAACACTAGAGTGAGACAGAATCGATAATGGTCCACCGGGTGATTAGTACTATCATTGGTAATTTTGCGTAAGAAGTGATAATAAAAACCGAAGGCGATAGTAAATACTATCAAATAAATTAAGCTGATCTTAAGTCGCAGCTCATGAGGGACATTAAAATTAAAAGTAAAAAGTCGGAATAAAAACCCATAAATACTTGCATTCCAGCTGTCTGCATACCAGGTAACATTACTCATTAAATTATAATAATGTTGGTAAATTTGCGGACCACAAAGATACAGTGGAATAGCCCAGCAACATAAACAAATAAAGAGCATCGTGAAAAATAATTTAAAACGACGCTCAGCAAGCACATAAAAAAACAATAATCCTGGAAAAAACTTAATTGAAATTATAAGTGCCCATAATATTCCTGCCAAATAATCACGTTCTCGCAGGTAATAATAGTAGCCCAACATGATAAACAAAAATAAAATCGATCCGATTTGCCCAATCACGAGATTCATGATGGTTGAGAACAGCATCATATAAAGAAGCACCAGGATCAAGCCATACTGATGCAAGCTGTCTTTTGAAAATGCGAGAGAGAACGTAATGCCGGCTCCAATTAATCCGGAAATGAAGGAAATAAGAAACCAACATAGCAGGGCAGTGTGATAGTTTAGAAGACCTAAGGGGTACGTTAATACCAGAAAGACAGGCGGACATAAATTACCAGATAACTTCCTGGGTATGGGTAAATAATCAGCTACTAGTGTCGCATAAGGATTATCATCATGCATCAATGCCTGTATGGATGAATAAAATGTGGTGAAATCCAGCTTGAATTTATCATTAAATACCAGATAAAAAAGCAATGTATAAGTAATCAATACCCAAATGGCACTAATTGGTTGCCAAATCCGTTTGTTCATCTATTTGTTTTTTTCTACTCACTCAATTAATAGTGTAGATTAGAGTATATACGCTGTTCTAACAACTCAATTGTTACCTGAAACACTAAGCGTCTCCGCCATTAAGTTAATGTGTATCTACGTAGCCCGTATTAGCGAAGCGTAATACGGGAAATAATGGTGTTTTTTGGCCGCTTCGATCCCGTATTACGCTTCGCTGATACGGGCTACCAGGGGGTTATTGAGGGACACTTATTAGGTTCCTCTTGGTTTTTGATTTTCCGGTTTTATTTAATCAAAATATGAAATTTATTGATACTCTGTACCATCAGCACTAGAATGCGTCCTTATAATGGTTTAGGTATTTAAGTTTTGAAACGTGTTTTGATAGATATTTCTAGTTTGGTAAATGAACTAAGACATAAAAGGCCTCCTCATGGTGTTCCAAGGGTTACTCTAGCCTATTTAAACCATTATAAAGACTCCATGCAGGTTTTGATTCGTGGTGGAAAATGGGTTTTTATTCTCTCGCAAGATAAATCTAAAGAAATAGTGAACTTGCTTCTTGCCTGGGATCCTCGCTTATTTAAACTGATTATGAAGCTGATTCTTAAAGGGATTTTATTTTCTCGCCATACTTCACCTGATGCAGAATATTATTTATTGAAAGTAGATCAAGGGGGATTTAAAAATCCTCGTTATATTCAAGCTTTGAATAATAAAAAAATAAACATTATTGCTGTAGTTCACGATCTCATCCCTATTGTAAATCCTGAATATTGTACAGCGCACCACACCTTGAAATTTTCCACTGGATTATCAACTATTCTGGAGCACGCCAAAGGCATAATCACGGTTTCAGAGACTACCCGAGAAAGCTTAATGCGTTATGTCGCAAAGATTGGAGTATTGTGTCCTCCAACCCTGACATCCACTTTAGCTCCCGGTATACCTGCTGCAAATCACAAAGCCCTACCTCGGATTAAAGGTACTTACTTTATTACGGTGAGTACCATAGGAGCGAGAAAAAATCATTTGTTGCTCTTGCAGATTTGGCGCAAGATGGTTAATCGGTACGGAGATAAGGTACCTACATTGGTTATAATCGGGAAACGCAGCGCTACAGATGAATATGCACTGGCTATGCTGGATCGCTGCGAGGAGTTACGAGATAAAGTAATCGAGTTTTCTTGTACTGATGACGAGATGATCAACTATTTACAACATGCCCGAGCATTACTTTTTCCTTCTTTTATAGAGGGTTATGGGCTACCTCTCATTGAAGCTTTGAGTCTTAAGGTACCTGTTATCGCCAGCGATTTAGCAGTTTTTCGGGAAATAGCTGGTGACATCCCTGAATATCTGGATCCTCTGGATGGTTTGGGATGGATGAAATGTATAGAACAGTATACTCAAGAAAACAGCGCTCCTAGAAATGCACAATTACAACGAATGGAAGGCTTCCGTATCCCGACTTGGCAAGACCATTTTTCCCGCGTAGAGGCTTTTGTAAATACATTATAAACAAAGCTTTGTGCCTCAACAGGACTTCCGAAAAAAGCCCAATCAATTCGTTATAAATTCCTGTTGTCTTGAACTTGGGGTTTTTCGAAAGTCCTGATAAGAACTGTGTTTTTAGTTAAAATCCAATTTTTTAATCTCTGTAAAGACTTTTATGGTTTTGTGCATTATATTGATAATACAAACATTTATTTTAACAATGTAAGAAGGATACTCATTTTGAAGGATGATGATATTAAAAAGGATTATGAAATTGGTGTTGACTCAATTAAGTCACGTTATCTGCCTAAAGCACTGGATTTGCTGAAACAAATTGAAGATTTTTCTCCAGACTTAGCCGATGTTATTGTTCGTCAGGGAATGCATGAGATTTGGCAAAATAAAACATCATCGCTTAGTATGCGCGAGAAAGAATTGATGGTTTTAGCCTCTATCATTACTGACAATACAGTTCAATTTGAGGTCGCTTTGCATACAGAAAATTGTTTACTGCAAGGGGTCAGTAAAGCAGAAATTATAGAGATGTTGGTGCTTTTGACGCTTTACGTGGGTCAGCCGAAAATACTCAATTGTCTCGACGCGGTGAAACAAGCTTTTACTAATTATGATAAGCATCTAAAAAATTAATACTGTATTTAGTGTTTACATCATATAGGGCCAAAAATTGGAAACTGCTTTTAACCTAATGATGCGTACTTAATCTTTTGTAGCCCGTATTAGGTGCAGCCGTAATACGGGAAATAATGGCGTATGTTGCCACATCAAGCCCGTATTACGCTTCGCTAATACGGGCTACAATTTCTATCTTCTCGATAAACAAATCAACTTGAGCAAAATGCTTGAGCCAGGTTGACGCGGTGTCATTTGCTCAACGTTTTAATTGATTTTACTTCAAGGAAGCCATCCAATATTCAGACTTTCATTGAAATACTAAGTAATTTGAGAATGTTTTTTCTGGTGTGGAGTTGGTATCGGATTGTTTTTTATAAAATGTCTTAATATCTGCTGATCCAAAGGTAAACGATTTTGACCATTCCAGTTGAATTGTATTGTCTACATGAACTCTATTCTGTGCGGAACACTCCAAAATACGTTTATAAACTCGTTGCCAGGAATTCTTTTGTTCATCGTCTGATTTTGAGAAACCACACAAGTCACAATATAATTTGGCAATCTGTTCCAAGTCATTCCTGGTGACTGTTACTTGTTCTGGTTTAACATTAACAATCACAATGTCTAGTGGAGCATCAACAGATTCACCATTTTTTCGAATTACCACAACCAGCTCAGGCTTGTCAGATAATCTGATACATTCACTGGTAAAACCAACCTGTGTAACAGGTAGTTTGGTCAGTATTGAATTAATCTGTTTTATAAACGCAAAATTGTTGTGTAATCCCAACCATCCATTTTGGGGTGTTCTCAATTTTGGAATAAAATCATCAGATTCGCTGTTAGTTTTAATCCCGTATTCAGAAAGCAATTTTTGAAATCGTTCCAATATATGAGGTATGCCAGCATTAATTTGATTTTTCACATTATCTAAATGAGAACAGATAAAACGCTTTTGTAACTCTGGAAATTTGTTTAAATCATGGTAGAGCTTTAATAACGTTTTATCTTCACAGTGTTCTTCAATAAAACTCTCATTGGCCATAATTTCCAGAACTTTATTGGCACTATCAGGATCTGTTGTAAAAACACGATGTTCACGTTGAGGATAATAAGATTTATCTACAGCGCCTTTTCTTTGAAACACTGTTTTAGCATATATATCACTGGTTTCATCACCAGATAATATAAACCATCCGCCACTTCCCGTGAGTGCGCATAGAGCCATCTTTTCATTCAATAGACGTTCAAATTCCTCTTGAGTACTTTTGTTGGTATCTAATTCCTGTATTAGGTCATTGGCATAAGAATAAAGTATTGTTGTTTTTAGGGAACCTTTCAGGGGAAAGTTATGCTCTAACTGGCCGTCTGTTACTTCAATGTTCTGAAGAAAGGCATCAATAAATTCATGATGCAAAGGATCCTGGAGGAATCGTTGTTTGGCCATTTGCAATAAAACGGTCATTGCTAATGAACGGTAATCATGATTACCAGAAAAATTAATACAACCACCTTTTACATGTTCTCGTAATGAACCGTCCTTTCTGTTAAAAACGACCTGTGCTTTTAACTGTTCTTCTTTTAATAGCTCTTTTGGTAAGCTACCGTCTGGATTACACTGTGCACTATACATTTCTGTAGTAATATGGGTGGGACCTACGGTGGGAAGTTTTAAGTATTCGGCTTCCGCCTCTAATGGTCTTTTAGCAAATAAAGCTTCATCAATAATGACAGGGGTTGGTTTTCCATGTTCAAGGGCGAGGGCGTTAATGTATTCGTACAGTGCACCTCGTACTTCTGAATGTACGTAGCCAACGGCGTCCACTCGTACTCCATCAAAACCATAATCCAGCATGTATTTACGGATATAAGGGTGCCAAAATTCGCGGATAATTTCTTTTCTTATCGTTTCATCATCATAATTAAAACCTCTTACATCTTTAAAGTCTTCATGAATCCCTTTGAACCAATGAGGTTTATCCTGACATAGGCGAGCATCGATAGCCATATGATTCAATACCAAATCGAACATTGGAACGATATCAAGAGTTCTTGCTGTTTGAGTAAATAATTGCAATGCTTTTTTATTTAATTGTTGAACTTTCTCTGCAGAATCTGCTGAAGTCCTCACGTTAAACAAAGGGTTAATTGTGTCAGGATCACTCATAGCATAAATACTTCGAGTGACCTCATTGTATCTTGTTACGCCATTATTTTTATCTGATTTAAAAAAATCGTTTATATCGCCGCAAGCTTGCAATGGATTCAACCAAACTGCATTAAAACCTAATTCTTTTAGAGTATAAAGATATTTGGTCATTTCATTGATAGTACCAAACTGAGTGGGATACATGTCATAACAACAAATTATTCCGTTCCCATCGACCAAAAAATGATAACTCATAAAAATAAAGCCTTTAATAGGTTTCGATTGTGCAACACGCAATGAAATTGATTTTTATCAAATTTTATTGCCACTCATACTGTGAAGTATTTTATCACTTTTTCTTTCAAATAACCCTTTAAAATGCTCGTATGTCTAGCATTGGAGTTCGGGAAGTGTCTATCACATCGCTTATTATTTGTTCTTCTTGTACCAATATCTCTTTAGCTTTATCCATTGCGCTGTGGTGTATAGTATTGATAATAAAAACGTTTATTTTACTGTTGGACAGAACCTTCTCTACTGCCCTATCCCAGGACGTGAATTGAGATTTATTTCCTTCGACTATCCCTTTTCCAAAGTAGGCATTATTTATAGCGGATATGGAGTTGGAGTGGTCCGATAGTTTTTTAGCAATGAGCAATGCTTCTAATGCTGGATTATAAAGATACGAACAGTTTTCATTTGAAGCAGCTAAATTATAATAGGTTTTATAAAGCAATAGATATCCTGGAGTCCAATGGTATTGACTTGCCTCTTTTGCATAGGATAAAGCGACTAATGCAGAGACTTCTGGATGTGTTTTGTATTGCTCAAAAGCCCAGGTAGAGAGGGAGTTATAAGCATAAAAACAATGAAACTCGGCACTTTTTTTAAGAAACTCCAATTCATCATCTTGAAAGCGAGCATTAGCTGCAGCGCGACATTCCATTGCTTGCCAGAAAAAATAAATGCCTTTAATCAACTGACACGGGGTGATTGGCTGATAAAGCTGTAAAGAAAAATCCCCTTTTTTAAACTCATCCATCCGCGAAATCCATATAGAGCTTTGACTTAAATTACTACAAAAATTTTGAATGGTCTGGCTTAACTCGGTGTATTTAATCAGCGTGGTCAAATCAAGTTTTTCCAATAAGGATCGCGCCTCAACGTGTTCTTCTGCTTGTATTTTGTTCTCAATGTCTCTTAAAACATCCAACTCTGCCTCTGTTGATCTCAACCAGTTGGTAAAAGACCCCATATATCCTCCAGAAAATCTAAATTTTGATACAACTCAGCACTGAAACCACTTACTCAATACATACAATTTGAGCAATCTAAAATAGGTCAATATTGATTCATGAAGGGCTATTTTAACACAAAAAAATGAGTTATTGTCATCTAGACATGAAAAATAATGATCTCATCAACTCCAAACATCCACATGTAATTTATTTTATTTAAACAGAATGATTAAAAAGGAGTTATTTTCACCTAAATTTTAACAAAATCGAGGTGGTGGTCTATATTTATACATGTAATGAACATTTATGGCTGATTATACTATGGCAAATGACAAACTGGATTTATCTCAAAGGGAAGTTAAAGCAGAAAATCCTGTTCTCAATGGGAATGGTATTCTGCGTTGTTACAATATGTTTCCCACTCAATTTGGTACTATCAGTTCAATGACCGAATATATGTCCAAATTACATAAAATGGGCTTTAATGCAGTTTGGCTAAACCCAATCCAGGCGACAGGAGATGTAAAAGATTTAAGAAAGCGTGATAAAACAAATGGAGTAAGAGCGTTCAATCTGGTATCACGAAGTCTGTATGCGATGACCGATACTGACCTGATCAGTCCGTTTGTTAGTGATGCGAGTTCTGAGCTCCCTCTTAAAGACAAACAGGAAATAGATAAAAAATCATTGCAACAACTTACCGATGCTGCCCGCAAAAATGGTTTAGTGCCCATGTTTGATTTAGTATTGAATCATGTTGCAAGTGATTCAAGACATAGATTGGAACATCCCGAATGGTTTCAAAAAGAAGTACATAAAGACTTTAAAGATGCCATAGCATTTGATTATAGTGATCCTAAAATAAGAGACGAAATTATAGAGAAATTTTGGCGCCCCTATATTGAAAAGTACATGGTTGAATATGGTTTTGAAGGGGTACGGGTTGATGCCGTTGCTTATGTTCATCCTATGGTTCGCCAGAAAATATATGAAATAATTTATGAAACTGCCAAAAATAATAATAAACCACGACCAATAATTCTTGATGAATTGCTTTTTGACGACCCTGACAAGACTCTGGAACAAGTCGTTAAAGAAGTACAACTTGATAGTGATCTAGGGCCAACACATATTACCAGGGGTACTTATTATGCCCAAAGGGATAGATATGGTGGACTACCCGCATGGTGTAAAGATGAAGAGGGACTCAAAGCGCAAGTAATCTTCCAAAAAAAGAACGGCGAATTGCGTGTTGGAGCAAAGGGAGGTTGCATTTCTTTTTCTGGAAACCATGATCATGACTCCTTAGCCATGAAGATTTTGGAAGAAATGGCACACAAACGTTTATCAGAATCTCCAGAGCTCCATCATGCCTATGAATTGGATTTTGTGCATAAAAGTAAAAAAGAACGAGATGAAGCGATTCAATCAATCTATTTATACTCATTCATTAAAGACATTCAAAATGAAGTCCTTAGTGGAAACACGAATACAATTAAGGAAGTAGAGTATAAAATGCGTGAAAAAATGGCGATGAGTGCGTTAACCTCCAGTGGTGGATGGTATGCCTTATCAGGTGATGAAAGTGGAGATTTACTTGCAAAGCCTGTATTCAGACGTGCTCATGCGCAAGACCAGACTTATTATGCTCAACGAATTCATAATATTTTTGATAGCGAGCACAAGGACCATAAAGTGGCTATGGAAGTTCTAACCAAAATGGCCATAGAAAATCTTCAACAAGAACCACTGGGAACACGATATAATGAACTTCATTTGCATCCCCATGCTCAACAACGATTGTTAGTCTCTTATATTGAAAATTTAAAAAATCAAATTAATTGTGGCGATAGTGTAGTGTGTTCTCTATTTCAAGAGAAGCTTCAACAAAAGGATATTAGTATTGATTTTGAAGAGGCAAGCTATACCCCCACACCAAGAACACCTGACAATGGATGGAATGGCAAACATGATATGAGTCAGTTCATGGGAAGAATGAATCACGTATTAGATACTCTACCTTCTTCTCATTCAGGTTTTTGGAGTGAAATCATTAAAATTCCTGATAAACCTGATTTATTCATCGTAGTGCGCAAAAACGGAATGGGATTGAGTTCTAAAACAGATCTGGCCATTGTTAATTTAAATCCTGATGTTCCTGTGGATTTAACTCATGATGACATTCATCAAATAGCCTGTAATTTTCAAAAACGAGTTATTCCAGAAAACAATGAATACGGTCATCCCAATTGGCATCAAGGCAATCCTGATTTTAATATGGCGTATCATACTGTTATGGCGTGTATTGATGCTCACAGAATACATGTAGATGACACCATTATTCCTAAAATACCTGTCTCGAAACTTACTTTTGATTATCAAGTATCAAACAGAAATCGTATGTTTGCCACCACGCAACCACCATCTAAAGTAGATATGGAAAAAGTGATGGAAGGTACTGAAGAAGATATTCTTGACTTTACTACACCCTCAAATGAAGGAGAGGATAAGAAAATGCAAGAGGGTTTAACACCAGAGGTAAAAGTACAAATATAGTACTGTACCAAGTATTCTATATTAAAGGATGTTATTTATCGAGTGATGGTGACTTGGTTAACATTCTGTTTTTTCTAGTAATGCACCAGCTTATAAAGCAGCCAAATGCCTGTAATGCCTAAGGTCAGACCATGTTTTTTTGCCGTATGATTGTACGATCTGATAATTTAAGACGTTTGTCATTCTACACCGCATCTCATTGGAATTGATTATAATTTTAGCTCGGTTTTTTTTATGTAGGCTCTAGAGGAATAAGAAGCCACATAATAACATAAACCAAAAACGCTGCTCCACCTGCAAGTAGAAATAAAACAAAAGCAAATCTAATCCAAAATGGATCAACTTTTAAGTAATCAGCCAGCCCGCCACAGACCCCTGCGATTTTACGATCTTTGCGGGAACGCCATAAACGTCGATAGGGTTGGTTTTTCTTTTTCATCGGTACTCCTTGTAACTAAAACATCTCCTGTCAATTCAGGAATGTTCAGGAAATGCACATTTTATAATTGGTCGGTTTGATTCACCCGGCACTCTCTGTTACACCGAATACCATAACAGGCAACAATACGGCTAGAGATTGCCCCAACAAAAAATAACACCAATAGAAGCCAACCAGTCGATGCTAATTGGTTAGAGTTCTCTTCCCCAATTGGCTGATTGACAATGATATTACCTTTTTTCAGGTGGCCAGGATTCTTAACCATTTAGCGCAACCCCTTGCCCATTTATCATTTTAGGATGATATACAGCGTATTTAGTGGTATTGATACTCCAAGTAACCAGGCTATAACGTACTTCATAGTAAACTCCCTGTTAGTAACTTAAGGATTAAATACAGATTTAGTACCTTTGCAAGAACATTGAATCCCTGGGTGTGGTCAAAATATATTCAACCCGATCTATATAACTATAGACCTTTAATGTATTGTTAACCATTTAGTCTTTAAATGCCTGAAGTACAATCAAGTATGCAAAGGGGGTAATGCCGGATAATTCTCTTTAAATACAGCCAGTCTGTTGTTCTATGAACTGCCGTGGGTTGGGGGTGGAAGGGAGAGTGTTTTATATTAAAGCCTCAAAATGTACTACAATTGAATAAAGTAAGTGCCCAGTTAATTACAAGGATAAATATTTTCTTATTTTTAAATAAGGCGTTCGCTTAAATGGATAAAATAACGGGTACACTACTTGCTGACTTATTACTAGAAAAAGAACAATTTATTGAAAAGATAACAGCGTATCAAACCCTTTTAAAATCTTTAAACCCCTCTCTTAGTAATTATGCTGATCAATCTCACAGTGTTTTTTATGAACTGTCTATCGATTTAAAAACAATGCTCAATGTGAATCAAGCTATAGAAAATTTATGGAGACTCCCTGGAAGCGAGGTTAAAAATAACATAGCCACCTGGTTTAACACCATTCACCCGGAAGATAGAGCGCTTGTTAAAAAAGCGCTTCGTAATTTTGTTAAATCTGGTGAAGAGGAAATCGCCCTTGAGTATCGTTTGCTTTATGATGATTTATCGTTATGCCACATCACTGATAAGGTCATTTTAATAAAGGATAATTTAGGACATGCTAAATCAATTATGGGCATTGCTACTGATACAACAGATTACATCCTCTCCAAAAAAAATCTTTTTATTTACGAGCAGATCCTGGAAGCTCATACTCAAGAAAAAAATAATAATCTGTTTTTTGATTCCATGTTAAAAATCATCTCGACTTCTTTTGATTGGGATTACAGTGAATTATGGTGTGTTGATGAAAAGAAATCTTATATCTATTGTACCAATACATGGGCTAAAAATAACAATCAAAATAGTAAAATCTATAAAGAAAGCCATAATATGAAGGTCAAGACTAAATCTGATTTTAATGGTTATTTATCGACGCAAGATAACATTGTATTTATTACTGATATTTCGCCAGAATCAAAATATGATCTTTTAAGAAAAGCATCGAATTGCAATTATAAATCAGTTCTTGCAATTAATATAAGAAATATGGAGGGCTTACTCGGTCAAATTTTATTTTTTTCAGAGAAGAATAAGGCGTCTAGTTCATTAACAAATGAGAGCTATAATAAAATATCTTATTTACTTTCAACAGTCATGGCAGAAATAAATTCAGACAAGATGCTATCTTATTATTCACGCCACGATAATTCCACAGGGCTTTTGAATCAATATGGATTTGAGCTTGCTGTGAAAGATTCTATAGATAAAGAAAAAAATTACTTTTATGCAATTGTTGTAATTTATATGCATGGAATAGAAGAGTTTTCAGCCTCTTATAGCGGCACAATGGGGAAAAAACTATTTAAAAAAATAATTTTCTATTTACAGGATCGACTTTTATTAACGATAAATTGCATGGCAAAACTTTCTGAATCTAAAATTGTCCTGCTGACAAAGAAACTCATTAATAAGTTACAAATAGACTCGATTATTAAAGTAATTCAAGACAGTTTTATCAACGCATTTGAAGTTCAGGGTATTAGAGCACTGCTAACGCCCAGGTTGGGGATCAGCATATTTCCAGATGATTCTATAGATGCTTTGGCCTTAATCCATAATGCAAACATCGCAAGCAATTATGCAAATTATAAAGAAAGTAGTTCATGCGCATTTTATTCAACGTCATTAGCGAACTCAATCAAGCGAAGTATTGAAATTGAAAATGCCTTGCGATTTGCAATTGCTGAAAATCTGTTACACGTATTATATCAACCTAAAATCAGTCTTATCTCTGGCCAAATTACTGGCGTAGAAGCCCTTGTTCGTTGGCATGATCCTGTACTTGGTGATATCGCTCCTTCAGAGTTTGTTAACATCGCTGAGCGATCAAATCTGATTATTTCTCTTAATGAATGGGTTTTTTTTGAAGTAATTAATCATTTCCCTATGGTTGAATTAAACCTTCCGGTATCAATCAACATATCCGCTAATAACCTTAGTCCTTCATATGATTTTGTTGCGTTTGTTAAAAAAATATTGAAGCAGCTTAATATTCCGGGATACTTTATTGATCTCGAGTTGACTGAATATCAATTGGCACAAGACAATGCCTACAGCATGAAAGTTTTAAATAAACTAAGAAAGGAAAAGATTACACTATCTATTGATGATTTTGGCACAGGATTTAATTCTTTTGAATATTTAAAAGTATTTAAACCTGAAGCAGTTAAAATTGATAAAAGCTTTGTTGATGGCATACCTCATAGCCTTGAAAATATGGGTATCATTCGCGCAGTTATTGCATTATCAAAAAGCCTTGATATTAAAACAATTGCTGAGGGCGTCGAAACAAAGGAACAACTGGATTGTCTGATTGAAGAGGGATGTGATGAAATGCAAGGTTTTTATTATTCCAGGCCTGTGTCAATTATGGATTTGAAGAAATTAATAAAATATGGTGCGGGCTTGAATAAGTAACTAGAGAGTACATGGGGAATAACCGCATGAGATTAATTCAATTGATATAGTGCAGCAAGGTTTCGAATAAATTAATTATAAATGATGTAGCATCTATAGGGCTTAACTTCACCATAAAACATAAAGTAGTTACACCTCATAATTTTTTTTCATTATAAAGTGGTAATGCTTTTTTAAAAGGCAACTTCTTGATTATTAGTTGATTAAACAGTACTTTGAATTAATCGTTAATAAATCGGTTTGGATCAGTACCTTAGCTGAATGGAGAACTTATGTTTCGCGAGCTAATTAATCATATTCCCTTTGGAATATTAATTATCCTGGTAATGGCTCTGTTCGTAGTTATTTCTTATGTATCCGCTTATTTTTCCGATTATTTTTTTTTCCACGAGAACGATAATACTCATCGACAATTATCAAATTCCTTAATGAGTATCTTAACGGGGGGATTTTTTGTTTTACTTGCTTTTATCATTATAAATACGTGGAACTATCTGCAAGATGCGAGCAATGCGGTATCTAAGGAAGCTGATTATCTCGCCATTATAATGCGGGATATTGGCGTTTTTCCTCCTGAAACACAGGCAAAAATCAAGGCTGCTGTAGGTCAGTATACTGTGGCGGTAAGGATTGATGAATGGGCAGCCATGAGACATGGAGAAGAAAATCCTGAAGCCTGGGCTAGTTTGAATAATTTATATTTAGCAGTACAAAATTATAATCCTGTTACCAGCAAAGAATTCTTATTTTACAGGCTGGTTATGAATAATATTAATAACGTTTTATTGTCTCGGCGAGAACGTCTAAATAAAATTGACAGCATAATTCCTAAATCTTTAAGTTACTCCATATTCTGGGGTTCAATTTTCTTAGCGTTCATGCTGGGGGTAATAAGAGGTAAAGACAGTATAATTAAATTAAGTCCTATGTTGCTTTTTTCCGCTCTTTTGGGTTTTAACCTTGCTTTGGCGCTTAGTTTTGATTACCCCTATTCAGGGGATATCGCAGTGAGCAATAAAATTTTTTATAATGGGGTGCTTAATGAATTTTCAGATAATTAGCATTTTTATTTCCGTAAGTTTCTGACGATATACTCTTCTATTGAACTCTTCTGGAAACACTCTGTTAATAATGTTGCCCAGTCAACTTTTTCAGTATATGCTGATGGCTCAATCAGCGCTAATTTGTGACACAGTGACTTTTATAAGCGCGGTAAGTGCTTGTTTTTCATAGAGTTCTGGGTTAACTGATTGTATGCATCAGAACCTAAGTAATACTAAGGATTAATCTATTAAGGAGTTCAAAGATTATGGGTACTTTATTTAATTGGCTTCCTAACACATTAGGGTTAATGAGTGAACCGAATGAATTTAGGAAAAATTGCTATAAGACTTATGGAGGTGATGCTCCGCGTTGGGGTGGTTACATGGATGGATGTGAAGTTGGATCAGGCTTTTATGAGTTAGCATTTTGTTTTTTAGGAGCTGTTGGTTCCATGGCAGGGTTAGTAGGAGGATATATGGCTCTATACTATGCAAAAAATGGAGACTACAATATGTCTTCAGAGGACAATCCAGGATATGATACTGAAACGTCAGCTTATACTCTTAAATAAATTAACCACTAATTGATACGTGACATCAAAAGTGAACCTTAAGTGGTGAGCGTCAAATTTGGTTGTGGGGTTACTTTATTAAAAATGCTCAGGTTAGCTAAATGTTATAAAATGCATTAACTGGCCTGAAAAGTACTAATTGCTTCTCCTTGATATGAAATTCACGAACAAATTTCTCGCTTACTCAAACTTTATATAAAATACTTTTGTAGATAAAACAATGCATATTCCGGTAATTCCATTATCAAGTACCAAGCGCTTGCCTTTGCGTGACTGGAACGAACAAAATTTCTTGACCACGTCATTTTAAAATGCTGGGAAACACACTATTTCAGTGCCTAGTCAGTGAGCATTTATCGATGTTCAAAATTTTTGTGGCTACTCATATAATTCTCCTGAGCCGAATTGCTCTTTGGGGGCATCTTTATATTTGGGCAGATTATCGTTGAAATTGATAATACGATTAGCATACCAAATGTGCCTGACCGGTTTAAATGAGTCAGGGATGTTTGTATGAAAATCAAAATTATTTACATTAATTCCAATGCCTCCTTGTTTTGCTGGATCAAGAGAGATTCCGTAAATAAGACTTTTGCAATTGGAGCATAACAATAATTTTGCAGTTTCTCTTATGAGTTCATCAAGACTATCCTGACCAGAAAGAATGCTGAATTTGTCTGTTAAATAAGCTGCTGTAAAGGAGTAACCTGGTTTATCGCTGGCATTTTGAGACATTGCTGCAATTTCACGACACTTATTACAATGGCAGTGTTGAGTAAAGATAGGGTCACCGGTACATAAAAATTTAACTGTTCCGCAACTGCATTGACCATGATAATTTGTCATTATTGTATATCACCTTCAAAATGTTTCTCTAATTGTTCTCTATGAGTTTTTGCAATTTCGATTCTGACTTCCCGCGACTTGATCCTGAGAGCTCCTTACTTTTATCAAGTTGTCATCCTCGCGAAAGCGGGGATCCATCCTAAAAGTTAGCACAATCCTAGATTGTTGCATGGATCCCCGCTTTCGCGAGGATGACGTATAAAAAGTGAGAGGCGCCGTGGATTAGTTTGCGAGACGTAGATAATTAATTGAGTAGCTGTCAACACACACTGTCGAAAGTATAGTCGATTTAATGGTTGAGTAATAATAAATCCACTCTCAATTGTGTAATAATTTAAGAGAACGATGGTTATGGTAAGACATAGCAACCATTCCTAGATTATTTAGGAATGAAAACAGTGATCTTATATCCTCGTTAAACGCGATAAAATAACTCGTCCATCCATCAAGTGCCGCTGCAAACCTCTCTGGTTTTAAGTAAAGACGCACGCTGATTGAATGTATTTAAAGAATCATACTGAACTGCTATGATTAATTTATCTTGCCACACAGAACCATGAGCAGCATATAAAATGAATACACTCCATCAACAAGGTGCTAAATAAATGAAAACTTACGAAATGTACATTGATGGGAAATTTACTCCGGCCAAAAGTGGAGCAACGCGAAACATCTTTGATCCCGGCAATGGAGATTTGATTGCAACAGTGCCAGAAGCAAGCAAAGAAGATGCTGTTTTTGCTATAAAAGCAGCCCGTAAGGCTTTTGATGAGGGTAATTGGAGAAAAACACCCGCACTTGAGCGAAGCAAGCTGTTATTTAAAGTTGCTGAATTGATTCGTGTTAATGCTAAAAAATTAGCGGAACTGGAAACACGAAACTGTGGGAAGCCCTTGCCGGAGGCCGAGTATGATGTGGCCGATGCGGCGAACTGTTTTGAGTTTTATGCAGGATTAGCGACTAAAATTCATGGTGATACAATGTCCGTTCCAGCGAATTCCTTCAGTTATGTAGTACGCGAACCTATTGGAGTATGCGGTCAAATTATTCCATGGAATTTCCCTTTGCTTATGGCTTCCTGGAAACTTGCCCCAGCTCTTGCTGCAGGAAATACTCTAATATTAAAGCCTTCGGAACTAACACCGCTAACCGCACTGGAATTAATAAAACTGATTGATCAATGTGGATTTCCCGCCGGTGTGGTGAACCTTATTACCGGTGTGGGTTCTGAGGTAGGTGAAGAATTGGCACTTAATTCAATGGTGGATAAGATTGCTTTTACTGGCGGTACTGTTACTGGCAGAAAGATCATGCAAGCTGCTACAGGAAACTTAAAGAGAATATCGTTAGAGCTTGGTGGAAAAAATCCCAATATTGTTTTTGCAGACTCTGATCTTGAAATGGCGATTGATGGCGCTCTTTTTGGCGCTTTTGCAAATCAAGGTGAAGTCTGTTCCGCAGGATCTCGCTTGATAGTTGAACGTTCAATTCACAAAAAAATGGTTGAAGGAATGTTGCAAAAAATTTCCAATATTAAGCTTGGTCATGGTTTAGACGCAGGGGTAAAAATGGGTCCTCTGATTTCCGCCATCCATCGTGATAAAGTTGAAAACTTCATCAGGATTGGGATAGATGAGGGGGCCAAATTGATCTGTGGTGGTAAACGTCCAGCAGGTAGTGAGTTTTCAAAAGGGAATTTTCTTGAACCGACAATTTTTGATGACGTAAAGCCAACGATGCGTATCGCTCGCGAGGAGATATTTGGTCCCGTGCTTTCGGTTATTCCTTTTGATACAGAGGATGAAGCCATCCAAATTGCAAATGATACTGAGTATGGATTAGCTGCGGCTGTATGGACTAAGAATATAACTCGTGCGCATCGTGTCACGTCTCAACTCCGAGTAGGGATTCTGTGGGTAAATACCTATCATCCAACGTTTAATGAAATGCCATGGGGTGGCTACAAACAAAGTGGCTCTGGTCGTGAATTAGGATTATATGGGATAGAGGGCTATCTCGAGATCAAGCAAGTCAATATTAACCTCGATGAGTCACCAATTGGATGGTACTAATGATAAAAATTAACATTAAAACCCCTATACCAGGACCAAAATCACAGAAGTTAATGGAACAACGTCATAAACATGTGGCAAAGGGGCCATTTCATGTGACTCCTGTCTTTGTTGAAAGAGCAAAGGGATCTTTTGTAGAGGATGTCGATGGCAATGTCTTTCTGGATTTTTCGTCGGGATTTGGCGTTGTAAATACAGGGCATTGTCCTGATAATGTGGTTAATGCAATCAAGAAGCAGGCGGATCAATTTATTCATACTAGTTTCAATATACTTCCTTATGAGGGGTATATTAAAGTCTGTGAACAATTAAATCATCATACTCCTGGGAATTTTGAAAAAAAATCACTTCTTTTGAATTCAGGTGCTGAAGCAGTAGAAAATGCGATTAAAATTGCTCGCGCCTACAGTGGTAAACAATCGGTAATTTGCTTTGATCATGCCTATCATGGTCGTACTTATATGGCCATGACACTCACCTCGAAAAATAAACCTTATAAGCATGGATTCGGGCCATTTCTTTCTGAAGTCCATCGTGCTCCATTGCCCTATGAGTATCGTTGGAATGGACCACATTGCATTGAAGAGAGTTTTAATGACTTTACCGATCTGGTTACTTATCGTGTGGGGATTGAGAATATTGCAGCAGTGATATTAGAACCCATCCTGGGTGAGGGTGGATTTATACCGTTCCCAGTCCCATTTTTGCAAAAACTTCGAGAGTTTTGTACAACACATAAAATTATTTTAATTGCTGATGAAATTCAGACGGGCTTTGGGCGTACTGGAACGCTCTTTGCGATGAAAACCCTGGGAATAGATCCTGATCTCACAATAACAGCTAAAGGGCTTGGGGGAGGAACAGTGATTGCTGCAGTAACGGGTCGATCTGAAATGATGGATGCCGCGATGATTGGCGGGCTAGGTGGAACCTTTGCAGGAAATCCTCTTAGTTGTGCCGCAGCTCTTGAAGTATTTAAAATTTTTGAAGAAGGAAGTATTCTGAACAATGTTGCCGATCTTGCAAAGATACTTCAGTCCCGACTTGCTGGATTTAAAAACAAATATAAAGTGGTCGGTGATGTTCGTGGTTTAGGTGTGATGCAGGCCATTGAATTAGTGAAGGATAAAAACACCAAGGAACCTAATAAAGAAGCTGCTGAACAATTATCTAAATACTGTTTGGAACACGGATTAGTGATTTTAACCTGTGGAACCTATGGAAACGTCATACGACTTCACATGCCGTTAACAACGGATGTAACCCATTTGGAACTAGGACTTTCGATCATTGATGAAGGGCTTAAACAATTCGTCATGTAGATATTGGGTTAGGGATGGCGCTGAGGAATCATGACAAATAATTACTCACCTGATTAACTACAGACCTGTGTGAGTAATAAATACGTCATTCCCGCGAAGGCGGGAATCCATGTATCAAATTAGCACCTGATTTTGTTTGTTAAATGGATCCTCGCCTTCGCGAGGATGACGTCATTTAGCTCAGTGTGAATTAATAACGATCTATAGGGTGATTAAATAAATGCCAGGATTCCTCAGGGGATGGCGTCATCAGGACTAAGGAGCACGAGTTATTCACAGGATTTTTCATTAATACATGATGATAACTGTTATGAGGGTACGTCTCTGCTCCTGACCCTATTAATATGAATTAACTACTATTAGGCTTAGTTCAAGGTGGCATAAACAGTAACCAGTCCAGTAATATAATTTCCGGAGTTTTTCCCTTGTACGGGCATCCAGAGCGACGTCAGTATGCCTATTTTCGAGCTCAAGTTGTACTCAATTCCTGGCAAATAAGAAAAGCTGTATTGATTATCAGAACCATTTAGAGCCGGTATGCCAGCATGAGTAATTCCCGGGAGTCCGGAGAAAGTTGATTTGTTACTGTATAGATAATTTAACTCCAGAACTGCTACCCAGTTCTGAGTTAATTGATACTCTATAGCTGTGTCAGCTTGAAAAACATATCCTGTTTTGACTTGACCGTTTGTTCCAAAACCACCGCCATATGCATTAAAACCATTTACATGAACATTAGAAGGGAAGCGATAAGAAAATACTGAGCGATTGGCAAGATAATGCTGATTTTTAAACAGATAATATTTTTGGATAACAAGACCTGCCTGCTGGCCGTAAGCACCAGTGCCGTGTGCATCCAGTCCGTGAAGCTCTGGAGATAGATTAGTATATTTTCCTGTGGGAATGTATTGAGCCAGTGTCACTTTTACAAAGGGTTTCCAGGTATGAAGTTCACCTTTTAATAATTGTATTCCCATTAAGATACGTGAATCTTCAATTCCATCTGAGGATCTATTGAGCTGACTTTTTTGATCCAGTGAAATCAGTCCTTGCAGATCCAGAAAATCATTTAGTCCGTAAAATAGAAAATAGTCAGTATTGGTCTGATGAATATCCGGGGTGTTTATTTTTTTTTATTATTGGTAAAGGCTCCATAAATATCCGTATAAAAAACATAGGGTTGAATTGCGATGACCCCTTTTGGAACAGTTTTTCCGGAAATGGCAATAGCAGGTCCAGTAAACCAGGGTTCCAAGGCATATACTTTGAAGCAATAAAATAATAGCATCGCCAAGAAACAACCAGGTTTTAATTTCCGCATGTATTTTCTTATTTTGATACTCAATTTACCAATATAAAAAATAACATGTTTTAAATCAAGAATTATAGGATTCTTATAAACGCAGTATATATGAACTACGAAATTTTGTGGGGAATTAAGTAAATGTAAATCATTTTGTCTATGATCATATAAGGATACTAAATTAAGAGACAATCATGAGTGATGATAGATACGTTATGAAATCGGGTTTAGTTGAACAATCAAGTAATGATTGGGTAAATAAATTGTATGAGCGTTCACGGAACGATACCAAAATGGTTCCCAATCTGTTTAAGGTTATGGCAAATGCTCCTGAAGTATTGCAAACTTATCTCGATGCGTACACGATGTTTTCTCAATCCTCCGGGTTTTCCGCCAAAGAACAGCAAATTATATTTCTGATTATCAGTTATGAAAATGGCTGTGATTATTGTCTTGCTGCGCACTCTACGGTAGCAGATTTTACCGCTAAACTTGATCCTGCAATTACTGATGCAATACGCAATGATCGTGAAATTCCAGATGAACAATATAGGATTCTTGCCGATTTTACCCGGGAAATGTTATGGACCAGAGGACGGCCATCTGTAGAAAGAGTCAGAGAGTTTCTCTCGGCTGGTTACACAGAAAAGCAAATTCTGGACATTGTTTTGGCGATTTCGGCAAAAACTTTATCCAATTATACAAACCATTTGTTTAACACTCCTGTGGATCCTGTATTCAAGGCGCGCGAATTTAAGCTGGTTCAATTTGCGACACGTGTATTTCAATTGTTTAGTCCCAAAAAATAATACCCTCGAGGTGTTATGATAATAAATGAGTGTAAAAGTTTGGTAAAATTAACAAGATATCCAATTATCATTTTTATTCATCTATATACTTGAATTTCCAAAATACGTAAGCAAACTAGTGATCAATCAAAGTACAGTAAGAGTTTTATGAAAGAAACCATGTTGTTTAGAGCGCGTATTGCACCTGTCAACATGACAAGCTATAGAGCATAAGAGGTTAAGATGAATAATATAAAACTAAAAAATAAAGGTGCATATATACTAGGATTGATAGGATTACTTCCAATAAGTAACATGGCTTTAGCGCAATCACCCTGTCAAAGTGGTATGTCAATTAGCTTTGACTTAACTCAGACGCACAATGCAAGCATAAAAAAGGAAAATACTTACATAGTAGTTTTAGGTTTAAACCCTGCTACAAATAAGCATACGTATGTTAAGTTTGATGGCGGAAATAAACTAGGAACCTTATTTGATATCGACAATAAAACAATAAACGGGAAGGATTTTGGGATCCCTTTATCACAATTAACCCAAGATGATTCTGGTTTAGCAAACGCATGCATTCCACATATTACCTCTGCTCGAATATATCTTTCTTTTGGTAATCCATTGGATATGCCTACTGATGATAAAACTTTGACGCCGAAACAACCTGATGTGAATAATCCACTGACTACAACGAATGGCACTCTATTTGATAAAGTTGAATTTAACTACAGTACAAGTGGTGAAACAGTGATCAATCCAACCGGGGTGGATTTTTTCGCAATTCCTTATACCATTAAACAAGGCGGCCATGAGTATGGACATATAGGTGGTATAGAGGGTGTGATATCCAATATGAAAACCATAGTATGCGGTGCTTTGGATTTATCGCCTGATTCATCTGCATGTGCAACCCAGTGGCAGCAGTCTGAGTGGTCTGGTTTAGTTAAGTACGATGAGGAACATAACTTGATGAGAGTGGATGCTCCGGGTAGAGCTGGAAACAGTTTTACAGGTTATTTCAATAATTATTTGAATGACTTAAGTCAATACTACTCCTCAAATATGAACCGCTCTATAAAAATTGACTTAAGCGAATTGAAGCAAGGAATTTGGTCTGGTTCTTTCATTCCTGGTACTAAAACCATAGTTTTTAAACAAGATGCTGGAACTAACTTAAAAACTTATTCTTATGACTTAAGTTTATCCCAAACGAGTAATTCAATATTAATGGGCGCTCAAGCACCTTTTAATAATACAGACGCTATTGACTCAACTATTGCCAGAGATCTAACTTCTGCAGTGGTTTCAGGAATGTTAATGCGTAAAGAAAGCGCCTTTATGGGCAAAGATTTTTTTGATGAGCGTGGCAACCCTGTTTTTAAAAATAAACAACAAATGCAAAACCTAATAGAATTCTATTTTAATAATGTGGATAATTCAGTTGATTACTCACAAAATCAATGTGGTGCAGCTGGAAATGCCCCCTGTGTGAATGTTTATTCTGAGGCGATGCATGCCCTAAGTAGTGATCGCTATATTCAGCATCCGCAGCAGAGTTTTCTTAACTCCTATGCTTTTGCTTATGATGACTTTCTCGGCATGGATGGTACCAATACCCAAACTGATGCGCTGCCAGCTACCGTTGTTATTGGTGATATGAACAATCGTAAGATTCCTCATATTGAATAACTTCCTTTAAATGCTATGAGATAATACTTGAGCATTATGGTCACTGCCATTAAGTTAAGGGGGGGGCTATTTTTGTAGCCTGTATTAGCGAAGCGTAATACAGGGAAATAATGGAGTTTGTAGCCACTTAGATCCTGTATTATGCTTCGCTAATACAGGCTACTCAGACTTAACTTAATGGCAGTGAACATTATGGTCTGCCAGATGTGTACTAATTATTGTTCTAAATGAGAACTTGAATTAGGTAGGGATAGTATTTCTGGCAACCTGTATCGAGCATATCAGGCTTACTGTTAGAAGTAAGGTTTCACACAATAAGCCCAAAATCCCTACAATGAGCTTAAAGTGGGTGAATTCACTGTACTGAAATACAAAAAATGGATCAATAATAACCAGGCGGTTTATAACTCTCAGCAACTTTGGGATCTACATCTTTTAGCAAATCAGGAAACTGTGCTTTTAATTTTCTAATTACATCACCAAAAGAGTTAGGGCCTTTTTCCTGTTCGACGCCAAACCGTGTTAATTCTTGAAGTAGTTCATAAGTAGGATGAATAATCATTTCATCTCTATACCGAGGTTTCTTAAGATAAGCTTTTCTTGCTATCTCTCCTATTTCTATAAGGGTAGAGGCATTCATTAGACTATCAAAATGCTTGGGATTTTTTTTGACACCTAATAAACCCACTACACGATTGGCAAGTAATATCGAAATTATTTCTCGAATTTTAAGTACCTCAGGGGTAATAATTACATTGTGTTTTATATCAATTTTAGTAGTTGCTTTTGCCTGAAAATCATCATAAAAAGACAGTTCCCCATTATTTTTATACGTAATATATAATCGTTCACCTGGGTGTTTGATATAAAACGTTTTATCAAACTTCACATTATAATTACATTCAACTTTATCGATAAAGTGATCAATATCTCCCACACCATATTCTATTAACGCGCTATTCGGAGCAACCAAATACAAAGTGAACTCCGAAGGAATAATTGAATAAGACAAATTACGAGCTGCCGGGTTATTAGATGTCGCATTCATATGAAGCATATATTGGTTCTGAGGATCGTACTTACTGACAGCAATTACGACATGACATCCAGTCATTGCGCCAGATAGAGCCATGTCGCGAACTTCCTGACGCCCCATACGTTCATCAATAACTTCCGTCTTAAAACGATTACTTTCTTTTCCTCCAGTCAGTTGAATCTCAACAAGCTCTTCTTTTTTGCGCATATTCGCAGCCATAGATGTGTGCCCTGTACGTTAATTGCTTGATGCATCATAGCAAAAAATTGGCGATTATAGTGAATTCTAAACTGTACGTTTCGTGTAGTGCGGAATTGTTCAAACAGGATTAAAAAACATTATTGGTGATAATGAATTAAGGAGTGCAGCTCATTGTTTAAAGAAGGGTATCATCCCATGTTAACCTCGAGAGCCATATAGGTGTAGAGGGTTCTCGGGAATACAGTTCAGAAGAAGCCGGGAATGCTATTTTCTTCTTCCTATTAAATCGCACAATCAATCAGAATATATAGAGTTGAAGTTCAGTTTGTGCCAAGTTTATTGAAATTAACAACAACAGTTCATTTAGCCATTGCACTTTCTATTCGTTTCGCTTTAGGATAGTGATGTCACAATCCCGAAGGAATTAGGGAGGCAGTGTATACTGAAGGAAATCGATGTTTGAACTCATTTCTCTTTGGTATCATTGGAATTTAAGGGTTAAAAGATTGATTAACTGATAAACAAGGAGCGTTTGTGAGTTTAACCAAAGCCAAGGTTATCGACTATTTGTTAAAAGTGAATTCTTTAAATGTAATCGATAATCATCAAGTCAAGGATGATAAAGGTAATAAGACGGGTCAAACAACGTTAGCTATTGAAATTGGACAAGAATGGATTAACCAGATCCTCGAACAGGATTGTATGTCGGGACACATAAGAATCACAGAGAATGAACGGAACGCATTAATTGCTTTGCGAGAAGCGATAGACGGCTTACCAACTTCATGGAGTATTCAAGCGCTGATGTCAATAATGGATTTGAACAGAATACAAAATAATTTGTTTGAATCAATTACCTCATACATAGCAAGTATTTCTCAAGTTGAAGAACATACAACCTTGTTAAAAGCAGTTGTCCTGGTACTTAAAATTATAGAATATGATTTAAGTAAAAAAGAAGGTCCAATAACTATAGGCTACGGATTTTTCAAGATGGTTGTTTTATCTGACGAACAGCGAAAGGCAAATCACATCAGGATTAATGAACTTAGGACGAATATTATTCAAAAATTTGACTCATATTATGAGCCAGAGCAGACCTGTTCAACGAGCCTGGAACATTTTGATGAGTTAAATCATCAGTTTCAAAAGCTGAGCTTTGGTTTATAGGACAAAAGGTACCTTATATCCTTTCATTTGGGCTAATTACCAGTCCCTAGCCGTCAAATCAAAAGTAGCCTGGATGAAGCACAGCGAAATCCAGGAGGCCTATGCGCAGCATAGTACCTTTTTAATCGGTGCCCGCTTCGCGGGACTTCCCGGATTACGCGCTACGCACTTCATCCAGGCTACATTAAATACAGAAATTCCCTAGCGAGACGGCTAGAAGTCACCATGCTCCATAGCCGTCAAATCAAAAGTAGAATGTGTTCCCTGAGCGAAAACCCTCATCCCCAGCCCTTCTCCCTTTAAAAAAGGGAGAAGGGAGCAAAGCTAAGCCTGTATTCATTATCTGTGTTCAAATTAAACGCTATTTATATCGGACGGTTTTGTGCTTTACCTGGAGTGTATTGCCAATTGGTCTCAATGAGAACGTGCTGCGGTTGTAAGACCGCAGCATCCATCAATCGCAACTCACAACTGTCAAACTGAGGGATAGACCCTACTTTGGAGAATTTAAGATGACCTCCATCCCACCCAAATAGGGTTTTAGGACATTGGGTATATGAATAGCTCCTTCTTTATCCTGATAATTCTCCATAATAGCAACCAGAGTTCTACCTACAGCTAACCCTGAACCATTTAAAGTATGAACCAATTCGATTTCGTTGGATTCTGGATTACGGTAACGCGCTTTCATCCGACGCGCTTGAAAGGCTTCCATATTTGAACATGAAGAAATTTCTCTATAAGTATTCTGACTGGGTAACCATACTTCAAGATCATAGGTTTTTGCAGAACCAGCTCCCATATCACCGGTGCACAGCGCAAGAACTCGATAAGGTAGCTCCAATCGCTGCAATATCACTTCGGCATGATGGGTTAACTGCTCCAGGGCATCATAAGAATCTTCTGGCTTCGTTATCCAAACTAATTCTACTTTTTCGAATTGATGTTGACGAATCATCCCTTTGGTATCTTTTCCATAAGATCCTGCCTCACTTCTAAAACAAGGTGAATGGCATGCATAACGCACAGGTAACGATTCGACAGATAAAATAGAATCCCTTACAGTATTAGTTACCGGTATTTCAGCTGTAGAAGTCAAATAATAACCATTATCACCAGTAAGTTTAAACAAATCCTCTTCAAATTTTGGTAATTGCCCAGTACCGAGTAGACTGTCAGAATTCACAATATAAGGTACATAGATCTCTTGATAGCCATGCTGTTGGGTATGCGTATCAAGCATAAACTGAATTAATGCACGGTGCAGTCTTGCTATTTGATTTTTCATCACCACAAAACGGCTTCCAGTAATTTTAGCTGCCAGAGCAAAATCCATTTGTCCCAGTGCATCACCTAATTCATCATGAGATTTCACTGGAAAATCATATTCAGGGACCGTGCCCCAACGTCGTACTTCCTTGTTATCCTGCTCATCCTTGCCTACCGGCACTGATTCATGCGGAATATTAGGCAGAGATAAAGCAATTGCCTCGATTTGCTGTAATACTGATTCCAGTTCTGTTTTTTGTTGCTCTAATCGAACTCCCAGTTGATTGACCTCTTCTCGCATGGGTTCTATATCTTCACCGCGAGATTTTGCTGCGCCAATAGCTTTGGAACGCATATTTCGCTCATTTTGCAGCGACTGTGTACTAACTTGTAATGCTTTACGTTTTTCTTCCAATTCAGAAAATGCATTCACATCAAATTTAAAGCCACGCTTTAAAAGTTGAGCGGCAACATGCTGGGGGTTTTCACGAAGTAATTGATTATCTAACATAAGTAAACACTCTAAGTATTAAGTTGGATCAAGGTATCCTGCAAGCAAACATCGAGCAACAAAAGTACCCACAAGTACCATTGTCAGGGCTCCGATATTATTAACTACAATATTAATCAGCAATTTTAACCATTGCCCCTGTTCAAACATAAACAATGACTCAGCAGCAAAACTTGAGAACGTAGTAAATGCACCTAAAAAACCAGTAAAGAAAAACAAACGCCAATACTCTTCAGCACTGAAACGCCCCACTAATAAAGTAAGAAAGAAACCTGCTAAAAAGGAACCTAAAGTATTGACAATCAAAGTGCCATAAGGAAATCGTAATCCCCATAGATTCTGCGCAAAAATTACTGTGGCATAACGTGAAATTGCTCCCAAAGACCCTCCAAAAGCTACAGCGAGGTAGGGAGCAATCATCATCTATCTCACAATACCGCGGGTAGATTGATTCAGAGCATCAATCATTGGAATTACCTCAGGACATTCACTCTGCATTAACTCCAGTTCTGCTACAGCTTGTTGAACCGTCAAACCTTTTCGGAAAATAATTTTATAAGCCCGTCTTAAACTGTCAATTGCTGAGGAAGAAAAACCCCGTCTGCGCAATCCAACAGTATTTATTCCACATGCAGAAGTAGTATGTCCCGCAATCATGACATAAGGTAATACATCTTTAGTTACGTACGTTGCACGCGCAATAAATGCATAAGCACCTACATGACAAAACTGATGCACCGCAGCATAAGGACCAATTATTGCGAAATCATTGACAATGACATGTCCTGATAAGGCCGCATAGTTCACCATAATAATCTGGTCACCAACCATACAATCATGACCTATATGGGAATAAGCCATTAAAAAATTGTTATTTCCAACACGGGTAACACCACCGCCTTTGACGGTGCCACGGCTAATCATGCAGTACTCACGTATTACATTATTATCACCAATTTCCAAACGTGTCGGTTCACCTTTATAAGTGATATCCTGAGGTTCATCACCTACTGAAGCAAATTGAAATATTTTATTATTTTTACCAATCGTTGTTGGTCCCTCTATCACTACATGAGGACCAATCCAGGTATTTTCACCAATCTCAACATCTGCACCTATAACTGTACCAGGGCCAATAGATACCCCTTTTCCCAGCTTTGCAGATGGATGAATCATCGCTCTTTCATCTATCACTTTAGAATTTCCTTTGCTGCGCTTAATAAGTCTGCGGAACAAGCCAATTTATCACCTACATAAGCTTCACCATGCATACGCCAAAAATCTCTCTTTTGTCCTATTAACTTTACTTCCAACCTTAATTGATCACCTGGCGTAACAATCTGTTTAAAGCGCGCATTATCAATTCCTGCAAAATAATGCAAAAATTCATGCCCTTCTTTAGGTTGCCGGGAAAGATTGGATAAAATTGCACAGGCTTGAGCTAATGCTTCAAGCATTAATACACCTGGCATAATTGGATTGCCTGGAAAATGACCAGTAAAAAAGTTCTCATTAATGGTAACATTTTTGATGGCTGTCAAATAATCCATTTTTTTATAATCCAGGACTCTGTCAACCAAAATAAATGGATAACGGTGCGGTAACAAATTTATTATCTGGTTTATATCAATATACTCACTCATACACTGTTTCTCATTTAATCATTTCATCATTGAATTCTATAAAAGAATATTCATTATCTTGTTTTACACTGCTCTAATCAATCTTAAAATTCAAAAATATCCAACTAATCACTTTAATCAATCGGAATTTTGAATGAATCAGTACCCCTGCTTTATCTATATCAATGAATCATCATTCTTTAATTGTTTCTCTAACAGACCCAATTTAATCATATAATCATCCAGACGTTTGAATCGCGCTGCATTTCGACGCCAGCGATCATGTTCATGTACTAAAGTTCCTGATGAATAAATACCCGACTTGGCTATTGATTTACTCACTGTCGACATACCCGTGATAACAGTGTCATCGGTTAATCGAACGTAAGCGGCAATACAACTTGCCCCACCGATAATACAATCAGAACCAATATGTGCATAAGCACCTATAGCAGCACATCCGGCTATTGCTGTATTACTCCCAATAAACACATCATGAGCTATCTGCACCAGATTATCTACGCAAACACCTTCGCCCAGATAGGTATCGCTCAGAGAACCCCTATCAATTACCGTATTGGCACCGAGTTGTACTTCATCGGAAAGAATGACCGCACCAACATCTGGACCTTGCTGCCATACCCCATGCTGTTTCATATAATTAAAGGGAGATGAACCAATAATGCAACCTGAATTAACACGGACATTATTTCCCAGACGACACCCTGAATGAATCATTACGCCACAACCAATCCGGCTGTCTTTTCCGATTGATACAGCAGATTCAATAACTGTATTAGCTCCAAGAATGACACCATCGGCTATTTGAACATGTTCACCAATTACACTATAAGCGCCAATCGAAACTTGGTTGCCCAATTGTGCGGAGTGATGAATCCGAGCTGTCTCATGTATTCCCAAATTAGGAGATTCGCCAGGGGAAAACAGTTTAACTGCTTCATTCATTGAGGCAAGAGGATTAGAAACCACTATAGAATTCACCGGACACAAATGCACATGCTCTGATTTCAGAATAACAGCACCTGCGGCAGTTTGAGTTAGTGTATTGTGCAACAAAGGGTTATCAAAATAAGCGACATCTTTAGACGTAGCACGTACCAGAGAGGATAAACCAAAGATGGCGTGATTGGCATTTCCATGCCAGACGCCATCTAAAAAATCAGCTAATTGCGCAAGGGTCAGCAACTCGTCCGCCGAACTAGTTAATTGCTTTAATAACTTTGTCGGTTACATCTAATGAATCAGAGCTGAATGGAGTTGCATCTTTTTGAACAATGATGTCGTACTTTTCGTCTTTAGCAATTTTAGAGATTGCAGCACGAACTTTAGTGTACAGTCCTTCCATAGCTTCATTATGAGCAGTACTTAATTCTTGTTGATATTGTTGTCCATCTCGCTCAAATTGTTGTTGTGCAGCAACAATTTTCTTTTCCAAATCTTTCTTTTGTGTAGCACTCATAATAGCGCCATCACGCTTGAATTTTTCCATGTCGCTTTTCAGGCTTGCTTCTACAGACATTAACTTGTCACGACGTGGTTTAAATTCTTTTTCCAGTTTTGCCTGGATGTCTTTCATTTGACTGGATGTCTGCATGATTTTTTGTAAATCAACAACACCTATCTTTGCCCAATCAGCAAATACACTTGTGCCAAATAAACTAAAAACCAATGCGACTAATACCGCACCAAAACGTTTCATAATTATCTCCTAATTTAAAGATAGTGATGCTAGCACAATTCGAAAAAGGTTGCGATATGTACAGCAATAGTTTTCATTAATCCTTCTCATTATTACTTCCCTAATAACTTTCCCTAAAATCCTGAAGAAAGAGCAAATTGGAAATACTGTGTTTGATCCAGTGGTTGTGGATTCAACGCTTTCGCGACACTGAATGCCAACGGACCAAATGGAGAACGCCATTCTAATGATATACCGGCTGAATAACGCATTGGGCCAGCAGGAGTTCCACGTAAAGCATCAGGAGTTCCATAAGAAAACACATTACCCGCGTCAGTAAAAATTGTTGTTCTGATGTTATCACGGCTTAGTGGGTAAGGTAGTATGAGGCCAGCACTGGCATTAAGCAGGAGGTTCGCTCCCATAGCATTACCCATATTATCCTGTGGGCCTAAAGAGTAACTGTCATAACCACGAACCTGACCAGGTTGTGCAGTACCCCCTGCATAGTAGTTTTCAAAAAATGGCAACCCATTGTAACTGAAGGTATTTCCATAACCTACATTACCTAAAGCTGAAAAAATCCAGCCACGGAATAATGGATAATACACGTGCGCCTGATAAGAACTCTTATAATAGGTTAACGATTGTGAAGTTGCTGGCAGTGCAACGAAGGCAATTGCCTGCTGATTCAAACCTCTATTGGGATAAGGCATTTGATCATAGCTGTTTCTGCTCCATCCAGAAGTTAAGCGAATTTCCTGGAAATGAGTTCCATATAAATTAACGAAATTCTGAATTGGAATTACCGCGCCAACAGATTTGATATCGACATCCTGATAACCATACCCTAGCTGGAAGCTGCTTGCTTCACCCAAAGGAAAATTATAATTAATATCTCCGCCAAATCGATTTGAGCTGTAAGTACTGACGTTTAGATTTTTAGGGTCGATCCTTGAATAATACAAACTGCCGCCTCGTCCAACACCCGTATCGGTATAGAATGGATTGTAATAATTAAAAGAATAATCCTGTCCCCATTGACTGGCATTAAAAGACGCCCCCATGGAGCGCCCTGTTCCCATAAAGTTATGCTGATTTACTGAAGTATTAAATTGATATCCATTAGTACCGTAACCTATCGATGCACTTGCCTCGGCAGATGGCGCTTCTTCAACCTGCACGTCCAAATCAACCTGATTATTGGTTCCCTGAACAGGATTGGTTTTAACATCAATATTTTTTAAATAACCAAGTAAACGTAATTGTCTCTCTGATTCTTTAATATTATGTAAGGATAAGAGCCCACCTTCATTCTGACGGATTATATTTCTTAAGACATAATCTGCCGTTTTAGTATTTCCGTGAAAATTAATTCTACGGACATAAACATGACGACCGGGTTCCACCACAAAGGTAATAAAGACAGATTTGTCATTCTCATCAATCCTTGGCTCAGCACTTATTGCAGGGAAACCATAGCCCACATCACCTAAAGCCAAACCGATTGCAGAGATAGATTCAGTCACTTTTTTCCGGGAAAATACATCACCCTTTTTCACTTGCACCAGAGGATCAATTTTTTCTTTTGGCAGTATGGTTTTCCCAACTACTGAATATCCTGAAAAATGGTATTGTGGTCCTTCTTCAATATGAACATTAATATAAACATCTTTCCTGTCTGGAGATAATAAGACCTGAGATGAAACAATATTAAATTTCAAATAGCCTCGGTCCAAATAAAAAGAACGCAACGCTTCCAGAGATGCGTCCATTGATGCTTTGGAATACTGATCTTTTTTAGTAAAATAAGTAAATATATTACTGGTTGTCAATGCAAATTCAGGTAACAATTCATTAGTAGTAAAATCGTGATTACCTATTATTTTTATTTCTTTAATTCGAGAAACACGACCTTCTGAAACTGAAATGGTAATAGCTACCCTGTTTTCAGTTAATGAAGAAACTTTGGCTTCAATACGTGAATTGTATTTACCTCGGGCGGTATAGGCTTGTTTCAGCTCTTTCTCCAGTCGCTCTAAAGATGACTTTTGAAATACGCGACCCTTGACCAACCCCATTTCTTTGAGAAAGGCTTTCATTTTATCACTGGGAATGTCTTTATTTCCAACAACAGTGATGCTGCCAATAGTTGCTCTTTCCACCACATTGACGATCAGAATGTTTCCTTGACGTTCAAGTGAAACAGACTGAAAAAATCCAGTATCATATAAAGTACGAATAATCTGACCTGTTGAACTGGAATTTATTTCTTCACCAACTTGTACGGGAATGTAATTTAATACGGTTCCAGTAGATACCCTTTGTAATCCGGTAACTTTGATACCCCGAACTATAAAGCCATCAGAAGCCATAGTTTGTGCGGACCACGCCAAAAGAGTAGAACAACAAACACCCAAAATTATTTTATTACTGACTTTTCTCATTATTTTTTTACGTCCAGTACTACGCGATCTTCTGAAATTAAAATACAGTTCAGTCACGCCAAAAATTGAAACCCTTTTATAGGAAGTAGAAACCACTGTCAAGTTTCTTAACTCTAATATCCTATTTTAATCACTCTTCTCCAGGAATTTATCATCACCCGAACCGCAGAAGGGTGGATATCCAGAATGCATTAAATGAATAGAGACTCCTACCCCGTTAATCTTGATATATCATTAGTAAGCGCTACAAACATTAAGGCAACCAATAAGACCAGACCTAAATAGACTCCTATGGTTTTGACTCCATCAGACAGAGGCTTACGTCTAATGACTTCCAAGGCATAATACAACAAATGTCCACCATCCAGCATAGGTATTGGTAATAAATTTAAAGCACCTAAACTGATACTCACCAAGGCAAGAAAAAATAAATAGGATGCCAAACCACTTCTACCTGAACTTCCTGCGCCTTGAGCAATTCCAACTGGTCCACTAATACTGTTTAATCCCAAACGACCAGTAACAAGTCTACCCATCAAAGTAAAGGTAGTACCAGTGAGCTGGATGGTCTGATTAAAGGCAGTACCCAAAGCAGATATGGGTCCCTCCCTCTCCAGGCGTAACCAATGTGCTGGCCAGTCAACTTTTTGTGAACGAACACCAATGACTCCTTCAATCTTGTCCTTGTTTTTTTGACTTCCAGTAATTATGGTTATGTTCTGCTTTATTCCTTTTCTTTTTATTTGGAGAATTAATTGGGTATCAGGCCGCTCTCGTACATAGTCCACCAAATACATCCAATCATCAAATGCGTTACCATCGACACTTAAAATATCATCACCAACTTCCAGTCCTGCTTTTGCTGCAGGAGAATCAGGCACCACCTCACCAATCACAGGTGGGATAGTTGGAATAAATGGCTCTATTCCAAGACTGTCCAACGGATCAGGGACTTTATCATCCAGTTTCCAGTCAGTTAAAGGCAAACTGAGTTGACTTTGATGTCCATCTACTAAAGACTTGACCGTTATTTTAACTGTTTCATGAGAACCAATCAGCGGCATCATAGCGTATTGAAAATCTCGCCAGCTGTTTATCTTGGTGTCATTAAGTGCGATTATTTCCTGTTTAGGGCCAAGACCCGCTTTAGCGGCCAGACTACCTGGCTTGACGGAGTCAATCATAGGCGCCAGCGAATGCATTCCTATAACCAAAACCAACCATAAAGCAACAAACGCAAAAATAAAATTAAACATGGGGCCAGCCAGAACGATGGCAGTTCGCGCCCAGATTGGTTTGTTATTGAAAGCAAAAGGCTTATCCTGATCCGCTACTTCCCCCTCAGTTTCATCAAGCATTTTGACGTAGCCCCCAAGAGGAAACAGGGACCAGGCATATTCTGTACCTTTTTTATCATGCCATCTCGCAAGTACTGTTCCAAAACCGAATGAAAAACGTAATACTTTGACCCCGCACCACCGTGCTACCTGAAAATGACCATATTCATGTACTGTAACCAGTAATAATAAAGCCAGTATAAAATACACCAGAGTTAAAAGCATGTTGCCATCCAATGTTTAATCCAACCGGTAAACTAAATTCCAAGAGGGATAAATGTTAATCCAAAATAAAATAGAGGTAAGGCTGCTATTAAACTGTCCAGGCGATCCAGAATACCACCATGGCCAGGAATAATAGTCCCTGTATCTTTTAAATGACAACGCCGCTTTAAAATACTGATGAATAAATCACCAAAAATGGAAATGGTTACCGTTAATAAGGCCAAACCAAACCAGATTGTAATGGAATAAGGGATAAAATAATAAAATCCAACTCCTGCAACACCCATCGAAAGAAGGTATCCTCCAAACACACCTTCCCAGGACTTACCAGGACTAACCTGGGGAATTAACTTGTGTTTTCCCCATTGCTTTCCAGCAAGATAGGCACCAACATCAGAAGCCCAAATTAAAAACAGTAAATAAACAACCAGAGTTTTACCCTGGGGTAACTCATACACATGAATCAGGCTTTGAATAAATAAAGGCAACAGTATCAAGAGAACGCAACCAACAACAACAGGATATCCCCAATAACGCTGGGAATCAGGAAATCCAAGAATGGCAATACAATTGAGTACCCAAAGTAGCAAACCAATTGTTAACCAATAAGAAAACAAATAACCACATAACCATAAAGACAATAACATTAACAATAAAAAGCCAATCTGGAGCGCCAACATATTAATTGGAATAAGTTGCAGACTTTCTTTCCATGCGACAACAAAAACCAGCAGAATCACTCCGGCTAAAAACCAGGATGGCGCATAAAATAGCGTCATCAAGACCAAGGGAACTAAAATTAAAGAGGTGATTAAACGTTGCATGAACATATAGTTGCCCTTATTAAAAAGTCTAAATCTGACCAAAGCGTCTTTTGCGCTTACTAAAGGAATCCAAAGCTAATTCAAGCTCTTCAATATTAAAATCTGGCCAATGCACTTCAGTAAAATAAAGTTCGGTGTATGCTAACTGCCACAGAAAGAAATTACTAATCCTCAATTCCCCACTGGTACGAATAAAAAGGTCGGGTTCCGGTAAACCATCTGTATCCAGAAATTGTGCAAAATTAGACTCATTTATTTCATCCAGGGCAACTTGACCACTCATAACGGCCCGAGACATTTTTTTAGCCGCGGTTACTATATCCCATTTTCCACCGTAATTAACAACTACATTCAAAATTAATTGTTGATTATCTCGTGTTAATAACTCAGCTTCCCGCATTTCCTTTTGCAAAACAGGAGATAAAGGTTCTCTGTCTCCGGTAAACCGGATTCGTATTCCATGTTGATTTAATTCAGCCAGTTCCTTTCTTAAAGCCTCTACGAATAACTCCATAAGAAAATTCACTTCAGCAATGGGTCGCGACCAATTTTCAGAACTGAAAGCAAACAAACTAAGACAGCCAATTTTTTTTTCGAGACAGGATCTGATCATTTTCTTAACTGTCTCAACGCCAGCCTTATGCCCTTCTATTCGAGCTAAACCTCGGTTTTCAGCCCAGCGACCGTTGCCATCCATCACTATGGCAATGTGCTGAGGTAATTTATAATCCAAAACTACTCTTCCTACCATTCAAAATGGCACATAGTCTAACCTCTTTGAAGTAAAAGTTTAAGTGTTACCAAGAAATCAATTGACCTTATTGGTTAAAATCTTCATTATTATGTTCTGCAAATCCACGAAACGAGCAATCACTTCTCGTCATTAATGATAATCTTGGAGAACGGACTAATGACTTTTAGTGTTCTACGAAGAATTTGGCCTGTATTGCTCATTCTATTGTTATTATTTCTTCTCTACACGTTTAGAGTAAATCAATACCTAACTTTTTCATCATTACAATTACATCATCAAGAATTAATTTCATGGACCAATGAGAACTACCTGTCAGCAGTCGCAGTATTCATGATTATTTATATTCTCTGCGTCGCGGCTTCTTTTCCAGGAGCATTAATTCTCACATTGACCGGTGGTCTTTTATTTGGGTTATTTTGGGGCGCTTTGTTTGTAGTAATCAGTGCAACAATAGGTTCCATACTTATATTTTTAATTGTAAAATACGCATTTAGTGACTGGGTTGCACAAAAAACCTCTGGATGGGTAAATAAAATGCGACATGGATTTCAGCACAATGCATTTTCATATTTACTTGTTTTACGCCTGATGCCCATTTTTCCATTCTGGGTGGTCAACATCGTCCCCGCGTTACTTGGGGTTAAAGCCAGAACGTTTCTTCTTGCTACATTTCTCGGAATAATTCCCGGTACCGTGATTTATGCCTCTGTCGGTAACAGTCTGAATCATCTTTTTGAACAGGGACAAACACCCAATTTAAAAATTATTTTTTCCCCGGAAATTTTCGTCCCTCTTTTGGCTTTAGCTCTGCTCTCCTTAATGCCAATTTTCTACAAAAAAATTAAAGGTTCCTATGAACAAAGTAATTAACTGTGACCTGGCTATTATAGGTGCTGGAGCCGGAGGCCTGAGTTTGGCCGCTGGAACAGCACAATTAGGACTAAAGGTCGTTTTAGTAGAACAAGGAGCAATGGGAGGGGACTGTCTAAATTATGGTTGTATACCCTCAAAATCCCTTCTTGCAGCCGCTGAAGCACATTGGAATACCAACCATAATGAAGTGCTTGGAATCACTGGTTCTCAGGAGCCTGTCGATTTTACCCGGGTTATGGAACATGTCAGAGAGGTGATTGAAACGATTGCTGTACATGATTCAATAGAACGCTTTGAAGGGCTGGGGGTTCAGGTCATACAAGCCAGCGGCACGTTTATCGATGCCAAGACTCTAAAAGCAGGCTCACAGGAAATTAAAGCCAAACGTTATGTTATTGCTACTGGCTCATCAGCGACTATTCCACCCATACCCGGATTGGATAAGTGCCATTTCTATACTAATGAAACCATTTTTAATCTGACTCAATTGCCTCCACATTTATTAATCATAGGTGGCGGGCCAATTGGTTGTGAATTAGCACAAGCTTTTGCAATGCTCGGCTCAAAAGTAACAGTACTGGAACATTTTAACATATTAACTCATGACGATTCTGAGGCCGTTGAAGTAATTCGACAATCCCTGATCCAATTCGGCATTACTCTGTATGAACAGGTCGATATTGCAGAAATTGAATCCAATGAAGAGGGACAGACGATCATCCGTTGCAAAAAGAATAATGATGAGATGGTCATCTCTGGGACTCATTTACTTGTTGCCGCCGGCAGAAAACCCAATATCGAGCAATTGAATTGCGCATTAGCAAATATTCAAGTCAATTCTAAAGGTATTGTGGTCGATAATCGGCTTCGAACCAGTAACAAAAAAATATTTGCCATTGGAGATGTTACCGGATCGTTGCTGTTTACCCATATTGCTAACTATCATGCAGGAGTAGTACTTCAAAATATCGCATTTAAACTCCCGGTCAAAGTAACGGATAACGCGGTTCCATGGGTCACCTATACTTCTCCTGAATTAGCCCATGCTGGTAAAAGTGAATCAATATGCTCCTCCTTGGGCATAAAATATGAGCTGCTGAAAGTAGACTATTCAAGCAATGATAGAGCACAGACAAATAAGCAGACTAAGGGATTTATTAAAGTACTAGTAACCCCCAAAGGGATAATTCTAGGTGTAACTATAGTAGGTCATCAGGCTGGCGAATTATTACTGCCATGGGTCATCGCTATTAGAGAAGGCAAAACGTTAAGAACATTTACTGATACCATTATTGCCTATCCAACTTTAAGTGAACTAAGCAAACGTGTAGCAAGTCAATTTTATACGCCAAAATTGTTTTCTAAAAATGTTAAAAAACTGGTTAAATTTTTATCCTACTTTTAATGAGGGAGCAATGAAAAAATTTCCATATGCATCACGTACCTTGAAGTCTCTTTTAATAATCTGGAGCTTCATCTCAATCAGTTCATCCATTTACGCTGATTCTTCTGGAAGTTTTGCGCTATCAGAGCATTGGGCTATGGGACAACAGGTTAAACTGCGCTTTAATTTAACCCAGAATCCTGAAGCAGCAACTCCGCTGCATTTAAAAAACGGCTTAATCCTTTCTTTCGGCGATATCCTTAGTCTTGGTGATCTTTATGGAAGTATTGGCAAACCCATAAGTCATGGAATCACCAGAAAACAAAAACAGGCGTTATTTAGGGACGTGTATCAATCTTTTGCCAATAATTTTGCAGCAGTTAATGAAGTAAAAGAATTGAATTCAGTTATAAAAATGGAGATTCGTGAAATTGAATCAGGTATTAAACAAGGTGAAACAGCTGAAGCAATATACAAACGTATTGGCAATGAAATAGGCCGCCAAATCAATTGTATTACCGGAGGAGGCTGTACGAGCACCGGGTGGTGGTTGTATCCCGGTCGTTATTTACTGCTGGCAATGGAAAATTATGATCATTTTTCTCCCAATAACCTGATCGTCTATAAAATCGGACACCAGGTTGCATTACAACAGGCGCTAAAAGCAGGAAGAACGGGCAAGAGAACTGATTTGGAGCGTGCCTATGCCATGGACGCCTATGCCTGTCATTACCTGTCTGATCACTATGCTGCCGGACACATCCGTACACCAAGAGAAGAATTAAAAGATAAAGTCACACCAGCTGTCCTTGGATCCTTATTGGCCAATTACATGCATAATGAAGAAAATAAATTCGGTATCCATGTAACGAATAAATTGGGGGATCAATGGGTGGTCTATGGTGATTACTCCTATTTTAACCCCTTTAATCAAACCAATCAGCAAATGCTGCTAAGAGCTTTACAACAATCAGCCGATGAATTATTTGATGCCTATCAAACAGGAGTTCTTCCTGATAAATTTAGAGTTCTGGAACTAGTTCCTCATGCTCAACAAATAAATGATGAAAATAATGTGGATATAGTACCGATGTTTTATTGGGATGAACGAAGCAAACAACTATTCAGAAGAACTGATTTATCAAATCCTTATGACAAGCATTGGACTAGCAGTTGGTGGGGTTGGAGCACTTTATTGATATTAAAAAGTAACTATGGTGTTACCTCAACAATACAACTTAGTTTAATAAAATATTTATCTCAATATGCTCCTGAGGATCTCGAGCAAAATTCAGTTGTATGACCTGGAACCAGGATATCTATCTCCCAGCAAGAGCTATTTATGCTGGGAGCAAGGGATAAAAGCATCATTTATTGATTTTTTGAATAAACAATAATCACATAGCCCAACAAAAGAACTATACTCTATTAAAGTCGACTGTAAATTATGGAATAAGTCATATTTAAGGAGAGGGTTATGAGTTCATCCAGGTTGAATTACCCCATTTCTCGTGCGGTTATCTTCGCGATTGGGTTATTTGCTTCAATGATTTGTTTTGGAGATCATTTCGGTGGTGGATTTCATACGAATATAGGCAATGGGGGATGGAATCATCCAGATTATAACTATCATAATGATGATATAAACGTGGGTAATTATCATCCAGGAAATGGCTGGGTTGCTCCTGTATATGTTGCCCCAACTTATGTCGCCCCAACGTATATAATTAACAATTCGAATGATGACGATGACTCTGATTGTCAAACCGTACAACAATGCGATTCAGATGGTAATTGCGTTCAATCACAGAGCTGTGATTAGTCAAAGCGCTCATGAGCCTTTAAATTAACCTGTAATAACACTGTTATTACGGGAACCACGATCTGCTCATGTCTTTAAATTCACGACAGTATCATTTTATATACAATTGAGTAATTCATGGGTTTGCCAGTATCTTCTCATCAACTGGTCAATAAACTATGATCAATTCTTTCAACTATATACCTCTTTAATTACCAAAGGTATAATCTTTTTATTGTCATTTAACTGCTTGCTTCAGGATTTAACTCATGTCCAAAAATGCTCCCCTGGTACTCATGATTCTCGATGGATGGGGCTACAACTCAAGTGATAAGCATAATGCCATTGCTTCAGCTCATACACCTCAATGGGATAAATGGTGGCAAAATTGCCCACATATACTTCTGCAGGCCTCTGGTGAACCAGTGGGGCTTCCTGATAAGCAAATGGGTAACTCTGAAGTTGGGCATATGCATATAGGTGCCGGCAGAGTTATCCAACAAGATTTCACCAGAATTAATAAAGCCATACAAAATGGTGAATTTGCTGATAATCCGGTTTTTAATCAGGCGATTAATATGTTAAACCAAACGGGTAAGTCGCTACATATCATGGGATTATTTTCTCCGGGTGGAGTCCATAGCCATGAGCGCCATTTATTTGCATTACTGAAACTATGCCACGCTAAAAAATTCAGTTCAGTGTATTTGCATCTATTCCTTGATGGCAGAGACACACCACCGCAAAGCGCTCTGGACAGTTTGCATCGATTAAATAAGGAACTTGAAACACATCCCGGAATCACTATCAGTTCAATCACTGGTCGTTATTATGCAATGGATAGAGACAAGCGTTGGGAACGTGTAGAACCGGTATATAATTTACTCACTCTGGGGCAAAGCACTCATCATTTTGATGATGCAGAATCGGCTATTCAGCATTTTTATCACAATGAACTTTCAGATGAATTTATTCCTCCAACGCTAATTGGAACACCGAAAGCAATAGAAGACGGTGATGCTGTTCTATTCTTTAATTTTCGCGCGGACAGAGCACGACAATTAACTTCTGCTTTTATTGATCAGTCATTTTCCGGGTTTAATAGAACAACTTGCCCCAAACTATCCTACTTTATCAGTATGACTCAATACGATAAAAATCTGTCGACAATTCCTGCTTTTCCACCTATTCCCTTAAATAATACTTTGGGAGAAATTATCGCCCTCCAAGGGTTAAAACAATTACGAATTGCGGAAACTGAAAAATACGCTCATGTCACATTTTTCTTCAATGGTGGCAGTGAACATGTATTTGCCAATGAAGAGCGAATTTTAATTCCCTCTCCCAAAGTTGCGACTTATGATTTACAGCCAGAAATGAGTGCCCCCGAACTCACCAATATCCTGGTAGATGCCATAAATCAACAAAAATATGATGTGATTATCTGTAATTATGCCAATGCGGATATGGTGGGGCATAGTGGAGATTTTAATGCTACAGTTCGTGCCATAGAATGCCTTGATCAGTGCATGAAACGTGTTTGGGACGCACTGAATATACAGGGTGGAACGTTATTAATTACTTCTGATCATGGTAATGCTGAAGAAATGTTCGATGACACAACCCACCAAGCCCATACAGCTCATACCAGTGAACCCGTACCCTTTCTTTGCGTTGGAGGAGATTGGCATTTTACTCAAACCGAAGGCAGCTTAATTGATATCGCACCAACACTTCTTTCAATAATAGGTATTACACCACCGAAAGAGATGACCGGCCATATCTTACTGGAAAAAAGCCATGCCCACGCGTAGTAACCAGTATTCTCTAAAATTTACATTCCTGAGCGGCATTGCTTTGGGAATGTTAATTAATTTTGGTCTTGCGGCAAAACCAGGCCCCTCCCCTGTCGCTCAGACGCAAACCAAATTAAAACAACTGGACGCACAGATTAATAACCTGAGACAAACACTGGCCACAGCTCATGACAAACGCGGGATTTTAGATAAGGAACTTTCCGGTACTGAAAAGCAAATTGGAGAAGGAATACATAAACTTCGCTCAATTCAATACGATATTAAATCCAAAGAACAAAAAATTGCCGAATTACATGCCAAAGCCGAACAATTGAATCAACAATTAGCCACACAACAGCAATTACTGGCAAGCCATGTACGAGCCCGATATCAGATGGGAGAATATCAACCTCTGAAATGGATACTCAACCAGGATGACCCTTACAAAATAAGTCGAATTCTGACTTATTATCAATATATTATAAAATCCCGGCAAGAATTGATCGATAAAATAGACGAAACTCGTATCAATCTAAGCGAGAATAAAGATAAATTACATAACGAATTAGCCGAAAATCAAAAATTGCAAAATGAATTGTCGCAACATCAACAGCAGCTGGAACAAAACAAACGGTACCATACCACCTTAATACAATCTCTCAATAATGAGATTCAGAACAAACAACATGACTTACAGGAATTTCAGAAAGATAAGGCCAATTTATCACGTCTACTTAAGTCATTATCTCAACAAAGTGTTGTTCAAAGCAGCAAACCCTTCGTTCAAATGCGCAGAAAATTGCCGCTACCGGTACAAAATGTACAAAGATCCTTACGCAGAATGAATCAAGGGGTGACATTTTTTGCCGATGAAGGAGCGGTAGTTACTGCCGTTTATCCCGGAAAAGTAGTGTTCAGTGACTGGTTAAAGGGTTATGGTTTACTACTGATTATTGATCATGGCCAAGGCTTTATGACGCTTTATGCCCATAATCAATCGCTGTTCAAACACAAAGGACAAACAGTCCGTCAAAACGAGCAAATTGCCAGTGTAGGACATAGCGGTGGAATTAAGCAAAACGGTCTATACTTTGAGATAAGACTAAGAGGAAAAGCGGTGCCCCCGCTCGACTGGCTGTCTTAGGTTTCGCGCCTGGCATTTAAATTGCATTTCAATATTTAATAAAAACAAAAGAAGGCGGCTGATTTTATGGCCTTGCATCCTAGGAGATCGCTATGGTTATCAAGAAAATTCTTCCCAGTACAGTAGCATTATTATTTGCACTTGCACTGATGCTCCCATTAACTGCATTTACAGCCGATGAGACAGATACAAATAATACTAATACGAAACGAATCCCATTGGAAGACGTTCAACGATTTTCTAATGCGATTGGAGAAATTAAAAAATACTACGTCAAACCAATTGACGATAAAGAACTCTTTGATAATGCCATTCGAGGCATGCTCTCCGGATTGGATCCCCACTCAAGTTATCTTAATGAAGAAGAGTTTAAAGAGCTTCAAACCTCAACCAGTGGTGAATTTGGTGGATTAGGTATCGAAGTGACAATGGAAGATGGAGTAGTAAAAGTGATCACGCCTCTGGTAGATACTCCCGCCTTTAAAGCAGGAATAAAATCCGGAGACTACATTATTAAATTAGGCAAAGAATCTGTTCAGGGCCTGACTTTAAAAGATGCTGTTAATCTGATGAGAGGCAAAGCAGGCACTACAATTGAATTAACCGTATTACGTAAAGGAGTCAGTAAACCACTCACTTTTGACCTGATTCGAGAAGTGATTCAGATTAAAAGCGTAAAAAGTAAAATGTTAAGTGATGGATATGGTTACATTCGATTAACTCAATTCCAGGCTTTAACCGGTAAAGACATGCTGCAGGCAATTGAGCAGTTAAAACAACAATCAAATGGGAAATTAAAAGGCTTGGTACTGGATCTTAGAAATAACCCGGGGGGATTACTGGATTCAGCCATCCAGGTCTCTGATGCGTTCCTGGGTAATGACAAATCCGGCAAGCAAGAACTGATAGTTTATACTGAAGGACGCTTACCAGGATCTAAATTTACCGCCTTGGCTAATCCTGGTGATGTATTGGATAATGCTCCGATTGTAGTTCTAATAAATAATGGTTCCGCTTCAGCTTCAGAAATTGTCGCTGGTGCTCTGAAAGACAATAAGAGAGCCATAATTCTTGGAACAAAGAGTTTTGGTAAAGGGTCTGTACAAACTGTATTACCTCTGGATGGTAAGACTGGGATTAAGTTAACTACAGCTTTGTACTACACTCCATCAGGTACCTCCATTCAAGCTAAAGGTATTATTCCAGATATCGTCGTAGAAGAAATGGATGTTCCTAAAAACTCCGTAAAAAAATCTGATGCTACTGGATTTAGTGAAGCGGATCTGAGTGGACACTTGATAAATAAAAATAATCCTGAAGATACCAATGCTAAAAATGAAGCTAAAGCTGAAGATTTGATTCACGAAGATTACCAGCTTTATGCAGCATTAACGGTACTGGAAGGTATGGCATTAGCTAACCGATAATACAAACCTGAACAATCTCTCTGGTGGGCATCGTTGCGAAAGCGACATGCCCATCAGTCTTTTTATAGAAAACAATCAATTAAACAGTTAATACGTGGCCATCTTTTATGGTTTTAATCTCAGACTTGGTAAACAGAACACCATTTTTATCTAAATTAAATGGCCCCATTACTCCGGTTCCTTTAGCCAGTATATGAATTTGGTTGGCAACTTCCTTACTGGAAAAGGCGTGTTTGGTTTTCAGCACCATGGTTACGCTCTGATTCAGAATATGAAATACATCAAAAGCATATCCGGCTTCGGTTACAGGATAATTTAAGTATTGCGCCTTAAATTGTTGAATAAATTCAGGTTTCATTTCATGAGTATCAATATACCATTGTCCATCAAATACTTTCATCACCTGAGGAGTGACCCTTCCAATAATACTGGTTATGGGCTTATTAACATGAGCATTGCTCATTTCTGACTGAATAAGTTCGATGTCCTCTGGGGAAGCCATAATAAAATACATATCAGGCTTTTTATCTTCCATTTTATGGATTAACCGGGAAACATCCTTTACTCCAGGTTCTATCTGTTCATAAGCAGCAATTTTGATTGCAGAATGAATCTGTAACTGTTTCATCACACTTTGAGTCAAAACCATTGAAGATGGTTGTTTCGAAGTAATAATCCCGATTTGGCCTACTTTTTTACGTTGGAGTTCTTCAACTAAGACTGCCGCTTGTTCGTATGCGGGACTCCAAGCGAGAAAATTATTCTTGCCATCGGCAATTGCAGGATCATTAGCCAGGCTGAAATGAAGAATATTATTTTTCCTTGCAAGAGGAGCAACTAATAAACCATTCTCAGAACCTTCTGTCATTAAGACATTAATGTGATGTGCCGTAATAAATTTTTGGAGCGTTTGAGCTACATCACTCTGATTCGGAAGTTCATCCAGGGTATAAAACGTATAATTAATTCGAGAGGATTTTAATTGATCACGTCCCATTTCCATAGCAGCCAGGATATTTCTGCCTATAAAAGCAGATTGATTAGCAAAAGGGGCATAGATGCCTACATTAATGTCAACTCTGGTTGTATCTTTCAGATGAGGAGTTCGGACAGCGGCTTGTATGAATCCACCTCCAATGATAGATAATATTAAAGTGCAGTAGATAAACCCGGTTTTCAACATTATATTAGGCATATTCATCGTCAATGGTTATGAATCGTAAAAATTATTCTGCTATGAATACGTAATAAATACAATGATTATTCATAATTAGCCTAAGAACTCTATAACCATGATTCCAATAGAAATACTAATGAAGCCCTATGGAATTCAGCCGATTTATGCGATAATTCAGGATTAGATGATAACCAATAGTCCATTATGAACCTTAATAAAGCACTTTCACTATTCTTCAGTTTTTTATTCCTATCTCCTCTTCATGCACAAGTTAATGATTATTTTACTAAGATAAAAACAGATCCAAATGCACTCTATGCATTTTTTAAAAATATGCCCAAAGGAGGCGAGTTACACTATCATCTTGCTGGAGGCCCTTATCCAGAAACCATGTTATCAATCGCGTCAAATGGCAAATACTGTATTGATTTATCCAGTTTTTCAGTAAATAAAACACCTCTTCATTGTGATGGCATCCACATAAAAGACCTGGTTAATAAACCAGAACTCTATGCCTCTATTATCCGGGATTGGTCATTAAAAGACTTCATTCCTGGAAAAGAAACAGCACATGATCATTTTTTCAATGGGTTCATGAAGTATATGCCCATCATCTTTGATTACAGGCCGCAATTAATTGCTGATGTCATTCGAAGGGCCGCGCAACAACAAGAACAGTATCTGGAAGTAATGGATATTACTGACAATGCCAATTCTTTGCGTTTTGGAGAATTGATCAAAAACACGGAACATTACGACCAAAAGAAAAAAATCCTGTTAGAAAATAAGGAATTTAAAAATAATATAGATCACACTATTTTTGAAAGTGATCGAATGCTCAATGATGCTTATAGTGAGCTGGGTTGTCGAACCAAACCGGATACAGAGGTATGTAACGTAAAAATCAAAATCCTGTACTACGTACTTCGTGAACAACCAATAGATAATGTTTTTGCCCAGGCATTAAATGCCTTTGAAGCAGTCAGCCATTCAAAAGGTAATTTGGCAGGCGTTAATTTGGTCCAACCAGAAGATGGCATTATTTCTTTGCGTGACTATCACAAACAAATGCAAATCTTTAACTATCTGCATACCCAATACCCCAACGTCAACATTACCTTGCACGCCGGAGAACTGGCTCCAGAGGCAGTTCCTCCTGAAGATTTAAGGTTCCATATTCATGATGCTCTGATTACCGGACATGCGCAAAGAATTGGTCACGGTGTTGATATCGGGTATGAAAGTAATGCAGAAGAAACAGTACAATACATGGCAGAACATCATTTACCTGTTGAAATCAATCTTATCAGCAATCAGAAATTACTTAATGTTTCAGGCCGTAATCATCCTCTTAATTATTATCTGAACCACCACGTTCCAGTAGTATTATCAACTGACGATGAAGGAGTTTTGAGAACGGACTTAACTCGACAATATGTAGAGGCGGTTCTTGGCCATGGTCTAGACTATCAAACTCTTAAACAAATTAATCGCAATACACTGACCTACGCGTTTCTTCCAGGAAAGAGCATTTGGATTAATGCGGATACATCTGAACCTGTAGCCGAATGTCAGGATCTCAACAGTCAAAGCTGCCACAATTTTATTGATCACAGTGAAAAAGCAAAATTACAATGGAAGCTGGAACAAAAATTAATGGCATTTGAGAAGAATTATTAATATTCCTGCACGGTATACTCAGCAAACCCGTATTGAAGACTGAATTGATACGGGTTTAAAGTTCTGCAATTATCTAACCAGTTCCAATAACGATTCAAGTAGTAAGTTTCTGAATTAACAGGATATGTTAGCAATTCATCAAAACATTCACATCATATCGAATCATTGATACTCTTAGTGTAAGTATAAAGCTACTTCAGGATCCCAATAAACATGCTAATTAGTTCTATAGATCAGTTTTTACAATCCAGTGCTTTTGCCGTCATTGGGGCATCCTCAGATCGCGCCAAGTATGGTAATAAAGTATTACGCTGTTATCTTCAACATGGGAAAAAGGTATATCCGGTAAATCCGCATGAACAACAAATTGAAGGATTGACGGTAGTACCTAATTTGAGTGATCTGCCTGATGATGTGATGAGTATTTCCATAATAACACCACCAAAAATTACAGAAGTGAGTGTTAATGAAGCCATTAAAAAAGGAATAAAAAATATTTGGATGCAACCCGGAGCTGAGAGTGAACTGGCTATTCGTACCTGTGAAATGAATGACATTAATGTTATTGCTAAAGGCCCCTGTATTTTGGTGGTATTGGGATATAAAGAATAACTTGGACAACTCGTTGAATAGTAATTAAAAATTTAGCCTGAAATCAATAAAATCATCCAGGCTAGAAATAACTACTAAACAGAAAAAGGGTCGCGTAAAATGATGGTTGAATCTCTTTCGGGTCCTGTAGATAACATATCGATTGGAACCCCTAATAGCTCTTCTATTCTCTTTAAATAGGCTATGGCATTAGGAGGAAGATCACTCATCACAGTAACATCAGCTGTCGTTTCCTGCCATCCGGGCATTTCCTCATACACCGGAACTAGCCCTTCAAAATCATCAGCAGCTTGTGGTGGGCGGGATAACACATTGCCGTTACTGTCTTTATAATTTACAGCAATTCGAAGCACTTCCAAACCATCGAGAACATCCAATTTCGTAATACACAATCCGGTAATACTGTTTAATTCTATTGAACGTCTTAATAACACCGCATCAAACCAGCCGCATCGTCTTGGTCTTCCGGTCACTGCTCCAAATTCCTGACCACGCTCAGCAATCCTCTTCCCTACTTCATCAACAAGCTCTGTTGGAAAAGGCCCTCCACCCACACGAGTTGTGTAAGCCTTGGTAATACCTAATACGTAATCGAGATATCTGGGGCCAAATCCGGCGCCATTAATGACCGACCCAACACAGGTATTTGAAGAAGTAACAAAAGGATAAGTCCCATGATCGATATCGAGATATACTCCCTGGGCTCCTTCAAATAAAATATTATCACCCTGTTCTCTATGTTCATGCAGACAGGCTGACACATCACAGACCATAGAACGCAGTTCCTCAGCCCAGTGCATGGCGTCATCCAGTATCGGCTGTAGCTCAACTGGGGGTTGTTTATAATATTCCGTCAAAACAAAATTATGATAGTCCAGCAAGCTCGTTAACTTTTGAGTAAATCGCTCAGGATGAAATAAATCACTTACTTTAATGGCGCGCCGGGCTATTTTATCTTCATAAGCAGGACCTATACCCCGCCCTGTAGTACCGATTGCTGAATTTCCCATGTGTATTTCACGGGCTTTATCCAAAGCAACATGGCAAGGAAGAATCAATGGACAGGCCATACTGATTCGCAAGCGTTCGCGTACATTAATGCCTTTCTGTTCAAGTTCATTAATTTCCGATAGTAAAGCCTGCGGAGAGAGCACTACTCCATTGGCAATATAACAGGTTACATGAGGTCTGAGCATGCCTGAAGGTATTAAACGGAGTACGGTTTTCACTCCATTAATTTTCAAAGTATGGCCAGCATTGTGACCGCCTTGATAACGGACAACCACTTGTGCATCCTGTGTCAACAAATCGACAATTTTACCTTTGCCTTCATCGCCCCACTGTGTACCTAAAACAACAACATTCTTACCCATGATCCACTCTTTGTCTGCAAAAGCTGATTGATCTTGAACCCGATTTCAGCAAAATCGGACATTATAATTAATTTTTGGTAGCTACACCATCATTTTTTGGCATAGCGTGCTTAAAGTAATCAAAAAACGAACTACTTTGATCCAAAACTAAAATATCTTTTTTATTATTAAAACTGCCTTCATAGGCAAGTAAACTTCGATATAGAGCAAAAAACTCTTTATTTTGACCGTAAGCCTTGGCATATATAGTTGCAGCTTCTGCTTGTCCAATTGCTCGGGTCCGTTGGGCATTACTTTTGGTTTTTGCAAGTAAGACCATTACATTGGCATCAGCTTTAGCTTGAATTTCCTCGGCGGCAGCCTGTCCATCGGCTCTATGTCTATTGGCAATTTTCTGCATGTCAGCACGCATACGTTGATAAATTGCGTTACTGGTGTTGGCAGGAAGCTCTATGCCTTTAATACGGACATCTACTACATTGATACCCAATTCACCCGCTTGTTTCTCAGCCGCCTTACGCAGTAATTCCATTACGTCGTCACGACCACCAGAAACTGCATCAGAAATAGTACGTTTACCAAATTGTGCGCGTAATAAGGTATTCAATTGTTGTTCTAACAACGTTTCAGCCTTAAATTCATTACCCCCTGTGGATTTAAAATATTGTGCTAAATCAGCGATCTGCCATTTAACATAATAATCAACCATCACATCCTTTTTTTCTTTAGTCACTATTCGAGTAGATTTGATATCCATAGTCTGTATACGTGTATCAAAAATCCGAACGCTTTCTATAAACGGAGTTTTAAAATGAAGACCCGGATTCAGGACTTTAACTTTATCTGTCTGATTATCCTTGACCAGCCGACCTAATCGCAGAATAATCCCCTGCTGACCCTGAGTCACAGTAAACACGCTAGTTAACAATAAAACTAAAATTAAAAAGATTAAGATACCAACGGTTGTCTTGGCAGCATTCATGATTAATCCCTCCCTTGACTGTAAGTAGGTCTGGTGAGATCTCGTCCAGCAAGTATTAGACTGTCTTCATCACTACCACTGTTCGCAGAACTGACTTTGTTCTTCATAGTATTGGTTTGGGCATTATTTTGATTACCGATGATTTTATCTAAAGGCAAATAGAGTAAATTACCCGCTTTATTATCGACAATGATTTTCGTGCTTTTGTTCAATACCTTTTGCATGGTCTCAAGATACATGCGCTCTGACATGATTTGAGGTGATGCAACATATTGAGGAAGTAAAGCTAAAAATTCCGCCACCTCACCCTGCGCACGTAGAACAACTTGTTTTGAATAGGCCTGGGCTTCCTGTTCAATACGACTGGCATTACCCTCTGCTATAGGAATCACCTTTGCAGCATAAGCATAGGCCTGTTCTTTAAATCGTTTTTCATCTTCCTGAGCTTTAATAGCATCATCAAAAGCATCCTGAACACTTTCTGGCGCGCGAGCCGGTTGAGGGGATACGTTAACAATTGAAATACCTGGCTTATAAATATCCAGGGTTTTCACCAGAGTATCCTGCACGCTATTACCCCAAATTTCACGACCTTCTGTGATAATCTGATCAAGAGTAGTCGTACCAACCACCTGTCTTAAAGCACTGGATGTGGCTTGTTGCAAACTTTCTTCAGGATTTGCAACATTAAACAAATACTGCTGTAAATCGCTAATGCGGTATTGTACAGCCAAAGATACTGCTACCAGATTTTCATCGCGGGTCAACATCTGAGCTGAGTATGAATAATCGAGAACTCGGTCAACATTCATTACAATTTTGGATGAAATAATTCTTGGAATCCAATGAGGTCCAGGACCTACGGTCTCAACATATTTACCAAATCGCAAAATGACCGCTTGTTCTGCTGGATCAACAATAAATATTCCAGAAAGAACCCATAGAATAAAAGCAATCAAAACGACTATCATCGCCAATAAACCACCGCTTGACCCACCTGATGATTGATTTTCTGATTGACCATTACCCCCAAAAAAGGTTTTCTTCAATTTTTCGTGAATACGTTTTAAAGCCTCATCAAGATCAGGAGGCTGATTTTTACCCTTCCATGGATCCTTGCCCTTTTCTGGCTCATTCCACCCCATGTACTACTCCTAGCATTTTCAAAGAAAGCTAGAATTCTATGGGGTATATCAAGTTTAAGCAAGTAGATACTGTTTCAAGACTCATTATTTAAGTTCCGCGGTAGGTTGCGCCATGCGAGGAGCCTGGCATGGCGACACCAATCAACTTATTTTAAGCGAAGTCTGTTCCTGCGATAAACTATCTATATCCTCAAGCGCTTCAAATTTTGGAAACATTTCATTATAGATGATTCCAGTCCTGCTTTTAGGATAGGTTTTGGAATAACGTTCAACGGTTCCCCAATCACTGCGCCCTTCAGCTATCATCCATCGCATAGTACTCCAGCAATTGGGTACAAGTTGATTGTCATAAGCTAGTTTATATCGTCTTACGAATTCGGCATATAATTTAAGTGGATCCTGTTCTGACGACAAATTAGCATTTGCAGCAGTTTGCAAGGGCTCATGGGATCCCTGTGAGACCAAAGTGTTACTGTATTTTCTAATGACCAGGTCTTCAACCAAAAAGGCTGCTGAACAAGGGCTACCCAAAAGATGACGAATCGAACTCCCCCAGGAATGATCAGCGTACACAATATAATGCAAGGCACTTTCTGTAAGGTGACATCGATTTACGAAAGGATCGACAAGGTCAGGTTTGTTCTCCAGATAACTGTGAACAGCTTTCAATAAGGTAACACGATTATTACGGAGTAGAGTACGCATGGATTCATTACGTGGAGGTTCAGCACCATGACATAATAAAACGGCCACGCCCCTTATAGCATCTGCCTTCCCTTCATTGTTAGCGATACGTACGCATAACTCTTCAATAGCAGTATGGCCTGTTTTTTTGTCTCCAAAATAATGATTATTTTCGGCATTAAGATTAAGTTTCTCGACTGGAAATTCCATCAGTGCTTCCAATGCATTGATTTTACCCAAACGTGAAGCCAAGAGGACTGGAGTATCTTTCATCACCCCCATGGGGTTTGCAAGATGTGCACCTTCCTGAGCTAATAATCGAACGCCATCAGCATAATCCAGAACTACGGCCTGGTGAAGTGGTTGAAATTTCACATGAGCATTTGACCTGTTTGTTACTGAATGAATATTAGGCTCCTTGATCAGAATATTCATAAGCAACTCAGGATTTTTAGTATCTATTGCCAATGAAAGCAAAGTACGTCCTTCAGAATCCCGTTTATTGATATCAAACACATATGATTTTAACTGAGAAGCAAATTCTTTGGCTTTTTCTCTCAGAATATTGAGTGCACTGATTACATTTAAAGCAATATAGTCAACTAGTGAACAATTGATTTTATCGGCTTGTAATAAATGAAGCGCTAATTGAATTTTTCCTGATGCAATTGCCTGATGTAAAGGCTCACCAACATTCACATTGCTGGACAACTCCAAAACCACATCCATTTTATCCATCAGATTTGTTGAAGGCTCAGCCAGTTTAGTGTCTTTTACGGTTTCCTGATGCTGTTCAATCAAATAATTTAAAACAGTCATTTGTGAACCATTGGGTAACCAAAAGAGTCGGTCTAAATATTCCTTATCATGTTGTAATTTACGATTGATAAAGGCTCTGAACTCATCCAGTTTCAAGCCGGCTGCTTTATTCATTTCGTCTATAAAATCCATATTGTACATCCCTCTCTAGATTGCTTCTTATGATTCACACTGCGGATACCAATATTACACAATGGACAATTGAAGTTCAAACAGGACTTACGATAAAATATCAATCATTTTGTTAAAAGTAATGTTCACCTCAAACCTGACGTAGTTATTAAGTCCTATCACCAATATCAACTCGTTTTAATTTTGTCTACAACATCCTGAGTCAAGTTCTCTGCGATTAGTGTCATCAACTTCACCGCATTATCATAATCTCTTTTATCAAACACACCAGCGTGTTGATGAGCGTAACGTATAGGAATACCTATATTTACAGCAGGGACACCAGTACCCGAAGCCTGTATTTTTGCACCATCTTCACCGTATCCAGGCTCTACTTCAAGCTGTAAGGGAATATTATTCTTATTGGCAAGTTCAATAACCCATTCAAGCAATTCCTGATTAGGTATCATTGAATGATCGTAGACAAATACACTGGGGCCTTTTCCTAAAAATATACGGCTTTTACGTTCTGCAAGAAGAGCAGGATAATCATCAGCTATACCTACCTCAATGTTAATGGCTACATCAGGATGCGTTGCTTTATATACAGTACTGGCACCACGTAGCCCGATTTCTTCCTGCACCGTTGCCGCAACATACAATTGATTGGGCTGTTGTTTCTGTTTCATTAATTCCAGCGCATCGCTGATTGAAGCAAGACCGATACGATCATCCAGCGCTTTAGCTAAAAATCGATTGTTGCTTAATTGACTGAACTCACTAACTGGAGTTACTTCAAGCCCAGGACGCATTCCAAATTCTTTTTGCGCCTGCTCCTGGTTCTCTGCTCCTATATCCAAAAACAAAAAATTCATATCAGGTGAACCAAGCATTTTTTTATCACCTAACAGATGAGGTGAGTCCATACCTGAATAAGCTAAAACAGGACCTTTCGCAGTGGTTACTGTCCAGCGTTGAGCGTAAATAACGGAGTTGGCGATACCACCTAATGGCACTACTTTTAAAAATCCCTCTGGAGTAATGGATTCAATCATAAAGCCGGTTTCATCCAGATGAGCCATAAATAATAATTTAGGCCCTTGCTGGTTGTTTTTACGTCCTATTAAATTACCCATGCCATCAACCTTTAAATCAGTTAATAAAGGTTGCCAGTTCTTTTGCATCACCTGTCGTATCGGTTTTTCAAAACCTGAAGCCCCAGCCATTTCAGTAAGGCTGGCCAAGAGTGGCATTTCAGACGCGGCATTTAATGTCAACGATGCCGACAATGTGCTGATTAATACAATTTTTCCAAGCATTTTTACATCCCTATAGTTTATTAAAGATCAAATCCCATACTCCATGGCCTAAACGCTCACCTCGTAATTCAAATTTCGTAAGTGGTCGAGACTCAGGTTTTGGTGAATATCCCCCTTTGACTTGCTGATTTATTAATGTGGGCTCCGCGGATAAGACTTCTAACATGTGTTCGGCATACTCCATCCAGTCTGTGGCACAGTGTATGAACCCGCCTTTCTTGATTTTTTTGGCCAGTAGCTGAATAAACTCCGGCTGAATCAACCGTCGTTTATGATGGCGCTTTTTATGCCAGGGATCTGGAAAGAAAATTTGTACTCCTGCTAAAGAATCATCTTTTAACTGAGTCTGAAATACTTCTACAGCATCATGAGCCATAATCCGGACATTTGACAATTGATGATCATGCAAATCAGCGACCAGACTGCCTACACCTGCTTTATGAACTTCGATACCCAGATAATTTATCTGAGGATTATTTTTTGCCATGGTTAATAAAGAAGTACCCATGCCAAAACCAATCTCGACAACTGTATCCGCATTTCGATGGAATTCTTGTGTTAAATCCAAAAAATCGTTGCCAATAGGTAATTCATAATCTTTAAGCCATAAATCCAATCCTTGTTGCTGGCGATTACTCACGCGTCCTGCACGCAGGACATAACTTTTAATCTTACGATGCATCTCTAAAACTCAATTTAAAAGCCCCGAATTATACTGATTTTGTTTAAAACTTCTACCAAGCTTCCTCATTCAACGTTTTTTTGATAAATTAGACCAAGCGATTGCTCCGTTCACTATAAAAGTTCGCTATAATCTTTTGAGTTAAAATAAAAAGAATCGTTTTTAAGAACCAAGCAAACCCTACTTATTACCTTGAAGATCGGGTTTAATTAGCATAGTGAAGTAAAAATTATTGCAATATTGGAGTTTTTTTGTTATAAAACCGCTCTTGTATTTCACATCCGGCTATTTTGTTTAACGAAAGCCCCGAATTTTACAAAGACGATCACAATATAGAACCTATTTGGAGTAACAGAATGTCTAGAGTATGTCAGGTAACTGGCAAGCGACCCATGACTGGTAACAAAGTGTCGCACGCTAACAATAAAACTAAAAGACGCTTTCTGCCCAACATTCAGAACCACAAGTTCTGGGTTGAAGAAGAAAATCGATTTGTCTCATTAAGACTGAGTACTAAAGGTATGCGTATTATTGACAAATTAGGTATTAAAGCAGTTCTGGATGAAATCAGAGCTAAAGGCGAGAAAGTATAATTCAAGGGGATAAGCCATGGCAGCTGTTACTGTAAAAGTTAAAATGGAATCCACAGCAGGAACTGGATACTATAAAACAACAACGAAGAACCCACGTAACCATCCTGAAAAGATGGAGCTTATGATGTACGATCCCAAAGTACGTAAGCACGTGCTCTTTAAAGAGAAAAAAGTAAAATAATTGCTTTAGCCCCATATTTTTTGGGGCATGCTTCCTTCGTCATTTATTAAAATAAATCCAACCTGTATCATTTAGTAATTAACCTGTTCATTTAGTTAATAAAATTAAACCATTAATCTTCTTATCTTCAAATTAAGCCCGGCAAATACTGGATAATCCTTACGGATCGTTTAAACTGATAGTTAATAGCAGTGAAAACAAAGAGGATTTGCATGAAACCGTCATTGCAACTTAGTATTGGTCAACATCTCACACTAACACCACAGCTACAGCAAGCAATAAGACTGTTACAACTATCAACAATAGACTTACAACAGGAGATTCAACTGGTTGTTGAATCAAATCCTATGTTGGAAGCAACCCCTGTTGAAGAAAAGGAAGAACCCCGCCAGAATGCTTCGGAACAACAAAATAGCGATGAATTTGCTGATTTTCAATGGTCCCAACTTTATAACAATTTAAATAAACGTAATAATTTTGATGACAACGATTATAATTTTGATAACTTGCATTGCACTACAACCAATTTACAGGATCATTTGCGTTGGCAACTCGATCTCTCTCCTATGAGTGATATCGACAGAGTCATAGCAACAACGATTATTGATGCGATTAATGACGATGGATTCCTCACTATGTCCATTAATGACATATATGCCAGCTTGAATAGTGAAGATTGTCCTCTTGATTTAGATGAAATTGAAGCCGTGAGACACAGAATTCAACTGTTTGATCCCGTTGGTTGTGCTACAACCGGTTTGTCAGAAACACTATTAGTTCAACTGGAACAATTGCCTTTAGATACAGGCTACTTAACTATAGCGAAAAAAATTCTGGTAGATGACATCGATTTGCTTGGACAGCATAATTACCGGCAATTGATGAAGAAATATCATATAAATGAAAAAATTGTCGATGAGATTCTGCAAATTATTCACCGATTAAATCCCAAACCCGGCAATTTAATTCATCAGGACATCACTGAATATATTATCCCTGACCTAATTGTTAAAAAAGTAGATAATGAGTGGAAAGTCATTCTCAACCAAACGGTTTTGCCGCATTTAAGTATTAACAATCAATATGCCGCATTAATTCAAAGAGCGGATAACAGTGTTGATAACCAATATTTAAAAAATAATTTACAAGAAGCCCGCTGGTTTTTAAAAAGCATACAAAGCCGTCAGGAAACATTACTGAAAGTCGCTACGTGTATCGTGGAGTACCAAAAGGGTTTTCTTGAATTTGGTGACGAAGCCATGAAACCATTAATTTTAAATGATGTGGCCGCTGCTCTGGATATGCATGAATCAACAATATCTCGAGTGACGACTCAAAAATTTATGCACACCCCTCGAGGTGTGTTCGAGCTCAAATATTTTTTCTCCAGTCATGTAAACACTGATGCTGGAGGAGAATGTTCCTCAACTGCGATACGCGCCATTATTAAAAAATTAATTTTAGCGGAGAATAGGAAAAAACCCTTAAGTGATAGTAAAATTGCTGAGTTAATTGCTGAGCAAGGTATTCAGGTCGCAAGACGGACTGTTGCAAAATATCGCGAAGCCATGGGGATAGCCCCATCCAATGAACGAAAAGTTATTCGTAGTTAATTAATTATTCAACTGAAGGAGAGCCTTATGCAAATCAACATCACTGGACATCGATTGGATGTTACTCCTGCACTCAGAGCATTCACCGAAGAAAAATTCGAACGGCTTGAGCGTCATTTTGATCACATCACTGCTATCAATGTGGTATTTGATGTCGAGAAGCTAAGACAAATTGCTGAAGCGACTATTTTAGTAACCAAAGGCGAAGTACATGCAAGTTCCGAATCTGAAGACATGTATGCTGCTATTGATACTCTTGTTGATAAACTGAATCGACAACTTGTAAAACACAAAGAAAAAATACTGGGTCTTAGAGATCACAGAGAGTAAATGTTCAATTCCAACCAGGATATCATCGCTGTTTCGTGCGGTGATGATGTCCTAATGGTACTTCAATTACACCAATATCATTCTTTTAGTCCGCAGAAGGGTGATTTTAGCCAGTCTAATCTATACCTGACGCCTGAGTCATGATACATTGTAGGCGCTATGATAAAGACTAAAATTACTATAATTAACAGATTAGGTTTACATGCCAGAGCTTCGGCGAAATTTGTCTCAACTGCGGCAAGATTCCAAAGCCATATCGATGTAACCAAAGATTCGCAGACCGTTAATGGAAAAAGCATTATGGGTGTGATGATGCTCGCCGCCAATAAAGGGAGTGAGTTGACGCTTGAAATAGATGGACCTGATGAGTCCGCCATGAATGATGCTCTAGTCCAGTTAATCAATAACTATTTTGGTGAGGGCGAATAACTGGACTACTGAAGACCAGTTATTTACTACCAGAGCGTCTTTGCTTCCTCATTTTTTGTACGTATATCAAAGTCAAAACAGGCCCTGATAAAGCATAAATACTAAATCCGGCAAACAATACAATAGACGGATTCAATGCTATAGCTACAAAGAGTATGATCAAAACCAACACATATAAAAAGGGAACTTTCCCCTTAAAATCCACCTCTTTAAAACTATAATAACGTAAGTTACTCACCATGAGCACTGAAGCAAATAGAGAGAAAACTGCAGTTAAAACCGATATAAATAAATTCTGCCATTCATTTTGATAACAAATCCAGGCAAAAGAAGCCATCACTGCAGCAGCAGGAGGACAGGGAAGCCCCTGAAAATAACGCTTATCAGCTGTTTCTAGCTGGGTATTAAAACGAGCCAGACGTAATGCAACGGCAGCAGTGTAAACAAAGGCAACAAGCCATCCAAACTTGCCAAGTTGACTTAAAGTTAAATTATAAAGCATCAATGAAGGCGCTACGCCAAAAGTCACCATATCGGATAAACTGTCATACTGAGCACCGAACTCTGTTTGCGTGTTTGTTAAGCGAGCAATGCGTCCATCTAGTCCATCGGCTATCATACCAATAAACATTGCAATAACCGCAGCTTCATATTGTCCCTTCATTGAGGAGACTAAGGAGTAAAATGCTGCAAATAAGCTGGCAGTGGTTAATATATTTGGCAACAAATAAATCCCAGAATGACTTTCTTTTTTCATTCGCACTCAAACCTCATTAATATCAAAATCATGGACATGCTATCATAAAAGGAACAAAAACTACTATTGAAAACCTTTTTTAAACCTTTAATGAAAATAAAATGCGACAAAATCGATAAATATCCACACAGCTACACCACGATGATGTTATACTTAACATACTGTATTTATAATGCATAGATTTATGACCGATCGAAAAAAGAAAACAATCATTATTGAAGGAGTAACTCCCCAAGGCAAAACTTTTCGTCCTCGTGACTGGGCTGAACGTATGAGCGGATCTCTGGCGAGCTTTAAAAACAGTCGTATCTATTATTCACCACTTTTACAACCCAGTGTAAACAGCGAAGGGTACCACTGTGTATTGCTTGATCCCAAGTTAAAGGAATCAAGTCCTCAGGTATATCAATCCATCATGGATTTTGCCAAAGCAAATAATCTCAAGATCTGTGGAGAAGAAGAGTAATCATCAAAATGCTGTATTAAGCCTTTAGTGAAGATGGGATGTATCGTGTTGTATTATTCACAGGTGATTTACAAAGGTGACTTTGCTAAAATCCCTGACTGGCTTTCACTGCTAAAGTCCAGGTAAGGAATTTCCCCAAAATATAATTTATCATGGCAATCGTATTATCAAAATTCATCGCAAAAATTCCTGCAATAATAAAAACCAGTCCTTTAGGTCCCTCCTGAGTTCCTGGCTCGCTTGCATGAGCTACCAGTACACATCCTCTAACAAACCATAACACCCCTGCGGTACGAATGATCAAACCCATTGAACTATAGATGTTGGGAGTGGGAGGTGGGCTATAAGTTAATACATTACCCACTCCAAAAGCAGTATTAGCCATAGTTTGCATGACCGTAGGTATGTAGATTAAAGCAGCTCCAAAAGCCAGGTACATCATGGGGGTATACATTTTTTCCTGCGATGAAGATTGAGCTCTGTGGTCGCCAATTTTTTTTAATTTTCCAATCGCCTTCATGATGAATAAAATGCCCAATAGATAAGACCCCCCTGTGATTAATCGCTGCACGGGATAGAGAGATTGGCTTAAATTGCCTAATATGGTAACTAAATCTAATGTGCTCATATGTTAATTATATGTTCTTAGCTCTTGCAATGCATAATTTTTCCCCTATATTAAGCACTTTATATTAAAAGTTGATGCACGTCATGCAAGTAAATACATTTCCTATTACCCTGGAAGAATCATTTATGATTTCTCCTAAAGTAAAACATTTTATTTTTAAATGTGAATTAACCCCTCCCTTCACCTATTTACCGGGACAATTTATTACGATTCATTTTGAACGCGATGGTAAAACGTTAAAGCGTAGTTACAGTATTGCAAACGCCCCAGGCCTAGATAATCGTATCGAATTTGCGGCCGGATATTTTGAAGGTGGCCCTGGTACAGAGTTATTATTCAATTTGAACAAGGGAGAAACCATCAATATTAATGGTCCTTTTGGACGACTTATATTTAAAGACGAAATTCCTGGGCGGTATATTTTAGTAGCAACCAGTACCGGGACTACTCCATACAGAGCCATGCTTAAAGAGTTAAGTCAACGATTGGAGATGAACCCAAATCTGCAAGTCGTTATCCTTCAAGGGGTCCAACGACGAGATGAAATCCTCTATGCCGATGAATTTCGGGATTTTGCCAAAGCCTACCCTCAAGCTACTTTTAGACCTTATTTAAGTCGCGTAGAGCAACATGATTTACAAGAAAATGAATTTAAAGGTTATGTACAACATGCATTTCCCGAACTTAATTTAAATCCAGCCCATGATGTTGTTTATTTATGTGGAAATCCAGGTATGATCGATGATTCTTTTAATTATTTAAAAGATCATGGTTTTGCAATGCAGCAAATTATCCGTGAGAAATACATCTCACGTTAAACTGCTATGTCTTACTACCGTTGCCAATCAGACAAAATGGCAACATTCCGTAATTGAGGAGAATAATACATTATGAATTATGAAGAACTATCCAATACGATGGAGCAAATGCTACAGGATGGTAAAGGTATATTAGCCGCTGATGAGAGTAACAGCACCATCGGGAAACGATTTGCATCTATTAATACAGAGAATACAGAGCAAAACCGTAGAGATTATCGCTTATTATTGGCTAATACTCCTGATTTGGAGCAATACATCAATGGAGTGATCTTGTTCGAAGAAACCTTTCATCAAAAAGACGATGAAGGTACCCCGATAGCAGAGATATTTGCTCAAAAAGGAATTATTCCTGGTATTAAAGTGGATAAAGGACTGGTCGATTTACCGAACACTGAACATGAGAAAGTGACACAAGGACTGGATGGTTTAACTGAGCGATTACTCGAATTCAAAGCCTTGGGAGCCAAATTTGCCAAGTGGCGAAATGTTTATACCATTTCCGAATTTACACCCAGTTTAACCGCTATAAAATCGGGTGCTGAAAATCTGGCTCGTTATGCAGCTGCTTGTCAATCTGTAGGTATTGTTCCAATAGTTGAACCCGAAGTATTAATGGATGGAAATCACAGCATCGAACAATGTGCAGAAGTATGCGAGATGGTGTTACATGAACTATTCCATGCATTATTCATCCATCAGGTTGAACTGGAACTTATTATTTTAAAACCGAGTATGGTTACTTGTGGGAAAGAAATAAAGCCATTCAGTGAACCCGATGAAGTAGCTGATTTTACGATTAATGTATTCCGCAATAATGTGCCTGCCTCTGTACCAACCATTAATTTCTTATCCGGTGGTCAAACGCCACAGCAGGCAACAGCTAACTTAAATGCAATGAATACTATTGGTCATCAACCCTGGTTGTTAAGCTTCTCTTTCGGTAGAGCATTACAGGAAGATTGCCTGAAAGTTTGGGCAGGGAAAAACGAAAATACTGCCAGTGCACAGGAAGCATTACTTAAAAGAGCTCGCTTGAACAGTATGGCTTGCCTTGGTGAGTATCAGAGCAATATGGAGTAAATTCAAGTAAATCCTAATTCAGTGTTTTTTGGGCGAAGCGCCCATAGCCATCAGGCTAAGGAAACAGGATCCCCTCTCCACCGCGCGTAGCGTGGGGGAGAGGGTTAGGGTGAGGGGGCTAGAAATAAAGCAGCGCAGCGATCCGTTTATAATTTTTTATAAAAGTAATTTTGTTTTCACAATAACATGGAATCACTGACGTGATAAATTTTTTTCCCCCTCACCCTACCCTCTCCCCCACGCTACGCGCGGAGGAGAGGGGATAAAATTGTTCCTTAGCCCGACGGCTATGGGTGAAGCGCCCGACCTACTTTTTGAATCAAACAAAAGCGTTATTCCGATTTCTAAAGCAATTCAAAACGCGCATAAAGAGGCAGATGGTCGGACAACATCCGCCATGGTTTACCTTGCAGACAGGCAACCTCTTTTACTCTCATGCCTCTAAAATAGACACGATCAACACATAAAGCAGGTTTAATTGCCGGAAATGAACGCGCATGTTGTCCTTCAACTGTAACAAATGCCTCTTCTATGCCTAAATCTTCAGCCAGTGTTTTCGAAATAATCGTGCGCCAATCATTAAAGTCGCCAGCCATCAAAAGTGGTTCATCGTGCGGAACCATATCTTTAATACGTTGCATCAAGGCTTTACATTGCTCAGCACGCTCCGCTTTAAATAGCCCTAAATGGATACACAACAAATGTATTGTCGCATTTCCGATGTTCAATTGAGTATGCAGTATCCCTCGAGAGGCTCTATTGATGGTTGAAAGATTAATACTCTCAAAACGCTCAAATGGATATTTACTTAAAATAGCGTTTCCATGATGACCTGATTGATATACTGCATTTTTGGCATAAATATAGTGTGGCCATATATTTTCAGCGATGTATTCAAATTGTGGAGTATCAGGCCAGGAATTAATTCGTTTCTCGCGTTTTCTGTGTTTTCCCTGAACCTCTTGCAAAAAAACAAAGTCTGGATTTAAACCGGTAATCGCTTCCCGCATTTCTGGAAGCAAAAAACGGACAGCACCTACTCCAAAACCCTTATGAATATTGTAAGTTATCAGCGAAATGTTGGTTTCACCTTGTTGCATTTTAGTTATACCCTTTCCAGGTTTATAATCCAAGCATACCATCAACCTGACAATAAAAATAACAAGTTCATATAATTATAGCTCCCATAATGAAGTATTAGTAAAAAATACTATAAAGAAATCACTGGATTTACATCACTACCCATGAGGTAATATGCTATGAATAGGATAAAAAATTAAGATGACACATGAAAACACTTGAACTGAGTATCCCAGGATTAACTATAGCCTGTAAAGCATGGGGAAAACCTGAAAATCCACCTGTAATCGCTCTTCATGGTTGGTTGGATAACGCCAATAGCTTTGATAATCTGGCACATTACCTTTGTAATGATTATTATTTTATTGCAGTAGATCTCCCGGGTCATGGACATTCTTCACACCTTCCTTTAAGTAGCAATTATCATTTTATTGATGGAATTTTCACTATAGTCCAGATCATAGACGCCTTAAAACTCCAAAAAGTTCATTTGTTAGGTCACTCAATGGGGGCATGCCTCGGAAGTCTCGTAGCAGGCGTAGCTCCTGATCGTTTTTTATCTTTAAGCTTGATCGAAGGATTAGGTCCTTTCTCTTCCCCAGAAGACTCAGCATGCAAACAATTATCTAAATATCTGGAGTCTCTTACTCAAAAACCTACAAAAAAAGTAAAAGGATATCCTAAATTTGATAGTGCAGCGCTAGCTCGCGCCCTAAAAGGCTACGTGTCTTTAGATATAGCCAAGTCTCTATGTGAGCGTGGCGTAAAAGAAGATGATGGTGTTTATTATTGGCGGCATGACAGAAGATTATTGGATCCGTCTCCTTTGCGAATGACTGAAGAGCAAATTCTTTCCTGCCTCAAAAACATTAAGGTAAACACCTGCTTAATCTGGGCTAGTAAAGGATTTTCATTTGATTCGGAACAGATGCAGGAACGAATTAAGGTAATTAAACATTTAAAAATTGAGCATCTGGATGGCGGACATCATATTCATATGGAGAAGCCAGAAGCAGTTGGAACGCTTCTGGCTAATTTTTATAGAATGCAGTAATTAATTAACTTCAGTAAAACAAGATTGATAGTTAATTGTAACTTCACTCAATGACTTTTTAACATCATCTAAATTGTAGCCAAGATCTTTGGCTGCACTTAACATACCGCAACCACCTTCATCAAATGTTGAATAAGGGGTCCAATAATCCTGATTCGCTTTCACCATTACATCAAAGGCTTTACGAATATTCCACTCAGGTTGATTAGCGAGTATATAGAACAGATGATTAAACACACCACTGGAGTAATGTACATCTAAACCACCATAATAATCATCAGCAACATCAATAGACATACCATCACGACTTGGTTTGTCCATATAACGTAATGCATCATAACCACTGTCTTCTTTCATAATTTCAGGGCCAATCTGCCAGCTGCTCTTACCTACAGAATAATATTCTGCTGCTTGAGCCGCCATATCAGAAAATGCTTCATTCATACCACCTGATTGACCGAAATATTCCAGTCCAGAATGTTGTTCAGTGAAACCATGGCTGATTTCATGCGCGCCTACGCCTAGTGAAACTAATGGATACATCATGGTATCACCATCACCAAACGTCATTTGTTTTCCATCCCAGTATGCGTTTTCATAACCAAAACCATAATGAACCCGCATAACCAATTGCATTGGAGTTCCATCAGACTTGGTTAATGCTTCAAGGCCATACCAATCATGATACATATGCTTGATTACATATCCGGCATATAAAGCATCATTTGTTGGTGATGCAGCGCCATTATCTCTATCGTACCCATCTGCTGAATATCCAGTAAAATAGGTATTGGATTGGTTCGTTGGATCCGTTTTACAAGAAAACTGCATCGGTTTGTTATTGGAATAGTATTTATGACCCATATCAACTACTTTGACATTGGTATTTTCCATAAAACACAGTTCCATGGTGTTATCACGGCTCAACTCTAATAAAGGCAAATCTTTACCAAACTGATATTCGCCCATTTTACGATTGCCGCCAAAACCAATTCCGTTTGCAGAAGAGAGCCCAGTTTTCACATCATCCCATTGAACAAAAGGCTTATTCGTTTCTGCATCAAGAATTGCTGTTGGGCGCTCAGGAATTCTATCGTCATGGCTTACAAACACACTCACTTTATAAGCCCAGTGTGCGTTATGCTTGTCATCAATATAAACCATTGGTGTAACTTGCTCTTCACTGACTCGCTTATTAGCATATTTATTTTTAAATTGTTGTAATGCTACTGTAGCATTTTTAACAAAAGAAACCTTTGGTTGACCTAGTTCAGCTTGCAGGCCTTGATAAACTACTCCATTCATCTGAACATCAGCATTAGCATTAGCTAACAACTTGGCTGTATGCATACTGTGCATAATGGCATAACCACCAAAAACAGGGAAACCAGCATATTGTTGTTGCATGCGAACGTGAGTAACTTTATTGTTATCTGTGTGTTGTCTTATAAATTGTAAACTATCAGTAGCAACTGCAGCGCCTTTTAAAGCACCGGGTGTGGATAATTGAAATTTTTGCTTTAGTTCAGCAATAGAAGACTTCTGCAGAGGCATAGGCTCCGCTGCTTTTACTGGTGAAGCAATACCTAAAGCTAAAGCAACAGCCAGAGGTGACAGATAATAATTTGGGTGCATTGATTCTAACTCCTTAAACTTAATTCGCATGTGACAACTCTTCCTGGAGCGTCCATGTTGTTATATAACCCTATGATTTTTCAGTTAGATCGCCAAAGTATCAATTAACTACGATACCTTGGTAGCATGTACTACTTTCAAACTTCCAAATCAAGGATGATCCAAACTTGACTTATACTGAATGAATTATAGGGCTCATTCAACACCTACCTGTTTCAATTAACTTATTGAAATAATGACCAATATTTTAATTACAACAGATAGATAACCAAGTTAGTTTTTTTCAAAATGTAAAAACATTTTTCCAAGCTTTTCAAAGCTAGCATAGTTTTATCATTTTTGAAATTAATATTTATAGCGTGACAAAAATCTCCAAAATAAATACATGTATAACTATTTGTATACACTTCAGAGAAGATCGGTATAAATTTTACATGAAATATGCTGAATTAACAAAGATAGGCCACTTTCTTGATATCAAGTTACCCTATTTTATTTCATTCTTATAAGAACCTGATTCGGTGTCACTTTATCTCCTTTTTGACACAACACCTCCAAAATCACCCCATCCCGTGTGGCTTGAATTTCGGTTTCCATCTTCATTGCTTCAAGAACCAGTACTGGTTGTCCACGTTTCACCTGATCGCCTGCACGAACATGCACCGCTATAATAGTCCCGGGAATGGCTACTGTGATGTCGCCAGGGCCTAATCGAGTTTTAACAGATGGATTTGCTTTATCCTCAAACTCGGCACGTTGCACCACGACTTCTTCTGGAACTCCATCAACCCATAAGAAGCAAGATTGTTGCCCCTGTTCTGCCGTTCCAAAACCTGCTACTTTTACGTGGTAACTCTCACCATGGAAGGCGATATCAAACTCTGATAATGCTTTTTTGTCCGTAGATCCTGACTCTGGCAACAAGAGTTCCGGAACCAATTTATCATTTTTGCGTTGCTCCAAAAATTGACGTCCTATCTCCGGGAACATGGCATAGATCAGCACGTCTTCATCGGACAGCGCCAATTCATTAATTTCTTTTCGTAATTGAGCTAATTCATGAGGTAACAAATCAGCAGGCCTTACATCAATTACATCCGTATTCCCAATCGCTTTTTTGCATAAGGTGGAGCTGATTTTACCTGGAGCCATTCCGTATTTACCCTGACAATACAATTTCACTTCATTTGTTATCGTTTTATAGCGTTCCCCAGTAAGTACATTAATGACAGCCTGTGTTCCAACAACCTGTGAAGTGGGTGTAACCAAAGGCGGATAACCTAAATCCTTGCGTACTTTGGGAATTTCTAAATGAACAGCATCCATTTTATCCAACGCGTTTTGTTCTTTAAGCTGACTGTATAAATTGGATATCATGCCACCTGGAACTTGATAAAGTTGGACGCGCGGATCAATATCTCTCGCCTCACTTTCAAACTGGGCGTATTTTTTACGAACCTTTTTAAAATAATCATCAATTTCCAATAAAAGACTCAGATCAAGCCCAGTGTCGTAATCAGTGCCTGCAAATGCAGCGACCAATGCTTCTGTGGGTGGGTGAGATGCTCCACCGGAAAACGACGAAATTGCTGTATCAATATGTTGGCAACCTGCCAATACCGCTTCATAATGACATGTGGTCGCCAAACCAGAAGTTGTATGACTGTGCAGATGTATCGGCAAATGAGTTTCTTCGGATAATCCGCGAAAGAGTTCTACAGTAGCGAATGGAGTTAACAAACCTGCCATATCCTTTATGGCAATACTGTCGCATCCCATTTCTGCAAGTGACTTACCGAGATCTAAAAAATTATCGAGAGTATGAACGGGACTGGTTGTGTAACAAATGGTGCCCTGAGCATGTTTGTTATGTAACTTAACCTCATCGATGGCAACCCTTAGATTACGTGGATCATTTAAAGCATCAAAAATACGAAATACATCAACGCCGTTATTTGCCGCAGATTTAATAAATGCCTTAACCACATCATCCGCATAATGCCGATAACCCAGTAAATTCTGTCCTCTCAATAACATGGATAATTGTGTATTTGGCAATGCTTGACGTAACAATCGCAAACGAGCCCAAGGATCTTCCTTTAAAAAACGCAAACACGAATCAAAGGTTGCGCCGCCCCATACTTCCATGGCCCAATAGCCAACCTGATCCATTTTACTGCAAACAGGTAACATATCCTCGGTCCGCATACGAGTAGCGATCAAACATTGATGTGCATCACGCAAAGTAACGTCAGTTATATAAGTCTTAACCATGAAACAGTCTCTATATAAGTCTATGAAAAAACAATAACATAAACCAAACTACAGAGCACCTCGTAAATGGCTAATCAATACAAATCTTATCAATGGGATGATTCATTTTCATTCCTGGCTCTACTTTAAATATTGAAGCTAACATGCGGAGATCTTGCCGATATCCTCGAAGATATATAGACAAATTCTCAAAGATAGGGCAAAATCTGCCAAAATCAGACTACACTTAAGTCTAATGAAAAAAATTCTTGTTCTACATGGCCCCAATCTGAACCTTTTAGGTACTCGAGAACCATCAATTTATGGCCCTACTTCATTGAGTCAAATAAATGCTGACTTACTCAATGAAGCGAAGAGAGCAGGCATGCAGTTAACCTGCTACCAAAGCAATACTGAAGGTGCATTAATTGATGCGGTTCACCAGGCAAAAAGTGACACGATTGATTACATTATTATAAATCCTGCGGCATTTACACACACCAGCGTAGCCTTACGAGATGCGCTGAGTGCCGTTGCAATACCGTTTATAGAAGTTCACATCAGCAATATTTATACCCGTGAAACCTTTCGTCATCATTCCTATTTTTCTGATATAGCTGTAGGTATTATCAGTGGGCTTGGTGCGCAAGGTTATTTATTAGCATTAAAAGCAATTATTGAAGAATTAAAGTAGAGAGATAAAATAATGGATATTCGCAAAATCAGAAAACTTATCGAATTGCTGGAAGAAACTGGCATTTCTGAAATTGAAATTAAAGAAGGTGAAGAGTCGCTAAGACTCAGTCGTCATAGCAGTGTTACCATGGAGTCCCCTCAGGTTCGCTATGTTGCTCCACCTGCGCAGCAACAACACATACCTGGATCGGCTCCAACAGCTCCATCAACACATCATACTGAAAGCAAACCAGCCGCAGCTGTTTCATCAGGACATAAAATTCGTTCACCTATGGTGGGAACCATGTATACCTCTCCTTCACCAGAAACTCCTCCTTTTGTAACTCTGGGCCAATCCGTCAAAGTCGGTGATACCTTATGCATTGTTGAAGCCATGAAAATGTTCAATGAAATTGAAGCGGATCGCGCCGGTAAAATCGTAGAAATATTAGTGAACAACGGGGAACCAGTTGAATACGATCAGGCCTTGTTTATTATAGAATAGTGAGAAGTGTCTATGCTCAGTAAAATAGTTATTGCGAATAGAGGTGAAATTGCACTTCGTATATTACGTGCTTGTAAAGAGCTTGGCATTCAAACTGTTGCGGTACATTCAGATGTTGATAAAGATTTGTTGCATGTCCGCCTTGCTGATGAAACCGTTTGTATCGGGCCTGCTCCTGCACAAAAAAGTTATCTGAATATTCCTGCCATAATATCCGCAGCAGAAATTACCGATGCGGTAGCGATTCATCCAGGATATGGATTTTTATCAGAAAATGCTGATTTTGCCGATATAGTCGAACAAAGTGGTTTTCGATTTATTGGACCCAGAGGCGATACCATTCGCTTAATGGGCGATAAAGTATCCGCAATTGCTGCCATGAAAAAAGCTGGCGTACCCTGTGTTCCTGGTTCTGATGGTCCATTGAGCGATGACGATAATCGCAATCTGGAAATTGGTCGCAACATTGGCTATCCAGTAATTATTAAAGCTGCTGGCGGTGGTGGTGGTCGCGGAATGCGTGTTGTTCACAGCGAATCTAACTTATTAAGTGCTATAGCCCTTACCCGTAGTGAAGCTAAAGCCGCTTTTAACAATCCCATCGTCTACATGGAAAAATTCCTTGAAAATCCAAGACACGTAGAGTTTCAGGTGCTTGGAGACGGTAAAGGTCATGCCATTCATCTGGGTGAGCGTGATTGCTCCATGCAAAGACGGCATCAAAAGGTTATTGAAGAGGCTCCAGCTCCAGGCATTACAGCAGAATTACGAAAAAAAGTAGGTGATTCGGTTATCAAGGCCTGTAAAGATCTTCAATACCGTGGCGCAGGCACTTTTGAGTTTTTATATCAGGACGGTTGTTTCTATTTTATAGAAATGAATACACGTATTCAGGTGGAGCATCCAGTCACCGAAATGATTACCGGAATCGATTTAATCAAGGAACAAATCAAGATTGCTAGTGATATTCCTCTTACCCTGTCACAGGAAGACATCAAATTCCGCGGTCATGCTATTGAATGCAGAATTAACGCGGAAGACCCTAAAACCTTTATGCCATCACCTGGCACCATAAAATTACTTCATCAGCCTGGCGGTCCAGGAATACGTTTTGACTCACACATCTACAGCAGTTATACCGTACCTCCTAATTATGACTCCATGATAGGTAAACTCATCAGTTATGGTGAATCCCGATCAGAGGCTATAGGCAGAATGCGGAATGCTCTGGATGAAATAATCATTGATGGGATTAAAACCAATATTGAATTACATCAGCGTATTTTGCATGACAAATCTTTTATAGATGGTGGAACAAACATCCACTATTTGGAAAAAATGCTGAAGGATTAATATGGTCTGGTATCAATTAAAAATAGAACATTGCCCAAGTGAAGAAATCGAACAAATTAGTGAGGAACTGGAAGAATCAGGAGCGTTATCCATTATGCTCACTGATAAAAACGACAATCCGGTGCTAGAACCTGAACCAGGCACTACTCCATTATGGCCGGAAGTTATAATTCAAGCACTCTATGCCCAGGCAGAACATGCTCAGGAAGCTAAAAATACGCTAACCCTGAGTCGACCTCCTCTGGAGTGCAGTATTGAAGTGCTGGCTGATAAAGACTGGGAAAGAGCCTGGATGGATGATTTTAAGCCGCAACAATTTGGTACCCGCTTATGGATTTGCCCCACCTGGATGACTCCCCCCGAACCTGAAGCAGTCAATTTAATGCTGGATCCCGGGTTAGCCTTCGGAACAGGAACTCATCCAACCACCGCTTTATGTTTAACCTGGTTGGAGCAGGCTGATCTTAACAATAAAACACTAATCGATTATGGATGTGGCTCTGGAATCCTTTCATTAGCGGCGGTCAAGCTTGGAGCTCAACATGTGGTTGCTGTAGATATAGACAATCAAGCGTTGCAAGCCACCCAAAATAATGCATTGACGAATCAAATTACTGATCAGCAACTTTCTATAAGTTTTCCTGAAGCGTTGCAGGCTCCAGTAGATTTGATTATCGCGAATATACTATTAGCTCCACTAATTTCCCTGAACGATCGTTTTTATCAACTACTGAATCAAGGAGCCGAATTGGTAGTATCAGGAATTTTGACAGAACAAGCTGACTCACTTATAGAAGCATATAAAGATCTATTCACCCATGTCAGAACGAATCATCTGGATGGATGGTCTTTATTGGTTTTTACACGCAAGTAATTCAGGTTCAATAAGGGTAATTTATAATGACCAAGCAACAGGTTCTTACACCATTTCAGCCCAAAAGAGCATTGATCAGTGTTTCTGATAAAAAAGGAATCTTAGAACTTGCCAAAGTTTTACATCAGCACAACATCGAAATAATCGCTACAGGAAATACAGCAGCGGTGCTTCGAGAACAAGGACTACCGATTACGGAAGTCAGTGAATGTACCGGTTTTCCTGAAATAATGGATGGTCGGGTAAAAACCCTGCACCCCGCTATTCATGCTGGCTTGCTTGCCAGAGGTGAACAGGATAAAAAAGTTCTGGCACAACTCAATATTCAACCTATAGATTTGCTAATAGTCAACTTATACCCTTTTGAACAAATCATCAGTCGGCCGGACTGTGATTTTAATAAAGCGATTGAGCATATAGATATCGGTGGACCAACTATGGTTCGGGCTGCGGCTAAAAATCACGCTCATACCTATGTTATTGTTGCTCCTGATGATTACTCTGAACTGATACACTACCTGGAAGCAAAAAAGGCCCCCTCACATTGGGGATTCACTTTAGCTAAAAAAGCATTTGCTCATACAGCTGCATACGATGCTGCAATTACGAACTATTTAACTACTTTAGATGAACAATGTACCCCAAGCGGGTTTCCAGACGTCCTTACCTGTCAATTTAATAAAGTAAGTGATCTTCGTTATGGGGAAAATCCACACCAGCAAGCAATATTTTATGCAGATAGAAACGTTACATCAGGATCTTTAGGCGCGGCAACACTGGTTCAAGGTAAGCAATTGTCCTATAACAACATTCTGGATGCTGATGCAGCCCTTGATTGTGTTAAATCTTTTCCAATGGACAAGCCGATTTGCGTTATAGTCAAACATGCTAATCCTTGTGGAATTGCACTAAGTGATGCCCCTCTAAATGCCTACTTGAGAGCATTTCAAAGTGATCCTTTATCAGCCTATGGCGGTATTATCGCGTTCAATCGAATTCTGGATGCGGATACAGCCAAAGCCATTATTGAAAAACAGTTTGTAGAAGTGATCATCGCCCCTGAAGTAAGTAATGACGCAAAGAAAATACTTTCGACTAAGGAAAATATTCGCATTCTTACGACTGGTGTCTGGCGAGTTGACAATGAATTCAGACTGAATATGAAAAAAGTGGATGGTGGTCTGCTTGTTCAGGAACACGATTCTATTTCAATGGTTAATTGTGAGCTTAAAACAGTAACTGCCCATAAAACAACAGAACAACAAATGAACGATTTATTATTTGCGTGGCTGGCAGCAAAACACGTCAAATCAAATGCCATAGTTTATGCTAAAGACGAAGCGACTATTGGCATAGGTGGCGGACAAACAAGCCGGGTAATGAGTGCGCGAATAGGGATATGGCAGGCAGAGCAAATGGGTTTTACCATAAAGGGCAGTGTTATGGCTTCAGATGCATTTATACCCTTTGCAGATACTGTTGAGATTGCTGCCCAAGCAGGAGTTTCCGCGATCATCCAACCCGGAGGGTCCATCAGAGATGAGCAGATCATAGCGTGCGCCGAAGAACACGGTATCGCGATGGTATTTACCGGTACGCGCCACTTTAAACATTAGATCTCCCGCGTCACCCTGGTAAACAGTGTTCGATTGATTTATTAAGCCCTACTGCAGCAATATCTGAAAAGTGGGCTTGACTAACTTGAACAAATAGCAGTATATAACGTATCATCTAATTTTTAACTGAAGCTTTTGCGATTGCAGCAATGAATTTCTTGTAAACGGTCTTCGAGGGTGGTTTGGAGATCTTAATGTCTGCAAAAAGAGCGGTACGTACTGTACCCAAAGCTTTTTCTGACATTGTTATGTGACTTCGTCCTTTAACAGGCAGTTTCACAGGAAGTCAAATGCATGGTCAAAACTCTTTTGGAGCAAACTCATGACAGCTGAGCATTATCCGGCCTCACTTGTCAGTCGTCTTGCAATTTCGGGACCCGCACATGTTCCGCAGGGATACTATCGCTCCAAACTTTTTATCGCCCCTTTTTCCAGCAATTCGTTGGTTGCAGCAGCAGGACCTCTATTGTCCTTACTCGAACGACTTTGTTTAAGTCCCAGTTTACCGCCAATTGAAAATATAAGAGACAACATAGAGCATGAATTACGTGCTTTTCACAGCAAACTGGACGCCTCCAAATACCCACTGGATCTCATTAGCATCGCGCAATATCTATTATCAGCTACAATTGATGAAATTCTGGGGAAGAGTTATTTGAGAATTTATAACCAGGCAGCTGAATTTAAATCATTTACTCCCTTAACAAGCGATGGGGCTCAACCGCAACAACGTTTTTTTGAAATACTGAATTACATCAAAGAAAGACCAAACCAATTTCTTGATTTAATAGAGCTGGTGTATTTTTGTCTGATTGCCGGATTTGAAGGTGAATATCATTTAAGAGCTGATGGCCGTCAAGTGTTGGATAATACGATTGAAGATTTGTATCAAATCATTCAACAATACCGATTCAATAAACCTCATCGTTTGTTTAATGAGAATCCCCTACCAAAAACCATTAAGAAAAACTATAAAGCTTCAGTGATAACCGCTATTGTCGCGGTAAGTTTTATAGCGCTTGCCTTCTTAACCAGCCACATAGTGTTAGAAAACAAAGCGAAAACCCTATTATTTGGACACACCCAACTTGCAATGCTGGATGACTAATGGATAATTCTTTACGCGCATTATGTGATGCTATAAAAAAATTACTTGCTCAATTAAAACCTCAAAGCAATCAACTTTCCTTCATTGTTATTACAGGGAACAACGAGCAGGGAAAATCGGCGCTCTTAAAACAAAGTGCTATGGAAGTAATGCCTGTATTCAGCGAACAGAATGCAAAAATATACTTTAATCAACAAGGAATTATAGTTGAACTGGGTGAAAGTTGGCTTACAAACAGCAAAACACTTTTACAAAATACCCTAAAACAATTAAATCGATGCAATCGTCACCTCAAAATTACAGGATTAATTTTATGCGTTGACGTCAATGATTTATTAATTGCTGAACCAACCGCTTGTACCGAAAAAAGAAAAGCACATTTACATTTATTAGAACGACTGGGCACTAATCTGGGCTATCAAGTTGAGCTGGCGTTAATATTCACTAAAATGGATACCCTGGCGGGATTCACTGAATTTTATCAAATGGATCATGCTACTGAACTGTCAAAACCATTAGGCTTCTCTCTGGATTGTATTAACCAGACACGTAAAAAAATTGAAATGTACTCACAACAATTCAATCAATTAATCGAACAACTCAGTCATCAGGTCATCGCCAAGATGCACCCTGTACGATCAACGATAAAACGAAGTTTAATTCGTGAGTTTCCACTTCAATTATCCAGCTTGGGTGCGCCAATTCAAGCCTTGATTCAAGGAGTATCGCCTAAACTGTTCCATCTGCACTCTCTTTATTTCACGAGCGCGGAGCAAGGCGGAGTCAGTATCGATCGATTAAATAAAAAAATTCAGCATGAATATGCCTTGATTGTTCAGGATACCTTTCCACAAGCGACCAATTTCAGAGCCTATTTTGTTGAGGGAGCATTGAAATCCATCCAGGAGCAATGCAGTCAGGTTCCACAAATTAGAACAGTTTCTCAAAAGCCAATCATTGCTATCGCTTCAAGTATCGCTGTTTTCAGTTTACTATTACTCAGTTACAACCATTACAAAACAGCTCATTTGCTGGATGAAACCAGTAAAGAATTATTGGCTTATGATACATTAAAAAGTCAAGGGCATAATGGAGCTCAGGCTTTATACCACCTGTCAAAAGCTGCAGACAGTATGGAGCATATCTCAGCGAACTCCGTATCGCTCCCTACTGTTCATCAGTTAAAATTGAATTTGCATAATAACGCAAAGCACAAGCTTGAAGGTGAATTCCTCCCTTCATTAACTAATGAACTGGAACAAGTCATCACCAATCCGAGCAATACTCCAATAACACGCTATAAAGCATTAAAAATCTACTTGATGCTTGGTCAATCAGAGCATTTTTCAGAGATTGAAGTATATGACTGGTTTAAACAGCAATGGCAAAAATCTCCGGATTCAAATAAAAATCAATTAATATTGTTGAAGAATACGTTAAGTAAACCACTGCGCAATGTACCAATTAAACCCCAGGTTATCAGTGACGCGCGAAATTACCTGAATGCGCTTCCTACTAGCTATTTATATTACTCCATTGCGAAAGAGTCATTTCCTGTAGCAAAACAAAAAATCGCCGTTGAAGGGTTTAATTTATCGACAAATGAGTTACCGGTATATTTTACCAAAACCGGTTTTACGACAGTGATTAAGGATATTCCCAATATTAGTAGTAAGCTTCAAGCGGAAAATTGGGTTCTAGCACGACAGGATTTGGCTCAACTCAATAATTTATTAATTCAGGCCTATTGTTTTGATTATGTAACCTGGTGGCAAATGTTTATAAAAAAATCGCAACCTTTGCATTATCAGGATTATCAGCAAGGACGCCAAATTGTAAAATCGCTGCAACAATCAGATGCTATTGCCAAGCTTATTGCCCTGGTTCAACAAGAAACAAAACCTGATTTGTCAGATGACGGCACGTCTAACTTCAATCAATTTGTAGCCCACAAATTTACTGACTTGAATTTAACAAGCAGTACCAGCATTAAAGAGCTGGGTTTACGAATCAATGAACTGGAACATTTTATTTCAACATTATCAGTTGTAAACGATGGCGGTAAAACAGCATTTTCATTAACGAAATCCAGATTTATTAATGAAAACTCCACGGATCCTGTAAGCGCTCTCTTTATGCAATCCCGTCAATTACCTGAGCCACTCAGTTCCTGGGCAAAACAATTGGCTGGAGACACTTGGGTTATTCTCATCAAAGACACCAGACAATACATCAATCAGCAATGGCAACAGACCGTTTATAGAGAATTTCAAAACACTATAGCCCAACGTTATCCCTTTGATTCCCGGCAAAGACAGGAAATTCAAATAAATGATTTTAATCATTTCTTTTCAACACATGGGGTATTAAATACATTCTCTGAGCAATATATTAAGCCCTTTCTTGATGTATCCAGTGCTGAATGGAAAACGAAATCAGTGAATGATTTTGTAATGCCTATTTCTAATGATGCTATAGATGAAATCATCCGTGCCAATATTATTACTAATATGTTTTTCCCTGCTCATAGTGATGAAAGTAAAATTGAATTCAGTTTACAGAAAATCAGTCTTGATCCTGTAGTTGCCAGTTTGAACCTTGAAATTGGCACCACTAAATTAACCGATACTCAAAACAGCGAATCGTTTATTCAATTTACCTGGCCGCAAAATAATGCCAAATTAGCATTAGATTCTATTGAAGGGAATCACTATGAGCTTGCAGAGCAAGGTACTTGGGCGATATTTAAATTATTAGAAAAAGTTAATGTCCTGGTCGATGAGCAGGACAGTTCAAGTTTACAAATTCTTTTTGAAGTGAACAGTAATTCAGGTCGCTATTTGCTAAAAACAAATAATCAGGTGAATCCCTTCACTCCAGGAATTTTAAACGGTTTTTCATTGAATGAAGCCATTGTATAAATCATTCATTGGACTTATCTGTTAATAGCAATAAATATTAAGAAATTCATTTTTAGTTACTTAATTGAATATTCAAGGGAGCACAAGGATGCGTTTTCCGATAGTAGCGTCGTTATGTATTATGGTCATTAACCTGGTTGGATGTGAACAGGTTGCATTGATGTCAACGCCTCCCAAACAAGCCAAAGCGTCTAAGGATAAACTGGCCATACAGGCAAAACACCATTTCTGGAATTCATTACACCATGGGCGTTATCAGGATATTCCCAGAGTTAGCTATTTATTAACTGCAGCTTATCTTGAAAATCCTGATGATTCTCAACTAGCAGCTTATTTAGGCTTCACTCATATATGGAAAATTACCGAACGTTCTCGAGTCCACGATCAATCGCCTTTAATTACCAATGAAATTATTTTATCTAAAAAATATTTCCTTGATGCCTTGGAACTTGATCCCCACAACCCTATTTATCAAGGATTTTATGGGGATACCCAACTTATTGAAGGTCAAATTTATCAAGATAAACAAGAAGAAGTAAGAGGATATTTTACCCTGAAAAAAGCAATTCACGAGTGGCCTCAATTTAATTATTTTACTGCAGGCTATCCTATGAGCAGTCTTCCGGCAGATTCTGATCATTTTAAAGAAGGATTAACTTGGCAATGGAAGACACTCGATTTATGTACTGGAACCAAAATCAACAGAAAAAACCCCGATTATCAACCTTTTATGAATAAAGAAATTCGTACCGGTCAACAAAGAGCCTGTTGGAATTCAACTATTGCCCCGCATAATTTTGAAGGCTTTTTCATGAATATGGGGGATATGCTCATTAAATCGGGGGATGTAGAAACCGGTACAATAATATACAAAAACGCGAAACTCTCTAAAACCTACAGTCTGTGGCCATATAAGGAGATGTTAGAGCAACGCATTTTAAATGCCCGGGAAAATGCCGTTAATTTTAATAAAATATCATCCCCTCCAGGCAAAGATATTCTATTTAATTCGGGTTATGGCTGCGTTATATGCCATCAAAAATAAGGGACATAAGGTTTCTACAGCATAAAAACAGGCGGTACTGAATACAACGGATAATCAGAATAAGAACACATACTATGAATCAGAAAGAACGATACAGCATTATTGCAGGTTTGTATGGGAATACCCTGGAGTGGTATGATTTCATCCTCTACGCCAGTTTCGCCCCGCTTTTTGCAGAACTTTTCTTTCCTTCTGAAATTCATTTTATTTCTCTGCTCGCTACATTCAGTCTTTTTGCTATTGGATTTATCATGCGCCCTTTTGGCGGTGTACTCATAGGGCATTATGCCGATTATTTTGGAAGACGAAAAGCTCTCATTCTCTCTATGTCGATCATGACGCTGTCAACCACCCTGATTGCTTTTGTGCCCGATTATAACTCCCTGGGACTGGCAGCTCCCATAATATTTTCTATTTTAAGGCTTATTCAAGGTCTGGCTGTAGGAGGCGAACTTCCTGGGTCTACTACCTATCTGATCGAACATATGTTCGAACACAAACGTGGTTTTGCAGGAAGTCTGGTTTTAAGCAGCGCTTTTTTAGGTATATTTTTAGGCGCATTGATAGCATCGATAGCCAGTTCCTTTTATTCAGGTAACTCTCTATTGCAATCAGGTTGGAGATATACGTATTTACTGGGTGGAATTCTAGGAATAATTGGTATTTTTTTACGGTTGAAAAGCAGCGAATCGCCTACTTTTCAACAAAAAGCCCATGCACAGGATATCCCAATAAAAATTATTTTCACTCAACATAAAAAGCAGCTGTTCAAAGCGGTTATGATTACCAGTATCCTGGCCATGTCGAATTATCTGCTGATAGCCTATGTCACCACCTACTTAGTCAAATATCAGGGGTTTCTATTACATGATGCCTTATTAATAAATCTATTGGCACTTTTGTCATTAACGATATTTATTCCAATTAGCGGCTATATATCTGATGTTATCGGAAGAAAACCGGTTTATTTATGCGGTTTAATCACACTATTACTGTATATCTTTCCATTTTTCTTATTATTACTCAGTAAAAACTGGTGGCATGTACTGTATTGTGAACTCTTATTAGCGTTGATTCTGGCACCTATAAACGCAACCGTTCCAACCATGTTGGCTGAGATGTTTCCAACCAGTATTCGAGCCAGTGGAATCTCAACTGGTTATAATATAGGTCAAGCCCTCTTTGGAGGTACAATGCCTCTGATTGCTTTCTCATTGATTGAACTATCGGATAACCAATTAGCGCCTGCCTGGTATCTGTTTTCTTGGGCAATACTCGTCCTGGGCACAACTTTTTATGTTCGTGAAACCTATAAAATGAATCTGAATTAGAAGGGTGTGTTGTCAAGATACCCTGCTAGTTCAACGAATAAAAAAAGAGTACTAGAACAACGTTTCACTGATTCTGTCCTGCGACGCACAGATAGCGTTCAGATTTAAGTGATTTTAAGATGAGATGACACAGAACAGAATCAATGAAACGTTGTACTAGGTTCTAAAAAACCATTCCGGTTAAGTCGCTGGGTAAATTCATTGATTAATCCCATAATTATCGATTTCTTAACTTGCCAACCTTGCAGAATTGTTGCATTCATTTGAACACAATGTTCACTGAACCATGGACTTAGCTGAAATAGAATTATGGGCATTTTAGCCATTGTACACTGAGCAAATTCTTCTTGGACTTTTTTCGAGCACAAGTCCCCTTGGGTGTAGCATTGCATTAAATCATCCAGCAACATCCGCCAGTTAGAGGGTGGCTCAACACCCAAAAATGATTTATTCATAATTTGCGGGATAGCAGAATTCTTAATCCAATCCAAATGCTGACCATTAATTTCATGAGTACAGAACTCTTGATTTATGGAATGACGTAACTCTGCCGTTAACGACATAAGTTTCTTAAAATCAGGGCACTCGACAGCATAAATAACTCCTGAGTATAACGAAGCTACAGCCGATAAAATGATAGAGTACAGTACGTTCATTTCACTATAACCGGCAATTCATGAGAGTCATTGCTTAACTGATTTTAACGGGTAGCGATTTAATATTAGGATCTTTTGCATAAGCTTCCAATATATCAGTTACCAATTGATTAATAGCTCCTTCCCGCTCATCATCTTCAATTAAACCGACTTGTTCTTTCATTGTCGCCAAGCGGGCTTCCAATTCCTTGGCGATAGAACCATTGGGAAACAGGGCAGCAAGCAATCTTCTCGCCTCAGCAGGTCCTAAATGACGGTATAAATGATTTCTAACTGTCGCATCTTCTGCAGTCGTACTAAATGCCCATAACTCTACAGGCCCAAGCGTTAAAGTCAGTAATTGGACATTTACCCCTGATTTGGTAGCAAATTGTGCCAGGAATGTAGCGCCGCCTTGGCGAGGTCCATGTACTCTATTGCGTAAGGCTACTTTTGCAGTTTCAGATAGTCCAAAGATTTCAGTGGTTTTCTCAATTGCCTGTGAAGGACCCGCATCCATAATATAAATAGCCGTTGCGAAATCAATCATTACTGGATCAAAGTCATCCACAGATTGCGATAGTAAAGCAATCTGGACTTTCCATTTACGCCCTTCCCGCATGTCGATAATGACCTGCTCACGGACTGCAGCAGATTTTGAGGTGCGATGGAACTCATCATAAACAATACGTTTATGATCCTCTCTTATCTCAAGAACTCGTTCTTTATGATACTCTTTATATTGTTCCGGTACATTATTCAAACTTTCTTCAGTTAGATAATAATGCCGCGCCAATACGTACCGCGCCAGCATATACATCACCGCAGTCTGTCTGTCTGCTGCGTCACCACCACTCTTTGCGACTTCATCAAGATCCAGGGATACGACACGGGCATCTCCGATATCAAAGCTGCTTACACGTGATAAAATTGGGTATTCACGTACTGCAGATGAGATCATTCTTGAAAAGGCGTTAATTAAAGATTCACCTGTAGGCGCAGTTACTTTTTCATACAAATCCTCAATCGAAGAAGATCGACAGATCGATGCAGCATCTGCTAACAAAGGCATTGCATATCGTTGTGCTAACATGGCTTCATGCACAAATCCTGCTGAATACAGCGAATCGGTTACTTCCCACCAGGTTGATTTGGAATCACGTATGAATCCGATTTCTTCTAATATACTGTCAATAAATTCTTCAACACCCGGAGCATAAGGTGTTGGATTAAATTCATCAGCCATACTTTTATAGAGTTCATCTACTACCATACCAGCCAAATCAGGCATACCATCATAAGGTTTTATCGCGCCTAATGGCGTCGTGAGCAAGGTAATAAAATTCACCAAAAAGGACCGTTCCAATGCCGTTGGATAACGACATCCCAATTGAGTATCAAAAGGGTTTATAGAATATTCAGGGGTCATTCGCAAACGATGATAAGCGACCAGATGACGTTTGGAAGCAGGTAGCGCCTCCTTTAATAATGAAATCAATCCACTACTTGATGGTCCTATATCAATAATGGCAATTCGCGGTAAGCGAGTTAATCCGCCAGATAAACAAAGAGCCAAATTGAGGGCATTGGATAATACTGATTTTCCTGAACCAGGACGAGCATAGACCAAGTCAATCCATGTTGTCTGTTCTGTTGAACCTGGTTGGAAAGGCCAAGGTTTCCCATCAGGTGATCTAAAAAGCAAAGCCCCAGTCTTCCATGGTGATGCTGGGCGAGTAATAGGCAACATAGAGATAACGCTTGATAATGGAGCAACAGTTGGCACTGCTGCGCTATTCATTGATGTTGCTAGCATAGTTGAAACAAAGCCAGCAAAGGGATCGCCGCAAATTTCAGAAACGTCCGTTGAACCCCAGCCTTGTATTGCTTTGACTAACTCCGAACTTCTTCGTCTAAGCAAAGGCTCGTTGCCTTCATATGCCCAGGTAGTTGCAACAACTCTCAAACGAACAATAGCTTCATCGGTATTGAGCTGTAGATATTTTAACAAGTTTACCGAGTCACTGATTAGTCGATTTTGTGCTGAGCTAAAACTCAATATGGCTGATAAAAGACCTTTAAGTTTAATCGTGCTTAAACCTTCACTTTCAATTAAGAAAGTAATTTTCCAGGGAACATGAGACGGAAGTATCCGTGAAAATAATGTAATAAAGGGTCTTACTTCTTTTGGAAATAAATCAATATAGGTAGAGGCATAGATTTTGTCACCTACACGAACTGTCCTTAAATCAATGGTTTCTGCATCTCTGGGAATAACCTGTTTGGCTAATGAGGGCCATAACAAATCAGAAGGATCACCCTCAAAACTGTTCACTTCACGCACAGGTAACCGATCCCCCGGTAAAGTAGCACGCCAGTTATCTGCAGTATAATCAGGATCGGCAGTCATACGAATGGCATGTACTGCTTCATGCACATCCAAAAGTTTGGCAAAAACACGTAATGCATCAAGATCATTCATGATGGATCGTACATAAGCATCATGTGTATCGCGTAATTCCGGTACTGCTGCGAATATAGTTTGAGAATTTTTAAAAGGAGGTATTTTGTTGTCTTTAATAAATTTCCCTTTGGCTTTAGCGGAGATTTTCAATTGATCATTGGAAAGATTAAATGGCCGAGTTATTAACACAAAATACACTCGTTCTTCAGCGCAATATTGAGCTAGATAATCGACACGTTCATCAAACAAATCACCTAAATTAAGATCAAGTCGTTTTGCAGTAGCTTTTGCCGGATCATAGATGTCTTCGATAACCTTTTTAATATTTTGTTTGTCATGACTGAAATATACTTGCAGAGCATGGCCAGGTCTGCCCATAGCAGCCTGGAACGCATTATTTAACCCACCAACCAAACGTTCGAATTCTTCTGCGCCTGCCAGTGCGGTAACGCCTTCAATTTTAATTATTGAAAGTAATGAACCGTCATGGTTTACCAGGACAGTAGGACTGTCTGCAGTTTCCAAATCAACATACGACTCTGTCGTCTGTTTAAGAGAAGTGCTTAACCAGGCAAAGAAGGTATCTATACCCTCAAAAAACGATTCTGACCATTTTGCCATCCCTTATCCCCAATTTTTATTTATTTCACGACTTACGTTGTACTTTTGCAACCAACGTCAGTTGTCTGATTCATTATTATTTATTCAGCAATTTCTTCTAATGCGCTGGCAGCCCATTTTTCAATTTGTTTTCTAAATTTAGCTCGTGAAGGTAATAAGCACACGTTTTTCAAAAGCTGACTGCTAATCTCTTTATTAGTAACACCAGAATCTATCATTAACTGACCAAATATTGCGGGATCACTTGTTCCCTCTCCAAATTTTTCTTCTACAATCTGAGATCGAAATTTAAAACTTCTATAGATATTTTGAGCGCTTGACTTGTATCCAGTATCATTAGTAATAGCGCAAAATAAAACATGACATAAACTATTTAATTCAGATTGACTCAATTCAGGAAGATAGATCAGTGTTCCGCCTCCATAGCCACCCACCCCTACTGATTCAATAAAAAAACATTGTGCACAAAAACAGCATGCAGTTACTAGATTCGATAATCTGTTGTTGGTGTAATCATTATCAAGATTTACAATTTCTTGAAACAAACGCGCTTGAAATCCGCAAAACTGGCAGGTATAGCGATCTCTGGTAAATATTTTTTGCTCATACGATTTAAATCGCTCATCAATTTTTCTGGCTGAATACAAACGCCAGGAACCTGGTGTAGCAATTAATTTTAATTCGCAGCGTTCTTGATTACCCGCCATATTCTCGGCTCACATTAAGCTGAATTTAAGAACTTTAGTGTCTTTACCATACATAATATATGAACAATATAAAAATACTAAATTTTAGACACCTATACGTAAATATAAGTCAAAAATCACTTAAAACCCATTTCAACTAATAAATAAATTGGGTAAAGAATAATACTCTACCCAATTTATTTCTAAATATACTACAGGCTTGTTCCTTACTTAAATACTGTACCAGTAGGACCTGCAGTAGTTCCAGCACTACCAAACATAGTTTGTCCTGTCACTCCTAAAATAGAAGGAAGGAATAATAATGCTGCTGCGATAAATACCAGAGCAATAGGAGTTCCAATTGGGATTTGAGTAGGATTATCTTTATGCTGCTTAAACTTCATAATAGCACCAATAGAAAAACCCAAACCTGCCAAATAGGATCCAGCTGTTATAAGTTTTGCTAAACTGGTAAACGAACCAGCAATTGTTGAAGCCATATTACCTATAGTGATTGAGCCTGCTGCTGCCTCCTGACTGACCAACGCGATTAGTCCCATGCACGCTGCACTCATCAACCAGTATTTATATCCTGTTCTATTCACCATTTTACTTTTCACTATTCTCTCCTAATTTTAAATTAGTCTAACCTGAACCGTATAAAGTATTATTAATCATATTAATAGTACCTACAATATTGATTGCTAAAATCCCACCAAATACATGCATTAAGCCTTTTCCAGTACCTCCTGGGGGTTGCCCTTGAGATGCAGAACGAGCAACTAATACCCATCCTCTGACAAATGCAATCAAACCAATAACTTGTATTAGCATAGCTAATGGCCTTCCTACAACGCTACCATTACCAAAAAGTGTATCAAGCGCCTGATTACTACTATTTACAGGAGCATATTGAAGTACATTTTGATAACCGAAGGTTGATTGCATAAAAACTTTAAATGCTGTTGGAAAATAAATTAATATTGCTCCAACCATCAAATACATTATGGGTTCTTTTACGCTAGCGCTATTCGACATCATAGTTCTAGCCTCACCATAAACCTTCAAACTATAGATTGCCTTAAATATAAAAGCACTACCAATAAGATAAGCACCGCCTGTAATTAATCGCTCTACAGGCGCTAATGAATTTGCAAGATTCGTTAAAATATCAGCCTGACTTGCAATCCAGCATGAAACTGTGCCGCCAGTACAAGTTGCCATAAATGCCTCAACTATCGTCTTGACTAAACTTAATTACTTGCCCGGAACTGGTTAATACTCGACCTTGTATTGAGTCAATTAATTTAACCATTCCATACCCTGCAATTTTCGTCCCTTCTCTTACTGTAATTGTAGAACCATTTGAGCCAATTAGCCATGCACGACCTGGAATTACTGCTTGAATATTATAAATAATACGCTGCGGCACATATCGCGCAACGGGTTTAACTTTTTTAGGCTGTGAACGTGCAATTAACACACCAATAACCTCAGATTGTTTGGCTAGCTGATTGGATAAAGTACCCATCACTTGGTTCAGATTTGCAATTTGTGTATTTAAATTGTTTATATTATTGTTAATTGAACCTATCTGATCGCTAAGTGCGCTCACTTCTGCTCTAAGGCTTTGTTGAGAAGCTTCAATGGCTGAAACTTTATTTGCTAACTCCTTCTCGGCTTGTGAATCAATTTGTTGAACTTGTTGAATTTGTTGAACAGGCACCGGTGTAATTGTTGTTGGTACCGGTTGAGTTGCTGTGACCTGAGTTACAGGAGGAACAACAGCTTTATTTGCAACGGGTTCTGACGCATCGGAGAAGAACAAGTACCCGATGAATTTGTACAGCACCATAACAAGAATAACTAAACCCACCGCAATCAAAGCATTGCGTTTAATATTCTTTTTATCAGAAAACTGTCCCTGTCCTGAAGACAAGTTATTACTTTTCCTCACATCTGAGTCACCCATTGGTTCATCGTCAAGTGAATCCAGCTCCGCAAATCTATATTCATCATTATCTTGATCATGTTCTGCCATTATTCTCTGCCATCAAGTTAAATAGTTGTTACATCCTGAGTAAATAAAATTCCCAAACCAGTTCCTGAAAATACTTCAACTGTGGTTGGGGTATTAAATAATTGCTGCGCCTGTTGTCCCCAACTTTTACCTACTGTTGCCAAACCGATAACGGCATTCTCAAGAGAGGAGCGGCCAATACCATTGGATACAGTAATATTATTTCCACCACCAGTTCCACCAATGCTTACAGTAGTATTCGCTGACTGAAATGCATTACCAAAACCTTCAATGAAAGAAGATGCGAATAAAGAACCATAGCGCATTAAATAATGATGGTCTGTTCTACTGGACAATGCAGTCCTGGCCGTATTGGGATCAATTGCGAAAGCAGATATAGACGTAGCTTTTGCTGCTCCGGGCACTGACATGGTATTAAATGTAATCACCATTTTATCTGCATTGGATGGTAGATTAAAACTACCTATCAATTTAGCCCCTTTCAATTTACCGGTCACTATAGTTGCTAAAATTGGGCCAGGTTCATCACTGTTTACTGATGTATCCATCACAGCAAATACAATATCACCCGTTTTAATAATAGCCTTTTGAGCAGGTGCATTGTTCTGTGCCTGTCCCTGGGATCCAGCATTTGCTGGTAAGCCGGCCTGTGCGATTTCACTCGCTGCTGCTACTTTTTCCTCGGTACCTGCCGTGTATACCTGTGTACTGACGGTTTTCCAAACTTGGATTGATTGATTTGCTGCAGAGAGCATATCCGAAGTTCTTTGTTGAATTTTTTGTTGGTATTTTTGTTCCGCCATCTGTTGATTTTGTTTATTTAAAATTGCCTGCAGCTGCTCACTACTGGATCCAGCCTGCGAAGTAGATGTTTGCTGTCCTGGGAACCCGGGAACACCTACCATTGAAGAAGGATTTTGTTGTAAATTGGGATCTTGCAAACCCGCCATGCTTGACTCTGCTGCAGAGAATCCGGCAGCTTGTAATTGACCCGCAGTAAACCCTGCCTCTTTTAATTCAGCTGCGGTATAACCTGCATTTCGAAGTTCTGCCGCACTATATCCAGCACTTTTCAAATCTGAAGCAGAGAACCCTGCATCTTTTAAATCTTTGGCACTGAATCCTGCATTTTTTAAATCAGAAGCTGAAAAACCTGCGTCCTTAAGTTCTTTGGCGCTAAATCCTGCACTCTTCAATTCTGCAGCGGAAAACCCTGCATCCTTTAAGTCTTTTGCACTGAAGCCCGCTGCCTTAAGCTGAGCAGCAGAAAAACCTGCAGCTTTTAATTCTGCCGCACTAAACCCGGCATCCTTAAGTTCTTTTGCGCTAAAACCTGCTGCTTTCAATTCTTGTGCTGAAAAACCTGCATCACGTAATTCCTTGGCGCTAAAACCAGCATCTTTCAGATCCTTCGCGCTAAAACCTGCTGCTTTTAATTCAGCAGCTGTAAACCCTGCATCTTTCAACTCTTTTGCCGTATATCCAGCAGCTTTCAATGCTGCAGCAGAACAGCCCATTGTTTGCTTAATAGTCAGAGCACTTACCCCTGCAGCTCTGGCTTTTTTTAATGATTCAACACTGCAATCCGCTGCTCTGCCACTGGCGATTATATCTGCAGGACTTAATCCAGCATCTTGTAATTGTTTCTGTGTAAAGCCTGCTGCGAGTAATTCAGCGGGCGTAAATCCGGCATCCATTAATGATTTAACATCAAATCCGGCATTTTTTAATGCTTGAGCGCTACAGCCATTTAATTCTTTGATACGTTTAGCAGAAACTCCAGCATTAAATAGTTTCTTCAACTTATCAGGGTCACAACCTGCAGCCTTAACATCTGCATCGGACAAGGCACCAGCGGCGCTAATCTCTTGCGGAGTATAACCTGCATCTGCCAACTCTGCATCGCTAAAACCAGCAGCCTTTAATGCCTGCGCACTGCACCCAGCATATTGCTTGATTAAAGCAGCACTGACTCCGGCTGCTCTTTGTTTCTTTAATACATCAACATCGCATCCTGCGTTCTTCACATCGTTGGGTGTTATTCCAGGAGGTAGTTCCGCTCCGGCTGCTCTAATTTGCGCAGCAGTGAAACCAGCCTTGGCCAGATCTTCTGGTGTAAATCCCGCATTTAATAAATCGCGAGCGGTAAACCCTGCTGCTCTTAATTCCTCAGCAGAAAAACCTGCTTTCTTTAAATCTGCCGCACTGAAACCTGCATCTTTCAACTCTTGAGCAGTATATCCAGCCGCTTTTAACTGTTCTGCGGAACATCCAGTGATTTTTCTGATTGCAGAAGCAGATACACCCGCTTTACGTAATTTTGTTAAGGCAGCAACCCCACATCCAGCTTTTCTTACGTCATCTGCAGTTATCCCATCAGGTAAGCCACTGGCCTTAGCGATTTCGGCATCAGAAAATCCAGCACCCTTTAATTCACCATCAGAAAATCCACCATCTTTCATTTCCTGCGCGGAAAATCCCGCATTTCTTAACTCACACGCATCAAAACCGCAATTTCTTAATCGTCCTGCAGTGTAACCGGCTTCTTTGAGTTGTCTGGCGTTATATCCTGCGGCCTTTAACTCTTTACACTCACAAACCTGTTCCAAATCTTTTAGAACAAAACCACTGTCTTTTAGCTGCACGCAACTGCATGCTTGTTTCAAATCATTGAGTAGAGCACCCTGATTTACAACTTTTGTAATGACTGATTTACTGCAACTGCCATTTTGCAAATCCTGTATCCACAAACTTCTTTGTGCGCCCTCATCATCTTCTCGAGCTAAAGCAGAAAATCCTACTCCACTCTGTCCACCTTGTGAACCAATTACCCCTACCCCTTCACCCAGAGCTTGGGTGCGAATAATTGTTGGTATAGCGCTACCGCCAGTTGTTTCAGCCTGCTTTGCCTGAGTAATATTCTGTTCTTCCTGCAATTTGGCATATTGCGCTGTTGGATCAAGTACACCAGGAATGGATTGAATTCCAGGTGTGACACTGACTGAGGCTTTTGATAAAGGGCCTTGAATAGAACTTCGAAGCTTCATGTATCCAATAACGACTGCGACAACCAACAGGATTAACGTAAAAATGATAATCACTCGAGTTCGAGTATTGGAAAACAGTGACTTGATATTTTCTTTTCTGCTTGCCATTTGTTTATAACCCTTCCACCTTAAGTTGCATGACTTTACCATGCCAGGACACTAATAACACCGGAGATTTTTGCATTTCATAAGCATGCGTTCCATCTGCACTGGTCATACTTGCTAACCAGCCCGGAGACAATATAGTGAGATTGGTTCTAACATACATTTTATTATTGGATAACCATGCACGTGCATCACCACCACTAACTACTAAACGAGAACTTCCAGCAGGAGGTACACCATCCAGGACATGAAGTAATATATCGCTGGCTGAAGGAGGTATCCCCTCTTCCATAGGCATGGTTTTTGCGTTAGGACCATATCCTTGGACCCGCAAATCAACTCGATAATCAACTGCTTTCTGTCCAGGAATTAAAGTTAACATTACGGGTGTATTCAAACCTCTTAATCGCACAGCCAGATTACCGTAGTTATATAACTTCATTGCCTGAATCATTAGCGTATTACTGGTCTTATCCCATTGGATATTAAATGCAGAAGGATCACCCAAATCATAAGCGGAAATCGGCCATGGAGCACCTGTAGAATCCAGAAAAACCAGGGAAGAAACAAACCCTTGAGATAATCTGATCACCGGCGGAGTAGACCCTGGTGACAAATTAACAAATTGTGATGTTGCCGTAGGCTTTGGTGGAGTCCCCGGAGTAGATGCCTGGGCATATTCTGTTGTTTGATACATCTGCTTTAATCGTACAATTTGTTCTGGATTTAAAGGATACAAGTTACGAGTCATATCTTTAAATGCTTTATTATCAATAATTTCAGTTTCTGATTGAGTAATTGCCTGATTATCACCACTTGCAGAATTCTGAGACTGCTTTGTTTGTGGCGCTGGAGTTTGAGCAGTACTTGGCGGTGATTGATTTGTAACATTGGCTGCAGGCGGAGCAGTATTTCCACTGGAATCATTAGAAGCTTGACTATCCTGACCAGGATTCTGTGATAATTTTTGCTGCAGCAAACGTAGTTGTTGCAAGGCCTGCTGTGCGTCATCGCCCTGGTTCGCTGCGAAACTTCCCAGGGACATAGAGCAAAGAACTCCAACAATGATTTGTACTTTAAATTTTGTCTTTACTTTGTTCATCATTAACTCACCCCACCACTGGCAGGTCCGACTACAAATTGTGATATACCAATACCACGAGGGGAATTTAAAGTAGATACTCGAGTAATCAACATGGTTACAACGTTATTTTGTTGAGTAAATTCGCTGGCACTCTGATAAGTAACGAGTATAGGCATCTGTACCCGCCACGAAAAGCTGCCATTTAATACCCCTTTTTGCAAAATAATGGGTGCGCGAGTTGCTACAGCCGAAACAATCAATTTCTTAGCCTTTACTGCATCCAGATTATTTGAAGACTGAAGGGCATTAAGAAACTGATCCCAGCCATCAGCAGTAAAGAAACCTGACGATGCTTGCAACTCATCTCTATAGTTAACGAAGTTATAAGTAAAAGCAGCGATTGCGGCCTGGTTCGCCCATTGCAGTACGGCTGAATCTGATTGGTTCGGTTCATTTAAAGGAAAAAGGGGCGTAATACGTCCATTAATTGTTGTTGCAAAATATCGTGGAGCCGGAGGATGCGTTATTATATAAACTAGCAACGAGCCCAAAACGAAATTAACCACAATAGCAATCAGAAGCGCTAATATTACTTTACGCTGGCTATCTTTATAAAACTGATTTCTTAATGCTACAACTGTTAAGGCATCTTCAGCCATAATATCCTCTATTTATTGCGGTATAATCCTTGGTACATCATCTGTTGGCGGATCAGGCTCTAATAAAGGTACAGATGATTCATTTGGTGTCGGCATCGACTTAAGCTTAATCGGAGGAGTTACTCCGCTGGTTGCATAATAATCTCGCTCTGGTTGATGCAGGTACACATAAAATATTATTACACCAATAATGGTACTCATTAAAAGAGATAAAATTAAAACGACTAACCCGCTTCGGTAAATATTAACATTAAAGTTTTTATTTCTTTTTATTAATAACCAATTTTCCCGGCTCATAACTTCCTCAATTTACCACAGCACGTCTAAAAGTAATTTCAACTCGGGCATTTGGAGATGTATCGCCACCTTGATTAAAACTTACTATAGGTTTATCACTACCTAATCCTTGTGTAAAGATAAAACGGCTGTCAATTCCTTGAGACCATAAATATTCACCCACTACTCGGGATCTGGCTAAAGTTAATGCCCGTTCTCTTTGAACGGATACATATTTACTACTGTAACTGGTTACAGTAATTGCTACTTTTCGAAACTGTTTAAGAAACGTGGATATTTCATTCAGTAAACCATAGGAAGACCATTTTATATGTGGAGTTTGATCGTCAAACAATGCGCTTGCCGGGATACTGATTAAATAATCCTGACCTATAGTCACTACTTTTATACCGCTTTTGTTAAATTTGGTAAAATATTTTATGATCGTTGAGTCACAGGCGCCTTCAACTTTGCAAGGCAGCTTTGGATCATCTTCATCTGGAATATAATTGGAACGATGACAAGCACTTACCAAAAGCAAGACAATCAACCCAATGACGCGGATCATTACAATGATGTAGTTAGTAAGCACTGATCTCACCCGTTATCCCCATTTTTGAAAATAGACTTCATGTGTTATCTATGTCTAACTATCTTAACCAACCAACCGATAATAAAAACATACAAATCATTACGTTACAATGAATTTAATAAAATTGCTATTTTTTTAAAGAAATTATTTATGCTGTTCAATGGAGTAGTGTTGTTTTAATTAATTATGGAGAAAATAAAGGCATAATGGATTGCGATAATACTTTTTTAGATTGACTGCTAAGAAAGTCTATAAGCATCAAAGAGTACATAGGTATAAACATCTCAATAACTGCAGAAATTTCGTCATCTCATTCGAATTGACGAAATTTCTGAGGTAATTAAGAAGCACCCCGAATGCAAACTAATTAATTAGTTCGTCAGGATAACTCTTCCTCACTTTTTTTAATGGCTTTCTCACGTTCGAGAGCAATTCGGGAAGATAAACTTTTTACGACATCAGTAAGTTCCTGAGGATCAATTACATCGCGTTCTTCAGGAGGATAACTTGTTGCCAATTGGAAGTCCTTAATCAATTCATTCGCAACTGTACCGGCATATTTATCTTTAGCTCCAGCAAGGCGCTCGATCATCATCATCTGATTTCTTGTTTCATTAATAGGCAGTAAAGACTCGGAAAATGCCGCTTTATCGCTGGCTAAAATTGGAGGAGCATTACTGTTGATCCGAAGAGTACTAAATATAGTCAAGGCACCTTCAACTTCTTCTTCTATAATATCCTCAACCGGTTCGGGCTCATTATGACCGTGGAAAGCGATTAATGCCGCAACTCCTCGTTCAATAGGCTCCTCAATATTCGATTCTCTTAAGGCTTTGGTAATTAAAGTGATCTCTTCATTTTCAACGTCTTTATTGATGCTTAAATCACCACTGTCCAATATCTGTTGGAATGACGACAACTGTTTTTGTAACTTCATCAGATAATCATCAGGTGGTGGTTCAACTTTCAAGAATTGATTAATTTTCAGCTGCTTAACTGGCTTTGGATTCGCATAGAACATCCGTGCCCGAACAATTTTGGATTTAAAGAATATATGTGCTTCACCCTCGGTCTGTTCTTTTAAGTCCAATAAATCCACGCGAGATCGTTTTTCAAAAGATGAACTTTTAGTATCCATATAACTATTAGCGATACTGGTATCTTTAGTCTGAAATGAATCCACTTTTGTCACATAGGCTTCACCTGCTGTTTTAGTGAAGAAATCCCAGGTTTCGGTCGGATCTTCCAGTTTCATACAAATTTTAATGTTGGTGTTAGCGCCAATTGATGCTGCTTCTTCTTTAGAAGCCTTTTGGAATGCCGGTAAATCCTGTCCCGCAAATATAGCTGAGAATCCTAAAGAACGCGCCTGAGCTGGTACCACGGCGAAGCCTTGAACCGCATAATATCCATACTCATCAAGTATACACATATAAGGTGTAGGCGCATTGGTTGGTTTTCTTAAAATAACGTCGCGATAATCCCCTTCTACTTCTTCACCAAGTCCTGCGGCCATCATAGCTTTTAGTGAAGACACAATAATCTTGCCGAGGTTTGATAACTCATCTGGAGATTTTTCCAAGGCAGGTAATAGCACCACTAAAATTCGTCGATTCAAAACAACGTCTTTAAAATCCACTTCAGCCAAATTGGTTCGAATAATATGGCCATAAGTATCCGCTAGTGATGAGAAGCTTCGTACTAACTGCATTGTAATAAAACCATGTTGCTCCAGTACCTGTGATACCTGTTTTCCTTTTTTTTCTTTATTGTAACCCGGTAGAGTATTCAAATAATTTCGTAAGGGATCGGTTACCAGCTTAGGAACCTGCTCGATATTAACGCTCTCCTGATCATCACGAGGAAAAACCTTATCAATAACTATGGATTCCAGCCGTTGAAGGTCAAAATAATTTCGTATGGAGTTTGCATCCAGGAGAATAGCGCCATCATCACGCATATAAACCAGTAAACGCATTAAAGCTTCTACGAACGCGATAGCACGGCCTTTCCACATATCACCATCAGAGGATTGTCCTGATCCTCCCATTAAACTCACTACCAACTGGGTTAACATACTTGAAGAACCCTGACAAAAAGGGTTTAACGTATTGGATAGCCTTTTTTCCTGTGGACCAACAATATCTCGTGCGCCAGTCATAAAGTTAATTAACAGCAGGTCATCTTCTCGCCCCATACTTCGAACCATAGAGAAGACCTTTGCATAAAGAGAGTTGTCCCCTTTACCATCCACATAGATGAATCCACTACCCTGTACCAGTGCATTATAAGCAAGAGAGACCAGACATTCTGTTTTACCACTACCTGTAGAGCCAAAGATTAGAGCATGTGTTCTCATATCATCGTTTGCAAACCACAGCTCTTCACCAGTTTTTCTATCGTTACCGAAAAATGCAATTCCTCTTGCTATATTGGGTTTATTAATTCCCGGCTTCAAATCATTATAATCTTTCACGCGAGCAATTTGTGGCAGACGGAATGGTAGTTTTTGTTTTCGGGTATAACTGTAGAGGAAACATAGAGTCCCTATTATCATCAATAAGGTTGCTACTTCAGAAAAATAATAGGCCGCCGCGGACAGGGCAAACAGTAAAATCGCAATATTCGTGGGATCCGCAAAAAAATCCGCTAATCTTTGGGTTAAAGTTCTAGTATCCCTTAAGAGAAGGGTTGGATCTAACTCATGTCTACTATCAATACCGCGCATCATGGCTCTAACTCTCCCATTTGACGAGGTGTTAATTTAATCTCTTTAATTGCTACTTCCAAAGCTCTAATCGCTTCATCAATCATAGGGACTAATGAACGACGACCCATCTCTTTTTCAGCACGCCAATGAGCAAATGGACCACCGACCTCAGCGTAAGGTGTTTGCCTGCCTACACAATTAAGCATATACCATAATCGTCTATCCACGGGTTTTAACCAAAGAAACTCAGAACTTGGAACCACTCCATCATCTCGTGCTCCTTCAAGCAAGGAAGCCATTACGGTCAGCATGTAGGCATGCTTTGATATAATTTCCTGAACATTTTCAGCATTTTGATACTTTTTAATCACTGGTTTTGCGACTGAAAAATCAGGTTTTCCGGAGACAAAAGTCGCATCCAATACTTTTAGTATGTTATTTGCCGCATCCCTATCCCTGTTCATCCGTGCGATAAAAACCGCAGCCAAAGCATAAGCCTGAGGGGTTAAACGCTCAAAACCATCCCAATAAGGTCCCAGTTGCAAGGTAAAAACTCGTTTTGCATCACCACGCCTGACGCCTGCGGTCATTTCCTGACCAGGTATAGGGTTATCCAATATGGCATCATCCTTTCTCAATAACTTATATTTTCGGGCAAACTCCATAGGAGTCATAGCCATAGCCCAAGGCCCTGTATTGACATCCTGACTGACTAAATCTTCTTTAATGATTGGCATAATTGCTGGCCAATTGAATTGCTCCTGAGCTCTCAAACTTTTCATGTCATGAGCTCTACGGAACTTTAAGGTTATATTCGATTTATAAAGAACTATGGCTAAAACGATCAAAACAAGAACAACTGGATAACGCATAAAATCACCCACGTTACCCGTCATCTGTACCAATTGCGCCCAATCTACAGTCGATGGGTCAAGAGTTTGCATCAGGTATATCTGATTGGTTAAGGCTTGATTATTGATGAACAAATTAACCAATTTAGCCTGCCAGACATTTATTTGAAACACAACACTGACTATGTATTCATGTCCGAATTTCCAAATAAGAAATCCAGTAATAAACAACAGTATGATAATCCATACTGGTGCCATACCATTGTCTGAGCCTGATTGCTGTTGCTGCTGAGCCATTGTTACAAACTTTTAATTAGGTTGTTTAATTCAAGTATATACTGCTCTGAGATAAATTTGCGATATTTTCGCTAGAGATAACGCAAATTATGAAAATTATCAATAATCTATTCGTTTTAAAATCGTCTCTGTTTGCTGTTTCGTCTGCTTGAAAATAACTGCTTTCTTATATTTTCAATTTTTAAACATCAAGAGGATGAATCAGGTTAAGAAATTTTAATCAATCGGTTTCGTTCATATTTATATACACCACTGATATGTACAAAACGACTGATGTTATCCAAATTTAAAGTTTTATCTTTCAGGGTCAATAACATTTTACCCAGTCTATCAACAGGGGCCTTATCAGAAGAGAGCGGTAAAATATCAGACTGATTAATATAAATCGCGACATAAGCTTCATTTTGTTTATTTTCTTTCGTTTTTAACAAGGCTTTAACATCTGCTTCATCGGCATATATAGGTCGAGAGATCATTTGCTTGGGGAGATTTGCAATAATTTTCTCCCATGATTGAATTGTAGTACCATCAGCAGAATACAAAGAAATGAATATTTCCTGTTGACCGCTTCTTAATGCTATACGGTTTGCCAGATGGGATTCTGCTTTAAGTTGAGCGCGGCTGCTGGCTCCCAATTGATTTATAAATCCATCACGAATTTCAATTAAATTTTTACCGACAACTTTTAAAAAATTGGATTTATCCCATGGCCCTTTTTCTATGGCATCATTTAAAGCTTTTAAAACTGCTTCATTTTGTTCATCTGAGAGTCGATCTTTCATAACATCAATACTTTGGTTTGAGGGTAAAGCACCCTAAATTAATCCGCATATAAATGAAGTATAACAGCATTTACAAAAATCGATGAGAGGAATTCAACGAATATAAGTTTATAACCCAGGAGATGTGTAAGATGTACTTACATTTTCATCTTGCTCATATTGTGCAGCTTCGGATTGATTGACTATCTTGTTGTCCAATCCATTTTGCACGCCTATTGCACAGTCAGCCAATAACTTTACAGCAAATTGATAATCAGGATCATCAGGTCTTAAACTAAGCGCCCTTTCCGTTTTATCATGTAATCCTTTAACAGGGGCTAACACTTTTTGATGGACAAATTCTGAGGGTACTCCTGCCTTTTCAGCCGATGTACTGATATGAAAACCGTATCTGTTGTCTCCGTACTTTAGATTTCCATCGCTTGCATTTGACATTCGGTAACTCCTACATATATAGCTTTATAAGGTTAGTCTAGCAAACTAAATTATCGAAAATATTTGCTTCCTGAATAACTTTCGAATTCTTTACAAAAATTTAGAGTATGCGTTTAATCATACATTAATTCATCTAAAGGAGTGTAATCTCGACTTGGTCCTCCTTGTATTAACTCATTCACTACATCAGTCATACATAACAACCGTAACACATTTGGAGTGACTTCATCAAATACTACACGTATCCCTAATAACGCGCCTTCAGTCTCATCAAAAGTTGCCCCTAATCCATACCCAAGACAAAGAGAACACAATTGATCAGCTCGCTTGGCTATAGCAGGCAATAAACCAGTATCTGAAAATACCTCATCGTAACTTACAAATCGATCATTCAAATAAAACTTGGCATTCAACGCTGCGGCAATTATCCCCATACATTTACTGATATCTCGTTCCATTTATCTCCACCATGGTTGCGAAGATTTAATGGGTCCCGCCAGGATACTTCTAATCCATCGCAAGAAAACAGGTATGGTAAAGCCATAATGTTCAACGATACCAAAGAATACGGCTGAGACTAATACCAAAATCCCGGTCCAAACCCTGATATGCATTAAAAACAAAAAAATTGGAAACGCTGCTCGAGCATCCACAATAAAAAAGCGAGCACTTCGTGCTGAATCACGCCAGTGACTTGTTGCAGAAAAACCCCCAGCCATACTCTAACCTCAAGAACAATTCTCTTAAGAAAAGTATATACCTAAAAAAAAGCTTTCGCACCAGACTAAATTGAATATTTAAGTCTTTAACGTATTAATTAAAACTGGAATTTATTCCATTGGAGAAAATTCTTTTGAGAGATTCGCTCTTAGACTGTTAGTAAGAACATCTTCCATTTTATTTGATGGTTTTAATTGAGGAGTAGAAGTGAATTGATTTGTATTCGCATCAATAGGCTCTGAACTGTCCTCAGCAAATACCGTAGAAGTACCTGAGGATTTTTTTTGCCCATGCATTTTTGCCAACATTTTAGAAGTACTATTAATATCCATAAGAACTCCTCACGAAACATCTATTGGATTAAGATAGCACAAACAAATTAAGGAATTATTAAGAATTAACTATTTTTTTAAAAATTCAGGAGCTGCTGATCAAAAAATCACATCAACCCCCACCTACAGCGGCATATCTATTGATAATAAATAATCAGTCCATTCCTATTTAAGCTACTTTCTTACCTGCTTCATCGATAAGATCTTTTAATACCAACACCATAGAATCTGCTGTCTCTTTATCGTATGGGACAGAATTGATCGATGTTTGCCAAATGCCTTGAGGCCATAGACTATCCGTTACCTTTCGTGCAATGACATGCACGTGCAACTGAGATACTACATTGCCAAGAGCACCGATATTCAATTTATCTGGATTAAAATAGGTAGTCATTAGAAGAGACAATTGATTCATTTCTTCCATGAGTATCTGACGTTCCTGTTTCTTTAACTGATAAATTTCTTGAATGTTTTCAACTCTGGGAACCAATATAAACCAGGGAAATTGAGCTTCATTCTTTAAAAAAACTCGGGATAATGGCCAATCGCCAAGAAGAAAACCTGTGGATTGAATTCGCTCATCGATACAAAACAAAAGACTCTCACACTGAATATTAATTACCTATTCTAACAAAACAGATTTCATAATTTAAATAAGTCATCGATAAATTTTAATAAACCTATTGAGTAATGATCCCATTTTAAGTTATGTTGAAATATCCTATTGAAAAATAGGCCGTTAACAATTGTCATTTAAGGACGAATGCAATTGATCAGCTGACACCCAAACGTCAGTCGACGATTGATAAGCTTTAGCAAAAGGAGGATTCATGGCTAGAGGCGAAGTCAAATGGTTTAATAATGCCAAAGGTTGGGGTTTTATTATTCCGGAAGGTGGTGGTGAGGATATTTTTGTTCATTTCTCATCGATTCATGGCACTGGTTACAAAACACTGGTTCCAGGTCAGGCAGTCACCTACGATGTGGAAAATGGCGAAAGAGGCCTCCATGCTTCAAACGTTATTGCACTAAGTGAGACGACTGAAGAAGAAATGGCTTGATTTGAGTAATCTTTTAAACTTTAGCGCAGCAGCATCTTTAATAATTGTGCTGCTGCGTCCATCATATTGATGTATTATGACCCTTATTTAATACATGGGTCCGAATATGCCGATGAAACAGGGTTTATTACTTATTAATCTGGGCACACCAACCAGTTCTGACGTTTCAGCAGTCAGAGCCTATTTAAGTGAATTTCTAACAGATAAGCGAGTTATTGATATACCTGTATTTTTGCGTTATTTACTTGTATATCTTTTTATTCTACCGTTCAGAGCAAAAAAGTCAGCCCATGCCTACCAATTAATCTGGTCGGAACAGGGATCGCCTTTATTGGTTCACAGTCAAAAACTAATCAATCAATTACAATTAAAATTGGGTTCTGATTTCAAAGTCGTCCTGGGAATGCGTTATGCCGCTCCCTCCATTTTAAATGCTCTAGAGCAGTTAAACGAATGTGATTCCATTACCATTCTGCCTTTATATCCACAATACTCCTCTGCAGCTACAGGCTCATCAATTGAAGAAGTGATGCGTATTCTGGCAAACAAGGAAGTCATCCCATCATTAACTGTCATTAGAGAATTTTACCAACATCCCTCGTACATTAATGCTCAAGCCCAAGTCATACGTAATCATATGAGTGATAACGACTTTCTTCTCTTCAGCTATCATGGAATACCTGAACGACAAATTCAAAAGAGTGGGTGTAAGACTGTATGTCAGGAGAGTTGCCCCATTGTGTCAATGAATAATCAAGGATGCTATAAAGCACAGTGCTATCAGACCAGTCGACTATTAGCAAACGCATTAAACTTAAATGAAGACCAATACAAAACGTCCTTCCAATCCAGACTGGGTAAAACCCCCTGGATAAAACCCTACACCGATGAACTATTATCTGAATTAGCGGCACAAGGAGTTAAGAATCTTGCAATAGTTTGTCCATCCTTTGTTACTGATTGCCTTGAAACATTGGAGGAAATTGGAATCAGAACCAGAGAACAATGGCTCCAATTGGGTGGCAATAAATTTACCTTGATACCGTGCATGAATGATGATCCGGATTGGATTAATGCGATTCTTGATCTCTTAAAAAATACATGATCAACTATTGGATTCATAAATCAATTGATAAACAACAAAATAACCATGCTAAATGATAAATAATTATTGATAAACGATAATTTATTATTATAATATTGATGAATTCAACTCGATTGAGGGTATTTATCATGCAGAAAATAATACGAACCAGTCACATTTTATCTTTTCTTTTTCGCACACTCTGTTGGGCTCTACCATTTGGTACAGCCTATCTGATCCTGTTTCATTTGGAAGCAATGTTAGATTGGGGGGCATGGCACTCTATCTTTTCAGGAACCCTTATTGAAAACCCCTCTCAGTTCTCATTAACTCATCGTTTCATTATTCTCACTATAGAATTAGTTCCAATATCCATTACCGTTCTTATCTGCCATCTACTCGCCAAACTCTTTCGTTTGTATGAACAAGGGGCTTTATTTGAAGAAGAAAATATTAAATTAATTAAATATATTAGTATCTACATGATCCTTGGAGAATTAATTCAATTAATTTATCAACCACTGATTACCGCAGCATTGACCTTTAATAATCCTGCTGGTAAACGCATGATGAGCATTACTCTGGGATCAACCAATGCGAGTACGCTGATTACTGCGTTCATTCTTCTGCTTGCTTCCTGGATTGTTAAAGAAGCCCATCAATTAAAAACAGACGCCCAATTAACAATTTAAGGATAACAACATGACTATAATTGTTAATTTGGATGTCATAATGGCTAAAAGAAAATGCCGACTCAAAGATCTGGCAGAAGCAATTGGAATTACCGAAGCCAATTTATCCATATTAAAAAATGGTAAAGCCAAGGCAATTCGTTTTGCTACTCTTGAAGCAATCTGTAACTATTTACAATGCCAGCCCGGCGATCTCATCGAATATCAAAGAGACCCAAAACACGAATTAATAGACTGTGTTTGATAAAAGGTCTCACAGCAACAAGGCAACACAGACAACACAATAAAATGAATGGACTATTATATGATCAATTGAGCCTAATAATGTCATAATAGCCATTAGAGAGAACATACGCCTCTAAAGGCTCACACCCAACAATCTAAACCTCAAATTAGTCTTATGAATTCATATCCATAGGGTATACATGGTTCAGGAAGCTCCTATATGGCTCCAGTGCACTATAGAATTATAAAGGCGATGCACTTAAAAGAATCATACTGGAAGAGTTCAATAAAAAGATAGAACACTGCGGTACAATCAGTGATAGGTGGGGATTTACACGATGTGGAGAAGATTCCTATTTATCCCAGAATTATTAATAAGTTACTTTCAATCCTATGGTCGGACGATTTCATTTCCTGTACTATGTCGACCTTGTTTTTATAACGTGTTCTTCAGGAGATTATATTGAAACGGATCTTTTTTTTAATGACTTTTGTTGCTTCTCAAGCCATAGGCTCTGTATTCAGTCATGAAGATGTGCAGCATTTAAAAAAGCATTTTTTTGCTAATTTTCACCCCAATGGAGCTATTGTAGCCTCCCCTTCACAACATGAACCTAATTATTATTATGACTGGGTACGAGATTCCGCCATAGCGATGGGGCTTATTGAAACCTGGTATGAATCCACTGATGCAGCAAAATATAAAAATCGAATGTTAGATTATGTTTCTTGGACACAAACCATTCAACACCAACACAATCCTCTTCCTGGACACGATATTTTGGGTGAACCCAAATTTTATATTGATGGTTATCCCTTTGATGGTCCTTGGGGTAGACCACAAAATGATGGTCCAGCGCTACGTGCATCTGTTCTCATCCGTTTTGCTCAAAAGTTGCTGGATAAAAACGAAGTGAATTACGTACAAACCCATTTATATAACAAAAGCCTGGATCCCCAAACTATGGGCGTGATCAAAATGGATTTGGAATACACGGCTCACCATTGGCAGGATGCTAATTTTGACCTTTGGGAAGAAGTTCTCGGAGATCACTTTTTTACAGCTATGGCACAAAAGAAAGCCATGATGGACGGAGCGGAACTGGCTCATAGACTGAATGATGAAGAGGCTGCGGTTTATTATGAAATTCAAGCCAACTTGATTGATAATCGCTTGAAACAACATCTTGATCATAAAAATAAATTGATTCAGGCAACCCTCTTACCTCATTCGGGCCCACAGAAAACTTTGGAACTCGATACCTCAATTATTTTGGGAATCCTCATTAATCCGCAAAGTACTGGTGTGTTTTCACCCCATCATCATTTTGTTAAAAATACCGTGAAGGCATTACATCAACAATTTAATTTAATGTTTCCAATTAATAAAAACAGTTCTGGAGCAATATTGTTTGGACGATACCCAGGAGATACCTACGATGGGTACCATACAGACAGCATGGGAAATCCCTGGTTTATACTCACTGCGACAATGGCGGAGTATTATTATACATTGGCAGACAGCTTAGCCTTCACGCCCACTAATAAGCCATTAATAATCAAATATGTAAAAACAGGGGATGAATATTTAAAGCTCATTAAAAAATATGCCCCTGAAATGAAATTAAGTGAACAGATAAATTTGGATACAGGTGAACAACAAGGTGCCAATTCACTTACCTGGAGTTATGTTTCAGTGCTTCGTGCTCTCAATTTAAGAGAACGAATGGACCAGAAAATTAAAGCATAGATTAACTCGTTTACCTTAACATCATGATCTTATAGATTTTAAAATTAACGCATCATCCCCAACAGGATGATGCTTCTATTTATCATAAATATTGCCAATCAAAAACAAATTGAAATCTAAAAATCCTCAACAGCACGTTCTCTCTTCAATATATATCAAATACGCAAAGAGCACCCAAGTTGTTTACAGAATGAACTATAATTTTAAAATCGGTTTATAATTTTGAAATGAATTGATTTTAAAACAACTCATAAAAATATGGAGAATGATAGATGAGCGTTTTACGACCCATTCAAACCGGTCAATCCTTCGCGAAAGATCCATTAATAGCAGCGAAGGAATTCCATGCTGCTGTCTATCAACCAAACATGGAACTGATTGTATTTTTTTGTTCGAGTCATTATGACCTTGATGCACTAGCAAATGCATTAAATTCCCTTTTTCCAAATGAGCAGATTATAGGCTGTACGACTGCCGGTGAAATTGGCCCCGGTGGTTATTCAGAATATACCCTTTCAGGAGTGAGCTTCTCGAGCAATGGCTTTAAAGTAGCGACAGGATATATAAATGATTTACAGAATCTGAATAATGAAAAAAGCCAGGAGTTTGTTAATACACTCCTTCAACAACTTGAAGTTAAGGCACCTGATACAACGCCTAGGAATAGTTTTGCATTTTTGATGATTGATGGTATGTCACTTCAAGAAGAGCCAACAGCACGAATGTTCCAAAATGCACTAGGAGAAGTAACTCTATTTGGGGGATCTGCAGGTGATGATCTTAATTTTAAACAAACCTGGGTATTTTCCGATCATGCCTTTCATGCGGACAGCGCAGTTCTTACACTAATTAACACAACGTATCCTTTTAAAATATTCAAAGCACAACATTTTGTGGGATGTAAAGAAAAATTGGTAGTCACTCAAGCAGATCCTTTACAGCGCATTGTTTATGAAATTAATGGCTACCCAGCTGCTGAAGAATATGCGCGTCATGTTGGTACTCAAGTTACTGAACTTGACCCCATGCAGTTTTCTGCTACACCTGTCGTGATACGCATTAACGGGGTAGACTATGTTCGTTCTATTCAAAAAGTTAATCCCGATGGAAGCTTGACTTTTTATTGCGCAATCGATAACGGACTCGTGTTTATGGCTGCTCATGGAGTTGATCTTGTCAACAACGTGAAGCAAACCTTCAAAGAAATTCAATCAGATATTGGCAAGCCACAACTAATTTTGGCTTGTGACTGTGTATTGCGCAATTTAGAAATGCAAAGCAAAGGCTTGAAGAAAGAAATTGAGCAATTGTTTAAAAACAACAATGTCGTTGGTTTTAGCACTTATGGCGAACAATTCAGAGGAGTTCACATCAATCAGACACTCACAGGGCTAGCTATTGGTGAATCCCGGAACAATAAAAATGACTAACAAACCAATGAAAAACCAAAATGAACAAGAACTCCGCAATGAAATTGAACGGCTCAATAAAATTATTAATGCATTGATTAATAAAGCAGAACAAGATATGAATGCGCCCAGAACAGAGTTTGGGGTATTCAAGGATACGATTATATTGGAGGACAAGATACGAACACGCACCAAAGAACTAGAGATGGCACTTCAAACAAATGCCAAGATAACCCGTGCTCTGCAAGAAGCAAAAAAACAGGTTGAATTAAGTGAGCACTATTTACATGATATTACATCAGCACTTGGAGAAGGAATAATAGTCATCAATAAAGACGCATTGATTGAATTTGTTAATGAGGCTGCCTGTAGACTATTGGGTTATACTGAGACTGAACTGTTAGGTAAAAATTCCCATTATTTATTTCATCATTCCTATCATAATAAAACTCCTTTTCCCATAGAACTCTGTAATAACATAAGGGTAATACAAACAGAACAACCTTATTCAAGTGATGATGAATATTATTGGCGTAAAGATGGAACCTGTTTTCCCGCTTCAATTATAACAACTCCTATCCTGTTAAAAGGAAACACCAAAGGAGCTGTTGTCGCATTTCATGATATCACTCAATCTATAAAAGAACGCAATCGATTACGTGAAATGCAGTCAGCAATTGAACAAAGCCCGGCATCAGTACTAATTTTTGATAAAAACAGAACGATTATTTACGTTAATCCTCAGGTCACAAAATCAACGGGGTATACCAAAGAGGAACTGTATGGTAAAAAAACAAATATTTTTCATGGTGATCTAACTCCTGGAAACGCCTATACAAAATTGTGGCAAACCATCCAATCAGGAACATCTTGGAATGGGGAACTTCTTTATTGTCGAAAAGATGGCAGCCATTTCTGGCAATCCTGGAATATTGCCCCCGTATTTGATGAACACGGAGTGATTCAACATTTTGTTAGTGTAGGAGAAGATATTACCGAGAAAAAGAAATTGCAAACTATGCTTCAAGATATGTCTTATATGGATGGATTAACCGGTATTGCAAATCGTCGTAGATTCGATGACTTTCTAAAGGATGAATGGAATCGTGCATGTCGGAATAAAAAACCTTTAGCAATTATAATGACCGATATCGATTTCTTTAAGCGGTATAATGATAGCCTTGGTCACCTTGCAGGCGACGATGCTCTAAAGCGTGTTGCTCAGGCATTTAAAAGCACAATACGTCGTACCACCGACTTGATTGCTCGATATGGTGGCGAAGAATTTGCCTGTATTTTACCAGATACTGACCTGGAAGGTGCAAAGTTAATGGCCGTGGCGCTTCAAAATGCAGTTTGTGCACTAAAACTATCGCATCCCGATTCAAACGTTTCTGAATTTGTAACAATCAGTATAGGCGTTGTATCCTGCATCCCGTTACACGGTGAGCCCATCAATTTATTAGATCTTGCTGATAAAGCGCTGTATCGCGCTAAAACTTTAGGACGTAATCGTGTTGAACTTATTGATTCAATGGAACTTAAGTAAAACCTATTGAAAATAACCTCATGATCACAAACAGATCAAATCAATAAAACGCTCAAATCACTAATAAATGCTGAGCTGTAAACAATGCCCCTGGTCTATACATTTATTTACAACTCAACTTTATATTATGAACTGATGATTACTCTTCATAGTAACTACTCACCCAGTAATCAACGAGGAGAGTATCCTCTTTGGCAACGTCGGTTTTGGGAGCATCGAATTCGAGATGAATCAGACTTACAAGCACATATCGATTACATCCACTTTAACCCTGTTAAACATGGATATGTACCCTCAGCTAAAGAATGGCCGTATTCCAGTTTCCATCGTTATGTTCGGAATGGAGTATTGCAAGAAAATTGGGGATATGATGGGGTCCAAGGAGAGTTTGGAGAGTGAATGAAGGTGAACTGTAAACCTAGAATACGGCCCTCTGGACCTACTCCCAGGCTACGCCTGCTGCCGCATACTACCCTGGAAAAAATTACGCTTATCCCTATTCCAGGTAATCATTTTCTGCGGTTTAGTGTACCTGAGTATAGATCCTTGTTGCTACCTGGTTATGCGGAACAAACAACTTGGTGACGTAGGGGCTCTTCTCGCAGGGGCAATTGAGATGATTTGCAGCCGAGAATGGTAATTGTCGACAGGCCCTGGTGTATACAAAAAAATAACACAGTGTTTATGGTATGCTGAAACTGTTCCTATCATGCAGACTTCATGTTATAAAGCGGCAAACTGTAACATTGGTGCGTAATTTATCGGTTCGCATACCATAATCCAGTTTTTTTTGATTTCATGGAGTTAATTAAAAAAGATTCCAATCTTGCCTGCGAAATTCCCGTTACAAAATCAAAAAAATCAGATAAGGAGATTCTTCATGCCCTACAACTACAATAGAAATGTCGGAAAACCGGTACTTGTCACCCATAGAAAAAACGCGACTATAGATAGAGATAGCTACCGCCGAGGTATTGGGGAGGAAGCCCAACGCAGAAGAGGAAGGCATTTTTGCGATTCATTTCAAAAAGTATTTTTGCCTAAGTCGTGTTATAGAGGAAACGTGTTGTTTTACGTTACTTGCGGCTTATTGCTCACGGGACTTATCGTTTGCACTGTAAACGAGATCCAGTATAACGCGCCATCTTCATCAAACTCTCCAGATGCGGCTGATAGCGATCTGCTGCCTTATGAGCACGGTGAGAGCAGCAAGATTACGCCAATTCGTTCTGGTTCAATAACAAATAATTCTACGGCTCCCCCTCGTTTTTTTCACTCTCATCGGCCTCGCACACCATCAGATGATTCAACCCTCTTATTCACAAGAAAAGCATTGTTAGTTAAAGCTAGCGATGGCTCTGAGCATTTACTCTATGCTGATGACTCATCCGGACATTCAAGTGATATAGATGATTCATCGATTCCAAGTATTCGATCGGTTCCAGATGATCCAAAGTCCTATAGACATTTTTATATCCGTTATCTTGGTATTAACCTTGGCATCAAAGCATCATCGTACGATATGTGGGAAATATGGTGGCATACGCATCTCACTACCAAAGAAAGACATTTCAGTCCCCATTTACAAAGGAGCGCCTTGATACGTAGACACGGATATGAGGGTTATGTCAGCCATGTTGTGGCATCCGCTTTAGAATTTAGTAGGGCATGGGATCCGGCGTGGTTATCTCTTGACAAGCAGCGCCAAAATTCAAAAATGGTGCTTCAATGTGCTGAAATTTCCTTGTACTGGATGACGCAAGTTCAGGAATTCAGTATCTTCATATTGACTGCCAAAGACATCTTGAAGATGAAAGAAATCTATGAATCTCTTGTTAACGCCAGGCTTCCAAAGACTAGTGAACATTTTCATGTCAATAGCGAGATGCACTCCTCTTTGATGCGTGTGTTCATTGACGCATGTGATGGTACATTAAGCACCATTAACAAAGAACCAACCCGGTTTGATCACCAAAAAGAAAATAAGGCAATTCTTGATGAGTTTGTAACACAACTGGCCTCAACAATCCTAGAGTTCAAGAAGATGACGCTTGACTATGAGAGCCGTGCCAAGGAAGAAGAACACCATTCAGCTCGCGTCACGCCATAGCCTGTTTACAACACCCAATGTAGTGGGCAGATGACTACCTCGAGCCGGCGTAGCCTGGGAGTAGGCCCAAAGGGCTGTATCCCAGGTTTTCATTTTACTACCATAACTCAACAATCACCTATAAAATGCTATTCATAGGAAATCCAACTATATAAACAATTAAACAAATTAGAGGGGCAGAGCGAGCTTTCATTATCTTAAAACAAAAGACAAGATCTGAACCTCATTTTCATTATGTTCAGACGGGAATAATCCAGGAACATTGGGGATAGGATGGAGTCCATGGAAGGTTTGGAGCGTGAATGTGGAATGAAAACCTGGGATACGGCCCTTTGGGCCTACTCCCAGGCTACGCCTGCTTTAAATAAGTCATAGCGCAATTAAATTTAACAATAAATTCCCGAATCCAGACAAAATCTAATATCGCTATCTTTTATTTTTTTGATCAGGTTTCTAAGATTATAAGCCTCATTTCTTTCGACTGCATTGGCTAGTAAAGAATCTATGGTTCTTGTTTTCAAACACAAGGTTTCAGCAATTTTCTTTCTTGAATACCCATGATTTAATAAATAGATAGCTTCATATTCTCTATTGGTTAAATATTCATTCTTTTTTGCTAAATTAAAATAGTATCTGTTGGCTTTTGTAAGTGCTTGAGGTGGTGAGGTTGGTTCGGTTACGTCGATTGTGACCCCCGGAATTTTAATTGCTTCTTTTTCTGCTTTTTGTATTAATTGTTCAGCCTTGTCATAATAGAAAAAAATAAAATGCTCTAATGCTGGAATTAATTTAATATAATCACTTTTTTGCAAATTTGATTTTTCATTTGTACCAAAAACAAAAGCTTCATACATTCCTTTCTTAATATTCACTAACTGAAAAAGATTCCTAATATCATAATTATTTCTGGAAACAGTCAATTTATCATTTGCAACCTGACGCATTACTGGATCTTTAATGGTTTCAACTATGTCCTCAGCAAACAGATGCCTTTTTTGCTTTAGTTTGCCAAAATCAAAATCCAAAGCGCCTGCAATTTCATTTTCGAGAATAGAGCGAGCTCGCTCATCGTTTGTAGAGAGCCATGCAATTGTACCATTTTCATAAATTCGAACATGTTCAAAATAAGAAAGCCCGGAATCTAAAAGTGGCTTCGCAATTTCACAAATGTGTTCTCCACAAGAAACTGAAATATGATTTTTAGGAATTGCTATAGTCATTTCAAACATAGTGCGATAATATTATTCATAGTAGCAATATATTATATTTATTATCATTTCACTAGTATAAAAAATGACATTCACCATCGCTATAATTGGGTTAGGGCAAATGGGCGCTTCTTATGCGAAATATGCCTCCTGCTTAGCAGATAAAGTTATATGCTATGACAACGATATTCATCAAAGCGCTACCTTTAAAAATCGAGTATTGAATGACAATAATCCTTTTGATATCAGTAACAATGTAGCAATAGACATCGATAAAATTGAACTTGTTGATACTCTGAATGCAGTCTGGGAACACAATCCTATCCTGACAATTGTAACCACTCATAAAGACTCGCATTGTTACTATTCCAGTTTGGCAATGCGTAATAACAGTCATGTTTTAACGGAAAAACCATTGTGCATCAACTTCGAAGAAGCAGAGCATCTAAAGCAAATTTCTTTTATAACCAGAAAAAAATTGTTTATCGGTTTTTCGTTGCATGGGACACCGGCCTTTTTAAAGCTTAAAGAACTGGTGAATAGTACTAATCGTAACACAATTAAAAAATACCGGGTTTATAGAATTGGAGCGGTTCCAGAGGATTACATGGACCGAGTGTCTGCACGATTCGATTTATTGTCACATGATACGGACTTTTGTTTACAGCTATTTAGCATGCCCAAGCATACTTTGGTAGATGAAATTAGTGCACGAAAATGCACCAAATTATGGAGCTATCCTGAATTTGAACTAGAGATGGAAGGCTTTATGCCTGTAACCCACCCGAATGGGTTTGAATATGGGTTTGAATTAATTTATGCCAATCAAACAAAAGTAATTTTTTCAAGCAATGATAAAGATCATTTAATCATAAAAGATTCTAATGACGAAGTTGTCGAGCTTATTTCTGTCACATCATCCTCTCCATGCCAAAAGATTTTGGAGAAAGCTCTATATTCTATAAATAATGATGATTATGACCAATATCTTCTCAATGAGTTATCCATCATTAATGGCATTAATTGTATGAAGATGTTAATAAATGATCACAGGTCTGGACTTGATGATTAACATTATTTCAACACTATTATTTTTACTCTCTACGGTATTTATTTTGCGAGCGAAAAAAGCCAGGAATCAATCAGAGTATGTAACTGCAGGCAAAAACACCAATTTATTTTATTTAATTTCTACTCTTGTTATGACAGAAATTAACCCTATGGCGCTCATAGTAATGGCTTCGTTGGGATATCAAGCTGGATATAGAGCGTTTTGGATGGCAGCTATAGCATTTCTCAGTCCATTTTTTGCAACAGTTACAACATGTAAAAAATGGAAGGATGTTGATGTTTCCTGTGTGTCCACATTATTTGATAGGCATTTAGGGTACGCTGTCGGGAACGTTGTTCGGATTATTTTGATACTGTCCTTACTCATTTTAACTGCAACTTATCTAAAAGGAACGATGATTTATTTTGGTAGTATTTATCCGGAATTATCATCCATTGTGTTTGTTATTCTGATTTTGACATTTTGTGTTGTTTCAGTGATTAAAAAAGGATTGATAGGAATTATTCGCATGGATGTCGTAGGATTTATACTCATGACTCTATTGATCGTGGCTTGTTTAATCTCCTGCGCATTTAGTTTATTTTCTACTCAAGAATTCGGTTCAATCGAGAGCACTCTAAAGCAACAATCAACCACATTACCTACCAATTATTTGATTGCTTTATTCTTTTTACAATCCATTATGTACAGTATTGCACCTTGGTGGGGACAAAAAATTTTCTCAGCAAAGGATACCAATACAGCATATAAAGCTTCTGTTTACTCTTCTATATTAATATTCACTTTTTATTCTGCCATAGTTGCTTTTGGTATTTTTTTAAAACAACATGGAGTAGCTTTAACTGACCCAGAAACAGCTTTTCCCCAAACCATACTTACTTTTATACCATCTAACTATACTGTGTTTTATGATATTTTATTTTTTTACATTGCAACCACTACCATCTGCGGAGTTTGGAGTTCAATTTTAGGTATGGTTAGTCTTGGTTTTTTCCAAAAAACAGATCAATCCTCTCCAACCATCAACTATTTCATTTGGGTAATGATAGGATTAATCAGTTGTACTATAGCTTTAAATAATATTGAGAGTGTCTTACACGCCGCAGTATTGGCAGTGATGCAGATAGCAAGTATTTATTTTTCTGTTATTGCGATATTTTACTTTAAAAGGATTTCAAGATTAGGTTCCTTAGTAAGTATTTTTTTCAGTATATTTTTGGGATATTTCTTTTTATATTATCTAGGTGAAGAGGGAAATTATATTTGGTATTGGACTATCATTGCTCTTCCTGCGATGTTTATTTCAGGGTATTTTTTCTCCAATGTCCACAATGTATTTAAAACAAATTGACATTATTCTGCATGTCAATAGTAATTTTCTACCACTGAAATTCTTGTAAATTGCAATTACTATTACCACACATTAATTTTATTTGTAATTGAATTGCTTCCTACCTTGATTTTGCAATTTATTGTGAAAAAAGCAATCAGGACTAAATCAAGTTTCTTATTGGAATTTATATACAGATAAAATCAAGTTCAACCTAATGGATTTTTAAAATAAGGGCCGCCCCATGTTATTAGGGGGCATCAGGTTTATTGATTGGCAAAGGGCGCGAGTCTTGCTTTTTGCTTCTCCTCATAAAGTACATGCAAGCTAAAATTGATCTCAAAAAAAACATAATTAATGTTCCACGTTTCAAAATCAAGAATAACTTCAAATTTTGGTATCTATGAACGACAAGATTCTGTCATGTGATGTATTTAAACACCTCTGTTCTTGTCTCACATTCCATGTCATTGTGTTCAGATATTCAATCATAACAGGGAGTAATGATGTCTTTTATTAAATCAGTATTTTGCTTTTTTCTTTGTCTTTTATTCTGTATACCAGTTCATGCAGAGAATACAGCAACAAAACCAACAGCACGTATTACACTAGCTTCACCAGATTTGTTATATATTATCGAAAAAGCGAATAAAGCAGTGATACATATAGATCAACAAATGAAAAGCCTGCTCAATTTAGCCGCTGTTGTTTTAGCCATGGGTACTTACGACCCTCACATTAACGCTCGCTTTCAAGCAAAAAAATTTAGTCTGGTCAACTATTTAAAGCCATTAAAGCTGCATGTATTGGGATATAAAGATGTCACGATTGATCTCTATGATAATAGTGATCAAGCTCATTTACATTTTTATTTACCCAATCTTACAGATACTGCAGAGATGCTGCTCTCAAGCGATATTTCAAATCCGGAAAGGGCATTTGAGACACTGGGCTATTTAACTGATCTCTTAAAAGAAATCAAAGAAAGATTGCCTTCAAATATCACTAGTGAATCGTTACACAGGTTTTTGGTAGATGGGGCGAGAAATGCGGATACAAACGATGCTCAAATTCAACTGTTGCGCCTGGAAGACAGAGATGCCTTGCTTCAATCATTAGTGGAGCTAGAAAAGGAACTGTCTCGTCAATTGACAAAATTAATCGAGATTACAAAACTTGCAACGCAACCCGATCGCTCAAAAGAAGAAAGGGAACAATTAGATCAGGCTTATTCAGACAATGCTGAAATTTTTTGGCAAATGCGGACCACTGGTTTTGCGTTAAAAACAGAAATTCCAATATTTCACGATACCCAACTGACAATGAAGGATAAAACCTACTTTTTTCCTCAAATTGATTTATCTACACTAAAGTTGGAATCAGACGATTTATTAAGTATTGAGACTACGATTATGGCCTTCGAACACTCGGTAACAGCTTATTACTGGGCGCTTTCCTGGATGATTAACAATAAGGCACGCTTAGATGAAATTCAAACATCCCGAGACGATTTGCTCGCGGCATTGAGTTCATTCAAAGGCACGGCTGAGCAGAAAAAGAACTTATTAAAAAAAATAAGCATGATAAATTAATAAGAAAAACTGGACAACACCCAATAGATCCAGATTTAAACTCAATTCGCTGCTGGGATAAAATTGTTACTATTCACGTTGCAGTCTCTTTAACCTTTTTCCGTCTCCGCTTCATATCGCATGAAGCGGGCGATAACACAAATGGGGGGCAGGTCTTAAAATGTGGCTTTTACTATAGTTTCATAAATTCAAAATTCAAGGCCTGACCCTCAATGTGCAAGGCGTGCAAGAAAAGCAATAGCTTGAATAAATGAGGCAAACAGCCATGTAACAAACGTTCCTAATTTCTCCTATATTTGAAGAATAAGATTAAAATGTTTGGTCTATCCCAGATCTGAGTCTATATGTCCCAACTATCTGAATTTTCTTGTAATTTATACTAGACATAGTACATAATTTGATTCGCTTTATCGTATATTTTCTTCATTAGTCATTCTTAAGGACTAGAAATGCTAAACAAAATCCAAATCTTCGTTTTGTTAATCGCAATGGTATTTTTTTCTGTCGTATCGGCAGAAAATTTCAGGGTTTCCGCAACAAAAGATACCGTGACTCTAGGTCTTTATACACTGGACAAGCAACCTGTAGTTAAAGTCCATTCTGGAGATTCTGTTTCTATTGAAACTTGGAACAGTTGTTTGCATGAAATGGTTTATAATAAAACAACTCCAGCTGAAGTCGCGCAGTTCTATACCAAATACGACATTCAAAAAAGACGTGGGATGCATAGCTTAACAGGGCCTGTTTACATTGAAGAAGCCGAGCCAGGAGATGTGCTTGAGATTCGGATTTTAGATATCAAATTAAATGATTTTGGTTATAATTTTTTAAGTCCTACAGCAGGGATTTTATCTGAATTTACCCAGCCAAGGATCATGTATTTTAAATATAATAAAGAAAAGAATGCTACTGAATTTACCAAAGGAATATGCTTACGCCTCAAGCCATTCCCTGGAGTAGTTGCGGTAGCACCACCTCAAGATTGGCCTGATGGCTGGCCGGTAAATTTAGAAACACATATGGGGCAACCCGTTGCAGGGCAATTTAATTCAGTTCCCCCGGGTCCTTTTGGAGGTAATTTAGATGAGCCTAGCTTACAGGTAGGATCCATTCTTTATTTACCCGTTTTTCAAAAAGGGGCTTTAGTGTGGACCGGTGACTCGCATGCAATGCAAAGTAATGGCGAAATTGACGTTACAGCGTTGGAGACCTCCTATGAGGGCATCACCATGCAATTTATTGTCAGAAAAGATCTAAAAGCCGAGGGAGTATTTGATAAAACAAAGCGCAATGGCAACAGTTTATTCACTTGGCCAATTGTCGAAAACTCTGAAGAATGGATTGTGATGGGATTGAATCAGGATCTTTTTGAAGCCATGCAACTTGCATCAAGAAATGCAATTGAACTATTAGTGCGTACTCAAGGTTTCTCAGCTCAAGAAAGTTATCAATTTTTGAGTATGGTAGGTAATTTCGACATCCCTGAAGCAGTCAATGTTATTAAAAACGTAGCTGTACATATTCCAAAAGCATCCTTCAAGAATCTGGGCAAGATGAACACTCTTTCTTCCGCAGGCACGTTCCCTCTCACAAAGCCAAAGAGAGATGAAAATGCAAACTGCCCACCACAAGAAGGCAAAATTATTCAATAACCATTAGGTGAAAAAATGAAAAAACTCTTCATTCTGTTGTGCTTCAGCTTTATGACATCGTTTGTTTTCGCCAACAGTATTGTGATTGACAATAAAACGGATTACCCGACGAACGATAAATTTGGCAAAATTGCGGTAGAGTGGGCCGCTTCAGCGAAGGCGATACAAAAAGCGAATAAGAACATCCTTAATGGTAAATCAATTAACCCAAACTCTCTGACGATGCTCACTCAAAATGGAAGAGTTGAGCTCAGTTCCCCGAATAATGCCAAATACTTTAGACTAGTCGTGTGGTCAAATGATAAACAAGAACCAGCCTTATTGACGAATTGGGTATACATTAGTCCTAATAAAACTTATGTTGTGAATCAAAAACAGCTTGTACCCAAAGTACTCTTATCTGGAACAGGCTGCTAATCAGATTGATTAGGAAAAAGTATGCTGTAGCCAATTGTAACCTGGGTTGCAGCTAGAGTCATGGAGCGAAAAGAATAATGATAATTCGCATCGTATTTTTTATTCTGTTGTTTCCAATTCATGGCATTTATGCAGAAACAATCAAGCCCAGCCCTAAAAAATCAGCACCCACAGAATCCTCAAAAATCACAAGTATCAGCTCCAATCCAGCAGCAGTTAATGTTTCAACCGGAACCGGTATAATTCAGCGCTTTATAGAAAAGAAACTTGGAATTGAACATGATCATGGAATTATGCTCCAGGGTGCATGGATCGGAGATACTAACAATTTATTTTCTGGTGGCATAACGGATGCCAAACGAGTCACATCAAACAGTGCGTTATTAGTCGATTTAAACATTGATATGAAACAGTTTAATGGCTGGCCAGGCGGTTTATTTAGCGCCCAATTTTTACAACAAAATGCGCAGAATACCAATGCACAAGCGGGTCTCATTCAAGGATATAACTCTTTACCTGATGTTGCTCCTTTTAATCGTTCCGAGCTTTATGCGTTGTGGTACCGACAAGCACTTTTTGATGATAAGCTCTTTGTTCGCATAGGAAAAACAATTACTACTCTTGATTTTAATAACGTAATCAAACCGGTTTCTCTAAGCGCCGGTGAACCAAATATCCCTGCGGTAACCAGTTTGATTTATACCCCTGTTTTTATCAATCCTGCTGTTGATGGAGTTATGCCCGGTTATACAAATTCAGCTTATGGGCTCACTTTGAATTTTACCCCAACCAATAAATGGTATCTTACTTATGGCATTTATGATGGGAATTTAGCCAGTGGCAAACAAACTGGCTTGTCCGGCCCAACATTTAACGGTCGTTACTTCCAGGTGGCGGAAACAGGAGGGGCGTGGCTTGTAGGAAAAAAACAGGTTCCTGGCACTGCTGGAATCGGACTATGGCATCAAAAAGGTCTTATTCGTCAGCAACATCTCAGCGAAATGGAGGCCACAGGAGCTTATTTGTTCGGTTCACAACGTTTATGGTATCGTCATCCAGGCTTTGATATTAGTGGCATTTCAGCTTTTTACCAATTAAGTATCAATAATTCCAGTGTCTTACCTATGAACAAATCTATTGGCGCAGGCTTAACGGCATTTGGTTTAATCGCCAATCGAGAAGCCGATTCTCTAGGTATTGGTTCCTCGCTAGCATGGCTGAATCGTCACAGTACCGATCGACCCACTGAATTGATGTTTCAAATGTACTACCAGGCCCAAATAATCCCAAATATTTTTTTAGAGCCAGCTCTTTCTTATATTCCTACCCCAGGACAAAGCTCAAGCTTACCCCCTGCATTTGCAGGCACAATAAGAGCAATTATATTAGCTTGAAGGCTGTTTGATTCGCTTCAATTTAATATCTTTCATTTAGTCGTTGTTATCGTTCGATTTAACCTTGCTGTACTGATAGCTGCATTCTGGTTAGAGTTAACTAATTTTTAAACTCATGATAACAAGCTATAAAAAATTTTAATGCAAACGATTCGTGTAACAGCTGGTTTAGCCTGAGATTTAGCCCTTTGGGCCTACTCCCAGGCTACGCCTGCTGTAGATGACAAAAGATTTGCTCCACGAGAGTATCTTATTTTCGATGACAAAATCCGTGATATACTATTAGACAGTGATCCTGATTAGAGTGCATCAAGCACGCGTAAATTGATTATAGAATATGGGCAACTCATGGTAACAGATGCCACAGAACAACTTGAACAAGGCATCATTTCCGAGCGTGTATACACATCGGTGCTTGTGAGTCAGAAAACTCAAAGATAGTCATCACCAACAAAGGGACTTGTTATGAATCAATTGGAACAATTAAAACAATATTCAAAAATTGTTGCTGATACCGGCGATGTACGCTTAATCAAACAGTATAAGACAATCGATGCAACAACCAATCCCAAATTAATTCTAGATGCTACTGAAAATCCACATTATCAAGATATCATAGCCCGTATTCGTGACGAAGCCAAAAAAAATGATGGCTCACCATTTCCAGAACCTATTCGATTTATTGCACGTTTTATTACAGAAATTGGATATGAAATTCTACAAGTTATACCTGGTCGCGTTTCTTCAGAATTAGATCCAAGATTATCGTTCAATACTGAAGGAACAATAGAACGAGCCCGTTACTTAATTCAATTATATGAAAAAAAAGGAATACCAAAAGAACGTATTTTAATTAAGGTGGCCGCTACTTATGAAGGGATTGAAGCGTGCCGAATACTCGAAACAGAAGGGATTCATTGTAATATGACTTTAGTATTTTCTTCCCTTCAAGCGTTAGCATGCGCGAAAGCCAATGCAACCCTCATTTCTCCATTTGTAGGCAGAACCAACGAATATTATGAAAATCATAACATCCAACCCCCTTCTCACAACTTATCCCCTGGTGTCCAATTGATACATGATATTGTGCATCAATTTAACCAGCAAGGCATTAAAACTGAAGTGATGGCCGCAAGTTTTAGAGATAAACATCAAGTTTTAGCCATTGCGGGATCACCCCTTATTACTGTTCCGCCAGCTATTCTTGATGAATTAATTCAATCAGAAGACCCTGTTGAAATGATGATTAAACCAGAATCGAATCGTTCTGAACCTTTGTCTGTTCCAAAATCTCGAAATGAGTTTATGAATGCCTTAAAAAACGATAAAGCCGCCTATCACCTGTTACAAGATGGTGTATTTAAATTCACCAAGGCGTTCTTGAAACTTCGTCAAACGATTTTTAATCAAAGTATGCCTCGTCTGATGCTGAATGTCTTAGTGGAAAAAATTCGGCAAAGTCGATATTTTTAAGATTTAATGGGTACAATTCATGCTAATTTTTTTAGCACTTATTTTTTATAAAAATGTAACTCCCCATTTGTTTAACTGACTTATTATGGATTATTTGAGGAATTAAACTAGGTATTTAGCAGGCCTATTCCCAGGCTACGCCTACTAATGAATCAAAGGCACTTGGAGTAGCGATGGGTGAGCCTTTTTGCAAAATGAAAGGACTTTGTAACCAACTTAAATTTGATGCATTCTCTTTAAACTACACCTTGTATGGCGAGATCAGTCCTCCGGTCATGATAACCATTGATTTGCACCTCATTACAAAAAAGCATTGGTATGTCAGGAGGATTTTATTCTCAAAGAACTCGGTCAATTGTATATAGTTTATCAAGTATTTGATGAAGTTTTAGCAAAGACCGAACAAATTATGAGTGTATTTGATACAATCAATCAAAAATACGGCCGACATACAATTTGCCTTGCGGTAGAGGGTTATTCGAAACCCTGGTCGATGCGAGCGGAGCTGAAATCTCCGGCTTATACAACACGATGGTCTGATATTGCTCGGGTTAGCCTTTAATAATTTTTAAAAGAGAGTTTATGCAGTATTCATTTCAATGGGCACTGGTTGATATAGAAACCACAGGACTTCATGTAACCACGGATGGAATTACAGAAATAGCCGTGATGGTTATTACAGAGCATGGTATTAGGCGCACTTGGCATCGATTGATCAAGCCTAAACGCTCCATCCCCGATGCCATTAAAGCATTAACCGGTATTTCCAATGAGATGGTTCAAGATGCCCCATATTTTGAAGACATTGCTCTTGAATTATTAGACGTCTTACACGAGTGTGTTTTTGTAGCGCATAATGCACGCTTTGATTTTGGGTTTATCAAAAACGCCTTCAAGCGCTGTGGGATAACTTATCAAGCTCCAGTATTATGTACTATTAAATTATTAAAACAGCTTTATCCTAACCAACGCCATTATAATTTAGAGTTTATTACACAATCGCTAAACGTTTCATTAGAACACCATCATCGTGCTCAAGGGGATGTTGCGGCCTTGCATGAAGTGATTCAAAAAATGGTGGAGCTGCACACCTGGTCAAAGATCCTGTTCGCCGCTAAAGCACTCTATCACAAATCGAGCATCCCCTCGAAATTAACGACAGACGTGTCGCAGCTACCAGATACTCCTGGTGTTTATATATTCTATGGCGATAAAAATCCATTGCCTTTATACATTGGTAAAAGTATTACCTTGCGCCAACGAGTACTGTCTCATTTTTCAGGAGACTATACGCACGCTAAAGAGTTTACTTTAAGTCAACAAGTAGTGCGCATTGAAGTCATCCCAACAGCAGGGGAGTTGAGTGCCTTATTGCTTGAGTCCAAAATGATTAAAGAGCATATGCCCGTTTATAATCGTAGGTTGCGACGTAAAACGACCATTGCAGGATTTAAGTTAAGTGAGCACCAAGGATATTTAACTCTTTCTATCGTGCGCGAACAAGTTGAAGAGGAACATGAATTAAAGCAGCATGGAATTTATGGTGCTTTTCGAAGTGTGGCTGCTGCAAAACGCACCTTGCTTCAATTGATCAAAAATCATGATTTGTGTCAAAAATTATGCGGGGTAGAGCAGGGTAATGGCTCGTGTTTTTCTTATCAGTTGAAACGATGCCATGGAGCATGTATTAAAGAAGAACCCCATGAGGTGTACAACAAGCGATTATTAGAAGCGCTAGAGGAATATCAGGAAGTGGTATGGCCTTTTAAGGGGGCGATTGCAGTAAAAGAGCACTGCCCTGTGAATAAAATAACTCAATTTACGGTAGTGCATCAGTGGCGGCATGTCTGCTCGATGAACAGTGAGCATTTGTTAACGCAATGGCGTTCACTTCTTGATGCAGCATCTGAATCCAGTCATACCTATGATGATTATAAAATAGTACTTTCTTATTTAAAGCATCAGCGTGACAACGTCCAAATCATTGAGCTGGAGTAATGCAAGTAAAGGACAAAAAGTTAATGAGAGGAGAACTTTTGACTACAAAGCCAACTGATTTTATTTCTTATCACCACAAAACAAATATGGAGTATGGAATCACTATTTAGACTACGCTTCAACTCAGAACATCCTTTGAAAGGAGCTAAAATGAATTTGCACACGTATCCTGACTATTCTCTGATAGAAGTACTCCGCCAGTTAGGGACTGTTGATATTTCAATTTCTCCTCCATCAAGACATGACTGCATTAATCAATTGTCCTTATTAAGTAGTCTCAAACTGAGATTCATTTTTATTTTAAAATAATGAGAGTCAAGACTGTTTTTTCAAATTTTTTATTGTTACCATGTGGTTGCTATCTCTATACATTTTTCCTGTATGTCTTGTGGATAATTTTTATAACTTCACATTGCCTATCTTTCGAACTCATTATTTCTAATGTGATATAACCCTTATAGAGCAAGGCATAACGCCATTTTGTTCATTATTAAATATAAAAATAGTTATCCACATTTTCTGTGGGTATCTCTGTGAATACATCGGGGATACGCAAGAAATTCCAGTAGTTACAGTTATGCAATAACTTTTCGGAATGCACTCAGAAAAGATGGGTAATTCTGGGATTTTAAAGTGCACTAACAAGAAGAGGTGACTCATCGTTGCCTAGTGGATTGATGAGTCATAAAAGTTTTGAGTAGTCCTCCACATCCTTGTGGAAGGCATCATCCGTGATACCAAGACAAAAGTCCATTTAAGACATCCATTGTCATTACTCATTTTGACTATAGCAAAGAAATAGAACTAATACATAAAGAGAATCCTTCGATGTCATGCAAGAGATTTCTTATAGTGGGTAGAGATATTTTGGGGTATGGGTTTGGGTTCACATCAGTGATGAAGCCGGCGTAGCCTGGGAGTAGGCCCAAAGGGCCGTATCCCAGGTTTTCATTTAACTTCCATAGCTCGATCAACCCCTATAAAATTCCATTCACAGGAAAGCCAACTTCATAAACAAATATGGTTCACTTTCACAGAGATTTTACTCCTGGCGGTACCTATTTTTTTTTGTTTTAAGAAATCGGAACTCACAATTATTAATCAGTTATATTGACCTGTTGGGTGAGTCATATGGATATGTATCCTCAGTTAAAGAATGGCCGTATTCCAGTTTTCAACGATATGTTCAGAAGGGAGTATTGTAAGAAAATTGGGGATATGATGGAGTCCAAGGAGCGTTTGGAGAGTGAATGAAGGTGAAATGAAAACCTGGGATACGGCCCTTTGGGCCTACTCCCAGGCTACGCCTGCTGAATCCATGAACCCTGAGGACATGCAGCAGAACGTAACCATTAGGCGAATTGTCAAAGGACTTTAAGGTTTTAATTGCGTTTCAGAACTCCAAAAAGCATCTTCTTCGGATTGGTTTGCTGAAAAAAGATAGACCTCGACAATTTGGCCATTATTAATTTTCATTAAGTCAACTCCGTCCATAGACAGTTTGCTGCCATTGGATTTATGGGCGGAGAAATGAAGGGTAGCGGCTACTAAGAAGTTATTAGCCATGATGTTTTTTACTTCATCGATTTTGAACGTATTTTCACTGATTTTCATAAATTGACCAAATAGTGAAAATACTTCCTGCTTACCGTAATAAGTTTTTGACAAAGAACCATTTCCAGGTTGATGCCAAATGATATTTTCAGAAAGCAGGCTATCGAGCAAGGCCATGTCACCTGTGGCTAGAGCTTCAAAATATTTTTGTACTATTTGAATTTCGCTTTCGGACTGCGTTGCCTTCGGAATATAGTAAGCATGGGCAGTCACAATCTGAAAGATCATTGCAAAACAAAGAGTTATATTTCTTGACCAGTTACTTGTTTTTTTTCGTATCATTCTATTTTCTCCTCACGGTTTGTTGTTTAACCTATGCAGTTTATGAGCAAGGAGAATGAAATGATTCTAAAATCTCGCCATTAATTTTCAGTTTTTAGCCATATTGAGATATTCAGAAGGCAATTGCCCAGTATGAGTACGAAAGGTTGCAATGAATTGACCTAAGGAATTATAGCCTACCATAAAGGCTACCTGAGTAACGGAGTTTCCAGATAGGCGTAGGAGTTCCTTTGCCTTTGATATTCGATAATGAATCAGCCACTGCTTTGGTTGTAGTCCCGTTTCAATCGCTGCCAATCGATTAAGACTACGACTACTCAATCCGGAATGACGTGCCACATCGTTTATATTAATATTATCTGCTAAGTGCTCCCGCATGTAATTTAAGGCTATTTTTAAACGTGGATCGCTCGCTTTTGCTTCTAAATGCTCCACTGATTGCATGTAATTGGAGGACGTCCGCATCAATATCTCATGCAAAGTTTCACAAAATACCTGAATTAACGATTGCGCATTGTTTGTTTTTGGGTGGAGTAATAAATAAAAGAGTAGCTCCTTTATCAAATGATCTACGGGAAGAATTAAGGGTACTGAAGAAGAAAAGCTCACTTGGTATTTGTTAGGGTCAATCAAAGCAATTAGCCGCTCGCCACTTTTAGTAGTGGAAGAAAAAGAATGTGTCAGATTTGGTGGCAGGTATAACATTTTACTCACACCCAATTGCAGAGTTTTTCCCTCCAAAATAATGCTGATTTCTCCTTGCAAAGGGATAAATAAAAGTGCTTCTTGTAAAGTGATTTGCTGAACCTGCTTCCCAGGAAGATTTTGATGAATCAGATATAGACCATCAAAACTTACCGAGATGTCTTTACCCTTTTTCATGAAAGTCCTCGGTAGACCGATATTGTATTGCTTACAGTCTGGAATTATAGTGGTATGCACCAATTATTTTCAAATTTAATATTCCTATGGAATGGGTTAACATCGAGACAATTGATGCGCTTAAAGTCTGCCTGTGAGCAACGCATTAAAACTTGCACTCGTAAAAATCAAAATCCTTTAATGGAAACAGCTCTATTTTATGTACTTTTAGACACAGGACTTCGTGAATCTGAAGTGGTTAACTTAAATGTGGATCAGTATCGACAAAAAGGCTGTGCGAAGTGCTACGTCATAAATCAAAGCGTATTAGTCAAAAAATTCCTTTACCACAAGAAAGTAGGGGATATTTAGTTTAGTATTTAGAACAAAGGGCTGCTCTAAATGATGAACCATTATTTATTTCACGCTATGGGACACGTTTACAAACCTTGGATGTTTATCGCATTTGCCAAAGAGTTTTAAAACAAGCTTTAGCATTTTTGCCGGAACATGAACAATTTGAATTTACTCCTCATCAACTATGCCACACTTTTTTAAAGAAAGTAACTGATAAGCATGGCGTGCATTTTGCTCAAGAGCTAAGTGGTAACGTATCTATTAAAGAAATATTTCGTTATGCAAAGCCTAGCCAGGATGAAATGCAAATAACAATAGAGGAATTATTTAAATAATATTTTCAAGAATTGAGATGCTTATCTAAATGATTACAATAGGGATAGGAGGGGGCTTCATATGGAAAATTTTCCAGTTCGATATGAGAAAGACAAGTTAATTTGAGATATTCCTGATGCTGTAAAAATAATTAAACTCAAAGGAGGTAAATTTAAAAAACTTGCTGATTTAGCATTACATAAAGCGGATCTTAAATTTGCAGATGAATATAAACGGAGTCACCAATAGCGTTATCAGGGAAGCGATTCTCTATGATTGATTGTTAAAAATCAATAAGATAAAGCAAGATATGTATAAAAAATGAGGGGTGGCTCAAGAGATTGATTTGTGCGAAAGGCGTCTGATGCTTTTGCCTGATTAGTAGTTGCCGCTGAAAGTAAATGGATAATAGCGCAGGCTGGCAAAAACCATATTATCATGGGTTTGATAACCCATGTATTGGGGGTTAAGTAAATTCTCCTGTCCTCCATTACCTGAAAAGATTTTTCGCACAGTATAGGAATATTGAAGGCCAGCACGTACATCACCGTAATCCCCTTGATACACCTTATTCCATAAACCGGTTGTCACTTGCCATAAGGTCTGATTGTTTCCCCCACAAATACCGTATTCAATGTTGCATCCAGTATTGTTTGCGTTAGGAACACCATACCCAAAGTAATTGTCATTAACTCTGAAATAAGTGCGATCTTCTTGTTCTTTACCACCATAGACATAGACGTCAAATTTTGAAGTGGCATGCCATGTTGCACCTGCCATGAATATAACTTCAGGTATCGCGATTAATGAACCATTGGAATTTAAAGTCGCATCAGGAAGAAAACCGGAGGAATAACTTCCTACGCCGCGGCCTGCCAGGAAATTTCCATGAAGATCAAGGTATTTCGGAATTAATTCGATCAATCCGCCACCACCAAAACCGTACGCACTTGTATTATGATTTTCATTAAAGTCAGGCACGCTTCGAACGCGATTATACAAATTACGGTGCAAACCGAAACCTTCAATGTGAACTCTATGGTTATTAATAGTGTCTTCATAAGCCAGCTTTCCAATTACATCAGGAATGTTGTTCAAAGAAAAAAACACAATATTGGGAAGAGTTTGAATTCCGGGGCTAGAACAAATCTGGCTTATAACCCCATTGCCCAAATTGGTTCCGCAGGGTGTGCCGCCGAAGGTCGTTTGAGCGTTTTCTATTGAGATCGCTGCGGTGAACAGATCGCCCAGATTCTTTACCAGACGCAATTGGGGTTGGCGTTTCCAAACATAACCAATGACAAATTGGGCATCAATGGTTAGTGGAAGAAACTCATTGCGAGGCGTTATTCCTTTTAGATTAGTTGTTGCAAGTGAAAAGGTTTGACCAGCCAGGACATGAACTCCCCAATTATTCCAGTCGGTATTAAAATAAGCATGCCTTAATCTCAGATCGAAGGAATTACTTTCAGTGGAATTTGCTGAACCGTTGCCAAAAAAATCGACCTCTATATATCCGGCTACTAAAGTTTCGGGATTGATTACTCCCTCAAACAGACTGGACAAACGTGATGAACGTGCAGAGAATCTGGTTTCACTCATATAATGCAAGGGGTTATTGCCAAGTGGAATTCCGCCGAAGAAGGATCCCACATCAGATTGTTGATAAAGTGAGCGAGTAAAACCTTCGCCAGCCAAAAATCCGCCAGGTGAGATCGTCAGTCCTTTTAGATAAATTTTTTTATCTTTTGTAGTGAATGGTTTCTTAAGAGAAACTGAGGATACTGGATGTGCTTCGGGTTTCTGTACTACGGGCTGTTTGACATGCAGTTTGCCCGATGTGATAGAAGGAGTGGGCTTAATGGTGTGAGTAGCGCTATTTCTTTTTGATCTATGGGATGAATTGGTCGATATTTTTTGTTGTGCAATAAGCAATTTTTCCAGTAAACGAATCCTATCTTCCAGTGCTTGAATCCGTTTTTCTTGCTCATTAGAAGAAGATGTTGACGTTGCATGTGCTGGAGCAGAGACGTTTATGGTCAGTAGAGTTGCAAGAATGGAAGATGATGCAAGGGTGCAAACAGGGCGGAGTTTTTCTTCAGAGAGCAGTAACTTCATAAAACATGTCCTTAAATTACATTCAACACTATTCTGGTGTTGACAGTGCATGGGTTCAATTCGCCACTCTTAATGCTCAAATTGTACGTATTGACCGCCAAATCAGCGTAATGCATTGGAACCCGAGGTCAAGTCATGCATCCAATTGGTTAGCATGCAATGGTTCATAGTTCCTGGCTGATTGTGGAATATAAAATCGAAAATGGCAAAAAAATTTGTTATTACAACCGACTCGAAAAATACTTTAAAAGCATCACCTGATCGGATAAAGCGTCACTTTAACCTTGTAGAAAGAAATAAAGCTTGGGTGTCTGATACACTATTTATTCCCACACAGAGAGGCTGGCTTTATTTAGCGGTAGTTTTAGATTTATTATATTGACGCTTGCTTCTAGCCGCCCAAGACTTCAAAAACAAGGAAAAACAAGTTGGGACGAAGCACTTAACTGCGAGATAATATATCGTGAAAACAACCTGAAGCAAAAAATTCTTTATATAACAGTGATCGTTTTATACATATTATTAGTATTATGACTTTAGATTCCTCAAGCCTTAATTCAGAAGATTCGAATAATCGTAGCTCAAAGTCCATTTCAGATTCCGATTTGAAGCACAAAAATTAAATAGAATACATGGACAAGTGAGATTAATCGTAGGTAGTTTGTCTGATGTTGAGATGTAATTTGAAGCCCTTTTTTTGTTCTAAAACCCCAAGGTAAAAAAGTTCACATATATAATAGAATTCTCTATAGTAAATAATTTGACCTTTAAAACTGTTCTGGAGCTTTTATGACTAATTATAGATTGCAATGGGTTTCCCAGCTCCAAGCCATATCGAAGGTAAACATAGGGTTTGCAGCCTTCGCGACACTATTGAAACACCTAGAACAGTCAAATAGAACCCTTTGATTTATTGAAGGAATAGCTATCAAATAGCATGACCTCCATCTATTTCAAATACTTTCCCCGTAATCCAGTCTGCTTTTTTTGATGTAAGAAATGAAACAAAATTTGCGATGTCATCTGGTTTCCCTGGTCTGTTTAAGGGAATGTTGTTGATATAGTACTCCCATAATTCAGGATTACTAACAGAGGTGTTTTCATTCATTCCGGATTCAATAACTCCCGGTGCGACAACGTTTACGCGGATACCATATTGTGCCAAATTAAGGGCCGCATGTTTTGTCCATTTATTCAAGGCGGCCTTCGATGCCCCATAACCGATACCTTTGGGCATGGTAATAGTACCGCTGATCGAGGAAATGTTTATAATCGAACCCGCTATCTTGTTTTGAATCATATTTTGTGAACAAAGCTGCGTTAAATAAAGAGGCGACAAAGTATTAACTTGAAATACTTGCTGCATTTTTTCAGGACTTAGTTCAAACAAATTTTCGCGACAGAGCATCCCTGCATTGTTAATTAAAATATCTACATGTCCTAGATAATCAATTGCTTGCTTTGCAAAATATGCGACCTGTTCCATTTGGGTAAAATCAGCATAAAAAGCTTCAGCAACACGGCCAGCATCTTTTATAGCTTTAATCGTTTCTTCAGCCCCCTTTGCGTCGCTGCGATAGCTAATGACTAGGTCAGCTCCTTGTTTAGCAAAGTTTTCAGCGATTTTTCGACCAATACTGCGGTTAGCTCCTGTAACAATTACTTTTTTATCTTTAAAATCCATTATTACCTCTTACTAAACTGTTATTAGATTTTACTTCTAATTCCCAAGGTTCGCCAATATTAATTACTACCGGGGTAAACAGCAGCATCCATATAGATTTTATTAATTATATTTTTTAGAAAGAGAGATTTAGAAATAGATGGGGTTTACTTAAAATACCCTTGGTAAATTGCTAGCTCCGTTAATTTCAAGCATTCAGTAATCGATGGGTTTGTGAACGCATAAAATTGATGCTCAAAAATTTGTATTTCGCCGTGAAAACCAGTTCGAAAACTCTATACATTAATCAAAGTTCATTTTAATCTATTCTTTTAGTCTTTCAGAACTACAAGGAATAATAATGAGAGTAGGGTATGCACGTGTTTCTACGCATGAACAAAATTTAGACCTGCAACTAGATGAATTGAAAAGGGCAGGTTGCGAGGAAATCTTCACGGATAAAATTAGTGGTTCAGTTTCAGAACGACCTGGATTAGATAAAGTTGAAAAATACTTAAGAAAAGGGGATGTCTTAGTTGTTTGGCGCTTGGATAGGTTAGGGCGATCACTCACGCATCTTATTTCGTATGTGAGTGGGCTTGAAGAAAAAGGAATTGGCTTTCACAGTATTACCGAGTCTATTAATACTGAAACTTCATCAGGAAAATTTATGTTTCATGTCTTTGGAGCGCTCTCTGAGTTCGAACGTAATTTAATTAAGGAACGTACTCGTGCAGGTCTTGAAGCAGCAAGGGCTAGAGGCCGTCAAGGTGGCAGGCCGAAAAAACTTACCGATGAACAAAAGGAGTTGGTGAAAACACTTTATTCCAATAAAAAACATTCAATTCAATTAATTTGTAAGATGGTTGGGGTAGGAAAGACTACACTTTATAAATACATAAACGAATAATTCTCAATATAAAAAGGAGTTTTTAATGAAAGAGTTATATAAAGATATGGAAATATATTGCTTTGCAGTTAAATTTCCAGATGGATTTCAGCCTAGCTATAAAATTACTTTAAATGTTGGGATTAATATGGAGATAAATAGAGAATGTCCTGAACGTTTTACAAAAGAAAATGAAGCTTTAGAATTTGCAATGAAAAGAGCTAAATGCAAGATTGACGCAGGATTATCAGAAGATGTTTGGTAGTAGAGAATTAATTCTGTTTGCACCTTAATAGTCATGTAATGGTTCTATTTAAATCTATTCTATATCTAGTAAGTGAAAGTTCTAAATAACGGTAATTTTATTCATGGGGTTCAATATGCTTAAAATAAATAAGGAGTTGTTAGAAATAGAGGATAAAGTACTTATAGCGATAGAAGCAGGAAATACAGAACAAGCATTTCTCCTTCAAAAAGAATTAATAAATAAAAATCGTGTATGGCGAGAAGAGTTATTAAAGAACACTGGCCGTGAATTTATTGAAAAGACTGTAGAGGATATGCTTGCGAGGGCAGCTCGAGGGTGCTAGCACTGCCTTATATAATGTTTACCACTCGTACTTTTTATGATTGGTAAACAAAAAACCGGTTTATTACCTTATCCACACAACAAAGGCCATAAATGCCCTTTCTTTAAGTAGATTCAAAGGAAATTTATGAGACTTTATATCATGGCGTTTAAAAAACATATGAGTCTAAAATTTAGAAAAACAGAGCTGATTTTAGAAATTGAGAATAAATATGACAGATGCTAAACAACTGATAGAAGAGATAGGAAAAGCATTTAAAGATAATTCGCTCACTTTGTTGACAACAGCGGCAAATTTTAAAGAGTGGCTAAATGGTGTTTTTTTTGAAAGTAATACGGAATTAAAGTCTTATTTAAATGATAAAATAAAGTGTAAATGCACGGAAATCTTTTGGAGTATTGCAAATATACAAATTTCGATCGGAGATTTCATTTTAATAGACGAGGGAAGCGAGTTGAGTGACATGCTAATTCTTCATAGACTTTACATAGTGTATGAACAGTTTTATAGGGCATGGGAAAGATACACCAGTTTACTTGCATATTTATTTCTAAAAATGGAAGAAAAAAGAAATTTTTATTTTAACAATTTAGTTGATGAACTCAAGCTTCTAAAGGAAATTGAGCACAACAAAGAATTAGCTAAGTATAGTCATAAATGGAACTCCTTGGCAAAAGAAAGAAACACTTTTTCACACAAAGCTTCTTCGTTATCTGAGAAGTGGAGTCATATTGATTTCGAATTAAGTCCTATTGTTGATCAGAAAGGCAATAAAATTGTATACACTAAAGTTAATAGAATTAATAAAGATAGTTACCTGAAAAAAATAAAAAACCACCTTGAAGACATTGAAGATATTAATAAACAAGTTAGAGATTTTATTAATTCTAACAAAAAAAATATATTTAAATTTCAAACATCATTTCCTTGGAAATGCCTTTCTTTAAAACAACCAAAAGGTGGCGAAAAATATCTTGTTTATAAATTGGAACAATATCATTTATTAGATAAAAATGAATTTCAATCAGATTCTGTTATAAAAATACCAACTGAATATATTTTTTGGAAAGATATTGAACCACCACCAAATGGAGCCGACTGATCTTCGGCAAACATAATTTCATTATTATTGAGTTTAACATTCAGATATTTATATATCTGTAATGTCCTAAAACCCCATAGATACAGAGCAATGGCGGATATATGCGGCATTTCCACTCTGCCTTTATACAAGCTTTCTATTTCATCAAGAATTTTTATAAGCAGCCGACAACAAGGTTACTATAAATGAAAATATCATACTTATGAACTTATCGATTATTAATAAAAAAAGTTTAGTGTATCTTTCGGTTAGGATAATTCTACTACTATCTCTTATATTATTGACTTCTCCCCGTTCTTATTCACAAGAGGTTAAGCATGGAAATGATGTCGATAAATGGCGAGCACTTCAAATTTTTGCAGAACAAGGAAAGCCTGATGCACAGTATTTACTAGGTTATGGGTATGAAATTGGGGTGGGTTTTACTCAAAATTATCGAGAAGCATTCAAGTGGTATTCTAAAGCTGCTGAGCAAGGCAACGCTGAAGCACAGAATGGACTAGGTAGACTGTTTTACAAAGGAAATGGTGTTAATCAAGATTACCAGCAAGCATTCAAGTGGTATTCTAAGGCCTCTGAGCAGGGGCTTAATCAAGCGCAAGGGGCTTTAGGTATTATATATTACGAAGGACATGGTGTTCCTCAAGATTATGTTCTTTCTCATATGTGGTTTAACATCGCAGGTGTAAATGGTAATGAGAATGCAATGAAGGGTCGTGATATGGTTGCTAAGAAAATGACTAAATCACAATTAGAAAAAGCTCAGTTAATGGCGCAGGAATGGATTAAAAAACATAGCCAATGAAACCAGATCAGTTTGGGAGTACCCATTTATGGAAGATATCGAACTAAACACAGGGATTAAATTTTTAAAAGATCATATTAAAATCAATTATTCTGACCTTAAAATCAGTGAGGGTCTAATAAAAAATGGAAACGTTGTTATTCTTTTTACAAACCGTCACGAACCCCTTATGCTGAATATAGATAAATTTGGTGACGCAATCAGACAGTTGTCTTGGACTAACCATGACCTTAAAAAACATTTAAAAAAAGATAGAAAAGAGATTAGCGAAGATAGGGGCTCACTTATTCAGGAAATAGAAAATCAGCTGGGAGCCGATTAAATTTTGAATATTATCCGTTATTCAATAAGCCGAAGAATAAACGAAATGGCAATCATCAGGAGAATCCTAAATTTAAATAGAATTATAGCCTCCAGACCCGATGTAAAGATTAACGATAGGTATTCCAAGTATAATAATCAGTCAAAGTTAAGAAACTCAGCCCCAAAATAATTTATAAACATTGATTTCTTTACCTGTTTATTAACGTTTTCCCCGCCAAGTTGAACTTCTATTTGCACATCTCTAGCGCTGTTCGTAAAACCCCCGTTTATTTATATTAAATGATAAGATAATGATAAATTTGCTAGATTTTTTAATGTATGTTCAAAAATAGTCTAGCTATCGGTTATTCTATGTAGATTTTTCTCGATTAAATTGATTTTTATACTTATAAATCCCATACTATGTTATGTATTAGGTGAAAATTTCACATTAGGTTATATATTATGTTAATTAGATTTTCATTAGAGAATTGGATGTCTTTCGGTAATAACGTTACCTTTACTATGGTTGCCGGTAAAGAACGCCAACATAATGAGCGAGTTCCAAAGATTGAAAAATATAATATAAAAGTACTTCCTATTGCCGCTATTTATGGCGGAAATGCATCTGGTAAAACGAATTTTTTTAGGGCGATTAGTTTTGTTAAGTCATTAGTTGTTAATGGGACACAACCTGATGGTTTAATACCCGTTGAAACTTTTCTTTTAAATGTTAAAGGTAAAGAGCTACCCGCGCGTTTTAATTTTGAATTGCTTATAGGTGATTTAATTTATGAATACAGTTTTGCTGTTACAAGTAAATTAGTCTTAGAGGAAAAATTAGTTCTGATTAAAGGCAACTCTGAAACCATTCTATATAATAGACTAGATGACAAGCCAAATTTTGATGAATCGTTAGAAGATGATCAGTTTTTAAAATTTGCATTCCAAGGTACTAGAGAAAATCAGCTTTTCTTAACTAACTCTGTATCACAAAAGGTTGATAACTTTAAACCAATTTATAATTGGTTCAAAGATACCCTTGAACTAGTTGCCCCAGATACACGATTCGGCCTGTTTGAGCAATTTTTAGATGAAAGTCATCCCCTCTATATGACAATGAATGAACTTTTACCAAAACTAGATACTGGAATTTCGCATCTTGGAGGAGAGGATATTCATTTTGATAACATTTCTTTGCCGGAAGTATTAAAATTAAAGCTCCAAGAAAAAATCAAAGAGGGTATGACTGTTCGTGTAAATGCCCCCAATAAAGAGCAATTAGTTGTCACTAGAAAAAATGGAGAACTTCTGGTTAAAAAGTTAGTGACCTATCATTCTAAAGCTGATGGTACAGAAGTTAAATTTGATATTCGCCAAGAATCAGATGGATCTCAACGAGTAATTGATTTATTACCTGCTTTTCTTGAGTTATCTTCTCCTTTATCTAAAAAGGTTTTTATTATTGATGAGGTAGATAGAAGTTTACATACCTTACTTACCAAAAAATTACTAGAGCTTTACTTGGGAAATTGTTCTGCTACCACTAGACATCAATTATTATTTACGACACATGATGTATTATTGATGGATCAAAAATTATTAAGACGTGATGAAATGTGGATAGCTGAAAGAGATTCTTCCGGTTCATCTGATTTAATCTCATTTAGTGAATATAAAGATATTCGTTTTGACAAAGATATTCGAAAAAGCTATCTCCAGGGTCGATTTGGTGGGGTGCCACGTATCCGTGAGGAAATATTAATTTGTAAAAATGAATATCAAGGAGGACATGATTAATGTCCCAAAAACGAAGAATTTTTACGAGATATGGAGGAATTCGCCCATATAGAAAATTATATATTATAGTGGCAGAGGGTTCTAAAACAGAATTACAATATTTTTCTTCATTTCAAGATAAGAATTCAATAATTAAATTAATTTTTCAAAAGCCTAAACATAGTTCCCCACAATATGTATTGAAACAAATGGAAAAATGTCTTAAAGAAGAAGATTGTAAAATAACAGATGAAGCTTGGTTAGTAGTAGATAAAGATAGTTGGACAGATCAGCAATTATCAGAGTTATTTAATTGGTCAAAAAAATCAGTGAATTTTGGTTTTGCACTAAGTAACCCAAATTTTGAATATTGGTTGATTTTACATTTTGAAGATGGAAATAATATAAAATCTGCAAGTGATTGCATGGTTCGATTAAATAATTATTTACCAGATTATGATAAAGGTGTTGATATTAATCGAATAAAAAATATTGGAAGTATAGATGATGCCATTCGTCGTGGAAAAAATCGTGATAATCCACCATGTACAGATTGGCCCAAAACCCTCGGTAGCACAACAGTATATAAACTAGTTGAAAGTATTCAAAGAGCTAAATCTACTTAAATTCCTTAATTAAATTCTTTTACTGGAGGAAGTAGGACTGATGATAATATACTTGTTGGATTCTACTAGGTCTGATCCCTGTGATTCTCAGTTCTAGTGGGTAAGTCCGCGGCGAATTCAACTCGTTAACGCAACTTTTGTATATAAAACAATCAGTTAAGATAAGATAAAATCCTTTGCTGATTTTGTACAGGAGTTGAAGCTATGGGATATAAACGCTTAGATTATCTAAAACGGTGTAAGATTCAAGCCTTGTGGAAAGCTGGTTTCTCGCAACAAAAGATAGCTGATGAAGTAGGAGTGCATAAGTCTACTATTTCTCGAGAATTAAATCGAAATATTACATTTGTTCGAACCCGGTTAGGTTATTGGGATTATAAAGCTGATTATGCACAGTCTTTCGCTGAGCAACGCAAAAAGGCAAAGCCTAAGTTCATTAAATTTACCGAGCCAATAAAAGTGTTTGTTATCGAAAAAATACAAGATGAATGGAGTCCCGAGCAAATAAGTGGGTATGCTAAACGTTGTTCTATATTCAGCTTAAGCCACGAATGGATTTACCAGTTTATTTTGAAGAATAAAAAGCAGGGTGGTGCTTTATATAAACACTTAAGGCATCAGCATAAAAAATATAGAAAACGATATGGAGGTCCCAAACGTCAAGGTGCGATTAGAAATCGACGATTTATTAATGAACGACCTTCTATTGTAGATAAAAAGCAACGTATAGGAGATTGGGAAATAGATACTATTATCGGTAAAAATCATAAGCAAGCTATCGTTTCTATTGTAGAGCGAAAAAGTAAATTTACACTCTTAAAAAAAGTTAACAAAAAAACTGCAGCAAATGTTACACAAGCAACTATAGATGTTCTAAAAGGCCATCGCAAACCAGTCCTAACAATTACCGCCGATAATGGCAGTGAATTCGCCTATCACCAACAAATATCTAAACAATTAGAAGCAGAGTTTTATTTTGCTCACCCATATTCGTCGTGGGAGCGTGGTTTGAATGAAAATACCAATGGTCTAGTTCGTCAGTATGTGGCAAAGAGTTCAAGCTTGGTTTCAGTGACTGATAATACGCTACTTGTTATAATGAATAAATTAAACTCAAGGCCTAGAAAATCTCTAAATTACTTTACACCTAATGAGATTATCAAAGGAAATTTGGAAATGAATTGATGAATCAACATAAGCTGAATAGCTACCTTAATTTATGCACACAGTTTTATGATTTAATAAGACCTGAACCACCAGAAGATGCTTATGCATTTTATCGTGAATATGTGGATAATGCTGGTGGTGTTGTTATGGAGCCTATGTGTGGTTCAGGTCGGTTTTTACTTCCGCTTCTTAAAGAAAATTTCGAAGTTATAGGATTTGATGCCAGTGCTCATATGCTTGACGCCCTACATGCCAAGGCAAAATTACAACATCTTAAGCCAGAAGTATGGCAGGGATTTGTTGAGGATTTAAATAGAACACAAAAATATAACCTAATTTTTATTCCCAGCGGCTCATTTGGACACATTATTAATTTTGACTCAGTAAAAAAATCATTGAAGGTTTTTTATGATCATTTAAATAATGATGGGACTTTATTATTTGAAGTAGAAACATCCAAAATAGTGCCTGATCAACTTGGAGTTTGGAGGGGTATCGTATGTCACAAGCCGGATGGTAATTTTATTCTGGTTAATCGCCTTACAAAATACGAAGACAATGTTTGTTACTCTATAGATAGATATGAGCTGGTAGATAAAGGACAGATCATACAAACTGAAATTGAGATATTTAATGTTCGAGTTTATGATGATCCTTTAGTTTTGACTGATATGCTTAAAGAAGTAGGTTTCAGAGAAGTTAAAATGATTAAAGCTTTTGATAGACTTAGCAAACCTGATGAAAGTGATTCTAGTCTTGTGTATGAATGTAGGAAATAATGGTAAGAAATGTGTTGCATTAGCGAGTTGAATTCACCCGCCTTATTTTTCCACTAAGTCTAGTAATCGTGATATCCAGATCTTAACGATTTTCCGTTCGGGTGCTTTGGAAGAACCCTCAAAAATGGTCGTTGTGGGTTAGGCGTCCAGAAACAATATTGACGTTGTATGACATGGTATTATTGGAAATTTCGTAACTTCCTGCAAAGAACCCCTGGAGCGAATCACTTTCTAGGGTTTTTCTGCATATTCAGCCCAAACTGGCAATGATGTATTAAATATATTAATTATCAGTGCATTACAATATATTTTCGCCAATCTAAGTCGCAATTCATTTTATTCTCTATACAAAACCAAGGGCAAAGAAGACGATATTTGAGGCATATCGGTTTAATATTAAACTCAAATTGGATGCCATTACCCGTTTGGGCTGAAAATACGGAAAACCCAAAGGTGTGTTCTGTTAAAGCCTGATTGACTATAAGCGATTTCAAGGCCGTTGGTGTTAATAGGCAATGTTCTGTTTCACTTAACAAGCGGTATAGCGCATCATCAAGAGGCCTCTCCAAGGGTATTTCCTGATTATAGATAACACAGTTCGAATGAACTGATGTGGATAAAAACCATAACCCTGCAAAAAACTTACGTACAGTTCCTCCTGTAAGCTGGCTAAATTTTCAGGTAATGTAAATTACATGGTTCTGACAATGGAGTCCAGGTCACAGGCTACAAATCTCACAATTGTTAGCCAATTCTATCAAATAAATTCATATCGGGCTCATTCCTATTCCCAGGCTCCACCGTCGATGATCCAGAAACAGAAGGCTGCGAACGGAAAAAGCTGCTTTGCCCCGCAAGAAGAGAACTGGATACAGAGCTTCCAGAGCTTTGCCGTGGCATCGCAGAGCCTGTGTCAGATACCTGGGAAGAAGATAGAATAACAATCTCATTCGGCGAATGGGCATGTTCTGTTTCAAGAGCTTGAAAAAGCTTCTCTGTTGGATTATTAGCGACCAATTCTGCAATTCGCCTGTTTGGTATTTTAATATCGGGCGCTTTTTTGAAAAACTCTGCAATAATTTCCAGTCTACGGGCACCACAATGATGAGAAGCCATGGAGATAATGTCTGCTGTTTTAAACCCGAGGCTTACCAGCTCATCATGTTTTGCACGTACGCGTTCCAAATTGACTGCACCGTTACGATGAGAGAGCACGCCGATAATGTCCCTGTTTGAGTAGCCCTGACTTCTAAGCGTTGTGTAATGTTTCATCAATGCCATAAGATTTTGCGCGCCATCTGGACAAGCAGAGACCAGGGCCAGATCCTTATGGTCTAAACCATTCTTCTTGACAAGATTTATCAGGGTATCATGCATTGCAATCAACGCGTCAACAGCTCCATGCTTACCAGCGCCCAGAAATATTGAGTTAATACTCCCTTCTTCATAGCCCAGCGATATCAAAACAGCGCGATATAATTTATAGGCATCTTGATGAAAACCACACTTCCTGTATGTTTGATCTGTCCAGGTTGCCTCTCTTTCGACGGGCTTATCAACAGGCCTGCGGGGTGGTCTGGATGAGCTAGAACCAGCAGACTCAACAACAAAATCAGACATACTGACAGACACGCTAACAGGGCTCGAAACAGCACATGCTGCCCGGGTGTCATCTTTGGCATTAACCAGCCTCTCTAAAGGTTGAACGGAGCGCAGAATGGTTTGAGCCTCCTTACTTTCCATCTGTTCCTGTTTCCTTATGAGATTCTGCAAAATATTTTTAATGGGTGTTGTGGTAACAATTTCTTTTATTATCCCGGTTGCTATCATGACACTGGGCACTCTACTGAAAAACTCTTTAACAATTCTCAATTTGCGCGCGCCGTCCTGAACACATGCTATTTGGATAATATCTCGATTATTCAACCCACCTTCCTCAAGAATCTGATAGCTGTCTATTAGGGCTGGTATGATTTCTAGTCCATCATCACGAGATGCCATTCCCACAATTTCTGCAATTTTAAAGCGGTAATCAATAAGCGTATTATGGTTTTTGCGTACCATGTCCAAATGTTCCGCGCCATTAGTACGCGATACCATCTCCATGATACTCTGAGGCGGATAGCCAAGTACTTTGAGTTCCGCATAATAATGTACCAATCCATCAAGATTTTGGTTGCCGTCTTCGCAGGTGCAGACTTTGATTAGATCTTTATGACTTAATCCGTCCCTCTTGATAAGTCCCATAATAAGTTCATGCTTGTTAACCAAATTATTAACGGTTGTTAGCCAGCCGAGGCCAGGAACCAATTTCCTGATTTCTGCCGTGCTGTAACCCAGCGCACTCAAATTGGCACATGCCTTAAGGTAGGTTTTTTCGCTTATGTTATACTTTGCCAGGTTCTGAATCAGAGCCATTCTTTTTTTCTCTGACATGCTAAACATATTGAAAGTACGGGACGCAACCCATACCTCTTCTGAAGCAACACTTTCTTCACATCGTTGGCTCAACGTGTCGGGTTGTGCCGTGCACCTATCCACATCATCCAGCGATCGCACATATCTGCTCAAAATTGGCCCATTTAATGTGGGGGGACTTGCACCCAGGAGCGTCGTGACCGGGGGTAAAATGAAAACTTCGGGAGACCTGTCAGAGATAACAACCCTATCAATCGGGGCATGAGTCAGTTTCTGCTGACCGTCCAAAATAACCGGCGCGTCTGGTTGTAAGACAACATTTGAAAAGACATTATTAACTCCCAATGATGGGAGGCTTGGGGGAAAAGAAGAGTATTGATGAGCAGTGTCCGCAGAATATGTGGAGGTACATGCATCGTTTCGAACATATGAAATAGTGTTTTTTCCTGAAGCTGTGCGCTGATTTTTAGGTGCGCTGGAACTGCTTGCAAAAGAACTGGAATCCGACGCTTCCTCGCTTCCACGAGCCCGCTTCCCACGCTGAGTAAATACACATTCAGTCCAAATAAACTGCTTTTCTGGTTTGGTTGAAATTGGTCTGGACACATTTTGTCCTGGTTCCCGCTTTTGTCTGGGCCTTGGAGCAACAAATACGTCTGGCAATTGGGTGCTATTATTGACCTCATACTCTGGAGACGTTGGAGTTCTGTCAGGCAAAGGCAATAACAGGCTTTGTTCCAAATCCAGAAAAAAAAGAGGATCAGGCGCCTCGGTATCATCTTCCAGATTGTCTGGCAGCGAATCCATGGCTGTTGTATTTGATAAACAGACAGGCGCGGTTTGCTCTGGATCATCCGATAATGCGGTATTGTCTGCCCCAACCAGTGGTTCACCTGCATCAGGCCAATCCAGGGGGGGTATTAGCGTGTCAAATAAATCCTGGGTATTTTCGGGTGGAAAATCAGAAAAAAAATCATCATATGGCATAATTCGTCCAAATATTTTTTGTACAAATCTGTAATGTCGGAGTATTTTACATGTTAAATATTAAGAAAATATGAACCATTTTTATTCATGCAAAGGGAACCATATGCCACACTTTATGTAATGGAGGAACGGGAGGGAACGTAAGACGGTCTTTTGGACACTTCTTACGCGGTGGGATTAGTTTACACGGGGTTGATTATCATCAACATCATCATCACCGCGATGTTGATTTCTAGCCTGCAAATGAAGTTCACTAATAGGGGTTCTTCCACAGGACCCTTACAGTGACGTAAAAAACAACCAGGTCATTCTATAAGTTATATGGTAGGTCTAATTATAGTATTCATAGTATTCAATAATAGAAACTAAAATATTTAGGATTTTCATAAAAAATATACCCAAACTGTGCCCAATAACGTATTAATTTAAATAAAATCCAATATTTTCAATAAATTAAATAATTATTTCGCGGGTTCGATTCCCGCTGCCTACATCATATAACCTATTGATTTTAAATATTTTTAGTGGGTTGTGTCGCGACCCAACATTCTTGCTCATTGCTCCTGACTTAATTTGATCATAAATCCATTTCTGCTTCTTCTATTATCTTGTGTACATTTCGGAGAAATTGCTGCTGGATGGTTTCCTGCGTATGTATTGCAATCCATACATTTGAGCCATAAGAATCATTAGAGCAAACGGGGAGCGCTGTCTAAGGGCAATTGGATTTATACATGAAATCAGAAGAGCTTTTTGGGGCACTGGATTCTGCTAACATACTGCTTGACGCAGGTGTTTCGAACATTGTCATAGAGCTGAGCAATTTGTTCTCACTTCTTTTCAAATCCTGTTCTTGCGGATGCTGCCATGCTCTTATATGGTGTAACTCATTCAATAGTTGATCCATCAAATCTTTCTCCTCACGCACTCGGTGCATCAGTTCGAGCATTTCAAATTTACAAGGTATAATTTCCTTAAAAATGGACCATAATTTTTGATATTTATTTCTTCGAGAAGCACGATACGATTCACTTTCAGCAAATCTGTTCTCAATCATACTGTATAACTCTTCTGCGTCATTTAAAGCATTTTTGATACCACAACCTAATAAAAAATTAGCGGGCATTAGCGCATCACCAACCAGGCAGTAAGTTCCACCTGATGGTAGTCGTATTGAATAGTTACTTTCAATTTCAATATTCATACTGAATGCTGACGGTGATTCAATGATATGGGTTTTAAAATTTCTATCGTCAAATAGCAATTGCATGACCAGGTCGAACCAGCCTTTTAGCTCTTCTTCATTATAACGTTCAAGAATGCGTTCAGGAATTTCACCTGTGACGTAAACCGTATTATATTCTCTTGAATATTTCAAAAATATTAGTGGCGCACGATCATATTTCCAGCCCAAACTTGTTAACATATCAAGATGTTCCAATGAGATGAAGCGAGATTTTTCGAGCGGACTCAATACAGTTGAATCGTGCATTGTCTTCGGTGCATTTTCGATTGATAGATACATGACACCAAATGCATTGTGTTCAGGATTCTCTAGTTGATAATACTGGATTGCAAACTTAGGATTTTGTCTGTTCCATAATTGAGTAAATGATTTTGATGTTTTACCTGATGCATCAATCAGAAGTTTAAAGCCATGTGTTTCTAATGCTCCCTTAATATTGAGAGTTAACTCTTGTTTTTCTGCATCGACCTTGAGAATGTCAACGTCCCCCATATGAAAACTAAGTTGTTGTTTTTCAAGATCAAATGTTACGGTATAAGCTTCTTCTTGTTCATGAAAAGTATAATTACCCCGAGTGTAAATACATTTTAACTTGTTGTATTGATAGAGTTGTAGTTCTCCAATAGGAATTACAGTATGCTCTTTTTCAATTAATTCAAAAAATGATAAATCCAGTAGATCTTCCGCATTCATCTCAAGACTAGCTGCATCATTAGGCCGAATTAATTGGCAGCTAAAGTTATCCTCGAAGGCCAGAGAGTAGCCTTTGGTACCCAATCGAGTTAGAGCAAAAAATTCACTAATGGTCTCTTCAGTCAAAAAGACCCCTTGTCTGCGACAAAAAATCTCTTCTTCTGTTCTTTTGTCAATTAAGGCAACAGAGTATCCTCTGCTCAGCAACGACAGTGCACTAGCCAAACCGGCTGGTCCCATACCAATAATGTATGCTTTTTTACTCATGTATTTCACAATTAGATGAAATGTGCTGCTATTTTATCATTCAGTTATTAAGAAATTATTATCGATCTGAAATTCGTCGGGATTTGACCTAAAAGCCATCTAATTAAACAATATTAAATTTCTGTCAAGCCTGAGCAACATCAAGAAGGTCAGGCACTGTCTTTTGCTTCCTAGAAATACATTTTGCCTCCCCCTAAGTGTAGGATTGGGTATGTTAATAATGTACGTTATTTTGAGTATTGTTCAAGAATCACGCATCGAATGGTTAAGAACTATTGATTTAAATTTAATAGGAAATACTGGCCCAGTGGTCATTCATGCAGATTGCTTCTTTTTTCAACCATTGATTTATCCAGTAACTGTGGAATTAAATACCTTCACAAGCCATATTGCCAATTCAATCTTAAATATTGGACATGATTTATTGCTTAATGATACTTTAATTGCCCAGGGATCTAGTAAAATTGTTTGGATTGATTTCACAAAACAAAAATCAATCTCGTTGCCAGCATCAATTAGAAAATTGAAAGTAGATTTATTTAAGGACGTATCATGCCGCATTATTTTCTTATCGCTAGTGGGATTAATATTTTCATTTTATTTTTTCTTGATATAGTACTTAACAAGCGGTTACACCGAATTTATTTGCGTCATTTTGTATTTTCAATTCTTGCTATTGTTCTGTTAACTACTTTTTTTATGATGGTTCCTCAATACAACCAAATGCTTGCTTGGGAACGAAATGGTGGATTACTTAACAGCATATTAAGCATTATTGGTGGGCTTTTATTGTTTGATGCATTTGTTTATGTGATGCATCGCTATGTAGAACATGGTATTTTGTGGCGTTGGCATAAATATCATCACACCTTAAAAAATAACAATGACTTGACTTATTATTCTGCCTCTATGGTAGGTCTGGAGGAAAGTGCTTACTACCTCTTTATACAACTTGGCGCGAGTGTTCTTTTTGGCATGGGGCTTATTGAAACCTTAGTTTTTGTAACTTGGGTCATGCAACAGGGTGCATATGTTCATCAGAAAGGCCTACCAAAATTACCTTGGCCCTTATTATCAGCCTGCCACCATAGAACTCACCATTTCAAACCCTCAAGATATTATGGAGGACTTTTTTTATTCTGGGATAGACTAAATAGTAATCATGATATAGACGATCGCGCCTTAAATGGAACGGGTCTGTGAGCCTCAAACATCAAGAGGGCCAGGCCTTGCTGTATGCTAAATGTATTTCTGGGTAGTCGCGATAGGGGTCTGACTGGAAATTATGGTAATTTTTATTAATAAACAATGGATTATCTAAAAATGAACCATGATTTTTGTTCTTACACGTTATTTTGGGGTCCAAAAAGAGCTTCTTAGAGTAATAATTAGGCCTTTTGTCTAGTACCTTATTGTTTATAAATACACTATTTGGGTCAGACCCTTTATGGTTGGGTTATGAAAAGATTGAGTATAAAGTAAATTGAGGAGAGTGATAGCAAGGAGCTTTAGTCGGGCAATTTATTGCCCGACCTAAGCTTGCTTGAAATTGAGCATGGTTGTCCGTATTTGCAAAATAAGAACTCTATCAGGGGTGGTACATTTTGCGATAGAACCATTATTTTGTGCTAATACATTAATAACTCGCGAACCTTATTAATATAACGAGCAAGTTTAGCGTTTTTCACAATAAATTCTTTTAGCGGCGTATTAATGTCAAAATAATAAATATTTGCTAAGAAGCCATAACAGCAAGCATCCAGACTATGGACTGTTTTGCCAAAGATAAAATCATTGTCCGCTAATAAGGCATGAATCACGCTTAAGTCATCAATCCCGGATTGATAAATTTCTTCCTTTGAGTAGCGACCGATACCCTGGTAATTATATTTCTCAATGTTATAGCTTCTTGCATTATCAAGTATGCTTTCTGGCATATCCTGCAATTGTTTTACAAACTCGTTCTTAAATAAGGGCCAAAATTGTTCATCTTGCCAACGCGAATAAGAAATTACCCAATATAAATGACTATCCAGCATTCTAGTAATTAAAAAATGGGTGTGTTTTTGTTCCTTAGTTAATGCTTTATCTATTGAAATTTTATATTTTTCAATCAAATAACTAATTATCATATTACTGTCAGTAACGGTTTCTTGACCATCAATTAAATACGGTAATTGGCCACGTGGGGCATTTTTGGTGTCTAAAATATGCTCATGTTGATAGGGGATTTTTGCTAATCGTAAAAAAGTATCCACTTTTAAACCGAAGGGATTATTATCTGGTAAACCGAATAGTTGCGGGTACGAGTATAAAGTGATCATGTAAATTCCTTATGTTTAACTCCATAAACTCTCAAGAAACCAATGGGTGTTTTATATCTATAAATAGATACTCGGGTTCAATTTTTTCTTCCATTTTAACTCGATTTATTAAGTTTGATTGTAATCGGAAGCGTAGTTTTTATTTCTTAAGTGCAGCCAATTATAAAATGTGTATTCAGAGTATACCCTAGCCTGATGTCATAGGTCCTTCAATTTATTGTCTGAATAGGATTGAACATTGTTATTATTGACGCGTCAATCGACAGGTCTTAGAGTTTAATTTGATCGGATCGATTGGTCCGCAAACCGATGAAATTATTAACCTATTTCTTTACTCGTACTAAGTGTGATTTATGTTGAATTTCAGCATAAGAGAATACGGTAAACAGTCTCCCCGTTTGTTATACCTTTAAATTCGACTGTATTGATAGAAGAGTATCAAATTCAACTTCTTGTTAAAAAATTGTTGCAATCAAAATTGCACGAGTTGTTATCAGATGATGCATAAGAAATAAGATTGTCTCGCCAGTGGTGAGACAATCTCATCTGGATTAAAAAAAATTCTCTTTTCAACTTTTTTAGAAATTAAAATAGGGCGGGGTTAGTTTTACCTAGACAGATCCATTAGGTCTGATTAATTCTCAACTCTGTCTTTAATTAGAAACTCTCTTGAGTATTGCAATTCAAGAGAGTTACTACATTATACGGATTACGAGAGTAGCTTGACTAATGCTTGTGCGGCAGCAGTTGAAGATGCGGGATTTTGCCCCGTAATTAGATGGCCATCAACGATAACAAAACTTTGCCAATTAGGTTTTTTTTCGAATAGCCCCCCTAATCGTTTCAACTCATCTTCTACGAGAAATGGAACTACTTCTGTGAGCTGTACTTCTTCCTCTTCACTGTTGGTGAAGCCGGTCACACGTTTTCCTTTGACTAGAGGAGCCCCTTTATAATTGACATGACGCAGCACTCCTGGGGCATGACATACTAAAGCAACAGGTTTTTCAGAATTATAAAACGATTCAATTAAGCTGATTGACTCAGCACTTTCAGCAAGATCCCACAAAGGACCATGGCCCCCCGGATAGAATAGCGCATCAAAATCTTCTGCTTTCACATTCGCAAGTTTGAATGTTTGGGATAGCTCTTTTTGGGCCCGTTTGTCTTGCTTGAATCGCTGTATAGCCGGAGTCTGATTTTCAGGTAAATCACTCTTTGGATCAATAGGAGGCTGCCCACCTTTAGGTGAGGCTAACGTGAGTTCAACACCGGCATCTTTGAATATAAAATAAGGAGCAGCAAATTCCTCTAACCAGAATCCTGTTTTACGGCCCGTTTTGCCGAGCATATCATGTGAGGTCAGTACCATTAATATGTTCATTCTCGTCTCCTTGATAGAATGCTGAAGATGCCAAGTTCTTTCAGTATAATACACAGTTAAATTACATTTATTAAATTAATGGAAGGAAATTAATAAATGGATCATGATATATAAGAGAGAATTTTAAAAAATAGTTAAAAGATACTGCTCCTCCAACATTAGGGTTAATGGCAGTTTTGACGAGGGGAGTATGATTCCACTATAGAAGCTGTAGTGATTTAACCTTCGAAAAAATAATACTCTATTGAAAAATTAAAATTTTTTAATGACTAAAGAGAAATTGAGAAGGTGATTGATGATATATTTTCTTAAAAAAGTCGGATTACTTTAACTCCCAGACTTAAGCATGCTGCCCCCTTACTCAAATGCATTTATTTTTTGCAAAATGCAACTTAAAATCAATAAGTTAGTATGTATGGCACTGGTCTTGGTTAAATGGATCCGTAAATCGATAAGGAACACAGCTGAAGGGAACATTATTGCGATAAGAGTCAAGATTCATTTCAATTAAAAATTGGCGGCACTGCTTGCGGATATTGATTTTTGCAATAATTGACAAGTGGTCATAATTCATCATTTCGCTGGTTTTTAAGTTGATCATTTCAAGAACAATAATTTCAGGATAGGGTTGCTCATGCCATTCAATGTGTTCATGATTGAGTTGAAATATTATTTTAAAAAAGAGTTCAGATTTAATATGTATTATGTTGTTTGAAGTCGAAATTTTTTTTAATATCGAAGTTGATTTGCAACAACTAAGGCATCCTGACTCGTACGTTCGCTTTCAGAATGAAGGAGACTGGTTCCAAGATCTCGCTTGATCCGGTTTGGCCCCGACATTATTACTTTGTATTATTCTTTAGATCGATAGGTACTTGGGTATCATCATTAGTCTGTTTGTGAATATAGAATGATGATTTGTTATTAGAAACTGATATATTCTTTGTTGTATTCATCACATATGATTTTAGTAAGGTCACGATTTCTTGGTTCTGCTTGCTTCTCTTAGCAAGATTTTCCGCAATACTAAGGGGTGTAGTATCCTCATCTAATATTTGTTTAGGATTGGCGCCACTTTTTAATAATAACTCAATAACGATTGTATTTGATTCTTCAATTGCTCTTGAAAGGGGGGTGTAATTGTTCCCGTCATCCCTGATTTCATTAATCATATGACGGGAAAACCTTGCCTTGTCGACCATGTCACCCATCTCATCTTTTGTAAGAACAGTAGTTAATAAATCATAAAACTTTATAAATTTAAAAGGATCAATATCAGAAAAGTTCATAGCTTTAACATCATTATAAAATAGTTGGGCTTTTATTTCTTCAATATCAGGATATGAAGAAATGTGCGCATCAGATTTACCATACACGGATAATGTTAAATGCAATTCCAGATTATCAAGCGCTTCACCTTTGAAATTTAAAGAGGAAAAAACTTCACGCGCAGCATCCAAACAATTATTATCAGTCGATAGATCAAACGTTTTCGAAGGAACAGTTTTGTTGTCAATAATATTTATCTCTGCATTGGAATCAAAATAGATAAATTTCTGATTGTTTATACAAGCAGCTACAGCATGTGCGGCTCCGATGATGCTAATGCCTTTTCTATTGAGCTGTGGTTGATCTGAAATTTGTTTTAAAAATAAAGCTAATGATGGCACATCAAAATAACTAGCATAGCTTTGCTCACTTTTATACTTCTTGTTATTCCATATCTTATCCCATTGCTTCTGTTTCGTGAAAAAATTATCAGCTGAAAGAAAAAGCTTCTGTGCCTTGTGGCTAGGAGACTGCATGTTCCAATTTTGGTATTCTCGCTCAAATTGAGTATGCTCCCATGCTATTTCATCTCCCATCTGATAACTTCTTGCTAAGCCAATCGCAAACTCAAACTTCCTCTTTAGTGGTGGCGATAAGCTTTCTTTTGATTTGTCCCATTCAATAATTTCTGAGAATATTTCAACGTATTTATCTTCATTGCCATCCAGATAGCATTGGAGCCAAATAGCGGCAAAGCCATTACAATTCCCTTGGGCTAGTGCTGCTTGAATTGCCAAGACATCATCTTTCTGGAAATGTTCAGGATCATCGTCGTGCTGTATTTTCAGGTAATCACGAAACTGATCAAGTATATGGCTTTGTCTCCAAGAAGGACCTAGGTTCATGATGGCTATGCTTTTAAATTCAGCTTTTTCATCGGGTAGGTCAGCAATACAAGCGTAGGGCGTTTTGCCCATTTTATTCTTAATATCATACGAATCATTAAATCCGGTTTCATATGAAAGCGATGCTTCCATCAAATCCAAATTCCCACTCATGATCAGATGGTGAAAAATAGTGTTACCATCATCATCCTGCATGATTGAAAAATCACTATATCGTTCTGTGCGCGCTTGATTAAGTAAAGTCGCTAGTTGCGCTATATGTTCTTCTTTGATTGCCGCTATCACTTGATCAAATAAATCACGCGAGGTTTCATTGGATTCAGTTACCATGATGATCGTTTAAAATTTGTCGTGTTTATTTAATTATAGTTCTTAGTAGGGGGATACGATGGGATGTGGGACAGTTTTGCGTGGTGAAGCTATATGTCGTTGAAATTAATCGACAGTGCTCATCAGTATCGTTTAAATTCCATTATTTTTTGATGGTTATTGTATATCAAAAAACAACTCTCTATCTGTGTAGAGAGAACCTTTGCAGAAAATCCTCTTAGTTGTGCCGCAGCTCTTGAAGTATTTAAAATTTTTGAAGAAGGAAGTATTCTGAACAATGTTGCCGATCTTGCAAAGATACTTCATTCCCGACTTGCTGGATTTAAAAACAAATATAAAGTGGTCGGTGATGTTCGTGGTTTAGGTGTGATGCAGGCCATTGAATTAGTGAAGGATAAAAACACCAAGGAACCTAATAAAGAAGCTGCTGAACAATTATCTAAATACTGTTTGGAACACGGATTAGTGATTTTAACCTGTGGAACCTATGGAAACGTAATTCGACTTCACATGCCGTTAACAACGAATATATCCAATTTGAATCTAGGACTTTCTATTATTGAGGAAGGGCTTAAACAATTAGCCATTTAGATATTGAGTTATGGATTGCATCATCAGGAATTAGGAGCAAGGGTCATTCACAGGATTTTTTCATAAGTAAATGAACAGGCTATAGTGCAGGCTGGTTATCTGTTATTGATTCTATTTTCATAAATTTAGATTATGAACCTATTTTGTGAATGATTATTAAGACTCTGAGGGGACGTCTCAGCGTCTGACCCATTGAGTACTTTATTAATAAATCGAATAGTGGTTATTAATTTTCAGTCGTTGTCATTTTTAATCATTAAGAATAATATTTAAAAAAAATGATTAATATCGGTATTTATTTATGAGTAGTTCATCTCAGCACATTTTAGGTTTATTTGCTCAAGATCCATCAGCGGATCAAATTATTAAGTCCTATTGTAAAGAACATTATCCTGCACTGATGCTTGATGCAGATATGATGGAACAATTACTTTGGTTGCAGACTAACTCTGTAATAACCAGCCAGTCTGATAGCCTGGCTAAGCCCGATCGCGTTAATATAGAAGTGAAACGTATTTTATCTCGTTTAAATTGTCTGCATTTGCTGAGAAGGGAACTGGATATTGCTAAGGATCAAGGGCAATGTTGGCAACAATTTGTGAGTCTCCAATTAGATGATATCAAATTAACTCAAGAGAGTTTTAATCGATTATCCGATTTTATAAGCTCATTGTCTTTGTCTGACTATCAATGTCTGGTTGCAAGTTGTTTTATTACTAAATCTGATAAAGCGGAAGCAAGTGTGCCCACTTCCTTGAAAGCGGATTTACCTGTTGATAGTGAGCAATTTATTAGTTATCTGGTTGCTGAATGTCCCGAAGTGCTCCCAATCTGTAGACAAATGGATCAACCTACACGTGAATTACTCTCTTTTGTCTTCTATAAAAATTGCCATGCTCGACATATGCTCGATATGGAGGGTGGGCACAATATGCTCTTCGCACTTAAGGAAGGAATTGAAAGCAAGTCAATCAACCAGGCTAAATTGAATCTTTGGTTTGCACGCTGGATTATTAATATCGCGGGTATTGACGGACATATTAAATCCGCTGGTTCAAGTTTTTTGACAGAGCCAATTGCTGGTTGTATTTTTGCATTGAAAAACGAATTGGATCAATTATTAACGAATATTGATCATCCTGTGCTTGAAAATTATCTGGCTAATCGCGCCAGCAAATTAGGAGTGTCTAATAATTATCTAGCGGCACTTGGGGCATTAATGCGTAAAAATACGCCTGAAGTAGGGGGGCAAATTCAGGGTTGGTTTAATTCACTAACCAATGAGGAACAACAAGAAAAATTAAACTTTTTCGAACAGCAATTAAAATCAATCAAAATTACGCCAACCTATAAACCCACAGTTCTATTAAATTTGCTTGATATGGGCTATTCAGTAACCAGAACTGTTGAGATCTTTTCCCGAATTGAAATGGCGGCTCTGCAAGCATGGACTAAAGCGATTGATTCAGATGTTCTTTTGGGTACCACCCCGTTATCGTTCCGGTTAATTGCATATCGAGAGAACTTGCCAAGAATTATTGATCTGATTGAAGAAGATGCACTTCATTTTGATATCAAAGATGATGGTTGTTTGGTTGTAGCTCCCGTACCAACTCTAACCCTTCAACCAGGGTGAGTACATAATAATCTGTAGTTGGGTATCAACGTGTCGAAAAATGTTATTTCCTACTTACCAGTCCTCAGCCAACCCTCAATATATTTGATGGTTTCATCAATAGTATTGACTGCTTGCTGGAAGAGTAAATCAAATAATTCACGTTGTCCTGATTTCCAATATCTCTCAACATATTGGCATGCGTATTTCAACCGAGTTGTACCTACATATACTGCCCCACCTTTGATTTTATGGGCTGTCTTTTCAATCAAAGGATAATCTTTAAGTTCAAATGCTTTTTTCATTTGTATTAAATCAGCGGGAAGATCATAGGTCATTAAGATCAACATCTCTTTAAGAATATCGATAGTTCCACAATTTTTTAAAGCTTCCTCACTGTCAAAAAGGACAAATTGATCTATTTGAAATAATTCTTCTTTAGTCGCAGGGAGATCGATACCTATTGAGTTTGGCGTTGTATCTAAACGAGCAGTCTTGGGTAATGAGGAGTCAGTTATATAAGTTTTAATTAACGAGTGAATCAGTTCTATATTTGCCGGCTTTGAAAATACATCGTTCATTCCTGAGGCAATACATTCATCATACGCTGCATCACGGGCATGACCTGTTAATCCAATAATGGGTTGAGAACTCTGGTTGTGCGTTTGCTCCCAAGTGCGAGTTAATGCACAAAATTCAGTACCTGAAATTCCTGGCAATCCAATGTCCGTAATAATCAGGTCGAAATGATGTAACTTAATTAGGTTTAAAGCTTCTTCTCCATTTGTTGCTGTTTTAAATTGACATCCTGCCTTAGTTATTAGTGATTCTAATACAACAAGTGCTGTTGGATTGTCTTCTATTAATAAACAAAGAGGGGATAGAGTGTTGGCGTTCTCGATTTTATCAATTGATAAAGAGGAAGCAGGTTTTTTATTATGTTTTGATGGTTGTACTGTCTCGTTTTGAGATATGTGACATGGCAAATCAAATTGAACTGTACTGCCAACTCCTTCTTGACTGATTACAGTAATGTGTCCACCTAACTGCTCAACGTAGGTTTTGGCAATGTGTAGTCCTAATCCATATCCTTTGTATATTCCTTTATAAGAAGGGGAGGAGCGATAAAAACGTTCAAATACCTTGGTTTGTAGTTCTTTGGGGATGCCAATTCCAGTGTCAGATACACTAAACTGCAATTGTACTCTATCTTTTTTTCGTTCCACGCACTTAATAGTTAGGGTTATATGGCCAGATTTAGTAAATTTAACGGCATTACTTAATAAATTTAAAAGGATACGTTGAATTTTTTTACGATCACTAATAATTATTTGCGGAACTGCTTCATCCATTTCCACAAAAAGTCCTAAACGCTTTGTAGTGGTAGTAGGGCGTTCCAATTTGATTAAATCATCAACGCATTGATGAATATTAAATGGTGCTAAGTGTGGCTCTCCGTCGTTGATGGTACCCGCTTTAATATCATCCAATATGTCATTCAGCATGGAAAGAAGCTCTTCTCCACTATCATGAATGATATGAGCTTCAAATTTTTGTTCTTCATTTTCTAATGAGTTTTCTAAAAGTTCTGCCATTCCAATCACACCAGAAAGTGGTGTACGGATGTCATGCCCCATATTGGCGATGAATTCTGTTTTAGCGCGATCAGCTGCTTCAGCAGCTTCTTTTGCTAATTTCAGATCGTGCTCCATTTTTTTTCGTTCGGTTATGTCAGTGGAAATGCCCAGCATTCCCATGATATTGCCATGACCATCGTATAATGGAACTTTCTTTGAGATATAAATTAGTTTTGTTCCATCAGGTTGATATAAAGGTTCTTCCAAGCTTAATGACATACCGTGTTCTATAACTGATTTATCAGATTTTTTATAAAAAGCAGCAGATTTTTTGTCATATAAATCGGCATAAGTTTTACCCACAATATCATGACGTGAAGGCAAATTAAGCAGTTTTGCCATGCTGTTGCTGCACCCTAGATAAATATAATCTTTATTCATCCAATAGACGCTGACTGGAATTTCAGCGATGATGGTGTCTAAAAAATCAAAAGTAACTTTGTTGATGTTGTCTGCAGGTACTAATTTATTCTCATGAGGCTGTTTACTCGTAGACCTTTCTGATTTTTTATTGAGTGTTTTGACTAGTACTGCATAACATAGACAGGAATAATTCTTAATTTGTAAGGTTATTTGGTTTAATTGGGTAGAACTACATTTTTGTAACTCATGAATTGAACAAATCTGAGTTAATGAAGATCCTAAGATGTTTGTTTTCTTAATATTTAATTTGTGTTCTGCACTTTGATTAATGTCTAGGACACGATATTCTTCGGATAACACAAGAAGTGGTTCTTGTATGATGTGAAGAAGCATTGATAGCGCATGTCCATCTAAAATTGTCATTGCATTAGCAATCCATTGTTACACTATTATTTGGGGATAGAAACAATCCAACGCTTAATATTCTATAGCACAGTATCTAATGTGTTTAAACTTTCATTTAATTTATTCGCTAAAATGAACAGATTTGGCTCAGAAAACATACTTTCATGAGTACCAGGCACTAAATGACAGATAATTTCCTCTGAGGTATAGTTATCCCACCAATTCAAAGGGGCTTCAAAGTTAAATAATTCGGTGAGTGTTTCAGATTTAAATAAAATAAATTTTGATCTTATAGGCGGTACTTTATAGTGCATCAACATTTTTTCTCTATGCCACTGCAATTCTAATAATGTATCTGAATTTTTTATATCGAATTTCATATGGTGTTCCAAAATCCGTTTATTCTGTTCTCGCATAAATTCTTTGAAGTGCTCTTCATTGCGTTGCAGAGCAGGGTATTCAGCCCAACCATCCAGTGAAATTATCGCTTTAATTGGTTCATTCATCTCTTGAAATTGCCTTGCGATTTCAATAGCAACGGTGCTTCCGAACGATGCACCGCCTATCAAGTATGGTCCATGATGTTGTATTTTTTGAATGGCTTTAATGTAGGTGGATGCCATTTCTTCCAAATTCTTAAAAAAGAACTCATGATGTTCGAGGCCTGGATCTTGAAGTCCATATAATGGCACGTCTTTATTGATGTATTTTGCTAGCGCTTTGTACCAAAAAATGCTGCCTCCAATTGGATGAATAAAGAATAATGGTGTTTGGGTACCCGATTTTTTTAGTGGAATGATAATCCGATCAGATAAGATGAAAGGATCCGATTGCTTGGAGTGCAGTAATAGTTCTATCTCCATTGCAAGAGAATGAATCGTGGGTAAATCAAATAACAGGCGCAAGCTTAATTTAATTGAAAAGTGTTCTTTAATGCGTGAAATAATATTCATCGCGGTTAATGAGTGACCGCCCAATTCAAAAAAATCGTCATGAATGCTTAAACGCTCTCTGTTTAAAACGGAGCACCAAATATCATGGAGCGTTTGTTCTATCTCATTTTGAGGCTCACAATGTTCTTGATTTAAATACAGTTGTTTTAAGGGAGTAAGTGGACTTTTTCTATCGAGTTTACCACTTGGTGTAGTGAGTAGCTTATCGACTACATAAAAACGGGTTGGAATCATGAACTCTGGAAGTTCATTTTTTAACAAGCTTCGAATTTCTGATGCGGTGATAGGTTCGTCGTCCAGGAGTATTAAGTAGGCTGATAAGGACATTTCACCAAGTGGGGTAGCCTCAGGTTTAACCAGGCATTGATAGATAGAGGGAATTTTATCCAGACAGGATTCAATTTCACTTATTTCTACTCTAAACCCACGAATTTTAACTTGGCTGTCTTGTCGTTCATGATATTCAATAGTTCCATTATTTTGCCACTTCACTAAATCCCCTGTTTTATAAAGCCTATCGGTTGCTCGAGTTGCAAAAGGATTAGGTAAAAACTTTTGTTGTGTTAGTTCTTCATTATGGAGATAACCCTTGGATAATCCATCGCCTGAGAGATACAGCTCACCAATTATGCCTGTAGGAACAAGTTGCATATGATCGTCTAAAATATAGGCTTTTGTATTAGCAATTGGTGAACCGATACGACTTACAGGTACCATTGCATCTTGAGGTGTACAAGTTAACGTGAGCGAGTCAATAGTAGCTTCCGTGGGACCATATAAATTATGTAAGGCACATTGAGAGGGTTGATGTTCAAAAAAAGCATGGATTGTTTCAGGTAATAAAACTTCGCCACCGCAAAAGACATGTCTTAATGAAGTGCATGAAGAAAAGCCAGGGGTTAAGGTCATTTCGCGCAGCATGGACGGTACCAATTGAAGAATGCTGACTTGATTCGTACTGACCAGGTTGATTAACTCTTTAGGACTGGCATGAGCATCATCCGGGGCGATGATCAGGGTTGCACCCATCCAAAGGGGTATAAAAAATTCCCATACAGATGCATCAAATGAAAAAGGTGTTTTTTGCAAAAATACGTCTTGTTCGTGAAAATCATAGGCACTTCGCATCCATTCCATATGATTACACGCTGACCTATGCGAAATTGGAACGCCTTTAGGCGCACCTGTAGTGCCTGAGGTGTAAATCACATAAGCTAAATCTGATGACTGAGTCAAAGGGCGTGGATTATAAGAAGGAAACTGCTCAGATTCTATTGCCTCTGTAACATCAATGATGAAGCCTTCATATCCATGAATAGGTCTTGAAACAGAATTCTTATGAGTCAAGAGAACAGCAGATTGGCTGTTGTCGAGCATGTATTTAATCCGTTTATCAGGATAATGAGGATCTAGAGGTAAATAGGCTGCTCCTGATTTCAATATACCAAGGATACTGATTAGCATGTACATACCACGATGGATGTAAATGGACACTATGTCATTTGGTTTTATTCCCTGGTTAATTAAGCAATGAGCTAATTGATTGGCTTTTTGATTCAGCTCTTCATAGGTTATCGTTTCATTTAGAAATTTGGCAGCTATCGAATGAGGAGATGTATCTGCTTGAGTCTCAATTATCTCATGCAGTAATCGATTAACATCATATCTTTGTTGAGTATTATTCCAAACTTCTAATTGAGTTTGTTCTTCACTATTCGTTAGAAGGGAGAGTTCATGCAGTTTTTTTTGAGGATGGGTCAGTGCGTCTTCTAATAAGGTATTGAGATGTTGTTCCATATGAGTAAAGTAGGTATACGATTCCTCATAAGATGACCAATTGGTATTATTATGAAGGAATAGGAGTGAACCATCTTCTGCTATGTAGAAATTTAATTTTTTATGATTTAACTGATCAGGGCGATTTGATGGATCAAAAAAAGAAATACTGATGTCTATTTCCTGGGTTAATCCGCTCAATTGAGGATAACGTATAAATATGTCTTTAGAGTAAGTTTCAAATGGACGAAGACGTTCCTGCTCCTGTTCAATAAGTAACACCACATCACGAATATTGAGCTCGCTATCAAAATGAGTGGTGAATGGAACATGCTGTTCCAGCACATTGTCTAAAATGCCAACTTTTGCTCTCAGGGATGTTGGGCTGTAGTCCACAGTAAAATTTTTATAGTTATTCAGTCGATAGATGTATGAAAGAAGCAGACTGAAAAGGATATTTTTTAAGGGTACTTGTTGATTTTTAAACAAAAGTTGAGCCTTATTCAGTAAATTAGAGCCTATTTGTATTGGAGTGAATATTGGGTTAATGACTAAATGAGGTTCATTTTTTGTTGATAGGTTTGATAAAAAAGAGACTCCACCATGAATGCATTTTAAATGTTCTTTAATCCAAAATTGTTCCAAACTTGGTTCAATCAGGGCAGGGTGCAACGCCAAACATTGGATATAGTGTTCATCTAAGTCAATAAGTCTTTGACCTACAGACAGTCCCGCCTCATCAATGAGCTGTCCTATCGGAACCTCTTCTCCTGAAAGATTCATTAATTCATAAAGAATGATGTCCGTAGTTTGAGTGGCAATCTGTAAGTCAGTAGTGGAGCAGTGCACCAGTGTTCCTGGTTCTTTGTTGGATGAGATTCCCAGTTTTCGGTACGATTTGATGACTAAAACCTGTTCGTTAACGATTATTTTAGGAGTTACTAATTCATTTTGATATTCACCGAAAGTCAGCGCGCGACACAAACGATCAATGTATTCTGAATCGGTGTTCCATGAAATAAATCCATAATAAACTGGTTTATTTTTTAATCCGAAGTACGTGCGATGAGATAAATCTTGTTTCATTCGGTTGACAGTGTTTAAAGCCAATTCATCTACTAATTCTTGAAAGGCTTGTACTGCCTGTTCGTAGCATTTTAGATTTAAACTAAGAGCTGTTTCATCCTCATCTATTGCAAACCGTGGTTGTTTTAAAATATCCCCTGCATCGATGTGTTCATGCATGATGTGCCAGCTAATCGCATGTTCTTTTTCATCATTAATAATTGCCCAGGATGTGGCGTATAAGCCAGCGTACCTAGGTAATGGACTGTTATGGTAATTAATGGCATAAATGCGTGGTATGTTGAGAATGGAGGGTGGAAGAATTGTGTTATTTGCAATGCTAAATAAATAATCACAAGTTTGGTTCTTATAATGTTGTTCAAACTCTTCAATATTTTTTATGCAGGGTATGGCGTTCGCTTTACACCATTTTTTTATTCGATTTGATTGCGAGATTAATCCAAGTAACTGGTGCTTTTTGGCAAGGATAATGGATGCACATTGTAAGGTAATATTATCATCTCCGATGAGATAACAACTGAATGACTTATCTTGCACGATTATTTGCCCTTTCTATTGTTCTTATTCCTGGATTTCCACGAACACTATTGATTGTTTTTAATTCAAGATGGTGAGAATAGTATAGCATAATGAGTTATAGTGAATCACCTGGTGCTTTTATTGTCTCTAATGGATTTTTTGTGTTCATTTCTATGTTCAGAATGGAGTAGTGCAGGAACATTGGGGATATAATGGAGTTCAAGGATGGTTTGGAGAGTGAATGTGGAATGAAAACCTGGGATACGGCCCTTTGGGCCTTCTCCCAGGCTTCGCCTGCTGGGTTAAATGGTATTTATATGATCATCAGTAAAGAACGTGGGGGATGATTTTTAGACGGCTCCGAGTTTTGTTCATTGATCAATCAGGTTGATTTTGTAATATCTCTAAATTGGAAATGATTCAGGGCTTCGCATGATTCGCTACTTAGCCGTAAAATTAGAAATTCAAGGCTTGGCCTTGCACGTTCTTAGTAGATAGAGTGAATCTTTTTCATCCAATGAAACAACTATTTTAAAATAAATTTGCGGCAAAAATACACTATATTTTCCTACGTAACGCTTTCTTTTTTATATAAATTTCCGTTAATATGGCAAGCAAATTTACTCTTTGTTAATTAAGTCAGTCTAATTCTGCTCAAACCATCAGGATCAATACCATGTATTTTTTTTATAGAAAATCAAATACCTCTATCACTAACTCCGAGGTTACTATTAGGGTTTGTACGAATGATAGTGATTATCAACAATCAATCATCAGGAACGTTTTTTCCAAATTGGCCTATATGGGTATGGCTTTAGCCAATACGTTTCAAGTAGCCACCTGGTTTAAAGGGTATAAAGATCCTAATGCCTTCCATCATTTTTTAACAGCGTTGTATGCCAAAGTTCCAAATGATGCTTTGGAGATTTTAAATCTATCTGTCCTGGTTCCCCAATTTCCATTTGAAGAAATCAGCCAAGCGGTAATTAATGCAATCGTTTACGACATTCCACTCAGCGAGTCACTTGCTAAATGCGAAATTAAATTGGTGCAGCAAGTGTTGGCTTTTGGCGCTCCATCAGTTGTTAACGCACTGCGCAAAATACCTCGGGCTGAAACTACATCAGAGAAGTATTATAGTGATAATCCAGATGTCCCCAAAATTTCGGGTGGAGATGCCTTTTCTTCGGTTTTAGAAGCAGTTGGAATGGGCATTTTAAGTGCTGACGATAAAACCCATGCTCTTTTTAATAAACAAATGATTGAAACCCTAACTATTCAATCGTTTGATAGCACTGAAAAATATAAAGACAATCCCTATAAAACACATTTTATCAATGTGGTAAGAGAGCAAACGAGTGAGTTGCTCAATCAATTCCGTAAGCATGCTAAAAAACAAAAGCCGTTTACTCCTGATTTTCTTTCGTTTTCCTTGAGAATTTTTTTAAATGGGTTTTATCCACCAGAAAATGAAAGACAAGAACAGGAAAACTGGTCAGAGGATTTTATACAGGGTCTGTCCAATGCCATAGCAGAAGTCTCTGATGACGCGTTTAAATCCATTATGAGTCCATATTCAAATAAAGAGGATTTGAGGACTCGCGCTCGTGACCAACTTAATCCATTTATCAATAAAATTATGGAGCGAAAACAAAACTTTTATCTCGGTGATGAGTATGTTAAAAAAGTAAGCGAGGATGAGTTAAGGCAAATCATTATCTCATTATTGTTTGCTGGGGGAGACAATATTAAAAAATACCTGGATCACTGTTTCGTTGAGTTTGGACGCGATGATATCAAGCAAAAATACCTACGAAGTGAACAAATTCGCGATGAAAAATGGCCTGAAAGTCTTGACCTGCTGCTTAAAGAAGTTGGTCGTCTTTACACGACCATCTATGCTCAGCCAGGAAAAGCCCTGCAGGATTTTGTGATAGAGTATCAGGGGGTTACAATTTTTGTTCCTGCTGGCACGGAGCTGCATTATACAACCTGGCAGGCCAATACATCGCGAGAATGGGGGGAGTATGCGAACGAATTTAACCCAGAGGAAAACAGCAAATACTATAAGCAACTGAATCCGTTGGCAACTTTTGGTTCAGATAATCGAGTTTGTCGCGGTAAAACCCTGACTATTGCGCTTTTAACTCATGTTGTATCGCAAACATTGGCCGAGTTTGAAATTGAATCCTTCGTTGATAACAAAAAAAATTATCACCCACAATTAAAAGGGTTTAATAACGGTGTTGGTGGTCAGCCTGAATATCTTTTTAGATTCAGGGACAAAAAACCAGCTGTCGTGCCGATTGCTGAAGCTGGATTTTTTGCTTTAGATGGTAACCAGGAGGAAAATTCCACAGTGATGACACGACCAAACCGCATAAATTCGGGAAGATGATTGCTTTGTAAGGGATGATAAAAATTCATGGTGCATGATTACTTTTAACTGTATTGATACGTGCATTCTTTTGGTAAGCTGGCGTAGCCTGCGAGTAGGCCCAAAGGGCCGTATCCCAGGTTTTCATTTTACTTCCATAGCGCAACAAACCCCTATAAAATGCCATTCAAAGGAAATCCAACTTCATCAACAAATAGGGTCTACTTTCGCAGAGATTTTACGCCTGGCGGTACTTATTTTTTTAATCTTACTTTTTAGAAATCGGAACTCACAATTAATAGCCAATCATATTGACCTGTTGGAGGAGATCTTACTTTTCATTATCTTAAAACAAAAGACAAGATCTGAACCTCATTTTCATTATGTTCAGACGGGAATAATCCAAGAACATTGGGGATATGATGGTGTGCACGGAGCGTTTGGAGAGTGAATGAAATTGGACTGAAAACCTGGGATACGGCCCTTTGGGCCTACTCCCAGGCTACGCCTGCTGTCGATATGCCGCCAAATTAATCTTGTGGCATATCTGACTTGTGCTTATATACGGCATTTTCAGGAATATCTGTAGCTGAATAGACACTTATTATTTTGAATGGTTTCTTTGCATCGAGATTAATAAAATTATGAGGAATCCCTTGGGGGATGAAGATCATATCACCTGCTGTGACGGTTGAGTTTTTGCCATTGAGAATCGATTTAGCATGACCTTCAACAACAAATATGACCTGATCAAATTGATGAGTTTCTACCCCAATCTCATTGTTTGGGTTGGTCTTAGGGGTGATATTCATCAATACTACCTGTGCATCTTTACCTGTCACAAGGGCTAACTTCCAGTTTTCATTTTTTTTAGCCATTTCAAAAATTTGGGGAGAAATAGCCGCATTGATTTTATTATCAGCTACGCTTTCTTTTGAACTAGCAAATGATGATGTTGCGATTAAAGTTGACATTAATAACGTAGATATCAAAGTTGTTTTTATTCCTTGTCCGTTCATAAAAGCTCTCCATAATTTAAAATTAGCTAGTTAATCCGCATCAATTTGTGATCTTCATTTTTTCTTCTACACGTGGTTCAGTATCGCTTAAAAACTGTAATTGCTTATCCGTCAAACAGCGTAATAAATGCAAAAGTCAATTTAGTCTAGCACATAGACTAAATTGGACCGGATGAAATGAAACATTTTATAATTTAGTCCATAATACCGACACGCCATACAATACAGTCAGAAATCCTAATGAAATGATTTTCTAATTGGTAAAAAGTAGGGTGATTTACTGTTTTGTGATGCATGGATCTAATGATTTAAATCTTAGTTAGAATTAAGGATTGTAAAATCAATTTTCAGAAAACCTTCCTTTTGTAACCTATGCCAGTTGTCTAATTAAACTGCAGTAAGAGATTCGGGTTATGTTTGTCATGTAATGCTATAATACAAGCATAATGAGCAAATAAAGCACGGTAATCATGAAGCTGCCGCTAAAAGAACCTTTATCCGCCAGGTACCTCAATGTAAGCCCCGAGAACATAGTTCACGTGTTTATGCCCATAGTCAGCGGCACGAATATTGGATTAGACAACACCTGCAAAGCGGTTTATGCACTACAAGAATTTTTTAATAAAGGCAGTAATTCAAACAAAAAAATCAGCCTCAAAGTGGAATTATTAGCCTACAAAGAAGCCCTGGAAAACGACATCAGCTTACTTGATGCACAGTCAGAGCTCACTCAACAAAAACAAGAAAGACTAATCCAAATTAATGCGTATTTGAATGCTCTGGCTTTTCTGGAAAAACACCCAGAGCTGAACTGCCTCAATTCAGGCTTTCCCAACTACCCAAAGCCCTTGGGACAATTCATGCAAGACCGGGCACGCTCTAATCTCTACAGTATGGTATTACGTCCCACTGATGAAGATGGCTTTTTGCGTTCGGAAGTGGCTAATCCCCTATTTAGCGTGGCCCATAAAAGCGTATCAAGAGACATACAAGAAGCCCAATCCAAATTACAACAGGCACTCATCGAGGCTTACACCCCATTGAATTTTCAAGTAAGGGATTTGAAATCACAGGTGATACAACGGGTATTGAACCAATTACAGCCCCCTCATGTGCCGGTTGATTTTGAGCGCTTAAGGGAACTCTTGCACGATACAGTGGAAGACTTGGTGAACGTCTCCGTTGATTTTACAAAAGACGAGCAAGGCAACCCTATACAAAAACAAGAAATGGATAATAATTTGGAATTTGACGCGCAAACAAGCCCAGTTGAGTATATGGAAGCCTTATTCGGATACTGCGCTGGTCAGTTATTCGAGACCGCCACGGAATCTCCGTTTAGCTATTTAGCGCAAGCTGAACAATGGTCTATAGCCACCCAATTTTTATTAGGAATTACCAATGTCTATTGCTTCACTCATGACCTAATCGACTCCGACACAAATTTTGGGCAAATACTGGATAAAAGCTCGAATTTAAGCACAAGCCTTGCACAGACACTGGTTAACGCACAAAAGACTAATACTCCCATTGAAGAAACGTGTTTGATGTGGATAAATCAGCATTTTAAACGATTCAAATTAAAAGCCCCACTCACTGCAGAGGACATTCAAACCATTAAGCAAGACTTTACGAGCCGATATCTGCAAATCAAAGATTCTCCCCATTTTGATGAATTTTTTGTATTGAACACTGAAAAGAAAGGGCATTTTTTTACCCACCAAGGGTCAATATGCATGAGTTTCCCAGAATTCGCCAGCTCTCCTTTATTGGATGTACCTCCCGAATTAACCCAGCCTTTAGAGCCGGCTCGCGCTCAAGCATCTGACTTAGACGTCAACATCCCCCATAATTGTCTGGTTCAGGAAGACATCACCATCGATACAGCGGTCATGGATAATGCTGAATTACAAACCTTATACGAACGCATCAACACCTATCAAGACCCAAAACTTAAAAAAGACCTATTGACTCAACTCAAACAAGAACGACCCGATTTCAAACCCAAAATCGATGCCAAACAATTCTTACAGCAAGTTGCCTACGGCCAACAAAATGAGGCTGAAAGCCTGCTCCAAAAAGATAGCGCTACTACTCAGGAGCTTCTTACCACAAGGAAAGTCCCCTTTACCGACTATTCAGGAAGAACCTTCAACTGCACCGCCTATGAATATGCCTATTGGGCCAAAGACACCCATATGTGTCGGATGCTGGAACGGTATATGGATGATGAGACCAAATTCATTATCCTGAAACGGGTGGAGAAGATAGAAGAACTCATAGGAGACCTATTCAAACACCCCAGAGGGCTAGCCTATACCCAAAAGGGGAAAGAATACCGCAGTGCACATTTTGATTTAACGCCTTTAAAAAAAGCATTAAAAAATTATATTGAGGCGTACGACCAAAGTCCCAAGAACACTGCGGAGAACTGGGAAGAACTAGACACACTCTGGATCAAGGTTGGTTTGCCGCAAAGAGAAGTGCCTGCTCATATTGCCCAGGAATATTGTCATCCCAAGCGTTCATTTGAAAAGGTAGTCAAAGACCCTACCTTATTGGATGCGGATCGTCCAGCTAATCTACGGCGGCGGCTTAAGTTTTTTAACTTTGAAACTGGTTCCAATGATGCTTGGTTTACTCCTACTGCCGCAGGCGAGGAGTCCGGATTGGGTTTTTCATTTGCAATAGTACGGGCTGGGTTTGCCGAATCTGCCGGCGATGGCATGGAAGCCGCCGGGCCGCACTCGGGTCAGGCCGCCATTGATTTGGCGGCTATAGAAGCCATTGATGAAGCGAGAACTAAAGACCTTATGCAGTCTCGTGAACATCTTGCTGCGCCATCAAACCTACAAGCACCCGGGCATCACGGTATTTAGCCTAAAGCAGCTCAATAGTAATACCAGCTAATCGGGCATCATAACAACTATGAATGAACTGGGATAATAAGGATTGATGGCTCCAGCTATCGTAGCCTGGGAGTAGGCCCCAAGGGCCGTATCCCAGGTTTGCATTTTACTTCCATACCTCAACAAACCCTTATAAAATTCCATTCACAGGAAATCCAACTCCATAATCAAATAGGGTTAATTTTTGCAGCGATTTTACGCCTGGTGGTATTTGTTGTTCAGACTGGAGTATTGCAGGAGCATTGGGGTGATGATGGAGTCCAAGGAGCATTTGGAGCGTGAATGCAGATGGACTGGAAACCTGGGATACGTCCCTTTGGGCCTTCTCCCAGGCTACATCTGTTGAACATATCTAAAAGTGATGTGAGTAACAAACGTAACAATCAGTGGAGTTACAAAAAGAATTTGAGGAAAACACTCTTTATCGCAGTGATTTGCCAAATAAGTTACACTCGCGTTTTTCAGGTCTTTTTTAAAAATGGAGTTTTCTATGAATAAAATATTTGACATCAAAGTGCCCAGCCGAATAAACGCGCCTGAAACAACCATCCATATCCAAATAGTCTATGAACATGAGGAGGCTCTTAAAACGAAACCCTATGTATTCATGATTCCAGGTGGCCCAGGAGCCAATCATTCCAATTACAAGGATTATGAGTGCATTCAAGAAGAAGCCAATGTTATTTTCTATGATCCACGAGGGTGTGGTCTGAGTGCCAAGGGGGAACCATCTACCTATACGCTCGATAATAATATTGATGACATTCATTATATTATTGGTGAGTTAAAACTTGAACAGGTCATTATGCTGGGCAAATCTTGTGGCGCGATAACAGCTCTTGGATTTACTGTACGTTATCCAGAACAAGTGAGCTCTTTAATTCTGGCAGCTGGCGCACCAAGCTATGCATTTCTGGAAACGGCAAAGGCAAATGTTTTAGCTAAAGGAACGGAAGAACAAATAAAAGTATGTGAAACACTTTGGAGTGGCTCTTTTATAAATCAGGAGGAAACAGATCATTACTTTGAAGTAATGAAACCTTTTTATTCCTGGAAAATACGACACAATGAGCCAGTAAGTCGTCCCGCACCAATTTATCCTTATTCTTTTGATGCACTGAATGAAGGTTTTCGGTCTAATATTTGGAAGTTTAATTATTTAGATAAACTATCTGATATCACCTGTACCACTCTTGTTTTAGTAGGGGAAGAAGATTGGATTACATCACCTGTTTATTCAATACAAATGGCTAATGCTATTCCAAATAGCAGCCTCAAAATTTTTGAAAAATCAGATCATTCAATGGAGTCAGATGTTCCAGAGAGATTTTTTGGAGCAATTCGAGAATTTATCAAGGTCAATGAATTAGTGCATGATTTTAGCCTTCAGCATGAGCCTTTGGAGTCAAGTGAAGAAGAGGAAGAGGAGAGCAGCTTTAGATTCACATTTTAGCGTCATTGACCTGTAAGAATCCCATTTTCTAGACTTCTTCCCGACGTTCAGCTTTGGGATTAACCTGTTTTTGGTATAAGAAACACATCTGAACCGATCGGGCTGAAGAAGCATTTATGCTGTATCTAAACTTCTGCGTAAAGACCCTCAGCCCAACGTTGATGAGCAAATTTAAACCAGTCAATTGACATTGACACAATTAACTACACTTTATGTATTAGGTCTGATAAGCAAAGTAATCAGCCAGCGCAGCCTGGGAGTAAGCCAAAGAGCCGTATCCCAGGATACGCTTGCTGAAATTTAACTCATATATTCAAAAAAGAAAAAAGGTACGGTGAGCTTGTTGTATTCAGTTTCATAGATTTGCTTGGCTTGTATTCTCATCATTTGCATCAGCTGCTTGTTGGTCATTCTCAACGCTTTGAGTTGATGTGCCGTATGCGGGTAAATCATCGAGATTGGAACAAGTTGTCGTATTAGACATAGGTTGAAGGTTAAAGGCTGGCTTATATTGCCCAATCACCTCTTTTACACTTTTATCTAATGGAACTTCCCGTTCTTGACTTTGATCTTTAGCGAGGGATGCGGTAGGGATATCCCCACTCAAATCTATGGGATAATCCATTTTTTTTGCAACAGTCGCTAAAGATTGGATTGGTATCGTTAAGTGTACAAGTTCTTTTCCCTCATATGAAACCACTTCAGAGCCAATTTCAAAATCCTTACCATATTCCTTTTTTAATTTTTGGATGTAGTCATCTACCACATCATTAGTCCCAATGATGCTGGCTTGTTTGCCATCTTTATTCTCATACCAAATACCAGGGTGAGATTTACCTTTCAATTCCTGATGATTTTCAACTTCTGTAATTCTACAAAGCTGTGTAGAAATAAGCTGCCTCACTTTGTCACTTGAGTAAGAACCTTTTTTTTCTAGAGCAGTATCTTCAGTATTTGCACGTTTATCTAATGGAACTTCCCGCTCTTGGTTTTGCTCTTTAGCAAGGGATTCGGTAGGGATATCCCCACTCAAATCTATGGGATAATCCATTTTTTTTGCAACAGTCGCTAAAGATTGGATTGGTATCGTTAACTGTACAAGTTCTTTTCCCTCATATGAAACCACTTCAGAGCCAATTTCAAAATCCTTGCCATATTCCTTTTTTAATTTTTTGATGTAGTCATCTACCACATCATTAGTCCCAATGATGCTGGCTTGTTTGCTATCTTTATTTTCATACCAAATACCAGGGTGAGATTTACCTTTCAATTCCTGATGGTTTTCAATTTCTGTAACTCTACAAAGCTGTGTAGAAATAAGCTGCCTCACTTTGTCACTTGAGTAAGAACCTTTCTTTTCTGGGGCAGTATCCTCAGTCGTTACAGCAGCAACTTCTTGTTGAGATTGAATTGGTGGTATACTAAATCCCCTGATAGGTATATCAGATGCCACAAGCTTCTCACCTGGACCATAGACGGTATTATCAGCTTTATATAATTTTCCATCACCATTTGAGTAGGCCATTACTCGTCCTTGGCCATCCGTGAGAGTAAATCCTCTCCCTTGACTCGCCTGATCTTGTATAAAAGTCGCTAAATCTTCAGGTGAAGGGAATAATAAGCGGGTACTCCCCTTTTCTTGTTTAGGTTCTGGATAGTTGTTTGGCTCACCACAATATTTTTTTTTATAATCTACAAGTATAAGATCAATGTTATTACCTTGAATACCTACTCTTCGTTGATATGGAGTATAATTTGGCGAATATTGTGTCTTTGCTGCAGCAATATCCTCAGGCTTTGTAGCATCCACATTAGTACTATCGCCTTTAGAAATACTCATATCATACATCCAAAAATAAGCTTATATCTTAGTATAGTTAAAAAAAAACTTAGGACAGGAACTAAAGATCATGTTGTGAAGTAGGTGACTTTGCGGCAAAAAAGTATTGATTCATTATTTTCACGATAATTTATTGATTTTATTCGGAATGCTAACCAACCTTGCTGCCCTTACGTAGAGCAGGGTTGCTAAATGATGCCAGCAAAAGAATTACCCAGTGTTATTGAACAATCACATTGCTTCCAGCCATAATTTCGCAATTTATTGTGACAATGCAATCAGGATAAAATCAAGTTTCTTACTGGGAAGTTGGGGATATGATGGTGTTCAAGGAGCGTTTGTAGAGTGAATGGATGAGAAATGTAAACCTGAGATACAGCCCTTCGGATTACCCCCAAGCTACGCCTTATAATGAATCCATGTTAAACGAACCTTTTTGAGAATTTTATGTCTTACATTAGAGAGCCTTATGAAATAAGTCTCATAATGTTGTATAAACACATCTCATTTTCAATACATCAACAAAATTGCAGCTATAATCTAATAAGTACCCTTTCTTGAGGATTTGAATCATGGCACATCAAACGCGCGAGGGTTTAATTAATCAGGCTAAGAGTAATTCCAAATCAATCGCTTTAATCTATTCACCAATTGAACTTCATGAATATATTGTTGAAATTATCGATAAAGAATCAGATGTCTTTATTCATAAAGGAAAAGAAATATGGCGTTTCAACTCAATTGACGAGGCGATGACTCGAGCAGCAGAATATGGAGCAGAGGAATTTTTTCTGTGTGCTGATAATACGTACGATGAATGTGGGTCTGAAAGTGGCTCACAATCTTTTGATTATATTCCACTTTTTTCAAAATCTAAGCGCACCAAAAATCATTAATTACAGAGAGCAACCAAGTAAGTATTTTTTCAATATATTTTGGGGGTATTTCCTTTAATATTATCTAGGCGAAGAAGGACATTCTATTTGGAATTGCACAATCTAATGGATTTAGAAACAGAGCGTCAGCTCCATATTATTGGGGGTCATCAGAGTCTCTTGAGGATTATTCTCAATATAGTCCTATTAGACAAGTGCCAACCAGGATGGAATAAGTACAGACTCACAGAACTGTTTGTAGTCAATTAGAAGCCAGGTTATGTCATTGCTTACCCAACATAAAGGATTTTAACCAAAATATGATTTATTTTTTTAGGTATTTAACGATTTCCTTGATGGTTTGGTCTATGACTTTTAGTACTTGCTGGTAAAGGGGTTCCAATTGTTCGCGTTGCCCCGATTTATAATAGCGTTCAAGATATTGACATGCCATTTTGAGTTGTACAGTTCCCACATAAACTGCGCCACCTTTAATTTTATGAGCTAAATGTTGCGTTTTATCCCAATCCAAATTGTCATGAGCTTCTTTCATTAGTTGTAAATCATTAGGGAGTGAATCCTCTACCATAAAGACGAGCATTTGTTCTAAAGTAGCTTTATTACCTGTAGTTTTAATTCCTTCCTCTTCGCTAAAAATAGGAAAAGATGATAAGTCAAACAGAGCTTCATGGTGTTCTGGTAACTCAGAAACGTTTATGAATGCATTCTTGTCTGCAGCTTCCTGACTTTTCCCTGGTATAAATGCATCGATAATGTCAGCGCAATTTACTGCCGTTAAGGGTTTCGTTAAAACGGCATTCATTCCTGCATCAATACAGCGTTTTTTATTTTCATCACCAGCATGTGCAGTCAATGCAATAATTGGAGTATGCGTCTTTTTAGATAATTCATGAACCCGAATGAGGTGCGTTACCTCATACCCATCCATATCAGGCAGTCCAATGTCCATAAAAATTAAATCGTAGTGATGACTTTTCCAATACTCTAATGCTGTTTTTCCTGTTTCAGCTATGTCTATAGAACAGTTTAATTTGGATAGAATGGAATTGGCTACAATTTGAGCAATTAGGTTGTCTTCAACAACAAGAACTTGATGATGTTGTTGTGTATTATCCGGGCAAACAGGCTTAATTTCCTGAGCATAGGTTTTTTCATAAGGAGAATTCATGAGTTCTTCCAATTCCTCATTTATGCCTAAATCATCATCCAAAAGCGGTTCTTGTAGAGGAATAACACAGGTGAATCGAGAGCCTTTCCTTGACTCACTTTCTACGTAAATTTCACCGCCCAATTCATCGATAAATTGCTTGACTACGGCAAGCCCTAAACCCGCTCCTTTATAAATACCTTGATAGGATGGAGTAAGCCGTTTGAATTGTACGTAGATTTCTTGTTGTTTGTCTTTTGGAATCCCAATACCCGAATCTTCAATGATGAGTTTTATTACCAGCTCTCTTTGATGGCGTTTAGCAAGAACGGCGGAAAGGGTAACATGACCAGAATCAGTAAAATTCAGGGCATTTGCTACCAACTCTAATGCAACGCGATGGATCCGTACTTTATCTCCTATGACGTAATGAGGAATGTGGTCGTCAAATTTAAGACTAAGCGCTAATTTTTTCTGGGCTGCCTTGGCACGATTTAACTCAATTACATGATTTAAAGCATGTTCCAAATTAAATTTTTTCTTCAATTTGGGGATTTCCCCTGAGCTTACCCGTATTGCTTCGAGTACCTCATCAAGAAGATCAAGAAGTGCATGACTGGAGGCTACTAAATTTTCTGAGTACTCTTTAATCAGAGGATTATCTGATTCCATCTTAAGCAAATCAGCAAAACCTACTATCCCAGTTAAAGGGGTACGAATGTCATGACGCATGTTTTCGAGAAATTCAGTTTTGGCTTGGCTTGCTGCTTCAGCGTCTTTTTTTGCTTCAATGAGTGATTTTTGCAATTGTTCTATTTCAGTAATGTTAATTGAAATACCCAAGATCCCCACAATTTCTTTATTTTTGTTTTTTAAAGGAACTTTTTGAGATAAAAAAGTAGTTTGAATTCCATTGATTAAACCTGTTTCTTTTATTGTAACTGGTTCTCCAGTCCGCATGACTTCCTTATTGGTTTGATTCACTGTTTCAGCAATATCTTTCCATGGCATATCATGGTTTGTTTTTCCAATGATATCTAATCGGTTACTTAGACCAATATTTTTTGCATGCTCCTGATTACACCCAAGGTATCGATTATTTTGGTCTAACCAATAAATATGCCCGGGAATATAATTCATCATGTCATGATAAAACGATAATTCCTCTTCAAGTTCACGAAGACGTTTTTGTAATGGATCCTGGTTTGATACAAATGGCTTTTTGGGCATGTTAATTATTAGCCGTTCTTATGGACAATTAATTAAATAAATTATAGTTCAGTTTTATCCAGTAATAATTCTTGGGATACACTCGATGACAGGCCTTGCAGTGGATAAAAGGCAATAACATCACAAAAAACATGATTTAAAAACAAAAGATTAGGATTTTCCGAAGAACATCCGTACTTTTTAGCATAGTACAGGTGTTGATTATATTCTTCCCATTCTTGTGAAATATGGGATTTTAATTCCTGAGTGTTTTCAAGCGCCTCTTTGTAAATACATGGGGTGGTTCTTAAATTACCTGAAAATTGGGGATGAGCTGCAAAATTTGCTAAAAGTACTTGTATCATTGAATGTTGGTTTAAACGATTTAGATAAGCTTCAGGTTGTTCAGCATGTTCTTGATAGTTAATAATTCCTTGGCAAATAATAGCGGCTTGAGTGCCGTCATCAATATGTTGTGTAAAATGAAATTCTTTTTTATCCCACGATGGGGTGAAACTTAAAACCAGCTCATCGTAATAGCAGTGTTGGACAAAACGAGAAATTTTAATGATGAGTGGAATATTATTCTGTAATGCATTTAAAAAAATTACTTTGGCTGTGGAATATTGTGGGAGATAACTGCGTTTATGATCGTCATAGCGAGTTACTAATAATTGCATTAACGCTTCATTATCGCACAAAACACTTTGTTTTTGAATAAACAGGCAAGACATTGAAGACAGTTCTCTTTGAGCACTGGAAACCAGGGATTTAATCTTATTATGTACTAATCCCAGTCCATTTAATGCTTCCAGGCACGTTTTTTCATGTAGCATAAAAGTTGAAGATGGGAGTTGTTTTTTGGTTAGTGTTAGCAAATGCGATAAAAAAATAAATTTAATATCAAAAATCAGATTATTATTATCAGACTCAATATAGAGGTGATGCTCTTGAAGATAATCCTCAATAGTTTGCCCAGTACGTTCATTAATTGGAGGTAGTGAGTTAATTTTATTGATAATTTCGTTTAAGGATTGCATAACAGAATGCCAAACAGAGCTCATATTCTTGTTCTTATATTTTTGAGTTATATGCCATAAGGTAAATGCTCTTAAGTGACATGCATTTTCACTGACTAATGGATCGAGTTCGCTCAGTTCATTATTTATAAATAGAGTAATGGCTTCCTGGCATAGTTTAAAAAGATTTGCCAAAGTTTCTTTGGGAAAGTTAATGAGTTTATGAAGAAAATCTTGAGGGAATATATATGTGAGGTTGTGTGGCATAATGTATTATCCATAATTACATGGACAGCTATTGTATAAAAAATTGACGCAAAAGGCAAATTGTCGTCAGATCATGCAATGGTTTTGTGGGTTTTATTCCTATAAGTTATTACAGTTTCCTGAGCTAGATTGGGTCGTTTTCGACCCAAACTACATCCCTTACCGCCTATGTAGTGTCGAGGTCAGTTATACAGACGGATTTATATTATCAGAGCTGTTCTCAGTGGATAATTTATTGATTTGATGTTTTTTCTTGCTTAAAGTAGCGATTGAAGTGCTCGTACTCACAGGATGGACATTCATGCACAAAAAAATAAAACCTCTAATAGGATGTTTGTTATTGGCTGTATCAGGAACCCCCTTATTTTCATCTTCCTCTCCAAATATCCCTGAATTGTTTTTTGAGTACGGTATGCTGTTTGATGTTGGCGTATGCAGCAATACCGAGAGCAAGCCAATATCCGCTGCAATGGTTGACGAGTTGGATGCTTTACTGCCCAGGATTCAAGTGACCTGGAAACAGGAAGGTGAAAGCTTGTTAACTGCCACCACTCAATTATTTAATATTCCTTTTTCCCGCAAGGAGTTGTCTGTTAACTTTATTTTGTGTGATACCCTTTTTACAGGAATGAGCTATCCGCTGCTGATTAAAATTCGTAATTTTTTAAAGTCCTCTAATGAAAATCCATTGCCTGGCAGTTATTTAACAATGGTGATTTATCATGAATTATTGCACCGTTATATCCACAAGGATATTCCAGGTCTTTCAGAAGCGACAGGTTTATTGAAAAAATACGAAGCTGAAAGTACTACAGTGAAAGCGCACTTCCACTTGTTGGCTATACAAAAATATGTGTACCATGCTTTGAATCGCGATAATGAATTTGAAGATAACATTAAAATTATGTTGAATAACACGTGGAGTCCTGCATATCAACGTGCCTGGGATATTGTCAACGAAGAGGGGCATATGGCGTTTATTAATGAAATACTGGATTTGATCAATCAACAAACCTAGATGATTTTTTTCTAAGTGCGAGTCAAAAAATAGTTAATGATAGAGAGACCCATATCTTTTATAATCTGTTTGCCAAGATATGGTTCAATAACAAAGGATGTTAAAAATGAAAAAATTAATCGCATTCTCTATGTTTTTTATGGTAAATGCACAAGCCGCGCAACTTACTGGTTATGAGCAAATTGTGGAGGCGGTACATAATGGTTTCGGTATTCGCTATGTCGTTGACTGGGATCTTTGTAACACTTCTTTGCCTGAAATTCCCCCTGAATTTTCTTCCAGCTATACCCCTGATAATGTGATTATCAGTAAAAAAGGCATGCTGGCCTCTCGTGGAATGACTTATACTCATGAAATTCGCCAGGCACCTTGGCTGGGCCCCGTGAATCAGGCTTACGTATATACGTTGGATAACAATAATGTGTTGAGGGTAATCAATCGCTTCCTTGACCCTGTCACCAACATTGAAAAAATGAAAGCCGTTGAAGCAACTTGCGTCTTGGGCGAAGGGGTTAAGGTGTTTTCCATAGCCTAATGATTTTGATAGTTACTATTTTGAACGATAAATACCATCGTTCTGAATGATTTAAAAGAGTATATCGCTACCGCATAACATGGAGTCTTGCATTACCTACAAGTAATGAACTGTTTTTGCTAATAAAACTGACGTAGCCTGGGAGTAGGCCCAAAGGGCTGTATCCCAGGTTTTCATGTTACTTCCATAGCACAACAATCCCCTATGAAATTCCATTGACAAGAAATCCAACTCCATAATCAAATAATGTTTATTTTTGCAGCGATTGTACGTCGGGTGGTACTTGTTGTTCAGAATGGAGTATTGCAGGAACATTGGGGAGATGATGGAGTGCATGGAGCGAGTGAATGTGGAATGAATACCTGGGATACAGCCCTTTGGGCTTACTCCCAGGCTACGTCTGCTGAATGATTTAAAAGAGTATATCGCTACCGCATAACATGGAGTCTTGCATTACCTACAAGTAAGAAACTGTTTTTGCTAATAAAACTGCCGTAGCCTGGGAGTAGGCCCAAAGGGCCGAATCCCAGGTTTTCAATTTACTTCCATAGCACAACAATCCCCTATGAAATTACATTTATAGGAAATCCATCTACATAATCAAATAGGGTTTATTTTTGCAACGATATTACGCCTGGAGGTACTTAATGTTCAGAATGGAGTATTGCAGGAACATTGGGGCGATTATGGAGTTCAAAGAATATTTGGAGAGTGAATGTGGAATGAATACCTGGGATACAGCCCTCTGGGCTTACTCCCAGGCTACGTCTGCTTGATCTGCCCTAATCATTATTTAGATGTAAGAAACTGTTTTTGTATTAATAGTTCCTTAATTGCTCTAACTGTTTTTGCTAATACAGCTGGGGCCAGACACTTTATCAGTCGCTTATCATATTTTTCTTTGATATTTTGAAATATTTTGATATTCTTCGCCAGTTTTAAAAACTAACCTCTGATGGAACTGGGTATAATTATGGAAATTAACATAGGGAATTCGTGCTTTTTCTCATTATTGGCTACTTCCTTAAACCTAGCACAGTCGGCTACAGCGTCTTTAATCTCTCGTTATAAAAACTGGATCAATCTAATTCTAAAAGTCTTTTATAGACACGATCTTTCTTTATATGAAATTCGTTTTTCTAAAGATGGAACATGCCCTGCTTTTTACTTGAACTTTAAACATTCGCTTGTTGATGGTGTCCAGTACTTAGTGTTGATCGGTATGATGAGCATCTAGGAACTGTGGCTGTCAAATTGGCTGATGCATGTTAAAACTCAATATGTAAAGCGAGGTGTCCTGCTGATCCTGGTTTTTAAAACACTTCTAATTCAACATTAGAAAAAAATTAAGATAAAAAATGGAATCGTCGGCTCAAGGTCCGACTTAGTAAATCAAGTACCTACTCAAGGAATACATTATGTTAAAGCGACACACTTTTTTCAGTCTTTTAATTATGTTCAATTTGATGCATATAACTAATTGCTTGGCTGTATCTGTTAATGAAAACTCTCCTGATAATAAGCCCCAAACATATAAAACCAGTTTCAATTGTGATAAAGCCAGAACAAATATAGAACATGCAATTTGCCACTCTAAAAAACTCGCAGATGCTGATCGAGTACTTTCAAAACTTTATTATCAATTAGAGGATAAACAGCCCTCTGCTTTTGTGAATCGACAAAAAATGTGGTTAAAAGAGCGAGACTATTGCATTTCCTCGCTGAATCTGGAGCACTGTCTCCTGAACAAATATCAAGACAGGATTTTGCTACTCAAGAATTTGAAATTATCTGTTTCATCAAAAGACATTCAAGTTGATGAGCCTAAAGAAGTGAACCATCCGGTATTACCTGTTTTACAAAAACATAATATCTTATTAGAAAGGGTGGTTTATTCACAAGAAGGTAAATGTCCTACTTTTCATGTGAAATTTAAAATCTACCCGCTTAGCACGCAGCTCGATGAATATTCTAAAAAAGCCTACGCTGAAATATTGGAAGCCAACTCATCATTTCCTTATGCGCTAGTTGATGAAGAGAGTAATTTTAAAGTCAACGTTGGATTTAGTGATAAAGCTAAAACTCAAATTACAATTCGTTCCGCTGAAATTTCGTCTCCTACCACCTGCCTGGATGGTAGTGTCAGTCCTGATGCTGAGCATTATACGGTAATTGCTCAAATGAAAAAGCAAATTTTAAATTCGCCATTCAAAGCAAGGTTACACCAGAAAGATGGAGGAGAGCTTATTGCCTATTTATATGCAATAGACGAAAAAAACATTCCATACGATTATTATGGCTGCACCAATGGCATCAAATTAAGAGCTAAAGCAAAAACAGGTCATTATTACATCTATTTATATGATGAAGTTACAGACTATTTTTACCCAACTCGTATTCCTGTTTTCAAAGGTGACAAGCCAACTATTATGGGTATTGAAGGATCATCTTTCGGTACCGTACTTGCGAATAATGATATGAAGTCAGATACATTGGTAGTAAGTCAACGCGATAATTGTCAAAAAAGTTTTTATGAAGCTTATAGTCTGTGGGAAGATCAACCTTCAATGCAAAAATTAATTTCTTTTCACAATGACTCAGTTTTGGGGTTTGAACTGCGGGCTAATAAAACATAAGATATTTTTCCTTCTTTTAAATAGTCCTTAACACGAATACATGAGGTGAATCCATGTTGGGTCGTATTCGACCCAACGTACCTCGTTATTTTTTAGTTTTCAGCCAACCCTCACTATATTTGATCGTTTCATCAATAGTATTAACTGCTTCTTTAGCTAAAGTTAATTCCTCAGATACAGCTTGGCTGATAACTGGTTCATAAAGCGCTTGAACCGTATACGGTTGCTTTAAAACATCTTTCACGGCATCATTCAATTGAATTTATCTCAGTTTGTATTTACTAATTTACAAGGACTTTTATGAGATTTCTCAAGTTACAAAATGTCTTATTAACCCTGGGTATTTGTTTTATTCATTCTCTTTACGGCGGAACTATGGGAGATACTCATCATCCATTAACTGCTGGGAAATGGAATATGGCTTTAGATGGTGGTGCTAGTTATACGCGATTTTCTGATCCCTCTAAAGTCCTTCGACTTGGTGGTATCAATCTCGAAGGTCAACCCAATATCTCTGGAGTTTTAGGTGTAGGCAATGATTATTATTTTGATAAGTTATTTGATACCCATTATTTTTATGGTGCTAGCATCAATTATGCTTATACTAATAATTTGGAATGGGGGGTGGAATTTGAAGGAACCTATGCAGGAAGCCAACGATATCAACGTAATACCGCTGTTGGATTTTTGGACCAAACATACAGCAAATATCAATCCTTTTCTGGGTATTTACTAAGCACCTTTTACTTTGATTCTAACTTTACCTTGGCTAATAAAACTATTTACCCATTTGTAGGGGCTAAAGTTGGTGGCAGCTATCGGCCAGAAATAATTGCCTCGAATGATCGCTTAAATGGTGTGCCAGTTACCTTTGGTAGTGAAACCACCACTATATTTTACAAAACCAGTTCCAGTATTTCCGGTGGATTGTATATGGGCTTATTAATGGATATTCAGGACAGTCTTTCTGCTTTTGTAAAAGTGGGTATCATGGCCAGTGATGGTTTATTAGGAAACAACCTAATTGAAAAGATGGTGGTCATTCGTCCTATTCAAAGAGCAAGTATTAGTAACTCTGGTGGAATCATATCTCTTCCAGTAATGATTGGGATAAAAAAATTCTTTGAGTAAGCTCCCTATTATCTTCCCTTGCTGTTTTAAAGTGCCTGGGTGACGATTTCTAGGCGCATTGTTAAATGGGATTGTTCATTGACACTCAAGCACTGTGCCTCGAAGTCATGGAGGAAGGGAATGGCCTCCTCTCCAGACGCATGGATGGTATTGCGAGACTGGAGAATTGATCCACCAGGCTCGCCGATTGGCTATGTATCATGCTTGTGTGTCACGAAGAATGATGCTTCGCTATAATTTCTAATACGATTACACAGTGAAGCCAATGCTTGCAAATGGTCCATAAAAGGAAATAGACTTTTCTTGTGCTGAGCTGGTCAAATCTCGGCGGATGTATGCGTTTTCATAATAGGTGCCAAAAAATCCGGCTTGTAATACAAACTGCTTGTCTATATTCACGGTAAAAGCTTTTTCTAAAGCAAATTTTATATCATAGAAAGGAAGCGATGTATGTCGATTATTTGCTCCGTCTACAGCAGTTAAAAATGGAAAACCAGAGGTATTAACTGCTGAAGCTCGTATATCTGTTGTACCGACTAATAATCCGGTTTCACCCATAGCTTTGAGTGTAATACCTTTAACAACAGGGTAAGTAATCTTTACGCCAAGGGTTGGACCAAGGGCCTTAGTATCCGATTCAATTAAATGTGTGAGGCTAGATCCATTATTCATTCCATAGAACGATTTGATATCCGATGAGAGTTCCACGTAACGTAAGCCTGCCAGTAACTTTAATGATAACTGCTGCCATTGAATTAAATAACCCGTGTTTAATTCATAGGCATCATAATTATAATTAAGGTTTGCATATGTCTCATCATAAATATTTGATTTTAATATAGGCTGCGCTACTTCGACAGTGGTAACTCTACCAACTGCATGATGAGGCCCATCGTTATAATTTTGATTAAAATTTACATAAGAGAAAGCAATATCATTTGTATTATTAGTGAATAGATACGAGGTATCTATACTAAAACCTGACGAATAGTCTGATTGAACTGATAGTGGAGTAACACTAGCATGTGTTCCTTGTAGGTCTGTGATGGAAGCATAATCACTGGTAGCCCCTGATGGGCGCCAATACAACCAACTGACATCTAATGAAAACCTCTGCTTTGATTGAATTTGTTCTATTCCGTCTGCGCGTGCTGCACTCAAACAAAATAACATTACAATTAATAAGTTGATAATCCTCATGGTGAACAATCCATTTTTTTATTGATAAAACATTACTTTCTACTCAATTTATAACGAGTAATAAGAAGAAAACAGGATTTATGAAAAAAACAAAAGTCGGGCAAACTCAATTTTTGATGAGAGAGTTTAGATTAACTAAATGACTGAATCAAAAATCGAGTGTAACAAATAGATTGGCGTTTTTCATAAGTCTTGGAGATATCATTTTACACTGGCAACATTGCAAATCAACTTTAATTTATCCAGATTTCGCATTGAGGAAATCTTATTACCTCGGCAACTAAAATTTAAGGCTAACTGGATGCGCATCAATCGACATGACGTGATTTAGTGTAGGCCCGGACATATTAATTCTCATGTATTAGTTTTGATAGTAACTCTTGGATTTTGGACTCTAACGATTCAATTGTACCTAATAAGTTGGTTATTTTATTTTCTGCCTACATCAATGCAACCGAACACCCCATTCCATTGCTTTAAACGGGTGAGTCACCAGTGTGCTAATGCGTCTTTTACGGACTAGAGAGTATCCCTATCTTTGCTTATGGGGTGTAGCCTCATTGTAATTTATTAGGCTATAGGCTAGCTGAAAGTTCAGATTAATATTAAAAATAATACCACTTACTTCGTTACATCCGGAGAAACCTTGAAACAGGCAAATAGTCTTTTAGACAGCTCCTGTAGTGTGGTTTTTTGGGATGAATCGTATCAGAACATTGAGAACACTTTTGAGTTTCTTAAGCATCATCAACTCTTAAAATTCAATGAGTGATGGGTGATTTATCAGAGCCCATTTTTTATCCCAACATCTCAAATAGTCGACACAAAGAGCAAAATATTTTAGACTTGCGCCTGGAATTTATTCCGAAATAATTCGATCACGTTTTTAAAGTATTGTTGAACAGTCCGATGAATGCAGCAATTACTTATATGCCTTGCATCCCGGTTAGTTTGCTACTTAATTCATCCCCGCATTATTCAGGAGCAGCATGAGTATACGAATTGTTTTGAGACTTTAAACAGTATAAAAATTTATTCTGGCTTATAAAGGAGTAACAATGAAATTCTTCTTTTCAAAAGACAAGAAGATTCAAACACTACCAGGCACTGAGATTCCCAAAATAAGTGATATCAGTACCAAATTTCTTATTGAAACTATTGCTTCTTTATTAACGAAGAGTGTTAGTACAAATCATGCTGAATCGTATACACAAGATGACTATACGGGTAAAAATAAGCCCCCAATTACTATTGAGGACTATCTATTCCGGTTTTTGAAGTATCTTACTGATGAGCCGAGTATCTATATTCTTTTAGTGATCTATTTAAATAAATATTTAGAGAAGGTTCCTGATTCTTCATTGAACGAAATGAATGTACACCGCTTAACTGCCTGTTCTTTACTTTTGGCTTATAAGCAACTTATGGACTTATTTTATAATAATAAGTTTATCTCAAAAATTGTGGGAATCTCATTACCAGAACTGAATCGATTAGAAATAAACTTTCTGAAGATTTTAGATTTTGAGACACACGTTCCTATAAAAGTTTTTGAAAAATGCCATCAAAGTCTATTAGAACAGGCTCATTATGTTAAGCTGGAACAATTAAATAGTGTGTCACCGACTGCATAAACTGACAATGGTGCTATTGGTATAACCTCGATTTATAACCCAAGCAGCATCGAACTTAATGGCGTGTCCATGATTAGCAAAGAAAAAATAGATAAATTGACGGAGAAAATGAAAGCCCTGCATATTGATGAACAGGATCTTATCGAAAAATTTATACTGGGTAGCGGCAGTGGTGGGCAAAAACTTCAGAAAACAGCGTCAACCGTTTATTTAAAACATCTACCAACTGGCTTGGAAATAAAGTGTCAGGAATCCAGAAGTAGGGAGGATAACCGATATTTTGCACGAATGAGGCTTTGTGAACAATTTCAAGCAGCCTTCACTAATGAAAAAACAAAAAAACAAGAACGCATTGAACAGATTAAACGTCAAAAAAAGCGACGCGCGAGAAAATCCCGTAAAAATTGCTCTCTTTCTCGCGCTATCGATAGCGAATGAACACCATGAGACAATTTAAAATCCACCTGGATTCCAATGAATATCATCAGTAACCATAAGCATATATTTGAATGGTCCGGTATATACGTTTTGTGATTTTATGGGTTGAAGCTCGTAAGTCAATTGTTCTTTAGATAGGGTGGGGTTTGTCGCTATGGCTATCAAGTCTTGGCGTTTACCTTGTTCATCAACTAAAACAAGGGCCACATTCGGTGGATTCGTTTTAAAATTATTTTTTATTTCTTCGTTCGTCCAGAATGAATTAAATTCTGCAAGTTTAATTATGCCTGATTTTCTAACGGGCCTATCTGAAAAATAATTAACATATTTGGGTGCATGTTGTATTGTTAAAAGGTAATGATTATTATTCATTTTTTTAAGGTTTCCTTCAGTAGCTGTTTGAAAAAACAAAAAGCTTTCATTAGCAGAAAAGGCAACACCACAAAAAATCATCAGGGTAAGTAATAGAAATTTTTTCATAGCGAGTTCCTCTTGATAGGATTATTGAACCTCTTTTCATATATAAACATCCAGGTTTATTTAATTTTAGATTAAAATGGTTTTTTAGGTGCTATTTTGGGTTTTTATTTAATCCGATTAGTTCTGATTCTAATTTATATCTAATGGCATCATTTTAAAAACTAAAAACAGATGTTGTTCCAGGAACTATGGAACATTTACTGAAAATATTGCGTAAATTAAATCCACAAGGAAACAATGCCACTAGTTCTTTAAACTATACTATGAATTTACTGAGATTAAATTCAGATGCCAGAATCCATCAAGCTAGCTGTAACCGGCGCAAGCGCAGGGATAGTTGAAGTAGTTATTGATGCTACTTCACCAGAGCTTACAGCAACATTTATTTATACGCCAAATCTTGAGACTCCAATCCCTAAGGAAATGTTATTCGGCTATCGTGATGCATATGGAACAGATCATATGCTTTCTATGACCAAAGAGATGAATGGTTCATGGATTGCAAGCAGGTCTATGGCTCCTAATGAGAGTAGCGATTTTTTTATGCATCCAGATGTGAAGCCAGGAGAGTTGTCTCAAAAACCGAATATTATCAACAAAATTGCCTTATCAAATGGAAAAATAGTTAATTCTGTTTATAAAAATCCTAAGTTGTCTCAGGAAAACAAAGGCAGCATTGAAACACGTGTGCTTAATGCAGAGGGTATTTTAAGCGGGAAGGTGGATGAGCATTATCAATTAGGATCAGGGGAGCAATTCGTTGAAGTCTATTTTCCAGCGGGATATACGTCATCAGCATCAAAAAAGTACCCTGTTCAAGTGATGCTGGATGGAGACATGCATTTACGTCAGGATGCTTTTGGAAATAGCATGGGCACACACAATATTCTGGATAATTTAATCGCTGAAGGTACCATGGAGCCTGTCATCGCAGTATTTGTATCACCTGTACAACCCACTATGGAGAATGGGAAATGGGTGTCTATGCCAAGGCTTAAAGAATACAGTTGTGATCTACAAACCGATGCGATTCTTGCTCGTATACCTGGCGCTTTACGACAAGCCGGTATACCTGTTACTACTGATCCCCGGAAAACAGGGGTATGTGGACAAAGTATGGGCGGTCTTCAGGCATTGTATACCGCTAAAATGCATCCCGATATTTATGGTCAAGTGATTGCTCAATCACCTGCGGTTTGGTGGGGACCATCCACTTCAAGATTAAATGGTGAAGTGAGTCAGGGTGCTGTGAGTTATGAAGACGATAGAACCTGGCGAGCGCCTCTGGCAAATAAAGAAGAGCAAAATTATTTATTACACATGCTAAAAACTGGCTATGACGAGCTTTCCAAACGGGAAGTACCCAAAGGTGAAGTTAATGTCAAACTACAGGCTGGAATTCAAGAAACTGGTGATCGTGGATTAGGTGATGAACCTTTGGCACAAGCAACCATGTTATTAGCCAAAGAGTTAGGTATTGGATGCAGACTTCATAATGGAGGGCATGTCGCAGAACCCTGGTCAACCGGTCTTGCAGAATTTTTGCCACAAATACATCCTGGGCCAGCATTTTTGAAAGATGTTCAGCTTGACGTGACTGAAGTTGATGAACTGAATGGGGTAACGCGAGAATCAACACAACAATTAATGACCTCAGCCAAAATTCCCGGAGCGACTATTGCTTCATACGGACATGAGGCAATTTCGACTATGTCTATCGGAACGACTCAAGGCAGTAAAGAAACTACTGCAAGTCCTGTTGACGCAGAGACAGTGTTTGGCGCTGCCTCTCTCAGTAAACCGGTATTCGCCTATTTGGTCTTAAAACTGATGGCAACGAATAAAGCGGATGAAGCCATACCGGGTTTTGGAACATTCACGAAATTCAACAGTGGATTTAATTTACACACTCCTTTGTATGCCGTGTTTCGAGATGAACATGGAACAACAGTACCTGATGATGAAAATCCTTTTCTTAAAAAATTTAAACCTGAGTATCATGAATGGGCAAAAAAGTTAAATGCTGAGATGGTTCTGTCTCATAGAACTGGCTTGCATATTGTGGCTCAAGAACCTTATGCATTTCAGTTCGAACCGGGTACACATTATGCCTATTCTGGACCTGGTATCGATTGTCTGCAAGTGGCCATTAAGGCGGTTACAGATTCTGATTTGGAATCATTAGCCTGGGCCAATGTATTTGGACCTCATGCTTTAAATATGCCTCACACTACTTATGGACCTGAGCTTGTAGCCGCGAATAGTTTAAAGACAACAGCGTCAGATTATGCCCGGTTTATAACGTCCTGGATCAATGATGATAAGTTGAATGATGCGTTCAAACTGGTGAAGCCCGTGTTTTCGATGAAAAAGGACTATTTCCCTCAGTCAGAGGATAAGCTCGTTGACGAGGTACGGGTTGATGACGAGGATAGGAAACATGTGAGTTGGGGATTGGGCATCGGACTTGTAAAAAATGATCAAAAAGAAGTGATTGGAGCTTATCATACTGGGGATATGAATGAATGGAGGGCAGGGTTTGGTGCACAAATAGATCCTGAAACGGGACGTTGCATTTCAACTACAGTGTATTGCGCCAACTCTCGTAATGGACATATTCTTGCTGAACAGGTATTACCCAAAACCTTGGCACCTGCGCTAAATTATTTTTTTCCAACCTATGGCTTCGCACGTAATGTGGAGGAGTTGGATGGAACGGATTTCCATGGAATGAATCCCAAAATTCTAATGCCAGAATTAAAAGACAAAGCGTACCAGACAAAAGCAGTCACGCAGCACTTTAAAGAGCAACTTCAAAAAGCACGATCAGATGAAGCTCCGGATACAACATCTGATTTGTCTGCTTCTTCTGAGGCTGAGGATCAACAGAGGCATACCCCGCTTTTAACAACGCCTAAACCACCATGGGAGCAATAACAGTAAAAATCTGGTGATGAAATATAATTAGGAGCATAACATTGACATTCCTGATTAATTTATTTTAATATTGCTTGTTAATTAGAAAAATCATTCAAAAGCAGGTTAATTGAGTCATGAAAACTACATCTTAAGTACGCCCAATCTCTAGGGCAAAGCGAACAAAGTCATTTTTGACTTTTTGTTTTTTTTATTGTCCTGACAGACATACTTAAGAGTACATCATGAACTATAAGCCGATTCAATTTAAAGACATAAGCCGTATTCATCCCTCAAAAACCAGTTTTGAAGCACCTAGTTTGCCAAATCATTTAGGTTCTTTTGTCTGGCATTTTCTAAAGCCTTATCGATCTAGAGTAATTGTGTTTATCCTGCTTGCTGTATTAGCTGGATTTTGGGGGCCATTTAACAGTTTATTGGTTAAATCGTTCATTAATACCTTGGCATCAAAGACAAGTCTGGATCTTTCTTCTTTGTATTGGATAGCCGGATTATTGGTATTGAACTTTATAATTTTTGACAATGTAACCTGGCGAACGCTCGGGTATTTGAATTATAAGTACGAAGCGATCATCAAAAACCAAATAATTAGCCAAACTTTTGATTATGTATTGGGATCTTCCCATCAATTTTTTCAGGATAATTTATCGGGGCGCATCTCCGATCAGATTACTACTCTTGCCGATAATCTCGAAATTATTCTTCATCGAGTTTCTGTGGATTTTATCCGCGGAGCTTCCTTGCTGATTGTTTCCTTTATTATGGCTTATCATGTCAATGTTCTGTTTTTTTATATTTTATTACTCTGGTTCTTTGCATTTGCTTCATTCAGTATCTGGATGTCAGTACGCCTGGTTCATTTGTCCGATGATCATGCAAGCAGTGAATCCCTGCTTTCTGGTCAGCTGGTTGATGCTTTAGGAAATCAATCGAATATCCGTATTTTTTCTCAACAGAGGTACGAGGTCGATCGAATGAATCGCTATTTTCGATTGGTACAACATGCGTTTCAAAGAAAAGAGTTATTTATTGTTTTATTGTGCTGCGCGCAGGGCGGCATGATTGCCGTGATGATGGGGTGTGCTGCCTTTACCCTAATCCATTTGTATGGCAAAGGTCTTATCAGTATTGGTGATTTTGCTTTGATCCTCGGTCTTTCAATGGAATTGGGTCATATGATGTGGTACACCATGTTCCAAGTAGATCAATTTAACCAGGCCCTTGGTAAATGCAAGCAGAGTTTGAATGCTCTGGTTATACCGCATGGCATCAAGGATAGAAACACGGCTTCTCAATTGGTGGTCACCCATGGCCATATTGAATTTTCCAAAGTTAAATTTCATTATCATGGCGCCTATTCTCTTTTTCAAAATAAGTCAGTGATTATTGCTCCGGGTCAAAAAGTTGGTTTGGTGGGGTATTCGGGTAGTGGTAAATCAACCTTTGTGAACCTGATTTTAAGGCTTTATGATGTGCTGGATGGTCAAATCCTTATTGATGGTCAGGATATTCAGTCGGTCACTCAGGATAGCCTGAGATCAGCTGTTGCTATGATTCCGCAAGATCCGACCCTTTTTCATCGCAGCTTAATGGATAATATTCGCTATGGCAGGGCTGATGCTACGGATGAAGAAGTTGTTGCTGCCGCACAAAAAGCACATGCTCATGAATTTATTAGTCAATTGCCAGAAGGTTATGAGGCTCTGGTGGGTGAGCGAGGGGTGAAGCTTTCAGGGGGACAGCGTCAGCGTATTGCCATAGCCCGAGCTATATTAAAAAATGCTCCAATTTTAATGCTTGATGAGGCTACTTCTCAACTTGATTCCATCACCGAAGCGAATATTCAGGATAGTTTATGGGATCTGATGCAAGGAAAAACAACCTTGGTTATTGCGCATCGTTTATCCACTCTTTTGCATATGGATCGGATATTAGTATTTGATAATGGACATATTGTAGAAGATGGTTCTCATAGCGAATTGCTTAAGAACGGTGGTTTATATAAAACCTTATGGGATGCTCAGGTCGGCGGCTTTTTGCCAGACAAACAAAAGGAAGAGTCATCGGAGTTATTGGCTGCTGAGAGGCGTGATGAATAAATTACATACCTGAGGTAGGGCGGCTTATGCTTGTATAAATCAAGATTTGGTACGTCAATCGTTCGATCACACGATCGTTTATTGCGTCGATCTGGGGCTCGTACGTGTTGTTTGATTCATATCAATCTGATTCGATTAAAATTTAACTCCTATAATCAGTTATAGCGCATTTTAATTGGTGAACAAACCAGCATATCTTTAAAGAGCACGTATTAGGATGAATTCAATAAGGAGAACCGAGATGAGCATGAAAACTTATAAGGGCGGTTGTTTTTGTGGCGCCATAAAGATAGAAGTAAGCGGGGAGCCTGTAGGCATGGGCTACTGTCACTGTGCTGATTGTCGTAGTTGGGCAGCAGCTCCTGTTAATGCATTTAGTTTATGGAAACCTGAATCGGTTCGAATAACAGAAGGAGAGGACAATGTCGGAGTTTATCACAAGACTGAGCGGAGTTATCGGAAGTTTTGTACGATTTGCGGCGGACATTTAATGACCGATCATCCTTTGTTGAAACTTATTGATGTTTATGCCGCCGTTATCCCTGATTTTCAACACAAGGCAGCAGTGCATGTTCACTATCAGGAAACTGTGCTACCGATTCATGATGGAGTAATAAAGATGAAGAATGTACCAGCGGAGATGGGTGGCACAGGCGAGATCCTTCCTGAGTAGGATTCAACACTCTTTATAGTCATTCGACCACATCGGTTTGGAGTTGAATGCAACAAGTTGGTGAATCTGTTGGGCTTTGTTAAGCCCAACGCCAACATACTAAGGCAGGACTAGTCAATCTAGCCAAACAGGCATTTAAAAACGTCTGGACCATCGCATCTAAAATAAGTCTCACCAAATTGACGCCAATTCGGTTTATTTTCGATATTGGATCGCGCAATGATGTTTACTGTCTGTAACAGGCCACTGGATTTACTGCCATCAAAAACCGGATTTCCATAAACACAGTGAACACGATTCGCATCATCTGGATTTATTCTTTTAGAATCCCACATAGCATAATTTAATCGTACATTATCCGAATTAAATTCTGGTTTTCCGCCCCAGGTTTCTGCCCAGCGCCAGCCGGGAGGGGTTAAGGTAATGTACTGGTTACCTTGCTTTCTAAAAAGTGTATTGGGTGGTGGACAATGATCCGCATAAACAACCATTGAGCTTAAAAGTGTACACATCAAGATACATCGTCTATTCATTATGACATCCTTAAAAGATTAAATCCTGCATCGCATAATATAACCGGTTTATAATATCTTAAATATAATTATTACTTTATCTGTTAGGTCGTATATAGTTTGAATGATTAATTTTGACCTAGTTAGGCCAATTAATTTGAGTGAACACGTCAATCAATGACAGACTCAGATATAGAGTTAGCTCGCAATATTATAGTTAAGCCAAAAATGAAAACTGCTTCCTAATACAACGAAAACATGGAAGATTTCATGGTATCCAAAGACGCTAGGAAAGGGATCCGGCCATTTAAACGCATAGATCATCGCGCCTAAAGTATAACTAAGTCCTCCTAATATTAATAATTGGATATTTGTTGGGTCCAGCGAAGATTTAATTTCGGGAAAATAAAGAACTCCAATCCAACCCATAGCTACATAAAGAGACGCTCTAACCCATTTCGGCACGTGAGTCCATCGGGTCGTCATGATCATTCCAATTATCGCAACTATCCAAAGGGTGGATATAAGATGTAATCCAAAGGGGCTCTTTAACTTAAGTAGACACATGGGTGTCGCTGATCCAGCGATTAATACAAATATAGCCGCATGATCAATGCGTCTAAGTACTAAATATTTTTCCCGACTCCACATGCGGGTATGATAAAGCGCACTCACACCATACTGTCCAATAAGGGTTACACTATAGATGACACTGGCAAAAATGGCGTAAGCCCCATTGCTTGAGATGATGAGTAGAGTGCATGCACAGAGAGTGATAAAAAATGCTACAAGATGTAAATATCCACGTGCAATAGGTTTCATAGTTGATAGTCTATAGTGTATTCAATGTTTTAATTAAGGGTTGCGGAGTTTTTAAAAACTGTGTCATTAACTTTAATTTGTCCGAGTTTTAACTTTGGAATGGCTGACTTCGTCATTTAAATCCGGCTTTCATAGCGTCAACCAGGTGTTCTTTTTGACTCAACCCCAGCTTATTTTCAACAAGAGTATATCTTTAAAATCGAATCACAGCCAGTCGAGAGAAGGCTTTTATGGGTAATATTGGCGCTATCTGTATGCAATTTGTGCATAAGTAATGCAGTTATTGATGTTTATTTATCATAAATCATTAATGCGAAACATTTAGAATAAAAATCATACAAGGGCGTTCAATTGTTCTTCAGCCCTTTGAAATGATTTTATAATGTATTCGAGGTGTATTATGAGTAAATCAATGACTGAGGCGATGAAACATGAAATTTGTGAAGTAATGCGTACAAAGTGTGATACTTCAGAGTTTGGTGTTCGTGATGCCATTACGTTTTTTGGTTGTATCCCAGGTGTTAATACTGATGTGAAGGATATTAAAAACAAGTTTCATGAACAGCCCCCACATGTATTGGCCGTGCTTGATCGTTGTAATAAGGCGAATGATGCAATACAAAATGATGCACTACAAAATGTAAGAGAGTATAGAAAGCAAGGTCCTAGAAAAGGTCAGGGCATCGAACACCCCTTATCTCATAAAGAAGTATTGGTTAAAGAGTCGATGGAGAAAACTGCCGAAGTAGTTCAGTCAGATAGAGCAGGAGTCTGTCATACCTTGGCACAATTTGCGTTTGTTAATTTAATGAAAGAATGCAAATTGGATGGCAGAGCATATGACGAAGTGGATCCTTCATTACTTCCTTCGATACGAATAGTAGCGCATAACCCTTCATCGGATATGACCGGTAAAAAACTACGAGCCGCCGGTACTCATAACTTTGTTATTGTTGGATTTGATGATGATAAAGAACTTTCTTATGCAAACCTGGAAGAAAGTAAAGATAAGATTCTTATTGTTGATCCATGGTTTTTTGCTCTAGGAAATAAAGGAGAGGAATGGGGTTATGGTATTTATACATGGGATGAATATCCGAAAGGATTTTTACATAATTTATCGTGTACTTATGATAATCAAAAACCTTTTACCCAAGACGATTTATCAGATGCCAGGGAATTAGCTGAAAAACAAAAAGCAGACACTTTTAAGATGCAAAAGAATGATTTGCACTTGATGAAGCAGATTCAAACACTTAAGAATAGTCTTAATACGATGAAAGTTAAATTGAGCGACTTGGAAATTGAACTTTCAACTCTTGATCAATCCTATGAGGATGAATGGGATTTAGGTGAGGAGCAATTTAGTGATCAAGAAATTAACGATAAAAAAGCATCAATCGGTCAGGAAATGGCGAGCCTTAAAGAGCGAATTAAAGAGACACAAACAACATTAGATCGCTTGCCCCAACAGGATGTAAGTGAATTTAGGACTCAACGCCAAATGAGCTGAATTTTCTGCAATGCTTAATTTCTTTGAGTTGGACGATGAGTATTGGTTCAACTCAAATTGAAAAGTTGAATATCTGATGAAGTTGATCCTGCATTACGACTTTATGTAATACAGGCTCTCTTGATGATTAGAGATTTTAAAAATTTAGCATATTCATATGATTTTAATGTTAGTTCATAAAAAGAGTACGTAATTGTTGGGTCAGGATTCCACCTACCTTTTTTTCCTTAACAAAGTACCAATGAGCACATCTCGAATATTACAGATCAATTAGTTCAAATATTTGGCAGGTAATGATATCTGAACTATATTTAAAGTGTTTACTGCATCTAATTCTTGAATACAGAGATGTAGTTCCGCTCAAAGTGCTTAATGAGACATGTTCTGTGTGTTCTGTATCGGAACTTTGGTAAACTAACCAATCGGACTTCCCCAATTCGCTTGAACATTCAATTCTTCTATTAATAGGATCAATGGTTTCATTATGGATATCGTTAATTTGAGATTTAAATTCGCCCCACCTGGTAGAACAAAATCTAGTGAGAAGACATCTTGTCCTTCGATTTTCATCATTGTGCATTTAGCATTCATCACCAATACAGGATCAGCCCCCAGAGGATAATTGACGCCTGGCTCATAGACGGTTGTAAAGTTTGCTTTCTGTTTATCAGATTGATTTATCTCTGTTATAAAATTGGCAACTGTAGGTGTGAGTTTTGTATATTCATTTTGAATAAATTGACTGGCTGATTTTAGAATAAAATGAGTGATTCTGCGCGTGAACCAGAAGATGTATTCATTATGATCTACCGTGTTAAAGCGAAAAATAATGCGATCTTCATTTAATAAATAGCGACAATTGAATTGTTTGAGACTCACAGCATCAACTCCTGTTGGTAGTCGTAAAAAATCCCAATACAGATTAAACAGAGACTACCAAAGAGGCGAATGTTCGAATGAATAAAACGAATAATAAGAATATGACATCGCTGAAATGGCCGTCTGAGCTCATTCTTTAAAATAATCCTTATCCATTAATTATAGCAAGTAAAAGTGCACATAGAAGAAAACAGCGCTTGATCGAGTTACCTCATGTTAAATGATACCCCAAATAATGCCATTACAGAGGACTCTCCCGGACGCAAATCATTTAAAATGATACAAATTGATTATTGCTAAAAGGATCGATATTAGACCGGCTCCAGTTTGCTATGAAAACGAGTGTTTTCGGCGATTGTAACCCGTATTAGACGAAGTCGTAATACGGGAGCAATTTCATCAACCCACCAGCTATGGATTATAATCTGAAGACGCTCAAGCCTCATTCATGTGCTTTTATTCACTATAGTGTGTATATTAAAGGCATATAATTTGCTATTCAGAGACAGCGCATGGCTTTGACCTTTATCGAGATACATAACCAGTTGACAACTCTTCTTCAATCATTGGAAAAGAAGGTGGCTTTTAAAGGTGTTGTATTTAATTTAGAAGGAAAAAACAAACAAATAATACTCTGCAGGAACATGCTCACTGAATTAGAAAACCATAAAAACAGTACTCAATTTGCTTTAGCTGAGTTTCTGTCCGATACATTGAATCGTCACAATCCTTCAAAAAATACCAACAAAATTCTGAATCAATTCTATAAAAGAATAGGCGAGCTACATCGCCAATTAATCACCTGTGATGATGAGTCCGATATTGTAAAAAGGAAAGGAATTGAACCATTTGATCCGCAAAAAGATACGATTCGATTATCCGACGATATTTCGGTTCACTCTAAACTCCTATTCAAAAAGGTCTACTCCACACCGCATATATTGGATGTAAGTGAAGTAACTGAAATTAACCGGGAGCTTCATGGTCTTCAGCATGTTAATCGTGTTGCCTATTACATCCCTGTATTAGTCAATCTATATCGAAGATATGGAGATGTAGATGCAGAATCATTAACAAGCGAAGACCTAAAACTCATTCAGATTGCAGCACTATTTCATGATGCAGGCAGAGAACGAGGTGAGGGTATAGATTATTGGGATCAGGATAGTGCCCTGCTAGCATATTATTATTATAGTAAAATCTTAAAAGTATCTGATGCTAAAGCAAAATTATTAGCTGAGGCTATTGCCAACAAAGATATGAAAGAGGGTAAATATTTTCAGCTGGTGAGTAATGAACACGGCGAGTTAAGCTGGAAATTAATTGGGCAAAGAAAAAAAAATATATATCAAAAAGTTCTGCATGATGCGGATTCAATAGACGTTCTTCGGGCACGATCAACCAACAGTTACAATGCTCAATATCTGGATTTTTACCAGGATATTGCCAAAGACAATTCACAGGCGAAAGCTGAAATGACGGAACTGATTTATGAGGCCAGGAGCTTAATTGAAAATCAGGGGGACGGGTTTCTTCGTCAAAAAAGTAATGTAAAAAAATATTATGAACATGTTAAAGGTTATCAAAGAACGGTTACTCAAATAGCTGCTGCTACTCCAAAACAGCAAAGCTATCACTTGTTAAAGACCTTATATACTCCTGACATTGACGTTTTACCTTTAAAACAATTACAGCATATGAAATTGATAAAGAAACCTGCTGTTTATGATCCTGAGCGCGTCCTGGATGAAGTCAATATGCATGCGGCAATGGAACAAGGGATAGTATTTGCACGTGGAATAGCTGACCCCTCCGCGACGGTGAATAAGAAAAATAAAAATATAGAAACTCAGGCTGAATTAGAAATAAGAAAAACATTACGCCGAAAGGGGAAACCCACCAGAACAAAAAAAGCGGATCGCTTAACGAAACATGGAAATCCTAATCGGTCTGTTGCTTTAGTTGGTTTTGGTGCTGTACCGTTTGCAGCGGCAGGATTTTTAATTGTAGATAATGATCCAAAACATCAACACATTAAATCGATCGCTAAAACCAATATTGTTTCAGGCTTTGGTAAAAAAAAGACTATAGCTGGCGTTGACGATGCACGAGATGATGAAAAACTAAAAGAAACTGCATTGCTGGATTTGATCGCTTCCTTACAAATAGGTGGGGGTAATAGTAAATCAGCCCACTCAGAAATTATTTATCATATTGATCAGTTTGATGCAATTTATTTCACTCAAGATGCTGTATTTGCCAATAAACAATTGAGAGGAACTACAGAGGGCATTGCTGAAGCATTTCATCACCATGCTCCATTATTACAAGCAATCTATTTACAAAAGGAATATGAACAACAAACCGGTATTAAACTTACTTTGTTTGAGTATTCAGGAATACATCGATTTACTAAAGAACAAGCCGATTTAAGTAATTCAGATAGTGCAGCCTTATTTAAGATTATGTGCAGGGATTATATCCATGCTCAAGTGGCATCGTCTTCTCCTGATTTTCTTACGATGACTGTTGAGCAGATAAAAATTTTCAGCATGTATGGTGATCTCCATGCTGTGGTTGGTCGGGAAAAAAAATTCCTACAACCTGCAGATACTTATCTACCTGATGACCTACGAGAATCCATTAATGCAGAAATTGAAACGGAACTTCAAAAGGCAAAGGATATAGTTCTTGAACAATTAAGAAATAAATCCTTACCTTTGTTTTCTCCTATGGCTTTGAATGCATTAAAATCAATGAAAAGAATACCGAAAGATCTACGCGGTATGATCGTCAATGCTATCGAATCGCATGTGACTCAAGAGGCTACCTATAAAAAGCAATTAACCAACCTGTTTGATCAAGTCCTGGCAAAGAAAATATCAAACCAATCTGACGATCTGTTTAATAGGTTAAATTATCTTAAAAGTTATTCTGAGATCATTAGAAACAGTAAAAAGCTTGATGGCTTTGAGCAAATGACGGTTGATCTATTAAACAGTTATGTAAAGAATAATATTGATAAAATCATGACGCTTGGGTTTGGCAGCAAAATAACATTGTGTTTTCGCGTTAAAAGAATTGTCGATTTGCTTTCACTTCATAATAAAATAAATCCTGATTTACTAGCTGACCTGGTAATACGATTTAGTACTAATCTTCCAGCATTCCATAATTTAAAATCGTATGTATCGCTGGATCATCCCAAAGTCTTGGCACATATTCAGCACTTAATTGCTAAACTTCCATACACTAATGGAACTTTTGATGTTGTTCACTATGTGACTGAAGCGAAAAAAAATGGTCTTGCTGAGCAGCAAATAGTTCAAGGAGTTACTGTCTTTATAGATAAAATGATACAGGCAAAGAAAACGATTACTGGGCCTGAGTTTTGCCAAGTGATAGATGGTGTTTCGTTGCAGGGAAAAAATGTCATCAAGAAGATATCCGATTTGCTCTATTGTACTCGCATTAATTCTCTAAGGGATCTGATTGACATTGTAAACTCACTTAAACGTAGCCAATGTTCTATCAAAAAACATCAATTGAGCGATATATTGACTCAATTAAGTCAGAAATTATTAGATGGTTGGCATAATAATTCTGACTTTTATATAGTTCCTGCTTATGATACTCATGAAGCTTTTATTGCAGCAGTTGAAGAACTTCCTTCTCTCAAGTTATCCGATACCTACAAAAGAAATATGCTGACTTTTATCAAGATGTCGCCTGACAATGAACGTGGTTTGTATTTTATTGAACGCATACGTATATTAAATTCGAAGTTGGGGTTTGATATTGATTTACAAGTAAATACCTATGCCTCGGCAGCTGTATCTGATAAAGAAAATATCTCCAATAATGCTAATCTGATTACCCGGCATTCTTTTTTTGTGACCAATAACACGATGACCCAGCGTACAAAACAATCCAATGAAACGAAAGAAGAAAAAAATGGTTCTGCTCCAAATAAGGGAGGAATTTAATTTTAAAAATTATAGATTAAGAGTTAGGGTGCGTTGTGGATGAATGCAGTGCCCCGGAAAGGCACGAACCCTCGATAGTTTGCTTCGATGCCAGACGATTTATTTATAAATATCAATAAAATCAATGCATTGAGATGCTTCAACTCCCAGGGAAACTTCCTATAACTACCTAAAATCGCGTAGCGCTGTCACAGTTATGACACGTTTGGGTCACAATACTATGATTTATCTATCTCTAAAAATAACATTTTGATAGTATAGTTACTTTAACTATATGATTATTCAACCAATCTAAATGCCGATGCCATACTTTTTTGTTCTGATTGGCTTATACCAAGTTGTGATGCTATTTTTCGCCAGTTCTTAATGATCATTAGCATTTCAGTTAATAATACATCAGCTATATTTTTGTAAACCCGGAAATAGGGTGCAACTGATTTAACTAATTCTAGAGATTGGGTATTATCAGATTCAGAAATATTTAGTTTAAGACCATCAGAATGTGCAACTGGAATCATATCGTATGCAGGAGATAAGACCCAGCCATCTGGTTGGTGAAAAAACCCCTGATTTCTCAAATGATCGTCTACATTTGAAATGCAAACATAAAACACAATTCACCGCCATACAAATCCCTGCTTTTTTAAGGCGGAATTAACCAATATGGGACTAAAAGAGGTTAAGAAGGTGCTGGATTTAATTGATACAGACTTTAATAACCTTGAGCAATTAGTTTATAGCTTAAAAGAAATTACGGTAACTAATCCACAAGGTCTCCTAGCTAAAACCATTGTATCCGTGGAGCAAAGCCTGGATGGCGTTAAGGAGAAGCATTTTTTGTCGCATCGTTTTAATGCTTAATTAGGTTTGTGTCTCAGGATTTTAAGTTGCGGTTGCTCAATATATATTCGTTATCTATATTTAAAGCTCGTACAAAATGTACATCGTGGCTGACTAAGACTATAGAGCCTTGGTATTGTTTGAGGGCTGTAAGTAATAAAGCTTTTGATGCGAGATCTAAGTGATTATCTGGTTCATCAAGCAGCAGTAAAGGGGGAGAGCTGAGGCCGCTAAATAATACAGCTAGTGCCAGCTTTAATGTTTCTCCTCCACTTAAAGTAGAAACTGGTTGTAGAGCGGATTCTCTCCTAAGGCGTAATTGGGCGAGGATGGTTCGATATTCTGCTTCGCTTAATCCTGGTGATAGCCTTGAGAAATTACTTAGTACACTCTCTTCTTGATTTAAAAAGCTAAAGTGTTGATCCAAGAGCGCGGTTTCTTTAGGTTTGATCACAGAACCTTGTAGTGGTTGTACTGTCCCTTGAATAATTTTCAACAGCGTTGATTTTCCTGAGCCATTCTCTCCAGATAGCCATAAGTGTTCACCACCGGCAAGTTGGAGATTGATTGGATTTTGATGTCCATAAGGCAAGATAATGTTATCTAAAATTAGATGTTGTTTGCTTTGTGCTGCCACTGGAGACACTCTAAAGGACTGAGGTTTGACTTCAATGAGTTCTTCTTTAGCTGATGTATAGGCTTTTGTTGCTTCACTGACCCGCTTTTCATTTAAACCAGCAAGACGTGCTCCAGTTGATTCACTGGTTGCCTTCTTTTTGTCCAGAATCAGTTTGGACTGATTCGTTTGGTGGCGATCTTTTTGGGCCTTATTTTGTTTTGCTTGTAAGGTTTCCTGGTTTTTTTGTTTTGCTTTTAAGCTCTCTGCCAAGGCCTGTTGTGTTTGTGCTACTTTCCGTTCTAATTCAAGTTCCTGCTGTTTTTTGGAAGCCAGGTATTCCTCCCAGCCTCCTTGATAGCGGTGTATCCCTTTGGAGTTTAACTCTAAAATGACTTGACTTTGTTCTAAAAGACTTAAATCGTGACTGATAATGAGGCAATTGGGATGTGCTTTTATCCAATGCATTAACCAAATTCTGCTGGTTTTATCGAGATGATTGGATGGTTCATCAAGTATATAAAAGTCGCAGCGCTGTCTTTCTAAAATGAGTAAATTAAGACGAGTGCGCATTCCTCCGCTCAAACTGGTATAGGGTTGATTCAAAATTGTGGTGGGTAGTTCATAGGCCTCGAATTGTTTTTCTAAAATGGCTTTAATGTCCCAATTGTTTTCCAGCAATTCAAAATCTTGTTCTAAGATACCGCCTTCTTCACAGCGTTGTAATGCCTTTAAGAGCTCATTAACCTCGAGTTTCTCAGCAACTGTTCCTGTAAAGGGATTCAATTCTTGACTTAAGTAACCCACAATTCCAAAATGACTTACCTGAGGAGATTGTTGGGCTAGGCTTTTTGCTAAGCTTGATTTGCCACAACCATTATCACCAACCATGAAGTGTGTTGTATCTGATAAACACAAATCCAAATCAGAGTATAAAGGTTTGAGCTTTTGTGGTGGGTGGAAGCTAAGTCCTTTAGCTTCGATCAAGATTTTAGGCATTTATGCTGCTTTTAAAGTTTGAGTACGAGATGCATTAAAGAACATCAGCAAGGCGGTGAGACTCATTAACAATAAGACGCTAAAGAAGGCAACATTACTTAGCGCATTGAGATAGCCACCTAAGAGTGCAGTTAATGCTGCAGAAATGGCGCAAATTGACGCGACGGATCCAAGAATTAGCCCTTTTTCACTATCACTAGAGATAGACAACACAAAGCCTAGCATGGCTGAGTAACCAACGGCATATAATAAAGCCATACATACAGCTACTACGCTAAAGAGATCATAACTTAAGTCAGGGACTAAAAAGCTAAAATTTAATACTGCGAAGAGAGTAAAACAACCGCTAATGAGTTTAACTGGGGCAATTTTTAATTTAGGGACTAAGAAACAAAATCCAAAGCACATGGCGGCTCCTATCGCGGCCATTAAAGCCGTACTGTTGCCCAATTGTAGTTTAGGTAGGTATTGATAAAACAAAGTCCAGGCGCATTGAAATAAGAAAAAACTAAGCAGGGCACTTCTCAAGGCATAGAGTTTAAATAAGTTGACGACAGAAGTTAATGAGCTAAAAAGTTTTAACTTCTGTAGATTTGATTGTGGGCTTTTAGTTTCTTTAATGAGCCTTAATAACCCAATGCACCCTATGCAGGATAGTGCAATTACCAGAAAGGGTAGCGTGTGGCTTGGGGTATTGCCCAGATAGGCACTCCCGGCAATCACTGGCCCGAACATATAACCGGATGTCACAGCAAACATGACTCGTCCAATGCTGGTCATTTGGTTTGACTTACTGTCAATATCGGTGAGTATCGCTTGCGCCACTGGAATACTGCCCGCAGTCAGTCCATCAATAATACGCCCTAAAATAAAAAGTGAAGGAGCATGGCTAATCACTGCGATGGCACATAGTAAATAGCCTGCTAATGCCCCTAATAAGGAGAGATTAAGGACTAGTTTTCGACCGTATTTATCCGAGAGTTGTCCTAAAATGCTGGCGCCAAAAATCATGGCAATAGAAAAAGCGGCCAGGTTGGCGCTGTAGTAAAATTGGTTGATCCAATTGGGTGCATCAGCGCTGAGTAAGGAGTAAGCCCCTGGAGAAAAGAGGTCGCCACTTAGGGGGATAATCAAGGACATACCTACGCCGTCAATAAACATGATAAGCAATAAGGTGAGGGTTTGGCTGGCGTGATGCCAAGATTTTATTTGGTTCATAGTATTGTATTCCTATCGAATGTATCGGCCATCTAAAAATTTCATTGCAAGCTCAAGGTAGTCTGGCCGTTCTGAATGTTTGATTAATTCAAAAAAAAGCATTTCTTTGGTAATTAATTCGCACTTTGTCTTTTTTAATCGCTCTAGTGCCCATTGACTGTCTTGTCGATTACGAGCGGAAACGCTGTCGGCGAGGACGAATACTTCGTATCCAAGTGCCAGTAAATCTACTACAGATTGATAAATGCAGACATGTAACTCAGCACCGGCTATGACTACTTGCTTTCGACTAAGTTGTTTTAAGTAGTTGATAATTGTGGGTTCTTCGGCAATGGAGAAATGGTGTTTGGTTAATATTTTGGCCTTAGGTACTTCTTGTAGAATTGGTGGCGCGATTTTACCCAATTTTTCATGTTCGATTAGTGCTACAGGCAAGTCGTGAGTTGCAAATAGATCCGATAGCCAAATGCAGTTGTGGGTTAAATTGGCGCTGTCCTCCAGGAGCGGGATGAGCTCTAATTGCATATTAAATAGTATTAAACTGGCTTCATCAAATGTTACTTTCATATATATCCCCAAGATCTTTCTAAGTGCTTGTTTGAGTGTTCTAAAACAAAAGTTCGCCAATAAAATGATGAGCGAATTTTTGGTGTAACTTTAATTTCTTTACCAAAGAAAAAGTCTTTTGGTTTATTGTTGTTTTTAAGCGCTCTGTTGTAGTGTAAATCCCCATGAATTGCTTGATAGTATTAAATTGGGATTTTGCTAGCCAATTGTCTTCAAAAGGATACTCTGCTCCTAAACGATGAGCAATAACCAGACCTGAAACCATTGCTCCTTCATGTCCAGTTAATGAATAATCAGTGCCGCAGTACCAGAGGTTATTTTGGCCTTGAATGGTCCGTACTTGCATTTTATTCCATAAATCCTTTGGCCTCAGTTTAGGCAGGCGCCAGTTTTTAGTTGCTATTATCTTATCACGGGCTAGTTGTTCTGTTCTATCAAAGCTAACAAACAATGGAGTGTTTAAATCCTGATAAGGTTTTAGGTTATTGATCACTCGAGTAAGGTAGCCAGGAAAATTATGAGTTGGATTTTGAGCCAGTTCAAATTGAAAGTATTCGTAAGCATTACTAGGTAAGTTCAGTGCTTCTTTATGAGTATGTATGCATGATTGCACGTCAACGTATTCAAAGGCACTGAGGACTTTTTGCTGCGATTCGCTGGGTTTATCAAGTAATCGTAGAGCGATTTCGGCTTGACAAGCAAAGAGTACTTGATCGACTTCTACTGTCTCCTCGTTTCTTAGCGTTACCAGGACTTTATCCTGTTGGGGTGAAACCTTGGTGACCGCACAGTTGAGTCTGATGTGCTTATTTAATTGTTGCTGGAGCTTTAATAGATACTGGTGAATTCCCCCAGATAACTTACGCCAATGGCAAGAAGAAAAAAACGACAACAGATTCATGTTAAATGAGATAGCAATGTAGAGTAGTGAGTATTCAAGTGAAGGAGCACGACATCCAGAAAAGGTCGTTAGGATGGGTAATAAGACTTGCTTCGCAAATTCATCGGAATAGTTACCTTGAGCTACAAAATCACCTATGGATAGTTTTTTTAATTGGTCTTTATCTTGGAATACTAAGTTTTGCAATTCGCTTTGAAAGCGATCCATTTCTGTGAAAAAACGACTATTTAGGGTGCCTCCCAGGCGCACATTACTCCAATAGTTACGCTCTCTATCTTCTGCTTTAAAGGCACAAAAAGAGAGGGGGGCGATGTAAGTTGGTAATTCCAGTTGATTAATCAGCGCAAAAAAATTAGGTGACAGACGTTCGTGTACATACTCTACGCCCATATCGACAGAGATTTTTTGGTTTTGGTGCACTACCTCGTGAGTGTACGCATGGCCGCCAACTTCTGCTGATGATTCGAATAAAGTGACATCATGAGTTTTATGAAGTGCCCATAAAGCGCTCATCCCAGCGACTCCACCGCCTATAATAATCGTTTTTTTCATGCGAGTTCCTTTTTATAGGTCATAATCTGCTGATTAAGTTGACTTAATACATGACCTGGACCAATTTCTTGAAAATGGGCCTGTGGGTATCGGTTGATTAGGCTAACAATGCTTTGTCTCCAGCGCACAGGTTGAACTAATTGATAGGTCAGTTCTTCAAGCAAATGAGAGGTGCGAACAATGCCGCCGTGGGTGCTTGAAATAACAGGGATTTTAGGCTCAGCAAAATCATATTGACTTAAAAATCTAAAAAACGAATACGCTACATCGTTCATATAACGAGAATGAAATGCGCCGCTAACAGCCAGTGGAATGACACGAAAATGAGCCTTTTGTAATAATGGGGTTAATTCTGCTAGACGGTCTTTTTTGCCACTTAAGACTCTTTGGGTATAGGTGTTGTCATTAGCAACATCCACATCATTAAAGCCTTCTGTAATTAACAAATCAGCGAGGCTATCGCAGTGCTCGCCAATAACAGCCAACATAGAGCCGTTTTGAGCTTGCGCCATGAGTCTTGCTCGTTCTTTAACTATCTCTAAACCTTGGGCAAAGGTGTAGATCTCAGCGGCGAATAGAGCGGCATATAAGCCAAGACTATGGCCGATAACTGCATCAGGTTTTTTCTTTGATTCTAAAAATGCCAGGACAGATACCAGATAGATTAATGGCTGCGTGTACTGTGTTTTATTGAGTTTTTGCTCTTTATCCTCAAGGCATAGCGAAACCGCATCATAGCCTAGCATCTCAGAGGCTAGGGCGGTTTCTTTAGGATAGATAGGAAATAGTTCTTTACCCATCCCTTGTGCCTGCGATCCTTGTCCTGGAAACATATAAATAATCATAAAAAACCTAATTCAATTCAAACACTTTAACTGCGTGGGATGTTTTAACCTGTTCTTGCGGGGCATCAAACAACTTATCTGTAGTCGATGTTATAGAGACAACCCCTTTGAGAGTAATCAATAAATCGCCTTTGCTGTCGGTAAGCTCAATGTCGTAGCTGCTAGTAGATGCACTCGATTGTTCCTTGGGGGTGCAGATACAATAAATGGGCTGGCATAAAGCAGGAAGTTTAATTATGTTCACTTGCTCAATCAAAAAAGGAATTTTTGCTCTGCCTTCAGCATGGCTATTGAATTCAGTCAAAATCGCCGTTTGTAGGGCGCCGTCAATTAATGCGGGAGATAGAGCATACCCCCAATCTTGTTCTACCGATAATATGGAATGTACTTGTTTGTCTTTGAGAGATGCTTGTTGAATCACTCTAAAATCAGGCCCATAGTTATAGTTTTTAGTTTTAAAATAATGATAAATTTCGTGCTTGGAAAACGTAGCTTTTGTGGGCGTTTGCGAATGCTGTGGACTTGATTGTCTTTCGATTGGAGGCATCCCTAACTCCCCTTGGCTGTATATGGTGGATTGATCTCTATCTACCAATTGATAACTGTTGCCTTGCTGAGCAATATGCAGCTCTTCGGGATTTCTTATGATTTTTTTCCATAAGAGGTTATTCATTGTTTGGAAGGGCTTGTGCTCGTAGAGCATAGAGATACTTAGCGCCGCCGGAGCGATGGCTTGACCTAAAATCAGGTGCTGGTGTATCAGTTCACCAGGATGCGATAGCCTGGTTTCCTTTGCATCTACCCAATGTTTAAAATTATCAAAGGGGTATGCTGGTAAAACACTTGCATAACTTTGGGTGAATAAAGGTTTAAAATCAACATCCATCCCTTGGTTAAACGCATCGATGAGCGCATGTGCGGATTGGTTCCATGCAGATTTAAGCTGAGGTAAGGGCTGTTCACAGAGGTTGATTAACTCCTCTCTAGTCGCAACAACAAAGCCTAATCGTAATTTCTGTGGGCTTCTGATACAGCAATAGCCATAGCTTAATGCCATCAAATCAGCCTGTTCGTGAACTAAAGCGTTTCTTAAGTTAATTAATTCTTTTTGTAGAGCCCCTTCCGAATGGGCAGATAAAGCAAAGAGGTATTGAGGTGCTTGCTCTGATTGCCTTTTAATCGGTTCATGCGACTCTATAATCACATGAGCATTGGCCCCGCCGGCACCGAAGGAACTGATTGCAGCGCGAACAGGGGATTGGGTGTAAGTACGTGGTGACTTATTAATAAAAAACGGTGTGTTCTGTAAATTTAAATGCGGGTTCTCAATCGTACTATGTAAGCTTGGCGCTAACTGTTTATGTTGCATTTGTAATAGTACTTTCACTACAGAAGCAAGGCCAGCTGCTGATTCCAAATGACCAATTGTACCTTTAATTGAGCCTATGGGAATGCTCTGAAGAGGTAGATTGTGATAGGCCTCTGTTAGTGAGCGTAGTTCAATGGGATCTCCTAATTCAGTGCCTGTGCCGTGGGCTTCTATTACATTAATGTCTTTTGGTTCGAGTTGGGCTCGCTTTAGAGCTTTTTTAATCAACTCACTTTGGGCTTTGGGGTTGGGCGCAGAATAGCCATTAGCCTTTCCTCCCGCGTTCAGCGCGCTGCCTCGAATTACGCCATAGACTCTTAAATTGTTCGCCATAGCTTTTTGATAGGGCATAAGAACGATGCTAATGATTCCTTCGCCATCAACAAAACCGTCGGCATTGTTACCAAAAGGTTTGCATTGGTTGCTTTTGGAGAGCATATGCAATTGGCATAAGGCCTCAATTTGTCGAGGATGGCTAATCAGATTTACCCCACCGACAACCGCCACTTCACAATCGCCATGAAGGAGGGCAGTGACTGCAGTATGAAGTGCAGTGAGCGAAGAGGAGCAGGCACTATCAACAGCAAAGCTTGGGCCATGCCAGTTAAATTGATAGGAGGTGCGATTTGCAATCGACCAAAAGAGTGAGCTTGGATGGTTTTGGCTTTCTTGATTTAAGCTTAATAAAGAATAACCGTGATTCATGACTCCCACATAACAACCAACTTCTTGACCACTAAGGTTTTTGATAGATAGGCCTGCATCTTCAATTGCGTGATAGGTGGTTTGTAGAAAAAGACGTTCTTGCGGATCCATGCGCTCGGCATCAATAGGTGCTATGTTAAAAAATTCATGATCAAAGCTCTGCGGATCATTAATTAGGGCAGCAGTTTGGGTGTAGGAGTTGGGGTCATTATTAATCCAGCGATCGGATGGGATGGGTTTGAAGGCATCTTCTCCGCTTAACAGTAAATCCCACAACTCCGCGCAATTATCTGCTCCAGGAAACTTACCGGCTATACCTACAATAGCGATACCCTCTTTTCGTTCTGGCATGGTTGCATTGGATGCTATAACTTTGGGTGTAGACTCTTCATTTAAGGAGTTATGCTCCTCTATGTATTGAGCTAATAAGTGAATAGTTGGGTATTCAAATAAAATGGTAGCGGGTAAGTACCCTAGCTTTTGTTGTAATGCAGTAACTATTTCTAACGAAATTAACGAATCAATGCCCAATTCACTAAAGGGAATATGTGCTTCCAGTTCATGTTCTGGAGTATGTAATACTCGAGAAATTGTACTTCGGATTAAGTCTGTAATCTTAGGACTTTGTACACTCATTTTAGGTGATTCAATAGTTTTCTGGGCAAATTGATTGGCAAAATGTTCTGTGAAATAAGCACTTAGTTTATTGAGGGTAGGGTACTCAAATAATAAAGTAGCTGGGACATAGCCCACCTTATCGGTCATTGGCTTGATCAATTCCAAGGAGATAAGAGAGTCTATGCCGTACTCGCTAAAAGGGATATCCCCTTGCAACTCTTCTTCCGGAGTGTGCATAACCTGAGCAATTAATTGTCTAAGCCAGCTGTAGGCCTGATTTGTTGTTTGCTGGGATGTTTTTTGTTTCACTGGTTGTGTGGAAGTCGCTTCTTGCGGCTTGCTTCTGTGAGCCTCAATGATGTGCTGGCCAAAATCCCCGTGATCATAACAGACTGCAAAACCTGCTTGAGTAAGAACTTTATTCCAAGTGCTTAAATCCAATAGTGGGCTGTAGGGAATTCTATATTCGTCTTGACTTAGCCACCAGCCATCAGTTAAGCCAAAGGTCAGGGTTGCGAAATCTTGGCGGCTAGTGATTTCATTGAGTAACAGCATGCCGTCTTCGTTTAATAGCTGGAATAAATTACGTGCTGTTTGTGGAATAGCACTGGTTGCATGGATTACATTGGTAGCAAGAATAATATCAAATGGCGCAAGATCGGCCTTTGGTGCCTCAATGTTTAAAATGGCGTACTCGATAAAGTCGTAGCTAGCAAATTCTTTTCGCGCCTTATTTAAAAAGGCATGCGATAGATCAGAATATACGTAGTGTACGGATTTTCCTTTGAGTCTTGGCAGTACTTTCTCAGACGTGCTGCCTGTTCCTGCGCCGACTTCTAGAATACGTACTGATTTGCCTCTTTGATTTGCCTCAACAACGTAGCGCTCAACCGCCAAAGCCATACATTCGTTGTAATAATCAGCTACAGGGTTATTGCGATAAACTGGCTCTACTAAATCAAAGCTTCCTTGCGGAAACATAATCGAAAGAGGACAGGTCTGACCACTTACGACAGCGGGTAAATGACTTAGGCAGGTGTCAATTAAATTAACATGCCCTTGAAGCTCAGGAAATTTATTCAATAATTCCTGTCTATTTGGTGAGTTTGAAGGGCGAATATTAGACAGGGCTTCCCATAGTTTCTCGTATTTAGGACTAATTGCCTGTGGTTTTGCTATTTGGGTGAATTGATATTTAGAGTATTTGTCTAATGCTTCCATCATCGCATTGTTATATTGGATGTTAGGCGCTGTTTTATTAAATGGCGGAAGCAGACGAGAGCTTCTTGTAGTGGGGTCTAAATCAATTCCCATATTATTTAACGCTTTGTTTGAGCCTTTAACCATAACTACTTGCGATAACTGCTGTTGTAAGCAATGCTCAATGACTGCCAGTCCTTCCTCTGCAGAGATTGAGCTGATTTCCTGGCTTTGCATTCTTTGCCGGTAAAAATCAGTGGCAACAATCCCCTGTTCTCCCCAAAATCCCCAGTTAATGATGTGGGTTTTAATAGTAAAAGCATCTTCTATCAGTTCTGCCAATGCGTCTTTGGCCAGGCACGCTGCCGTATAATTGGCTTGACCGGCGTTGGCGATGAAGGATTGAATTGATGAAAAAAACATCACAAAGTCAAAGTGGCGTTGAGCCATGGCTTTGATTAAATGAACAGTTCCTTGAACCTTAGGTGCCAGTACTGATACTAATTGCTCTTTAGACATAGTCATGAGCGATGAATCATCAAGAACTAAGGCTGAATGGATAATGCCATCGATTTGGGGGTGACGTTGTAACAGCTCTTTGACACTTTGTTCGTCGCTTAGGTCTGCTTGTTCTAAGATCATCTTAGGGTGGGTGAGTTGAGTAAGCCTATCGGAGGAGGGGACTTTTCTACCGACTAATATAACTTGAGCTTGATAGTTGTCGCATAAATAACGGGCTAATAATGATCCTAAACCACCTGTACCTCCTAGAATCAGATAGTTCCCCTGGTATTTAAAACCTTGAGGAATGGGGTGGGTATTAAATTCTATAGGTCGTAATTTTTTGAAAGAATACTCTTCTTCATTAAGAAATATTGGGGATAGATATTGTGGTCGGATTGGCAGTTTGGCTAAGTTTTGTATATTTTTAAGCGACAGTTGTTCTAATTGCACGCTATTAATATTGGCATTGGGCATTTCTTTAGCAAAAGTTTGCGTCATCCCTAAATACACTGCATCTAATGGGTTTGTAACCGCATTGTTCTTTGGACCTCTAAGGGCATTTAAAGTAACTACCGATAATTTAAATTGGGCAAGTTGTTTAAGTGATTGCAGCCATTTTAAAAAAAGTATTTGATCCTGGTTCGTTTGGATGTTGGACCAAGTTGAATGGCTAATAAAAACCAGATGGGGATTAGTGGTGGTCTGGCATAGTGAATCAATACGGAGGAACGACTCTTCATCCTGTAGCTCAATAATGCGTGTATTTAATCCTAAATGCTGCAGTTTATTGTGTAACTGTGGTTGATTTGAAGGAATAATAATGCATTGAGGGTTGAACTCATTAGTTGCTTCATTCTCTAAGCGGACAGTAGCCCAAAAGGGACTAAATAGTTTGTTCTCAGAACAAACAAATGAATCCTTATTTAGCATTATTACTTCCTGGTGAGTTTTAAAATTAAGCGAAAAATGATTATAATGCTCTGAAATGAAAAATAAAAGACAGTGATTTCAAATTATGAGCATTTACCAGTGGTTAACACAACCCTATCAGCTTGTACCTACGGAATACATCACTTTGCAGGACAAGACATCAAGTCCTGATTACGTACATATTCTGATTAAATCAAACGTTAACTTATTGAATAATAACCATAATAAAGAATCTATTGTTTATGAAGTCAACATCACCAGTCAACGGATGATTGCGCAATTAGAGACAGTTATAGAGCAATTTTTTGCAGAGGGTGGTACTCGGATTGCCATTACTCTAGATGATGAACGAAGTACTTGGGAGCAACAGGCGACGTTTATCTATCAGCTATTAAAAGTAATTAATACCCATTCGTGTGAGTTATTGCTTATCGATTTCAGGCCCAACTTATTCTCTGGGCTTTTTTTTGGCGCAGTGACTGCCTTTGCCTGTGAATCACAACGAATTAAACTAGCTCGAGTTAGAGCGCAAGATGAGAGAGTGTTTCACCTGATCCCTTCTTTGTTTGAGCACTGTCTTTTTGTCTTGCCTTCACAACAGTATCGTGTGCATAACCGCAGCTTAGAGCACTTGGAATGGAAGCCGGTGACCCCTAATGCAATCCAAACAACGCCCTTTACAGGAAATATCCTGATTACTGGAGGCAGTGGCGCTGTTGGCCAATTATTAGCACACCATCTGCATCAGAACCATGAATGTCAGGTATTTATAGTTGGCCGTAAACCATTAAACGCGGAACTGGCAGCCGCTTTGAAACAGATCAAAGCGAAGTCCTATTTCCAGGCTGATTGCAGTCAATTTGAAGAAATGCAGGCGATTTATCACTACATTAATGAGCATCATGGCCTTATAAATCATGTGTTTCATTTGGCAGGTGGCCTTAATGATTCCTTGTTTATCAATAAGCAGCGGGATGATTTTTTAGCGACTATAGCCGTAAAAATTGCTGGGGCAGAAGTGATCAAGCGACTTGCAGAGCAGTTTAAACCACAGTCAGTCTGTTTATTTTCTTCCTTATCGGGGATCTTGGGAAATACTGGCCAAACAGATTACGCAGCCGCTAACGCTGGTCTTAATGAGTTGGCAGAGCAAAATAATTTGAACCACTCTACTCGATGGTTTGCGATTAATTGGGGATTATGGGAAACCGCGTCTGGCATGCAAATGACTGATACCGGGAGGATGAACGCAATGAAATCAGAAGAAGCGCTCAAACAACTCGATGCAATTTATGCAAACAAACTCACCGTATCTGCGGTTTATCATGGTCAAGTTGAATTACTCAAACCGGTTAAGCAACTGGACCGTCGTGGGGACTCATCTGAAATTTCATTGGCGAAGGTCCGTCAATGGATAAAGGAACTTATTGCTGAATGTACCAAAATTAAAAATATAGAGGAGGAAGTTTCCCTACTTGAAAAGGGAGTTGACTCCATCATTGCCACGCATATTGCGATTCACCTTGAAAAAGAATTATCGAAATTTAGCACGCGATGCACCATACCTAAAACCCTGGTTTTTCAACACAGTAGTGTGAACCACATTATGGAGTATTTGCTTGCGAATCATGCGGATGCGCTACAGTCGCTGTTTCCCGCTGAAAACGAGGAAGTTACTGCCTCTTCAATAAGCGAGGTGCCTGAGCTACCAATCCAGTCTGTAGAAGATGATCGTTTTGCTATTATCGCTGCAGCTGGTGAATTTCCTCAAGCAGAAGATGTACATGCACTTTGGGAGCTATTAAACAGCAGTTCGGATGCAATTAGACCTATTCCTGAAAATCGTTGGGATTGGCAGCAACAGTTTAGCTTGGATGCAGCTGAACCAGGAAAAAGTTATTGCCGTCAAGGTGGCTTTATCCAAAACGCGGCGCAATTTGATGCCAGTTACTTCAAAATCACTCCACGCGATGCGCAAAAAATGACCCCTGAGGCACGCAGGCTGTTGCATCAAAGTTATTATGCTTTGGAGCAGTGTCATTTCCTTAAAGCACTTGATGGTTCTGTGGGCGTTTTTGTTGCTAATATGTATGCCCATTATCAAAATCTTGATAAAACCAGTGAGCTGTTTGATAGCTCTTTGTCAGCCATGGCCAATCACGTCTCTTATGCTTTTAATTTTAATGGTCCTAGTATGGGGATCGATTCCATGTGTTCTGGAGGCCTTAATGCCTTACATATCGGCTTGAACAGTTTGAAACTCGGTGATTGCAATGCCATTTTGGTAGGCGCGGCTAATATCATGTCCCATCCTGGAAAATACCGCTTTTTATCCGAAGGCAAATTTTTGAGCCATTTTGGTAAATGCCAGAGCTTTGGCATAGGCGCTGATGGTTATGTTCCGGGTGAGGGCTGTGTGGTGTTGGTGGTTAAGCGTTATAAAGACGCCATAGCACATAAGGATAAAATTTTAGGTATTATTCGTGGTTCTGCGGTCAATTCAAATGGGGCCAATGGCGCTATGACTGTTCCTTCGGCAAAGGCTCAATCCCAAGTCATTAAAAAGGCCTTGGCTCGAAGTGGTTTACAGGCTGACGACATTAGTTATATAGAAACGCATGGTACTGGAACTTCTCTAGGCGATCCCATTGAGATAGACGGTTTAAATCAGGTCTATGGTCAAAGTAGCAAAAGAATTTCTTTAGGTTCATTAAAAAGTAATATCGGTCATTTAGAGGCTGCTGCAGGCCTTGCTTCCATTGTCAAAGTGCTCTTACAAATGCATTACCGCAAGAAAGTGCCGAGTCTTCATTGTGATATAGAAAATCCATTATTAGGCTTAGATAAAACCCCCTTCGTTCTTCATAAAAAATCGGCTGCATGGGGCGATGCGAAACACGTTCTTTATGCCGGAATCAGTGCTTTTGGTGCTGGAGGGGCGAATGCGCATGTGATTATAGAATCACCTCCACCAGACTATGCATACAGCGAACTGCCACGAGCGATTAAACAACTTGATGAAAGCCAGTCTTTTTGGTTGGATCCACAGACCATCGATCGGATACAACATAAGGACAATCCAGTTGATCTTGATAGCACTCGTTCGCTATGGCTGACTAAAGAGTTTCAGTCTTGCGATACGCCACTGACTAAATTAGAGAAGGGCTCTTATTGTTTTATAGTAACACTAAGTCAAAAACAAGTTTTAGATCTGGTCGATAACACCCTGCCATTAATTCTGCTTCATGAGGCAGGGCAACAACAACACTACAAACACGTGGTGATTAACTTAAGTGCATTAGATGATGCAGATGATGCTGACTATTTATTAGATCAGTTTAATTTGGCGCAAAGTTTAGCCAATCAAAAAGCAAATCTGGATTTAATTACCTTGACCCGCTTAAACTTTTTGTCTTCTTCATCTGCTTATCGCGCTGCATTTGATGGACTATATAGAACCTTAAGTTTAGAAAATCCAAGTATTAATCATCTCGTCATTCAAAGCGATGAGTCATTAACTCAGATCGTAACTTTATTAACAAACACGCAAATTAAAGAGCAGCATTTCGGTGTTTATCAGTGGCAAGGATCTTATTGGAAACAACAAAAATTTATTGAGAATAAAGAATTAATCCAGCAACACCATAAACCTTTATTAAAGAAGGGTGGTATTTATGTGATTAGCGGTGGTTTAGGCGCGATAGGTCAAATTATTTGTCGTTGCTTATTAAGTCAGTACGATGCCACAGTGATTTGCCTGGGCCGGTCTCCATTGCTAGGAGTGAAGCAAGAACAGTTTGCCAAGCTTCATTCAATCAATGGGAAGCTTGAATATTATCAAGTGGACGTTACCGATAGTGTCAAAGTACATGAAACAATTAAAGGGATTGTGCAACGTCATGGGACGCTCAGTGGGGTTATCAACAGTGCTTGTGTATTAAACGATGGTTTATTGCGTGAAAAAAACTTTGCTGTGTTTGCTGAGGTAGTTCATAGTAAAGTCCAAGGCACTATAAATCTTGATGAAGCAACTAAAGACTGCCTGCTAGATTTCTTTGTTTCTTTCTCGTCAATGTCGGCGGTATATTCCAACGTAGGCCAGTCCGATTATTGTCTGGCGAATACTTTTGTTGATAATTTTACCCATTATCGCCAGCAGCTGGTCAACACGTCACAGCGTTTTGGTGCAAGTTTGACTATCAATTGGCCATTATGGGATGTTGATGGTCTATCACTGAGTCCACAAACTATAACCTATTTGTGTGAGGCGACGGGAATAGAGCTTCTAAATGAAGTATTGGGAGCGACGCTTTTTGAACGACTTATGGATAGCAAACATCCAAATCAACTTATTCCTTTATATGGGAATACAGCGGATATTCGAACAAAACTGTTAACGCAAAAGACAGCTACTTTGCAGGCATCAGAACATTCCCTAGATTCGATTATCAGTACGGTTATCGACTGCATCAGTCAGGTTACTCATATCAATAAAGCCCATTTAAATGCAAGGACCAGTATTAACGAACTAGGAATGTCGTCGGTTTTATTAGCAGAGCTTGCCGAATTAATTGAAACACACTTAGGGACGCCAATAGCACCAAGTGCGTTTTTTTCTTACCACACAGTGCACAAAATTGCTCATTACTTAAATCCAAAGATTACTAAGAATGAATCAAGCCATCCCCAATTGGATAGGACGGTTGATGCGCTTCCCGCTCATGATGAGTACGCTATCATTGGTTTATCAGCACTCTTGCCTGGAGGTCCCAGGCCAGAAGACTTTTGGACTAGTTTAGTTAACAATCAGTCATCGGTCAGGAGGGTTACTCGTTGGGAAGGGGAGTATTTTGCTGCGACTTTGGACTCTATAAAGCAATTTGATAATCAGTTTTTTAATTTATCGAATAAAGAAGCCATGTTAATGGATCCCCAGCATCGCTTGTTTTTGCAAGAAAGTTATCAGGCCTTACTTAATGCAGGTTATCCTCCCAGCAGTATGAAACAAGTTGGTGTCTTTGCTGGTGTTCAATTTAATGACTATCACAATTTATTAGGCCGCAATCAAATCCCACAACATCCTTATATGGCGACAGGTAACTCTCATGCCATGCTTGCTAATCGAGTCTCATATCTGTTTGATTTTAACGGTCCAAGTCAGACTATCGATACGGCCTGCTCCAGTACTTTGGTTGCCATAAATCGCGGGCTATTAGCCTTGAAAAACAATGAATGTGAACTGGCCTTATGCGGAGCGGTCAGTTTGCTTATTGATGCGCGTGTTACTGATGCGGCACAGAGCATGGGTGTTTTGTCGCCTAATTTTCGCTGTGCCACCTTTGATGAGAGTGCCGATGGCTATGTTCGTGGTGAAGGGGTTGGCGTATTTGTCATTAAACGCCTTAATGATGCCTTGCGAGATAAAGATGCCATACATGCGATCATTGTTTCATCTGCAGAAAATCATGGAGGTAGAGCAAATTCGCTCACTGCACCTAATCCCATTGCTCAAAAAGAGTTACTACTTAGGGCTTATAAGGGGTCTTTGGCCCAGCAGGTCAGCTATATAGAAACACATGGGACCGGAACTCGTTTGGGCGATCCCATTGAGTTGGATGCGCTGACTCAAGCCTTTAAACATCTACGATCTGAAACGGTTGCTAATACCATTATGTTGGGATCAGTAAAAACCAATGTGGGCCATCTTGAGCCTGCAGCTGGTGTGGCGTCGTTGATTAAAGTGATTTACTCCTTAAAGAACAAGCTGCTTCCTGCAAATGTGCACTTCAAGCAATTGAATCCTTATATTAACTTAGACAATACTCCGTTTAAAATCGTTGATAGAAATACATCCTGGCAAGGTAAAGAGCGAGTTGCGGGAATTAGCTCCTTTGGCTTTGGTGGTTCCTATGCTCATCTGGTTTTAAAAGAGGCACCAGAATTAAGTATATCTCCACACACACAGAACTCGTTTTATTTGCCATTATCAGCTCGTAAACCAGAGCTCTTGCAGGAAATGATCGCTCAATTGCTTGCCTTCTTGAGACAGAATATGAATAGTCCCCTGGAGGCGCTTTCTTATATGTTGTGTTGCTGCAGAGATCATTTTACTCATCGATTTATTGCCCGTTGTAGCTCGATAGAGGAACTAATAGTGCATTTAGAGAATCAAGAAGTTCAGGATGATCCGCTTTGTCGCGAGTATTGCGAAGGTAAAGATATACATTGGGATAAATACTTCCCGAAAAAACCCAATAAACACTTTATTCCTGGATATGTATTTGAACAAAAAGAATTTTGGTTTGATACCCATAGTGTAGAAACAATAGCAGGGCTGGATAATGAACACTAGTCAAGAAAGAATTGCGCTCGTTGGTATGGCATGCAGGCTTCCTGATGCACATACAGTCAATGAATTTTGGCAGAATTTGATACAAGGTAGGGTGTCTACTAAAAAGAAAAGACTCTGGCCGGATGGTTCTTCAGCTTATTCTGGCTTCTTGGATGATCCCAATAGTTTTGATGCGGCTTTTTTTAATTGCTCCCCTAATGAGGCTCAATGTATGAGCCCACAATTACGTCAATTATTAGAAGTGTCGTATCAGGCGATTGAAAGCAGTGGGTTAACGATAAAAAAATTGGGTGAGTTAAATACCGGGGTATTTTGTACGAGTTTACCTGGAGATTATAAAAATATTCTGGCTCAAGATGCGCACAATGCAATTAATCCTTATAGCTTTTCCGGTAATGCGCCCTCGGCTATGTCAGGCAGATTGTCTTATTACTATGATTTTCATGGTCCATCAATTTCTATTGATACGGCTTGTTCTTCAGGGCTTACTGCCTTGCATTTGGCACAGTTGTCGATTAAAAATGGCGATTGTGACGCTGCCTTAGTGGGTGGGGCTAGTATCTTTTCAACCAGTGAATTTCATACCTTGGCTGCCGCCAGTCAAATGCTCTCTAAAGATCATGAATGCGCGGCTTTTGATGAAAAGGCAGATGGCTTCGTAGCCAGTGAGGCAGTTATTTGTCTGGTCTTGATTCGTGAAAGTAAAGCTCAAGAGTTGGGTATACCTGTTTATGGCTTAATTAAAGAACTCAAATTAAACCATAATGGCTTGAGTAATGGTCTGATGGCGCCTAATGCAAAACAGCAAGAATCATTAATTAGACAATGCTACCAACAGGCTGGACTATCCCTAAAAGATATAGCACTTTTTGAAACACATGGAACAGCAACAAAACTGGGGGATAGTATCGAGCTCAGAGGATTAGCCAATGCTTTAGGAGCGCAAGGTGATTCAGTCAGTTATCTAGGTGCTTCTAAAATGATTATTGGACATTGCCTGGTTTGCTCTGCCTTAGCATCTGTTATTAAAGTCGCTTTGTCTTATCATTATCAAATGATTCCGCCAAATCCATTATTTAAAACAATGAATCCTTTGTTGACTATCCCTGATGGATTAGCGATTAATACCACCGCTGTTCCTTGGCCTAAAGGAAAGCAGTATGCCAGCATCAGTGCTTATGGATTTACCGGCTCTAATGGTCATTTGATCATGGAGTTTGTTGAGCATCAGAAGACTAACGCCGAACTCTTACCCCCATACTCTTTTGAGCGTGTTGAATACCACGTTAAAAATAACCAGCAACGAATAGCAAAAATGGAGACTCAGACTTCAGAAATGGAGGCCTGTATTGAGGTGTTATGTGAGGTTTTATCTTATCAGGCGAATAAACTGGATCTAAGTAAGTCTTTAGCCGAGTTGGGCATTGATTCTTTGAGCGCATTGAATGTATTGACCAAATTAAAAGAACGTGGTTATGCCACCTCTGCTGATAAAGTATGGAGCGCCCCGACTTTGCGGGACTTTGCTCATGAATTAACTCCTCCTGTACACGAGGATATAGAGAGTGATATTCCCGGGCTAAGAAAGAAAAAAAGTAATGGTTTAGAGTGGCTATATTCTAATGGAGATGGGCCTATTTTAATTCTTTTACCGCCATTAAATAGTGACTATAAAGCCTGGATGCGACAGATTCCTATGTTTTTAAAACGCCGTTATCGACTCTGTATTCCTCATTATCCTGGGCATGGAGCTCAAGCACTTGAAGAGTCATTAGTATTGGAAGGACTAGCAAATAAAATCGCGGACTTTGCTTATTCCTTGCCGCAAAAAGCGCATTTTATTGGTTGGTCATTGGGTGGGATTTTAAGCATTTTAATCGCGACGGTACATAGAGATTTAATAAAGAGCATGACTTTAATTGCCTGCACCACTCAATTTGATGAGAGCTTATTTGAAAAAACAGTGGAGATGCAAGACGATCTGAACAGTAGAGATGATTTATTAAAAATTGTTTTTCAGACTGAGCAATCGATTAGCGAGTATATTTCCTGCAAAACGGCGATGACCGTTTTGAAAGACTATTATCAAGAGCTGATCCATTTATCCATTGAACCCCAAGCGCTTAGCGCAATTTCTACACCCACCCAGATCATTTTAGGAAAACACGATCCGGTAATTAATGCGCAACAAGTTGAACGACTGAAAACAATTCCTCATCAAGCACTCACTGTTTTTGAGCAAGCAGGGCATTTCATACCTATTACTTCTGCCGCAGAGTTTAATTCATTAGTGCTTTCTTTTGTGGACTCAATTGAGAATACTAAGGCTGATGAGCATGTATAAGTTACTGGAAGCAAATTCTGCAGAACAACTGATTTGGCGGCGGTTGCTTGAAAATCCTCATGATAAATCGTGTACGCTTAGTTATCGATTTTTAATCAAACAGATACTCACTCCAACACAAATTAACGAAGCGATTTATCGCTTTCTTAGTGCGCATAAAGAGCTCAATTATCGATTTTATGAACATGATGGGATGGTCTATAAACGGTTTCAACCGCCATCCATAGAACCAGTCCGTGAATTGTCGGGACACGATACAAGCGAGAAGGTTTTATTTCATAAACCCTTAGCCCCGCTTTATGAATTTCAATGGCAAAGAAGCGATGAAGGCTTGTATTTGTATGTTCATTTGAGTCATTTAATCATTGATGGCAGTGGATTTTGGCTCTTGGTTCATGAGCTGGAAGCCGCATTTTCAGGTAAGCAGAACCCAGTTCACCAAGAGCAGCCACAAAAGCACTCGGAAGATGACTCATACTGGCAGCATTATCTGCACAATCAATCCGTACACCAAGCCATTCCTTTTTTAGAGCATGGTGCAACACCCCAATGGATTAGTCATGACTGCTTACTTTCTCCTGAACTGGTTAGAGAGTTAATCAATTTTAAAAACAGTCATTCCGTGTCGATTTTTCATGTATTAAGTGCTGCTTTGGCTAGTACCTTACATCACTACTTAAAAGATGACTCATCAGCCACAATCATTCGATTAGCTTATTATGTAAAATTAAACAGGCAACTCAATCAGTTTGGTTGCGATATCAACTTGCTACCCTTATTTGTGCCTTGTGAGGATACTCAAACTCTGGAGCAAATACTGCAATCAATTGTTGCTACACGCAAAGAGCAGGTTACAGTACAAAATAGGCCTCTTATTCAGCTTCTAAAGTACGTAGATCCCATAAAAAATAATAATCGTCCTTTATTGAATGTAGTAGTTAATGAGTCTCCTGGGCTAGTAGCTCAGACGAAGACTGCATATTTTGCAGAAGTTATAAGTTTAGATAATCAAAGCGCGGCTAATACCTTGTCACTAGTTTATACCTTTGATGGAGAACAACTACGTATCCGTTTTGAATCCAATCAAGGGCCATTGCTGCAGGAGCTATTAAGTCAATTGGCGGCAAATTGTATAAAAGCCTTGGCGTTAATCGTCACTAAGCCACAGATGCACTTGGGAGATGTGGTATTTAGAGAAGAGGCGCAACCGGTAAGCAAAGGCGCACTTTGTAATTATTCAGGGTCATTATTCGATGCAATTGCATCACATAATCAAAAACGTAGAGCAGTGGTTGATGATCGTACAACTTTATCCTACGAGGATCTTAAGGAGCGAATCCATGCAGTCTATAGGACTTTAACCACTTTAGATATAAGCTTATTAACCCATGGTGTTGCTTTATTTTTAACTCGAAGCAGTCAACTTCCAATTGCTATGATAAGCACATTAGCAGCTAAAGTCCCCTTTATTCCAATAGCAGAAAATACACCTGCAGCAGCACGGGATTTACTCATCAAGGAAACGCAATTAAAAACTATCTTTGTGGATACCCAAACCGAACAATTACTCTCTGAAGATGAAAGAGAAGCGCTACAAGTGATTAATTTAGACTTGATAAAAAACGTGGACAGCCATTTGTCTATGGAGCCCTTACTAGACAATGACATTGCTTACATTTTGTTTACCTCCGGCTCAACAGGTAAACCTAAAGGCGTGATGATTAGTTATGATAATTTAAATAATTTTCTTTGTTCGATGGCTGTTCATCCGGGATTTACTCAACACGATACCTTACTGGCGCTCACGGCAATAAGTTTTGATATTTCGATTAACGAACTTCTATTGCCACTTTTTTGTGGTGGTTGCGTGCTTATTGCATCTACTGCTGTGCGTTCGTCTCATCAGATTTTAGGTGAGATGATTAATCAAGATCAGGTATCAGTGGTGCAGGCAACTCCATCAACACTAAATTTACTGATGCAAAGCCAATGGATTTGGCATAATAAAAGAACCTTGCGTTTATGGATTGGTGGTGAGGCTTTAAGCGCCGATCTGGTTACTTTTTTTAAGCGCCAAAATATTGAGATCTACAATATGTATGGCCCAACCGAAGCAACGATTTGGGTCAGTGCTTCATTAGTTCACTCGGCAAGCTTAATCTCTATTGGAACTCCTTTAGCGAATACATCGTTATATGTGCTTGATAGCAATGGGGCATCCATGCCGCTTGGAATGGCTGGTGAGTTGGTCATTGAGGGCAAATTAGTTGGCCAAGGTTATATCAATTATCCAGCTAATTCATTTAAAGATGGGGAAAATGGGTTAAAGCGATATCATACCGGTGATAAAGTGATTGCCTTGGCAAAAGACACGCTAATCTACCTCAATCGTTACGACGAGCAGGTCAAAGTACGAGGTCATCGGATTGAGTTGGATGAGATCAACAGTCAGATACGAAAGTTAATTCCAAATTTTATTGGTTTAACGCTACTAGTTCCAGAACCGGAAGCGCATCTTTGTGTTTATTACACCTCACCAACTCATCTTAATGTGGATCAATTAAAGGAAAGCCTTAATAAAATACTTCCTGGATACAAAGTGCCGCAGCGTTTTCATTTTTTAGAAGCAATTCCTTTAACTAATAATGGTAAGGTAGATAAGAAAAAGCTTCTTGCTTATGAGGTTGAGCAACAAGATTGCCCACTTATTGATGATAAGGAACCCACCACATTCGAGCAAAAAATCCTCAGGCTTATTACTCAGCATTTTAATGTTACTATTAGTGATTTAGAGCGATCCTTACTGGAGTATGGCTTTAACTCATTGAGTTTTAATCAACTGTCGTTTTTATGTGATCAACACCTCGATTTTACAGTGAGCCCTCACCAGTTTTATCATCTTAATACGATCAAAAAACTGACCGAATATTTTCAATTTAATACAATTTCAGTCGCCAAAGATTATTCTCTGATGGTTTCTAAAAAAACGCAAACACGCATCGCTGTAATTGGCTATGATGCATTGTTGCCTGGTGGTAAAAATCCAACTGAGTTTTGGGAGTCATTACTAAATCAAGAATGTTTAATTAGTGATCACAAACGTCCTTGGTTAAGTAGCAAGGAACGTGCTGGTTATATCGAAAAGGTAGAGTATTTCGATAGGAAGTTTTTTAATCTCTCTCCTATAGAGGTTATGCATCTGGATTTTAGGCAACGTTTATTGCTGCAATGTGCTTTTCGTACTTTAGAGCATGCCAGTATTTCAACAACAGCCCTTGATCATAAATCAGTGGCGTGTTTTATTGCAGCAACGGGTATGGATTCAATACTTGCTTTAAGTAAACATCAGATTCCTGCACATCCCTATACGCTTTCAGGTAATTCGCTGAGTATGCTGGCTAATAGATTGTCCTTTTATTTTAACTGGAAAGGACCTTCAGCTACTGTTGATACCGCGTGTAGCGGTTCTTTAGCAGCACTGGCGCGAGCAATGGATAGTTTAGTTTTAGGTAAGGCTGATTTATGCTTTGTTGGTTCTGCCAATTTAATCTTGGATAATGAATTCACCGATGCTTTACAGGCTGGACGATTTTTATCGCCTCAATATCAATGCGCGAGCTTTTTAGAACATGCCGATGGTTATGTGCGTGGTGAAGGGGTATTAGGATTTCTGTTGAAACCTTTGGAACAAGCCGTAGAGGACGGCGATGTTATTCATGCCGTTATTCATCACGTGGTGGAAAATCATGGTGGTAGATCGGCATCGCTTACCTCACCCAATCAGCAAGCGCAGACCGATTTATTAACTAGAGCTTATCCTAAAGAATTGGCTCAAAATCTCAGTTTTGTAGAAACCCATGGTACGGGAACAAAGCTTGGTGATCCTATAGAAATTGATGCGCTAAAAGAGTTTGAGCAACTTAGTTTGGGCGATAATCAACATGAGTCAATTTATTTAGGCGCGTTAAAACAAAATATAGGTCATCTGGAGGCTTCAGCGGGATTTGCTTCCTTATTAAAAATTATTTTGGCGATGAAGCATCAATGTCTGCCTGCAAATGTACTGAGTGAAACACTCAATACATCCATCAATTTAACGAATTCCAGGTTTAAGTTAAGTTCGAATACTATACCCTGGGTAGCTAAAAATCTCACGGCCGGGGTTAGTTCATTTGGTTTTGGTGGTTCAAATGCCCATGTCGTATTATCGAATTATGATGAAGTCGAGCTGTGCCGTGATTTAGATCAGGATGTGTTCCTACCTATCGTTTTATCTGCTAAAACAAAAGGTGCATTAAGGGCACGCCTAAACAATCTACTGAACGACCTGGCGAGTGATGTACCATTGCTAGATATAGCCTACAGTCTGGCAGTGGGGCGAACTCATTTTGAGTGTCGTACGGCGGTATTAGCACAAAATAAGCAGCAATTAGTTGAGGAGCTGAAGGAGTTATTAGCCACGGAACAATTACAAAAACCAATAGAAGGACGTTCAGCTGCTCTTGACGACTATTTAGCCGGTAATCCAGTGGATTGGGAGTCGCTTTTCTCTTCATTTAAAGCAAAACGGGTCGCACTTAGTCCCTATGTTTTTGATACAGAGCCCTATGTGCATAAAACCTTTGCTTCAAGTACCAATTTAATAAGTAAAATTAAATTCACTCCGATTAATGCAAATCACTATTCAATAATAATCTCGAGCGACCATCCTTTTCTTGCCCAGCATCGAGTATTTAATCATAAAGTACTTCCTGGAGTGGCTTATATTGATTTTGTTTTGTCACTTTTGTCCAAGGATATATCCAATAAGGCTTTGTGTTTAGAAAATCTTCGTTGGCTTCAACCAGCAGTATGCGAAGAAGAGTCTTTGTGTTTGAATCTTGAGCTCGGTTTGAACGCGTTTAAATTTTCAAATCTTGATAATCAAATTTTGGCAACAGGAGACTACAGTTGGTTAGAGAAGGAATCTGTTTTAACTCAACCTTGGTTTGAAAAAACACAAAGTGAACTAAGAAAATCAGTTCTTAATGAGAGTTTAGCGGCATATGTTTATAACCGATTTAAACAGCTGGGGATAGAATACGGCGCCTATTTTCAAGGGATATCCTCAATAAGTTGTACCGAAAATGTAGCATTAACGCAAATTGTCATAGAGCCACAAGGAAGCTGTATTGGCTTGTTGGATGCAGCGTTTCAATCAGGAATGGCGATTAACTTGGCAGAAACTCAGGCAGGATTAATGCCCTTTAGTTTAGGACGAATTATAATTCTTGAACCCAATAAATTAAGATTAGTACAAAAAAGCCACGTTTACACGCTAAAAAACTCTCCATTTAGAACCAATTTTGTAATTTGCGATGAGTATGATAATCCTTTGTGTATACTAGTTGACCTCGGTGTCAAAGCTTCAAATCTGCCTTTATCTTAAATGTCTACTTACTTTGACTGGAGAAAGTTAACAACTACGCGATACTATTAGAAGAACGAGGGGTACACTTTATATTCAAATAAACTTTAAGATAACGATACGAAGCAATTTTGCTTCAAAGAATGTGGGCTGCTATCAGCCCAATTTTGGAGTTTTATTTATTAAATTCTGCAATAGTTCAAATAGCATCGGTTCAATAACGTCATTTTGTGATGTTCGATCATGAATTTCATAATTAATATATTCGTGGATAATTTCTGGGTCAGATGCAAATTGATTCGCTTGTGAAGTCACATGGTCTAATGGACTATTTTGAGGTCTTAATTGTTTGGTATTAAGGTATTCCAAAAACTGTTTATCTAATAATTTTTCATTTATAAGTGGAGTAAGATGTTCCTGGATATTGTGTAAATTTTCAATTAATAAGGAATGGGCTTGTTCCCGAGTTAACCCAAGTCGTGCATAATCGTCCATGCTATTATCATCAGATAGTCTTGATTTTAGAGAAGAACTAAAAAATGTTGGCACCCGAGTTACAAGGGAAGATTGCTCTTCATCGTCAAACTCGTCTGAAGGGAGTGCTATCAATGTTTGGTAAAAAGCGGACTCCAGAATATTTTTTTCTGGTCTGGTTTTTATTGTATCAAGATCTGCAAGAAGTGACTGCACCTGTTCTTCTTTTAATGGAATAATGAGTGAATCTGATGTTCCATGAAGAAATTGAAAGGGGTTGATAATATTGGCTATTTCTGTATCAGTGAATCCTAATCGTTGTAACTTTACATCCACTTCAGCTCTCGCATTTACATACCAGAAATCAAATTGACCCTGAATTTCTAAAGAGTTTGTTGACCCATTATAACTAAAAACAATGTGACCATCGGCATTCAAATAAGGAAGAAGTTCCATTAGTTTAAATTCAGGATAATAAGAGTGACTTAATGACCTGATTAGGCCCTGATGTTGTCCTTTTATTGCAAGAAAATCAAACTCTTTTTGCCATTGATTTGCTACCAGTATTGTAACCATTTGCAGGTATGAATCATGATGTCTTTCATCATAAAATTTTAGTGCTTCAATCAGGCGTCCTTTCTCATTACCTAGGTTCGCTTCATTCGATACATCAGCTCGCCTGTCTGGATATTGTTTAAAAAAGGCCAGCATGTAATATATTACGAGATCCTTTTGAGGATCAATTAACTTAGATTCGTCCAAGGTCTTAACCAGATGTTCTACATCTTCAAAATTAGACCAATTCTTTATGGCCCAAAACACTAATTCCTCTGATCTGTTGTGCACTTCTTTGGGAGTATCTAAACTGATATTTTTTACAAGCATAATTAGATTTTGATAAGCATCTTCAAAATCCCGGTTATAAAATTTTAAAGATTCGATTATTCTGTCTTTTCTATTTTGAGTAGATGAGAGTGTTTTACAGAGAAGGTCAGATCCATAAATTCCAGGTTGATTGTATACATGTAACAGATAATATAACTCCGGGTCTGTAGTGCTATTAATTAGATTCAATTTCTCTAATAGGTACATTACTTTTTCAAAATTAGAAGAATTGATGTCTTGTACAGCTGAATTAACTAATTCATCCCTTTTTTGAGCTGATGTATTATGAAATTGTTCATTCTTTAAATATTCTAAAAAGAGTGTATTATCAAATATCCAATTTCTAAGTCCATATTGCTCAGACAAATGGATTAAGTTTAGAAAAACAGAGCGTTCATTTTTACTGTGTAACAATAAATTTTTAATATAAAAATCGGAGAATTGTGACGACACAAATTGGTCGGATAAATCAGTAAGATCAGGTTCAAAGGAAGAATTAAACCACCATGATGCCCCAAGGAAATGCTCATCTCTTGTATAATACATTGATTTGATGTGTTCTTCTGGAAATGAATCATAAAATTCTTGGAGCTGATTAATTTGATTATGCCAAAATACGAGTTTAACCTTAGGTTTCTCTTTAATAATTAATTTTATCGCGTCTATCAACTTAGGTGTTAAAGTTGTAAATGAAAGATCGATAATGCTGTCATCAGCAAGGTGTTTTAATAATTGCTGATTATCGAGCAATGCAGAAGGGTTGTGGTATAAGGACAAATCAAGCGTATTATATTGTTTGAGTTTTTTTAATTTCTGATTAATAAATTCTTTCTGAGTCATCTTTTTACAAGAAAATAATTCACTCGCTGTAGTTGTCGACGGTTCCATCCGGTATCCAACTTGCTTGGCAATACGTCGGTTAATCAATGGTTCACCAACACCACAACCCACTAAATAATCAGCAAAATCAGTTTGGGCAAAGCCCTGTAATACCTTTAGTGCCTGAAAACCATTGGTTAATACAAGGCGTGTTAGTGAGCCCGATAACACAATAAAAGTAGGGGCATTATCATCCAACACGTGAGCGCATTGGTCTAGAACCTCTTGAAAATTCAGCAAATCCCCTCTAATGAATGTTCCTTTATCTGAATATTTAGATTGTGCTTGCTCAATATTGGACTCGTTAAAATCAAAGCCCACCAAATGAACATCGATTTCATTGAATGCGTTTGCTGTTGCATTAATGTACTTACCGTTACCACAACCTCCATCGATAATATTGATTGATTTCAGTGCTGGTTCTTTTGCCAGTATTCGTCTGATTTCGTTATTAATTTTTAAATGTTCGGAATCATAGAATTCATCAACTTTATCACGGCGCGAAGCGTATGAATTGTAGACGGTATCTACATTTGATTTAATCCAATCCACAGCAAGCGCAGATTTTCTTGAATAAATACGATCAAGGTTGCATCCCTGAACTTTGAACAACTCTTTAAGGTCTAAACAATTTGCGGAATTAAGCGGTATGGGTAATTTGGTTTTATCCTTAAAACTCAGTATAAGATATCCTTTAAAACTTGGACTATCACTGTCAATAAATTCTAGCAAACGCATTTTTACCAGAGATTTTTGGGCTCCATCAACCAGGAGTTCACAGGGTTCTCCTGAATCAGTTGCACATTTAGCTTGTGGTAAAATATACATGTTGAAATCGAGTTCAGAGGGGAATGAATGTCTCCCTTGGGGATACGAATCAATAAGAGACTGGACTTCAAATAATAAGTGAGCTGATTTTTGTGATGCGGACTCAATAGCGCTATTGAGTGAATCTTGTTGTCGCATGATAAGAATCTCTTGCATTTATTCATATGATCAAACATGGTGCATGTATTCAGAGAATTTACAGCAATTTAGTCTGGAGTTTCTCATTAGAAAGTATAGAACAATTTTGGTGTTAAGATGCTGGTGATTAGATCTGCCCACTTAAATAGGAAAGGGCCGGGTTTTGCCGAGAATACTTGTCCGGTAAATTATTGTTGACCTACTTTTTGGTCACAATGGAACTAAAAATCAAATGCTCTATGTTAAAACTATCAGATTAAATTATTGATTTAAAATATAAAAATGGTGCGCTCGGAGGGACTCGAACCCCCGACACCTTGGTTCGAAGCCAAGTACTCTATCCAGCTGAGCTACGAGCGCAATGGGTGATGATTTATAAATTGTTTTGCTATTTTGGTCTCTATCAGGAGGGTTGACCAAAATGGTGGGCCGTATAGGATTTGAACCTATGACACAGAGGTTAAAAGCCTCCTGCTCTACCAACTGAGCTAACGGCCCATTACAGGGTATTCTTTATCTAAACTACTTTGTTGGTATCAGTTTATTAAACTGGTGGGCCGTATAGGATTTGAACCTATGACACAGAGGTTAAAAGCCTCCTGCTCTACCAACTGAGCTAACGGCCCTAAAGAGGCTGAAATCATACCGGATTAGCGTAGAATTTCAAGTGTTTTATTGATTATTTTTGAATTGGTCTGACTTTTTTTGGCAAAGTTACAAGTAAAATGGTGTATATGATTTAAGAGTGAATGGAACGAGACTTAAGACGAATCCCAGACTTCGTGAAAAACATGCTTGTAGTCTTCATTGCTGGTTTGCAAAAAATTCATTTTATTCAATTACTTATGATTTTTAAATCAAACGTGTCCCTTAATAAGGGCTTAAGAGATTTGAAAGCTGCTATCGCCTTCATGACTTAACTCATCATCTTTCTGTTTCTCTTTACTAAGAAAAGCCGATCTTTGTTCTTGCATGGCCCGTCGTGCATCTTTTGTTTTATTTATGGCAGTTGCCTGTATATCAGATGGTGATTCATCGTGTTTACTGAGTAGAGGTTCCCTTAATTCTTCAGCTTTGTGTTTAGGTAAATCAGATTCATTTTGTGTCCAGAGAGTTTGTGTTTCAGTAGCCATTGGATTGACAGTGTCATTGTTGGCTGCTGCATTAGCCCGTTCAATTTTAATATCAAGAATTGCTTTATTTAGTGCATCTCTAATTCCGTTTAAACCACTGGTGATAAAATCAGTCAATGGCTTTAATCCAAAACTGTTTTTAATGGCAAAACCTATTCCTTCCATAGTATAGGCTATAGCAGAGGCTACATATTTTAATGGGTTATAGCCAAGAGGCCCCAGCATATCATTTAATCTTCGACCAATGTCCTGAACGGCATGCCCTATAGCAAACAATACTGTTCCACCTAGATATCCCAGGTTTCCTACAAAACTGATTACTTCTTTAAGGAGGTTCATTGTCGCGTGCACAATGCCAGATAAAAGCATTCGAACTATACCGGGATCTTGAATTGTATATTGACGTCCATAACTGTCTAATAATTTACCTAGCATTGAAGCTAAATCGGAAGTGCTTGCCTGTTGTGCCATCTCTTTGTAATGCTTCTCAACCAGATCCAATACACTGTGATATTTTTCATCATCAGATAGTTTCTTATCATTAACTAATAAATTAATTTCTTTAATAAGCTTTGTTGCCCGTAAATCTTCTGGTCTTTCACCAGAGAAATACACGATCGGTTTTTCTCTTTGATATCGAAAAATATGGCGATAAGCATTCATTTCCAGGACGGCTAATTTATTGGGTGTTTTTTGATATATCAAATCATTGGTTACAAGATTTGGGAACATTTGTACTACTGTGCCACAAGGTTCCAAATGATATAGTCCCCCTGAGGGACCAACAGTAATAATGCCGTTAACTTCTTGCACTCCACGAGGTTTCAAACGTTCAAATAATTTAGAGTTGTCTCGTTTTAAAGAGTTCAATTCAATTTCAACTTGCTCTGGGGTAGAGTTACTGTTTTCAGGAAAACGGATATCGAATTGATTTCTTTCAAATAAATAATTAAATGTTTTAGGATAAGTTATTTTAAAAAGTTCACGTTCCAATTGATTAGTAAAAAAATCCGGGTTTTTAACATAGAAATCCAGGTGGTTATTTAGTGTTCTTTGCACTCTAGGTACGGGTATGCCATCAGTAAGGTTTGATTTTTTTCCAGATTTCAGGTACGCATCGCGTTCTTCATGATTTACACTGAATAATTCGAGTAACTCTTTGGCAGATGGATTTTGAGGTAAATCAACAGGGTTTTTATAATTTTGACTGTAAACAATTTGTGGTATTTGATCATTATTAAACTTTGTTCCATGTTGAGTTAGAAATTGATGCAAAGAATACCAGGCAATTTTAGGTCCGGCAGTCATCTGGTCATTTTTAATTTTGGTTGTGTCTGAATGATTACCATACATAGGCAACATGGATACTTTTGTGGTTTGAGGGGATTGAACAATGATACGGGTCATATCTTGTGGTTTAAAATCACGACGCATTTCATCCATCTGCAATACAGCAACATAATTTTTGACATTATCAGGTATAACACGACCATCCATGTTGCTTTTATCACTCAGTCCAGCTACTGGATCCATGAGAAAGAGATTTAAATTGATCTTCTGTAATTGAGTCAAAAGTTGTTTATCTGAATTATTTAGTTCCTTCCCTGCACGCAACAAACGCTGTTCTTTAGCTGCTAATGCTTTTTCCTGTCGCTTTAAATTATTGGCAATATGAAGTGAAGTCACTGAACCACGACTAAACCCTGTCAGATTAATATTATGAGAATCATCTTGCTGGGTGCTTAACCATTTAATAATCTGATCAGTCGCTCTTTTAGCATTAGCCTTAACTTCTGTTCCTAACAAAGTTGGGCCATCGACATGGATGGAATGTTCCTGAGAGCAGGCCTTGGAAAACTGAGAAATAATATTGTTTGCTGCTTGATGAGTTTCTCCAGTTCCATAACAAAATACTGTAAATGTTGCCATGTTTTGCTCATACTATTTCTTAATTTTAGTATAGATGGGAATTATGAAGGTTTTATTATGGAGAGGGGGATGAATATCCATGCTTTTGGATATTTAAAATTAGGGAAATTTCTGATTTTTTTCGATAAATCATAGATTTGATTGAGACTTGGTAATCCTTCGTTAAGTGAGCTATGGGTTCTAGCACTTTTAACAGTTTAGATCTGCTTCAGACGCCAAAACAGTCCAACCTTCATGTTCCATTTTTTTTCGCAAGGTATGAAGATTCTGACGTTTGGTTAGTATCAGCAGGGTATCAGCTCCTAATGCGCCACAACCTTTTATCGCTACTATTTCAGGATTAGATTTAAGGGTATTGATCATGTTCAGACTGTGTTCTTCAACCAAATTTAAACTTGAAAGTATTTGGTGATACTTATTGACGGCGTTGATTAGTTGCGTGCTATCTCGTTGTTCAAATGCCAGCTTTGCTTCATCGACCAAATTGGACATCTCGTTAATTTGGGTTGGAAGGGTGGTATTCATGAGATGTTGGTGAGTCGCAAGTTTAACTCCCGTGTGAAGAATGAGAAATGATAGGTCATCAAAGGGCCAATGGTATGACTGCACCATGTTTTTTTGCTTATTAATGTACACACATCCTTTTCGAGCCTGGGCTATTACATCATATCCACTGGGTCTTAATCCTTCGCCTGACCAGGAACTTTGATAATATGCTTCCAACATGGATTGTTCATCAGGTATGTTCTGATGAAGATGACATGTAGCCCAATAAGTTCCTAAAAATTGAGCACTGGATGCCCCAAGGCCGCCTCGCTCGTTATAGGGATCATTCCAGCCCAAGAACGTTCCTTCGTTTTGTGCCTTACTCCACCATTTTCCTGCTGGCGACTGAGGATGAATGGGGGATTGTTCTATACTATCGGTTAATGAAAGTTCAAAATACGGTGCTGTGGTGAGTATGATTGCAGAACCTCCAGTAATTGCAACATACTCGCCAAGTAAGAATGTTTTGGCAGGGATGGACCATTTCATACGGCTATAGGGGCTTGTCTGATTGCGGCTAACAGATCATGCGCATTATTGAGGCTGACTCTTTTGTTAATATCCAGCCACTCCTGTAAACGCTCTTTGAGTAAGGGCATTTCATTTTCATCTGCACCTGCAACCAGCAACAGGTTATCAATATGTAATTTCATATGCCCCTGAATGATGCCATCAGTGCATAATGCTTTAATCGCACCAAGATTCTGTACAAGTCCTACGGCGGCAATCACTTGAGACAGCTGATTTGCAGAACTTATATCCATCATTCGCAGACACATTTTAGCTGTAGGATGTAGGGAAGTGACTCCACCTACAGTGCCGACAATGATTGGCGCGGTGAGTTCGCCTGTCAGTACATCATCTTGATAACGCCATTTGGTAATGGCCTGATATCGTCCTGATCGAGCTGCGTATGCATGTATTCCTGCTTCGACCGCACGCCAATCATTGCCGGTTGCTATTAAAACCGGATCAATACCATTCATTACTCCCTTATTGTGAGTCGCTGCTCGGTAGGGATCCATTTCAGCAAAAAGAGACGCTTCCTGCAGTTTATATCCTAGAACAGGGTCTATATTACGCAAGGTTACTTGTGCGGTGGTTAATTTTTGATCGTTTAAATTGGATAGAATGCACATGGTGACTTCTTCACCAGTTAATTGTTCAATGGGTGATTTTAAATATTCTAAAACCTGATTAATGATATTAGCTCCCATTGCATCACAACTATTCATCGTTAAATGAATAACTGCCATGTCCTGACCATCATCTCGTTTTAATTGACGTAATTGTAGATCAATAACACCACCACCTCGTTTTACCATATTCGCAGCAACATCTTCATTTGCTATTTTGATAAGATTGAGGCGATTTTCTTCAAAAATCCGGGAAAATCGTTGAAAATCGTTTATTTTTGCTAATTGAATTTGTCCCAGTATGCAATCACCCTGAACGCTGGTGCTGATTTCTCCGTGTTGCCGAATCCATTTAGCTGATTTGGATAAGGCGGCAATAATCGATGTTTCCTCAACCGCTAAAGGGATAACGTAATCACGACCATTGATGTTAAAATTAGTAGCAACCCCTAAAGGCAATTGGAAATATCCAATCACGTTTTCAATCAATTTGTCTGCAAGATTCAGGTCTTTTATACCGCCTTGCTGAAGAAAGGAGATGTCCTCGGAGGTCATAGCCCCCAATTCTAATAACCTTTGAAAACGTTCTTCTCTGGATAGTTTTGAGAAACCACGAAATAATTCATTGGCATTGGAGACTATTGACATGCTTTCTCCTTTAAATCGCTAAGTATCTGACTGCCAGTACAGAACATGGCGGTCTTTAACTCATATTCTATTGTAGCCATTTTGTTAAGTACTTGTTCTGTTGAGTTCAGAGCTGCTTCCAGCATGGGTTTGGCAAATCCGATAGATGTTGCGCCGAGTGCAATTAATTTAGCTGCATCCAGACCATGACGCACTCCTCCTGAACCCCAGATTTCGAAGTGAGGGTTTATTTGTGCTGCATTTTTAACACTTTGCAGTGTATCAATACCCCAATTCCTGAAGGTATCTGCAGTTTGATGACGGATTGAGTTTTTATCGGCTCTATGACCTTCTATACGTCCCCAGTGAGTACCCCCAACACCGCTGACATCTACGGCCGCGACACCGGTTTCATTCAGGCGAGCCAGTGTCTTTTGCGAAAAACCACATCCAGTTTCTTTAACTATTACTGGGACTTCCAGGTTTTTAACCAACTCGGTTATGGCATTCCAACATCCTTTAAAATGAGTTGTTCCTTCCGGTTGAATGCACTCTTGCAGTGGATTGCAATGAATAATTAAAGCTTCCGCCTGGAGTGAGTCGATCAATCTTTGGATGGATGAGATCGGGGTATTTATTAACTGAGCTATACCCAGGTTACTGAATAATCGGGTTTTGGGAAAATCACGACGCAGTGGCGTCCACTCAAAAGCAGCCTGATTATCAGTCAACTCTCTGCGTTGCGAGCCTACTCCCATTGCCCATTGTGACTCAGTACAGGCTTCGATAAGTCGTCTGTTAATATCAATTGCATTGGAATGACCAGCTGTCATGGAGCTGATAAAAAACGGGGTTTCCACTATCTGATTAAAGCGTTTGCTTTGAATGCAAATATCCTCAAAATTGATATCAGGCAGGGCCTCATGAACTAAAGAAAAATGATCAAATGGATTTAATTCACTGCTTTGATTTGCAGGCATCAGCGCGAGTTCAATATGATCTCGTTTGCGTTGTTCAAACTCTGTGTAGTCGTTTTGCATGCCTGATTTTAGTTTTATGAAAAATAGAGGCAATTTTATCATAAAGAAAGAAACCAAACTACCTGATTTAAAATGTTCCAATTAGAGGGTCATTAGGACCTTGAGCCAGGAGGAGGGGGTGTTGATCACTAATGAACTCATTTCCAACAAATTGTAATCTGCACTCGAACAATCCTCACTTTTTATAGGTCATCTCCGCGAGTACGGGAACTTGCAATTAGCCTTAAGTTTTTCTTGATACACTGTAAAAAGTTCTATCGAGATCTCACTAAAATCGTCTTCTCCATGCGGGAGAAGGTGCCGACAGGCGGATGAGGGGATTTTAAAATGATTTCAACTATCAATTAAAAAAGTTGACCAACCAATAAAGGTTAAAATGCATGGAGCTATTTGAAAAGGCAAAAAGCAGATGTAAAAACAGATCCATTATGAACATATAGAACTTGCTTGGATCTCTACAATTTCAATGAATTTAATCAGAGGGCAAGGTTTTTGGGGTAGCAATAGCTTGGATTTTATTTTGTATCGAAAAAAGTTAATAAATGAAATTTGATCCCCTCATCCGCCTGTCGGCACCTTCTCCCTGAGGGAGAGGGCGATTTTAGTGAAATCTCGATAGCAGTTTTTATTCAAAATTTATCATTGTTTTAGGAAAACTCTGGGGGTAATTTAAAGAACGGGTATCCATTACGCTAGCATAACGAGGTGCTCATTTAATGCATTGATACCCACTCTTGCGTGAGTGATGCAAATTTTGTTCAGGTGATTTTCATAGTAACGAGTTGTCAAATAAATGCCGGAATCCCTCAGTGCTTTCTCGATGTTGACAATCTGCTTTACATTTAAAAAAGCGAGACTCTTTCATGACTTGCTCTGGGGATCCTGAGATCTGGTATTATATGAACGAATGATTTATCGACAACAAAATTCCCGGAATTCTAATATTTTAACATTCCGGGAATTTCAAATGAGTGACTCGTTTTCTATTGCACTCTTACTGATTACCAACGGTAATAGTATCGATAGGGTCGATAGTAACGATACGGATAATAGTAACGATATGAATTGTAATATCGATAGGGGTAATAATATCGGTAAGGTCTATATCCATAATAGATATACCAGGAAACCTGGGTAGGAATAACCTTGGGAACGGGCGCATTTAATTCCCTTGAATCTGCTCTTGCCGGTGTTACAAAGACCAAAGCCCCAATTAATATAGATAATAGTGCGAAGAGTCTGATTAATGAGGTGCTTTTAGGTATGCAGTTATCCATTTTTAACTCCCAAACGCGTTTACCTCTATTATTATAGTTCAAAATTTGATCATATGTTGTAGTATTCATTAATATTGATTTGTTCTAAAAAGTCATCATCATGAGAAATAACAATAAATGGTCCCGGGTATTTTTGCATGAGGGTCATGACATGGGATCTGGTTTTAAGATCCATGTTATTCGTCAGTTCATCCAAGAGCAGTAGTTTTGGCGGATTGGCCGCAATTTTTGCTAAGCATAATCGCGCTTTTTCTCCTCCTGACAAGGTTAATGTCGGTGCATTAACTTCTTCATTTGTACGAAAAAGAAAATCATTTAAATGTTTACGTAGCTCCACGTGACTCCAGTCCTCCCTGCAATTCTGGAGGGTTTCCAGTACTGTGTCGTCTGGTGATAGTTGTTGGTAATGTTGATCGAGATAGCCTATATCTTTTAATCCAGGCGTTAGCCATAACCCTTCTTTTATTATTTCTTTAGACCCCATAATTGCTTTTATAAGAGTAGATTTTCCCGAACCATTAACACCACAAAGAGCTACCCGGCTTTGCCCAGTAATGTTTAAATTGATATTATTTAATATCTTCCGTTGATTATATGAAACGGAGCCGTCACTAATCGTAACCAGAGCTTTAGTCGTACTGTGTGATAGCGATAAATCAAAATGCGGATTGATTTCTTCCTCTTTGCCTAATTCATGCAGACGGTTTATGAGATCTTCCTTGTTTTTAGCAAGGTTCTTTTTCTTTTTACCCGATGTTTCTTGAGCACGGAGTACTTTTGATTTGGAAACGATGGTTGGCCATTTGGCTTGATCAATTGATTTTTCACCTTTCAAGCGAGAGTTTTTTGCTCTTATCTGTTCTTTCATCAGCGCTTGATGCTGTTGTTTTTTTTGATATCGTAACTGTCCAATTTCGGTTTCAATCACCTGCCGATTTAGGGTATTCTGTTGTTGAAAATGATCGAAATGCCCTTTAAACAGAGTAATTTGGCTCTGATTGAAATGCCAAAAGCAATACTCCGCACTTCTAAGTAAATGAATGTCATGAGAAGCGATGATCAAGGTACCTGTGTATTGAGCAAGCAATCGCATCAGGCTTTGGCGATTTTTAGTGTCGAGATGATTGGTAGGTTCATCAAGCAATAAAACATCGGGATCTTCGGCCAAGGCCTGGGTTAAAGCCCAGTTAAACCGTTCCGCACCGCTGGCTGTATCATGGCCATTAATTAATTGAGGTACATAAGATACAGTCAGGTTATCTGCATAATGGACGTATCCCTCGTTGGGAGGCATAAGGTTTTTAATTATTTTGAGCATACAGCTTTTACCAGAGCCATTATCGCCTATTAAGGCAATTCGTTCCCCTGAATAAATTGAATAGTTAAATGCTTCAAAACAGATTTTTTTGGAACAATACAGACTTAGATCAACTAATTGAATTAAACGACTCATATACTCTCTCTCAATGGTTTGGGCCAGAAATTATTGTGCCCATCAGGGCTTATTGAGAGATAATGCGCATCGGAGTATAGACCTCGTTTTTATTGAATTTGGCCATTATAATAAAACATTGATATATTTTCAATCGATCAAGCCTGACGAAAGCTCTCAAGTTTTAGGCTTACTGAATTATAAACACATGCTCCATTGCGTGATCACAAGGCTAAATGTATTTAGAATTGATTGGCTGATCAATGTATCAATTCAAAATTAACGCCCTCAAGAGTATGTTACCCAAAGTTTTATGGATTTTCATACTGAGCCGGTTTTGCTTCACAAAATTCTTCATCTTCTTCAATTATTGGATCTAAAGAACTTCCGAATTTATTTGACCAGGACTTCACAAATGAAAAAGGATTATGACCTGTAGATAATCCTGGTTTGGTATCAAGTACCGTTTCTTCTTCTTCAGGAATGGCCGATAGCGTTGACGGAGACGATAATCTTGACTTAAAGAGATTGTTATTGAAGTCAGTTGGCCAACAACTGGCATATCTGGACATAGTCGGTTTCTCAGCATTTGTAGGTACACATATTTGACTTGAACTTTTAGAATTAAGTTGTTCCTGTTGAGTTAATTTATCCCTCTTTTCTAAGTCTGAATGCTTATTAGTATCTTTTTGTTCTGGTGATTGTACAGTCTTATCAAACATAAATAATACCTTTAAAATGAGCCTATTAGTGCTGATTGGATCACGTTTCGAAGAATTAACCCCACAATTTGTGCGGTACTATATCACGCCAGAACTCAGGGGTGTACTCAAAATGACTGATGTGATCGAATTAATTATGATGTGATTTATGTTGTTCCTGCATGCGCGGTTCAAATTTTATACAAAAAATAATCACTTTGATGCTTATATTTTGAAACAAAAAAGTAGGCAAACTCATTATTGTAGATCAACATGACGCAATTGTTACAATAGTAGCCGGAATCTTTACTCTATTTTTACCCTATAACTGGTTTTTTTCTGAAAACTAGAGTACAATGTGCCCACTATTTGTTCATAAACTTTGGAGTAAACAATGTCCTCTAAATCTAAACGTGAAAAGGCTGCTTTTGATAAAGCTAAAGGCAGGCTTGAGAACACAATTTCAAACTTAGAACGGTGCAATTCCTATGACCGATTACAAGAGATAATTAAATCAATTGAAAAAGCGAAAAAAAGCACTCAAAGCCCCTATACACCTGCTGGTTTGAGTGACAATCATCTATTAGAAATTAAGAGAATGAAAGAGACTATTGAATCTTTGATTAAAGCAAAGACTTTAGCATTTCCCAAGCCAGTTCAACCAGTTGCAGTAACTGTAGTTCAAGAACAACAATCTGTTAGCGAAACAGAGGTATCTGTTCCTGTTACAGAGACTTTGGAGCATCCTGATTCTGTTCCAGTTGACTCTGTTCCAGTTAACATTACTAATGGTTCTGATGAGAATTCTCAAGAGAGTACCAATAAAGTTCTTAATAACGATAGATTAAAAGAGTTAAGCAAAGTTTATGCTCAGTTAGATCTGTTAAAAATTAAAATAGATGAACTATTTGAAGAATCTGAAGAATATCCGGCTGACAAGAATGGTGTAAAAACTGATCTTTATCATAAAGCAGCTAAGGCTGGGGTAGAAGTATACAATACTATCTCTTCATTATGCATGAATTATGCAACGGGCACCATTGATCTTGATACATTCAAATCTCAATCAACAGAGTTTTTGAAGAGTGATAATCAATACGTTACCGAGTTGAAAACTCATCGTGGATGTAAAGATGTGTTTGCCAATTTATTGTTAGCATGTACTGGTGTAGGCCTCCTGGCTATTGCTGCAGTGTCTATCTACAATGGTCGTTTTACGCTGTTCAATCTAACCAACACAGATTCTGGAAACAAAGTAGACGCATTGAAAGATTCTGTTGAGCACGTACACTCTGCATCTCTGAAGTAATTCCCTCCTGATGAACTGCTCTGGTCATGTAAATTGCCAGAGCAGTTTTTTTTAAGTTCTGTACACATTCGTGTTTGTTATAAATAGATAAAGAAACCGACTTTTATTTTTGATTAAAGAAATTGCTTCATCGTTTAGCTGATGCGAGTTCTTCAAGATTTTAAATGTTCTGTGCTTGATGACGTATAAAATGTGACGAGCAGTCAGGAACAAGCCACTGGACGTCAAACTCTTTATTCATAGTATCCCTCATCCCCAACCCTTCTCCCTTAAAAAGGGAGAAGGGAGCGGTTGGGTACAAACCGGGTAGACTGGTAACACTCAAATAGTTGCTACTCCTGCTTCTCAAATAGCCTTAATCTTTTTTGACGCAATGCCCAATGTTCCATCTCAAACGTTATTGAGATCATGCTAGAATTGCCTTCTCCATCAGGGAGAAGGTGCCGACAGGCGGATGAGGGGATCTTAAGAGAAGGGAGCGGTTGGGTCAAACCGGGTAGACTGGTAACACTCAAATAGTTGCTACTGCTGCTTCTCAAATAACCTTAATCTTTTTTGACGCAATGCTCAATGTTCCATCTCAAACGTTATTGAGATCTTGCTGGAATGGCCTTCTCCATCAGGGAGAAGGTGCCGACAGGCGGATGAGGGGATCTTAAAACGATTAAAATGATTTTATCCTTAGCCTGACGGCTTTGGGGTTGTCTCCAAACCACGATTATTTCAAATTTCTCTTAAAGTGTATCATTTGGGTGTCTATCTTATTTATAAAACAAGCGAGTAAGTTTGTATTTGAAGGCCATCATGACGCATTAGTTAGAATATTGTTTAGATTATTTGTTCTGTTTTTGTCCTTCATCTAGTATTTTATTGAAATTACATGTACAATATGTACAATATTTCATCAATATCTTTGGAGTAAACAATGTCCCCTAAATCTAAACTTGAAAAGGCCAATTATAAAAAAGCCAAAGAAGCTCTGTTAAATACAATTTCAATATTAAACCGATGCGATTCCTATGATGAATTACAATCGATTATTAGTACAATCGAAAACGAGAAAAAAAGCGCTGAAAGTCCTTATACACTTGATGGTTTAAATGAACATCATCAATCAAAAATTAGGAAAGGGAAAGCGATTATCGATTTATTGATTTATCAAAAGACTAAAGAATTTCCTAACCCAGTTCAGCCAGTTGAAATCACTGCAAAAGATCAGGAAACTGTACCTATTATTGAGTCTTCGAAACAGGTGGAAAGCAATCCAGTTGAAGTGACTAATAAATCGTCAGATCAACCCAAATCGAGTAGAAATAACGATCGTGATCTTGTCCGAGTAAATGAATTAAGTAATGTTAAAATTCAGTTGGTTCATTTATGGGATAAAATGGAAGAACTGTATGAGAAAAGTCACCAATGTGCGATTAAAGGGGAGTATCATCAAGCAGAACTCCATCATAATACAGCTTCAGATGTTAAACTAATATTTGATGAAATTTCATCAAGATGCATATATTATGCTGAAAAGAAAATTGACCTGGATACCTTGAAACAACAATTAACAGAGTGTTTGGAGAACAATAAAGAAATCGTTACCGAGTTGAAAACTCACCCTGATTGTAAAGATGTGATAGCTAATTTTTTGAGTGTACTAACTGGCGAAGGTCTTGTAGCCCTTGCAGCGGAATCTATTTACAAGGGTCGTTTGACGATGTTCATTGCAACCAATACCGATTCTGGAAACAAAAAGGATGCGTCAACAGATTCTCTTGAGGACGTAAAATCGCCTTCATCTCCCAGGTAATTCTACCTTGATGAACTGTTCTGGTCGCTCAAATTGCCAGAGCAGTTTTTTCTTAAGCCCTGTACACGTTCGTGTCTGTTATAAATTGATTATGAAATCGGCTTCTATTCTTGATTAAAGAAATTGCTTCATGGTTAAATTGAGGTGAGTGCTTCAATATTTTGAATTTTATACAAATGATGACGTATAACAAGTGAGGATCATTAAGGAACATGCCGCTATGCTTCATCCGCGCTTATGATTTTCTTCTTAGCCTGACGGCTATGGGATTGTCCTCAAACTACGAGTGTTGCAAATTTTATTTAAAGATTATCATTTTTGTGTCTATTTTTTGATAAAACAAGAACCTAATTGTAAATTTTAAGGACATCATAACGCAATTGCAACATTATTGATTTGACTGTTTGTTCTCTATTTACTCCATGCCTAGCATTTATCTAGTATTTGTTGTACAATATGATCATTATTTGGCCTATTACTTCGGAGTAAACTATGTCCTCTAAATCGAAACGTGAAAAGGCAGCTTTTGATAAAGCTAAAGGCAGGCTTGAGAACACAATTTCAAACTTAGAACGGTGTGATTCCTATGACCGATTACAAGAGATTAAAAGTTCAATAGAAAAAGCGAAAAAAATTACTCAAAGTCCTTATACACCTTCTGGTTTAACCCCATATCATCAATCAGAAATTAACAGATTGAAAGAAACTATTGCTACTTTGGTTGAAGCGAAGACTAAAGCCTTTCCTAAACCAGTTCAGCCTGTTGAAGTCATTGTACAAGAGCAAGAATCCGCGCCAGTTAGCCAATTAAAAGATTCTGCGCCTGTAACTGAGTCTCTGGAGACTGCTGAGCGCGTTCCAGTTGAGGAGACTAAAAAATCGTCAGATCAATCCAAAGATAGTAATAGAAGATACAAAGTTATTGATCCTGTTAGAGAGAATGAATTAAGTAATGTCATAAAACAGTTGGAGCAGTTAGATAAAAAAGTAAAAGAACTGTATAGGAAATCTATAGCATATTCCGTTAAAGACAATCCAGAACAAGCAGCCCTCTATCGTAAAACAGCTAAGGCGGGTGAAAAAATATTTAATAAAATTATAGAAATTTGCGGAAATTATGCTGATAAGACAATTGACCTGGATACATTTAAACAACAATCAACAGATTATTTGAAGAAAGATAATCCATACGTTACCCAGTTGAAAACTCATCGTGGTTGTAAAGATGTGATAGCTAATTTATTGATTGCACTCACTGGGGTAGGTCTTGTAGCCATTGCAGCAGTATCTGTTTATCATGGTCGTTTTACGTTGTTCAATTTAACCAATACCGATTCTGGAAACAAAATAGATGCGTTAACTGATTCTCTTGAGAACGTAAAATCGTCTCCATCTCCCAAGTAATTCCGCATGATGAACTGTTCTGGCCACTCAAGTTGCCAGAGCAGTTTTTTGGCTAGTACCGCTTACGTTAATGTTCGTTATGATGATGCAAAGAAACAGTTTATTTAATGATTAAAAAAATGACCCAATCGTTTTGCCGATGCACGTACTTCAAGATTTTCAATTTTATTATTCTCTGTGGCCGGTTTGAATAATCGCTGTTGTGAAGGGTTATAGTTGAATATTTTAAGGTTTTGATCCGCTGATTGAACAGTATCCTTTAATTGATACTGTAAATTGGATTTGTTTTGGGGGTGTTGGTAGAGGCTATGGTTTAAGACCAATCCATGTTGCAGTGCTTGATAGAAGCGTGATACCGGACCTTGCAGGGCTGCGATGTGATCATAGATTATTCCCGGTTGGGGAGCGCCTTCAATGTCCTCAAGAGCCAGTTTTAACTCTTCCATTTTTGATACAAAGGATTTTTGTTTTTCGATCGCTTTAACCATGACATCGATTAATTTTAGATTTTTTGATCGTTCTAAGGATTTCTTCTTATCAAGAATTTGGTTCAGTTGATTGTGAGCAATAATTCGGAGTAAGGAATCAACCAGGTGATTCAGCATGGCCAATACATTCTGCAAATCGTCACTTCCTAAAGCAAAAGCCAGGCGTTCTCTGTTTAACAGGTCAGAATGTTGTGGTTCAATACCGAGTAATTGCAGGAGGTATTGCTGCATACCGGATAATTGATATAACGCTTTTTGCGTATCCAGCCGATATTGTAGTACCAGTTGCATGGTGCGAACAGCATCCGGATCGCTCAGGGGATGATCACTGGTTTGATCCCATCCGATTTTAAATTCTTCCAGAAGGTGATTGGATTCATTTAAATCCTTTTCAGCCTGATTAATCAGATTTTTTTGGTCAGTTATAAGCATTTTAATAAATCTGAAGAATGAATAATATTATGATAACATGAATTAATAGTTTTGCGGATTCTGGGTTTTATGTATTATGCTAACACCATCTAATTTAAATCATCGACTATGGAACAAATAAGCGCTCAAATTGTTTTTGATCAGGATGAAGCCAAATTTCAGTGCTCTGGTGCATGGTCTGTCTTGGCTCTTGATGGTTTGACTAAAAAATTCAAAGTCAGCGAACTTCCAAAATCACAAAAGATTACTATTAATGGCGAATCAATAAGCAATTTTGATAGTGCGGGGGCTTTGGCTCTTATGAAATGTGTTGATGAGCTTAAAGAACGAGATAATCAGATCGAATTGACTAATTTTTCTGAAGCTCAAAATCAACTTCTTCAGTTGGTCGAATCAAAACGAGACAGTCTGACCTATCAAATCCCCCCACAACCTCAAGAAGGTATGCTTTATCAAATCGGTAAAGAGGCAGAAAATAAATTATTTCAGGTCGATGGGTTAATCATTTTAATTGGTGATTTAAGTACCAAAATGTTTGAAGCGTTGGGTAATTGGCGACGGTTTCAATTCCCCAGTATTGTATCCAATATTGATTCAGCAGGGATTAAAGCCTTGCCCATTGTTGCCTTGCTTTCATTTTTGATTGGAGTGGTTCTGGCTTATCAAATGGGCTTGCAGTTAGCCACCTATGGCGCAAATATTTTTATTGCCTATTTATCCGGTATGGCTATTTTCCGGGAATTTGCTTCTTTAATTACTGCTATTATTGTTGCCGGGAGAACCAGTTCAGCATTTACTGCACAGATTGGTAGCATGAAAATTAATGAGGAAATTGATGCCTTGCTGACTATGGGACTGTCCCCGACTGAGTTGCTGGTGGTTCCCAAGGTTGTTGGCTTATTAATCGTATTTCCATTATTAATTTTTTGGTCTGATATTTTTAGCATATTTGGGGCAATGATCATGTCCAAACACATGCTGGGCATTGGTTTTGACGACTTTTTAGTCCGTTTAAAGAATGATGTTGGACTATCTCAGTTAATGTTAGGCTTGTATAAAGCGCCCGTTTTTGCTCTATTGATTGCTCTAGTAGGTTGTTTTCAAGGATTTAAGGTAGAAGCCAGTGCTGACAGTATTGGAAGCCAGACTACGAAAAGCGTGGTTCAGGCATTGTTCCTGATTATTATCGCTGATGCTGCGTTTTCTGTGATTTACAGCTGGATGGGGCTCTAGATGAGTGATCCGGTTATTGAAATCAAGGGATTAAAAAACTTTCTTGGTGGTCAGTGGGTACATACAGATGTTAACCTGACTGTGGAACAAGGTGAAATACTGGCGATAATCGGCGGATCAGGAAGCGGTAAAACTACCATATTGCGAAGTTTGTTGATGTTATTGAAACCTACTGCTGGTAGTATTAAAGTATTCGGTGAGGATGTTTTAAATCTAGATGCGCAAGAGGCATTTCTGCTGCGTCGACGATGGGGGATGCTGTTCCAGCATAGTGCTTTATTTTCAGCCATGACAGTTTTGGAAAATGTGATGTTTCCCATGAGGGAGTTTACCAATCTGGATTCGGAATTTATTGAAGAACTGGCTCGATTGAAAATATCATTAGTTGGGTTGCCCAATGAAGCTGCAGGTAAGTTGCCTTCAGAGTTGAGTGGCGGAATGCAAAGAAGAGCCGCGGCGGCACGAGCGATTGCTATGGATCCCGAATTGTTGTTTCTTGATGAACCGACTACCGGATTGGATCCACGAGGTGCTAGGTTATTTGATGATCTGGTGGTTTTTCTAAGAGATTCATTGAATTTAACTATTGTCATGATCAGTCATGATATAGAATCTTTGAAAAGGACTACTGACAGAGTTGCATTCGTTGGCGACGGGAAAATTCTCAGCGTGGAACCTATTAAAGAATTAATGCACAATAAAAACCCGTTGATTGCTGATTATTTCAGCAAATTTTAAGATACATACTGGATACAGTATCAACATAGAGGACAGGTTACTTGGAATCAAAAACCAATTACACCATAGTCGGTCTCACCGTACTTATTTTAATGGCTGCGCTATTGTCTACGGCATTGTGGTTGTCTGTTGGCTTTAATCAGAAAGTCTATTTATTTTATACTGTTTATCTTCGTGAGTCTGTTTCAGGATTAAGTGAAGAATCACCTGTTAAATATAACGGGGTACAGGTTGGATTTGTGAAGAAAATTAAATTAAACAAAAATGATCCACGGCAGGTCGAGTTAACCTTAAGTATTGAAAAAGGCATACCCATAACAACCAGCACCTCTGCTACATTAATATCACAAGGGATCACAGGAGTAACTTTTATTGGATTATCCGCAGGCTCTTCTGATTTGACTCCCATTCAGAAGATGCCAGGTGAACCTTATCCAGTTATTCCTGCAAAACCATCATTATTTAATCAATTGGATACCATACTGAAGGAAGTCTCTGAAAATGTGAGCAAAGTCAGTGACCAGGCACAGCGTATCTTTAATGAAGAAAATGCAGCTTACATACGAAATACTTTGTCTAATATAGATAAGTTTTCTGAAGTGATGGCATCAAACAGTAAAAATATAGACAGCAGTCTCAAAAGTGCCGATGTATTTTTAGCGAATATGGCTAAAGTAAGTAACGACTTTCCAAAGATACTTAAAGAGTTAAAAGTTGGCGTTAAAAAGTTCAATACAATGGCTGATGACATCAGTAATGCCGGTAAGAGCGTGTCCAAGACCATGGATGCAGGTAAGATCACTGTAGATAAAATTTCACAGCAGACACTTCCACCTGCAGTTCTGTTGTTACGTCGATTGAACACTATATCGGCAAATCTTGAGAAGGTAAGTAATGAAATGCGACAAAATCCATCGGTAGTACTCCGTGGAACTAAACCACCCAAACCCGGACCTGGAGAGTAGCCATGAGAATTCTAAGTATTTTTATTTTGAGTCTCGGGCTTATTAGTTGTTCTCCAGTGAAAACTCCAGTGACTAGCGAATACCAGTTGAGTGCGTTCAGTACCAAACAATGGGTTGCAAAGCCTCATCATGTATCCATTTTAGTTACTGCTCCGGAAGCAGTTGCCGGGTTTCAGACTGAAGAAATGCTGTATATTAAAAAACCCTATCAACTGGAGGCCTTTGTAAAAAACGCCTGGTCTTCGCCTCCTGCAGACATGTTATTTCCATTGTTGGTCCAAAGTCTTCAGAGAACGGGTTACTTCTATGCGGTAACTTCCAGCCCTTATAGTGAAGAAGCGGATTATCGTCTGGATACACAACTGTTAACCCTGGATCAGAATTTCCTGAAAAAACCCAGTATTCTTGAGTTTTCTGTTAAAGTGGTATTGACGCGAACATCAGATAATAAAGTAATCGGTTCTCAAATTGTTAGTCAACAAATCCCATGTTTGGCAGATACACCCTATGCGGGTGTAATCGCTGCAAACAAAGCTTCTCTGCAATTCACTGCAAGAGCAGTTGATTTCGTGATTTCGCATATAAAAAATGACTCAGTAATAGCCAAAAAATAAAAAGAATTGTACAATGGCTCTCCATGATAATTGTGTGTGATTTCTAATAATAAAAAGAACTAAAGGAGATTGAGGATGAAAGCCGGAACATTATATAAACTGGGACTGCTTGTAGCGGGTGCACTGTTAGTAGCTTCTTGTTCCAAAACGCCGGGCAGTGCCGATGGCGCAGCAATGAGTGATGCTGATGCTTCTGCTCAGGGTTTAGGTCAAATGACCCATTTCGCTGGACAGGAACCAGGTGAATCATATACTACCCAGGCTCCACATAATCAATTGTATCTGTTCTCTTATGATGACAGTACTTTAGCATCTAAATATTTGCCTTCAGTGAATGCACAGGCTGAATATCTGAAGACGCACTCCGGGGCTCGTGTATTATTGGCTGGTCATACTGATGAACGTGGCAGTCGTGAATACAACGTCGCTTTAGGTGAACACCGTGCTAATACTGTAGCAGATATTTTATACATGGCTGGTGTCAGCAGACAACAGGTTCGTGTAGTGAGCTACGGTAAAGAGCGACCTGCAAATTATGGACATGATGAAGCATCACACGCTCAAAACAGACGTGTTGAATTTACATATGAGGCTACAAGATGATTAATTGCAAAAAAACCATTATCGCTGCTTGTTTTACAGTAATGCTCCCTCTGACCGGTTGGTCAGAGGCGCCTGTGGTAGATGATAGTGACAATTTTGCAATTATTGATGGACAACAGATGGCTGATGAGCCACCTGTTGTCAATCCCAAATACGATGAACCACAAATTGAAAATGCCGAACTGGATGGTCCTCAGAGTCAGCGTTATCAAATAAATGATTCATCCTCCGATGATGGTCCTGCATTGGTTAAAGAAGATCAATCCAGTGATACTAATAATATAAACAACAATGCGAAATTAATTGACAAGATACTGAGCCTCCAGCAGGAAGTTCAGGAACTGCGTGGTCAATTGGAAGTGCAAGCACATGATTTAAAATTATTGCAACAGCAACAGGTTGCATTTTATAAAGATTTGGATGCACGTTTAGGTAATGCTTCTGGCAAATCAGTCCAGAGTAAACCAGTTACCGATCTTACAGTAGGTTCTAATGCACCTGCCGCACAACCTACTACTCAGGTAACAGCTCAAAATCAACCCGTAAAAACGCCAATAACAACCAAACCGGTTGTGGCTGTATCACGTGTGAACCCGGCAGATGAGCAAATCAGTTATTTAGCTGCATATGAATTAGTAAAAAACAAGCGTTATGATGACGCTATAGGCGCTATGCAAACCTTCGCACAAAAATATCCCAATGGTGGATATACAGCAAATGCAGAATATTGGTTGGGTGAATTGTACCTGGTTAAAAGAGACTATCCCAAAGCAATAGAACATTTTGAAATCGTACTTCAGCAATTCCCATCATCCAGCAAATCAGCTGCCAGCATGCTTAAAGCTGGATATGCCTTTGCCGCAAAAGGGGATAATCAGGAAGCGAAACGAAGATTTCAACAAGTAGTGAAGAACTATCCTGGTACCCCAACTGCTCAATTAGCACAATCCAAATTGGACGCAATTAAAGCTCTATGAAACGCCTTAACAATCAATTAAGAATAACGGAAATATTTCATTCATTACAGGGAGAGTCAGTTACTGTGGGTTTACCTACGGTATTCGTTCGGTTAACAGGTTGCCCATTACGATGTCAATATTGTGATACTGCCTATGCGTTTAATGGTGGAGCAGTGCAAGACATTGATGATATTCTGGAGACTATTGCTTCCTATAATTGCAAGCGTGTATGTGTTACAGGTGGCGAACCCTTAGCACAACCGGGTTGTATCTCACTATTAGAACGTTTGTGTGATGATCAATATCAGGTATCTATAGAAACCAGCGGAGCTCGCGATATCTCAGAAATAGACTCCCGTGTAATGATTGTGATGGATTTAAAAACACCTGATTCACTTGAAGTCGATAAAAATCTGTTTTCTAATCTGGGTTGTTTAAAACCTTCTGATCAAATTAAATTTGTTTTGTGCAGCCGTAGTGACTATGAATGGGCTTGTGCTTTAATAAAGGAACACAGTTTGGCAGAACGTGTTCAATTGTTATTTTCACCCAGTTGGAACCAACTGAACCCGACTGATCTAGCTAACTGGATTCTGGAAGATAATATACCCGTTCGTTTTCAACTACAATTACATAAGATTTTATGGAATGATGCACCTGGTCATTGACCACAAGGAGAAATTTTATGCATTGGCTTGCTCAAGCTCCAGCTAATATAGCTTTGATTAAATATATGGGTAAAAAGGATGGTAACTCAAACCTTCCTGATAACTCTTCTTTATCCTATACCCTAAATCATTTATTAACGACCGTAAAACTGGAAAAAATTCCCACTAAAAAAGACATGTGGGAACCACTTAACATACCCGGTGCAGCAGAGTTTAAATTATCTACTTCAAGTCAGAAAAGATATACAGATCATCTGGCCATGCTCAAAGAGCATTTTGGTTATACGGGTGGTTTTTTAATCCAATCCAGTAATAATTTTCCGCATAGCAGTGGACTGGCCAGTTCTGCATCCAGTTTTGCCGCGTTGACCAAATGCGCCACTATTGCTCTTAGTGAATTGACGAATAAACCTTTACCATCGATTGATGAACAGGCTCAGCTTAGTCGCTTAGGTTCAGGATCTTCATGCCGCTCTTTTTATTCTCCATGGGCATTATGGAAAGAAAATGAGGTAAAGGCCATTGATCTGCCATATAAAAATCTGATTCATCAGGTCATCGTTGTGAGCAGCGAGGAAAAAAAAGTATCCTCCAGTGAGGCACATCAACGGGTAAAATCCAGCCCCTTTTATGCTGAAAGACATAAACGAGCTGAAGAGAATTTGAAATTGCTTCTTGATGCTTTTCTGAATGAAGAATGGGAGCGTATTTATAAACTCTGCTGGCGTGAATTTCAGGACATGCACAACTTGTTCAGCTCATGTGAGCAGCCTTTTTCCTATATCACGTCTCATTGTATGGATATTTTAAAGATCCTTGAGGCGAATTGGAAAAAGGAAGGCGACGGTCCAATCGTAACAATGGATGCGGGGCCTAACATTCATCTACTGTATCGTCCTGATCAAGCAGATCACGCACGTCAATTTAAATCACAATATTTGTTGGGTAACTACGATGTTTTATGATTTTGAAACAACCACTTATGGCAAATGGATTCTGGCGGGAGAACATGCAGTAGTCAGAGGACATGAAGCTTTGGTTTTTCCTATTAAAGAAAGACAGTTAAAACTTCGCTATAGTGCGCAGTCCCCTTCATTGAGTGCTGATTACACAGGAAGAAATGGACAGGACATGCATTTATTGTTTTGGAGCGTATTGGAACAAGGCATGCAGTTATTAGGGCGATCTCTGAATCAGATAGGCGGCCATTTTGAATTGGAAAGTAATATTCCGGTTGGTGTCGGAATGGGGGCCTCCGCTTCGCTTTGTGTGGCAATGAGTCGCTGGTTTTGCGCACAAAATATGGTTGAAGATGCTCAATGCAATGAATTTGCCAAAGAATTGGAACATCTTTTTCATGGAAAAAGCAGTGGACTCGATATCGCAGGTGTGTCTGCCGAAGAAGGTGTCTATTTTAAAGGCGGGGAGTGCAGCAAACTCCAACAAATTATTAAACCATTATGGTTTTTGTCTTCGTGCAATCAAATTGGAATTACTTCTCATTGCATCCAGCAAGTTCAAAGTCTTTGGGATAAAAATCCTCTATTAGCTCAAAAAATTGATCTGGAAATGGTGGAAGCTGTTCAACAGTCGCGAATTGCGCTTGAAGCAGGTGGCGTAGATGCTATAGAACGTTTGGCCAAAGCAATGAATAAAGCAGCTGACTGTTTTTTTCAATGGGGACTGGTCAGTGAAAGTTTACAACAACATATGAATACTCTGTTTGATGAAGGAGCCATTGCTGTGAAGCCAACAGGTTCCGGTGGTGGCGGATTTGTTTTAAGCCTATGGGATACACAACCTGCTGAATATCAGGACTTTATTGCTGTTTAACAGAAATCCAATTTAAGTTCTGACTCTATAATTTTTATCTTAATAGTTACTTAATAAATAATTATTATAATGAATTACTCTATTAATCTTCTTGATTGAATTATGCCTCGTAACACATACCCTGAAACAATCACTTATTTTGGCCAAGTAATTCGATCACGATTGTCAATGAAATCCAATTTTAAAATTGAACGAAAAGCCATGCGGATTCTTTCATTTGATGATCCTGATAATTTCTATTTAAGTCCAGAAAAGCAAGAACTCCATGCTCTGAAGTATTCTGAGAAACTTCAAACCTTTGTAACATCGTCTGATACTTTCCTTATAAATAATCAATATAATTTTATTTTGACCTGTGAACAAAATCCCAGGCTAATTGTTAGTGAATCAATGCATCATTCTGCTATGGCTAATGGCAAAAAGGTATTGGCATCCGGAAGTTTGATCTTCAAGGACGGTTATCTGACTAAAATTACAAATCATAGTGGTCATTATTGCCCCAAGGATGATGAGATGCTCGATATTATTAAAGCGCTTCATACTGCCTCTAATGGGACATTATATGAGTACTATAGTTATTGTACTCCAGAACCTTTGCTTTATTCTGTCAAAGAGCTGATTCATGTGGATCGCTTTGATCAGGTAACACCTATAGCCACAGATGAAGTGATTCATCCCGATACGGGTAAGCGAGAGAAAAGTGGGTATGATTTTAAAATGGGAAGCCAGGCTTTGGGTTCAAGAAATCGATTTGGCGCTGGTTTAAAGTCAGATCGGATTAGTGTGTTTGAACACATCATTAAAAGTAGATTAACTCTTTTTGATTCGACTGAACAACCATCCAGTTCCAGTGAATCTTCTGCCCAGCGACCCTTTACACCGTAAGGTAGATACCAAGAGCTGCCTTGGATTAAATCAACTGGTTAACAACAAGGTATTATTGATAAGGAAGGGTGCTTTGGTTCACTTTGTGGTACTAATCAACAAACTGATAATAAATCTCATACTCTTTAATCATGCCTAATTCATATCGAGCCTGTTCTTCAAGTGCCTGATCACCGCCTTTTAATTCTTTAATGTCTGCCTCCAGCGCTCTGTTGCGAGCAGCCAGTTTTTTATTTTCACGCTGGTGATCTTCTAGTTTTTTTTCGAGGTTAATCCATTGAATTACATTTCCATCACCTAGCCAAAGCTTATGTTGTAAGACAACTAAAGCAAGAATCAGGATAATGAATATAGGGCGCATGGTGTTTGCCTATTAATGTATCTAAATAATATTGTATTCCCTTATTACGGCATGGGGCAATATCTTGCAGAAGTAAATATGTATTTTATTTGTTTATTATTGGCAAATTACTCAACCGATAAATATAAATAATGGTAAATCTTGATACTTCATAAATAAAATTATCATCTCAGGATAAACTTTTGTTACTTCCCAATAATTTGTAATCCAGAATGAAGGTCGGTGCCTGCATTTGGAGATTCTTCACTACGCTCAGAATGACGAAACTCAATCGTCATCCCGAGGGAAACGAGGAATCTCCTGAATGTGGATCGTTGCCTGCATTGGGAGATCCTTCACTGCGTTCAGGATGACGAAACAGAACCGTCATCCCGAGCGAAACGAGGGATCTCCTGAATGTGGTGCGGTGCCAGCATTGGGAGAACCTTCACTGCGTTCAGGATGACGAAACTCAATCGTCATCCCGAGTGTACCAAGTGATCTCCTGAATGTGGAGCGTTGCCTGCATTGGGAGATCCTTCACAACAGAACCGTCATCCCGAGCGAAACGAGGGATCTCCTGAATGTGGTGCGGTGCCAGCATTGGGAGAACCTTCACTGCGTTCAGGATGACGAAACTCAATCGTCATCCTGAGTGAAACGAGGGATCTCCTGAATGTGGTGCGGTGCCTGTATTGGGAGATCCTTCACTGCGTCCAGGATGACGAAACTCAATCGTCATCCCGAGTGAAACGAGGGATCTCCTGAATGTGGTGCGGTGCCTGTATTGGGAGATCCTTCACTGCGTTCAGGATGACGTAAATTCTGAGGTTATTTAGACAGTACTGATTTTCCAGCATAAGGAAGATCATCTGCTTCATTAATACGCAATAACTGATTGTATTTTGCTGTTCGATCAGTACGGCACAATGATCCGGTTTTAATTTGTCCACATCCTGTAGCTACAGCAAGATCCGCGATAAAGGTATCTTCAGTTTCACCAGATCGATGCGACATGACACAGTTATAGCCGTTTTGTTGCGCTAATTTAATGGCTTGTCTTGTTTCACTTAAGGTACCGATTTGATTCACTTTAATCAGAATAGAGTTAGCAATATTTTGGGCAATACCTTCTTGGAGAATTTTCGGGTTAGTGACAAAAAGATCGTCCCCAACAAGCTGAATTTTTGTTCCCAGACGTTCAGTTAAATGCTTCCATCCAGCCCAATCTTTCTCATCAAGACCATCTTCTATGCTGACAATTGGATAACTTGAAACCAGATCAGCATAATAATCAATTAACTGAATTGAATTAAAAATCTTTTGTTCTGAGGCCATATGATAATTACCTTGATCATACAATTCAGATGCAGCGACATCCAGAGAAAAAACGATATCGTCACCCAGTCGGTAACCTGCCTTTTCAATTGCTTCACTCAGCATATCCAATGCTTGTCTATTGGATTTTATATCAGGAGCAAAACCACCTTCATCACCTACCGATGTATTGAGACCTTGTTTTTTCAGCACTGACTTCAGGATATGAAAAATTTCGGCACCCATACGAATAGCCGTAGGAAAATCAGGAGCACCTACAGGCATAATCATAAATTCTTGAATATCAACATTATTATCAGCATGTGCTCCACCATTTAAAATGTTCATCATGGGAACGGGCATGGACATTTTTTCGCCTTGATTCAGACTGGCATAAAGGGATTTGTTTTGATACATTGCGTTAGCCCTGGCACTGGCCAGCGATACAGCGAGAATCGCATTCGCGCCTAGACGTGATTTATTTTCTGTTCCATCAAGATCACACAAGATATTATCCAGATGTTCCTGATCATCTATTTTAATTCCATTAAGTGCCTGATTAATTTCGTTATTAACATGCGATACTGCTTTAAGCACGCCTTTTCCATTATAACGCTTTAAATCATTATCTCTAAGCTCGCAAGCTTCTCGAGTTCCAGTTGAGGCACCCGATGGAACGCTTGCTCTTCCCATCATTCCGTTGCTTAAAATCACATCTGCCTCAACTGTAGGATTTCCACGGGAGTCTAAGAGTTCACGCGCTTGGATTTTGGCTATTTGCATATTCATTCCTGATTGTGATTAAAATAATTAAATTGAAACGGCACCCAGGCAAAGTAAGGCATTCGCCAGAGGAACCAGAGGTAAACCCAGAATGGTGTCTTCATTCCCTCGTACTTCTTTGAATAACCATTTACCTTGAGTTTCATATTGATAAGCACCGCAGCTATGGTATGGTTTTTCACTTAGTAAATAACCTTCGATGTTCATTTCACTGAGGTAATGAAGGGTTATGTAAGCGACATCATGATATTGCCATAATACTTGATCGTCCTTTGCGATACAAAGACAGGCAATTTGTTGGTGTTTTTTTCCATTTAACAAGCGCAGATGTTCAATTGCAGTTTGATGGTTAAGTGGTTTATCCAATATCTTTTTACCTATAACACACAATTGATCAGCCGCAATGACGTAATGATCCGGGTATCTTTTACTTACTTCAAGGGCTTTATTGGTAGCAAGAGCAAAGCCCAGATCAGGCAGGTTGTCTGCTTTGTGCATACTTTTTATTGCTTCTTCATTACAATTGGATGGTATTACTAAAAACTCCAGCCCAAGTGACTTAAGTAATTTCTGTCTTATTAACGATCCTGATGCCAGAATCAATGGTTTCTGTCGCAAAAATCTAGACATAAATCGCTACCGATGCCATAAGTAAAAAGCCTATAATGACGAAGCTAAAATCAGTAAGATTACAACATCGTTCAACCATGACGCAACGCTCCAATCCATGTAAAGTACCTAGATAGAGGAAAGTCCCCGCAGAGGCCGCAATTAATATAGGATCAAAAACAGAGCTGGTTTCTATTCCATGACCGAAATACCAGCCAAGATAGATTCCTAGTGGGGTCATGAAGCTGAACAAAATAAAAAAGATCATGCTTGTATTGGTACTCATGGAACTTCTATTTAATTGTACTGCAATAGCAAAACTTTCCGCCCATTTATGAGTGATAATAGCTAAAAATAACATGATAATCATGGAGTTATAATGAGCGAGTCCTAGAGCAGCCCCAAGCATAATGGAGTGAACAGAAAGCATGGCCCAGGCCAGAATGGCAAAAGCAGGGTGTTCGGAACTATGATGGTGATACAGTTCTTTTCCTAAATGTTCAAACCATAAAAAAATAAGAAATACCGCGCCAGTAATAATGAAGGCAAAGGGATAGTCAAAGCCCATACTTTTAAATAATGAGTTTGATTCGGGTAACATATGGAGCAAAGCTGCGCCTAAAAATACACCTGTAGCTAAAGTTTCTCCAATTGGGAAATCAATGTGTTTATCGTCTTTAATTCGCTTTTTGAATGGGTACCAGCCTGCGATGAGGATGACAATAAAAATTGAAATGGCGAAAATAATTTTTAGACTCGTAGCCGAAAACATGAAGTATTCCTACTTTAAAATGAGTTATATCTCTGCATGTCATCCCATACCAAAAGGGATGGTACAGTTAGGTATGTTACAAAAAGAGTATAATATCCCAATTGCTGATTAATTTACCAGCTAAGATTCGTTGTGATGCATCATTTCGTGCAAACTAAATAATCTGACTTCTTCAATATCTGCCTGCAGCTTTAAAGCAAGGATAATGCGATTATGTAACTCCTGCCACTCACTAAAATCTTCCGTACACGCAATGTCGATGCTGATTTTTCCATCTAAATAATGCAAATTCCAAAACAGTATCTGAGGAAAATCAATGTGCACTTCATTCAATAATTGTTTCTGGATGACTGTTCTGCTCGGTAAATGCAATGAAGGACTGCATACTTCATCGTCTTCCGGATCGACATGAACAATAACGTCCTGAACACTGTCAATTTGAGCCACCAACGCACGGTGCACATGTTGGGCGATATAATGACCTTCGGAAACTGATATTTTAGGAGAGACAAGAATATGTACATCAATTAAAACATCATTACCCATAAAACGGCTGCGTAATTGATGAATTTTTTGCACACCGTCAATACTTTGGATGACCTGTTCGATTTGGGCTAATAATTCGGGTTCTACAGCGGTATCAACCAACTCTTTTACACTATTCCAACCATAATCCCATCCCATTTTAACAATCATCAATCCCACTATGATTGCAGCCACGGCATCCAGATAGACAAAACCAGCCAGGCTTCCGATCAGGCCGAGGAGTACTACTATGGATGATGCGGCATCAGAGCGATGATGCCAGGCATTGGCTGTAATTAATGGTGAGTTAATGCGTTTACCAACATGTTTTGTATAATGAAACAGCAGTTCATTGGCTATGATGGAGCTACAAATTATAGGTAAAGACAGCCAGTTGGGCATTGTATGTGCTGAATTGATTAATTCATCCAGAGCATCCCAGGCAATTCCAAAACCTGCCAGTATGAGTAATTGAGCTAATAACAGAGTGGCCGCAGTTTCAATGCGTTGATGGCCGTAGGGATGCGTGTCGTCAGCATCAAGGCTTCCGTATTTAGAAGCAAACAGCACCATAACATCAGTGATTAAATCTGAAAATGAATGAACTCCATCTGCTACTAATGCATGGGAATGATAGATGATACCGCCAATTAACTTAACGAGACCGAGTAGAGCGTTTACTAAAGCTCCAATCAAGGTAACTTTTTTGGCCTGCCTATACCGATCGTTTTGTATCATTGTTAATTCTTCTCAGGTTAAAAGTTAAAGCGACATTGGGATCTGTTAAAAAAATGAATCATAACATTATATTAATAAAAACTCAGGTACTAACTGGAGTGGTGAATGCTTTAAATTCTGTAAAAAAAAATTAATTTCACCTTAGGATGATACTGTTTCGCAAGAGCAACTTGGTAAGTTCTGATGCATGTGAAAAATTAACTGATTTTACAAGGTGTTCTGAGTACTACCCACAGGGTTATCCACAGATTTTGTGGATAAACGAGTTGTTTTGCTTTTGTTCAAAAAATCACGTAAGTCCTTATTTCATAGGGATAATATAAAAAGCAATAGGGGTAATTTGATTGCATTGGAAAAAGAGGCGTGTTTATTTATCCACAGGATAGGAAGTAGGGCGTGTACTTTATAAACCTGTGTATCTTATCAAAGAAATAATTAAAAAACAGTCTTGACTTCCACATTCTTTGAACTATTTTTTATCCTTGTAAAAACTGTTCAAAATTTCCCAACCATCGCCGGGTGATTGCTCGTGCTGTTTCCGGCATGTCCACGACCAATTGTTTCGCTATTGGTGGTAGCAGTGCTAACAGTGACTTATCTCGTTGTAAATTGGCTAATTTAAATTGTCTGTATCCGGTTTGTTTCGTCCCTAACAATTCTCCTGCGCCTCTTAATTCCAGGTCCTTTTCAGATATGATGAACCCATCATGAGTAGCACGCATTACTTTTAGGCGTTCGGCACCGTGTTGTGATAAAGGACTTTGATAAAGAAGAAGACAATGAGATTGAGCACTGCCTCTTCCTACTCGGCCTCGTAATTGATGTAATTGTGATAATCCAAGTCGTTCTGCATTTTCTATGATCATTAAACTGGCGTTCGGAACGTCTACTCCAACTTCGATAACTGTTGTCGCAACCAGTAAATCAATTTCACCTGATTTAAATGCTGACATAGTCGCTTCTTTTTCCAGCGATTTCATTTGTCCATGAACTAATCCCACTCGGGCAAACGTTAATTGTTCCTGCAGTCGTTGGGCTGTTTCTGTAGCAGCCATGCATTGTAATTTTTCTGATTCTTCAATTAAGGTGCAAACCCAATATGCTTGTCGACCACTTGCAATTCCAGCCTGAAGTCTCTCAATTATGGATTCTCTTTTGTCCTGACTTAATACAGCTGTAGTAACCGGGGTCCGCCCGGGGGGCAGTTCATCGATTATCGATATATCCAAATGGGCAAAATGAGTCATGGATAGGGTTCTGGGAATAGGGGTGGCCGTCATGAGCAGCTGATGCGGAATTAATTGTTCCTGTTGTCCTTTTTGCTGCAATAGTAAACGTTGTTCCACTCCAAATCGGTGTTGCTCATCAATGATCACCAGACCCAGTCTGGAAAATTCCACATCCTCCTGAAACAGGGCATGAGTTCCTATAATCAGTTGGCAACTATTATCGGCAAGAGCTGTTAATGCTGTTCTTCGCTCAGCCGCCTTCATTTTACCGCTTAGCCGTAATACGGAACAATTTAAGGGCTGTAACCAGTGGTGCAAGGTATTATAATGTTGCTCACTTAAGAGATCTGTCGGTGCCATAAGAGCCACCTGATACCCTTTGGCAATTGCTTGAAGAGCTGCAAGGGCTGCGATCACTGTTTTACCCGAGCCCACATCACCTTGAACCAGGCGCAGCATGGGTTTAGTTTGACTTAAATCCTGAGCTATTTCCTGAGCAACCCGATGTTGTGCCTGAGTCAAGTCAAAAGGAAGAGATGTTAGAAATTGTGTCGTTAATTCATTTTCGATCGGTATGCTTGGAGCATGCAGCTGACTACGGGATAATCTGGCGAATTGCATGCTTAATCGTTGCGCCAGTAATTCATCGAATACTAATCGTTTCAGAGCAGGATGTTCACCCTGTTCCAACGCCTGTAAGGATGTTTCTGGAGGGGGATTATGTAATAATTTAATCGCATATCCCAGATTTGGAAAATGATGTTCCTGTAATTGAATGTCACTCATCCACTCCAATTGATGAAGTTCCTGTTCACAACGAGCAAGCGCAATCTGTACCAATTGTCTTAGCCGGGTTTGAGTTAAACCTTGAGTAGTTGGATAAATAGGCGTTAATGTTTCATTTACCTGACATTCAGCATCATGGTCAAGCAGTTGATACTCGGGATGGATCATTTCCAAATGATTATTGAATTCGCGTACTTCTCCAAAAGCATGAATTTTGGAGCTGTTATTTAAAGAAGCGACCTGTTGTTTGTTAAAATGAAAAAAACGAAGTTTTACTACCCCGGTTTTATCTTCGACATAGCAATTTAACATCATCCTCTTGCCGTATTTTATTTCTGTTTTACACACATGGCCTGAAATCACGCACCAGTCATTAGAGCGTAAATCCTGAATTGGTGTTATTCTGGTTCTGTCCTGGTAGCGATAAGGTAAGTGAAAGAGCAGATCTTGCACGGTAAGAATGCCGCATTTTGCGAGTTTTGCCGCAAGTGTTGGACCTACGCCAGCTAAGGATTCACAAGAGTTAGACAGCACGGTATTATTATTCTGTTAAAAAAATTAATGATAACAGGAAAATATACGTGTTGCGAATAAGTACCCATTAAGAACAGGAGTTTATCAGTATGAGCCGCATTATTAATTTTACGGCAGCTTTAATATTAGTCTGGATATGTGGCTATTTATTAATAGCGGGTCGTGGATTATTGATTCCTATAGTCATTTCAATATTTATCTGGCATTTATTGAATACGATAAACAGCGGCATGCAACGAATTCCTTTCGTAGGTTTTCGTTTCCCCAATTGGATCAGTATGATTTTGTCACTCATTGTTGTGACTGTTATGGTTAAAATTTTAATTAATATCATCACCAATAATGTGAATGATGTGATCGAGGCTGCTCCTCGTTATCAGGATAATTTGATCACGATATTTAATAATGTGGAGAAACGATTTCATATCAAAGCCTTTGCCAATTTTGATAGTATTATCAAGAATTTAAGCATACAGACTATGGTAGTAAATATTTACAGCGTGTTTACTACCCTGACCAGCTCGGCGGTATTAATTTCATTGTATGTTGTTTTTCTTTTTGTAGAACAACATTATTTCAGTCAAAAAATGGATGCATTTTTTCCCCAGGAAGAACATAGAAAACTCGTAAAGAATATTGTCTCTCATATTACAAAAGACACACAAACCTACCTTGGTATTAAGACCTTGTTAAGTTTTATTACGGCAACTGCCAGTTGGCTTATTATGAAATGGGTGCAACTGGATTTTGCTGAATTTTGGGCTTTATTAATTTTCTTTTTAAATTACATACCCAATATTGGCGCAATTGTGGCTACTGCGTTTCCTGCGGCTTTGGCATTAATTCAATTTGAAAGTTGGTGGCCATTTGTAGAAGTAACTTCAGGAATTGTTGGCATCCAATTTATTGTAGGTAATTTCCTTGAACCGAGATTATTGGGAAAATCACTTAATTTAAGTCCTTTGATTATTTTGTTTGCTTTAGGCTTGTGGGGGGCAATATGGGGTATTTTGGGGATGTTTTTATCTGTACCTATTACTGTAATGATGATGATCGTATTTGCTCATTTTGATTCTACACGGCCAATAGCCATATTGTTATCCCAGGATGGCTATATCAATAAGTCTTATGAGACTATCGATTAATTTAACTTTATGGATAACCTTTCCATCTGGCATGAAAAAGAGCATAATAACGGTATTTTTGACGGATATATGAGTCGTATGAAACATACAGTGGAGCATCTTTTAAAACACTCTTTAACTGCATTACAAAAATCTGGAGCGATACCTTCTGATCTTGATATTGAGATCAAAGTGGATAATGCAAAAGATCCCGTTCATGGTGATTATGCCAGTAATCTTGCTCTAATATTAGCGAAGCCTTGTCGTCAAGCACCCAGGAAATTAGCGGAGCTATTGGTTCAGTCTATGCCTGAGGATCCTTCTGTAGAAAAAATTGAGATAGCTGGTGCCGGTTTTATTAACTTTTTTATGCGCAGCAGCGCCCGTTCAGTGATAATAGCTGAGATACTGAAACTCGGTAAGGAATTTGGTCGAAGTAATTTAGGTAAAAATCAAAAAGTCCTGGTTGAGTTTGTATCTGCCAATCCAACTGGCCCCTTACATGTAGGTCATGGAAGAGGAGCTGCTTTTGGAGCAACCCTGGGTAATGTATTAAGTGCCGCCGGATATGATGTTACCTTGGAATATTATGTTAATGATGCTGGTCGGCAAATGAATATCCTGGCTGCCAGTGTCTGGTTGCGCTATCTGGAGTTAGCTGGTGAAGCGGTCTTATTTCCAACCAATGCCTATAAAGGCGATTATGTTTATGAAATAGCAAAAAAGATACACGCTGATCATGGTTCTGCTTATGTACATCCCTGGTTGGCAATTGCTGCTGATCTTCCTGCTGATGAACCTCAGGGCGGGGATAAGGAATTATATATTGACGCCGTTATTGAACGTGCGCGTTCTTTATTGGGAATACAGGGGTTTGAATTATTTCATTCCTATGCCTTGAATACAGTTTTGGATGATATAAAGGATGATTTATCAGGATTTGGTGTTGAATATAAAAGTTGGTTCTCTGAACAGTCTTTGTTCGAAGATGGATCGATTGAAAAGGGAATACAGGCGTTAAAAGAGGGCGGTCATACTTTTGAAAAAGAAGGGGCTCTCTGGTTTAAAGCGACAGATTTTGGTGATGAAAAGGATAGAGTTTTAGTCCGTGCAAATGGACAAACGACTTATTTTGCTTCCGATGTAGCCTACCATTGGAATAAATACGATAGAGGTTATGATCGCGTTATTGATATTTTCGGCGCGGATCATCATGGTTATGTAACCAGAATTCGATCGGCGGTTAAAGCCTTGGGCCATGATGAGAATGCTTTAACTGTATTATTAGTGCAATTTGCCATACTGTATCGAGGCGGGGATAGGGTGCAGATGTCTACTCGTAGCGGTTCTTTTGTGACTTTAAGAGAATTACGCGACGAAGTTGGAAATGATGCAGCCCGCTTTTTTTATGTGGCGCGCAAACCCGAACAACATATGGATTTTGATTTGGACTTAGCCAAATCTGAGTCAACGGATAATCCTGTTTATTATATACAATACGCACATGCCCGAATTTGCAGTGTACTGAAGCAATTAAATGAGCGTGGTATGAACTGGGATCGATCTCTAGGACTCCAGCATATTAATTTATTAGACAAACCGCATGAAACTGCATTAATTACCCTGATCTGTCGATATCCCGAGATTATCGAATCATCGGCAGCATCATGTGAACCTCATCAGCTGGCGTATTATCTCAGAGAGCTGGCTAATGGATTACACAGTTATTATAATGCGATTCAGCTTTTATGCGAGGATGAAGAATTACGATGCGCGCGTCTTTGTTTGCTGGAGGCAGTGCGTCAGGTTTTAAATAATGGTCTGGATTTATTGGGCGTTTCAGCTCCAGAGAGTATGTAATGGCAAGAGATTATGGAACCAAGCGCTCCACACAACATAGAAGAAGTGCTCCTCATCAATTATTGGTACTTTTAGTTACTTTTTTATTGGGGTATCTGACTGCTACTTTTTTGGATCCGCAAACTATAAGCACCTGGATGAATACTCAGGTGCTTGCAAATCATGAGAAGCCGCAAGTGGCCGCTAAAGCAGAACCGCAGCGAGCACAGGTACCTCCTAAACCCAAGTTTGAGTTTTATACTTTATTAGCTAATGAGAAAGGAGCGACGCAACCAGCTTCAAACCCTGGTTCAAGTGCGAATCATCCGACGACAACTACCGCGGCAACAACTACTGCCAGGCCATCTCCTGTTACTAATGGAACTGCAGCAGTTACAACTGCCGCTAATAACTCTGTAAAACCTAAAATCCCAGTGACTAATCAACCCGCCGCAGTCAAAGTTGCCGAAGGAAAAGCTTTACCGCCTGCTCAAGGTGGACGAGGATCTTTCTTGGTTCAAGTGGCGGCATTTAAAGCCAGACAAGATGCTGAACATATGAAAGGCTTGTTAATTCTAAAGGGATTCGATGTTAACGTAGTGCCTGTAACCAATGCCCACGGAAATTGGTTCCGGGTGGTAGTTGGTCCTTATGCAAATCGGGTTTTAGCACAAAAAGCGCAAATGACTTTGGCTAAAACCGAACGACTTCGTGGTATGGTGACACCTGCGGGTGGGTAGATTATCTAGTTACCGTAACCTGGATAGTACCCGCATTTTTTACTGCATGAGGTTTACTGACTGCTACAGTTATAGCAGTCAGATGAAATTCTCTTTTAATTAATTCAGAGACTTGATTAGCAACGGTTTCAATCAGTTGAAATGAATTGGATTCAACGTATTGCGTGACTAATCGGCACAACGCATCATAATCCAACGTGTTTGTCAGATTATCTTCACAGCTAGTAAAATCAGATGGAATGGTAATATCGATTAGTAGTTGTTGTTTGATGCGTTGTTCCCAAGCATGCACACCAATCTGGGTTGCAACGTTGAGGGCAGAAATTTTTAAGTAATCCATTCGCTAGTCCAGGAATAATAGATAATAAATTGGTTTTGATTCTACACTAGCGTCTCCTCTACATACAATAATAGATACCACTGCATTGAATTCTCTATCGTGTTACCATAAGGTCAATTTTATAACGTAATTGAGATTTAATGATGTACGATATCAACCAATCACTGTTTCTTCGTGCCTTGAGACGTCAACCAGTTGAACGAACTCCTGTATGGATCATGCGACAGGCTGGTCGGTACTTGCCTGAATACAGAAAGACCAGGGAGCAGGCAGGTGATTTTTTAAGTTTGTGTAAAAATCCGGAGCTGGCCTGTGAAGTGACCTTACAACCTTTGCGTCGATTTCCTTTGGATGCGGCCATCTTGTTTTCCGATATATTGACAATACCGGATGCGATGGGATTGGGTTTGTATTTTGCAGAAGGAGAAGGGCCTTGTTTTACTAATCCCATACGGGATCCAGGAGCCATTGAAACATTGGTCGTGCCAGATATGGCTGATTCATTGAGCTATGTTATGGATGCCGCGCGTTTAATTCGTCGTGAAATGCCCAAACATTTGCCTTTAATTGGTTTTTCAGGCAGTCCCTGGACTTTGGCCTGTTATATGGTTGAAGGTGGAAGCAGCAGAGATTTTAAACGCATCCTGAAACTGGTCTATACTGAAGATAGAGCTGCTCATATGTTATTGAATAAACTGGCTAACTCAGTGAGCCAATATTTAATAGAGCAAATTAAAGCAGGGGTAAATGCCGTGATGATTTTCGATACCTGGGGTGGGATTTTAACCCCCCAAAATTATCAGGCTTTTTCTTTGCATTATATGCGGCAAATTGTTCGGGAAGTTAAAGCTTATCGTTCCGAGATACCGATTATTCTCTTTACCAAAGGTGGGGGACAATGGTTGGAACAAATGGCAGATACAGGTTGTGATGCTTTAGGGATTGATTGGACTTGCGATTTGCAATCAGCTCGTAAGCGAGTTGGTGAGAAAGTAGCTTTACAAGGGAACCTGGATCCAACAGTTTTGTTAAGCACGGACCAGTGTATTCGCAAACAAGTGGGAGATGTGCTGGCATCTTTTGGAAATGGAACCGGACACGTGTTTAATCTTGGGCATGGTATTACTCCTGATGTGAGTCCGGAGCAAGTAGCTGTAATGATTGAATCAGTACATGATTTGAGCCCGCAATATCACTCGAGGTAATTATGATTATTGAGAGTCAATTTAAGCCTGCCTGGTGGCTTTCTAATGCTCATGCACAAACCATCTATGCCTCCATGAGACATCCAGTACAAGCGCCTGTTGATAAAGTAGAAAAAATTGATTTGCCTGATGGAGACTTTCTGGATTTGGCCTGGAGTACGGCCAATCTGCCTGATGATTCTCCCTTGATTGTCATATTGCATGGATTGGGTGGGTGTGTGAATTCGAGTTATGTCGCTCGATTTATGAATGCCTTTAATCAACAAGGCTGGCGGGCAGTATTAATGCATTTTCGTGGTGCAGGTAAAGAAATTAACAGACTACCAAGAGCTTATCATTCGGGTGATACAGGTGATTTGGATTTTCTGATGAAAACGTTGACTATTCGAGAACCGAATACTAAAAAAGCGATTGTAGGAGTGTCTTTAGGGGGCAATGTGTTACTTAAATGGCTGGGAGAACAGCGGATTCAATCGAAAATTCAAACTGCTGTTGCTGTATCCGTTCCATTTCAATTGAATAAAGTCGCGGATAAAATGAATATTGGATTTTCTCGTTTGTATCAAACCCATTTATTAAATCAATTTAAATCCGTTTTTGCCCGAAAAGTGAATCATTTAAAAAATCCTCCGGAGGTTTTGAAAAGAGCAGCTGATTGTACTTGTTTTTGGACGTTTGATGACAAAGTTACCGCTCCTCTTTATGGTTTTAATAATGCCCATGCTTATTATCGAGAATCCAGTTCCAGACAGTATTTACGTCATATTGTTACTCCAACTTTAGTGATACATGCTGAGGATGATCCCTTTATGACAGTTGATGTATTACCTACTGAGGATGAGTTATCTGAAGTCGTTACATTAGAGGTAAGCAAAAAGGGCGGGCATGTCGGGTTTATATCCGGTATGAAAATTTGGGAGCCTGTTTATTGGCTGGATCAACGGATTCCAGAGTATATTGCCAAGTATTTTGATGAATAGATCACACTGATTTTGTTAGAACATTGGTAGGTATTCATATAATGCCGCAGGCTGTACGCATTAATACGTTCTGCCTGCAGTTCGTTTAAATAAGATCATTAAGAGTTCGCTGTGCGATCTAGAAATGAACTGCTTAGTTATGCATTTCTAAATTGTCTGCTCAATTGAATTGCCATCTCTATTGATTGTTCGTAATTTAAACGGGGATCAACCAGGCTGTGATATGCCTTTTTAAGATCATCGGCAGCTAAACCACGAGCACCACCAATACATTCGGTAACGTTATCCCCAGTCAGTTCAAAATGGACACCACCAAGATAACTGCCCATTTTATTATGGATTTCCAAAGCTTGTTTTAATTCCGAAAGTATATTATCAAAATGCCGTGTCTTGGTGCCATCAGCAGTAGTTTCTGTATTACCATGCATGGGGTCACAGGACCAGGTAACCGGTATTTGCGTTTTTTGTACTGCTTCGATAAGTGGAGGCAGCAGCTTGTCGATGTGTTTGGCTCCTAAGCGGGTAAACAGCAAAATACGGCCTTCTTCACGATCGGGATTGGCGATTTGAAGTACATCAGATAACCATTCTGGAGTTGCTCCCGGGCCTACCTTGATTCCAATCGGATTTTCAACACCCCGCAAAAATTCGAGATGGGCGCTATCAACCTGGGCTGTACGCATCCCTATCCAGGGTAAATGGGTTGATAAATTATACCAGCGACCATCTTTTAATTTACGCGTTAAAGCTTGCTCATAATGTAAATGCAAGGCTTCATGTGAGGTGTAGAAATCAACTTTACTTAAATTACTGGACCGGATTCCATCGATTGATTTTAAAAAATCCAAAGCATCAGCGATTGAGTTAACAATGTGTTGGTACTCATTTTTTTGGGTTGAATGTTCAACAAATCCTAAATCCCAACGTTGAGGATGATGTAAATCAGCAAAGCCGCCATCCAATAAAGCACGAATAAAATTCAGGGTCATGGCAGAACAACTATAAGCCTGCAATAATAACTTGGAATTAGGTTCTCTGGCTGATTGAGTAAATTCTGGAGAGTTGACAATATCCCCTCTATAGCTGGGTAAGGTAATTCCATCAATGGTTTCAAAATCAGAAGAGCGGGGTTTAGCGTATTGTCCGGCAATTCGTCCAACCCGAATAATGGGTTTACGTAAACCATATAATAAGATCAAACTCATCTGTAAAATAATTTTCAATTTGTTACTGATGACTTCAGAACGACAATCATTAAACGATTCAGCGCAGTCACCTCCTTGAAGAATAAACGCTTCACCTCGTCCTGCTCGTGCAATTTCACTTTTTAAGTTCTTGACTTCACCACTGGTAACGAGCGGAGGTAATGAGCTTAATTGTTCCACTACTTTATTTAATTGTTCCTGATCTACGTACGTTGCCGCTTGCAAATACGAATATTGTTGCCAGGACACTGGCGACCATTCTTGCATAATAAACTCATCTGGTTTTTTTGATACCTAAGTATGGAATAAATGAACATATACTGCAAGTAAGGTAAAAAGGTAGTCTATATTTAATTCTGAAATAAGGGCTTGAAAAACAAATGAGTCGCCCCCATGTGGTACGGTCACGTTAGTCAGGAGCATATTTGATGAGTAAACATGATAAAAAAGATTGGAATAAGTTTAAGGAAGAACACAAGATCCATGATGAGGATTTAGGTGAAGAAGTCCCTGATGAGGAAGTCCGCGACGAGGAAGCTCATTCTGAGCCTGCGCTAAGTCATCCCAGTTATTTGGCATTAGAAGAGCAACTAACTCTGGCGGAACAAAAAGCACATGAACACTGGGAAAAATCGGTACGGGCACTGGCCGAATTGGATAACGTACGTCGCCGTATGGAGCGTGAAGTTGCAAACGCACATAAATATGGCATGGAAAAATTGATTTCTGCTCTGTTGCCTGTAGTGGACAGTCTTGAACAGGCTCTGCAGCTAGCTGATAAAAATACCGATGCGGCCATGCATGAAGGGCTGGAACTAACCATGAAACTCTTTGTTGATGTCTTGCAAAAATTTGATGTGACCCCGCTTGATCCTATGGGTGAGCCTTTTGATCCTCAGAAACATGAAGCGATGTCCATTCAAGAAGTTCCTGGAACTCCTGCGAACTCAGTTATAGCTGTAGTTCAGAAAGGATATCAATTGAACGAACGGGTAATTAGACCTGCTCGAGTCATTGTTTCCAAAAAATCATCTGCAGAGTGAGATAGGTACTTTTTATAAATTTTTGCTGTCAAAAACAGATTTTTTGTAAAAAAGCTTGAAATTGGCGTGTTACGCCCCATATGACAATTATTGCATTAGAAACTACTAATTTGGAGCAAAAAAGAATGGCTAAGATTATAGGAATAGACTTGGGAACCACCAACTCATGTGTTGCTGTAATGGAAGGTGATAAACCCAAGGTAATTGAAAACAGTGAAGGTCATCGCACTACACCTTCTATTGTTGCTTTTACTGATGATAATGAAGTATTGGTTGGACAGGCTGCAAAACGTCAGTCAGTTACTAATCCAGAGAAAACCTTATTTGCGATCAAGCGTTTGATTGGTCGTAAATTTGATGATGCCGTCGTTCAAAAAGACATTAAGATGGTTCCCTACAAAATTGTTAAAGCAGACAATGGGGATGCCTGGGTTCGTGTAAAAGATCAGGATAAAGCACCACCACAGATTTCTGCTGAAGTTTTACGTAAAATGAAAAAAACAGCCGAAGATTATCTGGGTGAGGAAGTTAAAGAAGCCGTAATCACTGTACCTGCCTATTTCAATGATTCTCAAAGACAGGCAACTAAAGATGCTGGCCGTATTGCTGGTCTTGAAGTGAAACGTATCATTAACGAACCAACAGCTGCAGCTCTGGCTTATGGTATGGACAAAAAACGCGGTGACTCCATTATTGCGGTTTATGACCTTGGTGGCGGTACGTTCGATATTTCAATTATTGAAATCGCAGAAGTAGATGGCGAACATCAATTTGAGGTATTGGCTACAAATGGTGATACATTCCTGGGTGGGGAAGATTTTGACCTGGCTCTGATTGATTATTTAGCAGCAGAATTCAAAAAAGATTCAGGTATTGATTTACATAATGATCCTTTAGCATTACAACGTTTGAAAGAAGCAGCAGAAAAGGCCAAAATTGAATTGTCCTCTGCTCAACAAACTGACGTGAATCTGCCTTATATTACAGCAGATGCATCTGGACCAAAACATTTAAACATCAAGCTGACTCGAGCCAAACTGGAATCATTAGTTGAAAAACTGGTTGAGCGAACTGTAGCACCCTGTAAAACAGCATTAAAAGATGCGGGACTGACCGTGTCACAAATTAATGAAGTCATTTTGGTTGGTGGTCAAACCCGTATGCCTTTAGTGCAAAAGACTGTTGAAGAGTTTTTTGGCAAAGAACCAAGAAAAGACGTGAATCCTGATGAAGCAGTTGCAGTAGGCGCAGCAATTCAGGCGGCAGTATTGTCTGGTGAAGTTAAAGATATTTTGTTGCTTGACGTGACTCCTTTGTCTTTGGGTATTGAAACAATGGGCGGTGTTATGACCAAGCTTATTGATAAGAATACAACCATTCCGACTAAAGCCAATCAAGTGTTTTCAACTGCGGATGACAATCAAACTGCGGTTACCGTACATGTTCTGCAAGGCGAAAGAGAGCAGGCATCAGCAAATAAATCGCTTGGTCGATTCGATTTGGGTGATATTCCTCCTGCGCCACGAGGTGTTCCTCAAATTGAGGTAACTTTTGATATCGATGCCAACGGTATTCTGAATGTATCAGCTAAAGATAAAGCTACTGGAAAAGCGCAGTCTATAGTCATTAAAGCATCCAGTGGTTTGAGTGATGAAGAAGTTGAAGCAATGGTAAAAGATGCTCAGTCTCATGCTGAAGAAGATAAGAAGTTTAAAGAAATGGCAGATCTTCGCAATCAGGCAGACAGCATGATTCACAGCTGTGAAAAATCCATGAAGGATTTAGGTGCTGAATTGGCAGATGATGAGAAAAAAGGAATTGAAACAGCGATTGCTGAATTGAAAGAAGCAGTTCAAGGAACGGATAAAGCTCAGATAGAAGAGAAACTCAAAGTGTTGACCGAAGCTTCTGGTAAAATGGCAGAGCGTGTTTATGCTAAAAAATCAGCCGAAGGTCAGGCTGCTTCTGCGGATGCGTCACACCAACACGAGTCTGCGAAGCCTGCTGATGAAGGAGTTGTGGATGCTGAGTTTGAAGAAGTTAAAGACGATAAGCAATAAAATAGTTTATGTGTCTGTGACTATTGCCAGAATTCAATGGTTAGAGGCTTATCAATAATAAACTGGGTCGGGGCGATTTAATCGTCCCGTTTGTATTTTGACAATTACTTGATTCATTGTCAGTTATTTATAAAAATGTGAGCAGTTATGGAACAGCGGGATTATTATGAACTTTTAGAAGTTAGTCGAGGCGCTAGCGATGCCGAAATAAAAAAGGCCTATCGTAAACTGGCGATGAAGTATCACCCTGATCGTAATCCCGATGATGCCTCTGCGGAAGAAAAATTTAAAGAAATTCAAAAAGCATATGCGATTCTTTCCGACCCTCAGAAACGATCTGCTTATGATCAGTTCGGACATGCAGGTGTAGATGCCTCCGGTGGCGGTCCTGGTGGATTTGGAGGTTTTGGCGGATTCGGTGATGTATTTGAAGATATATTTGAAAATATATTTTCGGGAGGACGAGGACAGGGACGACAATCAAGGGGGCAGAGAGGCTCCGATCTGCAATTCAACGTACAATTGACACTTGAAGAAGCAGCAACAGGCAAAGAAGTGGAAATTACAGTGCCTCGACATGGCACCTGTACTGTTTGTTCGGGTTCCGGAGCTAAAAAAGGTACCAGTCCCAAAACATGCGAAACCTGTAATGGTATTGGCCAGGTCAGAATTCAACAAGGATTTTTCTCCATTCAACAGACTTGCCCGAGTTGTCATGGTGAAGGAAAAACTATTTCTGATCCGTGTACCAGCTGTCACGGTCAGGGTCGAATCCGCGAAAGCAAGAAATTAACAGTCAAGATTCCAGCTGGCGTTGATAATGGCGATAGAGTTCGATTAAGTGGTGAAGGGGAAGCCGGGATACATGGTGGTGGTCCTGGAGATCTGTATGTTCAAATTAATGTAAAAACTCATTCGATATTCGAGCGACATGAAAATGATTTACATTGTGAAGTGCCTATCAGTTTTATAACTGCTGCACTAGGTGGTTCAATAGAAGTACCTACTCTTGAAGGCAGAGTAACTCTGAAAATTCCAGAAGAAACACAAACAGGTAAAGTATTTCGCTTGAGAGGCAAGGGAATGAAGTCGGTTCGTGGACATGGTCAAGGTGATTTATTGTGTAAAGTTGTTGTAGAAACACCAGTGAATTTATCGCGAGAACAAAAAGAACTATTGACCAAACTTCAAGAGTCTTTGGAAAGTGCCAAATCGAATCATTCACCACGCTCCAGCTCCTGGTTCGCAGGAGTGAAAAAATTTTTTGAAGACATGAAATTTTGAATCAAGTGAGTTACAATTGCTGGATTTATCAAAAATGTGCATGGATTGCACTGCATAATTTGTCCTATATGAAGCAAGGATTGACTTATATTGAACTTAATAGAGCATATACATGATTAAGAAACCAGCAATTCTAGTGTTAGCTGATGGCACAATGTACGAAGGAGAATCAGTAGGCGCTGATGGAGATTGTGTTGGAGAGTTGGTTTTTAATACCTCTATGACGGGTTATCAGGAAATGCTTACTGATCCCTCTTACGCCAGACAAATAATTACTTTAACCGCGGCACATGTAGGTAATACGGGATGTAATGACGAGGATCTGGAGTCAAACAAAATCTGGGCTGCTGGTTTAGTCATGCGTGACTGCGCTATCTTACACAGTAATTATCGAGCTCAGCAATCACTTCCTGACTGGCTTAAAAAAAATGGAGTTGTCGCTATTTCTGGCATTGACACTCGTGATTTAACTTTAAGATTACGTGAACATGGAGCAATTGGCTCATGCATCACAACGGATGCAGATAATCCTGAAGACGCTCTTGCCAAGGCCAGAGCATTTTCAGGGTTGGAAGGATTGGATTTAGCTCAGGAAGTTTCAAGACAAGCTATTGAGCGATGGCATGAAGGCCTGGGGCATTGGGGAGCAGGCTCACAGCCGAATCAGTTTCATGTAGTAGCTTATGATTTTGGCGTAAAAAATAATATTTTACGTATATTACATGATAAAGGGTGTCATTTAACGGTAGTTCCTGCTAAAACTTCTGCTGAAGAAATTCTAGCCATGAATCCTGACGGTATTTTTCTCTCTAATGGTCCTGGTGATCCAGAAGCTTGTGATTATGCAATTAAGGCAACCAAAGAGTTCTTGGAAAGCACTATTCCTGTATTCGGAATTTGCCTGGGATTCCAGATATTGGCTTTGGCCTGTGGTGGAACGACTCGAAAAATGAAGTTTGGTCATCATGGTGCTAATCATCCGGTCGTTGCTATTCAAGGTGACAGGAAAGTGTACATTACCAGTCAAAATCATGGTTTTGCCGTCGATGAAGATACCCTCCCTGATTGTTTGGAAGTAACTCACCGTTCTTTATTTGATAATACTTTGCAGGGCATCAGACATAAGAGTAAACCTGCTTTTGGTTTCCAAGGACATCCAGAAGCAAGTCCAGGACCACATGATATCGAAATAGTATTCAACGAGTTTATAAAATTGATGAAGGAAAATCAGGTCAATCGTTAGGATAGCCTGAATACTTGAAAAGTACGTTTAATTTAGAGGATTTGCAATGAATGAATGTTATGTTTTTACCTCCGAATCTGTATCTGAGGGGCATCCAGATAAAATAGCCGATCAAATTTCGGACGCTATTTTAGATGCTATATTAATGCAGGATCCTGTCGCACGTGTTGCTTGTGAGGTTTTTGTAAAAACTGGAATGGTATTGGTCGGCGGTGAAATAACCACTAAAGCCTGGGTTGATGTCGATGAAATTACCCGTAATGTAATCAAAGATATAGGCTATAACAGTTCACAAATGGGCTTTGACTGGGAATCCTGTGCAGTACTTTCTGCCATCGGGAAGCAATCACCGGATATAGCTCAGGGTGTCGATAATAAAACTACCAAAATACTGGGAGCAGGCGATCAGGGACTCATGTTTGGATATGCCAGTCGTGAAACCGATGTGTTCATGCCCGCGCCAATAGCCTATGCACACCGTTTGATGGAAAAGCAGGCCAGTTTACGTAAATCAGGTAAATTACCCTGGTTAAGACCTGATGCCAAGAGTCAATTAACTTTAAAATATGAACATGGAGTACCGGTAGAGGTAGATACTGTAGTCCTTTCAACCCAGCATTCTCCTGATGTCAGTCACAGTGATCTTACTGAAGCAGTTCGTGAGGAAATAATTAAAACGGTTATTCCTGCGGAGTGGTTAACCAATAAAACACGATATTTTATTAATCCAACCGGAAGATTCGTTATCGGTGGTCCTTTGGGTGACTGTGGTTTAACCGGCCGAAAAATTATTGTAGATACTTATGGTGGTATGGCCAGACATGGTGGCGGGTGTTTTTCTGGCAAGGATCCATCAAAAGTAGACCGATCTGCAGCATATGCAGCACGTCATGTCGCAAAAAATATTGTTGCTGCCGGACTTGCAGATAAATGTGAGATTCAGGTTTCTTATGCAATAGGTATTGCTGAACCCACGTCAATTTCTGTTGAAACTTTTGGAACTGGCCGACTTACAAATAGCGAGATCATAGACTTAATCCACACCCACTTTGATTTAACACCGCAGGGAATTATTGATCATCACGATTTACTTCGTCCAATCTATCAAAAAACAGCAACTTATGGCCATTATGGAAGAGAACAATTCCCTTGGGAACGTTTGGATAAAGTGGATGAACTGAAAAAAGTATTATAATTAAGGAAAATCATATGAACTCAGTAACGGAAGCAGCAGTAAAAGTTAATAAAACCCAGGATTTTAAAGTAGCGGATATGTCTCTTGCTGCATGGGGACGCAAGGAAATAGCCATAGCAGAAACCGAAATGCCAGGTTTAATGGCGTTGCGAAAAGAGTTTGGTCATTCTCGCCCTTTAAAGGGAGCTCGAATAGCTGGTTGTTTGCATATGACGATTCAAACAGCTGTTCTGATTGAAACGCTTATTGCTTTAGGTGCTGAAGTTCGATGGTCTTCTTGTAATATTTTTTCCACACAGGATCATGCTGCATCGGCTATGGCTGATGCAGGTATTCCTGTATTTGCCTGGAAAGGGGAAACAGAGGAAGAATACTGGTGGTGTGTTGAACAGACACTAACAGGTCCAGATGGATGGACTCCTAATTTATTGTTGGATGATGGGGGTGACTTGACCCAGATTATTCATCAAAAATATCCGCATCTTTTGGCGGAACTCAAAGGTGTTTCTGAGGAAACAACTACCGGTGTAGCCAGATTGTATGAAATGGCAAAACACGGTGATTTAAAGATTCCTGCAATTAATGTCAATGATGCGGTTACCAAATCCAAATTCGATAATCTTTATGGGTGTCGCGAGTCTTTATTGGATGGCTTAAAACGAGCTACTGATGTCATGATTGCGGGTAAAGTAGCATTGATTCTCGGTTATGGTGATGTTGGAAAGGGCTGTGCACAGGCATTGCGAGGTCAAGGAGCTTCTGTTCTCATTGCAGAAATTGATCCTATTTGTGCCTTGCAGGCAGCAATGGAAGGTTATCGAGTCGTAACTCTTGATGATGTAGCGGAGCAGGTTGATATCGTGGTTACTGCAACAGGTAACTATCATGTGGTTACTCATGATCATATGAGGCGCATGAGAAATCAGGCTATATTATGTAATATTGGACATTTTGACTCGGAAATAGACATTAACAGTTTAAAACAATATCAATGGGAAAACATTAAACCTCAAGTTGATCACGTTATTTTTCCTGATGGCAAACGCCTTATTATTTTAGCTGAAGGTCGTCTGGTTAATTTAGGCTGTGCGACTGGACATCCCAGTTTTGTGATGTCAGCATCTTTTAGCAATCAGGTTTTGGCTCAAATTGAATTGTTTATAAATTCCAATCAATATCAAAATCAGGTCTATGTACTTCCCAAATTATTAGATGAAAAAGTTGCTCGATTGCATTTGGGACGAATTGGCGCCAAATTAACTGAATTAACCACTGAACAGGCAAAATATATAGGGGTTAACAAGCATGGCCCTTATAAACCGGATCTCTATCGGTATTAAGCCATCATTATTACTTTCTTGCTGCATTAACGTCATCAGGAGCTTTTTTGTTAAAAAGCTCCACGTTAAAACATTGGATCCTTCAGGGATAAGGAAGGTCCTATCGGGATTGAAGAGCACCAGTCAATAGATATAATATTATTTACTAAATATCAGAAAGGAATACCACTTTGTGGATCGGGTTATTGCAGCAAATTATCTTGTGAATTTAGAAAAATGCCTTGAACAATTCGGGGTGTTTCAATTTTTATCCAAAATAGGCATTGATTCTGTCAGGGTTCATGATCCTTTAGCTTATTTATCCATGGCTGAATTTAAACAAGTTATTACATCGGCATACAGTCTGAGTAATTGTCCCTATCTGGGATTAGTGTTTGGTCAAAGTTTATCAATAGTCAATCATGGTTTTCTTGGGTATGCGGCCATGAGTAGTCCAACATTAGGTACCGCGATTCAGACTACACTCAGTTATCTCAATACTCGAACCAGTTTATTAAGTCTGGAATTGCATCAGGCTGCCAATCAAAAAAGAGCATATATACAAATTATCTCACTAACCGAGGATCCTGTGATTTCTCGATTTATGACGGAATTGGCAATTATTCATTTCATGAAAATGAGGTCATTTTTAATTAACAGTTCCATACCTTGTCCCCGGATAGACATTAATTATGCAAAACCGGATTATGCTGATTTTTATGAACAAGTGTTTCAAACAGAGGTGGTTTTTGATGCTCAATGCAGTCGAGTTTGGATTGAAGCGGAGGAACTGTATGCTCCTATTAATTTTGCTGATGATGTCAGTTATCAGTTAGCAAAAAATCAGTTACAAGAAATTGCAAAAAATTTGACATCAAAAGAAGATTTAATCAGTAAAATAAAGACAATTGTATTGAATCATAGTCTAAATCATCTCAGCATGGAGGAAATTGCCAGTAAATTATGCATGACTTCGCGTACATTAAGACGTCATTTACAAAAGTTACAGGTAACCTATCAAGAACTGTTGGATGAGGTGCGTGAACAAAAGGCTAAAACGTTTTTGTTAAATAATGGTATTTCGATAACTGAAGTTAGCTTTCTTCTGGGATTTAATGATACTTCCAGTTTTACAAAGGCATTCAAACGATGGACTGGATTAACACCTTCTGAATATAAAGAGCAACATGGCATTAGTTGAACATGGGTGAATTTCGTCATCCTGAACGCAGTGAAGGATCTCCCAATACAAGCACCGCACCACCTTCAGGAGATCCCTCGTTACACTCGGGATGACGGTTGAATGTCGTCATCCTGCACGCAGTGGAGGCTCTCCAAATTAAGGCACTGGACTACGTTCAGGAGAGCCCTCGTTACACTCGGGATGACGGTTGAATGTCGTCATCCTGCACGCAGTAAAGGATCTCCAAATGTGGGCATAGTACTACCATCTAGATGACGTTATCGAAGCTACTGAGAAGTTATTTTTGAGCCTTGTGTTGCTATTTGTTCTCCTGCATACTGATTCCTGTTGTTATTTTTTAGATTTTGATAAGGAGTATCAAGCATGGGGTTAAAATCGGGAATTTTAGGATTAAGTCTTTTATCTGTTGCACATGGAATAGTGGCTGCTCCAGCCAATGACACTGTACGAGTGATTATTAAATACAAACAGCAACCTGCAGCATTGTCTTCCTTGAAATCTCAAGTATTCAAGTCAATCCAGATGCCAGTTAAAGAAATGAAGCCCATGGCTAATGGAGCGTATTCATTAATATTGGATGCTTCGCATGTACCCTCTATTAAAGCCAACGCTGGGGACAGTACTGAAGTCGTTTTGGAACAATTACGTAAGAATCCCAATGTATTGTATGCGGTTAAAGATCGAATTGGATACTTTAAACCCGTTCCTGATCCTGTTGTCAGTTTGGAATTAAGTCAATTATTATCACATGACAGTCAGTGGGATGAGTTTCAGCGTCCAGCAGGTATTATGTTGGAATCAAAACCTGGGTTAAGAGATGGTGCCTGGGCATATACTACGGGTAATGGGAAAAAACCTGTCGTAGTCGCTGTATTGGATACTGGAATTGCCTTAAACGACAGCTTGGTGAATAACCTGGTTAAAGATACCGAAGGAACAGTTTGGGGTTGGAATTTCGCAGGTAATAATAACGATTTAAGTGATGAAACGAAGTCGTACCATGGAACTCACGTTTCTGGAACCATCGCCGGCTATGGTAATGTCATGATGGGTATTGGAGAAGATTTAAAAATTTTAACAGTTAAAATTCCTGCTGCATCAGGAATGTTTTATGAAAGTGCTGTAGTGAATGGAATTTATTGGGCAGTTGGGGGCGAAGTACCAGGAGTTCCAGCCAATATGCATCCTGCAAAAGTTCTGAATATGAGTTTTGGAGTAGATGAAAAACCGGGTAAAGAAATAGATTATTGTGATGAGGCACTACAAGAAGCAGTCTTTTTTGCCCGGAAAAAAGGGGCTGTACTCGTGGCTGCTGCCGGGAATGATAATGTATGGGAGCATTTTAATGCCCCTGGTGTTTGTAATGGTACTATAAAAGTTGCCTCGACCGGCCCAGAAGGTTTGCGTTCTTATTTTTCTAACTATGGTCCCAGCGTAACTCTTGCTGCTCCTGGTGGTGATAAACGATACGGTACAAAAGGTGGTATTTTATCAACAGTGAATCCTGGAGGTGGTTATAATTCATCTGGTTTTGATTTCTATCAAGGAACCAGTATGGCATCTCCTCACGTTGCAGGTGTTGCAGCCTTGGTGTACGCAATCAGTGAGAAGGTTTTGAAAGCAGAGCAGGTAGAACAAATTCTATATATTACGACTCATGATTTTGGACAAAGTAATGACGCGAATAAATCTTGTGTTGGTAAAAAACCTTGTGGCCACGGAATTTTGGACGCAGAAAATGCAGTGAAAACAGCATTAACCGGCTATGATATTTTATTTTCTGCACCTCCTGTCTCATCCTTATCTGTTAATGCCTGTGGCATCAATTCGTTAAAACCTGGACAATCGACTGTCAATGAGAATGGTGTTGTCTGGATGCAAAATGAAACGCGTTGTGAATCGGAATCCAGCTATCAAAAGCCCCATGTTGCGCTTGACAAGGACGGTAACATCTATGCTTACTATGGTGCTGTACGCTATATGCTGGATCAATCCTCTTATAAAGAGTGTCATGTAATCGGTTATGATGGCGTAGGGTGCTTTAAGTAGCATCAATAGTAAAATCTATTAAACCGGAGTATTTCGTCATCCTGTATGTACTGAAGGATGACGAATAAAAAGACTTCATCCCGAGTGAAAGGAGAGATCTCCTGAATGTGGCTTGAAAACGAATTCTGCCCCATTTTGAGTCGATTTAATCTTGTAGCCCGTGTAGCGAAGCGTAATACGGGGAAACTATGGAGTTTGTTGTCACTTCGATCCCGTATTACGCTTCGCTAATACGGGCTACACAATTAATAATCTGTTGTGACGTTCACCTACAACTTTTATTTCAGCCAGTTATTGAGAATATCAATAATTTTTTGTGCTTGATCTGCGCTGGATATATTAAATTTTGATTTTTGCCAATATTGATTGTTTCGTTTTTGGTAACGACGAATGGAATACTTTACCGGACCATATTCATTTTTAGCGTTATCCCATTCCTGGTACTTGAACATTATAGTGGTCCATGCACCTTTTGATAAAACCTGTTTATCCAGTTCTTTAGTTGTTTCGGTCCCATTCTCGGAATAGGCAATGGTGATATCATCTACAGTTTCAGTCATCTAGATTACTTCCTTAATTAATTATTGATGGATTGTAGTTTGCCATCAACAAAAGTCAAGGAAACTGAGGGTTGATATTGTCCGGGCTGATAGATCCATATCTGGGGTTTAGTAGCGGTAGGTACTGTTTGAATAACGTAGGTATTGTTGACTACATCCGGACTTCCGCAGGCACCATATACTTTACTGACGGGATCATTCATCTGGATACTGGTGCCATTACACAGGCTGGCTGCATTACTGTTTCCGCCATTAATCTTGATTCCCTTAACCTGATTATTGGCAACATCGATTTCCATTTGAGCGCCGCCACTGCCTGTTTGAACGTTCCAAACACCATAGAATGCAGTACTTGTCCCTTGATTGTTATATATTAATTGCTGGACGGGAATTTTTTGAGTGAGTGGTTGATTGGATTCTTGTTGACTTACCGGTTGTCCGCAGGCGGCTATAACCTCATCAGTTGTCATGCCCAGATTTATGTAGGCATGGTTTTGAGGACAATAATACGATTGATCAGCCATAAGATTAAATGGCAAAATAAATAATGCGAAACTGGCACAATATATAAATTTCATATGTTCAATCCGGCTATCCTTTCAACAATAAGTATAGTTCATTTAGCCAATTATTCATCTAAATTAATCGCCAGGGCAGGGATGCGCTGATAAATAAAGTGATTACTTTTAAAATAATCATTATAACTATAGGCGAGAAATCAAAGCCTGATATATCAGGGATTATTTTTCTTCCCAGTATTAATAAAGGTTCAGTGAATAAACGAAGAAAATCTGCAACCGGATGTTGCCAGCCAGGTTTTGCATAACTCATAATCACTCGAATAAGTATCGCATAAAAAAGTAAATCACAGGGTTGAATGATTAAGTCAGCCAATACATAAAGGAGTATATAGACAATAGGCATCAGAGTGTGGAACGCGAGCAGGCTCAGGCACACTATTTTTAGAAACTCAACCAGTATCAGGATAATAAAAGCCACCCAGTCGTATTTTTGTCCTGGCTGATATTTTAATTTAAATAAAGAATTTACTGGTCTAATTACAGGATCGGTAAGTGATAAGATCAATTGGCTGAATGGGCTTAGTGCGCTGACTCTGTAATAACGCAGTGCGATTCGCAACCATAAAGTAAAAAGGACCAAGCCAAAAAATAAAGATGTTAAAAAAATTCCTACAGCGGTAAAACCAGACATTATTTCCCCCATTCAATACAACTGTCTTTAGGTACAGTATTGGAAATTTTCTTTGAATTACGAAAGCTATATTGTTATACCTTCCCTAATTCATGTGCGCGTTGTTTCGCAGCGTTCATCGCCGCAAAGACCAGAGTGTTCAATTGCTCATGTAGTATGCTTACAGCAGCTGCTGTTGTACCTCCTGGTGATGTTACCTTTGTTCTTAACTGGGATAAACTTAAATCGTTATTATGAGCTAAATTAACCGCGCCCGTAAATGTTTGCAGGGTAAATGTTTTGGCAATTTGCGGATCCAGGCCCAGGTTTACAGCGGCATCTATCATTGCTTCCATAAAGAGGAAGACATAGGCAGGACCACTTCCTGACAAAGCGGTATAGGTATCCATTTCATCTTCGTTAAAAGCCCAGGTAGTTAATCCAATTTTAGAAAAAATGAGTTCAGCCCAGTGTTTCTGCTGTTCTGTAGTTACGTCATTGGCTATCATTGGCGTTGCGGCAAGACCAATTGCGGCAGGGGTGTTAGGCATGGTACGTATAATTGCCTGATTCCTCTTGCAGTATTGAGCAAACCAGGAAAGACTTAATCCGGCAGCTACAGAGATAAGTAGACAATGTTGTGGAATAAGAGGGGTAATTTCTTTAAGTACGGTACTCATTTGCATGGGTTTGACGGCCAAAATAATAATGTCTGCGTTTTTGATCACTTCCTTATTATCATGATGCGTTTGAATGCCTTCCTGATTTATTCCAATCGTTAAGGAAGGGGATGCAGCGGATATTGTCAATGAATCCTGTTGACTCAAACCACGGGCAATTGCTTTTGCCATATTTCCGAATCCGATAAAACTGATATTCATAGTGATGTTCCTTTTCGTTCACCAAAAATTGCTCTGCCAATACGAACTATGGTTGCTCCTGCCTTGATTGCCGGAACCAAATCATCGCTCATCCCCATCGATAAAGTATCCATATTAAGATTTAACTTATGATTTATAGAGTGCATGAGTTGGTTCAGTTCGAGGAACAGATGATATTGTTTGTCGGGATCTTTTAATGGTGGTGGAATTGTCATCAAGCCTTTTAAATTAATATTGGGTATTTGACTTACAGCAAAAGCCAAATCCATGGCTTCATCACCAAGTACTCCGGATTTGGTCTGTTCTCCTGCCAGATTAATTTGCAGGCATACATTCAGCGGTGTTCGATCTTTTGGTCTGAACTCACTGAGCAGTTTGGCAATTTTAATTCGATCAAGACTATGAACCCAATCAAACAGTGAGGCAATGCCTTTGGCTTTATTGCTTTGAATTGGGCCGATAAAATGCCAACAGATGGGTAAGTGTTTTAGTTGAGAAATTTTAGCTTCTGCTTCCTGGAAATAATTTTCACCAAAATCTCTAATACCATTTCTGAATGCCTCAGTGATTGAATCAATGTTTTGTTGTTTGCTGACTGCCAATAATAATACAGACCCCGGCGTTCTGTTTTCAGATATTTCAGTTTGAGTAATCTTGCCTCTAATTGTCTCAATATTGTTACTCATATTCATAGGGTAATCACAACAAATGTAAAAATCTAACCATATCAAAATAGTAGGCAGTCCCACAATGTTTGCTGTGTAACCATTACTGAGCTAATCTTCTAGTAACAATGGGTTGATTGATCAGGACATTTGAGCATGGATATAGCAGAATTATTAGCCTTTTCCGTTAAGAACAAATCATCAGATTTACACATATCCTCTGGATTGCCGCCAATGATACGTGTCGATGGGGATCTGCGTAAAATTAATTTGCCTGCTTTGGATCATAAAGACGTTATAAAAATAATATACGATATTATGAATGACAGGCAGAGAAAGGAATATGAAGAGTTCCTGGAAACGGATTTTTCTTTCGAAATTAATAACCTGGCACGGTTCAGGGTTAATGCATTCAATCAAGCACGAGGTGCTGCAGCAGTATTTCGTACTATTCCTTCGACTATATTAAGTATGGAAGATTTGAATTTGCCTCCGATTTTTAAAGAAATGGCCTGTTTTTCCAGAGGATTGGTTTTGGTTACTGGACCAACGGGTTCTGGTAAGAGTACCACTCTCGCAGCGATTATCGATTACATCAATTCTTCTCGATATGAGCATATCCTGACTGTTGAAGATCCTATTGAATTCGTGCATCAGAGCAAAAAATGTCTTGTTAACCAACGGGAAGTCCATAAGGATACTCTTAGTTTTAACGCGGCATTACGATCCGCTTTGCGTGAAGATCCGGATATTATTCTGGTTGGGGAGTTACGGGATCTGGAAACGATTCGCTTGGCAATGACCGCTGCAGAAACAGGGCATTTGGTCTTTGGAACTTTGCACACCAATTCAGCAACCAAAACAATCAACAGAATAATCGATGTATTTCCTGCAGAAGAAAAGTCCATGGTCCGCTCCATGTTATCAGAATCCCTACAAGCTGTTGTCGCGCAAAGTTTATTGAAAAAAAATAATGGTGGCCGGGTCGCTGCCTTGGAGATTATGTTGTGTACTGGTGCTATACGTAACCTGATACGAGAAGATAAAGTAGCTCAAATGTATTCTTCAATTCAAACCGGTCAGGCTAAAGGAATGCAAACTCTGGATCAGCATTTGACGGAGCTGGTAAACAATAACATCATATCCCGACATACGGCACAGGAAGCAGCTATAAATAAAACTTTGTTTTAGAGAACAGATGCATTCATTGCATTCAGGATGACGTAATGAAACAACCGTCATCCCGAGTGAAACGAGGCATCTCCTGAATGTGGAACTGTGCCTGCATCTGGAGATCCTTCACTGCGTTCAGGATGACGTAATAAAACAACCGTCATCCCGAGTGAAACGAGGGATCTCCTGGATGTGGAACTGTGCCTGTATCTGGATATCCTTCACTGCGTTCAGGATGACTTAATAAAACAACCGTCATCCCGAGTGAAACGAGGGATCTCTTGGACGTGGAGCTGTGCCTGCATCTGGAGATCCTTCACTGCGTTCAGGATGACGTAATTTCCTAAGAAATCAGGCGTTTTTTTGCAGTTCAATTAATTGTGGTATTCCACTTTCTGCAAGTGCAAGCATACTGTTCAGTTGATCGCGATTAAAAAATTGGTCTTCCGCAGTTCCCTGAACCTCAATAAAATGACCTGCTTCATTCATGACCACATTCATGTCGGTTTCAGCGAGAACATCTTCTGCATAATCTAAATCAAGTACAGGTTGACCTCTATAGATACCCACAGATACAGCTGCAACGTAATTAAAGGCAGGCATTTTACGTATTTTTTCACGTTGTACCATCCAGTTGATCGCATCTCTCATGGCCACACAGGCGCCAGTAATTGCTGCAGTTCGCGTCCCACCGTCAGCCTGAATCACATCACAATCCAAAGTAATAGTATTCTCACCAATGACTTTTAAATCCATACAGGCTCTGAGGGATCGGCCGATCAATCGTTGAATTTCAAGCGTTCTTCCGCCTTGCTTGCCTTTGCTGGCTTCACGTTCTGTTCTGCTGTGAGTTGCTCTGGGAAGCATTCCGTATTCAGCAGTTACCCAGCCTTGGTTCTTACCTTTAAGGAATCGAGGAACTCCTTCAATTACCGAGGCGTTACACAATACTCTGGTTTGTCCAAACTCAACAAATACAGATCCTTCAGCGTGATTCGTAAAATTACGAGTGATTTTAATAGGGCGAAGTTGATTGGGTTCTCGGTTACTGGGGCGCATTACTTAATCCTCAAAAAAATGGGGAGTATAGCTCTTAAATGACTGTGATGCACCCATGAATGTGGAATAGTTGGTCATCAATTAGCTGTTAAGAATAAAATAAATTTAATCGTTATAATATATCCCATATTGAAATATTTATGCACACATGTATCATTGACAGTTTTTTTATCTTTTTGTCATTTTTTAAATACAAAAATGGGGCGGCTGTCTCATTTCAAGTTGTTGTTTGGAGTTCTACATATGCCATTACCAGCCCATGCTCAATTACTAGGTCAAGTGAATAACTTATTCAAGAGCGCTCAGATAGTTAAAAAGAATCAAATATTATCTGAACTAAAAAAGGAAAAATACAATCGGGCTCTGCAACTAGCTTGTCAATATTGTAAACCAGAAAATAAATCTCAGCTGAAATTGATATCAGTAATCCTGAGTTACAGTAAACAACTTCCTATTGATGTGAATAAAAAATATCTTGGAGATGGAATGACTCCAATCGGGTACGCGATTATCAATAATAATATTGATTTGTATCATTTACTGAGCAATTCCGGAGCCAATCCAGATATTCCTGTCTCTGGGAATAAGACTCCGAGTCAGATATTTCAAGCCAAACTGTTGAACTCTTTAAAGAAACTTAATCCTTTTCTGGATAAAGAGTCCTACAATAGAATTAAAGCCCTCTATGAGGATGACACGCGACTGCCAACAAAAGAAAGCCGGGCTCATGGTGGTGAAAATGCTAAATTTGATGTTTATCGTCTGGAGTTTATGATTGGTGCGATTACTCATCTGATGAATATCTATCGAAATGAGACTATGTTGGATACATTGGTGCCCGGCGTGACGCTATTTGATAGAGATGTTTTCAAGCTGCAATGTATTACGCGGGCAAGACAGGTTCTGGAGATGGTTTGCTCTACTGTTCATAACTTGTCAGGGGCATTTCGCAATGAATACAGTAAATACTTGTTACCTGCTTCATTGACTTGGGTAACTCTCGAACAGTTTGGTGGTCTCATCAAAAATGACGAAAGGAAAAAGGCTTATTTTATTCCAATTGGCGTGGTGAACGACAGCGAGCAATTAAACGATCTTTCTCAGCATTTGGGGTCCATTCATCGATTTGTTATAGAGAACGCTGATTTTGAATTATTAGTTGAAGAGGCCATTCCCTATGTCGTCAAAAATGATCTGCCTTCTTTAAAACTGCTTTTTGAACATCTTGTCGCAGTGATGAAAAACTCATCGAATACTATGCTTGTTCCATTGCAATTGAAGAATATTAAAGCATTAACCAGTCATTTAAAAGATAATTTTACGCTAGTTAATTTAATTAATTTGATGAATTATTCTGAAAATGAGCCTGTCTCGATGACTGGGCTTTCAGAACGAAGTTATAATTTGTCACTGCTGAAAGCTACTGCAGGACCGAGAAGTCGATATCAAAACAGATTCGATTTAACATCGCTCGCAGGACAACATGCAGCCCTTCGTCGACTTCAGTTGATTGGAGAGCAGTTTACGGGGAAGAATTTCTCCAGTTTTTTGTGCAAACTTGATAATACTGTGGATTGGCAGTCATTTATTACGTTAAGAGATATCATCACGCATCAGGAGGAAGGGGATAATAAACATAAAGTGGATATGCTTCTGAACGATATCCCTCGGTTAAAACACATTGTTGGTGAGGAATTAAGTTATTTCTGGTCCAGATTATATCGTTTAGTTGAATTACGCGAAAAGAAAATGGGGCTATATACCGGAGATCCCGAACTGCGTTGGAAGAGTATTTTAGATGTTCATGAAAACAGTCCTGCGCCAATACCCACAATTATCAAACCGGCTCCAGTTCGAAGAGTTTCTCTGGAAGAACAACAACAATTTATTAAGGCATTAAAAGACAAGAAGGCTCCAGAGGATGTACTCACGAGCTGTCAGGGACTATTCGATGGAAGTGATCCTATACCCGATCAGAAAGTACAAGGGCACATATGCTCGTATTTACCTAAAGCAAAGGAAGACAGGCTTCTTAATAAAAGTCTAAAGGGGATTATGAAGAAGGCCGTGAGTGCGGGAGTTTTAACGAAACAAGAACGAATAAACCAACGTGCGTTACAAACCAAGGCAAAATCGGCGATAAAAAACCAGTTTATAGGTTTGGATGAAATTCGAAAGCTGGCTTCTCAATTAACCAAAGCTCCTTGTGAACAGTATGTACTGAATCCACTAAAACGTGTGAATGCTGCTATTGATGCTTTATTAAACATCAGGAGATTTCTTATTGAAATTCAGTACCTCAATCTTAATATACAACGGACCACTCTTGAGGAATGGGATAACTATCACAAGATGAATGGTCAATTAACCTATGTTGAGCTTATGACGAAAAATCATCAATACAAAGATGCGATTGAATATAATTTGAGTCAGTTATTACAACATATGGATCGCGTGAGAGAGTTGCAGGTTGTGGTCGGAAATCAATACATACTTGAACGATATCCCGTTTTAAGAGTACTAAGAAACTTTATAGAGCATGGAAATCCGCTGAAAGACAATAATGGATATTTAGTCGAAAATAATGTTCAGGGGACTCAAAGACAGACTTTTATCGCTCCATTTGTTATTGAGCTAATATATAAATTGCTTCCTGAACTCATTCGTATTAAAGAGAAAATATCTCCTTATGACGCGCATCAAAGTCCCCTGGTTTCTGATGCAGAACACGCGAAATGGACTGAGTGTATGGCCAGATTCAGTTTGTTTGCCAATGGAGGTTTAAATTCTGGGAATAACGCAGCGGATATGAACGTGCCTGAGCCGGGCTTGAAATAACTCCATGATGAGTTCTCTCTGTCCAATTATCTTAATTTGGGGTATATTCGCTCAAGGTTTATTCTAAGGTATTTTTATGATTCAGAGCATGACCGCTTTTGCTCGAGCGCAAAAACAGATTGATTCAGGAACACTGTGTTGGGAAATCAGGTCGGTTAATCATCGTTATCTGGATGTTTCATTTCGATTACCAGAAGCTTTTCGTTTTCTGGAAACCAATTTAAGAGCCTCTCTTCGAGATAAAATAAATCGAGGAAAACTGGAATGTCAGTTAAAGTATCACGATACAAGTTCTGATAATCAGTCTATGCTTATAAATATAGGTATGGTAAATGCATTAGTCGACTTAAGCAGTACATTATCTGCTTCGCATCACCTGGCTAATGATATGACAGTAAGTCATGTACTTTCCTGGCCTGGTGTTGTGCAGGTCGGTCAATTGGATATAGAAATATTGGGACAACAGGCGCTTCTCTTATTTCAGGATGCAGTGGAGCAGTTAGTCCAAGCCCGATCTACAGAAGGTAAGGCATTAAAATTGCATGTTGATGAGCGTTTGCATGCGATGGAGCAAGAGATTACTCGATCTCGAGCCATAGTTGGGAATTTGGCAAGTCTGACTAAAGACAAATTGCTGACTCGATTACATGCAATACAACTCGAAGTAGCTGAATCACGTGTCGAACAGGAAATTGCCATGATTTTAGCACGACTGGATGTAAGCGAAGAACTTGACCGGCTGCAAACCCATGTCGCAGAAGTACGCCGTACACTAAATACGGACAAAGTGGCGGGCAGAAGACTTGATTTTTTAATGCAGGAATTAAACAGAGAGGCGAACACTTTAAGTTCAAAATCAGATTCAGTGGACTTAACACAGAGCGCAGTAGAAATGAAAGTATTAATTGAGCAAATGCGTGAGCAAATACAAAATATTGAGTGAGTACTATGGTTGGTAATTATTCTGGTAATTTATATATAGTTGCAGCGCCTTCTGGAGGCGGTAAAACCAGTTTGGTTCGAAATTTAATCGCTACGCTGGATGATATAGAAGTATCTATCTCTCATACCACACGACCCATGAGGCCGGGGGAACAAAACGGAGTAGATTACTTTTTCGTTAGCGAAGATAAATTTATGCAAATGGTTAATGACAATGCGTTTATAGAACATGCTCAGGTTTTTAATCATTTGTACGGAACTTCTGTTGAGCAAATTAAACGACGATTGCAGCAGGGAATTGATATTGTATTGGATATTGATTGGCAAGGCGCAGAGCAAATCAGACATACTTTTCCTCATGCGGTGAGTATATTTATTGTCCCACCTTCTTTGGACGAGTTAAAACACAGATTAATGAACAGACGTCAGGATAAGGATGAAGTAATCAGTGATAGAATGATTAAGGCGCAAGATGAACTGAGTCATTATCCTGAATTTGATTACTTGATCGTAAACGATACTTTTGAACATGCAGCGATGGATTTGAGGGCTATAGTCACCGCAGATCGCCTGCGAATTGACCGTCAGGTAAATAAACAAGCAAAATTGCTTTCATTCCTGATGTCATAGCAGTAAAATAAGGGGTTTGAGCCAGATACAAGTAAAACAGTTATCTAATCAGGGAGTTGTGATAAGTGTATGCTTTTGTCTCTGGCATTGATGCGGTTGTGTGAATAACAGAGTAGTCCTAAACTTAGATGAGATGGGCTAACGGTCAACTTGTTCTTTAACTTAAGGGTGGATTTTATGGCACGAGTAACAGTAGAAGATTGTTTGGAGCACGTTGCAAACCGATTTGAATTGGTTATGGTTGCTACCAAGCGCGCACGTCAAATCGCGGTTCGTGGCGATCAACCAATGGTTGAATGGGAAAATGATAAACCGACAGTAGTTGCATTGAGGGAAATTGCAGAAGGTTTTGTTACTGCAGATATTTTGGACAAAGAATAAAAGTATTTGTTGACTTTGCAGTAATAGGATTTGTCCTTTAAATACATACTACTTGAAGTACAAGTTACGGTATTTATGCAAAGCACAGGGAACAATGGCGAAGCATAAGAACGTAACTTGGGCAACGAGAGGTATTAATGGCCATGTTGGACATTAGGGAGTACTGCGTGAGCTACTTTAAGGAGCTCGATGAAGAGCTTAAATGCTATCTTGAGCAGGCGCAAATTGAAAAATGCTACCAAGCATACGTGGTTGCTGAAAAAGCACACCATGGCCAAATGCGTCGATCTGGCGAGCCTTATATTACTCATCCCGTAGCCGCAGCCTTAATTCTTGCCAGAATGCGTTTGGACTATCAAACCATAATGGCTACATTACTGCATGATGTAGTAGAAGATACTTCCATTAGTAAAGAAGATTTAACCAATCAGTTTGGGGAAGACGTCACTGCCCTGGTCGACGGTGTAACCAAATTAACCAAAATCAAATTTGAATCCAAAGCAGAAGCTCAAGCAGAAAATTTCCGCAAAATGGTTCTCGCTATGGTTAAAGACATACGCGTGATAATAGTGAAGCTCGCCGATCGTCTGCATAACATGCGTACTTTGGGGGCTATGCCTTATGCCAAGCGCAGACGGATTGCTATAGAGACACTTGAAATTTATGCGCCTATAGCCAATCGATTGGGGATGCATTCCATCTATGTTGGTCTTGAAGATTTGGGATTTCAGGCTTTATATCCCATGCGATACAGAGCCATCAAATCAGCAGTTGAAAAATCACGGGGTAATCGAAAAGAGTTAACCCAGACTATTGAAAAAGATTTGCAGCATGCATTAGCGCAGTTAAACATTCCTTATGAGCAAGTGTTCGGCAGACAAAAACATTTATACAGCATTTACAGAAAAATGCGTCAAAAAAAGGCATCCTTTACAGAAATTACGGATGTTTTTGCATTTCGGGTTATCACTGAGGATATTGATTCCTGCTATCGAATATTAGGGGCCTTACATTGCACTTATAAACCGGTCCCACAGCGATTTAAAGATTATATTGGTATACCCAAAGCGAATGGATACCAGTCATTACATACTACTTTATTTGGTCCATTTGGCGTTCCTCTTGAAGTACAAATACGTACTCGGGAAATGGATAAAGTTGCGGATAATGGAGTTGCGGCGCATTGGATTTATAAATCATCCGGGCTTGAAGTAAATGAAGCACAACTAAGAGCCAGGGAGTGGGTTCAGAGTCTTTTAGAGATGCAGCGCAGCACAGGGAATTCGCTTGAATTTATTGAAAACGTTAAAATAGATTTGTTCCCCGATGAGGTGTATGTATTTACACCAAAAGGTCATATCATGGAATTACCCAAAGGCGCTACGCCAGTTGATTTTGCCTATACCGTGCATTCTGGAGTAGGAAACAGTTGTGTCGCGGCTAAAGTGAACAGGCGGCTGGTTCCTTTGAGCATTCCTTTGTCCAATGGTCAGACTGTTGAAATTATTACTGCCCCCGGTGCTCATCCCAATCCTGCCTGGTTGAATTTTGTCGTGACAGGTAAAGCCCGATCAAATATTCGTCATTTCTTGAAAAGTCAGCAACATGCTGAGTCCATAGTACTTGGTAAACGTTTGTTAGAACAATCACTAATCGAACTCTCAAGTGATTACGCCAAAATACCACCTGAGTCGTTGCAGGCTTTATTAAGTGATTTGCATTATAAAACTGTGGATGATTTATTGTATGCTATTGGAATAGGTAACCAGATGGCTATGGTTATTGCCAAACGCCTGGTTGTTACTCAGGATACGAATGAACTGGATAAAGTAAGTAAAACTCGCCCCTTGGCTATAAAAGGTACAGAGGGAATGGTGGTTCACTTTGGTGAATGTTGTCAGCCCATTCCTGGAGATAATATTGTTGGAAAATTCCAACAGGGTAGGGGAATTATTGTGCATGCCAGCGATTGCGTGTCCTTAAACAGTTCACGCAGCCATCCTGAACAATTCATTGCTCTCCGCTGGGATGAGCAGGTTCAAGGGGAATACTGGGTTGATATTACAGTCGATGTTGCAAACGAACGAGGTGTTTTAGCCGCCTTGGCAACTGCCATTTCAGAAGCGGATTCTAATATAGGTAATATTAATGTTGATCCTCGTGACGGTCGACATAATGCCGTTACTTTTTCTATCAGTGTAACCGACCGAACTCATTTGGCACGAGTGATGCGGCGATTAAGGGCAAACAAAGTAGTGATGCGTCTATACAGAAAAAAACAAGGGGATAATTGATGCAAGCAATCCACACCAAATTGGCACCAGAAGCTATTGGAACATACAGTCAGGCAATACGATGTGGGCATACTGTATATCTTTCAGGGCAGATTCCATTGGATCCTGAAACGATGCAATTATGTAGTGATGATATTAAATTACAGATAACTCAGGTTTTGGAAAATTTAACCGCGGTATGTGAGGCTGCTGGTGGCAGTTTGGCGAATATTGTGAAACTTAATGTTTATCTTACGGATTTAAGCCATTTTCCTTTGATTAATGATGCAATGAGTCGTTATTTTATAGCGCCATATCCTGCCAGGGCAGCGATTGGAGTTTCAGCTTTACCACGCGGTTCAAAGGTTGAAATGGATGGTGTAATGGTTTTATCTGCTTCAAACAGTTAGTCTTATGAGCGACGATCAATACGCTCGTGCCGGGCGTGTGATGTTTTTATTAGTCTGGATTATTTTATTTGCAGGCTTGTTTTTATTTTTTTATTATTATGATAAATCCGACAGTACTGTATATGTTGCCAATCGCAGTGAGTTTGCATTAAGTGCAGATAAGGAAGGTCATTATCGGATTAAAGGCAGGATTAATGATTTTCCCGTAGAGTTTTTAGTGGATACTGGAGCAACCTTGGTTGCCATACCTCAGACTATTGCAAAAAAAGTACATATCACTGGACGATATCCGGTTACCATATCAACTGCAAATGGAGAGGTAACAGGTTCCTTAACCCGCTTAAAGCAAATGTCTTTTGGCGAATTTGAGTTTAAAGACATTAAAGCAGTTATTATTCCTGGAGCGGATGATGATACAGTATTACTGGGAATGAATGTATTATCACAATTTAACATGGTGCAGGAAGCGAATCGGTTGGTGTTAAAGAGACAAGTAAAATAGGGATTCCCGGTAACTAATGCAGATGTTCAGGATGACGATTGAGTTTCGTCATCCTGAACGCAGTGAAGGATCTCCAAATGCAGGTACTATGCTGGTTTCAAGAGATCTTTCACTACGTTTGAGCTCAAATCTCCTGGATTTATTGAGAAGTAATAAAAAGTAGTACTAACCCATTTATTTATAGTTCCTGTAGTTTATCCATGAATACCGGGCTACATACACTATTCAATACAGAGTTTATTTATGAGTATTATTTCACTTAATGGCGCCACTCTTATCATTGCTGGTAATAGAATTCTGGATCAGGCTGATTTACAAATTCAGCCACAGGACAGGATTGCCCTGGTTGGACGTAATGGCGCTGGAAAGTCGACCTTATTAAAATTGTTACAAGGTGATCTGGTCCTTGATAGCGGTCAGATGCATCAGTTGTCGGGGTTAAGAATTGCAGGTTTGATCCAGGAAGTTCCTATTACAGGTGATGAGTCCGTTTATCATTTTCTTGTAAAAAGTTTAGGAGAAGTGGGGGAGGTATTAACCCGGTTTCATGAACTGTCCCAGCAGGACGACATGGATAAACTGGCGATAATTCAACAGCAAATGGATAATTTAAATGCCTGGGATCTGCTGCCAAAAATTGAAACCATGGCAAGTCGCTTAGGTATTGCGATTAATGAGCAAATGGTCAGTTTGTCTGGTGGAATGAAACGTCGAGTTTTACTGGGAGCAGCACTTTTAGCTACTCCAGATGTGCTTTTATTGGATGAGCCAACAAACCATTTGGATATTGAAGCAATCGAATGGCTGGAGTCGTATTTAAAAACATTTAACGGTAGTGTCGTAGTAGTAACCCATGATAGAGAATTTCTGAGCCAGGTAGCTAATCGTATCGTAGAGATAGACAGAGGAAAACTGTATTTTCATGAATGTGATTATGAAACGTATCTGGATAGACGTGAAACAATAAGATTAAGTGAACAAAAGCAAAATGATTTGTTTGATAAAAAATTGGCTGAAGAAGAAGTCTGGATTCGTACCGGGGTAAAAGCCAGGCGAACGCGCAATGAAGGCCGAGTTCGTGCACTGAAAGCGTTAAGAGAGGAATACAAAGCCCGCCGTAACCAGTTAGGTTCGGTAAAATCCTTAGCTTTGGATGTAACTCGTTCAGGCTCTATGGTGATAGAAGCTGAAAAAGTAAATTATACAATTGGTAATAAATTGCTTCTAAAAGATTTTTCTTTACTGCTTACACGCGGCGACAAACTTGGGATTATTGGTCCAAATGGATGTGGTAAGACAACATTGGTTCGATTGTTATTAGGCGAACTGAAACCTGATTCGGGAACTATAAAACAGGGGACCTCCTTGAATGTTGCCTATTTTGATCAATTACGCCGTCATCTTTTGGAAGATCAAACCGTCATGTTCAATGTTGGCGACGGCGCTGATTACGTCACGATTAATGGTAAACAAAAACATGTGGCCAGTTATTTAAAGGATTTTTTATTTTCACCTGATCGGTTTAATCAACCCGTATCTTCTTTATCTGGTGGGGAAAGAAACAGATTATTATTAGCTAAACTTTTTGCTAAACCGGTAAATCTCCTAGTAATGGATGAGCCCACAAATGATTTGGATATAGAAACATTAGAGTTATTGGAACAAATGCTGATGGAGTATCCTGGAACCTTAATCCTGATCAGTCATGATAGAGCTTTTATTAATCAGGTAGTAACCAGTGTTCTGGTTTATGAAGAAGAGGGTAAGTTTAGTGAGTTTGTAGGGGGTTATGACGATTATAAAATGCATAAAAAACAGCAGCGAGACGTTGCTGCAGTCAAAACAGCGACAGTAAAACGAACGAACACTGCGAATAAATTGAATTTCAATGAGCAGCGTGAATTGTCAAAACTACCTCAGCAGATAGAGGTGCTGGAGAAAAAAATTGAAGCGTTGCATCAACAGATGGCTACCGCTGATTTTTATCAGCAGGATGCAAAGACTATAGCGGATGTCACTAAAAAACTGGCGAACGAAGAAGAGTTATTATCCCGGTATTTTGCTCGTTGGGAAGAGCTGGAAGCGAGGCAATAAAGTGCCTTATGGGAGCCAATCTTCTCTTAATGTATTATTAGGCACTCCTGCCTGATAATAGTAGTATTAATTTTATTGGGGCTTATGCATAATAATTTGTTGTTACACTTGGGTCTGTATTGAAGGAATAGTCATGTTATTAACTCTAGCTCTGGTTATATTTGCTGCCGCCATAATGATTTTATTTGCTCAGGAGTTCATCAGGACTTTTAAGAAAATATTTGCAATTAAAGGCGCTAAATTATTTCTTCCTTTACTTTTAGGTTCATGGCTGGTTCTTAATTTTGATTATTTGTGTTTATGGGGTTTCTATTATTATCAAGAAATATTAAATGCAATTGTGGTCTTTTTAGCAGGATTAATTCCTATCCAATCCATTGCTCGACCACTCGTTTTAATCATTGTATTGACACTAATCTCGGTAGTTCCTGTAGTGTTGTTGGATTTGTATTTGGTGAAGAAAACCTATAAGCACTATGAATACCCTTATTTAACCAGTACTTTAATATGGATAATTACCGCTGTGATGTTCCTGGCGATGGGTTAAAGCTATTCTTGATGCTGATACGGAATTAAATACCCTCTCGAAGATCTCGCGATAAGTTGATTGAACCGCAGTTAGAGACTAATTCTTTCAGTTTTCTTCACCTAAGCTTGGAAAAATGGTTTAATTCGCGCAGAACAGTGTATAATTCCATCAATTTATTTTCAGGTTGTGTTATGAATAAGCAGGATTTTTATTTTGATTTGCCAGAAGAGCTGATCGCTCAATATCCTTTGGCGCAAAGAAGTGATTCACGATTATTAACTTATAATCGTCAATCAGGTGAGTATGGGCATTATCAATTCAGAGAAATCGCAGATTTTTTAAATCCAGGTGATTTATTAGTAATGAATGACAGTAAAGTTATTCCGGCAAGACTTTATGGTCATAAATTATCCGGTGGTAAAGTGGAGTTGTTAGTTGAACGTATCACTGGTCCTAATACATTTCTCGCCCATATTAAAGCCAGTAAAGCATTGAAAGCTGGAGGCATCATTCAGCTTGAACAAGGAAATCAATTGGAAATATTGGATAGAAACGATGATTTATTTGTCTGTAAATCCAATTGTGACGCTTTATCTCTTTTAAATACGGTCGGACATATTCCATTACCCCCGTACATTACCCGAAATGATGAATTATTGGATGAAGATCGTTACCAAACGGTTTATGCAAAACACGCCGGCTCTGTAGCAGCACCCACTGCTGGGTTGCATTTTGATGATGCCGTTATTTCCAGTTTGGAATCAAGGGGAGTGAATATTTCTTATGTCACTCTGCATGTTGGTGCAGGTACCTTCAGGCCAGTACGTTGTGATAATATAAAAGAACATAAAATGCATAGCGAACAGTTCACTCTAAGCCCAGAGTTATGTGCTGCTGTTCAAGCGACTAAAGCTGCAGGAAACAGGGTGATTGCAGTAGGTACAACAGCACTTCGCAGTCTGGAAAGTGCAGCCAGAGAGGGTGAATTAATCCCTTGCAGCAGAGATACCGATATATTTATCTACCCGGGATATGAATTTAAGGTATGTGATGGTTTAATGACGAATTTTCATTTACCCGAATCCACTTTACTGATGCTGGTGTCTGCGTTTATAGGTCATCAACAAGCTATGGATCTCTACCAGGAAGCGATCAAAAAAAGGTATCGATTTTTTAGTTACGGTGATACAAGCCTATTATTATAGTTAGGGGATTGGTGATGTCAGGCAAAGTTCAACAATATGTACCTGTAGTAACGACAGAAGCTGGATCCTGCCTCACCTCAGCCAATTGGCGCGAGGTTAATGTAAAAACAGTTGCATGTTATCTGGATGATTTATTATTAAAACCCGGCGCCGACTTATTGAAAAAAATAGATAATCTTGCCGCGTATTGGGGGTGGTCTGGTAGCGTTATTTTAAATGCATCCCGTCTTTTGGCTAATAAGGAAGGTCTATTTACTCTTATTTCACCTTATGATGGAGCAAGGATAAAATTCAATTATGCTGAACTCTTTGAACTAGTGAACAATTTAAAACCGGATGTATTCATAGTACCCAAAAATACTATAAATGATGCTCCCGAATTTTGGGAAACCCTGGATAACTCCATTATCCCTTTTATTCCAGTAAACGATTTGATCAATCAGGCTTGTCAAAAACCACATGGTGTCTATTTTAATTTTGTGGATGAACATGCAAATCAATCCGTTACAGAGGATGTGTCCAGATGGACGCATCTTCCTTGTTATATGATCGGCAAGATTCATTTGGATTTAATAAATAGCCTGAGTGATCTCGGTGTGGAATACATTGAGTCCGATGAACCTGCGCTGTCTGCCTTTCAGGGGAAAGTATATTCTGGTTCAGATACTGTGGATTTAACCGATTCCTCCACCGAATTGCAGTTTGATGTAATCGATCCGGACTGTGCCTGCCCAACCTGCACTCAGCAATTAACCAAGGCTTATTTACACCATCTTTATTTCCATACTCCATTATTATGCCAGCGATTTTTAATTCAACATAATGTCTTTCAGGCGCAACGTACAACTTGAAAATAAACGGAAATTGATTCCTTTCATTTACCTTAGGTTCAATTCGCTATATGATGTCACGCTGTTGAACAATAGACTTTAACCCGACCGTCAATAGACCTCTAATCGGAGTTTCAATAACCTTTGGGATTAAAGTTGAATGCAATAAATTAATGGTAGATTTGAGGAGATTTTATGAGTTTTTTTATTAGTGATGCATTAGCCGCAGCCACAACGACGGCACCAGCTGCACAAAATGATGGAACATTTTCGCTGATTATGATCGCTGCAATATTTGTATTGTTTTATTTTATGTTAATCAGACCACAAAATAAAAAAGCAAAAGAACATCGTGAGTTAATAAGTCGTTTAAAAAAGGGCGATGAAATAATAACTACCGGAGGTATGTTAGCCAAGGTTGTTAGTTTGGATGAGCAATATATAAAAATCAGCCCTGCCGAAGGTATTGAGATTAGTATGCAAAAAGGCGCAGTAAGTACCGTATTGCCAAAAGGCACTTTAAAATCTCTTTAAGTTTGTCATAGGGACACGCAAATGCAAAATAAATACCCTCTATGGAAAAATCTGATGCTGATTCTTATTGCCGTCATCGGATTTGTTTATGCCATACCTAATTTATACACCGAGCATCCAGTTGTACAGATTTCAGCAGAAGACGCTGATGATAAAGAAGCCTTAAAAGCCAAGGTAGAAGAGGCGTTGAAGGCTGCCAAGATTGATTACACGTCGCTTATTATTGAAAATCAGGGTGTAGAGGTTGGTTTTTCTTCAACTGATTCACAATTAATGGCACAGGACGTCATTAAAAACAGTTTGGGAAGTCAGTACACTGTAGCGTTGAACCTGGCATCAACGACGCCTCATTGGATGCAAGCGATACACGCGGATCCAATGAAACAAGGTCTCGATCTTAGAGGCGGGGTACATTTTCTTCTTGAAGTGGATGTGGAAAGTGTAATCAGCCGCCGATATGAAGGTATTATGAAAAGTATTGGCCAGGAGCTGCGGGAAATTGGTGTACGTTATTCGGGTATTCGATATGTTCCGGATAAGGGAATAGATTTGCGCTTCCGTGATGCAGAGTCCATGGAAAATGCTTTGGTTGAACTGAAACAAAAAATACCAGAAGTGGTCTTTATAAAAAGCAAGGTGAAAAATGCTGTATTAGGCTCTATTTCTCCGGCGGAGTTAAATAGCATTAGACAGAATACTATAGAACAGACCATGAGTATTTTACGTAACCGGGTGAATGAATTAGGCGTGGGTGAGGCTGTTGTTCAGCAACAGGGCGCCACTCGCGTTGCTGTGGATTTACCAGGTATTCAGGACGCTGCCAGAGCCAAACAGATTCTTGGAGGCACTGCGACATTACAATTTTACCTGGTTGATCAGGAAAATGATCCTCAGATTGCCAAACAAACTGGTGTGGTACCTGTCAGTGATAAATTGTATATGATGGATGGACATCCTATTCTATTGAAACGCCAGGTTGTGTTGAGCGGTGATTCTATTACTTCTGCAGTATCAAGTTTCGATCAGCAAACAGCGACTCCAGCAGTACAAATTCAATTAGGTGGGGGCGGAGAAAGTCTGTTCACTAAAGTGACTCGTGAAAATATCGGAAAACGTATGGCAATAGTTTACGTTGAAACGAAAAACACAATGAAAACGGTTAATGGTGTTGAAACACGAGTGACACATAGAGAAGAGCGAGTCATCAGTGCTCCTGTTATTCAGAATGCTTTAGGAAATAACTTCCAGATTACTGGTCTTACTGACAGTAAGGAAGCCAGTAATCTGGCACTATTGCTGAGAGCCGGTGCATTGCCTGCAGCTATTTATCCCATTGAAGAACGTACTGTCGGACCTACTTTGGGTAAAGAGAATATTCGTCGAGGAATTATTTCTCTGGAAGTCGGTATGGGTCTGATTTTAGTATTGATGTTGGTGTACTATCAGTTGTTTGGATTGATCGCTGACTTCGCTTTATTGCTTAATTTAGTCCTTCTTGGAGCCTTATTATCAATAATTGACGCTACTTTGACTCTGCCGGGTATTGCGGGAATTGTGTTGACAGTGGGTATGGCCGTTGATGCGAACGTATTGATTTATGAACGTATCCGAGAGGAGTTGCGTTTGGGATTATCTCCGCAGGCTGCAATTCATGCAGGATATGAGCGTGCTTTTTCTACCATTCTTGATGCGAATGTGACTACATTAATAGTAGCCATTATTTTGTTTGCGGTAGGTACTGGTCCAGTTCGCGGGTTTGCTGTAACCCTCTCTTTAGGGTTATTAACTTCAATGTTGACAGCTATTACTTATACCCGGGCAATAGTCAATTGGTATTATGGCGGTCGTACCGTTAAAAAATTATCTATAGGTATATAAGGCGAGGCTCAGATGGAATTTTTTAATCCAAATTCAAAAGTGGACTTTATGGGAGCGCGCCGCTGGACGGCGATGTTCTCCATATTAATTTTTGTTGTTTCAATTGGAGCCCTGGCTATAAATGGGTTGAAATGGGGACTTGATTTTACCGGCGGAACACAAATAGAAGTCACTTACACCAATGCCGCTGATTTACCCTCGATCAGGGAAAATCTGGCTAAGATGGGCTTTAAAGAAGCGCAGGTTGTGAGTTATGGTACCTCTAAAGACGTACTGATCAGCATTGCGCCACGTGCTGATAAAGAACCGGCTCGTCTTGTCGATCAGGTCATGTCTGCTTTACCCGGTGCAACCAAGCAACGAGTTGATTTCGTAGGGCCACAAGTAGGGCAGGAGCTGGCTACTAAAGGGGCTTTAGCTATTATTGTTTCCTTACTGGCTACCATGATTTACATCGCCATGCGTTTCGAATACCGACTGGCGGTAAGTTCTGCAGTCGCTCTGGTTCATGATCCGGTGTTGATTCTCGGTATCTTTGCTTTATTTGGTATTGAATTTGATCTTAAGGCATTGGCTGGATTGTTGGCTGTGATTGGCTATTCCTTAAATGATACCATCGTTGTTTTTGATAGGGTTCGTGAGAATTTTGTTAAAATACGTCGTACCAGTCCAATCGAAATCATGAATATATCGATAAACCAGACTTTATCCAGAACCATTATGACGTCAATGCTGACTTTATTTGTTGTCGTGGCTTTGTTTGTTTATGGTGGGGAGACAATTCATGGATTCTCTCTTGCCCTAATCATTGGAATCGTCATTGGAACTTATTCCTCAATTTATGTTGCGGGAGCGCTGGCGGTAGCTATGGGACTGGATAGAAAAGACTTTTTACCCAGTCAACGTAAAGAACTGGATGATCGTCCTTAAGTTATTTGTAGAGTAGATTGTCGTATATGAGTAGTGCGGTATGGGATCTACTTCTTTCAGATATCCCGGATTGTTACTTTATATAATCCGGGCTTATCTGGTAATAAATTGTTATTCTTCAAGCAACCTGTCAATTTTTGCTGCACAAATAAAGTCATTATGAGTTAAGCCATTTAATGCATGCGTCATAAAGCTGACTCGACAGTAGTTGTAACCGACTTCCAGATCCGGATGGTGATTTTCAATATTGGCTGTCCATGCGATAGCGTTGACGAATGCCATCGTTTCATAAAAATTATTGAATGAAAATGAGCGCTTAATTATGGTGTTATCTGGAGTGACTTGCCAATGTTTATTAAGCTGTGGCATCAGGTTTTTAATTTGTTCTGCTGTTAATGCTGCTCCTATGCCTTCACAGGACTCACAATGTTTGCTGCTTAAATCACTTGTCATATTATTTCCTTTAATTATAGATAATAGTTATTCAGGGCGGTTAGAAATCGAGAGTTTTGTTCTTTGGTTCCAATGGTGACTCTTATGTAATTATTCATTTTATAGGCATGTAGTGGTCTTACAATAATACCATTATTCAGTAAATAATTATAAAGTCCCATACAATCTTCTTTACAATCAAAGGTAAGGAAGTTACATAGCGATGTTAAATAATTGATGCCCAAGCGATCCAAACCATCTCGCATCTGAATCATTCCCTCGTTATTGGTTTGTAGACTTCTTTCAATGAAGTCCTCATCATCTAAAGCAGCTTTAGCGGCAGTGAGAGCAACCTGGTTCACTGTAAAAGGCAATTGAACACGCTGTAGGATAGAGATGATATCCGGGTTTGCGATTGCATAACCCAAGCGTAACCCCGCCATTCCATATATTTTTGAAAAAGTTCGGGTAATTACTAAATTCGGGTGCTCTTTCAGCCAGCCGATACTGTTGCAGTTCATTGCCGAAACAGCATATTCATAATAGGCTTCATCAAGAACTAACAGGGTGGAGGCCGGTATCTGTTCTAATAAATATTTGATTTCTTCCTGACTTGTTAATAACCCTGTTGGATTATTCGGGTTAGCTAAAAAAATCAGACCCGTTTGATCGGTGCATGCATTAATTAGATTATCGCAGTTAATATGCCAGTCGTCTTTGATTGCAACACTGTGGACGGGAATATTCAAGGTATTGGCTTGAATGGCATAAGTACTGAACGCATAATCATGAGTCAGAATATGTTTGTTTGTATGCGATGCAAAACTATTCAATAAGATATTGACTATAAAATCGGAGCCATTGCTAAGGAATAACTGATCAGTAGTTATATCCAGATGACTGGCAAGTTTGGGCATTAGTGGGTGATTGTTTGGTGAAGGGTACGTCGCTATGACTTGAGAGGGCATGTTTCGTAATGCGGTTAATGCCTTTGGACTGCAACCCAACGGGTTTTCATTCGATGCCAGCTTGATTATATCGCTAAGCCCTTTCTCACGAGCCAGTTCTTCAATGGACTTGCCAGGTTTATAGGGAACCAGAGACCGTATTCCTGGATGGGGTAGTTGTTGAAAATCAATGGACATAAAGAGTTCCTTTCCAAAAAATTGAATTTCATATTACCTAAGCATGTCCTTGCTGTCACGAATGAATTCACTAAATTGTGGGAGCGATTGAATTGCAGCACCAGGTTAAACTCGGAGGAAGACTCATTTTTAAAAACTGGTTTTGATTTAATTTAAATTACACTTTTTTTCAGTTACACCTCCTCGGAAGGCGAGGATCCATCCTAAAAATTAGCACAAAGCCACATTGTTGCATGGATCCCCGCTTTCGCGAGGATGACGTATAAAAGATAGAGAACGCCCGGGGTTTGAACTTGAGAGCTCCTCACTTTTTAAACATACACCATGATGAGTCTTAATTGTCCATTTTTATAGGGTTGTCATCCTCGCGAATGCGGGGATCCATTCTAAAAAATAGCACAAAGCCACATTGTTGTATGGATCCCCGCTTTCGCGAGGATGACGTAATTTAACTCAGTGTGAATTAACTAAGGCCTATAAGATGATTACATAAATGTCAGGATACCTCAGCACTCTCGCGAGAGTGACCCTAATTTTTGTTGCATTTTAAATAAGAGGGCGCTAATCTTCTGCCGGCATCCAACCTCAGGAAGAAGTATTATGAAGCAGCTCAAGGGATTTTCCCTTATTGAAGTGCTGGTTTCTTTAATGCTGGTGACCACTATCGCACTGGCTTTATTACAACAGCAATGGAACACACGTCAATTTATTAATCAATTGGTCTTGCATGCAGGAGCATCCCATTTTCTTGATATTGTGAGTGAATCTGTATATGGTCAAGTGAGTACAATGCCCCCTGCGCCCGCTCCCTATCATCTGAATGTTCGAAAAGAATCAAGTCGTATCATTGTGCAGGTTGAGTGGTTCAATCGCACAGAATCCATAACCCGTAAAGTAAAAAAAGCGGATGTGGTCTAATGAACAGGCAAATAGGGTTTAGCTTATCTGAAGTATTAATCAGTTTATTTCTAACAAGTATTATTTTATCGACCCTGATTCACATGTATTTAAGTACCAAACGTCAATATCTGGAATTTCAGAACCTTCTGGAAAAGCGTTTTGAGTTGCAATGGGTCACTGATTTGTTAACTGACAGCATTAGAAGAGCTGGATTTACTCCATGTTTGGGCATAGAGCAATTACAGACTGTGGACATGCGCAAGGTGGGACAAACTCTTTGGGGCATTAAAAGTGAGAATCAATCGAGGCCATCTATTCGCATAAACCGAATGAGTGATGTTTTTTCAGAAAACGTTTCGTTCCTCAGCCCAACCGAGTTGGTTGTTTCCTCTCCCGTAGTGGTGAATGAGCGTCGACCATTAGTTATTGCTGATTGTACCCACGCAGAAGTTCATCAGATACTGAAAGTAGAACAAACGACTGATGGTCAGCTTATTACTTTGGCCAAACCCAGAATGTACACTTACGAAAATTCTGTATATGCAGGAGAGTGGTTGGAGGAACAATGGTTCATAAAACCTAATGCACAACATATTGATACGTTGCATTATCAGTTGGGTCAAACTGAAGAATTATCGCCTTATATTCAGTCACTATTTACCACACAGCAAAGCATTCACGGCAAAAAAATTGTTAAGATAAAAATGGGACTTGAACACGACAAGACACATGAACTCATTGTTGTGGTCCGTGGAGCATGAACAGACGGTGTGATGGATTTATTTTATTGATGACCCTTTGCACAATATCCGTCATCAGTCTGTTGATTCTAACCTGCATCCAACATGTATTCTTATACAGTAGGGCTTTAAACCGACAGGAATATCAGCATCAGAATTTTTATCAAATGGAAGATACCCTGATGCAGTTAACAGAACTACAACTGCATTTAATTGACAGGGAGTGTATTATTCCGAGGAAAGGCGCTGACAAAGTAATTGGCAAATTAGCTAAAAATGAGGGCTGTTTGGTGCCTGGTGGTGATAAACGATACCGATATTTGATGGAAGACCTGGGAGATTTTCCCTGTGTGGTTACGCAGAAGGAGGGGAAACTGCTTTCGACACGTCATATTCGAATTACCTTATTGCAGAGTCCTGATGAATACAATCCTACTCCATCAGTTTTACAGGTAAGGAATATAAAAGACATTCCCTCCGAATCATGTCATGGAGAATTACATCAAGTGTCTACCGGTATCAGCAGCTGGCGGTATATCCCTGATGTTCAAAGCAGGGGTATTGATGCTCGATAATCGGTTATGATCAGTCAATAATGCGTCTGGATTCACTTGAGTATGTAGTTGCAAGGTTGTATTGTTATAAACATACATAATGAAAAGGTTTCATGGATGCGTTTATTCAATGTTTCCGAATTTAAATATTGGCCACAAATCAGTGTGGTTTTATTATTGTTGGCCGGTTACGGCTGCTATCGCTATTTTGCATATTATGATACTCGTTCAAATGATTCCTACGTTTCTGCAAATCTTGTCAATATGGCGTCTTTGGTTTCAGGTCCAGTAACTCGATTATACATTAGAGAAAATCAGAAGGTTAAGAAAGGCGATAAACTCATTGAAATCGATCCTCTCCCCTATATTTATGCCTTAAGGCAGGCTAAAGCAAAACTGAATATAGCCAAATTAAATTATGAGAATGATAAATTAGCTGTAGTTAAGGCAGAACAACATTTGAAGCAATGCAGAATAATGCTGAGTTTAACTCAAGATCATTATAAACGTTATCAACCATTAGAATTGAAGGGGGATGTGCCTGAAATTATTCTGATTAATTTAACAGATAAAATGAAAGAGCAGGCCGCAGCGATAGCTCAAGCAGAGCAAGAGTTAAAAATTGCGCAAACAAATTTGGATGATAATGAGATTTTAGCGGCGCAGGCAGAACTGGATCAGGCCATTTATTTGAGAAATCATACCACGCTTATTGCGCCTGAAGACGGATATATTACCAATTTCAATCTGCGTATTGGTCAGTATATTAAAGTGGGGGAAGGGCTATTCGCTTTAATTGAAACAAAACAATGGTGGGTAGAAACTCGGTACCGAGAAACTGTAATACGAAAGATCCAACCCGGAGACAAAGCTAAAATTATGATCGATATGTATCCTGGTAAAGTATTTCATGGTCATGTGAAAAGTATTGGTTGGGGTATTAATCGGGTGGCTCGAGGGAACGTCGCCAATTCAACTTTGGTTTATATGAAGGCTACTGAAGATTGGATCCGAATCGCGCAGCGATTTCCTGTACGAATTTATATAGATGATCTGACCGATGACTATCCTATGCGAATAGGGGCCAGCGCCACAACAATAACCTACAGGTGATCTGGTGTTCATTTGGCCGCAGAGCGTTGAAAACCGGGCAGCTATAAGAACTGCTTTAGCAACCTTGATTGCCGTATTGATTTCTTTCAAATTTCATCTGGATACCCCTTACTGGTCCGGAATGACCGTAGTTATTGTATCTAATTTGTATACAGGCTCTATTATCGATAAAGCAATGATGCGTATTATTGGTACTATTGCTGGCGCATTTTTGGGGTATTTTATTGCTGGGCTCGTTGTTAACAGTTTTCTCCTTTATTTACTGTGCTGCTTCCTGATTATTGCCATCAGTGTTTATTTTTTTAATTACAGTAAATACGGTTATGCTTATCTATTAGGTGCTTTATGTGTATTCATCGTTATTTCCCAGGTTGCGTTAAACCCGCAAAATGCTTTTTATGTGGCGATCTGGCGATCTGTTGAAATTGGTATCGGGGTTTTAGTTGCCGCGTTAAGCGCGTATGCCATTTTTCCCAATCATATTAAAGACAATATTGTTCTACAGGTTCATGACATTTTTGATGATTTTTTAGCTGAATTTGAACAATTGCACATGGTGATTATTAATACCAGTGAGGATAATTCAGAACTGGCTGCTCGTAGTTTAAAAATAAAGAAAAAATTACGAACTGCGATCGAATTGATCGGGGCACTAAACCAGGAACTGGGTGTCAAAAAGGAGCATGTAGATAAAATACGTGCCTATCTCGATACCCTGTGTTCCATTTCACGACAGTTTCAATATCTCATTATTATTCAACCACAATCTGCGGAATTAGCATCATTAAAAACATTAGATATCGAGCCATTATTCGCTGCTATTGAGCATGATTTATTAGAGCTTCAATCCAAGTTTAACACGCTCCAGACTGAACCTATTATTTTGCAAACTGGCGATGCATTGGTTCATTTCGAACAAAAACTTTATAGTAAAAAAGACAAGTTTTCAGTTAAAAGTGATTTTATTTATTCATTTATTCATTATCTGAAACAGCTAAATCAGAATTTTATTCTCATTAAATCATTATTTTCTCCAAATCCCATATCGATTACTCCAAAATATAAAGTCATTAGCAAGCAACAACGTTTGCGTTCGGATTACGATTTGATTAAACACTGTATTAAAGCAGGATTATCCGTTCTATTGGCTCTAGGATTTTGGCTGGTAAGTGATTGGCCTGGTGGATTAAATGGAATAATCAGTAGTTTGATTATATCAATAAAAGGTAAAAATCTTTTTGATATGAAGCACGTCAGTCTTCATCGATTAACTGGATGTTTTTTAGGTGGAGGGATCGCGTTAATCTCTTTAAGTGTGTTTGAGATGGATCTGTTTGATTTAATTATCATCGTATTATTTTTTGTCTGGGCATTCAGCTATTTTATGTTCAAATTTACCCAATATTCATATATTGGTTTACAGGCTAATATTGCCTTAATCATTACTCTTGCTCAGCAAGGTGGCCCTCCTTTAGGACTTGATCCCCCTTTAGAACGACTTGCTGGAATTGTTATTGGGATCGTAGCCACTTTTATTGTTGCTAATGTTGTGTGGCGCTCTGATGTGTGGACTATATTAAAACGTTATATAGATAAGTTGCATAAGTTCACTGCATTTAATTTGGAACAAGTTCTTCTGGTTGCTGAGGATCAACGTTCTCAGCATGATTTGGCTAATCTCTTTTGGCTGTCTCGAGGTTTAATCGCGTCATTAGGTAATGAGAATCTAAGTCTTAAGAAGCAAAATTTGTTAAGTACCTTTACCCTATGCTTTGACTCATTGGTAATTGTTCAGGCAACAATCAGTCATATATTAGTTACTATAGATTTGGAAAGGGCACATGCAACAGCTTCAATGTTTCATTTTGATTTGCTCTCCTATGAGAACAAATTGATAGAGTTATTTAAACGTCGTGACAGTTCAGGAGGGTTGAATTTAAGCCAGATTTTTGTTGATTTTGTAACAAATATAGAAACACACCCCATGTTTTCGCGTGTGGATGATGAAGAGCTACGTAATTTATTAGCCTATATAAATGCCTTGAAACTGGTGTCTTTAAGAATTATTTGACTGCTTTTTTCAAAAAAAATGACCTGGAAAAAAATTGAATAAAAACAATGATTAATTTGTTTCTGGAAGTGTAGTATGAGTCAACCACGGTAAATTTTAGTTGCAATTTACTCCATCACGTGTAAAAATTGACCTCTTATGAAATCAAAAATAATCTATTTTACAGTAGCCCTGGTGTTAATGGGCATTGGTATTTCGGTATGGTGGTATTGGCCACCCAAACCCACTTTCCGTCAGGTTAATTTTAATCAATTACCGGGGTGGGATGCTGCCGAATTTAAAAAATCCCTAATGACATTCCAAACTTCCTGTCGTGCGTTTATCAAACAGGATCCGGAACGTGCTGTTGGCACCGATAAAATTGATTTACAGGCGAAAGACTGGCAGCCAGCGTGTCATGCTGCACTAAAACTAAATCCTGTCAGTGAACAATCGGCAAAATTGTTTTTTCAAAAATGGTTCTCTCCTGTTGAGTTTTATGATGGAAAACCGGTAAAGGGATTATTTACCGGTTATTATATGCCTTCATTAAAAGGCAGCTACAAGAAAACTGAAGAATTTAGTGTTCCGCTCTATGAATTGCCCAGTAATTTAGTGACTATCGATTTGGGACTCTTTATTCCTCATATGAAAAATCGCAAAATTGTTGGGCGTATTACGGGCAATAAAATTGTACCGTACTATACTCGAGAGCAAATTAATAAAGGAGCCATTAAAGACTCAGCAAAAGTTTTGCTTTGGATTCACAGCCCTATAGACCGATTATTCCTGGAAATTCAAGGGTCGGGTATTGTAGAACTTGAAGACGGATCACGAGTATTTGTTGGCTATGATGGTCAAAATGGTGCTCCTTATACTGCTATAGCCGGTGTATTAATTAAAAAAGGCATCATGACAAAACACAATGCGTCTATGCAGGCAATTAAACGATATTTGGAAGCGCACCCCAAGCAAATGGATAAGATCATCAATAAAAATAAATCATTTGTATTCTTCCGTAAGTTATCATTAGATGCTGCCTTGGGTTCTCAGGGGGTTGCACTTACTCCGGGGTACTCACTTGCTATTGATAGAGAGTGGATTCCTATGGGAGCTCCGCTTTGGCTAAGTACTACTCGACCTGACAGTAAAGATCCTAATGTGAATAAGCCCATGCAGCGATTGATGATCGCTCAGGATACCGGGGGTGCTATTCGCGGTAAAGTGAGAGGGGACGTATTTTGGGGCGGTGGTGACAAGGCGACTTTAATTGCAGGCCACATGAAAAATGAAGGGCACTATTGGTTGCTATTACCACGTCACGCTGTATCTCGAATAGAAAAACTCGCTTGATTTATTACTCATTGACACAGCTCGGTCTGATTGCGAATGTAGCCTGTATTAGACGAAGTCGTAATACAGGATCACGCTCATCAACTAAAGCTCCGTTGTGGATTGCTTCACGTTGCTCACAAAGACGGGGTATTTCCTTGAACATCGAGACTTAAATAAATACATTCCTGGCTTTATAAATTAGGAGAGGAGTACTTAATTCTCGGTGCATTGTCTAGATACCGTGCATAAAGCACGGTACGTCGACGTTTAGAGGTAATTAAAATAAAGAATCCCCAATAGACCCGTCTATTATGGTTTAGTCTCTTCTTTGGGCTCACTCTCAACTGCGGGAGTTGCGGCTGAAGAATCATTAATAACTGGAGCTGTATTACCTTTTAAGGCCTCTGCTAGAGTAATAAATTTATATCCATTACTTCGATACAGTTCAATAATATCCGCCAGGCATAAACTATTAAGCAAGTTAGCATGGATCAGTAGAATATGTTTTATCGGCTGGCCTTCCACTTTTTTTGCTTTTTTATCTGCTTTTAGAGTCTGACTCCAGATAAAAGCAAGGTATCTTTTTTTGAATGAATTGATGCTTTGAGGTCTTTTTCTGTAGGGAATTCTATAGAACTGCGCATTAAATTCGTAATCCTTACTGTCTATAGTTACAGGAGCTATTGTGTATTGGTGCTCTGCCAGCCATTCCTGCACTTTCTGTTTTTTTTCACCCTTGCCTTCCGCTAGATAGGGATAACGGAAATATTTAGGCTCAGTCATTACAGGTGCCAAAGTAGTGTCTGCTCGTTCTATATCTGCAATATATTTTTCTGCAGACATTCCATTTAAGCTCTTATGAGTATAAGTATGATTGCCTATCGTTAAGCCTTGGTTCCGAAACGTTTCTAATAAATCCCATTCATTCTTGGCTACAGCTCCTCCTATGGCAAAACCCGTTGCTGGTACCTGATTTTCTACCAGTGTATTTACAATTGCCATAAATCGATCTTGCGTTCTTTTTAAATTTCCAGGGGTATTGGTACCCGAACCAACGAATGGCAAGTCATCTATAGTTATCGCAATTTCATGTTCCTCAGCAAAACAAGAAGAATTCAGCAGAACAAATAAAGAAGCTATCCCTAGCCATCGCATGAACATGGTTTTCCCCCCACTCGGATTTTCATAATCCGTTGTTATTTTAGTTAGTTATTTTAACTATAGTCCAGGTTTTGGATTTGTTCCTCATATTAGAAAAAATAGTGTCTATTCAACGAACTTTAAGTAGAATGAGCACAGTTTCCTGATTAAGGAAATGGATCGAGACAGGAGTTACGTTATAAAGGAGTAAGCGATGACGCAAGAAAAATATGAGCAAGATAATTCACAGAATAATCCAGAAGGTAACAGTCAATTAGGCCCTGATGTATATGAAAGTGCACGAAAATTAAATGTTCAGCTCGCAACCAGGGGACCCGCTATTCTCTATGCGCTGGGAAAAGCAACGGAACATGTAACTAAAAATAATATTGTTACGGCAGTAGGTGGAATGGTTGTTGGAGCCATTGGCTTTTTTGGTAACAGGTATTATAGAAATAAAGGAGATGATTCAGCCTATTCCTATATGGGACAGATAGTAGGCGGAGTACAGTTTACGGCCGGTTTTTTGTTGCTTGCGGCAGAGGCTTATGAAATATACTCCAGTAGTGGCGATCCAAGTCCATTTTTAGATGTGATTAAAATGTCTGGAGTTGCTTTGTCCTTAACGGAGAGCGCATTGGTTCTGGTTAACTCTTATCTTTATGGGGATAGTGTCCCTAAAACCGCAGCGCCGAGACCGAAGATGAGTTAGAACAGATTAAACTGGCGCACCAGTATATGAGAAAACAAGTGTGTCATTACGTATTAATGAAAGGTATAATATTTTTGTATTGTTTATAAGGTTGTTATCCTCGCGAAAGCGCTGAGGAATCCTAGCATTTAATTGCTTGGATGGTTAATTTGAGATCTATCTGGTTACAATGAACGTCATTCCCGCGAAGGCGGGAATCCATGCATCAAATGAGCACTTGATTGTGTTTGCTTCATGGATCCTCGCCTTCGCGAGGATGACCCAAGATGGAACAGTCTGAATTAGCTTAGATCTATGAAGTGAATAAATAAATGCCAAGACTCCTCAGCGCGAAGGCGGGGATCTATCCTAAAAATTTGTACAATGCCACATTTTAAATGGATCCCCGCTTTCGTGAGGTTGATGTATATAAAGTGAGGATCGCTCAGCCTCACATCGCTTCATTTAGGGCTTTCAGATCACTTGTGAACAAACCCTATAATATTAAAAAACTGGTTTCCAGGACTAAACTGAATAAAGGACTGATCATGGCTTACGTTTTACCTAAACCCGCATCGTACGCGTTTTTATTCACTGCTGCTCTTTATCTTATACTAGTATCTTTTATTAGTTATCCTCTTAATACATTATTAAAACCAATACCTATAGCCTGTTTGATCCTTGCTGTTTTGCAACGCGACATGCTGTCCTGGACCAAAATGGCGTTAGTTGCTGCTCTAGGTTTCTCTTTGGCTGGTGATATCATATTAACAGTGCCTGTCGCACTGCAATTGGAGTTGGGCATAGGCTGTTTTTTATTAGCCCATTGCTGTTATATAGCTCTCTTTATAAAGTCCTTTAAGTACAATGGAGTACATTTAGCGTACTTTGCGCCAGTCTTGTTAGTCATGGGATTTATCGCTTATATGATGATTCCCTACTTGGGGGCCTTGTTGATTCCCGTGATGGTTTATTTTTGCGTTTTAATGTTTATGGCTTTTACGGCATTTCAGGTCAAGAGTGAAAGTTTAATCATTGGAAGTGGTGCATTATTTTTTCTAATCTCTGATTTAAGCCTCGCTCTTAATTTGTTTATTTATCCACAAGTGGATGTACGCATATTTGTCATGTTTACTTATTATGTAGCTCAATTTTTGTTAACCTGGGGAGTTGTAAGCAGTTACAGGTCAATATCTCTAGAATAGTACCTAATAGATCCCTTAGGTTGCTTTTATGCTGCTCTTAAGTTCATAAAAAGGATCTTTATCTGCTGGCTGATGCAAGCAAATGCACAGGATTAAATTGTTGAAAATAATCGTGTGCATTGCTTTTCGTTCTGGACCGCGCCATAAGAAAGCGAGTAGTTTCATTTATTTACTTTGCAGTATTAATATTGACTGGTTTTAATTGATACCGGTTCAAGAGCACTAATTGAGTTATACTTAAATAACCCATAAGGAAGGGTTGTTGATCAATTGCATAGTCAACCAGTTTTCTTTTGATTAAAGCTTGGGTGTTAGGGGTTGCATCAAATGAATATACATGAGGCTTGTAATCAAAATGATAGCGCTCAGGGTGTTTCAGCATTTGTCCCAGAGGGTCTAGGGCTTGAGAGGTTAAACAAAAAATCACGTTGGTCTCAGGATGGAGCAAAAAGTAGGACTTGATTCGGGCTTGAACTTGATTTGCATCAGTGCCTACATCCAGTTCCTCAAAGGGAACTTTTTGTTCGTTCAGGACGGTTTTAATTCCTTTAGAACGCATTTCAAGCCCTATATGTCCTGGTTGAGGATTAATAATAAGGGCTCTCTGCTCCGAAACGGTCAATTCTTTTGCTTTTTGAGCCAGCATTTTACCTGCTAATTGATTATCTGAACCTAAAAAAGCGAGATAGGGATTTTTATTTTTATCCTTGGGTTTTGTATCAAAAGCTATGACCGGAATGTTGCTCTTTTTCGCATGATTCAGGCTTTTGGTAAAGGCTGTATCGGAGGGAATGGTCGTAGCAACCCCCAATGGATGAGTCGCCAGCGCACTATCAATAAATTGTACTTGTTTAGGCACGTCATTTGCGCCGGATGGGGCTAAAATCTGTACCTCTATTTTTAATTCTTCTGCGGCTTTTTTGGCGCCTTCAAATAAACTCAGCCAATAAGGATCTTGTGATCCATGCGTAATCAAATAATATTTATCTCCAGCATATGCCAGGCAATGACTGAACAGTAGAGAAAAAAAAGAGAGAAGTATTAAATAGATTCTCATAGATAAATCCTTTGATGGTTGTGTTCATTAATTACTAGAGAGCCATGAGCGAGTTGGACGATGCGATCAGCCGTTTCTGCAACATGTTCCATGCGATGAGTAATAAAGATAATTGCCATTCCTGTGGCCGCAATTCTCTTTATGTTCTCAATCACTTCATATGCCTGCTGAGGGGAGAGGGCACTGGTGGGTTCATCCAGTATGAGAAGTTTTGCGTTAAAATGTTTGGCACGACAAATTGCAAGTATTTGTCGCTCTCCACCAGATAATGTTTTAACCGGAGTGCAGGGGTTTAGTTGACGTAGGAGTTTAAAATCCTCAAGAGATTCCTGAGTGAGTTGCTGCATGCGTTTTATGTCTAATCGACGAAACGGCCCATAATGTTTAACCAGTTCATTTCCTAAAAAGAAATTACGCCAAAGTGACAGTTCATCGACTAAGGCTAAGTGTTGATATACTGCTTGTATACCAAGACTGCGTGCTTGACGAGGCGCATTAAATTGATTAAATCGAATACGTTGACCATTCCAATAGATACTCCCGGCGTCAGGTTGGGTGTAACCGGTTATTATTTTAACCAATGTCGATTTACCAGCACCATTGTCTCCAATTAAGGCAATAATTTGGCCTGGATACAGTTCAAAAGATACTTTATTGAGAATTTGATTTGAACCATATTTTTTACCTATATGATCCAGTTTGAGTAAGATGTGTTTTTGTGCTTCGGCAATCATCGAGCATTCCGTGCAGATAAGTTAATTGTTACAGCCAAGATTAAAATGATTCCAACAAAGCACCGATACCAATAGGTCGATACTCCAATTTGGACTAATCCAGTATCTACAGTGCTAATCAGCAGGGTTCCTAATGCTGCACTTAATAATGACCCTTTACCGCCTTTAAGAGAGGTACCTCCGATGACTGTTGCAGCAATAGCATATAATTCATACTGATCTCCTGCAAGGGGAGATAAGCTGTTGAGATGGCTAAATTGAGTTGCTCCTGCAAGAGCCGTCAGCAATCCACACAGGGCAAAACAGTAGAATTTTATTTTTATTGTATTGATACCTGATAGGTAAGCAACATCAGTATTGTATCCTGTGGCATAGATGTGATTGCCTAATTTAGTCCACTGAAGCACGTAGGTGAGATAAAGTCCGATGATAAACCACCAAAGGAATGACGCTAATAAATTGTGGTTCAATTCACCTGCCAGAATAGTCATAATGAGGTTATTATCTTCTATGGATATGGGTAGTCCCTGCGTATATAAAAGAATAAAACTACGAACAATGAGCATGGTACCCAAAGTTACAATAAATGAAGGAATTTTAATAAAAACAGTTAAAGCAGCATTGATTAATCCAATAAAGGTGCCTGTTAACAAGGAAATGAATAAAGCAAAACACCCATTAACACCTGATAGAGAAAGTGAGCCAAATAGTATTCCGGATAAAGCAAAATTGGCACCCACAGAAAGATCGAATTCTCCGGCAATCAGTAATAAGGTAACGCCGAGTACAACAATGCCTAAATCAGCTGCAGAACCAAGAATGCTTGCCCAGGTCGTTGCAGAGAGGAAGTCAGGAGAAAAGAGGGCAAATAGACTCACAAGTCCAATAAAAGGGATTAATACTCCTGTAAACATATTATGGTTTATCTTATACATGGTGAAACCCATATAAATTGATTAGGCGGAGTGTACTTAATTTTAGAACGATAATTAAGAGGTATTAAATTTATATTTTGAGCGGTGTAATTGATTTCCAAAGGTTGACCTTTGTTGTTGATTTCGCATGAATCAAGCTACACTAGTAATACTATGGATTGGACGAATCGGATGGTGTCATGGGTAAATTAAAAGGTGGACAACTTGTTGTAAAATGTTTGGAAGCACAAGGTGTTGAGTTCGTATTTGGTATTCCTGGCGCAAAAATTGATACGGTTTTTGATGCTCTTGAAGACTCATCTATTCAATTAATCTTATGCCGTCATGAGCAAAATGCCGCATTTATGGCGCAAGCATATGGACGTTTAACAGGTAAACCTGGTGTTGTTTTAGTCACCTCCGGACCCGGTGTTTCGAACCTGGCTACTGGATTATTGACCGCTACGACTGAAGGCGATCCTATAGTCGCTATTGGTGGAAATGTTCCTCGCAGCATGGCATTAAAGGAGTCCCATCAAAATACGAATAATGTCGCACTAATGTCTCCAGTAACTAAAACCAGTGCTGAGGTTTTAGTACCGCAAATGATTCCAGAAGTTATTGCTAATGCATTTCGTTGCGCTACTGCGCCTAAAAGGGGCGCTTGTTTTATTAGCTTGCCGCAGGACGTATTAACCGAAATGGTCAATGTGCCTGTAATTAAACCATTGGACCCTATTCGTTATGGTGTTGCGCATAAACATTCTTTACAAGCTGTTGCAGATACGATTAATGCAGCACAATTTCCGGTGTTATTATTAGGGCAGGAAGCAAGCCGACCAGAAAATACTATGGCTATCCGGGCTTTATTAGAAAAAACTCACTTGCCGACTGTTGGAACTTTTCAGGCTGCTGGCGTGGTTTCAAGAAGCCTGGTTTCCTGCTTTGCTGGAAGGGTAGGTTTGTTTTGTAATCAACCTGGTGATCAACTGTTGAATAAGGCTGATGCAGTAATCACTGTTGGATTAAACATGGCGGAGTATGACCCGGAAACCTGGAATGTTGGAAAACAGAGAACAATCATCCATATTGACTATTTACCAGCAAAAATACATGAAGCGTACCAGCCGAACTATGAACTTCTTGGCGATGTGGATGCGAATATTGCTGTTTTAACGGATTTATTAGATGCAGCTATGGTTGCTCAAAATGACAAGCATGTGAAACCTTATCATGATGCGCATCAAAAAATCATTCAAAGTGGTGAACATTTATCAAAAGGAAACCTCCTGCATCCCTTGCATTTTATCCATGAGTTACGAAATGCCATTGATGATGATGCTTATGTTGTGTGTGATATTGGTTCTGTTTATATTTGGATGGCACGTTACTTTTTATCCTATGAACCTCATCACCTTTTATTTAGTAATGGTCAACAAACTCTGGGTGTGGGGTTACCTTGGGCAATGGCCGTGAATTTTGTTCATCCTGATAAACGCATTGTGTCATTGTCAGGTGATGGAGGATTTTTGTTTTCAGCTATGGAGCTAGAAAATGCGGTTCGACACAAACAGAATTTCGTTCATTTTATCTGGCGTGATAATTGTTACAATATGGTGAAAGAACAGGAACTAATGAAATACAAGCGCGGCTCAGGTGTGGATTTTGGCACAGTTAATATAGTTGATTTTGCCAAGGCATTTGGGGCAACCGGATATGAGTTAAAACACCCCTCTGATTTTAAATCATTGCTCCATGAAGCGCTTGCTCAAAAAGGACCGGTAATCGTCGATATTCCGATTGATTACTCCGATAATCCCAAGCTGTTTGAAGCGGTGAATAGTAGTACTGGAAATTAAGTCGTTCTCTATCATTTTAATCCGTACCCATCATGTGATGGGGGACGGATTTAGCAATGCTTATTTTTGTTTTTCAATTGCCCTTGTTGCACCGTGTAATTCTTGGGCGCCAATTTTTAATTCGCTAAACGCTTCTGATTCGATTAACGCAATCTCATAATTTTTAATCATACACACTTTAATTGTTGCTGATTTAAATTTAAATTGAAACACATGGCCTCCCTTCATATCGTCGGGATTTAAAAAATGCATGTGATGTCCTGGGATGTTTAATGTTGAAAAATATTCAGGAAAGCGAAATCCTGCAAACACACCGTTGATGTTTTGATAATTGAAATTGACTTGGACTGTGGGAAATGTTTTAACGAGTGATTGATACGGTTTGGGTTGACACGCCTCAGAGCGACAATCGATTTCATCCAATATGCATTCAAAGCGATAGGCATATATATAATTTAAGGAAGGGAGCTTTTTATCAAATTCCTCAGAAAAATGATCGAAGCTTTCGATGTTGTTTAATTCAAATTGATGTGTTTCTTCAAAGTGAACCACCCATGCAAACGGGGTTTTTTGTTGTGGATCGACAGGATGAGCAATACCGTCTTCGAGTATTCGATAAAATTGGCCATCAAAACCTATTAACTCGCCATGTACTGCATCAAAAGTTCCAATTCCAAAATTACCTTTTTCGCTCAAAGTCTTGAGAGTGCAATCTCCATCATAGACTTTATCGATGAATCCGCATAATGCCCCAGTTTGAAACAGTCTATTATTAGAACAGGCCATATTCGTTATCCTTGTAAGACATTTGATGCCATTTCTTAATTATAGCTGCCTTTAACCAGACTTTATCCATTTTTGTAAAGCGATGCAATCAATTGTCTTATTGGGCATTAGCAGGCTGGAACATGAAACACTCCTTCATGTTGGGTATGGCGTATGCGAAATTCAAATAGCACTATAACCACCTCTTAACCCAAAAATTACACAATAAGCTCATAATAAAATCATTCGCAGTCATTGGAGTTTTATTATGGGGCTTGAGATCTTTACTTGGAAGAGCAGCTCTAAGGGATTGGGTTTTGCTAAACCAGTTAAATCCACTCTATTCGGTGGAAACGTTGGCCATGCTGCTGTTGAACTAACCTTTCCTGCTGATGCACGAGGAGAGGAGCTGGCAAAAAAATATCAGGGTGTACCCGGTCTTTCAATCAGCAAACGAACAGAAATTGTTCCTGAACGGCAAGCGGACGACAGTTATAGACCCAAAGAGCAAGTGAGTTATTTTGTCTATTTTAGTTGGTGGCCAGGAAATACCAATGGTCATCATATTAATAATCACAGGGATGATTTGGAATCAGAATGGAGGCATGAGCCTGCCCCTAAGATTAAACCAGAAATTCATGATCATTTATTTGAAGAAGGCATTCCTTTGGCGAATAAGACGAAAGTAAAGGGGATGTTGACCAGAGATAAAACAATTATCAAGATTAAAGAAATTGCTCATCCACAGCTTAAAAAAGATATTGAACATGATCCTGCCTACAAGGAGCTAAAATCAGAGGTAGATGCATTATCATCTGAGATGCAGCAATTGTTCGATAAAGGAAACCTTTATAGACAAGAGCTCATTGCTGCTGCCCGTGAACAAAGAAAACCTAACACGGATCTTGATTTAAATGATGCTGAAGTTGCTCGTGTATCCCAGATTAGCAAAGAGCTAAGAGCTTTAGATGCACAAATTAAATTATGCAAAAGAGATTTTGAAGAGCGACATCTCAGTGTTGGTGAATCACCCGCATCGGTTATTAGAATACCCACTAACCTTGATCATAATGCGCCCACTTTTGCACTTGATGCTGAACGAGTTCTTGACAAAATGGCCAGTCTGGCAGAAAGCCCAAAAGCTTATAGTTTCTATAAATTTAACTGTTCTACTACTGCAACAGAAGTGGTCAAGGCTGGGATCAGTGATGAGTTAAAAGACATCATGAAGAACGATGGATTTAGCGTTGACAGAGCCGCTAAAGCGACCATTGCGACACCGACATCCTTTCGTCATTTTAGTCAACAAGTTCAAACGGAGTTAATCCAACTTAATATGAATCAGGATCTTGATATGAATCAGGATCTTGATATGAATCAGGACGTTGAAGTGGAACACAGTTTAAATGGATCAAATGCACCTGAGGTACTCAAAACAACCACTCTGGATTTCAAAAAAAGATTACGCGATGTAGTTAATGAACAATCTCATGAAGTCGGTGAAGAACAAGAATATACTATCGAAGAGAGCAGCACTTTAAGCATGCATTAGTCATAATTTAAATGTCATCTTTGCGACAGAAGTTAAGAAATCGAGTGCGACATTCTAACGAAATATCGCTCTTGATTGCTTCGCAAATGATCGCAAAGACAATTTATTGTATCTTTTTACACTAAGAGAAGAAGCCTGGTTAAAAAGTACCGGAGGTCGTTCTATTAAGTGACAATCCATCAACGCAAAATAGTAGCGTGTTCAAGTATCCACACAGTTACACTCTAATGACGTATTCGTAACTAGTGGATGGCAACTATACCAATATGGTCTTTATTACTCAAACAATCATGGATAAAGTCCGGAACCCATGGATCGGCCCCATCACAAGGTTTAACTCCACTAATATCGGAGATCTCCAGAGAAGCCCCATGTTCAACCAAAGATTGAATTATATCCCTTTGACCTTCTTGTATTGCATAGTGCAAAGGAGTTTTACCGTAAATATCCTGAGTATTTAAATCTGCGCCAGCTAATATCAACAGGTTCGCACAATCAGTTTGCTTTTGCAAAACAGCCCAATGTAACGCGGTACATTGTTTACCTGTAACATCTTTTTTACTAATGTCCTCAACGCTCATTGATCTGATTAATACTTTTAATTCAAATACTCGTCCCCATGCTGCTGCTCGTCTCAATGCCTGATCATAAAATGGTGAATTGACTTCACCGATTTTGCGTAAGGATTGGCAAACACTGGCACATTGTCTGTGAAGTTTAGTATGAGTCGGGTTTCCTATGAAACTCAAAAGCTGACCGGCAAGAGTACCATTCGCTTTTTTAATTATCTGTTGATTTGCTTCAATCAGGCGTGGAGCAACTGATGATATGCTTAACAAATCTTTTGTCCTATTAACTTGACTGAGACTTAAAGGTTTATCCGCAAAAAGCAAGTTTGATAATTCAATGATTAATTGTGGCATAACGCCAATTAAGCTGGTATCGCTGGATGCAATATCTTTTACAGCAAGTAAATAAGATGTTACGAACTTGGTGTTATTTGGCAAAGTCTGGTAATAGGGTAACTTTTTGTCATTCATTGCTTCCAAGGCACTCATAACCCCGGTTGATAGAACCAGGTGACCAGTAGACGCAGCGACCATGTGACGCATTAAACCATTATCCAATGATTGATGATAATGAATCTTGGGTAGTTCCTGCAACCCGGAAACTCCATTGAATTTTATTTCTTTAATAATTGCGGCTTTAACTTCCATAGGTGTGTCAGAATACTCACCAACCAAAATATATTCACTTAAATCAGTAATCATCGTGTATTGTGCAATTGTGCTTAGATCGATTGATTGATTAATTTTAGCCAGATACATAAACCCATACCCTGAAGTTGGAATTTGGAGTCTTTGCTCATCACTTAATTCAGGTAATTCGTCAGATGATTTAATTTTTGGCAAACCCAATCGGTCTGCGCCAAGCCCACTGCTTCCTACCTTAATGTCGTCTGCATCAAAATGGTTGTAAAGTCCAGATTGTTCACTCTGAAGACTTATGTATCTGAAATAATGAACAATTGGTGAGGTAATTGTACTCTGACTTGCAGCACCAATGAAAAGAAATTTGCTGTCTGGAGAAATAACTCGTTTCACTATGTCTGCCGGGGCATATTTACACCGATTGGCTTCAATAAAGGCAACAACGTCATTTTTTACAGGATCTAGTAACTCAAGAGCGCAAATGCCTATACTTCTTCCTTCTATGGTTATCCTGCCATCTACAGGTTTGCCATAGAGCTTTTCAAATCGTTCCATGCCATCCAAAGTCGAGGTGAGAATTACATCTATTTTTTTTCCGGTCATATCAAAGTCTTCTTTCAAATCTTTGGCAATGTTCCCAGCAAAAGCGAAATCCCCTTTGGCTGTTGTATTGACGCAGTTTGCATAAATTAAAATGATTTTAGGCATTATTGACTCCGATAAGATCAAATTGCCTAAATGATAAAGCATTAAAATTAAGAGAGTATTAATAATAACGGCCATTTTGTATTGTTTTACTACCGACGTTTATTTATTAATTATTCGAATAAAAATGATGAAACCTGCGTGAATCTCACTGCTTAATCTCAGAAAGATCGGATTTTAGATTTTGGTGGAATTATTTATAAGTACTCATGATACGCTTGCGAATTCCTGCCTAAAGCATAGCATCACAAGTTTTATTAAAATAATTAGGGAGTATTTTTCTGCTTTGGCCGTTACACTATCGAAACCCGATTTAACAGCGAACTTATATTGATATGTTTCTACTTAACAGCATCCGATGGAATTACTTGCTCTTAAGCCTTGTTTTTTTATTAACTGCCTTACACAACCGGGCATTTTACTGTCATATATATGAAATATATCCAGCATTAACGGGAAATTCAGGTTTTTTAAATTCATTAATTGTTTTACTCTTCTTCGCCAATACGCAGGTATTCAGTGAATGATGTATTCGATGATCTACTCAAAAACAATAAACCAAAGAATACAAGCCTGAATTGGATATTTTAAAAGTCAATTATGATTCTAAAGCTATAAAATAATCGGGCGAAATCAATAGCTCATGATGAATAGAGATAGGGGGTATGTCTTTTGCTAATCAGATGATATGCAAAAGACTTGCCCCCTAATGATTTACTTCTTTATAATTGGAGTCAGTGTATTTTGAACTTGTAATTCTGGGAAATAGTAATTCAGGAACTCACCTACAGTTATAGTAGGTTCTAATAACGCGTTTTGGGTTATTGGTTGATGAAAACGTGGCGCACTTAAATAACTTCGTTTTCCGATAAGAGCATTTATCTCTTCGGGTTCAAGTAACTTTTTATTTCTTAGCTCAGCGATTAATCGGCTATCGGGAGCAGTGTCTAACAATTTATTGATAATAGGTTTAAATTTAGATCTCACTTCAGTTAAATTTGTAAATTTTAAAGCAGAGCGTTCGCCTGTAACAGGATTCTCTACAGTTCTTATGCCTGCATGATAGGTATTATAGTATTCTTTCTTATTCGTTAGTGCGTGTTCAAAGTTAAAACCTAATTGGTCTGATATCCGCTTATTAAATCCAACCATATCTTTTATCATATTTAAATGGCTGTCACAGGACATTTGGCCACATTTAAACCAAGAGCGAAACAATATATTTTTAACGTAACTGTTATGATCATCAAGACCAACGCATAAGTCGGTCAATGAATAGTATCGTGCGTCCGTCAAGCGAGCGTCCCGATCATGTATAATAGTAGAGACATTGGATATAACTTGAGCAAATTGATCTGCTGTAATCATTGCTCTTCCAGTTAAGGTATAACCTCCAGGCTTACGCAATTCCACATGAGCCATGCTTTTAATATAAGCAAGAATTTGACCTGATTGTTGCTCAGTAATTTCATCACCAGTAATTCCGAGCTGTTTAACTATTTTAGCAAAGGCTTTATAGCACACTTCTTCAATCAGGTTATGAACAAAGAATATTCTCTTAGCATTTTCAATTTCTTGAGGTGAGCATTGAGTCCCTAATTCCTGTGCTTTTAAAAGTAATTTATCGAAGGCTTCATTGTACTTTTGTTCACGTCGTTCCTGTTTGCTCATTATTGGTGGATTAATATCGTGTTCTTGTTGTCCTGATTTAGTAAAAAAACCAGCCAATTCCAATGTGCCATGGCTTAAGAGAACCAGGGCTCCAACTATTGGATTAATGGTTGTTGTTACGGCTGCAAGTAATCCAAAGGTTGCGCGTATATAAGATTGGGTTTCTGAAGGAAGACTTTGAGGTAGGTAGTTTCTAGGGATTACAAAAAATTTCATTTACTTTACTCAATAGGCTCTAAAAGGACAAATATTGTACATGGGGAATATTAAGGAAACATTAAGGATTCTGTAAGCATATTGAATTTAAATGGTTTTAATGAGGCTAGTATTAGAGTATTTTGAGTAATGAAGATGCTGAGGCGGGGCGATTGCCCCTGCCTGCAGGAACGGATTAAGAGTGCATCAGGGTTTTAAGCCAGGCTTTTGCGTCGGCGCTGACCTGTTCATCACTTAACGCCATTTCATAAACGGCTTGTTTACGAGCGGTTTCATTCCCATACAAATCATCAAGTGCTTCATTCCATAATGATAAAACGGAAGCATCTGGTTGTTTACCCACGTGTTCGAGTATGCCAAAAATTCGATTTTTCCAGTAGGCGTTGGTGGCTTTTTCTACCCAGGCCATTAATTCAGGTGTTAACCCAATGTCTTGTAGACCTTTGCCTTCACCAAAGCCTTTTTCCCATTTTTTGGTTCTTAGGTGGGCATATTTTTTTCCATAAATTCCATTGACCCATGCCATGTATTTTTTTCCTAATTCAATACCTGCAGCAGATTGAGGATCCTGGTTCATATTCATTTTCAGCTCAGCCAAAAGTTGCTGCCATTGTTGTTCAAAAGCTGCTTTTTGTTCTGGAGTTTTATTGGCTTTCATTTCTTTTTCGAATTCAACATACTGTTTTAATTCATCAGGGGTGAATATTTCTTTTACCCAGCTGTGTTCAAGATTATCTGTCATTTTATAGACCTCTATAAGTTGTATAATGGTTTCCCAGGGTATGGATTTATGACTATCAACAGTATCAATGATGCTTTGCAGCGTTTTTGCACCTTCAACCAAAGCCCTTCCTTTTTGTTCCAGCACACGGACCTGGTTATTAAAATGCTCAAGTGCCTCACTTTCTTCTGTAAGCAGGGTTTTGATTTGTGCTAACTCAAATCCGAAAAACTTCAAAGCAATAATCTGTTGCAGTTGTAATAAATCCTGTTCAGAGTAAACACGATAACCATTAGGCATTCGTAACGAAGGCTTCAATAAATTAATGCGATCATAATGATGCAGTGTTTGCACCGTTATACCGGTTAGTTTAGCTAAGTCTTTTACGAACCATTGAGTCATAGTATTTCCTCCTTGTTAGCTAAGATAAGGTCTATAGCAACAATAGGGTCAAGTATTATTTAAGCATAATTGTAATTTTTTTTTATGTATATTGAATTCGTAGCCCGTATTTGCGAAACGTAAAACGGGAGTGTTTGTAAATGATGTAGATACTGTCTTTAAAATCAAGTTATGATTTCAATAAAGGCTCGCTTTTAAAGACAGTATCTACTTTTAATACAATAATTCCTTAGCCTGACGGTTATGAGTCGCGATCCAAGCTACTTGCTTTTTGCTTTATCAAGTAACTCCATGCATTTTATCCATTGTTCGTTGGGCTCAGTATTTTAATTATCATTTTAATCGTTTTAAGATCCCCTCATCCGCCTGTCGGCACCTTCTCCCAGATGGAGAAGGCAATTCTAGTAAGATCTCGATAACCTTTGAAATTGAACATTGGGCATTGCGTCAAAAAAGATTAAGGCTATTTGACAAGCAGGAGTAGCAACTATATGAGTGTTACCAGTCTACGTGGTTTATACCCAACCGCTCCCTTCTCCCTTTTTAAGGGAGAAGGGTTGGGGATGAGGGTTACTGAGCCGCGAGCGTAAGTTGGGTCGCGACTCATAGCCATCAGGCTAAGGTGAAGATCAAACGTAGCCGTATTAGGCAAAGCTGTATAGACCGGGCATATAGGTAACAGTTGTGCGGGAATATGGGTAACACTTTACAATAAAGCATCATTATTTTCCTATGGAGAAATTGATGCCCTGGAAAGCGGTTACCCCTATGAAATCAAATCTTGAGATTGTCCAATTAGCAGTAAAGAAAACAGAATCTTTTAGCACTTGATGTAGGGTTTTTTAATATAATTAGGACTCTGACTAGCCTTGTAACCCGAGCTATTGCTAGTAGTGTTGAAGCCTTTAATGAGGACACAACTGAAGAATTGCGATTTAGATATCGTTATTTGAAGTGGTTAAAGTATTCCCTGTAATGTGACGATTTGCAGGGAAGATTGTCTATCCCGTCAATAGAATTTCAAACATCAAGGTTTATTTGTTGATCTTGAAATAATAAAAATGTTGCATTAGTTAAAATAAGAATTTACTCTGATTTATTGATAACAGCTGTTTTTATTTTCCTGGTATCCCTTTAGATTTATATATTTTTTCAATTTTAAATATGGAATGTTATGTGGATTGTACGGATTGCGCTGACACGACCTTACACATTTATTGTATTAGCTCTATTGCTCCTCATCATTGGTCCTTTGTCTATAATGCGCACTCCCACCGATATTTTTCCGGACATCAACATTCCTGTAATTAGTGTTATCTGGAGCTACTCAGAATTGCCACCTGACGATATGGGCAATCGAATTACCAGCGTTTTCGAAAGGGTATTACCGACGACAGTCAACGATATTGAACATATTGAATCGGAATCTTTGATTGGCGTCAGTGTAGTCAAGCTATTCTTTCAACCGGGTGTGAATATTGAGTTAGCCCTGAGTCAGGTTACTTCTATTGCTCAAACGATTCTGCGTTCCTTGCCTCAAGGAACTTTGCCTCCTTTGATATTAAACTATAAAGCATCAACCGTTCCTATTTTGCAATTGGTTTTATCCAGTGACACCATTCCTGAACAAGAACTTAATGATTTGGGTAATAACTTTATTCGTCCACAATTAGCGCCTGTGGCAGGGGCTTCCTTGCCTTATCCTTATGGAGGAAAAGTACGTCAGGTACAAGTTGATCTGGACCTGCAAGCCATGCAAACGTATGGAGTATCACCTTTAGAGATCAATACCGCTATTGCAGCGCAAAATCTGATCATACCTTCAGGAACACAAAAAATTGGTGATTATGAGTACATAGTAAGGCTCAATAATAGTCCATTAAAGGTAAATGATTTAAATGATATGCCCGTTAAAACTACTCCCGGTCGCGTTTTATATATTCGTGATGTTGCTCATGTACGAGATGGTTTTGCACCGCAAACCAATATAGTACGGGTCGATGGTAAGCGAGCCGTAATGATGTCAGTTCAAAAAACAGGCGATGCTTCAACTTTAGGAATCATCAAGCAGATAAAAGCGTTATTGCCCAAAATTAAAGAAATTATGCCTGCCGGATTAAATTTGGGACAATTTGCGGATCAATCCATCTTTGTGACCGCAGCGATTCAAGGAGTGATTACGGAAGGAATTATTGCTGCATCATTGACTGCTCTTATGATTTTAATATTTCTTGGAAGTTTACGCAGTACGTTAATCATTAGCATATCCATTCCTTTATCCATTATCGGCTCATTGACCATTCTTTCAGTATTGGGTGAAACGATTAATATTATGACATTGGGTGGCCTGGCTTTGGCCGTAGGTATTTTAGTTGATGATGCAACGGTTGCTATTGAAAATATCAATTGGAATTTGGAGCAAGGTAAAGAAGTAGAAGAGGCCATTTTAGATGGCGCACAGCAAATTGCTATCCCCGCATTAGTGTCTACTTTATGTATTAGCATCGTGTTTGTACCGATGTTTTATTTAGGAGGGGTCGCTCAATATTTATTTGTACCTCTGGCTGAAGCAGTTATTTTTGCCATGTTGCTCTCTTATCTTTTATCACGAACTCTTATTCCTACGTTGGCAAAATATTTGCTGCACAAGCATGATGCTAAAAATAAAGAACAATCTCAAAATTTCTTCGCAAGACTTCATCTTCAATTTGAAAAAAAGTTTGAAATTTTTCGAGAAAATTACATTAATTTATTAAATAAGGCTTTAGACAATGCCACTTATTTTGTCGGCATTTTTTTAGTATTTATTATTTCATCCGTTGTTTTATTATGGCCTTGGCTGGGTAGTAATTTCTTTCCTAATGTGGATGCGGGTCAGATAAAGCTTCATATTCGTGCTCCGACCGGAACTCGTGTTGAGGTTACAGCACGTTACGTTGACATTATAGATAAGCTTATCAGAACAGTTATTCCACCTCAGGAACTGGATACCATAGTGGATAATATAGGTTTGCCTGTAAGTGGAATCAATTTATCGTACAGTAATTCTGCTCCTGTTGGACCGGAGGATGCGGATATCCTTATTTCTTTGAAACCAAAACATCACTCTGTTTTTGACTATCAGCGTGAATTAAGGACCGTGCTTAATCAGAAGTTTCCCGATATATCCTTTGCATTTTTACCTGCAGATATTGTGAACCAGACCATTAATTTTGGTCTTCCTTCACCCATTGATATTCAAATAATTGGCTTGAAGCAAGATGAAAACAGAATATATGCCAAAAAGTTAATGCAGCGATTAAAAAAAGTTCCTGGTCTTGTTGATATTCGGGAACACCAGGCAATGAATTATCCCGAGTTATTTGTTGATATTGACAGAAGTAAAGCAAAGGAACTAGGGATAACTCAAAGTAACATTGCCAGGAATTTATTTATTGCTTTGGCGGGCAGTTTTCAAACGACTCCTACTTTTTGGTTAAGTCCTGAAAATAATGTTTCTTATCCTATTGTAGTCCAGGCACCACAATATGTGATGAATTCATTACAAGCATTACGCAATATCATGATTGACGGGATTTCTACCAACTTACAATCACCTGCGCAACATCAGATATTGGGAGCATTGGGTAGCATTACACGAAAATGGACTTCCGTTGTTGAGTCTCATTATAACGTTATGCCGGTCATTGATATTTTTGCTGCGACTCAGGATAGAGATTTAGGTTCTATTACTCATGACATCAATCAGATCCTTGCTGAAATGAAGAGTGAAGTGCCTCTAGGTTCAACTATAGCTGTCAGGGGACAGATTGATACTCAACAACATGCATTTCAGGGACTGTATTGGGGAATTGTTTTTTCTGTCCTATTAATTTATTTACTTATAGTGATTAATTTTCAATCCTGGGTTGATCCCTTTATCATCATTACGGCCTTACCCGCTGCAATTGCAGGCATTGCCTGGATGTTATTTATTACCTGTACTACGTTGAGTGTTCCTGCATTAACGGGAGCGATTATGTGTATGGGAGTTGCCACATCAAACAGTATTCTCATTATCAGTTTTGCACGTCAACATTTATTAGAAACAAACAATCCTTTACTGGCCGCTATGGAGGCAGGACGAACACGTATTCGTCCTGTATTGATGACCGCATCAGCAATGATTATCGGTATGATGCCCATGGCTCTCGGATTGGGGGATGGCGGTGAGCAGAATGCGCCATTAGGCAGAGCTGTAATAGGAGGCTTGTCTTTTGCGACAATTGCAACGCTTTTTTTTGTACCAACGGTGTTTTACATGATTCATAATCATCAATTGAACGGGAAGCAAAGGAAAAATAATGCTTAAGGGAATTAAATTTCAATTTAAAAAACATAAAAGAAATCCACTGTTTGTGTTTTTTGTTCTTTTTTTAATGCTCTTTCTAACCGTTACATTTTATCGTGTTTATTCAGCGATTATCTTACGACAACAAACAAGAGCCGATGAGGTCAACTTTGTCAGAGTACTAACCGCTACTCCTCTTAGTGGAAGCGAACGAATTATTTTACCGGGTAATGTGCAAGCTTGGCATGATGCTACAATTTACGCGCGAACAAATGGGTATATTAAGAATTGGTATGTTGATATTGGCAGTCATGTAAAAAAGGGTGATTTACTGGCTGTAATTGAAACCCCCGAGCTGGATGCTCAACTTCGTCAGGCAGAGGCGGATTTAAATACGGCTATCGCGAATAATCAAATTGCTCAATCTACCGCTAAACGTTGGGTCAACCTGGTAAAATCCAATTCAGTATCCAAGCAGGAGCGTGATGAAAAAGTAAGCGACGCTGCATCGAAATATGCCTTGGAAGTGGCAGCACGTGCTAATGTTGATCGACTAAAGGAACTGGTGAGCTTCGAGAGAGTTATCGCACCTTTTGATGGGGTGATTACATCCAGAACAACAGATATAGGGTCTTTAATCAATGCAGGAAGTAGTGATACCGGGTTACCATTATTTCAGATAGCTCAAACCAATCCCCTGAGAATTTATGTAAAAATTCCTCAGAATTATTCTTCACGCATTACTCCTAATATGCGAGTCAGCCTGTCTTTTGCAGAACATCCGGGGCAAACCTTTCCTGCGCAGTTAATTAAAACAGCACAAGCTATTGATCCTGCAACTCGAACCTTATTGGCTCAGTTTAAAGCAGAAAATACACAGGAAGAATTACTTGCTGGTGGATATACAGAAGTCACTTTTAACTTCGTCATTCCCAAAAATACATTTCGTTTACCAGTAAACACTCTTTTGTTCCAGGCAAAAGGATTGCAAATTGCTGTAGTTGATAAAAACAACCGGGTAGTTTTAAAACCGATAACAATCAGTCGGGATTTTGGAGATGTAGTAGAGATTGATGAGGGAATAAACGCAGGAGAAAAAATTATTATTAATCCCTCTGATTCTATAATAAATGGTGAACACGTTAAGGTTGTTTCATGAACAAGATCATTATTTTGGGAATAGTCATTTTTATTGTAACCAGTTGTTCTTTTGCTCCCAAATATGAGCGTCCATTTATGCCTGTTCCTGCACATTTTAAAGAAACCGGGACATGGGTTCCAGCCAAAACGGCCATGCCTTCTTCTAAAATCACTCCCTGGTGGGAAGTATATAACGACCCGGTTTTAAATAAATTAGAGGGGTTAATTGAGGTTTCAAACCAGGATCTTAAAAAAATATTTTATCGTTACCAAGAAGCACTTGCGTTAGTTCAGGTATCCAGGGCTGGCTTTTTTCCCAGCATTAAGGGAACTCTTAATGCCAACAGGCAAAAGACTTCAACGACTATGGCCGATCCATCGACAATTCCTTTGTATAATAATTACATTATTGGTTCTCAGGTTAATTATGAGATCGATGCTTGGGGAAGTATTCGTAATGCAGTTGCGGCACAACAAAATACAGCGCATGCAACAGAAGCTGAACTTGCTGCAATGTCTTTAAGTTTGCATGCGGAACTGGCTAGTGATTATTTTTCTCTAAGAGGTTGTGATGAATCACAACGTATTTTAGATGCTACAGTTGCTGCTTATCAAAAAGCGCTGTATTTAAATAAAAAGCGTTATCACGGTGGCGCTTCTCCAATAGAGGCTGTAGATCAGGCTGAAACGCAACTGGAAAATGCAAAGACTGCTGCTGCAGATATGCGCCTGAAACGAGCACAATTTGAACATGCTATTGCGATACTTATTGGCCAATTCCCAGCAGATTTTTCTTTGGCTCCAGCTAAATTATCTCGGACGCTTGTCAAAGTTACTCCAGATCTTCCTTCAACTTTATTAGAGAGAAGACCTGATGTTGCAGCTGCTGAGTTTCGTGTACAAGCTGCTAATGCCACTATTGGGGTTGCACGAGCGGCATTTTTCCCCGTACTGGATTTGACTGGGATAATTGGTTTTCAAAGTCAGAGCTTATCCAATCTGATTTCAAAGCCCAGTTTAATCTGGTCTCTAGGGCCAATCAGCACGCTCGCTTTGGCGCAGCCACTTCTTGCTCAGCCAATTTTTGAAGGCGGCCAGTTAGTAGGGCAGTTAAAACATGCAAAGGCCAGTTATTTTGAAACGGTAGCAGATTATAGGCAAACGGTATTAACTGCATTCCAGGAAGTAGAAGACAGTCTGGTTGCTGTAAATCAGCTGGATCAGGAAATTCATAGTCAAAAAGCGGCTGCTCAGGCAGCAAAACGTGCATTAACACAAGCAAACAATCGTTTTTCAGGAGGGATTGTGACGTTCCTGGACGTTGTGGTTGTTGAAAATACTGCCTTACAAACAGAGCTTGCAGCGGTTAATGTGCTAACTCGACGCCAAATTGCCAGTGTTCAATTAATTAAGGCATTAGGTGGCGGATGGGTGCATGTGAATAACGTACACTAGATGGTATCTCTTCTTCATAACCGATATTAAAAATTGTGTGATTTAAATGTAATTTTTAATTTATTTATAGCGAATATGCATACCGTATTAACAAAGCGTAAATCAGGGACGTTTGTACAACTCTTTTTTAATCATGTAGCCCGTAATTGGCGCAGCCGTAATACGGGGATCGATGCTATGATATCCCCGTATTACGGCTGCGCCTAATACGGGCTACTATGGATTTATATTTGGTGTGTATTACCTATTTTTTCTTGGCATCAACAGCCCCAGGATTAAGGCAATGACAAATAATGCAAGAACGTCACCACACAGGTGCCCCATATGTTGAGGGTAGATAACGGATTGAATACCCATGATTCCGCCATGCACTACGCTTGACCAGATTGTGAACCAGATGAGACTGCGGTGTTCTAAAGGATTTTTGGAAGCAATGAGCAAGAATACGCCTAGTGTTGCGTAAATCCCAAGAATCATTTGCAAATATTCTGATTGTCCGGTGTGCCATGCCCAGCCTGTTGGCCAAACAATCGTCAAGGGGTAAATTCCAAAAATAAAGATCAACCCAACCAGAAATAATGCAACTTTTAAGTAGGCTATGCGATTGCTCTCAAAAAGAGTACTCATTTTTTATCTCGCGCTAAAAGTTATTTGTATGCAAAATATCGCTGTTACTCCTAATTATAGCTCATTAAGAGATACATTCTTTTGGTGGTTTTTAATTGTTATCTCTGCATGGGACTGTTTAAATTCTATTCTTGGGTCAGGTCACATTTGAAGTAATTTTCTAGTGAGGTAAGTTGGCTTACCATGGGCAGAGTTTATTTGATGATATTAACGATGTTCAAACTTGGTTCCTGGTTCATCAGGTTCTAACTCACTTTTCATTTCATCTCTGAGTTCGGTGACGCTTTGCTTCAGATCCTGAAAAGTTTTACTTTTAGAAAAAGCAGTCCCTTGTGTTTCAAAAACATTTTTTTCACCGGATATTTTTTCAATAAATGTATTAAGATGTGCTTTAATCTGATTCCAAAATCCTGGGGCTGCTTCCAGTTTGGGTTGATATTTAAAGATGATATCAATGCTTTTTTCAGCCAGGTCATATTGGCCACTGGGATGGTGTCGAGTTATAGGACCATGACTGGAATCTTCTTTGAGTATGGTTTTTAAATCGTTTAACATACACTGTGCTGCTTCTTTAACTTGAGGGGCAAGTTTTTTTCCTTCAAGATCCATAATCTCTTTTACTTTATTATATAATTGTTGCATTTTAATATGCACAGAGCTTTCCCCGTTTATCTCATCTTTTAGATCTGTACGAAGAGCACTTCCTTTATTAATTAAATACTTAGCACCCTTTTTTATATTGGAAATTAAGCCAGGTATATTTTTTTGTCCAATTATAACTCTATTCTAGTTATAGCACAGTTTCAAAGTTGTGTTCATATTTTAACCATAAGGAAAATAAGTCTTTAAGGTTTCTGAATTTATCACTCTGACTTAATAGTTGCTTAAGTATTTGATGTTATCCTTGCGTCGAAAATTAAACTCTATAGGAGCGTTATGATATGGCTGAGCTAATTAAACCTTTATTAACTGGTAGACCATTTGAGTCAACCGCGCACCGTTTCTTGACAATGTTTCAACCGATCCAGGAAACTCGGACCAAACATTCGGATTTTCTTGCTTTTGTTGCCACTCCAGCTCTTGATTTTTTTGTATTAGATACAATTTTTGCTGTTGATGCCTCTATACGCCTGTTGAATGCTACGGCTTCTTTATTGAAAGCGGCTTATACATGGACTTTGAATCAACAAAAATCAGATGACGTACTTGATAGAGCCACTGACATGGAGCTGGATGCTTTTGCCGTTAATATACATCATATTTTTAGTTCGATTGTTGCTCAGATTGCCAATATAATTTTTAGTTTGGCGAGTCTGGTTACCCGACCGATTGCCAGTATTGCTGAAGCGCTTAGTGATGACTCAATGGAAGATTCACATTTTAGACCTGCATATTAGAAGTATTGAAACATCCCTGCAAAGTTACGCTTTGTAGGGATGTTTTGCGCCGTTACAAAAAGGTTTTACTTTGCGAGAACGCTTTAAACTGAGACCTTATCTTTATCTTATACATGGAATGTTCTGTGGATTTATAAAAATGAGAGGAAGATTGGGTGTAGTTCGTCCTGTATTACGACTTCGTCTAATACAGGCTACGATCGTTAGGATTGCTTCTCCACTTCGAATGAGTAACAGCTTGTGTAGCCTGTATTAGACGAAGTCGTAATACAGGATGGATTTGCCACCAGAATCCATTAATCTGTTCTCTCCATATCCTGCGAGCTACGATTGCGGATTTAACCCGTCATCATGACAGGTACGTTTCAAGCCTCCCTGTGTAATCATCTTCAATACTCTTAATCGAAAACCATTCATTAACACATCAACCCATCTTGGTGTGAATATGTATCTTTTGTCTATAATTAAAACATGAATTAAGTAATCTGAATTGCATTATGGCCAGAAAAAAATTGGTGATTCAAGATAAAGCAGTGATCGCCAGGATGAGCGGAAAAAATCCCGTAGGAGAAGCACGTAAAGCGACAGATCCCATACCGACGGCGCCAATGACAGATAATGAGCGTAAGGATATGGCTGAGCGGTTAGAACTTAGCCTTTATGAACTAATGGATGATGCCGAGAATACTTATCAAGCGAATTGTCATTTTCCAGAAACAACAGATGTTGATCCGGATTACATTACTCGTCTAAGTACCAATGAATTCTTCTTTTACACTAAAGAACCTCTGACTTTAGAGGAGTTTGAAGCGTTACAGAATAAAATAGCTACAAAAGCAAAAACACTTTCGCCAGGGGTACAATTAATTCTTGGTTCATTTGCTGTTAAAACAGAGGACGACAAGGTAATGAATGTGACTCCTCATATTACCTGTGGGAAATCACCAAATGTTCAGCTAATTGTCAAAAATTATACTTCATCTATAGACGTCCGTTATAAAATCCCGGATGGAAAAGGAGACATCAATACACTCCCGGTACTGGATAAAAGTAAACCTTCTTCACCTATGCCCCGAATCATGATTAATGGAATGGCAAAGGAGTTCACTTTTAATAATATAGTGCATAGCAAAACTCCGGGTGGCTCTCCCTTCGTGACTGCGATAGATATATGTTTGGATCATGCACGAGGAGTTGCAAAGAGTAATTACGCCGCTCTTGTAAAAAAGAAGCCGGAACTATTAAGGCAGCCCATTTCGCATGTTGTTGTGTCTAATTCTATTGCAATTGATGCCAAACAGTGTATCGGGTCTAACGTGATGCATGTTGATCCTTATGATTCACCGGTAGAATGTAAAAAGAATAGTTCACAACAATCTGGATTAGCCAGAAAACTTCCATTTGGCAAGGATGAGTACAAAATTTTTGAGGTGGCTCGCGCATACCTTGAACAGGTTATTAATACCTATGCTTATAAAACCACTGAACCGTCAAATGGACGAGATCATAAATCCTATACGGTCTCTTTAGATAAGATTAAATTTCAAAAATCGGACACCAGCATTGAATTTCAAAATTTTAAAAATAAATATCAGGCCTATAAGGGAGATCAATTAAAAACGCAAATTTTGGAAGATTTGAAAAGTCGTATTCAAGATGCATCTACGAAACAAGAATTGAAGGATTTAAAAGAAGAATTGAAAACATCATATGAGGGCGATGTGCTCAAAACAGGGCAAGGGTGGTTCACTCAAACATTTGGCTTAAAAACTTCCTCAATGAAAGCATTAGAACACATGATAGAACAACAAGAAGAGTTTCTATCATTAACAGAAGTAAAACCGTCAGGGTAAAGCCGTGACTAAGCTGTGCTAATATAATAGAAAGCAATGAACGCGTTATCTGATGGTCGGAGGGGTTATGAGACCAGAACTATTAGAAAAAATTACCGGAAATATAAATCAGATTAAAGTGAATTTAGCAGATTTACATATCGATGATGATGAACTTTTAGAAGTATTAAATACTATAAAGCAGCTTAAACCTACTGTTACCCATATTGATTTGGATAATAATAACCTTGGCGACAAAGGCGCAAAAATTCTATACGAACAATTGCGTGGCTTTAATAATATCAAAGAGCTTAGCCTGCAATTTAATCATGTAGGTAAAGAAGGTGCTGTTGAGTTATTTGGTTTGAAAAAGACCTTCCCCGAAATCGATATTCTGTTTCATGGAAATAACATTACAGATGTAAGCGAAATGGATGAAATAGAACGATTAGCCCTCGAGGACTCACCAAGGCCATGAACTGCATCCAATTATAGCGAGTAAATATAGCCTGTATTGGACGAAGTCTTAATACAGGTTGGATTACCACCAGAACCATTAATTAAGTGTTCAATGAATCTGCGTTGTATCTTATATAGTATATTGACTCTGTTCCCATTGGTTTTCTTCTTCTTTGCTACAATTATCACTAGTGTTTGTTTCATAGCTACACTGATTTGAAGAGGCCTTTATAGTCAGTGACTCATTTCCAGAAGTTAGAAAATGTGAGTGGTTTATATGCTTGGGTTTACTAAAATGAGCTCCTGAATAATTATAATCTCTGACTGCTTCAGTTAAGTAATACACTTCTCTCTCAGTGCCAGAAAGTATGAGATCGTCATTTTCCCATACTGCATGTTCTCCACCGATGAAAAATAATGAGTCTATTTGAATATCAAGTTCGAAGGGTAAGTCAAAATGCATTCTGAGTTCATCTAGAAAAAAGCTTAAAGTGTCGTTGATGGATTTGGCAGGATCTTTTTGTTTTACTTCAAAACCTGACCAATGGTATAAACCACGTGATTGTATCAAGTCGTCATCTTCATCATAAAATGAAGCATAAATTATAAAAGCAATACAGGTGCTAACTCCATAGGTAACTAAATCAGTATCTGTATCTGATGTAAACTCACACTCATCCATCGCAACTTCAATAATCTCGGGCATAAATATATAGTAATTAATAAGGCAATGTTAAATTATACCACAGTTGATATTTTTTAATCTAAATTGATAATAAATACCCATGTTTTTGATTGTTTTTGTACAAGCCACGTAAACTGCTCTATGGGCGAACCTCATATATAGTCGTTGTATATGGGAAACAATTCCAATCCGTCATTTGTCCTTTGATGATAATACTGATCTCAGACATTTGTTCCAATAATCCAGGAGGAGCCGTATTCAAAAAACACACCTTATTAATGCCATCCATTGTAATGTACAAGGTATCGATTCCAGGACTAATAGCAAGATTGAGAGGCCAATAATAGATATCATTTTTGTATTCTAATGGGATAGGTTGCCCTTTAATAATGATCGTTGCGGCTAAAGATTCAAGACTGACGCACATCAAAATTAAGAATAGAATCTTTTTCATGGCTACACATCCATTTAAATTAAAAATCTGTTTTAGAACATTTTAAAAGATTTAATTTCTTTTTCTTATTATTATTTATGATAGACCATTATCAGTTGATTATCTTAGGTTAACCACGACGGTCTGGACCTGTTTTTCTTCCACTAGTGTTGGTTCTGTCAATGAACTGGCTCCTCCTGAAAAGATAGAATGAGGACTGCTTGCAAGTCCTGTTACAGGAATTTGTCTGGCGAGCATGTCACGAACCGCGGGCACTAAATCGTAAATTACTTCCATACTCTTCGTTGATTTCATTGCTTCAGATAATGGTGATTTGGAGTCACTATTCTTTTTAGTAATGAGGGTGTATCGCTCTGACTCGGGTATCCATTCAAGAATGATTTTCAATATTTGAGGATCTGATGCGGCTTTATGCAGCATTGTTATACTTGAACGATGAAGCATGCAGAATTTCGAACGTTGCTCTAGCGGTATCATGGCAAGAATGGTATCAAAATGATGCAATTTCTTTTCTTTTAAGACCTGTACACAATATTGTTGAAATAGGGTGGAGCCATCAAGATTTAGTGTACAAAGAGCCATAAATCGTTGTTCTTCAGGAATGCACTCAAGCAGAGTCAACAGGCATTGAGGATTTTTGCTTGCCATTAGAAGCACCGTTTCGCGTCGCGAGTTGATTGTTCTCACGGCTTCAAGTCTTTGATCTACGGGTAGGAGATCCATGATACGTTTTACTGTCTTTAAATACGGTTCCTCATTAATAAAATCATGAAGTAGTGAATTGCCTTCATAGTCTTGATCTTGAATTGCTTTTAGCCTTTGGCGTTTGGGTAATAATGAGAGGAGTTCAATAGGTAAATTGTGATCGTTAGAGTGTAGTCGCAGAACTGTATTAGCCCCTTTATTGGCTAGAAGCATCATATTTAGTCTATGCTTTTTAGGTATGAGACGGAACATGATGTTTAAAGATACAGGATTATTAATTTCAAATAAAATGTTTTCAGTGCTATGCCGATCACTATTTTGGATTGCGTATATTCTTTCTTCCTCAGGTAGTAGATTAAAAATGGCTTTAAGCAAGAGGGGGTTGTTTTTTGCAATATATAAAATATTAGTTCCTCCTGGAGCCGAGGTTAGGATAGAAGCCCCTTGATTAAACCAGTACTCTATTTCACGAATAGAATCATGCTTACTATCTGATAGCATGAAGAATAAAAAATGCTGATACTTGCTATTAACATTGATTAATTCACGAACTTGTTCTGCTCTATCACCTGGAATGTCGCGCAACAACTCAAGGAGTTCATCTGCATTTCCAAAATGGTGCAATACATCCCCGATTACTTGTTTTAATATGCGATTGTTGTTCGGTGTATCAGGAAGCTCCAGTATTTGTCTGTAGTAGGAGCGTACTTTAGTTTGCTCCATGAGTTTTAATGCTTCAAGATCTCCATGCTTTCTGTACAGAAAAGGCAACGCAGTATCCGCCAATGCTAGCTGAGAGTTAGCATCACTATACCGTTGGTGATCTATCGGGGATACTCTGGGAGCACGTATAGGCCAGTGGGAATTTTCAAACCCAGTACCATAAGAAAGTCCACTGAATTCTCCAATGTTGACTCGTTGTATTCGCTTGTCATAACAAAGGGACATGGCTAGATAGCGATACATATTGGGTACCCAATCCAAATTTTGATTAGGTGCTACTTCTACAGAATCAAAGCATAAGTTACCTTCTGTACTTCGCCAAACCCAAGTCTGAGCCAGAATCCGATCATCGAGACTTGGGTTGTTTTCATCCCCCTGAAACAGGACATAAAATCCCCCATTGGGTGACTCAATACCATGACGTACAGCGATCTCTCCTGCGCCACCCAGAAACTGACAACATTGTGTTAGTTTTCCCAAGCACGCTGCAAGAGCAGCTCCTTTGTCATCAAGAACATTCAGTTTGGTTAAATAAACACCGGAGTAGCCTATGTCGGAACCACGAATCGTGATCGCAGGGATGGCATCATCATCATTAGTTCGTTGTAATCTATAAAATAAAGTAATACTTTGTTCATCAAGCCCATGCTCAACTAAAATTTGATGTTCTGGATCACTGTGTATTTTATAATACTCGTAAAAAGATCGTAACATAAGAAATGAAGCCTGGCGTAGCGGAATGCCTTTAGCAAGCTCTGCTAATTCCAGGTAAAGACTGGATTTTTTTTGATTTAGTTCCTTTAATTTTTCGGTTGATTTTTCTTTTTTTAGTAATCGTAGCAATTGTTTTAATTCGTTTTCTTTGGCAATGAGCGGTTTATCCCACTTCCTTTTTTTGGTAGCCAACGAATTGACTCTCTCAATTGCTTCCGCATGAGGTAATAATTCTCTAAACCTGGGATTGAGCATATTCGATTGAGTCACCGCAAGTTTTTTCCATTGTGTAAAATCACAGCGATCCACTTGGGGCAAACCAAACAGGCAGGCATCATGCACCAGATAGTTCACCGGATTGCCTTTCGGAAACTCGGTGAGATAATTTAAAACATCCTGTTCACTATCAAAAATTAGAGCCAGTTTTGAAGCATGCTCTTCTGGATTTCCATTGCGCTCTTCGATATAGGCAAGTTGGCACAGGGGAAGCAACTTTTGATAAAGACTATGGGTGTCATCTGATAAAGCAGGATCTGAGCTGGATGATGCGGAAGATTCAGCCGAGCTGCTTGATGCTGATTGGGCGAATCCTGACTCTATCGATTCGCTTTCTGCAAAAATCTGTCGGACGTACTTCGCAGCTTCGTTCCCATTTTCTTGTTCAATTATTTGAATTAATTCGTAGGGTGTTCTTGGGAGGGCATGAGCTTTCCTGGTAAGCTTTCTTTTGCTGCTTGCTACACTTAACTCACTGTTGTTTCTTCTTTGAATTTCTTGTTTTATAGTAGCAATGTTGATAAGAATGTCGATGATTTTCATGAAAATCCTTGCTTGATTTATCGGTACTTCTAACAATTAAAAGTGTTTTTGTTAACGCTGCATCAATTCATGACGGATTAGCCGAGTTTCTTCGTTGGAAGCTAACTTCTCATATCATTTAAGCTCTAATTTTGGTCATGTTGAATCCAAGCTGTATATAATTGTGCCGTCATAAGATTAAATGAATATTAAATTTTCATTTGATTTTTTAATAATCATTATTCATTTTTTTAATAACGATTGGGGGCTTTTGACATTCCAATGATCGCTGCCTACGTCCTGCGCTTTATGCGCAGGATCCATGAAGAACTTGCTTGTAAAGACTAAATAGTCAAGTTGGATCTGAATGGATTCCGCGCATAAAGCACGGAATGTAGGCTTCGGGACAAAATGTCAACAGACCCTGGATGAAGTATAAAATGATTATGAATAACTATGTTTTATTTGAATGTTTTTTCATTTAGGGAGATCTGGTTTATGCTTCAAATTCTATATGCAACTGTATCCTGTACCAGGTAACTCGTGACTAGATAACTGTTCTCGCAAGAACACGATGCTGCATTTGGGAGATTGCTCAAGGTTTTGGAATTTTTTTATCCTAATTTTCCATCTATGTAATCTTGTGTCTCCTTTTTCTGAGCAGAATGAAAAATAATAGGCGTTTCATTGTATTCAATCAATGAGCCCAGATACATGTATGCAGTATAATCTGAGATTCGTGCTGCTTGCTGCATATTATGGGTCACGATAATGATCGTAAAATTATCTTTTAATGCATGTACCAGACTTTCTATTTTAGCGGTTGCTACCGGATCGAGAGAAGACGTTGGTTCATCCAGTAACAGAACCTCCGGTTTAATCGCAACAGCGCGCGCAATGCACAAACGCTGTTGTTGACCACCTGAAAGGCTTAAGCCACTCTCATGTAACTTATCTTTGACCTCATCCCATAAACCAGCCTGCTGTAACGCCCACTCCACCCGTTCAGCGAGCACCGGACGCTTTAAGCGCTCGTATAGTTTTACGCCAAAAGCAACATTGTTAAAGATTGACATGGGAAACGGCGTTGGTTTTTGAAATACCATACCGATTTTACTGCGCAGTTCAGTAACATCGAGATTGAATATACTTGAACCATCAAGAATGATTTCACCATGCATTTTATGATGGGAATAAGCAATGTGCATTAAATTTAAAGTACGAAGCAAAGTGGATTTCCCACTGCCTGATGGGCCAATCAAGGCCGTTACTTTGTGTTCCAGAAAAGATAAATTAATGTGATGCAATACTTTTGTATTCCCATAATAAAAACTCAGATCACGAATACAAATTTTTTCATTAGATCCTTTCTCATTCATGTTGATCTGCCCTAGGTGAAATTTTTAATTAGATATTTTAAATTGTTTGATTAATAATCGACATAGCAAATTGAGTGCAAAAACCCAAGTAGTAATCAGTAATGCTCCCGTCCAGGCTAATTGCTGCCAGTCGGTATAGGGGCTCATGGCAAAATTAAAAATAGTCATTGGAAGATTGGCCATGGGTTGGTTCATATTGAAACTCAGAAACTGATTATTTAATGCAGTAAATATTAATGGAGCAGCCTCACCTATGATTCGTGACAAGGCTAATAATATGCCTGTAAATACAGCCCCTTTAATAACTCGGATCAGTAAAAAGCGGACTAAATGCCACTGTGATGCCCCTAAAGCAAGCACAGATTCTCGTAAGGTATGAGGCACCAGGCTATATATATTTTCCGTAGTGCGAGCAACTATGGGAATGACGATAATACTTAATGCAAAACAACCCGCCCATCCAGAAAAATGCCCTGTTTTAATCACATAGATTTGATAAATAAATAAACCAATGATAATTGATGGGGCACCTAACAAAATATCGATAATAAAGCGTACAATAGTTGATAAAAGCCCTATGGGCTGATATTCCGAAAGAAAAACTCCTGCCAGAATACCAATAGGGGCTCCCATTAAAACAGCCAAAGAGCTGAGCAGCAGACTGCCGACAATGGCATTAAGCAAACCGCCGCTGCTTCCTGGTGGTGGCGTGTTCAGGGTTAGAACTGTCCAGCGTAAACCAGGATACCCTGATTTAATCAAAATAGTGAACAACCAACCAAGGCAGAATAAAGCGATAAAGGCCAGAACACTTAATATTATAAGCATTAGTGAATTCACTATTTTACGTCTTAGAATATGTAGCGTCATCAAACTGCCTCAAATTATGTTCTTTTATTTTTGTATAAAACGCAGCAAAATTCTGGACAGCAAAATAACCACAGAGGTTACTAAAAACAAGCAAAGCCCTAATTCAGTGAGCGCAGAAAGAAACAGTTCACTGTTAGCCTCAGTAAATTCATTTGCTAATGTTGACGATACGCTGCTTGAAGGCATGAATAAGGCCGAGGTCATGGTATGTGCGTTACCAATGACAAAAGCAACAGCCATGGTCTCACCCAGAGCACGCCCTAAGCCCAACATGATACCGCCAATAAAACCGATACGGGCATAAGGAACCATCACATACCAGATTGTTTCCCAGGTAGTTGCGCCTAAAGCATAAGACGATTCCTGGAGGATATCCGGTATTAATTCAAAAACATCGTACATGATGGAAGCAATAAACGGAATTATCATAACTCCTAGCACCAGACCTGCAGTAAAAAGGCCTATGCCAATTTCCGGACCACTAAATAATCCACTCAAGTAAGGAATATTTTGAGTTTTATCAATAAGCCAGGGTTGTACGTAATTGCTTAGAATCGGCGCCAGAGCAAAAAGCCCCCACATCCCATAAATAATACTGGGAATACCGGCAAGTACATCAATTAAGACCCGTAAATATTTTCTTAACCCATTAGGTACTATTTTTACCGCAAATACGGTAATGCCAAAACTGATCGGAACAGCGATCAGCAACGCAATAAATGAAGTAATCAGTGTTCCTGTTATTGCACTGGCCGCCCCAAAGTTTTGGAGTACCGGATCCCAATTGTCGTCATAAAAAAAATGAAAGCCAAAAGCATGAAAAGCCGGGATACTCCCTTTAACCAGATAATAAAAAATCCCTGCGAATAAAAGCAGTATCGAAATAGCGCAAGAGAGACTCAAATAGAACACAGAGCTATTGATAAAAGAGCTATTTCTATTTTTTTTCATTTCAGTTAGTCCAGATTGCTTTGCCTTGCTCATCGTGAAGGTCACTGGCCCATTTCATCTTAATTTGCTCAATCAGTGTATCTGGCAGAGTGACATAGTTCAGTTTATTAGCATCTGCCTTGCCATTTGCATAAGCCCAATTGAAAAATTCAAGAACTGCTTTTGATTGTTCCTTATTGGCATCGTTCACTTGGCTATGCATTAAAATAAATGTTGCGCCAGTAATTGGCCAACTCCCAGTTCCTGGTTCATTAGTTAAAATAACCGGTGTTTTATTCCAGTCTGCATATTGTGCTGCCGCTTGAACAGAATCCATGGACGCATTCACAAAAGAATTCTCTTTATTTTTTAATTGAATTGCTGAAAGGTGATTGCTTGTTGCGTAGCTGTATTCAACATAGCCTATGGAACCAGATATTTGTTTTACATAAAGAGCAACTCCTTCATTCCCTTTTCCAGCAACACCAACTGGCCATTTTACTGATACGTCATTGCCAACTTTTTGCTCCCAATCAGGGCTTATCTTGGATAAATAATTGGTAAATAAAAAGGAAGTACCTGAACCATCTGAACGATGGACGACAGTGATATTTTGGTCAGGAAGTTTAAGGTCAGGATTTAATGCAACAAGTGCCGGATCAGACCACTTTTTAATGGTACCGAGAAAAATATCCGCCAGTAGCTGGCCGGTTAATTTTAATTCTCCGGATTTAATGCCCTGCACATTGACAACAGGAACAACCGCGCCTAATACAGTTGGAAATTGAATCAATCCGGCAACCTGTAACTCTGCATCAGTTAAGGGTTTGTCAGAGGCGCCAAAATCTACTGTACCTGCTTTTATTTGCTGAATACCTCCACCTGAACCAATAGACTGATAGTTAACCTGGGTTCCTGTCTTATTGTGATAGGCTTCTGCCCATTTTGCATAAACAGGGTAAGGAAAAGTAGCACCGGCACCAGTTATTGCAAGCGAGGCATACGAAGAATTGGCGTTGATAATCCCGACAATCAAGGGGACCAGAAATGATTTTAACTTCATTATTTGCTCCTTGCGACACAATCTGCAATCGAATAATTATAACTATAATATACAAATACAGGTTTGGCTTGTAACTCTTCTTTAAATTAGCATCTATCCTGGCATATGTTAAAAACTCATTCCGACCGCAATTTAATTATTTATCATGTAAGAAATTAAATTACTGCGATTAAAACGCGATTGTTTTGGTTAATCCAGGAGAGTATCTATCGTATATAATCCTATATTAATAGGATTATTTTAGGTTGGGAGTGTACTTTTTAAATTAATCCTACTATAACAGGACTAATTAATGATTAAATCGAAATCATTATATCAAGTCTACTCTAGTAGGATTCTATGGCCAAGCAAATTAAAAAATTAAAGCCCCCGATCTTGAACGTCCATTAACTGTAGAGTTGTTAGGAGAAGTCATTAAAGCACGTCGAACTCAAAGTGATTTACGGTTGGAGGATGCGGCTGCTTTGTCTGGCGTAGCCAAAGAAACCTTTATGAAAATCGAGCATGGGAAATCGAACTGTCAATTGGCAAGTGTATTATAGATTTGTTGTGGTTTAGGAATAAATCTGTACATAAAGCCATGGATGGATCATGGTGAGGATGAACATGATTGGAGATAAGCAGGTCTTGGATGTTTATCAGGGAGAAGATCAAATAGGTTATATGACGCTTATCGAGGATCGATTGTATTGGAGTTATAATGCCAGTGGGCAAAAGACAGGTTATGCATTATTAATGCTTTTAATTCTTTAGATATTATTTATAACACACAACGATTAATGACTTTTTTGGGTGGTAAATTGCTATATTGTATTAATATCAATCAACGCCAAGTGCCTTTCTTTTATCGATAAAACAAAAGTAAGTAACTCTTAAAAGAAATAGGTGATTAAAATAAAATCTAATTTAGGTCAATTTATTTCATGCTTTGAAATAAAATCAATTGGGATTCTGATGGAACTCTGAGTTTAGAGGGTTACTTAGTGATGACTTTTATGTTCCGTTTTTGTCCAGTATTGTTAAATAATTGCCAAAAAATGCTCTTTAAATTATAATTTTAGTACAAACTACTTGTTTGGTTGTATTTATGACATTACAAAAAATGCCTCAGAAGGAATACTTCGAATTTGATCCAAATACAGCATTTGGAAAAGCCGTTTTATTACGTGATAAAGGCATGAAGCTAATAGCGCAATATTATCGGGAAAAATATGATATTAATGTCATAATGGATAATAATATCTATAACCAAGGCCAAGATTTCATGGAGCTAGTGAAAAAAGGTCGCGCAGAACAAGGTGATTATCGTTGTGCTTATATTTTAATTGGAATGCGGCATGCGACACCAGTTTTTTATTTAAAATCGGGTAATAGCGAAGGATTTTTTATTCCCGACTCTATGGGAAGAACAAATGACCATAATTATGGCCAAGTTCGTAGAATTATTAGTGAGCTGATTTTAGAGCATTTTCCAGCGATGCCTAACCCAGCGATACCTATCTTTGTTACTGAAGAAATAAGGCAGGCTGATTTAATCTCTTGCTATACGGATGCTCTTGTTTTCGTAAGAGATGTAACGGCTAAAAAAGAAAACGCCTATTTTAAATCAGCCCATTTAGTTGGGCAGCTTGAATCCAGGGCTACAGAGCAGGTTGCAGATGTAAGCACAGATTTTTCTGAAAAGAAAATTACATTAAAAAAGGCCTTGTTGCCAGATGAATTACTAAAGACTGCTCAAATATCAGCCTTTGTAGAGGATAATAAAAGCAAAGAAAAAAATCCTAGTATTATTCATGTTCGTAAAGATGGGACACAAGAAAATTTAGCGCAGTTTAGAGAGAGATACACTAAAACTAAGGATGGAAAACCATACAATGGATATCTGAGAAACAAAGGATTAAAATACTCACAAATAATCATTCAACAATATTATAAGAATCAGCTTATAGAAGAATTAAACAAGCTACCCGATATCGATAAAGATCGAGTCGCCAAGTTGACTGACGAATTTGTGAATCAACTCAAAAGTCTGGGTGAAAATAGTACCAATGATATTGCTTTTTCCTTGTTTGAAGCGTTCGTTTTTAATATAAAGGAGGCTGCTACTAAAGAATTTAACAGTAATAATAAAAAGGACACTTTACCCGCTGAAGAACCAGAGAATTTTAGCTCATCTGAGGACGCAGCGTTCACTTCAAAAAATCAAATACCAGAAACGGCAGAGGATGATGATAATAAAATTACTTGCGTTGACTTAGAAAATAATATTTTAACGCTATCTGAGGCAATGAAAAAATCGATAAGCAGCTTAAGTAAAAACATTTTAGTAATTGGTAAAGAGAGCAAGAAAGACATGTTAGAGTTGCTGCATAATCAATTTAATTATTATTGTGAACAAAACAAGATGGATCTCGCTTATAATAGTGTTATTGAGTTCATCAAAGAAGCATCTACAGCAAGAGGCGGTAGTTTTAACTTTTTTAAAGCACGCCATGGAGAAACGCACTCTGCAAAGGCATTTTTCGAAGTACTTCACTCAGCTAAGCTGGATGATTTTGTTAAAGAGCTTCAAGAAAATGCTAATCAGGATAGGGTTGTAAAAGAGACATCAACTAAGGTAACTTCTTTAAAATAAATTTAAATGTGCTATAGCTGACGTCTATTAACAACATTTTATTCCTTAGACAGTGCTTTTGGATTGTGTATTTCGGTCCAAAGCGAACACCTATTTCAATCAATGTGATCAGACTCTGACCCGATTGATTGGACCCCATTGATTGAGATCAACCGGGCTCCATAAATCTATTTATCAATAGACTTGAGTCCTATGTCAATTTACCAACAGAGTGGGGTGGATGAGCCAAAAGAGTGCTTGGTACATTACGTTGCAATAGTTTTTCTATTTCATGAGGAGGCAGTGGCTTGCTAAAATAAAAGCCTTGGCATTCATCACAATTATTTTCTTTTAAAAACTCAAACTCAGCTTTGGTTTCTAGTCCTTCAGCGATGGTTTTGATATTTAATGTACGTGCCATTTGAAGAATGGCTTTGACGATAGCTGCTTTCCTTTTATCGTCATTAACGTCTTTAATAAATGAGACGTCGAGTTTAAGATTAGAAATTTTGAATTTATTTAAGTAAGTAAATGAAGAATAGCCGGTACCAAAATCGTCAATGGACACGCTAACACCCATATTTGTCAGGTTCTGATTAAATCGAAGCATCGCATCAGTTTGTTGCATCAATACTGTTTCAGTTATTTCAAAAATAAGGCTTCCTTCAGGGAGTTCCAATTGTTTCACTATTTTTTTGGTTTGTTCTAATAAACGATCGCTTAATTGATGTACTGAAATATTAATAGCCATGGTTTGCAAACCGTATTTTTGCCACTCTTTAAATTGATTACTGGCTGTTTCTAAAACCCACTCACCCATTGTTACAATTAAATCTGAACGCTCGGCTATGGGGACAAACTCCTCCGGGTTAATCATTTGCCCTTTATCATTTATCCAGCGAATCAATGCCTCCAATCCAATAATTTGTTGGGTTTTAGTATTGACGATGGGCTGATAGTAGAGAATAAATTGGTTGTTCTCGATAGCATGGTGCATTTCCACTTCCATTTCGCCTCTTTTCTTCTCCAAATCTCTTAATTCTTGAAGTGCAAATTGAATGTTATTTTTGCCCGCAAATTTGGCTTGATACATGGCAAAATCAGCTTGCTCGAGTAGAATGTCTACATCTTCACCATCAAACGGATACAGACTGATGCCAATGCTTGCCGTAAGGTAAAATTCCTTTTTATCTATACTAAATGGCTTTGTAATAGTCTTTTGGACTTTTTTTGTAGCAGCAGCAGCAGCATCTTTAGTGTTAATCAATGGAACGATAATATAAAACTCATTACCCCCAAATCGTGCGACAAGATCAATATTATTGCGAGTCACTTTTTGCAGTCGTTTTCCCACTTCTTTTATCAACAGATCGGCTTTTATATGACCTATGGTGTTATTGATGCGTTTAAAATTATCCAGATTAAGATCAATCACCGCCACCATGTTGTTTTTATTTCGTGCATTCTCAATAGCATTCTGTAAAAAAATTTTTGTAAAGACTTTGTTGGGTAGATTCGTCAGCGAATCGTGCCGAGCAATATACAAATTAGCTCGATTTGATTTTTCCAGCTTGTTGAGTATGTGTTCTTGTTCTATGGTTCGATCTTTAAGGTTACGTGCCATTTCATTAAACGATTTAATGAGTTGACCTACTTCGTCATTAAGATGCGCATCGATTTTATAGTCCAAATTACCTTCTCCAATTACCTTAAATCCTTCATTGAGCTTGTAAAGAGGGGTATAAATTTTTTTTATCAAAACAATTAAAACTAAAAAGCCAAGCAAAACCAGAGTTAAGACAGAGCACATAACAATCCAATCAACTATCGCCAAGGTTTTTTGGATGTTCTTTCGATTTATTTCACTTAAACGATAGGCATCTGCCATAATCGATTCTCTTAGCTTAATTAACGAGGATTTAAACTTATTGAGCAAAGGTTGGTTAGAGGTATTGCCTTTTATTTCCGATTGATTTCCCTGCTCAGAAATAATTATCTCAGTAACCAATTTATTTATAGCGACATTATCTTCACGCATGTTCTCAAGAACCATTTGTTCATCTGGTGTTTCAAATGCGTCGGATTGGAGCAATTTAGTTGCTATATCGTACATGAGTTGCCACAGTATAATATTTTCACCTTGATGGTCGTTTATATAATTATTCATGATTTTTTCACGTTGACTAATCACCCTGATGATTTCATTTGTTAACATCTCTTTTTCTATCATTCTTCCCATTTTGTTTTTTTGAACTATAACAAGACTAACTACGCTAGCAGATATCAACACAGACAATAAAAATAATATTTGTAACATCGTTTTGATTTTCATTATCTTACCTGGGATTTTTGATAGGGTATAAATGTGTGATTTTTTATGATCTTAAATATAGTGGGCTTATTAGCGGCTCCACTTGGATTAATGGTAATAATTCCACTTACACCTTGATAATTGCTAACTTGATGCAAATAGTTTGCCATACAATCTCGGTCATTTTTACATGCCAGATAACTCTCGACGGACAGGACTACATCATCATAAACATTAGTAACTAATACATTAGGCTCTGCACCGAATTTTCGAATATAAAGTCTTTCAAAATCTTTCATCATCGGTGTTTTTTCATTCAATTCAGAAGAAGAGAACATTACTCCTTCAGCCGCATCACCAGCATAATTTATCACGGTAGGATCCTCAGTTTCGTAGTTTCCTAAAATGGGCGCCTTGATGTGTGCTTGTCTCACTTCTTTAATAAACATCGCTAGAGGTAGACCAAAGTGAGCGGTGATAATGATGTCAGGTTTTAAAGATTTAATTTGGGTAATCATCGACTTGAATTGCTTGCCATCAGGGGCATTTGGAAAACTTCCAACGACATCTCCGCCGCAATGATTAAAACCATAAGTAAAATACTTGTTATAATCATGCCCAAAAGGGGTATCAAGGAACATAGTAACGGCTCGTCTGGCTCTCAACTGGTTACATGCGAACTCGGAAAGCTTCCTGGCCTCATCCTTTATCTCAACATTTGTAGAAAATGCATATTGCAGATTTAATGCCTGGTCAGGATTGGCTGCTGTATTAAACGTAATTATTTTATTCCCTTCAGTTACAGGCAAAATAGGCAGATGTCCAAACAGGCAAAATGAAGCTGCAATAATTGGAACTTTTTCATAAGAAAACTTTTGAACCGCTGGAATAGATTCTTTAGCAAAGCATCCATTCTGATAATCAAAATCGAGAACTACTTTTCCTTTGTATTTTGTATCGATGTATTCTTTCGCAAGCTCCATACCTTGTATCATCATTTTGCGATTTTCAGCCAAATCTCCGTTTGAAGCAGGCAACAATGCACCAATTTTAATTGTTATGACAGGGGTTTGCTTGGAGTTGTAACTCCACATCCATAGAAGTACTGCACATGCGAAAGAACACATTAAAAGGACAGCCATCCTTCTAGATGCTGGCATACTTTGTCTCCAAAAAAAGCAGCATATCTGACACCATATCACCTATACCAGGCATCACAAATATAATCCAGCTAGCAAACAGGAGCACGTGATAGGTATTGATTTTTTAAGTATAGTAGATTGTTCGAGGATTTATTGATGTATTCATTGATATATATAAAGATTATGAGATCTACTTAACATTCGGGCGTGGAAGCTGTCGTTTGAAACAAATCATTGTGGTGAATAATCAGGATAGTATGCCTTGAGCAAAATGTCACAGACAGTCTGCTTTAAAATAATCGATAACAGATAAAGAGGTATTGCATGCGAAAACGGAACAGCATATGGACACTCAAAATATTCTTAAAACGACCCTGACATTTAATGTACGAGGTTCATTTTGATGCAACGCCCTTGCAGGCTTTTAAGGCAAATATAGCAAATAAGTACTATAGTGATTAAATAGGAAAATATTTATCCGAAGGAACTGAAATGCCATGTGAAAAATGTGACTCGGTGCGTACCTATCAACTATCTGGCCAATATAAGTTGCTCATTGCCCCACCAAGAGGTCATAGCTCTACTAAGCTTCTCAATCACCTAGCAGATAATAATTACGATATCCATACGGATGATAATGTTATTTCTTTATCTTTTTCTGCCAAAGAATCCTATCAACTGGGTAAAATCATTGATACCTGCTTTTCACAAATTGAGCTAGAAGACTCCAAGGCATTGTTAATACCTGCTGTTCATGCGAATGCTGGGGTAGGGATACTCTTAAACCACACCTATACACTGAGAAAATTGGTCGGGTTACTTTTAGGGCAATGGTTGGTAGATCTAATTGAAAATGGTTCCTTGACCACCTTTTGTCAACCTATTGTCCACAAAGAAACACTGGAACCTTATGGATTCGAATGTTTATTAAGGGGAAACATCAACAACAGTATAATTTCGCCATCAGATATTTTTAATGCTGCTAAAATCAGTGATATGTTGTTTTTGTTGGATAAAAAGGCAAGAATTACTCATATAGATAATATGAACAAAGTTAATATTGAAAAAAAGATATTTATCAACTTCAATCCTACTGCAATTTATGACCCGTCTTATTGTTTGACTACAACTAATCATGCTTTAAAAAAAACAAATTTAAATCCCTCTCAAATCGTGTTTGAAGTTATCGAAAGTGATGAAGTAAATGATAAAAAGCATTTATTAAGCATCATGGATTTCTATCGAAAACAAGGATATGGTGTTGCATTAGATGATTTAGGTTCAGGTTATAGCTCGTTAAATCTATTATCCGATCTAAGGCCCGATTATGTTAAGTTGGACCTAGAGCTTGTTAGAAATATCCACACAAATGAATTTAAGCAAGTGATTATGGAAAATATATGTGTCATGGCCAATAAGCTGGGCATTAAGATTATTTGTGAGGGTATTGAATCGGAAGAAGAGTATGATGTTATCAAAAGATACGACATTGATTTTTATCAAGGATTCCTTTTTGCGCGCCCTATGCCTTATGAACAATTAACTCAATATCTTGAAGATGGCGATCGTTATCATAAGGATAGTGATGGATATTGAGGCAGCAAAAATTAAACTGATTAACAAAACGAATGATATGGTTATCATAACCAGACCCGATCCCATAGATGCGCCTTATGGGCCAGAAATAGTTTGGGTGAATGAAGCATTTTTGAATGTCACCAAATATAAACTCAATGAGGTTGTTGGCAAAACTCCACGGATTCTGCAAGGTGAGAAAACCTGTAAAGAAACCTTATTGCAAATCAAAAATGCCATAAAGAAGAAAAAAGACATCAATGTTGATCTGTTAAATTATGACAAACATGGTTGTCCCTATTGGATAAATTTTTCTATTATTTATATTTATGATGACCAGGGTAAGCTATCTTATCTGGGTGCAATAGAAAGAGATATTACTCATATTAAAAATTTAAACCTGCAATTGTCAGAAAAAGTAGTTACTGACCCTTTAACACAGGTCTTTAATAGAGAGATCTTTTATGTGTCTGGCAGTGAGGTGCTCGAACACTTTAAGCTGTATAATGAGACTGTTGGGTTATTGTTTTTTGATATTGATAATTTTAAGTCATTCAATGACACCTATGGTCATATTGCAGGGGATAAATTATTAAAATTTGTTGCAGAAACAGCTCAACAATTAGTACGTCAAATGGATAAAGTATTTCGATACGGCGGTGATGAGTTCGCAATAATTTTTTCAGGCATCAATAAAGAATCCCTCCAAAAGAAGGCAGAAGAATTAATAGCAGCTTTAGCTAAACAACAGATCTCTATAAGTGTAGGGGGAACCCTTTCAAAGCATAGTGATAATACTATTGAAGAACTAGTTGAACGCGCAGACGTTGGCTTGTATGAAATCAAAAGAGCACACAAGGGCGGCATTTGCATTGTTTAATTAGCAAGCATGGCAACCAAAGCCAAAGTAACAGTCATCAAATAACTGCCTGGCAAAATCAACCTCTGAATCATAATAACCGTGGTAATTTTCCTCCAATATGGTTTGTGCATCATCTACCGAATAATCACATATTAGTTTTATATGGTCTAAGATGTAGGAAGAAGGTAGGCATAGCCAAAAGTACTCATTTTTTCTGGATGTTTCTCCCACGCCAAATTGAATTTATTGCCTAATTGAGCATTGGGAAACTTTTCAGCTAAATAGGCTGGTATTGCATACTCACCATCGTTTTGCAGCCATATAAGAATTGCGCCATTCTTTTTTACCTCTGATAAATTGATCCATTCTGATATACGTATTTCGCCATTAATCCATACATTGGGCCGATGTTTTTCATTGCTGTAGAAAGCTACATTTCCAGCAATCCAGGTGTTACCAATAATAAATTTTAAAGGTGTTTTTGTTTTTTTATGCCATAATGAGTGAACGTATTTTGACAATTCAAGTCCTGGAAAATCTACTCGACGCGGATTATCATTTTTTGCATTTGCATGATAGTAATTGACACCCACGTAAAGAGTAATCTGAGACAGAAACATAACTATCCAGAAAGAAAAAAATTTGCGAATCCTATTTTTATTAACTTCAAAATAAGACAAGAGTACAAGCGGGATAAATGATAAGAAAGGCATACCGTACATATCCTTTATTTTATGACCGCTAACAAAACTTATAAATGTTAATAATACAATGGGAGACCAAGCCAACCAGGAAAGAATTGTTCTTTTGAACATTTCATCGGTTTTCGTGAGGCTTATAGAATGAAAAGGATATAATAAAAGGCAAATTCCTAATAAAGAAAAAAGACAATCAAGAATTTGGACCAGCAAAAAACGTAGGGAATAATATAGGCTGTCTTTGAGTGTTAAAACATCTCCAAGTCTATCTTTGATATAATATTGAGGGAGAAAATTATGCTGAATTAACCACTGAAGATGTGGAATGAACAGTATAATAAAGGACAACACCGTCAGATAAGGACCTGTTTTTTTAAAATTAGTACGAGCACGAGAATTGAAGACTAGGAATAATAAAAATATAGACGCTTGTATTAGGGTGGTGTATTTTGTGTAAAAACTTAGAGCAATGATGCACCCAAGCAAGATCCAGTAGATTATATGAGATCGTATTAAAGCCAGCGCAAATACATAACTTCCGATTGCACTCCAAAACATTTGTAATACATTAGGATTAAATTCCGTAGATAGAACATTAAAGTAGACTATATTTTGCGCCAATGCGGCACCCATTAGTCCATGAGTTGGACTAATAAGTAAAGCCCCTGTTCGATATATAGCATATAAACTAAATCCACTTGCGAATGCGGACAATCCATAAAATCCAACGGGAGAAGTTCCAAATAGATAATATACAGCCTGGAGCAACCATGCACAGAGGGGGGGGTGTTTGTAAGTGCCTAAAGGCCATTCGTTGCCCCAAACAAATCCTTCACATACATCAAGCGGGACATTAAGTTGAAAAATCGCAGGTAAAATTACCCAACAGCTGATATGTAAAAAGAAGAGACTCCAGAAGCAATAGGAAATACTTTTTTGAGAATCCAAAAATTTTAGTCTGTTGACTCGTGCAATACTATACATATTAACTATCTACATAATTTTTCGGGCTTAAGACTAGTCTAAGTTTCTTATTCTTTCAAGCGATTAAAGAGACCAAAGTAAAGAGATATGGTGGCATATGGGGTCTGACTAAGATAAATAGCATAGTGATAATACTATTGAAGAACTAGTTGAACGCGCAGACGTTGGATTGTATGAAATCAAAAGAGCACACAAGGGTGGCATTTGCATTGTTTCATTAGCAAGCATGGCAATCAAAGCTAAATTTGAGTAGGCGTAGCCTGGGATACGGCCCTTTGGGCTTACTCTCAGGCTTGCTTCCCAATATAACAACTTTCTGACTTACACTCCCTCGTAACCTCGGGAGGACGAACATCGTTCTATCAGTTAAAACTTATAAGCAAGGCTCAAAGTCAGCAAAGAGCTTGCTGGAATGCCTATAGTATAAGGATCATTTTTTTCACCAAAGCCGGACAGTTCGAGGCCGCCTGTAAATTGCTCGTTAATGTCATAATTGATCCCAAGCCCTGCAGTGGGTACTACTCCATTATCTGAAAAATTCAACACAGACAGGGATTGATATGTGACATCAAATTTACCATAAGACTGAGCGGCGCCACCAAGGATGTATAAATTAATCCTGCCATCGGTTCCTAAAGGAAGATAGAGTTTACCGACTAGGCTTAATGCGTTAATAGAATATTCACCATTTACAAGAGGATTATTATTCAAGTAAAGGTGTGTTTTGTTGAAGCCCGAATAATTGGCTTCTATCCCTAAATAATTATTAAAATTGTAGCCAAAAAATGCTCGTCCGCCGAAGACACTGTCGTCGACCCGATTTAATCCAGCATCAATATTGAGATGTGATAATCCTGCGCCACCACCGATATAAGCACCCGGAGTTGCTGCGTTGATTGCCGTAGAGGTAGTGCATAATGCCATAAGAAGAAGGCTTGATTTAATAACTTTATTCATTTTTATTGTTCCATTGTTGGTTAAAATCCGATCTTTCGGATTATTTGGATTGCACTTTGAGATCTCTAGTTCCTTTCCATTGGAATTGTTGATAGTCAGACTATCTATGAGATATCAGCGCGGGAGATTCTAGATTAAGTATTATAATGAGTCAATAATGTAGCAAGCGTAGGTCGGTCGCTTCGCCCGACAGTTCCTTTTCTTAACGGAAGATTCAAATAATCCAAAATGCACTATCGCAGAAGATTCCTTTCCAAATTAAAGGAGAACTTTGGTTACGCTAGTCGCTGCACCAAGGCTACGCCATTTTGATTTTTAGTATTCATTTATTTACCCTGTATTTATAAATCTTCGTACCAATAGGGGCGTGAGTTTTTGTTTATGTGAATTTGCAGATCATTTATTAATTTTTTTGTTTCCGCTACTGAGAGATGAATGATTATATTGGGGTTTAAAAATTCAGAACAAAATTCAAGAGATATTGTATTAATTTGAGTTTCTTTTCTTATGAGAGAAATATTCATTACTATGTGTTGATAGTTTTCTTCATATCTACGAATTCGCGGTATAGTATAGAATGAGCTGGAGCTAGATAGTTCTTTTTCCATGGCCTCATGAGCTTCGCCAGAAATACTCAAATTTAATACCTCAAGAAGTCGCTTTACTTCAGAATCCGACCAAAAGAAGTTGAAAGACCTATATGGACAATCAATAATGCAAAAGCGAAACGCTTTATCATGCCTGTATTCATTAAAGGAATATATTTTTAAAAAGCGTTTTCTAAAAGCTCCAGTACTAACTCCTCTAAATGTTCCTATTTTTGTTTGATTCGATGTGTTAATGAGTTTCATACAAATATTAAATCCTTTGTAAAATCAATTTTGAAGTTTGTTATCCGGTCGAGATGTTTCAGAGTCGTTATTCAACTGCTCCAGGTTTAACATGATATGTGTTCTGGCTTTTTCTAACGCTGATGAAATGATGTCTACCGAAGTTGGCTTCGGTGTGAAGAATTGTGGTGATGCTCCCAGAGTCAGGATGCGAATTGCAAGATTCGCAAGGCTTCTTAAAACATCAACAATTACCGTAAGCAAAGAACGATTATCAGCAAGCTTGGTTGCAGCTTTTTGTCCTGCAACACAACATTCATTGTAAAATTGAGTTACGTCGTTGGATGTAATGTGTTCAATTTGTTTTACTTCCCTGTATGGATGAATATAAAAGTATCGCATTTTAGCATCATGAATCGCTTCATGAAATTCACGAATAATTTTGCTGTCTTTATTCTCGCCTGAATTCAATATAGGTCGTATAACATCCTCAACTTCGTTAAAAGTATAAACCGTTGAACCCAATAATTTAAGCTGTTCATTTCTTCGAGGAATTGCATCGATTACCGATTTTGATTTCTCATCGATAAAAGCAACCAGTTGCTCCATACTCATTTCAGGGGATTTTACATGCGCGAGTCTGAGGGGTGTAACTAATTGCCAGATAGCAGCTTCACTCCCGGGTTCTTTTGTGCTTTTAGAAGCGATTTCCTGGATTACGTCAATTGCTAAAAAAGGGGATGTTGAATTAAATGAGGATTTCTGAATACATTCCTCATGCTTAGGGTATACACGGCATAATAGTCTTCTATTTATTCTTTCCCTTGTATAATCTAATGGATTATCAACCGACTTTTTGACAGCATCAGAGTAAATTGCCTCAATTTCAAGAGCATCAAGCCGATGTCCTCTTAAGGTTAACTGAGCAAACGATTGCAATTGATGATCAATGCCAATCGTTTCGCTGAATGTAACTAACAATGCTTTGTTAATTATTCCACTTTGAAGAATTGCAGCAAGTTGTTCTCTTAAAGTAGCGCTGAACAGTTTCTGTGAATGTTCCAATAAAGTTTGGATTATTCCTTGGCGTACTTCAGTTTCTAAACTATTTATCAATGAAGAGTCATCTACCAAAGACTCTACAAATGCTTTAAATATCGTGTATTGTTGTTCGAAACTATTGTCAATAGTGTCTTTTATTGTTTCTGAGAGTTGGATTAATTTTTTTATCTCAGCATGATCTTCAACAATTCCATGAGTAGCAATATGATGCTTTAAAGCTGAAACAATCGCCTTGAAGAAATATTTTTTGGGAACAGCAGAAAATTCACTTGCTTTAATCAAGCCATCAAGCACGGTTAGCGTTTTGTGATATTTGCTGTTCCATAGGTTATTTTCCTTTTTGAAGGCAACATAATGAGCTTCCAGTAGTTCCTGATTCAAAGAAAACGGTTTTACTGAATCAATCAGGAGCATCAACTCCTGTAAGACCAATGCTTTTTTCCCTAATGTATCCAGATCAGGGCATTTGCCTGCTTTACTGGCTTCAAAAATCTCTTCAAATGGTTTTGTGCTCCACTCAATCTCTTCCTTATACTCAGATCTTAGTAGAGAGTTGACAGAATCAGGATCGATGTTGTCCATGCACCGTTTAATGAACCCTATTTTTCCAACAACTTGACCATGATACATATCTGCAGATAAACCATTCATAAGATACCTACTCCGAGTTTTGAGATAATGTAATATATATGTATAATCTTAACATTATTTTATCACCTTATCAATTTAGCGACCTTATGGTTTGAAATTTATTCAATTTGATGGCTGGAATTTGTATTTTTACTCTAACCGAGAAAGGTGCTTTAACTCCCATGCAAGAATCAAATCAGTTTGTTTATTAGGTATCCTTCGTAGCATTAAGATCTGTTCTATGGGTCTAGAAAGCAACGCTAAGGATTACAATAATCACAATGGGTAGGATCGGCTGTGGCTCTGTCGAAAATAGAAAATCTCTGTTATTGTGGACTCCCAAAAAGGTGCGCTATGATTAGTTTCCAAGGTCGTCATTTTCCAAAAGATTTAATATTAATGGCGATTCGCTGGAAGCTTGCTTACCCACTAAGCTATCGAAATATTGAAGAGTTAATGAATGAACGAGGAGCAGATCTAGATCATTCAACGGTTCAGAAACGGGTGGCTCATTATGCACCGAAACTCGATCAATCCTTCAGAATAAGAAAGAAGCCTGTACGAAGTAGCTGAAGGATGGATGAAACGTATATCAAAGTAAATGGCAAGTGGGTTTATCTTTATCGTGCTGTAGATAAGGAAGGTAATACTGTTGATTTTAAGTGGTCAGAAAAACGAGATCGTCCAGCTGTATTGAAGTTTTTCAAAAAGCGCTCGGTTCCAGTGGCCTTCCTCAAAAAATTAATATTTATAAATCAAGCTCGAATACGGCGGCCCTGGAGCTCATTAATAACGTGCTCTTTATGTTTGGATTATGGCATTTACTGATCGAAATATGACGGATAAAATATAGGAACAACATGGTTGAACAAGACCATCGTGGCATTAAAAATATAACAAAATACACGCTTGGTTTTAAATCATTTGAAGCAAACATCTCTGGAATTGAGTTGCATTGAATGCTTAAAAGAGGGCAGTTGCAAAATGCAGGGAGTAAGTTTACTTGGAGCCAATTTTATGAGCTCGTGTAATAGCCAAGACCTGTTTCTGGACTATTTAGCTTTTCATAAATTTTAGACAGAACCTAAAAAAGTGGGATGGTGCTGACCCAAAAGATCTTATTATGTCTACATTGAGTCTACATGAGATTTTAGATATTTGGGTAACCACCACGTAACCTATTGATTAACATGGTGGCCAGAGGCGGAATCGAACCACCGACACGAGGATTTTCAATCCTCTGCTCTACCGACTGAGCTATCTGGCCCCAATGGGTTGCTATTAAACTCCGAGAAGCGTTTGGAGTCAAGTATTGATTACATTTTTTTTGAAAATAATTTTTCTTGATAGGAGACAGCGATCTGTGCGCCTAATAATGCATTGCTCTTAATTAACTCAATATTGGCCTGTAAACTCTTGCCAGCAGTTAATTCGGCAATACGTTTTAATAAAAATGGGGTGACTGCCTGTCCTTTAATATTTTTTGCTTCATGATGCGCTTGCTGAATAAAGGGTATCATTTCCGCATCCGATATTTCAGCCTCTACAGGAATGGGATTGGCGATTACTATGCCGTTGTTCATGTTTAAATGACGTTGAAACATCATCAGTTGAGCAACTTCCTTGGCACTGTCCAATCGATGAAGAACGGGTATGCCACTTGAGCGGCTGTAAAAGGCAGGGAATTCATCGGTACCAAACCCGATAACGGCTACTCCATGCGTTTCGAGTACTTCAAGCGTCTTGGGCAGATCAAGAATGGATTTAGCTCCAGAACAGATTACGGTGACAGGAGTCGTGGACAACTCAATAAGATCAGCTGAGATGTCAAAGCTGTTTCCTGCTTCCTGATGAACACCTCCTATGCCTCCGGTAACAAATAAAGGCAGTCGAGCCAAATGCGCACAGAACATGGTAGCGGCAACAGTTGTGCTTGCTGTTATTTTTTTACTTAGAACGTAAGCGATATCTCGGCGAGACGCTTTCATTACTTCTGTAGACTCTGCCAGATGTTCCATAATTTTTTTAGTCAGGCCAATATGAATTTTACCTTGGTAGAGTGCAATAGTTGCTGGAATAGCGCCATGATTACGGATAATATCCTCTACTTCATAAGCTGTATTTAAATTTTCTGGATGAGGCATTCCATGAGAGATAATAGTCGATTCAAGAGCAACCACTGGTTTATGACTCTCTATGGCTTCTAAAACTTCCTCATTAATTTCTAATAAATCATGAAACATAATTGGATCCTTTATTCTTTTGCAACATAGCCTGAAGGCTTTTCCGAACCTTCACCAAAAAAGTACTTTTGTAATTCTTCTTTTAAGAACTCACGGGATTTGGCTTCACTCAGGTTTAACCGATACTCATTGATTAACATGGTTTGATGTGAGAGCCACATACTCCATGCTTGTTTTGAAACCTCATTAAAAATGCGCTCGCCCAGAGCTCCGGGGAAGGGGGGCTTTTGCATTCCCTCAGCATCCTGTTGTAATTTACAACAAAAAATTATTCTACTCATTTTGTGCCTCTTTAATTCATCAGGAAAGCACATTATGCGTGAATCTCTCATCTACTCCAAGTACTATCCTTTAACTGCCTATACTGAAATCAATCGCACTGATTTTTTACCTGCGCCTGCAGAATATGTTGCGAGAGCAACTGTTCTTGTTCAACAGTTAATTGAGTAAAGGAAACTGCGGTGCGATAGCTTGCTTCATTTTGAAATTGACTATAAACCACCACCGCGTCGACAATAATCGGAACCATTTTGGGTTTGGTGTAGATTACGATTTTTAAATGGGTTTTTTCTTTAATCAGTTCCGTTGTTTTAAAAGCCATCCCACCTAAACTGATGTTCACTTTTCTCACTTGCAATTTTCCAGACATCAGGATGTGACGAGATAAATAATCGATTTTGGCATTTAACAGATTCAGATAATGTGCCATGGCTGGTTCTTTTATCGCTAATGCCTGCGTTAATTCAGCTAGTTCATAATCAATATTTTGAAAATATTGAGTTGCTTCCATATATTTTTGCCCGTTTTCGCCGAGTAGCTGATTCGATATCGATAAATCAGAACAAAATTCACCGGGTGAAATAATTCGATAATCAAAATAGATGTGATCATCGATGCGAAAATGTTGGCGTCTTTCATGTACTGGCATAATTGCTCCATCAAGTCCATGTTATGTGACATTATTCTCAATGTACCTAATCACTAAATTCGAACAGTAATCTCATCTCTTACTCCATCATCCAGCCCATGAACTGTTTGGGTCACAGGCGCAGAGGTCAGTGGTTGCGCAGTCAATACTTGATGCTCAATCCTTAAGTCATCCTCAAGAGCTGCTAAGGGATCTACATGTAACAATCCATCATCAGCAGGCTCATGCAACGCTAACTGAATGTGTATGGGCGCTGCAGGCAATTGCATATGATTTATGACTCGTTGCGCATCTAATGATAAGGCCTGGCTTTCTCTAACTGCATCAGTATGATTTGTTGCCAGAGCTTCTTTCTGGATACACGCGGTAAGAAATCCGGTAAACTGTGCATCAGTAAGTTTGTTGTGAGCGATGGCCTCTCTGACTACCGCATTAAACTCGGATACTCTGTCCAGCTTTAATGCCGCTGCAAAAGCTTCATTAATATTAGCGGGAACTAATACTGGGTTCATGAGTTTTTGAAGCTGTTGTTGCGCATCGAAATAGAATTTTTTTAATACGTGCATGCCCAATCCTTTGTCTTTAGCTGTTCTGACAAATTCTTTTAAATCGGCTTCCGCTTTTATTAACGAGGCAATTTTATCCGCAGGACCTCGTTCTGCATCATTCATTTCAGCTTTATAAGTTGTAATCGTGTTGATAATTCGAGTTCTGTGTCCTTTACCATAAGCTTCCTTAATCAAGGCTAAATCTGCATTAACCAGATAATCTGCATCAGGAGCCAGAATCGCATTATGTTCCGGATGCAACATTCCTTCTCGAAGTGCATTCAGATGCGCTTTGCTTATGGTGAGTACTTTGGGAGAAACAAGGGTTAATGAATCACCACCACCATGTCGTTTAATGAATTGAATCATGTCTGGAGCAACTTTAGAGTTAAAATTGATTTGTACGCTGCCATTACCCAAATCATTAATTGACTCTACATTATTGGCCTGTCGTGTAGTCCATGGATTTTTATAGGGCCGACCATCGTCACTGAATAAAACAGGGTTATGAACCAGTTTTTCCAATATCAGGGCTTGTCGGACTTCCTCAGAACTCACAACGCCTGTTGTTTTGGGTAAGACCTCATCTATTTGTTTAATACGATTTTCAATTTTGGTTCTAATGGTGATGGCATCATTCTCAAGAATTTCTACATCCTTTAATTCATCAATCAGTTTATCCCGTGTTACTTTATCCAGTACCCCTCTTAATTGTCCTTTCAAGACATCAGCTCGATTGTGGTGCTGCCAGGCTACATGATTGGCGTATTGGATTATTTTTCCGCCTAATTCTTTAAGCTGCATGATGCTTGCGTATTTAGTAATCATTGAAGAGTCTTCAATAAGTGTTCTGTTGCGACCTTGTCCGTGGCGTGTATGCTTCATAATGAACTGATCGGGTTGCAGGCTTAAACGGGAATCAAGAATGAATTTATCGCTATCCATTATTACCTGATCAAAAATGAACAGGCTTCTACTGTCTCTAAGTGCTTTATTCTGGCAATATCCTCCGACAGCATCGGTATCGCTGCAGAGATAGAACAGCGCTAATGAATTGCCAAAATCGTTAACAAATCGATCTGCCTGCATTCCTTCCCCTACGGGTTTAATCGTCGAGTAATGGGTGTATGTTTGACCACTGATACCCAATCCGGCAGTGAAGGTTTTTCCAGAGGAGAATTCACTGAGTAAACGTATATTATCAAAAGGCACGAACATGGCTGGATGTCCGTTATGAGCAATAGTCGTTGAAGAGGCCGTGTCCAACCCCATGAGTCTGGAACAATTAAGGGCCATTGCTTCACGTTGAACTTCTTTAATATCGCTATGTTTGGGGAGTTTGATGATTGCTTCGGTACTTAATTTGAATTGTGCTCTATCGGTAGTGTAGTTATCGACAGTTAAATCATCTCTGGCATTGATATGACCTAACTGGGCCTTTACATTGGCCAGAGATATCAGGGAAATTTTTTCTGTAACTCCGCCAGCCGCTTCTGCAAGGGTGCAATAGGTTGCTGTTGCTCCATTGTCCAGTGGAATGGTGATTCGCTCCAATTGATTAATTTTATTTAAATCCAGCAGGATGTTCAGCCTTTTTTGCAAAATGGCTTTTTGTGGATTAATGTCGGTCATCGGTTTTATTTGCTCGTTTAGAGCCTTGATTCGTAAATTGACCTGGGCAATATCCGCCGCGTTAAATGCGGTCGCAGCCGGAAAGGTTTGAGTCAAAGCATACAGTTTTGCTCTGCTGTTTTGGATGCCGTCATTTAATTCTGCATCGGGCGCTGCAGGTGTACTGGTAGTGCGGGCATAGTAATTATCTTTGGGTAATGCGCTGATATCTCTGGCGTTTCGCCAGTATTGTAAGCCGAATGCCGCGCTTCGTTCCTTGATACTGGTAAGCGTTGGTGGTGAGCCAGGAGTTAAAACAGTAGAATAATTAAGAACATCGGTGAATTTTTTCCATTGATTGGCATCACCTTCCAGGGTAGCAAAATCGAATAAACCATGGTTATTGATATCGATAAAATCCAGTAACCCATCCAGCGCTGCATAAGGCACAAGCGCATCGTCACTAAGGTTTACATCGTCTGGTCTTACGCTTTTTTCCTTAATGTAGCGTTTGATAATTCGATTTTTTTGTTCCGCGTCCACTGGCTATATCCTTATAGTATCAACTAGACTTATCTATAACTATAGACAGTGATTTACTCGATTGGTAAGAAATTAACGCAATTTTTTATTTTGGAGATGCAATGAAAGAAAAATCATCAACGCAAGGAAAGGTCGTTTCTTTCTTAACAAATAATCATTTTGATAAAGCGATAAAACTATTAGAGCAATGGAGTGATGGACAATTAGCAGAATTTCTATTCAATCATACTCAATTGCACCACAAGCTTAAGGAGCCACAATACAATCAATTTTGGGAGAGACGCAGAGCCAGTTTGCGTCTGCCTGGCAATCCTGAGTTTCGTTTTATGGCACAACCCGGTATTCATGACTCAGATTTTGTAATAGGTTATTTATTGTATTTACTGCAATTAAAATCTAAAGATACCCAACCTGCAGATGGGGTTAGTTTTATTGGAGTGAAATCTACAGACTATTTATCTTTTCATAGTATTCGCAATTATTTACACCAGATATTCATTAATCTCCGAACAGCTTCAGAGGCTGATCTGATAAAAATTGCTGAGTTTTTATTTAACCTTGAATCGTTTGCAAAAAAACATCAATGTCCAGGGTATTTATTAATGGCAAATGGCTATATGCAACTGGCTTTAAGTTATCAAAATTTGAGATTGGACGATCAATGCAGAGCAGGTTACATTTTGTGCTGGAAATTCTTACATTTAGCCGCACTGACGGAGAGTGACTCGGAAGAGGCAATTAATAATGCGTATTTTGGCAAAGGACTTGTATTAAGCACTCCATTTAAATTGGCTTCAATTGATGAGATGAAGAGTTATTGTATACAGGCTGCGGACAGTTATCTGTCTCATGAGGATCGGATTGGGGCTGAAAAAGCAGGGTTATCCATGTATCATCATACGCCTGTTTTGAGGGAGCCAGATGAAGGAATAAGACCTTCGTTTGGAATCTAATGTTCTATAATCGAGTGTCAGTCAATCAGATACTGAAAGAAAAATCCCCGCTAGGCGGGGATTTTTTTTATACTACAGGAGAGTTGGATTTTGAAGAGGGCTCATTGACATCAGGAGTAACCGGCTCCCAATTGATTTCCTCTACTCTTAAACGCTGTGGACCTTTCGCTTTATGGCGATTGCTGCCGTCTCCTCTAAGAAGCGCTGTCCTGACACTATCCACTTTTTTAAATCTTGAAACTCGTGTTTTAGGCTCAGCAACCGCATCTTTTTTGCTACTATGGAAAATACCCAGATCTTTTATGAATGAAAAGGACATTCGTTTTTTACCGTTTTCAGAAGGTTTAATCACAATCGTATCTGATGGCAGTTCTTTTTTAGTCTTTTTGGAGGATTTTACAGAAGACGATGAGAGCGAATCTTTGGTTAATTGTGAAGCATTGATCTCGTCATCCGTCTTTATTTTCATAGTATCAGAAGGTAATGAGTCTGATGAAGGAAGCGAGTCTTCTGTTTCATCCTTTTTAATTACCATAGTACCTGAAGGCAGGGATTCTGTTGGCAATACCGCTTGATCTGGTTTATCAGCTCTAATAACTACAGTACCTGAGGGCAATGAATTTGATTCTTCAGATGACTTTTTATTAAGAGATCTCGATAATTTTTTTAATGAAGTTGAGCTGGCTTGTTCTTCATCAGATTCATTACAAGACGAGCTTGACTGCTCTGATTCTTCAGCGTCTTGCGGCAGGATGTCATTTACGTGCGAATACAGAAACTCTTTAAATCGAGCGGCTTGCAATGTTCCTAAATGATCCAGTTCGTTTGGAGGTAGGAATTCTAAAAGTGGGAAGTGCATTTGAAACTCCTCCCCTTTAAGATCTTGTTTGATTTTTACTGTGGCAATATCCACATTTGAGGACCTGTCCACATTGTATATACCAAAAGTTAACCAATATAATGCTTTTCTATACCAGGGAGCTTTATCCCAGTCCTGTTTATATAATGCTGCCTCAAGAGATTGAGAACATTGTTTAAAATAGGTATGGCTGTATTCTCTATAGCATTTAACAGCAAGTTTTTCGGCCAGTCTGGTTAAACGAGTTTCTTTGGGGTCACTCTCGGATATTTTTTTAAATACTTCATTGGCGCGAAGTAAAAAATCCTTGTTATAAGTACTTGGCGTGAACAGGTTCATGAATGAACTTACAATGCCCTGCAAAAAACCTTTATTTTTTTTCTCATTCAGCAGCGCGTTGATTTCATCTATATCATTTTTTATGCCCAGTTGTTCAGAAGGAAATGCTTTTTCCACCTTGTTATAGAAATTTTCCGGGTTCATATTACGATAGACAATCAGGGATTTAAATTGATCGATCGTCATGCGTTTCTGAGGGTCAGTACGCGTTAATTCTTGTATCAGAAGTGATAAATTAATGATCGAGTTTGGTGGTGAGACAAAATAGGATGCGGCACTTTGATCGGTATTTCTGAAATCATCAGGTAATTCATCCAATTGAGTCAACAACAGGAATTCTTTTAATATCATGCCCACTTGAAAGGCCATAAAACTAGGCATATCCAATACGGTAGTTTTCGCTTTTTCATTGAAATCGATACCAAAAACATCAAAATGAAGGCAATCATTGTATTCATCGGGTGCAAAATTCGGACTACTGCGTACTGTATTGACTAAAGGATGTGCATCTTCAATCAATGTCTTTCTGTCGCTGATTAATAAACGGTTGTTATGGGCAAGAAAATTGGAGAGTTTAATGTCTGGGTGATAGGCCTTGGCATCGATTAACAAAGAGCAAAAGTGGGTCACTTGATCAAAATAATACGCAGCGATGGCGGCTATTTGCTTGGCAGGTTTGTCGTGTAACCTTTTTGCTACTTCAGTTAAATTGCCCTGATTCGCAAACTGACTTAATGCTACAGGTCTGTATTCAATTGGTGATAATTTATTTTTAAATGTTTTTCTGAACAGGACATAATCTTCGATAAAATATATTGATACTGGATGAGAATGAAGTCGTTGTTCCAAGCCCAGATCGGAACGATCTTCGACACGAAATATCATCATCTCATCCCAGCCACTCATTTTAAATCTAAAGTTTGCATTATTACCACCAGATCCAAGTGGTTCTGTTTTATAGGTGACTCTGAATGGAACAGGTTCTGAAAAGCTTGTATTTCCTTTAATGGCTTGAATTTTGGATTCTACCATTTCCGAGATAATCAGTTGTTTCTGTACTTTTGTTTTGATTTTATGTTCGGTGAGAGCGAGATGAGCGAGTTTAAGAGATAGGGCCATGAATTCATCACCCGATTCTTCAAACGTTTTATTAAGCAAAATTTCATCACGATTTTGCATTAAGGCGTATTCACTGTTGGGTTGATACTCTTTATCTTTGTCGATTAACGCTTCATCAACCGGTTCTTTTTTTGAAAATGAGGTAACGGCCTGAGCAAATTGTATCCCTTTTAAAAAGAACGATGCATGAGGATTGATGTGATATGCCTTAAGATGCCCCAGAAAACTGTTTTGTTCTGAATTAGTCATCCAGTCGTATAATTCTGCGTTCGGTGTGAGGGTGTTCAATAAATAATTAATTTTTTGTAAATAAAAGAGTCGTTGAATGTGTTCACTTTCAGGTATTGTATTAAACGTATTAACTAAATTAAATAATGGTTGAAAGGATTCTGGGGCGGCTAACATCGGCATATCTGACTCCGGGTAAAAAAATAGAGCAAAAATTAAATCAATAAGATTTAGAATAAAAAATTTGAACAAAATTAGCACATAATGGCTTTTTATGCAAGCCTAATTTATGGGCAACAAGAAATATATTGTCACTAAACGCCTTTTTATTTCACTTTGAAGTTTTGGGTTCTTAACGAAGTTTCAAAGCGAACATGGGTTATTAAATTTAATAGTTATCAGTCTGGAGACTATCTTCAACGGGGTGATTTATGATTTAATACCTTACATTTATTAACATCAATTGAAGGGTTTGTTATGACTTTTGTAGTTACAGAAAGTTGTATTAAGTGTAAATATACTGATTGCGTCGAAGTATGTCCGGTTGATTGTTTTTATGAAGGACCTAATTTTTTGGTGATTCATCCCGAAGAATGTATCGACTGTGCGCTTTGTGAACCTGAATGCCCGGTTAATGCCATCGTTTCTGAGGATGATTTGACTGATGGGCAACAGCAATTTAAAGAGTTGAATGCAGAGCTGTCCAAAACCTGGCCTAATATTACAGCCAAGAAAGATGGACCAGCAGACGCAAAAGATTGGGAAGATGTTAAGGATAAACTTCAATATTTGCAGAAAGAGTGGAAGAAATAACATCACTCGCTGAATCCTGTCGGCGAATTCTTAGTGAGAAAGGGCGGCTTTCTACAGCAATTCCTGGATTTGTTGCCCGAGCGCCTCAATCAGATTTGGCCGTAGCCATTGCCCAGGCAATCGCAAAACAATCGACTCTGGTCGCAGAGGCAGGAACTGGAACAGGTAAAACCTTTGCCTACCTTTTACCGTGTTTATTAAGTGGAAAAAAAGCGCTTATATCGACTGCGACCAAAACCTTACAAGATCAATTGTATCAAAAAGATTTGCCCACTCTGGTAAGAGCATTGGGTTTATCAGCACGTATTCAAAATTTAAAAGGCCGTGCTAATTACATATGCCAGCATCGAGTACAGTTGCATGCGGAAGAAGGACAATTTCAAAGCCCACAATGCGCGCATGAAGTGCTTCATATTAGAGACAAGCTTTCTCAAATGAGAGACGGGGAGCGATCAGAACTACCTGAGATCAATGAAGATTCACCCGTCTGGAATTATGTAACGTCCACTACAGATAATTGCCTTGGCGCGGAATGTCCCAATCATGAAACCTGTTTTTTAGTAAAGGCTCGTAAACGAGCAATGGATGCCGACATTGTTGTCATTAACCATCATTTATTTTTCGCGGATTCACGCTTGAAACAGGATGGATTTGGAGAATTATTACCTGGTGTAGATGTTATTGTTTTTGATGAGGCACACCAACTGGCTGAAATAGCGACCCATTTTAATGGTGAACGAATTGGTACACGTCAATTCTCCGATTTAGTTGATGATATTATCGGTGAATGGCCTGTTTTGGATTTAGCGAATCAACCGTTGAAAGCCCTACGCAACAGGTCGGATAAAGTGATGGATGAGCTGTTGAATTCGATTCCATTTCGTGAAGACAGAGTGAGCTGGGAAGAGGTGCACCGGAACAAGACATTTAGGCAAGTCTGGGATAGTTGGCTTGCGATAAAAGATGAACTGTTGGCCTGTTTAAATGATGAGCATGTTGCTGAGGTGCCTGGTCTTGCCCGATGTAAGGAGCGTTTGCTCGAATTGGATAGAACCTTACTTTCTTTTGCTCAGTCTGCACATGATAAAATTCGCTGGCTCGAACGTTTTAAACAGACTTTGGTTTTTCATGCCACTCCTTTTGATATTGCCGAAACCTTTAGTAATCTGCTTCGGCATCATCAATGTACGTATGTATTTACATCAGCGACTTTAACGATGGCTTCTTCGTTTGATTGTTTCTGTAAGCCTTTAGGCTTGGGCAATGCTCAAACACTATTATTACCCAGCCCATTTGATTTTCAGGAACAGGCATTGCTTTATTTGCCCAGGGGCTTACCTGATCCAAAGGATCCAGGGTACTATCAAGCGTTACTTGATCGTGCTTTGCCAGTAATAAAAGCCTGTGGTGGTCGATGTTTTTTCTTGTTTACAAGCCATAAAGCATTAAAATTAGTTGCCCAAATGCTGAGCAATACCTTAGACTACCCTCTATTGATTCAGGGATCAGAGGCAAAACCCATTTTACTAGAGCGATTTCGACAATTAGGTAATGCGGTATTATTAGGAACGGCAACGTTTTGGGAAGGGGTTGATGTCAAGGGGGAAGCGCTTTCCTGTGTTATTATTGATAAATTACCCTTTGCGAGTCCAGTTGATCCGGTTACTCGTGGTCGTATGGCTTATTTGAAAGACAGAGGATTATCCGGGTTTGATGAGCTGTCCCTGCCAAATGCTGTAATCGCTCTAAAACAGGGAGTCGGTCGCTTGATTCGAGACATCACTGATAAAGGGGTGCTGATGATTGCGGATCCGCGACTCACTTCGCGAGAATATGGTCGTCATATATTGGCCAGTTTACCTCAAATACCGCGGACACGTGATGAACGCAGAGTTTTAAATTTTATTGAAGAGTTGGCACTGGATTATGAAACTGTTAGCGATTGATACCTCCACTGAACTAGCCAGCGTGGCGGTTTTATCAGGCGAAGAGATAACGTGTGAAGAGCAGGGTAGTCAGCGAACTCATGCTCAATTATTATTGCCCATGATAAACCGTCAATTGGTTCAGGCCGGTTTGCAAATGAATCAATTGGATGGAATAATTTTCGGTTGTGGTCCTGGTAGTTTTACGGGTTTGCGCATAGCCTGTAGTATTGCCAAAGGATTAGCTTATGCCCATGATTTGGATTTAATACCGGTCAGCAGTTTGGCTGCAATTGCCTGGGCTGCTCGAGAACATCCTGATTGCGCCAGTTCTCCCATAGTAGCTGTGTTGGATGCGCGCATGCATGAGATGTATTGGGGTTTTTATCCAGCAGATCAATGGGAGGCAGATGAGCGGGTTAATCCAGCACAGGAGATTTCATTACCCGTAAATCAACCAGTAGTATTGGCTGGAGTTGGCATCGAGTTGTACTGGAATGATTTTTCAGATTTAATAAAATCTCAAATCAGCAGCCGGTTGAATTTGTTTCCAAATGCAGCGGCCATGATAAAATTAGTGCAACATACTGGTATTAACCCGGTCCCAGCTGCACAAGCTCAGCCTGTATATGTGCGAAATCAGGTAACTCAAGGAGATTCGCGTGGATAAAAAATTGTTGGAATTGTTGGTTTGTCCCTTATGTAAGGGCAAATTAATCGTAAAAAAACAGGAACTTATTTGTAGGTTCGATCGTCTGGCATTTCCGGTGCGTGATGACATCCCGGTTATGTTAGAGCATGAGGCACGAATTATTTCATTGGAAGAAAAAGACAAATTATGAGTACACCTTTTCATGTGATCATCCCTGCGCGATATCAATCATCCCGTTTTCCAGGAAAATTGCTGCAGGAGTTAAATGGTTTAACGGTTCTTGAGCGAGTGTACCGACAAGTTCTCCAGGCACAGGCAGAGTCGATTACAATCGCTACGGATGATGAGTCCATTGCCGAGCATGCGCGAGGATTTGGGGCGCCAGTGGTCATGACCCTGCCTTCTCATCAAACCGGTACTGACCGAATTGCGGAAGTTGTAGCAAAAGGTACTTATGCGGCTGATGATATTATCGTCAATGTACAGGGAGATGAGCCTTTTATTTCTCCTTTACTAATCCAACAAGTAGCTAAAGGATTAACTCATACCGATGCGCCAATGTCGACTTTGTGTTGGCCAATAACCAGCATGGACCTGTTAAAAAATCCAAATGTAGTTAAAGTAGTCCGCAATCGAGATAACCATGCGCTGTATTTTTCCAGAAGTATCATCCCTGCAAACAGAGAGGACAATTTGTCTATTGAACACACGTTTCGCCATATCGGTTTGTATGCTTATCGAGCCGCATTTTTACTGGATTTTGTTACCTGGCCAGTTTGCGAACTGGAACGACTGGAAGCCCTGGAGCAATTACGTGTTTTGTGGGCGGGTTATTCCATCAAGGTAGAACAAGCCTGTGTAGAACCTTTACAGGATATTAATACTCAAGAAGATTTAATTACAGCCCGTAACCTTTTAGCAGTACTTTCTGAAGAGTAATGCCTCATCAATAACCTATGAAATCTAATCCTCTTTAATGCAGGGAATTCTTCATTATTCTCATTGCATTTGATGGTGTTATGCAATAGCACTATAAGCACTGCTGTGCCGTTTAGATAGAACGCACTCAAGTCCAATCTTTATCATTTAAAAAAGCGTTATATGATTTTTAAATAATAGTTATTAATATTTTATATGAACATTTAATAATCAGTTAATCAATCCAGCTGTATCATTTTACATAAGGGTATAGATGAAAAACACCCTAAGTTTGAACACGGTTGATTGAATATTGAGGTGATTATTATGTTTACAGTTGAAAATAGCGCTCAAGGTAATTGCATGTATGAAGCGTACAGCATTTCATTGATGTATTTTTTACGTTCAAAAAATAATCCCCAAATCACTGAGACTGTATTCAATAAATTTGGTCTTACAGAAGATGAGAAAAGTGTATTAAATTCTCTGCTCACGGAAAATCGGGATCAAAAATTCTCCAGGGACACCATTACCGATATTATTGAGCCGGTTCTTGCTACTAAAGCAAGAGCATTAGGTGCTCGGCAAACACGAGAGGATTTCATTAATCGTCCGCGCACAACCGGATTGTATGCATCCGCAAAATACGGTTTGGAGTATTATTTTCGATTTACTCTTCGTGATCATCCTGAATCTCAATTTCTTTATAGTGATTTTACAGATGAAGATTATACAGAAGCCGAAATTTTCAAAGTAGCCAATATAAAAACCAGGATGCTGGAATTTGCACGAGATAAAAGCGAAGAAGTTCATGCACAATTTGAATCTGAGTGGGCTAAAATTAAAGACAGCACCGAATCCGAAGATGTTGCGTTCCGAAAAGAAATGATTTTAGATCAAATTCTTGCTGAAAAGACTGTAGAATTTTTTACAGAGAATGACTATCGTAATTTAGACGCTTACATCGCTCGCCTTGCTACTAATTATGTCTGGGGTACTGAAGAGACGCTGTTGACCATTAATAGGGCGGTGCAAGGAGAACATTTTGTACGTAACGACCGAGATGAAGTAGACACCTACTACGATACTGTAATTAATTTACAGATTCGTGTTAATGGGGCTGAGCCTGATTATAAACAAGCAGAACAACCTGATCTGATTCTTAATAACAGTTCAAATGTGCATTGGAATTCTTTAATACCTCAATATATCTTTGATCCGGTGCATCAAGTACAAATCATTGCTGATGAGCAGAAAGCGCGCGCACTTCAGGACGCATACGATGAGGAAAAGAAACTAATTCAGGCTGAGAAAGATGCGGAGCAACAAACTGCCTTCGATCGTCAAATCGCAGAGCAAATTGCAGCCGATGATTTGGCCGTTGCCGATATGATTAAGCACATGTTGGAACAAGACAGACAACTTGCTGAACAAATTCAAGCTGAAGAAATCAGGGCTAAAGAAGATCTCATTTTAGTGACTCAACAGGATGCGGATTTAACTTTGCAGATTTCTGAAGAAGAACAGCCACATCATGATCAAATGGATCCAGTTACTCAACAGGATGCGGATTTAGCTCAGCGAATTTCCGATGAAGAACAGCAGCATAATGATCAAATAGATCTATTGATTCAACAGGATGCGGATTTAGCTCAGCGAATTTCCAATGAAGAGGAGCCACATAATGATCTAATGGATCCAGTGCCTCAACAGGATGCGGATTTAGCTCTGCAAATTTTTGAAGAAGAGCAGCCGCATAATGATCAAAAGGATCCAATGACTCAACAGGATGCGGATTTAGCTCGGCGAATTTCCGATGAAGAACAGGAGCATAATGATCAAATGGATCTATTGATTCAACAGGATGCAGATTTCGCTCTGCAAGTGGCTTTTGGAGATGAAACTCCAGCGGCACAAGATGATCAGGTTGTTACAATAGATAGGACATCAGATAATAATAGTTCTTTACACGACGATGGGCAATTGGTGAATCCAGCAGATCCATCAGTTCAAAGTGCTAATCAATTTACTGTGCCAAGATCAATTGTTGCGAATTCATTACCTCTAAACAATCAATCTATACCAGTTACTATTGCGACTAATTTGAGCTATCAGGTAGCGAACAAAAAATTTGAATCGCTATTGAAAGAGTTTGTGAATAAAATTGCAGATCTGGATACTAGAGCAACTAATGCAGCCAAAGCAAGAAATTACACCGACGCAGCCTCATTAAGAAAAGCACAAAATGTTGCTCAAACTTTACTAGAGGATTTAGTAACAGCAAAATCTGATTATGATGCTCGTCCCACTCAAGACAATTACACAGTTTTTAAAAGTAAATGTGTTGAGAGCATCGAAAAATCAAAACCAGAGCTGGAACACCATAGAGGCTTGAAACAACTTTTGGGTAATATTGTACTTGCAGTACTAGGACTTGGAGTAGTTTATCTCGCTGCAGCAGCTATAAACAAAGCGATTACAGGTAACTTCATGTTCTTCAAAACTGAATCGGCAAAGATTGTGGATAAAATCAAGAATAATGTAGATGAGCTTGCACCGATTCAGCCAATTTCTGTTAAATAAGAATGCTCAAGGGATTTTTTACATTCTCTCTTTACAACTAACGGATTCTGAACACTCATTCAGAATCCGTTAGTTTTATTTGAAAAGCCTGATTGAGTAACGATAACTCATTTTTTACCTACCGAGATACGATGCTATTTGTGAGGATTTTGATTTCTGGTCAATATCCTTTTTCGCAAATACAAAATAAATGCAGGAATTAACATCATAATGATACCGAGAGAAAATATTTGGCGAAAATGTGCTGCTCCGCCAACATCCATGCTTTGTTCAGGAGGAATGAAGCCTACAAACAACGTAATGGCGCATCCGAATAATCCCAAAGCACAAACTAAATAATAACCCGGTTTACCTCCAGGTATGGCAAAAGGTCTTTTAAGATGCGCAAATTTACTTTTTAAATTCCAGGCAGCGATAAACATCAGGACGTACATCATAATGTATAACTCAGTGCTTAAATCTGTAAATAACCAATAGATGGCATTGACACTGGGAAACAATAAAAATCCGCTGCATAAAACAGTAACCAGAATTGCTTGTAATATTAATATTCGTGACGCGATTCCATGTTTATTCAGTTTGCACATAAATTGCGGTAAAAAATCCTGCTTCGCTGCCATGAGTAAGCCCTTGGCAGGGGAGATAATCCAGTTAATCATACTTCCAAGGCTGCCAAGCAGGAGAAGAAATACCAACACGGGCATTAGCCAGCTTAAATGATAAGCCTGAAAGAAATTATCAAATGCTCGCATGACTCCATCAACAAGGCTGATTTTTTCCTTGGGCAGGACAAAGGCTATAGCCAGAGAACCAAATATCATGGTGAACAGGATTAGCAGAACTGAAAAAAACATGGCGCGCGGGAAGTTTTTTTGCGGATCGCGAACATTTCTAACATGAACAGCGGCTAGTTCCATTCCCAGGAATGAGGTCATTATAGCGGTTAAAGATACCCATGACTGGCTGTCTTTCCACTGAGGCAGTAAATTGGGAAGGCTTAGATCGATAGCAATTGGATGGCCCTTGATTAACCAAATGAATGCCAGGAGAATAATGAAACCCATGGGGATTATCATCCCGACAATGGCACAGAATCCGGCAAATGTTGCTGACGTTCGTAAACCGGATAATCCAACCAAGGTTAATGACCAAAAAATAATTAAAATGACTGAAATGAGGTAATATTTGTTTTGGGCCAGTTCTGGATTGATTAGATAGGCTATTGTACCCGCGATAAAAGACAGTATCGTTGGATACCATACAAGAGTGTTAATCCATTGCAGCCAGATGGTAAAAAAAGCGACGTTCTCTCCAAAAGCATGTTTTACCCAGCTGTAAATACCGCCTTCCTCTTCAGACCAGGTTGATGACAATTCTGCAGAGACAAGGGCTACCGGAATCAAAAAGATTATTGCAGAAAAAATAAAGAAGAATATCAAGGTTGAACCAAATAAAGCAGTCCCAGGCAAATTTCTAATGCTGTCAATTGCTCCGGTTATAAGTAATACCAAAGCGAGCACCGATATTTTTTCAGAGGACCAGTTTTTCATTGATTTTTCGAGTTGATAAAAAGATATACATTATACAGTAACTTAGGACTTGAGGTGAACTTTTATTTTTACTAAATCTCTAATTATTGAGTTATTTTTTTTGGGGTGCCCGATATTATTTTTAATGAATTGAATCAGCAGATATTTACCAAATACTTTTTAAATTTCAATTGTTAACGAGATCTCATTAAAATGTCCTTCTCCCTCCGGGAGAAGGTGCTGTCAGGATCCGACCCGGTCACATCGGTAACACCGATGACCGGACACATAGGTAACAGTTAACATGCATTTCGTTATAATATCGGGTCTCGACCCATAGCCGTCATGCTAAAGAACAATTTTATCCCCTCTCCACTGCGCGTAGCGTGGGGGAGAGGGCAGGGTGAGGGGGATAAAAAATTTATCACGTCAGTGATTCCACTTTATTGTGAAAACAAAATTACTTTTATAAAAAATATAATCGGTTCGTTATGCTGCTTTAATTTTAACCCCCTCACCCTAACCCTCTCCCCCACGCTACGCGCGGTGGAGAGGGGATCCTATTTCCTTAGCCAGGCGGCTATGGGTCGCAACCCAACCTACACCTACTATCGAGATCTCACCATTATGTCCTTCTCCCTCCGGGAGAAGGTGCTGTCAGGATCCGACCCGGTCACATCGGTAACACCGATGACCGGACACATAGGTAACAGTTAACATGCATTTCGTTATAATATCGGGTCTCGACCCATAGCTAATCGGTTCGTTATGCTGCTTTAATTTTAACCCCCTCACCCTAACCCTCTCCCCCACGCTACGCGCGGTGGAGAGGGGATCCGATTTCCTTAGCCAGGCGGCTATGGGTCTCGACCCAATCTGCACTTACTATATAATGTCCTTCTCCCTCCGGGAGAAGGTGCCGTCAGGCGGATGAGGGGATCTTAAAACCATTAAAATTATCTATTTTTATATCCATCTTTACAGGAAGGGGATTTTAGAACAGGGGTAATTTTTTGATTCCATTCACTTTCTGTATACAAATGCATGCTTAAAGCATGTAATCCTTTGTCAAATTCTGCTTTTAATAAGTTATTGACCATTCTATGACGAGCTATTCGACTTAATTCATTAAAACGAGAAGAAACCACTGTCACTTTGAAATGTGTTTCAGCTCCTTCAGGCACATGATGATTTTTGGACTCATCTTCGACGGTCAAGAATATGGGCGATAGTTCCCCGGATAATTGGTGTTCTATATCTAATTTGCGCGACATGATTTACTCTGGTTCCAGGTATTTATTTTTTAATTATACCCAGTAATAATGTGTTGTCATAGTGCACTGACAATTTTGTCAAAATATGACACAAAATGTCAGTTTGTTATTAGTTTTAAACTGACCTTGTAATCAGTCCTTATAGTATAACGACACCTTTGTTTCGAAATATTTATACTATAGAAAAGCAGGGGCTGATTTAAGCTAAATATAAGAACTAATATGCCTCTATTTGCTGAATCATGTAAATTGGCATTATGTATGCATGAATATAAGAGTTAATTACCAACGGAGATGGCCATGAGACAAAGAGGTTTTACGCTGATTGAATTGATGATCGTAGTAGCTATTATCGGTATTCTAGCTGCTATTGCAATTCCAGCTTATCAAGATTATACCATTCGAGCACGTGTTACAGAGGGATTGGAACTGGCTTCTTCTGCAAAACTTGCTGTATCTGAAACAACCATTACTAATAATGCTTTGCCAGCAACACAGGCTGCGACAGGATATGTATCTCCTGCGGCAACACCTAATGTCGCTTCAATAGCTATAGCAGATAATACAGGGGCTATAACCATTACTTATACGGCTGCTGCTGGTGGCGGTACTATCGTTATGACTCCTACGCTTCAAGCAAATGGAGATGTGACCTGGGTTTGTACAGGTGGTACCTTGTTGGCTAAATACCGACCAGCCAGTTGCAGACCTTAATATCATCTATTGAAAGCCGCCCTCAGGGGCGGTTTTTATTTATCTGAAATTTATAGAACAGGATTTACAAACACTCCCAAAATCGAAGTAAGAGATATTTTTGTACTGTATCAATTATCTTGGAAATCTCATCATCTTGAACGCAGTGAAAGATCTCCAAACGCAAGCACTGTGCCGGTTTAAAGAGATATCTTAATTTGTTTGAAATAACCTGCCTGGAGTTGATTAATAATTCCTTTAAACGAATAGCTCTGGTTTGTTCGTAAGTACCGTAAATTAAAAAATTCAATCATTAAAACAAGTTGGCATTGAATATGCGTGGTATATATTAAATGCAAATCCAGAGATTAATATGGTAGCAAAAGGATTTACCTTGATTGAACTGATGATCGTTGTGGCCATAATCGGAATTTTGGCCGCACTTGCTATTCCTGCTTATCAGGATTATGTAATACGAGCACGAGTAGTAGAAGGATTAAATTTAGCTTATGCAGCCCAACTATCAGTTACAGAAACAACATTCTCGCAAAGTGCTTTTCCCGCCAATCAATTGGAAACAGGGTATATAACTCCTGCTCCAACAGCTAATGTGGCATCAATAACCATTGCAAATCAGGGATTAGTTACCATAACCTATACAGCACAAGCGGGTAATGGGACTATCGTCCTGACTCCCACATTGGATCCGGATAAAGCGATACATTGGGATTGTACTGGCGGGACTTTGGCTAATCGTTATCGTCCTGCATATTGTCGTCCGTGAATGAGACTTATAAATATCTTATAAACCCCAGTCCTTCTAATGAGTCAAAGTGTTATTATATGATAGTCTCATTTCAGTAACAGATTCGGAATTAATATGAATAGCACTACATCAGTTCTACAAGAGCAGCGAATTCTTAAAATATCCATAGCCGTAACGTTCCTGTTAGCAGTAGCCGGTGTTTTGTTTGGATTACTCTCAGGTTCATTGGCTATTGTATTTGATGGTATGTTCAATATGGTTGACACCGCCATGTCAATACTGGCTCTCTTGGTAGCCCGTCTTTTGACCAGTGAAGGGAGCCGCCGATTTCAATACGGCTATTGGCATGTAGAGCCTATGGTGCTGGTTTTTAATGGAAGTGTTCTTATCTTGCTCTGTGCTTATGCATTAGTTAATGCTATTGGCAGTTTGCTGTCGGGTGGACGAGAGTTAAATTTTGATTGGGCTTTTGTTTTTGCTTTATTGATGTCGGTATTATCGATTGTAATGTATGTGTACATTCGACAAAAGAATCTCAAATTGAACTCTGAGTTTTTGCGACTTGACACACAAAGCTGGTTAATCTCCGCAGCTATTTCTACTTCGCTTTTAGTTGCATTTGGTATTGCTGCGCTAATGGATGGCACTTCTTACGATCATCTGACTCCTTATATCGATCCGTTCATTTTGACGGTTTTGACTGCATGTTTGATATTTGTGCCCATGGCAGCGGTACGTGATGCAATGCGTGATATGTTTCTCATCGCTCCATTTGGTCTGGATGAAAAAGTCAGGGGATTTTTAGATGAACTGACAAAGCGGTATGGATTTAAAACCTATTCCAGCTATGTTGCCAAGATAGGGCGGGCGCAATTTATTGAAATTCATATTGTAGTGCCGAAAGGTTATCCCATATCAGGTATTGAAACTCTGGATGCAATTCGTCATGAAATAGTTGAAGTAATGGGCGGAAATGGTCCACAACTATGGCTCACTATCGCGTTTACAACAGACGAAAGCTGGATTTAGGTGCTTTAAAAGTCGATGTGACTGTCGTCATAAGTCCTGATAACCATGTAGCCCGTATTAGCGAAGCGTAATACGGGGAAACAGTGAAGTGCTACTTCGATCCCCGTATTACGCTTCGCTAATACGGGCTACATAAAATAACTATTCTTTAACGTAATGGCAGTGTTTGGGGCAGTATGAAGTAATCCCCTGGATGTTCAATATAATCCAGGGGATTGTCTATTTTGAAAGTGTTCTGTTTGAACTGATTAACGGGGATTCAATTTTTTTGCGACTAATTGATTTTTTAAACGAACGTAATCAGGCATGCCGTTAATGTAATTGGGGTAAGCCTCGCCTTGAATCAACGGAGACAGGTAACGTTTGCAGGCTGGGGTAATGCCCATGCCATCTTCTGAAATGTATTCGGCCGGCATCGCTTTTTCCTGATTGGCTACTTCTGCCAGTGCTACTTTACCTATGGACCACTGATAAGGCTCATCTTGCTCTCGAATAATCACAGGCATGATGGCATTATGGCCTTTAACGGCATATTCAACAGCTGCTTTGCCAAGAGCATAAGCTTGCTCTACATCCACTTGTGAGGCAATGTGGCGGGCTGCTCGTTGAAGATAATCCGCAACAGCCCAGTGGTATTTGAAACCCAGTTCCGATTTAACCAGCTGGGCTATCACAGGCGCAACACCACCCAGTTGTGCATGACCAAATGCATCTCGTAAGCCTGCATCACTTAAGAACTGGCCTTCTTTATTGCGAATCCCTTCTGAAACAACGATTACGCAATATCCGTAGGATTTAACACATTCAGAAACTTTGGCCAGGAATTGTTTAGGATCAAATGTGACTTCAGGTAACAGGATAATATGCGGTGGTTCTTCTGTACTTTGACTTGCAAGTCCACTGGCAGCGGCAATCCATCCTGCATGACGACCCATCACTTCCAGAATAAACACTTTTGTTGATGAAGCAGCCATTGACGCAACATCAAAGCCGGCTTCTTTGGTCGATATCGCCACATATTTGGCAACTGAACCGAATCCGGGACAGGCATCTGTAAAAGGCAGGTCATTATCCACTGTTTTGGGAATTCCAATACAGGTAATAGGGTAACCCATGGTTTCACCTAATTGAGAGACTTTATGCGCTGTATCTTGGGAATCACCGCCGCCATTGTAGAAAAAATATCCGATATTATGAGCCTTGAATACTTCAATCAATCGTTTGTATTCGTCATTATTGTTATTTAATTTATACCGGCAGGAACCAAATGCACCGGAGGGTGTTTGCATTAGTTTTGCAATATCCGCATCGCTTTCTAGTGAGGTATCAATGAGTTCTTCATTCAACGCCCCAATAATTCCATTTTTTGCTGCATAAACGGTACCGATGTGTTGTGGGTATAACTTTGCAGTCTGGATAACGCCACAGGCTGATGCGTTGATTACGGCAGTTACGCCACCCGATTGAGCATATATTGCATTTTTAACAACCATTTTATCTCCATCAATTTATTGGAATTATTGAGTTTTATTGTGAGTATTGATTTTCATATTCATTAAGTACGGCATCAATGCTTTGGATTAATTCAGCAAAAGCCCCAGCTAATTCTTCGATTTTTGCCGCGCGTGTAGCCAGTTTCTCTAATTGCATCACTTTCTTCTGCAAGACAGGAACACCACAAAAGCAACAGGCGCCATGTAATTTGTGAGCCGTCTCACCCAGTCCCTTGATGTCTTTTTTATGCATTAACTGGATAAACTCTTCACGATTTTTATACAGTTCTTCTATGAACTTTGCTAAAAATTCTTCAGCGAGCTCCTGATTACCTGAAACCTTCTGTACACACAATTGCCAGTCAATCGCCGAGTGTTTTGCTTTATCAACAATACGAAGAATCTGCATTAATAATTGTTTTTCATCAATTGGTTTTTGCAGACAAAAATCCACACCGGATTTTTTTAAATCTACTGTACTGATATCACTGCTGTTAGCACTGATGAGTACTATAGGTGTGTGTTTGTTAAGTAATGAGTTTTGGCGAATCATCCGTGCCGCTTCCAGCCCATTCAGTTTGGGCATTTGCAGATCGAGCAGGATAATATTGAATTTTTTGTCTTCACAGGCGGTTACAGCCATGGCGCCATCATCTACAGCGGTAACATGAGTGTTCTCATTTAATAATGAATTCAGGAGCATTTTATTGACTGGATTATCTTCTGCAATTAATAACTCAGGGTGCAAGAAACGCAATTGTTCTCGTAAGCCGTCTAGCTCATGGTTAATTGCTTTGTCAGTTGCGTTCTTATTGTTCAGAGATTCAATGAGATCCTGCAGTTTTTGTATGCTGATGGGTTTATATAAAAATCCATGAGCGCCAAGTGCCGCATAATCAGATATCGGCCATTTGGAGATCAGTACATAGGGCAGGTGCGGGTGCTGTTGTATCAGTTCAGCTACCTGGTGTTCGCAACCCTGATTGACATTAATAAACGCTATTCTACAGTCTTTATTTTTAACCAGAGCTTTAGCCAGTTTGTTAAACGAGTTAATGGAGACACATTCAATGCCCCAATAACCCAGTCCATTGCATAAGGCTTCCAAATGTAAAGGATTATCATCAAAACACAGAATTTTTAAATGAGCGAAGCGATGCGTCTGGTTTTTTTCAATTTCATAGGCCAGGAGCTTTTCAACCTTTATCCGTGCTGTAAAGGTAGAGCCTTTATTTAATTCACTGGTGAGGCTGATACGGCCATGCATTTCTTCACAGAGCTTTTTACAGATAACCAGGCCTAATCCTGACCCACCATAACGTCGGGTGATGCTGGTATCGGCCTGATTGAAAGCCGTAAACAGTTTGTTTTGATCTTCGGGCGAAATGCCTATTCCTGTGTCGGTGATGGTAAACAACAAGGTATAGTCTTTCTCTGTTTCGAGGTCTATTTTCGTTCGTATCAAGACATAGCCGTGATCCGTAAATTTAACCGCGTTGGTTACAAGATTACTGATAATCTGTTTGATTCTGAACGGATCGCCCAGAATGGTTTTAGGGACCTGTATATCGGTGATGGGGATTAAATCAATTCCTTTCTTGTGAGCGTTGGGGCTGGCAAGAGCAAGTACTTCGTCGATGCAGGCACGGATGTCAACGGGGATGCAATCAAGATGTAATTTACCGGCATCAATTTTGGAAAAATCAAGAATATCATTAATAATACCGAGTAAATCCTGGGCAGAAGATTTGATGGTTTTTACGTAATCCAGCTGCAATGGATCCAGTTTACTCTCCAGCAATACATTGGTAAAACCGATAACTCCGTTCATTGGTGTGCGAATTTCATGACTCATGTTCGCGATGAACTCTGATTTTTGTCGGCTTTTCTCTTCTGTTTTTTTCTTTTCGAGCGACAATTCGATGTTTTTCTCTTCCAGCAACTCAAGACTTTGTTGTAAATCTTCTGTGGCTACTTCAATGTGTTGATTCAGATCCCGTATGGTATTTAAATACTGTTTCTGTAAATGCGCGCATCCTTTTTCGATAGTACCTAATTCGCCCTGGCTGCCGACTTTTATTTCTGTTTCAAATTCATTACTTAAAATTTGTTTCATACTGCGGCGTAATCGGGAAATAGGCAGGTAGATCCGTTTTGACAAGAAATAATGAATGGTCAAACCCATCAGTAAGCCAAAGAGCGTAATAAAAATAGTCACTATAAGCATTTGATAGCGTTTGATCAGCATGGATTGAGTATCAATATCAATGGATAACCAACCCAGAATATCGTCTGCCTGGAACGCTACCGGGCTTGGGATGTTTTTGAACAGGGTGCTGTTGGAGTATAAGTTGAATTTGGGAATGGTAATTGGTGCGATAAAATTAATGGTAAAGGGGTTAATTTGCTTGCTTTCAATGTAATCCCCTGTGAAATCCGGCGGATTAAATGGTTTATGTATGGAATGTTTTCCGCCACGATAGGCCAGTAGCTGTCCACTGGCATTGTAAAAGGCAAGTGCTTTTACTTCCGGGTTAATTGTTGAGGCATTAATTAGTCCTTGCAGAGTACGGTCATCATTACGAAGTAAGGCAAATTGAGCCGCAGGGAGTAACTGGCGAATGTAGGCCTCACCTAATCGGGACATATGTTGGTTTAAGTCCTTCCCGAATTGGCCATTGTAAAAGACAGCAAACAGCAAGGCGACCAGGAATGCGGGAATCAGTGTGGTGATTCTTAGTTGATATTTAATACCAATACTTTTCAAGATAACTCCCGTTTATACTGAATTGAGCGGTTGAATCTTTGCGTTGATGGTAAAGTCGGCTATTATAGCCCGATTGTTTTATTCCTTACAACGGATGATATTATGACTGTTAGAACCCGATTTGCTCCAAGCCCTACTGGATTTTTACATGTGGGAGGAGTAAGAACAGCTTTATTTTCCTGGTTATATGCCAAACGTCATCATGGGCAGTTTATTCTAAGAATAGAGGATACTGATAGAGAGAGATCTACAAAAGAATCGGTGCAGGCAATTTTAGATGGTATGTCCTGGTTGGGTATGGACTGTGATGAGGGTCCTTTTTTTCAGACTGATCGCTATGCCCGATATAATGAAGTAGCGCAGCAATTTTTGGATGAAGGCAAGGCTTATCGATGTGTCTGCAGTAAAGAGCGACTGGAATCCCTTCGTGAATCACAATTGGCTGCCAAATTAAAGCCTCGGTATGATGGACATTGCCGCGATAAAAATCTGCCGTTGTCTGATACTCCTTACGTCATTCGCTTTAAAAATCCTGATAGCGGTACCGTATCCTTTAAAGATGAAGTGTACGGCGATATCCATGTAGATAATAATGAATTGGATGATTTAATTTTAGTTCGATCAGATGGACATCCAACGTACAACTTTGCTGTAGTTATTGATGATTTGGATATGAACATTACTCATGTCATTCGTGGTGATGATCATATTAATAACACGCCAAGACAAATTAACTTATTCAAGGCTTTGAATGCCCCGATTCCAATTTTTGCACATTTGCCTATGATTTTGGGAGAGGATGGCAAGCGTTTATCCAAACGACATGGCGCAGTAGGGGTTATGCAGTTTAAAGAGCTGGGGATTTTACCGCATGCCCTGTTAAATTATCTGGTTCGCCTGGGCTGGTCTAATGGCGATCAGGAAATCTTCAGTGTTGAGGAAATGATATCCAGTTTTGACTTGAAAAATGTGAGCAGGGGTGTATCCAGCTTTAACTACGATAAATTGTATTGGTTGAATCAACATTATCAAAAAAGTGATGATCCCGATTCTGTCGCAAAAGCTTTAAGCTGGCATTTTGAACAAGCGGGTGTAGATATCAGTAAGGGACCGCAGCTTAAGGATTTGGTCGTTACTCAGGCTGAACGATGCAAATCATTGGCTGAAATGTGTGAAATGAGTCTTTATTTTTATTCAGACTCTATTGAATACGATGAGGATGCAGTTAAAAAGCATCTGCGTCCTGTCATTCTGGAGCCTTTAGCTGCACTTTATGAACGGTTGAAAGTATTGGGTGATTGGCAAAAAGATCATCTTCAGGAATGCATTAATGACATTAGTGCGCAATTTGATATTAATATGGGAAAAATTGCTCAACCATTGCGGGTAGCTGTTACCGGAACGAGTATGTCTCCTTCCATAGATATGACACTGACTTTATTAGGTAAACAACGAGTGTTAAGCCGTCTGGAATGCGCACTTGAAAAAATCCGGTTAAGAGCCAGCGCACAATAATATTTCATGTTGATCCGGGATTGAGGCGAGCTTTTGCCTGGATCTCGGAACTATTATCAGACTCAGATAAAAATTATGAATTACTTCAAATGCTTGTAGTAACTTTGGATCAATTCACGCTAATATAAATGTCCCTTTAAGTACTTTTTACTGAATACCGGATAATAAATCATGAAGATTAAAACGAGTATTTATAGTCTTACCCTGGCCGTTTCATTAATTTCTACAACAAGCTACGCTGATTCGAATTCTGCAGATTCAGAATTAAAAAAACAGATGCAGACTGTAGTGACGGATTATTATAAAAAATACAGTGACAAAGAATTGTTCACCGCAATGGCTGCTTCAGTGCTTATTCCTCACAATAAACAGACAGACATTAAAAATACAATTACTGTAGTTAAAGGAACAATGGGCTTCCCTCCATTCAATCAAGAAATCACAACCAATAACTTATTTGATATTGGCAGTATTACCAAATCATTTACTTCTTTAATATTATTGCAATTACAGACAGAAGGTGTGCTGTCATTAGATGATACTTTAGGTAAATGGCTGCCTCAGTATCCCAATTGGAAAGAAGTTACTTTACGTCAATTGTTGGATATGACCAGCGGTATACCTAATTATTCGGAAGACCCGGTTTTTGATAAAAAACTCAATAGCGATCTGAGTCACGTTTGGACTGATGAAGAGCTTCTGACCTATGCTCACCCTGAAGAGGCACTCAAGGTGAATAAAAACAATCGTTATGAATATTGTAATTCCAATTATATTCTCGCCGCGCTTGTTATTGAAAAGGCCACTCATGATACTTATGAAAATCAATTAAAAAAACGAATAATTAACGCTAAAAACGATTTGGATGATGCATTTTATCCGGCTGGACCCAATGGGGTCGAAGTGGGCAATGCCATAAAAAATCGACGGGTACATGGTTATTTTTATGATAAAACCACTAAAAAATCAGTTGATACAATCAACAATGATTTATCCTGGGCTTCATCAGCAGGGGCTATTGTCGCGAATACTGAAGATGTCGTGAAATGGGTTCAATTGCTCTATCACGGCACCTTGATTAATCCTGATTATCGGGAAAAAATACTGACTGAACTGGAATCTGTAGTTTCTACCAAGACAGGAAGACATATTGATACGGTCACGGCTGAAGATCCCATGGGATTTGGATTGGGTGTAGCTTATCGTTACGATAATGACCTCAAACAACGCTTTTGGTTC
>NZ_JADOBG010000001.1 GCF_016786215.1 Legionella bononiensis | reverse complement strand
ATTTTCAAGGATAGCCCTTGCAGTAAAAGGCCAGTGACGCAGCGGGCAAAGCCCGGGAACAACGTCTCCTTCCAGAGGCTAAAAAGGTGCAGCAATTTAAAATGATGCTGCAAGGGTAGTATGTTATTTCTTGCAAAATAACATGTTAATTACCCCATGCTTTGCCTCCCCTTAAAGGAGATATTGGTCTTGCTGAGGATGATTTCTTGGCCTGAACTGGTCGCAAAATCATCCTGCATGACACTTAAAAGGAGTCATCTTATTGCCCACATACCCACACTAGAGCCTCACTTAGGTTGAAGTTTGTTACGCTTCGTGTGGGTATGTGGACAAAAGAATCCAATGATTTTTCAGTAGCATAAAATTTGATGTTTGATACATCAGCAAGTTAAAAGAGATGATACAGTTATTTAACACTCTCGTTATTACTTATTGAAATTAAGTTCTTCCTCTATGATCTTTTGCATATCCTCTTTCTTCGGTAGCTCTAACATATATTTAGACACGAATAAGTTATTGTCCATGCCAGCAAGAGCATATTCTGCTAAGGCATGATTTTTATCTGTACATAACAAAATTCCTACGGGAGGATTGTCCCCTTCCATCATTATATTTTTCTTGTACCAATTCACATAAGTATTAAGTTGTCCTATGTTTTCATGAGTAAACTTCTCAAGCTTTAATTCAACCAATACATGGCATTTAAGAATCCGATTATAAAAAACTAAATCTACAAAGAAATGCTCTCCACCTATAAGAATTCTTTTTTGGCGTGCTTCAAAACAAAATCCATGACCCAGCTCTAAAAGAAATTCCTCTATTTTAGAAATTAATTGTTCCTCTAAATGTGACTCACTCATGACTTCTTTTGGCGTTAATCCTAAAAATTCAAATATATAGGGATCCCTAATATCTAAAGGCTTACTCTGAATCTCTGCTTTTTCTTTTGTTAGCTTAACTAATTCTTTTTTATCAATGGAAAGGCCTAATCTTTCATAGTAAAGGCTATCTATTTGCCTTTTTAACTCGCGAACGGACCAGTTTCCCTTAATACATTCTAGTTCATAGAAGTTCCTTTTTTGCTCATCCTTTATTTCTACTAGCATCTTAAACATGCTATACGAAATGTTATTCAAAAGCTCACTAGATGAAACTTTGAATTGTGCCGACACCGTAGGCACTTTTTCATCAGATACAAGAAAACCAGTAAGTTTTTCATTGAATTGTGCCGACACTGTAGGCGCAATTTGAGTATAGGTACGATAAAAATTAATGTAATCATAAAGTTGTCTTTTATTGCAATTGCTGACTTGGAGTCTAGCAAGATTTAAAGAAAGCTCTTTTAATAATTTATCTCCATAATTAGCGCGATCATCTCCTTTAAGCTCATATTCAGAAATATAATAACCAATTAGCCAATTTCTAATAGTGAGATATGTATTAACTGCTTTCTTAGCTTGGGAAGATAACTGATTATGAGTATCATTTATTATTTTTATGAGATCAGTAAAATTCGTTGGCTGCTTTTGAATCTGGTTTTTATTGCTCATTTATATCCTGTTAAAACCTATAAAAATAATTGATATTATACGCTTAACCAATGATAGTTTCCTTAATGAGTAATATTAGATAAGAAAATAAAGCAAGGGTCATGGGGTTGAAGCCCAACGGAAACGTACGCTAAGCTGAGCTGCTCATACGAAAAAAAAAATTAAGTTACCACCAAAATAAAAAACCCTGAATATCAGGGTTCTTAATAAATTAAACTGGGATCGCTTTATAACCGCTCTTGGGCTGGTACCTTAGTGGATGAGTGCATAGCATGGCTATCCTGTTCATACACTCACTAACAACATAATGGCACTTCATTGCTCAAAGCGCAGAAGTTTTTTGCGCTAGCATTCTTTTTATATCAACATAATGTGGTTTTTTTTCAATTTTTTCAATAAAGAATGCTTATCCATCCTTGGGAAGGATATTAGCGATTTTGTACGATTTTTAGAATTACAAAAAACATAAAGATAGAAAATCCTGCAAAAAGACACACGTTTCCAGCTGTTTCAATAAGAGGATACAAACCCTTTAGCAAATCACCTTCCGCAGGTGGTTTCTTTAAATGATATCCTACAAATAGAAATCCTAAAGTGGATAGTATTGCAAGTGCAGGCTCGGTAATCAGCCGGTATATTCCATAGATCAAACCTTCAATATTCATTTAATTTCCTTGTTTCAAATAACGTGATTAACATAATTGGTTTTGTAGGTCTGTTGCAAGCTTATTTAGCTCCCATTAAAAGAAATTAAACGAACAACCAATCAATACTGCCTGTTGTGCTGGGATGTGGTGCAACACTCCAGTCTCAGTTTCAGGGGAGACAGTTAGTTCGGGTTTTTTACCCCAGATGGTTTGATAACCTATAGTGATGGTGGCTTGTTGATTAATTCGATAGCCAAAGCCGGCCTGAATTTCAGGAGAATAGGCCTGCACATCATTGACCTCAACACGGTCTACTTGAAGTTGTCGAAAAGCAACCCCTCCCTTCATCCAGGCAATCAATGGGAAACCACCCATCGGCTCGGTTTCTAAGCCAATGAGTACATCCAGTAAGGGTTTAATCTGAGCAGATATTGGAACACCTCCTAATACATCAATAGACTCTTTGGACAAGGCAAGCCGCTGGGTATTTCCACTTTGAATGCCAGCTTCAATATCTGCTTGCCAATAAGGGTTGGTGAATAAAGTACGCCCTAAACTGAACCGACCCACAGCTGATTGGCCGTCATTATTGGTCATGTCAGGAGTATGTCCCATACCAAAGGCAGCATTGACTGTCCATGGTTTAAAATTAGTTTCATTATAGGCGTAAGTAAGTCCGGTTATATTCATTAAGGTGAGTAACAGTATTATTTTTTGTTTCATGATAAGTTCCTTAGTATTTCTCATAATTAGAGGTTAAAAACGACTGATGGCACGCACGCGCCCAATAGTGTTTGATTTGCTGCTGGCGATTATTTCTCCTGTGGAAAAATTTTGCAGCCAGGCATTGGCCACGCTGGCCTCAGTAGAGCTCCAATAAAATTCAGGGGCAAAAGACGATAAATTTGAAAGATGCAAATTGGTGTGCAGTAATTGCAACTCAAATGCGGAGGGAAGATACCAACCACCATAACAGATGTTGCCTACAGCAATTGGTGTTTTGCACGGCGTTACCCCATCCTCAAGCACTTGGAAATTAGCGGCCTGTAAGGCTGCAAAAACACCGCTTTGATTATCAATTGTCTGCGCAGCGATGATTCCCCGAGTATTACTTTCACCTGCCCCAATGCCATCACCTTTTGCATTGGTAATTTTGTTTCCCGAAGCCCCGTTACGCCATTGAATGCCTTGTCCGTTGACGTCAATCTTGCTGGCAATCAAACCGTGCTGTCCACTTTCATCCACATAAAATACCAGTCCTCCACGATATTCTTCGCCAATTTGATGGGATATTCGAGTCATTTTAATCACATCCCCTTCAATCGTGATGCCATCTCCTGCTGTGTAGGTTCCAGGAAGTCCACGCGGTCCTTCTGCACCAATTGGCCCTTGAGGTCCCGGAATACCTTGTGAGCCTTGAGAACCTGGTGTGCCCTTCTCTCCTGCAATACCTTGTGAGCCTTGAGAACCTGGTGTGCCCTTCTCTCCTGGAATACCTTGAGGGCCTTGAGAACCTGGTGTACCCTTCTCTCCTGGAATACCTTGTGAGCCTTGAGAGCCTGGTGTGCCCTTCTCTCCTGGAATACCTTGTGGGCCTTGAGAACCTGGTGCACCCTTCTCTCCTGGAATACCTTGTGGGCCTTGAGAACCTGGTATACCCTTCTCTCCTGGAATACCTTGTGGGCCTTGAGAACCTGGTGTACCCTTCTCTCCTGGAATACCTTGTTTCCCTTCAGGAATCTGATTCAACTCGATTTTTAGTTCGTTCACTTGTTTCATCAAAAGAGTGATGGCTTCCCAAATTTGTTTTTCACTACCGCCAGCTTGGACGCTTATACTGGTCAACAGCAATGCAATACTTAATATTTTTTTCATCATAGTTCTCATTTATTAGAATGCATGGATGGCACGAACGTGTGCGGGTGTTGATTTTTCATGGGTGCTTGGCTCACCACTACTAAAATCCACAAGCCAGGCTTGAGTGGTATTGTTTTCTGTTGAACTCCAATAGGGTTCATCAGCCAATTGACCTAATCCCATCCATTTTAAATTGTGATGCAAGGCCACAAGCTCATAGACTGAGGGCAAGTACCAACCTCCATAGCAGGCTGCAGTCGCAGTTATTGTGTCAGGACAAGGGGTTATTCCGTTGGCTGAAATCTGGAAATTAGCAGCAAGGAGTGCTGCAAACCGACCTTCTTGCTGATCAACGGTTTGTTCGGCAACGATGAGCCGAGTATTATGTTCTCCCGCCCCAAATCCTTTAGCTTGAGAATTAACCGTTCTGTCCCCTCCCTCCCCATTACGCCATTCAATGCCCGCGCCTTCATTCAAATCAGTAAGAGAAACCATTAATCCGTGTTGCCGACTGGCATCGACCCAAAATACCATGCCGCCTTGAAACACTTCACCAATTTGATGGGTGATAATGGGCAGTTCATTGACTTGTTTTTGAACTGAACCTACCCCAGTATTGAGTGCTCTAATCTCAGCATTAAGCTCACTGCGCAATGCATCTATTGATGCTTTTACATACTCCGTGGATGCCGGACTACACCATGCATTAATACTTAACACATAAATCAACACTCCAGTCGCAATCAATTTTTTTGTAGCCATATTGTTCCTTCCTCTTGCATAAAATTGGTCATTCATCATCTTTAAATAGTTTCGTCCTGTGTATAGTGCGTTGTTCTCTTTGTTCTGCGATAAGTCATCATTAAAGATGACTTGGCAAACCCGTGATTCGTGGTGCTCCTTTATTATCTAAAAAGGTGGTTTTACATTTAGGAAATCCCGAACATCCCCACCAAAACCCTTTTTTACCCTCCCTTCTGTACAGGGTGTTTTGACACTCTGGGCAGGAAAATTGACTTAATTCACAGGGATTTTTATAAGCGGGTGCGAGGTGTACTAATTGCTCTAGCATGCCGGTGAGCGTGTCACTCTGATCATCAAGAAAATCGGTGATCCCGCTCACCCCATTGGCAATACCATCCAATACTTGCTCCCAAAGTGCGGTGGTTGCAGGATTAGTAATGCTGGGTGGTAATTTCTGGATAAGGCCGCGCCCTTTTTGTGTGGAGATGAGTTGCTTGCCCTGGCGTTTGAGGTATTCTCTACTGATCAAGGTTTCTAAAATATTGGCACGGGTGGCTTCCGTGCCAATGCCTGCTGTTTCTTTTAGAATTTTTTTAAGCTGAGGATTGTCCACGTATTTGGCAATGGACTTCATCGCAGTGATTAAGGTTCCTTCTGTAAATCGTGCGGGTGGATTGGTTTTTCGTTTATCCACTTGGCAACTATTGACTGCCACCGGTTGTCCTTTGATTAATTGGGGAATGTTGCCTAAATGTTCCTGAGGAGAGCCTTCTGGTTCTTCTTGAGCTTCCTTCTCTTTAATCGCGTTTTTCCAACCTAATACTAAAGCTGTAGCACTTGAACCTTTAAAGAAATGTCCCCTGATATCAAGCACAACACTTCTTTGTAGGTATTCATAATCACCAAGAAATTGTGCCAGATAAAAGGCACGAATGATGTGGTAGAGCTGACGCTCAGGCTGTGACATACAGTGGAGGATTACCTGAGTGTTTGCTGTTGGGATGATGCCATGATGAGCCGTGATTTTTTTATCGTTCCATACCCTTGATTGGAACGTCTGCGGACATTGAGACAGTAAGGGTTCAATTTCTTTATCTACCCGTCCCAGCGCTTTTAATACGATGCTTGCTTCTGCAAATTGACTTTCGGGTAGATAACCGCAATCGGTTCGCGGGTAGGTGGTCGCCTTATGCTGCTCATACAAAGATTGAGCTACATCCAGGGTTTGTTTGGCACTGAATCCAAGTTTTGCCGAGGCGATTTGCTGTAAGGCGGATAAGGACAGGCATAAGGGAGGTGCCTCATTTTTTCGCGTTTCCTTAAATTCGTTAATAGTTCCCTGTTGGCCTTGTATTTGAAGTACCACCTCATCAATCAGAGATTGATTAATGCATCGTCCTTCCTCATCAGTAACCTCTTCAGGCATTACCCAGGTAGTCCAGAACAACTCTTGACTTATCGAGGCACATTGAGCTTTTAAAACATAATAATCCTTAGATTTAAAGTGTTCAATTTCAATGTCCCTATCCACAACCAATTTCAAAGTAGGCGTTTGTACCCGCCCTACAGATAAAACACCCTGCCCAGGAACACTGAATAAGCTGCTCACAGCCATCGTTAAATTCATGCCAATCAACCAATCGGCGCGGGCTCTGCCAAGTCCTGCTTGATAGAGCGATTCGGTGGAGCTGCCTGGACGAATAGAATTCAGTGCTTTTTTAATAGAAGACTCATCCAGGGCAGACAACCATAATCGCTCAACAGGACCTTTATAATTACAGTAATCCAACACTTCACGGCCAATCACATCGCCTTCGCGGTCAGCATCCGTAGCAATCACCACCGAGGTTGCTTTTTTTAATAACTGTTCAATGGCTTTGAGTTGTTTTTTGGTTTTTTCTTGTGGCTTTAAAACCCAATTCTTTGGAACAATAGGTAAAATTTCCATCCTCCAAGGTTTTATGTGTTCGCAATAGTGATCGGGTGGCATTAGTTCCAGTAAATGACCAATACACCAGGTGACTGCAATGCCCTGCCCTTCAAAACAGGATTGAGTTTTAATCTTAGCTCCAAGAACCGCAGCAATGTCTTTGGCTTGAGAAGGTTTTTCGCAAATATATAATTTCATGCAGCGCCCCTTTCTTCGGAGTGGTGGCTACTCAAAGGCTTGCTATCCTGTTCTAGTCTTTTGTTTAAACAAGACAGCAGCGGTTGCCTTAGTTTTTCTTCAAGCCTTGGTGCCACATTGGAGGTAAGTGCCTTATAAAGGAGGGAGTAATCCATTTCACCATGGTGTTTTGTATGGAGTTGATAGGGCTCTTTCTGATGAATTGCCTCATCGAGTGTAATCGAGGGCAGCTCTTTAACTGAGCTTAATAAAAGCGTACTTAAAAGACGATTCACCTCTTTGAAAGCGCGTCTTAGGTTATTAAAGTAATCATCATCATTGGTAAAGCATCCTGCTGTTCTTAAGGTTTTAAGAAGAGAGATGAAGTGGTCGTACACTTCAAAAAGTTCAACCAGACTACTGGCTAGCGCACTATCAAAGCGTACTTCAGGAAAGTGCACGGGTTGGTAGGTGATTTTTTTTCCAGCCAAATGCTTTTTCTTCTCCAACACCCCTTCGAATGTATCAATGTCATCATAAAATTTTTGGATGGTGGTATTAACGGCTTCATTCATTTGATAAAGGCTTAAGAGCGCATAAACACGCTGCTCCTGACAGAACTTGATTAAACTCGCTACCTTATTCATGAGCTTTTTGTAAAAATTCACCCCATTTTTTAGCTCGCGAGTAAACAGACGGTTCACTTCATTATTACTTAAAGTAAGTTTTACAAATGTTGTCATGATGGATTTCCTTCTTTAATGTCAGTGGAGTATTCAGTTCGAACAGGTTGGCTTAATCGACAAGGCATCACTTCCTGTTGCTGCCCCGATCTATTGATGAAATAAGTTTTTTCCTCACTAAAGGCTTGTTTTAAGGCGGTTTCCAGAACTTCGGTCACAATCCCTGAGCGACTTTGGTATTTGCCAAGAACTTCAGGCAGTAAAAAAACACGCTGGTCGTCTTGTTCTTGGAGTTGTCGCAGAATTAATTCTTGAGCATCTAACGAAAATTGTTTGTTACCAGATTGCATGCGGTGTTCAAGCCATTTGATAAAGTCCGGTATTATCTTTTTCGTTACATGGGGAGTTTCCAGCTCCTCTTGAGATACTACCAAAGACTCTTGAGCTGGTTCCTCAAAGCATGGCACGGAACGACTTACCTCAATTTCAGGACTTGATTCAGGGATTAATGGTTCAGCATTTTGCGACTGTTCGAGCTTATTGATGTCACACAAAACGCTTTTAATCTCATCGGGTGCCAGTCCATCGTTAAGAGGTAATGGAATTCGAACCTTATATAGTTCCCCGCCATTAACCAAAACAAACGCCTGGCCTTTAGGCAACGAGGTAATGTCGTTGACCTCCAGCATCCCAATTGAATTTTTTTGTACTCGGTCTTCATTGGTAGTATTAAAAAACACACCCTCATCACCATGTGGCGTATCACTCACCATTGACACTTGGGTATGTGATACCACATCAACACTGGGTAGAACTTTGATTAAAAGATTCGCGGTTTCATCATTTTCTACCCGTAAAATAATCAGCGTGTTTAAGTTGCCTTTGGTGACCTCAGCCATAGCCTTTGAGCCTAAAGCCACTTCTAAATCCTGTTTGGTTTGGGCATAAGCGGTGACCTGAAAGCCTGCTCCTCCTGCTTTATTTAATATTTTTACAAAGGAGTCCTGAATGATTTCAGACAGCTCGTCACAGTGAAGGTTCAGGCGGTAATTGGCATGGCTTTCTTTATAAATTTTTCCAGCGGTTGAGACTAAATCAGATAGAAACGCTTTGCCTACCGCTTGGGCAATATTGGGGTTCGTTAAGCTATCAAGACCTATATAAATCACCCGCTTGTTTTTAATGGAGGCCATCAATTCAATTTCAGACGTCGCTTGAGAAAAAGAAAAAATACCTGAAGCATTACTTTTATTAATTTCTGATAAAACAGGCCCAACACTGGCGGTAATTTTATCGTAATAGGTCTTGTCCATAAGGGCTGCATCGTATAAATCAATAAGTACCTGGTCGTGCAGGGACTCCACATTACCCTGGGCAATGGTGTCTGAGATGTATTGTTTAAAGTATTTAGAAACGGCCTTTGCGCGATCCATTGCAGGATAGGGATTGCCGTATTTATCAACACGGGCATCATTATCCGCAATGATTGAGGCAACATCAGTTAAATAATTAAGATGACGGGATGGCATAATGGTGTCGGCATAAGCCATCAATAATTGATCAAGACGACTGATGTAAAAAGCGATGGTTTTATAAGTAATGGGTTGATGCATTTCCTCAAGGCAAATCGCTACAATATTGACGTATTTCCAAGCGAAGGCGGCAAACTGTTTGCCCTCCCCTTCAGCGGCAATCGCATCAGTGATGCGTGTGGCCACCTCACTCACCTGGTCAAAATTTTTTAGGGGGTTGTAGCAGGCAGACAATTTTGGAAATCCTAAATGAACAATACGAAAATCTTCCAATCGATTAGAGGCTTTGCAGGCAGAATACATATCCCTGACCAATTCCAGATCTCCTTTAGGATCAACTACAATCACCGCATCACCATTTCGAATGTCTTGATTGATTAAGATGCTGGCCAGACGCGTTTTTCCAACTCGGGTCGTACCCACCACGAAGGTATGTCCCACGCGAATACTTTGCGGGATATAAACAGGCTTATCGCTGTCACCAAGCCCATGTAAATAAGGCTTGCCACCAACGTCAGGTGCGGGACGAAATGGATTTATCCGTGAAGGACTTCTGAGCCATGAAGCCAAATGTGTGGCTTCATGGTTTTTACAAAAGGCACTGACGGCTTGATGCACTACGTTTCGTTGTAAAAAACGCTCATTTTCAACTTGTTTGATTTGATGAAGGCGTTGGGTATGGCGGGGAAACCAACGAAAGCCGCGTCCTACAAAAAGCCAACGTTGTGACAGAGGTACTTGTGTTGTTGACATGGCATAATAAGGCATTGCTATCAAACGTTTTTGATAGCGAATTACGCGATAAGCTTGTAATGCACGATAACCACCCAGACCACCTAAGCTTAGGGCTGCATAAAGTCCCATGTTTTGGGTTAATAACAGTACATGAGGTAAGCAATATGCCAAAACAGCGAATGATCCCAAGGTTAGGGCAGAGTAGATCTCCGTGGGATCTCTTAATAAATTTTCAACAGGGTATCGGTTAGCCATGTTCTTACCTTAATAAATTTAAAACTTCGAAAATGACAAAGGCGCCAATTAAATAAAGCCGCGCATTCAACGCATATCGCCGCTGCTCCTCACTAGGAGGAGATGCTTGTTTTTTACTAAGTAGGTTGATTAAAAAAGGCCATGCAAAATAAAGGACTGCATAAAAAAGCCCATGGGTCATGAGTAAAGCCCACTTGAAGTGCTGAACTAATTGGCGAAATTGATTCAATGAATCTGTATTTTTTAATAAAAATGGCGTGATGCAGGCGATTAAAATCGCTAGCAAAATCAATTGAATTGCCACTATAATTGAAGGTCGAAGGAATTTTTTTAACATAAGGACAGCTCCTGATGAGTACTGCATTGAACGTCGGAAAAGGCTTGCTGAAACTGGCTTGGAGTTTGTTTAAAATAACTTTGTTGGTAGCTGATGCTGCGATTACCATATCCGGTTACAACAAAAAAACGCCACGGTATAACGAATTGGATGCCATTGAGCTTTTCCATAAAGGGGCGATAAGTCCTCAAGATTATGAGGATGCTACAAGACATCAGTAGTTGAATTAACCCACTCATATCATTCCTCGCGAGGCAACCTTAAGTCCTGTTTTGGCAACCTGCATTCCTGAATCAGCAGAATTTTGTGCGGCATTCTGTGAATACCCAAATAGACTTGCCAACCCTGCACCTGCATCTCCGCCAAAGTGGCTAGATAATTTAAACAACAATACTGGTGCAGCGTAGTAAAAAAGAACGGCCATATTGCGCATTGCAGCCACTAAATCACTGTCGCCCATGGGATCAATAACACTGCGTTCTAAAATACCCACGTAATGCCAAATGCATTGGACAAAAATCGCCATAATAAATAATCCGCAGAGCGTTCCTAAAGCACGCGGGCTATAACCGCTTAAAGCAAGAACAAGCGGTGTAAAGACAATTAAGAAAAAATAGAAGAATGCATGCATTACCGGCAGGGTTTGCATGGTGGCCTCTCTTTTTAATGGGGTAGATGTATACGATTTAACGGACTGCCCTATATTCACAAGACCGCGAGAAAGTGACGTTCCGATGCTGCTGTTGGTAGTATTCATCAGCGATTCGGAACTTTGTTCCTGTAAATCACGGTTATCCTGGATTAAAACTTTGGCGATGTAGTCTTGTGGGGTTAAATCAGAATTCCATGCAGACTGATGCTTTTGTTTGTAATCCAGTACTCGTTTACTCACATCAAGTGAGCCAATGTGTTTGTCGAAATACCCTGCTCGTTCAGATGCTTTCACCAAATCAGCCTGAATTTTGTCCCACCATTGATTGCATGTTGGGTACCCATTAGTAGGTTTATGGTTATTTACAGATTCATCAGCCTTAGCCGCCGACTCAAAATTAGGATTGGGGTATTGGGCGTAGGAAAATCCAGGCACCGGTTCTCGTGCTCTTGATTTGCCATAATAAAAAGTACGGAAGGTTTTAGAGCCCATCCAATTGAGATCGTCTTCACCACCATGACGCTTTAATATTTTTTTAATTTGTTCTTTTTCGTTATCAGTTCTAGACTCATTTAAATAACTGCCGCGTGCTTCTAAAAAGCACTGGCGATGAAACTGCAAGGCCTGCTGACGCAGCTCTTGTGGAATGTAGGTTGAAATCAAATCCCCCTGGATGGACTGAAGGCTATCAGTACACCCCGCCACTTTCATGAGCCCATAGCTGAAACTAGAAAACAGGTTTTGCAATACCGCAAATCCAATAGGCATTTTGACCTGATTGGTTAGTACGTTTGCAAAGGCTTCATCATAAGTAGTTCCTGAATCTTTAATATGCGATTCGCTGACTTCAGTGCCTTTTTTCATCGTGCACATCGGCTTAAACGACAGCCCCTTTTGTTCTAAAGGAACGCAGGGGTAGACAAATAACCCGCAAATTAAAAAAGTAATGGCCAACTCATACAAAAAATTATTTAGTGCATGCTCCGCCGCATTATGAGTCGAACCTGCTGGAGCCAGCACGTTTTTTAGATAGCGATACCCCACCATCAAAAAACCAATGTATAAGAGTCCTGTTTGCCATAGGGCATCAAACAACACATCATACTGCTGCCAGCCCAGATAGGTGGTATATAAAGCTAATGGACTAAATACAATCATGGTTCTACTCCTTCTTATCGCTGTTTTGATACACTGCGCCGTTTTTAATGAGATCAGTCTCATGAGTGCTGCCTGGCATTGATTTGGCTAAATCATGAGTGCGCAAATCCATAATGAGGTTTAGGGTTTGGGTCATCATTTTTTTACGAACCTCACTTTCAAAGGCCAGGGAGTGAATTTCTTTATCCAGCTTGCTGAGCGCGGCATTCACCATAGTTTGAGCGGGCTTTAGATTTTGTACCTCTTGAATTTGCATACCGGCTTGTAGGAGGTGGCGTAACATAATCGCCTCATCTAATAGATTTTGAATGGCAATTTCCTCTCCTAATTTGGATACGGTCATGATTTGTTGCTCGCGTGGCATGCGTTGGATTGCGGTAATGATTTCATCGGTAATAACTATATTAGAGGCGCTGATTTTTCGTAGATTCACTTCAGTTAAAGGCCACTTCTTATCAACCAACTTCCATAAAGCGCTACTTACATTAGTAACGCAGGTTGAGCTGCTGGCACTCTTTGGGCAGCTTTGAAGTAATGGGGAGAGACCAATGCCAGCCTTGGCATCATGTGCGCTGTTCTCTTTTTTATGACTGATGTGAATGTCACCTAAAACCAGTACCGCCCAATGAGCGGCCTCTTCGGGAGTACGCCAAATTTGAGCGAAATGATTTTTTTTAATATTGTCCTCTGAAGGAGCTGTCGCATCATCAAGCCCACGTGAAGGGGTGAGTAATACGTTATAACCTGCAATCACTACATCATTAATGACTTTAATAGGGACTTGTTTACTCCCACCCGCATTGCCTTTATCTCGATGCACCCAGGGTAGACCGTATTCTTCCCCCTTATTGGCAATGTCTTTGGCAGCTTTTGAAATATCGACAGACTCGCCCTTTTTGGCACGCCTTGCCGCATCCACCCACCCTTGAGAATCAGATACTGACAGCATGCCGCTAATGGGCGAATTTCCTTCCTCAAGGGCTCGTTTTGTTTCCTGACAATCAGCCACTTTTAAGGCAAATTCATTTTGCGCACCGGCAGAAGCATTTTGTAAGATATTATAAAGTCCTGGCATGGCTTGTTGCAGCTTGTACATAGGAAAGCCCGCAACAGAGCCTTTTAAATTATCGACGACATCCGAAGGCATGCCATTGACGGAATTTTTAAAATCATTAAACGTATTGGTAATAGTGACTACCGGATTAAACAAATTACAGCTCAACCCTCCTCCGTTGATGAACCCACCAATGGTTACGGTCTGGTCCCGATTAACCGGTGGCACGAACACATCCGACGAACTACCTAATTGATAATAATATTCGGACTGTTCTGGAAAGAGAGAACTCGCCAAGACCCCAGTACTGAATAAAACTCCTAACGCCACTACAGTTAATTTCATTGGTTTCTTCCTATCGTTTTTGAGGGGTGCCCACATCGGGTGTGCCCCAGAACAATTTGCCAGATTGTGTGACACAACCCTTGTATTTGCGCCACACCACAAAGACATAATTCCCATTGCCTTTGCGCTCATCATCTATACCCTCATCTGTTGGGTCGCCCGGGATGATGTTGCGATTGTTTGGATAAACTTCCTGCCAAATAACCTGTTTTTGGTGGGGATCAAACACCACATTAGCCGACACACAATGAGGCCCACAGGTATTGCTGGTCGAAATTTTTAAGTGCATGCCGCCTTCGTTGGTTACAATGTCTGCAGCATGCATTGCAGCCACGACTGAGGCTCTAAACCGTGAGGGCTGGGTGACGCGCATGAGGCGGGGCAGTTCATGACCCCATATATAGGATGAAGTTCCAATATCGTGATTCATTAAAAGCGAAAGCCTGCTTGCCATATAAGCAATTTCAGCGAGTTCCGTCCGTTCATTCACCGCATCAGCAAGACTTGAGTAATACAATTTCATGAACGTGGTTTCAGGCTTATGGGTTACTCCTTTCATTTGATAAATTGCTGATGGAGAGCCGATGACACTGACCACTCGGGTTCGGTCTTCATTAATGTGTTGCGACGCCAATTGTCCACTGCCATCACCAAAGCCCAAAGGCAGGTTTAGTGCTGTTGTAAATAACGACTTATAGGTGGTTAATGCCGCTTTATTTTCATAAAGAGTATTCGCCTCAATCCAGGGATTTTCACCAGGATTATTGGAAACGGTCACGATTAAATCAGGGACAAACTGAGATACTGCAGGACCGGGGGTTAATTTCGGTGGAACATTACGTTCTAACCACATGCAACCGCCAATCACCCGTGGATGGCTATTTTCTATTTGCTTTTTTAATACCCTGACTGCGATTTTAGGGGTGCTAATCGGCTTAATCGGTTTGGTGCTTTCAAACCCAAGGGCTGCCAATGAAAAAAGGACCATGTAAACGCACAGTATCCACTTAATCATGATGAGACTCTTTGTAATGACGACTTGCAATCAATGCCTTATCTGCTGCGCGTAGGCCATAAGTTACATAGCGCTTATCGATGACGATGGCAGGTAGTGATGACAGCGCATAAAGTCTTGCCCGCATCTGGCAGCGATAAAAGGCGGTCAGACGGGAATTTTGAACGGTATCAACCCGTTGTACTGCTGTAATCTCGGATGCATTACGGTTTAATTCCAAAGTCATTTCATTTAATGAATCAAGCGCACAGACTTCGGCCTGTAAGCCATTAAGTGCCACAGAGTATGCAGAGGTTGTAAAGACCTCGATGAGCTCTGCGTGAGTATTGAAACTAATCAGGCTAATCATCATAAAAACAATGCTCTTCAATGCTGCTGCTGCGTTTATTTTCCAAGCGTGTGGCCACCAATTCTGCCGCTTTAAGTACGCCATGTTCTTCCTCCAAAAGATGTCGGGTTGCTTTTTCTGATTTTTCATTCAGGAGTAACGCCAATAAATAGCGTGGTGGAATGACTCGAAATAAACCCTGATAGCGTGAACCTAATAAAACGGCTTCCGCATAGAGTCCCTTTTGCGAGTCAATATCCCGGATTAGGGCTTCTTGTTCAGGGGTTAATTGTTTGAATTTTTTTACATCAGCCAGTTCTTTTTCATCAAGTCCTAATAAAATCCAGGTTTCAATCAGAGAGAGAATTTTCATGGCCTTTTCTGAGCTCATGTCCCCCACATTCTGAGTAATGGGAACCAGCCATAGTCCTAATTTTCTGGCTACTTTTGCAGCCAGTAGACACGCCGACACAATCACATCAATTTGAAATTGCAGGTGGGCTTCATCAATAAATAAAAAAGTGGGTCTGTTGTCGTTTTGGGTGGCCTCGGCCATAGCCAAGATCCGCGGCAGCAAGGACACCATCACCAAAGCCAATTTCCCTTTATCGTCTTTAATGGCTGAAATATCGATATGAAAAATATCAAAGTCCCCTAAGGGCTCAGTGGGTACGTTAAAAAAGCGCGACTTATTGCTGTTAATTACATAGCTGTTGAGTCGGTCATGCATCTCCAAAATACGGTCTTTTTTACGAGGAACCTCCTCAAGAGCAAGTCGTTTTGCAAAGGCTTCCAATACATGTTCGGTCAGCATCTGCGGCACTTCATTTTTAAATGAAGTCAGGATGGCATCACTTAACACTTCAATCAGCAGGGTTTCATCACTTAAGGAAAACAACTCTTCTTCTTTTTCGTTCGCTTCCGTTATCATGGTACGCAAGGCTAAAAGCAGTTCACTTAAATAGCTGCGTGATTCTTCATCACAATTTAAATCAGAGTCTTGCGCAATTACTGCCAGATTGGCTTGTAAATCCAGCATCTTTTGGGCAAGTTTTGCGGCTTTTTCTTCCGATAAATTCTCACTGATTTCAGGGATTGCCTTATACGCTTCACAAAAAGGGTTTAAGGGAACCGCTTTGCTCTTTTGATTGCTGAGTAATAATTGTTTGGTGGATTTGCCCATCGTTTTAGCGTGAATGAGCATGCGATCAAAGGAGTTGCCCATTTCGAACAAAACAATCCGGGCATTTTTAGTGGCCATTAAGGAGTTAATCATCCAGCCTGTTGCCACCGATTTTCCAGCACCAGAGTTAGCAAAAAGGGCCATATGTGAGTTTTGACTGATGAAGTCATGATGCAAGATATCGAATAAAACAGGCTCACCTAAGCGATTAAAGAAGGTAAAGCAGGGAAGGTGCCTTGCCCCTTGATTGCGTCCATACACTGGGAGTAACGCCGCAAGCTCTGATGCAAACACAAGGCGGTCATAACACAAGTGTTTGCGTGCAAAGGAGGGAACGAAACTAAAAGGCAGGCTATTGAGGTAGCTGTTTAATGGATGTAAATCAAAGCTTGAATTAATGAGCGGCATCTTGGCATCAATAAATAACGAGTGCAGTTCTTTTTCAATCTGTAACAACGTTTTGTCATCACAGCCCCGGTAATACACCGCTTGATTCACCCAAAAAAGTCGATTGCCACAAGCCAGCTCATCACGAGCAGACTTGATGTCCTGACGTACTTCAGAGGGCTTAAGGCTTGTGCCAATAACGCCTTTTTCGATGCGCATCAAGTGCGCATCCAGTGATTCATCGCTTTCAAAGACCACCGATAAAGTATAAATAGAGCCTTCGGGTAAGCGATCTAATAAAGCGTAACGATGCTTGGGGTTGGCCTGGGGTTTTTCTCGGGAAATCAAACCAATTTCCGGGGCTTCTTTTAAGCCGTCTACATAAAGCACTCGATGCTTGATGCCATCAAACATAAAACCCTTCTCATCGCTTGCCACAGGACTAAAGAAGATGTTTTGAGGAAAGCAAAAGCTTGCGGGTTTATTCTTTTTTGGATAGGGGAAGCGCTTTAATAGCTCTTCACTATCGCCTTTCGTCAGTAGAGGGTTGGGGTTAAACCATTTGACCCACCAGCTGTAATACGCCCTACCGGTTAGGCGTTTTAAAGTAAGTCCTGGGGAGATGAGTTTGGCGGCAATTTGGGCGCATACTTCCTCGTGTTCACTCACTGCCGCATCCCTTGTTGTTTTGAGTCGCTGGTAGCGTCGATAAAACAATACCCGAATGCGCCTGCGTCGCCCACGAAAAGCCGCCCCGGTTTTGGGATCTAAAAACAGGCCTTCGGGCCGCGCCATTTTTTGAAATAAGTCCTGTAGGCGATTGAGGTACTCTTGAGTAAATTGGGTGTTTAAAATCTCAGGTTCAATGGCGTTTTGAATGTGTTTTAGCACAGGCTCTAATGAATATTCATCGCAGACGTACATCTGCATCACCCAAGGGTCGTCTTTGTGTAAAGGCACCACATTGGCAAAAGTATCTCTGATTTTATTAAAGACGGCTTCCAAGTGCTCAGGTGAGGTGGCTTCCGCCGGAATGTCGCCTAATTCAAAACCGCTTCCTACGCTTACTCCATCGTTGAGTAAAAAAAGATTTTTTTCATCACAAAAATCAACAAAGGCCAGGCGCTCCGCCAAAGAAGGGCCTTCTTTGGCGTACCCCTGCTCTATGGTTTTTGTTTTTAGAGGGCTAAGACCCCCCTCCCCTAATAACCAATTGATGGCCTGATTCACACGATTCATTCCTTGCCCCTTAATTAGTAGCGTTCACTGGCCAGCGCAAACTGGTTTTGCTTATAGAGAAAAAATTCGGTGGTGAACCCTGGTTTTACTAACTGCTCATCGCCAATGAGGGCCACGTGCGGGTAGATGTAAATAGGGATAGCCGGATTATCCAAAGCTTTAAACAAAGCTTTAGTTTCATTAGCTGCGGTTCGTGTTTCACCTTGGTAGTTCACCGCCATTTGGCCGCTTACCGTGCGTTTATAGCGCGGTGCAGTCCAGGAGGGCGCGGAAGTCGCTACACTTTGGTTGTAAATCTGGCTCACAGTAAGCCCCTCCTCAGGAATGGTTCCTGAGGCGACAGACTTGGCACAAGAGCTCAGCAACAGCAAACTACTTGAGACTAAAATCATGCGTATAGTGTTGTAAGTGACCATAATCTAATACCCTCCCTTTGGGTTCTTTATCGAGTTGAATGGTTTGAGTAAAATGAAGAGACATCCGGTTCGGGCGATAATGCGTTTGATTCCCCATCCGATACGGCACACTGGCAGGGACAAACACCATGTCAAAACTGCCTTGTATGCGCTTTTCAAGCCAATCGGCAGCTTTAACAGAGCCTTGCGCCAGAGCGCCACCTGCAGCATAGGGGGCAAAAGAGCCAGTAGGTGCAGCGCTTGCCCCGTTGGGTCCTGCAAAATAAGTCATCTGCCATTGGGATAAGGCATTACCAGCCCCTTCCATACCACCCGCAGCCAGCATGGCAGTAAGTACTCTTGGGGCGTTGGTGTAGTATTTGCCGTGAATGCAGGGATTACCGTAAGCCGTAGTTAAATAGCCCAAACTGTCGTTATTGACTAAATCCACCGAATTGGTCATCTGCTCTTTACCGACCACCACAAAATGACCGTCTTGAAAAGTGAATAACACGGAGGTGACATAAGCCCTGGCGCAGGAAATATTATCTAAAAAGGAGCCCACGCCGATTGCGTAGCCACTGACTTTCATCCCAGAAATATCAGGAGGAAGGGCTACGCCATTAGAGGCCATTAAATCTCCGCGGCTGATGATGGCGCTGAAGGGAAACAAGGGTTGCATCAGTTTGCCGTCAATGGGCACTTCACCGATTAATGCGGATAACAAGGTGGTATTGCCTAAGTCACTTCCTGCAGGAATGGTATAATAAGGAATACTTTGTTTTTTATGATCCTGATTGGGGATCTGCTTCTTAACCTTGCGGGTCAGTGTTTTTTGAATGCGCTTTCTTCTGTCATTTAACTTATTCCAGTAGCTCACCTCCTGTTCACTTAAAGGACGTTTCATGAGCTGTGCATCAATGTCAGTGACACCACCCATTGCATGAGGCGCTTCATTTTGAGCGAGTTGCCCTACGGGGTAGCCCGCAGCATTGTCCGCAGAGGCTCGTGATTCTTTTAATTGGACCAGCTCCTTTTTCAGATCTTCTATTGTTTGAGCTACTTCTGGGGGAAGCTCTTGGCGAACCACCACCCCGCCCTCTTCTTTAGATGCCATGAGCGCTGCATTGCGTTCACTTAGTGTTTTATTTTGTACTTCGATGGAGCGCATCTTTTGTTCGGTCTGTACCAAGCGTGCTGATACGTCACGAATATTGTCATTAAACTGACTGGCGATGGCTTCATTGATGTTATTAGGATTGGTTTTGTTCTCCGTTGAAACGGACTCACCACTGTTCCCGGAGTTGATTAAAACTAAAGCCACCACACCAACCACAACCCCTGTTAATACTTTAAGGCCTAAGTTCTTTTTCATCGGACAAACTCCTGAGTCTGAGATAAAGCCTCGCCAAAGGGTCGGTCAGACACCACAAAAACGGTGGTGGTGTCGGCAGTTCCACGAGGCTCTAGAGTATTGGTTGGGAAAAAGGTTGCTGTTTGCCAGTTGCCTATTAAATGATGCGGTGTGAGTACCACTCTTTTTTTAAGCTCGTTTTTTAATTCAATGGCTGTCACATACAAGTCTTCGCCCTGCCAGGAAATCAGGGGTCTTGCTAAAATACTGGCCCCATAAACCAGGGTGATGTTTTTATGGGTGCGCATCGCCGTGCGCGCCACCCCGGGAGGGGTTACTAACAAACGCTCCGGAGCATACAGCGATTGAATGGCAAACCGGGTTAATGACACCGGATTTACTTCAGGCGTTTTGCTGATTTTTGACGGCTCCTCTTCCTGCTCTGGGGCGGTAGAATCCTCACCATCTGATGCCATTAGGACTTCAATGGGTGCTGCATCCGTGGCCTCCTTGCTTGCCGAAAGGCTTAACACAATGGGCTCGCCCTCAGGCATTAATTGCACGACCAATCGTTTATTGGTAAAGGGCTCTTTGGCATTCAAGTACAAAGCATCCTGGATTTTCATCAAGCCTATGTCTTTGTCGAGCTCAGAATCCACAATGCTGATGGCCAAGGGAAATCTAATGAGGCGCTCCTGGTTCAATGGCAGCGTGATGTGGATTGGCGTCTTATCCCACAGGACATGTTGCGTGGGTTGCGTCTCGGCGTGCACCGTGCTGACACACAGCATCATTAAGAGTATCCATTGTTTAAAGTTCATGTTCTTCTCCTGTACGTTCCTGGCTTAATAAGTCTTTGACTAAGCGTTCGGGCTTGGTGTATCCATCAAGAGCCAATTGAAAGGGATTGAGTAATTTGGATAGGCTCACCTTGACTACTCTCAGGTGGTAATCCACTACTTTGTCTGCAATCACCATGGGGCTTTTGTCGTTTAGCCTCTGAGTAATGCGCAAGACCACATGCACCTCCCAGGTGTTGTTGCTTAGTCGTTTCACATCTCCTGGCTCTAAAAAACGATAAAGGCTTGCCACCTGTGCTCGATTAAAGAGTTGTGCCTGAAGGTATGCGTTAAAAGTCTGAGTCACAAGTTCTTGATGGCGGGGAGTGAAATAGTAATGAAAGCCTTTCAGGTTCGTTACAAATTCCTCTTTCCCCATTTGAGACCAGGAATTTAGGGGCGGGACTAAAGAGGTGACAAACCCATGCACGTATTCATCAGGCACCTCCCCGGCTTTCATTAATCCCCCATTAGCCACCATGTTAGGTGCCAGCCAAAATTCCAGCTTCTTAGGGGCTGTGCTCAAGGCGCCAATGAGTCCTGCAACCAAAAGCACTAAAATAATAATAAAAGTGAACAGCACGCGATTCACTTGATTGAGTGCATCAATTTTGTTCCAGTAATTAAACACGACGGGCTCCTAATCGTTTTGAGGTATGCCAAAGACCGCGATGGGCTAGATAAGGTGGTCGCACCAGACCCCATCTGGCCAGTTTTATTCTTATTTTTTTCATTAAATATCCGTGTGGTTTGCCCGCTTTTAAGCGAGAAATCGGTTTTGGTGCGAGGCTCACCCCGACAATGAAGCCAAGCACCAAGCCGAGACAGCCAAAAGCGCCAGGAAAGCCAAACAACACGCCGATGATAGTGAACACCAACGCCATCACCCCTGTGGTGATGGCCACAAGAACCATAAGTTCACGTAAAGTCAGCCCCTTAAATGCGGGAAAATCATGGGATAAATGACGGCTTGATGGGGTAGTCATGTTGTATCCTTAGAGTTTAAATTTATCGATGACGGTGTACCCTAAATAGCCCGTTGCAATACTGATGGTCAGATAGACAATCCCCATCACTGCAAAATTAGCAAATACTGCAAGCGAGCCGCCTTCATGTTTTTTAGCTTCCTCAATGCCATGCGATATCGTGGATATAAATTTGGTGAACATCACCACCGAGACGATGAATAACAAAATCATCAATCCCTGCCTCACCACATTGGATAAGACGGTCATGGCGCTCTTATTGCCTTGAGTCATGTCATCAGATGCCGCGACCTTAGGAAACCAACCACTATCAGCCCATAGGGCCGGCGCGTAGCTTAAATTGATCAGGGCAAGGTGGGCACTAAGTGCCCAGCGATTTATTGTTCTTGGTAGGTGCATCATGTCTAACTTCCTTTTGTTGTTAATAAACCGATAAATAAGGTGAGGCCTATGAGCAAACGCACGGTTCTTGAGCCTAGAGCCACCATAAATACTTCTGAAGCTTTTGCCTCCTCACTCATAAAGTGCACAATCGACCAAAGAATGGCTAAAATCACGCACATTAACGCCACGAAGCGAATCAGCCCGCTATAGGTTAAGGCCTGTTGCCCTCCTGCTTCGTTAAATGCTTTGGCAAAGTCACCCGCAAGTTGTTCTCTCATCGCTAGTTCCCCACAAAATCAAATGCGAGTGGCTTAACGGTTTTAGGCTCAATGGCGGGCTTGTTGATGTAGTCAATCAAGGCATTGCGAATGGCCACTAAATCCTCGCGAACCCCTGGATGGGTCTTTTTATCACTGCCTTCAAAGGCATTAATATGTAATTGAATGCGGGAATTAGGCTCAATTTCCTCTTCTGCCTCGGCCAATAAGGGCAGCGTGGCGTTAATTTGATTAATCACCCGCACTAAGGTTTTATTAAGCTCCGCCTGATTGCTGAAACTCACAGCACTAAAGAGCATTAATCCCAATCCAAACAGTGTTTTTTTCATCACATCTCCTTATAAATATTTTTTAAATCGACTGGAGGTCACGCTGACCAAACAAGCGAGCAACACGCTTAAACTCACAAAAACAGGCGTTGGCGATAAGGCATGCGGGATGGCAAGCCATAGACCCAAGACCCAAAACAAGGCGCGTCGCGCCAAAGGAATGGATTTATGAAAGACATAGGTTGATTCACGCCCTAAAGAGGCAGTACGAATGGCTCGTTGATTTAATCCGTCCACAAGTCCTGCACTAATGGCTAATAAAAACAGCGGAATGGCCGCAATCAAAATAGCTCCTTTGATTAATAACAGATCTCCTGTGGCGCCCAATAAAATCCAAAATTGTTGTGCCTTTAGCCAAAATTCATTGAAGGTTTGTTTTAACTCTGGCGCTATTGAAATTGGGTCTGGTTGAATCACCGCATCCATTTGTTCTTGTGCCATTTGAGCAAGCCTACCCCCTACTTCGTGTGCTTTGATCAAAGTGCTCGCCGAATGAGTGCGAAGGTCTGGGGTAACCCTTTGGCTTAACCAGGTAGTGAATGAGGCGTCGCTAAATTCACTAACAACCACTGCTTGCTTTAGGGACAGCGCTTTAATGGCGTTAGCAGTTGATTCAAAGCCTACATGAACCCAAGACCATAATGCCCAGCCCATTAAAACCAACCATCCAATAAATGCGACACACACCCAGCTCACCACTGCTCGTTTAAGCCAGGATGATTTTTTAACAGGTCTTTGTTTGCTTGCTACTGCCATATAACCCCCGAATCATAGGCAAATGGGTAATGATGCACATCTAATAAAGAGGCTAATTCATCGACATCAACTGCTTGTAAGGGTAGGCCCGCCAATTGTGTTAACTCATGCAGCGCGCGCGATGTGGCCACATTAGTAACAAGTCCCAATGCCTTGCTCTTTTGCAATTGCAAGGCATGTGCTTTTAACCAGGCACGGGAACGTGCATCATCGCCCACTACAAAAAGAGCGTGTGACAAGTTGCTGTTTCTAATGGTATGTGTGTTCACGACTCCAGGATTTATACGGCTGGTTACTGGTAAGGGAAATTCTTCTGATTCAGTGTGTGTCCCTTCTTGTTTTGAGGGAACCTGACCTGCCTCTAAATAGGGAGCTGCATCAATAACGGGTGATTCAATGGCTATCACTTTCAGCGCATAACAGGCTGCAATGAGACTCCAGGAGATGAAAAAAAACAGGGTTCGCATGTTAAAACACTCCCAAATCAACAACGCTTGAGGCGCCGCCTCTGGCCAACAGCAATAAAGGCGTGGTTTTTTTAGAGGCATTCAGTGCGTCAAAACTTAATTCACCGTGATTTAGGGTAATAGTTCCATTGCTTACTAATTCTCGTGGAATTTGATTAAGGTTTGCCCACACCTGAACCGCACGGTCATCCATCCCCATGAGCATCAAATGCAATCGTGTATTAGGACTTGCATTAATTGCTTCCATTAAGGTTAAAAGGACTGTTTTGATTGCGTCATCTGTTTTGATGAATAGAAATAAAGTATCGCCTTCATTAAGACGTATCGGTTTATAGGCAACTGGCGAATAAGGGGATGCATCAAACTCACCCACAACAGGTACATTGGCAAATAATTGATTGTAGGCTTTGTAAAACGCGTTATTCCACGCGATGTTTTTGGATACCTTTTGGGCTTCATGGCGAGCAGAAAGTAAGGCAAAATGGGTGCGCTCCGCCTCACTTTTTGCATTAATACCCAAGACATCCACAGGGGTTTGCCTTAATCCTTTATAATATACCGCACTGCGATTTTGCATTAAAAATACGTAGCGTTTTTCTTCCTCTTCAGTTAATCCCCAAACTCGTGCTTCATGGAGTTGCAAAGGGGTAAGTTTTAAGGTGTTCATGTCTTGCTCTGCGGTGATGTCGTCTTCATTCACTGAAAGACCTGTTTTGGCAAGCGTTTTATCGGTTGATGCCAAAGCATTGGAATTGTTGTGGTGCATGGCAATCCCAGGAATGGTTAAATCAGCATGTGCCTGGACATTTAAGAACATGAGGCTTAATAACAGTGATTTTTTAGACATGACTCACCCCTTCCTTAACCTATGTGCTCATGAGTTATAAGTACTCGCTCAGCGCGTGTATTTTCTAATTCAAGGCGTTGTTTGCCGTAATCAACGCTCACCACCTTCCATCCCGCGAGCGCATCGCCCTTCTCCAGGGGAATGGTTTTGTAGTCATAAGCAACACTGGCAACGGGGACTTGTTGAATGCTGTCAATACTCACGACAGAAAATGGCAGACTCTTTAGGGATACGTATTTGACCGGGGATTTTTTATCATCCAGGTGAGTTACCACTTCTTTGATGGAATGAAGCTCTTGGCCTAAGGTATTTTGGGTGTGGTTTAGAGACTCAGTTAATTGTTTGCTGTCGGCTTCTCGAAGCTGGTCGAGCCGACTGGATAACTGCGCAATTTGTTGGGTGATGGCATCAAAATTAACCTCTGGTAGGGGTTTATTAGCCGTTTCGCCCAACGTTTTTAATTGAGACTGCAGCTCGTTTAAGCGTGAAACGACCAGAGTGTCAGTCGCTGCGTCCTGTGTTGAAGAGGGCTCATTTCGAATGGTTGCCAAACCCAGCAAGGTGGACGTACCTATTGCCAGCACTAAGCCCCCAAAAAACACGCCTTTGCGAGTGGGTAGAATCAAAAGATTTTTTAATTGTTTGATGGCGTTGTTGTTCATGCTTTTTTTCCTTGGAGATTGGTTTGTGCTTTGGCGTATTGCGGTTTTAATTTAAAATTAACCTGGCGATGAAGTGGGTCTTGGATCAGAGAAAAAACTTGCTGTCCCACCAGAACCTCTAATCCATCCTGTACCGTTAATGGCCCGAGATTTCTCACCACTTGCGGTAGGGGTTGATTCATGATGTTTTTAAGCGCCTGGCTTTGTACCTTCTCATCAACCAGAGCGTATCCTGAATACTGCATCCAATGAGTTAATGCTTCACCTACGGTATGAATGCTTTGAGGAAAATGGATTTGTTGCACGGTGAGCAAAGGGTTAATTTGTGAGGTTAACGGCTTATTCTCAACGGTTGCGTAACGATTTACCTGGGTCACTTGAGCTGCATTCACAACGCTGGCGGACAGGCAAAAAATCACGATGCTGGTTGTGGTTTTTAACTGATTTACTGTTTTCACGGTCAAAAATCCCCCATCACGCTTCAAAAAGCGCAATTTTTTATTTAATTGATTTTTTATCTGCCAATACTTAAGCGCATTGGCAGTCCATTGGATTTAGATTAGAAAATGCCTGATAAGGTCCTCACTAATCCTTGCTCTAAAACAGGACGGGCGTCTTTAAAGGACAAATTCACTTTATCGGCATTAGACACCACACGAGTCCGATAACGCTGGTAATTGGTTTGTTTGCTGGATGTTTGATACGTGCCTGATGCGGTCCCGTTTTCAAGAGCAGAATTAAAATGCTCCTGCACCGTTACCCCTTTTCCTACGCGTTCAGAAATTTGAACGTCCGTTACTACGGTGTAATTGACGTCTTTTACTAAGGAATCAGCAGCCAATCCTACAAGCCCTCCTGCAATTCCACCGCCCAGCATGGTGTTAGAATTTCCAAAAGAACCAATGGCAGCACCAGTAGCTGCTCCCGCTAAGGCCGAGCCATAACCACCGCCCAGAGCATTTTGAGAGGCAGAGCGACTCATTTTCCCAACCTTCAAGATGTTGGCCTGAATCATGTAATGGGCTTGTGAAGGATTGGTAACAACCCGATAGCCACGCTCAGTTAATGCTTGGGCCAGCGGTTTCTCAATCGCCAAGCTCTCTTCTGAGGTGTTTTTTACGGAGACAAACACCGTTTTTTGAGACGGTGCAACGGGATCGAGAAAGATGGTTTTACTTAATTTAGTATTCGCCTCTAAAGTATGGTGCTCTAGTGCTGTTTGGGTTGCGGCACAGCCTATTAATGTTGATACAGCACAAGCTATTACAGTATATTGGATTGCTGTCTTAAGCCCTACTCTTGTTACGCTCATCATTATTCCTTTAAGTATTGTTGTTATTAGTTCACTGTATTTTTATTAATTAATGGCTCTTATTGGCATTATCGTTAACATGTATAGGTTTTATATAAAAACCACCCTGCTCTTTCTCTTTTTTTAATTTCAGATAAATCTCTTCACGATGTACGGAAATGGATAATGGTGCATTAATGCCAAAGCGCACTTGATTGCCTTTAACGCCTAAGACGGTGATATTGACCTCGTCACCAATCATCAGAGCTTCTCCTATTCTCCTGGTTAAAATGAGCATTTGTTTTTTCCTTTTTTTTATTAATGAATAGTCATTGATGGATTTGAATTCTGTTGAAACGCCAGGGTTTCGCAGGCATCGGCTGTCTTTTCAAAAGCCTCCCAAACGTCAGGTCTTAAGGTTTCGTCATACGCTAATAAGAGCTTGTTAGCGCATTGTTGCAGCATGGTCAGTAAGTCTTCAGTTAAAGTTCTCATCGATTACACTCCTATGTGTTGTTTGATTTGGTTTAAGTATCCCTTGCCTACCTCAAGATTTCGGGCTGGTTTGATTCGATGTGGCGCATCTATTTTAGGGAGGTCATGGCCTTGTTGAATCAAATGACATACTTGCTCATACTTTTCTTTAAATACGCTATAAGCTATGCCATCGTGATCGATTGAGAAGAAATCAAACGGCATTTTTTTTGCTACGAATTCAATCACTGGATGGCTCCAGCGTGGAATCGCCTTGCGAACGCTATTTTTGAACTCCCAATAGGCATCGGATGCTTTCGGCAGTTTTAAATCATCATAAAAAGCCATACATAGTGCTTTGAATTGCAAGCAATTAGGTGGGTACTCAGCAAACTTTCCATTGCCCGATAAGTTTCTTAATCGTTCCATTCCGCTCTCCAGAGCTTTAGGCGTTAAGCCTTTTAATGTGTCAAACCAAGTGCCGTTATCATGCGTACCAAATTTAGTTAGAAATAAATTGCCGTAGATTTTGGTGAGTTCCATCCAAAGCCAGGACACATGGTCTGTACTCAAGTTCGGCGCTGATGACTTTTGAGGTTGGGAATAACTCTTCTGTTGAAGGTTTGCAGGCGTTCTGGTTGAATCTTGCGACTGTCTCCAAGGCTGCGTCATAAGAATTGACTTTAGGGGATGCACGCTCATTGTTTGTACTCCTTGTCTGAGTGTTTGATATCATGGGCTCTTGTTGTTTGCGTTCGGCATGTTTAGCAAGAAAACTTAAATAAATGGGGTTGAAGTCAGCAAAAGTACTTCCCCATGCAGTGTTTTTGTCAATGAATTCTTGGATGATGTTGCTGTCAGTAGCAAAGCTGTAGCCTGATGCAATTGCTCGTGCAATTGTTTTTTGGCTGGGGTAGAAATTTGGCGATATGAGTTGTTTTAAATTTTTATTCCCAATTTCCTCGCCTAAGTTGTTGTTGTTTGTATTGTTATTTATATTAATAAATAACTTCTTTACACAGGGGTTAGGTATGTTAACTTCTGTGTTAAGTTCTATGTTAACTTCCTCATCAAAAACAACCTGTTCGTCAATGTTTTCTTGATTGTTGACTGGGTTTGTTAGTGTGTTAACTTCCGTGTTTTCAAAGATTTTACTAAAAATTTTAGGTAGTTGAGGAAAAAGGAATTTGAGGGATTGACCTTCGGAAACCACTTTAAAATATTCCCCGCATTCCCTCTCAATTGATTTGATGTAATTACGAATAGTTTGTTTGGATGGCGTACCACTTTCTTTTCTTCCTGGTGCGGAGTTAATTTCAATTAGCTTAGCAATATCATGATAGGAAACATCATAAACGATGCCCGTTGCTGGATCTGCCAAATTAATAAGAGACTTAATTAATAATGCGGGACCATAAGGGAATCCAATAAATGGGCGCTCTACATCTATTCTAGCTTTATTGAAGCATACGACTGCTTGAAGTTTATTTATAATTGAAATTTCATTACACATCTTAAAGATCCATTATTAATTGTTAATTGGCTGTTGCCATCAAATTAAACAAATTGTTCTATTGGATTATTTTTAACGAAGATTGTGTAAAGAATATTGTATTGAGCTATCATCCATAATTTCCTTGTCTAATGAATGCAATGGCTCAATCTATATGTTATGATTTTCACCATGGCATTCTGTCTTATGCCCGAATACACCGAGAGTGACTGTTTGGCGACCGTTCTCTCGGTGTTTTTTTTAGAACCTATGAAGATATTAACGCATAGCAATTCATGATTCAACATTTTACTCGATTTTTTTTCGACAAAAGTGTATTTTAATGAGATTAACCTAAATTTACACTAAAGATTACTATGACAGCACGCGGATCAATTACAGTTTCCTGGGAAGATGTGAAACAGGATGTGGCTAGACTAAACCCATCTTTACATCAAATTATTGAAAATGATATTAACTTAGTTCCATCGGAATTAACTATCCTAAGCTATAATTATGGCAGCCAGATAGGTGATGAATCGTATTTTTATTTCCCCGATTTAAAAAAATCTCCAACAATGCCATTCTGCATGGTCTATGAAAACAATTTTGAAATGTATATGGAGTTTAATGAACGAACATCACCATGGAAAATATATAAACCAGGGCAAATTTTCCCATATACTAAATTTTTAAAAAATAATTACCTATATGAGCCATCTGACATACTTAAAATGACAGCAGGTCTAAGGAATTCCTTTTTATTAATGAATAAATTCAGCGATAAAAAGAGACATTCATGGTTACAAAAAAAATATAATCTAACATGCTCCGTTCCCAATAATTTCGATGAACAATTTTTTGTTTTAAAACAAATCAGTGATCATATTAATCCTTCATGGAAAGCTAAATTACTTTCATTTCCTAAAACATGGGAAGAAAAAGCGTATAAATCACCTATGTTTGTAGATTATTTAAATTCTGTTGCCAATAATGATCATATTTTTAAGAGAAATATTTTATTGTATGACTATCTTCTAAATACCATTAATTTGGATAATAAAATAACTAATAATGGATTTATTAAGGAAGTAATTCGATATTTATTTTTCGTAGCCTGTGGAGATCAACCCGCTTATTTACCAACATCTAATGAATCAAACGCACCAATAAGCCTCTTTAGAGAAGCATATATTGACATTTTTAAATCTGAAACGATTCCCATTTTTATGACGCCACATAAATTGTCACCTTTTGAGTCAAATGAAACAGTGTATTATTCTCTTAATAAAGAAGATTTTTTATTCAAACCAAATCAAATCTCTAACTTAAATAAATTGTCTTCTGAAATTAAATCAGCTTTTGAAAATACTTGTGAAAAGATCTACTCTTCCAAAGTTGCAGTAAATACAATACTCCATAAATGCGCTGATAATTTAAATATTAATTTAATTCATCGTTGGAATATCAACTCTTCATCTGAAAACAATCAAGAAGAACTATTCTTTAATAAAGACAATTATCTCATGGACGAAATATCAAAATATAAAAACCTGGAATTTCCATTGAATTCATTATTTTTATCAGGGTGTTTTTCCATATCATATAAAAAAAATTATAAAGTATTAAATAAATGACCATTGGAAAGGAAATATGATTCTAATTTTAAAATGCCGTCAAAAATTGCCGTCAAATTACACTTGGATATCTTTTTTTTATCTAAAAATTTAATAAAGTCGGATGATAAAAATAGTTTTTGTTCACGTCTAATTTTATCCGAAACAATTTTAAGTCTTGTTTGTTTGTAACTAAAAGAATCTAATTCATTTAATATATAGGTAATTTTATGAGTATGATTTTTCTTATACTCTAAATAAATAACAATATCGTGTGCTATCTTTTCTAAGAATGGGGTCGCTGATTGTATCGGGATTGATGCCATGCTCTGTAGATTTTTTTCTAAATAATCTATAAGAGTAGGATACATTTTATTTGCTAGATCCCTGATAATATAGATATTTTTTGAACTATGCACGATAGGGATTTCACTTTTGATTGATTGATGATTTTTTTGAAAATATAAAAGCACATCTTTCTTTTTTTGATCTATGTAGTGCGCTTTTAATTGAACAAAAATTGCTTCTGGAACAGCAGCTTTTAGTGTCAACCAATTTCGTTTTTTAAAGTGAATTTTCCTTAATTTACAGATTAAATTATTGTCACATAAGTGTAACTTTTCTAATGTGGCTCTAATGTTCACCATAGCAATGGTTTTATCAAAACCATGGGTAGAGGGAAAATATGAAATTGCAACTTCATCATCCCCATCTAATACACCTGATAGATAATCTTCAAAAACCTTCCCAGATCCTAACATCCCATAATTACGAAGCTCATATGCCCGAAGAGCCCCCAGAGAAGATAATCCGATTACTTTTATTCCTTGCTCTAATGCCCACAAAATCTCTTTATGAGTAACACTAGCTTGTTGTTCAAACACACCATCTACAATAACTATTATTTCTATGCTTGGGTGTTTGAGTAAAACTCCGATTATATCCCCTCTTCTAATCGCTGGTAACAATAAATCGCTATCCTGAATATATTCTGATAATTCATCATGAGAAATTGTTGAGTCAACAAATATAGCTCTTTTTTTATTATTCATTATTTATTAGGAAAGTTTTTAAAATACATATATCTTCGTTACAGTAAGAGTATACAGCTAAGTCGTTATTGTTGTGATTTAGAAGTTTAACAATTTGATCGAATTGTTGTACCAGAGAAAGGTTCGAGGAATTAAGATTTTCGAAATAGATTTTTTCTGGAATTTGAGTCAATGTCTTTAATTTTAAAAAATTATAACAAGATTGATCCAAATCATCTCTTGCGCCAGATATAATACCAACTTTTGATTGAATTGCCTCAATATAGGCTTTCATAACCGCCTCATGCTTTGAAAAATGACAGCTATAACCAGCTACTACAGACTGATTATTTAGAGGATTACTATTTAAAATATTACTTTCAATCACAGGCAAATTAAAAATATTCTCATAAAAATAAAACGAGGCACTTATTTTATTCATATCTGTAAATCTGAATATGTCGCATTCAACGTGCTCTAGCTGTTTTTTTTTGGATAACTTGGTTGAATTTCTTTCTATTAATTCTAAAAAACTATAAATTAATGCTTCTTTATAATTTGACCCCGACGCAATACCATCGGAATTTTGTCCAAATATTTTAGAAAGAAGTAAATTACTATCAAGAGATAACGCTATATGTGGTATGTATATTTCTTTATTTGATATTAGGGTTCTTCCAAGGCACCAATCAAGACTTTGCTTACTTAATACTGTGGCGCCATAGTCTTGTTTATTTAAATTAACAAATAAATCATGATTATTAGCCAAATCTTCCTGTGAAACATTAATTATTTCTGGTTTAACTTCTTCTGCAAAATAAGTCTCTATAGATTCCATCAATGCTGCACACTGGGCCTCATCTTTATGTATTGATTTGCCCATGCTGACGGTTATTGATTTTGCATTCGGACGAATAGCAGAAAATATTTTTAGATCGGATGTATCATCTAAATAACTTAAATCAGCAAGCCTTGAAATTCCAGCTTGCTTTATATATTTTGAAAGCAGGGATAAAGTATCACCAGCAGATCTAAACCTCAAACTCATGATAAAATCATCCACCAGAAATTGCAGATAAAATATTCAAGGAGTCCTTATCTGTTAATTTAATGTAATTCAGTGTGTCTATTTTTATGCCATTTAAATAAAGTAATATATAATCTTTTGGCAAATCATCTTCGAATAAATACTTATATTTAGTTTTTAAAACATCACTTAGAAGTTCTTTCCAATATATTTTATCATTTACGATAAAACTATTGCTCAGATGATTTAACGCTCCAGGAAAGCTAACAGAAACTTCCATTTTAAATTAGGCCGATGGAATTCAAGGAAATAGGATTTTCAAATATATCATAAACTTCCTGAATATCTGTTTCAAAAAGATTAATATCCTGTTCAGATAAGGATACATTAAATTCTTGTTTATCATCCATTTTGCACCATATAGAACGAATTAATCATATTTTATTATATCATTGTTTTCTAAAGAGAAAAAATCATCTATTAAATCACTGTAAACGGAACTATATCCAACGAATGAAGCTGCAGTATTACTTGCTGATTTTGGAGTGTCATAATAACCACCAATATGAACTCGAAAATCAAAATTGTATTGTCCTTTAAGTTTTGGTAGGGATATTTGTGATACTTTGCCTTTTTTAAGAGGTATGTATCCACAAAAATCATATACCTCATTATTATTAAGCTTAATCGTCATATCTTTATCTAGCTCAAGGAGTACCATAGCGGTCTCCAGAGAAATCCCTGCCCTTCTTCTATGAATCAGATTTATAGCACCACCTGCTTGGCGAATATTAGTTTCTAGGAAAATGGGCTCTTGGTAATCATCTAGAAAAAATTCTGTATGCATAACACCATTTTTGTACTCTAGTAATTGCTGAACTTTAATGGATTCTTGCTCTATTTTTTTTTCAAGAGACAAATCAACTATAGGGAAACTGGCAATTATTTTCCCGTTTAGAAACATATGATTAGGATAAGAATATCTCCGTGCCTGAATATACTTAACTACGCCATTTTTTACTATCAATTCACAATGAAACAAGGGTTCAGGATAGAATTTTTGCAAAATAAACTTTATTTTAGAGTCAAAGCAAGTACTCTTCCAAACTATAAAGTCATTTTTACTTTTAATATGATAACCGCCCTCTGCACCAGCAAGATTGTCTGGTTTGATGAAATACTCACTGTAACCTATTGAATCAATAATATCTTCATACGCAAGATCTTCATGATAATCCAATGTTTTTGGAACCATCATATAAGGACTTAATAGTCTGTACATCTCTGATTTGACTTTATATTTCTCTATTGTTGGATAATTAATCCCAGGAATATTATATTTTGTTCTGAGCTTAGCTGCTTCAATTAGAAAATTATCATTAAAACAAACAATAGCATCAACCCTATTATTTTCTATGATTTTCGCTATTTCATCTATACACAAAGAATTATAATAAACACTGTTCTCTTTTCCGACTGTCTCTGTGCCCTCAAAATAAGCCAATGTTGGTTCAATATCGTTGGTTTTTAACAATTCAAAATCAACCAACTTATATGTAAAGGGCATACCAATTAATAAAGGGAATAATTTTTGCATTTAAGTAACCCTGTATTTAAATATAGAATTATATGCTAATGAGATTACTATCAAACCCATCATCGTGTTGATAAGCATTGCATCTAAAGATAAGTTAGTTAACTGAGAGCAAATGTATACCGAAAGATAGATTAATGAAGGACACAAACCATTAAGCACAATTACATTAAAGCTAGCTAAGCGCGTGCCTTGAAAATTATTGTAACCCGAAAGTTGTGCTACCTGACGCATAAAAAACATACTCATGTATTCTATATATGCAAAAACTCCAAACATAGTTATTAGTAAAATACTCACATGCTGCTCACTAATTAAAGAATAATAAAAAATCAAAAAAACCAATGGTACTAAGTAATTTATATAAGAAATTTGTTGATATAATTTAATCCGGGAATATTCAGTACGGCTCTTTACTAGTGACCAGGCCATTATGGCGCCTAAAATTAAAGAAACAAAAGGTTCAGAGGAATATGCAAAATTAAATAAATCAATACTGCTATGCAGATTGTGTAAGAAATAAGTTAATACCGAACCGGTAAACACTGCTAAAATAAGCCCATAACCCAATGAAATATTAATTATCAGTTTAAGGTCATTCGTGTGTAATGATTTTTTAAAATTATTATATATTATGCCTATGAATACAATTGTCAGCATTGGAGCTAGAACCCCAATAGACATAACAAATAAAGATAAACAACCAGAAAATATTAATGCTATAGTGATCAATATAATATAAGAAAATGCCCCTAATCTCCCAAATTTTAAGACTATCTTTAAACAGTCCCTCCAATATCCACGAATAATCAGTAAGTAAATAACAAATATGACTTCTAAATAAACACAATATTTACTATAAACTGTTAACTCGTTATTTTCATAAAACCATCCAAAAATAAATATTGAAATGATTCCAACTAGGTTCAAACTAAAACCGAAGTAATTATTAGCCTGGGTCACACTGATTCTTTGATTTTTTGTATATGTATTTAACTCAGCTCTGATTAAAAGCTGAAAAAATGAGATAATGAAATAATGAGCCCCACTCCAAAAATAAAGCTGGAGCTTATCAGCCGGATTTAAGACGAAGTAACTACTAATAACAAAAATAATACTAAGGATTGATGCAATAAAACGATACCAGTGAATAAACAAATGTTCTCTGTTTTTAAAATAATTCTTATTTAAGAAGTCCATGAAAAATGATAAAAAAATACTGGTAAATGCAATTAGAATTGTAATTTGTGAAAAAAATAAAATGAGCCTACTACTTTCATGCAACACTTGAGCATAGGCATTAAGCTCTACACCAAGTGCTCGGATAGGAAAATATACTGGTAAAATAAAAAAATAAATTAAACCAATATTCTCCGAAACTCCCCTGATAAATCTTCCTAACATTTTGTTAATCACATCCGTTCCCTTTTAACAACTTTACAAATACAAATGCTGAGGTTGATGACATAAAATGCTTTTGAGACTACAATGAGCAGATGTTGGTCTTAAAGTACCTAAAGTTTCAGTTCATGCTCTAGATTCAATAAATTTTTTCGTTATTTTTATAGTCATATATGCCATCAGAACGCTATTGTAGACAAATTAATCTTCTTGGGGAAGAAAACCAGCTTAAATTAGCTGAGGCTTCTGTGTTAGTAATTGGAGCCGGAGGAATCGGCTCCCCAGCTCTTATGTACTTGGTGGCTGGTGGCATTGGGAAAGTAGGTTTTATTGACTATGATTTTGTGACTCTGTCTAATTTACATAGACAAATTCTTTATACCGAACATGATATTGGGAGCACCAAATCATCTATTGCTTACCAAAAACTAAGCTCCATAAACTCAGAAACAAATTTAATTGAATACAATTCAAAATTAAATATTGAAATTGCAAATAGTATTATTCCTCAATACGATTTAATTATTGATGGTTCCGATAATTTTAAAACTCGTTATTTAGTTAATGATATTTGCTGTCAATTGAATAAACCATTCATTAGCTCAAGTATTTTTCAAAATAAAATACAAATCATTTTTTTTGATATTAAACAAGGATGTTATAGATGTATATTTCCTGAACCACCACCACCTTTTTTAATGAACAACTGCTCTGATGCTGGCGTTCTAGGTCCAACAACAGGTATAGCTGGATCGATGACCGCATCATTAGCCATTAAATATTTTGTAAATCCAAACGCCACCCCAGTTCAAAAAATAATTACTTTTGATAGTGATACCTTAAAGACAGAACAGTTACCATTTTCACAAATAGATCGCTGTTCAGGCTGCCATCATAAATCGATTTCTTGGCCAACTCAAAATTTTAGTGTGGAACTTCAAAAAATTGATTTATCAAATTATAAAGTCATTGATATTAGAGAAGTTAATGAAGATCGTAAGGTCAAGTTAACTAGTGATGAACTTCATATTCCTTTCAGCCAGATGATTGAGCTATCTAATAAAATTCCACAGGATAAATTGCTTGTTTATTGTCAAAGTGGCGTTAGAAGTGATTATGCAGTGCATTTTCTGCGCAAAAACGGGTTTCATGCGTTTTCACTTGACCAGGGAGTATCTACTTTGAAAATCAATACTGATGGATTTGCTTATTTATAAATATTTTTAATTTTCAATATCAAGATAATCATAAATCCTTTCAATACTTTCAAATTCCATCAAAACTCTTATTCGACCAGTCTTTAATGCATTAATTCTTACATTTTTGTTGTATAGGTTTAAAAATTTTTCGGATAAGATCTTCATGTCATCACTTGAAACCAGAGGCCTATTATTTATTTTTGTAACCTGAGGCTCAAGTAAATCCAGATATTTCTTCTCCTTAATAAACTTTTCTGTTTCTCGAACAGAGAGTTTTTTGTCTATAACATATTGAATTACAATATTTTGAAATTTATGATCTAAAATAATTGCTGCTCTAATATGGCCATAATCCACATCCCCATTTTCCCAAAACAATTTACATTCAGGGCTTAATAATGATGCAACACGAATTAAATTGGCAACAGTAGATCTCGGCTTACCGATTATTTTGGATACTTGATCAACACTTAAAAAATGCTCATCCTTAAGCTTTAATAAAGATTCAGATTCTTCAAGTAAAGTTAGCTGTTCTCGTTGAATGTTTTCAATTAATGCAATGGCAAAAGCTTCTCTCTCATTAACATTTTTTATTAGACAGGGAATTACAGTTAAACCAATTTCTAAAGCTGAAAGATATCTTCTCTCACCAGCTATCAGCTCATACTTTTCATCATCCATTTCTCTAACAATAATAGGTTGTAAGACGCCTTGTTCTTTAATAGACTCTACTAAGTCTTGAAGAGACTCTTTTGAAATTTTCCCATGTTTGCGAGGTTGATATTTACCAAGAACAATTTTTGCAAGCGAAATATTTTTCATTATATTTCCACTTTGCTTTTCATGGTTTAAGTTTAATAAATCAACTTCAATTGCATTAATACCCTTGCCTAAGATATTCATAAAATTGCCTTTTATTTGCTTGCAAAAAAAAACTTAAAAACCCCTATAATCCTCTGCCATCATGGGCTATAGAAGACTTGTCCCGTACGGGACTATTATTCTTCGCTTGCTATATCCTTAAGAAACTTTCGGTCCGCATACATCCATTGGCTTAAAGCCATCCGAATAATTGCGGGTTTAATATGTACTTCCAACATTTTTCTAGAATTTTTTATGTTAAGCTCTAAATCTATTAATTTCTCTATGTTATGCATATCAATATTTGCTTGAACAGGATTAGAACCAATGTTTTTCATCATGGCTCCTAATTTAATTTGAGTCAGTAAATTAATAAGAACATAATCATCGGATGAATTATTCCAATTAATATCATCTACTGATGAACTTTTAAAAAAGTGTTCTAAAGCCTCATTTACTAATTGAGATTGCTTCCCTCTTCCCGAATATTCTTTCTTGGCTTTTTCTTGAATAGATGTCCATAATTTTTCTGGGACGCGAAGAGTAATTTTTTTTTGTTTTTTTAAACAACTCTTTTGTTCTTTAGGTCTTTCTAGAAACATTATTTTTCCTCAGTACTTTTTCCCAATAAAAATTCTTCCAATGATTTTAAAAGAGATACCATATCATCAACTGTCTTAACTTCTGAAATAGTCGAATAATCCTTCAATTCGGGTATGCAGCTTAGAAGCTTATTACCTGCTTTAACACAATTGTCGATTGTTTTAATTTGCATTGAAGCAACGGATCTTTTGCGGCCATCAGTTCCTCTTGGAATGGGTTTTTTCATTTGAACAGGTAATTCAATATTTTTTTCTAACAACTTATAAATAAATAATTCCTGGCGATCTTGTCGATTATATGACGCCACTTTAATGAGATTATTGGCTGATAAATGCCCCGACTCCAACGCTGAGTATATTGATGAATGATACTTATCTGGATATAAAATTAATTTAATTAAGGTGGAAGCTAAATCTTTCTGAATTTTTAATCTAGTTGAAAGGTCTCTAACTGTTATCTTTGGATTTTCTTTAATTTCTTCAGAGGCAAGTTTAAAGTTACCTAGAACACTAATATTAGTCCTCAAACTATTTTCAGTAATTTGACGACCAATCTTATCTCTTCTGCTCAAATTATGAAGGCCTTCATTGCGAATTGCCTTAATATAGGGAATGCGACCAAGAATACAAGCCAAACGTCTTAAGTGACCCTCAAGCACAACTAATGTATTATTTTCAGAGTCTGATTCAATTTCGATCGGCTGTATTTGTCCAGTCTCCCTAATGCTTTTTGCAAGATTAACCAAAAAGTCAAATTCTTTTTTTTGAGTGATATTGGGAGAGTTAAGAAGCTCTTCAAATTGAGGAAATATAATAGATTCAATCAATTTGCCATCAACTTCTTCTTCATTAATTTTTACTAAACAATTCAAGTTCATATTAGATTCAAAAATATCCTCCATATCGATACCAACATGTTTTACCAACCAGGCATCATCAATCACCCAGTCTGGACGAGGATTATGAGCGCTAGGTTTTAAAGCTTTAGGCCTAACTTTATAATAGCCTTCGTCATTTCCATCATTAAAACTTACTTGTTTAGAAACATTTCCAAAATTTAATGACCTAGTAACATCACCATTTGATGAACTTGGTTTTTTTATTATTGTTTCTGTGCGTTCTATTGTACTGTTCTCAAAAATCATACTCATGCCATTTCCTCCAGCTCTTCTGTTACTAATCCTTTGGTTGCAATAAGATCTTCGAATCCTATTTTTTCAAAAATATAATTACATGCTTTAATCGCATCAATTCTTAATGTTGAACTCTTCTTTAGTCCATTAAAAGGCATAGCTAAATCAGCTCCTTTCGTATCTACTTTTGACATATCTCCAGAATCTCTTAATTCACATGGAATTAAATAAGGCTTGATATAAACACTCTCTTCTAATTTACTACGCTGGTCGTCTTGCCCTGTCCTTTTATTCCAGGCCTTTTGATTGGCTAGAAACCCAATAAGTTTACTAGCTTGAGATCTAGGTTTTGCATCATTTTGTTCATGAAAACAATGCAGCATTGCATTCAAACCCTCACAACTTTTCTCTTGTAGTTGAAACGGCATAACAGTATGAGTTGCAGCACGCATTAGACCAACAGACGTTATTGATATGGCCGGAGCGCAATCTGCAATAATCAAATCAAATCCAGCTTGATACATACGTTCAGGATCAAAAAATTTTCTTGGGATATCATATAAATCATCATATGATAAATTGCTATCAAATTGTTTTTCTTCAATTTTTTTCAAGATTTCATTATGGGCTGGTATAATTTTTAAGTTTTCATATTCATAGGCAGGATAAGCAGCAATAGGCTGATCTTTCATATATAAAGATGCTAGGCTAGAAATACCATCCCAATTAGGATGCAATTCAGGATCATATTCAGGATGAATTGGTGGAAAATATTTTGCAGGTAATTCTAGTCTATTATCTTTAACAATTCGTTTACTTAGGTTTGCTTGCCCATCACCATCTACAGCTAATACTCGCAACCCTAATATGGTAACTGCATAACTAATTAATAGTTGCGCTAACACAGTTTTTCCAACCCCACCTTTATTATTTGCAATAACAACAATTTTTGCTTTGTTATTCTCTATTGCCATATTAACTCCCCTAAATATTAAGATTTGTACTAACTACATTACATCAAAAAATATAAATAATAAAGCATAATTGCACTACCGTAGTGCTTATGAGTGTATTTCTTTTTTAGTGTCGGGAAAATAGAGATTATATTTTTTTGTTAATAAATTTATTCTTAAATATCAATATGTTATGTGAGTTTTGGGTGTGAAAAAATCATCTGATATTTTTTTAGATATTGATCATTTAAAATTTGTAGTGCATATTAAATCTCAATTAGAAGAGAAATATTATTCATAATAAAAAAAATATAAAATTTATAGAAGACGAAGAATGGTAAATAAATAGATAAAAGAAAAGAGGGCTTTATGGCATGGCTGCAACCAAGCCATAAAGAAAAAACATAGGATACTAATATGCATAATACTTCTGAGGGTATTCAGCTATCATATTAGTATTCCTTAAACTTTTTGTCAACGAATTGGCTAGACGCTAAGGATACTTTACGCATGCAAGAAAGTGCGTTAGTGATGGATTGCATTGATTTCATAAAGAAATCAACAGACACAAACTACAGCTCTAGACGAGCAGGAGTGGTGCGTCAGGGTAACTGGTGCGGCCATGATCCTGAGTCCCCGCGTTTTTTTCAAAAGCCACAGGAACATAAGGATCGCCCCAAAATAATTACCTGGGCGATTGATGCCTGGCGGCGTTACTATGGGCTACCCACATCCTATTTTAAAGAAATCCGTATGCGTCGCAACTCAACGCGCCAGCAGCGCTCTGAGGCACGTGAAGCTTTGGCAAGTATTGCTCAGGTCTTATTACATTACACAGAACTGGCAAGCCTTAGGGTGGGTGTACCTCATGCAAGTGAAGGATTTCGCTCCCTTACCATCGAATTTCTTGCTGATAAGGCAGGAATTGGTTTAAAGCGAGCACAACGCGCCATTAAATTACTGGTTCGTGCAGGCTATTTAAAAATGATCGAGCGTTTTGATGTCAAACTTGAAGAGGGAAAAGAGCGTTTTATTGGTCTTGCTGCGGTAAAATGCCTAACGCCCGCTTTTTTTAAAGCATGCAACATTAATCTGCAGGCTCTGTCTGCTCAACGCGCTCTAGCGCGTAAACGGCTTAATAAGAAGCGAAGCACCTTTATTGCCAATGCTCAGGAGTCTCAGGCTGCCGCACGTAACATTCTTGATTTTATAGCTCCCCAAGGGAATGCTAAAACCCATCTTGATGCGATGAAGGGCATGCTTAAGGGAGAGCAAAACACTGAAGAGCGGTTGCGCGAAAAAGAACGCAGACGAAGAGAATCCCTTCTACGTCGCCACAAATTGCGGGAATAGGGCGCTGTAACCTACTTCAATACCCTTACCTTTGTTATTAGAGAAGCCCTTCTATACCTCCAACACCACTAAAATGCCTCACAAACCCCAATTTTTATCACTATCTATAATTAGATTAAAAAAAATGTCCATCACCTGCAAAACATGTGAATTACAATGAATAAACCATCATTTTTAACAAAAGCTACTGTATATATTTTGTCATAATGAAATTTAAGTGTCTTATAGAATAGCTTTTAAGTGTCCGCTCTTACTTATAGTCCCGTTTAAACCTTCTTGAATATTATCCACAAGAAGGTTCTGTGGATAATTAATAATAAGGAATTCGCTTCGCTCATCAATCATTTCATCTTATTAAAAGGAATTGGCCTATGGCCAATAATCAAATAAAAAAACAAACAAAGCAATAATTAAAGATCGATTGCCTCATCACTCATCACTCAATCGCAATAAAAGATAACTCCGCATTTTATTAAGAACAATGACTACTCACTCGCAAGCTCGCTCCGTTCCTCATTGTTCTTAATAAAATACTCCGTTATTTTTATTTTTGCGACTGAGCGATGAATGACGAGGCACAAATCTAAATCTTTCTTTTAAACTGCTTTAAATGAATTCGCTTCGCTCATAACTATTAAATGCTCCTAAGCTCCAAAATCAAAGGCAGGTGGGCAAAATTCGAACATACCTTTATCCACATTTTTAGGGGATAACCATGTGAATAGATTGACTTAAGGCAATACCGATAAGGACTTAAGAACAAGGAGAAAGTGTACTCAATGAGAGTAATAGTTAAATGAAATAGTAATTAACTATTTCATTCGAACGCTATTTTTAAGATTAAAAGTTAAACATGACCCTTTTTTACCAAGATCCCGGCCGGGGGGCTAATTGATATAATCAATGTATCAACAGATGGTAAATACAAACAGGTGTAAAACCCAAATTAAACATATCTAATGTATCAACTATTGATAAATTCAATGGTTATCAATAAACTGCCTTCAATAATTACTATAGAGCTTTATAAACTATGGCCAATAAAAAGCGCAAAGTATCCCTGGATGACTATGTATCTTGTTATCACTATTTTGAACGTGCCATTCAAAATAATCGATTTATGACTGAAGAGACGAACAATTTGGTGAAAATAAAAGCAATCCAAGCCTTTGCTGAACTCAAAAACACAGCACATGATGAAGAAACAGTCCGCTTGTTTCAATTATGGCTTGATGAATTCGTAGATCCTCAAGCTTTTAGTCGCTGTTATCGTGCTCTGAATCAAAAAAAATATCTGGTCGAGAAAACTCTGCGTACTATCACCATCAGTGATGAAGCTTATAACGCATTAAAAGAAATCGCACATCAAAAAAATATCAGTCTCTCACAGGCGATAGTGGATGGCTGTACCGTACTGCGAGACAAAAATACTGAATCAATTAGACCATCGATAAACACGGACACATTAAAACCTAGTAACATCAATCCAAAACCAACTGGTTTGTCAATCCCAGTGATAACATCAGTTGCGCAAGGCAACACCAATGTCATTTCCTTGTTTGGTGATGAACTTGATAAGTCATCAGACGAGGAAGAGTCAGACACTGAGTTTGATTTCTTTGATTTTGAAGAAGTACGCGAATGGCCACGTAAACCTGAAGGCTATGATTTTAGAACCAATGAGTCCTATAAAAAATACCGCAAATATATTGAGCGTCTTACTATTAAAAAACCAGATGAAAAATTACTGGACACCTTTAATAAAACGATTAATTATTACCTCACCGAAGACAATTGCCAGCAGATTGGACCACAACTGCTTTTAATCCGTCAGGAACTCTTAAATCAAAAGCTCTTTTCTCAAAAATTTAATCCAGAACTCTTTGAGATCAGTAAGGGGTTTAACGTAGGGAATCTGACTATGGATGATTACGCAGATGAACTGATTTTTCTTTTAGGATACATCTTTGGCTGCACCACTGCCTCCATCACCGCAGGAAATAGACAGCCGACTGTGTTTGCAGGTCACCCAAACCATGTTCAGCTGGCCTACAAAACCTTTCATTACCTTGATGCCTTCTTGAACGATGAAGTGAAGTCCTTTGCCGCACGGTGTCATAAAAACACCAAAAGAAAAAATCGAACTACCCGTGCAAAATGGCATGGATGCCACCTGGTCGGAGTGATGCTGAACTCTATTATTGATGATGAAGAAGACTATATGTTGTTACCCCAATCAGAATATGAACAATTGTCTCAATATTCCTTTAAAAAAGTGCATGAGTATTTTGATGAAAACGAACCGCTTGGTGGTTGGTGGGATCCAAAAAAACATCCATTTAGATAACCTAAAGCCTGTAATATCATCAATAAAAGTGGGTCACTAAAAAAAGAATGACTGAACACAATTTATTCGATAGAATGACCAAGATTTAACCGTTCCAGGAAAAGCGCTCGGTTGATTGTTGTTTCAAACCAAATTAAGGAAACGTGGTAATGAGTAACATTCTGAATATTAAAAATCAATTTCCCCCCTCAATAAGCAACCTTAAGACCTTATTTTCACGGTTTTTATACGCTGCTTCAAAAACCGCAGATACACCTCAATCCAATACGTAAAAAAGGTACTGGTAATTAACTCAATAATTAAGAGGTTATCCGTTACCCTGCTTATCGTAATCTTACTCTGATAATCAGGTGACACCATTTCGATTTAAAAAAAATGGATGACCCATTCGTTGTAAGGAAGAATCATGTCGTATCAAAAAGTGGAACTTGAGTTGGCTTCTGATATCCATCAATCAGAAGACATGGAGCAGGACACTCTCGCTCAGAAAACAAAAAAAGATAAAGAACGTTTTGAGAAGATTGTAACGACTCAAAATAAAATACAGAAAATCAAGGTAGATCTGAATCAACTGATTCAAGCGATGAACCAAAATCCAAGTCTATTATCGAGGGCTGCCAATTTGTGGAATAAAATCCCTTTATGGCAAAAAATTACCGCAGGTGCAGTGCTTACCGTACCTCTTTTGTTGACTGGGCTCATGGCAAATCTTGCAGCCCTCATTACACTCAGTATTGTTACAGCAATTGTTTATACAGCAAGCAGTTTCCTTCTGGATAATCATCAGAGTCAAAATACAGACAATAGCGAACAATTAAATGCAGGAATTTCTAGTCTTGTTGAGCTGCTGGATACCATTATTTCAACTTTAGACCTCTTGCGCGAACAACTGGCCATTGAAATTGATGCATTTCAGAAAGAAAATGAACGTCTAACCGAGAGTGTTCAACAATTTTGTGAGCAAATTAAGACATTAAAGTCACAAATCAGTGAATTGAATGATACCGAAAAGGCACTGCGTGCAACTCAGATTGAACTCGAATTGACTGCCAAAACGCTTAAAGGCTCTATTGAGGAACAGTCTCAAGTTTTAGAAAACACTCAAAAGGAATTAGAGCAGGTTGTTCTGGCGTATAAAGACAATCAGAATCAGCTATCTGATAAAATTAAAGAACTTGAAGACATTAAACTAAAAATGGGTAAAGAGGTTGACCAGGCACAATCGATTACCCTCGTTCTGAGAAGTACCGTGGAGGCCTTATCAAAAACGGTCATTGCAGATGAAGAACAAAGAACTTCATTTCAATTAAGACTCAATGAGTTTCTTACCAATAAAGAAAAAAGTTTTGATCAAGTTGCGGAACGAATATGTGAGGCCGAACGCAAACTCGCAGTGGTTACGAAACAATTAGAACAAAGCAATCAAAGGTATCGCACATTGTTAGACAGGCAGGAACAACAGATTATTCGTCTGGAGCAACTGGATGCAGAACAATCCAATGAGGTGCAGGAGTTCAGTAATGAGGTTAAGCCTAGCATCAATGGGTTTTATGCAATTAAAAAAGAACCTCCATTTTTGGCAGTCTCCACCTATGGGACGCCGATGGTTGCTGCAGTATAACAGGGGCTATTCTTCTTTGAAAACGGTGTTGGAATAGGCATTGTCTTCATATTAGAATATCTGTATAGGGAAAACCCATCAATGAATGCCTTTTTCGGCAATTATTTTGAACTAAAACGAGTAAGCCAACATGGAAATAAGAACAGTAGCTTTTGAATCTGAGTTAATTATTACTTTGGAGAACAATCAAAAGGTGGTGATTACCCCTTTTAAAACCCATGAACCGGGAAATTTTAAACTGGGAATTGATGCGCCTAAACAGGTGACTGTGAACAGGCAGGAAATTTATTTAAGAAAACAGGAGCAGTTAAAGAAAGAGAATACATCAACTGACTCCTAATGGTTTTTGTCATAGCGAGATGAGTGGATTTTTATTAGCATTTATTCTGGAAATAATAAGGCTTGATGGTTTCATAAAGCAGATCGTTAAGGTGGTGTATCACTCGATGAATTAAAATATCATGGGTATCTGTGAATTGATGGGCGATTACATCACTGACTGCCTCAGTCGTTTGTTCTTCTTTGGCCAGGATTAACAGTAGATGCTCTGGTTGTGTGGAAAGAAATTCATTAATTAGCGGGCGAAGCAGTTCTTGCGTTACCTCTTTTTTGGATAAATAAATTAAACACTCGCGCTCCAGTGTATGAAACAATTTTTTATTCATGGGGTATTCCTTTGCAGCCATCCCTCAATATAGGTGATGGTTTCTTCTATAGTACTTACTGCCTGATGATAGAGTGCATCAAATAATTCACGTTGCCCAGTTTTCCAGTAGCGTTCAACATACTGACAGGCGTATTTCATACGGATGGTTCCTACATAAACCGCCCCACCTTTTATTTTATGGGCGGTTTTTTCAACCAGTGGATAATCAAGAGTCTTGAAGGCATTTTTCATGGATTCCAAATCAGTGGGAAGTTCCTGAGTCATTAAGGTTAACAATTCTTTTAACATCTCATGAGTTGCACAGTTCTTCAATGCTTCTTCACTGTTTAAGATAGGGAACTGGTTTAATTGAAACATCTCATCATCACTGTCAGGCAAGTCTTTTCTTGCTTTGGAGAGATCAACAGTTGGCGTTTCATGCCGCTCTGGTATGAACGATTTAAGAATATCTATGGCATGAGCCTGAGTTAGCGGTTTGGTTAAAACCGCGTCCATTCCTGCTTCGATGCAACGTTGTTTGCTCTCATCACCGCCATGGGCAGTGAGTGCTATAATGGGTACGTGTTTTGTTGTAGTGGTTTTATTTCGGATGTGGTGTGTTACTTCGTAGCCGTCCATTCCCTCACCTAAACCGATGTCCATGAAAATCAAGTCAAATGTGTGTTTTTTAAATAATTCAATAGAAGATAGTCCATTTGAAGCTATTTCCACCTCACAATTCATTGATTTAAGAAGAGTTTTTGCTACAGTTTGCGCAATTACATTGTCTTCCACAATAAGAACTTTTGTTTTCGGAATATTTTCACTTATTGGAGAAGGTATTATCGTTTGATGAGAAATGGGAGTCATGTAACTTACATCTGTTCTGATTTGCTGTTGATCTTCAGCTTCCTGTGTATCGCTTAAGAGTGGTTTTTGTAGAGGAACTATACAAGTAAATACTGTTCCTTTACGAGGTTCGCTATCTACGTAAATTTCCCCGTCCATTTCATCTATAAATTGCTTTACTACATAAAGTCCCAGACCAACACCTTTATATGTGCCTTGATACGAGGGAGTTAATCTTTTAAATTGTATATAAATCTCATCCTGTCTGTCCTTCGGTATACCAATTCCTGAGTCAATTATTTTTAATTGAATGATGAATTGTCGTTCTGTTTCGCGAGCTAAGGTCAAATTAATGGTAACGAACCCTGAATCAGTGAAATTAAGTGCATTACCTACGAGTTCCAAGACGATACGATGAAATCGGATTTTATCGCCAATAACGTATTGAGGTAATTGGGTGTCCAGTTCTAAATGCAGTTTTAATTGTTTCTCTTGTGATTTGGCACGATAGAGGGCTACAACATGCTCCATGGATTCATAGAGATTAAATTTTCTTTTAATGATAGGAATATCACCCGCGCTCACTCGAACTGCCTCTAATACTTCATCAAGCAATGAAAGCAGTGCATGACTGGATGCAATTAAATTATCAGCATACTCTTTAATTCGCTCTTCCCTTGACTCTGTTTTTAGTATTTCTGAAAATCCAACAATGCCAGAAAGGGGGGTTCTAATGTCGTGGCGCATATTATTTAGAAATTCCGTTTTAGCTATATTGGCGATCTCTGCACGATTTTTAGCATCCTGGAGTTCTAATTCTTGGGTTTTTCTGTCAGAAATATCAAAAGAAATGCCTAATATCCCAATTATTGCACCATCTTGAGTAAACAGGGGTATTTTACGAGTAAGTACTATAATGGGGCGTCCCTTTATAAAAATTTCTTCTTCAACTTCAATTTCTTTACCCTCTAACATGACTTTTTGATCTATGACACGAAATTGATCTGCATTTTCTTTTGGAGAGAAGTCATAATCTGTTTTTCCAATAATCTCATCAACAGAATTTAGGTTGAGATCATAAGCTTGCAAACTATTACAACCGAGATATCGGCCTTCTTTGTCCTTCCAATATACGTGACCAGGGAGACTAGTAAGTATGGTTTCAAACGAAATTTCAGAGGAATGAAATAAGGTGTGTTGTTGGCGAATAGGAACCGTACCAAATAGAGCAATTATCCGTTTATTCTCTATTATTGGTATGAATGAAAATTGCTGCATGACTAAGTTCTTATTCAAATCCCAGCTCAATAACTCTACCTGTGCTGAAATTTTTGCATTTAATATCAAATTAATATGTTCTTCCCATAATGAAAACACTTCAGGGTATGATTTGAAAAAGGGTAGAGTTTCTAATTGGGCTGAATCTTCCATGGGTGTTAGGGGAAGTCCAAAACAAACCTTTTGGAGCAAGGAGCAACTTAATATATGTTTATCCCTATCCAATAAAAATGTTTGATGCGGCATCTGAGGAATAAGGTATTTTAGTAAGTCTAGGGAAGGGAGTTGCCCCATAGATGTCCTTAAAGATATGCCTCGTCAATATTTAAATTAAGTATAGACCAGGTTACGTATATCTTTATGCCATCCGTAGACTAGCCTCAGGAAGTACTTGAATATGAGGTCTTATGCGTTCGATTGCAGTTCCAGGCATCTTTTTAAGAACACTATGAGGGTACTCATCCATAGTACTGCAAAAAATATGTTTCAAAAAAAACGTTGACGCATTACTTTGGGTTAATCCCCAGAGATGTGCTTTTAATTGCAAGTCTTTCAATTGCTCACTTAATTGCATGATCTGTGCGGTTTCAATAGAGCATAGTTGAGTATTCTCTATGAGAAGCGTTGCATAAGGGTTTTCGCGAAAGGCTGCGAGCGCGCTTCCTGAGTACTGAGGATGAGCCGCATTATTTGTAAGAACAATATGGCTTAATCCCATATGCTGTATAGCATTACGCATCCTCTGGTAATTGGGTGATTCTTGGTGTTCTGCTACACCATAGAATACCATGCATGGCAGATCATCCAGTATGAATGTGTCGCTGACCATAACAAATTCATTGAGATTTGGGTTTCCTTTGAAATGAAAGGTCATTATCTGCTGTTTTTGTGGTGTATTTATTTTCATTACCAAAACAGCATGGGCTTCGGATTGAATCATATGACGAACGATTATTTCAGTGACTGCATGACATGGTAAAACCATTCGCCCTTCATCGCCTGCGCGATGCAATAATGGAAAGATGGATTGTAATTGATTCAGTTTTGGGAGTTCAGAAAGCATTTGAAACATAAAGGAACACGATGCATTCGCAAGCGTTTTTTGAAAATAATGAGTCAGTTTCTTTGCATACCCTTGTGAGAGATTCCATTCGGATGCAACGTGCCGAACGTCAACAGACATCGGAATGTGCTCTTCATCTACTTTATGAAAATGACATAATAAGTGCGATAATACAATAAAGAGGGCATCATCGGATAGAGGAACTAAGCTATCACATTGGGAAAACAAGCCTTGCAAGGGTATGGAGGCACGTATCCAATCAGGTCTTTGATTTTTTGGGGTAGCTAGATAGCGTTCAAGTTCTACCTGGTGGGCAGTGATAATCGGGATAACTTGATGTATCCGAGAGTTTAATTGGTTTAAATCTAACGATATCTTTTCGCAATCTTGAGTTGCGAGACAGAGGATTTTATATGCCCTTATTTGACATAAAGTATCACCAACCTGCGCATCGAATCGTTTCAGATTTTGATTTTGAAACTGATTAATCGCTATTAAACTGTGCTCCATCAAGTTTTTCATGATATTTAAATAATGAATTTTTTGAGATAAGTCTTGGATTAAGATGGAGGGATCGTGAGGCAATAAAATTAAATTATCTTGCATGCAGTTTATTCCTTTATAGTGCACTTTATGGCTTCAAGAGGAGTGTGTATTTTATACTGTGTGCAAAATAAATACAATAAATATTTTTTAAGGACATCTAACGTATTGATTATTTCATCTTTTTATACCAATAGCGATAATAAATAATCAAGACTGATACGCATCCACAAGAAATTATACTCAATAAATAGCCTCCTGCCAGTAAATAATCACCAATAAGGACTCCATGTAACAAGGTAAACAGTTGAATAATATTAAATCCTGCAAAAGTAATGAGCGACAGGCCTTGAGATGATTTTGTTTTTATAAGGGTAATAATTTGCGGAATAAAGAGAAGGGCATTGACCAGGAGGCTCAGCGAAAAACCCAGTTGTATAATCCATTCTGTCATCATGCACTCTATCGGGGGAATTAATCTAATTATATGCTTATCTTGATAAGGATGTAATTTTACAGCATTTTTCTTGCAAGCTACTTTACCCTGCGCAAGGGCTATAATTTTTGAAGAGTTTTCCGATTATCATGTTCCATCTACGCTAATGTGTCATTTTTAGTCTTTATTTCATATAATAATTCTCGGATTCTCTTTGTCTGGTCTTGATTTAATGCGTTTTACACTTTTTTTTGCTGTCTTTTTAGTAAGTTCCTCCTCAATTGCGTCCCCAAATAATTTTGCTCAAGCAAAAAAAATTGCTGGTCTTATCGCGCGTGCACATTTATTTATGTCTCAACAATATACTATTCCCTTAAGCTCTTCGCAAAAAAAGCTTTTTCTTGCTTGGAATAAGCGCTTTCCTCCTACAGCATGGGAGCGTGAATGGGCGGCGCAGGTTGCCTTCATAGAAGGATATGAAAATCCTTACATTACTCAATGGGCATAGTGATTTCTCTGTCTAACCCCTTGGTGCATTACCAGGCTTTAAAAGGGAAATCTTGTTTATTAATAAAAAGCGATAAATTAGGCACTCCATTCATTAAACTTGACCAGGCACTCGTCTGATTGATCAGGTTACGCCCTAGGATATTGGTGGACGTTATTTTAGCAAATACACTTGACCAATCGAGTAAAGGATTCGCACAGAGATGTTCCCAAAATAGTTTTAGCTGTGCGACCCGATTATTGATTGGGTTGCCTGCTATAATTGCGGCATTAATAGCACCGATTGAAATACCTGCTACCCAGTCAGGAAGGAGATCAACCTCGGCAAGAGCTTCATAGACTCCTGCTTGATAGGAACCTAAAGCGCCACCTCCTTGTAACACCAGAGCAATACACTCAAACGGTGGTCTTTTTATTGTGTTTGATAACTTGTTCAGCCGTGATGCTCTATGCCCGTTGCTTTTCAAAGAATGCCCCTATAATAATGTATTATTAGCTTGAAAAATCCATTGACGGATTTAGTGTACTTTATTAAATATTAAGATAGGCATTATTGAGGAATTAGGCAAATTGCACCACCCATTGAATGAATTATTCAATGGGTGGTGCGGTAAAAATCTATTATCTTTCAGTGTCGAACATAAATGATCTTTAATTGGAGTTCTTTTATAGAATCCAAATGCGTTCCTTGTCATTAAGAAATCAGAATTAGTTTTATGCGAATGATGCATGGGTCAATAGGATTACGTTGTTATCATTTCATCTCTCGAAGGAGAAAAAGACTCACATCATCCATGGTTTCATGCCCCTCTCTAAACGGTTTTTCTAATACTCTGATGAGACGACCGATATAGAGGAAAAAATAAGCAATAAAGCCAAAAAGTATAAATGATTCTGGAGATCCTTCAGTCTTTAAGAACAGAAGAAAGAAGGTGAGAAAGCCTATTAATGATTCAGCCAGAATATGTACAGAGGGAATAAATTGAGTTCTTTGAATTTGATATATTCGTAAAATTATCTTTCTCAATGCACCTTGTTCTGTTTTTAAACGAACAAGAAAGTTAGGTGCCATACCTAATTGTTCCATCTCTAAGAATGAAGATGCTAATTGATTGATAGCATTTAGGCATGGATCTAAATCGTGGTGATTTCCTTCATGATCTATTCCTTTAAAAAAGAGCTGAACTATTTTACTAATAGTGGCATGAATTTTTTTTAAATCAAACTCATTATTCTTCTGATGAAAAAGGGTTGCTTCTTCCAGTATGTTTTCAAGAGAGGCTCTGATTTCTGCTGGAAATTTTTCGGCTTCTTTAAAGTCTGTCAAAATTCCAGCAAGCAAAATACTGATAATAAAAATGGCACCGGCCATGGTGCTTGTAAAAAGAGGGCTAACGACAACAAATTCTAAACTGAAACGATGGATAAAAAATTTGGTGATAAGCAACAAAATCATAAGGGGTACAACCCAAAAGCAGATATGAAATTTTTTGAACCCGTTGCTTTTCTTTTGATGTTTATGGCGCATCATAACGTAACATCCCTTGCTGATTTTTGTAGTAGATTTTATAAGTATCCCTATCCCTAAATTCAACTATACATTGATTTAATAAGGATTCAATTTATTAATTGATTGCCTGTACTCGATTTAAAGAGGGATTTATCCTTTAAGATTGTGCTCAGAAGTTAAGTGTTCGTTGGAAGCACATCGAGAAAAAAAAAGAGAGTAAAGGCAATTAATGCACAACCAGAAAGAATAAGTCCCATACGCCTCATTGTTTTTCCAGAATTCCCATTGGCCAGAACTAACAATACAATTCCTATAGCGAAAATAACACCACTTACAGCAAGAATACTGTGATTCATTACGATGTCCATTATCGCTCTTTTTAATCGTGAGATTGATTCAAGTATAGAGGAAAATAGATCACCAAGGGAACTCCATTAAAAAGATAGTTATTATAATTATTGAACATGTTTTTTAATGGAGTAATAGGTGTGGAGTTCATTTATAAAACTTCGTAGTTTTTTAAATTGGGCTTGAGTTGCTTCTTGGTCATTCGCATCGCTGCTGGCATCCATTTGTGTGGCCAGTTTTTTAATAGACGCAATAGAGTTTTGAAGCATCTTTAATTGGGCTGGGGATAAACTTTGGCTTAAATTAGGGAGTGCGTTCACCAATTTGAGAACAGCAAAAACATGATAATGCACTTCATTTAACTGATTGTTTTCAATTGCTTTATAAAGGACTATAGTGTACTCATCAATCTCTTGAAATATTTCTGGAGCAGTCGTAGGAATAATCACTTGAGATGCAAGATGCTCACTTGCTATTGCCAGTGATATCAATAGAAAAAAAAGCAATGAGATTTTAACACTTTTGTTGAATAACGAACTTAGGGTAAAGCGTTTTATATTCATAGTTTGCTCCTTTTAATGAGAGTCATTTATCCTCTGTTAATGTCGTGGATGGTGAGGATGATAGCCTCCAAAGCTGCGTTTCTTCGGAGCGTCATTATTGGATTTAGTGCTTTCTGTAGACGAGGAACAGGAGCATAAGAACACTAAAAGTGTTAAAAATACAAAAAATCTAATCATGTTACTATCCGTGTTAGTTTCAATAGATTAACTGTAATTTAAAAAGAATGGGAATGAAAGCGTTTATAATCATTAGTGCATGGGAATGGTATGAAAATATTTCTTATATAAAGAAAGATAAATATTATTGTTTACTATTTTTTTTAGTGCTTTATTCACTCTGTTTATTAATTTAAGGGAGTCATTCTTAGCCATAATTCCATAGCCTGTTCCAATGAGCAATGGTTCTCCAATCCCTTTAAACGATTGCTGATTATTGGTTATCCAATAGTCTGCAGAAAAATCGTCCATTAAGACACCATCCACTTCGTTTTTATTTAATGCGCTGATTAATTGTTCTGTCGTAGAGTATTCTGTAATGGATGTTCCTGGCAATTTTTGAGTAATCCAGTCTTTAAATATACTACCTTCTATAGCACCCACATTTTTTTTCGTTAAATCTCCCACTGTGGTGATTGAATTTTTATGGGTTGTCATAAAGCGTGCTTTACTTATTAAATAAGGCAGACTAAAAGAAAATTGTTGTTGCCTTTCATTGGTAATGATGATGGCAGCAATTGCCAGATCGATTGTTCCTTTGTTTAATTGAGTAAACAGTTGGTTAAAAGGCATGGGTTTAAATTGGCATTGAGTCTTCATTTCGGTACAAAGGCTAGTCATCAGCTCAATATCAAAACCAAAATAATGATCTTTATCCGCACGCATAGTAAACGGAGGATCGTAAGATACAATTCCTACTGTTAAGGGCTTAGCTGCTATGAGAGAAGTATGTATCAAAAGAATTATGCCTATAAACCGAATCAACATAGCAGAGTCACTTATAATAACGCATTAATTTGATAATCAATATCTTTGTTTTAACATGTATCCTCAGGTTTTTAAATGATTTTTAAAGAATAAATCGCAGGGGTGTATAATTAATCTATTTAAGGGTAAACTCAATAGAGATTCGTTAATACAGACAATTATTGAAGGTAAGGATGCTTTATTTTATCAGAGGGATAGTTACGGTTTTATTCATCTTTGTTTTCAACGAAGTGATGGCTGCTAATCCACTTACATTTAAAGACGCATTGAATCAAGCCTATCAAAACAATCCAGAATTGCAGGCAACAATTGACAAAGCACAGGCAATTCGTGGCTACTTTATTCAAAGCGGACTTTATCCTAACCCTCAAGTCACACTGACCGCAGAAAACTTTGGTGGCTCAGGTTCTTACAGCAGTTATGAAGCTGCAGAAACGACTTTTTCTATAACGCAACCCATTCCTTTAGGCCATCGGTTACAGTACCTGCAAAAAGCGACTTATGCGGATTATCTAGCCTCCCTTGCCAGTATTAATGTGCAAAAAGCAGTGCTCTATGTTGCTGTGGGTGTGGCTTATGTGGATGCATTGTATGCCTCTCAATGGCATCTCGTCACCAAGAAATTAATAAAATTAAACCAAGACATAGTTTCTGCAATAGATCGCCGTGTAAAAGCGGGAGCTGGAGCGGAATTAGATTTACGATTAGCCCAGGTGCGATTGGGTGAAGCGCGTATTCAAGAGAATAAAGCAGGACGTGAGGCCTTGTTACAGCGCGCAAAATTGGCGCGGTTATTAGGAACTAGTTTCCGTATTGATAATGTATTGGTGGATAGAGGATTGCCAGGTACGTTGTGGGACTGGCCGCAATTATTAAAGAAAATAGCGGGAAGTCCGCAATTACTGCAAATGAAACTTCTGCTGCAAGCCAAACGCGCCACCATTACTGCGGTAAAAAAATCGGTTTGGCCTGATTTAAACATCCAATTGGGTGGCCGTCATTTTTCAGACGATGGCAGTAATGCGGCTGTTGCCTCAGCTTATGCCCAAGTTCCTGTATACGAGCGAAACCAAGGAAAAATTCTCACAGCTGAAGCACAATACACTCAAACTGCTCATGAATATCGAGGAACCCAATTGGAATTGCGCCAAAATCTCTACGCGTTCTTTTTACAGGCACAGCAAAACAATTATGAAGCACAATTGGTTACTAAATCGTTGTTACCCTTAGCACGTAAATCCATAAACCTTGCTCAAGAAGGGTATCAAATGGGGCGTTACACCTACATTGAATTATCCGTAGCTTTAAATGCGTTATACGAGGAAGAGCGACATTATCAACAAGCTCATGCCGATTATCATAAATCATTAATTCAGATCACAGGACTTTTGGGGCTGGATAATCCCAAGGAGAGCAAATGAACTTTTTAAAACCCTTCATTATTATAGTCAGTGTTCTGTGTTTTTTTCATGTATGGGCGGGAGAAGATTCAACCGCTGCGGAAGAAACTGAACATCAAGAAAGTATAGAAAAAGGACCACAAGGCGGTCGTTTATTTAAAAAAGATTCATTGGCTATGGAGCTTTTAATTTTTGAACGGGGCATGCCTCCTCATTTTCGTGCCTACTTTTATGAGAATGGAGAAGTCATGTCACCTGATAAAGCGCGATTAACTGTTGCGTTAACTCGCTTTTCTGGAAAAAAAGAAACTATTCATTTCACACCTGTTGAGACTTTTTTACAAAGTAATGAAGTGATTCGTGAACCCCATTCATTTGAAGTAGGGATTAACTTAAACATCCAGGGGCAAAACATAACCTGGCATTATGAGACTGCGGAAGGGCGCGTTAAAATTCCCCAGACCGTTTTAAAAGCTGCAGACATCCAAACAGTGGTCGCACAAAGCCAAACCATTAAAACTCAATTAAAGGTAGTAGGAAAAATTGTTCCCAATCGCGATACCCTTACCCCTATTTATGCCCGTTATTCAGGTATTATTAAAGCCATCAATAAAAATTTGGGGGATGAGGTGACCAAAGGCGAGGTGCTAGTCACGATTGAAAGTAACGAGAGCTTACAAAATTACACTATAACCGCACCGATGACCGGGACTATTGTACAAAAATATGCAACCAATGGTGAGTTGGCACAAAGTACAAAACCCATTTTTGAAGTGGCTAATCTTGCTAATGTATGGGCAGATTTTACCTTATATCGCAAAGAAGCACCTTTGATAAAGTCAGGTATGGAAGTCACCGTAACAGGTGATGAAGGTAAGCCCCAATCCACGAGCATCATTTCTTACATTGCTCCTTTAGGGATTGAAGACAGTCAAACCACTTTAGCTCGAGCAATAATCCCCAATGAAGCTCGTGCGTGGTTACCTGGCATGTATGTGAATGCAGCCATCACCATTAAAGAAAAAGAAGTGCCTGTTGCGGTGCTTCTTTCTGCCATTCAACGTCTAAATGATCGCGAGGTGGTTTTTGTACAGCAAGGTGATTATTTTGAAGCCACTCCAGTGACTTTAGGGCAGAAGGACGACGAGTGGGCGGAGGTAGTGTCAGGTCTTGATAAAGACCAACGCTATGTGAGTAGAAACAGTTTCTTTATGAAAGCTGAATTAGGTAAAGATGGCGCAAGCCATGAGCACTAAGGATCAATAATGCTTGAGAAAATTATTCGGTTTTCCTTAAAACACCGTTGGTTTGTGTTGTTGTTTACTGCTGCTATTGCTGGTCTTGGGGTTTATAACTTTCAACGCCTTCCAATAGATGCCGTGCCTGATATTACGAACGTGCAAGTACAGATTAATACTCAGGCTTCGGGGTACTCCCCATTTGAGGTGGAGCAACGCATTACCTTCCCAATGGAATTGGCGATGAGTGGTTTGCCAAGTCTTAGTTACACCCGCTCTTTATCACGTTATGGATTATCTCAGGTGACGGTGGTCTTTAAAGACGGTACCAATATTTATTTTGCACGGCAGCTCATTAATGAACGCTTGCAAGAAGTGAAAAATAAGCTACCCCCTGAGGTGGAAACAACTCTTGGACCCATTTCTACCGGTCTTGGTGAGATTTTTATGTACACCGTGACCAATCAGGCGAACGTGCCTGTCAGCCAACGGTACAATCCTACAGAGCTGCGTACCATTCAAGATTGGATTATTAAACCGCAATTACGTAATGTTGAAGGCGTTGCAGAGGTTAATACGATTGGAGGTTATGAAAAGCAATTTCATATCACGCCCGACCCCATGAAACTGGTGCGCTATCGGTTGAGTTTAAATGATGTCGTTGAGGCTTTGGAACGCAATAATGCTAATGTGGGTGCTGGCTATATTGAAACTAATGGCGAGCAAAATTTAATTCGTGTTCCAGGTCAAGTAAAAGATAGTGCAGATATAGAGAACATTGTTATTGCAAGTTTTGAAGGAACTCCTGTTCGTATACGCGATGTAGCTGAGGTGGCTATAGGAAAAGAATTACGTACTGGTGCTGCGACTGAGAATGGTAAGGAAGTCGTTTTAGGAACGGTATTTATGTTGATGGGTGAGAACAGCAGAACCGTATCTGAGCGTGTGGCTGCAAAAATGAAGGAAATTAATAAATCACTTCCGTCCGGGGTTGAGGCCGTGACAGTCTACAACAGAACCTTATTAGTAAATGCAACGATTAATACAGTCAAGAAAAATTTACTGGAAGGGGCGTTATTAGTCTGTGTGATTCTGTTTCTCTTTTTAGGTAACGTTCGCGCGGCTTTAATTACTGCCATGGTTATTCCCTTATCAATGTTACTAACTATTACAGGGATGGTTGAGAATAAAATCAGTGCCAATTTAATGAGCTTAGGAGCGCTGGATTTTGGTTTGATAGTGGATGGTGCGGTGATTATCGTTGAAAATTGCATCAAACATTTAGGAGAGCAACAGCATGCTTTGAAGCGCATTTTAAATCTTGAAGAGCGCTTAAAAGTCATCTCCTATGCCACAACAGAAGTCATTAGACCAAGCATCTTCGGAGTGTTCATTATTACCGTGGTTTATTTGCCCATTTTAACCTTAACCGGAGTTGAAGGTAAAATGTTTCTGCCTATGGCAGAAACGGTCATCATTGCCCTGTTAGCTTCTATGCTCTTTGCCTTAACCTTTGTGCCTGCAGCAGTTGCTATCTTTTTAAATGGTCGGGTCCAAGAAAAAGAAAATTGGTTAGTGCATCATCTGAGTCTAGGATATGCCGTCGTATTAAGACGGTGTTTTCATGCCCGAAAAGTGGTCTTGGGTGCCGCATTATGTTTAGTAGCAGTAAGCCTTTTCCTGGCTTTTCGTTTAGGCGGAGAATTTATACCCAGCCTTGATGAGGGAGACATCGCCATGCATGCGATGCGTATTCCTGGAACCAGTTTAACCCAAGCCCTTACCATGCAGGATTTAGTAGAAAAACGGGTAAAAGAGTTCCCTGAAGTAAGCACTGTGTTTGGAAAATTAGGTACTGCAGAAGTCGCTACTGATCCCATGCCGCCTAACGTGGCAGATACCTTTATTATGCTAAAGCCACGTAAAGATTGGCCTAATCCTAAAAAAACTAAACAGGAATTAGTTCAAGAAATTGAACAGGCAGTTCAGCAAGTTCCAGGGAACAATTATGAATTCACCCAGCCCATTCAAATGCGTTTTAATGAGTTGATTTCAGGAGTTCGCAGTGATGTGGCTGTGAAAGTATTTGGTGATGATATGGATGTTTTGTTAAAAATTGCTGAATCTATAAGCGCCCAATTAAAAAAGGTTCCAGGGGCTGCGGATGTAAAAGTCGAACAGGTGAGCGGGTTACCTCTTTTAACCGTTAAGATTAATCGTGAGGCTTTAGCACGTTATGGACTACAAATCAGTAGCGTACAAGATGCCATTGTCATTGCGACAGGCGGTAAGAAGGGAGGGGAGTTGTTTGAAGGGGACAAACGTTTTGATTTGATCGTCCGTCTGCCAGAATCCATGCGCTCAGATCCTAATGTATTGCGCCAAATATTTATTCCTCTGCCGCCCTCAAAAGATGGAGAGCGTCATTTTATACCTCTAAATGAAGTCGCCTCTTTTGTTCGAAGTGAAAGTCCGAATCAAATCAGTCGTGAAAGTGGTAAGCGCCGTGTTGTGGTCAGTTCCAATGTACGAAATCGTGACTTAAGTTCTTTTGTGAATGAAGCAAAACAACGAATTGAGCAAAATGTCAAGATCCCTAGCGGTTATTGGATTACCTGGGGAGGACAATTTGAACAATTGCAATCCGCCACGCAACGCCTCCAAATTGTAGTGCCGATTACTTTAATCGGGATTTTCTTACTCCTTTTTATGAGTTTTGGGAGCGTTAAAAATGCCTTATTAGTATTCTCAGGAATACCCTTGGCCTTAACAGGTGGGATTATTGCTTTATGGTTACGGGATATTCCTTTATCTATTTCAGCAGGTGTAGGATTTATTGCTTTATCGGGTGTTGCGGTACTCAATGGCTTGGTTATGATTACCTTTATTAATAAATTGCGGGAACAAAAAAAGTTTTATTTAAAAGATGCAGTATTGCAAGGCTCACTAGCACGACTTCGCCCAGTATTGATGACCGCGTTAGTCGCCTCCTTGGGTTTTGTGCCTATGGCACTTGCAACAGGTACCGGTTCTGAGGTGCAACGCCCTTTGGCAACAGTAGTTATTGGCGGGATTATTTCATCCACTTTCCTGACCCTGTTGGTTTTACCAGGACTATATTACATTTTTCATGACCGCCGTAAAAATGGGCAACTCAGTCCACAAAAAAAGTCAGAGTGAATTTGACAAAGCACGGTATTTAGCTATAGTAATAGTTAAATACTTGTTTAACTGTTTAAGTCATTATGCTAACACACGATCAAATGATAACGCTAAGTGATATTTTACATTTAATGGGTGAACCTAATCGCTTAAGACTTTTGGTGACTTGTTTAGAAGGTGCTAAGTCTGTTTCTGAACTGGCACAACAATTACAATTATCGGTACCACTAACCAGTCATCATTTGAGTTTACTTCGTTCGGCTCGACTGCTCGTTGCTAACCGAGAAGGCAAACACATTTATTACAGTATTTATGATGCGCATGTACGCTGTATTTTAGATGACATGCTAAAGCACTTTACCGAAGAGACGGACAGTTAATAGGTTTTTTCTAATGGAACACGTCTTTGAGAGCAAGGTGTTGAATATCTTAATTGGTAGAACAAGGCCTATTTGGAGTGTTAACTATGACCGCACCTTTAACATTAACGACCTTTTTTGTTGCAGGCCTTGATTGTCCTTCTGAGGAACAATTAATCAGAAAGCAATTACAAACGATACCTGAAATAAAACAATTAGATTTTAATTTCATCGCGGAAGAAGTAACCGTACACCATTCTTTATCTACTATTGAGCCCATACAGCAAAAAATTGAAAGCCTGGGTATGAGCGTTCGTTCTAAAAGTAGCAATGTGTCAGACCAAAAGGGCAAGCGTTTTGGTATTGATGCGTCTTGGGGTGCCATTGGAATTGCTGGATTATTTGCACTTTTTTCAGAATTAGCTGCGTATTATTTTGCATCAGAACAATCCATTTGGGTCATTGTTCCTGCCTTATTAGCTATAGCGTTAAGTGGTCCTGCAACCATTAAAAAAGGGTGGATTGCTTTACGCACGAAAGCGATGAACATTAACAGCTTAATGTTAATTGCCATAACGGGTGCTGCCTTTATTGGTGCATGGCCAGAAGCTGCAATGGTGACCGTTTTATTTGCACTTGCTGAGCGTATTGAGCGTTATTCCTTAGATAAGGCACGTCAGGCGATTCGAAGTTTAATGGAAATTGCCCCAGAGGTCGCTCTGGTTAAAGGGGACAATGGTCAATGGCACACACTACTTGTTACAGAAGTACAACCTGGTGCCGTATTTAGAGTGAAACCCGGTGAGCGTATTCCTCTCGATGGTCATTTGATTTCAGGTCAAAGTACGGTGAATCAAGCGCCTATTACTGGAGAATCAATGCCGGTGAGTAAACGAGTAGGGGATAGTGTTTTTGCCGGAACACTCAATGAACATGGTTCGTTTGAAGTCAAAGTGAGTAATGCTTCAGGGGATACCCTACTCGCAAAAATTGGTAAGGCGATTGAACAAGCACAAAGTGAGCGTGCGCCAACTCAGCGATTTGTCGATCAATTTGCGAGGTATTATACCCCAATAATGGTACTCATTGCCGTTCTAATCGCCCTTATCCCACCCTTGGTATTTGGTTATCCTTTTTATGATTGGATCTATAAAGCATTAACCTTACTGGTTATTGCGTGCCCTTGTGCCTTAGTTATCTCGACACCTGTTACAGTGGTAAGTGGTTTAGCCGCTGCAGCTAAGAGCGGGATACTTATCAAAGGGGGAAGTTATTTAGAGAATGGATATCGCTTAAAATTAATTGCCCTGGATAAAACAGGCACATTAACTGAAGGAAAACCGGTAGTTACCGATTTTATTGCTTATGATAAAAACCATACAAAGAGCGAGTTATTACTATTGGCAGCAAGCCTCGATTCTCACTCCGAACATCCCGTGGCACACGCATTGGTGGCCTATTGGCATCAAGAGCAGCCTGATGAAGTGATGCTATCCATAGATCAATTTAGCGCATTGCCAGGTCGAGGTGTTAAAGGCCTCGTTGACCAAGAACTCTATTATGTAGGGAATCATCAATTAGCTGAAGACAATGAAGTATGTAGTTTAGGAGTCGAACAAGCGCTCGAACGATTGGAAGAAGAAGGGAAAACAACCGTGATCTTAAGCAATAAGACTCAGGTTTTAGCGATTTTTGCTGTAGCAGATACACTTCGTCCCACCAGTAAAAAGGCTATTGAAGCCTTGCATCAACAAGGCATAAAAACTGCGATGCTCACCGGAGATAATGCCATTACCGCTCGTGCTATTGCAACGCTTGTAGGAATTGATGAAGTACAAGCGAATGTATTACCTACAGACAAAATGAAGGCTATTGGTCTTCTTCTGAAGGAATATAAAGCAGTAGGGATGGTCGGTGATGGAATTAATGATGCCCCAGCCTTGGCTGCAGCTACTATAAGTTTTGCTATGGGAAAAGGCACTGATACTGCTTTAGAAACAGCCGATGTCGCTTTAATGAATGATAATCTGGCGATGCTGCCTTTATACATTCACTTAAGTCGTAAAACGTCTCGTATTCTACAGCAAAACATCAGCCTATCCCTGATTATTAAATTGGTGTTCTTTATTTTAGCTCTTAGTGGATTAGCTACCTTGTGGATGGCTGTATTTGCTGATATGGGTGCTAGTTTAATAGTGGTGGCAAATGGTTTACGATTGCTGAACGCTCATAAAAGCTATATGAAAAAGACTCATTTAGCCGAAAGTGACACGTTAATTAAGTAATTAAAGGGCGTAAATAGTACGCTTGTTACATGAGTTAGGAGGTCGTTATGTTGCAGTATAAAGGCTACATTGGACATGTGGTATTTGACGATCTCAATGAATTGTTTTTTGGAGAAATAATTAATACGCAAGCGGTAATTACTTTTCAGGCAACTATGGCTCACCATTTAAAAAAAGCCTTTATGGAAGCGATTGATCATTATCTAAAAAGTTGTGAGAAACAATTTAAAGAGCCTGAAGTACCTTTATTAGGACAATTGACACTCACTATTTCGCCCGAGCTTCATCGAGATGTATTCATGGCGGCAAAAAATTCAGGAGTGAGTTTGAATGTTTGGATTTGTAGTGCTTTAAGGCATGCAGTGTGTAGGCATTAAAAATAAGAAATAAGGGAGTGTTAACAAAAGAGGCTATATATTGAGAGGTAGTATATGAATAGCAAATTGCATTTCTTAGTAACCGAACCCTCTCTTGGCGCACGGATTATTATACGCGCTCAAATAACTCAATTGGGGCATTGTGTCGATATGGCCTTGGATGTTGAATCCACCTTAGTTTTGGTGGAATTAAAAACCTATCATGTCATTTTGATTGATGCTGAGCTTAATAAAGAATGCGATTGTTTTGAACTGACTGATCTTATCCGGGAACAATCAATCTTTAATAAACTGACCCCCATTATATTATTGAGTACATCACCTCATAAAATTTTAAAAAACAGTCGTTACCCTTGCTTTGCAAAGCCTATGAACATTAACGACGTCACTAAGATAATTAATTATTTGGAGGAATATAATAAAAATAAATGATGTAGTGTTGGGGTTGGGACATATTATCCTCAAATAGAATAGGAATACATCCTAATATTCAGTATGTTATGCTTAATAAGTATCGATTCAAAAGGAAATAAAAAATGACTATGGGATTTAAAAAAATTATTGTTTTGATAGGGGTATTCTTATTAGGTTGCAGTTTAATGTCCTGTGCAAAAAAAAATCCTGATACAGCTCATCCTGAGGAAGGATATCAAGGAGGGTTTGGTGGTGATGGTGGACATATGCATGAACCTAAAGAATAGCTCAGGTGTTTAATCAGTCAAGGAAAGATGATGGAACTTACTCCGTGGTTTTTAGTCGCTCTGTCTGCAGCAGTCATTGTGTTATGCGGGCTTTCTCTTTTCATTTTTAAAAAAAGAAAAAGCCGGTATTTCATTATTGTTCTCTTTATTTTTCTAATGTTTGCAGCCATTTTTTTACACGGGGTTTCATTTAGAATGTTATAAAGGGTGTGCCAAGTGCCTTTAAGTGCTAATTGTTAGATGCATCGGGAGTGATGTGACACATCATTGTTAGGAAGACATTATGGACAAAAAGATTAAGCCCAATGTTCAAGGAGTTTCGAGAGAACAATCACTTTGGTGGGCTCTTTCATTAACAGGTGGTTTTTTGATTGCTGAGCTAATCGGCGGTATTCTAACCGGCAGCCTTGCATTAATCTCCGACGCTGCGCATATGTTAACCGATGTTACTGCGTTAATTATTGCACTAATTGCTATTCATGTAAGTAAACGACCGGCTGATGCACGCCGTACTTTTGGTTACTATCGATTTGAAATTCTAGCTGCTGCATTTAATGCCGCTCTTCTTTTTGTAGTAGCGCTTTATATTATATATGAGGCATATCAACGGTTAAAACAACCTCCTGAAATTTATTCCACCGGTATGTTAATTATTGCCAGTCTCGGTCTGCTTATTAATTTAGCATCTATGTATTTATTATCCCGTGACAAAGATAAAAATTTAAATTTAAAAAGTGCTTATCTTGAGGTATGGAGTGATATGTTAGGCTCTGTAGGGGTGATTATTGCAGCGCTTTTAATTCGCTTCACAGATTGGAGCTGGGTGGACTCAGCTATCGCAGTTTTAATTGGATTGTGGGTATTGCCCCGCACGTGGATACTTCTCAAAGAGACTATAAACATCCTTTTAGAAGGCGTACCCGCAGGAATTGATTTTAACCAAATTAAGTCTCGAATAATGTCTATAAAAGGTATTTTAGACGTACATGATTTACATATTTGGGCTATTACTTCCGATAAGATTAGCTTAACAGCTCACCTTGTCATTGATTCTCGTTTTAAGGAAGAACTGGTCAGGGATGAAGTTCAGTTATTATTATTAAACCAATTTAAAATTTCCCATACTACCCTACAAACAGAAAATAAAAAGACACTTAGTCTGTGCAATAGGATTAATAATAATGAGTAATGACCAGGATTATCCAGTTAATCGTAAACGTTTTTTCGATGTCCTATATGGACAATAAGAATTATAAAATGATCGTCTTCAATTTTTGCGATAATACGATAATCCCCCGTACGATAACGCCACAGCCCCGAAAGGTTACCTGATAATGGTTTACCAAATGATCGCGGATCTTCAGCAGGAATTACTTGCTCCTTTAGATATTTAATAACTCTCTTTTGGGCAGAGTGTCCTAGTTTTTTTAGATCTTTTTCTACATCAGTATCAAATTCAATCTTCCAGGCCAAGGCGGTTTTCCATTTCTTCAAGAGTTATACGAGGATTTCTCTTTTCTAATCGTGAAAGGACAATAAGGTGCTCTTCCTGTTCATTTAGAAAATCTTCGATTGCTTGTTTTACATAATAACTTTTAGAACGATGTGTTTGTTCTGCTAAGCGTGACAAACGTTCTTCAAGTTTCTCCGGTAAGCGAACGGCTAACATAAGTTTCCTTTAAGTGTAACACATGTATTACAAGTATAGCATAGTGCAAGAGTTTGCACTATGCTCAAAGAATTTAAATTCTTATTAGGGCTGTAAGTTTTATATTTATTTGGCAGGAAAAAAATTAAGCCTTAAATAGCATTAGTCCAAAAAATAGAAGGCTTCTAAATTATATATTTTTATACAATCGAACGATACAAGACGATATCATGACGTCATTGCGTTCCCTGCCAGGGAATTTTAATAGTCAATTGTGTAAAGAGGCAAAAAATGAACACCACCAAAATCAGAGAAACATTAGATACTTGGCAAATTAGCATTTATTTTGGTGCGGTTGTAGTGGCAATCTTAATTTCTATGATTTTTTCAAGCACAATAGCTTTTGAACATGTAGTAAATCCGGCATTAGCACTGATGTTATTTGTAACGTTCCTCCAAGTGCCAATTGCTGATTTGAAGAGGTCACTCTTACAGTTTCACTTTCTAGGCATCCTGCTTTTAGTCAATTTTATGGTACTTCCGTTATTAGTTGCGATTTTAGTTCCATTTCTTCCCACGGATTTTATGGTGCGACTTGGAGTACTGTTGGTTTTGCTCACTCCTTGCATCGATTATGTCGTAACCTTTTCACATCTCGGGCAAGCCAATGCTCGCTTATTGCTGGTAGCTACACCAGCGCTTCTTATCGTACAGATACTACTGCTCCCAATTTATCTCGGTTTGTTCCTTGGAGAGAGAGCCACACACTTAGTTCAAATTGGTCCATTTGTTCAAGCGTTTATATGGTTAATTGCTATTCCCCTTTTATTTGCACTATTCGTGCAGGCATGGGCATCACGTAGCTTAACAGGGAAGAGAGTTTTAATAGCACTTGGATTACTTCCAGTACCAGCAACAGCTCTTGTGCTTTTCTTGGTAATTGCGTCGGTAATCCCACAACTTGGACTTTCCATTAAGTTGGTTTTAAAAGCAATTCCGATTTACATTGCCTTTGCAATTATCGCGCCTCTAATCGGATGGTTTGTCGCCCGAATGCTCCGACTGGATGTGCCGGCCAGTCGTTCAGTAGCTTTTAGCGCAAGTACTCGCAATTCACTTGTAGTTTTACCGCTTGCCCTAGCAATTCCAGGTGCTACTCCAATACTTCCTGCAATCATTGTTACTCAGACACTTGTGGAGCTGATCAGTGAATTGATTTATGTGCGCTTAATTCCTAAATTGATGTACTCAAAATAATAAACAATTTTATGGTATAAAAATTATCTACCAAATAAACAAAGCGACTCATTTGGGGTAGATAACGTACCTTATCTACCCCAAATGAGGTAAAATGAGAAAAATACTCATGGAGCATGCCTTGAATTTACTGAATGATAAAAACAACAAAAATCGAAAGTTTGGGGTAGATAAGGTTTTTCATCCTTTGGATGTTCATTTTGATACCAATTCGTTATCGGCCTGGTTGTCATTTTATTTTCAGGTTCATGTCAAAGGTGCGCCCGAAAAAACAGTTCAGGCTAAACAAAAAGACTTATCTAAATTTTTAAATTTTTTTCAGGTCGAAGTAGGGCACGACCAGGTAGATAATTGGACACCAGCAGTAAGTAAACAATTTCAACGTTCCTTATGCAATACCATTTCGGAGAAAACCGGAAAAGCATACAAAGCAACTTCCATTAATCGGACCATGGCAACCATTCGTCATGCAGGCCGTTGGCTTTATCAACAACGACCCTTAATTGCGGGCGATCCGTTATCAGGGGTTAAAGATTTACAGACAGATGCTCCAGAATGGAATGGCTTGAACTCGAAACAGCTTATGCGCTTAAAAGCAGCCTGCGAGCAACGCGCTAAAATATGTACTCGAAAAAATCAAAATGCATTATTGGAAACTGCTGTTTTTTATGTGTTGTTGGGAACAGGTTTGCGGGAATCTGAATTGGTCTCATTAAATGTACACCAATATCATTCAAAAGGGCTTCATTCTGTAGTACGACATAAAAGTAAACGGGTGACTACTAAAATTCCCTTACCGCAAGAAAGTAGAGAACATTTGGAACATTATTTAAAGAGTCGAGCTATAGAATCTGACCAACCCTTATTTATTAATAGGGCAGGGAATCGTATTAATACTCGGAATATATTTCGAATATGTCAGCGAGTTTTAAAACAAGTGCTTGCACTTTTACCAGAGAATGAGCGATTTGAATTTACACCTCATAAACTTCGGCATACTTTTTTGAAAAAAGTAACAGATAAGCATGGAGTGCATTTTGCTCAGGAACTTAGTGGAAATGTTTCAATAAAAGAAATTTTTCGTTATGCGAAGCCCAGTCAGGACGAAATGCAGGAAACAATAGAAGAATTATTTGAACCATAATTTGGTCTTATTTAAGCCATTAAAGTAAAGTAGATGTTAATGAGAATAAAATACAAAACGGTGGACAACTAATGAATAACAGAAATGATCTCATGATCCGCTTTGATAAGGCTTGGAAGCAAGGTGTAAAAAAAGTTGGTGTTGAATTTTTTAACCTAAAAGCATCCTCACTCAATGATGCCCACAAAAGATGGCAGTTAGAACCCAACTATCAATTCATTAAAGAGTCCATAGGCGGTTATAGCCATAGCAAACAAGTATTGCTTGCTATGATGTACTCTTTTTTTGATCCTGAGTGCGGTCAAGAACTACTTGAAAAAGTTGGTACATCAAACTTTGTTGATGCTCGATCCTACCTTGATGAAGAGGGGGTTTACATTATTTCTGAGCTTTGGAATAGCCATTACGGATGGTGAAAATCTTCCGAAATTCAGCATGTCCTTTATTTCTATAAGGTTAATATTCTGGATTTCCATCTATCAGGATTTAATCTTTTAGAATTTATCTGTTAATAATTGGGTTAGTATTTGGGTCAGTATTTCTTGAAATATAGAACTGAGTGCTATATAATTACACCATATAATAAAAAGAAATATGGAATGTTATTTTGCGGGTTTTTAAAAACAAATGGTTTACTAAATTTGCAAAGAAAGAGCGTATTTTAGATTCTCAATTATGTAAGTTAATAAAAGAGATTGAAAAAGGATTAATCGATGTTGATTATGGTGGTGGAGTTATAAAGCAAAGGCTTGGCAGAGCAAACCAAGGAAAGTCGGGTGGGTATCGGTGTATTATTTTATATCGATATAAAGATCTGGCCTTTTTAGTGTATGGATTTCCAAAAAATGAACGTGACAACATAAGCCAGGAAGAAGAGCAAATATTTAAAGATTTATCTTCGCAGATGCTTAATTTTTCTGGTGATGACATTGAGCGATTGCTCCAATCAGGTGCACTTGTGGAGGTACTATATAATGAGCACAAATAAAACATATAAAAGTGAGGTTTTTGAGGCTGTACATGAAACTGTTGTTGATATGTTTGATGCGGGTGTTATTGATAAAAAAACAATGCGACAATTTGATCGCGCATGTTTAACCCCGATACATGAATTTTTACCTGTAGAAATAAAGGCATTGCGTGAACGAGAAAATGTGAGCCAACCCATATTTGCGTATTGTCTTAATGTATCTAAAGATCTTATTAGCCAATGGGAGAGGGGGCTTAAAAAACCAGCAGGTACTTCTTTGAAATTACTTTCTTTAATCGAAAAGAAAGGACTAAACGCTATATTATAAATATATGGGACGAGTCAGGATACCTGTGATTACGATTGTAACCCAATCTTAATCACAAATAGAAATGGAGGCACTTACCCAATATTTTAGCCGAAGAAGAGTCTTATTGCCCTAATTCAGAAGCCAGATAACCTCGGACTGCTTTAAGAATCTCAACCAGGTAGTAATCCATCTTTTGCCATTCACTTTCACTGACACCAAAAAACACGGAAAAACGAAGCCAGTGGCTGAATAAAGCATTAGTAATGGCTTCGATGCGCATATCCTTTTTAAGGAAATCACAGGTGATGGTGTGAATGGCTGTGTTGACCGCTTCGGTCTGCTCCAGGGCAATTTTCTGCGGCACGTTATCCAATTTTTCAGGGTGGGTCAGATGTTTTTTTAATTGTTGCATAGAATCGTTTAGCGCACGAATTTCCTTGCTTAATTCTGGCTTGGGCAGGGAGTGGGTAGTTGATTTGACCAGTTTAATGATGGGCAGCATGTGGTGGAATGGATCAGTCTTGTCCAGTGTTTGTTTGCTGAATCCATTTATAGGCGCCTCCAAAGTAAACCAGAAATAAAAAAGGCTCATTAAAATGATTTTAATTTCATACCCCTGGGTTATCAGCTCCATGAGTGTTTTTTCAATGCCAGCATGGGCGATGAGAACCTCTTTTTGAAATGCATTGGCAGCGGGCGTTTTTTGGTTGTAGGTCTGTTCGGAAAGGTGGCGAATTTCACTTAAAAGGGATTCCGTTTCTTCATAATGAGCGCTTTGCTGGGCTTCTATTTTTGCATGCTCTGCGGTGGCGTACGATTCCATTAAGCGATAAATATGTTCTTGAAAGAGGCTCACTAAGGGTAGGCCATAATCAAAATATTGTGATTCTTTGAGGGATTTGTTTTGAAGGTGCGTGAAATAGCCCATCACCCAACCAATTTGGATGGCTAATTGATTGAGAACATAATGGTCTGAAAGCCCATCGAGTTCTTCTCTCCATTGTGCGCATTGTTCTGAGCCCATCAGCAGCATGAGTTTTGTCAGTGATTCATCGGAGCAGAAGGGGGTAGGTTGCTTTTTCTTGCTTCTGATTCCTGGCTGATTATTTATTTCGTCAAACATGTCCATGATTTCTCGCCCAAGGCGCATGGTTTGCACCACGATGCTGCCAGGGGTGATGTTGCGCAGTTGATCCAGATGGATTTTCTTTTTTTCCGTGCTTTTGACGCTGTGATTGATGGGGTGTTGTGCAAAAGCATCGAGTGAGGCTTTTGCCTGGTGCTGGATGAGCGTAAGGAGAGATGGTACTAAAGCTTCTGCTTTTTTAACGGTGTGTACCGTGGTGATTGTACCGAGGTAGGCGCAAAGATAACCGCACAGAATTTGAGGTATCTGCACCAGTTTTTCTTCGATGAGTACCCATTTGAGTTCTTCCAGAAAATGACTACAGCTTTTCATGGTGTCGTATTCAAGATCAGTTAACGAAAAATAAGCGTCTTCGTCAAGCAGTGCGTAATTGACATCGGGGAGCATCGGGGCTTGGTAGGAAATCATAAATTCTTCTTGTTACAAAATAGAAAGGGCTGATCCTGTGCCAAAATCAGCCCTTTGTGTTGGTATATGCAAGTCCAACCTTGCAAAGATGAAGCAATGATAATAGGTTTTTTGAAAAATTCAAGGCAAAAAAAAAGCCCCAGGATATGGGGCTTTGAACAGATTAGTTCTAAGGGCAAGATAACAAAGTATTTTCAGCAATGCTCCAAAGATCCCGATTTATTTTGATATTTTGATCAATTGCTTTAATTTGCCGGCTTCGAGCGCGTCGCCAGCGTCCTTTCTCATCCTGTCTGTAGCCAGGCAATCCTCCTTTGATAAGGTTCTCTTGAACGACATTTAAAACAGAAAATAAATCACGTTTCATGTCTTCACGTCGCCTTGGAGTTAACAGAGTTTTTGCCTCGATGACCAGGTTATCATCCTCACTAAAACGAAGAGCATGCGCCTGTTGAGCAAAATCCAGAAGCCTCTCATTGGTTAATTGAATCTCCTCCATTTGCTCCACAGCATCAAGCATTCTGTGAGACGACTCAACAACTTGATAGGTTCCTTCAATGACGTTTCTAATAACATCACCTTGATGTCTAACACGCACTTCATTGTAGTTTTTACCGGCAACCATACCATTGGTGCACACCTGACGATACAGTCCTGCCATCAAACGATACGAGGACATGCCATCGTGAGAGTTGACCAATACCAGTTCAGGAAATAAACCGCCATCCTGCTCGTGATAGTTTCTATGTCGAAATCGGACCATGTGTTTTGCAAAGGCCTTCCTTTCTTCATGTCTACTCGCTGATTGTGTTGCCTTGGTTGGATAAAACCCTTCCTGAAGCAATACATTAATGATGTCAGAAGTGGCAATTGGCTGATATCGCTCACTGGTATGTTCAGCAGCTCCTTGAGTAAATAGCGAAGGGGCTGCTTTATAAAGTTGTTCTGTTGTTAAAATATTCATTATGTTCTCCTGATTCAAAGAAAAAGGAGCAAGTCCCTAATGGGAGTCTTGCTCCCATTAGGGTTATTAAATTACTTTAATTAATTAAACTGGATAGGCTATACCCACAAAGACAAGTGAAGCAATTATCAATTGCCTGCCTGTCGGTGCTATTAAGGTACGATTCGACTAAAAGCTCCGACTGTTTCTCTGTTGGCTCTTCATCCTCTAATACAGCTGCGGTAATTTTCTCAATTAAATTCATGATGTTTTCCTTAAAAACAGTCAAAAATCCATCCCTTTCAGGATAGATTCCTGCAAGGGTTATGCTAGAGTATGAAACGTTTTAACCAATCGTTCATGCAATGTTTCTATGCATTCCGCGATGAATACACCTGGGTAGTATTCAAAAGGCTGCCAAAAATCTATTGCATCGTCATCAGTCCCTAATTCATCATTGTTTAACCGATTGATAAGGGTTGAATATTCAATATCATCGGGAAAATAACTGAGGAAAGTAGATGCTGCTGTCAGTTCAAATGGATTCATTTTAAGTGGTTCTCCTTAAGTTTTAAAAAAGGAGTTGTTCCCAAAGGGATAACTCCCTTCGGGATTAATGAAACAATTAAAAAGGAACTTCTTCACATTCCAACATCGAGTGCATTTGAGCTAAATACTCTTCTGGTGTTGGTTTATCAGTTTGCTCGGGTAGCTCTTTGGGTTTTGCGTTATCAAGTAACTGTATGGTTTGCACCACAATATTGATTGATTGGCGTTTAACACCTTCTGTATCAGTCCAGTTATTTGAGCGCAATTTGCCCTCAATATATACCTGACTGCCTTTTTGCAGGCGTTCCACAGCTAAAGTTGCTAATTTTCCAAAAAACACCAGATGATGCCATTCAGTAATGGTTTCCCATTCGCCATTACGGCGATAGGATTCATTCGTGGCAAGCGAGACTGAAGCAACAGGTTGATGTTCCTTTGTTTGGGTACTTCTAGGTGAATGACCCACGTGACCGATTAATTGGACTTTGTTTAATACTGCCATTTTAGTTCTCCTTTAAATGTAATTAATAAAAAATCGCACAATCGGAGAACTCCCGCACAAGGCAGAAGTTTTCCGATTGTGCGGATTAAAACGGGTAAAACAAGTAACAGGGTTAATCCTGCTTCCTAGACCAACTGTATGGAATGGTTCGTTGTGGTATTCCTTGCAATTATTCCATTCAACGTTCGAGCGCCAATTTGAAGTTGTGCTATGTCTTCTGCTGATATTTCATGCTGATAGGCATGAAGTTCAGCTATAGAGCGCAATAAATCAAAAAAGACTAAATCAGTTCGAGTGCATTGATTGGTGTATTCTGCAAAAGATGTTTGTTGCATGGGTTCTCTCCTTAGATTTTGGGAAATACCCTTGCCCCATGAGGAAGTGTGATTTCCCCGATGGGTTACAAACCTTTAAATAGGTTTAGTGATTGAAATGAATTAATGCTGAAAGATAAGCGGCTAATGAAAGACCGACTGTGATGATTGTACCAATCATCCAGCGTCTTGATGCCAACAACTCACTCCTGTTTTCACGCAGTTGCTCATTGTAGGATTTCATTCGCTCATCGAACTCGCGACGCTGTTCAACAAGTTTTTTATCTTGCTCAACAAACACTTGTCTGACGGCTTCACTTAACATGTTATCCACCTCATCAATACTATAAATGTTGTGAATTTCTATTTGAGTCAGTGTGGAAAAAAATCCCTCTGATGACTCTTTAGAAAACCCACTCACTTTAAGAATCTTAGCATATTTTAAGGTATCTGTCTGAATACGCACGACCATTTCTCCTGTAAAAGCCAGAGAAATAGTCAGCAAACGCTGAGTTCTTCTCCAGCGTAAGCCTACGTCATTCACCTTTTTTTAAACATGGTTGAATAACCCAAATTGTTAAAGAATATATTCTCAAAATGGGTTTGTCTGATAGGTATCAGACAATGAATTCAAACGGGTTCAAAACAAGATTAATTGCTTTAATGAAATAAAAATAAAGGAGTACACCTCTATTGTTTTAATAGGATTCAATATTTGTGTATTGAATTAAGGTATATCAGGTTCCCGACTAAACGCTCAGCTACAGTGATTGGGGAATTAGGGTAGCAAGTCACAAGACCGAAGAGTTCGGTTTCACCAGAATTACACTGGTTCATCAGTTGTGTTTTCTGTTTATTATTCTACTAAAATCAGTTAATAAATTCTACAAAAAATGATGAATTAACCACAATAAATTTTATGAACATTAGGCTTAGGAGCAATGCTGACTTTTTAATGGCACTTAACGTAAGTAGTATTGATATTATGTAAAGTATTAAAGCGGTTAGGTCTTGATTTTATTGGACTTCATCGAGTTACTTTACATAATCACTAACCGCAATAAATTTTAGTTACGGACAAGCGGGAGTGGCCTAATTCTCTAGAAATAATCTGTCTGGCACGTATGTCCCAGTCTTGTTCTTTTTGTGATAACTCTTTAAAAAGTTTTCCTCCTGCAATTGGTGGCAAAAGCCCTTGTTTGTTTTCATCAAACCAGCAGGTCAATTCGTGATAACGACGCTGTGCATAGGCATGACGAAGCCCATGTAAATTAGAGAGGCCTAATTGAGCTGTAATCGTTTTATAATGTCCCACCTGTTCTTTATAGGACTTCTCTGGTGGTATCAACGATTGTCCAGGACGGACTAGCTGGCTGATTCGATTAAGCCATTGTCGCTGTTCCTCAGTCCTTATTTTAATAATCCGGCCTATACCACCTTTGGTCCAGCTGGGTTGGATATTAAGATAGTTTCCTTCATAAGCCTCACTCAAGGTAAATTTAAGTGATTCTTCACGCCTAAATCCAAATAATGCCTGGCCTTCAAGAGACAAGCGTATGTGAGCATCGCAGCACTGTGAAAAATCAATATCAGTAATGGCTTTATTGACTGAGGGGACGTAAGAGCGACTTTCAATTTGATAAGCAGTGTTTTCTGATTTGATAAGTTCTGGAGTGCCTAGTTGTATTGCCATTTTACGCAGTTTGGCCATGTAATTTTTAATGGTAGCTGGATTTTTCCCCTGGCTTTTCCAATGTTCTATTAAGGCATGGACATGCCGTTCTTTAATTCCTTTGATATGCCCTACTTTAAAGCCCAGCTCATGTAAGTCTTTAATGCAACGCACCAGCATGACACGCGTATCTGCTCGAGTATTGAAGGATGAGATCCTCATCTGTTTCACCAGATGATGAATGGAGTAAGTAGCACTTCTCAATTTTGTTTTACTCATGGATCGTGTTCCAAAGAGGACTGGTTTTATTAATATTTGTTTCAGTAATCACTATTTTTTTTGCATCTGATTTGCTGTGGTTTTTACATAAATGATCAAAGCGTGATTTAGCATATAAATATCGATAGCTCACCTGCGTAGGGAGTTTTAAGGCACTTAATGCAAATTTATAAGCAAGGCGTAAATGATGTTCGCCAAATTGTTGATGCAGGCTCTTTTTGTTTTCCGTCAAGGTGACTAACTTAGTAATGATTATTTGTTGCTCTTCATTAATAATGGGTATCAGGCGATCTTTGCGATTAGTGCTGATTTCTCTAGTAATCCAAAGTTCATTTTCATGAATGTGGATGGCTGGTACAAGAAACATGGATTCAAGGAGTGTGAGACCAAATTTGGCTTGTAAAGCAAATAATAGATAAGCAATGGGCTCGTTGATTGCATTTAAAATGGTGTCGCTATGAATTTCTGGCCTCATGTTGTTTCGTGGTTTTACAAGACTCAATGATTGATTGTCTATACCCTCTATAGTGTGATTAATTTTATTTAAAAAATAGCGCAAACAAACCAGGTAATTCATAATGGTTGCCGTTTTTAACCCTTTGTTTTGCCAATAGCTCACTAACTTTTTAATATGTTCTGTTGTGAGTGCATACCAGGTTATGGGAACGATACGCGCTGCAAACAAATCGTCAATGATTCGATTCATCGAAAAAAGGCGAACCTGTCTTGTGTTCAATGATCCCTGGTTGTCCTGTTTCAGATATTGAATCATGGTTTGGGTTAATTTTTGCTTTCTGCTCATTGGCTTTAAGTTCCTATTAATGTCACTACGCTTACCCAGGATTTTGTTTAGTGTTATTCGAGCAGCTCATATAAATGATGCTTGGTAAGGACCACTAGGCTCGATGCGGGGGTAAACCCGTAGTTACTTCTTTAATCGATACTACACTTCGTTTTAAAGTCTTATTCTCCTTATACGATTCTTGGTTTAAAAGTCACAATTTCAGATTACGCCATTTGTTTAATCAAACGCTCAGTAAGAGTGTTCAATGCTTCTTCAGTCACTAAACTATTAATCAATTTCTTAAAGGTTGGTCTCATTTCAGTTGCTTGTTCTACGGTTTTTTGGACATTCATCAAACGTTCAAAGTTTTCCTGACTTAATAGATACTCTTTTTTATCCTGCATCTCATCAACGGTGCTCAACATGTCGCTATTACTAACTTCACGGGTGTTATTACTCATAGAGTTCTCCAGTTAAAATTTTAAAAACAAAAAAAGCAAAGTCATTTAATCCATTGCTTCACAATACAAACCATCAAAAATTTCAGTGTATTAATTCACAACACAAAAAAATAAATGTAATGGGTCAAAAAGTCACAATTTATAGTCAAAGTTTTTTATTCAAATAATTAATAAGTTATTAATCATTCAAGAGGTTCAACGAGGTGCAGAGCATTGCGTTGATTAGGATAGGTCAACATGTACGACATGTTGTTAGTGACTAATTATTAAAATAATTAGTTTTTTTAGGTCCTGAAGATTCAGGTTAATTTTGGTTCCCGACTAGGCGTCCGCTACAGAAGTTAGGGAATTAGGGTAGCAATTCACAAGACCAGGTTAACTTGGTTTCATCCGGCTTTCACGGATTCATCAGTTGTGATTGAAGTTAGTGTAGCAAAGGCCTGCATATCTCACAATCCAATCAAGGGATTTTTGCTGGATTTTTTACATTTATTTGAGTGCATTTTATGCGCATTTGAGTAATCGCTTTTAAAATGTGACAGAGTTTTCAAGGATAGCCCTTGAAAACTCTGTTGTTTGATGCAGCGAATCGCTGCGTCACTGGCAGTAAAAGGCCAGTGACGCAGCGGGCAAAGCCCGGGAACAACGTCTCCTTCCAGAGGCTAAAAAGGTGCAGCAATTTAAAATGATGCTGCAAGGGTAGTATGTTATTTCTTGCAAAATGAATAGCATGATGACATATAAAATCCTGGGGATTCGCCTCATTTGTGAATGGTGCAATCCATTATTTTTAAGAGTGGAATTATGGAGAAAACAGCTGAAATAATTCGGATGGAATCCATCCTGTATTACGACTTCGTCTAATACAGGCTACACTTGGTTTCTTCTGGCTTAGGAGCCGTCACAGTTACTTGTTTGGCCAAATCATCCATTCCTTCTGTCACAAAATCGAATCCGTCATCACCAGGAATTTGTTCTTCTTTAACAGTTCCGAATTCTAAAGGACGAAATATATAGGCTGTTTTGAAACCACACTGTCGCGCTGCTTCAAGATCATATTTATGTGAAGCCACAAGCAAAATTTCTGAGGCCTTTAATTTTAATACTTTTGCGGCACTTTGATAGACTAATGGATTGGGCTTATAACACTGAACTAATTCACCAGATAAAATAATATCCCATTCAAAACCAGCATTTTTGGATAAATCCTCCAGCAATCGAATATTTCCATTGGAAAGTACACCAATGCTGAATCGCTCCTTCAGCTTGTTGATTCCCGAAGGAACATCCGGCCATGGTTCCAGTCGATGCCAAACCATCCACATCTGCTCACGCTCTGGCTCGGTAAATTTATTAAGGATTTGATAGTGCTCTAAAGTTTTATTTAAAGCGATTTTATTGAGTTCATCAACTGTTGCAAAAGGACGTGTACCTTCGCTGATTTTTGTCATGTTTTCGGAATACGCATTGACCCAGAGACCTATAAACTCCTCGCAGCTCACATTGGTTATTTCTTTTTCCTCAAACAATACAGCAAATTCTCTAATCATTGTTCCACGCCAATCAACCAATGTTCCGAACACGTCAAACGCTATAAATTTAATAGAACCTTCAGGGGAAGGGAGTGAACAATCGTCATTTTTTATTCTCAACTCTGAAAAAAATCCATCACGTTTCGCGAAACCACCAAAACCCACAGAGGAAATGATATCTCTGCGACTTAAATCTTTTTCAAATAAAACATCCTTCAACGTATTCGTCTCCTGTACAATTAAAACAAGGATTATCCTGCCTCAACCCTATCACTGATTAATAGCTTTTCTGACAAAAAATAAAAAAACAGGTTTTCACTCTGTTATTGAACATGAATCAAATTCAGATTATAAATCGACTCTATTATTCACCGCAAAACTGGTCATACAATTTATGTGGCTTTTGGTGTACTCTGGTACACCTCAGTATCTTCAGAAGCAATCGTGTTATCATTGCCACTCTTGAGTTCAACCAACTGATGTTTAAACATGGTTACAACACAATGATCTATTTTATCTGCTTTTAATTCACCGTCACTTTTAAACAGAACACCGATTATTGGTGCTTTTGCCAATACTGAACGTATCGATTCGATAAATGAATCCCCATTAGGTGCCTGTTTGAGAATACTCTCCCCCTGTTTAAACTGCTCTGGAAAACTCAGTAACGCTTCATTGGTATCAGGCTTATTAAGAGAGTTCATTAATTTTCCCAGTACCTCATGTTGTTGAGGAAATAAATGAGAATCTCCCAACGTCGCCTGAAAATCAGTACATTACTTTTACAATTGATTGAGGGGAGCAAGACTCAACCTGCCTCGCAAAAAAATATCGAGACAGATTGAACACGAGTTATTCTTAAGAATTTGAACTACTGATTAGCCTTTTATACCAACAGGAAAAATGATATTGATCGAATTGTTGGATTGCCATTGAACAGCGCCACCCTTACCGTTTGTCAGATTATACGCTACACCAAACCGTGGCTCTACCGGATTATTACTTGCATAGTTGCAGGTGACTTGCCCTGTTGTGCTGTTGTAACTGGCTGATTCATTGTAGTAGTTCACTAGCTGAGATGGAACCTCATGAGCAAGTGAGATGGACTTAAAATAAATTGGATTATTTTGTGACAGAATATTTTCCACTCCATAACCAGCAATATAATCTCCAAAATGGGTGATGACATTTGGATTTCCCTGAGTAGCTGGGCAATAAATATCCACTACTAGTCCTACTGGGCCTGCATGGATAACAGGAGAAAACGTAATGGTAGACAGTAATAATATAGAATATACCAGACTGGATTTTTTCATCGAAATTCCCTCTTTCGGTTGTTTATTTATAGACTGATAAGACCTAAAGATCTGCTAGTCATGACTTCATGAATGAAATCATCTTACTGAATCGTTTCAGTAAAGGCATACAGAGAAAAGGCACCAGGTTAATCATGTTTCAGGACCTGTTAATTGTCAATAATCATTTATTCTCAGGATATTCAGCTCAAAGACTTTCATTAATAAAAACTGGCTTGACAGACCTTTAATAATTTATCTAGACAGTACGACAGAATTTGTATTCTAATGTCATAACTGACTCAAAGCAGGCAAAGGAATTATGATTTTTAAAAGGATGTTCTATCTCAGTATATTATTGAGCATTTGCTTTATACAGGCAGCTCAGGCAGAAGAAACAGATCAATTCACCCTTCCCCCTGGCGAACTGCAAGACATCGGACCAGCGGCAAGCAGCAGACTGTATGAAGTTCTCGAACAGATAGTAACTCAAACCAATTCGGAAATTCGAATGTTGCTGCCAAGAGCCAAGAACAGTCGGCTTGCTGCTGCAAAATTGGCATCGCGCCGTAAGGATTCCTATCTCGTTGATTTAATTTATGACAAAACAGGTCCCGGTTTTCCACGCTGGATGCGTTGGAGTCAATTACCAGTGGACATCAAACCCATGCAATATAAAGAATTCAGACCTTGGAAAACGGTTTACTGGCTCGTTTTCTCGCAATCGCCCTTATTTATTATTGGCCTGGCACCAACAATCAATATGTACGACTATTATTTTGGTACTGACAAGTTGGGGCATTTTTTCATGATGGGGCATACCTACTATAAAATTTATATGTTCTATCTGAATCACTGGAAATCGGCTAAAAAAGCCCATGCTGCTATCGTAACCTATGGTCAATTCCTGGAGCAAACCTATTTAGGCACCTTGATTAATGGCGTTTATTCCAATGGTGATTTAGCGGCAAATTACGCGGGTTGGAAATTTTACATGAATATTGGTCATCCTGTTAAAATTGGAAGTAAAACACTTCCCCCAATACTGGTTTTCAACAACAATCAATGGGAGTTTTCCAAACACGTCACCAGGGAGAACCTGTTGAAACCTTATATCTCGGATAATCTGAATGAAGCGTATAACCCCTGTCGTTACTCGTTTATGCGAGGCCAAATTCGCAGACAGATTAAAAAGCGCTGTGGCGAATGGATTGAACGCATAGGCATTACACAACAAATTGTTGAATCAAAACTTGAAGAAACTCGTCTGTGGCATGGAGAAAACTACGGTCACTGGCTTCCTGCAAGCAATGCGGTAACCCTCAATGCCTGTTTTGGAGGCAGCTAGAACAGAGTATAAAACCATAATCCTGTAACCGCTGTTGCGGCTTTTAATCCAAATGCCGCATTTTAGTGGTTGCAGCCACTTAAATCCCGTATAAAAATTGGGGTTTATGTCACTTAATTATCGTTCAAAGGATTTATTTCTTCATCCACCTGATTCTGCAGATCTTCAATAAACGCCGATACTTTTTCAATTTCTTCAAAACTGGCAATGTGATACATTGCATCGCCTTCATTAACCAATGGCAAATTAGTTTTACCTATAACAATTCCATTAAATGGTGCTTTTACAGTAATGGTCTTATTCATTAAAAAAGGATCATGAATATACCCAAGTGGGTCATCTTTTTTCACCGCTTGAGCAAGATCAACAATGGGTTGCACTAATCCGCTTCCTGGCGCGCGCGTCCAACTGCTGGTTTCAGTAATTACAGGTTCATATTTCTTCCGTTTGCTGGTTTTAGGCTTGGCAATCATACCCAGTAAGGTTAACACTTTAAGTATTCCGCGCACCCCCATCCGAATGCATAATTCATTAAACCTTAATGCCTCTCCACCTTCATAAACCAGGAGCGGAATACCTAACTCACTTGCAGCCTCCCTAAGTGAACCGTCACGTATTTTCGCATTGAGAATTACTGGTGTATCAAACGCTAAAGCCAGATCCCTGGCACCGGGTGTTTCCAGATTGACGCGCAATTGTGGCATGTTAATACGACCAATTGCGCCAGTATGCAAGTCAATCCCATAATTGCATTTGACAACCACTTCATTGATCAGGATATCAGCCAACCTTGCAGCAAGAGATCCCGATTTGGAACCTGGAAACGCTCGATTTAAATCCCTTCTGTCTGGCAGATAGCGAGATTGCAATACAAATCCAAAAATATTAGCCACAGGGATTGTAATTAACGTACCGTGTAGATGCTTCAATAAAGAATGATGATGAACTCGCCTAATGATCTCAATACTATTCAGTTCATCGCCATGAATTGTTCCGATGATAAACACTTTGGGTCCGGCTTTTTTCCCATGAAACACATGAACTGGGATATCCATGTTGCTCTGCGTATAAAGACTTGCTGAAGGCAAGGTCACACAAGCCCTGGTTCCCGGTTTTATTATTTGACCTGCAATTTCAAACGGAATATTTTGCATGGTATTTATCTTAAAGATAAAAATTATAAACTAAGTGTAGCAAAATAAATCAATTATTGGTGAATAGTTAAACGCTTAGAAGACATCCTGACATTGTTCCATAATAGTCAACATCTTAAAACGAGTACTCCCTATATTTCCTGTTTACTTAATGATGTGTCAGCGCTTAGAATACCCACCTCGATGCGGCTACCACTCACTTTGCATCATTTTTTATTCTCTTCATAAGGAAATACTATGTCTATTACCACTACCAAGATCGTTCGATTTCATAAAACTGGCGGTCCTGAAGTATTAAAATTGGAGGAAATGTCATTACCTGAACCCGAAGCTGGAGAAGTACGATTACGTGTACATGCAATCGGTTTAAATCGGGCTGAAGTGATGTTTCGCCTTGGACAGTATCTTGTAAATCCGCAGTTTCCATCCAAAATTGGTTATGAAGCCTCCGGTGTTGTTGAAGCAGTAGGCCCAGGAGTTGATAAAGGATTAATTGGTAAAAAATTCAGTTCTGTCCCTTGCTTTGATTTAGGTCAATACGGTGTCTATGGGGAAGTGGCCATTTTACCCGCGTACGCCCTTGCAGAATATCCAGAACACCTATCCTTTGCTGAGTCAACCTCAATCTGGATGCAATACATGACTGCTTATGGCGCTTTAATTCATTATGGCAAGATCACCAAAGGCGATTATGTTTTAATCACCGCAGCCAGTAGTAGTGTCGGAATAGCAGCGATTGAGATTGCACGAGCTCAAGGAGCCATCAGTATTGCGACCACTCGAACTCAAAAGAAAAAAGCCGAGTTATTAAAACTTGGAGCAGACCATGTCATTGTAACTAATGATGAGGATTTACCCGCTCGTGTACGCGAGATCACCTCGGGTAAAGGTGCTCGAATTATTTTTGATCCGGTGGCGGGAAAAGGTATAGAAGTTCTTGCAGAAGCAGCTGCACCCAAAGGAATCATCTTTGTTTATGGTAATTTATCAAATGAACCCATGCCCTATCCACTTTTTACTGCTTTAGCCAAGGGCATATCCATCCGTGGTTACACATTATTTGAACTGTCATCAGTACCTGAGCTGCGCAAAGAAGCAGAACAATACATATTCAACCATTTAAAAAATGGCACGTTTAAACCCAATATAGCCAAAACATTTGCCCTGGAAGATATCGTTGACGCTCACCATTATATGGAATCCAATGAACAAATCGGAAAAATTGTAGTCACCGTATAAATAATCTAAGTCATTTATCTTATCGGTCAAAGTACCGTTGGGTCACCCCGACCCATGGCCGTCAAATCAAAAGCCCGGATGAAGCACAGCGAAATCCGGGAGGCCTACGCGCAGCATGGTACCTTTTTAATCGGTGCCCGCTTCGCGGGACTTCCCGGATTACGCGCTTCGCACTTCATCCGGGCTACATTAAATACAGATATCAAATGTAGCCCGGATGAAGCACAGCGAAATCCGGGAGGCCTATGCGCAGCATAGTACCTTTTTAATCGGTGCCCGCTTACCGGGACCGTTGAACGCATTCTCTACTGACAAAAACTGTCAGCATCGAGTAGTACACTGGGTTCGATCATAACAACACTATCAGGACTTAAGAAAAACGCCCAATCTCTTCGTTAAGAGCATGTTTTTGTAATCCTGAATAAATTAAAGAGGACACTACTATGTTCGAACCAAACGCCATTGTACTTTATGTTGATAATCCTGCGATAAGCAGCACATTTTATCAGGATTTACTGAAAATAAAGCCGATAGAAGCCTCACCTGGATTCCATTCATTCACTTTATCCAATGGTATGAGTTTAGGTTTAAAGGCGATACACACGGTTATCCCAACTACAGATAATAGAGGTAGTGGTGAATTGGCCTTCACAGTCGATAATCACAGGAAGGTTGATGAATTATTTGCAGAATGGCAAATGAAAGGAATTAACATTGCTCAACACCCAACGCTCCTGACTTATGGTTATACTTTTTTAGCTCTGGATCCTGATGGGAATCGACTGCGCGTTGTCTCCCTCGAGTCATCATAAAAACTCAATATAGAAGGATCCAATCTTTATTTTATTTCTTGATTCTAATCCGCCTACGTCCCTAGGGATGTAGGTTTTTCATAACCTTATAACAGGTTACAAGTAGCAAACGAGCTAACCTTTTTACATTCAAAATGTGGCATAAATACTGCAATTATCAATCAAATATCAACAACCCCTGATATTCCAAGCACTAATCTGCTAAATTATAAGTTAAGACTGGATCTCAGGATCGCGCGAACAAGTCCGGGGAGTTCCTCAGTTTTTATACGTAATCCTCGCGAAAGCGGGGATCCATGCAAAAAGGTGGCATTGTGCTAAGTTTTAGGATGAATCCCCACTTTCGCGAGGATGACGCATAAAAAAAGAGGAGCTATCAGGAATAAATCGAGGAGCGTTGGGAATTAATTGACAACTCGCTCTAATAACCAAATTATGGTGTATTATTTTCTTAACTTATTGAGAACATGATGGCAGATATATTATTTATTTTATCTACAGTACTGTTTTTTTATCTTTGCAAGGGTGTAATCAGATTTTATGATTCATTATCATGGAGCAAGTGATGGATATTTATTGGATCAGTGGGCTAATTACTTTAGGATTACTTATCTATCTATTCATTGTTTTATTTAAACCCGAATTTTTTTAGCCTTCATACAGGGAATAGATTCTATGATTTCTGAAATGAGTATTGCACAAATTACTCTCTATCTTGTTGTGCTTCTATTATTGGTTAAGCCTTTAGGCTGGTATATGGCTATGGTTTATCAAGGGAAGTTCACTAAACTCAATCGTATTGGCGGCCCTGTTGAACGATTTATATTCAGGCTTTGCGGCATTAATCCAAATCAGGCTATGGATTGGAAACGCTATTTATCAGCAATGCTTCTTTTTAATTTACTTGGTCTATTGACCGTCTACCTTGTACAGAGACTTCAAGTGTATCTTCCGTTAAATCCACAAAATTATCCACCCCCCTCACCTCACTTAGCCTTTAATACAGCAGTAAGTTTTGCTACAAATACTGATTGGCAATCTTATAATAGCGACTCAACCATGAGCTATTTGACCCAAATGTTTGCCTTTACTTCGCAAAATTTCCTCTCTGCAGCGACGGGGATGTCATTACTCGTCGCTTTAACACGCGGAATTGTGAATCATGAACGTACTGATCTCGGCAATTTCTGGGTAGATACACTTCGTGGAATACTCTATATCCTCTTGCCTCTGGCATTTATTTTTTCGTTAATTTTGGTGTCACAAGGTGTCATACAAAATTTAAAGCCCAATCAAACCGTTAATTTGATCGATCCCTTTAATTATACGCAAGCTAGTAATAATTCCTTGGCACAACCCCTAATGGAAGGTACTAATCCAAGTACAGAGAGCATTAATGTGAAGCAACAAGTTATTCCAATGGGGCCTGTTGCATCTCAAATAGCAATCAAACAGTTAGGAACAAACGGAGGCGGCTTTTTTAACGTCAATTCAGCTCATCCCTTTGAAAATCCAACCCCACTAACCAACTTTTTAGAACTATTGGCGATCCTGCTTATTCCAGCCTCTTTGTGTTTCACCTTTGGCATGATGGTTAATGATAAACGTCAAGGTTGGGCTATCCTGACTGCGATGTACATTATGTTTATTCCTTTTATTTTTGTTGCAGTGTATTCAGAGCAATCAGGAAATCCTGCATTGACTGCAATTGGAGTTGACCAGGTAAGACAATTAAATGGATTTCCCGGCGGCAATATGGAAGGAAAGGAAACCCGATTTGGGATTGTCAGTTCCGCTCTATGGGCTACAGCAACAACAGCCGCATCAAATGGCTCCATTAACTCAATGCATGATTCCTATACTCCAATTGGTGGCATGGTACCCTTATGGATGATGCATCTGGGTGAAGTTGTTTTTGGTGGTGTTGGTTCAGGTTTATATGGAATGTTCATGCTGGTTATTATTACCGTTTTTATTGCTGGTTTAATGGTTGGAAGGACACCCGAGTATCTAGGGAAAAAAATAGAGCCTTTTGAGATGAAAATGGCTGCAATAGCAGTGTTGATAATGCCAGTAACCGTACTTCTTGCTACTGCAGTAGGATCAGTTACCCAGATGGGAACCAGTTCCATAGTAAACCCTGGCGCTCATGGTTTTAGTGAAATCCTTTATGCGTTTACTTCGATGGGAAGTAATAATGGCAGTGCATTTGAGGGCCTGATCGCAAATACTCCTTTTTATAATATATTAGGGGGTACGATGATGTTAATTTCCCGTTACTGGATTGCCATTTCCGTCATGGCTATTGCCGGCTCACTGACTCGTAAAAAACTAACAATCAGCAGTTCAGGAACACTCGCGACACATACGCCCCTCTTTATTTTTCTTCTTCTGGGTGTTCTTATTCTTATAGGCGCACTTTCATTTCTTCCAGCACTGGCATTAGGACCAATTGCTGAACAGTTGATGCTTGGGGGATATTATGGACAATAAATCAGGCCACTCCATGTGGGACATCAAAATTATAAAGCAAGCGGTATGGCAATCCATTTTAAAATTGGTACCTCAAAACCAAATCCGCAATCCGGTAATGTTTTGCGTTTATATTGGCTCCATATTAACAACTTTGCTATTCTTTCGGTCAATTACAGATCAAGGCGAATCTTCTCCTGGATTTATTTTAACCATTGCTTTACTCCTTTGGATTACCTTACTTTTTGCAAACTTTGCAGAAAGTATGGCCGAAGGACGTGGAAAAGCTCAGGCTCAGTCATTACGTAAAGCACGCAGGGAAATTCAAGCAAAAAAACTCTCCAAACCATCCCGAGAGGGCAAAATTACTTTAGTTCAATCCGCTCTTTTACGTGCAGGCGATATTGTATTGGTTGAAATGGGGGACTTCATTCCAAGTGATGGAGAAGTGATTGAGGGTATTGCCTCTGTTAATGAAAGTGCTATTACCGGCGAAAGTGCGCCTGTAATCAGAGAGAGTGGCGGAGATCGCAGTGCCGTTACCGGAGGTACACAGGTTATCTCCGATTGGTTAATTGTACGTATCACCTCAAATCCCGGAGAAACTTTTTTAGATGGAATGATCGCTTTGGTCGAAGGCGCAAAAAGGCAAAAAACACCCAATGAACTTGCTCTGACGATTTTGCTTGCTACGCTTACCATTATCTTTTTATTGGTATGTGCGACCCTTCTTCCATTTTCTATATACAGTGTTCATTCAGCCCATGCAGGCCAGGTTGTAACTATCACCGTTCTGGTAGCCTTATTTGTTTGCCTGGCGCCAACCACCATCGGAGGATTGCTTTCAGCGATTGGGATAGCTGGAATGGATAGAATGATTCAGGCCAATGTGATTGCCATGTCGGGGAATGCCGTAGAAGCAGCCGGTGATGTTGATGTCTTATTGCTTGATAAAACAGGGACCATCACCTTGGGTAATCGTGAAGCCATAGAATTTATACCTGCAGACGGAGTGGACGTAAAAACATTAGCGGATGCGGCACAATTGGCATCACTTGCTGATGAAACCCCCGAAGGAAGAAGTATCGTCATTTTGGCAAAAAAGAAATATGGGCTGCGTGGTCGAGAACTGACGCAGCTTGGCGCGACCTTTATTCCCTTTGCTGCAGAAACACGTATGAGTGGCGCTAATTTACCGGGTCGTCAAATCCGTAAAGGAGCATCCATTGCAATTGAAGAGTACCTTGAAGAACTTGGTAGTCTTTTACCGACATCTGTTCGAAGCAGTGTCGATCAGATCTCACGCAAAGGAGGAACTGCTCTGGTAGTGACCGAAGGAAACAGAGCTTTGGGCGTCATTCACCTGAAGGATATTATAAAAGGCGGGATTAAAGAACGCTTCATGCAATTACGGCGAATGGGTATAAAAACCATCATGGTCACAGGCGATAATGAGCTTACAGCCGCAGCCATTGCCGCTGAGTCTGGAGTGGATGATTTTTTAGCTAATGCAAAACCCGAAGACAAACTGAAACTGATTCGTCAATTACAAGCCAAAGGCAACTTGGTTGCCATGGCTGGTGATGGAACTAACGATGCTCCGGGACTAGCACAGGCTGATGTAGCTGTAGCAATGAATACCGGCACCCAAGCTGCAAAAGAAGCCGGCAATCTAATCGATTTGGATTCCAATCCAACCAAACTGATTGAAATAGTTGAAATTGGCAAACAATTATTAATGACCAGAGGAGCGCTAACAACATTTAGCATCTCCAATGATATTGCAAAATACTTCGCCATTCTCCCTGCGGCATTTGCAACAACTTATCCGGCCTTAAACGCATTGAATATTATGCATTTAGCCACTCCAAAGAGCGCTATTTTATCTGCTGTTATTTTTAATGCGCTGATTATCATTTTTCTAATTCCACTCGCTCTTCGTGGAGTGAGATATCGACATGTGGAAGCGTCCAAACTGTTGCGATCTAACGTTTTGATTTATGGTTTGGGCGGTTTAATAGTTCCGTTTTTCTGCATTAAACTCATTGATTTTATTTTAACCGGATTAGAGTTGGTATAAGGACACACTATGTTTAAAGAAGCTGTCAGACAAATAAGAACAGCATTTATTTTACTTGTACTATTGACTGTTTTAACGGGATTAATCTATCCGCTTATAGTAACCGGATTAGCGCAATTTTTTTTCCCATGGCAGGCCAATGGAAGTATTATTACGCACAATGACACGCCTGTAGGGTCCTTGCTTATTGGACAATCGTTCACCTCTCCAGGTTATTTTTGGGGTCGCCCCTCAGCAACCAACCCTTTTCCCTATAACGGAGAAGCGTCATCAGGATCGAACAGCGGACCTTCAAACCCGAATTTTTTATTAACCGTAAAAGAACGGGTAACCGAACTGAAAAAATATGATGTGCAACAAGACAGCTTGGTACCTGTTGATTTAGTCACTGCCTCTGGAAGTGGTCTTGATCCTGAAATTAGCCCCCTGGCTGCGATGTATCAAATACCCAGAATTGCTAAAGCCAGACAAATTCCGGTACAAATACTTGAGGATCTCGTACAAAAACATATACAAAATCGTACTTACAATCTATTAGGCGAACAACGTGTTAATGTTTTACAGCTAAACCTGGCACTGGATAACTTAAGGATTAGTCATGGTCAATCAACGCCTGAGTCCTGAACAATTATTACAGCAGATCAATGAAGAAGAACTGAAAGAACGGCGAGGTAAACTTAAAATATATCTTGGAGCATCTCCCGGTGTAGGAAAAACCTACTCGATGCTCCATGATGCGCTTGAAAAAAGATCCAAAAACCTTGACGTGGTTGTTGGTGTCGCTGAGTCTCATGGCCGAGTTGATATCAATGCCATGTTGGAACAGTTAGAAATAATGCCGCGCCAAACCATCAACTATCGAGACAGAGAATGTCAGGAGTTCGACCTTGATGCTGCGTTGAAACGCCACCCAGGCTTAATTTTAGTAGATGAAATGGCCCATACCAATGTTCCAGGCTTACGCCACGAAAAAAGATGGCAGGATATCAAGGAACTGCTGGATAAAGGCATCGATGTTTACACCACCCTGAACGTGCAGCATATTGAAAGTTTAAATGATGACGTTGCTCGTATAATTCAAGCGCCTATTAAAGAAACGGTACCTGATTCAATGATAGAACGAGCGGATGCAATTGAACTCATTGATATTCCACCCGAAGAATTATTAAAACGACTGCACGAAGGAAAAATATACTTTCCCAAACAGGCAGAACTTGCTGGCGAACATTTTTTTCGAAAAGGCAATTTGATCGCATTGCGCGAGTTAGCGTTACGTATCACAGCTGCCCGTGTTGGGTCTGATGCACAGGTATATAGGCATGATGCAGGAATAAAGGAAATTTGGGCAACAAATGATAAAATTTTAGTCTGCGTGGGTCCCCGGCCTGAAGTGCAAAGCTTGATTCGTTCTGCAAAACGTATAGCAAACAGCTTGCAAGCCGAATGGATTGCAGTCTATGTCGATACCCCCAAACTACGTTCATCCTCCCAACAAAGGAATAGTGCCATTCAAAATTTACGTCTGGCAGAACTTTTGGGCGCTGAAACCTATGTTTTAACAGGTTTTGACATTGTAAAAGAAATTATTAATTTTTCCCGTGAACAAAATGTCACTCAGATTATTATCTGGAAACATGTCTTAAGCCGCTGGCAAAGCTGGTTTCGTAGAAATCTCTCAGATGAAGTAGTACGTCAAAGTGGTGATATTGACGTTTACATTATTACGGGGGAAGAAACAAAATCCCAACCGGTAAAAAGTACCATACCGCATAGTTTTTCATGGAAATCGTACGGAATCTCGATTGGCATTGTGGCCTTTGTTACTGTCACCAATATCCTGATTGAGCCGGTCATGACCTCCAGTAATTTAGTCATGATGTATTTATTGGGTGTAACCGTTACTGCCCTGTGTGGGCAAATAGGACCTTCAATCCTGGCCTCTGTCCTTAGTGTGCTTTCTTTTGACTTTTTCTTTGTCCCCCCGGTTAATAGTTTTGAAGTATCTGATGTTGAATATTTTTTCACCCTGCTTGTGATGCTGCTTATATCGCAAATTATTAGTAATTTAACCATACTTGCACGTCGTCAGGCAGAGTCATCACGCATTACCCAAAGTCAAACGACAGCACTCTATACTTTGAATCGACAACTAACCAGAACACGGGGAGTTAATCACATCATAGAATTAGGCACCAATTTTATTGCCAAGGTTTTTAATAGTGATGTTCTGATATTAATCCCTATTAATGACCGGCTTATGCCCTCCTCCGATGATCTATCTCAGAACTCTCTAGATTTAAAAGAGTACAGTATCGCCCAATGGGTTTATGAAATGAAACAACCAGCAGGATTAGGTACAGATACCCTGGCATTCTCAAACGCATTATATCTTCCGATTATGTCTTCCGTTGAAACCATTGGTGTTTTAAGAATTCAACCCAAAGATGGGCATCTCTTTACCCCAGAACAAATGAAACTGTTGGAGTCGTGTATTAATCATGTCTCTTTAGCTTTGGAAGTGGATCGATTACAAGAAAAGGAACGAAGAAAAGATCTGGAAAAGGAAACAGACAAAGCCCGTACGGCCTTACTCCAGTCAATTGTTCATGATTTAAGTTCCCCGCTCAAACAAGTGATCAAAGCAGTCAATAGTTTAAAAAAAATCGAAGGGGCAAAAGTCAGAATTATTGAAGAACATATCGATTATGAAATTGATAAACTCAACAGATTAAACACGAATCTTCATCTAATTATTCAATTAGAGGCGGAGAAAATACCATTTAATAAAACGCCCTCTTCCTTAATTGATGTCATTAATTCTGTAATCGAATCCTCAAAAAACATACTCAAAGAAAGAACGGTGCAAACCAACATTCCTGAAAACCTTCCGCTTGTACTAGTGGATCAACACATGATAAAGGAGGTTTTTATTCACTTATTTGATAATGCTATTAAATATTCACCTCCAAAGACTCCTATTTATATTTCGGTACATATTAAGGACTACCAGCTGGTTGTCAGTATTGAGGACTTTGGATCCGGTATTGCTCATGAAGAAAAAAGTAAATTATTTAAAAAATTTTATCGGGGCAAGGGAGTCCTTACTGAACATGGGCTAGGTTTGGGTTTAGCAATCTGTCAAAAGATTATCGCGGCTCACGATGGCCAAATTTGGGTTGAAAATGTTGAAAACAAAGGAGCGGCATTTCGTTTCACCCTTCCGATCGTTAAAGATTAATCTTATAGACAGCCCAAGGTCTGAGTTTTTTAAAAATCACGACCACACACATTAACCCTTAACCTTCCGCATCATGCTCAAAACGATGATAATTCAGTAGCCTAACTATATTTTAGGTCCAGATACATTGACTTCCTCAAACATTCTCTCCAATTCAGTGATGGAGTCTGTTTGACTTTTGAAAAAACTTCCCAACATTAAAGGACTCTGTCGGGTCTTAAGCAACTGATACTCATATGAGTCTCTTATCCGTTCGATATAATCCGGCAAAAGTTCTTTAGGACAATCATTTAATTTTATCGCCAACTCGTTGAGGATCGCCATTTTTAAGCGTTCTCCCTTATATCCATAAAACGTATCACTACCTATCATGACAGGATGATTATCAATTAGTTGCCCAACCACTAACCCTTCAGCATACTCCAGTGTGTCATGACCCGCAGAATTTTGAACCCGTATATATCTGTTCTGAACATTGGAAAAGTTAAACAGATAGTTGCCGCACCTCAGCATCTGCAAAATGTGTATTTCATTTTTAAGCAATTGATTATTAAGGAATGATTCGCCCGCCACTTCATCTTCGACTAAAATCTTCATCTCAATTTTATTGAGTATCTTTTGACATAGTTCATAAAAATCACGCAGTGCCTGTCTTGTTGGCAGGCGATGTTCACTTTGGGTCAATTTTCCTATGATTTCAGTATTAAGTGCATCGCGCGCCTGAATAAACAAAGGGGTAGCGCGTGATTCTGACGTTGGAAATTGGCAATATAGTTCTTCATATTTGTATTTAAGCCAAAGATATACTTCGAGTACGCTGCGATTTTCGAGGCCTTCTTTCAACTCATCAAGAAATTTCAGATCATCAATACTTTTCATAATCATATACCCCGGAATATTTATAATATCCTATAATACGAGTTTAGTTTAACTAACGATCATTTAGGTATTTTATTTATCAAACCCATGGCCCCACAAATATCTTTCACCGTTCGATCCAAGTTATCCCCAGGATTGATTATTTTTTATGCAATTTTATATAATACGGTACAATTGATCCGTTGACTTATATTTTGGATAATGATTGGAAAATAAAAATTCAATTGCACCTGCTTTTATAATCATCGACTGGATAATCTGAATAAATTGTTCCTGTTTACCTTCAATAACGAATTTGCAATAAAAAGTAATTTCTTCAATTATAGCTCATTGTGCAATGAGCTATTGGGGCACACATAAACCATCAAATAATCCCTTTACAGTCCTTGCCTCAATGATATTAGCCATTTAGATAGAATACTGCTGCGCTTGGATTCATTGGTTTTGGTACCCAATGGGAATGAAGTTTTTTTCACTTATTTGATAATGCCATTAAATATTCACCTCCAAAGACTCCTATTCATATATCGGTATGTATTAAAGACTACCAGCTGGTTGTCAGTATTGAGGGCTTTGGATCAAGTATTGCTCATGAAGAAAAAAGTAAATTATTTGAAAGATTTTATCGGGGCAAGGGAGTCCTTACTGAAAATGGCCTAGCTTTGTGATTAGCAATCTGTCAAAAGATTATCGCAGCTCACGATGGCCAAATTTGGGATGAACATGTCGAAAACAAAGTGGCGGCATTTCGTTTCACCCTTCCAATCGTTAAAGACTGATGTTAAAAAATTAACAATCTTTGGTCAACTCAATGGATGCTATTTGAATTATCAGACGCATCTTTTTCCTGAAGCTGCTCTGTATTCTCTGAATCTCTCATACCAAATACAGAATCCTTGATTCTTTTTTGTGCGCCTTTCTGTTCGGTATCCATTATGGTACTTCCATCAGGAGTGCTGCTTATTGAGATAAGCTTTGTAAAGGCGTTCAGTGCACTAGTAAACATCGTTTTTAAAAATTGGGTAAAAGGTATTAAAGATTCAATAAATGTCATTGAGGATTTATCCCTTAAGACTATACCCGTGTTAGCCTCAGGAGCCGTTTTCTGTACTGTTGTCTCAAGGCCTGCTTTTTCTTTCAATAACTCAATACAGCTTCTATTTCCAGTTGCAATTGCTTTGGGTATAGCCTTAGCGTCAGTTATCAAACCTGGAATATCGATGCCAGGATTATTTTTTTCTATCAAGGAAATGACTTTTTCTATGCATTCGGGATTATTCGATTTGGCAGCTAACTGCAAATATCTTTTTTGAACATAAGGGTTCTGGATGTATTCATCGAAACGTTTACCAATATCCTCATCCTTCAGTAGACGCTCCAAGGCTTCGATCCTTCCTTCTTCTATAGCATTTACACATGCTTTATCGTATGTCGAAGTCACAAAACCAAATTCCAGTCCAACCATTCTGTCTTTATATTCAGGCCGCAATAAAACCTCAATGGCGTCCAACCGATTATGCTTCGCGGCTCGAGCCAAAGCCATGTCTGAACCGGTTACTCCCAAATCAAACAAAACTTCAATCATGCGTACATCATTTTGCATTGCAGCAACAGACAACTGATCAAAGTTTGAAACATTAACATCAATCATTCGAGTTAGAAAAGCCGGATCTTCTTCCATTAGACCTTCTACTAACTCCGCTTTGTCCGGAAATCCATAACTTATTTGTTTATCAGGATGGGCCATGACATTTATGGTTAATGGCATCTGGGTTAATGGTTGTTTATTTCTATCAGGACCAAAACTATCACTTGCTAACAAATTGGCAAGTTCCTCACCATTATCACAGATCATTATTTTTCTATCGTTTGGATCATAAACATGAAATTGCCCATCGATTACTGATATCGCAATAGTATGTTTGAGTGATGAGATAGTCCATGACGTTTCATTGGCCTTCATTTGTTCAAAGATCTTCGACCATTCTTCCGTTTTGGCAATCAACCCAAGATTGTATACTTTTTGCATGGGTTTTGAGATGAGAGCACCAGTCAATTTACCATCAGCATCTTTAACCGGTATAGAAACCCCTAATAAACTCACGCTATCATCCTGAGCATAACGCTTGTCAAACTCCTCTGGCAATAAAGCAAATATTGCCTCGCCAATAAATTTATTAATCTGGCTGTCGCTGATCTCACCCGACTCATTGAATTGTTGTGTTCCTTCAGCTATCTCGCCTTTTTTAATTAAAGCAATTGCACCCGCTTTTTTAATAATCGCCTGGATAATTTTAATAAATTCATCCTGTTTTCCTTCAATAACGTATTTGCAATACACAGAGGACAAACCATTACAAAGTCCGTTATTGTCGGCTTTTAGTTGTATTTTCCCTTGATGCTGCAAATAGGCATTAATCATTGGAATTAGATGGTATTGATCCATACCGATGACGTCATCGTATCCCAATGGTATTTCTTTATCGTTAGGTGTATTCACAATGATATTAATAGAGTAATAATCTCAAGTATAGCTCATGATGCTGGAGCTATGCCGGCACTTCGATATAATGAAATAGAAATTACCGAATAGTCTCTTTTCAGTCACTGCCTCTTGCTATTGGCAATTTAAATTGTATTCTGCGGTGCGAGTATGTGTTTGTTTTGATACCTCATGGGCATGAAGTTTATAGAGATAAAATGCTACGGTTTCGGTTAATAAACCTTCACTAAAACATTCAGCCATGTCTACCGGATCAGTTGTTAAATAAGTATCTAAAATTTCTTTTTCTTTATTGCTATAAGAAAATAATTGATTTCTGGCATAGGAATTTCCATGTAAAGAATATTGCCCTCTGTTATATTTAGGGTAGTCTGGAAGTTCCTGATATTGTTTTTCGTAATCAGAATGCGTTAATAATGGTTTAAGTTGTCTTAAAGAACTGGAAAGAACTCGTTGATCTTCTTGATTCAAACGGGGCAGACTCTCGAAAGACCTGGCAATAAACTCATTCAATTTCACGCCGCGAAAATTCTCATTGTTTATGATTAATAGTTCAAGGAACTCCAGGCGTCTTATCATTAATTTGTTATTTGTATCAAGCAAAAACTTGAAATCGATCTGGGCGCGTTCTTCAATCGTTGCCTCTGAAACGGTAGAACATAACTCGTATAAACATCTTAGCAGAACAAATTGTTCATTTCTGCTTTGCATGTGCTCAAATAACCTCTGCCAAATAAACTGAAAGAATTGGTTTTGCTGCTCCATGGTGAGTTGATGTAGAAAAGCTGACAACACAATAAGAGCGGTTGTAACACTCATTGGAGGTATGTATTCTTCATCCAGAAGGAACAATACAGTTTCTTCTATCAAAGATTTAACAGTTGGGGTATCCGATATACGATGAAGTGCTTCTTCGATCAAACTGTTTGCTGACTGTGTTTGTACCATTGTTGCTAATATATAATACACATCAGGGCATGATAAAAAGTTGTAACAAAAAGCCGAATCAAAATGTTCTTTAAGGCACGTTGGCTCTTCCAGACTAAGATAAAATGTACGATTTAAGAGAAGCAAGACATAATAACGATAGGCAAGATTCAGTTGCGTTGATAATTTATTTTCTAACAGAGGTAGCAAAAATTGAGCTTTATTATCCAATTCAGGATGAGCAACCCAATATCTTAAAATATTGGTCTGTTTCATCCGTGCTGTAGGGGTATTTTCCGCAAAAAATGTTGATGCGGCCTCTTGATTAGTAACAAGATGTTGAAAGAACAGGGGTAACGCAGAACTGGGCATTCTAATCCTTTAGCAATACTGTAATTGAGATCAATTCAATTCATCGATTAATTTAAAACTATGGCATTTTTAGCCCCAAATATCCAGATCCTTAACTGTTCTCGTAACTTAAGGAATCAAGACCTATAAGACCAAACAAAAGAACTTCGTCAAAAACCCATCCTTGAAATGACCTTCCATTTCAATTAAAGTGACCTTCCATTTTGTGAAACACCAAAGAATAACAGGAATACTATGAGCGCAACGAATGAAATGATGATTAAAGACCAATGGCAAATCATATCCGATTCTTTATTAAAAATTGCCCAGCTTGCAGAAAATAACACTCAAGTTATGGGCACGCTTATGCTTAACATAATTTCCAGCATTGGGGCGCTAGCAGAAAACACTTCACAAGGCGCATCTGCTGCTCTTTATTCCGAACTGGAAGCGTTTGCAAAAAGCAAAAACCCAAAGAATGCGGCAAATTCTGCCAATCAATCATTTACGAGTACCAATATTGCGGATGATGATTATTACTCTGCCATGAATTATATAGGTCAAAATCTCGTAGGCACTTTATTTAAGTCAATCAATGAACTTCCTGCACCGCTTCGTACACATGAAATGCTGTTAAGCGGAATCGAAGGCATGCTTGGTAATGTGCTCCATCAAAAATTTTCAACGAATGCTCATGAGAAACTGGACGGTTTTTATAAACACATTCGCATGCATCTTAATGAGCTGGGACATCGCCCAATAGAAACCGTATAAACCAGGATCAGGATAGTTCAGCGTCCTTCAGATTGATCCTGACAGGTTCTCAACTCATTGGGAACTTCTCAATACAGCAGGAAGTGGCATCATCCTGAACGCAACGAAGGATCTCCAAATGCAGGCACAATACCACATTCAGGAGATCCCTCATTGTATTCGGGATGACGTAATTCTTTGAATTGAGTCGAAGTGACCTCATCCTGAACGCGACGAAGAATCCCCAAATGCAGGCACAATACCCCATTCAGGAGATCCCTCACTGCATTCGGGATGACGTAATACTTTGAATTAAGTCGAAGTGACGTCATCCTGAACGCGAAAAAGAATCCCCAAATGCAAGCACAATACCCCATTCAGGAGATCCTTCACTGCGTTCAGGATGACGTAATTCTTTGAATTAAGTCGAAGTGACGTCATCCTGAACGCAGTGAAGGATCTCCTGAATGGGGCAGTATGCCCAACTCTGGAGCTCTCTCTCTTTGTTCGAGATGACGTAGAACAGTAATTCACTGAAACCTGACATCCAAACGGACAAGATACTCCAGGTTGCAAACAACCGAACCAGTTTGTTATAATTGCCCATTTTAAATACTACAAGGCTCAACTATGATCACTGTAATTTTTTCTTTAGGTCAATTTATTTCATCAGATTTAAAAAAATTAAAAGACTCTTTTCAAACATCTCTTGCTCAGGAACACAAAGAAGTCGATGGAGAAACGGTATGGAACTGGATTACTCCTTATTTACCCCGCCTGAGACTCGCCAAAATATCTCTAGAGGAACTTTGTCAGGAATTCAATACTCATTTTTCATCATCACTAACATTTGCAGAATTTAAAAAGAACTTTAACTCGATGTCCCAGGTCGATGCAAATTCACTCCATCGAATTGAACAATTCCGTGATTATTTAAGTGAACATCCTGATGTTCGCTTTTTAATCGTATCTCATACCAATACATCACACTTCGATTTCATCATGGACCAATTGGAACCGGTACTTCCCAATTGTCGCTCCGGTGTTATTAATAATCAAAGTACCGCTGACCTGGACTCTCAGATGCTGTTTGCTACATCCATGTATTCTCAATGCGAAAAACATCCTGATACCTTGCAACGCGCTATAACCCAATTGGAAATCGATTTAGATCAACCGATCATATCTTTTTTAAACACCGTACAAGAGTTAAAGGATGCTGCTGATTTTACCTATATTCAAGCCGATGCCGTTCTCAATACTGATAAAGTAATTGAGCAATTGGATGAGCGTCAGCGCTGTGGAGTATCATTGGGTTTTTAAACATGTTGAACGCCCAAATACAGTCCGGATTATGTGGGTGTTTTTTAGTTTTTGAAATCTAATCCTGAGTCTCGTTTTTATAAAATACCTGTAAGACTATGTCCTTCAAAGACATTGTCTTACAGGTATTTTTCTTGATAGAAACCTAATCTGCTCAAAATACTGACCGGTTTGAAGCCAAGATTATATGTATTGGAACAATACCCAATAAATCCTTGAATTAGGCTTTAAAATCCAAAATGCAAAGAAACACTAGCTATCTCAGGACCTAGTTTGAAGACTCATCATGTCCTTAACACTGAATCATTTATCCTGGGATTATTAGGTTTTTTCTCTCCCAAAACCAAAATGCCTCAACCGCTAGCCATCTTTGAAGCTGAATTAGAACATCTGGCAGCACGAAACGTTCCAGAACAAGCCGCTTCGGCACTATCGCTATGATACACAATAAGGCTTGATATGGCAGGCTAAATAATGAACAAATAAATTAAATTTAGACTAAACTATAATTATTACCAGTTTGTATGAGTATTCAATATGGGTACTAATCGTAAGAACAGGTCAGTTGTTAGCGTTAAGGCTGCTTTTGATGCAGCGAAAGTTACTGATGTAGTGGATGCGTTTAAACACATTTGCAATCAAACTGAAGAGTATTTACCTGTTGCCGGCCCTTTACCCAAAAATACCTACACTTATCAATTAGAGTTTCTTACACAAAAATTGCTGAGTATGGAACGTTTTTACATTAAAAATTCGGATGGGGAATATCAAATAATTTTTGACGATGGAACCCAACTGGATCTTACAAAAATCCTTGCTCATGCCAACTTCGAGCAACTGGAATTTAAACTCCCGGATTTTCAACAATATGAACAATACATTTATAATCACTCTCAATACAAACCGGATATAGAAAATGTTTTTCCGAGTGAAGAACAATTCAGAGCAAATGATAAAACAGGTGCGCTACGAGAATTGAATTATGCCGAAATGATGGCTATTAATCTGTATACCACTCAGGACTACTATAAAAATATAAATGCGTTCACCCGAGGTACTTATACTTTTGAAGATCGGCCAGAATGGATTAGAGATGTTATTCTGCATACAGTAATGAGTGCTAGTGGCCTGGCTAAAGCTCAGGAAGTAACGATACCTGGATCGTTTCGCTATGAAAGTGTTTATAGCGAAGAAGCACTTAAACAGCGTATTGATCTCGCCGAGTCGGGCGGTATCAGCATAGAGCGAAATTTCATCAGCTCAGCAGAAATACCCGCGGAACGGTTTGTGGATAAAATTGCAATTACCTATACTGATGTGAAAGGAAAATGCATTGCTCCCCTGTCGGCCTATCCTCAAGAACGTGAATTTTTAATTCCACCAACACAAATGCAGTGGAAAAACCACACACAAGAAGGGGATACGCATTACTTTCATGCAAGCCCGGTAGTTGACTTACAGAAGGTACATGAAGAAGCTTTGGAAATGACGTCACTAGAGATGCAAACCAATTATCAGTTAATGTTTTTGAGTAACCATGTACTCATGTTGCGAAAGCAGCTTGAATCATTGGATTCTGACATTCAGGAAGCTCTGGAACCCAAGCTTGCGGAAATGGAACAATGGATTAATGAACATGGAATCGCATTAGGAGAAGGAACCATTAGCAGCGAGGAGGTATCTCAATCACTCGATGGAATATGGAACCAGCTCAGTGAGGTGAGCGAGGAAGCACAGATCCTTCAGAATAAGCAGTTCATTCAGGAAAACGCCGTAGATACTGCTTACAGTTCCGGCGATTTTAAGACAAAACTGTCTGAGATAAAGCAAGAGGCTGAACCCGATCACGATCAGGAATATAATTTTAAACTTTAAGTCCTTAAAAAATATTCGCGCCATCAACATTAGGGTGTGTTGACAATTCATCAATTTATTCTCAACGTCCCGCGACCTGTTCGCGGGATCCAGAGATCGAGTATCATTACTGAACCTAGAAGGAATTGCCTCATTTCTCTTCTGTTCAATAACCAACCAGGTCATTAACATTTCATATAACCACTATTAATTTTTAAGCGTTCACTCAAAAAATTGAAATTGCTACCATGATTCTTGTTTTTACATGATGTAAAAATATTCTGAGCATTACTCATTCAATTCAGTACTGCAAAAAATAATCTTCAAAAGGATTTACGGCATGCCCAATATAGCAAAACGTACATTAAAATTTACTCAAGGCTTAGGTTACTGCACTTTAACTGCTGGAGCAGGTATAGGAACACTTATTTTGGCAACAGCAACCTGTGGTCTCGCCATGACTGGCGTTGGAATTCCCTTGGCATTTGTCACTGGAGTTGGAGCTGGTGGGTGTGGTTATGGAACAGTATTTTTTGCTAAAAAAACGGGACATAAATTTGTTCGCGCTTTTGAGGAGGGTGAGCATCATCACCATCATGGCAATCATGACGTAAGTTATGGTTTTACAGCAGTCGACGTTCATACATTTACTGGAAGTAATGCAGCAGATGCTTTAAAAAAAAATAATACCTCAAAAAGTACCAGCGCCAATGATGATCAATTACGAACTATCACAGAACCTCAAGTGCACAAACCACTGTTTAGTGTTCCTGTTACCGAAACAGCACCGACAGCTCAGATTATAGGAGATACTTCTCCAACCATAGATCCAAATTATGAAAATTCTACAGTTAGCCCGGCCGCATAAACTAAAATTTAACTCGAGATTTCAATTAATCTCGAGTTTCTACAATTTCATAAATCAATATCATTATCAATTCAGGCCCCTATTCAAGATGTTATAGTCTGTTTTACTTATTCTTTAGCTGTTTCCCATAAAGCCACATAGGCTCCCGTAGGATCAGCGATCACCGCCAATTTGCCCATCTCGCCAACGGGAGTAATTTCTTTTATTTCTTTAGCCCCATGATGAATTGCAGACTCCAGAGACTTTTTAATATCATCAACCAGAATATAAGACATCCAATGAGGTGGAATTTGTTCCCGCATTTCATTAGGTATTTGCCAAATTCCCGCGATGTCCGTTTCTTTTGAGGTAACAATGGTATAGGTCATAGTGCCTGCATCAACCTCTCTAAATTCCCAGTCAAATACTCGATGATAAAAATTCTTGGCTAGCGTCAAATTGGATGTCGCTAATTCATTCCAACAAAACTGTCCTGGCTTAATCATGATGATTTCCTTATATAAATTATGAACTCGCTTGATTGAATTCAATGTGACTGAAACAATAAAAATGCAATAACAATTGCCCCCTATTCTGCAGTATCACTTGGGTTTTGATTCAATTCATCATAACGATTTGAAGAATGGATTTTGAATCGATTTGTTCCTTCTGCCTTAATTTGATTCAATGCTAATTCAGCTAATTTAATCAAAGTTTGAATGTCATTACCGTTATGTGGATACATGCTGACTCCAACGTTTACTGACAAATGAATCACATGATCTTTGATTTGAACCGGCATTATCACTTCCTTTATCAACCGTTCAACAATAGAAACAAGCAGAGCAGTTGACGGTACATTGGCAAGCATGACCACAAATTCATCCCCGCCTATACGTGCTAAAATATCACCTCGACGTAAATTCGCTGTCAATTTAGAGGCTAAATGAATCAATAACTTATCCCCCACATCCTGTCCTAAATCCTCATTAATGGATTTAAAATGATCGACATCAAGAAGAATTAAAGCCACCGTGCCTTGAGTACGAGCAATTTGTTTTACCGTGATTTGGAAGAGTTCATACAACATATTGCGATTGGCAAGTCCTGTTAACAGATCATGGGTCACTTCATAGAAAATCCTGCCATTTTCAAGTGAGGTCATGGTTTGAGTCATTAATAAATGCAAACTGTTCAGATGCTCGAGTGTAAATGCACTACTCATGTTCATATGTTCCAGATAGAGTATTCTGGAACATTGGCCTTTGTAAAATAACGGCATCATTAAAAGGGCTTTAGGATTTTTTTCGATTACATAGACATCCTGACTGGATAGTTCTGATTGAGAAGCATCCTTTAAAATAATGGGTTGTTGCGTTCGATCAACATAATTCAGGATTGATTTTGGATAAACCTGTGGTGTATCAGCAGCTACCAGACCATTAAGAAAGACGGTCTGGTGCACCAGATTTCCTTCTGCTTCAACAATCCATTGCTCTTCAACTTTCGTTAAAATAACACAACGTTCAGCAGCAGTTAACTCCAATACGATGACCAAAAGTTTTTGTAATAGGTGATCCAGGCGAATTTCACCGGAGATTAACCGGGAGAATTTTAAAATGGCCAACATATCCAGGCTTTTTGTAGATGCGAGAGGATAAGGAGCATTCGATACAACGGATTCATAGCTCGAACTGTAATAATTAAGTAATAAGGTTGGATAAGCTTCCTCCAACAACTTGACTTTGGTTAAAGCCCCCCAGTCTTTATAATATCGATGTGCATTTCGCAAATAAAATTTGGCCACTCTATCGATCTTAATATCAAGACAATGAATAGCAGCCCGTTCACTGGCTATCGCTGCAATCAGAATCAGTCCACGGGAAAGAGCCAATTTTATTGACTCTTCATAAAGTGCAAGAGATTTTTCCTCATGATTATCCAAACGAGCTAATTCACTCGCCATAAGCAGTGAATAAATTTTATAATTATCAGGACACCAGGAGGCATATTTATCAATAAAAAGTGCCAATCGTTTTAATTTTTTTAAATAGAATTTACTCTGAGTTTTTGGCAAGTTTGGAAAATAAGAAAAAAGAGCAAGAGCAAAAAAGAATTTCCCATCTAAATGACTGACTAAGCCCTTATCGTATTCAGCATAAACCTCATGCTGTTCACCCGATTGAACTGCATCTTCATATTTACCCAATAAAAAATTCATGCGCGTCAATGTACTATAAAAAAAGCTTAACTCCGTTTTACTCTTTCCATGTTTTATTTCTTCTTCAAATAAAACAGATTTATCGATTGTGGCAAGTTCGGAATCTTCCAGGCATTGCACGGAATACTCCCAAAATTTTGCCACTGTGATAAAATCTGAAATTTTAACTCGATTCATAAACAACAAAGCCGAACCAATATTCTTTTTTACTTCTTCCAAATGATTACCAGCCGATAGGGAATGAAGAACCAACAATAATTTACTGTAATTGCTGTAAACCAAATCACCTACATCACAACATAATCTGAAGGCTTTATTGACTGTACTAGTACACTGTTCAAACGAGGTTTGATAAGGCTCTATAAAGGTACCTAAGATAAACTGATTTTTTCCTTCAAAATCCGATGCACCATACTCCTGCTTCAAACGGTCGTATAAACGAACAAAAGATATAGCTTCATCATATAAATTAAGTGAATGCATGATAATAAATGCATAAACAGGAATAGACATCGAAGTACTTTCGGTATATCCGTATTTCAGACTCAGGCTGATATTTTTACAGGTTAAAACAACAAAGAGTTTTTGATTGATGATAAACGCGCTATTTAATAATTGGGTAATTAAATCGACAATTGCTTTTTGTTGTAAATCACTCATTGGCGGTAAATAGAGTTCCTCAATTTTAGTATGTCTTAACTGGAATTTAATTTTATAAATAGCAATTAATATGTGCAGTACGTTCGGTTTCTCAGGAATTTTAATATTGAATTGACGTAATGCCGTCAAACCCATCTGCAAGGCCTCAGTATGTTTGCCTAAAATAGAGAACATTTCTATTTTCAATCGATATACTTCAAGACTGTCTGTCGCGCATCTTGAATGATTTAAAAGCTCGGAAAAATAAAGATCAGCAGTTATAAAGTCACCGAGCAGATATTTGCAAACAGCACACTCCTTATACAACTGAAAAGTCAGAGTGTACTTTTTACTCCAATTAACCGGCTCCAAAAATTCAACACCTGCGGATAAATGCTCATTTGCCGCATCATATGCCGATTCCATTTTCGCTTTTTGACCTGCCCAAAAATTATATTTAGCCAATGCATGTCGTTCTTCAATATCTTCAACTAAAGTGATGCTTTGGTTAAAATGTTTCAGCACACTGAATAGACGTTCATCATGCTCTTCCAACGGTTTTTGTTTTAATAACAATCGACCTATTTTTAAATGAATGGCAGGCCTATCCTGTGGTTCAATGAAGTCATATGCTGCCTGTTGAATTCGGTCATGGGCAAATCGATAATGTAAATTACCAAGATCCAAATCCGAAACTGTTTCATTTAACCCTACCAAGCCCAGTGTTTTATATGATTCTTCCAGAGGAATGATTAAATTGGCATTGATTGCCTGCCACAATTGTTCGGCAGTATTACTGGCAGATTGACCATTTGTAATAAGGAGCGTTTTTAAATCAAATTGATGACCAAAACAGGAAGCTAATTTTAAAGTGTCCTGACTGGGTTTTGAAAGCAGATGAATTTTGGCTGTTATCAGATTAATTACATTATCATCTGCACTTTGATGTTTGATCTCTTCTAAATTCCACTCCCAAATACCCTGATCATAAGAAAAAGTAAGCAAATGCTGCTGATAGATAAGCTTTAAAAATTCATTGATAAAAAAAGGATTGCCTTGTGTTTTTTCATAAACGCATTCAGCCAGACTCTGAATTCGTTCAGATGAACCAGCTAATGCATCCTGTAATAATTGTTGAACATTTCTTAAATTTAATGGCTGCAATGTTAATGTGGTGAACGGCACATGGCTCGTGCTTAAATGATTTAAACTGAGTTGCAGGGGATGATTCGCATTAATTTCATTATCCCGATAAGCCCCGATAATCAACAAATATTGAGTTTCTCTATCTTGTAATAAATTTTCTATAAAACCAAGAGATGAATTATCCGCCCATTGTAAATCATCAAGAAAAATCACTAGTGGATGTTCGACTTTTGCAAACACACGCACAAAATTTTGAAACGCCAGATTAAACCGGGTTTGTGCATCTACAGGATTTAACTGAGGTACGGCAGGTTGTTCACCAATAATCAATTCCACCTCAGGAATGACATCGATTACAACCTGACCAATGTTTCCCAATGAATGCAACAATTGATTTTTTAATATTTCGAGTGTTCCCTCTTGTTCTGCTAAAACCTGCTTAACCAGATTTTGAAACGCTGTTACAATGGCGCTGTAAGGCATACTCCTTCGTAACTGATCATATTTACCCTGTATGAAATATCCACGGTGCTCTATTATTGGCTTATATACTTCCCTGACTATAGAAGTTTTTCCTATGCCTGAATAACCGGCAATCAATATGATTTCAGAAGTAGCCTGACTTACCCTTTTAAAGGCATCAATTAATTGTTTTACTTCGTGTTCACGACCGTATAAATTGCGCGAGATACTCAAATGATCTCTGATGTCTTTAGTTCCTAGCGCGTATTCTGTGACATTTCGTTTCACCACCCACTGTTTATAACAATCCACAATATCTGACTTTATGCCTATAAAACTTGAATATCGATCTTCTGGCATTTTTTCCAATAATTTATCAATAATTGCTGCCAGCATTTTGGGTATATTTCGCCGGACAGCCAATACAGATAGTGGTTTTTTAGTGATATGGCTTTCAATTAACTCCTGGCTGTTGCTGGTTTGAAATGGCAATTGATTCGTCAGCATTTCATAGAATGTGACACCAAGCGAATAAAAATCTGTTCGATAATCTACTGGTCGATTAATTCGTCCGGTTTGTTCAGGAGAAATATAGGCGAGTCCCTCTACAAATTTATCCAAGTTCGAATAATCAAATGATTCTTCAGATAATTTAGTAGAAGCGCTCAAATCGATTAATTTAAGGGTTAAATGTTGGGTATCTATAATGATATTTGATGGCCGTATTTCCTTATGAATAATATTCCTCTGATGCAACTCACCGATAATATCAACCAATTGTAATGCCAGATCGAAAAAATCACCGATTTCCAGGGTATTTTCCATTAAATAAGAACTTAACAACTGCCCTTCTACATGTTCAAGAATCAAAACGGGAGCAGGAGTATTTTGTAAAAAATCATAGGCTTTAATAATTGGAGGGGCATTAATTGTTTTTAACAAATGAAATTCATGCTGCAAAATGGCCAGATTTTCTGAAGAGGTATAGTTATTATTAGGAATTTTTAATAATACCTTACACTTATCTTTTAGTCTCAAAGCATGATAGGTGTCGATATTATGATTATGCCTCATTTTATCGTGTAGTTCATATCCCAATACAGTAATCATTTACATCCCTGCTTGAGGTTGATCGTAAGTCCTGTCCTATGTCTTATCGATCGGAATATCTGATAGCATTAATTATAGACCAAATAGAACGGCCTATTCTTGAGTGCACAGTATGAACGAATTGAAATGGTGAGACCTTTACAGCATTTTTTTAATCAACTCGAATTAAGTATGAAATGCAATTAATAAGCTAAAATTAAATAAAGAGACCTCTTTGAAAGGACTAAGTTCCTCATGAAAAACCACAAAAATATCGCCGAAAACATCAGATCATCCGAGAATGGCACGAATAAGCATAAAAAAATAACCGTATTAGTTATTGTACTGATCAGCATCGCATTATTATGTTTTAATTAAATGCGCTGTAATTAGATTTTATCTCTTTGTATTAATAATAAAAAATGTCATATTTATGGAAGAGTTCAAGTTTTGTGTCATTCATAATACAACTGTCTCTTAAAAAAACATGGCGTTCTTAATTTTACCTTAATCTCTCCTACCTATAATATACAAATATGAATTTCAGGTAGGTTGATATGACTCATTTCAAAGATGATTTATCTCGAATATTTCAAAAATATCCGTTTTTACACATAGATAAATCAGGTGAGCTCACCATTATTGTTCCATTAACCGGTGCGCAAAAAATTACCGAGAATATATCGAAAGATACTAATAGAACAATGGCTCTTCATATATTTGGCGATAATACCTGTAAAGCAGATCTGGAACGAAGAAAATTCTTCCAAGGAACACAAAGATCTACCTCCAATATATTTAAAATCCAATTCCCCAATTTGATTAAGGAATTGAATCAATTAAGCTCTGATCCCGAACTCTTACCCAAAGATCACAAGTTTCTGCTCACAATAATAGATAACCTAAAAGTACTATGTGAACAGGTCGATACTTTTCAAACGGGCAATCCTGGTTATGAAGAAATGAAATCTGACCTTGAGCACAGGGAAGATCTGTTGGTTGCCAAAGGAGAATTTATTGTTAAAGTCAGGCCGGATAGCGCCAGGCCCTTAAATCTACCTAATATTATGAGTCTTACAAACCCTGGTGAACTGTCAACCCGAAAACTAGTACCCAAGGTAAACATCAATGAGTATCTTAATGCATTGTCCCAAATCAAAGCACCTGTCAAAAAAAACAGGAGTGCGCTTATCCCCAAAGCCATAGCACAAATACCCGATACCCGGGAGTATTTAAACCGATCTGATAATAAAAGTCCAAAAGAATTGTTTCTAAAAATATACCAATACTTGCAAAAAAAAGACAGCACCCTGGCAGATCAATCATTTGATGTATTTGAAAACATGGAAGAGAATTTCGCTTATCTCTGCGAAATAGATGATGATTTTAATCAGTGGAGTGATGATGAAATACTCAACGCCGTAGATTCAGTCTTTAATAATGCGGACATACTTAAAGAATCAACCCAAATCGAGCAAAAATCATTTGAAGCCATTTACCAGAATGCAGTAGCTCAATATGAAGAAAGACATTTGGATCCACAAAAAATTCGGGAAGATAAAAAATTAACCTATCAATTATTCATATTACAAACGTTTCTCTATCTGTGTACCGTGGAGCTCAGATTAAAAAATAAAGAAATTGCAAAGTCTTTTATCCATCTCATTCAAGATACGTATCAATTAAATAAGCTCATAGTCACTCTATGTACCGATGAAAAAGAATTCAGCAAAATCATGTCAAAAGAGTTTCAACTCTCTGCTGAAGAATATCAGTCAATCCTTGATGCAACCTTTGAAATCTCTATTCATCATTTGGAAGCAGACCATTATGACGAATTACGTGTAGCATGTGTCGCTGAAACCGTTCACGATTCAAATTACCTGATCATGGGTGGGCGTCTTTGCTGGAGTATGGTACCCATCACAGAAGACAGTAATCTAAACAGTCCAGAACAGCAAAAACAAGCCTCTGCGTTACATTTTGAAACCTTTTATAAAAACCGTGACGCCTACATGCAACGCTCTGTCGCATTTAAAGAAGTCAGGATATTACTCGATAAAACTTTGAAGGATGAATTAGAACAAAATACCTTAACGAACCTGATTCACGAGCTTTCAAACAACCAGTCAATACAACTTTTAACCGAAACGATCACCAATAAAAAATACGCGCAGACTGAACTATTAATTGAACACAGCAATTTAAAGTGCTCCTATAAAGCCATTACTCCTGCTCTAAAACAAAGCCCCATACCTACAAAGATAATTCAACTGTTCTTCAAAAAAAATCCTGAATTTGCCCAATATATTGAAGGGGCAGATTTGATTAAGGCCGTCCAGAGTGGCGATTTACAACTGATCAAACTCATTCTCTTGCACAGACCGGAATTGCTTGAACATGAAGATAACATGAAACAAACAGCCTTTCTTTGGGCATGCAGAACTGGACAGATTGAAGCAGCTGCTTTTTTAATGACCGCAGGCGCCAATATTCATTCCAGAACGGTTGTTCCACTAAATTATATTTATGAAACGGGAGAAATACCTTTTGGAGGCAGATCTGCTCGTCAATGGGCTGAACACTTAAGTACAAAAGATCCCCAAAAGGCAGCAATGTTTAAAACACTGTTTGCTAATTACTATCAACAATTGGAACATCAACTTATAACCAATCCAGCTTACAGAGAGCATTTTACCAAAAATCATATTACTCAGGCGATAGAGCACGGGGATTTGAATTTAATTAACCTTGTATTCAAACATCGCCCAGATTTAAAAAAGGATTTTAGTGATGAAGATTTAATTCGTGCGCAACACCAATTAGAACAAAACAATCTGCGTGAGCAAGTACTTCCCTATCAGGAACAATTTAATGCCAAACTAGAACAACTGCAAGTAAAAACAATGCAACTTGTCCAAAAAAGCGGTGGCAATGATGAGTTATGCCAGACACTTTACAAACTGAACATTAAATTAAACAAGGCAAGAAACCAGTTTTTTAATTATGAAATTACAGCAGAATCATTTAAAAGATTTCATGAAAAGTGCAAACAAGCACTTCAGAATGCCAGACCAATACTGGCTCAACACCGTGGCTGGCATAATTTCCCTGTATTCATCAGAGCAATTTTAGGGGTCATTTCAGCATTAACTGTTCTACCAGCATTAGCGATACAATGTACAGCACCCAATGGATTTAAAGGTACTTTTTTTGATAAGAAAGAAGCCATAAAAACCGATTCGGCTAAAAAACTGGATCAATTTGATTCGGATCTGGAGTCATTAAATTCTGAAATGAACAGCCAATTTAGTAAATAAATCCGAGTATAATGAATCGCCATTAATTCAGAACGAATCCTTCGCGAGGAGTCATCAATTTAAGGCGTCGCAAGGACATCAAACTCAGAACACTAATTAAACTGAGCAACATCAGAAACGAATCTACTCGCTCAATTCCCATCACACTCGTTATAAAGCTGAATAACGCAGAGCAGTTAAATTGACAAAACAAGGTGAGCGCCAAAGCCATAGCCATGTGCTGGGGAAATGGTCGAACAACTGATGCAGCAGCTGAGGCTACGATAAATCCTGTACCAAAATAATAGGCCATCATAGGAATAACGAAACTGAGTATTATATTCTCTGAACTGAGTGAAAATAACCACATGAAACATGCAGATAAAGCAAATAGACGGACGCCCAGGGTGGTCAACTGCACACTATGATAATAACTGACCAATAGACCACAGCATGCCGTACCTAATAGATGCATAATGGCCATAGTCGTTTTAATAGCTCCATATTCCGTACTGGTAAATTGAGCTCCTTTGATTAGTATAAAAGAAGCGCTGGTATTAAATGCAGATTCTCCAGCCATCATCAAAGCTGAGATCACTAAATAGCTGACAAAAACGGGATGACTAAAAACGGATAGCAGGCTCTTTTTCAATCCCGGAGGCAATAAATTGTGAGGTTTTGTTTCGACTAATCGCCCACTTAAGGGTAATAATAACAAGCCATAAGCAGCAATGAATAACAGAGCGACTCGCCAATTCCAGTACGTGTTTATTAGACCCCCAAACAAAGGAAGAAAACATATAAATACACCTGCCAAGGTAAATAACCAAGCAAAATATCGAGTGGCATTTTGCTCATTCTGAGTATCATTAATCATAGCCCTCCCCATTAACAAGGTTGCTCCGACACCTACACCTTGAAAAAAACGGCATATAAAAAGAAGATAAATTGAATCACTGAATGAGGCGATAAAGTTACTGCAAATAAACAATATCAATCCGCCAATCAATACCGGTTTTCTGCCGTAATAATCGGAGACAAGCCCCCACAAAACCATACTCAGTGCTTTCCCCAAGAGAAACAGGCTAACAGTCAGTTGCGCGATATTGGCTCCTACCGAGAAATAATCTGCCAATGCTGGCAAGGATGGAGTAAGAAAATGAATGTCCATATTTCCAAGAAACCAGGTCAATAATACCATTAATAAAGCACTCTTTTTCATGATGTCGCATCACCGTATAAATGAGATACATCCTTGATTTTTATAGGATACATCACGTGATATGCCAGTACCAAAACAGCAAAAAGCCCATACAGTGCAGCAATGACCAGAAAAATTAACGGATAGGAAATACAGCCAGCTAACAATCCTCCCAATAACAATCCAATAAGGTTGCCTGTTTTGGCAAATGAATTGGCTATTCCCAAAGCATAACCAGGCAGTACATTCCGATCCGAGCACAAAGCAAACAACGCTGGTAATAAAGCAGCGAGGACAACGCCCCAGAGTATTCGAAGCACAACAAAAATAGCGAAATTGCTTGTAAAAGCCTGCAGCAACATCAGGGACAGGCCCAACACACTGTAACGAATCAGAAACAGATTCACCTGCTCCGGATAATTACGACACCGATCAAACTGGCGGCCACACCATTCCGAACTACATAACATTCCAGCTGCTGGCATTGAGTACAGCAAACCAATCATCATTAAATTATCAGGAAAATAACCATTCAAATAGAGAGTAAAACCGGGATCTGGTAAAAACTTGGCAATTTGAGTCAACGAAATTAATACACACAGAAAATAAAAAATACTCCTGGAACCTGAAGACGATGATGCTTTGGGTATGCTTTGGCGCACATTATTTTTACTTGAAGGAGGTAAGCGAATTTGCATCATAAGAGTTATAAATAAACAGATAAGGCTTGCTGCGCCATATAAGCCTTGATAATCGGTAAACGCTAATGCTACGCCCCCAATAAAACCAGCAAGCGCTGTAGCCATTGCTTTTGTTGATTGTAATCGGGACAACTGTCTGCCTTTACTCTGCCAATCACAAATACTTACCGCATAGGTTTGCATGGCGATAATAAAACCTGCAAATGCACCCTGCAGGATTCGAATCACTAATATCCACGTTACAGAATCAACAAAGATCATACTCGCCTGAGTCACTACCAAAGCCCAGGAAGCACGCATAAGCATCGGCTTATACCCATAACGATCAGCGGCCATACCCCAGACAGGCGCTACTAAAATATTGGCTATCATAGGCAGGAGTAAACACAAGGTGCTGTAGAACACAACATGCTCCATAGGCGCATTACTTTGAGATGCAATGAGCAGAGGTAAAAATGGATTAGTCATTTCCAAAGCCAATATCATAAAAAACTGACCCAATAGAATGGTGCCCTGAACTGACTTAGTCATTGAACGTACTCAAAGGATTATCCAGAGTAAAATACTTCGGCTCATCCTGATCCTGATTCAGTCTCATGGTCAACAGGCTTTTATGTTGCCAAGGCCTGCTCAATAATTGCTGATAATGCCAACGATAGGCAGTCGGATGAATATCCCCTCTGTAATGCTCTAATAATCCTTTTAATACGGTTCTCACCTGAAGCCAGAGTTGATCGATAGGATAATCATAAGCAGCATTTAAAGTAGTTATCCAGTAAGTTAAATTACTTAAAAGATTTCCGTGGATAAAGGTTTGAGACAGACTGTTCAACTCAGAACAAGTAATCGTAGACTCAGGATGCAAAACTGGTTTCGTTGTTTCTTGATACAGTTCATGATAACAAACTTTTATTCCGCCCAAATCTCTGATTACCACCCCTACAGGTCGATTATTTTGAATCATAATGAGCGTATTTTGTTGATGAGCTTCCAGAGCGATCCCGTAACGTAGTAATAAATACAATTGTCCCGCTAGAACGGTATGACAATATTCAGAAAAGTACGCTCTGGGATTTAATGTACTGCTTTGAATTATTTCAATTAACAAGGGGACCTGACTAATGGGTGATAAAGCAAACAATGCGGCCAAAGGGACCAAGAACTGCTGTTCCTTCGTGTGTTGCAGAGGATTTTCACGTATCAACATAGCCACATGCTTTCTATTCTGAGCGGGAATTGATTGATCTGCAACATTAATCCCGGCTAAATCCCTGGCAATAAATAAAGCACCACCAAAGTTTTGATGCTGCGTCAGTAAATCACTGAGCCATGTTGAAAGCACTGAAGAATTATATACTGACGCAGGTGATACGGTTCGCATTGCGGAAGTCGTATGCACACCCACTGCCAATTTCAGATGCGGTTTATTATGTTCTAAAGGCATCATTGTGCGAAATGACATTGATGGTCTGGTTTTTTGGATATCAGGGATGATAACGAATTGCCTGGACTCAATTAAAGAAGAACAAAGCGTTTTTAATTGATGATTCCATTGCCAGGGATGAACAGGTAAAGGCAAATAATCATCCGGATCCTGGTGCATGGACAGCAGCGCCTGATTCCAATATTGATATTCTTGCGCAAAATGTTGAGCGAACAATAATCGGTAGCTTAGTTCATCTATTGAGGTGAAAGCCAAAGAACGATGGATGGCGGCCCAATGAATACTGACCTGGGTGTTAAACTCAGGTGAATAGTGCAGGACCTCATTAGAGCTAAAGCCCTTTTTAACTCGAAAATTTGGATGATAGGGATGGCCTGTACAGCCCCACTGTTCTAAAAACATCATCACTTCCTGTCGATCATGATGCTCAATTAACCAGGCCCATAATGTAGAGTAATTCTTTGCTTCTGTTTTTATCGACTGTTGCCAATGATGCTTATAGACGAGGGCTAAAGCCTGATTTATTATGCTCTCTTCCAGCTCCTGCTCCAAACCGTGCCATCGATTAAACAGATACAATGGATTGAGTGTTTTTTGATGATTTTTAAGCAGATTAAGATAGTGATGAATAGAGCATAAAGTAGTGTTACTCTCAATTAAGTGCTCACTAATCGCAGCATGCTGTAATCTGGAAAAACAGTCTTGATAAGCTGTTTCGATGAACTCATCAAGTTCTTTTGGGGAACAATGCAGACCGTTTTCAATGATTAAGCGATGCACGGGATGATTTACTTCTTGAGAACTAGTACTATTTACTTTCATTGAATCTACTTATTAAAAATCAGAATTAAGCACAATATAAATGATAATGATTCTCATTTGCAACAAATAAATCATTAAAAATGAATTATTGCTTGTAATGCAAAATTATTGACCTTTACCGAATTCCCAATAACCAAGCGATTCAATCCTGATGCTGTAGCTTTATCTGGATAACCATAGTCCTTGAAATATTGAAACTGCACACTCAAAAAGTGATAAGGAATTACTGAAAAACCAACGCCAACGCGTTTTTTAGGTAGTCTTAATGCCAACGCCTGAAATGAATAATCATAAAACCCGATCATTTTAAAAGGGATGTTTTTAATTTTAAGATCATTGGCACTCTGAACGCTGAAGGCTTTAGGCTGCGCCCCTTTATTATTGTAACTCAATTCTCCTTGATCAAAAGGACGTAGAGCCATCACATAAGTAAGATAGGTACTCCATGTGTTATTTTGCAGATTGACGTAACCAGAAAATCCTGGTACATCACTTCGAATTCGCTGAGATAAAAACCCGCCAAACCCTTTATTGTATTGAGATAACTGAGTCTCGGCAAAAGAGCGCAGGTAGCTTCCACCTACATCAAAATGTGCATCATGCACTCCAATATTAACATTATAATACAATGGCGATGATGAGGATTTTATTCGTGAGTATGGCTCGAAAAGCGAAACATTGGCATAAGCATAATCATCATAACTCAATACAGTAGTTACTTCATTGGTTTGCCCAAGTGCCTTGGTCAATGGTTTGTAGATTAAATCATTTCTATAACGCCCAAAAGTCAACCATTTTTTTCCGGTTTCAAAAAAAAGTTGGGAGGGATACAGATCAAAGGTGTCATAAAGTTGTTCAAAATAGAGTGACGGCGCAATTGGAGTCGGTACTGTGTTGTAAATCAATAAAGCGTTCACTTTATTCCAGTCCGTCAAAAGCCATTCAGAACCTAGTTTGATATTGGATAATTGTTGATTCAATAAGTAGCGTTCGCCCTGAGCCGCTGAGTTTGTCGCGTTAAAAAATATATGCCCATCATAAGTAAAATTTTTATGATCAAACAGACGGTCTGCTGAATCAGCAAAAGTAATAAAACTGCACATAATTACTGATAAGATAATACCAGTTATCAAAAATAATTTTGCCATATTGCGCAAATGATGAATGACTCATAAATACAAATGAGAATCATTATCATTTAAAATCATTGAATTTGGAACATCTATTTTTATCAGGTCAGGAAAATACACTCCAGAAGCTCTAGATCGCTAATGATTTAAATAGGCACAAATTAAATGGGATTATTAATAAGTTAAAAATATTAACTCCTAAACAGTTTCGACGTCCCGTGGCTTGTCCACGGGACGTCGAGACTTCGAGATGTGTATCTATTTAAATCATTCGTCGATCTGGTGATCTACTCGAAATGGTACTATATTCAACCTACTTATCAAAAATAACTACCAGATTACGCCCCAACTGTTTCGCTTGATATAATGCCTGATCTGCCTGTTCTATAATTGTTGACCCACTCTTGAACCCATCAAAAAAGGAGATGCCAGCACTGAATGTAACGCTAAAATGTTCATTCTCAATTATAAATCTGCATTGCGAAAACTGTTCTCTTAAATTATCTGCAATAGTTTTGGAATGATGAGGTGTGGTTCCAGGAAAAATCAAAGCAAACTCCTCCCCCCCATAGCGACCTACATTATCCTGACTGCGAATTCTCGATAAAAACATGGACGATAATTTTTTTATGACCATATCACCAACAGGGTGCCCGAAACTATCATTTATTTTTTTGAAATGATCGATATCAACCATAATAAATGACAAAGGCAAATGTTCTTGTCGTGCTTTCGCCAGTTGAATGTCCAACTGATTTAAAATACTGGAATGATTCAATAACCCGGAAAGACTGTCCGTTGTCATATAATAATTTAAAATGCTTGCCCGTTTTGATCGTGATCTGACAGCGGAAATTAAATGCTGTGGTGAAATCGGTTTTGTTAAAAAATCATCACCACCCAGACTGATGGCAAATAACTTCTTATCTTTATCGTCTTCGGTAGATAAAAAAATAATTGGAATCTTAGTATATCGACTTTCCTGACGAAGTACTGCAGCCAATTCGAAACCAGTACACTCCGGCATGTAGACATCCATTAACAGGAGATTCGGTTTAAATGACTCAAGCTCTTTTAATAAATTCAAGGGATTGGTTATCGCTCGAGCGTTCATCCCTGCTTGATTTAAAATCAGTGAATAATACTCAGCCAACGATTCACTGTCGTCAATAATTAAAATTCGATAAGATTCATCCGCGATGGTACTGCACTTGTAATTTAAAATTTGGGTTAATTGAATAACGTCTATTGGTTTTTGAAAAAAAGCAGTACATCCAGCACGAATTGCTTCCAGACGAGGCTTGATGTCTTCATTGGGGAGAATGCACAGTAATTGAATAGGAATTGGTTGTTCCTTTTGTAGCTCTAAAATATATTCAATTCCATTGTTCTTTAAATAATAAGTATCAAGAATTATCGCGACAGGTACTTGTTCTTCAACTGCTCGACGTAAAGTAATCAGATCCTGGATTTGAAAGGGTTCATAATCTATTTGTTTCAGACTCTCATACAATTGACGGTTTAAATTCTTGTCCTGCTCCAAAATATAAACAACCATTTTCTCAACTTGCGGTTCAGGTCTTGATTCAACCACTGGGAGTTTTTTGGGTAGCTCAAGAGACAGCACTTTTTTTAATTGATTGATATAAGACGCAATGTGTTTCTTGTCTTCTTGAGTCAGTTGGCCTTGAGTTAAAATATTTTTTAAAAATACCTCCATCTGACGCGCGGCTTTACTTAGTTCCATATAACCGTAAGTACCTGATGAGCCACATAAGCTGTGTACTTCCCTATGAAAATCCTGAAAGTGATCCACATTCCAATGATGCTGTTGTTCTTTCCAAAGCATCTCAATGCGATGAATTTTCTCAGGCAAATTTTTACTGTATATGGCGATAAGCTCATTGAGCTTGTTTTGCGCATTAATATTCATGATATTTTAACCATGCGTTCTGAATTGTTTCTGCAAGCGTCATGGGATCAAAGGGTTTAGCGATCACATCGATAGCTCCTAGCCCTTTATATTCCTCAATTTCATTAACTTGAATTTTAGCTGTCATAAAGATGGCTGGGATGTCAGAAAAATCGGTTATTTTTCGCAGTTCAGCCAAAGTGGTTGGGCCATCCATTTCCGGCATCATAACATCCAGCAAAATTAAATCAGGTATAAAGCTCTTCGCTACGTTCAAAGCTTCCTTACCATTAACACAATAACGTACAGTGAATAATCCAATATCCTCCAGAGCAATTTGCGCAATTGCTCGAATATCGTCTTCATCTTCAGCATATAAGATATTTTTAAGTTGTCTTTGTATCATTATCGATCCTTAAAAAATAAGCTCAGTTAAAGAAGATTCATGATTGTATTTAATAGAACCTCATTGGAGGAGTTTGATTTAACTAATGCCTGACTTACATATTTTGCATAATCTTCATTAAGTTGCATGTCAGAAAATACCAGTACGGGAGAATGATACTGAGCAAGCAGCGGTAAAATTTCAATGCCATTACCATCAGGCAACATTAAATCGAGAATTATTAAATCATAATCATTTTTATCCAGCAGTTCTTTCGCTTGCTGCAAATTGATGGCGGTAGAAACCAATGCGTGTTGCTCAAGCAAGGTACCTACCACATGTTGCATATCGATGTTGTCTTCAATATGCAAGATAAGAGGAAGACTGGGAGTTGAACCATTCCTTTTCTTTAATCGATTAATGGACGTTAATAATTTATTAAAATCTATAGGTTTATCAAACCAATCGACTACAGAAACCGCATCCCCATTTAATAGCGCATGACCCGTTTGAGCAATTACCGAAATAACAATAATATGTAAATCTTTAGTTCTGTCTTGCGCGCGTAACTCTCGAATAAAAGCAATCCCATCCTGATCAGGTAATATTAAATCCAGCAAAAGAGCCTGATATTGATGTTCTGCTAATAATTGTTTGGCCCGAGTAACGCTATCAGCAACATCAGCAATAAATCCTGCTGATTCTAAAAGCAGTCTGAGGTATTCAGATTGATCCTGATCATCATCACATATAAGCAATCTTCTTTGGGCTGACTGCGCATCAATTGTATTGGCTATTACAGGACTCGGTTTGACTTCGGTGACAGGAAGATCGAAATAAAATGTGGTTTGACTTCCCGGCTCACTCTCAAAATTAAGAACTCCACCCAGTTTTTCAATAATGGTTTTGCTGATATTTAAACCCAGTCCTGTCCCGCCTTTACCTCGTGTATCTGAGGAATCTGCCTGAGAAAATTTTTGAAAGATTCGAGATTGAAATTCGCTTGGTATCCCGAATCCCTTATCCGTGACCGATACACGTACTGTAGATTTTATTTGTTTCATAGTTACAGTAATGTGTTCACCTTTCGGAGAAAATTTACATGCATTTGAAAGCAAATTAGCTAAGACCTGCATTAAACGGCTGGAATCTACATCAACCTGTATGATAGATTCAGGCGGAATAAAGTCTATAAATACACCATATTTTTCCGCATACATTTTATTGGCCGCAATCGACTCAGAAATTAAATGATTCAAATCATAGGTCTTTATTTGAAAATCCATTTTCCCTGCTTCAATTTTTTCTATATCCAGGATGTCGTTGATCAATAACAACAAACGTTCACAATTATTATTTGCTATTTCAAGCAGCTTGTTCGCTTTTTCGCTGAATTCCCCCATAACGCCACTGACTAATAGGCCCAATGATCCACGAATTGAAGTTAATGGTGTTCTTAATTCATGGCTGACAATAGAGACGAATTCATTCTTTAATTTCTCTGTTCTTTTTAATTCTGTAATGTCATGCACGACTGCGACAGCGCCTAAAATATCACCATCGGAATTAACGATTTTCTGTCCATCCATAACGACATCACGTATTGTATTACTTGTAAAATTCATAATCAGTTCAACTCCATGCACCGATTCGCCCCTCAATACACGATGCAAAGGAAAATCTTCTTTGTGCAAAAGCGTGTGATCCCTAGTGGATAAACTGAAATAATCAAACAGATCATCAATAACCAGATTGTCTGCAACACCATTCATATAGTTTTGCAAGGTACGGTTTAATACGGTAATTCTACCTTTCGCATCACAGGCGATGATTCCATCTTCCAGATTATCCAACATCGCTTTTAAAAAATTTTTTTCGTTTTCTACAACAGCGATCATTTTTTTATAACTGTTTGATACGGTTAAGGCCAGACTGATTATTAATGCGGTAATTCCAGCAATAAAGAAAGCCAGATAATTGGGTTGGATTGCCTGCTCGTTTACCGGCATGTCGTGAAAAGGAATGGGAGTAAAGAGAGCTGCCGCCATACCGGTATAGTGCATACCGCAAATGGCAATACCCATAACTAACGCGCTGATAATTTTAAGATAATATTGCCGTCTTGATGAACCCTGGTTGCTTTGTAATGCGAGAAAAAGAGCCGCTTCTGCGGCAGTTATCCCGATCACGACCGAGAGAAAAAATAAACTTGGTACATAATGAATATTAACGTGACTTTTCATTCCCTCCATCCCCATATAATGCATGGTCGATATGGCAAGTCCGATAATTACGCCCCCCAGAGCAAACTGATAAATAGAATAATGGTGTTTTTGCAGAATAAAGAGAGCCAAAGCAGAAGCAAGGATAGCCATAATTAAAGAGGCAAGCGTCCAGGCTAATTCATAATCCATAGGCATGGGCATTATGAACGCCAACATGCCTATAAAATGCATGGACCAAATACCTGCCCCCATAGTGAACGCACCACCTGCAAGCCAGTATATTTTTGCGTGCGGATTTTGTTCCGCACTAAGTCGACCCACAAGGTTCAGTGCTACGCATGAGGCAAGAACAGCGACGACATAAGATAGAATTACTAATACAGGATCATACTGACCACTTATTAGATTAGATGGAATTTGGCCTACTTGAAACCAGTTGGATAAAGTAATCATATGTTCTTCCCTGAGTATCTATTACTACTTTTTAAGCGAGTATTTTATAAAGAATGTTATGAGAACCGTAATTGCGTTAAGTACCGGAATAACGCATCCCTCAATATTCCGAGCGCAACCATTATCAAAAGAAATTTCCTGAAACTCATTGTACGTTAATAAAAACTAAACCAAGTACCAATACCTAATTTTTATGATCTCATAGGAACATGAATACAAGATCATCTATATAAGTTTGGCACATGTTAGTTCATTAGTGTAATGAATCAGGCAAGCCCAAACAGAAAAAATCCATGCGCTAACAGAACTATTCCAATAATCGCTGCTATTATCGCTACCAGATAATATCCCCATCCAGAATAGACTTTCTCAGTATATTTGACCATACATTCAGGAAAGGCAAGCCACATCACTGATTTGATGACTAATAACCAGGCAATAAGTGTAATCAGTACATCTGACTCCCAAATCCAGATATTATGAACCAGAACCATCAGTATCCCGATGATTAATCCGATTGTTGCAGCAACAACTATGGTTGCACTACCTACTTTCAAATGGGTCAACATCTCCTGATAATAGGCAGCACGAGTCAACATAATAATTGCAATAATAATCAAATAAAGTCCGATTCCTTGAGCAAAAAATAGCGTGTGTAATGATTCGTGCACAATAAACTCCGTTTTGATTACACTTTATACTAGAAGTATAGTACAAAGCCGACAGTCTTTATCGGAACTAAAAGCAATAATGAATTAAAGAACCAATCTGTATGATTAATACAGGACTTTGCGCCATGGTTTGCAGATAGGGCAATAAAAACATCATGATTAAGGTCAAAACACTGCTGAATAAATCAAATAATGAGACAAAATCGAACGGAGAAAATTAGCCAGTTATATTGCAGTGAAAGAAAATTTTAATAAAATACTCATGCCAACAGAAGTAACAAGAATTATGGATATCAGATAAAAAATGACTGTCCTTAAACTGGTCTATAGTTCACAAGGCATCATTAATATTAAACTACTGCGAGTAAATCGTTTTTTTGATTCAGTGATTTATAATTTCAATTAATATTCAGATTCACACTGTCAATTTAGTTAATTCAATAATTTGCCTGTAATAATTGGTGTAATTATCAGAATCGAGTGGCGAATAATTTAAATTCTTTAATAAACCCATTAACTCAATAAAAAAATTCCGTGCGCTCTCTTTTTTTTCAAATTCATATTCTTTGATAATAATATCATTCAAAAGATTAAATAATTGTTTTTGTCTGGCTAAGGGAACGGATACATCAACAGAATCATAAGCATCTTGTTGCAAATAAACCATATCAAACATTAACGATTTCTGATAGGTGATGTAATCCTCCATCGTAATCCCCTCCTCCCCTGTCACCTGCATCATATTGAGGATATCCTGCCCCTGATGCAAGAGCTTGGTTATCTGGTTTACGTTAGCAGTCCAGGTAGATTCGAGATTGGTATCAAACCATGATTTTAGCTGATCACGATAACGTGACCATGAAATTAGTGGATCAACAGCAGGATAATATCGTTTATAAGCTCGATCGTAACTTAATCCAAGAAACGTTTTAACGGCACTTAATGTCGATTGAGTTACGGGTTCTTCAAAGTTACCTCCTGCGGGAGAAACAGTGCCCACTATCGTCAGGCTACCCACCGAGTTATCAGGACATTCAATGATACCTGCCCGCTCATATAATCCACGAATACTGCTGTCTAAATAGGCAGGGAAACCTTCCTCTCCAGGGATTTCTTCCATTCGACCTGAAGTTTCTCGCATGGCCTGCGCCCAGCGAGAAGTAGAATCAGCAATAAGCAGAACATTAAAACCCATTTGGCGATAATATTCACCTAAAGTAATCCCGGTATAGATTGATGCCTCTCTTGAAGCTACTGGCATAGAAGAAGTATTACAAATGATAATCGTTCTATCCATAAGCGTTCCGCCGGATTTCGGGTCAATTAACTTGGGAAATTCAGTAATGGTTTCAACTACTTCTCCAGCTCGTTCACCACAAGCCACAATGATGACTATATCCACATCTGAATATCGAGCAATCAGGTTTTGCAAGACCGTCTTTCCCGCACCAAATGGTCCAGGAATACAGGCTGTTCCCCCTCGAGCAATAGGAAAAAAAGTATCAATCAGACGTAAAGTAGTTATCATGGGTTGTGTTGGATAGAGGCGTTGTGCTTGGTGATTCATAATGAGCTTTTGAGCAATTGGAGTTCGTACAGGCCATTTCTGAATCATGGATACGTCCAGATGATGATGTCCCTCATCAACAAGCCGTGCAACAGGTGTGTCAACAGTGAATGTGCCCTGTTGAATCCAATCCACTTGAATATTTTGCCCCAAATCAAAAGGAACCATTATTTTATGAGTGAATCGACCTTCCTGAACAGTTCCTAAAACACTACCGGCGCCGAGAATATCACCTGCTCGAACTACCGCGTTAAAAACCCATTTTTTTCCCAGATCAAGTGCCGACTCACGAACCCCTCGAGGTAAAAAATAATTGTATTTGCTGGCAAAATTCAATAGTGGATTTTGCAAACCATCGTAAATCATTCCCAATAAACCCGGACCTAAAAGAACAGAAAGTTGTTCTCCTGATTGCTCTACTCGATTACCAATTGCAATTCCACTGGTATCTTCAAATACCTGAGCAATCGCTGTGTCGCCCTTTACATGCAAGACTTCTCCCATAATTCGTTCTTTTATCGCGACATTTCCTTGCTCGGGACAAATATAAATAATTTCATTTTTTATTAATGGTTGAGTGTTCGTTTGTTTGATCTGAACTATTCCTTCCTGAATAGCAATTACTGATGCACCGTAGTGTTCTGTTGGATTATAATTGTCGTTCATGACCTGCTTCCTTGATTAGGAGCCAAGAGCTTAGTACATAAATCATGTTCATCGATTATTAAATTAATCAATTCATCAAGATTTTTTAGAATACTGAACTTATTAAATTTGGACCAATAATCAATTATATTCCACCTTAGCAAATAGATAATGAGGAATTCGAAATCAAAATAATGGCCTGTTTCTATAATTGATAGGTAATTCCAAATGTGAACTAATAAAAACTCTTCAACAGCTAAAATATCATCCTTTGCTATTTCTACTGCTATTTTTGGAAGCCAGGGATACACTGCTTGTAATCCAAAATCAGGTTGATTCCAGTTTTGTTTTAATTTATAACTCCAACGTGTAATCCAATAATCTGTGGTGCCATCTGGCGGTATTTTCTTCTCATTTCTCATCCGAAGCGCCGTTAAAATACTGCGTAAATCCAAATACCAGGCAATGACTTCACGAACTAAAGCAGAGTCAATCTTTGGTAGATTGAGCCATTCCATTTTTGTTTCATTTAAACTGTGTTGCGGTTGAAACCAGCTGGTCCAAACCAACGATTCTATTTTAATAAGCAATTCATATTGTGTAGAAGGCAACAGTTTTAGGCGTTTTTCCAACTGAAGTCTCGATATAGGTGTTTCCTTAATTTTAAAATACGCGCTCATTCGAGGCAGACTGGAAACTACGGTATAGAATTGTGTCGTCATTGCAGCAATCCTTCCAACAATGCCCGGAATCGAGGCTGCATGTGCTTGATGAGTAATTGGCTTACGGCTTCTTCACTTAAATCCAGCACAATATCCTCATCAATAAGATGGATTTTAAGACCTGTCATATGAGTATTGGATGAATTAATTCGAACTTGCATTCCCTCTTGCAGCATTTTATTCGTGATACATTGAACCAAGGTTTTTAAAGAATCACCGTCCATTAAATCAGGATTTTTACGGATTTCATCAAAATCAAGCGCTTTTTCGGGTAACTGAATTTCAATATTTTTCGCCTTAAATGCATTCAGCTGCTCAACAGTGTTAATTCCCAATAATATAATTAACTCACGTAAGGTATTTTCGTTGTCCAATTCTTTATGAACAAGTCTTTTGACTTCCAAAGAAAATCTGTCAATTAATTTTTGTCTTAATTCAATTCGCATATTACGAGCAGCAAGCAGAAGCGCATCTTCAGCAGCTTTCTTTTCTTTTAAAATGTATTGATGCTCTTCTTCCATTAATGCTTTAACTTTAAGTTGAGCATCATTCAACATTTTATTGGCTTTTTCTTGAGCTGCATTGATTATTTTTTCGGCTTCTTCTTTTCCTGCATTAACACCATTTTGTTTTAATTTATCTATCAGTGTTTCTATCCCTTGAGAGATAGTATCGGGTGCATTTTCTTTCCTGGATTCCATAGTGAACTCCTAAAGTCCATTACTCAATACCAAAGCAAATACAAACACAAATACAGCAAAACCTTCTACTATCGCGGCTGGAGCAATAGACAAGCCAAATATTTCAGGTTTATTTTTAGTTGCATTTATCGCGCTGGCGCAACAAATTCCTTGTTGAATGGCACAAACCATCAGGGCAATACCTGTTAACATTCCAATACCAAAAAGGCCTCCGGAAACTTGTGGTGTTACAGTTCTATTTAAACTGAACATAATGACGATGCCCATAATAGCCTGAGTAGAAGGAAGTACCGAAACTCCAATATATTTTCCATACCCACCCTCAGTATCTAACATGACACCAATTGCGGCCTGACCTGCAATAGCACAGCCGCAGATACTGCCTATAGTTCCCAGCGCCATAGGTGCAAAAATCCCCATCCATCCAAAAAGCAACATAAAATCATTCATGAACAATTTCCTCCTTCCTGAAAGGCTGATATGGGTATCCATCTTCTTTGATAGACCATTTAAAAAACTCAATATAATTCAATCGTAATCCATGAATTACCGCACTCATTAAACACAACAAAAAATTCATTGTTTGACCAGCCAGTAAAATCAAAACTCCTAAAACCCAATGACTTGATTGTGTCGCCTGGTGAGCCATGGTGTTAAAAGTAATTGCCAAAGAGGCGCCGGCTAATCCTAAGGCGAATAAACGTAAATAACTGAGTATGTCGCCAAATAAAGAGGGTATTTCAGCTATAGCGACTAAACCATGGATTACCCTTTTTAGAAAAGTTAAGGGGCTTATTACAGGTTCGCTTGAAGCATAAAACATCATGAGCAACACGCTGATAATTAACATCAGAATAGCCAGCTTAGTGACAGAATTATTACTACCTATCAATCCAATTGATAACAGTACGACTGAAATGATTAAAATAATAATCCCCAGAGATTCCATTCGTTCATAATGAGTTTGGGCATACCACGAGCGTAAACCACTGGCTATACATAGATGAAGACAACCGATAAATAGTACAAGCTCCATCATCGATTTAAAATTGTTAATATTGAGTATCTTAAACTGCGCTAAAAACGTGCCCGACTTTGGTTCTATACCCCAATAACTGCCCAGCAGCACCCCATAAATAATTGAAAAAATACTGATGACTACCAATAATGGGCGTAGCCAGGATCCTGCATTATATGTTCCTATCCGTTTCCAACCAATGAGGGTAAAAACAGCGAGTACGATTCCATATCCAGCATCTGCAAGAATCATCGCAAAGAAAATTGAAAATGAAAAAAACACCATAAGTGAGGGATCCAAAGCATGATAACCCGGTGTTTGATAAAAATTTACCAATTCCTGGCCTCCCTTTAACCACGGTGGTGATTCCATCAGGGTTGGCGGTAATTCATCTTTTAATGGATCTTCAATGGCCAGGCCTAGTTGATTTACAGAACAATATTGCTCAATGAGCTTCAGTTGTGATTCAGGAATCCAACCTTGCAAAACGCTAAATTCTTGATGATCCTGAATTTTATCTTTGGCTTGATTCAATTGGGTACGATCTGAAAATTGAGCAACTTCACGAGACAGAAGATACCGGTAACGAGTCAGATTTCGTCGTTGATCAATCAAATCATCAATTAATTCATTAATTTCATCCAGTTCGTCCCGAAGACAATTTAGAGCAACTGCACCTGTATGAACTCTGGCAGAACTAAAGGGTGACAAAAGCGGTTCCTCTTCAGACAACCACACAATATAAACATGACGATGGGTTCTGTATACCTCTTGAATGGGTTGATCACTTGGAATTAATGCAATTTCCTTAAGGTTAATTTTATAAAACCATAATTTAATACCGCCTAATTCTTCTTCAGCAGGTAAAATAAAGTGCCCCCATTGAGATAATTCTTTGATTCTGGTTTTTAAAAACTCATGTCGATCAATCGCATCTCTTAATGCATGCTGATTGGCTAAAATATCTTTTACCACCTGATCTGGATTGAAATTTTTCCATAATAAACGGGATCTCCCCTGCTCTGGCGACTCGTTCAAGTAACGCAAAGCCATTTTGATCTGATCCAGCAAGGTTGTTGATGCATTTATTAAATTAGAGGTTCCTGGAGAATTTATGGCAATTAAATGGATACAACCCAAGTCTTGCAATGCATTTAAAATCGCTGATATATCGCTACTAAGACCTAAAATAGTCACTTTTTTAAACGATGCAATGCTCATGATAACTGCCTTTTCTTTTTGGCAATTTTGGAACTCACAACCGCAGCACGTTCATGATCAGATAAAAAGATCTGGATTAAACGAATATTCTTTAGCGCGGTAGGAATCAACACTTTTTCGAATAAATTTTTTCGTTGTGTAACCGTTTGAATGGATTTATTTAACAAAATCTGGCGTGATTCCATTACTTTAATATGTAATCGCAATTCAATTGATTGACATACCAAACGGATTAAACAATCCATCCAATGAGGAGAATTAAAATAGGCGTAATCAACAATTTTAAACTGGATGGATCTTAAAACCGGTAATTGAACGCCGACCAGATTCTCCTGATCTATATCAATTGTATCCAAATGGATCCATTGTTTTAGCGTTTCTGCATTAAAAAAAGCCATGGGCAAATGTGTTTCAATACGACGCTGTAATTCTGATTCCTGTTGGATATATAGGTTCATCTGTTTTTGATTCATATTCCGTTCGGACTGTAGCTTTTTTCTTTTTAATTCCAAAGAAGGCAAATATTTTTGATAATTTTTCAAATTATTTTGCTCCATGCTTAAATAAGCTTTATTCAGTTTGATTGGTTTCATAATCAACCTCCTGTCGCTTACCAGCCTGCGAATTCAAATATTTAGTAACTAATTCTTTTTTAATAAGTAATTCATTTTCGTGAAAACATTCACCAAGAGTCTGCCAACACAAATCCAGGGCTTTTTCTAAAGATATTGATACCTTGATGTCCATAAATCGTTTGCGGAATAAAAATCCAAACTTTAATAATCGTTCATCAAACTCAGAGATTTCAAAAGCCATAGCTTTTTTTTGTTCTGCTTCACAGGCTGCTGAATAGAACCGAATCATAGCATTCATTACTTGACCGTGATCATCTCTGGTTTGTTTGCCAATAACGTGTTGCTTTAATCGCGATAAAGAACCAAACGGATCGATAGATCCTGCATGCAAATAAAATTGTCCTTCAGTAATATACCCAGTATTATCAGGAACTGGATGAGTTACATCATTACCCGGCATCGTAGTGACAGAAAGTATGGTCACCGAACCAGCCCCCTGAAAATCACAGGCTTTTTCATAACGTTTTGCCAATTGAGAATACAAATCGCCCATATACCCACGATTAGATGGAACTCGCTCCATTGCAATTCCGACTTCTTTGAGTGCATCAGCAAATGCCGTCATGTCAGTCAGTAAGACCAACACACGCTTGCCTTCCTCCACTGCCATTTTTTCAGCAACCGCAAGTGCAAGATCTGGAACTAATAATCGCTCCAAAATTGGGTCTGAAGCTTGATTAACAAACATAATGGTTCGAGCGATGGAACCAAAATCTTCGAATGTTTTACGAAATGCATAATAATCATCAAAAAGTAATCCCATACCACCAAAAATAATAATATCGGCATCAGCCTGGGTGGCAATCTTTGCCAGCAATTCGTTATAGGGTTCACCAGCTATAGAAAATATAGGAATTTTCTGACTTTCAACCAAACAATTAAATACATCAATCATCGGTATATCGGTACGGATCATTTTTGACGCTAAAGTGCGTCGTGTTGGATTGACTGTTGCAGTACGAATAGGTGTTTTATCATCTTGTTCAAGATCTGGTCCGCCATCAATTGCTTTACCAGTTCCATTAAAAACTCGTCCAAGAATATTAGGGGAATAGGTCACCATCATAGGATGACCAAGAAATGTTACGGCCGAATCTGTAGCCAATCCCTTAGTACTACCATATATCTGTAACGTTACTACGTCTTCCTGTAAATGAGTAATTTGTGCTAAAAGCATTGAATCATTGGTAGTATGGACCAAGGCCAGGTCATTCAATCTCGGTACAACAAGGGTGTGATCTTTCGCTGTATGAGGTACAGTAACTTTAAGAATATCTCCTGTTATTTCTTTAATGTTCTTATAATAAATAATACCCATATCCATCCCTCTGTGTATTACGTATTCAATAAATGAACTGCAAAAGCGTATATACAAAACCTATTTCACTAGTATTACAAGATTTGCCAATCATCATTCTCAAAATGTCTCTGCCCAAATACTAATCTTTATTATCAGGCTGGCGTCGAGTTTTTTTTCTTCCCTTCATTGCATTATCCATCTTAAATTTTGAATGCTGTTCAATAAATGAATTAATTTCAGGAATAATAGTCTGACGAAATTTACTGCCATTAAATAATCCATAATGACCAACGCCCTTCGCCAAATAATATTTTTTCATGCTCTGAGGTAGATTTTTACACAGTTCAATTACTGACTTGGTTTGCCCAATTCCCGTTATATCGTCCTTTTCACCTTCAATGATTAAAATTGAAGTATTTTTAATGTCCTGCAATCGGATGTCTTTACCTTTCGATTTATATCTTCCTTTGACTAAGAGTTGCTCCTGAAAAACAGTATTGATGGTTTGCATATAAAATTCTGCTGTTAAATCCATGGTTGAGAAATACTCAAGATAAAATCGAACGGTTTTAAATGCTTCTTCTCGTTTATTTTCAGCATAATTATCAATGGCTTTTTTTAATGACTCCATATGCTTTTGAATATTCATACTCATGAAACCTGACAATTGCATAAATCCTGGATAGACCAGTCGCATTGCTCCGGGAAAACGAGTGGGTACCATGGAGATAACATTTTGCTGAAACCAGTCATCACCTCTGGAGACCGCCAGTTCATTAACAGCGGTAGGAGATTGGCTGGTATCAATAGGGCCACCTAACAAGATCGCACAACGCGGCAGAGCAGAATCATTATCGGTTGACATTAAAGCTATAGCAGCCAATACAGGAACAGTCGGCTGGCATATTGCCATGACATTGAGATCAGGGCCTAAAAGTTTAAAATACGACATGACATAATCAATATAATCATTTAAATCAAACGACCCTTCAGTTAAAGGTACATCTCTGGCATTTTTCCAATCAGTGATATATACATCATAAAAAGGTAATAGAGCTTTCACAGTATCTCTTAACAACGTGGCATGATGACCTGACATAGGGGCTACTAATAACAATTTGGGTAATGTTAAGGTGGTAATACCTCTTTTATTAAATCGCAATAAATCACAAAATCCTTTACGATCTATTGTTTCTTCATAAACATCATAATATTCATCCCCAATTTTAATTTCTTTAATATCAAAGGCTGGTTTTTCATAAATGTTGGTCATCATATGAAAGACATAAAAATAACCGTTTATCTCTCTAATGTTTTTAATATTTGATTGCATAAACGATTTAATTAATTCCTTTTGAAAATCGGGTAAAAATGGAATATTCACAGGTAAATTCATGGTGTCAGCTATTCGTCTAAACCGTTTTGACAGAATGAGACTGTAATCAGAATAAGGTTGGATAGCCCTCATTGTTAAATCATACCAATTATAAAGAGAGCGATTATCTAAAGGATTATGCAACATGGATAGAGTCCTTAAAAATAGCTGCGTCAATAAATCAGGCCAGGAACGATGTAATTTAAGGTATATAGAGTATAGTCAAAATTTACGCAATTTAAATTCTCACAAATAATTCAGGTACAAAGCCGCAGTTATTCTATAATTAATAACTAGGACCCTGAGTCACTAGGTACATATTATGGATACTTCTTTATTGTCCGGAAAAAGAGCTTTGGTACTAGGAATAGCCAATGAACACTCAATAGCCTATGGTTGTGCACGTATGTTAAAAGCTGCAGGTGCTGAATTGGCCATAACTTATCTAAATGATAAAGCCAAGCCATTTGTTGACCCAATAGCTAAAGAACTGACCTCGTCAATTTACACTCATTGCGATGTCACTAAAAATGATGATTTGGAAGAACTGTTCAAGCTAATCCAGAAAAAATGGGGGCACATTGATATCGTAGTTCATTCAATTGCCTATGCCCCAAAACAGGATTTGCAAGGTTCCTTGGTTGACTGCTCCAAAGAGGGCTTCCTTCTGGCAATGGATATTTCCTGTCATTCTTTTATTCGCATGGCTAATCTGGCTAAACCCTTGATGAACAATGGAGGAACACTGTTCGCCATGTCATTCTATGGTTCTGAAAAGGTTGTTGAACATTATAATCTGATGGGACCAATCAAAGCAGCATTGGAAGCATCTGTACGTTATTTGGCAGTTGAGTTAGGTCCCCGGCAAATAAGGGTTGTCGCACTGTCACCCGGCCCCCTTAAAACCAGAGCCGCATCAGGACTGGAGCAATTTGACAAGTTAATAGAACAGGCTAAAGAAAAATCCCCTTTAAAAACCCTTATTGATATCAATGATGTTGGAGCCATGTTGGTTTTCCTTGCCAGCAATTATGCTAAAAATATTACTGGAGATACCATATACATAGATAGTGGATACCATATTGTAAGTTGATATATGAGTATTTTGCTCAAATAATAGGGTGGGTTAATTTGACTACTATCTACTAATGGTTGTAGAGTTTTTAATATAGAATATGATGTATCACGTCAAGGAACGACATGATTAACCTACTCACTCGTTATCGATTTCTTGCCTTATTTATCATTTTAATAGTGTTTTGCCTATTTAAAGCAATAAATTCACAATTGGGTTGGTTTGAACGAACTGATGTTGTTTTTGCCGTTCTGATTGCTTCAAGCCTTTTAATTATTGGGCAAAAGCATAGATTGTTAATCTTTTTAATCAGTATACTCGTTTCTGTAGAGATTATATTACTCCTTATGACCCTTTATTGGGATGAAGCCACGATCTACGCATTAAAGCTTTTAGTCATTATTGCTTTTTTTATTCTGATGACCTCCTTCTGTCTTTATTTTACCTTACAGGATAAAACAATTAGTGTAACAACTTTGTTTGGTTCTTTATCAACCTATTTATTTATTGGCTTTGTTTTTGCATATATTTATCTATTCATTGAATGGGTTAGCCCAATGTCTTTTTCTGGATTACAAACACAACATGAGGCGCAGGCCATGTATTTTTCTTTCATCTCTCTAACAACGGTTGGATTCGGTGAAATAGTACCGCTTAAACCTATAGCACAAACGGTTGTTTGGCTCGAAGCATTCACTGGACAAAGTTACCTGGCGGTAATTATTGGACAACTGGTTGGACGTTATGTTGCCGATCACTTGAACATCAAAGGATGATCGTTATGAATAAAACTTCTGTTTCTGCAATCAGTTTTTATTGTTTGTGCATGGTTACAGGAAGTCTCCTTATCTCTTGTGGCGATACATCAAAAAAAAATGAGATAATTCAAGCCAGACCCGTACAGGCTATTCAGGTAGGCAGTTCAAAAAATTTTAACGGACGCTCTTTTCCAGGCAGAGCTACAGCGACTCAGGAAGTCAATTTAGCGTTTAATGTCAGTGGAACATTAATTGAATTACCAGTACATGTCGGTGACAAAGTAAAAACAGATACCTTAATAGCTCGACTTGATCCTAAAGAATTTGAGGTCAAACTGAACTCCGCCAAGGCTGAGTTTATGCGAGATGAAAAAAATTTCCTGCGCGCCAAACAACTCATTCAAAAAGGTAATATTTCTCAGGTAGATTATGATTTGCTTGAATCCAAATTAGCCATTGCTCAAGCAAATCTGGATCTGGCAGAAAAAGCTCTGAGAGACACGATAATTAAAGCACCGTTCAATGGAAAAATTGCCAACTTATACGTTGAAAATTATCAGAGTGTATCCACCCAACAAGCAATAGCACGACTTCTTGATACAACCGAGATTGAGATGGTTATCCAGATACCGGAAAATTTAATAAGTCTTATTCCTCAAGTGCAGAATATAGTCGTTCAATTTGATGCCTTTCCAACATATAAGATCCCCGCTCAAATTAAAGAAATCAGTAATGAGGCCTCCCCAGACACGCGAACGTACCCAGTAACCTTGGCCATGAAACAACCTAAAGACATAGAGATATTGCCGGGGATGGCGGGTAAAGCAACAGGTAGTGTTGAATATAAAACAGCAACAAACAATCTCATTACAGTTCCAGTTTCGGCATTGGTTACTCTGGGCTCTGATAACAAGAGCTATGTCTGGATAATTGACAGTAAAACCTTTCAGGTACACAGACGACAAGTTCAAATTGGCGAGCTAAGTCCAACCGGAGTTACTGTTCTCAGTGGATTAAATCCTGATGATTGGGTGGTTACAGCAGGCGTACATAGTCTGGATGAGGGTGAAAAAGTCACCATTTTAAATCAACCGGGTAATTAAAATATGTTTTCACTCGCGGGTTATGCCATTAAAAATCAAGTTGTAACTTCTTTTATTATAATTTTGTTAACCATTTCGGGGACTATCTGCTTTTTTAATCTGGGTCGTCTGGAAGACCCGGAATTCACAGTAAAAACAGCAACCATAACCACCCATTACCCTGGTGCAAACGCAGAACAAGTAGAATTGGAAGTCACTGATCTTATTGAAAAAAAAATTCAGGAAATGTCTGAGGTTAAGGACATTTCTTCCATCTCAAGAGCCGGATTATCCATCATCAAAGTCAATATAAAAAATGAATACTGGTCAGACCGTTTGCCACAGGTCTGGGACACCATGAGAAAAAAAATTGATGACATCAAAGATCGTTTACCTCCTGGTGCTGAAACACCAATTGTTGGCGATGATTTCGGTTATGTATTTGGTTTTTTACTCGCAGTTACTTCAGATGGATACAGTTACGCTCAATTAGAAACACTCACCAAAGCACTTCAAAAAGAATTAAGTGTAGTTAAAGGGGTTGCGCGAGTTGACTTATGGGGGGTTCAACAAAAAAGAGTCTATCTTGATATCTCAAATACCCAGTTTTCTCAATTAGGAATAACCATTGCGGATTTGGAGAGAACATTAAAACTACAAAACCAGGTCGTCGATTCAGGTCAGGTAGACTATCAATATCAACGCATGAGGATAGTACCAACAGGTGAATTTTCCACCGTAGATGCAATAGGGGATCTGTCCATAATTCCTCAATTAAAAGCTCATGCCCCTCAAAAAAGTGATGAAATCATCAGAATTCGTGATTTTGCTCTTGTTAAAGAAGGGTACATCGACCCACCTCAACAACTGATGCGTTATAACGGTTTACCAGCTATTGGTATTGCTTTGGCGCCACTATCCGGAGTAAATGCCATACAAGTGGGTGAGGAGATCAGTAAAAAAATTGATACTCTGCAAGTACACATGCCCAGAGGAATAGAAGTCCACAAAATTTCATGGCAATCCGACATTGTTGCGGAATCTATCAATGCGTTTCTCATCAATCTGCTTGAGGCAATTATCATTGTGCTGTTTGTCCTGGCGTTCACCATGGGACTCAGAGCAGGGATGATTATTGGTATTTCAGGGTTGATTTTAGCAATATTAGGAACGTTCATTGTGATGCAAATCCTGGTCATTGATCTGCAGCGAGTATCCTTAGGAGCGTTAATCATTGCCATGGGTATGATGGTTGATAATGCCATAGTTGTAGTCGATGGTTATACGAGCCGCTTGAGACAGGGTGAAGAAAAAGAACAAGCTGCAGTCAATGCTGCTCAAATTTCAGCATGGCCTCTTTTAGGTGCAACTATTGTTGCCTGTATGGCGTTTTATCCCATTTTTTCCTCCAGCTATGACACTGGAGAATATGCTGGTAGTTTATTTACTGTTATTGCTGTTGCCTTGATATTCAGTTGGGTACTATCGCAAACAGCGACTCCGCTTCTGTGTCTATTATTCATTACTCCGCCAAAACAACAATTAAACTCGGATAATGAATACAACAGCAGATTTTATAAATCGTACAAAAGATTACTTCAATTTGCAGTCCATTACCGTCTGACATTTACATTATCGATGTGTGCTTTATTAATCATTTCAATTTTTGGATTTAAATACGTCCCTATTACCTACTTTCCAGACTCATCGCGTCTGCAAGTAATGATTGATTATTGGGCGCCTGAAGGCACGCGAATCCAAGCAGTTTCATCAGATGTTCAAAAACTGGAAAAAAAACTCTTAGCTGATCCGGGAGTGGCTAGTGTCAGCACTTTTATTGGTCAAGGACCGCCTCGTTTTTACCTGCCGGTTGAATCCGAGTTCCCCTATTCATCTTATGCTCAACTCATTGTCAACGTAAAAAGCATGGCTGAAGTAGACAAACTGATAACTACCCTGCCTGCGTGGAATAAAACAACCTTTCCACAATCTATGGTCAGAGTAAGAAAATATGCTGTTGGAGCGTTTAATAACTGGAAAATAGCTGCACGATTTAGCGGACCAGCAAATGCTTCTCCCGCTGTATTGCGGCAGCTGGCCGATGAAGCCGTAGCAATTTTAAAAGCCAATCCCAACACCATAGATGTAAGAACAGATTGGCGGGAACGTGTACTGCAAATTGTCCCGTTATATCAACAGGAACGTGCACGTTGGGCCAATATTTCACGGCTGGATTTGGCGCAAACACTTTCCAGAGCCAGTGATGGTATTGTTGTAGGTCTTTATCGTGAACAGGACGATTTAATTCCCATATTATTGCGCCAACCGCAGTCTGAACGAGATACAGCAGCAATTGATCTTCCTCTATTACAAATTAACTCTCAGGTAAGTACCAAAACAGTACCCGTATCACAGGTAACTGACGGTATTAAATTGGAATGGACTGATCCCATTATCTGGCGTTGGGATCGAAAAAGAGCCGTTACAGTTCAATGCTCTCCAAACGGAGTTACCGCAAACACGCTGAGAGAAAGTATCCTGCCTAAATTTGAACAAATCAAACTTCCTCCTGGATATACGTTAACCTGGGATGGCGAATACAAAAGCAGTAAAGAATCAGCCGAAGCATTAAAGCCGGGATTATTTCCATCCGTTATTATCATGCTACTCATCATAGTCCTATTATTTAATGCCTATAGGCCCATGCTTATCATCATCGCCGTTATTCCATTTGCCATGATAGGTATTACATCCGGTTTATTAATTACCGGGGTATCATTTGGATTTATTGCATTACTGGGAGCCATGAGTTTGTCAGGAATGATGATTAAAAACTCAGTGGTATTGCTTGATCAGGTCAATATTAATTTAGCTCAGGGAATGAAACCCTATGATGCAGTAATTCAGGCGGGAATAAGTCGCTTATCGCCAGTAGTTAATGCCGCTTTAACGACCATTCTTGGCGTAATACCCCTTTTGCAAGATGTATTTTGGGTTTCTTTAGCTGTAACCATCATATTTGGTTTAACATTCGGAACAATACTGACTATGTTTTTAGTACCGACTCTTTATTGTATTTTCTATAAAGTTAAATCCAGTACTGATCCTCAGATAGAATAGCGCGTAAAACAATGATGGGAGTCGAGAGACTCCTTCACTGCCATGATGTATTGACCTTGTGGCTCAATGCCAGCAATTATTTGATTTGGGTAGGAGTTAATCCTGAAAACGCTTTATATTCATGAATAAAGTGAGCCTGGTCGTAATAATTACTGAACTCCATAATCTCCTCCCAGTTCTTCCCGTTCCGTAAATGCATTAAAGTAGTTTGAAATCGCTTGAGGAGCAAAAATTTTTGTGGACTGATACCAACATAATCCTTAAAGCGTCTTTCCAAGGTTCTATTTGTGTACCCCAAATCTGTCGCTAGATGATTCACACTACTGGTCACACAAAGATTCATGATTTGTTTCATTTGCTTAATAAAGTGCTCATCGACACGTTTATTTTTATTGGTATTTAAACCACTAAAAAATACTTCCAATGCCGGCACAATGTCTTCTATAGTGTGCAAAGATAAAAGCTGCTCTTCAAGTATGTCTTGAAGGGTTGTACCGAAAATATCGGATAAATTAAGTGCCTGATTTGTCAATGCGCTTGCACATTCATTAAAGAGAATAGGTACAGCCCAGGGATAAAAGGTGATTAAAAGGGTTTTTGTATCATTGGTGGAGTGTTTATATTCTTTATATTTTGTTTGCAGTCCACTGATTCCACAACGGCCCAGTTTTATTTGCTGACTCTCCTGGAGTAATAATAAAGAACCCGTATATTGAAAGCCCATAACCACATAACAATCAGGCATCACCCTATAGGGTTGGATGTCTGTCTGCTCTTCTTTGGAGTCAATCCCAATACTTTTTACTAGAGAAAACAACACGGGATTTAAAATATTGGATATGGGTAATACGTGCATCAGAAACTCTTGAATTCAACCTGTTTTAAAAACGTGTACCATTTCTATTATACAGATCTGCTCATAAATTCGCTAACCAAGTCCTGATGAGTTAAAAAGCCTCTCTATTGATTCCTTAGTACATTTCAAGATCACGCCCTATATGAGCTGTCGTATTTTTACAATACGAATGAATTCAATTATCGCATTATTAACTCTCTGATTCCTATTTCTAAACTTTATGGAGACATTACATGATGCAAAACCATCAATTTATTAGTGCAGATTACCCGTTTCAATCCCGATTTATTACTGTTAAGGGGTCAAATTTACATTATATTGAAGAAGGCGAAGGGAAACCCATCCTATTCCTTCATGGCATGCCATCCTCATCGTACATGTGGCGAAACATTATTCCCCATCTTAGAGGTTATGGACGATGCATAGCGCTTGATCTTATCGGTCATGGAACATCGGACTCGCCCGATATAGAGTTTCGTATTAAAGACCATTTAGCTTATCTTACCGAATTCATTGAACTACTTGATTTAAAGGATATTTTAATTGTTGGCCATAGTTGGGGCGCATCTCTGGGGATTGCTTACGCAAGAGAGCATGAACACAACATCAGAGGTTTAAGTTATTTAGAGCCTATGTTGGGTTCCTGGAAAAATTGGGAGGATTTTAATCCCAATAACCCCGCAGCTCAGGATCTCTTTAAAAAACTCCGTTCCTCAGAAGGATGGGATCTTATTGTGAATCAAAATATGTTTCTTGAGCACATTTTTGTCAATGCATCAATGAGAGAACTTTCTCCTGAGGAAAAAGCACATTACATCAGTCCTTTCCTAGCAATAGAACGACGAAAAGCTGCCTGGAGAGCACCCCAGGAATTACCTATAGAGCATAATCCAGCTGATGTCGTGACGCTTGTAGACACTAATTTCTCCTGGATGAAAAAAACAACCATCCCGCAATTATTTTTTTATACTGACCCTGCAGCTTTTTTCACTAAAGAAGCAGTTGAACACTTCGTACAACAAGCATGTGCTGTAACGCCCTGCTATTTGGGTAAAGGCGTTTATAATCACGCTGAAGATTACCCTCATGAAATTGGTTTTACCTTGGCTGCATGGATTATTAACACTTATTCTTTAGGATCGGTTACGCCAAAATTCAGCTTTTATACCACGATTCATAAAGCCATTAGAAAATCTCTATTTGATACTGCTGTACTTGCAGGACAGACCGACTTTTTTGATAGAGAGAAGAGAACGACCTTCGTCGAGAAATTTTCTGATTTGACGAGCTTATTAAAAAATCACTCGCTACATGAAGATACCTATATTCATCCACTCCTGATTGAAAAAAATATAGGTGCATCTATTGAAACAGATCATGAACGATTAGAAGAGGAACTACAGAGACTGGAACAGATGTTGCGAATAACCTGTGACAGTCAAGAGCAATCAATATGCTATGATTTAGGCACTAGTTTTTACCTCGCATTCAATGAATTTATTTCTCATTATTTACAGCATTTGTTAGATGAAGAAACACAAATTATGCCGGCTTTGCGAGAAGCATATCCCCTTTCAATCTTATTATCGGCTATGGATAAATTTAAAAAATCCCAATCAGAAGATGAGATGAGGCAATCGCTCAGTTTATTATTAGGAGCCATCAACATTAAAGAAGAACAATTAATGATAAATAATATTAAACAAGCTGCTTCGCAAAAATTAAATTAATTTCTGTCCAAAATTTAATCTATAATTTGATATTAAGAGAGCAAATAGGCGTATTTTCATCTGTTTTCTTTCTGAAAGATTGCCAAAAGGAGTAATTATTATGAATGCTTATATCAGGCCAATGTTATTAGTTTTAGCACTAGCTTTTACCCCAGCCATTGTATTTGCCGATGATTGCAATGTAAGCGACTGTAAAGGTGCAAAAGCTTCAGACGAAATTGACTGCCCGGGACATGGATGCGGTTGTTATTGCGATGAAAATGGAAATGCGCGATGTAAATGCACTCAACCCAACTAAAAAACTGGGTATACCACTTCATTAGGCGCTACAAACCCTACGAAACAAAAACCAATCTCTTTGTTTTCAAGGTTTTAAACAAAGGGGTTGGAGAGGGGCGCTAGTACATGGAGACAGTACTTAAAAGTTCCTTTTCCAATAATACCACTGTTTGATTGATTGCCTTTTCTACCGACTTAGAGAGTTCAGAATGATATTCCAGAGGACCTATCTCTATTCCGTACAGAATAATTTGTTCAGGCAATTCATCAAGGCTACGTCCTAAGGCGAGTGCCTGAGCTACTCCCATATCATGGGTTGAAAGCATAGGGTTTAGTTCGAAAATCTCTTCATTAATCAAACGATGAACGGTTCCCGGTTGGTTACCTGATTGAATGGCATCGATTAAAAAGACTCTATTAGCCTGACTCATTAATTCAAGCAAACGAACCCCAGGCCTATCATGTGCTTCGATAAGCACCGTACTGCAATTACGCCGTATCAAATCATTCTGTTTTAAACGTTCAGCAACTTTGCATCCGGCCTGATCATCGCCAAAAGGTGAGCCTATCCCAAGAACTTTTATTCGCTTCATGATCTATTAATGGTCAACTTTAAAAAGTGAGTGGAGCATGAAATGCAAGGATCGTAATTACGAATAATCATTTCACTAAAATGCCTTATTTCATCTTCCCCTTTATCCAAACCAAATTGCCTTAAAGAGACTCCCAGATCCTCTTCAATACGCGCCTGATTTTGACTGGTAGGAGGGACAATTCGCGCGAAACGGACCTTACCCTCTTGATCCAGTTTTAAATTCTGCCATAACATTCCTCTGGGTGCCTCCGTACAACCGAATCCCTCTCCGGCTTGTGGTATGACTTCGGGATATGAATAAGCAGGAAGCTCATACTGTTCCAAAATACGTATGGACTCAAGAACCGCATAATAAATTTCAACCGCACGGGCAATGATGCAGTGATACATGTTTCTTGAAGGAAAATGGATATTCAGATTCTGTAACAACAGATGGATGGGTACGGGAAGATGCCCGAAACAATTATTAAGTCTGGCCAATGGGCCTACTAAATAAGGCTTGTTCTGTAACAAACAATGTAAAGCAGTTGAATAAGGCACCTGGATCTCAGTAAAGTACGCATTAAACTCATCAATACTGATATTCAAGCCCTGATCAGAAACAATCCGTCCTTCATTCATAGGGTATTCAGTAGGATGATATAAAGACACCGAAGTAAATTCATGTGAATTGTCTGGCAATCCAAGCGTTGCAAGCCATTGAATTAATGCAACACAATCTGCCACCCGCTCTCTGGCCTGTTCCAGCATTATTTTTATATCTGTATGCGAAGGCGCTTTATAAAAACCACCGACACACGCGCCAACCGGATGCACCGAACGACCACCTAATAATTTGATTAAATCATTGCCAAAGGCCTGCAAACGCATGCCTCTGCGCACTTCTTCAGGATAGCGTTTTGCCATTTCAGGTACGGATTGAAATCCTAAAAAATCAGGCAAAGCCAAAAAATGAATGTGCATGCTGTGACTTTCCAGCCACTCACCACAATAAAACAAACGACGCATGGTTCGCACCCAGGGACTGGGTTGTATAGAAAAACACTGTTCAATCGCCTGAGTGGCACTCATTTGATACGCTACAGGACAAATACCACAAATCCGGGCGACTATATCCAATACTTCAGTGTAACTGCGCCCTTCCAGGAATTTCTCAAACAATCGTGGTGGTTCATAAATTTTTAACTTTAATGTTTCAATTTCGCTATTGCGAATATGCAGCTCCAGCGCACCTTCACCCTCAACTCGTGCCAGAATAGGAACATTAATCGATATATTATTACTCATTGATAATCCGAATTCCCTTAAAATAATTGCCCGCTTTATTGAAGGCGGGCGCTTGATTATTAATATGTAAAAACTGTCTTGCAACCGCTTCTTTATTGATTCCCCAGGACTCAAACCGAGTTCCTAAAGAGGTTGTATTCGCATTTTCTTTAGGACCATAACAGGCATAACAGGCACGGCCTAACGTAGGGCAAAGAGACCCACAACCTAACTGGGTTACCGGCCCCATACACGGTTGTTTTTTAGTGATTAAAACACAGACATTACCCTTACGTTTACATTCCATGCATTCAGAATCTTTTTTAATCCGCGGAGTCGCATTCGACAGCAGAAAACGAATGGCTTCTAATACCTGTTTGCCATTAACCGGACATCCCCATAACTCCCAATCAACACGAACATGTTGGGAAATAGCAGTGGATGTACTCAGGGTCTTGATGTAATCAGGAGAAGCGTAAACGCTGGACATCCATTCTGTTGCATCAGCGCTATTGCGTAAGGCCTGAATTCCTCCAGTAGTTGCGCAAGAGCCTATAGTAATAATGTATTTGCTTTGTTCCCGGATTTTTTTAATCCGTTCTTCTTCATGTGGCGTCGAAATACTGCCCTCAACAAAAGCAATATCTACTGTCGCATCAACTTCTATGGCACCTGCTTCAGCGAAATGCACCATATCCACCAATTCTGCCAGAGTAAGCAATGCTTCTCCTGCATTTAAAAAGGCCAATTGGCATCCATCACAGGATGTAAATTTATGTACAGCAACACGTGGCTTCATAGGGTTCTCAAGCGATTAAAAAATTAAAATCCCGGTTCTTTAAATAAAGCTTTAATTTGAGAATAAGCAAATACAGGGCCGTCCTTACATACAAAAAGTCCACCGTACTGACAATGTCCGCATTGTCCAATCCCGCATTCCATATTTCGCTCCATACTCAGAAAAATCTGGTCTTCGGAAAGTCCTTTTCCAGTAAGCACTCTGATCGCTGTATGCATCATCATTTCTGGCCCGCACATCATGGCTACTGTCTGCTCAGGATTAAGCGGTATTTTATCTATCATATCAGTCACATAGCCCACACTCCATGGCCATTTTGGACCTGCCTGATCCGCTGCAATATGTACTTCAGTGTGCGGTGACTTCTGCCATTTGGCGTATTGCTTTCGAAAGATGAAATCATCACTATGCTTCACCCCCTGCAAAATACTGAGATGACCGTATTCTTTTCTTCTGGCTAAAATATAATTAATAATTGAAATGGAAGGAGCGCAACCCAACCCGCCAGTCAGGACAACCACATCTTTTCCTTTAACCTGTTCAAGAGGCCAGCCGCGTCCGTAAGGCCCGCGAATGCCCAGTCTGTCACCAGTCCGTAATTGTTGTAAGGCTCTGGTCACTCGGCCAACAGCACGTATGGTATGGGTGAGTACCTTCGTTTCCTTGGGATCAGAAACTATAGATATGGCCACTTCACCCACCCCATAGAGATAGAGCATATTGAACTGCCCAGGATAAAAGCTGTACTGTTGATGAAGCTCATTATCAATAAACCGCAGGTGCAACGAAAAAATAGAGTTTGATTCCTCTACTCTATCAACTATTTCAACTTCATAAGGCAAATAAGGATCCGGGCAGGTATTAATCACTTTTTTTAACCCTCACGTTGGACTCTCCGGAAATGGCGGCCAGTTCTTCTGTAATATCAATACCGACCGGACACCAGGTCGCGCATCGTCCGCAACCGACACAGCCACTGGTTCCAAATTGATCAAACCAGCTTCCCACTTTATGAGTTAACCACTGACGATATTGTTTTTTAGTATCATTCCGGATGACGGTTCCATTCAAGTTACTGTGACCGGTAGTAAAACAGGAATCCCACTCTCGCTGATGTTCGCTGCTCGTGCCATCCAAAGCCGGCTTTTCTACCTCACTATGACAAAAACAGGTTGGACATACCGAAGTACAATTACCACAAGACAAGCACCGTTCTGCAACATCGTCCCAACGAGGATGATTTAAATTGGCAAACAATAAATCACGTAAAGCCCGTTGATTATCCAAAGGGATCTTTTTTGTTTGCATGTCTCCAGCATTTTTGACGTTGGCAGCTGCATTCGTGCATTGCGCTTTTTTTGCTTTAGTTAAGGTTAATGAATCAATAATCCCTTGACCTCGCTCAGTGCCCGTTTTAATCACAAAACCGTCATCTACTTCAGTCATTAATATATCAAAAGGATCCCTGACTTCTGGTCCGGTACCTGCCGAAACACAGAAACAATTTGAAGAAGAATAAGTACAGTTTACCGCAACAACGAATAATTGCTCTCTTCTCTTCTTGTACCGTGGATCAGGTTTACTGCTTTCGATAAATACTTTGTCCTGGATACGCATCGCGGCTAAATCACAAGAACGCGCGCCAATAATCGCGACCGGTAATTCATCAGGATGATGTGATTTAAAATTTAATTTCCCCTCTTCATTACGAACAACCGTCCATAAGGTTTCCTGCGGTTTAAATAAAACAGGTTTGATGGCTTGAGGGCCGTTGGCAAAGGCAAAAGCTTTACGTTCCGGGATTTGTTCCAGTCGATATTCCCCTGGAGCTTGATGATCACGAATACTCCAGGGCAATTGATCTGCACGTGTCAGGACATCATATACTATGGCATGATCCCGTACCTGCGGACCAATACAGGAATACCCGGCTCCTTGCAGAGCATCCAACAACGCTTGCAATTGGGTATGAGGTAAAAAATAACTGCTTGTATCATGCATCTGGATAATCCTTATAAGATGTAGTGACCGTACACTAACAAAAGGTCTAGCAAATCCTGGGTAATTGCTCCCCAATCAACCAATCTATTATCCTCGTCCCCCCTAATTTTGTTTTTAACTGAACAAAATGCCGAGGATCCTCAATCACCTCACCGATGACTGCAGCATCCGCACCCAAAGGATGGGAGCGCATTGAAGCCAATAATAGTTCGGTATCAGCAGCAGAGCAAATCACTACCAGTTTTCCTTCATTGGCTACATATAACGCATCCAGACCCAACAATTCACAGGCGCTGGCCACTTCAGTACGAACGGGTATTTTATGTTCATCAATGAGAAATCCTGCTTCTGATTGAAGTGCCAATTCATTTAAAGTTGTAGCAAGCCCACCTCGAGTCGGATCACGCAGACAATGAATGTCCGGTACAGCATGTACCATTTGTGAAACCAAACCATGTAATGAAGCCGTATCGGATTGAACCTGAGTTTGAAATTGCAGATTATTTCGATAAGCCATGATGGCAACACCATGATCTCCAATAGAACCACTGACTATAACGCGATCGCCTGGCCGTGCACGGTTACCCGAAATATGAATTCCCTCAGGCACTACCCCAATACCGGTCGTAGTGATAAAAACACCATCCCCTTTCCCGCGTTCAACGACTTTGGTATCACCGGCAATGATGGCAACCTGCGCCTCTTTTGCGGCAGAGGCCATAGATTCCACTATTTTTTTTAAATCAGCCAGAGGAAAGCCTTCTTCCAAAATAAAACTGGCAGTCAAATACAAGGGTTTTGCTCCGGACATCGCAATATCATTAATCGTACCATGCACTGATAATGACCCAATATCGCCCCCGGGGAAAAACAATGGGGAAATGACATGGGCATCAGTAGTCATCACCATACGTCCAGACGCCACTGCAAAACAGGCCTGATCATTTTTTTGCGCTAACCACTCATTATTAAAAGCAGGTAAAAACAGGTGATCAATTAACTGAGCCATGGCACGACCGCCACTGCCATGAGTTAAATTGATAACACCGTCCTTAAAATTCAGTTTGGGGCCTTGATATGTTCTGCTGAGCACTGCTTTTGTCATAGTGAATTCACCCGACCATAGGCATAAACTGCGGCACAGGCTCCCTCCGATGAAACCATGCAGGAACCCAGTGGATTTTCTGGCATACAGACCTTGGCAAACAATTTACACTCCTTTGGCTTTTTAATTCCACGCAACACATCGCCACAAAGACATTGCTTGTGTTCTTCTCCCACAGTTTCAGGTAATTCAAAACGCCGTTCTGCATCAAACTCTGCATACTGAGCTTTTATTTGCAGAGCGCTTTGGGGAATGTAGCCCAGGCCCCTCCACTCAAAACGATCTCTTAATTCGAGAACTTCTGCCATAATCTGTTGAGATACTCTGTTTCCCATTCGATTCACTGCCCGTGAATACTGAATCTCCACCTCACATCGACCTTCATTAATCTGTCGAAGTAACATCAAAATGGAATGCAGAACGTCCAAAGGTTCAAATCCGGAAATGACTATTGGTTTTTTATAAGCAGAACAAACCGCTTCATAGGGTTGGCTTCCTATAACGATGCTGACATGCGCTGGCCCCACAAAACCATCCAGATTCACCTCCTTGGATTGCAACAAACTGTCCATCGCAACAGGAGTGAGTACATGATTACAAAAAACACTAAAATTGTTTAACTTTAATTGCTTCGCCTGCTGAATCACCAAAGCGGTTGGAGGTGTTGTGGTTTCAAAGCCAATCGCAAAAAACACCACTTCCTTAAGCGGATTTTCCACAGCGATTCTTAGCGCGTCATCTGCAGAATAAATCATCCGGACATCGGCACCTGAAGCCTTGGCTGTTAAAAGGCTTTGTTGACCCGTGCCAGGAACTCGCAACATATCCGCGTAACTGCACAAGATCACATGAGGCATCCTGGCAAGACTGATTGCTTTATCGGTTCTAGCCATAGGTAAAACACAGACGGGACAACCGGGTCCATGGATCAGTTCAACATTATCCGGCAATAAATCCGGTATGCCGTACCGATGAATCGCATGAGTATGGCCACCACAAAATTCCATCAATTGATACTGACGTTCAGTGTCTGCCAACACGGCGATTTCACGAGCAAGGGCTTTTGCATAATCCGCATTACGGAACTCTTCAATGTACTTCATACGGGTTGATCCTTGAGCATTTCAGCAAACAGACTCAACGTTTTTTGAGCCTCATGTTCATCCAGGCGAGTGAGCGCATAGCCTGCATGAATAATGACGTAATCCCCCACGCTAATCTCATTCACCAAGGCTATTGAAATATCTTTAGTAATACCACCTAAATTAATAATGGCTCTATCGTCTTCAAGAATCTGAGTAATTTGTGCCGGCAATGCTAAACACATAAATTGTCCTTACATTATTCCAGTAATCCATGCCTGTCCCAATGAAATTCCACCATCATTAGGTGGCAGATTTCGTGGGAACAGCGGAGTAATTCCAGACTTGATTAACGCATTGGTTAATCCCTCCGTCAGGATCTTATTTAAAAAACAACCGCCACTTAATAGTACCCTAGCGAGTCCTCTCTCCTGACAGGCTCCTATAATCCACTCAGCAAGACCAGCAATTAAGGTTCCATGAAAAACATTGGCTCCTGTGATCGGATCGGCAAGATCAGATAAATAGTCCAGGGTGGGCATCATATCAAAAATATTATCTTTTATCCGCCAACCTCGTTTTAAAATTTGAGGAACGGTTACCAGACTTTCCAATCGCATGGGTGCCTGACCCTCATAAAAAGACAGAGTCTGAATACCCAATAAAGCACTTACCGCGTCAAATAAACGCCCACAACTTGAGGTCAGTGGACAGTTAATGCCTTGCTCCAGAAGAAGATGTAATGCCTGAGCCGAGGATTGTTCAGCAAAGCGCACTGCAATTTCATAGCCTTTTCCTAAACGATACAAAACACTTGCCGCCATTCGCCAGGGCTCGCGCGCAGCAACCTCACCCCCGGGTTGCGGAATGCAGGCTAAATGCCCCAGCCTTGTAAATTCAGCTCCTTCCAATAACAACAACTCCCCACCCCATGCAGCGCCATCGGATCCATATCCATAACCATCCAAAGCCAAACCAATAATTGGTTCGTCAATATGATGCTCTGCAGCTACTGAAGCAAGATGCGCATGATGATGCTGGATGGCATAAGCTGGAATCCCATAATGTTCTGCGAAACGAGTGGTATAAAAATCAGGATGCAGGTCATGAGCGATACGTTCTGGTTCTACATCCAGAAAGCGTATTAAATGTTCCAGCGACTCATGAAAAAACTCGATCGTTGCCTTATTGGTCAAGCTCCCAATATGTTGTGACACAAAGGCTTCATCCCCGCGAGTAATACAAAACGTATTTTTTAAATGTCCCCCTACAGCCAAAATTGAAGGAATGACACGGGGCAATTGGATGGGCTGGGGTACATATCCTCGGGAGCGTCGTATAAAAACGGGAGCATCATTCAACATATGGACAACTGAATCGTCAGCTCGGGTGACTATCTGGCGATTATACGATACGACTTTATCCGCTATAGATGAAAGGTTTTCCCAGGCTTCATGATCATCAATAATTAACGGCTCTCCGCCGAAATTGGCGCTGGTTACCACCAAAATAAGTTCTTGAAACTCATCCAGCCATTGACACCCATCAGGTTTTCCAGCAAAGGCATGAAACAAAAGATAATGAATTGGAGTATAAGGCAACATGACTCCGAGATGATTTAACCCCGGAGCCAGCCCATCAGGTACCGTTTGATTTTTTTTGGCAAACAAGACTATGGGTCTCTCCCGACTCTCCAAAACGGTTTTACCCTGTTCCGTCATGTCAACCAGAGCTTCAGCGCTTACAAGGTTCGCCACCATCAGTGCCAGTGGTTTGGCTTCTCTGTTTTTACCTGCTCTAAGTTTTAAAATACTGGATTCATTTCGCGCATCACAAATTAACTGATATCCACCCAGACCTTTTAAAGCAATCAGCTCTCCAAGGTGTATTCTTTTCGCCACCTCATCAATGGATAAAGACAGTTGCGGACCGCAGTCGGCACATGCTGTAGGTTGGGCATGATAACGTCTGTTTTCAGGATTTAAATAATCAGCAGTACAGGTCTCGCAAAGCGGAAATGCATCCATTGCGGTTTGACACCGGTCATAAGGTAAACCGCGTGTTATAGAATATCTTGGGCCACAATGAGTGCAATTTAAAAAGGGATAGTGGTAATAATGACTTTGCGGATCAAATAATTCATTCAGACATTGGGGGCATACACAGGTATCCGGACTAATTATCGTATGTACTTTTCCCTGTGCACTCTCCCGAATGTCAAAGGCGGTTTCCTCTGTTATTAATGGAATGAGTCGTGACTGAGAATTACTCAATTTTGCCAAAGGAGGTAAATTATTTTTTAACTCATCTAAAAATTGAGCACTTTGACCTCCCTGAATTTCAATGAGCACACCAGCGGCATTATTCTGAATCCATCCTGTTAAACCCAGTGTTTTCGCAATTCGATACACACAAGGCCTAAAACCAACACCCTGGACCTGGCCTTGAATAGTAATCTGCAGCCTTGTTGATTCCATCTACATCTTCTTTAAACTGGAAAGCCCCGACAATTTCGTGTTTAACCATTCATACCACTCTTGCAGCCCCTCTCCATTCTTCGTAGAAAGTGACAGGATTTCAAGTTCCGGGTTTATTCTGCGCGCGTACTCTTTGCATTGCTCCAGATCAAAATCAACATAGGGCAAAAGATCCGTTTTGGTGATCACTAATAAATCCGCAGCATGGAACATATCGGGATATTTAAGGGGTTTATTATCACCCTCCGTAACTGAAAGAATAACGATTTTATAGTGTTCTCCCAAATCAAATAAGGCGGGACAAACCAGATTCCCGATATTTTCAATAATGAGTATCGATTGTTCTTTCAAGGGGAGTGCTTCAACCGCATGCCCAACCCTGTGAGCATCCAGATGACATACTTTTCCGGTATTGATTTGGATGGCAGTTCCACCACTGTCTTTAATTTTCCTGGCATCGAAATCGGTTTGTTGATCGCCAACGACTACAGCGATATCAATGAGGGTGTTCAAGTCGCCTATTGTTTTGGCAAGCAAAGTCGTTTTTCCTGAACCCGGACTGGACATCAGATTTAAAGCCAAAATATTTTTTTGCAAAAAAAAACGTTCATTGTCTTCAGCGTACTGATTATTTTTTGCCAGAATATTCTGTTCGATTTGAACCAAATGCCCCTCATGTACATGATGATCAAGTTCATGATGATCATGGTGATGATGCTCATGATCCGTAGTTTGTTCCATTTCTTCAGTACAACCGCAGATTCCACACATTATTCAACCACCATGGATTTAATTCGTAACTCTTCACCCTGAGTAATACTTAATGAATGACTACCACACCTGGGGCAATCATCGTAGTATTCTTTTACAGGTACCTTTGCATGACAGGCATTACACACTGCTTCACCAGGAACATCGATAACCAGCAACTCGGCATTTTGCGCAACAGACCCCTGTGCTATTACCTTAAAACTAAAATTCAATGAATCCAGGTCAACGGCACTGAGCTGGCCAAGCTCCAAAACAATGGTTTTTACCCGCTCACACTTTGTCACAGCAGCCTGTTGAGTAATGAGTTCAAGGATGCTCTTGCACAACCATAATTCATGCATCACAAATTCCCGGTTCGATGAAGCAACACTTCGACCTAGAATACTCCAACACGACCTACAATGGGAAGCATTGTGCATCAGCAGTAAACGCTAAAATAAGCCAGACTGCATTTTATCGCTAGCGTAGACGCAACTTCCTAAATTGGGTTAATATGCGCTGTCTTAATATCAGTGGTACACCCATTAAAATCACTATGTCGAAAACTACACAACCTAAAAAACTGATTACCTGTGTCGTTCCTGTATTTAACGAGGAAGAGGTCATTGCAGAATTCGTTGCCGCGCTTGATAAAACACTAAAGGAGTTGAGCTACCCTTATGAAATGCTCCTTATCGATGATGGCAGTCAGGACAATACCTTTACGATCATTCAGCAATTAAGAACGCAATTTCCCATTCGATATCTTCGTTTTAGTCGTAATTTTGGAAAAGAAAAAGCACTAAGCGCCGGATTGGATCATGCTCGTGGAGACGCTGTTATTCTGATGGATGGCGACTTTCAACATCCACTTGAGTTATTAAGCGAATTTGTGCATCAATGGGAGCAAGGCTATGATATGGTTTATGCCGTCCGTCAAAACAGATCCGACGAATCCTGGTTAAAAAGAACCTGTGCAAAAGCATTTTATCAATTTACTTCCAAAATAAACCGCATCAATATCCCTGCAAATGCCGGCGATTTTAGATTACTAGATCGAAAAATTGTGAATGCCCTGCAAAAATTGCCAGAGCGCAATCGCTTTATGAAAGGATTATATAGTTGGGTTGGTTTCAAACAAATTGCCATACCTTTTGAAGTGCAACCTAGAAAATCAGGTACTTCACAGTGGAGTTTTTATTCTTTACTGGACCTGGCAATCACAGGCATTACCTCATTCACCGCTTTTCCTTTAAGAATGATAGCTGTTGGCGGAATAGGCGTCGCCACAGTAGCATTGCTCTACGCCGCATGGATTATCGCTAGCACCTTGATATTTGGCATACAGACACCCGGTTGGGCAACCATAGTCACTGCCATAACCTTTTTTGGCGGGTTACAATTATTTGCTTTAGGAGTGGTAGGAGAATACATAGGTCGTGTCTTTGATGAGGTAAAACATAGACCACATTATATAGTAGATGAGGATTCCAGTTTTGATGACAGCCGTTCTTAAATTATCTCATCGACTGATTTTCTATACAGGTATCGGTGCAACCTCAGCAATCGTACACATTCTGATCGTACTGAATCTGGTTACTTATGTTCAGTTAAATCCACTACTCGCGAATGTCTTTGCCTTCCTGATTGCCTTTAACATCAGTTTTCTGGGTCACAAGTACCTTACTTTTTCCAGACTTCAAGATCAAAAGGAATTAAGTTTACCGCATTTTTTTCTGGTCGCTGCCTCTGCGGGAATACTTAATGAATCACTGTATTTTCTATTATTACGTTTTACTCAATTAAATTATTTAATTGCTCTGATCCTGGTTTTAGGATTAGTTGCCGTCTACAGCTATTTGCTCTCAAGATTTTGGGCTTGTCGTTAAATTTAAAGATATGTGATGCTCCTCACAATCAAGCAAAAAGTCATCACTCATAAAATAATTCATTTCTTGTTTTCGAGTACAGGAAATCACATCAGCAGGATCATCACCCTCGCCCGGATGACACATGATTAGGGTATTAGAAGGCACTCGAGCCAACCATTGACGAAACAAAGATCTATAATCTGAGTCAGGAGCAAAATCATACACTCCCGAAAAAAAACTGTTGTGCGGGATGTTCAATTGCTTTAACTGGGTATTGAACTTTTTCCCCCCGGTTCGGGTCAGTATGGCTGATTTCACTTTAAATTGAGGGAGTGTTAAAGCGGGATAGGTGGATCGTAGGAATACTCCTTTGTCTTTTAATGATCGTTGCTTGTATAAATCAATAATGGTTTGGCGGATCACTGGAAACTGATGCACGTGTTGATGACCGTCTATAAATTCAGGATACTCACCCATCACCGTTACATAATGCTCCAACTGAGCATTCAATTCATGAAACACCTGCGCCTTGTTAATAGTCCGCGTATGGGTTCTTAGAATCAACTCGTTTAAACGAAAACATGGTCTTTCGGGTTTCGATAAAAAGGAACCCTCGGTGAGATTAAAATGCAGACCTGTACGAACCGGATTGTTCAGAACCAACAGTTCCTTAGCATATAACGAAAAATCCGGAACGTTCACCATGCAGCTTACTGCAGACAATCGATTCATGCGCACCAGCTTCAAGATACCAAGAGAAACCCCTTTATTCAGGCCAAAATCATCGGCACATAAAATGATGTTTTTAAGTTGACTCATCGGAATTTATGCCGTCTCGGTAAGTGTTTTTGCCATAAAGAAGCGAGTACTTAATATGTTGATACAAAGTCCACTGATGACTAACAAACCAGCCTCCAGTTTCCATAATTGAAAAGACTCACCCAAAACCAGAATGGAACTAAGCATTCCGACTACGGGTACCAGTAAAGTAAAAGGAACGATCATTCCGACAGGATATCGACTAATCAGCCAATTCCATACCCCATAGCCAATCCATGTTGAAATATACACAATATATGCCAATGAAATACTACCCTTCCAACTTAAATGTTCATAGGTATAACTGAAACTGCTAGGGCCTTCAAATATTAAAGCAAGGAGAAACATGGGGAAACAGGCTATAAAACTGCCCCATACAATAACTGAAATTAAATGGGTTGTTTTTATCTTTTTGGTTATCAGGTTCCCAATACCCCAGGTAGCAGCGGCACCCATGATAAATAAAAACCCCAGGAACGACACGTTCGAATCAAAATGCATAGCAACCAGGCCTATACCTGAAAATGAAACCAAGGCGCCAACCAGTTGACCAACAGTTGGTGTTTCCCCAATAAAAATTACGGCAAAAAAGATACTGAAAAATACTTGCACCTGCATTAATAAAGAGGCCATTCCAGGAGTCATGCCGACCTGCATGCCAATAAACAGCAGAGCAAATTGTAATGCAAACATGACCAGGCCATAAGCTGCAATAATGCGAAAAGGGACGGCAGGTGGTTTTATAAAAAACACTGCGGGGACGCTTGCCAAAAGGAATCTCAGAGCGCAAAGCAATAAGGGAGACATTTCATCAAGACCCCACTTGACGAATATAAAATTAATTCCCCAAATAAGCACTACCAATAAGGCTAACAATAAATGAGATATAGGCATTATGAGTTCTATAGATTAAAATACCCGCTTATTTTAACTTAAAAATAGAAATATTGCTAAGAATTAAAAACTTTTGCTTCAAATTAGATCACTTTTATTGCTAAGTTTGATAATATATCCTTAACGTTTAATTAATGGCCGATAATTAATCCAAGTGAAGTTAATTAATACTTCCTTAAGGATCAGTTGCTACAATCTAACTTAACCAATTTTATTTGTATTTGGAGAAACCAATGGCTAAGACACAAACAACTCAGTCAACTAAAGTAGTAAAACAAGACTCTTTTTTTCATAGTCGTTTACAACTCTTAGTCGCCGGTGCACTCTTTCCTGTGGGTAAAGGTGATTGGTATAAAGAGAAAGGTTATGGACCTAAAACAGCTAATCCAGAGGGAAATGCAGCATTTGATGATTTCCTGCAACAACAAAAAACGGATGAGAAAGCCCTATACCACAAAGCATTTAAAGGTTTGAATTTTGCTTTAACTATGGTTGATTCCAAATTAACTTCTGGTAAGGACTGTCAATTGGAAGTTCTTAAATGCGCACCGGAAGTAAAAGCGGAGAACAAACCAGGAACTGGCAAACACATCGTTTATTTCCCTGGAGCAAATACATATTATCAAGCCTGCTTTCGCGATATAACTGCTGCCGCCAAGCAAACTGGCGCTACCGTACATGCGTTTAATTTCCCTGGCACAGGAAAAAGTACGGGACAGGTTCGAGAAGCAAATGACTTAATCAATGCGGGTATCTCTGTAGTCAAATCCTTATTAAAACAAGGCATTCATCCTGATGACATCATTTTACAAGGTGACTGTTATGGGGCAGGTATAGCACTGGAAGTAAAATCACAATTCAACGATCAAGCCAACGTCAAATTACGCGTGGTCATGAATAATGCGTTTAAATCATTTAAAGCTGCAGTGTACGATATGATTACTCAATCCACCTGGATACCCAACGCATTAAAAACAATAGTCAAAACTCTATTGGAATTTACCGGTTGGCATCTTACTCCAGGTAAAAAATACATCCAGGCTGATCCCTATCAATGTCATATTCAACACAGTGGTGACCAAACGCTTATCTCAGCAACTTTATCAGGAAAAGTAAGTAAATATCATGGTGAAATGGTATCAACTGAAACCAAATCTAAGAAAAGAGCGCCCATGGTTGATAATTGTCCCGAAGAATACAAGCAAGATCGTGATGCACTGGACAGTATACATCTTGTTCGGGTTTCTGAAAAAGCCAAAGAACGTTTGGGTAACAAGTTTGGCAGAGATAAATTCGGTAATGTGAATGCTCATTTCGCGGATTTGTGTGAGCTGGAGATGCTCAATGGTAAGTCTGTTTATGAAGGATACATTAATGAATATCTGGTACGATCAGACCGATACATCCAGAATCATCCTCAGGACTGTATTCCTGAAGAGATTAAAATCAATTATCTTGCCCCAGCTCATGCTGTCGAAATCACGCAGGAAGAAGCGAATGATATGCAAGATGTTGCTGATTTATTAATTGATTCACAAAAATTCAGAGCAGATCCTGATTTAGGTGAGGACAATCAATTAGACCAGACATCAGAAGTTCAAGTTAAGGTTAGTTAAGGATTCTGAGCTGATTATGCTCAATCAATTCTGATTTATCGTTAAGGCCGGAAGTTGACAGACTCCCGGCCTTAAATTTTTCTTTAAGGTTATGAATTTATTTAATGGTTCTGTAGTTTAGTTCTTGCCTCTGTCACGTTACAATGGCCAAAAATTCTAAAGACAACCATGATGAAAGAAATTATTCTTGCCACCAGTAATTCTGGAAAAATAAGAGAATTACACGATTTATTAGCACCCATTCAATGTATATCACAAACCTCTTTAGGCATAGACAGTCCTGAAGAAACCGGTTTAAGTTTTGTAGAAAACGCCATAATAAAAGCACGACATGCCAGCTTCCTGGCAAATAAGCCTGCTTTGGCAGATGACTCCGGATTGGTAGTGCCTGCACTTGATGGTGAGCCGGGCATATTTTCCGCGCGTTATGCTGGAGTTCTGGCCAGCGATCAGGAAAACATCCAACTTTTGTTACATAATATGGCGCATGTACCTGCCGAACAGCGGCAGGCTTATTTTTATTGCGCCATAGCTCTGGTTCAGCATGCCAAGGATCCTGCTCCTGTGATTTCTACGGGCATTTGCCATGGAACGATTAGTCTGGTCGCCTCAGGTACAGGTGGATTTGGCTATGATCCTGTGTTCTTTATAAAAGAATATCAATGCACAGCAGCCGAATTACCTGCTACTATTAAAAATACCATCAGTCATCGCGCAAAAGCCTTACACCATTTACGCGAAATTATTCCCAGTTTAAAATGAATGTTGAATTAGAAAATCTCTTTGCTCAAGCCTATAAGCTTCAATATGAAGGTCAACTTCCGCAAGCGATCAGCCTCTATGAGCACATCCTTTCCAGAAACTCAAAACATTATGACACTCTGCATTTTCTGGGCTTAACCTATGCTCAATTAGGAGACATGGATAATGCGATTTTATACCTGTTACAGGCACAAGAAATAAATTCGGATGATCCTGCTTTATTAAATAATCTTGCCAATGCTTATAAAAAGTCCAATCAACTGGATAAAGCCATTCAATTCTATCTGAAGGCAATTCAACTAAAACCTGAATACGCACAGGCACATAATAATCTGGCAACGGTATATGCATTACAGAATAACTACCAACAGGCACTGGTCCATTATGGAAAAGCAGTCAATGCAGAACCGGATTTTAGCGCAGCACATTTTAATCTGGGATTACTGTTGCTCCAAAATAATCAGTTAGTTGCTGCTAAAACCCAATTTAATAATGTCATTTCCCTAAATCCTGAACATGCAGAAGCCTATTTTTATCTGGGAATCTTATATCTTGAAGAGAATATGCTTACAGATGCAGAACACGCTTTTCAAAAAGTTCTGGAACAGAATCACGAACACGTTCAGACGCTGGTCAACCTGGGGGTTATTGCTCTCAAAAAAGATCAAAACCAGATTGCGGTCGATTACTTCACTAAAGCATTAGCTCTGGACAATGAAGACATTGATGCTCGCAACAATCTAGCAGCCACATTCATGCATCATGACCGTTTTGAAAACGCCTTGATGCACTACGATGTCTTGCTAAAAAAAGAACCCAATAATATAGAGTATTTATATAATTCAGGTGTAGCTCAGATGGCTTTAGGCCATTTAAATGAAGCGATTATTTTTTTTGAACAGGTTCTGAATTTAAACAACACCCACACCCCCTCTCTAAATAATATGGCGGCCATTTATTTAAAAATGGATATGAGAGAAACTTCACGTGAATATTTACAACGGGCTTTGACAATAAATCCTCAGGATACCATCAGCAAACATATGCTAAATGCCCTGAATGGAACAACAGATGCTGACACAACTCCGGAATATGCCAAAAATCTGTTTAATAATTACGCCCTATATTACGAACACCATATGAAAGACCAACTCAATTATTCGCTCCCACAGCACATTGGTCGAACAATCCATGAACTGGAACTACTCCAGGTCAATAACACTTTGGATATAGGTTGTGGAACGGGTTTATCTGGAGTGGTACTGCGTGAAATCAGCAAACGGTTAACTGGTATCGATATTGCTGAAAAAATGCTTGCCCATGCCAAAGAGAAAGGGATCTATGACTCGCTGGTTCATTCTGAAGTCATTGACTTTCTCAACCAAAATAAACAACCCTATGATTTGATTGTTGCCGCAGATGTTTTACCGTATTTTGGCGATTTGAGTACCCTGTTTCAGTTAATTAGTCATCACCTGAACGCCCAAGGCTATTTCATTTTCTCTACCGAAATCAGTGAGCAGGAACCATGGACACTCCAAACCAGTGCCCGCTTCAACCATCATCCTGATTATATTAAAAGCCTGGCCAATGAATGCCGGTTTGAACTCATCAAAAAAGAAAAAGTACCGGCACGTTTACACAATCAGCACCCGTTGGAAGTGATGCTGTATGTGCTCCAAAAGAACACAACAGAATAACTGGTTTATTTTAATTGTAAGATAATTGAGCCGAGTCTGTTGCTTCAATTGTAATTTTGGTATTTCATCTTCTAAAAATAATTAGAGTTACACAGTGCGCATCATTATGCCACAAAAGCTGTTTTTCGCCCATCAAACAAACAATGTGTCCATGTAGGTCGCATTTGTATCATTTCTATTAAATCAGAAAACCGAGCCGCGACCGTAAGGAAGCGGGAAGGATGTAATAATCTCTTAATCTTATTGTGCTACTCTTAAATAGTACAAATAATTTTCAAAATGGTGAAATCAAGCGATGCCAAGTCCTTATTTATTTAATAATATTGATGGATTAAATGACCATTCTGGTTCACGACTAACTGGGCACATAACGCACGATCTGAAATATCAGCTTGAAGATGGATCTATCGTACCTATAATTTATAAAGAAAATAAACATCGTAATCCTGAAGCATCAATCAAAGAAGTAGCATTTAGCGAGATGGCTCGTCTCTTTATGCTTCCTAATTCAACCCCCAAATACCATTTAGTTCATGATGAGGAACAAAAAAAGATTACGGGTGTTGCTTGTCTTCATATTCATCTTGCTATTGCCCAGCAGGTCAATATTAAAAACACCGCATTTCAAAGAATTCATTTTTCTCCCGAAAAAAAACACTATGAATTTACTAAGGTCAAAATAAAAAATTCAGCGGACATCCCGTACCAATTTCTTAATCAGCTTCCACATGGCTTTTTCAGCACCCTAATGGAACAAAGAAATAAAGGGGCTCTTACTATTGATATGGATTCTCTTGCCAATACTTTTGTTAACAAATACACCCTGGAAGAAGATGACTTACATAAAGGGAATTTTGGCATCTATACCATCATCAAGAACAACAAACCACATATTGTTTTTTTCAATATCGATCATGATCTGATGCTCAGTGACAGCATTATGTCTTTTATCAATTTACGGGCCACTAACTGGTCGTATGGAGAGAAGTCATTTAATATTACGCCCAGAGATCTGATCAATTTTCCAGATCTTCGGGATTCTGGAAATCATTATTGGCCGACGCATGGGCGGTTTGCAGTTAAATTTAATGATGATAGAGCATACATTAATACCCGTGAAAGAAATGCATTCAGCAGTTTAAAAAATGATCCGGAATTCAATCAATATAAATGGAAACGATTTCTGAAATGCATCATGGTTCCTGAACAACTCATGAAAAGTGCTATGGCCTTACATTTAGATCCGTCCAATCCCAAGGATGCTTCTGATATTAATTTGATAACTCAGGCAACGCATGAACGAGTCATAAAACTACGAGCAGTGCTCTTCTCTATTCCCGAATTTCGCGAGTACCTGAACAGTGAGCACGGAAAGAACGATCTGAACACCATTAAACAGGAATTCAATCAGTACATGGCGGAATCTCTTATTAATCAGAACTCGTTAATCCGCTCAATTAAAAACGATATCGAAAGTCAATCCGACCGTTATTTAGAATTATGCTCCTCTGAACAGGAAACACTGATAAAAGAAGGAGATACTCCTCTACATATTAATATTCGTCTGGGCGAATATCGTTTTGATGAAAGTCAAAAAGCATTTAACGAGTATCTTGGTAGTGCTAACTTTGAAGGACAGAGCCCCATTGAAGTGGCTGCGGACATGGCCCAATCCTATGAACCTGGTTCTGAACAGATAAATCCAGGAAAAGATCCCTTGTGCGTCATCAGACATCTTCTGTCACAGGGCGCAAAAATGACACCGAAAGTTGCTGAAGTATTAGAATCAAAAGGTGTGGATATAGAAAACTACCATTTTCGCTCTCAATACTATGATAAAACGATCGCTAATTACGCTGATTTAAAAGCCGTGATGGGCGAGATTAGCCAAGATCCCGATTTAAGTCTTAAAAACAAAAAAACAATTGCGGTAAACGTAATCAGTCAGCATATAAAATCCCTTTCATCAGAAGAGATTAAACAATTAAAAAATGATCTGAATGGAACAAAAAATAATCCCATTGCTTCAGAGTTTCTCTTTATCAGCCAATTGCGCAGCAGTCTGTGGATAGTCAGGGCCATCCGTGGATTATACGGTAATTCATCAACCAAAATGGAGCTGAACAGCCTGATAAATGATTCAGAATACCGACTCAAGATAAACCCGCATCAATTATTCGCTCAACGTTATTCATCTACTATTTCTGAGAACAGGCCTGAAGTTACTGAAGACAATGAGTCCAGAAAAAACAATGGTTTTTAATATAACCGCAAGCCCATCAGAACGTTTTTAAATCGAAACGATAAGTTTAAACCTTAAAAAGGTAATACCAGTCCAGCATTTAATAATTGAATTTGCCTTCTGAATAAAAGTTGAATGTGTAACAGATTATCCGCATCAGTTGCTTCAAAACGAGCCACCAGGCAAGGGGTAGTGTTCGATGCCCGTAATAATCCCCAGCCATTGGCAAACTCCACTCGCAAGCCATCAATAGTAAGAATTCGCGCATCTGGAAAATCTGCTTGTTCACTAAACAATTTCATAAAAATAAATTTTTCTTGCTCTGCTATGGTGATCTTTAGTTCCGGAGTATTGATACTATTGGGTATCAACTTGAATTGATCACTAACTGTTAAATCAGAGGAACTGATAATTTCCAATAATCGGCAGGCGCTATACAGCGCATCATCGAATCCATACCAACGATCCTTGAAAAACAGATGACCACTCATTTCTCCGGCCAAAGCAGCCTGCTCTTCTTTCATTACCGCCTTAACAATAGAATGGCCTGTAGGACACATTTTGGCTGTTCCACCTGCATCCTTAATGACTTGTTCCAGATGAGTAGAACATTTAACATCATAAACTATGGTAGCTCCGGGTACTCGGCTTAATACCTCCCGGGAAAACAGCATCATCAAACGATCAGGCCAGATCATCTCCCCTGCATTGGTAATCAATCCCAAGCGATCAGCATCGCCATCAAACGCCAGACCTATATCTGCATGATGAAGAGCTACTGCTTCCTTTAAATCCGCTAAATTCGCTTCTATAGTCGGATCAGGATGATGATTGGGAAAACGACCATCCACATCACAATATATGGGAATAACCTCACAGCCCAACTGTGATAATACTGCTGGAATTATTGGTCCCGCGATGCCGTTCCCGCAATCAACCACAACTTTCAGCGGTCTTTTTATTTGGATATCGCTGACTATACGATGGGTATAATGACCCATTACATCAAGATGTGTCTCCTTACCTTTACCCTGTATGCGTTGACCTTCTACGACCATTTCATAAAGTGTGTCTATATCTTCCTGAGTTAAGGTTTTCCCAGCCAACACCATTTTAATGCCATTATAATCCGCAGGATTATGGCTTCCTGTAACCATTAGCCCACAATCCAGCCCTTGAGTATGGGTAGCATAATACATAACAGGTGTTGCTACAGCGCCAAGATCCACCACATCAATTCCACTGTCCAGAAGTCCTGTTTTTAAGGCCAGGGACAGACTCGGACTGGTAAGACGTCCGTCACGAGCCAAATAAATCTGTGTTCGATTTAAAGTGTTCAGATAGCAAGCAATTGCTAATCCAATGGTATAAAAAGAGTGTTCATCCAAATCCTGACCTATGACGCCTCTAATATCGTAAGCGCGAAAAACGGAACGAGGTATTTGTACTTGCTGATACATCATCTAATGTCTCCCTGAGCTACCAAAGCCGCCTTCACCTCTACTGCTTTCTGTAAAAGAATTAACTACTTCAAAGGCAGCCTGGACTACCGGTATAAAAACCAATTGAGCGACACGTTCACCAGGGTTAATCGTAAAAGGTTCCTGACTTCTATTCCAACAGGAGATTTTTAACTCGCCCTGATAATCAGAATCAATCAATCCCACAAGGTTTCCTAATACGATGCCATTTTTATGCCCCAAACCCGAGCGAGGCAATATAACTGCCGCCAATTTGGGATCCGCAATATATATAGAAAGTCCTGTAGGTAACAATACTGTTTCCTGTGGGGCTATCTGGATGGGTTCAGAAATACAAACCCTCAGATCCAGACCAGCAGAGCCACTAGTAGCATAAGTAGGTAAAGGAATCGTGTCCCCAATTCGTGAATCCAGAATTTTTAATTGTATTACCTGCTGCATCATCAGTTCCAATAAGTTTAATGGGGGTCATTTTGCAGAGTTGCTGCAAGGATTGCAATAATTTGTCCGGCCAGACGCGTTTTATTGGTTAAAGGAAGTTCTATCTGATTGTTTTTTGTAATTATAGTGACTTGATTGTCATCACTCTCAAAACCCATTCCCTTCCCCACCTGATTCGCGATAATCATATTCAATTTTTTCTGCTTTAATTTCTCTTTGGCATACTCAATCAGGTCAGTCGTTTCAGCCGCAAACCCAACAACATAACCGGCTTTACCGCTAGCGGAAACCGTACTGAGAATATCGGTATTTTTGACTAAATTAAGTGTTAATTCTGCATGATTATTTTTCTTCATTTTCTCTGCTGCGGGAGTCACCATTTTATAATCAGCAACAGCCGCCGCGCCTATAAATAGAGTTCCTTGTTGTAAACGATTCATGACCTCTTCCAACATGGATTGCGCGGACTCTACGCGAACCAGTTCTACTCCTGCCGAAGCAGATAGTGCACTAGGTCCACTGATCAGTGTTACTTGTGCTCCAGCCATGGCAGCCGCCTCTGCTAAAGCAAAGCCCATTTTTCCAGAACTGTAATTACTTAAATAGCGTACAGGATCAATCGCCTCTCGAGTGGGTCCAGCAGTGATCAACACTTTTTTTCCAGCCAGCAGCTGATGAACCTCATACAAACGCAGAGCACTAATGACCTGTTCTGCCTCACTGACCCGCCCCAATCCATGTTCACCACAGGCTTGAGAGCCCTCTTCAGGTCCAACAAACAGTACGCCACGCTCTTTCAATAGTTCGCAATTTGCCTGAGTTGCTGGATGAGCCCACATACTACGGTTCATGGCTGGGCAAACGATTACTGGCGTTTCAGCCACCAGGTACAACGTAGATAATAAATCATCTGCAATGCCCTGAGCCATTTTAGCAAGACAATTTGCAGAGGCCGGCACAATTAACAGATAATCAGCCCATCGCGCCAATTCAATATGTCCCATGGCATGTTCTGATTGCATATCAAATAAATCAGTACGCACTTCATTACTGGATAAAGCCTGCATTAATAAAGGACTGATAAACTGCTGAGCGGACTGAGTCATTACCACTCGGACATCGGCTCCAAGTCGGGTTAATTCCCTTACCAGATAGGCTGACTTATAAGCAGCAATACCCCCACAAACCCCCAGAAGGATTTTTTTATCAATAAAATCTTGCATGACTAACCATTTTTTATAAGAATACCACCGATCAAAGCATAAACTTCGCAATAAAGGAATATAAAAGGAATACAAAATGACGGTTGTCCAATCAACACCGCGGTTCGATCTGCGTGAAAAATTACTTAATTACGGCGTTCAAAGCCTCTCTGATACTGAGTTATTAGCAGTATTTATCAGTTCCGGAAGCAGGAAAAAATCATGTGTGCAATTGGCCTATGATCTCATAAAGCATCTTGGCGATTTACGAGCAATACTCAATGCCACTGCCCAGAACTTCAAGGAGATTCCCGGCCTGGGAGAAGTCCGCTACCTGCAATTACAGGCAGTAAAGGAAATCTGCCGGCGCAGTGACTTTATCCATTTACAAAAAGACACTCAGATAACCAACAGCAAACAAACCTATGCCTATCTGAAAAAAAGGTTACGGGATTATAAAAATGAAACTTTTGCTGCCTTATACCTTGATAATCAACACCGAATTATAGCCTATGAAGAATTATTTTCAGGGACCATTAATTCTGCAACAGTTCATCCACGACCCATTATAGAACGGGTACTTCAACTTAACGCAGCGGCTTTAATTCTTGCCCACAACCATCCTTCTGGAGTTTCCGATGCAAGTCACCAGGATCTGGAAGTTACCGTGCGCATTCGCGATGCGCTTGAATTGGTAGATGCTCGATTACTAGACCATATAGTCATAGGCGATAATGAGGTCTACTCCATCATCGCAGAGAGCAAATGGGTCTGCAATTAATCGTGTTCCTGATTGAAAAGGGTTCACTGATTTTTTAACACGAACAGAACTTACGAAAAAACCCCATCATCCTAAATTGGGTAGTTGAATCGTAAGTTTTGACTAAAATGTAATGGATAAAAAAAACATGGTACAACTGTTCATCCCTGATTTTATCAAAAACCGAATTGTTCAATTAATTCTTGCTCTCAGCATCCCTTTGGATATAGCACTTTCCGGCACAATAAAACATTTGCTCATTTTATTTGGATTGCCGTATTTAGCTTCCATAGCTCTTTACTGTTTGATGAATCCTAGAAAAACACCGATAAAACCCAGGATAAGCGAGCAATACAGGCCTTTAAAGTATAAAAAAACCCGGTTTTAAGGTCTGCTGCATCCAAAATAATTCAGCAATTATACTGATTCGTTCCTCTCGGAATCCCCAAAGATCAACCAGCTTTGGTGGATTCTTTATGGCATCAGAAGAAACAGGGGTTCAAAATGGATTTGTTTATTTTTATCTATCCAGAGCAAGCGATTTTGATTCCTTGCGATATTCTTCTGTAGGCGTCAGCAGAGCAGTAAAATCCCTGGAGCACCATCGTCGAGCAGTGAGCAATGAATGAGGTCCCTTACCATGGATTAGAGCCCATTGTGCATGCTCCAGTAATAAACCCGCTACATAAATCTGAGTCAAACAAAAAGCATAATGTCGTGCTGATATTTGTTGTTCCTCATCACTCATAGTCATCATGGATTCACTGTATTGCCTCAGACTACCTACCGCTTCCAGCATCTTTACTTTAAAAGGAAGTAAATCTGGGGTATCAATTGTATTCAAACGCTCCAGCATATCGTTAATGAACGGTAACAACGCATGCTCTTTCCGGATCGCACGCAAAACGTCCAGACTCAAAACGTTAGTCGTTCCTTCCCAAATTGCCAATACCTGCGCGTCCCGCAGTAATTGCGGCAACCCGGTATCTTCTACATACCCCGCACCACCAAAAGTCTCAAGGGCTTCACTCACAACCGTTATACCCTGCTTGGCAGTATACAGTTTAGCCAAGGGCGTAAGCAGTCGAAGCACTGCGGATTCCTCATGAGTAGCGTTCCCCGCCTCTTCTTTTCCTAATAACTCAATGGCATGAAATATCAGATGGAAAGCAGCCTCAAACTCCACTTGCAGATTAGCCAAGGTCTCCAGATGTAATCCATGTTCCGATAAATATTTACCAAAGGCCTTGCGTTTTTGTGCATAATCGCGAGAAAGTGCTATTGCCCTTCGCATATAGCCAACAGCGCAACAGGCATTATACAGCCGTGTAATATTAAATAATGAAGAAATTTTCTTAACGCCATCTCCTGGCTCACCAACCAAAGTTGCACGTGCGCCCTCCAGAGTCAGTTCCGCTGTCGGTAACGCATGAGTACCCAGCTTTTCCTTCAAGCGATTGATCCGAATATTATTTAAAGCTCCAGTCTCATCGCGAAGTTCCAGATAAAAAAGACTCAGGCCTTTACTGCCTTCAGGAGCTCCATCAATCCTGGCGAGTGTCATCGCCATTTGAGAAGTCGTTGCTGAAGTAAACCATTTAGTTCCCGACAAGCGGAACTGTGAACCATCAGGTATGGCCACGGTTGCCGTACCACTTACATCAGAGCCCCCCGTTCGTTCGGTCATCCATTGCCCTGAAGTCCAAAACTGTTTGGGATCAGACGAAACAAGATGTTGAAAAGCGTTCTGTCGGAGCTTTTCATCTCCATATAGCTCCAATGCCCTTGCAGCACCATCGGTCATGGCGAGTGGACAAGTAAATACAGCCGATGATGGGTGAAAAAGGTACAATTTGGCGAATTGGTAAATACGCGATAAGGCTCCATAGTGACGCGTGTATCCAATTGCGACTAATTGTTCTTCAGCCGAAATACGTTCAAGCTCTTTCCAGGCATTGGATGTTTCGATCAAATCCACTCGTCTTCCCCAGGGATCATAGGGAATATGACGAGGCGGCGTTAATTCAGCCTGTTTTCCAAGAAGATAAATGTCGTCAACAACACGATGTCCCAATCGATGCAGGTCTGGTTTGATTTCAGTTACTATGTGAGCAGGCAATTTCCATTCAAGATAGTCTCTTAAAACCCTGTCTTCTTCAAACTGGTTACCTAAACTGGGTGGTGATTGATAAAATTCGCTCATGTACTATCGTCCCTGTATGGTGATTCGGTTTATAATTTAATTTCAATGCAGTTAAGGCAAAACATCGATAATCAGTAGAATTAAACCCACTATAGCAATAAACGGGTGCAAGACTGCTACCAGTTTTAACACTGTTTTATTTTTAATATCGATAAACACCAAAGTCGCTCCCAGCAGTGCCGCTACAGAGAGTATTCCTAAACTGGTAATGAATAATCCAGATATCCCTGATACAAACAGATAACAGAACCCAATCAATAACGCTACTGCCGCAAAAGTCCCATGCAAAAATAATGCAGGAAGCAGAACAGGCTTATCTTGTAATACCGCTGTTATAAGCACAATCCCCAGACCAGCTGCTATCAAAAATAGAACGATTGCTATTCCTAACATAATCCCTCCTTTGGCACTATTGATCAGCGACTTCCATTTTAATCCAAAGCGCTTCGTGACCTTATTTAATTGACCAGGTAGCACTGTCTTCTTGCAAAACTCGTTGCACTTCATCTGTTGCTGTGCGTAAAGCCTCTTTGGTTAATCTTACTGTAATTGGAGGAATATTAAAAAATTGTAATATGAAGGTACTAAATGCGCTTTTATTATGATATTGATATAAAGCATCATAATCTTTCTGACTTATTTTAACGGCCTGAACGTATGCGTTCACATTCTGCTTTAATGAATTCTCCAATGTATCCCGTAAAGATCTGTAATCACTGAGATTATATTTTTCGTTGATACTTTCCCTGATAGCGGCCGCTGAATTGTTCAATTGCTCCATTACTTTGCTAATCACCATACTTTTTTCGTTATCCTTGCCATAGTTCTCAATTAATCGGTTCACTATTACCGTTAACCTTCCTTCAAGAAAATTCATTGCATTCAATATATACGTGTTTTTTTCCTCAAAGAATTTAACAATTTTTTTAAGATGATGTTCCGATTGTGTTTGCCGAATATGTTGGGTACTCGCATTTTTCATAGGCGATAAAGAGTGTCTGAGCGGATTAAAATTCTGTGTTTGGTTAATATAAGTACCGGACTGACTGTCTAAAGTACGATAAAAATTTTTAGTCCTGGCTCTATATTGTGACGCAGGATAGACATCATTAGCCCAGGGATCACAAATATATGCGTTATTACCCCATGTTTCTGGCTTATTAGGATGACTGTTTTTCTCCTTTCCGATCACTAAAAAAGCATGATCACCTCCGATGATATAGTAAACCTCCGCGTCAACCTGAGGTGCGAAATGAACTACATAATCCAAAGCCATTAAAGCCAGTTCATAACAATTTCCTAATGAATATTTTTTACAGAGATCAATTGTCTGGTAAAATCGCTTGATTGCTTTATCTATTTCCAGCGCGTATATCCGGGATTCCCTGCATGCGTATCTCAGATCAAATAACGCTTTTCTCAGAGAATATTGTTGAATTGCAAGATAAGAATTAGTAACAAGCTGGGTACTACCCATCAGAATATAGGATCGCGAATAGTCACAAGCACGTTGCGCGACCTGTTCTGAAGTTCCAATAATCTGAGAAGACGGCATAAATCACCACTCGATCAATCAAATTGGCATACCAGAAACCAATTTGACCAAAAATAAACAAACCATCCCTGCCTCCATTCATAATATTCCATTATTAATTAGAATCAAATGATTACTTACTGCACCCGTATTGTGTATACTTCAACTGTTTCTATTATTTACAGGACTTACGAAAATCGTTCAGTTCCTTCGTTAAAAGGTCTTTTTCGTAAATCCTTATTTATGGCTGTATTAAAAATCCCATTCTGAGTTTATTATTAAATTAGACAAAACCTATGGAACTTCTGAAAAATCTTGCTGCTGTATACGTTACCAAACCTGAATTTCGTACTGAACTTTGTGACGAGTTAGGAGATAAAACGGAAGTAGTTGAAGATTTGGTATTTTCTTCCCACAAGAAACTCGATGTATGTTTTGCCCAGGATATTTGGCTTGAACCCGTAGTCGCGACAGTTCAATCCATTTCAGAGGCGGTTAAAATACTTCGTCAAGCTGGAACATTCTGGTATTTACACCCGGTGAATCACATCAGAAGATCGCGCTTAATTGAAGAACAACTCCGCAAATGCCCTTCCATTACTCGTCATTTCGCCAGAGATATTGAACTGCCTGCTATTGGCGCTTTTTGCCTTCTGGATAAAAACACCCTGATTTATAGTGCTCAACGATTAAAAAAATGGCCACAGGGGCAGTGTTACTTCATAGAAGATAAAGTAAATCCACCCAATCGCGCCTATTTAAAATTATGGGAAGCTTTGTTCCTGCTGGGAAAATATCCTCAACCAGGTGATACGGTTTTAGATCTTGGCGCATCACCTGGCGGCTGGACTTACGTCATGCAATCGCTGGGCGCGACCGTTACTGCGGTTGATAAAGCGAAACTGGATGAAAAAATAGCGAAACTTCCCGGAGTTCATTTTTTACAACAGAGCGCTTTTGCTTTAGATCCTCGTACTATAGAACACAGTTATGATTGGGTGTTATCGGACGTGGCTTGCTATCCTGATCGTGCTTATGGCCTCATCAAAAAATGGATAGAATCTGGCAAAGCAAAACAATTGATTTTTACTATTAAACTCCAAGGTAAATCCGATTTAGCATCAATAAAACAATTTCAGGAACTCGACAACTCGCGTATTGTGAATTTATTTTATAACAAGCATGAAGCGACGTTTTTTTACCCCGCCTGAACTATTAATTTATTGGGTTTTCCCGCCCATCCAGCCCAACTTAAATCAATGGATAAAGAATCTTTGTCTTTTATTTTATCTGTTCAATAATTCATTATTAAGGTACCGAGACCTTGCTGATGAGATTGTGGATGCTCACCAATATCTTAAAACCTGCACATTTGACCGTCTTCAACTAACCGCCCAAAAGCAATTAGACCCTGATTAAATGCTTATAAAGGCACTAGGACTGGAGGTAGCAAGTGCCTTTGTCCTATGCTTGAGGGTATATAGTACGGGTATAAAAACTTAGCTCCTCCGGAAGTTGCGAGAAGCTAAGCTCTATTGAGAAGGGGTATCTAATGGTTAAAGGGGATATGACTCATTTTCTCAGATACATCTTCTATAAACCGCTCCCCATGGCTGGGTTTAAAGAATTGTGGCGATTGACCGGTAGCCATACGAAAGAATCCGACACCGCTAAAAACTAAAGATAGAATTCGAATACAATCTCTCATAAATCTTTGCCATATGGGATCTCGATGCTCTTTAATTATTTCCTTAGTTTCCTCTAATGAGTGATGAAATTCAGCCAATCGTTCCTTAGGTAACTTCTGATTATCTTCCAGGAAGAGGATCAAATCGCATACTGCAGATTTTTTGGTATGCAATAACTCGCTATTGTCTTTAGATTGATTCAAATGATTTAGATATTCTTTAGAAATTTTACTCAATGAATCAATCAATTCAATATCAGATGCTTCTTCATTACTTCGAAGTACTTTTAATTCCTCATACTCATTTTGAATTATTGGCGTTTGTTTTACTTGCTTTTGTTGAATTAAGTCTTCTTCGACTTCATTAATCCTGGTCTCTGAAACAGTATGACCCTCGGTTTCTATTTGCAGATCCTGATTAACAGGTTCAATTGGTTGTTGAGCATTCACTAACTCTGATTGTTCCTTTACGCTCTTCTCATCAAGTAATCCCAGGATACTATTCTGTTCCGAGAGTGTTTCTTTTGTAGTACTTTGTTTTGAGTGTGTCTCTGAATCACTATTTTCATGTATTGAACTGACTAAACTTGGCTTATCATCCATGGGAGCAATCAGGTCGCTGACTTTTTCCCCAGCAAGTTCCAGGCGATTTTGTCGGATAATAAGACCCGCTTTAGATGTAAGTGGGGTCCAAAGGAGGTCTGTAATTTTGGATATGGGATGAACATAGAACTCAGGCCAATGTTTCATCATTTTCAATACTATACTTTCATCTCTTATAGTTTCCATGTAAGACCCCAAACTAACAGGTTTTATTGAGAAAATAGTGTCCTCGACAAATTTCGTACCTTTAAAAACATAGAGATATTTACCACTTTTTGAATTAAGAGTATAAGAATTCATGTCCATTTCGCTAATTCTGTCATCCAGCATATCTCTGAAGTGTACATTTGCTCGAACGATAATATGGGCTTGTCTTTGGCTATGCTGATTGATAATATCCAAAGCCTCTTCTTCGGATACTCCAACCTGGGAACCTTCATTCATAAAGTGCTCATTCAACAGATCGGCTATCATCGAAAACAGTGCCGGGTTTTGAAAGGTTGCTGGCGTCAGTGTTTCTACGAATTTTCTGGGCAGTGCTAATGGAATGAAGAGATCGGCAACATCATCACGGTAAATACGCACGCCTTCGGTTGGTTCTTCAAAAACAGGGGTATCACGTCCAGGTGCTGAAAATGAAGGTCCTGAACTCGATGAAGAACTAGAAGAATTACTGGATGAAGAACTTGATGGCCAATCGTTCCAGTCAAAATCTGCAAAATTCCCCCTAAGAATATCCTCATTAAAATTCGGTTTTTTATCTGAAGGATATTGTTCATAAGCATCATAATATTTTTGGGCTTTATCTGGACTGTCAATGTGCAACCATGCGCTTTGTAACTCTTTAAAACGCTCTGTTGTATCTTCGCCTTTATTTTTATCCGGGTGCAGTATAATGGCCCTTCTATAGTAGGCTTTTTTAAGTTTCTGAAACGTACTTGTAGGTTCGACTCCAAGGATTTCGTAAACGGTTGGCATGTGTAACTCCTATAATTTAATTTGCGATGTTGAATAGGTTGTTTATTTGCTCAACTATTTTACGAAGAGGGTATTAAATAATTCTGAAGCTAAAGAGGCGGAAGCTGTATAGGGTATGCACATTTCGTATAGGTAATTCATATAGATTCTGATGAAAATAGAATTGAACAGTTAGAATGAGTATTAAAGGAAACCCTTAGTGCAATTAGCTAACGCTCCCATATTATAGGAGTTTGGAACAATCCATTGCATTAATGTAGTATCTAAAAGAGCTGGCTAATCGATTAGGTTTATCCGCATACCAGGAATTTAAAGCCTGAAGATCCACGCAATGCATAAAATGATAATTAACGCAGGCGGAATAGATAGGCCACAAAGTTCTGGATAGCTTATATCCTTCTAATAATTTAGCTTTTGGCCACAAGTCTGACCAATGTTTAAGGCATGCTTCTAACATCTGATGCCATATTAAATCCTGTTCTTTTACACCATGATGGACAGTAGCGGTATACAGGAAATTGTGTAAGGAGAAGAATGGGTGTGAAATGGCCAATTCGCCCAAGTCAATCAGTGTGAATTTCTGTGTCTCTGGATCAATTAACACATTGTTTGTGTTGAAATCTGGCTGAACCAGGGTCTCACTGATACCGTATAGGGATAAGGCCTGAAGTTGCTCTATTACGAGTGGATATAAATAATTCAACAGTTCCAATTCTGATTCCGTCACCCCATCCTCTTTTAAAAAATCGGTGTCATTGATTATTTCCCTATATAAACCAGGCAATTGATTTAATCGCCAATCTGGGATTCCTAACTTAAGAAACGGTTGTATATAACCTTCGGTGGCGCGTTGAAACGATGTAAATTGCTTGATTGCTTGACACAGTAGGTCTGTCTTACTCTCTTCGTTGAGGTATTTGCGCAGAGAGATTCCGGCACCTTTCATGAGGAAACAATGCAACTCATCGTTCTTAGCAATGATGCAAGGAACACTGGCTTTTAATTGATGGGTCAAAAATTGAATAACACGAGCCTCATTAGCAAGTAATGGCGCAGGTTGCTTTAAAAAGACATCGCCCTGTAAGGTAGGCAAGCGAATCACATGAGACCAGGGTGTTTCTTGAATTATCTCAGCCCTTCCTACTAAAGTATAACCTTTTGAGTTCAAACTAGCGGTTGCCCAGTTCATAATACCTGAATGATGTTCCATTATTTAACCTGTGTATGACTCAATTCCACCCATCTTAATTCAAGCATAGGCTATATCTCAATCTCATGGGGTTTTGGGTCATTATGCTTTATTGCACGTACTGGTATCTTATTAGACTGATTAAGGAACAAATCGCTGTAAAGTCCAGGTGTCATCAGTATATGTTGCAATTATTGAATCCGATAATCGATGTTCATTTAATTGATAAAATTTTATCTCTTCAGGAACAATTGTATAACCAATATATTCTCGAGGTCTTTCTGGAAGTGTCCTTTTATATAGCATCCTTAAAGCAACTAACTCTTCATCTAACTCCTGTTGTTTTTTTATCATCTGTCCGGACTTTGTGCCATAGACTAAAAAACGCAATCTTCGCTCTTGATCATAAGTCTCCCAGTATTTTATGTTTTCGCTTTCACCAAGCGGCCTTATTCTACCCAAGACAGTAACTTGTCTTTGGGTATTCGGTAACATAAAAGTAAAAGAAACATAGGGATTAACTGAACAATGTGCCACCTTCGCACTACCCAGCTGGGTAAAAAAAAGTAAGCCATGTTCGTTTATTTCCCGGATGGCTACTGTACGGCTTCTTGGAAACCCATTGTTATCTACTGTCGCTAAAACACCCATCTTAAAAGGCAAAGCTTCTGCATCTAGCCAAACCTTCATTAACCGTAACAACCAACTGTAATCAACGTGTTCAGGTAACTCTTCCAGAAACCAGTCTCTGTCCGCGAATTGCATGTTTTATATCACATTTTTTTACTCAGATGAGTTGGATTATACTATTACGTTAGTAATCATCATAATTGAATCTTTGACTCAATAACTCATTTCACTGGGAACGATACTATGCTGCTACAAATCGAAACGCAACGCACACTATTGCGCTTGTTAAGTGAAGAAGATCTAAACCTTGTGGCTGAATTAAATTCAGATCCCGACGTTAGAAAGTATTTTCCTGATGGAGTACAGTCCAAGGAACAAACCCAGCAAAGAATTAGGCAGTTGATAGGATTTTATAAAGAATATGGACTTCCTTGTTTTGTCATATTTAATAAGGAATCGAATGAATTTATTGGGCGTTGTGGTTTTGGTCTTATAGAGACAGGTGAAATTGAAGTTGGATATCTAATCGCAAGAAAATTTTGGGGTATGAATTATGCCTCTGAAGCTTTAAAAGGCCTTCTTAACTGGAGTAAAAATAATATTAAAACCGATTTTATTATTGCATTCGCTCCCCTGGAACACAAAGCTTCACACCGTGTAATGGAAAAATGCGGAATGCATTTCTATAAAGAGGATATTGGGCATGGTATAGAATGTAAATTTTATCGAATTAAGAACAGTGATTAATGTTGTTGCTTTAGCGAGTTGAATCCGCCCATTAAGGTCGCGCAGAAACCAATGGGGTCAGGCCCTGCCCCCATAAACACATAAACCCGACCCCTTCTTATCAATTACATTTTTTAGAATTCATATAATTTTGAGATATCTCTTACACGATAAACAGCTTATAGACGTAGAGTATTTATCCGGCGTTAACATATAATGTAATTGTTTGGCGCGGCTGGAATGATGACAGGACGTTTTAACGCCAGCGAGATCATGGATGGTCTCAAATTAATGGCAATCATAGCCGCGCACAGGCACAATTGATGATTGAATTCATCATTAACCAGATTTATTATCCTCTATCAGTATTCTATTCTAATTAAATTTCATGAAGCTCTGTAATTTTATACAATGCCATTTTATTCGTTGAGATTCATCTGAGTAATGTAGAATAATCCATCCAGTCGCCACCAATGGGGTCACACCAATGGGGTCAGGCCTTGAATTTTGAATTGAAACCACACTCCTCAGAGCTCTTTAAATGTAAAATTCAATCCCTGACCCCGTAAACACAGAAGATATTTAATTTTTATTGCAATAAGTTCTGTTATTGAGTCCTTTTTTTAGGTTAAGTTGACGATTTTTTCACGGTTTTTTTGGGTTTTGTTTCTTTTGCCGCTGTCACGTCATTAGCTTTTGAAGTTTTTTTGGGAGTTGGTGTTTTTACGGGTTTTTTCGCAAGTTTTTCACTTTGGACCTTATCGTTATGTTTTGCATGCAGGATTAAATTTGCTTTTTCTTTTAATGAACGTCTAATGGCTTTGAACTCTACCGTACGAATTTTAGCAAGATCCTTTTGTTGTGCGGTACTAATTAATACATTTCTCTCAATTTTTTCAGATAATAACGCGTATTTTTTCAGTACCCTTCGTGCATTGTTTGCCTGCTCTGTAGAATCAATCTTAGCTGGAAATTCGTGAATCTCTGCAACAATTTTTTTAATTTTTATTAATTCTATTGGAGTGCTATGTGGCATGATGAGTCTCACTTTTGTTAACAGTATAAAAAAGTATAGTCCATGGTTGGGAGTTCTTCCACTGCTCCCCTAAGTAATTCAAGACAGTTTCTACGCTTGCCACCCCTCCGAAAAATTATGTGTTTTGGGGACAGTTAATGTTATTTTTTGTTCTATTTTGATACAATGCATTTATTTAAATAAATAGATACTCTATGAATACTTCCACTTCTGTTTCAGCCACCCAAGAACTAAAAGCACTGCTTGAGATCGAAAATGCTAACAGACGAGCTTCTTGGTATCATTGTCTAACAAATTGCCTACCTTATGCTATCTTCACTAGTGGTGAACCTGAGATCATCTTCAATCCAGCAGGCCTCACCTATTATAATCTTGAGCTTACAAGCGTACTTGAAGATCGAAGTAACCTAACAAGCTATACTATCCCTGAGCTCATCGATACCTTCTTAATCAATGAAGGGGTTGGCATAGCCATTGAAGCACGTAATCCAAAACAAGCTATCGATCTCAGTTATGGCGACATCCTTGGTTTTCACCTCCATCGGACTTTTTCTGAACCAGAAGATCACTGGTTCAAAACAAATAAACCGCATGGTTCTATTATTCAAGAAGGGATGGATATCCTCATCAGCGACGTTCCCAAGCAAATCCTGCCCACTGCCTCAATAGAATTACTTGAAGCAATCATGCGGCATTACGGCCTCAACGATGCCAAAGTCAAGCTTATCTATCTCCCGGAAACCGAACAGCATGAGCTAGTCTTTTCGATAGACAAGAATCAATTAGAACCCAGCAAAATACAATCCCTACTCCAAAAACTAGGTTGGTTTTTACCAAGGTATTATTCCTATTTGGTTTGTGATCTGAACAATGTTTGGCCTCTAGTTGAAACACACTAAAACCCAGATAGAATGCCAATGGAGCCAGGACTTGAAGTTTGAATTACAAGCACACACCCCAGAAGTTTGTAAATTCAAAATTCAAGGCCTGCCCCCGGAAACACAGGGGGGTATAGAGTTATTCTTGATGTGATATAATAAGCCGTTTATACAGCAAAATTTGTTGGTACAACTTCATCCCCAAAATATATAATCAATAAAATCAATGATGAAGGCAAATGATAAAAAGGTGTTACTCATTGACGATTTTCTTAGTAAGAAATATCTTTGTTTCTCGTGATTTATTAATTACGTATATTTTAACTATCTGTAGAGGAAGTAGAAGATAACTTTATGAACTATAATGCGATTTTTTTGAACATTTACCGACTCATAACCGTTTTACTCCCAATGTTACTGGTTGCTTGTACGCATCAGCAAGCTAATGGTCCTGATCACTATGTAATCAAAGGGAAAACATATCATGTGATGAAATCAGCCAAAAATTACAAAGCAAAAGGAATTGCTTCCTGGTATGGTTCACACCCCCGGCATCAAAAAACATCGTCCGGTGAGCGCTTCAACAAGTATGCGATGACCGCAGCGCATCCAACACTCCCAATTGCTACACGGGTACGAGTCAAAAACCTGAATAATGGCAAGTCGATTATAGTTCGAATAAATGATCGAGGCCCTTTTTTATCGAACAGAATAATTGATTTATCCTTTGGTGCCGCTAAAAAACTCGGTATAAAAGGTCTTGCTCCTGTTGAAATTGAAGTAGTTTGATAGTGCAAATATTCCTTAATATGTATTGTGGAAATATAACAAATAAACTTTAAACACAATAAACCATTAAAACGTGAATAAGTGATATTTTAATATTGATATGAGCAAACCCAGTAACTGTCTTGAATTATAAATATAGGCAGTTGCTACTCCTGCTCTTTCTTTTCAAAAAATCCAGAAATTTCGTCATCCTGAACGTAGTGAAGGATCTCCACGTGCAGGCACTGGACTGTATTATCAGAGAATATTGAAAAGTAACCTTCAAAGCTCATCAGGCTCTTGAAAAGTCGAAAGAGATGATATTCGCTATACTTGGCTGATCTAAGGCTAATGCAAGTAATCGATCCACTCCCAGAGCAACTCCACTGCATGAAGGTAATCCATGTTCCAGAGCTTGGATTAAAAACGGATCTGCCTCTACTGCAGGCAATCCTAGCTGTTTTCTCTGTTCTTGATCCAGTGCAAAGCGTTTTGCCTGAGCATGAACATCCGTGAGCTCATGAAATCCATTAGCTAACTCGACTCCCCGATAATAGACCTCAAAACGTTCAGCAACACCATTCTGAATTTTAGCCAGTGACGCTTGGGAAGGCGGGAAATCATAAACGGCAACTGGAGCACTTTGTTTACCCAAAAAAGGTTCAACAACATGACTCATTAACAGGAATAAATACTGATCTCTATCCTGCTCTTGAGGAGACAACACAGATTCCAGTTGGTATTGCGACAGTACACTTCTAAAGTCATCTATTGAAGCAGTAAACGGATCAAGATCACAACATTCCATGAACGCTTCTTGATAGGTTTTTTTGATCAGAGGTTCGGTTTGCATCAACGTTTGCAGTAATAAATCCATCTCTTCCATCAAGGCATGATGATCGATACCTAGCTGGTACCATTCCAATAAAGTAAATTCAGGATTATGCCATCGTCCCAGTTCATCATCTCTAAAAACTCGAGCCAACTGAAATATAGGTCCGCTGCCTGCGGCAAGCAAACGTTTCATATGATATTCAGGGGAAGTTTGTAAACAATAGGATCGGTCTCTAAAAGTAGCCCTGATATTACTAAGGTACACATCAGTCACACCAAATTGAGCCATTATTGGTGTTTCAACTTCAAGATAATGCCTCTCGCTAAAAAACTGGCGTATTTGTGCGATAAACCGGGCTCGTTGCTTTAATAATTCTAAAGAAGCTGAAGGCTGCCATGACGGTTCAAACACCATTAATAAAAAATCCCCAATTCAAGTCGCGCGGCCTCCGTCATTCGTTCCTGCGTCCACGGTGGCTCCCATACCAACTCAACGGAACAATCACTCACGCCCTCGACCTGATTTACAGCCTGTTCGACAGTTCCAGGAAACGTTTGTGCTACAGGACAACCCGGAGTTGTAAGGGTCATTTGAATGTCTACATGACCTTCATCATTAATCGCAACATTATAAATCAATCCCAAATCATAAATATTGACTGGAATTTCAGGATCAAAAACACCTTTCAGTGCCAATATCACCTGTTCTTTCACTGCCTCATTATCCTGTTTTTTCTTAAAACCAAACATGCCAGACCTCTATCTAACGCAACGTGACGATTCAAACCTTAATGACATAGCCTAATTTTATAAATACCTGTTATTCAGTTTTCACTACGGTTGTGTCTTTATTTAAAGCCGCTTCCAAAGTATGCCAGGCTAAAGTAGCGCACTTAACCCGAGCGGGAAACGCCTTTACACCGGCAAGAACCGTCAATTTATCCATGGAACTTAATTGTTCTTCCTCATCCAAGGTGAGCATATTATGGAATCGATGAAACAAATCATGAGCTTCTTTAACAGTTTTACCCTTTAGTGCATCAGTCATCAGAGAAGCTGAGGCTTGTGAAATCGCACAACCACAACCTACAAAACTTAAATCAGTGATCAGATTATCAGCAATCTTGGCATATACAGTTAATTTATCGCCACATAAAGGATTAAAACCATTTGCCTGAGTTGTCGCATCCACCATGGAATGGTGATTACGCGGATTGCGATTATGGTCAATAATGATTTCCTGATAAAGTTCTCGCAACTCCATACTCATGCAAATACCTCTTTCACTTTTTTCAGCGCTTCAACACACAGATCAATTTCTTGTTGGGTATTGTAAAAAGACAATGAAATTCTTGAAGTCGCCGCCACACCATAGAAATCCATCAAAGGCATAGCACAATGATGACCACTACGAATCGCTATGCCTTCACTGTCCAGAATAGTACCAATATCATGAGCATGAATCTTACCATGCACAAAAGAAATCACTGGAACTTTGTGTTCCGCAGTACCGATAATGTTAAAACCTTTTACAGATTCAACGGCCGCGGTTGCATATCGTAATAATTGAGTCTCATACTCAGCGATAACATCCAGATCTAAAGACCATAAATAGTCAATAGCCGCGCCCAAACCAATAGCACCTGAAATATTAGGTGTACCTGCTTCAAATTTATGTGGAATCGCAGCAAACTCAGTGCCCTCGAAACTCACATAGTTAATCATTTCGCCCCCACCTTGATAGGGAGGCATACCGTTTAATAGCTCTTCCTTACCCCAAAGTACGCCTATACCTGTTGGACCATACATTTTATGTCCTGAAAAGGCATAAAAATCACAATCCAGATCCTGAACATCAACAGGTAAATGAGCAGTTGCCTGAGCACCGTCCAATAACACTTTGGCGCCGTAGGCATGAGCCATTTCAATCATTTTTTTCACTGGATTAATTGTACCCAAAGCATTGGAAACATAATTAATGGCTACAAATTTGGTGTTTTCATTTAATTTTTTTTCAAACTCATCCAGCAATAGTTCACCATTTAGTGAAATAGGAGCTACCTGCAGGATTGCTCCTGTTTGTTTACAGACCATTTGCCAGGGAACAATATTGGAATGATGTTCCATATGAGTAATGAGTATCTCTTCACCAGGCACGATATGAGGAGCAACAAGACTTTGAGCAACCAGGTTAATTCCTTCGGTTGTGCCGCGTACAAAAATACATTCTTTAGCTGACCTGGCATTAATAAAACGCTTTACTTTTGCTCGGGCATCTTCATACATCTCCGTTGCTCTGACGCTGAGTGCATGAACTCCGCGATGGACGTTTGAATTATCGTGCTCATAATAATGCGTCATCGCATCAATTACTGATTTAGGTTTTTGGGTCGTTGCAGCATTATCAAAATAGATTAAATCATAATCGTTGATTTTTTGACTCAGAATAGGAAAATCATTACGAATTGCATTAAAATTCAATGATGTAACTACTGAAGGATTAGTACTCATTAGCGTACCCCAACTGTTGAGTTAATAATTGCCCCATCCAATCAGCCAGGTCACGATTTTGAATGAGACGTAAATTGTCCTGAGCAAATGCATGTATTAAATATTTGGATGCTTCCAGTCTGCCAATTCCGCGAGTCGCCAGATAGAATAAAGCTTCCTCATCCAGTTGCCCAACGGTTGCACCATGAGAACATAATACATCATCAGCAAAAATCTCTAATTGCGGCTTGGTATCAATTTCCGCATTGGCAGAAAGCAGTAAATTCTTGTTTTGCTGTTTGGCGTTTGTATGTTGGGCGTCTTTGGATACGATGACTTTTCCATTAAATACAGCCCGTGATCGACCGGTTAAAATGCCTTTATAATCTTGTTCACTGGTACATTCCGGTACTAAATGATGTACGGTTGTATGATGATCAACATGTTGACCTTCCGCAGGAGCATAAATACCATTCATCAGACAATGTGCATGCTCTTCCTGCAAGTATATGCTGATATCACTACGCACCAGTTTTCCTCCCAAACTCAGGGAGTGATTGAAAAATTCACTGTGCGCGGATTGCCGCACCGCGGTATGACCAAGATGATAAGCCGATTTACTTTCGTTCTGAATTTTATAATGTGACAATCTGGCGCCTGCGCCAACAAATACTTCAGTAACCGTATTGGTTAAATAAGAACACGCTTCCGCGCCTTTATATTCTTCCAGAAGAGTAGCCTGGCTATCCGCCTCAGCGATAATCAAATGCCTTAAATGTACTGCCTGATTGTCCTGATTTTGGTTATGAATTAAAGCAATTGGTTCCTCAATGCACACACCTCTGGGAATATACAAAAATACCCCACTATGAATCAGTGCTGTATTCAAAGAATGAAAACCATGTTCCTGGTTTAAAATGGTTCCCAGATACGTTTTAATCAGATCTTCATGAGTGGTTAAAGCAAGGGCTAACGGCATTAACAAAACGCCTTTGGGTAATTGTTTAATCCATTCAGGTTCATTAACAACCACCCCATCCTGAATGAACACCTGTTGTTTCACCGGCAGATTTGAAGACGTTACACTATTTGAACTACTCGCATGCTGAGGTGTCTCAAACGGTTGTTTTAGAAAAGAATCGAGCAGGGTATATTTCCATTCTTCATCGTGACGGGTTGGAAAGCCATGACGACTTAATTGTTCCAGCGCTTTATCCTGCATTTGAGCAAGCCAGGGAATAGTAGATTTCCCGGCTTTAGCCTGCTGTTGATAAAAACTTAAAATCTCGTTCATCACTGCTCCGTTTCTTCAAGCCAGCTATAACCTTTTTTCTCCAGCTCAAGCGCCAAAGATTTATCACCAGACATGATAATACGGCCATTCACCAGAACATGGATAAAATCAGGCTCGATATAATCGAGTAACCGTTGATAATGGGTCACTAAAATTATAGATCGCTCGGCAGATCGCATGGCATTGACGCCCTGTGAAATAATCCGTAATGCATCAATATCCAGACCTGAATCTGTTTCATCAAGTATAGCCAGCTTTGGCTCCAAAGCCGCCATTTGAAGAATTTCATTCCGTTTTTTCTCACCGCCGGAAAATCCTTCGTTAATGCTGCGATATAAAAAGCTTTCATCCATATCCAATAATTGGCATTTTTCACGAATGAAACTCAAAAATTCTATAGCATCCAGAGTATTTCGACCCTGTCCTTTTCGAACAGCGTTGACTGAAGCCTTTAAAAAATTGATATTGGTTACCCCAGGTATTTCAACTGGATATTGAAAGGACATAAAAATACCGGCCTGAGCTCTTTCTTCAGGTGACAACGGTAATAAATCGTTCCCCAAATAATCTACTTCGCCACTGGTTACTTGATAAGAAGGATGCCCTGCCAGCACTTTAGACAAAGTACTTTTGCCTGAACCATTAGGTCCCATGATGGCATGCACTTCACCGGCGTTAACCTGCAAATTGATGCCTTTTAAAATTGATTGTGCATTCACTGCGACATTGAGTTCATTAATTTTTAACATATTAACCTACTGCCCCTTCTAAACTTATTCCTAACAATTTAGTGGCTTCCACCGCAAATTCCATTGGTAATTCTTTCAATACCTGCTTACAAAAGCCGTTTACGATCATTGAGACTGCATCTTCAGTGTCTATACCACGTTGTTGGCAATAGAATAATTGTTCCTCACTGATTTTTGATGTAGTCGCTTCATGCTCTACCTGAGCAGTCGGATTTTTTACTTCTATGTATGGAAATGTATGGGCTGAGCACTCACTTCCCATTAACATCGAATCACATTGGGTGTAATTTCGTGCATTGGTAGCCGTAGGCGCAATGCGAACGAGACCGCGATAGGCATTATGGGCGCGTCCGGCGCTAATCCCTTTTGATATAATGGTCGAACGGGTATTTTTTCCCAAATGAATCATTTTGGTTCCCGTATCAGCCTGTTGACAATTATTCGTTAAGGCAACGGAATAAAACTCACCAACAGAATCATCACCTTGTAAAATAACGCTGGGATATTTCCAGGTTATCGCAGATCCTGTTTCAATTTGAGTCCAGGAAATTTTTGACCGCTTGCCTCTGCAGGCACCGCGCTTGGTCACAAAATTATATATCCCACCTTTTCCTTCTTTATCACCAGGATACCAGTTTTGAACCGTTGAATATTTTATTTGCGCGCCATCCAAAGCCACCAGTTCTACAACTGCTGCGTGCAGTTGATTTTCATCACGCATGGGCGCAGTACATCCTTCAAGATAAGAAACATAACTGTCGGTATCAGCAATAATGAGTGTACGTTCAAACTGGCCTGTAGATGCGGCATTAATACGGAAATAGGTAGATAACTCCATTGGACAACGAACACCTTTGGGAATATAGACAAAGGAACCATCGCTGAATACAGCAGAATTCAATGCCGCATAGAAATTATCTCTATAAGGTACAACGGAGCCTAAATATTGCATTAATAACTCAGGATGCTCATGTACCGCTTCTGAAAAGGGACAGAAAATCACTCCTTTTTCAGCCAGCTTGGCTTTAAAAGTAGTTGCGACAGAGACGCTGTCAAAAACAGCATCAACAGCCACTCCAGCCAGCATTTCCTGCTCTCTCAAAGGAATGCCCAGCTTTTCATAAGTCCTTAATAACTCAGGATCCACTTCATCAAGACTTTTAGGCGCATCTTTTTTATTTTTTGGCGCAGAATAATAAGAAATCGATTGATAATCCACGGGAGGATAGTGCACGCTGGACCATTCAGGATGAGGCATGGTGAGCCAGTGTCTGAATGCTTTTAAACGCCATTCCAAGAGAAATTCAGGTTCGCCCTTAATTGCGGACAGACGACGAATAACATCCTCATTCAATCCTGGTGGAAAAGTATCCACTTCAATGTCGGTTATAAAACCATGTTGATAATCTCTGTCGAGCAGAGAATTAATATGCTCACTGCTTTTAGCCACGATTTACTCCACTTGCTAATTGCCGAACTCGATCAACATCCTGTGTATGAAGAGTTGGTTTTGCCAATGCTTCCAAACTGACACTATCCAGCGCAGTTTCTATCGCACGGCTTATTAAGCGCCAATTACCCTGAACGGTACATACTCCCTGCAAAGAACAATCATTGGGTTGCAAACTGCACTCGGTAAATCCACGATGTTCTTCCAACGCATAAATAATTTGTGACACTGATATTTCAGTAGCCGGTCTTTGCAGCCTGTATCCCCCGGTTACTCCACGCACCGAAGTTAACAGCCCTGCACTGGTTAAACGTTTTAATATTTTACTGACCGTTGGTACAGCTAAATGGGTATGTAAGGCGATATCACGAGCATTACACAGTTCCTGTGCATGCTTGGCAAGATATACCATCACCACTGTTCCATAATCAGCCAATTTGCTAAGGCGCAGCATAACACCCCCAAACCGAATTATCTAGTACCGAAAAGGTCTTAATTCAGGATAAACCCTGGTTGTGGATTCAATTCTGCTTTGAGATCCTATAGTATAAATATAGTACTAAATTGGTTCTATATATGACAAAAGGCGAATAGTACCTTATTATAAGGAAAATATCCAATCAAAATACCTTTTTTGACCCATTAATGGATATTTATTGAGTATCAATAGGGGCACTGTTCGTCGGATATCAATACAGTAAAACCATAATAGAATGCTGCCTTTTGGTAGCCTCACTCATCATCGAAAGTACCTTTTTCCAAAAAATTCAGTATTAATTTCTGCGTCTTAAAATTATTCATGATAAAGGTATGAGTAGAATTGATAACGACGAGATCTGCTTTTCCATCCAAATCAGCAGATGAAGGCGGCACTTTTGCATCAAATCGCCCCGCGATTATCCCCATTTTAATTTTGGGTACAGGCACATGATGTACATACGAGGATTCATCGGAACTCAGTTCTGCCAAAGGCTTAATGGGAGACGTAAATATCGGAAACATTTTTGTAGATAATTTTGCTAAAAAGGAGCCTTGGTTTGGCGGGGCCATCATGATCAAATACCCAATGTTCTTTAACTGATCTTTCGACAGTTTGGCTATGGCTTCCCTAACAATAATCCCTCCAAGGCTATGGGTAATAAAATGAATTTTAACCCCGGGATTCTGTGCTAATACGTGATCGATGTATTGATTTAAATGAATACTGTGTTCGTGAATAGTGTATTTTGCTGATGGATAACTGTATGAATATACAGTATACCCCTGATTTTCCAGAAACGATTTTAATAAACTCATACTCATGGATGTACGCATTAAGCCATGAATTAATACAACCAATTCACGTTCGTTTTGTTGTTTATTGCTCACTTCAGGAGCTTTAACCCCCACCTGATTGTTCTCATTGGCGGAGTACGCGTAAGCGGGCAGGAGAATACCTATTCCGATGAATAACATAAGAATGAATTGACTTATTAAGTGCTCATTGCGAATGACTTTAACCATCATACTCCCTGTCTGTATTTGAATAATACAATACCTCCTCATTCGCATTTCAACTGCGTGAGATATCGTAAACGGATTATAGTACCATTTATCTAAACTTCTTGTATAAGGCTCTTCCTATCAAAAACAAAATTAATACAATCACAGCCCAAAGCAACATCAACGGAACGAAAAATATGAAAAACTCTATCATTCCATAAGTAAATTGCCGCAAAGTTTTGATTAACTCTTGATAGGATTCGGAAATCACTTCAGTAATTTGCCACTTTGAATCTTGAGTTATCTGAATCTCGGGATTCATACTTAAATCTATTGTAATTAAAGAATAGGCTACTGATTCTTTATAATATTTGATTTGCCCCTCAGTAAGGTCTATTTTCCGTTGTGTTTCACTTAGTTGTTGAAAAACCAACAGTACGTCTTCTGTTTTCGTCGCGCCTTGCATGATTTTGGCGAGTTGCGCCTTGGTTGTTTTTAAATTATTTAATTCACTTTCAAGATTAACATATTGTTGCGTAATATCCTCACCAGTTACAGTTTCCTGTACGACCTTGATAGCCAGAACTTTTAAACTGCTTAGCACGCTATTTAAACCATTAGCAGGTACACGGATGCTGATTTTTGCATATTCCCCACCGCCATAAGAAACATTTTGATTCAATTCAGAATTAACTACATAACCTCCCGAATGGTCCGCAATTTGGGTTATTTCATCCAGGGCTTTTGGAATATCATTCACTTGCAAAGACAATTGCGCATTTCGAATAATCATTCGCCTCATCACCTGTTCTGATTGAACCTGTGCAGGTTTTTCTGTACTCATTGCGGCAGAACCGGGAACCGCATTATCCATCGTTTTATAAACAGCTGGAGCCCCCGCATACATGGTTGTTCCTGCTCGAGAAAACAAGAATTTATATCCGAATAATAATACCGAATAAATACCGATAACGACCAAGACAGAAACAATGATTTTCTTCATGATGATGCATCTCGTTGGGATGATACTAAAAAGTTTGGCATAAAATTCAACTAATAACCAATTTTTACTCTTGCTAATCTCACCTAAAGGAATAAGAATAAAGAATACAATTATTGGTCTTCAGGAGACAGGATGACTCACGACAAGGAAATCAGTGATCTGATGCAATCTGTTGCAGAAAAAAGCCTGCAAATTATTGCTGAATTAAAAGAAATGCCAAACCAACTTCCTGCCTTATTAAGTCAATTTATTGATTTAACGGAAAATTTCCAGAATTTAATTACCGTCCTATTAAATAATCCAGAAAAAGTTTGGCAAATGCAATTGAATTATTGGCAAGATGCTGTCAATTTAGCTCAGAATCAATTGAATCATTGGCTGCAAGGGAAAACCATGCCCATTGAAGATCATCGATTCAATGGAGAGGATTGGCTCAATAATCCTTTTTTTAATCTGTTGAGTCAGCAATATCTTCTCGCCAATGAACACATGAATTCCTTGTTGGAAAAAATGGAATATGGAGATAAAAATTTGGCAAAACGCGTTCGTTTTTTTGCCAAGCATTATATAGATGCCCTCTCTCCTGCCAATTTTATCCATACCAATCCGCAGCTCATTGCAGAAACCATACAAAGTAGAGGAAAAAATCTGTTGCATGGTCTGCATAATCTGCTCAATGATTTGGAAGTCAATTCATCACGATTAAACATCAAGATGACCGATACCGAAGCATTTAAACTCGGAGTCAATATTGCGACTACTCCCGGAAAGGTTGTCTTTCGCAATGCAATGATGGAATTGATTCAATACACTCCACAAACAGCCAAGGTAAAACAAATACCTCTGCTCATGATTCCACCATGGATTAATAAATATTATATTTTGGATTTAAGTCCACATAATTCATTAGTTAAATGGCTGGTTTCTCAGGGAATTACTGTATTTATTATTTCCTGGGTAAACCCTGATGAACGATTTGCCAAAAAAAGTTTATATGATTATTTAAAAGAAGGACCAATGACTGCCATTGCAACCATCCAGAAGCAATTAAACGTCAAAGAAGTGAATACATTGGGATTTTGCATCGGAGGTACTCTTCTGGCGACTTTATTGGCTTATAATAAAAGACATCAAGATGACTCGATTCGCAGTGCAACTTTCCTCGCTGCAATGATTGATTTTAGTGATCCGGGTGATATATCCGTTTTTATCGATGAACAACAGATTAAAAAACTGGAAGCTGAGATGGATGCCAAAGGGTATCTTGATGGTAAATTTATGGCGTCCAGTTTCAACTCACTGCGAGCAAACGATTTAATTTGGTCATTTTTCATTAAAAATTATCTGCATGGAAAAAATCCAGTTCCTTTTGACATCCTGTTTTGGAATGCAGATTCAACCAATATGCCAGCCACAATGCACTCGCAATATTTACGCTGGATGTATTTGCATAACGATTTGGTAAAACCAGGCAAAATACGCCTCAATAATACACCTATAGATGTAAGAACAATTGATATACCCACATTTTTTCTTTCTACACAAAAGGATCATATAGCCCCCTGGAAAACCACTTATACTGGCTTTCAACTCATGAACGGACCTAAACGTTTTGTATTGGGTGGCTCAGGGCACATAGCGGGAATTATTAACTCCCCGGCAGCAAAAAAATACGGTTATCGCACCAACACCAATTGCCCTGCCAGTGCTGATGAATGGCTGGAACATTCCGTCGAACATCCCGGCTCCTGGTGGGAAGAGTGGCTTAAATGGTTAAAATCTCATTCGGGTAAATCCATAACAGCGCCAGTATGGGATCAACTGCCTTTGCCGCCAATAATGGATGCCCCGGGAAGTTATGTATTTAAAAAATAATTGGGATAATACTGATTTGCAATGAAGATTCACAAGCAGTACTTAATCTCGAATAATCTCAATGGGATAGAATCTAATTCTATTCCCATTAAGAGATCACAACATCAAAGATCACGCCTAACTCATCAATTGCTTACTCTGATTTAACTTCGATCTTTCTATTTTTATGTCCTTTGGATGTATTCTTTGGAATTTCTACACTCAATACTCCATTTTTAAATTTAGCATCAATTTTAGCGTCATCAGAAACGCTTTCGAGGCTAAATTGACGAGAAAATGAACCACTGGTGCGTTCACTACAAATAAAATTCTTCCCTTTTTCATTATGCTCTGAACTTAATTCGCCAGATAAAGTTAATAAGCCGTTACCAAAATGTACATTTAAATCCTTAGCTTCCATACCGGGCAAATTGGCTTTTACAATATAACAATGTTCCTTTTCTTCAATATCCACTTCAGGCCATAGGTCATTTTTTAAAAATGAGGACAGATTTTTACCACCGCTCAATAAATTATTTTGAAATAAGGTATCCACATCATCTTTGATATGTCGCAACATATTCCAAGGTTCATATTGCATGAGGTTCATAATAATCTCCTTATAATTGTTCAACAAATTACCAGACGATCTAATAATAGTCCATTTTTTATGGAATTCCAGATCGATTAAAGGAGTAGGTATGCAAGAAGAACAATGATACTTATTCGTTTAATTGACAAAACAATTTGAGTTTTTATGTATGAGGCTATCTAATGAATTACAGGCTCAAGCACGCGTTATTAGTCGGGCAATTTGTTGCCCGACCTACGTTTAATGAATACTCAACTGCATAATGTTCTAATGCGCTCAATAAGCTCTCTGTTCTTACCAAAATCAGAATGTCCCATAGTAGCACTGGAAACTACAGTTCCATCTGAACGAATAATTAACCAGTCAACAAAATGAAACACCCTGCTTTGTCGATACCCAATAAGATTGGATTCATTCAGTTGTGTCATAGTGACTTCAGGAACTTTACTTTTAATGCATTCAGCTAATTGAACTAAGGTACCTACTTTCAGCGGAGGAATGTAATGAGCGTTATCTGCGGCAACCAAACTGCTTACCCAATTAGGCTTTTCTTCGGGTAATTGTCCATCGATTAACCCTTTAGGCATTTCCCGGAAATTAATTTGCGGAAATAGGTACATCACCCCCACCACACACCCAATTAACAGAACGATGATTAACATTATTTTCATTTATATCACTTCCTCTGAATGCCGTTGTTCTTCCTGAATACTGTGTTCCAAAGAAATATAATCAATTTTACCCGACGGCAAAATCGGAATTTTACTGCCAGGATATATCGTGTGGGGTACAAGCAGCTCTGATTGACCCTGTTCATGAATTTTTTTAATAAAACTCATCTTATCAGCATGTGCCGCTTCGCTGAATAACAAGATCTGCTCACCTTTTCTTGGGCATTTTCTGGTGACCGCCGCATGCAATAATTCTGGCCATATAGAAGCGGCTATGCCTTCAACAGCAGTCAGGGAAACCATCTCCCCGGCAATTTTGGCAAAACGTTTCGCACGACCGGAAATGGTAATAAAACTATCTTCATTCATCGTGACGATATCGCCTGTATCATGCCAGCCATCAAATGGTGGAATTATTGCTCCTGGCTTATCCGCATTCATATAACCTCGCATAATATTAGGACCACGTAGCTGCAGACGTCCGCCCACAGCAATTCCATCTACAGGTACTAAACGGCTCTCCATAAATGGCAAAATCATCCCTACACTTCCCGGACTTGATGCCAAAGGACAATTAAGAGAAATAACCGGAGATGCTTCTGTAGCACCATATCCCTCATAGATTTTTACCCCGAAGGTTTCTGACCAATATCTTAAAGTTTCTGGTTTCACTTTCTCTGCGCCAGCGAAAATATAACGAACACTGCTAAAATCATGTCGGTCAGCTGCACGCGCATAACCGGTTAAAAAGGTATCAGTACCAAACATTATGGTTGCTCCGGTTTCATACACCAAACCTGGAATCACTTTATAATGCAAGGGTGAAGGATAGAAAAAACATTGAATCCCGGTAATTAATGGAATAATGCTCCCAGCAGTTAATCCAAAACAATGAAAAATTGGCAAGGCATTAAAAAAGACATCTCGTGAAGTAAAATCAACCCGTGACTTCATTTGGCAACAGTTAGCTAGAATATTAGCATGGCTCAAGGCCACTCCTTTGGGCACCCCTTCTGAACCCGATGTAAACAAAACAACACCAGTCTGATCAGGTAAAATAGTCTCGCCCAGGAGTTTATAAACCAGGGCAGGAAACATACCTTTTACCAAGCCAGAAATTTTATTAGCCAGGTTTATGGATGATTTGAAGTCTTCCAGATAGCGAATTGTGAGACCTGCTGCCTGTAATTCATCAATTAAGGGTTCCAGTTTGGCGGTCGCAATAAATTGCTGAGAAGTATAAATCGACTTGATTCCAGCAGTGTTACACGCGGACAACAAATTATAAAATCCCATACTGAAATTCAACATGGCAGGGATACGCCTGTATGCCTGTAAAGCAAAAAAAGTGACCATACCCGCAATAGTGGTAGGCATCATGACCCCAACATGTTCTCCTGCCACCGTCTGTTTTTTGATTTGCTTTCCTAAAATAAAACAGCGGGCGAGAAATTGTCGGTAAGTCAAAGGCGTCCGGTTGCTGTCTTCAATTTTAGCCTTATTTTTAACGCCTACAGCAACCCCTTCAATCAATGCAGAAAATAGCGTTTGCGGCTGAAAACTGTTCGCAAATGCCAAATCACCAATCAATCGAAATAAACGCATACTGACTGCCTGTCGGTTTACTGGTAAATGGTCTGGTTGGATGAATAACTGGGAAGGCATTATATGGAGAGTAATTTTGGGTGCGATGCGAATGCTGTGTTTGCTTTTGCTGATCGAGAATAGGCTATGCTCAGCGCCTTCTATACGAATAGGTATGACCTCAGCACCAGCTTTCTGCAAAACAACTCCAGGTCCATCATAAACCTTGAGGCTTTCTTCTTGCTGACCTATTAATCCCTGTGGAAAAATAACGCAGCGTTTTCCGGAACGAATTGCCTTAATCAATACCCTGGTCGCTCTGGCGCTGCCTGGATCAATAACAATGACCTCAGCGAAGAGCAATACTAACTTTACCCAGAATTTTTTGAACATTAAGGGATGTAATGCGATAGTCAATCGTTCAGGTAAAAACACAGACAGCAATAGTACATCAATCACAGAAGTTCTGTTTGCGATAATCACTGAATTAACCGCAGGTTGATAATGCCCCTTCACCTCTACCCGAAACCAGGTCACCAGTAAGGCCTTAATCCAGCGTCTTGCTCTTTGAAGTTGCTTTTCTTTCCAGCTCAAACGTTCCATAGTATCAAATCTCTAAAAATTTACTTTGGTTAAAACAATCAAATCCTATAGTACAAGATTGAAACCAATTTAAATAGCTATTAACCGGGAACGGAGCAAGGCTTAAATTGGAATTATCAACCAGATTACTTGCGACTATCTCAGACCTGTAATAAAGTGAGGGATATGAATTACAAAAAAATCCATCCTGTTAAAACCGGTTGCTTCATTTTGGCCTTGGCCTCTTTTATTATTTGTGCCATTGCATTTCAACAGCACTCTCTTGAAATCATTGAATGGATTGATGATCTCGGATGGCTTGCGCCTGTACTCTTTATCCTGATCTACTGTCTTGCAACCTTAATGTTATTACCTACCATGGTATTAACATTAGCTGGCGGTGCTATATTTGGGCCATTATTTGGCCTGATATTAAATTTATTGGGAGCAACCAGTGGCGCGGCCTTGGCATTTTTAATTACGAGACATCTGACTTATGACTGGTTTTCAAAAAAACGCGGAGCAAAACTGGATAAATTAATAACCGGAGTAGATGAAAAAGGCTGGATATTTGTCGCTTTCTTACGATTAGTTCCTATAGTCCCTTTTAACCTGGTTAACTACGGTATGGGTATAACTGGAATTAAATTTCGTCTTTATCTCATTACAACCTTTGTTTTTCTAATACCGGCAGAAATCATTTATACCTATTTTGGATATGCAGGAATGGATGCTCTTGCCCAGCCCAACCATTTTTATAGAAATGGGGGTATTTTACTCACCGGCATAGCTGTTTTGTTTCTTTGTATTATTAAGTTCATCAAAAGAAAGCAAGGAGATTAATTGCTCTATCAAAGGGTGAGCCACCTCAAAAATCACCTGATCAACTGCTAGTACAGCCCTGATTCCCTGCAAGGAATTAGAAATAAACACGGCATCAGCTTCCTCAATCATGACTTTTGTTACCCCCTTCTCAATACAGGAAATGTTATGCTCCTGGCACAGGGAAAAAATTCGTGATCGGGTAATGCCTGGTAATACACCATGTTCCTGAGGAGGTGTGATTAATTGATTGTCCTTTATCAAAAACAGGTTCGCGCATGTCGTTTCAGTGGCGAAATGCTGTTGGTTAAAAAATAAAGCATCATCCGCACCCAGCGTTAACGCCTGGCGTCGTGCCAATATGGCCTCCAAATAATTAACCGTTTTCAACTGATATATTGGATTCGCTGCATCCCTTAACCAAGAAGTACTGATCAAACGTATAGGATGATTAAGAATATGATAATTAAACGTCTGAAATATCAGTTGACTAACCTGGCCGCGCTCTGCCAATCCTCTGGGAGCAGAACCGCCGCTTAAAATGGCTTTGATTCCCCCATGGTACAAGTTGTCACGTCTAATTTGCTGAATGAGATGCTCACACCAGTCATCCAATGACAGATCAAAGGGAATACCAAGCTGACGAGCAGAATGAGACAGTCTTTGCCAATGCAAAGCGGCAAAACAGGGCTTGGAACTATCTACTTTAATAGTCTCAAACAATCCCTCACCCAAAAAGATTCGATCATCAATTCCAAATACAGGGGTAACATCGCCCTTGTCTATTAATACCCTTGTATGCATTAAAAACCCATCTTTAATAATCTACGAAATCATCAAGTTCATCTCGTAATCGCTTTTCTTCCAACATATTTTCCAAACGTCTGCGAGCATCTAAACCATTAGCTGGTATATCAGCAAATTCAGTATCTACTTCTACTTCTTCAAAATCATCTACAACTTCAATTATTTCTTCTTCATCTTCTTCAAATAAGTCAGTCATACCCTTTCTCTCAGAGAGTTAACATCAATTCGTTAATTCACTTATTAAGTGGAACAAAATACCAGGACGGCTATATACCCTATTTTCTTTTTTTTTCCTAGTTTTTTTTAAAAATTTTTTCTGCATAGTGATTATATATTTGTGGAATTCTAAAAATCAGCATTCAATAACTACTTTATTTTATTCAGATATTACGAAAAATCCTACGGTCGAAGCAGAAGACAGTTTAGTTACATCTAAAATGCCACTGAAATTTCGTCATCCTGAACGCAGTGAAGGATCTCCAAAAACAGGCACCATGACGGTTTCAGGAGATTTCTCACTTCGTTCGAGATGACGCCTCTCCAACGAATTAACAATTCAATACAACAAAGAAATAGGGTGATGTTTGTAAATCCAGTTCTTATCAAATCCTCTACTAAGAAGATAAATACTTGAACTTTCACCCTAAACAACTAATAATCAATGAAGAGAAATAACATAAGTAATAGTATGCCTGATCAATTAAAAATTGCTTTACGTAACACTATAAAGCAAATACGCACTAAAATTTCACTTCCGTATCGAGCCAGATCCTCTACTCAAATTTGTAATCGAATTCGTGCGCTTGAAGAATACAGAAGAGCAAAGAGTATTGCCATGTATTTTGCAATCAATGGGGAAATTGATTTAAGTAACTTGTGGCATAGCGCCCCGTTACAAGGAAAATTTTGCTATTTTCCTGTATTAAATCCGAATTCAACACTTTCTTTTTTACCGGCTACGCCTAAAACACCTTTTAAAAATAATCGCTACGGTATACCTGAGCCTGATGTAAGTCGTGATCTTGCAATACCTATAGAGGAACTGGATCTGATCATCATACCGCTGGTAGCTTTTGATCCCCGTTGTACAAGACTGGGAATGGGATCTGGTTATTATGACCGAACATTAGTTAATAAAAAAAACTGCATGTTCCTGGGTGTAGCTTATCAATTCCAAAAAGTGGATTTTCTGATTGCTGAACCCTGGGATGTTCCACTTGATGCAGTAGTCACTCAAAGAGCCATCTATTGGCGTTTTCCCCAAACCTGACCACTCATTTTCCTAAAACATCCTATGAACCGAAAGAGCTAAGTGCAGGCTTACAAACAACCTTATAAAAAAAGCGCATTGTACATCAAGTACATGAGCATTTTATACAGTTTTTAAGATACTGCCTACTTCGTGTGAACGGTTGGATTTGAGTGCAGGTTAACAGAACAGGCTTATAAAAAAAGCGCAGTGTACATCAAGTACATGAGCATTTTTACATGCTTTTAAGATGCTACCTACTTCGAGTGAACGATTGGATTTGAGTGCAGGTTAACAGAACAGGCTTATAAAAAAAGCGCAGTGTACATCAGGTACATGAGCATTTTTACATGCTTTTAAGATGCTACCTACTTGTACATCAGGTACATGAGCATTTTTACATGCTTTTAAGATGCTACCTACTTCGAGTGAACGATTGGATTTGAGTGCAGGTTAACAGAACAGGCTTATAAAAAAAGCGCAGTGTACATCAGGTACATGAGCATTTTTTTATAAGCCTGTTCTGTTAAGATGCGCCAAATACAACCGTTCACAGGGCATCATTTCCTACTTCACCCGTTCTAATCCGCACCACCTGCTGCAACTCATAAACAAAAATTTTGCCGTCGCCAATTTTTCCTGTATAGGCTGATTTACAGATCGCTTCAATTGCGACCTCCACCATATTTTCCGGAACTGCCAATTCGATTTTAATTTTAGGAAGGAAGTCTACTACATATTCTGCCCCTCGATACAATTCTGTATGTCCTTTTTGACGACCAAAACCTCGAGTTTCGGAAATTGTTATTCCTGGAACACCTATTTCTATCAAGGCTTCATGTACATCATCCAGCTTAAAGGGCTTAATGATTGCGGTAATCATTTTCATATTGTTTCCATTGTGTAATGTAAAATTTAATAAGTACTTTCAAACTCAATTGTCTGGGTATAGTTCTTGAGTGGCAGTTTTGTTAGACTGTCAGCAAAAATAAACATGGAGTAACTATGTTCGACACGAAACAATTTGACGATTTGGCTCAAATGCTTTTTGCCACTCTGCCTACCAGTCTACAGAATATTGAAAATGACATTCAACAAAAATTTAAAGAAGTTTTACAGGCAACCTTCGCCCGTATGGATTTGATTACCAGAGACGAATTTGATGTCCAGTGTAAAGTACTTACCCGTACCAGGGAAAAGTTGGAACAACTGCAAAAACAAGTTGATGAATTATTAAAAGCTCAAGAAAGTAAAAATCAGGAAATCTGATTCTTGCAAAGCTTGGATGGTGTGATGATGTTCTCTGATTGGCGGGGCAATTGATGTTTTTAAATATCTTGCTCTACGCAAATTGGAATGCATTAGTCACATCATTCAGGAGAACACTATGATTTAAATTTATAAAGCAGTCCAGGAAATAAAGACTGCTTAATGTCCAACACAACAGGAAACTACATCATGAATCTCGCATTTACCAAAACGCGCAGCACTATTGGCATACTGGCACAATCCGTATCAGTAGAAGTACATCTATCAAATGGTTTACCTGGTTTCACCATGGTAGGACTTGCTGAAACCGCAGTAAAAGAAAGTAAAGACCGAGTACGAAGCGCGATTATCAACAGTCAATTTGAATTTCCATGCCGTAAAATCACGGTGAACCTGGGGCCTGCTGATTTACCTAAATCAGGTAGTGGTTTTGATTTACCTATTGCGTTGGGGATTCTAGCGGCATCAGGCCAGATCCCCCCCAGTAAATTAATGAATCATGAATTTATTGGAGAACTGGCTTTAAGTGGTGAGCTTAGAGGAGTATCTGCGATAATACCGGCTGTTCTTGCAGCTCATAAAGACAATCAATTATTGATAATTGCCGCTACCAATGCACCTGAAGCGTCATTAACCGGACATCAAGATGTATTTATGGCCAACAATTTAAGAGAAGTATGCAATTATCTCTGCAATGACACCCCATTACAAAACGTACCACCCAGACCCCAATACACTAAATCGACTCATGAACTGGATTGGTCAGATATCAAAGGTCAGTTCCATGCAAAAAACGCGATGGAGATTGCTGCTTGTGGTGGACACAGCATCTTGTTATGTGGTGCGCCAGGAAGTGGTAAAACCATGCTGGCGAAACGATTTAGTACTTTATTACCTGAATTAACTGAAACCCAGGCACTGGAGTGTGCCGCAATCAATTCAATACGCGGCAAACTACCTGATTTCGCAGAATGGCGCTCACCTCCTTTCCGTGCTCCCCATCATACCGCTTCCCCAATGTCTCTGGTTGGAGGAGGCAATCCACCAAAACCCGGGGAAATTTCGTTGGCACATCATGGGATCTTATTTCTTGATGAGTTACCTGAATTTAATCGACAAGTCCTGGAGACACTGAGGGAGCCATTGGAATCGGGGCATATCTGTATTTCCAGGGCAGCTGCTCAAACTGAATTTCCCGCCAAATTTCAGTTAATCGCAGCAATGAATCCATGTCCTTGTGGGCAGTGGGGTAACGCTCAGGCAAACTGTTTATGCACCCCAGATCGAATTAGTCGATATTTAACCAAGCTCTCAGCCCCTCTCTTGGATCGCATTGATATGCACATTACAGTGCAGGCATTATCTCCGGATGAGTTAATAAAACCCAATTTAAATCCCGACAAGCAAAGCGAATTAATCAGGGAAAAAGTAATCAAGGTTCGTACGATACAAATGGCGCGACAAAACTGTATTAATGCCAACTTAAGTTCGAAACAATGTGAGCAGTTGTGTGAGTTAGGAGACAGAGAACACACCTTTTTAAACGAGGCCATGAATAAATTGAAACTCTCTGCACGCAGTTATCATCGCCTGCTCAAGGTAGCGAGAACGATAGCGGATATGAATGAAAGCAAAAAAGTCAGTTTAAATTATCTACAACAGGCTTTATCTTATAAACAGACGTTTCAATCACCCAAATAGAGCATTCCTATAACAAGAATTACATTAGTACTTTATTTTACTTTTTCTTCACCATAGCTCTATAATTAATCAAACTGGTATATTTATAGAGCCATGATGAATCCAATCAAATTAATAGGTACCCTCATTTTAATCTTTATACCATGGGGATTCGTTTCAGCCGATGAATATCATAAACAAGCCATATCCATTATAACCAATTGCTATAATACCTCTGAAGATAAAGATGATATGGTTGTCCAATGCATCAAAAATAAATTGAAAGATTTACCCAATCCAGGGGACTACAGACTCAATGTAAAAACATCCAATCCTGATGCCGCAGGTCATTTTAGAGTCATTATTTTTATGATTAATAGTTCAGGTTACATGGTTTATTGCATAGGTAATGCTGATTTGAAAACCATGAAAATAAAATCATGCGTTCAGGATAGAGGAGAACCATTATCACCAGCACAGGAATTATCTATAGATACCTTATTAGACATCTGACCAGGATCACGATGATGAGACCATACCCTGATAATAGGGTATGATGGATTTTAGAAGTCCATAAATAATTGATGATTTAATTGATTTTGACAATTGGCCTAAAGGATCAAAGATTCAATAATTGCCATGCGAGAATAAACACCATTGGTTACCTGACGCAAAATAAACGATTGATTTCCATCGGCCACATCACTGTCAATTTCTATACCACGATTCATCGGACCTGGGTGCATTACCATGGCATCTGATTTCGCATAAGCTAAACTATTTTTGGTTAACGCAAAACTGTTCCTGTAGGTGTGTAAATCGAGATGGTCATTATCAGCCAAACGTTCACGTTGGACTCGTAAACAAATCACGACATCTGCATCAGATAATCCATCACGCAAATTATTGGTCACTCGCCCATAGTGTATTGCCTCAGGTTGCCAAAGTTCCGGGGCAATGAATACTAATTCACCAACCCCTAATGTACTGCAAATACTTTGAAATGAATTGGCTACACGTGAATGTTTTATATTACCTAAAATGGCAATTTTCAATTGTTCCAGTTTTGGTTTCTGTTCAATAATAGTCATCATATCCAATATAGCCTGACTGGGATGCGCATGGGTTCCATCGCCAGCATTGATGATATGAATTGAATCACCCAAACGTTCAGCCAAGTTCTGCTGCAATCCATCTTGTTTGTGGCGAATTACAAAGCAACGTATTCCCATTGCTGCCAAAGTTTTAATGGTATCCTCTATAATTTCCCCTTTACTTTCAGAAGAACTCTGCAGATCAATATTAATAACGGGCATGGATAAATGGTGTGCTGCTAATTCAAAACTAACCCGAGTTCTAGTACTGTTCTCATAAAATAAATTGGCCATAGTATGTTCGGCATAAGATGGATAATTTGAATTGTTCTTAAAATGAAGTGCTCGCAGTAAAAGGGTTTCTATCTGATGGCGTGATAACTGACTAATTTCGAGAAAATGTTTCATAAACCCTCTTTAGAGTTCGTTCCAAACTGTTTTTTTGAACTGACTGAATAAGCTAATTCTACACGAAGTACCAGAGGAATTCGAAGGACTTTTTCTTAAAGGATTTTGATATTTGTGATGCAACCCGGTTAATCGGACTATTCTGGATGTTGCAACCACTGTTCCAGAATAATACAAGCAGCAATGCTATCTATCTCTGTATTTCTAAGTTTACGGTAACCCCCTTGATCGAAGACCTGACCTCTGGCTTCAACTGTTGAAAGCCGTTCATCAACCAAATGGACCGGAATGGCAAAATGTTTTCGTAATTGTTTTGCAAATCTACGCGCAGCGGAAGTCGTATACAGCTCACTGTCATCGATACAGGTAGGTAAACCAACAATTAAAGCTTCAGGATTCCATTGTGTTATGAGTTTTTGAACACTATTCCAATCGGGCACACCAGATTTTGCGCTGATAGTAGATACAGGAGAAGCACTACAGGTCAATCGTTGTCCAACTGCAACCCCAATGCGTTTATAGCCAAAATCAAACCCCAAATAAACACCACTAGGCATGGCCGGCATCAGAACTAAGTTGACTCATTTTTACCCCTAAAGTTAATCCCGCATATTCCCAGCGTTCTTCAAAAGGAACATCATATAGAATTTCCGATTTATAAGGACAGACTAACCAGACATTATCCATTACTTCACGTTCCAATTGATTTTCAGTCCAGCCAGCGTAACCTAAAGTAATTAACACATCTTTAGGTCCTTTATCGTCCGCAATGGCCCTAATAATATCATTTGAGGTAGTCACAGTCACCTCATCCTGCAAAAACAAACTGGAACGCCATCCACCCATTTGTTTATGAATCACAAATCCTCTCTCTGGCTGCACAGGCCCGCCGAATAATAAAGGCATGCGATTTTGCTCCATACGAATTGGTTCAATTTGTAATTGCTCAAAAACGATGGACAAAGGAAACTGCATTGGTCTATTTATTATTAAACCAACCGATCCTTGTTCGTGATGCTCACAAAGATAAATTACCGTCCGTTCGAAATTAGGATCATTTAATGAGGGCATAGCAATCAATAAATGATTCGCTAATGAGCTTATAATTGCCATGAGGTCCCCCATAAGTTAGTCTCTATTCAATTTAATTATACACCAAAAACAGATTGCTTTTGTGCCATATTGAATTTAATTTAGCCACTAGTGCTGGATTAAAATAAATCTCATTAAATCATCAGTTTCAAACTCAATAAGTACGGGTTTACACCCCTGGCAAATGAACGGCGGATAACACCTATTGGATGCTTCAGGACTTCCCCAAAGCCACAAGGTCGAGGCAAATGGAAGGTGTTTCACTGTTCAAGTGCCTCTCAAATTTCGTCATCTTGAACGAGGTGATCTCCAAAACACAGGCACCATGCCGGAGTCAGGAGATCCCATGCTTCACTCGGGATGACGATGTTCTAGCTAGAGCTTTGTTACGTCATCCTGAACGCAGTGAAGGATCTCCAAATGCAGGCATCATGCCGGTTTCAGGAGATCGCTCACTTCGTTCGAGATGACCTTTCCCTAATGAATTAAACGCTCTTTTAACAAAGAGATTAGGCGTTTTTCATCAGTCCTGTGCTATTTTACTTCCCCTGCTGGCATAGAATTCACTATGGAAACTTTAATGTATAAGGTTGAATTTTGAGAAAATGGCCGTCCTGCAGTGTATGAAGTAGAATCAGAATCATTATTCTGAGTGCCCTCTGCACTACCCAAAGGCACCCATTTATTTAATGGAGCCATGATGGTGGTATTAACCTGCTGATTGTCAAATTGTTGTCCTCCTGCAGCATTCTCCTGCTCTCTAACCCGTTTAACAGACAATTTAACCTGATTCCCCTGCAATACAGGCTGTACCAATAAGCCATTCTGGATATTATGTTGCTGATATTCTACACCTGTAAAAAAGCCAACACCGACCGAACTTATTATAGGAACCTGTTCACCTGTTGAAACAAAAGCGGACTCACCACTCATCACTTTAACTGACTGACTACGCTGTACTTCAGATTGGGGATTAGTACTGTAAGTCACATCATTATTATTTTGCTCACTAAGCCAATCAGGGTCCCCTTGATATATGGCTATATTGAATGTGACTGGCGGCACATCCAGCTTATGCAAAACCTCTCTGATTTTAGTCAAGGTTGAAGGACTCACCACGACGATTAATGTTTGTCCTGAACCGCTTATTTTTTCCCCATCTTCTGTTTGTATAAGGGGTTGAATTAATTGAATCACTTTGTCTGCCTGCACATAATTCAATTCTATGACTTTCGTTATCATCGATTGAGAAAAAGCATTGCTGGCAAAGAATAATAAAGCGATTAACCATCGATTCATAGCGGCAACACTCCCTGTCTATTGAGTTAAAGAACTTCCTTTATATTTCATTGTAGCACTGAACTATTGAAATTGATTAAATGGAGTAAAATGAGTGGTTTTGTTCCTTCAAAAGTTTGGGTATAATCGCTTCAATCTGTCTTCAGGGATACGAACATTATGGGTAGCATTTTTAATATGTTTGGGCCATCACCAATAAGGCCTATTGAGCAACACATCCGCAAAGCACATCAATGCGCAAAACAGCTTTACCCATTTTTTGAAGCGGTGTTAAAAAAAGATTGGAAATCAGCTAACTCGATTAAAGAAAAAATTGTTTCTTTAGAAAAAGAAGCTGATTTAATCAAGCGTGATTTACGCCTGCATCTACCTACGGGGCTTTTTCTGCCTGTTTCACGTACTGATTTACTCGAACTGTTAAGTGCCCAGGACAGAATTGCCAACAAAGCAGAAGATATTGCCGGTTTAATTACCAGCCGACAAATGACCATTCCAGAACCATTAATACCCGTATTTATGCCTTTTCTACACCGTTGTCTGGATGCCTCAAAACAAGCCTGTAAAGCAATCAATGAACTTGATGAATTACTTGAAACTGGATTCAGAGGCAGTGAAGTAAAAATTGTTGAGGAAATGATCCTTAAGCTGGATGAAATAGAACATGACAGTGATGAAAAACTTGCTGATATTCGTCATCGTATCTTCGAGCTGGAAAAGGAATTATCAGCAATAGATATTATGTTTCTTTATAAACTAGTCCAATGGATTGGCGAATTGGCCGACAATGCCCAGACAGTAGGCGGTCGACTTCAAATTCTTATAGCCAGGTAGTAAATTCCTATGGATTATTCAATTTTGTTTCTTTTAGTAGCCATCGTTCTATGTTTTTTAATGACTTGGGGTGTTGGGGCTAATGATTTAGCCAATGTGATGAGCACCACTATGGGCTCAAAGGCAGTAACCGTTCGACAAGCCATGATCATTGCCATAATTTTTGAATTTGCCGGAGCTTTTTTAGGTGGAAATGGCGTTACTGAAACCATGAGGGACGGGATCATTAACACCAGTCAATTATCCAATGAGCCATTAATTCTAATTGAAGGTATGTTAGGTGTATTAATGGCCTGTACTATATGGATGAATCTGGCCAGTTATTTGGGTGTTCCCGTCTCCATTACCAATGCTTTAGTTGGCTCCATGGTTGGATTTGGCGCAATGGTTCTTGGTCCGGATGCCATACATTGGAATCAGGTTGCTCGAATAGCCATAGGCTGGGTTACTTCTCCTATGATTTCAGGAATCACAGCCTATGCCTTATTTATCAGTATTCAACAGACTATCTTTGTTAAACGAAATCCTTTAACTAAAGCCAAACTGTATATACCCATCTACCTATTCCTCATCGGTTCAATTCTGTCCTTTATTACTGTTTTTAAAGGATTGAATCATTTTGATATTCATTTGAATTTCAAGCAGGATTTGGCGGTTACTCTTGCTACCAGCATTATCATCACCATCATAGGAATAATCATTATAAAACGTATTCCTGAAAATCCGAAAATCAGACGCAGGGAACGTTTTATTCAGGTAGAGAAATATTTTGCGGTATTAATGGCTATGACTGCATGCGCAATGGCTTTTGCACATGGCTCCAATGATGTTGCTCTGGCAGTAGGCCCACTAACTATAGTGTATAGTCTGGTCATGAATGCCAATCAAGTGTTTGATGCCAATAATTATCCATCCTGGATCATCCTGTTAGGTTGCACTGGAGTTATTGCTGGTTTATTAATGTATGGCAGAAAGGTCATTGAAACAGTGGGTAGTGCTATTACGGCATTAACACCCAGTCGAGCCTTTGCAGCAACTCTTTCTGCAGCCACCACAGTAGTTGTTGCTACCAGTACGGGGATTCCAGTATCAGCAACTCAAACACTGGTAGGTGCGGTTCTGGGAGTAGGTCTGGCTAGAGGTATCGGCGCGTTGAATCTTATCGTGATACGGAATATTTTTATGTCCTGGGTTTTGACTTTACCAGCCGCATCCATTTTAACCATCATTTCTTACAAGCTATTGCATACGTTCTTGGGATAGTCTGTTAGGTTAATAGTATTAACCACCACCGTAGCATTAGCTCCGTCTCGAAGACTTGGAACGTCATCTTCGAGACGGCTTAATTGCAATGCTGTGCGAGTGATAATATCTTTTAGAACTTACTCGAGAAGGTTATTAAAACTCTTCCCAAATCTCGCCCTTATCATCCTTATAGTCTTTATTATCTCTCATGCACGCTATGCGCTCATGTTTTTTAATTTCTTTTATTTGCGATTCTGACTTTTTATGAGTCGCGTCAAATTCAAAGAAAAACTTATCATAAGGGCTTACATAGGCTTTATCTATATCATGTTCAGTCATACCAATTCCAAAAAACTTTATTCTTAATAGGTATTTTATCGTTTTTTTAACTAAGTTACCATTAAGCTTCTTCAAAAGTAAAAAGGCTAAGTAATGAAATTAAAAAAAGCGGAATTGCACGTACATTTAGAAGGATCCATTTCACCAGATTTAGCTGTAAAACTTGCTAAACGCAATAAATTAACCTTGCCCTCAGGTCTTATTGCGCCAGATGGGGAAAGTTATTTATCAAAAGATTTTCTTGATTTTCTCAAAGTATATGACACCTTGGCCGCTGTAATTAAAGTCCCCCAGGATTATTATGACATTACATTTGATTATCTAAGAGCTAATGCCCTGGAAAATGCCATATATATAGAAATGATGTACTCACCAGATCATGCGGAACGTTCCAGCGGGATTCCATCTCGTGAGCATCTCGCTGCAATCCAACAGGCTATTGACGATGCCAAAGATCAATTTAATATCGTAGGAAGAATAATAAACACCGCTGTGCGTCATTTTGGAGTTGAGGCTTGTGAACGAGTTGCGCGGCAGGCTGGCATTGATAAATTTCCGTGTGTGACAGGATTTGGTTTGGGAGGAGACGAAGCAAAATTCCCTCCGAAACTGTTTACTCGAGCCTACCAGATCGCCGCAGATGCGGGGTTGGAATGTACCGTTCATGCTGGTGAGTTTGATAGTGCTAGGGGTATGGTTGAAGCCATGGAACATCTTCCTATTAAGAGAATTGGACATGGAGTTAATGTCATACACTCTCCCGAAACTATGGCTATGGTAAAAGACAAAGGAATCGCGTTAGAAGTTTGCCCTACCAGTAATATCTTTTTAGGTTTATTTAAAGATATGAACAGTCATCCGTTCCCCAAACTTTATGATGCTGGCATCAAAGTAAGCATCAGCTCAGATGATCCTCCGTTCATGAGTACTACACTGGCACAGGAATATCAGCGTGTTCAGGAGTCTTATCAATACAGCGATAAAGTCATGAATGATATAACCAAAATGGCAATTGAAGCGGCTTTTGTTGATGAGAAGACCAGAAAAGAGCTGCTGGAAAGAATATAAGATTCATAGTTCTGCTTGAAAAGACCCCGTAGTACAGAACAGTACTACGGGGTCCCGTTGTTTTCTCATTAATCCATTAAGAGTGAGCTGATTGCTCTGCCAAATAATTTAATCCAATGTTTTCCTATAACGTTTAAATCCTATAAAAAGCACTACGAAAGTAAACAGTAGTATAGGGACGATCTCATACCAAACTTCAGCGAATCCATTGCCTTTTAATAAAATTCCGCGAACAATAATCAAATAATGAGACAGTGGCAAAATACTTCCTACCCATTGCGCCCATTCAGGCATCCCTCTAAACGGAAACATAAATCCTGACAATAAAATTGAAGGAAGGAAAAAAAACATGGCACCTTGCACTGCCTGAAGCTGATTAGACGCCAGCGTAGAAAAAGTTAGTCCGACAGACAGATTAGCTGCAATAAATGGAAGACTCAGTATTAATAATAGTAAGATACTGCCTTGTATTGGGATGGAAAACAGCAGTTTAGCCATTAACAAAATTAATGACACCTGGATAAAGCCAACCAACACAAAGGGGATTAATTTTCCAGCCATTACTTCCATAGGTTTCAATGGCGTTGAAAGTAAAGTTTCCATAGTTCCACGTTCATTTTCTCTGGTAATCACCAAGGCAGTCACTATGACCATAGTCATGGTTAAAACCACACCCAAAAGCCCCGGAACAATGTTAAATGCAGTAATGGCCAATGGATTATATATAGCATGTATCTCGGGTTGATAAGGCGTTGATTTAGGTTTTAATGATGATAGAGGTCCATTAAGATCTTCATTTAATGAAAGACTGGCAAGCTCTGTGAACACTGAAACCGCACGGCTTGTTGCTGCAGGATCAGTTGCATCAGCTTCAAGTAACAAAGGAGGATGTAAGCCACGAATTACATCTCGGGTAAAATTGGGAGGAAAACTCACTACAAATTGAACTTTACCCGTTTTCAGCATCCAACTTGCTTCTTTGTCATCAGTCTTTGAGCTGATAAAATTAAAGTAAGTTGAGTTTTCCATACTGGTTAGAATACGTCTGCTTAATGGCGTATTATCCGGATTAACCACTGCCGTTGGCAAATTACGTGGATTCGTATTAATGGCAAAGCCGAATAAAATTAACTGCATCAGTGGAATACCGATGATCATGCCTAAAGTCACTCTATCGCGTGACATCTGCACGAACTCTTTAATCATTACCGCTAATAAGCGGTTCAGGCTTCCTCTAGTCAACAAAAGGCTCCGGTGATTTATTTACTAAACTGATAAATGCGTCTTCAAGAGTAGGTTGTATTGAACACCATTGAATAGAATAGTGTGTACTTAATTGCTTCAATCCTTCCTCAATTAATTCAGTATTGTAACCACATACATGAATCAGGTTTCCAAATAAGGCAGATTGAACCACTCCAGGAATTTTTTTCGCATGTTGTAATAAAGAAGTAGTCACATTCCCTTTGATTTCCCATGTTTTTAAATGGGTTTCATCAATTACTTCAGATACTGTTCCGGTAGTTAAAAGTTTACCATAAGCCAAATAAGCTATTCGTGTGCAGCGTTCTGCTTCGTCCATATAATGAGTAGAAACAAAAGTAGTGATGCCTTCCTGACTCAGAAAATGAATTTGATCCCAAAATTCCCGCCTTGCAATAGGATCAACCCCTGCAGTTGGTTCATCGAGCAGCAGCAGATCGGGATCGTGAATTAAACAGGTTGCAAGTGCTACACGTTGTTTCCAACCACCAGATAACTCTCCGGTCAGTTGCTTTCTTCTGTCCGTTAAACCCAATTTATCCAAAGATTCAGCAACTCGTTTGTTTCGATTAGCTATTCCATAAACCCGTGCAATAAAAATCAGATTTTCTTCAATAGATAATTCAGTATATAAACTGAATTTTTGAGTCATATAGCCAACCCGTTCCTTAATTTGATCAGATTGAGTTAATATATCAAAGCCTAAACAGGTACCTTGCCCCGCATCGGCTTTTAATAAGCCGCATATCATCCGTATTGTTGTAGTTTTGCCACTTCCATTTGGACCGAGAAAACCAAACACTTCTCCTTTTTCTACCATCAAGTCAATATTATTTACTACTACTCTCTGACCAAAACTCTTACGAAGTCCTTTCACATCAATGATTATGTTTGAATCTGAGGCGCTCATTACAAGTTCACCATGACGGGTTGACCAGGCTTGAATAAAGAGGGGTTATTAATTCGAGCTTTAATCCTGAATACTAGTTTTGAACTATTATCTCGGCTATAAACCAAAGGTGGCAAATATTCTGCATCCGGGGAAATATAACTAATCACCGCGGGATTATTTTTTTGACATCCTTCGCAATCAAAACTGATATTTTGGCCGACTTTTAATTGAGCTAAAAATTCCAGAGGCACAAAAAATTCAATTCGAATGTTTTCAGGAGTTAACAAAGACAATACAGATTGTTGTGCGGCAACATATTCACCTGTTCGATAATAAGTATCAAAAATAACGCCATCTGCTGGCGCATAAATGGTTTTCTGAGCTAACTCCCATTGCGAAATATTTAACTTAGCAATTAGTGAATCAACCACACCTTGTTGTGCTGTGATTAAATCTTCCCGACTTCCTAATTTTGCCAATGCCAAATTGGCTTCATATTGCATTTTTAATTCTTTTTGTTGTTGCAAATAAGCTAAAGCAGCATCCAGACTGTCCTTATCGGAAGCCTGTTTGTCCACTAACTTTTGATAACGAGAGACTCTTATATCGGCTAATGTTATTTGGGCATTTGTCTGTTGAATTTGCGCTTCTATTGCATCAATTTCCTCACGACGTCGAGGCTTCTTTAAATCATTGAGTTGGCTTTTTGCCTGAGCTAATTCGCCCTGAATTTGAATAATGTTCATTAATTGAGGATTAGGATCCAGACTATATAATAACTCACCCTTCTTTACTTGTTGTCCACGTTGTACTGCCAGGTGGTTTAATACACCATAGAACGGAGAGGCAAGAAATATGTTCTCTCCTTCTACATATCCTTCAAATTGCTCATGCTTGTTACCGTTGCAACCATTAAGGATCATAATCATGATAATAATGAATAATGATTTTGAACGCATAAACATTCGATGCTTTAATAATATATACATTAATAGTGAGCTGTTTTTCCTATTTGTGCAAGTTACGGTAAATAAACAAAAAAATTTGGTAGGAAATGAAGTAGCTGCTACTATTAATTTATTTTCTATAAGTATCCTATGACAAAAAAACAGTTTGATCTGATAGTCCTTGGTGGCGGAAGTGGCGGTATAGCCAGCGCTGTCCGCGCAGCGAAATACGGAGCCAAAGTAGCTGTTATAGAACAATCACACTTAGGTGGGACCTGTGTTAATTTAGGCTGTGTTCCTAAAAAAATCATGTTTAACGCCTCACTAATCTCTGAAACTCTGCATAAATCTCATGATTATGGATTTAGTCCTGTGAGAATAAAGCTTGACTGGGATAAACTGATCACAAAACGCAATGAATATATTGAACGTTTACGGGTAAATTACGCGAATCGCTTTAAGCAATTCCATATCACTCACATCAGCGGAAGAGGGGTTCTTCATGAACAAAACGCTGTGCGCGTTGATAACACCATATACAAAGCGGAACATATAATTATTGCTACAGGCGGAGAGCCATCCCTACCCAATATTAATGGCATTCAGCATGTTATCGATTCAGATGGATTTTTTTCATTAACAAAACAACCCCAAAAAGTAGCCATCATTGGCAGTGGATATATTGGAGTTGAGCTGGCTGGTGTACTGAATGCGTTGGGAAGTGAAACACACCTACTAATGAGGGGTGACAGGCCATTAAGCAGGTTTGATAGCATGCTTGGCACTATGCTGCATGAAATTATGCTGCAACAAGGTATAGTGGTACATCCTAATCATAAAGCTCACTGCATTAATTTACACAGCGATGGAAGAAAAAGTATACAGTGTGAAAGTGGCTCAATAATTAATGATCTTGACGTCATTATTTACGCCGTTGGTAGAACTCCCAGAACAAGCCATTTAAATCTAGATAAATTAAAAGTTAAAACAGATAAACAAGGCCTCATCCGTGTTGATCGTTTTCAAAATTCATCTGTTAAAGGAATATATGCAATTGGGGATGTAACTAACGGACCAGCACTTACTCCGGTAGCGATTGCTGCTGGCAGACGTCTTGCAGACCGACTTTTTGGTCAACAACCCAAGGCCAGGCTCAATTATGATAATATATGCTCTGTTGTATTCAGTCATCCTCCGATCGGCTCTGTAGGTTTCAGTGAACAAGAAGCTATAGAACGATATGGCGCAGAACAAATCAAAATTTATAAAACACAATTTAATCCTATGTATGATGCATTAAGTGAAACAAAAACTCCGACTGCGATGAAATTAGTAACTTTAGGAACAAAAGAAAAAATAATTGGTCTTCACGTAATCGGGTATAATGCAGATGAAATGTTGCAAGGTTTTGGAGTAGCGATAAAGATGGGCGCGTGTAAGAAAGATTTTGATAATACAGTTGCCATCCATCCTACAAGCGCAGAAGAATTCGTAACTATGGTATAAATAATGACAAAGACAATTCGAAGTTTTGACAATAAACGGCCATCATTGGGAGAACGGGTATATATTGATCCCCAATCTGCAGTAATCGGAGATGTTACTTTGGGGGATGATGTCTCTGTATGGCCTATGGCCGTAATCCGCGGCGACGTTAATTATATTACAATTGGTCATTCCTGCAGTATCCAGGATAGCGCAGTACTGCATGTCACTCATGATGGACCTTATACCGTGGGTGGCAAACCGCTGATCTTAGGTAACAATATTACCGTCGGCCATCATGCAATGTTACATGGATGCACTATAGATGACCTTTGCCTCATTGGAATGGGCGCAATAGTTTTAGACGCAGCTCATATTAAACAACATGTAGTCATTGCTGCGGGAAGTTTAGTACCACCAGGAAAAATTTTGGAAAGTGGGTATTTATATATGGGTACGCCGGTTCAAGCAGTTAGAAAATTATCTGTTAATGAAATAGAACAAATCGAGTACTCAGCAAAAAATTATATTCGTCTTAAAGACAAGTATATAAATAATTGATCCAGGAAGGCTGAGTTGAACCACTCAGCCTTCCCCCAGAGTTCCTTCTCTTACAACCATGCCTATCAACTCGAATATATTCACTATGACCAACAAATATTGTTATCAGTTTTTACAATATTGTTTAAATTTGTTGCTAAACTTATAGAAATCTAAAATGGTTAATAGATTCACTCGAAGAAAGGAACATATTAAAATGAACATAATATATGCATCAGTACTTGGCGTGACTATATCATTTGTTAGTGCAACATCGTTTGCAGATGAGCAAACGTGTAACAGTCATTATGATTATTGCATGTCATCTTGCAATACTCAGTATAATCAATGCACTCAGAATAATAATGAAGAATCATATTGCAAAGATCAATACCAACCTTGTATTCAAGGCTGTAGTAACACTAGAGATAGCTGCCTGTCCCAGTAGTCATTGACTCAGGAGATTTGTATGAAATTGTCTCATCTATCGACTCTGTTAATGCTAATTGGAACTATGAGTTTTAACACTTATGCCTCACCACATACATTAGCTAATAATTGCCCTGAAAATTGTACATCGTGTTGGGAACAATGTACTAAAGATGACGATTGTGGTGTAGAGCATAAGTGCATTTCAACAGCATGTGGCAACAGGTGCGTTAAACAAGTTTCAGAGTAGTACTATTCAAAAATCTCAGGTAAGCGTGCAAAGACCCTGCTTGTCAATAAAGCTACTCCAGATAGAATAATCACTTTAACCAATATGGACTTATTGGATAAGCGCCAATTGACCTAATATTTCGAGATAATACTTTATCTGAGCTCAGAGCAGATGAAGATAATATGATTTAGATCATTTTATGAATAAAGTCGCTGGATACTGCGAAAATCAAAATGTGTACTAACTATCACAGATGTAATTTTAAAGACAAAAAAAAAGCGGCTAAAAAGCCGCTTTCCTGGAATAAAACCCTGGCGATGACCTACTTTCGCATGAGGAGACCTCACACTATCATCGGCGCATGTTCGTTTCACTTCTGAGTTCGAGATGGGATCAGGTGGTTCCAAACCGCTATTGTCGCCAGGAAAACTGTTATCCTTTGGATTGGTGATTTACATTTAAACCACTAAGCCTAAGGCCTGGTAA